>NZ_VDMR01000002.1 GCF_006346315.1 Nocardioides litoris | reverse complement strand
CTTCCCCGCACCGTTCTGACCCAACAAGCAGTGCACCTCACCCCGACGCACATCCAGGTCCACCCCACCCAACGCACGCACCCCCGAGAACTCCTTCACGATCCCCGTCATCTGCAACAAGGCATCGGGGTCGGTGGGCGCGAGGGTCGGGTCGGGCTGCTCGGCGGTCGTGGTCATGCGGACTCTCCTGACAGGGCGGGCCGGCGGGGGACGCGGGTGGGGTCGACGAAGACCTGGGCCAGGGAGGCAGTGGCGCCTCCGCAGACCGCGGCGCGGAACCCGAGGGTGGACAGCTCGACGCGGGTGCCGCCGGCGCCGGGCGCGAGGACGCCGACGCCGAGCTCGCGCTCGATCGCGGGCCGCATGTGGTGCCCGACGGCGGCGTAGTAGCCACCGAGCACGAGGACCGCGGGGTTGAGGGTGTTGCAGAGGATGGCCGCGCCGATGCCGACCCACTCGCCGACGCCGTCGAGGGCCTCGAGGGTGCGGGCGTCGCCGAGGTCGGCGCGCCGGTTGATCTCGGCGAGGCGCTCGTCGATGCCGAGGCGGGGGTTGCGGATCGGGTCGGTGGGGTCGGCGGCCCGCTCGAGGAGCGCCCGGAGACCGCTGACGGTCTCCCAGCAGCCCTGGCGGCCGCAGCCGCAGCGACGCCCGCGCGGCTCGACGATCATGTGGCCGAACTCGCCGGCGTACCCGTGGCTGCCCCGCAGCAGCCGGCCGTCGGCCACGATGCCGCCGCCGACGCCGATCTCGCCGTACAGGACCAGGATGTCCTGGCGCGAGGGGTCACCGGGCGTGGCCTCGGCCGCGGCCGCGAGGTTGGCCTCGTTGTCGACCACGACGGGGTAGGCGGGCGTGAGCCCGGCGCGCAGCACGGCGGCGACCGGGACGTCGTACCAGCCCAGGTTGGGGCCGTGGGTCAGGACGCCGGTGGTGCTGTCGTGCAGGCCCGCGACCCCGACGGTGAGGCCGAAGGCAGCGGCGCCGCGGGCGGCGAGCACCGCCTCGGTCTCGCGGACGAGGTCGATGAGGTGGGCGAGCACGTCGGCACTGTCGAGGGAGCGGGCGTCGAGCGCGAGCTTGCGCTCGTCGACGAGGTCGCCGCTCAGGTCGTGGGCCAGCGTCGCGACGTGGTTGACGTTGATCTCGGCACCGATGCCGCAGACCCAGCGGCCGTCGAGCTCGATGGCAGTGCCGGGCCGGCCGACGCTGCGCTGCACCTGCTGGCCCGCGGTGACCAGCCCGCGCTCGGTCAGCTCGGCGACCAGGGTGGACACCGTCGAGCGGGTCATCCCGAGGTCGGCGGCGAGGGAGGCACGCGAGCGGGGGCCGTGGTCGCGCAGGGACCGGAGGGCGAGGCCGAGGTTGGCCCGACGCAGGTCGAGGTTCTCCAGGCTGTGGTCGGTCGTGGTCTGGAAGGTGGACATCGGCACTCCTCTCGGCGTCCGGGCACGGTGGTACGACGCAGCGCGGGTCGCGCGCCGTCGGTGGCGGGGCACACGGGAGCGCCGCCCGAGGGCGCGTCCGGGTGCCGGGTCGGAGGGGCCGGGACGGGCCTCTGGCTGGACCCGGGCCCCGTGTGACCGCAGTCACGAGTTTGTTGGGACGGCGCCCAAACTAAGAGGTGGACCGAGAGGTATGCAACCCGGAGGGGTCTAGGCAAACCTCTCAGTTGCGGGCTTCGGGCGAACATTGTCCAACTTCTGGCTGGTCTCGTCGGAATTGGCTTGCGACCCCACCCACTGCTCGACCGCGGACAGGCCGGCCCCGACGAGCACGGCCCGCTCGCCGATGTCGCTCAGCACGACCTCCAGGTCGGCCGCGACGGCGGGCGGCGCGCTGCGGTAGACAGCCGTGCGGACTGCGTTGAGCAGGTGCGTGCCCAGGGCGGCCGTCGGGCCGCCGAGCACGACGCCCCGCGCGCCGGTCGCCGCGACCAGGCCGGCGAGGGCCTGGCCGACCCGCTGCCCCACGTCGCGCGCCAGCTGGACCGCGACCGGGTCGCCCGCCTCCACGGCGGCCACGACGTCGGCCGGCGCGAGCCGGTCGGCGTCGAGACCGGCGAGCATCGTGGCGAGGGTCTCCGACCGGCCGCGGCGGGCCAGCGCGGTCGCCTGGTCGGCGATGGCCGAGGCCCCGGCGAAGGCGTCGAGGCACCCGGTCCGCCCGCAGGTGCACACCGGCCCGAACTCCTCGACCTGCACGTGGCCGACCTCGCCCGCCCGCCCGTCGGCCCCCCCGAGGAGCCGGCCGTCGACGAACGTCGCCGCGGTGACCCCCTGCCCCAGCCGGAGCGCCACCAGGTCGTCGTACCCGCGGAAGAGGCCGGCGTGCCGCTCGCCCAGGGCCATCGCCCGCGCCGAGGGCAGCACCGAGAGCGGGACGTCGTCGCGGCCGCGGCACACCTGCGCCAGCACGGACACGGCCAGCGGCCCGCCCGGGTCGGCCGCGGCGACGACGGTGGCCTCGGGGCGGGCGTCGGCCAGCAGCTCGTCGACGGCCGTGGCGATCGCGGCGGCGGCGTCCGCCACCTCGACGCCGTACGGCGCCAGGTCGATGCTCACGCCGCCGGTGAGGCCGAGCTGCCCGCTGACGGTGGCGACCCGGGCGCGGCGCTCGCCGAGGGAGACGGCGACGAAGACGCGGCGGGCGGCGATCCGGACCGTCACCGACCGCCGGCCGCCCGAGCTGGGGGCGGGCGGGCCGTCCTCGAGCACGCCGTCGGCGTACAGCCGGCGCACCACGGCCGAGACGGTCGTCCGGGGCTGGCCGACGTGGTCGGCGAGGGCGGCCTTGGTCTGCGGCCCGTGGTCGCGCAGCCGGCGCAGCAGCGCGGCGGCGAGTCCGTCCTCCACGGGCCCAACGTCTCACACCCGCCTTGTTCCAAAAACGCGCGCCGCCGGAAGAACGGCCCCTACCATCGACCCAGCGGGGTCCCTGCCCCGTCCGCCACGAGCGCCGTCGTCCCACGTCCCCCGGCACACCGGCGCTCCTGGCCCGGCGCCCCGCCTCGTCCCCGACGAGGCGGGGCTGCCGAAGCCGCGGGCTACCCTCCGGGGCGTGACGAGGCGAAGGACACGGGCGCTGCTCGCCCCCGCGGCCTGCGCGGCCGTCGTCGTCGGCGTGCTCGTGGCCGGCGGCCAGGACGACCCACCCGCGCCCACCGCCCCCACCGCGCCCACCGCGGCCGAGGAGGTCACGCACGCCGACTTCTGCGCCGGGTTCGGGCGCCTCGCGTCGGCCCGGTCGACGGTCCTGTCCGCACCGGGTCCCGACGCCGTGGCGTCGTTGCGCGCCGCCGCCCGCGAGGTCGGCGACCTGGCGCGGTCGGCCGAGCTGCCGGCGGAGGCTCGCCGCGGCGCCACCACGGTGGCCGACTCGCTCGCCGCGCTGCCCGACACCGCCGGTCTCGACGAGGTCGTGGCCGTCGACGACCTGGCGGGTCCCGCCGAGGCCGACGCCGCGGCGCTCTCGGACTTCATCGGCGCGACCTGCGACACGAGCGCCCCGCCCGGCTGACCACGCCCCGGTCACCCGTGGGGGTGACGCTCGACCCCCGGGCAGCGCGGAGGGTGGGCCCCGCACCTCCGTGGCCGGGCCTCGGCCCGGTCCTCCGACCTCTCGGGGCTTGGTGTTCGTCATGAAGCCGCACCGACCCACCGTGGTCCGCTCCGACGAGCTGTACGCCGCCACGTGCGCGTGCGGCTGGCGCGGGACCGGCGCCTTCCCCACCCCGCACGGCGCGCACGCCGAGCTCGCCGAGCACGTCGGCCACGACGGCCAGCTCGAACCGGGCGGTCCGCCAGCCACGCCCTGAGCGTCAGCCGCGGACGCCGTCGAGCACGAACCAGACCGTCGCGCCCGCCGCGTCGAGGTCGGAGCCCCACCGCGCCGCCAGCGCAGCGACCAGCTGCAGCCCGCGGCCGTGCACCCGCAGCGGGTCGTCGTGCAGACCGCCCGCGTCGAGCGGACGGGTGCCGCGGTGGTTGCCGCGGTCGCGGACCAGGACCGTGAGCACGTCGTCCTCGAGGACGGCCCGGACCTCGGCCGGCGCACCGGTGTGGACCACGGCGTTGGTGACCAGCTCGGACAGGCACAGCACCGCGGTGTCGACGGTGTCGTCGTCGACGCCCCACTCCTCGAGCCGCCCGCGCACGGTGCGCCGCGCCCCGCCGACGGCCCGGGGCTCACCCGGCACGTCGATGTCGACCGCCAGGGCGCCCTCGGGCACCGGGACCGCGGCCAGGGCCCCGTCGGGCCGGGCCGCGCGGGCCCGGGCGACGCGCAGCTCCTGGGCCAGCCCGTCGGTCCCGGGGACCAGGTCGGCCGGGTCGACCGACGCGTCGACGTACACCAGGACGCCGCCGAGGACCTGGCCGTGGACGACGAGCGGCGCCGCGGCCAGGCCGGCGGCCGACCCGCCCGACTGCCGCTCGACGAAGGACGGGAACCGCGCCGCCAGCTCGTCCCACCCGCCGGTGACGACCCGGCCGCGCCGGACCACCTCGTTGAGCGGGACGTCGTCGTAGGCGTCGATGTGGCACCAGTCGACGACCGGGCCGTCGCGGTCGGAGGCGGTGAACCGCAGCCGACGTCCGCCGCCCTCCACCAGCGCAACGCACGCGCGCACGACACCGGGCGTGCGGGCGAGCTCCTCGAGCCGGCGTCGTACGACGGTGTCGGCGACGTCGACGGCGGCGCCCTGGGCGGAGGTCACCGGGCCCTGGCCCCCAGCCGCGCGACGAGCTCGGCCGCCCAGCCGTCGGCGCCGGCGTGGTCGTCGGCCGCCACCGTGACCACGGTGTCGCCGAGGAACAGCACGAGCTGGCCGTGGGCGCCGTGCAGCCGCCAGGCCGGGCCGGGGCCGTCCCAGCCGGCCAGGGCGTAGCGCCGGTAGCCCGGGGCGGCGTCGGGCCGCTCCCACCAGCCCGAGTGCATCGCGCGCGGCCAGCGGGCCGCGACGAGCCGCCGCCCGTCCCAGAGCCCGTCGTCGCGGACGAGCCGGCCCAGGCGGGCGGTCTCGGCGCACCGCAGGGGCAGGCCACCTGCGCCGACGACGTACCCCTGCGGGCAGCGCTCCCACGCCGGCGGGTCGATGCCGAGCGGGTCGAGGAGCCGGTCCTGCACCCACGCGGCGACGTCGCCGACGACGGCCGCGAGGGCGCGCACCGCGGTGTAGGTGCTGGCCGTGGAGTACTGGAAGGCCCGCGCCGGCGCGGGCCGGGAGAGCATCTCGTGGGCGACGTCGGGCCAGTCGGCGAACAGGGTCGGCGACCAGGGGAGGTCGATGCCGCTGGTCATCCCGAGCAGGTGACGGGTCGTCACCGCCTCGACCCCGGGGCCGGGGACGACGTCGGGCAGGTAGGTCAGGACGGGTACGTCGACGTCGTAGCGACCCTCGTCGCAGGCGACCCCGACCGCGAGCACGCACAGGCCCTTGGCGACCGAGTGCACGTCACGGGCCACGTCGGCCTCGACGGCGTGCTGGGCCTCGTCGTCGCCCACCCGCGCATGGACGACCTGCAGCCCGAACCCGCGGCTCCGCGCGAGGTCGACGGCCAGGTCGACGACCTGCTGCGCCCTGCCCACGACCCGGGCCGCTCAGCCGGCGATCTCGGCGTCGACCACGACCAGGTCGGGGTCGAGCTGGAGGAGGATCGCGTGGCCCCAGAAGACGTCGCCGTCGTCGTAGTCGGGCGTGACCGACCCGTCGGCCCCGATCGACAGCGACGCCAGCCGGATGCGGTCGGCGAGCGCGTCGGCGGTCAGCGGCGTCGCACCACGCCCGTGCTCGTCGGCCTCGTCGGCCCCGTCGGCCCCGTCGGCCTCGTCCTGCCAGTGCCGGGCGAGCTCGAGCAGGTGGGTCGCGGCGCCGGTCCGCCACCGGGCGTCGAGGGTCGCCAGGTCGGCCACGACGTCCCCCAGGCGGGCCAGCGCGGCGTCGCACGTCTCGGCGCCCTCCGGGCGACCGGGGTCGGCGTCGAGGGACAGCCCCACCTCGAGCTCGCCCCAGGCGAGGGTGCCGCCGAACCAGCCGTGGCTGCGGGTCAGCGTGAGGTCGCCGACCCCGGCCAGGCCCGAGGCGAGCACGGTCGGGGTGGTCCAGCGCGCGAGCCGCTCGTCGAGCGCGGGCACCTGCGTCGTGCCGACCACCTCGTCGAGGGCCAGGCTGGCCGGCACCGACGTGGAACGACGCCCGCGGACGACGTACTGGGTGTGCGGCTCGAGGGCGTGCGGTCCCGCGCCCCGCTGGTCGAGCGGGACGAGCCACGTGAGGCGGCCGCCGTCGACCAGGGCGCCGTGCTCGTCGACGTGGGCGACGAGGGTGACGGTGCGGGTCCAGAGCGCGTCGTCACGCACGCTGTGCCCACCGCCGGTCCAGTCGCCCGTCAGCACCGTGAGCTCGGCGGGCTCGGCGACGTGGCGACCGTCGAACGCCTCCCGCTGCTCCGCCTCGTCCACCGCGTGATCGTGGCACGGAGGCGTGGGCCGGCGACACCTACCCGCTGGCGATCGGCGACCACGCGGCTCGGCTCCGGGTCGGCGGGGGCGGCGGGGCGGCAGGGGCGCGGTGGGCGTGGAGGGGCGGGGCTGCCTCCTCCGCATGACGCCCCGTGCCACGGTCGCCCGACCGCAGCAAGCGCCGGGCCGAGCGGGAGCGCTCGTCACCCCTCCAGGTCGCCCGCGGCTGGTTGCATGGACGCATGGACCTCCGGACCGCCCTGGCCCGCGTGCCGGACGACCCGCGCGTGGTCGTCAGCGGCAACCACGCGACCCCGTGGCACACCCTCGGCCTCGTGGACGCCGCGCTCGACTCCTACCGCCTGTGGGCGCTCAACGGCCAGCGCGGCCTCCCCGACCGTGACGGCGTCGTGCTCGAGACGTCGTTCGTCGGGCCGGGTCAGCGCCGGAGCCCGCGCCTGCACTACGTGCCCTCGCGCCTCTCGCTCGTGCCCCTGCTCCTCGGCGGGCCCCAGGCGCCCGACGTGGTCGTGCTGCACACCACCCGGCCCCGCGCCGGCAAGCTCTCCCTCGGCATCGAGGTCAACGTGCTCCCCGCGGCCGTCGAGGCCGCCCGCCGGCGCGGCGGGGTGGTCGTCGCGCAGGTCAACGACCGCCTGCCCTGGACGTACGGCGACGCCGAGCTCGACCTCGACATGGTCGACGTCCTCGTCGAGGCGGACGAGCCGCTCGCCGCGGCCACCGGGGTGCCGCTCGACGCCGACGCGGTCCGGATCGGCGAGCTCGTCGCCGAGCGGGTGCCCGACGGTGCGACCCTGCAGGCCGGCATCGGCGCCGTGCCCGACGCGACGCTCGCCGGCCTGCGCGACCGGCGCGGGCTGCGGGTGTGGACCGAGATGTTCTCCGACTCCGTGCTGGCCCTGGAGAAGGCGGGCGCGCTCGACCGCGCGGTGCCGCTGACCGCGTCGTTCCTGTTCGGGTCCCAGGAGCTGCTCGACTGGGTCGACGGCAACGAGCGCATCCACATGGTCCGCACCGAGACGGCCAACGACC
Organism: Nocardioides litoris; assembly: GCF_006346315.1. Taxonomy (GTDB): domain Bacteria; phylum Actinomycetota; class Actinomycetes; order Propionibacteriales; family Nocardioidaceae; genus Nocardioides; species Nocardioides litoris. The sequence goes on along the minus strand of NZ_VDMR01000002.1, from coordinate 848,952 downwards.
CGGCGCTGATCGCGGCCAACCCGGCGATGACGAGCGTCAACACCGCGCTCCAGGTCGACCTGTTCGGCCAGGCCAACGCCTCGCGCATCGGCGCCCGCATCCACTCCGGGTTCGGCGGCCAGACCGACTTCATCGTCGGCGCCCTGCACAGCCACGGCGGCCAGGCGTTCATGGCGCTGCGGTCCTGGCACCCCAAGGCCGACGTCTCGACGATCGTGCCGCTGGTCGACGAGCCGGTGACGTCGTTCCAGCCGAGCGCCGTCGTCACCGAGCAGGGCCTGGCCGCGATGTTCGGGCACGACCAGGCCACCCAGGCCCGGCACCTCGTCGACCACGCCGCCCACCCGGCCGTGCGCGAGGAGCTGCGCGAGGAGGCGGTCGAGCTCGGGCTGCTCCGGGCGTAGGCCTGCGGCCCCGCTAGCGTGCGGTGGTGACCGAGGTGAGCCGGACCCGCCCGACCGAGATCGGGCTGCCCGGCCCGACCCCGCGGGACATGCTGCGGTCGATGCGGTTCATCAGCCGGGAGCCGCTGGCCTTCCTCGGCCGGATGGCCGCCGAGCACGGCGACACCGTCGCGTTCCCGATCCCGGGCCCGCCGGTGCTGCTGGTCAACGACCCGGCCGACGTGCAGCGGGTGCTGCGCACCGGTGGCCGCAGCTGGTCCAAGCAGACCGTGCAGTACGCCGCGTTCGCGCGGGTCACCGGGCCGGGCCTGCTCGCGGCCGACGGACCGACCTGGCTCGCCCACCGGCGCGTGGCCGCCCCGGCCTTCCACCACGAGCGCATCGAGGCCCTCGGGGGGCTGGTGGGCGAGGCGGTCGACGACGCCGTCGCGGCCCGGCTGCGCACGCCGGCCTTCGCCTCGGGCGACGTCGCCGACCTCGCCGAGCTGTGCCACCACGTCGGGCTCGACGTCGTCGGACGCACCCTGTTCTCCGTCGACCTCACCGGCCAGGCCGCCGAGCTGCTGCGGACGACGGGATCGGCGGCCGAGCTCGTGGTGCGGCAGGGCCGCTCGCTGGTCTCCACCCTCGCCTGGGCCCCCACGCCGACCAACCTGCGCCTGCTGGCCGCCCGGCGACGCCTGGCCCGGGCCACGGCCGGTCTCGTCGCGCAGCGCCGCGACGCCGTGGGCCCCGGCGCGGCGTCGTACGGCGACGACCTGCTGGGCCTGCTGCTCGACAGCGACCTCACCGACGAGCAGGTGGGCGACGAGCTGGTCACGATGGTCATCGCCGGCCACGAGACCGTCGCCTCGGCGCTGTCGTGGACGCTGATGCTGCTGGCCGAGCACCCCGCGGCGCAGGACCGGCTGCGGGCCGAGGTCGCCGCCGCCGGCGAGGTCTCCTTCCTGCGCCACCGCGAGGCACTGCCGTTCACCCGCGCGGTGGTCGACGAGGCGCTGCGGCTCTTCCCGCCGGCCTGGGTGGTCTCCCGCCGCGCCCGCGAGGACGACCACCTCGCCGGGCGCGACGTGCCCGCCGGCACGTTGGCCATCATCAGCCCCTGGCTGGTCCAGCGCCGGGCCGAGGACTGGCCCGACCCCGAGGCGTTCGACCCCGGGCGGTTCGCCGACGGGGCGACCCAGCGGCCGGCGTACCTGCCGTTCGGGGCGGGGCCGCGGCTGTGCATCGGTCGTGAGCTCGCGCTCGCCGAGATGGTGGTGGTGCTGGCCCGCCTGCTGGGCGAGTTCCGCGTGTCGTTGCCGCCGGGCTACGTGCGCCCGGCCCCCGAGACGCTCGCGGCGGTCCAGCCCGAGGGCGGCATGCCGCTGGTCGTCACCCGGGCCTGACCAGCCGCACCCCGAACGGGTACGCCGCGAGCTCGCGGCCGTCCGGCCCGGCGAGGAGCAGCTCGTGCCCGCCCTCCTCGAACAGGTCGACCAGCACGTCCTCGTGCGCGTAGCGGCCCGGCGGGAGCACCGTCAGCCGGTGCGCCACGGCGCTCGACCCGTCGGGCCGGCGCACGCCGACCTCGAGCTCGACCGGCCCCTCGTCGGCACCCGACCACACCACGACGACCGCGAGCCGCACGGTGCCCGGCAGGTCGGCCACGACCACCTCGCCGAACGCCGCCCCGGCGACCTGCAGCCGGTCGTCGACGGTCGCGGCCGCGAGGCCCGGGAAGAAGCCGTGGACCCGCACCCGGCCAGTCAAGACACCCCCGCCCACGGCCGCCCCACCCCGGCGGGGTTGGCCGCGGGGGAGACGATCGAGGCATGACCCGACGCCGCCGGTCCCGCCCGCTCCTGCTCGCCGGCCTGGCCGCGAGCGCCGCGCTCGTCGCCGGGTGCTCCTCCGACGGCGACACCGAGGACGCGCTCGAGGGCGGCAACACCGCCGCCGGCGCGCAGACCGCGGCCGCCGTCCCCGAGGACGAACGGCCGTTCGACGTCGAGCCGGTCGACACCTTCGGCGAGCCGTGGGCCATGGCCTTCCTGCCCGGGTCGGGCGACCTGCTGGTCACCGAGCGCAGCGGCGTCCTGCACCTGCGCGACCAGGAGACCGGCGCGCGCGTCGAGGTCGCCGGGGTGCCCGAGGTCGTCGCTGCCGGGCAGGGCGGCCTGGGCGACGTGCTCCCCGCGCCGTCGTACGCCGAGGACGGGGCGCTCTACCTCAGCTGGGTCGAGGCGGGCGACAGCGGCACGTCGGGCGCGGTGGTGGGCCGGGCCCGCCTGGTCGACGCCGACGGGGCGCAGCCGCGGCTCGAGGGCCTCGAGGTGGTGTGGCGCCAGGCGCCGAAGGTCGACGGCGACGGCCACTTCTCGCACCGGCTGGCCCTCGACCCCGACGGGCAGCACCTCTACGTCAGCTCCGGCGACCGCCAGCAGGGCGACCCCGCCCAGGACACGACCAACACCCTCGGCAGCATCGTGCGGCTGACCCTCGACGGCGAGCCCGCACCGGGCAACCCGCTGGCCGGCCAGGGCGACGCGTCCGCCGAGATCTGGAGCTGGGGCCACCGCAACCCGCTCGGCCTCGAGTTCTCCCCCGACGGCACGCTGTGGTCCTCCGAGATGGGTCCCGAGGGCGGCGACGAGCTCAACCTGGTCGAGCCGGGCGGCAACTACGGCTGGCCCGAGGCGTCCAACGGCAGCGACTACGGCGGCGGGGAGATCCCGGACCACGCGGAGGGCGACGGGTTCGTGGCGCCCCTGGCCTGGTGGACCCCGAGCATCTCCCCCGGCAGCCTGATGGTGTACGACGGCGAGGCGTTCCCCGACTGGCAGGGCGACGCGTTCCTCGGCGCGCTGTCCGGCGAGGCGCTGGTCCGCGTCGACCTCGACGGCCGCACGGCCGGCGCCATCGAGGCCTGGGACATGGGCCAGCGCATCCGGGCCGTCGAGCAGGCCCCCGACGGGTCGGTCTGGCTGCTGGAGGACGCCGGCTCCGGGCGGCTGCTGCACCTGACGCCGGCCGGGGGCAGCTGACCCCCGACGTCAGGTGATCTCGGACGTGGGCTGCAGGACGGCCTCGACGAGGGCGCCGCTGCGCAGGTGGGTGCCGGCCTGGTAGGCCGGGTCACGCACCATGGCGGAGAAGGCCCGCCGCGTCGGGTAGCGCACGAGCAGGACGGCGTCCCACGCCTGGCCCTCCTCCGCGACCAGGGCGGTGTCGCCGCGTCCGTGGTAGACGAGCTCGGCGCCGTGCACCGTCGCGGTCGCCCGGAAGTGGCGGACGTACTCGGCGTACGCCTCCTCGCCGCCGGGCGCGAAGCGCAGCAGGTTGAGCATGACGACGGGGCCGTCGGGGTCGGCCTCGATGAAGGCCTTGAGGCCGGGGCCGGTGGGGTCGATGGCCACAGGGCCTCCTGGGCGGTCGGGAGTGGACGCCCAGGATCGTCTCAGGCCGCGTCGACCAGCCGGAACTGATGCCGGCCGCGGTCGTCCGTCGTGACGTCGAGGACGTGCCCGTCGAGCTCCGCCTCGACGCCGGGTGCGAGGTAGACGCGGGCGCCGTCGAGGAGGACCTCCTGCGCGCCGCCGGTCGGCTCGGCCACCGCGGCGACGGTCAGCCGACCGTCACCGACCGGGTCGGCGATCTGCAGGCCCGACGCCGACCCGAGCCGCGGGTGGCTGGTGAGGGTGCGGATGACGGACAGGGCGGGCGCGGTGACGGTGACCATGGGGTCCTCCTGGTGATCGGTGTCGGGTCCGGGCCGCCGGGTGGGGCGGCCGACCCCTCCATGCAGCCAGCGGCCGCCGCCGCGGACAAGGGTGCCGCCGGCTTCGGCGCAGACCCGGCGGTCGGTCGTCATCCGGCTGCAACATGCCTCAGGGGCAGCCGCCCAGGCCCGCCCGGTCGGCGCCCGCGACGAGCTGCCGGTAGTCCTCTGCCCCCACCGCCGCCTCGGTGAGCGCCCCACCGGGCAGGGGCACCGGCACGGGCTGCTGCTCGGCCTCCCCGTCGGGGTCGGCACCCGGGTCGACGCCGTCGGTGGCGTCGGTCGCGGTGAGCACGACCGTGTCGACGCCCGGGCCGGAGACGACGGTCAGCACGACCTGGCCCACCGCCAGGGGCAGGCGCTCGGCGCTGATGGCCCCCGACGTCGTGAGGGCGAGCACGGCCGTGCCGTCGACGACCTCGGTCACGCGCAGCGATGACTCCGGCGGCAGGGCGGTGGAGCGGCCGCGGGCGCGCTCGTCGTCCGTGGGCCCGGCGACCAGGGCAGCCACCAGGGCCTCGGCCGCCGCGAGCGGTGGGTCGTCGCACCTCGCGTCGACCGGCGAGGGGGCCAGCCGCGCGCCGTCCTCCCAGTAGACAGCGGGCCCTCCGGGCACGGACTCCGCGGCCGAGGGCGGCGCCGACGGGCCGACCGGGTCGAGCAGGCGGTAGGGCACGTCGGCGTCGTCGACCCGCACCACCGGGTCGTCGGTCGGCACCCCGCACGAGGCCGTCGCCCCGGCCAGCACCCCGGCCAGCACCCCGGCCAGCACCCCGGCCGCCGCGCGCCTCACGACCGGTCCCCCACCGACGGCAGCCGGACCACGAAGTCCGCGCCGCCCCCGGCCCGCGCCTCGCACCACACCTGGCCGCCGTGGTTGACGACGGTCTGCCGCACGATGCTCAGCCCGAGCCCGCTGCCGGTGCCGACCTTCTGGCCGCCGGCCCGGGCGAACCGCTCGAAGACCCGCTCCCGCTCCTCGGCGGGTACGCCGGGGCCGTCGTCCTCGACGTGCAGCTCGACGACCCCGGGCAGCCCGACCACCCGGACGCGCCGCAGGCCGCCGGCGTGGATGGTCGCGTTGCGCACGAGGTTGGCCAGCGCGCGCACGACCTGCGGTCGGTCGACGCGCACCGTCCGGGCCAGGGCGGCGGCGTCGCCCTCGAGCCGTCCCTCGGCCGGCACCGACGCTGCGGCGAGCGACTGGTGCACGAGGTCCGCGACCCCGACGGGGGACGGGTCGCGCTCCCGCGCTCCGGCGTCGAGGCGGCCGATGACGAGCAGGTCCTCCAGCGCCAGCCGGAAGCGCGCGAGCTCGTCGGACATCAGCGCGACCGCGCTCGCCGTGCGCGGGGACAGGTCGCTCGCCCCCTCCAAGAGGCTGAGACTCGTCGTCAGGGTCGTCACCGGCGTCCGCAGCTCGTGGCTGACGTCGGCGGCGAACCGGGCGTCCCGCTCGATGCGCTCCTGCACGGCGTCGACCATCTCGTTGAAGGCCACGACGAGCGGCTCGAGGTCGGGGTCGCCGCCGGCGTCGAGCCGGGTGGTGACGTCGCCGTCGGCGACCCGGGTGGCGGCCCCCGCGACCCGGCGCAGCGGGCGCAGCACCTGCCGCACGGCGGCGCGGCCGACCAGCGCCCCCGCGACCGTGGTCACGACCGCGCTCGTCCACAGCGCGATGGCCAGCGTCGACAGCGTGCGGTCGAGCTCCTCGGCCTCGACCACCTCGTAGTACTCGCCGCCCACGGCGGGCAGCGGCACCCCGACCACGACCGACGGCGGGTCGGTCTCGTCGGTCCACGCCAGCGCCACCGAGCCGTCGGCGACGACCGGCCGGACCTCGTCGGTGAGGTCGGGCCCGGCGGCGTCGAGGCTGGAGGAGTACCAACGGCCGTCGAGCCGCAGCAGGATGACCGCGCCCGGCGGGGGCGAGATCGAGCCGAGCACGTCGCTCACCTCGGCCCCCGAGGTCAGCAGGCTGTCGCGCACGAGCGCGGCATCGGCGTACGCCTGCCGGGTGGCGGTGCGCTCGCGCTGGTCGACCAGCTGGTGCCGGGCCGCCAGGTAGGTGCCCAGGGCCAGCACCGCGGAGATCAGGAGGGCGCCGACCGCGAACGCGAGCGTGACGGTCGCGCGGAGGCCGGCGCGGCGCCGCGGGCGCGGCCGGCTCATCGCACGTCGAGGCGGTAGCCCAGGCCGCGGACGGTGACCAGCACCGTGGGCGAGGACGGCTCGGGCTCGATCTTCTTGCGGAGCCGGCGCACGTGCACGTCGACCAGGCGCTCGTCGCCGTGGACGCTGTGGTCCCACACGTGCTCGAGCAGGGCCTCGCGGCTCAGCACCCGCCCGGCGTGGTCGAGCAGCACGCACAGCAGCCGGTACTCGGTGTGCGTCAGGTGGACCTCCGCACCCGCTCGGGTCAGCAGCGCCGCGCCCCGGTCGAGCACCAGGCCGGAGGCGGGGTCGACGACCTCGAGGTCGGCGTCGGGCGAGCGCTCGCTGCCGGCCATGGCGGGCCGGCGCAGCAGCGCCTTGAGCCGCGCCTTGAGCTCGGGCACCTCGAACGGCTTGGTGACGTAGTCGTCGGCGCCGGCCTCGAGCGCGGCCACCACGTCCTGCACCCCGTCGCGTGCCGAGACGACGACGATCGGCGCCTCGGTGGTGGGGCGCACCCGCTGGATGAAGGAGAACCCGTCCATCCCGCCCAGCACCAGGTCGACCAGGATGAGGTCGGGCGCGCGCGCCGCGACCACCTCGAGCGCCTCCTCGGCGCGCGAGGCCTCGTCGACGTCGTACCCCGCGTCCTCGAGCACCAGGCGCAGCGAGCGCCGCAGGCCCACGTCGTCCTCGAGCACGAGCAACCGGGTCATCACCGCACCCTAGTGGGGCCCCGGTCGCGGCCCGGTCGACCCGCTGCGCTGTCACACGACTGCCGCACGGCGGTCCGGGCCGTCGTCATCTGCGCCGGGCACGCTGGACGTACGTCGACCCGCCCGGTCCCCGGTGGGCCCGGGCGGGGTCGACGCCCAGCCGTCCGACCCAGCAGCCGAGCCGCGGAGGTGCCCCATGGACCCGACCCGAGACGCCGTGCGCCGGGTGCGCGAGGCGCCTGCCCCGCTGCATGGTCGGGTGGTCGTCGACCCCCACGGCCACCGCGTGGGCGAGGTCGACCGGGTCGTGGTCGAGGACGGGACCGGGCGGGTGCTGCAGCTCGTGGTGGCCTCCGGCGGCCTGCGCGGCCTGGCCCGGACCCACCGGCTGGTCCCGGCCGACTCGGTGCTCGGGGTCGACGACCGGGTGCACGTCTCGATCTCGCACCGCACGATCCACGAGGGGCCGAGGTTCGACCTGCCCCGGCAGCAGGTCCGGGGCTGACCGACCGGCTCCACCCCTCCGGCGCTGCCGCCGGCACCGGTCGTCGTACGACGATGGGCCGACCACCTCGGGAGGAGCCCACCATGTCGTCGCCCGCCGCCGCCCGGCTCGACGCCCGGCTCGACGGTCGGGTCGCGCTCGTCACCGGGGGCAGCCGCGGCATCGGGCTCGCGGTCGCACGCGGCCTCGGGACGCTCGGCGCCACGGTCGTCCTGGTGGGGCGCTCGCCCGGCCGGGCGCGCGAGGCCGCCACGGCCCTGGTCGAGGAGGGTGTCGACGCGGTCGGGTTCGACTGCGACGTCGCCTCGGCCGAGGCCGTGGCCGCGCTGCCCGACCGGCTGGGCCCCCTGGCCGCCGTCGACGTGCTCGTCTGCTCGGCGGCGGTCATGAGCGAGCGCACCGCCAAGACGCTGCGCACCAGCGAGGAGGAGTGGCGGCGGGTCATGGCGACCGACCTCGACGGCACCTGGCGCACCATGGCCGCCTTCGTGCCGGGCATGGTCGAGCGGCGCTCGGGCCGGGTCGTCGCCCTCAGCGCGTGCCTGGGCCGGATGTCGGGGCCGGGCACCGCGGGCGGGCTGGCGCCCTACCGGGTCGCCAAGGCGGGGGTCAACGCCCTGGTCCGCAACCTGGCCCACGAGCAGGGGCTCGGTCGGCGCGGTGTCCTCGTCGACGCCACCTGTCCGGGCCACTGCCGCACCGACATGGGCGGGCCGGACGCGCCCCGCTCCGCCGAGCAGGGGGCCGACACGGCGGTCTGGCTGGCCATCCGCCCGGCCGACGGCGCCCGCACCGGCCTGCTGTGGGAGGACCGCCAGGTCGTCCCCTGGTGAGGTCCCGCCCGACGGGAGCGGCGCTCAGCGGTGCCGCACCCGGGCGACCTGGGCGGCGACCCCGACCCCGCCGCCGAGCAGGAGCAGCACCGCGGCCGCGCCCTGCAGCACCACGGCCACGAGCGGACCACCGTCGAAGACCAGCACCACGACGGTGACGGCGGCCGCGACCACCGTGGCGACCGACGCCACCACCGACCGCGGCGCGAGGGCGAGGCGCAGGCCCACGAGCGCCGCGACGACACCGACGATCGCCGCCCGGTGCGAGGGCTCGTAGCCGCTCGGGGCGTCGGGTGCGGCACCCTGGGCGGCCAGGAGCAGCGCGGCCCCGGCGACCGCCACCCAGCCCGGGGCGGCCGACGGCTCGGCGTACCAGCGGGGCCAGGGGCGCGTGCGCGCCTCGCGGGCCACTCGGGTGGCGGCGCGGGCGTGGGCCGCGACCTCGGGGCCGCCGGCCTGCCGGGTGCCGGGGTCGGGGCCGCGGAGCACCCGGCCCGTGCGCACGTCGTCGACGATCGTGGCCGGGTCCTCGCTGCCGGGGACATCGTAGAAGAAGCCGCTGCGCCACGCGCCGACGGCGCCCACGGCGAGGACGACCGCGCCCGCCCCGACGACCGGCCAGGTCGACCCGAGCGCCTCGAGCCCCATCAGGCCGAGCGCTGCGATGATCGAGCCCAGCAGCAGCACCAGCAGGCTGGCCCACACCCAGCGCGGGCGCACCGCGTGCGTCCGGGGCGCCCGGTCGTGGGCCCCCGGCCCGTCCCGCCGGTCGCCGTCGTCCTGCCGGTGCCGGTCCTCGCCGTGGTCGCGGTCGTTCGTCACCCGCCGCCGGTACCCACCCGGGGCCTCGTACGACGGCGGGGCCCGCGGCCCGTCCGGAGCGGACGGGACGCGGGCCCCCGAGGTGGTGCGCCCGGGTCAGGGAGCCGTGGTCGGCTCCAGGCGGACCTCGGTGCTGCCGGTGAGCTCGCCGTCGTCGTACTGCGCGACGAAGACGGCGCTCAGGTCGTCGGTGGCCGGGTCGTGGCCGCCGGGGACCGTCGTGGTGAGCGTGCCCGTGCAGCCGGCGGCCGTGCTCTGCGGGTGGCCGTGGCTGTCGTGACCGAGGATGTAGGTCACGGTGACCTTGGAGCAGTCGACCGGCTGGTCGTCGGTCACGGTCACCTCGTAGGCGACGGAGTCACCGAAGGCGAAGGTGTCGCCCGCGGTCGGCGTCACGAACTCCAGGACCGGCGCCTGGTTGCCCACGACGATGTCGACGTCGGCCGAGGCGTGCCGACCACGGTGCTTGCCGCCGACGTCGGTGACGGTGAGCGTGGCCCGGTAGGACCCCTCCTCGCGGTAGGTGAAGGAGGGGTTCTTGGCGGTGGAGTCGAAGCGACCGTCACCGTCGAAGTCCCACTGGTACTTCAGCTGGTCGCCGTCGGGGTCGACGGTGCCCTCGCTGGAGAACTTCACGCGCAGCGGCGGCATGCCGGACGAGGGGGTCGCGGTCACCTTCGGCTGCGGGCTGCGGTTGCCGCCCACGCCGACGTGGTCGATGCGGGAGAGCTGGGCGTCGGGGTTCTCGGCGAAGTAGCCGTCGCCGTACTCGAGGACGTAGAGCGCGCCGTCGGGGCCGAACTCCATGTCCATCGGGTTGTCCACGACGATGCCCGGGACGACGTCCTCGATGGCGCCGACGCCGCCCTGGCCGTCGAGGTGGACGCCCTTGATCCAGTCACGGCTCCACTCGTAGAGCAGCGGGGTGTCGTCGTACTGCTCGGGCCAGGCGACGGGGGTCTTGCCGCGGGTCTTGCGCACGTCGTACTGGTAGGCCGGGCCGGCCATGGGCGAGATGCCGCCGGTGCCGAGCTCGGGGAACTCGGCGGACTCGTCGAAGCCGTAGAAGATCTCCGGCTTCTCCGTCGGCGGCAGCTTCTTCAGCCCGGTGTTGTGGGGCGAGTCGTTGCGGGGCGCCGCGCAGTCGAACGGCTCGCCGGAGGTCTCGGTGGCGAAGTCGTAGTCGACGTACGGGAGCTGGTCGGTGGCGCAGTAGGGCCACCCGTAGTTGGCCGGCTCCTCGATCTGCACCCACTTGCCCTGGCCGTCGGGACCACGCTCGGGGTCGGGGGTGCGGGCGTCGGGCGAGTAGTCGGCGACCCACAGCTTGTCGGTGCGCGGGTGGATCTCGATGCGGAACGGGTTGCGCAGGCCCATGGCGTAGATCTCGGGCCGGGTGCCCGCCTTGCCCGGGCGGAACATGTTGCCCTTCGGGATCGTGTAGCCGCCGCGCTTGCCCGGCTTGATGCGCAGGATCTTGCCGCGCAGGTCGTTGGTGTTGGCCGAGGTGCGCTGGGCGTCGAAGGCCGGGTTGCGGCCCTCGCGCTCGTCGATCGGGATGAAGCCGTCGGACTCGAACGGGTTGGAGTCGTCGCCGGTCGCCAGGATCAGGTTGCCCTGGGAGTCGAAGACGATGTCGCCGCCGACGTGGCAGCAGATGCCGCGGTCGACGGGCACGTCGAGCACGCGCCGCTCGGTGCCCTGCTTGACCTGGCCGTCGACGAACTTGAACTTCGAGAGCCGGATGACGCCCTTGTACGGCGCGAAGTCGGCCGGCGTGCCCTCGAACGGCGCGTCGCCCTCGTTGATCGAGGTGGTCGTCGGGTCGTCGGCCGGCGTGTCGAGCGGCGGCGAGTAGTAGAGGTAGACCCAGGGGTTCTTCTGCGCGTCGAAGTCGGGCGCGAGAGCGATGCTCTGCAGGCCTTCCTCGTCGTGCTGGTAGACGTCGATGCGACCGGCGATCGAGTTGACCCCGGTCTCGGCGTCGTTGTGCCAGATGACCCCCTCGCGCGTGGTGTGCAGGACGTCGCCGTCCGGAAGCACCGCGAGGTCCATGGGCTCACCGGGACGGTCGTTGAGCGTGACCTTCTGGAAGGCCGCGTCGGGGACGGGTGCGGGGGTGTCCTCGTGGCCCGGGTGGGCGTCCGCCGGGGCGGACAGCCCGCCGGCGGCGGCGAGGGAGAGGGTGACCGAGCTGGCCGCGATCGCGGCCAGGACGCCCGAGAAGCGTCGTTGCACGTGATGGCTCCTTGTGTGGTGGACGAGGCGGGCGCCGCCTGCCCCGTGCAACCGCGTTCCGGTGCGGCCCGAGTGACGCCCGTCACGCAGAACCTAGGGCGTGGTCTAGACCTGGTCAACGACTTGTCCCGCTCCGCGACCCAAAAGGTCCGGAACTTCCGTCTCGGGGAAGCCAAAAGGGCCCGGCCCCGTCGGGTCAGGCGAAGACCGGGCCGGGTCGGCCGCCGTCGAGGGTCACCACGGCGCCGTTGGCGATCGCGGCGCGGGGGCTGGCCAGGAAGGTGATCGCGGTCGCGACCTCTTCGGCGGTGACCGGGCGACCGAGGGCGTTGGCCGAGGCCTGCTCGGCGTACGCCGCGTCGCCCTCGGTGCGCTCGGTGACGGTCAGGCCGGGGTGGACGCAGACGACCGCGATGCCGTCACCGCCGAGCTCGTCGGCGAGGTTCTTGCTCAGGGCCACGACCCCGATGTTGCGCACGGACCCGGCGATCGAGCCGGTGCTGCGGGCGTTCATGCCGCTCACGTTGACCACGGCACCCCCGCCGGCGGCGCGCAGGTGCGGCACCGCGGCGCGCACCACCCGGGCGTAGCCGAGGACCTTGGTGTCGACGTTGGCCAGGAACGCGGCGTCGTCGAGCCCGGCCAGCCCGGACGGCCCGCCCGGGGTGGCGCGCGGGGCCGCGCAGTTGACCACGACGTCGAGCCGACCCAGGCGTGCGGCCGCCTCGTCCACGGCCGCCCGGACCGCGGCGTCGTCGGTGGTGTCGGCGGTGACGGCCACCGTGTCGTCGCCGACCGACCGGGCCGCGGTGGCGAGCGTCTCGGGGTCGCGCCCGAGCAGCGCCACCCGGCACCCCTCGGCGGCCAGCGCCCGCGCCACCGCGAGGCCGATGCCCCGGCTCCCGCCCGTCACCAGCGCCGCACGTCCGTCGAGACCGAGGTCCATGCGGCCACGGTAGCCACGAACCCGCGGCTCCCTGCCGGTGCGGGCCCCTGCCGGTCCCTCGCTCGTCCGGGTGAACGGAGCCGGGGGCGGCCCCGTGCCTCCGGGTGCATCGGCGAGACTGGGCCGGTGACCGACTGGGGCGGCACCACCGAGCAGGCCGACGAGGCGTGCAGCGCCGGCGCGCCCGCACCGTCGACCGGACTCCTGGCCAACGTTCCGGACGCCCACGTGGCGGTCGACCTCGACGGCGCCATCACGGAGTGGAACCCGGCCGCCGCGGCGACCTTCGGGTGGACCCGCTCCGAGGCGCTCGGGCTCGACGTGGGCGAGCTGCTGCTGAACGCGCGACGGGCGGCCAACCACCGTCGCCAGCTCGACGACTTCCGGGCGACCGGCACCTCGACCATCCTCGGCCGCCACCCCGACGTGCCGATGTCGACGCGCGACGGCCGGCTGCTCCGGGTCGACTGCGTGGTCTGGGTCGTCGACGACCCCGACGGCCCTCCTGCGCTGCACACGCTGATGAGCGACGTCACCGGTCGCTGGGCCGCCGTCGACGACCTGCGCCGGGCCACCGACGACCTCAGCGCCTTCTCGGCCGCGATGGCCCACGACCTCCGCGTCCCGCTGACGACCGTCCGGGGGTGGTCGGAGCTGGTCCGCGACCAGGCGGCACCCGGGTCGCCGATCTCCGGGTGGACGGACCGGATCGACGCGGCCGTCGACCGCGGGGTGGCGCTCATCGACGACCTGATGGGCTACCTCGACGTGGGACGGGTCCTCGCCGACCGCACCCCGGTCGACCTGGCCGTCGTCGTGCGCAGGGCGTTCGCCACCGAGGTCGAGGCCCGGCCCCGCCGGGCCGTGCTCGACCTGCGCGAGGTGCCCGTGGTGCGCGGCGACGAGCGCCTCCTGACCCAGCTGTTCGCCAACCTCCTCGGCAACGCCTTCAAGTACGTCCCGGACGACCGCACCCTCGAGCTCGTCGTCGACGCCGTCGTCGACTCGCCGCGGGGCACGACGACCGTGCGGGTCGCCGACAACGGCACCCCGGTCGCCGCGGCCGACCGCGGGCGCATCTTCGCGATGTTCGAGCGCGGGTCCGGCGTGCCGGACGCCACCCACGGGTCCGGCGTCGGGCTCGCGGTCGCCCGGCGCATCGCCGAGCTGCACGACGGCAGCATCGCCCTCGACCCCACCGCGGGCGACGGCAACCGGTTCTGCGTGCGGCTCGGCACCTGACCGGACCCCGCGGCCGATCGGGGGCAGCGGTCAGCGGTCAGCGGGCTCGGGCGACGGTCAGTCGACGGCGAGATCGGGGTCCTGCCCCGACCGGGCCAGCTCGGCCCGGACGAAGCCCGAGGCGAGCAGCTCGCCGACCAGCCCGTCGACCAGGGCGACGGCCTCGTCGTCACGGTCGAGCGGCACCGCGAGGGCCTGCCGGATCTGCATGAACGCCGGCTCGAGGACGCGGTGCGCTCCCCCGCCGGCGCCCCCATCCTCGACGAAGGCGGTCGCCGGCTGCCGGATGGCCGCACCGACCTCCAGGCCCTCGTCGAGGTAGACCTGCAGGCCCTCCGCGCCGCGGACCACCTCGGCCTCTTGGAGGCTGCGGCTGAGGTGGAGGTCGTAGGCGGACCCCTCCTTGACCCCGACCCGGGTGCCCGGCCGGTCGACCTCGGCGGCCGTGGCGGGACCCCGACCGGCCGGGGCGACGTACACGCCCTCGATCGTGAGGTAGGCCCGCGTGAACCGCACCTCGCGGGCCCGGGCGGGCTCGGCAGCGAGGAACGCCACGTCGGCCTCGCCGTGCACGAGGGCGGCGAGCGAGAGGCGGGCCGCGTCGACGCACCGGAGGTCGAGCGGCCGGTCCAGCCGCCGCGCGAGCTCGCGCGCGAGGGCGACGGTCACGCCCGCGGGGTCCTCGGGCGTGCCGGTCGCCAGGACCGGGTTGCCGAGGTTGACCACCACCCGCAGTGCACCGGTCGGGGCGAGCCGCGCCGCGACGTCGAGCGGGTCCACGTGGCCTCCTGGTGGGTTCTGTCCGGCCCCGACCGTCTCACGGCGACGGTGCTCCCCACCCACCTGGGCCACCTGCCAGGACCGGCACCTGCCGGCACCCGATCCCCGCCGGGCCGGGCCGAGGCGCGTCAGGGCCGCGGGCCCCGGAGCCGGTCGACCGCGGAGCGGTTGGCCCGGTCGAGGGCCTCCAGGAAGCGGGCGACCGCCTCGAGGTCACGCGGCTCGGCCGCCTGCAGCGTCGCCGCCACCTCCTGGCCGGCCTCGCGCAGGAACGCGCGCACGGCGTCACGCGCCGCGGGCGTGGGGCGCAGGGTCACCCGACGCCGGTCGGCGCTCTCGCGGGTGCGGGTCACGTGACCGGCCGCCTCCAGCCGGTCGAGCAGCAGCGACGTCGCCCCCGAGGTCATGCCCATCCGGTGGGCGAGCTCGACGGGGGCCAGCGGACGGCCGGCCTCGGCCTCCCAGGCGACGTGGCTGAGGGCCGAGGCGTCGGAGGACGGGAGCCCGAGCCACCGCGCCAGCAGCTGGCCGACCGCGGCGTTGCTGAGGTCCCAGGCGTGCAGGGCGTGCATGACCCGCACGCGCGAGCCGTCCCAGTCGGCGGTCAGCGGGTCCAGCGCGGCGTCGTCCATCTGTCCTCTCGGCCCTCGTCTCGGCGGCCCCGAAGGGGTGAGCAAACCCGATATACCTTTGCTGCAAAGCAACCATCGGAGGTAGGACCACCATGGCACAGACCAGCACCCCCCGTCGGGCCCTCGTCTCGGGCGGGAGCATCGCCGGGCTCTCCGCCGCCTACTGGCTGGCCCTCGACGGCTGGCAGGTGACGCTCGTCGAGCGCGCGCCGGGCTTCCGCGACGGCGGCCAGAACGTCGACGTCCGGGGTGTCGGGCACGAGGTCCTCGACCGGATGGGCCTGGTCGAGACGATCCGGGCCCTCGGCACCGGCGAGACCGGCACGGTCGCCGTCGACGAGGACGACCGGGTCGTGGCGATCTTCCCCGACGTCGGTCCCGACAGCGCCACCGCCGAGCTCGAGGTCCTGCGCGGCGACCTGGCGCGCGCGATCCACGACGTGCTGCCGGCCGACGTCGAGGTCCGCTATGACGAGACCGTCAGCGAGGTCGTCGACCTCGGCGGCACGGTCCGGGTCACGACCACCCGGCGGCCCGCGGAGGAGGTCGACCTCCTCGTCGTGGCCGAGGGCGTCCGGTCGACCACCCGCGACCTGGTCCTCGACGGCGGCGACGTCGAGCTGCGCCCCCTCGGCATCGACATGGTCTTCGGCACGATCCCGCGGCTCGAGTCCGACGACACCCGGTGGCGCTGGATGACGACCACCGGCGGCCGGCAGGCGCACCTGCGCCCCGACGGCCGGGGCGGGACCCGCGCGATCCTCTCCTTCGCCCCGAGCCGACAGGTCTCCGACCTCGACCCCGCCGCCCGGCAGGCCCTCCTGGAGGAGCGGTACGCCGGCGTGGGGTGGGCCGTCCCGCGCATCCTGCGCGGCCTCGCCACCAGCCACGACGTGTACGCCGACTCCCTCACCCAGGTCCGCGCCCGCACCTGGCACCGCGGACGGGCGGTCCTGGTCGGCGACGCCGCCTGGTGCGTCACCCCGCTGGGCGGCGGCGGCGCCACCCTGGCCCTGACCAGCGGCTACGTCCTCGCGGCCCAGCTCTCGCGGGCCACCGACGTCCCGGCGGCCCTGGAGCGGTTCGAGGCCTGGATGCGGCCGCTGGTCGACGACGTGCAGACCCTGCCGCCCGGCCTCGACCGGCTGGCCTACCCGCGCACCGCCCTCGGCCTGCGGGCGTCACGGACGGTCACCCGGCTGGTCACCTCGCGACTGCTGCGCCCGATCGCGGCGAGGGCCACCCAGGTGGCCCACACCGACCAGGAGCTGCCGCGCCTCGAGCCGTCGTCGGCGTGACCGCACCCGCGGTGCGCAGCCGTCGTCCGGTCCGCGCCCGCACCGGCCCGCACCGATCGCGGAGCCCCTCGCCGTCCGCTCCGGCGAGACCTGGACTTACGCTGTAAGGGTGAGACCGGTGGGGGACGACGGGCGTGGCTGAGGACCACGTGACCGGCGGCGACGTGCTGCTGGTCGATGCAGGACCGGGTCGCGTCCTCGTCGTCCTCACCGGGTTCATCGAGCTCGCGGACGTGCCCGACCTCAAGGCCGCCCTGCTCGAGGCCACCCGGGGCGACGGGCGCGAGCTGGTGCTCGACCTCGGCGCCGCGCGCTGGATCAGCAGCCCGGGTCTCGGGGTGCTCGTCGGCACCCACCGGCGGATCGTCGCCCGGGGCGGCCTGATGGTGCTGTGGCGACCCCAGCGCGTGCTCGCCGCCAACCTGAGCATGCTCGGCCTCGACCGGGTCGTCCCCGTCGTCCACGGCGACGAGGTGCCCTTCACCTCCGCCTGAGGCGGCGTGCGCCGCGTCAGGCCGGTCCGCGTGCGGCGGACTGCTCCTCCACCAGGGCCACGCACGCCTCGGGGTCGTCGGAGAACGGCAGGTGTCCACACCCCTCGAGCCGCAGGTGCCGCGCGAACGGCAGCGCCCGCCGGGCGCGCTCGGCCTGGGTCCGGCCCGGCAGCACCCGGTCGAGCGACCCCCAGGCCACCGCCACCGGCACGTCGGGCAGGGCGCCGAGGTCGAGGCCCGGTCCGGTCAGGTCGTAGCCGGCGAAGCTGCGCCGGGCGGCCGCGAACGCCTCCGCCCGCACCAGGCCGTCGAGCTGCCGCAGCAGGTCGTCGCGGGCCAGGGCCTCCGGGCGGGCGACGACGCCCCAGCCCAGGGCGTGCCGCACCGCGGCGCTGCGGCTCGCGGCCGGGACGACGGGCCCCCCGGCTCGGGCCCCCGCGCGGAGCACCGTCAGCAGCGACTGGCACCAACGACGGCCGGCGGCGCCCCAGAAGCCGACCGGCGCGAACGCGGTGACCGCCGACGCGGCCCCCCGGCGACCGGTCTCGAGCGCGACCCCGCCGCCCAGCGAGCTGCCGACCACGTGCGGCCGGTCGAGGCCGAGCTCGCCGAGCAGACCGACCAGCCAGTCGGCGTACCCCACGGGGCCGGGACGGACCGCCGGGTCGGGCTCGGAGCGGCCGAAGCCGGGCAGGTCGACCGCGACCACCTCGTGGGTGCGGGCCAGGGCCGGGACGACGGGGTCGAAGACCTCCAGCCGGCTGCCGAGCCCGTGGACCAGGACCACGGGCGGCCCGTCACCGGTGCGTGTCAGGTGGACGTGGGGTGCCATCGGACCAGCGTCGCAGGTCGCCCGAAGCTCAGCCGACGTTCTCGAGGACCACGGCGAGGCCCTGGCCGACGCCGATGCAGATGGCGGCCAGCCCCCACCGCTCGCCGCTGTCGCGGAGCCGGTGGGCGAGGGTGCCCAGGATGCGGGTGCCGCTGGCACCGAGGGGGTGACCGATCGCGATCGCCCCGCCCCAGGCGTTGAGCAGCTCGGGGTCGCGCAGCCCCCGCTCGGTCCAGGCGTCCAGGCAGGCCAGCGACTGCACCGCGAAGGCCTCGTTGAGCTCGACGGCGCCCACGTCGGCCCAGCCGATCCCGGCCCGGGCCAGCGCCTTCTCGGCCGCCTCGACGGGGGCGAACCCGAAGTCCTGCGGGTCGAGTGCGTGCGCCCCGCGCCCCGCGAAGCGGGCCAGCGGGTCGAGGCCGACGGGGGCGTCGGCCGAGCCGATGAGCACGGCGGAAGCGCCGTCGTTGAGCGGGGAGGCGTTGGCCGCGGTGATGGTGCCGTCGGGGCGGAACGACGGCGTGAGGCCGGCCAGCTTCTCCACGCTGGACCCGGGCCGGATGCCCTCGTCCCGCTCGAGGTCGACGCCCGGCACACCGACCACCAGGTCGTCGTAGCGGCCGGCCTCCCAGGCGGCGTGGGCCAGGTCGTGGGAGCGGACGGCGAGCTCGTCCTGGCGCTCGCGGGAGATGACGAACCGCTCACCCAGGGCCTCGTTGGCCTCGCCGAGCGAGACGGTCCACTCCGCCGGCATCCGCTCGTTGACCAGCCGCCAGCCCAGCGTCGTGGAGACTGCGGTGGTGTTGCCGGCCGGGAAGGCCCGCGACGGCTTGGGCAGCACCCACGGCGCCCGGGTCATCGACTCCACGCCGCCGGCGACCACGACGTCCGCGTCACCGGTCTCCACCGCCCGCGAGGCGGTCATCGCGGCGTCCAGGCTGGAGCCGCAGAGCCGGTTGACGGTGGTGGCCGGCACCGAGGTCGGCAGGCCGGCGAGCAGGACGGCCATCCGGCCGACGTTGCGGTTGTCCTCGCCGGCACCGTTGGCGTTGCCCCACACGACGTCGCCGATCGCGGCCGGGTCGAGGTCGGGGGCCTTCGCCAGCACGCCGGTCAACGCGACCGCCGCGAGGTCGTCAGGACGCACCTCGGCCAGCGCGCCGCCGAAGCGGCCGAAGGGGGTGCGGGCGGCGGCGTACAGGTAGGCGTCGGGCACCCGGCGAGCCTAGTGCCGCGGGTCAGCCCGGCAGGCGCGCCGGGAGCGCGGCGTACCCCCGCAGGATGCGCGTCGCACGCCGCCGCGCGCCGGCCTCGAGGGCCAGGTCCGGGAAGCGTTCGTGCAGCGTGCGCAGCCCCACCTCGCCCTCCATCCGGGCCAGCGCGGCGCCGAGGCAGTAGTGGCGGCCGGAGGAGAAGGACACGTGCTGGTCGGCCTCCTCGCGGGTGACGTCGAACCGCTGCGGGTCGGCGAAGACCTCGGGGTCGCGGTTGGCGCCGGCGAGGAGCGTGGTGACGACCGCGCCGCGCGGGACGGGCCGGCCGCCGAGCTCGGTGTCCGCCACCACGGTGCGGCCGGTGAGGAGCACCGGCGGGTCGTAGCGCAGCACCTCGTCGACCGCGCGGGGCCACAGCGCGGGGTCCTCGAGCAGCGTGCGGCGCTGGTCGGGGTGGCGGTGCAGCAGGGCGATGCCGTTGCCGAGGAGGTTGACGGTGGTCTCGAACCCGGCCGCCAGCACCAGCCCGGCCGTCGCCTTGAGCTCCACGTCGGTCAGCTCGACGCCGTCGTCGTCCTGGGCCAGGACGAGCTGGCTGAGCAGGTCGTCGCCGGGGTGGCGGCGTACGGCGGCGATGTGGTCGTCGAGCCAGCGCTCGAAGCGCCGCAGCGACCGCTCCACGGCGCGGAACCGCCCCAGCGGCAGGCCGATGTCGAGGCTGGGCGCGGCTCCCTCGCCGAACTCCAGGACCCGGGCCCGGTCGGCGTCGGGGACCCCCAGCACCTCGGCGATGACGGTCACCGGGAGCAGCGCGCAGTAGCGCTCGACCAGGTCGACCGTCCCGTCGGGCCCGCGGTGCTCGAGCAGGTCGTCGAGCAGGTCGTCGGCGATCTGCTGGGTGCGCTCGCGCAGGCCGCGCACGGCCTTGACCGAGAACACCCGCGTCACGAGCTTGCGGTAGCGGGTGTGCTCGGGCGGCTCCGTCGCGAGCAGCGAGGGCGGCGTGAGGGGTCCGATGGGCGTGCTGCGCTCGGCCCAGCGACGGACGGGACCGAGGGCGCCCCCGGCTCCGAAGTCGACGCCGGCCCGGACGTCGGGGCTGCCCAGGACCTCCTTGACCACCGCGTGGGTCGCGGTCACGTAGGCGAAGGCGCTCTTGTGGATCGGCCCGTGCGAGCGGACCTCCTCGAAGAGGCCGAGGGGCAGGGCGCCGTCGGTACCGCCCGCGCCGCCCGACGCGGTCGCGGTGATCAGCTGCGCCTGCAGGTCGCCGCGGCGGGCGCCCGCCTGGATGCCGAGCCGGGGCACGGCGTGGTTGAGACCCCACCGGGTCAGGGACGCCGCCTCGTCGACCAGCAGCACAGGGATCCTCCGTCAGGCTCGATACCGTTGAGTATCCAATACTCTGCGGTATCGTGCGCCCGTGTCAACCGCCAGCGGCCGTCGGCGGCCCCCCCGGGCCGAGGTGCGCCAGACCCTCGTCGAGGCCGCGGCCCGCGTCTTCGCCCGGTCCGGGATCGACGCCGCCTCGCTCGACGAGGTGGCCGCCGAGGCGGGGCTGACCAAGGGCGCGATCTACTCCAACTTCGCTGGCAAGGCCGACCTCGTGGAGGCCGTCGTCGCGGCCAACCTGCGCTCCCACCTCGACACCGGCCTGGCCGCCGTCGAGCCCGGCGGATCGATGAACGACCGGGCGCAGGCACTCGGCGACGAGCTCAGCCGCAGCTTCCTCGACCAGCCGGAGCGGCACCTGCTGTTCCTCGAGCTGTGGCAGCGGGCGGTGCGCTCCGCACCTGACGGGCGGCTCCGCGACGACACGCTGCTGGCCCACCGCCGCGAGCTGCACGACACCGTCACCGCGGCGATTGCAGCCAACGCGGCGGACGCCGAGGCCACCCTGCCCCTTCCCCCGGAGGAGCTCGCGACCGTGCTGCTCGCGCTCTCGCACGGCTTCGCGATGGAGCTGCAGGTCGACCGGGCGCACGTCCCCGACGACCTGTTCGGCCGGGTGCTGGCCCTGCTCGTGCGCGAGGGCTGACGCGGCGGGCACCCCCGGCACCCCGGAAGCCGACCCGCGGCCCCGGGCGCACGGGGCGCCCAGGGCTGCGAGCCGGCTCGTCCAGGCCGGGTGGAGCTCAGGCCGCCGGACCGACCGACCGGTCGACGAGCGGCGCGGGGGCCGAGGCCCGCAGCAGCATCCCAGCCCGGGCGAGGACCGCGAGCCAGATGACGACGGCGACCAGGTACTCGGGCGCGATCATCGCGGGCGCCTCAGGCCGACCGGCGGATCGGGCCGTTGACGCCCCGCGGGAAGAACCCGCCGCGGCCCACCGACTTCGGGTTGAGGTACACGATGTTGAGCACCTGGCCCGGGGTCCGGCTGACGACGAGACCGTTGCGGTTGGTCGGCACCAGGTTGGCGTCGCCGTTGCCGCGCCGGATGCCCTGGTCGAGGTCGCTCTTGCCGTCGAGGGAGTCGCGGGCGTTGGAGATCTTGTTGGCCTGGGACTGCAGGCCCTTGGAGAAGAGCGCGGTCCGCACGATGCCGGCGTGGTAGGCCTCCACGGCGAGCAGGCCGGCCGCCGCGTCGAGGTAGGTCTTGTTGTCGATCAGGGGCGCCGCGCCCTTGTACGCCGTCACGCCGACGTCCTCGAACAGGAAGGCGCCGAGCAGGAAGTTGTTCTCGTTGGCGTAGGGGTCGAAGGTCTGGTCGGCGCCGATGAGGCCGGCCGCCCGCGCAGCGGCGGTGAAGCTGCTCCGGATGTCGATGCGGGGCCGGGCGACCTTGGCCTTGCCGAGGGCGGAGCGCAGGAGCTTGACGTGCGCGAGCTCATCCCCGGCGATCTCCTCGGCGTACTTGCGGATCGCCGGCGTCTCGAAGTTGACCTGGCGACCACCGGTGACCGCGCCACGCTGGCCCCGGCCCCCGGTCATCTTCTCGCCCAGGCCACGACCGAAGGCCGCCTGCTGGTAGAACTCCGCCTCCAGGTACTCCAGGTTGAGGGCGAAGTTCAGGATGGCCGAGTCGCTCGGGCCGGCCGCGTTCGCCGCACCGGGGGCCAGCGCGCCGAGGGCGCCGGCGCCGACGACGCCGAGGCCGCCGGCCCCGGCCGCCTTCAGGAACCGGCGCCGGTCCGCGGGGTTCTCCGCGCTCCGCGTGATCATGTCATTCAGGACGAGCTTGCCGAACATGAATTCTCCTGGGGTCGAAGGTGCGACTGGGCGCGACAATTCACCCGACCACGTCGGAATTGTCTGCCAGCCACGAAGAGGTTGCGTCGAAATAGACCGATCACCGGAAATCGGCGTCCACGGACGCGCAACCGTGCTGTGTCGTGACGAGGTCCGTGGCCAGCATTGTTGCTGGTCACGGCGCCTTTCGGAGGCGTCTGCGTCACCCGGCGGAGCATCACGCAACACCCGGCGACCCAGGTTTGTCACCACCCTGGACCGAAATTCTTCTCAACTTCCGGCGGCCATGAATTCCTCATGCCGGCTCCGTGAGAAATATCGGCCCCAGGTGGTGACACGGCGGGTCCCGCGGGTTTATCTCTCAGAGGTCGAGGTCGTGGCGAACCACGGAGGTGGCGGTGTACCAGCAGTCGACGAGCACGCGGGCCCGAGCCCGGTTGCGAGGCTCCCTGCCGCTGCTCGGCCCTGCCTTCGTGACGGCGATCGCCTACGTCGATCCCGGCAACTTCGCCACCAACGTCACCGCCGGCTCGACGTACGGGTACCTGCTGGTCTGGGTGGTCATCGTGGCCAACCTGATGGCCATGCTCGTCCAGTACCTCTCGGCCAAGGCCGGCATCGCGACCGGCAAGAGCCTGCCGGCGCTGTGCCGCGAGCACTTCCCCCGGCCCGTGACCCGCGGGCTGTGGGCCCAGGGCGAGCTGGTGGCCATGGCGACCGACCTGGCCGAGGTCGTCGGCGGCGCCATCGCCCTCAAGCTCCTCTTCGACCTCCCGCTGCTGGCGGGCGGGCTCATCACCGCGGTCGTCGCCTTCGGCCTGCTCACGCTGCAGAGCCGCGGGCACCGCCCCTTCGAGCTGGCCATCACCGGCCTGCTGGGGGTGATCCTGCTCGGCTTCCTGTACGACGTCTCGCGCAGCGGGCTGCAGCCCCTGGCCCTGCTCGACGGTTCGGTCCCGCGCTTCGAGGGCACCGACAGCGTGCTGCTCGCCGCCGGCATGCTGGGCGCCACGGTCATGCCGCACGCCATCTACCTGCACGGCTCGCTGACCAGCCGTCGCTACCGCCGCACCACCGAGGCGGACCGCGTGGCCCTGCTGGGGAGCCAGCGCACCGACGTCATCGTCGCGATGACGGTCGCCGGGCTGATGAACCTGTCGCTGCTCGTGGTGGCGGCCGAGACGCTCAGCGGCGGCCCGGCACCGGTCGACACGATCGAGGGGGCGCACGCCGGGCTGGGCACCGCCATCGGACCGGTCGCGGCCCTGCTGTTCGCGCTGGCCCTGCTTGCCTCGGGGTTCGCCTCCTCCAGCGTCGGCACCCTCGCGGGCCAGGTCGTCATGGAGGGCTTCCTGCGGATGCGGATCCCGCTCGTCGTACGCCGCCTCGTGGCGCTCACGCCGGCCCTGGTGGTGCTGGCGGTCGGTGTCGACCCGACCCGCGCCCTCGTGGTCTCCCAGGTCGTGCTGTCCTTCGGCATCCCGTTCGCGCTGGTGCCGTTGATCCTCTTCACGCGACGGCCCGACATCATGGGGCGCCTGGTCAACCGCCGGTCGACGACCTGGGTGGCCTCGGTCGTCGCCGCGGCGATCATCGCGCTCAACGGTGTCCTCATCGCCCTGACGTTCTCCTAGGCACGGACCCATCCGGCGGCCGGATCGCGCCGAACACCCCGGGCGCCCCCACGCACCGAACACCCGGGAGACACCGTGTTCCACAGTGCTGCACCGACCCCCGACGAGGGCCGCCTGACCAGCCGCGAGACCGAGATGCTGCACCTCATCGCCCTGGGCCTGACCAACCCCGAGATCGTCGCGGCGACCTCGTTGTCCATCAACTCGGTCAAGACGTTCATCCGCTCGGCCTACCGCAAGATCGGGGTCGACAAGCGGGAGCACGCCATCGCCTGGGCCCGCGACCGCGGGTACGGCCAGGCCACCCCGGCCTGACCGGCGGCCCTCACGTCCGGGGCCGCGCGGTCACCGGCCGGCGACGAGGTCGTCGAGGTCGTCCCCGACCCCGGCGTCCGGAGTGCCGAGCCCGCGCCCGACGATCGCGGCGAGGATGATCGCCACCACGACGGCCCCGGGGTCCGGGGCACCCAGGGCCCGCTCCCCGAGGTAGCTCGCCCGGCCCCGGGTGGCCACCAGCCCCGCGGTGGCGCGGGCGCCGTCGATGGCTGCGACCACCGAGTCCCGGTCGAGCGGCCGGGGCGGGTCGCCGGCCACGGCCGGGGCGAGGGCGTCGAGCAGGGTGCGGTCCCCCGGCACCGCGCCCCCGACCCGCGAGACCGCGTCCTGCCCGGCCCGCAGGCCCGCGGCCAGCGCCGTGGGGAGGTCGCCGTCGGCGGTGCCCTCGGCGGCGCCGGCGACCTCGGCGAAGACCAGCCCCAACAGCGGTCCGCTCGACCCGCCCACGTCGTCGAGGAAGGCGCCGGCGACCGCGGCGAGGTCGGCGGCGAGGTCGGCGTCCGGCCCGGGCGCCCGGCGGAGCGCGGCCTGCATCCCGTTGACCACGTTGGTGCCGATGTCGCCGTCGCCGGCGCGCTGGTCGAGCGCGTTCAGGTCGGCCCGCCGCGCGTCGAAGGTCGCCGCGAGGCCGGCGAGCCAGACCGACGGCTCCCGGTCCTCCGGGGCGCCCTCGCGGGCGTCACCGTCACCGTCGGCGTACGCCGCGGGGGCGTCGTCCACGGGCCGGGGGGTCGGCAGCGCGACGGTGTCGTGCGGGGCGAACCAGTGCGGGAGCCAGTCCTCCTCGACCGCCGTCAGGGTGATCGAGAAGCCCCGCATGTCGAGGGCGGAGACGACCGTGCCGGTGACCGCGCTGCGCACGCGGCGCCCGGCCTCGTCGAGCACCCGGGCGGCCTCGGTGGCGACGTGGGCGAGCTCGAGGTTGCCGGTGCCGCCCAGCCCGTTGACCAGCAGGAGGTACCCCTCGGGGGCGTCCGGCAGGGCGGCGAGCAGGTCGCCGACCATGCGCGCCACGAGAGTGCCGAGGTCGTCCCGGTCGATGGTCGCCGCCGCGGTCTCGCCGTGGATGCCGACGCCGTACTCCACGGAGCCCGCAGCCACCTCGAAGGCGGGCTCCCCGGTCTCCGGCGAGGTCTGCGCGCCATGGGCGACGGCCAGGGTCCGTGACCGCGCGGCGACCCGGCGGCCGAGGTCGACGAGGTCGTCGAGGTCGGCGCCGGTGTCGGCGGCCGCGCCGAGGATCTTCTCGACCACGACGGTGGCGCCCGTGCCGCGACGACCCACGTCCTGGCCCTCCGAGCCGAGGTCGTCGTCGACGAGCACCTCGGCGACCCGGTGGCCCTCGGCCCGGAGCCGCTCGGCGGCGATGGCGAAGTTGATCCGGTCGCCGGTGTAGTTCTTGACGACGTGCACGATGCCGCCGGGCTTGGCCACCCGGGCGGACGCGGCGTGCACCTGCCGGTTGTGGGGCGAGGTGAACACCTCGCCGGGCACGGCGGCGTCGAGCCCGCCCACGCCCACGAACCCGGCGTGCATCGGCTCGTGCCCTGCCCCGCCGCCGCTGACGAGCGCCACCCGGCGCCCGGCGGCCGGCTGCCGCGCCCACACGTACGCCGGCGCGGTGCTGACCCCGACCGCGGACCCGGCCACGAGGACGAGACCGGGGAGGGCGTGGACGGACGGTGAGGCACCGTCGGCGAAGAAGCTGCGGGCCATGTGGTCGTCTCCTCGGGGCTGTCGGGTGTCGCCTCCGTCCCTACCACGACCGGACGACCACCGGGCGGCCGACGGGTCCGACCGACCCCGCGTCTCGGCAAATTAGGTTAGGCACGCCTTACTTAGGCTAGCCTTGCCTGACTCGCCGCCGACGACAGGACGTCCATGCCGCACCCCGTGGTCCCGCACCGCCGCACCACCGCCGCCGCCCGGGCCGCCCTCGCCGTGGCGGCCCTGGTGCTGACGGCCCTGGTCGCGGCGTGCAGCCCGGCCGTCGACGCCGCCGGCGGCGAGACCGGTGACGGCCGGTCGGCGACCGCCGTCCCGGCCCTGGCCGACGTCGCCCCCCTCGCCGACCCTCGGGGCTGGGACGGCCCGGTCTCCGTGCGGCTGCCCGACCCGGCCCTCGACCCGGTCGACGACCCGCGGCCCTCGCTGCCGGCCCGGGTCACCGACGCCCAGGGTGACGAGGTCGTCGTGACTGACGTGAGCCGCATCCTCGCCCTCGACATCTACGGCACGCTCGCGCACACGGTCTTCGAGCTCGGGCTCGGCGACCGCGTCGTGGGCCGCGACGTGTCGGCCCAGTTCCCCGAGGCCGCCGACCTCCCCCTGGTGACCCAGGGTGGCCACGAGCTGAGCGCCGAGGCGATCCTCGCCCTCGACCCCACGGTCGTGCTGACGGACTCCTCGCTCGGGCCGTACGACGTGCTGCTGCAGCTCGAGGACGCCGGCATCCCGGTCGTCTTCACCGACTCCCGCCGCGGCATCGACAACATCGCCTCGCTCACCCAGGAGGTCGCCGACGCGCTCGGCGTGCCGGCGGCGGGGCGGGAGCTCGGCGCCCGGCTGGAGCAGGAGGCCCGGGCGACCGTCGACGAGGTGGCCGACGTGGCCCCGCAGGACCTGGCGGGCCGCCTGCGCACCGTCTTCCTCTACGTCCGCGGCCAGGCCGGGGTCTACTACATGTTCGGCGAGGGCTCCGGCGCTGACGAGCTCATCACCGCGGCCGGCGGCTACGACGTCGCCGAGGAGATCGGCTGGGACGGCATGCAGCCGGTCACCGACGAGGCCCTGGTCGAGGCCGCGCCCGACGTGCTGCTGATGATGGACGAGGGCCTGGAGTCGGTCGGCGGGGTCGACGGCCTGCTCGAGCGGTTCCCGGCCCTGGCCAACACGCCGGCCGGCGAGCACCGCCGGGTCGTCTCGATGGACGACGACGTGGTGCTGAGCTTCGGCCCTCGCACGGCCGACGTGGTCGGCGCCCTGGCCGTCGCGCTCTACGCACCCGACGCCCTGTCGGCCGGGTGAGGGCCCGATGACCCAGACCGTCCCGGCCGCCGCCCCACCGACGCCGGCGCCGACGCCGACGCGGGGGCGACCCGGTCGGCCCGGCCCGGCCGCGCCACGGCGTACCCGGGCGGCGCACGTGGCCTTCGTGGTCGCGCTCCTGGCCGGGGTCGTCGTGGCGAGCCTCGTCGCGGCCGGCTCGGGCCAGAGCCCGATCCCGCTGCCGGAGGTGGCGGGCTCGGTGCTGCACCGGCTCGGCCTCGACCTCGGCCCCCTGCCGACCGCGCCCCGCGGCGACGCGACGCTGTGGACGGTGCGCTTCCCGCGGGTCGCCATGGCGCTGGTCGTCGGCGCCGCGCTCGGTGCGGCGGGGGCCCTGATGCAGGGCGTGTTCGGCAACCCGCTCGCCGAGCCGAGCGTCGTCGGCGTCTCGGCCGGGGCCGCGGTGGCCGCGGCGGCGTCGATCACCTTCGCCTGGACCTTCGCCGGGGAGTGGACCATCGCCCTGTGCGCCTTCGCCGGCGGCCTCGTCACGACCCTCGCGGTCTACGCGCTCTCCCGCGCCGACGGCCGCACCGAGGTCGTCACGCTCGTGCTCACCGGCATCGCGGTCAACGCCGTCGCCGGGGCGGGCCTGGCCTTCCTGCTGTTCGTGGCCGACACCCAGGCCCGCGAGCAGATCGTCTTCTGGCAGCTCGGCAGCCTCAACGGCACCCGCTGGCCGTACGTCGGCGTCGTGGCGCCGTTCGCGGTCGTGGGCTGCCTGGCCGCGCTGGCCTGCGCCCGCCGGCTCGACCTGCTCGCCCTCGGCGAGCGCCCCGCCCGCCACCTCGGCGTCGACGTCGAGCGGCTGCGCATCGGCCTCGTGGTCGTCGTGGCGCTGCTGACCGCGGCCGCGGTCAGCTTCTGCGGGATCGTGGCCTTCGTCGGCCTGGTCGTGCCCCACGTCGTGCGCATGGTCACCGGGCCGGCCCACCGGGTCGTGCTGCCGGCCTCGATGCTCGCCGGGGCGCTCGTGCTCGTGGTCGCCGACACCGTGGCCCGCACCTTCGTCGCCGGCGCCGACCTGCCGATCGGCATGCTCACCTCGCTCGTGGGCGGCCCGTTCTTCTTCTGGTTGCTGCGCCGCACCCGGCGCAGCGCCGGTGGGTGGGGGTGACCCGGTGACCGCCTCCACGGCCCTGCTCGCCCGCGGCCTCGTCGTCCGGTACGGCGCCGCGACCGTCCTCGACGGCGCCGACCTCGAGGTGCGCCACGGCGAGGTGCTCACCCTCGTGGGGCCCAACGGCGCCGGCAAGTCGACGTTGCTCGGCGCCCTGTGCGGCGACGTCGACCTCGCCGGCGGCAGCGTCGAGGTCCTGGGCCGACCGCTCTCGTCCTGGCGGCTGCGCGACCTGGCCCGCGAGCGCGCCGTGCTGGCCCAGGAGCACCGGGTCTCCTTCCCCTTCCCGGTGGCCGAGGTCGTGCGGATGGGCCGGGCGCCGTGGCGCGGCCGTCCCGAGGAGGACCTCGACGACGACGTCGTCGCCGAGTCCATGACCGCGACCGAGACCACCCACCTCGCCGACCGGCCGTTCGTGGCGCTCTCCGGCGGCGAGAAGGGACGCGCGTCCTTCGCCCGCGTGCTCGCCCAGCGCACCGGCGTCCTGCTGCTCGACGAGCCCACCGCCGCCCTCGACCTCGGGCACCAGGAGGCGGTGCTGGCCCGCGCCCGCGCGCGGGCCGACGAGGGCGCCGCCGTCGTGGTCGTGCTGCACGACCTGAGCCTGGCCGCCGCCTGGTCCGACCGGGTCGCGCTGCTGGCCGCCGGCCGGGTCGTCGCCGACGGCCCCCCGACCGACGTGCTGCTGGCGTCCCGGCTCACCGAGGTCTACGCCCACCCCGTCGAGGTCCTGCGCCACCCCGCCACCGGCGACCTGCTCGTCCTCGCCGACCGCTCGGCCCGGCCCCCGGCCCGACCCCCGGCCCGCCTCCCGCACGGACAGGAGCACCCGTGAAGCGCCTGCTGCACGCGACCCTCGTCGCCCCCCTGCTGCCCGCCCTGGCCGTGGCCACCCCGGTCGCCGCCCCGCCGGCCCACGCCCAGGGCCGGGTCGAGGTGGCCAACGACCGCGGCGGCGCGGAGGCCGACCTGCGCTACCGCACGTCGCTGACCGTGCGCGGTGCCGGCTTCCAAGCCGTGCCGGGCGGGTTCGGGGGCGTCTACGTGATGTTCGGGTGGGTCCGCGACCCCGGCGGAGGAGCCTGGCGCCCGACCCGGGGTGGCCTCACCGGCCAGGACTACCGCTACGTCCCCGACGCCGAGGACGCCGCCGACAGCCAGGGGTACCTCCGCTTCGTCGCCTTCCCGGGCAGCTCGACCGCGGGCGAGGCCACCGCCGTGGTCGGCCGCGACGGGTCCTTCGAGGTCGACCTGACGGTGCCCGGGCCCGTCTTCCGGAGCGTCGACCGCGCCGGGGAGGTCGTGGAGGTCGACTGCCGCGAGGTCACCTGCGGCGTCATCACCCTGGGCGCCCACGGCGTCAAGAACGGCCGCAACGAGACCTTCACCCCCGTCCGCTTCGCCCGGGTGTACGACGCCGAGCCCGCCGCCCCCGCCGAGGCCGAGCCCGACCCGAGCCCCGCCGCGGGCGGAGCCGGACCCGCCGCCGGCGCCACCCCGCCGACCGCCCCCGCTGCCGCCGGCCCGACCGGCGCGGCCGGCGCGGCCGGGCCCGGCCGGACGGCGCGCGCGGCCGGACCCGCCGCCCTCACCGTCGACCGGGCGACCGCGATCGCCGGGCACACCCTCGTCTTCTCCGCCCGCGGCTTCACCCCCGGCGAGCAGGTCGTCGCCGTGCTCGGCGACGGCGAGGCCGCGCTGGGCCCGGTCGTCACGGGCACCGCGGGCGAGGTGGCCGGCGCGCTGTCGCTGCCCCTCGACCTCCCGGTCGGCACCCACGAGCTCCGGCTCGTCGGCGCTGCCTCGGGCACGACGGTGACCGAGCGCTTCCCGGTGGCCGCTGGCGACGCCGCCCCCACCGACGCCCCGACCGACGCCGCCGCCGCTCCGGCCGACGGCGGGCCCGGGCTGGGCCTCACCCCCGGCACGGTCTTCCTCGTCGTGGCCCTGGCCGCCTTCCTGCTGGCCCTGGGCGGGCTCGTCCGCAGCCTCCTCGCCCGCGGGCGACGCCCGCGCCCGGCCACCGAGACGGTCGCGGGGGCCGCCGCGTGACCGGCGACCGGCGGCGCGCCGCCGCGACGGCCGCCGCGACCGCGGTGCTGGCCGTGCTCGCCGTGCTGGCCGTCCTGGGCCCGGCGGCGCTCGCCCTCGGGCCCGGCCCCGCCCGGGCCGCCGACCCCACCACCGAGCCCACCGCCGACCCCACCGCCGACCCCACCGCCGACCCCACCGCCGACCCCACCACCGAGCCGACGTCGGCGCCGCCGACCGAGCCCGACGGCGCCTTCACCGTCGACGACGCCCAGCTGCGCTGGGCGGTCAACGACGAGGTCAACAACCGGGCGTTCGCGCCGGGCACGGTCAACTTCCTCTCGGCCGGCGTCGTCCCCGACCCCGGCCGCGGCGGGCAGCGCATCGTCGACGGAGCCTGGACCAGCACCGGGGCCCGCGCGTGGTGGCCGACCAGCGGCGACGTGCGCGTCGAGAAGCTCCGGCCCGACGGCACCTCCGCCCCCGCGACCTTCGCCGGCCTCTCGACCACCGTGGCGGGCACGCCCCTGAGCGGCACGAACGGCCCGTTCTCCGGCCACCAGGTGGTGCTCGACGGCGGCACGGGCGAGGTCGACACCGACGCGGGCACCGCCACCGTGCAGTGGCGCGGGTCCTTCTCGGTCGTCCTCTACTCCGGCATGACCTTCTTCACCGTCACCGACCCGCGCCTGGTCCTGACCCCGTCCGGCGGCACGCTCACCGCCACGCTGGGCGGCTACCGCAGCGCGATGGACGACCAGTCGGTGTGGCAGGCCGTCCCCGCCCGCCCGGGGGTCGTCCTGGCCCAGCTGCCCGCGGTCGACCTCGGCGCCGCCCTCGGCTTCAGCGCGCTGCCCCGCTACCGCGGCGTCACCCACGACGCAGCGGCGGACGCCGCCCCGCAGGTGCGCACCGGACCGCACTGGGGTGCCTTCCCCCGGTCGTTCCTCGACTTCCAGCGGGTCGCGGGCGCCGCGGCCTACTGGTACTCCAGCGGCGGCTCGGCCGACGCCCACAAGGTGCCGGCGCCGGTGACCGTCAGCTACGCGGCCGGTGCGCCCCTCGCCCCGCCGGTCGAGCCCGACCACGGCGGCTCGGCCGGCGGCGGCCCCACCGCGAGCCCGACCACCGAGGCGGGACCCACCCCGCCCCCGGCGGCCTCGACCACCTCGACCGACGGATCGACCTCGCCCGCGCCGGCCGCCCCGGCGTCCCCGGCCCCGGCGCCACCCGCCGCACCGGCACGCCCGGCCCCCGCGGCCGACGCGGTGCCGGCTGCAGCCGCCCCGGCCGGCCAGCCCGGCGTCGTACCCGTCCTGCACGCCCTCCGCCCGACCGCCGCGGCGGCCGCGGGCCCGCATTCCGCGTCCCTCCCCTGGTGGCTCGGAAGCGCGCTGCTGCTCGCAGCAGCCGCACTCACCTTCACCAGCCACACCCTGAGAGGCAGACCATGAACCCCCTCGCCCGCCGCGCCACCACCGCGCTGACCTCGCTCGCCGTGGCCGCAGCCGGTGCCGTCGCCCTCGGCGCCGCCCCGGCCCAGGCCGCTCCGGTCGCGGTCACCGACGCGACCTTCACCTGGGACCTCAACAACGAGGCCACCGCCGGCGCCTTCGCGCCCGGCACCTGGAACCTGATGTCCGCCGGCCTGGTCGGCGACCCCGGCGCCGGCGGCCAGACGCTGGCCGACGGCGGCGCGACCTGGTCCAACGGCAAGCCCGCCGGCTGGTCGGCCACCGCCGGCGACGTCACCGTGGAGGACCTCCAGCCCGACGGCAGCTGGGCCACCGCGACGTTCGCCGGCACCCGCACCAACCGGTCCGGCGTCCCCGCGAGCCCCTTCACCGGGGCGCGCGGCGAGACCCGGCTGGCCTTCGGCGGCGGCACCGGGACCGTCGACGCCGCGACCGACTCAGGCACCATCACCTGGGACGGCGACGCGACGATGCTGTTCTACTCGGGCATGACGTTCTTCAGCCTCTCCGACCCGGTGCTCTCGCTCACCGACGGCTCGGGCACCGTCACCGCGACGGTGAGCGGCTACGCCACCTCGCAGGACGACAGCTCGGAGTGGCAGGCCCTCACGCCGGTCCGCGTGCCCGTGGCCGCCGTGAGCGGCGTGGACGTCGGCGAGCAGGGCCTCACCGCCACGCCGGCCTACCGCGAGGTCGTCTACACCGCACCGGCGGGCGGGTCGCCCCAGAGCACCACGTCGGCGGCCTGGGGCGCCTTCCCGCAGGCCTTCGTCGACTTCCAGCAGCAGGTCGGCCAGGGCCCCTACTGGTACTCCACCGGCGGCTCGGCCGACGCCCGCAAGGTCGCCAACCCGTTCACCGTGGCCTTCCAGCCCGCCCCGCCCGCCCCGGTCAGGGCGACCTCGACCGTGTCGGTGAGCGCCCCGGCCGTGCGCCACGGGCAGCGCGCCGTCGCCGTGGTCACCGTGGCCAGCGAGGGCAGCACGGCCGGCACCGTCACGCTGCGCAGCGGCTCGACCGCCCTCGGCGCCCCCGTCGCGCTGACCGACGGCCGCGCGGTCGTCGACCTCGGCCGCCCCGCCGCCCGCCGGCACCCGCTGACCGCCACCTTCTCCGGCAACGACGACACCGCCGGCTCGACGGCCTCGACCGTCCTCGTGGTGAGCCGGGCCGTCACGTCGACCACCGCCCGGGTCGGGGCCTTGCCCACCCGCCGCAAGGCCGGCCGGCTGGTCGTCACCGTGGCCTCGCCGACCACCACCCCCACCGGCCGGGTCACGGTGGTCGTCCGCGGCGGCGGCAAGGTCGTCAAGCGCGCCACCCCGGCCCTGCGGGCCGGGCGCGCCGTCATCAGGTTGCCCAAGACCGCCCCGCGCACCTACCGGGCCGTGGTCACCTACTCCGGCAGCACCGACGTCTCCGGCTCGCGCCGCACCACGACGTACCGCGTGCGGCGCTGAACCACCCTCGAGCCGCCCTCGACGCCCGGCGGCCCGCCGCCGGGCGTCGAGACCCCCCGCACCACCCCCGCCAGCCCCCGCCACCCCCCGCCACCCGAGGACCCCGATGACCCTGACCGCTCCCGCCGGCCCGGCGACCACGCCCCGCCTCTCGACCGCCGTCCGCGAGGGCTCCCGCGCCGAGCACGAGGCGACCGAGGGCTCCCCCTTCATGACCCGGCTGCTCGCGGGTGGGCTCGCCCCGGCGGCCTACGCCGACTACCTGCGGCGCCTGCGCGTCGTCTACGCCGCGCTGGAGCGGGCGGTCCGCGCACACGCCGCCGACCCGGCGGTCGCCGCGGTGCACGACCCCGCCCTGGAGCGGCTGGCCGCGATCGACGCCGACCTGGCCCACTGGGCGCCCGGGCCGGCGGTCACCCTCCCCGTCGACTCCCCCGCCGCCACGGCGTACGCCGACCGGCTGGCCGCCGCGTCCGCCCAGGCCGCCGACGGGTGGGGCGGCGCCCTCCTTGCCCACCACTACACCCGCTACCTCGGCGACCTGTCCGGCGGCCAGGCCATCGGCCGGCTCCTCGACCGCGCCTACGACCTCGGCGGCCAGGGCACGGGGACCGCGTTCTACGCCTTCCCCGGCATCCGGCCCAAGCCCTACAAGGACGCCTACCGCGCCCGCCTCGACGCGCTCGACCTCGACGCGTCCCAGGTCGACGCGGTCGTGGCCGAGGTCCGGGTGGCCTTCGAGCTCAACGGCGCCCTGTTCGCCGAGCTGGACGCCCTCACGGACTGACCGAGCGACGACGGGGCACCGGTCGGGGACCGCCCGCCGCGCCGACCCACCGGGAGTGCCCGATGTACGACGACCACCGCCCCTGCCGGACCTGCGGGGCCCCGGTCGACGTCGGGCCGCGCCGGCCCGGCGCCGACGACTCCGACGACGCCCCCGACGGCCCCGTCGGCCCGGCGGGCGGCGTGGTGGGGGGCGGCGACCCGACGCTGGACGTCCGCACCTGCACCAACGCGGACTGCCCCACCCGGCACGGCGACGGGAGCCCCTAGACCCCCGGCCGGCCTCAACGGTAGGGCTGGCCGAGCAGCGGCCACACCACGAAGGTGAACGCCGCGACCAGGCCGGCGCTCAGCGGTGCCAGGAACAGCGAGAGGCGCAGCAGGTCGGGGGGCCGGTAGGTCACGGTGCCCTCGACCCGGGCGAAGAGCGCGACGGGCTTGGCGCTCGAGGGCAGCGTGTGGCAGAAGCCCGCCGCGGCCGTCGAGGCGAACGCCGCGGCCACCGGGTCGACGCCCACGGTGGGCGCGAGGGCGACCACGATCGGCACCAGCACCGACGACCGCGCCGAGCGCGACTGCACGAGCAGGTGCATCAGGGTCGAGACGACGATGACGACGAGCAGGAACGGCACGGCCGCGGCGCCGGAGTCGGTGAACCCGGAGAAGACTCGCCGGGCGAACCATTCCGCCGCGCCCGACGACGTCAGCGCCGACCCCAGGGCCAAGGTGGCGGCCAGGAAGAGCAGCAATGACCAGGGCGCGGCCTTGAGGGCCTTGGACAGGCTGACCGAGCCGTAGCGGGGCGAGGCCGCCACCAGGGCGCCGACCAGCGCCACCACGGCCGGGTCGACGCCGTGCAGCGGCTCGCTGCACCACAGCACGACCACGGCGGCCAGCAGCAGCGCCGCCCGCGACTCGGCCACCGAGAGCGGACCGGTGACCGGGCCGGGCGCCTGGGCCTCGAAGTCGGCCGGGGCCAGCACCAGCGACCGCCGGCGCTCCTCGGCGTCGGTGAAGAGCCGCAGCACCAGTTCGGCGGCCAGGTGCGAGGACACCACGGCCAGGGGCAGGCCGAGCAGGACCCAGTCGACGAACGAGATGCCCTCCCCCACCGCGGTGCGCAGGATCTCGCTGGTCACCAGGTGCGCCCCCGCGCCCAGCAGCGACCCGACCGCCGAGAGCAGGATGACGGTCGGGAAGAGCAGGGCGAGCGCCTTGACCAGCCGCGGCCGGTCGGCGAAGACCGCCGCGAGGGCCAGGAAGACCGGCAGGGCGAGCGCGGCGCGACCCGACGTCGACGGCACGGCGAAGGTCGTGACGACCAGGGCCGCGGTCAGCAGGTGGGCCAGCTGCCGGGGCGAGCGCGCCGCCGAGACGACGTACGCCGTGGCGCGGGTGGCCAGGCCGGAGGAGGTGACCCCCGCCGCGATGACGAACGCGGCCAGCAGCAGCCACACCGTGTCGTCGCCGAGGGTCTGGAACATCTCGTCGGTCGACAGCACGCCGAGCAGCACCAGCGAGACCGTGGCCCCGAGGGCGACGTAGGTGTCGTCGAGGGAGGTGAAGACCCACGCCCACACGGCCAGGGCGAACACGACCAGCGTGACCTGGCCGTCGCGGCCGAGCCCGGCGTCGCGGTCGCCGGCGCCTCCGGCGCCCCCGGTGAGCAGCACGATGCCGCCGACCAGCAGCACCATCGTCAGCCCGGCGACGACGTAGGGCCGCAGCGACGACCAGCCGGGGCGGGGTGGCCGGCCGTCGGGCCCGTCGACGGCGGCCAGGGCCTCCTCGCGGGGCGGGACGGTGGTCCAGCGGGTCCTCACCGGGCCCCCGTGGCCGTGGTGTCGCCGGTGGTGTCGCCGGAGGTGGCGCCGGTGGTGGTGTCGGTGGTCTCGGCCGTGTCGTCGCGGGTGTCCTCGTCGCGGGTGGCGTCGCGCCTGCCGGACCTGGCCGGGACGGGCGGCCCCAGCGGCACCCGGACCCCGAACCGGGCGCCCTCGCCCGGCGCGGTCTCGACCCACGCGCTGCCGTCGTGGGCGTCGGCGACCGCCCGGACCACGGCGAGCCCGAGACCGGTCGGCGCGTCGGGCCCGCCGGCGTCGTCGTCGGCCAGGTCGGTGTAGCGGTCCAGCACGTGCTGGGCCTGCTCCTCCGCCAGCCCGGGGCCGTCGTCCTCGACCCAGACATCGAGGTGGGTGGCGCCCGCCTCGACCCCCAGCCGCAGCGGCCGGGGCCCGGCGTGCTCGGCGGCGGCGTTCTCGGCCAGGGCCACGGTGGCCGCCCGGAGCAGGCCGGGGTCGACGTGGGCGGCGCCGGACCCGGTCAGGCGCAGCTCCCAGTCGTGGTCGGGAGCGGCCCCGGCCGCGGCGCGCGCGAGGTCGTCGCCGAGCCGCGCGACCTCGACGTCGGCGGGGTCGGCGAAGCCGGGCAGCTGGCTGGAGGTGAGCAGCGCCATGTCGTCGAGGGTCGACCGGATGCGTCGCGCGGCCCGTGCCCGGTCCTCGGGCGGGGTGGTCGGGTCGGCGAGGAGGTCGACCGGCCCTCGGATGTGCCGGTCCGCGACCCGCACGAAGTGGCGCTGGGAGCGGAAGGACCCCTCGAGCCGGTCGAGCATGGAGTTGAAGGTCGAGGCGAGCGCGGCCAGGTCGTCGCGTCCGCGGACCTCGATGCGGCGGCTCAGGTCGGCCCGGGTGATGCGGGCGGCCGCCCGCCGCACCGTGCGCACGGGGGCGAGGATCTGCCCGGCGACGACGAACGCGATCCCCGCGGTGAGCAGCAGGCCGCCCAGGCTGACCCCGACGATCAGCTGCGTCGTCCGGGCGACCTCGGCGCGTCCCGGCTCGACGAACGCGGCCACGAGGAGCTCGCCGGTGCGGACGCCGCCCCGGTCGACGACCTCCGCGGTGCCCCACCGGAAGGACCGGCCGTCGACCTCGGCGATGCCGGAGGCGGCCTCGGACTCGACCAGCTCCGCGACCAGGTCGGGATCGTCGAGCAGGCCGTAGCGGTCGTCGAGGTCCTGCACGACCAGCGGGGAGGTGCCGGCCGGCACCCCGGCGTCGTACCCGACGAAGACCTCGGCCCGACCGGGAAACTGGCGCTGCAGGTAGAGCTCGAGGAGCCGTCCGGCCGAGGCGAACGGTCCGCCCGTCTCGGGGTCGCGGCCCTCCGCGGCGAACGTGCGGAACTCGTCGACCTCCTGCTGCACGCTCTCGTTGGCCGCGTCCTCGACGTCGGTGAGCAGCGCGCTGCGCACCGTGAGCACGACGGCCAGCAGCACGAGCGAGGTGGCCAGGGTGATCCAGGCGACGATGCGCAGGCGGGCGGGGATCGGTGACCCCGTCCGCACCGTCGTACGCCGCCCGGCCCGGTCGGGCTCAGTCGTCATCGCCGTCGTCGTCCCGGTCGTCGGCCCCGTCATCGCCGTCATCGTCGCCGTCGTCGTCGGCCGGCGGCACCGACGGCTCCACGACCCGGGGGCCCGGTCCGCGGGTCGGCGGCCCGGACGGGGCGGGCGAGGTCGGGGCGGGCGCGGTCGGGGCGGGCGCGGTCGGGGCGGGCGTCGCCGGGGCGGGCGTCGTCGGGGCGGCCCCGGGGTCGGCCGGCTGCCCGCCCGTCCCGGGGTCGCCGTCGAGCCGCACCGCGGGCGCGTCGACGTCGGGACGGCCGGGGCGCTCGGCGAGCACCTGGGAGGCCAGGGCGAGGGCGAGGGGGACGGCCAGCAGCACGGCGAGCACCGCCGCCCGGGCGAGCAGCGCCATCAGTGCCGCCGGCTGCCGGACTCGGCGGCGTCGAGCTCCTGCCAGGCCAGCCGCCGCCCGACCAGCATCATCCGCAGGGCCTGCTCGGCTGCGGCGATGAGCAGCTCGTCGGCCCGCACGAGGGCCTCGTCGAGGGTGCACGGGGCGGTGAGGATCGAGCCGTAGGCGTCGAGGCCGGCGTCGACCGCCGCCTGCACGCCCTCCCCGACGGTGCCGGTCAGGGCGATGACGGGCACGTCGAGGCGGGCGGCGTGCGCCGCGACCTCGGCCGGCACCTTGCCCCGGGGCGTCTGCCGGTCGATGGCGCCCTCGGCGGTGATGACCAGGTCGCACTCGGCGAGCAGGTGGTCGAAGGCGAGGTACTCGGTGATGATGTCGAACCGCGAGTGCAGGGTCGCGCCCAGCAGGGCCGACAGCCCGGCGCCGAGACCGCCGGAGGCGCCCGAGCCGGGGGCGGTGCGCACGTCGGTGCCGGTGGCGGCCTCGACGACGTCGGCGTAGTGCAGCAGTGCCTTCTCCAGCACCTCGACCGTCTCCTCGTCGGCGCCCTTCTGCGGGCCGTAGACCCGGGCGACGCCCTGGGGGCCGGTGAGCACGTTGGTCCAGTTGCAGGCCACGTCGAGGGTGCACTCGGCCAGCCGGGGGTCCAGGCCGCCGAGCTCGATGCGGTCCAGGCGCAGCAGCTCGCGCCCGCCGGGGCCGATCTCGTCGCCGTCGGCGTCGAGGAGCCGGGCACCGAGGGCCTGGGCCATGCCGGCCCCGCCGTCGTTGGTGCCGGAGTCGCCGCAGCCGACCAGGATGCGCCGCGCGCCCCGGTCGAGCGCGGCCGCGACGAGCTCACCCACGCCGCGGGTCGTGGTCTCGAGCGGGTCGCGCCGCCCCGGCGGCACGTGCCGCAGCCCGGCCGCGGCCGCCATCTCGAGCACGGCGGTCGGCACGCTCTCCCCCGCGAGCATCCCGAAGTGGGCCTCGACCGGCTCGCCCACCGGCCCGGTCACCCGGACCGGGTGCAGCTCGCCGCCCACCGCGGCGACCAGGGCCTCGGCGAACCCCTCCCCGCCGTCGGCCAGCGGGGCCTTGCGGATCAGGGCGTCCGGCACGGCCCGGCGTACGCCGCTGGCGACGCAGTCGGCCACCTGACGGGCACTCAGGCTCTCCTTGAAGCCGGACGGGGCGATGAGGATGCGCAGGCGCATGGGACGGGCTCCAACGTGGTCGGTCCGGGTGGCGGTCGTACCCCAACCTGACGGGTCAGCGTGAGGCGGGTGTGAGCCCTCGATGAGCCGGTTCTCACCCGCGGCCCAGCCGCGACCGGCACCTCCTGCGCGCCGTCAGCGCAGCCGGTCCATCTCCCTGAGCACCGCGGCGACGGGCGGCCCGTCGTCACCGTCGGCCACGAAGAACACCCCGGCGCCGAGGGCCT
Source organism: Nocardioides litoris (assembly GCF_006346315.1). Classification (GTDB taxonomy): domain Bacteria; phylum Actinomycetota; class Actinomycetes; order Propionibacteriales; family Nocardioidaceae; genus Nocardioides; species Nocardioides litoris. Next base: position 809,816 of record NZ_VDMR01000002.1, on the reverse strand, counting down.
CCTCCCCGCTCGGCGTCGCCCGCAGGACCGGCGTGGTGTTGCGCACGGAGCCCCGCAGCTGCCAGGCCCAGTCGTCGCAGCCGCCCGCGGCCGACGGCTGGCGGAAGACCACGGGGTACGACGCCCACCAGCGTGCGAAGCCGGCCCTGGCCCGGTCCGCCGCCGGGTCGAGGCCCCGACGTCCGAGGAAGTGGACCTCCCCCACCGTCCAGACGTCGGCGCGGTGCTGCCGGGGCGGGAAGAGGGAGACCACGGGGCGGTCCGGCGGGCCGGCCGTGCCGGCCCACGTCGACCCGTGCCCGCTGCGGACGGAGGGCGGCCCCAGCAGGGCGGCAAGCCGGTCCGGCACCAGCGTGTCGGTGCCCGGCGCCGCGAGGTAGTGGTAGGTCGAGCCCACGGGTGGAGTGTGCCCGACCCGCTCCGGTCCCGAGTGCCCGACGGCGGCTCCCGCGCCCTGCTGCGCCGTCGGTCAGTCGGTCAGTCGGTCAGTCGATCAGTCGATCAGTCGATCAGCCGGTCGAGCAGCTCGAAGGACTCGTAGGGCTGGTCGACGTCGCCGAAGTGTCCGTCGTCGCGCACGACCTGCGTGCCCCCGAGCCGCTCGAGCATCGCCCGACCCTGCCGGTCGTCGCAGCCGTACGGGTCGACGCGGGAGTTGACGAAGTACAGGTCACGGACGTGGGCGCGGATGGCCGACCAGTCGTAGGACTCCTGCAGCACGGGTTCGTCGGCGTCGTTGGGCGGGGTGCAGTAGCCGGCCACCAGGATCGCCTGGTCCACCCGCACGTCGATGTGCTGCAGGACGGCGAGGAGCAGCGCCGCGCCCCCGGAGTGACCGACCAGCACGGTGTGCTCGTCGAAGGTGTGGGCTCCCAGGACCTTCGGCAGGAACGTGGCGATCGGTTCGACGTTCAGGCCGGGGTGGTGGGGCGCGTCGACGACGTAGCCGCGCTCGGCCAGCCTCCGTCGCAGCCACGGGAGCCACACGACGTCGGGGTGCGCGCCGGTCCCGTGGAAGATGATCGCCCTGCGCTGCGCCACGTGGCCCTCCGCGGTGGTCGAGGTGCTCCGACCGCCCGTCGGCGGCCAGGTCGCACGTGTGCGTGGTGGTCGTTCCTACCACCCGGGCGCGGGTCCTCCTCGCCGGGTGGGCCGCCAGGGCGCGCCCCGCCGTCCGTGGGGGTGGTGACGACGGCGGGGCGCGCGGTCCGGCGGGCTCGAGGGCGCGCGGCCCGAGGGCGTGGCGGCTAGAGGGCGGTCTGCCGCTCCTCCTCGCAGCCCCGGCACCCGAGGACGCGGGTGGCGTGGCCGTCCTCGAACTCGATCTCGAGCAGCCGCCACTCGTGCCCGTGGGCGATTGGCGTGGTCTCCTCGGCCGTGGCGATCAGATCCCGTTGCTGCGGTTGTCACGCACGGTCTGCGAACCGTCCGGGTGGGTGACGGTCTGCGTGGTGCGGGCGCGGCGGCCGTTGTTCCACGTGAACGCGGTCAGGGCGATGACCACGACGCCGACGGCCGCCATGATCCACCCGACCATCGTCAGGTCGATGCCGCTGACGCTGTCGGTGACGGCCAGGGCCAGCACCAGTCCGACGACGAGCAGGAACGCTCCGAAGCCGTATCCCATGGGTCTCTCCTTCGCTGTGCCCCGCGGGGCGGTGGAGGCGCCCGAGCGCACACCGAGGACTGTCCTCGACCCGTACCTGCAGCCGGCGGGGCTCCCCGTTACGTCGCGGGCCGAAGTCCACCCCTACGGGGGGCACGCCCGGCCGCGGTCCGGTCGGGTCCCGACCACGACCTGCGAGGCGAGCAGGTCGGTGAGGGCCGCCTCGGCCTCGTCCCGCGCGAGGTCTCCCCGCAGCGCCGCCTCGGACAGCGCGTCGGCCGCGCCGAGGAAGGCGATGGCCGCCGCCGCGGTCCACTCCGCGGACGGATCGGTCTCGGTGATGGCCCGCCGGCAGGTCTCGACGTACCGCTCGTCGGAGCGACGCTTGACCTCCGCGAGGTCGGGGGCGCCGGCCAGCGCGGCCACGACGCCGCCGATCTCCGCGCCGTGGTCCAGGACGCAGGCGACGTGGCACCGGGCCACGGTGGCCAGCTGCGCCGCGAGAGAGCGCTCCGCGGCGTCGAGGGCGGCCACCAGCAGGCCGGTCTGGCGCCGGTCGTAGTCCTCGTAGAGGGCGACCAGCGCGCCCGTCCGCGTGCCGAAGTGGTCGTAGACGACCGGCTTGGACACGCCGGCGCGCACGGCGAGGCGCCCCAGCGTCAGGGCGTCCGCCCCCTCCTCCACGACGACCCGCCGCGCCACCTCGACGAGCTGGCGGCGCCGGTCGTCGCGCGACATGCGTCGTCGGGCTGCCGTCGTCGTCATCGTGGGCATGATGGCAGGCCGGGGTCGGTCCCGGCCGGTGCGCATCGGTCGGCGGGGGCCACCTCGCCGCGGGTCACCCCGCCACGCGGGGTCGGACCGCCGCGGCCGCCTCGTCCACGGCCGCCTCGAGGGCCCTGCTGCGCACGGCCGGGTCGCGGCTCTCGGAGTCGTGCAGGAAGACCACCCCGCCCGGGACCGCGCCGCAGTACTCGACGACGCCGTGCACGAGCTGGGTGTGCATCGACTGCGCGTAGCGGTGGCGCTCGTAGAGCGCGTGGTCGGCGCCGGCCACCGCCACGAGGTGGATCGTGAGGCGGCCCAGGCGCGGCGTGATCCCCGTGTCCGGATCGTTGTCGAACGCCCACCCGTTGACGAAGACCCGGTCGATCCAGCCCTTCACCAGGGCGGGCACCGACCACCAGAACACCGGGAACACCAGCACCAGGTCCGTGGCCCGGTCGAGGCGCTCCTGCTCCGCCACGACGTCGGCGGGCGCCCCGCCCGTCCACGCCTGGTAGTGGCCGAGGTCGGTGGAGGAGAAGACGGGGTCGAAGCCCTCCTGGTGGAGGTCGGCGACCTCGACCGTCCCGTGCTGGGCCAGGCGCTGCGCGACCCGGTCGGCCACCGCCCGCGTGAGGGAGCCGGGGTCGGGGTGGGCGGAGACGATCAGCGTGTGGGTCATCCCGCCAAACTACCAATGGTAGGTAAGCCCGTCCGGGCCTCGCGGCCGGATCCGGGCGGCCGGGCGTCGAGGTTCAGGCGGCCGGGCCCACGGCGTCCCCGACCACCGCGACGGCCTTGAGCTCGACCAGGTGCTCGGGCACGTGCAGCGCCGCGACCCCGACCAGGGTCGCCGGCGGGGCGGACGTGCCGCCCAGCCGCTCGCCCGCCCGGTCCGTCCCGGCCACGACGTCGCCGATCAGCTCGGGGCGCCAGTCGGCGACGTACATCGTGAGGTCGACGACGTCGCGCAGGGTGCCGCCGACGGCGGCCAGGGCGGTGGCCACGTTGGCGTAGCACTGCTCCACCTGGCCCGCGAGGTCGCCGGCGGCGACCAAGGTGCCCTCGGCGTCCCAGGAGACCTGACCGGCGACGTGCACGAGGCGGGTCCCGTCGCCGAGCGGGACCAGGGAGACGTGCCGGTAGACGTCGTTGCGGGGCAGGCCCGGGGGATCGAGAAATGACTTCATGCTTGAAGCATGTGAAACTTCAAGCGTGAAGTCAAGGTACGGTGCGGTGGTGGCGGCGGACGTGCGGTGGCTCTCGGAGCCCGACAAGGAGGGCTGGTCGGGGTTGCTGTCGCTGCTCCTCGTCCTGCCCGCCCGCCTCGACGCCCCCCTGCGGGCCGCGACCGGGCTGACCCTGTTCGACTACGTCGTGCTCAGCGGGCTCTCCGAGGCACCGGGGCGGCGGCTGCGGATGAGCGACCTGGCATTCTTGTCCCGCGGCTCGCTGTCGCGCCTGTCCAACGTCGTGCGCCGGCTCGAGGAGCGCGGCCTCGTCACGCGGAGCCCCGACCCCGACGACGCCCGCTCCACCACGGCCGCCCTGACCGACGCCGGCCTCGACCTGGTGCGCGAGGCGGCCCCCACCCACGTGGCGTCGGTGCGGGCGGAGGTCGTCGACCGGCTCGACGCCGACGACCTCGCCGCCCTGGCCCGCATCGCGGCCCGGCTCGGGGTCCGCCCGACCGACCAGACGCAGGGCCGCGTGCGCTGACGCGCGGCCTGCACGACCGTGTCGTGTCCAGCCGTCCGCCTGGGATCCCCGTACGCCGAGCTGGGCGGGCGGCGCGACCCGTCGCTCAGGCCGCGGTGCCGGGGCGGTCGAGCGACCGTGCCGATGCGGGGAACAGCCCGGCCAGCGCCTCGTCCGACGCGGCGAGCGCGTCGCGGTCGAAGGTGGAGCTGAAGACGAGCAGCTCGGCGGCGCCGGTGCGGTCGACCAGGGCCTCGAGCCGGCGGCGCACGGAGGCGGGGCTGCCGGCGACGACCCGCGACCGGCTCGCCTCGACGTCGGCCCGGACCCGCGGGGGCACCTGCGCCGCCGCGGCGGCCTGGACGGCCTCGACCGGCTCCAGCGCGGGGAACGAGCCCGTGCGGCGCGAGGTGGCCCAGGCCCAGGCCTCGGGCAGCGCCAGTCGTCGGGCCTCGTCGTCGGTGTCCGCGACGAGGACGTCGGCCGACACCAGCACCGTGGGACGACCGTCGCCGCGGAAGCCGGATCGGTAGCGGGCCAGCAGGTCCGGCAGGTCGGGGCTCTCCAGGACCGGGCCGCCGACGACGACGGGGAGCCCGAGCGAGGCGGCCACCTCGAGCCCGGCGCCCGTCGCGAGCACGAACCGGGGGACGCCTCCCGGGACGGCGGGGCGCGCGGTGACCTCGGCCGTCCCGTCGAGGTAGGAGCCGAGCGCGGCGAGGTCGGAGGCGAAGGAGTCGGGTGCGGACGCCGGGCTCCGGAGGGCACGACGCACGGGCGGGGTGAAGCCGAGCGACCGGCCCACGCCCAGGTCGACCCGGCCGGGGAACAGGGCCTCGAGCACCAAGAACTGCTCGGCCACCACGAACGGCTGGTGGTTGGGCAGCATCACGCCGCCCGAGCCGATGCGGATCGTCCGGGTGCGCGTCCCGATCGCGGCCAGCAGGACCGCGGGCGCCCCGGAGGCGATGCCGGGGACGGCGTGGTGCTCGGCCACCCAGAACCGGTGGAACCCCAGCGCCTCCGCTCGGACGGCACGCTCGACCGTGTGGCTGAGCGCCGCGCCGTCCGGCTCGCCGGCCCGCGTGCGGGACCGGTCCAGCAACGACAGCTGCACCACGGGCGTTCCCCTCTCGACACGGTGCTGGGGCAACGCCGCGGACGCCACCGGTGTTCCTGCGACGGTCGCAGGGTGCGGCCCCGACGCCGCCACGCCTGCCGCAACGCCCGGGGTGCGACGAAGCCCCCGTCGGGCCGTGCACCACGGCCGACGGGGGCTCCGCTCCCCCACCCCTACCGGGTCTCGACGAACTCGACGTGCCGGCGGACGGTGGGGTCGAACTTGCGCAGCCGGAGCCGCTCGGGGCTGTTGCGGCGGCTCTTGGCCGTCACGTAGCGGTAGGCGGACTCGGTCGACGCCATCTGGACCTTGCCCCGCAGGACGGACGAACGGTGGGCCATGGTGCTCCCTTCTCGGCCGCAGCGTGCGGCCACCCGCACAACCTCGCGGGGCCCCCCGTCATTCCGCGGCCAGCCCGCCCGCGGCCGGCCCGCGGCCGGCCAGGGCGACGGCCGCCTCGACCAGCGCCGCGTTGCCCGGGGCAGGGGTGCCGTCGGGGAGCTCGCCGGTGTCCTCGAGCCCGATCCGCAGGCCGTGACCGCGGGCCGCCGCGTGGCGCAGCACGGGCCAGGTGGCCCGGCCCATGCCGTGGTGCACCTGCTCGAGCACGACACCGCCGGCGCGGAGCAGGTCCTCGATGGCCGTCGAGCGGGCGCACGCCGCGTCGGGGTCGTCGTCCATCGGCTCGACCACGACCCGCACGTAGCGGTCGAGCCCGCCCCGGCGCAGCATCGTCTCGGCGTCGTCCTCGGTGAAAACGCACGCCTCGACCCCGACCCCGCGGCTCCGCAGCAGGTCGGCGAGCTCGGCGATCCCCTCCTCGCCCTGGTTGGCCGGCACGAGGTCGGGCAGCACCCGCCAGGCCGCCACGGTGGCCAGGCGCGCTCGTGGGTCGGGCTCGACCTGCGCGAACGTGGTCATCGAGATGGGCACGCCCGGGCACGCCCGCCGCACGGCGGCGACCGTCGCGCCGACGGCGGCCTCGTCGAGGGTCTCGACGCCGTCGTCGTCGAAGGCGTGCAGGTGCAGCAGGGTCGCCCCGGCCGCCACCGTCGCGGCGGCGTCGGCCGCGACCTCCGCGGCCGTGCGCGGCATCGCCGGGTGGGTGGAGTCGCCGTTGAGCGCGACCTGCAGGGTCCGGGAGGAGGGCACCCGGCCAGCCTAGGAGCGCAGGACGGCCCGCGAGCCGGGCCGCGGGCGGGCCGCGGGCGGGCTCGTCCGTCCGTGGCTAGGCTCGACCCGCGGCCGGGTCGTCGGGCCGCAGCGAGGAGGTGCCCGGTGACCCGCTCCGACGTCGCGGTCTCCGCGGCGTGCGGCACGCTCACCGTCGCCCTCCTCCTCACCGCCGGGCTGCTCGGGGACGACGCGACCAGCGTCCCCGACCTCGGCAGCCCGGCGTGGTGGGCCACGGCCCTGGCCCTGGTCGTCCAGGCGCTCGCGCTCCCTGCGGCCCGGACCCGGCCGCGCCCGGTCGTGCCGGCGCTGGCCGCGGTCGCCCCGATCGTGGCGCTGGCCGGGGCCGAGGACGCCACCAGCATCACCTCGCTCGCCGTCGTCGTGGGTGTGTTCTCCGGCGTCGCGCGCCACGGGCTCCGCCCGCTCCTGCCGGCGCTCGTGCTGGCCGGGCTGCTGCTCGTCACCGGCGGCGCCCTCGCCACGACCAGCTACGGCACGGCGACGGCGGCCGCCGTCGCCGGCGCCCTCCTCCAGTACGGCGGCACACTGCTCCTCACCCTGCTGGCCGCGTCGTGGATCCGGGCCCAGCGCGAGGTCCGCGACGCGCGGGCCGCGGAGGACCGGGCCGTGCTGCGCGAGCAGGACGCGCTCCTGCACGCCGCCGTGGCCCGGGAGCGCACGGCCATGGCCCGCGAGCTCCACGACATCGCCGCCCACCACCTCAGCGCGATCGCCCTCCTGGCGGCCGCCGTCGAGCGCCAGGTCGACCGCGACCCCGAGACGGCCAAGCAGGGGGCGGCCCAGGTGCGCCGCCAGAGCCGCGACGTGCTGCGCGACCTGCGCCGGCTCGTCGGGCTGCTGCGCGAGCAGGGGGCCGCCGGCGACGTACGACCGGAGACGCTGGCCAGCGTCCGCGACCTGGTCGCCGCCGTCGCGGCGTCGGGCGTCGAGGTGTCGGTGACCGAGCGCGGCGACGACCCCGGGCGCGACGTCGGCCCGCTCGCGCAGCTGGCGGCCTACCGCGCGGTCCAGGAGGCCCTGGCCAACGCCGCCCGCCACGCCCCGGGCGCCGCCTGCTCGGTGGTCGTCGACGGCGAGCACACCGAGGTCGTGGTGGTCACCGTGCGCAACGGCCCACCTCCCGCGGTCGCCGACGTCCCGACCGACCACGTGACGTCCGGCACCGGCGGGCACGGCCTGCTCGGCATGCGCGAGCGCGCCCAGCTCACCGGGTCCGAGGTGAGCGCTGGGCCGACCGACGACGGCGGTTGGTCGGTGGTCGTGCGGGTCCCCCGCGAGCCGGCCGGGGTCGCTCCCGAGCCGGCGCAGGGGACGGCGCAGGGGACGGCGCAGGAGACATCTCGATGAACGCCGTCGTGCGGGTCGTCGTCGCCGACGACCAGCCGCTCGCCCGCGTCGGGCTCGCGACGCTGCTGGGGGCCGAGCCCGGCATCGAGGTCGTCGGGGCCGCCGCCGACGGCCGCGAGGCCGTCGAGCTGGCCACCCGGCTGCGACCCGACGTGGTGTGCATGGACGTGCGGATGCCGGTGCTCGACGGCATCGCCGCGACCCGGGAGCTGGCCGGTCCCGACGTGGTCGACCCGGTGCCGGTCCTGGTCCTCACCACCTTCGAGGTCGACGACTACCTGTTCGCCGCCCTGGAGGCCGGTGCCTCCGGGTTCCAGCTCAAGGACGCCGAGCCCGACGAGCTCGTCCGGGCGGTGCGCTCCGTCGCCGCCGGCAACGGCACCCTGGGCGACTCGTTGACCAAGCGGGTCATCAGCGAGGTCGTCGATCGTCGCCGCGCCCAGCCCCTGTCGGTGGGGCGCCCCACCGACCTGCTGACCGCCCGCGAGCTCGACATCGTGCTGCTGCTGGCCGAGGGGCTGTCCAACGACGAGATCGCGCGCGAGCTGGTCGTCGAGGTGGCGACGGTGAAGTCCCACCTCGCCCGCATCCTGCCCAAGCTCGGCGTACGGTCCCGGCTGCAGGCGGCCGTGTGGGCCTACCGCAACCGCGTCGTCGAGCTGCCCGACCCGCCCCCGTCCTGAGCCGGCCCCGTCGAAAGGTGCACGCCGGAGGTTGCACCTTTTGCCGCTCGTGGACCGCAGCGCCCGTTCCTAGCGTGGACGACGTCCCAGACGACCACTCGAGGAGCTCCCCGTGCCATCCCTCCGCCGCACCCTGGCCACCCTGGCCGCCCTGGCCGCCGTCACCACGTCGGCGACCGTGTCCTCCCCGGCCCCCGCCCTGGGGGCCGGCGCCGGGACGGCCCCACCGGCCGCCGGCGCGACCAGCGGCACGGCCCGCCCGGCGCTCGGGCGCGACGCCGTCCTCCAGCGCCGGCTGGAGCGGCTGGTCCGCACCACCGGCCTGCCGGGCGCCGTCGCCACCGTCCGGGGGCGTGACGGCCGGGTGCGCACCTACCGCGCCGGCGTCGGCGACCTGCGCACCGGTCGTCCGATCCCCCGCGACCCGCGCGTGCGCATCGCCAGCAACACCAAGATGTTCACCGCCGTCGTCGTCCTCCAGCTCGTGGCCGAGGGCCGGGTGCGGCTGGACGCCCCGGTCGAGCGCTACCTGCCCGGCCTGCTGCGCGGCCCCGGCGGCGACGGGCGTCGGACCACGGTCCGCCAGCTGCTGCAGCAGACCAGCGGGCTGCCGGACTACGACACGCTCCTGGTCGGGGAGGGCCAGAGCCTGCGTTCGCTCGCCGAGACCTACATCGAGCCCCGCGACCTGGTCGACGCGGCCCTGGCCGGGCGACGGGCCTTCCGCCCCGGGCAGCGCTGGGAGTACAGCAACACCAACTACGTGGTGCTCGGCCTGCTCGCCCAGCGGGTCACCGGCCGCCACATGGGCGCCCTGGTCCGCGACCGCATCGCACGGCCGCTGGGTCTCAGCGACACCTACTGGCCGGCGGCCGGCGAGCGGCGCATCCGGGGCGCCCACCCCCGCGCCTACCTGGCCGACGGCCCGGACGGCGCCTGGCAGGAGATCACTCGGATGGACCCGTCGTTCGGGTGGGCGGCCGGGCAGCTGGTGGCCTCGCCGCGCGACCTCGGTCGCTTCATGCAGGGCCTGCTCGGCGGTCGGCTGCTCCCCGCCGACCTGCTGCGCGAGATGCGGAGCACGGTGCGGGCGCCCGGGTTCGACGCCGACCCGGGCTGGCGCTACGGCCTCGGCCTGGCCAGCCACCGCCTCGGCTGCGGGGTCACCGGCTGGGGCCACGGCGGCGACATCCAGGGCTTCGAGACCCGCAACCTGGCCACCGACGACGGCCGCTGGGCGGTGGTGGCCGTGACCGGGCTCCCGAGCTCGCTGGAGCAGGTCCGCACGGTGAGCCGGATGGTCGAGACCGCGGTCTGCCGCTCCTGACGGCCCCAGGGCGGCCCCGCACGGCGACGGCCGTGCGGGGCCGCTGCCCGCGTGGCCGCCCCCGTGCTGGGTCGTCGGGCTCAGCCGCCGAAGAGCCGCCGGTAGCGCTCGGCGGGGTCGAGCGACAGGCCGGCCTTGACCGCCCGCGTCCAGTCGTCGGCCAGCACCTCCAGGGTCCCGGACTCGACCGCGTCGAGGGCTGCGTCGGTGAGCTCGGCGGGGCGGAGCTTGGGGGCGTCCATGCCGGCGGCCATGTCGGTGTCGACCAGGCCCATGTGCACGCCGACGACGAGGGTGCCCTGCTCGGCGAGCTCCTGCCGCACGCTGTCGGTCAGGCTCCAGGCCGCGGCCTTCGAGGCGGCGTACGCGCCGGCGCCGGGGGCGGTGAACCACGACAGCGCCGAGACCACGTCGACCACCGCACCGCCGCCGCGGGCCGCGAGGACCGGGGCGAAGGCCCGGACCACGTGCAGCGGCCCGAAGAAGTTGGTCTCCATCTCCCGCCGCACCTGGTCGAGGTCACCCGTGACGAGACGGGTGCCGGTGGAGATGCCGGCGTTGTTGACGACCAGGTCGACGTCGCTCGCCAGCTCCGCGGCGGCGGCGACCTGGCTCGGGTCGGTCACGTCGAGCCGGACCGGGACGACGCCGTCGCCCCCGGCGACGTCCCCGCCGCGCGAGGCGGCGTACACCCGCAGCGCCCCGCGGGCGAGCAGGCGCTGGACGAAGTCCGCCCCGATGCCCCGGTTGGCCCCGGTGACCAGCGCCGTGGCGCCCTCGATGTGCATGGTGTGCCTCTTTCTGTAGCGATCACTACGGATGTTGCGGACGACCGTAGCACGTTCTGTATCGACCACTACGGTATGGTCGGAGCCATGGCGGGCCGACCACGCAGCTTCGACCGCGGCACGGCCCTGGCTGCAGCCGTCGAGCAGTTCTGGCGCACCGGCTACGAGGGCACCTCGATCAGCGCGCTGGTGCGGGCGATGGGCATCACGCCGCCGAGCCTGTACGCCGCCTTCGGCGACAAGGCGCAGCTGTTCGGCGAGGTCGCCGAGGTGTACGCCGCGCGCACCCTCGAGGGCGTCGACCAGGCCTGCGCCCTGCCCACCGTGCGCGAGGCCGTGGCCCGGATGCTCGACGACACCGCCCGCGTCCACACCGACCCGGGCACCCCGCTGGGCTGCCTGCTGCTCACCGAGCCCCGCCTCGACGGCCAGCGCGACGCCGTGCGCCGGCGGCTGGTCGACCGCATCGAGCGCGGGATCGCCGACGGCGACGTGCCGGCCGACGTCGACGCCGGGGCGCTGGCGTCGTTCCTGGTCGCGGTCATGCGCGGCATGTCCGGGGCCGCCCGCGACGGCGCCTCGGCCGAGGAGGTGCACGCGGTCGCCCGCACCGCCCTGGCCGCGGTGCCGGCCCCGCCGGCCCCGCCGGCCCCGCCGGCCCCGTGAGCGGCCCGGCGAGGGCCCGGAGGGCCGGTCCCCTCCCCCGCGTCGGGTGGTCCGCCGCTCGCGCGAGCCGGACGAGGGTGGGACGTCCAGAGACCGCACCCGCCTGAGCGGGTGCCGCACAGAGCTCGAGGAGCGACCATGGCCGACCAGTACGTGATGCAGGACCCGACGTCGATGTACGCCGACAAGGTGCCGGACGAGCAGTACCTCGACGGGCCCGGGACCGACCGGGAGATGGCGCAGAACGTGCCCGCCGACCACGGGGAGGAGACCTACCGGGGGTCCGGCCGGCTCGAGGGCCGCAAGGCCCTGGTCACCGGGGGTGACTCGGGGATCGGCGCGGCGGTGGCGATCGCGTTCGCCCGTGAGGGCGCCGACGTCGCCATCGTCTACCTGCCCGAGGAGGAGGAGGAGGACGCCGCCCGCGTGCTCGGTCTGGTCCGCGAGGCCGGCCGGACCGGGGTCGCGCTCCCGGGCGACCTCACCGACGCGGAGTTCGCACGCGAGGCCGTCGCACGGGCGGTCGAGGGACTCGGTGGGCTCGACATCGTGGTCAACAACGCCGGCAAGCAGCAGCACGTCGAGGACGTCGTCGACATCAGCGACGAGGAGTTCGACCAGACCTTCAAGACCAACGCCTACGCGACGTTCTGGGTGACCAAGGCCGCGGTGCCCCACCTGCCCCCGGGCTCGACGATCATCAACACGACCTCGATCCAGGCCTACGCGCCGTCTCCGCACCTGGTGCACTACGCCGCGACCAAGGCCACGGTGAACAACCTGGCCAAGGGGCTGGCCGCACAGCTGGCGCCGAAGGGCATCCGGGTCAACGCCGTGGCGCCGGGCCCGATCTGGACGCCCCTGCAGCCCGCGGGCGGCCAGCCGCCGTCGGCGCTGCCGAGCGCGGGTGAGCAGACCTACCTCGGGCGGTGGGGGCAGCCGGCCGAGCTCGCGCCGGCGTACGTCTTCCTGGCCAGCGGTGAGTCGTCGTACGTCGTGGGCGAGACCCTGCACGTCGACGGGGGCATGCCCACGCCCTAGGGCTCGGGAGCGCGACCAGGCCCCGACCGGCGACGCGCGCTGCACCGTCAGCGCGGGCGGCGGTCGGGGCGGGTCGCCACCGGGGACGCAGACGTGGTCCGACAGCCCGGTCGGTCCCCGGCCGGGCTGTCGGTTGACTTCGATCACCCCAACAACGCGGAGTGGAGGCACCACCCGGGTCGTGGTGAGTCACTCGAAGATGAGCCCATCATGCGGGCGCCCGGGGAGGACCCGGGTCACCCCGACAGGTTCACCCCGTCGCCGGCGGTCCCGCGAGGCCGCCTGCAGCTGCAGGTCGGGCGACCGCTCAGGTCGCGATCGCGGCGAGGTGGGCGTCGTGCTCGGCGCTGGCCGCCACGCGGGTCGGGTAGGCGCCGGTGCCCTCCCAGCCGCAGCTGCAGCCGGCCGAGAACAGACCCTCCACGAGGAGCAGGTCCACCCCGTGATCGGTCATCTGCGGGCGTGGCTCGAGCCCGACCGCGCGGCGATCCCGGCGTCGCTGTGGCCGTCGCTGTGACCGTGGGTGGGCGGCTCGACCACCTCGTGCCCACGACTGGTCAGGTCGGCCGGAGGCCCAGGGGTGGCGTCGACCGGCCCGTCAGGCCGGGCCATCGGGCGCCTCGACCGAGCGCTCGGTCCCCTCGTGCACGACGGCGAGGCGCAGCCGCTCGCCGGTCGACAGCGTGGCGATCACCAGACGGGTGTCGTCCCGGGGGAACGAGCCGACCTTGCAGGCGCCCCGGCTCGTCACGACCTTGCGCACGCCGTGCCCCTCCTGGTCGACCGCGTCGTCCCAGTCCGGGCGCGAGTAGAGCAGCCGCGTGACCCGGCCGACCTCGACGGGGAAGCCGTCGACCAGCCGGGGGAGCTCGACGGCCAGGAGCCGCGAACCGGGCCACCACGTGCCGTCGGGACCCGCCGCTGCCGGCTGGTCCTCGATCGTGAGCCGGATGTCCTGGGCGGTCATGAGGTGGCGCCGGTGTCGGCGCGGCCCGGGAGGTCGACGCGGGTCTCCGGCTGCTCGGAGCCGGTCCTGCTCCCCGCGGTCGGCTCGGAGCGCCCGAAGGCGGGAGGCGCGGGGTGGAGCCACCCCGGGGCCGCCGGGTCCACCAGCGTGCGGCGGCCTTGCGGCCCGCGCCGGAACGCCGTGACGGCGTCGTCGGCGCGGAGGATGTCGACCAAGGACATGGTCTGCCTTCCATCAAGCTGTTGGGCGTTCGCACCGAAGCTCGATGATGCGGACACCCTACGCCTGCTGTGGCCCAGGTCACCCATCGTCGCGATGCCGGCCCAGCGGTGAGCGACCGCCCCGACCCACCCCGGGCCAGTGTCGAGGGGTGGCCGGGACACTCCTGCGCGACAAGCGCCACCGCCTCGTCCCGTCAGCCGGACGTGGTCGACCCGAGCAGACCGAGGAGGGCGAGGCCGTCGGCCGCAGCCGAACCGGCGGGAGCGGTGTAGAGCACGAGGTGCTGGTCGCGCTCGGGGAGCACGACGCTGTCGCAGTCGAGCGTGAGCCGTCCGACGGCGGGGTGGTCGAAGGTCTTGGTCAGCATCGGCGGAGGGGCGACGTCGTGGCGCTCCCACAGCCGGGCGAAGTCCGGGCTGCCGGCACGCAGGTCGTCGACCAGACCCGCGACGTCGGGGTCGTCGGGGTAGCGGGCCCGGGTGGCCCGCAGCTGGGCCGTCACGGCGATCCGGAAGGCGGCTTCCTCGGTGATGCCGTAGAGACTGGTCCGGCAGGGCGGGGCGAGGAAGGCGCGCCGGGCGAGGTTGCGCTGCTCCGGGGCGAGCGTCGCGAAGTCCTCCATCAGCAGCCCCGCGAGGTCGTTCCAGACCAGGACCTCGTACGCCGCAGACAGCACGAACGCCGCCGTGTCGGGCAGGCGGTGCACCAGCGCCGCGATGCTGGGCCGGACGTCACGCCGGTGCAGCCGCCGACGCTCGTCGGCCGTGCCGGCCAGCACGAACAGGTGCCCGGCCTCGCCCTCGTCGAGCCGCAGCGCGCCCGCGAGCGCCGCGCACACCTCCGCCGAGGGACGCGAGGCCCGCGCCTGCTCCAGCCGCGTGTAGTACTCCGTCGAGACGTGCGCCAGCACCGCGACCTCCTCCCGCCGCAGCCCGGACGTACGACGCCGCGGGCCGGACGGCAGGCCGACGTCCTCGGGCGCGAGCCGCTCACGGCGCGAGCGCAGGAACGCGCCCAGCTCCTGCTTGTCCACCACGCCATCCTCCCCCCGCCTTCGTTCCGGGGGCAGGTCGGAGCCAGGTACGAGCTGTGCCTGGCTCGGCCGGCGCCACCGCCGCAGCGTGGAGGACATGACCACCACCCACGACACCCAGCCCACCCACCAGCCCACCCACCAGCCCGCCGGCCTCCTCGACGACAAGGTCGTGCTCGTGACCGGCGCGAGCCGCGGCATCGGCGCGGCAGCCGCCCGGCTCTTCGTGGCCGAGGGCGCTCGCGTCGTCCTCGCCGCCCGGAGCGTCGACGCGCTCGACCGGCTCGTCGAGGAGCTCCGGGCCCACGGCGGCACCGCGCACGCCGTCCCGGTCGACCTGGCCGACACCGCGGCCGTCCGCGCTGCGGTCGAGGAGGCCGGCTCGGTGCACGGCCGGCTCGACGGGGCGTTCAACAACGCCGGCATCGTCCAGCCGCCCGGGCCGCTCGACCAGACGAGCGACGCCGACCTCGAGGCCCAGTTCGCGGTCAACTTCCGCGCCCACTGGACCGCGATGACCGCCGAGGCCGCCGTGATGCGCGCCCACGGCGGCGGGGCGATCGTCAACACCTCCAGCATCGGTGCCCGGCGGGCCAACCCCACCCTCCCGGCGTACGGCGCCATGAAGCGCGCCCTGGACAGCATCACCGAGTCCGCCGCGGTGACCTGGGCCCGGGAGGGCATCCGGGTCAACGGCATCACCCCCGGCGCGACCGCGACCGAGATGATGGCCGCGTGGGACGCCGCGAGTCCCGGCGTCCTGGACGCCGCGGCGGCGGGCTCGCCGATGGGTCGCCTGGCCGAGCCCGACGAGGTCGCCCAGGTGGCGGCGTTCCTGCTCAGCGACCGCGCCTCGGCCGTCACCGGTGCGGTCGTCCCTGTCGACGGCGGCGCGGGCGCCTGAGCGCCCGTCCGACCGGGCGCGGGCGGATGTTCCCGCCCCACGGCGGGGACTGCTAGGACTGACCCGTGGACGTGGGCGAGGCGTGGGAGGCGATCGAGCGGGTGCTGCGCGCCCACCTGCCCGCGGTCGCGGCGACGTTGCGCCCGCCCGCGGCGGCCGGCGACCTGGAGCGGCTGGCCGAGCAGGTCGGGCACGACCTGCCGGCCGACCTGCTCGCCAGCCTGGCCGTCCACGACGGCCAGGACAACCCGACCCGCCTCCTCGACGTCTTCGACCACCACACCCTGCTCGGCGTCGACGGCATGGCCGAGCGGCACCGGCTGCTCGACGCGGCGTTCGGGAGCGATCCCGACTCCGACGACTACGCCTGGATGACCCCCGACCAGGTGCGGACCGTCCCCAACCTGCGCGGCTGGCTACCGGTCACCGAGTCAGAGGGCACGGGGTACGCCGTCGACCTCGACCCCTTGCCCACCGGCACCGTGGGGCAGGTCATCTGGCTCCCCGTCGACGGACCGACGCCGGCGCCGGTGGCCGCGTCGTACGGCGCGTGGTTCTCCGGCCTCGCCGAGCAGCTCGCGGCGGGGGCCTTCGAGGTCGACGAGACCGGCGGCCTGTGGCTCACCGGCCGCTGAGCGCCCTCACCCGCGGACGCGCTCCTGCACGCACCGCGTGACGTCGGCCAGGTCGACGCCGTGCGTCGGCCCACCGCTGGCCGCGTACGACGCGAGGTGGTCCGCGGCGCGGTCCGCGAGCCGTTCGGCACCGACGGCGTTGCCCCGCTCGAGGTGCGTCAGGGCCACGCACAGCTGGGCCAGGCCCTGCCAGAGCTCCCGCTCCTCGGGTGGACAGCTCTTCCACTGCACCTCCAGCGCCTCGTGGGCCGCGAACGGCCGTCCCTGGTCGAGGAGCTCGCGGGCGTAGGTCAGGGTGGCGGCCGGCGGGCGCGGCGACTCGTCGATCGGTGGCACCCCCGGCGAGCCGTAGGGCAGCGGCCGACCGAGGGCGTCGCGCGGCCGCGCCTGCTCGGCACGACCCGCAGCGTCGCGGTCGCGGTCGGGTCGGGCGCTCGTCACGACCGCCACGCTACGCCCGGCCTACCGGCAGCTGCAGGTCAGCAGCACCGTCGCCGACCGCTCCCGCGACCAGGAGCAGCGCCGCCGTCGCGGCGCTGGTGGACTCGGCCCGTACCGGCGTCACGGCGGCGCCGCGACTGCCCCGCGCTCGCTCCGGCGCATGGCCGACGTGGTGAGAACCCCTCCGACGATCGGGCCTCGAGCAGGGCGAGCAGCACGCGGTCGACGAGCCCCTCGATGCTGTGCTCTAGCACGGCGTACGACCCCCGGTCGGCGATCACCAACGCATCGGTGAGGGGCCTCGAGATCGACTGGATCGTGCGCTCCACGCCCGCGTCGACGGCGACGTGCTCCGCGCCATCGAGCGTCGCAATCGCGACCGCCAGCCGGCCGGGTTCGACCGCACGCGTACAGCCCGTGTGGGGTCCGGGGACGACCTCCCCTGGAGCAGGCCGGGCGGTCGTCGGCACGGGAGCCGAACGTGCGCAGCACCGAGGACGCCCCTGCATGGGCGCGCGCCGCCCTGGGAAGATGCACCCCGTGGCATCCCTCCCCGCTCCCGGCGACACCGTCGGTCGGTACCGGCTCGACGAGCTGGTCGGGCGCGGCGGGATGGGCGTGGTCTACCGGGCCACCGACACCGCCCTCGGCCGCACGGTGGCCCTCAAGGTGATCGCGGCAGCGCTGGGTGGCCACCGCGACTTCCAGCGGCGCTTCGAGCGCGAGGCCGCCGTCCTGGCCCGGCTCGACTCGCCCCACGTCACCGCCATCTACGCCTACGGCGATCACGAGGGCGCGGCCTACATCGCCACCCAGTACGTCGCCGGGGGTGACCTCAGCGGGCTGCTGGCCCGTCGGGGGCGGCTGGCCCCGTCGGTGGCCCTGCCGCTGTGCGCGCAGGTGGCCGACGCGCTCGACGACGCCCACCGGGGCGGCGTGGTGCACCGGGACGTGAAGCCCACCAACGTGCTGCTGCGCGGGTCCACGCGGGCCGGGGGCGCGGCCGACCCCGACCTCGACCTCCACGCATACCTGTGCGACTTCGGCATCGCCCGCACCGACGACGCCCAGGCTGACGCGCTCACCGACCAAGGCGCCGTGGCCGGCACCTGGAGCTACCTGGCGCCCGAGTGCGGCCGCGGCGAGCCCGCCACCCCCGCCTCCGACGTCTACGCCCTCGGCTGCGTGCTCTGGGCGTGCCTCACCGGCCGCCCGCCGTACACCGGGAGCGAGGTGCAGGTCGCGGTCGCCCACCAGCACAGCCCGGTGCGGCAGGCCTCCGGCGACGACCCGGCGACACGGGCGGTCAACGAGGTCCTGCGCCGCAGCATGGCCAAGCGGCCCGGGGACCGCTACCCCGACGCCGGCGCCTTCCGCCGGGCGCTGCTCGCGGCCGCCACGGTGCTCGGCACCGACCGGCCGCTGACCGCCGTCCCGCTGTCCGACCCGCCCGCACCGCCCCCGCCGCCCGTGCGCCCGGTGCCGCCCGCGCACCACGGACCGCCGCCGGCGCCGGGCCCGCAGCCCGTCGGCCGACGGCGCCGCGTCCTCACCGGCCTAGCGGTCGTGGTCACGGTCGCGGCCGTGGGCGCCGGGGGCTACGCCCTCGCCGGGGCAGGGCCGGCCCCGGACCCGGGCGACGGGGCGACCGGTGCGGCCCGCCCGTCACCCTCTCCCGCCACCGGCCGGCCCGGCGGGCCCGGCGGGCCCGGCGGGGCCGGCGGGACCAGCGGCCCCGCGGTCGTGCCGGCCGCCGCGGGACCGACCACCGGCGACCTCGACGGCGACGGGCTCGGCGACCTCATGGTCGACTACAGCCCCCGCGACGCGGCCGGGACGGTGCGCAGCGCCACGTTCACCTCGAACGGCGAGGCGTTCGAGCCCGGCGGTGACCGCGAGCTCGCCCCGGCCGGCGAGGGCGACGACGTGTGGCGGCTCGCCGGCCACCTCGACCGCGACGACGCGACCGACGTGCTCACCTTCCGCCAGCCGGGCCGTACCGGTCCGGTCCGGATCTCCGCCACCCTCTCCGACGGTGGTCGGGTCGCGACGACGCTGCCCGGGGGCTCCAGGACCGAGCGCACGTTCGACGCCCTGGCCGACGTCGACGGCGACGGGCTCGACGACCTGCTCACGATCCAGGTGGCCGGCCCGGCCGGCCGGCAGCCGGTGACCGTCCGCACCTGGCGCTTCGACGGCGAGCGGCTCGGCGCCCCGACGTCCGGCGCCGTCGTACGGCTCGCCCCCGCCACCGACCGCATCCGCGCCGGCGACGTCGACGGCGACGGCCGGGCCGACCTGGTGGTCGTCGAGACGACCTCGGAGCGCAACGCCGACGGACGCCTCGACGCCACCGTCCGGGTGCTCCGGGGCGACGGCGCGGGCGGCTTCGACGCCCTGGCCGAGGCCACCACCGACCTCGGGTCGAGGGACTACGTGCTCCGCACCGGCGACGTCGACGGTGACGGTGCCGCCGAGGTCATCACCGCAGACCCCGCCGACGGCTTCTTCGACCTCGGCGTCCACGACCTGGAGGACGGCGTGATCCAGACCAGACCAGCAGCGGGCAGCCTGCGGTTGTCCGATGAGGGCGCGCTGCGGGCCGAGGTGGCCGTGGTCGACGCCGACGGTGACGGCCGCGACGACGTCGTCTGCGTCGACGCCGTCCGGCAGGGCGGCAACGCCCGGGTCACCGTGGCCCTGGCCACGGAGTCCGGCACGCTCGTCGGGCGCCGGTGGCTCATCTGGCCGCAGCGCTTCGCCGACGCCTCCGAGCCGGCCCGGTTCGAGGCCGTGGACGGTGCCCGGTGGTGAGCGCGCCGTCCCTGGCCCCCGGTGCCGCGTTCGGCCCCTACCGGATCGAGCGGGTCCTCGGCGTGGGAGGGGCCGGGGTGGTCTACCTGGCCACCGACCTGCGGCTGCAGCGCAAGGTGGCCTTGAAGACCCTGCTCTCGCTGCAGGGCGACGGGGCCGCGACGGCGCGCTTCGAGCGGGAGGCCGCGACCCTGGCCCGGCTCGAGTCGCCGCACGTCATCCAGGTCTTCGACCACGGCGTGCACGAGGGCACCGTGTTCCTCGCCATGCAGCACGCCGGGGGCGGTGACCTGGGACGGGTGCTGCGCGAGCGCGGGCCCATGCCGCCAGTGCTCGCCGCCACCCTGTGCGCGCAGGTCGCCGAGGCCCTGCGCGACGCCCACGAGGTCGGCGTGGTGCACCGCGACGTCAAGCCGGCCAACGTGCTGCTGCGTGACGACCGGCTCGACCGGCCGCACGCCTTCCTGGGCGACTTCGGCCTCGCGCACACCGCTGACGCCCCGGCCTCGATGCTGACCGCGCCCGGTGCGGTGGCGGGCACCTGGACCTACCTCGCCCCCGAGCGCGTCGCGGGCCGGCCCGCGACGGCCGCCAGCGACGTGTACGCCGTCGGGTGCCTGCTCTGGGAGACCCTCACCGGACGCCCGCCCTACGACGGCTCCGACGTCGAGGTTGCGGCGGCCCACCAGCGGGCTCCCGTCCCCCAGCTCGCCGGCGACGACGAGATGACCGTCCGGCTCAACCGGGTGCTCGCCGGGGCCCTCGCCAAGGACCCCGCCCTCCGGACGCCGTCGGCCGCCGCGCTGCGCGGCGAGCTGCGCGAGGTCGCCGGCCTCGGCTCCACGGCGTCCGGCCGGCCGCTGCCGCCCCCGGCGTACGGCCCCGCGCCCGTCGGCAGCCCTGTCGGCATCCCCGGCGCCACCTCGGTGCGCCCGCCGTCGTGGCCGCCGGGCACCCCCACCCCAGGCCGCCGGTCGGCACGGTCTCGATGGGTGCTGCCGGTCGCCACCGCCCTGGCGGTGGCGCTCGTGGCGGTCGGCATCGCGGTCGTCGTGGGCGGCGACGACGGCGATGGTGACGGCGGCACCGACCCGAGCGCCGGGACCGGCGCGTCCGGCGCTCCTGCCGACCCGCCGGCGTCGGCGGCCGCCCCGGTGACGGAGCGTCCGATCCGCGGCGACCTCGACCGCAACGGCTTCGGGGACGTCGCCCTGCTGACGCTCAGCAGCGGCCTGCAGGTGCTCCGCTCCGACGGGACCAGCTTCCGCGACCCCCGGGTGCGCCCGGCCGTCGACGTCGTCGGCCTCGTCGGTGACGTCGACGCCGACGGCCGCAGCGACGTGCTCCGGGTGCAGGGCGACCCGCCGCGGCTGAGTGTCTCGTTGGGGCTGGCCGGCTCGCCCACCTCTCCCGTCCGGCTCCCTGACAGCCCGGAGGTCCTGGGCTTGTTCGAGGTCCAGGCAGCACTCGGCGACGTGACAGGCGACGGTTTCCCTGACCTGGCCGCGATCACCCCGATCGGCGACGGCGAGCTGCAGGTCGACGTCTCGGTCGGCGACGGGACCGGGGTCTTCGCGCCCGCCGTCCCCTGGTTCACCGGCACCCACCCGGCCCACCAGGTGGCCGCGGCCGACGTCGACGGGGACGGTCGTGTCGACCTCGTGCTGCTCGACGACGGCAGCGAGGGCGAGGGCGGCGTGCGCGGCGAGGTCTCGGCCACGGTCCTGGCCTCGACCGGATCGGCGTTCGAGCCCCTCGGCGAGCCGAGCCCGGTCGAGGACGGCCTGTTCGGCATCCAGGCGATGCGCGCGGGCGACCTCGACGGCGACGGCGTCGACGAGGTCGTCGCGCTGTCCGGGGGCTACGCCCCCACCATCACGGCGTGGCGGTGGGCCGACGGCGCGTTCACCGAGGAGCCGTTCATCGCCGACGGGGAGTCCCTGGCCGACGACTCCAGCATCCTCACCTCCGAGCTCACCGTCTCCGACGTCGACGGAGACCGCCGCGACGACGTCGTCCTGGTGCTGCAGAGCAGCACGCTCGAGGGCGGGGCGTTCACCAAGCGCTTCGCCGTCTACACCTCCGACGGCCAGGCCCTGACCCGCGAGCCCAGCTTCGACCGCGAGGTGCCGGTCCCGGAGAACGAGTCGCTCAGCGTCCTCGACAACGTCGCCGGCCCCAGCTGACCGGGACGTCCACGCTGGGCGTCTCCCGGGTCTACGGCCCGCAGAAGGGCGCCGAGGAGGCGACCGTCGAGGTGCTGGAGAAGGCCCTGCTGCACCACGCCGACGTGGTCGAGGTCGTGACCGGCGCCGACGTGCGCACCGCCCCGGGCTCGGGTGCGTCCGGGGGCCTGGGCGCCGGGCTGTCGGCCCTGCTGGGCGCGACCCTGCACGTGGGGCCCGGTGAGCACGTTGGTCCAGTTGCAGGCCACGTCGAGGGTGCACTCGGCCAGCCGGGGGTCGAGGCCGTCGAGCTCGATCCGGTCCAGGCGCAGCAGCTCGCGACCCCCGGGACCGATCTCGTCGCCGTCGGCGTCGAGCAACCGGGCCCCGAGGGCCTGGGCCATGCCGGCCCCGCCGTCGCTGGTGCCGGAGTCGCCGCAGCCGACCAGGATGCGCCGGGCGCCCCGGTCGAGGGCCGCGGCGACGAGCTCACCCACGCCGCGGGTCGTGGTCTCCAGCGGGTCGCGGCGACCCGGCGGCACGTGCCGCAGACCGGCCGCGGCCGCCATCTCCAGCATGGCCGTCGGCACGGTCTCGCCCGCGAGCATCCGAAGTGGGCCTCGACCGGCTCCCCCACCGGCCCGGTCACCCGGACCGGGTGCAGCTCGCCCCCCACCGCGGCGACCAGCGCCTCGGCGAACCCCTCGCCGCCGTCGGCCAGCGGGGCCTTGCGAATCAGGGCGTCCGGCACCGCCCGGCGTACGCCGCTGGCGACGCAGTCGGCGACCTCACGTGCGCTCAGGCTCTCCTTGGAGCCGGACGGGGCGATCAGGATGCGCAGGCGCATGGCAGGGACTCCAACGTGGTCGACCGGGGTGGACGTCCACCAAGCTGTCGGGGCCGCGTGAGGCCGCCGTGAGCCGACGATGAGCGGCCTCTCACCGTCGCGCCGCACGCGGCGAGGCGCCACCGCGACGACCGTGGCCAGCCGGGCGCCCGGGGGACACCAGGCGGATGATGACCGCGTGACTCCTCGCTCTGGCCAGACGGTCGTCTTCGACATCTTCGGCGTCGTGCTCCGCGAGCAGGGGGACGCCGGAACCCAGGCGCTCGAGCGCCTGGCTGCCGGCCGGAGCGCCACCTTCTGGGACGCGTACTGGAGCGAGCGGCCCGGCTACGACACGGGCGCGCACACCGCCGCGACCTACTGGGCGGCGGTGTTCGACCGGCTGGGTCTCGTGCAGCCGCCCCTGGGCGAGCTGGTCGAGGCAGACGTGCTGACGTGCTCGGAGGACGATCCCGAGACCGTGGCCCTCGTGGAGGAGCTGGCACGGGACGGGTGGTCGCTGGCGCTGCTGTCGAACATTCCCGAGGAGATCGCTCGGCACGTCGTGCGGCGACCCTGGGTCTCGTGCTTCGGCCACGTCTCCCTGTCCTGCCGGACGGGCCTCGCCAAGCCGGACCCGGCGGTGTTCGAGCATGTCCGTGCCTCGCTCGCCGCTCGCGCCGGCGACCTCACCTTGATCGACGACCGGCAGGCCAACGTCGACGCGGCTGTGGCCGCAGGCTGGGCGGCGGTGAGGTTCGCGAGCGCTCCGCAGGCCCGGGCCGACCTGGGACCGGCCGGGCCGCGCCGCTCCTGACGCCGCGGCCCGCCCCACCCGAGTCAGCGGTCGAGCTCCCCCACCACCCGGAGGTCGCGGAGGGCGCGGAGGTAGCGGGCGGCGGCCTGGAGGTGGTCCTCGGCCAGACCACGCGCCGCCGGGTCGCGACCGGCGACCATCTGTGCGCGGTCGTGCCGGACGACGGCCTCGACGTACGCCGTCAGCGCGACCACCAGGCGCCGGTCCTGCTCGCGGCCGGGGCGGGTCGCCGGGGCGGCAGCGAGGACCCCGAGCAGGCCCTCCGCCAGGCTCGGTCGGCCGGCCGGTGCGGCCCAACGCTCCCCCCACGCCTCGAGCAGGGCGAGGGTGCGATCGGCGTCGACCTCGGAGGCCGTCCGCACCCGGTGGGCCGCCTCGCGCAGGCCGGGTGCGTACGCCGTCGCCTCGACGACGACGTGGGCCCGGCGCGAGTCCAGCGACTCCCGCAGGGCACACCGGACGTAGTCCAGGTCGGTGTCGGTGAAGGTGCGCCCGGGCACGGCCGGGGCGCTCACCGACCGATCCCCTCGGTCGGTCGCTCCGAGGCCTCGGCCCCGAGCCGCCGGGCGGGCACCTCGGCGGTGGGCAGCCGCAGCAGCCGCTCCAGGTCGCGGACCACCCGGAACGGGGTCGCCGGCTGGGGTGCCGCGAGTGCCCCGAGGAGGGCGTCGACGGACTGACCGACCGTGAAGCTCGTCGCCGCCGCGGCCCGCTCGACCGGGGAGACCGGAGGCAGGGAGAGCGCGTCGACGATGCCGCGGGCCAGGGCCTCGGCGTCGTCCGCGGCGACCAGGTGGAGCCCGCCGCACTGCGTCTCGGGCAGGCCCCCGTCGTCGGAGGCGACGACGCGCGCACCGGCGTGCTGCGCCTCGATCGAGACGATCCCGAAGGTCTCGTGCCAGTACTGGCCGTTGGACGGCATCACGACGACCTCGTGGTCGGCGACGAGCGCGGCCATCGCCTCGGACGTCACCCGCGCCGGGACCAGGTCGATGCGCGGGTGCACCCGCACCATGGCCTCGATCTCCTGCCCCTGGGGCTTGTCGGCCCCGGCGGTGGTCACCGTGAAGGACAGGGACGGGTCGTCGGCCACGAGGTCGGAGTGCAGCATCGACAAGAAGGTGTAGATGCCCTTCTCCGGGCTCAGGCGGCCGGCGTAGAGCACCCGGCGGCGGCCGTCGCGCGGCCTCGTGCGGCGCACCTCGCCGAACGCCCGCTCCGCGAAGGGGTGGACGACGTGCACGGTCGCGAGGTCCACGTCGAGGTAGCGCGCCCACAGGGCGGCGGCGTACCGGCTGGTCGCGATCGGGACGCGGTCGCGCATCCCCGCGAGCACCCCGGCTCGCCGCTCGGGACGCAGCGGGGGCGGGACGTGCAGCATCTGGTACGACGGGCGGCGCGTCGCCACGAAGGGCGCCTCGCAGACGAAGACGACGGTGGTGTCGAGGTCGCCGACGTCGGCCAGCCGGTCCAGGGAGACGAACGGCACGTCGGGGAAGTCCTCGCGACCGTCGTCGTCCCCGACCCCGATCGTCACGACCTGGGCCGCGATGCCGCGTCGGCCGAGCTCGCGCACCTGGCCCACGGTGTAGTTCTCCGAGCCGCCGGTGCCGGCGGGCAGGCGGGTGTGGGCGTCCCAGACGAAGGAGATCACCGCGATCCCCCACGAGGACCGAGCACGTGGTGGAGGGGACGCTGTCGATCGGTCACGGGGGTGCCGCCTCAGGTCGCTGCCCGCGTCGGGACGAGGGGCCGTGGAACACGGCAGGCCGTCCGACACTCGCAGTCTTGGGCCAGGGTAGCCGAGGCCGCGGCCCGCCAGGCGCTGCTAGACGTCGGAGGGGCAGCGTGGCCCGGATGCACCGGCCACCTCCGACCCTGGCTCGGGGGGCCCAGGCACCGGGAGCCCCGGCGCGAGGACGTAGCCGTCAGGGTCGGTGAAGGCACCGGGCGTCAGCATGGCCTCCGGGAACGGCCGCGGCCACACCAGCCCGTCGTCGGCGAAGTGGTGCCGCAACCGACGCACCTCCGCTCCGGAGCCGTCGAGCGCGACCCACCGCAGCAGGTAGCGGGCCCGGTCGCACTGGACGGCCGAACCCGGCGCGAGGCTCGTGGCATCGATCCCGTGGTGCTCCAACCAGGAGCCGACCAGGGACCGGTCGGTCCCGCGCATGGTCCGCAGCGGTTCGAGCAGGACCAGCGACTCGGGGGTGCACACGAAGGAGACCCGCTCGGCTCGTGGCTCGTTCGGTCGCACAGGTCCCCCCACCGGTAGCGGCAGTCATCGGGGTCCGGGACGACGTGGCTGGAGAGAGGTTACCGGTCCACCAGCCTCCTGCGCACCACGACGCCGGCCGGGTTCGGGGCAGCTCAGCCGAGGTCGCCGACCCGCCGGCGCACGCACGCCACCGCGTCGTCGAGGGCGACGCCGTACGTCGGGCCGCCCCGGGCGGCGTACGACACCAGGTGGCCGGCGGCGCGGTCGGTCAGCCGCCGGGCGCCGACGGCGTTGCCGCGCTCGTGGTGGGTCAGGGCCACGCACAGCTGGGCCAGGCCCTGCCACAGCTCGCGCTCGGAGTCGGGGCAGGACTTCCACCGCACCTCGAGCGCCTCGTGCGCCGCGAACGCGCGACCGACGTCGAGGAGCTCGCGGGCGTAGGCGAGGGTGTCGTCCGGCGACCGCGGCGTCTCGTCGATCGGCGCGACGCCGGGCGAGCCGTAGGGCAGTGGTCGGCCGAGCGCGTCACGCGGGCGGGCCTGCTCCGCACGGCCCCGCGCGTCGCGGTCGCGCCCGGGGCGGGTCGGACGCGGCGGTGTCGTCACGGCACTCCCCTCCTCGGGCACCTCGGCCTCTCCGGCCTCCTGGCCTCGGGCGAGGAACCGGGCGGTGCCCCGGGCCCGGCCGGCCACGTCCACCGTACGTCGAGCGCGCCGACGGTCGGGTCCGGGGTGGCGCGTCGGACGCGCGCGCCGAGCGCCGCCGACCAGGGTGGCTCGGCCTCACCCGCCCCCGCCTGGCGCGGGTCCCACGGGGCGCCTACTGTCGAGGAGAACCCGTCGTCCCGGACCCCGACGACCCCGCGCACGCTCGCACGCCGTGGAGGTCCTCGATGACACCCCGATCCGTCCCACCCGCCTCGTTCGCGCCGCCGGCGCCCGTTGGCAGCCGATGGCCTGGGGAGGGCCAGCCGAGCGGAACGCCGCCCGAGCCCGTGCCCAGCAACCCCGGTGCCGACGACCCCCACGACCCGCCGCCCGACAACCCGTCGGGCTCGCTGCGGGCGCGGCGTCGTGTGCCCGCCTGAGACCACCGCACCACCGAGGGAGACCCCCATGTCCGACCGCAGCACCGTCATCCGCAGCCTGCACGACGCCGGCCTGGCCGCCTGGTTCGGAGGGTCCCTCATGGGCGCCACCGGGCTCAACCACGCCGCCGGCCAGGCCCACGACCCGGCAGAGCGCACCCGGCTGTCCGCCCTCGGGTGGAAGAGCTGGGCGCCGTTCCAGGCCGGGGCCATCGCGGCGCACGGCATCGGCGGCGCCGGCCTCATCGTGGCCAACCGCCGCCGGGTCCAGCAGCACGGCGGGGCCGCTCTGAACACCTGGACCAAGGGCGCCTTGACGGTCGTGGCTGCCGGGCTCACCGCCTACAGCGGCGTGCTCGGCAAGGTCGTCGAGGCGCACCAGGACGAGGGCGCCGAGGGGGCGACCGAGCCGTCCGCCGAGGCCTCGACCGCGCTCGCCACCGCCCAGCGCAACCTCAAGGTGACCCAGTGGGCGATCCCGGCCCTGACCGGGATCCTGGTCGTCATGGGCGCTCAGCAGGGCGAGCAGCAGCGTCCCGGCCAGCAGCTGGTCGGCCGCCTGCCCGCCGCGCTCGGCGGCCACCGGTAGGACACGTCGGGCCGCCGGTAGTCCATCCCAGGCTGCGGCGCTGCGCCCACGAGCACCCCGTTGTGGTCCTCGCCCTCCGCGCACCGGTCGCCGGGGACCGGTCGCGGGGCGGACAGGCGGGGACGCGACAAGCACCCGCGAGGCACGGGTGACACCCAAGGTCGCCCCTCCCCCGCCGTATCCCAGGGTCAGGGGCTGGTTGCGAGTCCGACTGTTGGCATCGACCGTCACCAGCCGCGCACCGTCTCCTTCGACAAGCCGCGCCGAACTCAAGCTGGACGACCAGCGGAGTCAAACCGCGGCGCGCCCCGGAACGTCGCACCGAGACGGGCCGCGGCGCGGCAGGCGGCTACTTCTTGGTGTCGGTCCACGGCCGCAAGTGCTGCACGACGTCGGCGTAGAACGTCGTGCAGACAGTCTTCACCGACCCGATCAGCGTGCCGGTGCCTACGGCTCGCTTCGAGCCGAGCGGCACGTCCATGGAGACGGTGAATGACCGGATCTCGCGCTGGTCTTCCGGCAGCAGACAGGCCGGGTCCTGACGTGCTTTGCCCAGCAGGGCCGCCGTTGACGTCGACCGCGGGCCCGCAAGGTGGGCCTCGATCCGGATCGAGTCCTTGGCGTGCTCGGGCAGCTGGCGCAGCAGCCAGTTGACCCGGGTCAGGGCTCGGGTCTCACCGCGTGGCGCGGGCACCGTGATGGACGCGCTGGCGCGGTCGGCTCGCAGGTCGGCGCCGACCACCACGACGTCGACCGCGTCCGGGACCTTGAGACGACCGAAGAGCAAGCCGGAATCGGCGAGCTGCTGGCGACGGCTCGCGTGGTCGGGGGTCTCACGGGGCGAGAGCGCCTGCACCTCCACCCCGAGCAGGCCCGACAAGTGATGGCCGAGGTGCTGGACCAGCTCATCGAACCGGGCGCTGACCTCACCGGTGGCCTTGTCCGATGCGCGTGCGGTCTTCGCCTTCACCGCGTCGCGCACCTTGACCCAGCTCGGCCCCATGTCACCGAGGCCACCCATCCCGGAGCGCGCGTGCGCCATGTACCGGATGAATTCCTCCAGCACCGCGCCCTGCGTCGGGTCGGACACCCCACGGTGGCGAGCGGTGAGCACGGCCCCGGCGCGAATCTGGTCCCAGGAGAGGTGGTGCAGGGCGACCTTGCGGAGCTTGCGGCGGTCGATGGCCACGGGATGGTCGGCATCGCCGCCGGCGAGCTCGTTGCTGATGGTGATGACGGCGTCGAATCCCTTGGTCCGGGCAATCTCGACGTATCGGTCGATCTGGGTGGCGTCGAGCTTGCCGTTCGACGTCTTGACCTCCACCAGCGCGGTCCACTCCTTCTGACCACGGGTGACCCGCAGGACGCCGTCCGGTCGGTACGCCTCTTCGTCCTGGGCGAACGGCACCTCGATGAACGTCGTGAGCGCGCCGCGGGGCGCGCCGCACTTCGACGTCAGCGCGGCACCGAACTCGCGGACCATGCCCATGACCGCCAGCAACGCCGATGTGGCCCTGCGTTCTTGCTCCTCCCCGCTGCCGATTCCGGCAACGGGAAACAGTCGTGCGGGCTGCCAGTCGTTGCCGTCGGCTGCGGGGATGGAGGCGTCCCAGTCCGCCGGGAGACGAGGGGCCCGGGTCGGCCGGCGGACGGAGACCCCGCGCCTGGCAGGCGCGCCGGAACTGGTCTCGGCGGCCAGGTCCCTCTCGACCGGCACTCCCTTCTCACTCGTGGACAGACCGGCACGACCATCCAGCGCGGGCCCACTCGCCTGCGCCTCACCGCCGCCGCCGCCGCCGCCAGCGTCACTGGGTGGGGCATCGGCGTCGACGGCGCTCACCCCGTCCGTCACATCGACTCGATCAGCCGACGCGGTCTGGACGTCTGTCGAGGCGTCGTCGCCCGCGTCGGAACCACCATCACCTCTGTCGGTCTCGTTGTTGTCGTCGTTGTCGTCGGCGGCGACCTCGACGCCATGGGCCGAGACCAAGGCACCGAGACCGTCGGCGTACCCCTGGCCGACCGCACGGACCTTCCATTCGCCGTTGCGGCGGTAGAACTCACCGAACAGCAGGGCCAGTTCAGTGGTGACGTCCGTGATGTCGAAGACAAGGAGGTCGACCGCATCGGACGTGCGCTGGACCCGCATCCTGATCGCCGCAACATCCCCAAAAGTCACGCCCGCGCCGGCGTCGAGACTGGCCGAGACCACGATCCGGTCGACCTCGTCAGGCACGTCGTCGAGCTCGAGGGTGACCACGTCGGAGGACCACCCCTCCCCCGCCTCGACCGTGCCTGGCTCGGGGCGCAGCTTGTCCCGAAGGTGCACAGCCCCGCCGAGCGCGATCGGCTGGTTGTAGAACACGAAGTCCGAGCTGCTGCGCACCTTGCCGTCCGCGGCGAGCAGCAGGACGCTGACGTCGGCGTCGATCACCTCGTCGCCCTGGCCTCGGCTGTCGAGGTACACGGTGAGCCCGCCGAGCTCGGCTCCCAGCGCGGAGAGCGAGACGTTGCCGCCCTTGGTCAGTCGCGTCGGCTCGACAGTCCTGTCGTTCACCGGGCGATGGTCACACGAAGGCCCGTGACAAATGTCGAGATCCGATGTGACGACCGACCGTGCCGCCGGTCTCGCGCACCCGGGTCGATGGGTCCAACCCGATCTGCTGGGACCGCGACCCTCGACCTGGAGCAGCACGCCCAGCGCCGCGCCGACGTGGAAGCAGCAGCCCCCGTCGCCGAGCACGGCCCATCGCGACCGACCGCCTCCGGGGACCGGACCACGCTCCAGCACCAGCTGCCCTGCAAACGCCGCCACCCCCTCCGCCGGCGTCCTCGCGGCCAGGCCGGAGACCGCCTGCAGGTGCAGGTAGTCCTCGAGGCCCGCCCGCGTCGGGACCAGGTCGTCCTCGGCATCCGTCATCGCGGCCGCAATGGGGTCGCCCCGGCTCGTCCCTCCGCGGAGCGAGGCTCGCGGCGCCGGGTGGTCAGTCCTCGGTCACGCCAGGACGGCGGTGACCTCGACCTCCACGCGGGCGTCGGGGTCGTAGAGCGCCTCGACCCCGATGAGGGAGGCCGGGGGCATCGGCGCGGGGATCGCGAGCTCCTCCGCCACCGACTCGACGCCGCTCATGAACCCAGCCAGGTCGTCGGTCGACCACCGGGTGACGTAGAAGGTCAGGCGGACCACGTCGGCGTACGTCGCCCCGGCGGCCGCGAGTCCGGTGGCCGCGTTGCGCAACGCCTGTCCGACCTGGCCGGGGAGGTCGTCGGGATCCAGCTGCGCGCCGGCCCGCCAGCCCACCTGGCCGGCGACGGTGACGAACGTGGTGCCGCGGGCGACGGCGACGTGGTGGTACGCCTCCTGCTCGAGCATCCCGTGAGGGTCGAGGAGCTGGACGGTCATGGTGGTGCCTCCGGTGTCGGTCGTGCGGGAGTGGTATCTCATTGCTACCTGGTAGCCGGAGGGCACTTCAACTAGCCTAGGTGTCGTGCCCGACACCTCGCAGCGCCTCGTCCTCACCGCCGACCACCGGGAGGTGCTGGCCCAGGTGCTGGACAAGTGGTCGGTGCTGGTGCTCGAGGAGCTGTGCGAGGCCCCGCGCCGCTTCAACGAGCTGCGTCGCCTCGTCCCGGTCACCCAGAAGTCGCTGACCGCGACCCTGCGCCGGCTCGAGCGCAACGGCATCGTCGACCGAGAGGTCGTCGACGTCCGACCGGTCGCCGTCCGCTACCACATCACTCCGCTGGGCAAGACCCTGCGCGATCCCGTCGACGCCGTCCTCCGGTGGACCGTCGAGCACGGCGACGAGATCGAGCAGGCGCGCACCCGGTACGACGCCGAGCCCGCGTCGTCCGCGCCGGGACCTGAGGCCGGTCGATGACCAGCGAGCGACCTCGTCGGTGCGCCTCAGCGGGCCCGGGGCAGCACCGCGGCCAGCTCGCGGAGCGCGTCTCGCACGATGACGAGGCGGTCGCGCTCGTACCCGTCCAGGGTCTGCGCCAGGTGGGCCCGCGACGGCCCGAAGAACTGCTCGGCCCGCGACCGGGCCACTGCGGTCGCCCTCAGGCTGACGATGCGCCGGTCCTCGTGCTCGCGTGACCTCGTGACGAGACCGCGGGTCTCGAGCCGGTTGACCAGGGCGTTGGTCGCGCCGGAGGTCAGCGCGATGCGGTGGCTCAACGCGGTGGGCGACAGGGGCGCCCCCCGCTGCTCGGCGTACAGGACCTCACCCAGGCCGACGCCGTCGGGCACCGGCAGCCCCATGTGGTGGGCGAGGTCGCGCGAGGAGTCCTGGTAGGCCACCACGTAGCCGCGCAACGCCTCCAGGACCTCCGCCCCGAGCTCGTCCACCGCGCGCCTCTCCTCGTTCAGTCCTCCACCGCCGAGGGCAGACGATAGTCCGGGAGCTCCGGCTCGCCCTTGGCGCTGGTCAGGAGCGTCTTCTGGGCTCGCGTGCGCACCGGCCCCCAGGCCGCGACCCGGTGGACGGCCTGCAGCAGGCGCACCCCCAGGCGGGTCGAGGGGTGCAGGATGCGAGCACCGCCGGGCGGCAGGCCCTGGGAGCTGTCGACGTAGCGGCGGAGCAGCCGCTCGTACCGCGTGAACGCCGCGGCGACGTCCCCACGCTCCCGCTCACGGGCCAGCTCCCCCGCCAGGACGTGGGCGCCGACGAGGGCGAGCGTCGTGCCCATGCCGGTGGGGCCCGAGCCCCAGGCTGCATCTCCCACGAGCGCGACGCGGCCCTCGCTCCACGACGACACCACGACCTGCTCCATGCGCTGCACGTAGAACTCGTCCGGACGGGCCTCGAAGCCGTCGAGGATCCGCTCGGTGATCCAGCCTGCTCCCTGGTAGGTCCGCCGCAGCGCGGCGAGCTGCTGGGCCACCGGAGCGGTCTCGAAGCCCCGGTCGTCGGAGACGAAAGACAGGCTGGCGCGGGTGGTGCCGACGTTGTCGGGCCTCGTGGAGGCCACCCGCCCCCCGGAGGCGGTGAACCAGTCCCAGAAGTCGGTGTCGGCGTCGGTGCGTTCGATGGTCCCGTAGGTGATGGTCACCCCGCGGTCGCGGTGGCTGGTCTCGCCCTCGAAGAGGAGCCTGCGGGTGCGGGAGCTGCGGCCCTCGGCCACCAGGAGCAGGTCGTAGCGCTCCTCGGCCCCGCTGTCGAGCCGGACGTCGACCCCGTCGGGGTCCTGCGTCGCGGCGACCACGAAGTCTCCGAAGCGGCGCTCGACGCCGTCCGGCACCTGGTCGAGGACCAGGTCGGCCATCACGCCCCGCAGGATCTCGATCTCCGCGGTCGGGCCGTCCTCGCCCACCTGGCGAGGGAAGACGGCGTACGGCGCACCCGACCCGCGGACGAAGCGCGTGCCCGCCTCCCCGGTCAGGTTGGCCATCACGGCCTCCTCCAGGCCCATGCGCCGCAGCACCTCGCGGCCCAGGCCCCGCACATCGATGTTCTGGCCCGCCTGGCGCGGTTGCGCCGAGCGCTCGAGCAACGTCACCCGGAAGCCTGCCTCGTGCAGCCAGCGCGCGAGAGCGGGGCCCGCGATGCTCGCACCGGTGACGAAGACCCGGGGTGCGACGGAGGCAGTGGTCATGATCGGTCTCCCTGTTTCATCATGAGTAGATAACTTCATGGTGATGCTAACTGCGGCGGTCTCACCCCTAGGGGCCCGACCTGGCCGACCGTCACACGACGCCGGTGTGCTCGAGCAGGATCTTCAGGCCGATCCCGACCAGCACCAGGCCGCCGACGACCTCGGCCGGGCCGCGCCACCGCACGCCGGCGCGGTGCCCGACCAGCACCCCGACGGCCGCCAGCACGAAGGTGACCACCGTGATGAGCAGGGCGGCGCCGACGATGGAGACGTCGAGGAACGCGAACCCGACCCCCACCGCCAGGGCGTCGATGCTCGTCGCGACCCCGAGCAGCAGCAGCTCTCCCAGCGGCACCGTGCCGTCGCCCGGCTCCCCGTCCTCGTCGTCGCCGGCCACGGCGTCCCACAGCATCTTCGCGCCGATGGCGCCGAGCAGGCCGGCCGCGACCCAGTGGTCGATGCCCGTGATCTGGTCCGCGAACGTGGTCGCCACCGCCCAGCCCAGGACCGGCATGAGGCCCTGGAAGAGCCCGAAGGTCACCGCCAGGGCGAGGAGGCCGCGCAGCGAGAGCCGGCGCATCTGCAGGCCCTTGCCGAGCGCGACGGCGAAGGCGTCGGCCGACAACCCGACCGCGACGAGGAGCAACGTGGACAGGGACATCGAGGAGGGACCTCCGGTGCTCGTGGCCGAAGGCACCAGGGGTCACTTCGGCACAGGGTCAGTGCCGAAGGTCTCGTTCACCCGGAGCCGACCTACCTGGCCGGACCGGGCGGTACGCCGGGTGGCCGGAGCCACCAGCATGTCGACGTACCTCCGCGTCCCTCGAACGGGACGATGGACGGGAACTACTCCCCTTCGATGGCGACAAGGATGCCACGGCCCTGCGACTGGCGCCCATCGAGGTCGACAATCGCGCGTGGGGAGCACCCCGGACCAAGGCCCAGGAGGGCCGACCGGCCGGACCCGCAGGTCCGGCCTGCGTGGGTCCGGTCACCGAGTGCGGAACGACCAGCTCGTGCTGCGGGCGGCGACGCCGTTGAGGTCGCGGACGAGCGCCGGGCTTCCGAGCAGCCGCACCTGGTAGCGGGTCCGTGGACGGAGCGCCCGGCGGGGGTCCAGCACCCACCGGCGGCCGGCGGCCGACGCCACCCGGGTGGCCTTGACGGGTCGGCCGGTCCGCAGGTCGACCAGCTGGAGGATCGTGGCGGCGACGCCGGTGACCGGTGAGTCGAAGGTGAGCGCGACCGACGTGCCCCGTGGCGTCCGACGCGCGGACGGCGCGGGCGTGCGGGCCAGCAGCACCGGCGCGGTGGTGTCGCGTCCGAGGACGAGCACGGGCACCCGGGTCGACGCAGCCTGGTCGGCCGCGGAGAGCACCAGGTCGGTCCGGCGCTCGCCCACCTGGGTCGGCGCCGCGGTGATGCGCAGTCCACAGGACTCACCGACGGCCAGGACGGTGGTCCCGGCGACGCACGGCCGGGTGCCCTGCCCGGCCAGCGAGACGCCCGTGGCGGCCGGGGTCAGCGTCGCTCCGGTGAGCGACAGCGGCGCGGTGCCGTCGTTGGTCACCGTGACGGCGCGGGACGTCGCTCGGCCGAGCTCGACCGCGCCGAGGTCGAGGTCGGCGATGGTGGCGAAGGACGAGACGGGTGCGCTGGCCGCGAGCGGCACGATGCGCACACCGGCGGCGCTGTCGTCGCCGAAGACGAGGGAGCCGGTGATGCGCGACCCGGGCCCGGGAGCGAGCTCGACGGTGGCCGTGCACGAGGTGCCCGGCGGCAGCGACGCGGTCAGGCAGTCGGTGGCGAGCAGCGAGAGGCCCGGGTCGCCGTCGACGGCGACCGAGGTGACGGTCAGGTCGGCGGTGCCGACGTTGGTGTAGGTGACGTCGCGGACCTGGGCCGTGCTCACCGAGCCGACGTCGACGGCGTCGGGGGTGGCCACGCCCTGGGGCCCGTTGGCGAGGCGGCCCGCGACGAGGAAGTCGGTGGTCTGCGCGCAGCCATCGGCCGCGGGCTGCGCGGCGAGGGCCGGGCACGACCCCGTGAGGCCAGGTCCGGTGACCCGGACGGCGTTGAAGCCGGTCGGGGAGCCCAAGACCGCGTGGGCGATGGCCGGGTCACCGATGTACCCCTCTGGCGGCGCGGCCGGGCCGGTCCCGCCGAAGGTGTCCCAGGTCAGGAACGGTCCGATGCGGTCGCTGGTGACGACGCTCGAGACGTCCCCGCCCTCGGCCCCGCCCTCGTCGAAGGTGCACGCGGGACCACTCAGGCCGCCGAGCTCGTCGGTCGTGCAGGTGTCGGTGCCGTAGGGCCCGGTGAACGTGTACGTCGCACCGGGCACGCCGTCCCCGGTGTAGCGGGTGCGGGCGAAGACGACCTCCTGGCCCGGCCCGTCGCCGGCGTACGCCGCCTCGAGCGCGTACTCGGCGGTGAACCCGCCGACGTCGGCGGTGGCGATGGCGTAGAAGGCCTCGCCGGCCGCGCCGTTGCCCAGGAGGTCGGCCTGCGTCGAGAGGCACTTCTCGAGGCTGTCGTCGAGGCACAGCTGCAGGGCGAGGCCGTCGGTGTCGGTGTAGAAGGACGGGAACCCGGTGGCGGGATCGATGTCCCCGATCGTGCCGCCGAGGGCGGCGTCCGCGGACGGCGACCCGACGACGGGCAGCGCGAGGGCGAGGGGCAGGGCGAGCAGCGAGGCGAGCCGTCGCCGCCGCGGGTGGGGGCAGGGGGTCATGGCGTTCTCCTGAGGGGTGAGGGGTGGGAGCGGTCGGGGGGGGGCCGGCGCGACGGCATGGGTCCGTCGCGCCGGCCGGGCTGGCCGCATGGGGTCGGTCGGCCCTCCGCGGGTGGGTCGCTCCCTACCCGCCCGCGGACGAAGGGGCGGTCAGCCGGTCAGCCGGCCAGCCGCCAGACGAGGGCGACGACGGCGCCGACGGAGGCGCAGGCGGTGACGACGTCGAGCCAGCGGCGCGGCAGCAGCCACGAGACCGCCACCACCGCCGCGAGCTGGGCCCCGGCACACAGGGCGTCGACGGCCCCGACCGCCTCGGTGCGCGAGCCCGGGAGGTCGGGCACCCCGTCGCCCACGGCCCCGGGCACGGGCAGGCCGGACCCGTGGTGCCCGGTGTGGGCGGGCAGGAACGGCAGGTCGCCGGTGCGGCTCATGACGTAGAAGACGAGGGCGGCCACCGTGACCAGCGTCCCGGCGGCGACGAGGGAGGGGGCCTGCAGCCGCGACTGCACCAACCAGGCCGTCGCGAGCTGGACCATGCCGATCACGGCCATCCCCCAGCCCAGCAGCGCCCACTCCTCGAGGTGCGACCACGAGGCCACGACGTGGACCCAGCCGGCGAGCGCGAGGCAGGTCCAGGCCACGGGCCGGGCCCACCGGGCCGTGTCGTCGGTCGGGGTCGTGGTGGCCGGCGGCCTGGCCCCGCCGGCGTACCCGCGCGCGGTCCGGGCCACCACCTCGGCGCTCACAGCTCCCCCGCCGGGAGCCAGAGGCTGGGCTCGGACAGCGGGTCCGGGGCCGTGCGCTCGGGGTCGCGGATCTCGAACTGCGTCATCATGTCGTGGTCCTCGTGGACCAGGTTGTGGCAGTGCATCATGTAGCGGCCCCGCCCCCGGTCGAAGTGCACGAGCACCCGGGCGGTCTCCTTGGGGCCGAGGTAGACGACGTCCTTGCCTCCCTGCTCGTACGCCGCGGCGGGCCGGCCGTTGCGGCTGAGCACCCGGAAGTCGACGAAGTGGATGTGCACCGGGTGGAACCAGCCGCCGGATTCGTTGACCAGCTCCCACACCCGTGGCGGGTCGTTCTTCGCAGGATCGTCACGGTCGCCGGCACCGGGCAGGACGAGGGAGCCGGTCCTGACGGCGGTGACGGGGTCCTCGGACAGGCCCCGACACCGTCCGCTCCCACGACTGCTCGGTGGCTCGGGGCCCTCACCGCGCGGGAGCACCAGGTGCTCGTGGCCCTGGCCGGGGGCCGGGCCGTCAAGGACGTCGCGGTCGACCTGGGCATCACGGTCAACACGTGTCGTGGGTACGCGCAGCAGGTGCTGGAGAAGCTCGGCGCGCACAACCGCCTCGAGGCCGTCGCCGTGGCCCGCCGAGCCGGCCTCCTGGACTGACCCGTTGCCTGTGGGCGGCGGCGGGGACCCGACCACCGTTCGGGGGGCGTGGTGGCCGGGTCCGTCCGTCGGGGCCTCAGCGCCCGCCGTGCCCGCCGTGCCCGCCGTCGTCCTCGTCGAGCCCCGCCCGGTTGAGCTGGCCGGGTCCGAAGACCGGTCCGGTCTCCCAGAGCACGTCGTCGTCGACCTCGACCCCGCCCGGCAGGACCACGCCGTCGTCGGCGACCACCTCGACCCGGGTGCGCCCGTGGCGCCGGGTGATCCGGTGGATCGAACCCTGTTCGGCACCGGGGAGCCCGAGCTCGACCGCCAACCAGCTGCGGTCGGACAGCGTGGCGGCGTACAGGTCACGTCCGTCGACCGCGAGGTCGACGACGGACGTCAGCCCGTCGGCGGCCCGGCGGCAGTCACCGCGCCCGTCGCCGTCGTCGTCACCACGCGCGTCCTGGTCGTCCTGGCCGTACGGGTCGGCCGGGTCGCACACCGCGCCGCGGGCGTCGTGGTCGATGCGCCACACCTGCGCGGTGCCGGGCGTGCCCGGGAACCCGCGCAGCTCGGAGAGGTAGTAGTCACCGTCCCGCCCGACCACGACCGAGGTCGCCACACCCTCCGACGGCAGCATCGTCCCGGCCGGCGGCAACGGTGAGCCGTCGGGCGCGGTGGCCGGCAGGCCCTCCGGCACCGCCACGGTGCGAGGTCGGATGCGCGCCACCGAGCGGACGTACCCGCTCTTCCAGACACGCAGCAGCTCGTTGCCGCCCGCGTCGGCTACCAGGACCGAGCCATCGTCGAGCGCGGCCAGCCCGAACGGGTTGCTGTCTCCGGGCTCGCCCTCGAGGTCGTCGGGGTCCGGGTGCGCCTGCTGGTACGCCGCCAGGTCGGCGACCGCGCGCGGCTCGCTCCACCCGCGCCTCCACCGGTAGAGCGTGGCCATGCCGGGGCCCTCACCCTTGCCGGTGAGGACCCAGACGGTGCCGCGGCGGCCGAAGACCGCCGCGGGAGCGAAGCCGCCCGGCACCGAGCCGAGCCGGGTGACCGAGACGTCCCCTCCTCGCAGCTTCACGATGCTGAAGCTGCCGTCCGCCTCGGTCACCAGGACGCGACGACCCTGGACATCCAGTCCACGCGGACCGTCCAGCGCCGTCACCGGCTCGAGCGCCACGGTGCCGGGCGGCTCGCTCCCCCCTCGCCCCTGGCGCGCGGCCGCACCCTGTCCGTCTGCCGACGGCGCCGCGAAGGTGGCAGCCCCGAGGGCGGCGGCGACGATCAGGACGGCTTTACGACGGGTCGGACTCATGACGCTCCTCCAGGTGGCGGGAGCACCAGTGAAGAAGGGATGCCGGCAGCCGACCACCTGCATCTGCAGGGTCAGGCTCGCGACCTCGCCACCAACCTGACGACCACCCTGGAACGACACGGCGGCACCAGCTCGTGCAGCCCCTACGGCACCCGTCGCGATTCCGGTCTCACGGTCGGTGGGCCTCGGCAAGGGTGTCCAGGTCGAGCACGCGCACGGTGCCCTCGTCCTGGCGCGCGGCGAGCGACCAGATGGTGGTCCGATGGTCCGCGGACGGCAGCTGCACGACGGCCTCCCCGGCGACGTGGAAGTGGCCGTGGGCCAGGAACGCAGGTCTCACGCCGAGGACCGCCCGGGTCATCCGGGCCAGCCCCTCCTCGGCGTCGTCCAGGGAGGACTGCGGCCAGTCGCTCGGGTTGTCGTCGGCGTTGCGACGCAGGATCTCGGCGACCGGAGGCGTGCACCACGGCGCGCTCGGGCTGTCGTGCGTCAGCATCACGTCGGCGTACCCACCGGCGACGACGGCGTCGACGTGCTCGTCGAGGACGACCTCCGAGGGCCACCAGTCCACGCCCTCGGTGAGCAGGTGCCGGTTGATGGACGGGGCTCCACCGAGCGCGACGAACGTGCGCCCGCCCAGGCTCCACCGGTGACCGCGTGGCAGCAGCGTGACCCGGTCGGTGACCGCGAGCGGCGCGAGCCGCCCCTCCGCGTCCACCGACGCCGGCGCGCGCCACCGCCGGTCGAGCTCGTCCCAGTTCTCGTGGTTGCCGTTGATGCCGTACAGCTCCAGGTCGTACCTGGCGCACACCTGGTCGATGGCCGCGAGGTAGGCCTGCGGTTCGGGTCCCATCCCGAACCTCAGGTCACCGAGCTGGAAGACCACCTGCACGTCCCCGCGATTCCCGAGGGCTCGCAGCCACCGGACCGCAGCGTCGCGCTCACCTTCGAGGTCACCCACGAGTCCCACCAGCACGCCGGCCATTCTGCCCCGCGCCACCGTGTTGACTGGGCCGATGACGACGTGGAGCGGCGTGGCGGAGGCCTACCGGGTCTCTTTCGCCACCTTGTGCGCGGGCACGATCGACCGGCTGCTGGACGACACGGCCGGTCCCCGGCACCTCGACGTCGGCTCGGGCACCGGCGAGCTGGCCCGCCGCGCGCAGGCCCGTGGCCGCACGGTGGTGGCGGTCGACGCCGACCCCGAGATGGTCGCCCTGTCGAGTCAGCAGCACGCGGGGACGACGGTCCAGGCTGCCCTTCCCCACCTCCCGCTGCACTGCCGGTTCGACGCCGTGACGGCCAACTTCGTCATCAACCACACGCCCGATCCACGGGCCGCCGTCCGCGAGCTCGCTCGACTGGTACGGCCGGGGGGCCGGGTGGCGATCACCATCTGGCCTTCGGACCCGCCGGCCTGGGCTTCGCTGGTGCAGGAGGCGTTCGAGGCCGCGGGCGTCGTCTCGCCCCCCAGCCGGCGGCTGGAGCCCGGCCTCGACTTCGAGCGGTCCGTGGCAGGGCTGACGAGCCTGGCCACCTCGGCCAGGCTGGCGCCGCTCGGCGCTCGGGAGCTGCGCTGGGAGTGGCGGACAACAGTCGACGACTTCTGGAGCGGCCTCGCCGGAGGCGTCGCCACCGCGGGCCAGGTGCTCGCCGCACAGACCGCTGACGTGCGGCGTGCTGCGGAGCGGGCCTTCCGGGACCTGACCAGCGCGCTCGTGGGTCCCGACCAGGTGCTCGCCCTCCCGAGCCGGGCGGCCTACCTCCTCGCCACCCCGGCCCCGAACTCGCTCACGGGCCCGACACGACCGACGGCCGGGGACCGGACCGGCGGTGGGCGTCGAGCCCGACGATCACCGCGGAGGTGAGCACAGCGAGGAGCGCCGTACGCCGGGGGACCGAGCGGCGCGCGAAGGCGTGCCAGAAGACGACCTGGTCGAGGGCCTGCAGGTGGCCGATCGCGTCGATCGCGGCCTGGTCGCCGGTCGCGGCCCGCGCCGTCAGGTACAGGTTGCGCGTGGCGAACAGGCGCCAGCCGAGCTCGTTGGCGCCGGTGACGTCCGCGGCCGGGATGCCGAAGGAACGCTGCAGGAGCGAGGGGGCGACGGCGGCCGCGAGGCCCACCGCGCCGCCGACCCCGACCATCGCGCGCTGGGACTGCTCGGGGCTCCAGGGCACGGCCGCACCCTGCCATGCGCCGGTGCGTCCGTCGAGGTCCAGTCAAGGCTCCAGCACGATCTTGCCGACATGGGCTCGGCGCTCGAACTGCTCGTGCCCCGAGCCAGCGGCGCGCAGGGGGTGGGTCTGCGCGACGACCGGGGCGATGGCCCCCTCATTGGCCGCGGCGACCAGGACCCCGAACTGCTCCGGGGTGTGCATCGTCGAGCCCAGCAGGGCGATGCTGCGCAGGTAGAGCGAACGCAGGTCGAGCTGCACGATCGGCCCGGCGACCGCGCCGGCGACCACCCAGCGTCCGCCCGGCCGCAGGCGGGGCATCGCTGTGGCGAGGAGGTCGCCTCCGACCACATCGGCCACAGCGTCGAGCCCGGCGGGCACCAGGTCCGCGAGCTGCTCGGCGATGTCGCCTTGGCGTCGGTCGACCACGACCTGCGCCCCTGCCTGCCGTACGGCGTCGGCCTTGTCTGCGGAGCTGAGCGCGACCACGTGGGCGCCGCGGGCGGCGGACAGGGCGACAAGGGCGAGACCGACACCGCCGGAGGCCCCGCTTACCAGCACGGTCTCTCCCCGTCGTACGCGGGCGCGCTCGAGCATCCCGGTGGCGGTGCCGTAGGAGATGGGCAAGCAGGCCAGCTGCGCGGTGGTCAGGGGCGAGTCGGTGACGTCGTGGACCCGGTCGGCCCGGACCAGCACCCGCTCGGCGTACCCGCCGTCGGCTTCGCTGCCGAGCACGGCCTCGACCAGCGGCTCGGGCCCGTCGGCGTAGCGCAGCACCGGGTCGACCAGCACCCGGCGCCCCAGCAGCCCCTCGTCGACTCCGGCGCCGACCTCGACGACCTCGCCACAGACGTCGGCGCCCTGGACCCGGGGGAAGTCGATCGGACCGAGCCAGCCGGCCGGCTCGTCTGTCCCGTAGGCACCGGCCCGGGTCCACACGTCGGTGTTGTTGATCGAGACCGCGCCCACCCGGACCACGACCTCACCAGGTCCTGGGTGGGGGTCGGGGAGCTCCCGCTCCTCCAGCACCTCGGGTCCGCCGAAGCGGGTCAGCACGACGGCACGCACGCGCGTCCTCCTGGTGGTCGGGTCGTCATCCTCCCGCACGGTCGGGCGGGGGCGTTCAGGCCAGGGCGAGGAAGAGCTTCTCCATCTTCTTGACGTCGACGTTGTCGAGGCCCTCGTCGCCGGCGTCCTCGAGGCAGTGCTGGAGGCCGGTGGCGACGATGGCGTAGCCGGCGCGGGACAGGGCCTTGTTGACCGCGGCGAGCGGGGTGAGCACGGACTCGCAGTCCGAGCCCTCCTCCAAGATGCGGATGACCGAGGCGAGGTGGCCGTTGGCCCGCTTCATCCGGGTGATGATCGCCTTGATCTCGGTGGGTTCGAGCTCCATCAGTGCTGTCCTCCTGCGTCGGTCCGGGTGTCGTCGTGGGTGTCGGCGAGGGCCGCGAGGGCGGATCCGAGCCGGGCGCGTGCGTCCTCGGACACCGTGCGCAGGGTGTCGCTGGGCTCGGCGACGAACGAGGTCATCATCGCCGGGTCGAAGGCCTCGACCACGGTGGTGTGCTCGTCGACGGCGCGGACCACGACGTTGCACGGCAGCAGCGCGGCGATGGACGGCTCCGTCTCGAGCGCCTGGTGGGCCAGCTGGGGTCGGCACGCGCCGAGGATGACCTGCGGCACCACGTCGACGTCGAGCTTGGCCTTGAGCGTGGCCCGGAGGTCGATCTCGGTCAGCACCCCGAACCCGGCCTCCGCGAGCTGGTGGCGGACCGCGGCCACCGTCTCGTCGTACGGCGTCGTCGTGCTGATCGAGAGCGTGTAGTCCGCCATCGGGTCCTGCCTCTCCGTCGGTGTCCTGGTGGACACCGCCGGCAAGGCCGTCCTGCTCTCCGCGGCCACCGTGCTCGTCTCGCTGTCCGCGGTGATGCTCGTGCCGTCGCCGTCGTTCCGCTCGATGGCCGGCGGCATCATGCTCTCGGTCGTCTTCGTCCTCGCCGCCCCCGTCCTCGGGCTGACCACCGCCATGCCGCCGATCACGATGCTCCCCGAGGACGCCAGCGCCCGCGTCGGGTACGACGTCGTCCAGGACGCCTTCGGCCCCGGGGCCCCCGGCACCCTCCAGGTCGTCGCCGACGCCACCGACGCCGAGGCCACCTCCGCGGTCCTCGCCGAGGACCCCGGCATCGCCGGCGCGCTGCCGCCGCAGCCCGCCACCGACGGCTCCGGCCTCGAGCTCGTCTCTGCGGTCCCGACCGTCGACCCCTCCGACCCGGCCCTGGCCGAGACCGTGGACCGGCTCCGCGCCGACCTGCCCGACAGCGCGCTCGTCGGGAGCGCCGCGGTGGAGAACCTCGACCTCAAGACCCAGCTCGACGGGTCCACGCCCCTGGTCATCGCCGTCGTCCTCACCTGCAAGACCTGCCACAAGACCACCTGGCTCGGCTGCGGCCAGCACGTCGACCGGGTCCTCGCAGACGTCCCCGCCGCCCAACGCTTCCCCGGGCACCCCGACGAGGACCGTCGCGGACCCCTCGCCAGGCTGCTGGCCCGTCTGCACTGATCTCCACCGGATGTCATGGACCGGCCCGCCCTGGCACCGCCCTCCGCGTCGTGGCGGTGAGGCTGACCTCGGGGCACGACCCAGGAGAGAAGGCTCCTCTGGCTACTCCCGGAAGAACTTGTTGTCGCAACCGCTGCTGGCGCCGGTGTCGCAGATCGAGATGAACCACAACAAGTCGTCGTTGACGTCGTAGGTGAAGTAGTCACAGCCCTTGTCACCGCCGTCCTGGATCGTCTTCACGATCCGGGTCTGGACACCGGGGACGGTCCAGCCGAGGGTGCCAGTGACCCCCACGCCGTTGACCCGCGTGTCGCAGACCCTGAACCTGTCGCCGTCGTCGATGTGGGTCATGGTGCCGTTGCCGTTGTTGACCGTGATGTTGGCGGCGAACGCAGGCGCCGTGCCCAGCCCGAGCGCAACGATCGTTGCGGACAGGACGGCTGCCGATCGTGCGGCGCGGCGGCCGATGGCGGTGTGTGGGCGGACCGTGTGGGACATGGAGGTCGCTCTCTGAGGGTTGACGGGCACCCGAGCGTGCCCGCAGGTGGGGTGGAGCGTCGCAGGTGAACGGGGGCCGGTCAACAACCGCGCCGGTACGTCGTCGCGCCCGGCCTGCTGCTGCTCGGCACCCGCACCAGCTTCGTCTCCACGTCCGCGTGGCCTACCGGGACGGAGCGCCCAGGTCAGCGGAGCGCCGGCGGGTTCACCTCGACAAGCACCACTCCAGCCGTAGTCCGGTGGCTCGCCGGGGGTTCGGACACGGCCGGCCCTGACTGGCCACGATCGGTCAGTGCCAGGCACGGACGTGCTCGGCCGGCAGGTCCCCGGGCTGACCCCGCTCGTCGACGCCTTGTTCATCGAGGGCATGCAGCTGGGCTGCACCGCGCGACGGGCCGAATGGCGCCGGAGCCGACCCGGGCTCGCCGCCGTCGCCAAGCACGGCCGGGTCCGTCGTGGGTCATAGCGGTCGGCGGGCGGGGCGAGGAGTGCGGCGAGCGCGCCGACCAGACGATGAAGAAGGCCCGAGCTGCGGCCTGGGTGTGGAAGTCCGAGCAGTCCTTGTCGGCGCGAGTGATGGGGGCGGCACCGGCGGGGCAGCCGTCGCGAGATGAGCGCGCAGAGCGAGGGCGAGCAGGGTGATGAGGAAGGTGGGGGTGCGGTTCACGGCGGGGACGCTAGGCGGGGCCCGACACGTCGCTGCGGTTCGGCGGAGCCGACGACATCTCAGCCACCTGCGCGCCCATCGGGCATCGGCCTCACGACAGGTGGCTACCGGCATCTTGGGCCACTTGGCCCGGGTGAAGTGTCACTCGCGGTGTGACCCAGGAGGCGGCACCGCTCCAGCCGGCGGGCCGTCTCGCTGCGGCACCCTGCCTACAGCTGGTCGGGAAGGCCGTACGCGACCGCCCAGGCAATGGCTTCCGAGCGTCGCTGGACGCCGACCCTGGTGTAGGCGGAGCGGAGGATGGCCTTGACCGCGACGATCTCAGGGTCCATGTGTTCGACGAGCACGGCGTTGCTGCATCCGTTCGCGAGCAGGGTGGGTGTCAGGCCCGCCGGCGGGCCATCGCGACCCCAGCCGCGGCCGCGATGCAGGTGACCGCCAGCGCACTCGGGCCCGACGCGGAGCCGCCCGCCACCTCAAGGCCGTGACGGCTCCACCACCACTGACCTGACCGACGAGAGCACCGCGCACGGCGCGTGCCGGGGCCGCCGGTCGGGTTGGACGACCGCCAGCGGTGCCGGAGTGTCGACGGCCGCGAGGGAGACGACGCCCACACCGCGCTCGACGTGGCGCCGGCTCCACCAGTCGACAGCACCGACCCCTTCTCGGTCGCCATCTGCCGCAAACGAGCACCACCGGTCGGACCGCGCGCTAGTTTGTGTCGGTTCGTCGCGAGGTGCGCTTGCGCACTGACCGGTCCGCACCTCGACCCTTCGGAGCCCCCATGGCCACGTCTGACCAGGACCTGCACGACCGCCTTGCCGCCATCCCGCTCTTCGCCGGTCTCAGCAAGAAGCAGCGCGGCCGACTGCTCGACGCAGGTCGCAC
This sequence comes from Nocardioides litoris, assembly GCF_006346315.1. Classification (GTDB taxonomy): domain Bacteria; phylum Actinomycetota; class Actinomycetes; order Propionibacteriales; family Nocardioidaceae; genus Nocardioides; species Nocardioides litoris. Next base: position 765,044 of record NZ_VDMR01000002.1, on the reverse strand, counting down.
CGTCGTCCACCACGACGGTCACGAGATCTCCCGCGAGGGGGAGGGAGCGCTCGCCCTGCACGTGGTGCTCGACGGCAAAGCGGTCGTCTCCGTCGGCGGTGAGGTCCGCCGTGCCTTGGGCCCTGGTGACTACTTCGGTGAGATCAGCCTGATCGACGGGCGGCCTCGATCGGCGAGCGTCGTCGCCGACGGGCAGCTGCAGACCCTCGCCGTGCCGTACGTGGCCTTCCAGTCGCTGCTGGATGCGGACCCAGGCGTGGCCCGGGCGCTGCTGGTGCTCCTGTGCGAGCGGTTGCGCGAGGCCGAGGCGCGAGCCTGACCGGTCCAAGTCAGCCGGGAGCGCTGTCCGACCCGACCGCGCCGGTCTCCCCGGGCGAGCCCAGCGCCGCGTCGAGGTCGCCGAGCGCGGCTGCGGCGCCCAGCTGCCGGTAGGTCTCACGGGCCCCCTGGCTGAGCAGGTGGGAGTCTGCCGTCCGGCCCTGGCGGTGCAGCCATCGACCGAGCTCGTCCTTCGCCCTCGCGAGCAGGTACGGCGCGCCGTAGGACTCGTGCCGCCGCACGGCGTCGCGCAGCACGGCCTCCGGGTCTTGACCCCGCGCCGCGGCGATCATCCCTCGCAGCCGGGCGACCTCCGCGTGGGTCAACGGCTTCCACCGTGCGCTCGGCACCCCGTCGGCGACGTCGAGGAGGCGTTCGGCCCCATCGATGTCGCCGGCACGCAGCTGGAGCTCGACCGCGGGCGTCAGCAGGACCTCGAGGTCCTCGTCGGTGAAGCCGGTGCCGAACACCTCCAGCGCCGCACGGCGCGCGCGCTCGGCAGCCGTCCGGACCTGGCCGGCGGATGCCTCGACGAGGGCCCGGGTGATCTCGTTGCCCGCCTGCTCCCAGGGGTCTCCGCTGTCGAGCAGCACGAGCTCGGGCAGCTCGGATCCACGGGCCAGCTGCACCTCGATCTGCTTGAGCCGCAGCGGGCCCTCCCCGCCCGTGGCCTCGCGGCCCTCGAACCACTCACCGAGCTCGAGGAGCAGTCGGTCCCAGTCCCCCGCGAGCCACCAGGCGAAGGTGGCGTTGGTGAGGGCCACCTCGGTCAGGTAGCTGTCCCCGGCGCGACGACACACCTCGACCGCCTCGCTCGCTTGCTCGCGGGCGCGGTCGAGGTCGACGGCGTAGGTGCCCGAGGCGAGGTTCGACAGGGAGCGACCGAGCTGGGGCAGCTGGTGGTGCTCGCGGGCCATGGTCACGCAGGACTCGAGCAACGCGGTGTACGCCGCCGACGACCCGGCGTCCGCGAGGAGGACCGCCAGGCGGTTGATGGCACGGATCAGGCCGCCGGGCTCACCCCTCAGCTCGGAGAGCCGCAGCACCTCCACGGCGAGCGCCAGCTTGTCGGGCAGCTCCTCGGTGGAGCGGGTGTTCAGCTGGGCCGCCATCAGGTCGATCCGGACCGCCACGTCGTCCTCGGGTGCCAGGAGCTCGAGCCCAGCCCGCCCCAGGGCCACCGACTCCTCTGGTCGCCCGAGGACGACCGCGATCCAGGCCTGGACCGCCATGACCCGGGCCACACCGACCCGGTCCCCCGCGCCCTCGTGGCCGGCCCTCGCCGCCGCCGCCAGGACCTCGGCCTGGGAGGTCTCGCCGGCACGCAGGGCCACACGCGCGGCTCGCTCCTGGAGAGCGGCGACCTCCGCGGGACCACCACCCAGGTCGAGCGCGGCCTGGGTGGACCGCAAGGCCTCCCGGGGGGACCCGAGAGCCTCGGCGCGTTCGGCTGAGGAGACGAGCCGACCACGGGCGCGGACGGCCACGGCCTGGCGGTCGGTGTCACCGACCGCGCTGGCCGCGAGGGCGTCGAGCAGGTGCTGGGCGATGACGCCGTCGAAGGAGCCGGACACCTCCGCTCCCACGTCCTCCAGGTGTGCTGCTGCCGCGAGGTGCCGTGCCTTGCGGTCGCGACGGGCCAGGGTGCCGTAGGCGACCTCGCGCACCAGGGACTGCAGGAACCGGTACTGACCCCGCTCGGACGACTGCCGGTCGCTCTGGAGCTCCACCACGCCCTTGCGCACGAGCCCGCTCAGGGCGCGGTCGAGCTCGTAGCCGCTGACGTCGGCGAGGGCCATCAGCCCCTCGTGGGTGAAGGACAGGCCCAGGAGACTGGCGTCCTGGGCCGTCCGCCGCTCCACCGGCGTCAGCGCGTCGAGACGAGCCGCGATGAGCGTCTGCAAGCTGGTCGGGGCGGTCAGTCGGTCGAGATCGACCCGAGCATGGTCGTGGTCCACGAAGACATGGCGCGCCCCGTGCACCTCGACCGCCCCGTGGTCCACCAGGGCCCGCACCGTCTCGACGGCGTACAGGGGGATGCCCTCGGCGCGGGCCACGATCGCCGATCGGGCCCGGGGCGGCAGGTCGCGCACCAGCGCGTCGACCAGGGTCCCCATCGTGTCGTCCTCGATCGGGTCGAGGACGACGACGCTCGCCCGCCGCCCGGAGGCGAGGGACGGTCGGTGCTCGAGCAGCTCGGGACGGGTGAGCGCGACGACGAAGAGCGCAGCGCTGCAGGTCTCGAGCAGGTGCTCGAGGAGGTCGAGAAGAGCGGCGTCGGCGTGCTGGAGGTCCTCGACGAGGAGCGTGACCGGGGATCCGTCGGCACCGATCCGGTCGAGGAAGGTCGTCCATGCGGCGAAGAGGTCCGGGCGCTCGAACCCGGTGCCGTCCCCGGTGCCGAGCAGCGCCTCGAGCCGCGGCCGGAGCCAGTCCGCCTCGGCCGGGGTCGAGGCCCAGCGGTCCAGTCCGTCGACGACCTTCTGGCTGCTGGAGCCCTGGTCGTCGCTGCCGAGGATGCCCAGACGCGCACGCACCATCTCGGCGAAGGCCCAGAAGGCGACGCCGTCGCCGTAGGAGAGGCAACGGCCCCGGTGCCACCACACGCCGTCGCTGAGCCCGTCTGCGTACTTCTCCCACTCCCAGCCGAGGCGGCTCTTGCCGATGCCCGCGACCCCGGTCACCAGGACGACACGGCTGCGCCGATCGGCCTGGGTGGCGTGGAAGAGCTCCTTGACCTGGCGCAGCTCCTCGTCACGCCCCGCCATGGGCGCCTCGAGGCCGTCCACCCGCTGGGCACCGCCGACTGCGGCGATGACGGCCTCGGCCCGGAAGAGCCGGGCGGGCTCGGCCTTGCCCTTCATCACGTGCTGGCCGACGTCGGCGTAGGAGACCGCCGCAGCGGTCAGGCCGCGGGTCTCCTGGTCGACCCACACGGTGCCGGGGGCTGCCGCGGCCTGGACGCGCGCGGCGGTGTTGACGGCGTCGCCCGCGACCATGCCCTGGTGCACCGCACCGAGGGTCACGGCCACCGAGCCGGTCGTCACACCGACCCGCATCGCCAGGTCGGCGGCACCGATCCGCCGGCCGAGGGCGGTGACCTCGGTGACCAGGTCGAGCCCCGCCCGTACGGCACGCTCGGCGTCGTCCTCGTGCGAGACCGGGACGCCCCACACCGCCATGACCGCGTCGCCGATGAACTTCTCCACGGTGCCGCCGTAGCGGTGCACGACGGTGCGGGCGACCCCGAAGTACTCGCTCAGCAGCTCGCGGACGTCCTCCGGGTCGCGCGACTCCGACAGCGACGTGAACGAGACCAGGTCGCCGAACAGCAGGGTCGTCGTACGCCGTTCGGAGACCGGTGGTCCGCCGACCGGGGGCATCGGCGAGGCCGGGACGCCGCCGGCGAGTGCCTCACCGCACTCGGCACAGAACTTGGCGCCGTGCGGGACCAGATGGCCGCACGACGCGCACCGACGGGAGAACGGGGCACCGCACTCGACGCAGAACTTCGCCCCGGGCGGGCTCACGTGGCTGCATCCCGCGCACTGCGGCATCGGCGGCGGCTCCTTCGGTCCCCGGGTTCGCCCGCCCGTGACGGGGCTGAGCGCGCCGCGACCCTACGCCGGTCGCGGTCCGGGGGTCCGCAGAACAGCAGAACCGCGGTGGCGGTCGCCGGGTCCGCCGGACACCGGCTGGGGTGATCATCCCGGTGCCGGTCGTCGGTGCGCTGGTCGGCGGGGTCGGCCAGCACGGCGCCGCCATGGTCGTCCAGGGAATCCAGCTGGCAGTCCTGGCCCGCGACACCTCGAGCGCATCGCCGCCGAGCACGACACCGGCGTCACCCGCCTCGCCGGCCGAGTTCGAGACCTTTCATGGACGACCCGCTCGCCAACCTCGTCCGCGACCTCGGCGGCCCCGCCCGACAGCTCGCCGGGCCCCCGAACACGACCGGGGACGACCGGCCACGACTGGTCAGTGCTGGGAGCTTCACCGGACGCGGGCCCTTCCGGGCCTCGACTGACGAAGCCCCGACCGCGTTCCCGCAGGTCATCGGCTGGTGGTGGAGCCGCCTGTCGGAATCGAACCGACGACCTGTTCTCCGAAGGCGGGGTTGACGAACAACCCAGGCGCCATCGGCTCGATAGGCCGCTGACCTGCGCAAACGCGTCTGCACAATCTGTCTTGGGTACCGACGACGACCGACTCTGACCGGCCTCTACTGGGAGTTTCACCGGACTTTCACCGGACTCCTGGCGGAGACGAGGCCGGCGTCGACACCCTGCGTCGTCGCGCCCGGCCCATCGGGACTGGGCGGGGCCGGTCCGGTCGGGTGCGCCAGAGCGGACCGGTGGCGACCTGCACGTCAGTGGATCAACGCAGGCCCAACCACCGGGGCGCGGCGTCACGAACCTCATGGACTCGTACAGACGACGTTCCGGAGCGTCCGCCATCAACGTCACGTGGGGCTCCCCCGGTGCCGCCGCAGCGATCTGCGCCAGCAGGTCGGCGAGCACCCGGCGTCCCAGGCCTCGGCCCTGGTGCTCGGGCAGCGTCGCCATGTCAGCGATGTGGAAGACCAGCCCCCATCGCCGATCACCCGGACCACGCTCGAGCGCCAGCTCCCCACCAGTGCGGCTGCTCCCTCCGCCGACGTCCTCCGCGTCAGCCCGAAGACGGCTCGCAGGTGCAGGTGGTCCTCGAGGTCCGGAGGCGTCCGGACCACGTCATGCTCGGCGTCCGTCACCGCGGCCGGACTAGAGGTCGACCTGGCTCCCCCCTCCCAGGGTGCGACGCTGCCCGGCCAACCACCTGAGGCACCGCGCCGGGCGCGACCTCGCGACCGCGCTCGACCCGTCAGCGCGTCCCGGGTGCCCCTGCCCTGACCCGACGTACGGCGTCGGTGAGGGCCTCGAGGTGCTCGACCGCCTCGGTGAGCACCGCCACGACGTCCATCGGTTCGTCGGCCCGGAGCTGCTGGGTCACCCGGTCGGAGAACGCGTCCGCTCGGGCGGCGATGGCGGTGGCGTCCGGGTCGGTCTCGTCGTAGCTCACGGGTCTCCTGCTGCGGGTCTCCCGAGCAGGCCCCCTCGTGGGGCAAGCAGGGAGAGGCACGGGTCTCGGCGTGAGGGCACACCGCCGTGCCGCGAGGCCGGGACGGCGGGGTGCAGCTCCTGGGTGTGAGGCCCGGAACCGGCCCCGGCACTACCTGTGTCGAGCCGGGCCTCTTGTTGCGCGACTGCGCCACCGTCGACCGGGCCACGAGTCGTGCCGCCGGCCAGCTCTCGTGGTCCAGGGGCCCGAGGCCCGGCTGGGTTCGAGGAGCCACCGGCGACCGGCGGCCGACACCACCCGGGAGGCCATGACCGGTCGGCCCGCGGTCACGAAGAGACCTCCGCAGGCGGCTGGTCGTGGCGGCGGTGGGTGTCGAGCCCGATGATGACGGCAGAGGTGAGCGCGGCGAGCAACGCCGTACGGCGCGGGACCGAGCGGCGGGCGAAGGCGCACCAGAAGACGACCTGGTCGAGCGCCTGGAGGTGTCCGATCGCCGCGACCGCGGCCTGGTCGCCGGTCGCCGCGCGGGCGCTCAGGTACAGGTTGCGGGTGGCGAACAAACGCCAGCCGAGCCGGTTGGCGCCCGTGACCTCCTCGGCCGCGATCCCGAAGGACCGCTGCAGCAGCGAGGGAGCAGCGGCCGCCGCGAGACCGACGGTGCCGCCGATGCCGATCATGGCGCGCTGAGAGTGTCGGGGGGTCCACGTCATGGCAGCACCATGCCGTGCGGCCACCGCGGAGGACAGTGTCGGAGCTGCGGACGGGGACGAGGTCGGCGCGGGACTGGTCGACGACGCCGCGGCGCCTCAGGCAGATTGGCACCGTGGCGCTCGTCAGCATCGACGGCGCCACCCGCGGTCAGTACAACGTCGTGCGACCGCCATCCACGTTCAGCAGGGCGCCGGTGGTGTAGGTCGCACCGTCCCCCGCCAGGTACCGCACGGCTCCCACGATCTCCTCCGGTCGCCCCATCCGTCCGGCTGGCAGCCTGTCGATCGTGCGGGAGACGAGTTCTTCACCCCACCCAGAGCTCATGTCGGTGGCGAACGCCCCCGGCAGCACGGCGTTGACCCGGACCTGGGGCGCGTACTCCTGCGCGAACGCCATCGTCAGGGCATTGAGCCCGGCTTTCGCGGCCGCGTACGTCGCCTCCCCGTTGCTGGGTCGTTGCGATCCGATGCTGGAGATGTTGATGATCGATCCCCCGCCCCGAGCCTTCATGCGGGCGCCCACCAGCGCCATGAGCCGGAAGGGGCCCTTCAGGTTGATCTCGATCGTCTTGTCGAACAGCGCCTCGGTCTGTTCGGCGAGGGTGGTCGACCCGGGCGCGATGCCGGCGTTGTTCACCAGTACGTCGATGGGCCCGACGTCAGCCTCGACACGATCGAGCACGGCGTCGATCTCGTCCCAGTGCCCGACGTGCATCGGGATGCCCCACGCCCTGCGGCCGGTGCGACGAGTGATCTGCTCAGCGACGTCCTCGCACGCCGCCTGCTTGCGGGACGCGACCACCACGGTCGCTCCGGCGTCGGCCAGGCCGCTGCAGATCGCACGACCCAGCCCACGTGACCCGCCGGTGACGAGGGCGATCTTTCCGCCGAGCTCGGTGGACGTCACGCGAGCCCCTCAGACCGCTGCGCCGAGACCCAGGCGATCCGCCAGTGCCTCGCGGTGGTGGCGGGGCGAGCCGAACAGCAAGGACGAGGAGTGGGCTCTCTTGAAGTAGAGCTGGGCGGCGAACTCCCACGTGAAACCCATGCCGCCGTGTATCTGGATGCACTCGCGCGCGGCGAGCTCGTACGTCTCCGAGCAGTGCGCCTTGACCATGGCGGCCAGGACCGGCACCTCCTCGGGCGCGTGGTCCACCGACCAGGCCGCGGCGCGCACCGCGGAACGAGCCGCGTCCAGCTCCAGCAGGACGTTGGCGCACTTGTGCTTGATGGCCTGGAACGAGCCGACCGGCCGCCCGAACTGGATCCGGGTCTTGGCGTGCTCGACGCTCATGTCGAGGCAGCGCTGCGCACCGCCGACCTGCTCGGCAGCCAGGGCGATGGCCGCGAGGTCCAGGACCTCGCCGATGACCGCCGCCGCCGGCCGGGTGCAGGTGACCTTGCGGGCGGGCGTCCCGGTGAAGGTCAGTCGTGCCTGGTGCCTGGTCAGGTCGACGGTGTCGAGCGGATCGGCGACCAGTCCGGTCGCCCCGCCGCCGACGACGAAGAGCTCCGGCCGGCCGTCCAGCAGCGCCACGACGACGATCGTGTCGGCGACAGCGCCGTCGAGCACGAAGCAGGCCTCACCGGTGAGGCGCAACTCCTCGCCGTCGTGGCTCGCCTCGACCTGGGTCACCTCGGGACTCCAGGCGCCGCCAGCAGCGCTGAGTGCCAGGGTCCCGAGGCTCCCTCCGCTCGCGAGGGCCTCCACCTCTCTGCGCACACCCGGGTCGCCCGAGCGGATCAGGGCCTCTGCGGCCAGGACCCGGCTCGCGAGCAGCGGGCTGGGCAGGAGGGCCGCCCCCACCTCCTCGAGGACGACGGCTAGCTCGGCGAAACCGAACCCTGCTCCCCCCAGGTCCTCGGGGATGCCGATGGCGGCCACGCCGAGCTGCTGGGCCAGGGCTTGCCAGGCGGTGCGGTCGAACCCCGCGGGGGTGTCCATGGCCCGCCGGACGTCCTGCTCCGTACCGCTCTTGTCCAGGAACGTGCGCACGCTGTCGCGGATGCTGGCGTGGTCTGGGTTGGTCGAGAAGTCCATGGGGTCTCCTAAGGACGTCGTTCAGCGAGGAAGGCCGAGCAGGCGCTCAGCGATGATGTTGCGTTGGATCTCCGACGTGCCGGCCGCGATCGTCTCCCCGAGGGTGCTGAGGTGGACCTTGACCCACGACGAGACGGACCCGGGGGGCATCCCCGGTTCGTCGCAGAGGAAGTAGCTCGCCGGGTCGGGGCCGGCGTACGTGGTCGCCTCGTCGCCCAGCACCCGGCAGGCCAGGGCGGTGATGGTGCCGTGCAGCTCGCTCCACAGGAGCTTCTCCAGCGAGGACTCCGGTCCGATCGGCTGTCCCTCGCTCCACCGGGACAGGTTGTTGAGACCGCTCAGCCGCATCAGCTCCACCCGTGTCCAGCACCGCGCGAAGTCGTCGCGGACCGCCGGGTCGTCGAACCCACGACGGGAGTCGATGAGGCGACGCAGCCGGTCCAGCTCGACCCCAAACCGCACCGGCAGGGTCGCCGTGGTTTCCCCACGCTCGAAGGTGAGCAGCCCCGTGGCCGCCCGCCATCCGCCCCCGACCCCACCCACCTCGAGGCCCACCTGCGTGCGTGCACCGGAGAAAAACGTCTCGCAGAACTCCGCGGCTCCGTTCATCATCGTGATCGGACGACGCTCCACGCCCGGCTGGTCGAGCGGCACCAGGAGCAGCGTCAGCCCGTCGTACCTGCTGGTGTCCTCCTCGCCGGTCCGGCAGAGGACGAAGATCCAGTTCGCCGTCAGGGCGTTGGACGTCCAGATCTTCTGGCCGTCGATCACCCACTCGTCGCCGTCTCGACGGGCGCGGGTGCTCACCCGGCTCAGGTCGCTCCCGTGGTCGGGCTCGGAGAACCCCTGGCAGAAGACGTAGGTCCCGTCGATGATCCCGGGCAGGAACCGCTCCCTCTGGGCCTCGGTGCCGACCGCCAAGATCGTGTTGCCGATCATCTGGATGCTGAAGGGGTCGTTCGTCCCACCCCGCGGGACCCCCACGCGGGCGAACTCCTCCGCGACCACGGCACTCTCGGCCGGCGTGTGCCCACCACCGCCGTACTCCCGCGGCCAGGCCGGTGCGATCAGGCGGTGCTCGGTGAGCAGCGCGCGCCACGCGAGGCGGAAGGCGGCGTAGTCCGCCGGCGAGAGCCCCCCCACGCCCTGCCAGTCCGGCGGTAGGTGAGAGTCGAGGAAGGCGACCACCTGCTCACGGAAGGGCTTGCTCCGACCGGGGCCGGGCTCGGTGCGATCGGTCACGGCGCACCCTGGGCAAGGGCAGGCTGGGCTTCGCGCTGGGCGCGTCGCTCCTTGACCGCGGCTCGTAGTGCTCGGCCGTCCGCGTACTCCTCGAGCCGGATGATGCGGCCCGTGTCGTCGATCGTCGCCACCACGCACGCCTCGACGTCGACGTCGAGCTCGAGGAACCGCGCCCGGTGCTGCTCGCAGAACGTCAGGCCGTCGACGATGCGGCGCACGTCGGTGTACTCCCACGGACCCGCGAGGTCACGCAGCTGCTGCCAGCTCTCGACCAGGCCGTCGGTGCCGCTCGAGACCGAGCCGGGGTGGGTCGCGACCGTGGCGTGCGGGGCCAGCAGGCCGTGCGCCGTGGCCCAGTCCCCGGACGAGGTGGCGACGAAGAACGCCTCCGCCACCTCGCCCGCGTCCAGGCGCACCGATCCGACCCGCGGCAGGACGGTGCCGCGGCCGAGGGGTGCGAACGCGGCGGGGCGCCGGTCGAGGAAGCTCTGCACACCCTCGGCGAAGTCGGCCCCGGCGAGGGAGGCTTCGACCAGTGGCAGGGTCTCCAGCTCGGCCTCCATGAACTGGAGGGTCGCGTGCCGGGTCACCTGGTGCTTGATGGCCGACATCGCGGCGGGCGAGCACGACCGCGCGAGGGCCCGTGCGTACTCGGTGGCCGCGGCGAGTAGCTCGTCGCCGGGCACGACGCGATGCACCAGGCCGATCTGGTGTGCCTCGTCCGCGTGCACCCGTCGGGCGGACAGCAGAAGGTCCAGTGCGACTCCCCGGCCGACCACCTGGGGAAGCAGCCACGAGACCCCGTGCTCGGCGACGAGACCGCGTTGGGCGAACGACGTCGTGAAAACCGCCTCCTCCGAGGCGAAACGGATGTCGCTGAGCAGGGCGTGAATGAAGCCGATGCCTGCCGCGGACCCGTTGACGGCAGCGACGAGCGGCTTCGGGAAGTCCATCGGCTCCAGGAACGACTCCGACGCCAGCTCCGGCGGCAGCTGCTCACCAGCCAGGATCGCGTCGAGCAGCGCCATGTCGGCCCCGGCGCAGAAGTGCCGGCCGGCGCCGGTGACGACCACTGCTCTGACGTCGTCGTCGGTGGAGAGGTCGCGCAGCGCGGCGAGGTAGGCGACGTGCAGCTCGGGGGACCAGGTGTTCGCGGCCTCAGGCCGGTTGAAGGTCAGCACGGCGACTCCGTCGTCGACCGAGCGGAGCAGGGGCTGGGTCACGGGTCGTCCTCTCGAAGTTGACACCAGAATCAGATCACTCTCTCTGACCATCAGTCAATATTTCTGGCTAAGATCTGACCAATGGTCAATTCTGGAACTCACCCCGAGACACGCGCCACGGGCAAGGCTGTTCGTACGCGTCAAGCGCTGGTGGCGGCCACGCTCGAAGTGGTCGCCGAGACCGGGGAGTTCACCGGTGAGCAGGTGGCCGCCCGGACCGGCGTCTCCACCGCCACGTTCTACGCGCACTTCGAGACCAAGGACCATGCCGTGCACGCGTGTCTCCAGCGGGCGTTCGAGGACTATCGGCTTCGGATGCAGGAGGTCGAGTCGATCGAACGCCTCCTCGACGTCGGGCTGCGCGAGACCATGACGGCGATCGTGCGCACGATCACCGCGATCAACGACGAGTACCGTTCGCTGCTCCGCCTGGCGAGGGCGCGGGTGCGAGCCAGCCCGCTGCTGCGGGAGCAGTCTCGGGTCGAGGAGCGCCGCGCCTTTGCGGCGTCGCTCCGGCTCGTCGTGCTCGGTCAGGCCGCCGGGATGATCCGGCGTGCCGACCCTGAGGTCCTCACGGCCACCGTGCGCACCCTCGTCGAGGGCCTGGACGCCTGGACGGTCCGCAGCCACCCGGCCGTCGCCGAGACCGAGATCCCCGAGCTGCTCACTACCTACCTCAGCCCCACCCCGACGCTGTACCCGACGCCCATTACGACGGAGCATCCATGACCGACTCCCCCGTGCTCGTCGAACCCCTCGGGGGCGACCCGCGCATCACGCTGATCACCTTGAACCGGCCCGATCGGAAGAACGCCTACACCGAGTCGCTGTGCGCCGAGCTGTGCTCGGCCCTGCGCCGGTTCGAAGGCGACGACGCGGCCCGGGTAGCGGTGGTCACCGGGGCGGGCGACGCCTTCTGCGCCGGTGGAGACGTGCGGTCCTCGGAGGAGGTCGACAAGGGCGAGGCGCATCCGTTCGGCCACGGCTTCATCATGCGTGACACCGCGCACGCCGTGGTCAGGACACTGGTCGGGCTGTCGAAGCCGGTGGTCGCCGCTGTCAACGGCGCCGCGGTCGCGGGAGGTCTCACATTCGCGTTGGCCTGCGACCTGCGCATCGCCACCGCGAGCGCGAGGCTCGGGGACACCTCGGGTCGACTCGGTCTCCTCCCCGACGAAGGCGGAGCCTGGTTCTTCCCCCGAGCCATGGGCCTCGAGGCGGCGCTGAGGATGAGCCTGCTCGGAGAGGTCTACTCCGCGGAACAGGCCCGGGAGCTGGGGCTGGTCGGCGAGGTGATCGCCGACGACGAGTTCCCGCGAGCGGTGACGGAGCTCGCCACCCGGCTCGCCGACGCGGCGCCGCTCGCAGCGTCGTCAGTCAAGCGCATCATGCGGCGTGCCCTGGTGGCGCCGCTCGACCACACCCTCGAGGAGCTCGCGATGGCGGTCGACGTCGTCAACAGCTCCGAGGACGTCACCGAGGGCGTCGCGGCGTTCCTGGAGCGACGCCCGGCCCGGTTCCGCGGGGCTTGAGCGAGCGCGCTGACCGGTTCGCGCCAGGCCCTACGTGGCGTCGCGCTGCCGCAGGACGTGCTTGATGATCTTCCCGCTGCCGCTCTTCGGGAGCGCGTCGGTGAACTCGATGACCTTGGGGCACTTGTAGCGCGCCAGCCGGCTGCGGGCGTGCGCCAGCACGGCGTCCTCGTTGAGGGGAGACCCGGGGACCCGCACGACGACGGCCTTGACCGACTCCCCCCACCGCTCGTCCGGCACGCCGTACACGGCCGCTTCGACGATGTCGGGGTGCGCGGTGAGCGCACTCTCGACCTCGACGGAGTAGATGTTCTCCCCGCCGGAGATGATCATGTCCTTGAGACGGTCCTTGAGGTAGAGGTAGCCGTCGGCGTCGAGCACGCCGACGTCACCGGTGCGGAACCAACCGCCGTCGACGAAGTTCGCCGCCGTCTCCTCCGGCCGGTTCCAGTAGCCCTGGGCGTTCTGGGTGCCCCGCAGCCACACCTCGCCGGCGGTGCCCCTCGCAACCTCCTGGCGGGAGTCGGGGTCGACGACGCGGATCTCGTAGTTGGCGGTCGCCTGCCCCACGGTGCCAGGACGGTCGTCGGCGTCCCCGTGGCGGCGCAGCGGCGCCGCCGAGACGCCGCCGGTGGTCTCGGTGAGGCCGTATCCCTGGGTGAACCCGCACGACGGCAACAGGGCCATGGCGTCCTGGACGAGGGTCCCTCCGGACGGGGCGGCCCCGTAGACGAGGACCTCGAGCGAGGACAGGTCGTACTGCGCCAGGGACGGCTCGCGGACGAAGGCGGTCAGGACGGTCGGCACCAACGCCGAGTGGGTGATGCGTCGCTCGTGGATGGTACGCGCGATGGACTCCGCGGACGCGTCGGCGAGGAGCACCACCTCGCCACCGACGAAGAGCCCCGTGAAGACCGCTCCGGTGCCGCTCACGTGGAAGAACGGAAGCACGTTCACGAAGCTCATGCCGGGGCGCATCAACCACTGACGACTCATCTCCCGGAGCATCTGGTTGACGTTCCGCTCGGAGATCATCACGCCCTTCGGCTGCCCCGTGGTGCCCGTGGTGTAGAGCATCATGAGGATGTTGTCCTCATGGCTGCGATCAACGGCGGGGGTGCCGGCTCCGGCCGACAGCCATTGCTCGAGACCTGGTTCCGGGCCGTCGAGGACCACGGTGGTGACCTCGGAGGAGTCCGGGAGGAGCCCACGCAGGTCGTGGTCGACCAGCACGAGCCGAGGGGTGGCGTCGCGGAGGATGGCGCCGACCTCGTGCGCGGACAGACGCCAGTTGATCCCGACCAGCGTCACCGCGGCCCGGGAGCAGGCGAAGTGCATCGCGAGGTAGGCGCTGCTGTTGGCGGCGACCACGGCCACCCGATCACCGGGCTCGAGGCCGGAGGCCACGATCGCCGCCGCGAACCTGTCGACGTCGGCGCGGAGGGTGGCGAAGGTCGCGGTGCGGCCGCCGGCCGTCACGGCCGGCACGTCGGGGCGCACGACCGCGTGCTCGTCGACCAGCGCGGAGAGGGTCCTGGCCCTCACCTCAGCGGCGTGGTCCTTCGGCTGGTGCGTGGTCATGAGGTCCTCCTTCGACGTGTTCACCGTGCCGTCCATCCGCCGTCGACCACGATGGACTGACCTGTGCAGAAGCTGGAGGCGCCGGAGGCCAGGAAGAGCAGGGCTCCGTCGAGCTCGGCGACGTCCCCTGATCGGCGCAGCAGGGTGTTGCGGTGGACCCAGGCGGTGGCCGACTCGTCGGCGAACAGCTCGGCCGTCATCTCGGTCCGGAACCATCCCGGGACCAGCGCGTTGCACCGGACGGACCGCCTGGCCCACTGGCCGGCCAGCTCGCGGGTGAGCCCCAGCAGCCCGGCCTTGGACGCGGCGTACGCCGCACCGCCCACCGGCGCACCGGTGACGATGCCGAGCACGGACGCGACGTTGATGATGGACAAGCCCTCGCGGCCGGCTACGGCCGCGGCTCGTCGCGACAGGTCGTAGGCCGCCACGAGGTTGAGGCCCAGGACCTCCGCAAAGGCGTCCGCGTCCTCGTCGTCGGTGCTGACGCTGCCCCCGGTGGCGGCGTTGTTGACCAGGACGTCCACCGCGCCACCTGCTGCCTCGATGGCTCGGGCGCGGTCGCCGGGCACGCCGACATCCCCGGTCACGCAGACGACCCGGCTGTCACGTCGCGCCAAGTCGTCAAGACGCTCCTGACGGCGGGCGACGGCGACGACCCGGGCGCCCCCGGCCGCCAGCACCAGGGCCGCGCGTTCCCCGATCCCGCTCGAGGCGCCGGTCACCACGGCCGTGCGGCCCGAGACGTCGAATATCTCGGGGGCCGTTCGGACCTCGCTCACCGGCGCACCTCGCTCCACGACGCGCCCCGGTCCGTACGGGGCTCGGAGGGCAGCCCGAGGATCCGTTCCCCGATGATGTTGCGTTGCACCTCGTCGGTGCCTCCGGCCACGCTGTAGCCGATCGACCCGAGGACGTGGTCGCCCCAGACGTAGCTCCCGGGACGTCCGGTGTCGGCGACGAGGCTGTCGCCCAGGACCTCGGTGACAGCGTCGGCAATCTCCCGCATCAGGGCAACCCACTGCAGCTTCCTCAACGAGCCGGTGGCACCGACGTCGACACCCTCGCTGCGGCGCGCGGCGTCGGCGGCGGCGCTCAGGTCGTTCAGCACGGTTCGCGTGTAGATCCGAGCGAGTCGCTGACGGACCAGCGGGTCGGAGCCAGCGCCGGAGGACTCGGCGAGGTCGCGGACCTGCTCCCACGACCCGCCGACGCCCGCGCTGCCGTCGCTCACCTCCCGTTCGAACCCGAGGGTCGCGAGCGCGACGGACCAGCCGTCGCCGACGGCGCCGAGTCGCGCCTGGTCGGAGACCCTCACCTCGTCGAGGAAGACCTCGGCGAAGGACGAGCCTCCGGACATCTGCCGGATGGGGCGCACCTGGACACCGGGGGTGTCGAGCCTGACAAGGAACGCCGTGATCCCGGCGTGCTTGACGACGTCCGGGTCGGTGCGGGCAAGGAGCAGGCCCCAGTCGGCGAACTGCGCCCCCGAAGACCAGATCTTCTGGCCCGAGATGACCCAGGAGTCGCCTTCCCGCCGGGCTCGAGTCGCCAGGGACGCCAGGTCGGACCCGGCGCCGGGCTCCGAGAAAAGCTGGCAGCACAGCTCGGAGGCGTCGAGGAAGCCGCTCAGCAGCTCCTCCTTCTGGCGGTCCGTGCCGAAGAGACGGACCGTCGGGGCGACCAGCTTGACGGTGACCATCACCAGCTCGTGGCCGACCGGCGCGCTGTACTCGTGCTCGAGGTCGGCGACAATCGTCTCGTAGCGCTGGTCGAGTCCCTGGCCGCCGTCGGCAGTCGACCAGCCGAGGGCGCCGAAGCCGGCCGCGGTCTTGGACTGCTGCCAGGCTGCTTCACGGCGCACCAGCTCCCGCTCGTGCTTCTCGTCGAGGTTCTTGAACACGGCGACGTCGAGGTCGGCGCCATCGTCGTCCACCTGGGGCACGTGGGTGCTGATCCAGGCGCGGGCCGCGCGCTCGAACTCGTCGAGTGTCGGCGAGGTGTCGGTGGTCATGCGCTCTCCAAGGTCGTGAGGCCGCGTCGAGCCAGCGGGGCGACCCAGCCCCCTCGATCGGCCATCCGGGGGTCGCTGGACTCGCCGCGCGCGAAGCGGTCGTAGAGCTGTTGCAGGATGATGGCGGTCCGCCAGCAGCCGAGGGCCTCGTACCAGCTGACGTGCTCGACGTCGAGGCCGGTCCGGCCGGCGTAACGCTGGACAATCTCGCTCTTGCTCGGCAGTCCCAGGTTCTCCAGACCGGGTACGGCCATCGCGTGGTCGTCCGTGTCGCTTGCGTCGGAGGGCCAGTAGTTGAGTAGGGTCCCGAGGTCGGCCAGGGGGTCTCCGAGGGTCGCCATGTCCCAGTCGAAGACGGCGGTGACCTGGTCGGGCTCGCCGGGCTGGAACTGGCAGTTGTCGATCTTGAAGTCGTTGTGCAGGATCGCGGGGCGTTGCGAGGTCGGCTGCTGCTCTCGAAGACGGCGGCCCAGCTCTCGCACCGGGTCCTCCTCGGCCTCGGGACGGACTCGCTCCCACCGCTTCGCCCACCCGTCCAGCTGGCGGTCGAGGAAGCCGACGGGCCGGCCGAGGTCGGTCATGCCGAGCGCCTTGTGGTCGACACGGTGCAGGTCGGCGAGGGCGTCCAGGGCAGCCAGGCCGATCCGCCGTCCGGCGTCCGGGAGGTGGCGCATGCTGCTCGGCACGGCGCCCCACACGACGATGCCGGGGCGGTACTCGACCACGATGAACTCGGCTCCGGCCACGTCGTGGTCCGCGCAGTGGTGCAGCGCCCGGGGCGCGCGTCCGTAGCCCCGCCACAAACGGGACAGGGCGCGGTACTCGCGGCCCATGTCGTGCCCGCCTGCGGCGATCTCGCCGAAGGGTGGACGTCGGAGCACCAGCAGCCGGTCGCCGAAGCCGATGCGGTAGGTGAGGTTGGCCGAGCCGTGGGGGAACTGCTCGACCGTGAAGGCGCCCGTGACGTCGAGGTGGTCGCGGAGGTAGGACTCGATCCGGCGCCAGTCGAGGTCCTCGCCGTCCCGGACCGGTGCGACCTCGACCGGGTCGGCGGTGGGCTGTTCCGGCATCAGTGGGCCCCTTCGGGTCGCAGGGCGCGCTTGAGGACCTTGCCGCTGCCCGTCTTGGGAAGCTCCGAGACGACCTCCACGACGCGCGGCCGCTTGTACCTGGCGAGTCGACCGTCGAGCCAGGAGGCCAGCTGGCGGTGGTCGAGGGCCTCTCCTTCACGGAGCACGAGCACAGCCCGGACCGACTCGCCCCATCGAGGGTCCGGCTCGCCGACGACGGCCACCTCGAGCACCGCGGGGTGGGCGAGGATCGCGTTCTCGACCTCCACGGAGTAGATGTTCTCTCCCCCGGAGATGATCATGTCCTTCAGGCGGTCGCGGACGTAGAGGAACCCGTCCTGGTCCAGCGCCCCGATGTCACCGGTGCGGAACCACCCGTCGTCGTCGATGGCCGCTGCCGTCAGCTCCGGGTTGCGCCAGTACCCAGGAGTGAGCTGGGGCGTCCGCAGCAAGATCTCGCCGGCGTGTCCCGGTGGGGCGCCCTCCCCCGTGTGGACGTCGACGATGCGGCACTCCGCCGTGGGCAGCAACCGCCCGACGCTTCCCGGGTGCAGGTCGGGCTGACCGAACCTGAGGATGGGAGCGATGGCGACGCCGGCGCAGGTCTCGGTGAGACCGTAGCCCTGGGAGAAGCCGACGGTCGGCAGCATGGACATCGCCTCGTCGATGAGGGAGCTGCCGCTCGGAGCCGAGCCGTAGATGACCACGCGGAGGCAGCTGAGGTCCCACCGCTCGGCGGCCCTCTCAGCCACGAGGCTGGTCAGCACGGTGGGGACGAGCACGGTGTGGGTGACGCTGCGCTCGACGATCGCCGAGGCGATCTCCGCCACGGTGGTGCCCGCGGGGATCACGACCTCGCCACCGGTGAAAACGGCGCACATCGCCGAGCTCATCCCGCTGACGTGGAACAGCGGGAGGCAGGCGAGGAACCGGGTGCCGTCCCCCATCTCCCACGCCTCGGTCGCGGTGAGGCACATGTGCCACAGCCCCTGCTCGGTGAGCTGGACCCCCTTCGCGCGACCGGTCGTGCCGGTGGTGTAAAGCAGCAGGGCGACATCCTCCGCGCCCTGGTCTGCCCGTCGGGGTCGGTCCGGTGCGCCCCCGGCGTACCACTGGGCGAACCCCCCGTCGGGACCATCGAGGACGGTGACGTCTCGCCCGGGCACCAGCGGCAGGAACTCGTCCTGCGTGAAGACCAACGACGGTTCGCTGTCGTCGAGCACAGCGGCGATCTCGTCCCGCTCCAACCTCCAGTTGAGGCAGACCAGCGACACCCCCGACCAGGAGGCGGCGTAGACCAGCTGCACGTAGGGCAGGCCGTTGCGGGCGAGGACCGCGACCCGGTCGCCGGGCTGCAGGCCGAGGCTGTCGAACCGGTCCGCGATGCGCGCGACATCCGAGCTCAGCTCGCGATGGCACCGGGTCCCCTCCGGTGCGGTGACCGCCCGGTCGTGCGGGAGCGCCCGGCCGTTCCGCTCGAGGGTCGCGGCCAGTGTCGTGAACTGCTGTCGTTCATCCATGGGACGCACCTCCTCAGGCCCTAGGGGCGGTCTCGGTCATCTCGTCGCTCGGGCCGAGCCACCCGCCCGCGGCGTCGATCACGTCGGAGTACCGGCGCATCGCTGCGGCTCGCCGGGTGGGCAGGTGCTGGGAGGGGAACACTCCCTCCTGGGGCTCGTACTCCGACAGCACACTCCTCGCGACAGCCACCTTGTGGATCTGGGTCGGCCCGTCGGCCAGGCCCATGTGGAAGGACTCCAGCACCATCGAGCTGAACGGCATCTCGTTCGAGACACCGAGGGAGCCGTGGACCTGCAGGGCTCTGGAAGCCACGTCGTGCAGGACCTTGGGCATGGCCGCCTTCACGGCGGAGATGTCGCGTCGCACCATCGCGTAGTCGTCGTACCGATCGATCTTCCAGGCCGTCTGGAGCACCAGGAGCCGGAACTGCTCGAGCTCGATCCACGAATCGGCCACCATCTCCTGCACGAGCTGCTTGCGCGACAGGTCCTCGCCCTTGGTGCGGCGGGACACCGCGCGCTCGGCCATCAGGTCGAGCGCCTGCCGCACCAGGCTGATCGTGCGCATCGCGTGGTGGATGCGTCCCCCTCCCAGTCGACTCTGCGCCACCGCGAAACCCGCCCCACGGTCGCCGAGCAGGTGGTCGGCGGGGATCCGCACGTCGGTGTAGCGGACGTAGGCGTGGGTGCCTTCGTTGTCCGGGTGCCCGTACAGACCGACGTGCCGGACGATCTCCACGCCGGGGGTGTCGGCCGGGACGACGAACATCGACATCCGCTGGTGGGGTGGGGCGCTCGGGTCGGTGACGGCGAGGACAATCAGGAACGAGGCAAACCGTGCGTGGGAGCTGAACCACTTCTCGCCGTTGACGACCCACTCGTCGCCGTCCAGCGCGGCCTGCGTGACGAACTGCAACGGGTCCGAGCCGCCTTGGGGCTCGGTCATCGAGAACGCCGAGACGATGTCCCCGTCGGTCAGAGGGTCCAGGTAGCGCTTCTTCAGTTCCTCGTTGCCGAAGCGGGCGAGGATCTCACCGTTGCCGGAGTCGGGTGCTTGGCACCCGAACACGATGGGACCGCAGTGGCTGCGTCCCAGGATCTCGTTGAGCAGCGCGAGCTTCACCTGGCCGTAGCCCTTGCCTCCGACCTCGGGACCCAGGTGTGCAGCCCAGAGGCCACGGTCCTTGACCACCTGCTGCAGCGGGGGGATGAGCGCCTTGCGCACCGGGTGGTCCACGTCCCAGGCGTGCCAGACGACGTGGTCGAGCGGCTCCACCTCTTCGGCCACGAACTCGGCGACCCAGTCGAGCTCCTTCTGGAACTCGGGGTCCGTCTCGAAACTCCAGCTCATGTCGTTCTCCTCGTGGTTCAGCGGGTGAGGACCGTGCAGGCTGAGATGCCTGGCGCTCCGTAGACGTGGGTGAAGGCGGCGCGCGGATGGCCGGGCACCTGCCGTGGTCCGGCATCGCCGCGCAGCTGCAGGACGTTCTCGTAGACCTGGCGCAGGCCCGAGGCGCCGATGGGCTCGCCGTTGGCGATGCACCCGCCGTCGGTGTTGACCGGCAGGCGACCGCCGATGCGGGTCTCTCCGTCCTGCACCAGTCGCTCCTGGTCGCCGTCGGAGCAGAACCCTGTCTCCGCCAGGTGCATGACCTCAGCCCCGGCCTCGGTATCTTGGAGCTGCGCGAGGTCCATGTCCTCCGGTCCCACGCCGGCTGCCTCGAAGGTCGCCCGAGCCGCGTCCACGCTGGGGCTCACCCCTCGCTCAGCGGACAGGCCAGGGGAGAAGACCTCGAAGGAACCGAACCTGCGGGACCGGAGCCGGACGGCCCCGATGCGGATCGGCTTGGTGGTCAGGCGTCGGGCGACCTCGTCGCGACAGATGACGAGGGCCACCGCGCCCTCGCCCGGGGAGCACCACATGTACTTCGTCAAGGGGTCGCTCACCATCGGCGAGGCCAGGATCTCCTGCTCGGTCAGGGGCGAGCGTCGCCACGCGTTGTTGTTGAGCGCCCCGTTGGCGAAGGCCTTCTCGGCCACCTTCGCCAGCGTCGAGGCGCTGATGCCGTGATGGTCGGCGTACCGCTGGATCTTCATGGCGAAGAACTGGGTGGTGAGCATCAGACCCGACTCGCCGTACCAGTCGCCCAGCGAGTACTCGGACGGTCGGGCGTTGAAGGCGCCCGGGGGGTGCTTGTCGTAGCCGACGACCACGCCGATGTCTCCCGCGCCCGCCAGGATCGCTTGCACACCCAGCGTGATGGCCGATCCCCCGGTGGCACACCCGTTCCTGACGTTGACGAACGACAGGCCGGTGAGCCCCAGGTCGGAGACCATGGTGTCGGGGTTCCCGGCAGCGTCGCTCCCGCCGAACGCGAACTGCACCTGGTCCCAGGTGACTCCGGCGTCGTGGAGCGCGCGGCTGACCGCGACCACCCCCTGCTCCTTGCCGGTGAGACCGTGGCGCCCGAACGGGTGCATGCCGATGCCGACGATCGAGACGCTCATGAGGTCACCTCGTCCCACTAGGGGCGAAGGCGTAGGTCATGACGTCCGCCCCGTCGCCGTCGACGTGGTTCACGACCAGGGTCAGCTCCATCGGGCGTCCGATCCACAGCTCGTCCGGGTCCGCGGTGGTCAGCCGCCCCTCGACGATGCACTCCCCGGGGAGCTCGACGTAGCCGACGCCGTAGGGGACGAACTCGGCGGGACCGCGGTAGGGCGCCTTGGGCGCGAAGCGCTGGATCGTCCAGCTCCACAGCACCCCCGCCGGCGGCAACCAGTGGTCGACGACGGATCGACGTGTGCACCGAGGGCACCCACCCTGCCGCGGGAAGGTCACGACCTCGCAGGCCTCGCACCGGCCGGCCAACAGCCGGGGGACGGGAGCGTCGGTGAAGACACCATCCGCGATCGGGCGGGACGTCATGCGACCTCCTAGTTGAAGTTGACGTCATAATCATATGTGACGACGATGGTCTTGTCACCCGGCGCGGCAACGTCTGCGGCTTAGGCTTCGTCCCGGGCCGATCGAGCCTCAAGGGGAGCCATGACCACCAGCACTGATCCCGGCAAGCAGCTGACCGCTCGCGGCCTTCGGACCCGCAAGCTCCTGCTGGACGCCGGCCGGCGGGTGTTCGAGCGCGACGGCTTCGCCGCCGCCCGGATCACCGACATCGCCGACCTCGCCGGCGTCGCCCACGGCACCTTCTACACCTACTTCGAGTCCAAGGACGTCATGTTCGTGGAGCTCATCGACTCCGTGCGCGAGGAGATGCTCGCCGGGTCCGCGCACACCGTGATCCCGGAGGCCGAGGAGGGCGAGGAGCCGTGGCAGACCATCGCGCGAGCCAACCGTCGTTACCTCACCGCCTACCGGGAGAACGCACAGCTGATGGTCATCTGGGAACAGGCGGCGACGATGAACGACGCCTCGCGAGAGATGCTGACCGACTCGCGTCAACGGTTCGCCGAGCGTTCGGCCAAGGCGATCCGCCGCTACCAGCAGGCCGGGGTCGCCGACCCTGACCTCGACCCCACGTTCGCCGCGGTCGCCCTGGGGGCGATGGTCAGCCGCTTCGCCTACATCTGGTTCGCGGGCCGCGAACCTCATGACTTCGAGGACGCCGTCACGCAGCTGACGGTCCTGTGGTGCAACGCCATCCGCATCCCCCGGGGCGCCTCTGCGTGAACCCGGAGGGCCGCCCGCGCAGGCCGGCGCAGCCCAGGCCCTCAGCCTCGTCCTGCTGGACCGGCCCGCCGACCCTCCCGGCCGTCCGAGGCTCACAGACGTCCCGAGACAGTGGGAGCCGTCCCTCCTGGTCCAGCCTGGTCGCCTCCCAGCTCGATCTCGCGGATGGCGGCCTCCGCGCCGGCTCCAGTGGCCGGCCCTTCGTACAGCTTGTGGCCGAGTGACATCACCGCGATCCGATCGGCCACGGACGCCGCCCATCCGACGGCTTGCTCGACAAGCAGCACGGCCATTCCCTCGTCGCGCAGCTGGGCGATGGTGTCGTAGACCTCTCCCACGATGGCCGGGGCGAGACCGGCGGACGGCTCGTCGAGCAGCAGCACACCCGGACGACGCATCAACGCCTGGGCGATGCTCAACATCTGCTGCTGCCCACCGCTCAGCGAACCCGCTGCGTCGTGACGCTTGTCCCGGAGCACCGGGAAGCGCCCGTAGGCCTCCTGCAGACGTTCGCCCAGCGCCCTCGACTTGAGCCGCTCGGTGTAGGCGCCGAGGACGAGGTTCTCCTCGACCGTGCGTTGACGGAAGACCCGCTTGCCCTCCTGGACGAAGGCGAGTCCCCGGGTCACGCGCTTGTACGGCGGGAGCGAGCCGATCGGTTCGGCGTCGATGACGACCTCGCCCGCGTCGGTGCGCAGCAGCCCAGAGATCGCCTTCAGGGTCGTCGTCTTGCCGGCACCGTTGCGCCCCAGCAGGGCGAGCACCTGCCCCGGCTGGACGGAGAGGGAGACATCGCGGACCACGGTGATGTCCCCGTAGCCGCAGACGAGTCCTCTGGCCTCGAGCATCATCTGGGTCACTCCGTTCCGAGGTAGGCGTCGACGAGGTCGGCGCGCTTGCGGTCGACCGGTCCGGACCCGAGGTAGGTCTGACGGACCTTGTCGTCCTGAGCGATGTCGAGCGGGCCCCCTGAGGCAAGCACGGCGCCCTCGGCCAACACGTAGACGGTGTCCGAGACCGAGGTGATGAGGTCGAAGTTGTGCTCGACGAGCACGATCGTCGCCCCGGCCGTGCGCAACCGCCCGATGACACCGGCGAGCTCGGTGACCTCGTCCTCGTCCAGTCCGGAGGCGACCTCGTCGAGCAGCAGGACGGCGGGCTCGGAGGCGAGGGCCCTCCCGAGCTCGACCAGGCGTCGCGTGCCGAGGGGCAGGGCCGCGGCTTCGTCGTCCGCGCGGTCGGAGATGCCGAGGGCAGCCATGATCGCCTCGGTCTCAACCGCTGCGTCACGCTGGCGTCGGTGGTAGGACGGGAGCCTGAGCACGGTCGCGAGCAGTCCGACCTCCTTCTTGAGCGCGCCGGTTCGGATCGTGTCGAACACACTCAGGTCAGGCGGGATGGTGGGGGTCTGGAACGTGCGCCCGATGTGGCGCCGGGCTCGACGCGAGGCCGAGAGCTGTCCGACCTCGTCGCCGTTGATGCGCAGCTCGCCCTCGTCGGCGAGGTAGTAGCCGGACACCACGTTCAGCAACGTGGTCTTGCCCGACCCGTTGGGTCCAATGAGCGCGGTGATCCGACCCGGCTCGGCGACGAGCGAGACGCCGTCGACGGCTCGGTTGCCTCCGAAGGCCTTGACGACCGCGCTGACGTCCAGGCGCCCGCCCGCGACAGGCGCGAAGCGGCCCGACCCATGCTGTGTGCTGGTGGAGACTGGGCGCCCCGGCTGCAGGCGGGCAAGGAGGTTGCGCAGCAGGGGCGTGATGCCCCGGGGGAGGAACACGCCGCCTATCAGCAGGAACGCTCCGAAGGCGACGGTGGAGTAGTCCTCGAAGGCACTGGAGCTCATCGGGCCCAGGGTCAGCAGCGCAGCGCCGAGCAGTGCGCCGTAGATCGTGTGCATGCCTCCCAGGACGCTCGCGGCCAGGACCAGGAGAGCCGTGTGCAGACCGAACGAGGTGGAGGACACGTAGCCGTCGAGGTAGGCGAACATCGCGCCCGCCAGGCCGGCGGGCACGGCGCCGATGGCGTAGGCCTTGAGCTTGAGCCGGTAGGTCGAGACGCCGAGCGAGGAGGAGAGCGTCTCACCGGCGCTGAGCACGCGGAACTCGGCCCCCCGGGGCGACATGACGAGGTTCCGGAACAGGGCGAACCAGGCACCGGTCACCACCACGACGACGACGTAGAAGTAGTACTGGTCAAGCTCGACGCCGAGCAGCTGCGGCAGCGGGATGAGGGACAGGCCCTCGTAACCGCCGAGGGGCTCGCCGATCAGGTTGACGAAGTCCGGGACGAGCAGCACCAGGAAGAACGATCCGATCGCGAGCATCCACCCGCCGAGCCTGATGCCCGGGGCTCCCGCGACGACACCGACAAGCACCGCAACGCATGCCGCGACGAGCATCACCAGGACGACGTCGTTCACGAGGTTCTTCGCCACGTAGCCGGCCGCGTAGGCGCCGGCGGCGTACACCGCTGCTTGCCCCAGGGCCAGCTCGCCGGCGTAGCCGAACGTGAGGTTCAGGCCCGAGACCACAAGGCCGAGCATGGCCACCAGCATCAGCTGGCGCATCCAGAACAGGTCCAGCCCCAGCCAGGGGAGCGCCGCCACGAGGGCGACGACCCCGGCGTAGCCGATTGGGCGGAGCCGCGTCATGAGCTGGGGGTTCATACGGTGCGTCCTTCCTTGGTTCCGAACAATCCCTGTGGTCGCACCAGCAGGACGAGCATGAAGACAACGAAGACCATCAGGCTGCGGTAGTCCGAGCCGAGCCAGCGGGCGGTCATCACCTCGCCCACACCGAGCGCCAGGCCGCCGACCAGGGCACCCACGTGGCTGCCGACCCCTCCAAGGGTGAGGGCGACGAAGCCCTTGATCGCCAGCACGAGGGCGAGGCTGACCACGGCCAGGGTCTTGGCGCCGACGATCACGCCCACCCCCGACCCGAGCGCTCCGGCGATGACGAAGCCCGCCGAGGACAGGAGGCGGACGTTGACGCCCTGCAACATGGCCGCGTCGCGGTCCTCGCTCTGGGCCAGGCTCGCCAATCCCAGCCGGCTGCGCTGGGTCCACACGTGGAGCACGAGCCCGAGCATGAGCGCGGTGCCGATGACCAAGAGGTCGGACTTGCGGACCTCGCCGCCGAGGAACGAGACCCGGCGGTCGTCATCGAACAACGGGACCTGGATCGGGTCGGACCCCCAGATGATGTAGGCGAGCCCGGTCACGATCGTTGAGGCGCCGACCGTCGTCACGAGCTCGCCGTGGCCCACCCCGCCGCCTCGTCGAAGCCGGAACGACTTCAGCGGGGCGACGGCAGTGAGCTCCACGACCAGACCGAGCACAGCCCCGACGAGGACGCACACGACGATCACCAGCGGGACAGCCAGCCCCAGGCTGGTCAAGGCCCAGGCAGCGACGAAGGTCCCGATCATGGTCATGTGCGCGTTGGCGAAGTTCAGGACTCCCGCCGTGGTGACGGTCAGGTTGTAGCCGTAGGCGATGATCGCGTAGATCGCGCCGATCGCGAGTCCGGCAAGGACGAGCGTCATCGACATGGCCGTTCTCAGCCGACGGGCTTGAACATGCCGTCGACGAGCTCGCCCTTGGGGACGAGCGAGAACTCCTGCGACTCGGGGCTCGGGAAGTGGTCGTCGGGGCTCCAGGAGTGCTGCTGCCAGAAGACGAGGTCCACGTCGAGGTCGCCCTCGAGCTGCTCCTTGACCTTGCCGGCGTCCGTGGAGCCGGCTTCGCTGGCTGCGGCCGCATAGAGGTTGACGATGTCGTAGAAGATGAACGGCGACTGGACTGACTCCCGGACGCCGTCGAGCTTCTCCATCTGCTCGAAGAACCCCGTCAGCGCTTCGCTCCGCTCCTCAGGTGCCACGTAGACCTGGCTGGCGAACACCTCGGTGTAGAGGTTCTCGTTCTGCTCGTCCGTCGCCCACTCGGACGGGCCCCCGTCGGTGCTGTTGATGCCGAACCCGCCGATCGTGGGGATGTCCGTCGCACCGACGACCGAGCGTGCCTCCACCAGACGCTTGACCGGGTCGCCGATCGCCTCGAAGAAGACCGCGTCCGGGTTGCTCGAGATGGCCCGTTCGTAGGCGATGGAAAGGTCGATCTCGTCGAGCTTGAACTCTTCGATGCGCAGATCGACTCCGGTGCCCTCCAGACGTTCGGTGATCGCCTCTCCCATGGACTTCCCGTAGGGGTCATTTCCCAGGAGCGCGACGACGGACTCGGCCTCGAGCCCGGCGAGCCCGTCAGCGAGCCCGGCCTGCTGGTCGAGCGGGACTGGGGTGTAGCCGAAGTGGTAGGGGTACTCGTCGGGCTTGTTCAGCTCCGGCGAGGCCGCGTTGTTGATCGAGACGATCTTCTCGCGGGTCAGGAGCGGCGTCAGGGCGAGCGACTCGACGCTGGAGACGCCTGGGATCACCAGATCGGGTTTGTCGCCTTGCGAGAGTCGGCGCTGGAGCTCACTGACCGCACGCGTCGGGTCTCCGCCTGTGTCCAGCACCTCGAGGGTGACGGTCTCGCCATTGACGCCGCCAGCGTCGTTGACCTTCGCGATCGCCGCTTCAAGGCCCTGCGTGACGTCCCCGACGATCGTCGCCGTCGGGCCGGACTTCCCAGCGACGAAGAGGATGCTGACTTCGCCGCCCCCCTCTGCCTCCCCGCCGCCCGGCGCGCCGCAGCCGGCCAGGACGAGCGCTCCGGCTGCTGCCAGGAGAGCTGTCTGCTTGAACCCGTCGAGGCCTGCTGCCATCCGGGAGGTGAGTCTGTTGCGGTTCATCGACAGTTCCTTCTGGTCCTCTGCCCGAGCGGGTGGGATGTGACTCCGCGCACACTATTCCGAAGTTGACGTCAGTATCAAGTAAATCCTCCGCTGACCCGGCTGCAGCCGGTCCTGCTCGCGCTGGGTCCGAGCTCCGAAGCCGCCTGCGCAGCGCATGAACACCTGACCCAGACCGACCTCGCGGTCGCTCGGTGCGAGGCCGAGCGCGAACGGCTCGACCGCCTCGCCGCCGAGTACGACACCGGCTTCACCCGCCATGTCGTCCCCGCGCTCGACCGCGTCAGCGAGCAGTTCTGGGCCGGCGACCCGGACAGCGTGCTCCCCGACCTGTCGGACCTCATCCGACGGTTCGACGGCACGCCTCAGTTCGCCTCGCTGGCCGAGTTCGAGACCTTCATGGACGACCCGCTGACCACCCTCGTCCTCGACCTCGGCGGCCCCGCCCGGTAGCTCGCCAAGGCCCCGGACACGACCGGAAACGACCGGCCATGACCGGTCACGGCTGGTAGTTTCACCGGACCTTCACCGGACCTTCACCGGACCTTCACCGGACTTCGGCCCACCTGGGCCTCCAACAGCAAAGCCCCCAACCGCATTTTTCGCAGGTCAGGGGCTTGTGGTGGAGCCGCCTGTCGGAATCGAACCGACGACCTGTTCTCCGCGGGTGGGGGTGACGGACACCTCAGCCCCAACAGGGCCGCGAGGCGTCTGACCTGCACAAACTCATGATCGTGGTCGCTCCTAGGTACCGACGACGACTGGGCATCACCGGCTCCTACTGGGAGTTTCACCGGACTTTCACCGGACCTCCGCCGAGGTCGGGAATCCCTAGTGGGCGCACGGCACTCCGTCACTGATGACCGCCTCGCGCGCGGCCGGCAGGGCGGGCGTCCAGGGATGCGCGTCTCGCCGTGGGCCGGGTGCCGACAGCGCACCTGCTCCTCCCACGCGGCCGAGCGATGTCGCACCTCGTGCTGGCTGCCGCAGCCCGCCTCGGTTGTGCCCGGAACACCCTTGCCCCACCTGCTGCCGATCTCACGTCACTGGCCGCCTGTCGGTCCCTCGACCGCTGTCGGACAGGGTGCGATGGGGCCATGGAGGGAGACGTCGCGGGGGCTCTTTGGTGTTCGTTGACCACGGCTAGGACGACGTCCTTGGGGTGCGCTCACGCTTGGCCCTCTCGGGTGAGGAACGCCATGTCGATCCATTCAGCGCGCCCAGCGGCGCCACCACGCGCGACGTGCCCCCAATTCCGACATCGCCGCTCTGAGGCGTCGTGCGGCTGCAGCGGCACACCGGCTTAGTCGCTCCCTCTTGACACCCCTGGTGGCGCTGGCCGCCCCCGGCGCTGGGGGGCTCGCAGTCCCTGCGTCCGCCGCCCCGTCCGCCAGGTTTGTGCCCGTGTCCACTACTGCTGCCGCTGGGCGTGACATGTACGCCCACGCTGCCGGTACGCCGTGGTGGTCCGTTCGTCGGCTGGCTCGGACGAGCCACACCCCGACAACGGTGACCAGCCGGCAGCAGTCCATGGAAGAGCCACGCCACCCTGACGGGCAGCCGCACAGAGAGCCATCAACCAGCCACCTGGACCGCAGTCTGGCCAGACCTCCGGCCCTGAGGTCGAGTCTCTAGTCGCCGCGTAGCGGGCTCTGTCACGGTCACGGTCGCGCTTCCTGAGCACCCCAGGAACTGAGCGCGACGATCGCGTCCCTCAGGGCGAGCCCGCGATCAGTCAGCGCATAGGCGCGTGTGTTGTGCTTGAGAGGCAGACGGGACAAGACGCCGGCCGCTTCGAGCTCCCGCAAGCGGGTAGCGAGCATGTTCGTCGGCACCCCGAGGGTGCGCTGCAGGTCGCTGTAGCGCTGCGGCTCGTCGAGCAGCTGTTCCACGATGAGCAACGCCCAGCGTGCCCCGAGGACCTCCAGTGCCGCGGCTAGGTCGCTCACGCTGTCGGATCGGCGTCCGGCTTCATCCAGAACGGGGAGTAGTGGTAGCCGTCGGGATCGTCGAACTGGCGCTGGTACATGAAGGAGTAGTCGTCGGTGTCACCGATCCGCCCGCCGGCATTACCTGCGCGCTCGGTGATCTCGTCGACCGCCTCGCGGCTGGCGAGGTCGAAGGAAACGGTGACCTTGGAGGGGGTGTCGAGTCCCCCGACGAGTTCCTCGGCGCCGCCGACGCTTGCGTACATCTCTCGGCTGCCGAGCATGACGTACTGCCCGGGGGCGATCGCGAAGCACGACACGTTGTGGTCGGACATCTCGGGGTGGAGGGCCCAGCCGAGAGCTTTGTAGAAGGCGGTCGAGCGTTCGACGCTCTCGACGGGGCAGGTGATGAAGAGGCTCATGCCACCGATGCTTGTAAAAAACAAGTGCCCCGTCAAGGGCCACTGCCCGCGCGCGCTCCTGGTTCAATCACCCGAGGGGCCTGCGGCCCTACCGGTGGACCACGTTGGACGGCTCGCGGTCAGCTGCGTTCACGGGTGTCGCCGAGCGGCCAAGACCACGCGCAGTGACCGTGAGCGGCGGGCGCACGCACCACGAGTCCCGCCCGACCATGTCGATCACGACAGCGAACGGGATCGAACGTCACAGAACTGGGCCGAGGTGGATGCTGAGCTCGGCGTTGGCGCCGGTCATCGAGGGTCCTGAGTCGGATTCGGCAGACGACCTCGTGCCTGCGCTCCGCCGAGGCGCAGCACCTCGCGTCGGGGTCAGGTACAGCCGAGCCGCGGCGTGTGCGGTACGTCGCCCGGACTGCCGTCACGACGTCGTCGACTACAGTCAGCGGTGGACTGCGAGCGGCAGACCCACGTCGGCGGACTCGTCGGTAGAGGGCCTGGTGTCGGCAGCGACCCTCAGGTGGAAGCAATGCACTCACTGCCCGCGCCAAGCCCACGCCAGGGCCGTCCGATCTCGTTCGTCTGGTCACCGGGGAAGGCGTTGCCGGCCGGCACGGGCGGGTCAGAGAACTACACCGTCGGGCAGGTGCGAGAGCTCCGGCGGCGCGGTGTCCCCGCCCGGGTCGTGACAGTCGGTCTCGGCGTCGACGACGGCCGCGCGGGGTTCGACGTGCCGTTCCACACGCTCGCGACCTGGGGCGAGGTGGGCGACCTCGACGACACCGTCGTCTTCGTCAGCGAGGCGCCGCCCGTGACCACCCGGCACCCGGCCTACCAGGTCCTGCACGTCCCACCCCCCGGTATGACGGATGAGCAGAGCGCACTGCGAGTCGCCACCAGCACCCGAACGCTCATCGCGACCAGCAGGTACGCCGCGGGCCTGTGGGCCGAGTTCCTCGACGTCGACGTGCAGATCATCCACGTGGTACGCCCCTTCGCCGAGCCGGTGTTCGCCCGGACCGCGCGACCCGCGACCGTCGGCCGTCGGGTGCTGTACGCCGGCCGGTTGGCCCCCGAGAAGGGCATCTACACATTGCTGTCGATGCTGCACCACGAGCTGCTGCTGGCCGAGCCCGCTCTCCACGTCACAGTCACCCGCGCCGGCGCCGACAAGATCCAGGGCGCGATCATCGAGCAGGTCGTCGCGGCCCACCCCGGTGTGCACCTGGTCGCGGCCCGCACGACCCCGGCATCGATGGCGCAGTTGATGGTCGAGCACGACGTGGTCGTGATGCCCTCCAACAGCCAGTACTGGCACGAGACCTTCGGCATCGTCTCCCTCGAGGCCCAGCACGCCGGCTGCAGGGTCGTGGCCTCCGACGACGGCGGACTCCCCGAGACCGACTGCGGTGCCCTCGACCTGGTCGAGCCCGACAACGCTCGGGCACTGGCGCACGGCGTCCTCGCCGCCCTGGACCGCGGTCCCGTCGACGCCGCAGTACGCGCCGACAGCGCGCTCCTGTTCACCGTCGCCCAATCGGTCGACGAGATGTTGGACGCGCTGGACGCACCAGTGCTGGTAGCGCCGGCGGCGGTGATCTCGCACCTCGAGGAGCTCGTCGCCCTCCCCAGCGCGGACCTGGCCGGATCATCAGGAGGGGCTCCTCGCAGCCGCAGCCGCAGCCGCGACTCGGACCTCAGCCCCGGGCGGCCTGCGGCCCACTAGCGCACCGGCATCGGCTGGCCCTCCAAGGGGATCCGGTCACGACGAGGCCCCCGCATCGCTCAGGGTGTCGCAAGCCGTCGTCGCAGCGCGCGCAGCCCGGTCTCTTGCGGCCTCCGGGCTGCTCGCCTGGTCGCCAACGAGACCCGCCACCGCCGCCGGAACCGGACCCGCGACGATGACGCCGCCCGACGGATGGCCAACCTGGCGACGCAGGCTCGCGATCTCCTGGTTCCGTCGGCCTGCTGGGCCCCAACGACGAAGCCCCCGACCGCCTTTCCGCAGGTCGGGGGCTGGTGGTGGAGCCGCCTGTCGGAATCGAACCGACGACCTATTCTCCGCGAGTAGCCATAACCGTGGCACTGGCCGGCAAGCGGCCGATAGGCCCCTGACCTGCGGAAACGCAGGTCACGGCGTGGCTTCGACTACTGGTGACAACCGGGGGGAACCGGTTCCTACTGGGAGTTTCACCGGACTTTCACCGGACCTCCGGCAGGGCTGGCCTCTCCCTTCCGCCTTAGCCGCTTGGTGCGCCAGGCCATGCGATGCGGACTGAGCCCGATCATGAGTGGCTACGACGCGAGCGTCGAGTCGTGGTGGGCCAGCAACCGGGTCGAGCCATGGCGGGCGTCGATGCGCTGTTTGGGCCAGCCGCCAGAAAGCTGCTGCCGCTCGACCCGCGCGCTGCCGTCGTTGCCAACGTCGTCCGGCACTGGCCGCTCATGGGCGACAACGTGAAGCGCTCAGCCCGACAGCTGCCACCTGAGACGCACCGCCACCTGCGGGACCTGCCGCAGGACGAGCTGGGCCGGCAGCAGCCAGCACGTCACCCGGGTCCTGACCGTTTCCACACGAACCGCGCCGCCCCGGCCACGCTCGAGCTGGGCGCACCGGAGCCAAGGTGGGCGGGCCCGCGGCTAGGCGTCGTTGACGGGAAGGCGTAGGCCCCAGCGGCCCCGCTGCTCGCCGCGCGCCCAGGCCGGCGTCAACGAGCTGCTTGATGTGGTGCGAGGCCGTGGGCTGGCTGAGGCCCACGGGGTCGACGGGACGAGGATGGCGTCCCGCCTTCATCTTGCAGCGGTCAGGGAGAGCAGGCGGACTCGCGTGGGATTGCCCAGCGCTCTGACCGCAACCGAGAACCTTCTAATCCGTAGGGCTCAGATGGGGTGCCAGTCGTCGCCTCGACGCGCCTGCAGACGACGACTGCTCTGCACCGAAAGTACCAGGTCAGACGGCCATTTGGGCTGTGTCGTTGGATGCCGCCTCGTGTCGGGGCAGGACGTGCGTCGCAACACTGGTGCGCCACTAATGAGCCGTATTTGAGCCGCCACGAGGCGAATCCGACCGATATTGATGCGCCCGGTATTGCCGATGGTCGGGCTTTGGCATGTGAAGGGTTCGCGCCGCGGCCGGGGCTACCCCGGGGTCTTCTCGGCCAGGATGTCGATCTTCTCGATCTGGGGCTCGGAGAACAGCACACCGGTGTTGGGCCCGAGCGCTTGGCCGACACCACCGGCGAGGTGAGCATCGCGCGCCTCGTCATCGGGGAACACGTCGTAGACGCCGAACGTCGTTGGGCCGAACTGAATGGCGAACCAGGCGACGGTGCCCGGCTCGTCCATCACGATCGCGCGTGCACCCTTAAGGAACTCAGAAAGTTCCGCCTCCTTGCCTGGCAAGGCCTCAAGACGGACTAGAAGGGCTTTGGTCAACATGGACAGACTCCCTTGTCGCGATGAACGCGGCCACGGAAGAACTAGCCACACGAGGAACCTACTCCTCCGAGTACCCGAGCAGGGCGTTGCTGACCGGGTATCTGCAGCGTCTTGTCCGCCCGACCACCACGCCCTTTGAGTCTCCGCCCGACCATGCCGCACAGCGGGCTCCGCCCAACCATGCCGCACAGCGGGCTCCGCCCGACCCGACCATGCCGCGCTGCGGGCTCCGCCCGACCATGCCGCGCTGCGGGCTTGGCTGTGGGTCAGAACAACACGATGCCGATCGACGCGAGATCAACGATCGCCACAGCGACGAGCAGGAGGTAGACGAGTTGCGTGACCGAAGCTCTGCGCTTGCGGCCCCCCATCGTTGCCGTGGTGTCGGTCTTCCACCCGAGAGGGAGTTCGATCGTCTCTTCGATACGCCGGACCCTGTCACGAGCAGCCCGGTAGTAGTCATGCTGGACTCGTGTAACCAGCGCGGTGAGGATCGCCGCGAGAGCGCCTAGCGCAAACACCGGGATCGCGCCGCTACTCGTGCGGGTCGACAGGAGCACCCCAAGACCAGCGACCGCGACATTGAACGCCAGGAGGTACTGCGTACGGCTCCAGTTGTGCAGGACCTGGAAGCGATACTCCTCGACTGCCAGCTTGTAGAGCTCGAGCTTCACGTCGGGCTCGTCTGAGCCGCCCTCATGGGAGGACGAGTCCCAGGAAGCGGGGAAGGCAGTCATCTGCGCCACCGTACCTATGGAGTTGGGGGGCGTGAAGGTCGCCGTGCCGTCAGGACGAAGAAGCCGTCGCCGGGACTCCTGGTTGAACGGCTGGAGTCGGGCGTCCAATCACCCGACCATGCCGCACAGCGGGCTCCGCCCGACCATGCCGTACAGCGGGCTCCGACGCAGTGACAGCTGACGGTGTCGCGCAATGCCTCGCGACTCGACCCGACGAAGGGGAGCGGGAGACGCGTAGGGCCGCCGACGAACTTGACCAGCTGGCTTTGACAGGTCGAAGACCCCGCTGAGCGCCGTTCGTCGACGACCACGGCCTAGGACGGGTCCCGCTGACGATCAGACTTGTGCGTCGAAATGGTCTCGGAACAGCGCACTGACGTTGAGCTGGTGGTCACGGGCGTGATGGGCCGCGAGCAAGGCGTCGCCCTGCTCGAGTGCATCGAGGATGCGTCCGTGCTCACTGATGATGGAGCCGACGTCGGCGGTCGGCAGGGTGAGCGTGATGAACGTACGCGCGAAAGGCTCGAGCTGGTCGAAGACGTGCTCGATCGCCTGATTACCGGAGGTGTTCGCGATGACGCGGTGGAATCGGGCATCGGCTTGCGTCATTGCTCCGTGGTCGCCGGCCCCGTAGTGCTCTTGCATCTCCCTGTAGGCGTCACGCAGTGTGTCAAGCGTCGGTTGGTCCATCACCGGCGCTGCCAGCGATGCCGCGAGCGCGTCGATCTCGGACCTCACCACGCTGATGTCAGCCAGTTCTTTGCTGGTGGGGAGCCGGACACGTGCACCCCGTCGTGAGTGGATCGTGATGATCCCGATCGCCGCGAGGTCGCGAAGAGCCTCTCGCACTGGAGATTGGCTCGTGCCCAATTCTTTGGCCACTTGGAGCTCGACGATCCGCGCGCCCGGCTTGTAGTACCCGCGCATGATCCGGTCGAGCAGCAGTCGCTTGACCGATGAGGACAGCAGCTCACCACCGACGGCGACATCCGCCCCGCCCGCGACCGCAGCTGTTGTGCGGACTGCGACCTGCTTGTCCAGTGCTCGGAGAGTCGCTTTAGGCGCTGGCACCATCACCGCAACGCGGACCGCAGTTGGAGCCGCTGTCGGGCCTCGGCCGGGGAGGCCACGCTGCGCGACAACACCTTCGCGGCCTCTGTCATCCGGTCCACCTGTGCCTTGCTCGACTCCGCAAGCTTGCCGGGCCCGTCCCACAGGGAGTCCTCGAGCCCGACTCGCACATTCGCTCCGAGAGCGAGCGCGATCGTTCCCACCCGGATCTGCGCAGCCCCGGCTCCCAGGGTCGACCACTCGAACTGGTCCCCGAAGAGTCGTTGCGCGGTCCTGCGGAGGTGCAGCAGGTCCTCGACGTCGGAGCCGATGCCGCCGAGCAGGCCGACGACGGTCTGGATGAAGAGTGGTCCTTGGACCAGGCCACGATCGAGGAAGTGCGCCAGGTTGTACAGGTGGGCGGTGTCATAGCACTCGAACTCGAAGCGGGTCCCTTGGTCGGCGCAGCTCTTCATGATGCGTTCGATGTCGGCGAACGTGTTCTTGAAGACCAGGTCCTTGTTGCCGAGGTGGGTGCGTTCCCACCCGTGCTTGAGATCGGGAAAGCGGTCGAGCATGGGGAACAGCCCCATGTTCATGGTGCCCATGTTGAGGGAGGCGAGCTCAGGAGCCAGTTCGATCGCAGGCCCGATGCGCTCGTCGACCGTCATGTGGGGGCTGCCGCCGGTGGTCAGGTTGATGACGACATCGGAGCGGGAACCGATCTCTGCCAGCAATTCGCGGAACAGCCCGACGTCCTGGACCGGGTGCCCGTCGTGGGGGTCGCGGACGTGCAGGTGCACGATCGCGGCCCCGGCCTCGGCTGCGCTGAGCGCCGCTTCTGCGATCTCGTGCGGGGTGACCGGCAGATAGGGAGACATCGACGGTGTGTGAATGGCGCCGGTGGGGGCGCACGTGATGATGGCGTCGGGCACGAGCCCTCCTATGAGGTGGTGGGAGCGGACGTCGCGGGAGCGACGTCGTCGATGACGATCGAGCAGGGGGCCACGGTGAACTCGTACCCGTGCACGTGGACCGGCTCGCCGGGGTCGGCGCCGGTGAGGTCGAGGCCGACCGAGCGCAGCACAGGTGAGTGCGTCACCGCGACGACGGTCTTGCCGCGCCAGGTCGGGACGTCGAGCAGGCTCCGGGCGAAAGCAGTCATACGTCGAGCGACCGTCGCAGCGTCATCGCCCGGTGGCGATGGGTGCGACACCCAGAACCCGACGCGTTCGGGGTGCTCGAGCCACTCACCGAAGAACGGGGCGGAGGCGACCTCGGCTGCGCCCATCTCGAAGGTCTGCTGGGCGAAGGCTTCAGCACTGCTGACCATGGTGACGCGGTCACCGCCGAGGTAGAGGTCGGGGTTGCGCAGAGCGAAGGAGTCGAGGGGTTCGGTCGCGCGTTTCTGACCCAGACCCTCGATGAGACCGGCAGCAGTCTCGCGGGTCCGGCGGGTGCCGCCGTAGAGCACGGCAGCGACGTCGTCCCCGCGCCGGGCGAGCCACCTGCCGGCTAGCCGCGCCTGCTCGTGGCCTCGGTCGGTGAGAGGCACATCGCCGCGGTGGCCGTCGACGTGCGCATGCCGGAGCAGGAGGAGGGTGACTGGATCGGCGCTCACGATCACTCCGCCGTGACGAGAACGGCCTCCGGGCTCGTCCCCGTGTTCGCCTCGGCGGACGCCTGCGGCCGGGTGGCCCATTGCTTCATGAAGAGCTCGAAGACGGCGTCGGCGAAAACCTCGTCGTTGATGTTGTTGTCCATCTCCAGCAGCTCGACTCCCTCGTCCAGATTGGCGCGGATGGAGTCGAAGAGGGGCGACACGTCGACGCCGTGCCACTGGCTGCCCTCCTTGAAGTAGTTGTCCAGCCCGCCCAGCGGCAACCCGACGGCTTTGGGGCCCGGTGCGCGGTTGACGTGGTCCGCGACGTACTCGCCGAGCTTGACGAGTTCCTCGGTGGTGGCCAGCAACGAGGTGATGTTGGGGTTGTGGACCAAGACGTTCCGCTCGGGGGTGTTGAACTCCGGCGGGATCGTGTCGACGGCACCGAAGTTGAAGCACTCGACTGCACCGGGCACGACGACCTGAGGGATACCTGTGCGAACCGCCGCCTCCATGCGCTCGCACCCAGGGTCGAAGATCCCGTGGTTCCAGTGGTTGAGGAGCTCAGCCAGGGTGTAGTCGATGAGTCCGTCGATGACGCCCTTGTCGATGAGGTGCTCCATCCCGGCTCCCTCCCCGACGGCGTGGAAGGTGACGACTTCGAACCCCTCGGCCTCGAGGCGGCTTCGCACTCTCATCACGCCGGGTGTCGTGACCCCGAACATCGAGATCGCGATGAGCGGCTGGCTCGCCTCGGCCTGCTCGCGGGTGTAGCTGTGCCCCTTCGCCATCCCGGCTGCGGCATGCGCAGCATTGGCGAGAACCATCTTCGAGATGGCGTTGAGACCGGCGATGTCGGTGACGGCGTTGGCCATCAGCATGTCTGAGTGACCTACGTACGGACGGGTGTTGTTGGAGGCCATGGTGCTGACGATCAGCTTGGGGAAACCCATGCCGAGGTCCTTGAACGCACCGCTGAGCAGGTCAGTGCCACCGGTACCGCCGAGTCCGATGACGGCATGGATCCGGTCCTGTTCGACGAGCTCGTCGAGGACGAGGCGAAGACCCTCGCTCATCTTGGTGATCGCCAGGACGCGACCACCGGCGCCCTCGACTCCGGAGTCGAAGTCGCTCAGGTTGATGCCTGCGCGAAGGGCGACGGTGGCTGCGTCGATGTCGGGGGTGAAGTGTGGTTCGCCGAGCACGCCGCAGTCGACGACCAGGACGTCGACGCCGGAGGCGAGGAGGCAGTCACGCACGTAGGCGTACTCGGTGCCTTTGGTGTCCAGGGTTCCGGCGAGGCAGACGACGGCGTTGCGTTCCATGGTGGTTCTCCGATCGGTAATTGGGTGTGCTCGGTAGAGGTGCCGCCGTTGGGCTGGCACCGTTGAGACGCGAGGTGGATCAGGTGGTCGTCTGGTCGAGGGCTTGTTGCAGAGCCGTCCAGACACGCTCGGGGGTCAGCGGCAGGTCCCGGATGACGACTCCGGTCGCCTGGCTTGCCGCTGCCCCGAGCGCTCCGGCCGTGCACAGGAGTGCGCCCTCGCTGATTCCCTTCGAGCCGTAGGGCCCGGGTCCGTCGTGATTCTCGATGCCGTGGGTGACGAGTTCGATCGGGACGTCCTTGAACGTGGGGATGCGGTAGTCGAGGGCGCCCAGGTTGCGGATGAGGCCGCGGTCGTCCAGGAGTAGTTGTTCCATCTGGCTGTGCCCCAAGCCCATGATCGATGCGCCCTCGTCCTGGGACACGACTTGAGTCGGGTTCAGTTCCGTTCCGACGTCGCTGACTGAGATGTGCTTGTGCAACAGGAGTTCGCCGGTGTCGAGGTCCACCTCCACCTCGATGGCTGTGCAGTTGAACTCGTAGAAGGCGGCGTCGCCGCCCAGCGGGTGGCCCTTGCGGCCGCGCATCCTCGCGATCCCCTGCCCGACGAACTCGCCGCCCAGCGATCCCAGGGCGATCCTCGATGCCTCTAGCAGCGGCAACGGACCTTCGGGCGTGACCAGCAGGCCCGGAGCCTCCGACAACGTGTCCTCCTCGCTGCCGGTGCTGTCGGCGTACAAGCTCAGGATCCGCCGACGGATGTCCCGACAGGCATCGAGGACGGCGTTGCCCATGAAGACCGTGGAGCGGCTCGCCGAGGTCTGCAGGTCGAACGGGACGACGCCGGTGTCGCCGCTGACGACGGTGACCTTGTCGAGGCCTGTCCCCAACTCGTCGGCGACGATCTGCTGCCACAACGTCCGGGCGCCCTGCCCCATGTCGGAGGTGCCGGCATAGGCGATGGCGCTGCCGTCGGCGAGGAAGCGGACCAGGCTCTGCGAGAGTCCCGACGTCGCGCCAGGCTTGATCGCGACTGCGATGCCGCGGCCACGGCCAGCCGGCAGCGGCGTGTCCCAACCGATGAGCTCAGCCGCCTTCTCCAGCGACTGGTGCCAGTCGCCGTCGGCGGTCGCCTCGTAGGGCCCGCGGAAGAAGGCTTCCCCTCGGTGGATCAGGTTGCGTCGGCGGATCTCGAGGGAGTCCAGACCCAGTTCCCTGGCGCCAGCATCGAGCTGTGACTCGGTCGCCCAGGCCACCTGCGGGCAGCCGAAGCCACGGAAGGCCGTGCTGGGCGTGGTGTTGGACATGACGGCTCGCGAGGCGGTCC
Source organism: Nocardioides litoris (assembly GCF_006346315.1). GTDB lineage: Bacteria > Actinomycetota > Actinomycetes > Propionibacteriales > Nocardioidaceae > Nocardioides > Nocardioides litoris. The sequence goes on along the minus strand of NZ_VDMR01000002.1, from coordinate 726,431 downwards.
GAACGTGAGGGATGCGGTACGGGCCAGCTCCCACGTAGCTGCCCTTCGTCATCACCCGCGGGGCGACATCGGCGTAGGCGCCGATGAGGTAGTCGCACTCGAGCTCGTGGAACACCAGGCAACCGTCCGCGGTGAAGCCGGTGCGGGCGACGACCCTGCAGCCGGCACGGCGCATCGTCTGGAACGTCTGCTCCAACGAGAGGACCAGGCGGCAGGTACGTCCCGTCTTGAGGGCGAGGAAGGCCAGGAGCGGCTCGAACTTCGGAGTCTGCTTGCCGCCGAAGGCTCCTCCCGGGTCCGGAGCGAACACCCGGACCTTCGCCAGCGGCAGCTCGAGGAGCGTGGCGATGGTCCGCTGGAGCAGGTAGGGGTGCTGCACGGGTGAGTGGACCTCGAGTCCGCCGTCTTCCGTGGGTGTGACGACGGTTCCGCCGGGCTCGATGGGGAAGTGCGTGACCATGGGGAAGGTGTAGGTGTTCTCAACGACGACGTGGGCCTGTGCGGCGGCGGTGGCGACGTCTCCCCACTCGTAGAGCGCGGTCTCCAGGATGTTGGACTCGCGGTGCTCGTCGTCCGCGGGTCGCGCGGACGGATCGACGACCAGTGCCGCGTCGGGCGCGGTGGCTTGGTCGAGGTCGAAGACGCCGTCGGTCTCTTCGTAGGAGACCTCGACCGCCCGAGCGGCTGCCTCTGCCTGATCGAGGGTCTCCGCGACGACGGCGGCCACTGCTTCGCCGTGGAAGCGGACCTGGCCGTCGGCGATCACGGGCCTGTCCTGGTGCGAGACGCCGAATCTCGGCATGGGTTGCGGGAGGTCAGCGGCGCTCATCACCGTCAAGACGCCAGGCATGACGGCCGCGGCAGCGGTCCGCACGTCGGTGATCGTGGCGCAGGCCACCGGCAGGGTGACGAGGGCGACGTGCGCCGTGTCGGGGAAGGTGAGGTCGGAGAGGAACTTCTGCTTGCCTGTGACCCGGTCTGCGCCCCCGTACCGCAACACCGAGGTTCCGACGTGGTGAGCCTGATCGCCATCTCCGGTCGTGCGCTCTCCTCCCGCCAGTGCCACGGCCATGGCTCCTGCGGCGTCGGAGTCGAGTGGGGCACCTGTCATGGCCCGGTCGTCGTCGATCGTCGTGGTGGACACCTCGGTGCGGCTCGCGTGCTCAGTCATGGTGGCTTCGCTTCCGGGCCGTCATCTGCACGGCCGCCACGATGCGCTGGTACCCGGCGCATCGGCACAGGTTGCCCGACATGCCCTCACGGATCTCCTCCACCGTCGGGCTCGGGTTGCCTCTCAGGAGGTATTCGGCCGCCACGACTTGGCCCGGGATGCAGAAACCGCACTGGACGGCGCCAGCCTCCAGGAACGACTCCTGGAGATCACTCAAGCCGCTGGGGGTGTCGAGCCCCAACCCCTCGACCGTGGTGATCGTGGAACCGTCGGCCTCCGCGGCCAGCATCAGGCAGCTGTTCACACCCACGCCGTCGACCAGCACGGTGCAGGCCCCGCACTCCCCTTCCGCACAGCAGGTCTTGGTCCCGGTGAGGTCGAGCTGGTAGCGCAGCGCATCCATCAGGGTGCGGTGCGGGGGAACGGAGAACCGAGCCCGTGCGCCGTTGACGGTGCACTCGACCTCGTTGAGCTCATCGGGCACCACGGCGGCGTTGCGGACGCTGTGTCTCGAGTCCTGGGTCGTCACGAGTCACCCTCCTGCGTCAACCGGATCGGTTCCCGCGCATCGCGTCGCCCGGCAGCGCAGAGGACTGCTCGCCTCGCGAGCACCCGCAGCATCGCCGCCCTGTAGGTCTGCCCCGCGCGAACGTCCTCGATCGGGGTTGCCGGGCTCAGCAGCTCATCGACCATGTTCTCGACTTCCGCCTCGGACCACAGCGCGACAGGTCCGGTAGGCCCGCCGAGCAGCGTCACGGGTCCCACAGCACCGAGTCCTGCGGTGGCGCGTCCGTCGCGCTCCACGACTGCGGCCACGCTGACGGTCGCCAGGTCGACCCCACGCCGTCGAGTCATCCGCAGGAAACACGACGAGCTGCCGTCGGCCGGGCGAGGCACTCGGAGGGAGGTGACCATCTCGCCCGGCCCGCACAGCGTTCGACGCGAACCGAGGAAGAAGTCGCGCAGCCGGACCGTGCGTTCACCGCTCGTGGAAGCGATCGTGACGGAGGCGTCGAGCGCGACCAGGGGTGGCGCCGTGTCGGCGGCTGGGGAGCCGTTGGCGGAGTTGGCTATCAGGCTCGCGCGGTTGCGGATCGCCACCGACCCGACCACCAGTGCCGCCTCAGCGAGGCTGGGGAACCACTCCCTCACGGTCGGATCGGCGGCAACGGCGGACATCGTGACCGTGGGACCGAAGGTGATGGCCCGGGATTCGACGTCGATCGGGGGACGCAAGTCGCGAACGCGTTTGATGTCCACCAGCAGCGAAGGTTCGACCGTGCGATGGCGTAGCGCGACCAGCAGGTCGGTACCACCGACCAGCACTCGCGCGGTTCCGGCCTCACCAGCTAAGGCCGCCACAGCTTCTGCCGTGGTCGTGGGGCGGTAGTAGCGCATGGTCGCCTCCGTGGTCATGTTGCGATGCCCGGTCAGGGGTTGACGATGATCTTGATGGCGCCACTGGAGCGGTCGTTGAACGTCGCCAGCGCCTTGTCGTAGTCCGCCAGAGCGAAGTGATGGGTGATGAGCTCCTTCGCGCGCATGCGTCCGTTGGCGATGAAGGGGATGACGCGACGCATCTCGCCGGCCGAAGCCCGGGAGCCGACGAGTTCGAGCTCGTCGAGCACCAACGGCTGGCACTTCAGGGCGACGTCCTCGGTGGGGATGCCGACCATGGCGCAGCGTCCGCCTCGCCTGAGCATCGCCATCGCCCAAGTCAGGGTCTCCGGCACGCCTGCGCACTCAAGGACAACGTCGGCCCCGAGACCACCGGTCAGCTCGCGGACGCGTGCCACCGGGTCCCCCTGCAGCGTGTCGACCATCTCGAAACCGAGGGTGCCGGCCCGGGCGAGGCGATGTCCGCGACCCACCATGATCACTCGAGCGGCCCCGCAGATCAACGCCGCGTCGCCGGCCAGGAGTCCGACAGCACCGGCTCCGGTGACGGCGACGGTGTCGCCTGGCTTGATGTTGCCGCGGCGAGCGACGTGCAGGGCAATGCTGGCGGGGTCGGCGAGCGCGCCCTCGTCGAAGGTCATCTCGTCCGGAAGCGCGAAGATGCACTTCACGTTGTGGACGGCGTAGGTGGCGTTGACGCCCTGGACGTTGTGGCCGTACTGCGAGTGCAGCCCCGGCTTGCCGTAGTTCTCGCACAGGTTGTACTGACCCTCGACGCACTTCTGGCATGCGCCGCACGCGTTGTGGCTCGTGCCGGCGACTCGGTCGCCGACCTTCCAACCGAAGGTGTCTGCGCCCGGGCCGAGGGCGACGATCTCGCCGGCCCACTCATGACCGGGGGTGAAGGGGAACCCCGTCGGCCAGAACCCCGGGTAGTCGCCGTTGATGAGGTGGGCGTCGGTCCCGCAGATCGACACCGATCGCACCCGGGCGAGCACCTCGTTGCGGCCGGGTTCGGGGATCGGGAGGTCGGAGACTTCGAGAACGTTCGGCTCCTGGACGACCAGCGCCTGCATCATCTGCGTCATGTTTCAGCTCCAGCTCAAGGGCCGGTCTTGATCCGGCGCTTCGTTTAATCGATAATCGAAGGTAACCGGCGTCACACCGAGCCGTCAAGCCGCTTGGCGAGACGACTCGACTGGTGCACAACCCCGAGCAGAGAAGGTCAGGGCATGAGGCGAGCAGAGGCGTTGGCCGGGATCAGATCGACCATCACGGCAGGCCGCCCCGTCATCGGAGGCGGCGCAGGCACAGGCTTGTCGGCCAAGGCAGCCGAGGCCGGCGGGATCGACCTCCTGATCGTCTACAACTCCGGCCGCTACCGGATGGCCGGTCGCGGCTCGCTCGCCGGGCAGCTGGCGTACGGCGATGCCAACGCGATCGTGGTCGAGATGGCCGCCGAGGTGCTCCCCGTCGTACGGCGGACCCCAGTCCTGGCCGGCGTCAACGGAACCGACCCCTTCCGGCTCGTGGGGCCTTTCCTCGACTCCCTCAAGTCCATGGGGTTCGCCGGGGTGCAGAACTTTCCGACGGTGGGTCTCTTCGACGGCAACTTCCGGATCAACCTCGAAGAGACCGGCATGGGTTTCGATCTCGAGGTCGAGATGATCAGACTCGCGCACGAGCGGGACCTGCTGACCTGCCCGTACGTCTTCGATCCTGACCAAGCGGTGGCCATGGCACACGCCGGCGCCGACGTCCTGGTGCCGCACCTCGGCCTGACGACCAGTGGAACCATCGGCGCACGTACCGCGGTCACTCTTGACGAAGCGGTCGAACGTGTGCAGGCGATGCGAGACGCCGCCGTCGCGGTGAACCCTGATGTGATCGTCTTGTGCCATGGGGGCCCCATCGCGGAGCCCGAGGATGCCGCCCACGTGCTGCGGAACACCACAGGCGTCGTCGGCTTCTTCGGAGCCTCCTCGATCGAACGGTTGCCGGCCGAGCGAGCGATCCGTGACCAGACCGCGGCGTTCAAGGCCATCGACTTCACCGCGCTCTGAGCCAGCATCCCCCCGCCGCCGGGACGTGCTGGACGCGGCTCTGGCAGGCCGCCCAGCCGCAGGATTGGCAACACGATGGCGGCCGGGCAGCGACGGCCTCCCCGCGTCACGCGCTCAGTGGGCCTGCCCGGTGCTCGCTGACGTGCCCCCGTCAACGGCGAGAAAGGCTCCGGTGATGTAGGCAGCGTCATCGCTGGCCAAGAACAGCACCGCTGGGGCGATGTCGTCGGGCCGCCCGGGCCGGCCCAGGGCGATGCGGTTGACCGCAGCGTCGAGAGCATCCTGGTCGTCCTCGATGGCGCTCGTGAGGTCGGTGATCGTCAGTGCGGGCGCCACCGCGTTGAGCCGGACGCCACGCGGCCCGTAGTCCAGCGCGAGCGACTGCACGAGGTTCAGGACGGCGGCCTTGGTCGCGTTGTACAGCGACTGTTCCCAGTCGCCTCGGATCCCGGAGACGGAGCCGACCGCGACGAGGTTGCCGCCGCGCCTCTCCAACTCGGGAAGCCCGTGGCGCGCCACATGGATGAAACCGTCGATGTTCGTCTGGCGGATCGTGCGCCACTCGTCCAGGTCGTACTGGTCGAACGGGCCCTTGGTGTAAGCAGCGGCGTTGTTGACGATGACGTCGAGCGAACCGAAGTGCCCGACGACGCGGCTGATCATCTCGGCGGCAGAATCGTCTTGCGAGACGTCAGCCTCGACGGCGAGCACACGTGCTGGCGGGTAGTCCGCGACGACCTCGTCGAGCTTCTCTCGGCGGCGTCCGCTCACCGCGACGTTGGCCCCGTTGGCCAGGAATGCCTCGGCGATGGCGCGGCCGATTCCGCTCCCGCCGCCGGTGACGAGCACCGTCTTGCCCTCGAACGCGTAGTCGTTGGTCGTCATAGTGGGTCGACCCTCTTCCCGGTGTGGTGTTGCTCGAAGTCTGTTCTGGTCCCTGTCCCTGTCAGCTGACGCTGAGCGGGGGTCCTGTCTTGGCGCGCACCTCGTCGACGCTCACTCCGGGGGCGAGTTCGACCAGGTGCAGGGTCCCGCCGTCGTCGAGCGGCTCGACGTCGATGACCGCGAGGTCGGTGATGATGCGCTGCACGACACGCTTGCCGGTGTAGGGCAGCGAGCAGCGCTCGACGAGCTTGTGCTCGCCGTCGCGTGCGACGTGCTCCATCAAGACGATGACTCGTTTGGCACCGTGGACCAGATCCATCGCCCCACCCATGCCCTTGACCATCTTGCCCGGGATCATCCAGTTCGCGATGTCGCCAGCGGCTGAGACCTGCATCGCCCCCAGGATGGCCGCGTCGATCTTGCCGCCCCGGATCATCCCGAAGCTCGTGGCAGAGTCGAAGAATGACGCCCCCGGTCGTAGCGTGACGGTCTCCTTGCCGGCGTTGATGAGGTCTGGGTCCTCGTCGCCGTCGAACGGATATGGCCCGACTCCGAGGATGCCGTTCTCGGACTGCAGGACGAGTTCGACCCCCTCAGGAACATGGTTCGGCACCAGGGTGGGCAGCCCGATGCCGAGGTTCACGTAGGAGCCGTCATGCAGTTCTGCGGCTGCTCGGGCGGCCATCTCGTCGCGAGTCCAGCTCATCAGGTCTCCTCGGGGCGGGCGTGGACGGTCCGCTTCTCGATCCGCTTGTCCATGGCCTGGTCAGGGGTCAGCGCCACCACGCGCTGCACGTAGACGCCGGGGGTGTGGACGCTGTTGGGGTCGAGCTCCCCAGGCTCCACGAGGTGCTCCACCTCGGCGATCGTGATGCGGCCGCACATGGCCGCCAGCGGGTTGAAGTTGCGGGCGGAGTCCTTGTAGACGAGATTTCCGTGTCGGTCGCCCTTCCAGGCCCGCACGAGTCCGAAGTCGGCGACGATGGCCTCCTCGAGCACGTAGTCGCGGCCGCGGTAGTCGCGGGTCTCCTTGCGGGGTGAGGCGACGAGGACGTTCTCGGGGCCGTTGCCGCGACCGTCGTAACGCCACGGGAGGCCGCCTTCGGCGACCTGGGTCCCGCCGCCGGTGGCGGTGAAGAACGCTGCGATCCCTGAGCCTCCTGCGCGCATCCGCTCGGCCAGCGTGCCTTGCGGAGTCAGCTCGACCTCGAGCTCTCCGGCGAGGTACTGGCGAGCGAACTCCCTGTTCTCCCCGACGTACGACGCCACCATGCGCCGCAGCCGCCCTGCGGAGAGGAGGAGCCCGAGACCCCAGTCGTCGACACCCGCGTTGTTGGAGACGACCTCGAGGTCGTCGACCCCGGCGGCGAGGAGCGCGCGGATGAGCTCAGAGGGTATGCCGCACAGGCCGAAGCCGCCGACCGCCAACGTGGCGCCCGACGCGATGTCGGCTACCGCCTCGGCCGCCGAGGCGACCACTTTGTCCAGTCCTCTGCGATTCAGCATGCGTCCTCCACGACGTCGACGGTGCTTAAGGTGGCTTCTCTCCACTCGGCCGGGGTGAGCGGCACGACGGGTTCGATCGCGCCGGGTCTGTCCAGGCGGGGCATCCAGTCGTCGGCCATCCGACCGGCCACCTCCTCGAGCAGACGGCGGGCCTCTCTCATGCACACCTCGGGGTCCGGTTCGAGGTCGAGCAGCGAGTAGACGGCGCGGATCCCCGCTGAGCTCGTCTCGGACTCGCTGAGGAGGTTTCGTCCGGCGATGGCGATCACCGTGCACCGTTCATCGGCGGCGATCCTGGCGGCGCCGATCGGCCCTTTGCCCCGCAGGCTCTGCTCATCCAGGGAGCCCTCGCCGACGACCATGAGATCAGCGGCACGAACTGCGGCTCGTAGCCCGGTGAGTCTTCCGATCAGGTCGATGCCCGACACGATGCGCGCTCCCGCCAACGCGACCAGGCCGAAAGCGAGGCCGCCTGCGGCGCCCGCTCCTGGCAGCGACCGGGCGTCGGCGCCGGTGTGGCTGCTGATGCGTTCGGCCCAGTCTGTGAGGCGGTCCTCGAGTTCGACGACCAGGGCCTGGTCTGCGCCCTTCTGGGGCGCGTACATGGCCGCTGCACCGACTGGACCTGTCAGGGGGTTGTCGACGTCGCAGGCCACGACCAGGTCGATGTCACTCAATGCCCTGCTGAGGCCGGCCCTGGTGGCCTCCGGCCGGTGCGGCGTCCAGCCGAGAGCAGCGACGTCGACGCCCAACGCCTCGAGTGCGCCGGCTCCGCCGTCGGTCGTAGCGCTGCCTCCGACCCCGACCACGATCTGTCTCGCGCCGCGCACTGCAGCATCGAGCACGAGCTCGCCCACCCCGAACGTGGTGGCCTGTCGGAGGGTGGCAGGGGTTGGCGGCCCGGGCAGGAGCATGAGCCCGGCCGCGGAAGCCATCTCGACGACGGCCAGGTCGTCTCGCACGGCGTAGGTTGCCCGGACCGGGCTGCCCAGCGGTCCCGTCACATCCACGCTCACGGCCGAGAAACCGTGCCGGAGGGCGAGTGCGACGGTGCCCTCACCACCGTCGGCGACCGGATGCTCCACGACGTGCGCCGTCGGGTCTTGGCGACGGATCGCCGCCGAGACGATGGCAGCTACCTCGCTGGACTCGAGTGAGCCCTTGAACTTGTCGGGGGCGACCACGACACGAAGTGGTGCTGGCCTGGTCACAACGCCGCCCGGTACTGCTCTGCGAGCCGTACGTAGCTGGCGGCGTTCTCGACGACGTCCGCACGTTCCTCCTCCGTCAAGGCCCTCCGCGCCCTGGCAGGCACACCGGCGATGAGAGTTCCGGCCTCGAACTGGGCGCCCTCCAGGACCACAGCACCCGCTGCGACCAGACACTGCGGTCCGATCACTGCACCGTTGAGGATGACAGCCCCCATCCCGACAAGGGTTGCCTCACCGATCGAGCAGCCGTGGACGACTGCTTGGTGGCCGACCGAGACGTGCCGTGCGACGGTGACCGGGAAGCCCGGATCAGCATGGATGACCGTGCCGTCCTGGATGTTGGACTGCTCCCCGATCGAGATGGTGTCCCCATCGGCGCGCAGGACAGCCCCGAACCAGACGCTGGCACCTTCTTCGATCGTCACGGCGCCCGCCAGGACCGCCGAAGGCGCGATCCAGGCGCGACCGTCGATGGCCGGGGTCTGCTGACCGAGCGTGATGCGACGTGTGCACACAGCGATCAGACGATCGCGACGGGGTCGAGCATCGACCCGGTGGTGCCGGCGATCTTGAGGGGAAGCGCCACGAAGAGGAACTCGTAGACCTTGTGGCGTGCGAGCTCCTCGAGATAGATGCATTCGAACAGGTAGATCCCGTTCTCGATCAGCAGAAGCGTGTGGACCGGTTGCGGGTTCGCGGGCGAACCGGGGTCGGGGGCGGGTTGCACCTCGAAGGTCTCGGTGTCGCTGCCCACGGCGACGACCCCCTGGTCGAGCAGCCATGCCGCAGCCGAGATGTCGGGACCCGCGGTGGTGTGGCGCGCCATCTTCTCCGGGTCAGGCCAGGCACCCAGGTAGCCGGTACGGATGAGGACGATGTCGCCGGCCCTGATGGTGACCCCCTCGGCCTGCGCGACCTGCTGGAGCTGCTCGGCGTCGACAGACTGGTGTGAGTCGAGCGCGTCCAGACCCAAGAAGCCGGGGACGTCGAGCAGGATGCCGCGGCGGATGAACGGCGGGAGCTTGCTGCCGTCACCGACAGTCGGGCCGCGGTCCCCCAGGTGCTCGCGGGCGTTCGCGCCGTCGTACCAGTGGTCGTCGTCACCGATCGTCATGTGGGCCAAGGCGTCGACGTGGGCGCCGCTGTGGGCGGTGCCGCTGACGACTTCGGCCATGTACTGCAGGTTGACCTCGTTGGTCGGACCCCACGGCTCGACACCGTCGCCACGGAGCCCTGCGGGAGTGCGGTACATGCTGACCTGGAACGGGGGGTGGGCTCCGAACAGGGGCATCCCGGTGAAACGCGGCAGCGCCAGCGAGAACACCTGACCCGTCGTGGGCAGCCGCAGGGCATCGAGCACCTCATGCGGCTCTTGGTCCGCCGCTGGGCCGGCCTGTCGATAGGTGCGCGGTTCTCTCGTCATGTCATCCATCCGTCGTCTCCTCCGTCTGCTCGATTATCGATAGTAAGGGACGAGCGTCACATCCGGAAGGGGTGCAGACCGCCCCTTGACGGCTGTGATGCCGATCACTACCTTCCCGATTATCGATTACCGATCATCGAGGAGATGCGCATGAGTCAGGTCGAGGCCGCGACCCCACGGTCCTCCTGGATTGCCGGGCCGCACCGTCTGAGCGGCACCGCGGCCGTCGTAGCAGTGGCCGTGCTGGCCTCCGCGGCCCTGGTCGTCCGCGACGGCTCGAACGACGGCCTGCTCCTGGCAGTCACGATCCTCAACGGGCTGAGCTCTGCCGGCCTCTACTTCCTCGTTGCCAGCGGCTTCACGCTCATCTTCGGCCTCCTGCGGGTGACCAACCTGGCCCATGGCAGCTTCTATCTGGCCGGCGGCTACATCGGGTGGACACTGCGAGACGCCACCGGCAGCTGGCTGCTGGCACTGGTCGGCGCAGCGCTCGCCGTAGCTGCCATGGGCCTGCTGTTCCAGCTGCTCCTGCTGCGGCGCGTCGACGGCGACCCGATCCGCGAGTCGCTGCTGACCATCGGGCTGTCAGTGGTGGTCGCGGACCTGACCCTCTCGATATGGGGCGGCTCGTCGCTGGACATCGGCGCACCAGCACTCCTCGACTCCACCTTCACTGTCAACGGGCTCGTCTACTCCGAGTACCGGCTGGCACTCCTCGGTCTGGCGATCCTGGTCGGCGCTGCCCTCTACGTGCTCCTCAAGTGCACCCGGCTCGGGATGACGATCCGAGCCGGCGTCGACGACCCCGTCATCCTCGCCACCACCGGGGTCAACGTCCCGGTGATGCTGAGCCTGGTCTTCGGCCTGGGCGCGTTCCTCGCCGGGCTCGGCGGGGTCGCTGGGGGGTCCTACCTCTCGATCTCCCAAGGCGAGGACGCCCGCTACCTGCTCGTGTCGCTGCTCGTGGTCATCGTCGGAGGGCTGGGCAGCGTCACGGGCGCCGCCGCCGGCGCACTGCTGGTCGGCCTCGTCGAATCGTTCGCCCAGGTGCACCTTCCGACGTACTCGGTGCTGGTGACGTTCGGGGTCATGATCGTGGTCCTCGCCTTCCGGCCCCAGGGACTGCTGGGAGCGTCTCGATGACCACGATGAGCAGCGGACTCATGGGCCGGAGCCGCCTCGAGGTACTCGAAGGTCGGTGGCGTCTCGTCCTGTTCGTCGTGGTCGCCGGCTTCCTCCTGGTGGCGCCCTTCGTCCTCACACCGTTCTTCTTCGTGCAGATCCTGATCCGCTCGCTGTGGCTGGGCACGGTCGCGGTCAGCCTCACGTTCTTGATCCGGTACGCCGGCATGATCTCGCTGGCCCAGACCGGAATCTACGGCGTGGCCGCATACGTGACCGCCAATCTCTCGGTCACTCGCGGCGTCGAGCCCTGGACCTCGGCCTGCGCCGGCATCACGGTTGCCGTCGTCCTCGCCGTGATGGTCGGCGCTCTCGCAGCCCGAGCCCGAGGCGTGTACTTCCTCATGCTGACCTTGGCCGTGGGTGTGTTCCTCTACTACTTCGCGCTGCAGTACCGGCCGTTCACGTTCGGATTCAGCGGCATCAACGGCGTCGCCGTGCCATCGCTCGGATCGATCCAGCTCAGCGATCCCCGCAACTTTTACTACGCGGCGCTGGTCGCAGCCGCGGTGTGTCTCCTCGGCTTGAGCGCATACTCCCGCTCACCGCTCGGGCTGGCACTGCAAGCAGATCGAGACTGCCCCGAGCGTGCACGAGCCCTCGGGATGGAGCCGCTGGTCGTCAGAGTCGTCGGGTTCGCCGTCGCTGGGGTCGTGGCGGCGATCGGTGGGGTGCTGTCGGTGTGGTTCAACGGGCAGGTCTCGCCCGGCTCCCTAGACGTCACCCGGACCATCGACGTCCTCGTGATTGCGGTTCTCGGCGGGGTAGCCCGGCTCGAAGGGGCATGGCTGGGCGCCTTGCTGCTCAGCGTCCTCACGGTGTACGTCAGCGACCTCACCGACTACTACACCACCGTCATCGGCCTGGTCTTCATCGGCGTCGTGCTCGCTTCCCCGAACGGGGTGCCGGGAGCGGCCGCCTCAGCCATCTCGGCACTCCGGCGGCTCGTCCCGCGCGCGCCGGCCCATGGATCCGTTCCACCCACGCAACAGGAGAAGCCGTCATGACCCGTTCCCGCACCACACGTTCCGTCGTGCTGTCACTCGCCGTGCTCAGCACCCTCGCCGCGGCAGGGTGCGGAAGCTCCTCGGACGATCCGGGCAGTCCCACCGGAGGCGGTATCGCAGGCTCCGCCCAGAAGGACAGCGGCGCCGCCACCGACGGCGTGATCAAGATCGGTCTGCTCTCGACCCTCGACGGGGCGTACGCCGCCCTCGGGCAGTCGGCCAACCAAGGCGCCAAGGTCGCCCTCGTGAACGCCGGCGCGACCCTGGACGGCACGGGCGACCGGGACGGCATCACGGGCCTCTCCATCGGTGGCCAGGACGTCGAACTCGTCATCGAGTCCTCCGACGCCACGCCCGACGCCGCACTCGCCGCGACTCGTCAGCTCGTCGAGAAGGACGCCGTCGACATCCTCGTCGGTCCGCTCTCGGGCGACGAGGGTCTCGCGGTGAAGGAGTACGCCAGGCAGCACCCCGAGGTCACCTTCGTCAACGGCACCTCCGGTGCCCAGGACACGACGCTACGCGACCCGGCTCCCAACTTCTTCCGGTTCACCACCGACGGTGCGCAGTGGATGGCCGGTCTCGGTGCGTACGCCGCAGACGACCTGGGATACGACAAGGTGGTCACCATCGGGGAGGACTACTCCTTCCCCTACGACCAGGTCGGCGGGTTCATGGCGCCCTTCTGCGCCGACGGCGGAACTGTGCCCGACAAGATCTGGGTCCCGCTCGGGACCAAGGACTTCTCCTCCTACATCGCCACCATCCCCAGCGATGTCGACGCCCTCTTCGTCGCCCTCGGTGGCGCCGACGTCCTGAACTTCACCAAGCAGCTCGACGAGTCCCCCCTGGCTGGCACGCCGATTCTCGGCGGATCGATCTCGGTCGACGGCTCGGTCATCGAGGGCCTGGGCGACCGGGCTGAGGGGATCATCTCCGCCGGTCCTGTCGCAGCTCTGGACACGCCCGAGTACCGGGCGTACGCCGACACCCTCGCCGCGACGTTCCCCGACGCTCCCCCGCCGGGACTCTTCGACGTCGGCTACTACATCGAGATGACCGCCACCCTCGACGCGTTGGACGAGGTCGAGGGCGTGCTGGACGACGGGCACGAGGCGCTCAATGCCGCACTGACGTCGCTGCAGCTCGAGACGCCTGTCGGCCCGGTGGAGCTGGACGAGAACCGTCAGGCCATCGCCAACAACTACCTCTTCGAGGTCAGGGGCGGGTCCTCCGAGCTGATCGAGACGGTCCCGGAGGTCAACCAGACGCTCGGGCTCGACCGCGACGAGTACATCGCGCAGCCCGCCAACGACCGCGACAACCCCAGCTGCCCGTGATGACGTCGCCGGCACTCTCCTTGCGCGGGGTGAGTCGCCGCTTCGGCGGACTTCTCGCGGTGCGTGAGGTCGACATGCAGCTCGAGGTCGGCACGAAGCGGGCCCTGCTCGGGCCGAACGGGGCTGGCAAGACCACCCTGGTCAACCTCATCGCTGGGGCTGTCCCCACGAGCGAAGGGACCATCGAGCTGTTCGGAGCCGACGTCACCGAGGAAAGTGGCCGGCGCCGGGTCGCCCGAGGGCTCGCCCGCACCTACCAGGAGTCGAAGTTGTTCTCGGGTCTGAGCGTCGAGGACAACATCGCTCTGGCGCTGATCGGGTCCGACGGTGGACTCTGGCGGCCAGCTCCCGGCGGTCGGGCCCAGCGGGCGCGTCGGGAGCGTGCGCGCGAGCTCGCCGCACGCGTCCACCTCACCCGTCTGATGGGCGACCGAGCGGCAGCGCTCTCCCACGGCGCGAAGCGCCAGCTCGAGCTCGCCATGGCCCTGGCCTCGCGGCCGAGGGTTCTCGTCCTGGACGAGCCGGCAGCCGGCTTGTCGCCGTCCGAGCGGGAGATGCTCACCCAGCTCCTGCACGACCTGGACCGCGACCTCACGCTGCTCCTCATCGAGCACGACATGAACGTCGCGCTCGCGGTGACCGACTCCGTCACGGTGATGGCCGATGGCCGCGTCGTCTTCGAGGGCACACCGGACGAGGTCGTCGCCAGCGACCTCGTCCACGAGATCTACCTGGGAGTCAGCCATGTCTGACAGCGCACTGACGATCGAGGCCCTCCAGGGATGGCGCGGGTCTGCGCACGTGCTGCAGGATCTCGAGCTCGAGCTGACCTCGGGTGTCTTGGCGGTCATCGGCCGGAACGGCATGGGCAAGACGACTCTCTGCGAGGCGATCACAGGCGTGCTCCGGGCTCCTGGGTCGCGCGTCGAGGGACGCATCAACGTCCACGGACGCCAGGTCGAACGACTCCCTGCGCACCGCCGATCCCGGCTCGGAATCGCCTACGTCCCGCAGGGGCGCAGGTTGTTCGGCTCCCTGACGGTCGAAGAGACCCTGAGAGTCGCTCAACGCCGCGGCGAATGGACCGTCGCGCGGGTGTGCGAGCTGTTCCCCCGACTGAGCGAACGACTCCAGACGCGCGGGACCTCCCTGTCTGGCGGGGAGCAGCAGATGCTGGCGATCGGCCGTGCCCTGCTGACCCAGCCTCGTCTGTTGGTGATGGACGAGCCCTCCGAGGGCCTGGCACCGATCGTGGTCGACCAGGTGATCGCAGCCTGCCACGGGCTGGCCGAGGCAGGGATGGACATCCTCGTGGTGGAGCAGAACCTGGCTGCTGCCACTGCCATGTCAGACCACGTCGTGGTCATCGCCAACGGACGAGTCGCAGCACATCTGTCCTCGCAGGAGCTCGTCGCCAGTGGCGATCTGCAGCGTCGCTATCTCGGGATCGGGATGGACAGTGCACCCGACGTCGCGTTCCCGGCGTGAGGCCGGCTGTCGCCGAGGTCGGTCCGCGGGCACGACCGCAACGTTCGGGCCGCCGCATCCCGGGTCTGTCGCTCCGCTCGGGAGTGGGCGCGGGGCACGTGCGGTGCGCCGGACTCGGCAGCTCAGCACCGAGGTCCGCAGCAGCAGCCGCAGCGACTGATGGCGGCCTGGCTGTGGTCGCTCACGGCGAACCCGCCGTCCGAGCTGGCTGCGCCCCGGCCACCTCCACCTCATCCATGTCGAACAGGCACCGACGCACCTCGGAGTTGTCATGAGCGCACTCGACGTCGCAGGGATCATCGGGCTCCTCATCGCGAGCCTGCAGATCCTTGTCTCCCTGCTCGCCGCACTCATGTCCTGGCCCAGTGCGGTGCGGAGGACGCTGGTCAGCGCCGACGCTTGGTGGTTGGTCGTCTGCTCGGCGACGGCCGTGGCCTGCCGCGTCGTCGGCGGGTCCTCGGTCGGCCTGTGGTCGGCACTGTTAGGCGCTCTTGCTGCAGCCGCTGCGCTGATGACCGTCGGCAGCGTCCGTCCCTCAGGTCCCGCCTCCGACTCAGCTGACACCGACTGGTGAACCTGACCAGATCGGGCTCTGCAGGCGCTCGATCACCGTCAGGGCCTCGGACCGACAACCAGTCGGTCAAGGGTCGAGCGTATCGGTCGGCAGCGACCCCGTCGTCCGGCAGCGCTGGACCGACCAGCTCCTGTGTGACGCACAATGGTGCGGGTCCCCGCCGCTTCCTGTGGGCGTGTGACCACTAGTGCGCCTGACCGGTCGAGGCGCTCGTGCCCCCGTCGACCGGAAGCCAGGAACCGGTGATGTAGCGGGCGTCCTCACTGGCCAGGAAGAGGACGGCGGGCGCGATGTCACTCGGCTCGCCGAGCCGTCCCAGAGCCACCCGGTTGGTGGCTGCACTCACGGCGGTCTCGTCCTGAGTGAACGCTTCGGTCATCTCTGTTCGCGTCGCCGCGGGGGCCACTGCGTTCAGACGCACGCCGCGTTCGCCGTAGTCGAGCGCGAGGGATTGGATGAGATTCATGACCGCCGCCTTGCTCGCGTTGTAGAGGGCCTGTCCCCAGTCCCCTCGGAAGCCTGAGACCGAGCCGACCGCGACCACGTTCCCGCCAGTTCGTTCGAGCTCCGGCAGTGTTCGGCTGGCGATGTGGACGAAGCCGTCGATGTTCGTCGCCCGGATCTTCTCCCACTCGGTCTCGACGAGGTCGACGAAGTCGCCGTTGGCGTAGGCCGCAGCGTTGCTGACCACCACATCGAGGCGCCCGAACCGTTCGATGGTCGTGGTGACCGCGTCGTCCACGGACACAGGATCGGCGACGTCGAGCCGCACCGCCAAGGCGCGACCTTCGGGCGCGTCGGCCAGCGTGTCGTGCAGACGCTCGACGCGTCGGCCACCCACGACGACGTTGGCGCCGTTGGCGAGGAACGCCTCGGCAATGGCGCGGCCGATGCCGCTGCCACCACCGGTGACCAGAACGGTCTTGTCGGCGAAGGGGTAGGAATTGACGGTCATGCGTTTCCTTCTGGTGAGCTTTGTTGACGTCGGGCTCAGGCCGTCAGGGCCGGAAGCCGCACGAGGTACTCGAACGCAGCGAGGGACGCTCGGGCGCCCTCTCCGGCTGCGGTGATGATCTGCTTGTAGGGTCCGTCGGTGCAGTCGCCCGAAGCGAAGACACCGGTCATCGTCGTGCGGCCGTGACTGTCCACGACCACCTCACCCGCAGCGTTGCGACCGACCGCGTTCTCGAGCCAGTCCGTGTTCGGCACTAGGCCGATCTGCACGAACACACCGTCGACCTCGGTGACCTGACGGAAATCCTGGCTCCGTGACGACCAGGCGACACCGGTCACCCGTTCGGTGTCGCCGAGCACTTCGGTAACACGTGCGCCCGTGACGACGTCGATGTTCGGTCTTGCCGTTGCTGCCTCGACAAGGACCCGGTCAGCGTTGACCTGGTCGGCGTACTCGAACAGGGTGACTGAACGCGCCAGCGCCGAGAGGTCGATCGCGGCCTCGAGGCCCGAGTTCCCGCCCCCGACGACAGCGACGTCCTTGCCGGCGAACAACGGTCCGTCGCAGTGGGGGCAGAACGAGACGCCGCGATTGCGGTACTCCGCCTCGCCTGGCACATCGAGCGTCCGCCACCGGGCACCGGTGGCCAGCACCACGGTACGTGACGTGACCTGCGCGCCACTCTCGAGAATGACGGTGCTGGCTGCACGGTCTGCACCCGAGCTGTTCCGGAGCGTTCGCGCTCGCTGCCCGAGTGCGACATCGATCTCGTGGCTCCGAACCTGCTCCTCGAGGTCCCGGGCGAACCGCACACCTTCGGTGTGGCGCACCGAAGGAAAGTTCTCGATCCCAGCGGTGTCGAGCACCTGTCCTCCGAGGTGCTCCGCGACGATCGCGGTCCGTAGTCCCTTCCGTGCGGCGTACACCGCAGCCGTCGCCCCGGCGGGTCCACCACCGATGACCAGGACGTCGTACTCGTCCTGGTCCGCGAGCACCGCGCTGCCCTCATCGGGGACGTCGGAGCTCAGGCGCCACAGGATCTCGGCGAGGCCCATGCGACCGTGGGAGAACGCCGCTCCGTTGAGGTAGACGGTCGGGACGCTCATCACCCCGCGGTCCGCGACCTCGGTCGCGAAAGCAGAGCCCTCGACGGCGGTGTGGGTCACGTTGTCGTTGAGGGCGGCCAGCGCGTTCAGCGCCTGGATCACTTCGGGGCAGCTCTGGCAGCTCTGCGAGAAGTACGTCTCGAAGTGCAAGGGGCCTGCGAGCCGAGAAGCAGATTCCAAGAGATCGGCTTCTCCCTTCACTGCTACTCCTCCAGCCTGGAGGACGGCCAACAGCAGCGACGAGAACTCGTGTCCGAGCGGGACCCCAGCGAACGCGACCCGCGCAGTAGCGCCGGTGGCAGCTACGCCGAACGACGGGACTCGGCGTGAGTCAGCGGAAACGGTCTCGCTCACTTGCACGAGCGGGCTTTCTGCGAAGTGCGCCAGCAGCTCGCGTACCTGGTGCGACACGCTGCCCTCGTCCAGGGCAGCGGTGATGGTGACCGGTCTGGTGAGCAGTTTGAGGTAGGTGGCGAGCCGGGACCGAGTTGCTTCGTCGAGCATCAGATCTTGCCGACGAGGTCGAAGGTGGGAGCTAGGGTCTCGCCGCCTTCGTCCCAGTTCGCGGGGCAGACCTCACCGGGGTGGGCAGCGATGTACTGGGCTGCCTTCACCTTGCGGAGCAGTTCGGCAGCGTTGCGACCGACACCGTCGTCATGGACCTCGACGACCCGGATGACTCCGTTCGGATCGATGACGAACGTGCCCCGCAGCGCTTGGCCCGTCTGCTCGACCAAGACATCGAAGGCGCGGGTGAACTCATGCGTGGGATCGGCCAGCATCGTGTACTGGACCTTGCCGACCGCCGAGGACGAGTCGTGCCAAGCCTTGTGGGCGAAGTGGCTGTCGGTCGACGCCGAGTAGAGCCGGACGCCGAGCTGCTCGAACTCGTCGTGGTGGTTGGCCAGGTCCTCGAGCTCGGTGGGACACACGAAGGTGAAGTCTCCGGGGTAGAACATCACCACGTTCCACCGTCCTGCGAAGTCGTGGTCGCTGACTCGGATGAATTCGCCGTTGCGGTAGGCGTTGAGTTCGAAGGGAGCGATGGTGGAGCTGATCTGGGGCATGGCGTGACGCCTCTCGTTGTCGTGGACCCTGACGGGCCCCGTGATGCACGTGCTGGGGCGGTTGCGAGCTAGCCGATGGCACCGTCCATCTGTAGCTCGATGAGGCGGTTGAGCTCGAGGGCGTACTCCATCGGGAGCTCCTTGGCGATCGGCTCGACGAAGCCCCGCACGATGACTGCGCGGGCTTCGTCCTCTCGGAGACCCCGGGACATGACGTAGAAGAGCTGGTCCTCGCTGATGCGCGAGACCGATGCCTCATGGCCCATCGACACGTCGTCCTCGCGGATGTCGACGTAGGGGTAGGTGTCAGACCGGCTGATCGAGTCGACCAGGAGGGTGTCGCAGATGACGTTCGACTGACTCCCCCTGGCCTCCTCGTTGACCTGGACGAGTCCGCGGTAAGACGTTCGACCGCCTCCTCGAGCGACGGACTTGGAAAGCACGTTCGACGAGGTCCGGGGCGCGGCGTGGACCATCTTGGCGCCGTTGTCGAGGTGCTGGCCGGGCCCGGCGAACGCGATCGAGAGCGTCTCGCCCTTGGCGTGCTCGCCCATGAGGTAGACGGCGGGGTACTTCATCGTCACCTTGGAGCCGATGTTGCCGTCGACCCACTCCATGGTCGCGCCGGCCTCGCAGACCGCGCGCTTGGTGACGAGGTTGTAGACGTTGTTGGACCAGTTCTGGATCGTCGTGTAGCGGCAGCGGCCGCCCTTCTTGACGATGATCTCGACGACCGCGGAGTGCAGCGAGTCGGAGGAGTAGATCGGCGCGGTGCAGCCCTCGACGTAGTGCACGTAGGCGTCCTCGTCGACGATGATCAGCGTGCGCTCGAACTGGCCCATGTTCTCGGTGTTGATCCGGAAGTAGGCCTGCAGCGGGATGTCGACGTGGACGCCCTTGGGCACGTAGATGAACGAGCCGCCCGACCACACCGAGGTGTTGAGCGCGGCGAACTTGTTGTCACCGACGGGGATGACGGTGCCGAAGTACTCCTGGAACAGCTCGGGCTGCTCGCGCAGGGCGGTGTCGGTGTCGAGGAACAGCACGCCCTGGGCCTCGAGGTCCTCGCGGATCGAGTGGTAGACGACCTCGGACTCGTACTGCGCGGCGACGCCGGAGACCAGGCGCTGCTTCTCCGCCTCGGGGATGCCGAGCTTGTCGTAGGTGTTCTTGATCTCCTCGGGCAGGTCGTCCCAGGTGGCGGCCTGCTTCTCGGAGGAGCGCACGAAGTACTTGATGTTGTCGAAGTCGATGCCGCCGAGGTCGGAGCCCCAGGTCGGCATGGGCTTGCGGTGGAAGAGCTTGAGGCCCTTCAGGCGCAGGTCGAGCATCCACTGCGGCTCGTTCTTGAGCGTCGAGATGTTGCGGACGACGTCCTCGCTGAGGCCGCGCTGGGCGGTGGCGCCGGCGACGTCGGTGTCGGCCCAGCCGTAGGCGTATCCCGTCGTGCTCTCTGCCAACACCGCAGCGTTGCTCGTGACGTCGTCCCCGCTCCGGGGCTTGGTGGGCTCCGCGGTGCTCGTCATGGCTGCTCCTGTTCTTGCTCTGGTTTCTCGGTGAACGGCCGGACACGGCTCACAGCCGTTGGGCCCGGCGTGCTCGATCTAGTGGGCATGGACTCCGACGTAGTACTCGAAGACCCAGAACAGCGCTGCCGGTACGGCCAGCCCGGCACCCACGACCACGAGCCACCAACCAACGGCGACGCCGAGCGAGATGACGCCGATCGCGCCGGCGGCGTGCAGAGGAGCCCAGCTCTGTGCCGGGAAGAAGCCGAGCTCACCGGCACCCCCCGACATCTCGGCCGTAAGGTCGTCGTCCAACTGGATCGACAGCCGAACGTGCGTCAGGAGCGAGTACCCGAACAGGAGCAGCGCCACGAACGTGACGAATGACAGACCAGCGGTACCGGCCGCTTCGCGGGCTGTGAACCAGTACAAGGGGATCATCGGTCCCCACACGGACGCGCAGATCGCTGACATCCACACCAGCGGCCTCATCGGCGGTCGTCCGGCTGGGTCTTGCCGTGGTGGCCTGGCCAGACGATCCCGGCACAGCAGCCGCCGACCAACGCTGCGACGACGATGACGGCGGCGACGAGGAAGCCTGTCATCGGATCGTGCTCACGAACGGGATGTGCATGTCTTGAGACTGGCGCCCAGTAGGTACGAGTAGTTGACCGATTCACCGGTGCTCTTGGACTTCCTCCGTGGTGACAGACTCTGGTGTCAACGGCTGCCGACGACGGGGGTGCCATGAAAGAGCCAACGCGGTCGGTGCCGCTGTTCGGACCCCTCGACCCGGGCCCGATGCGGCCGGCGGTCAAGGTCGCCCCCTTCGACAGTTCGCACACCCGTGTGGGCGTCGGCGCCCACGCCCATCATGATCTGGAGATCCTGTACTTCGCGGAGGGCACGGGTTCGCACCGGATCAGCGGCCATGACCTGGAGATCGAGCCAGGGACCCTCTTCCTAGTCCCACCGCGCCTGGCCCACGACCTCGGCGGGATGGGTGACGCCCGGGGATGGGTCGTCGAGTTCTCGCCGAGTGCGATGGCGTCGATTCCCGAGATCGCGGGCTCTCTGCCGCTCTGGCGCGCCAACCCGATGCTCAGCGCGTTCCTCGTCTCTGAACAGGACCCGCCCCTCGGTCGGCTGGCCGTACCTGCCCATCGGCGCTCGATGCTCGAGAGCCTCCTCACCGACATGCAACGCGAACTGGAGACCCGTGACGACGGTTACCGGATCGCGAGCGCAGCCCAGGTCGTCCTGCTCTTGGTGAATGTCGCACGGCTCGCCGCGGATGTGACGAGCCAGTACAGGCGCAACAACCAGCCGCTGCTCGCCGCGTGCTTCGAGGCTATCGAGAAGGGGTTTCGCAACCCGTTGTCGACCACTGACGTAGCGCGCTCGATGAACGTCTCTGCGACCCATCTGTCCACGCTCGTCAAGGAACGGACAGGCCGCACGGTGTTGGAGTGGATCACGGAACGGCGCATGTCCGAAGCGCGACAGCTCCTGCTCACCACAGATTTGCCTGTGGAGATGGTGGCACGGTCCACGGGGTTTCCTGATCCGACGTACTTCAGCAGGAGGTTCCGTCAGGTGCACGGGACCTCTCCCAGGGCTTGGAGGAGTCAAGCCGCTGGCTGAGCGTCGTGGGCCTTCCGCCCGGGGCTCACTGGCCGTCTCGCCTGGCGACGCACCTCGAAGGGTTCTTCGGTCATCGACGGCGGACAGCGGCGCTGGGCTGTGTTTGGTGACCGGCTGCTCTCCCGTGGTTCCGCGAAGGAGGCGAGCCATCCGCTGTCGACGGTCAACGCACCACGACGGACCCACCCTTCATCGAGCCGGAGCAGGCTCTCAGTCCCTCCTGGCGGGCGCGGCCCCCGAGGACAGGTGGCACTGGAGCCGCCTAGACGAGTAGCCCGCCCCCATCCAGGGTCAACGTGGTTCCGGTGACATGCGGATTGTCGAGGAGGAACGCGACCGCGTGAGCGGCGTCAGCGGGTTCGCCGACGCGTCCGGCCGGGACGGAGCCGGCGGTCGACTCGAAGAAGGCACGACGCTCGGCCTCGGGCATTTCGCTCCAGGACGGGGTGTCGAAGATCCCGGGGTTGAGCACGTTGACCCGGACGGGTGCCAGCTCGATGGCCAGCGAACGGCCGAGCCCCTCGATGCCGGCGTTGGCTGCCGTCACAGCTGCCGTTCCCGGGCCAGGTCGGCTTGCCGCGACTCCGGAGAAGAGCACCACACTCGCGTCCGCTGCGAGCGCAGGCGCTACCTGGTGCACCACGCGCCAGTAGCCCATCAGCTTGCCTACCACTGTGCTGGAAGCCTCTTCAGCGGAGAACTCACGAAACGGCTTGTACTGCAGGTGAGCGGCGCTGAGAACCAGGTGATCCACCGTCCCTCCCGCCAGTGCCGAGATGACAGTGTCGAATCCGTCTTCTGTCGTGATGTCGCTGGTGACGACTGAAGCACCAGCGGCCCGTAGCTCCTCAGCGGACCGGCCGGTGGAGTCACGGGTGGTGACGATGACGTGTTCCCCCCGATCGAGGAGCAACTGGGCGACGGCGCGGCCCATACCACTGGTGCCGCCCACGACCACTGCGGTCTTCGCGGTGGCTGCGGTGTCGGTGTCGGGGTGGGGAGGGAGCGAGGTGGTCATGGAAGTCCTGTCGTTCTAGTAGTTGTCGGGTGTGGCTCAGGGCGATCGTGTCGAGCGCGGCGGAGCTCGGGTCACCGCCGCGGGCGTGCTCCGCCACCACCGGTGCGTTCGGAGTCGGGTCGCCCTGGTCGGCCACGTGGTCGATGGCGACCACTTCGTGCGGTGACAGGACGAAGGTGGTGGCACGCCGTGCCCCGCCCTCCGCCTGCACCAACTTCGTCGTGAGGAACGCCTCGTCATGTCGCAGCCTGCTGGACCTCAACGCCCGGCCGCCCTGCACCTCGCTGCTGTAGCAAGTGGCTTCTGCGGGGCGATCGCTCTCTCCTCGCCTGCCGGTCGACGACCAGGCGTCCAGCTCGGTTCATGTGCGACCGAGGACGACACGGCGGTCGCCGAGAATGGGGAGATGCGGGAGGCGGTGACCTTCATGAAGCGAGGCGACGCTCTCCGTCCTCGGCTGACGTCGCCTTTCCGAATGTCGCTGTCACGACGCGGGGTTCGTCGGACCGTCCGGCTCCGCTCGTCCCACGAGCCTCGTTCGACCGATCCTCGGCCCGATAAGCGGCGAGGATCCCGAAGAACAAGAGTGCTAGCACCGAGACGGCGCTTGTCACGAACCACATCATTTCTGCGTTGTCCGACATCGTCGTTTCCCTTCCTAGTTCGGCGTACACCTCAACGGTCTCGCCATCGCGGGCTCAATGGCTGGACGATCCGACGCGAGACTTGAACTAACAGTTCCGGCGAGGCGGCCACGAGCCGTCGTACCCAGCGTCGGCGGGCCGCGCGCGTTGTAGGACTTGCGCGGTGGGCGGTCGAACGAAGATGCGGGACGGACTGCGGTCCGAGCGGGCCGAGATTGCGGACAAAGCCGTCTGCGACCGGGCGCTCCTCGGGCGCCCGTCGGAGCTGCTGGGGGTGGTGGCTCAATGGAAGGTTGCTGCCGGTCACCGCCGCTGCGGTGTCGTGCCGACGGGAGGCCACCGTCCGCGCGTCACATCGCTAGTGCTGCCGCTGCGATGCCTCGATGGCGTTCGTCGTCGCACTCGCCAGCGACGCGCTGACATGTGCCCTCACAGAGCTTCGACCCGACGGGCACCTCGCCCACGACGGTTCACCATCACGGCGGCGGCGCCGGCGAGTGTGACTGCGCCTGCTAGTGCCAGAGCCACCGAGTACCCGCCGCGTCCCGCCTGCCAGGCAATCGGCAAGGCCACCAGGGAGGTACCGACGGCCAGTCCGAGCTGGCGCACGGTCGAGAGCAGCGACGTTCCCTGGGGCAGGTCTTCGTCAGCAAGCTCGGAGAAGGGCATCGTCTGCTGGGGCACGATCATGAGTCCGAAGGAGATGCCGGCGAGCAGAAGCAGTGCGGCGTACGAGAGTTGCGTCGCCCCGTGAGCCAGACAGGCCAGGCCTGCGGTGCAGACGGCGCTACCGACGATGCCGATGGCCAGCACCACCTGGTCTCCGTAGCGGCTCACCAGGCGTGGCCCGAGCGGTGTGGCGATCAGGATCCCGACCGCGTGGAGGGCCATGATCAAGCCCGTCTGGGTGGCGTTCAGTTCGTCTTCCCCCTGCAGGAGCAGCGGAAGAGCGAAGAGGAGACCGCCGAACCCAGCGGAGCTGGTGAACATCGTGAACTGGCCCAGCGCGAAGCTTCTTCGCCGGAACAGGGTGAAGTCGATGATCGGCGACGCCTGGTCCGACGGTCTCCGAACCAGCAGGAAGAGGGCCAGTACCGCGACGAACCCCGCACCGACGACGTAGGGGCTGGCTCCGTCGTCTGCCAGCCAGGTGAGTCCTAGCGTCAGACTGACGACCCCTGCCGAGACGGCGACCAAGCCGCCCAGGTCGAGGCGGTGACGCGGGTCGGACGGTTCACTGCGAAGCCACGCGACGCCGAGGACGAACGCGGCGGCACCCGCCGGAAGATTGATGATGAACGCCCATCGCCAGGACGCCGCGTCAACGAGCAAGCCCCCCAGTAGCGGGCCGAGCGCAGGAGCGATCGCTGCTGGCGCGGCGAACAAGGCAGAAGCCTTCGCCCGCTCGTCCTCTGGGAAAGCGCGGAACAGCAGCGCCATCCCTACAGGCACCAGGAGGCCCCCACCGACGCCCTGCAGCGCTCGAGCAGCAACCAGGGCCCCGAAACTCCAGGAGACCGCGCCTAGCAGTGATGCGAAGGTGAAGACCGCGACCGCGAACTGGAAGGTCCGAGGCGCTCCGAACCGTTGGGCAGCCCATCCACTCGCTGGCATCACGACCGCCAGGGACGTCAGATAGGCCGTCACGACGAGAGATATCGCGCCGCTGTCGGTCCCGAAGTCACGTTGGATCGTCGGGAGCGCGACGTTCACGACGGTGAGATCGAGGAGGTCCATGAACAGTGCGACGATCGCGATCGTCGCCACCTTGTACTTGTAGTCGATGCCGACCATGCCCACCCTCCAGATGAGACCCGACGTGCAGACGTACCTTGAAGGTGCCGCCACACGATCGGCACAAGAGGCGTGCTCCCGCTGGCGACTCGAGATGTGGGTCGAGCTGGGCCTAGGTGCTCGGCTCTGCGGATGGCCCTGCAGGCTCGTCAGCTCCGTCTAGGAGCGTCGGATTCACGGACCCGACTGGGTCGAACGAGTGAGACCTGCGCACCCGTCAGTTGCGCAGTCGACCCACGCGATCTCGCCGCCTCACAAACGATAATCGATAGGAATCTCCGCGGTCAACTGTCTCACTCGCTACACAGCGCTCTCGCTGCTGGTAGCGCCATCGGAATTCTCGCCGGCGTCTTCGAAGTGATCGCGGAAGAGGGCGCTCACGTTCAGTTGATGATCCCGCGCGTGTCGCGCGGCAGCGGAGACGTCACCGACCTCCAGCGCCTCCAGGATCAGCTTGTGCTCGGTGACGATCGAACTGTGGTTCACCTTCGGCAGGGTCAAGGTGATGAAGGTCCGGGCGAACGGCTCGAGCTGATCGAAGACGTGCTGGATGGCCTTGTTGCCCGAGGTCGTGGCGATCAGCCGGTGGAACCGCGCATCGGCCTGCGTCATCTCCACGTAGTCGCCGTCAGCCTGGTGCCGCTCCAAGTCCAAGTACGCCTCTCGCAGTTCGCCGAGCACATCCTCGTTCAGCAGCGGCATGGCCAACGTCGCCGCCAGTGCGTCGATTTCTGACCTGACCAGGCTGATGTCAGCCAACTCCTTGCTCGTCGGCAGTCGGACGCGAGCCCCGCGGCGGGAGTGAATGGTGACGATTCCGATAGCAGCGAGGTCTCTCAGCGCCTCCCGTACGGGCGACTGGCTCGTACCCAATTCCTTGGACACCTGGAGCTCGACGATCCGCTCTCCCGGCTGGTAGTGGCCCCGGATGATCCGGTCCAGCAGAACCTTCTTCACCGAAGTCGACAGCAGTTCCCCGCCGAAGCCTGGTTCGACGCCGTGGCCTTGGGTCACGAGAACTCCTAAGTCGTTTAAAGAGGGATGATTCTAAGGCTCGCGGATCAGCTCCTGGGCCAGCGGCCGGCCAGTCGGCCCGACGTCGGGTCGCTTCGGCTAGGGAGCCGCGCCGCGGCGGAAGGTCGTCGCTGCTGGTGCCATGGCGTTCAGCATGGCCTCAGTGGCCGTGAGTGAGCCACCCGGGCCCCATCCGAAGCGTCTAGAGCGCCTAGCGGCGTCTGCTCCTTAAAAGGACGCCGCACCGAAACCTCGTGGCGCCCCACCCGTCCTTGAGGCGACCTGGTCATGCGCGACGGCTGACGTCTGCTCGCGGCGCCTGTCGGCACAGCAATACTCCGCGTCAGGGCTGGTGCTGCTTGCACCCGTCGTGTCCTATGGCCAATTCGCATTCCGGGCCGGCCGACCCCTCAGGAGTGAACCCGGTCAGCAGGCGAGGGGTGTGTGCTGCGCCTACAGCTCGGCGACGATCAACGAGCCGCCTTCGAACACACCGCCGTCGATCGCGGTCGCGCGCCCGTCGGCGTAGACATAGGGGCGCGTACAGGCCACGGGGTCCAGGCCGAAGACGCCGCCCAGCGTGCTGTGGCCGTGGACGACCCGGCGTGCACCGAGAGCCCGCAGGAAGCGGCTCACGCGTCCGGGACTCCGGAACTCCCCGCGTCTGGTCAGCAACTGGTGCAGGAACGTCCAGTCGTCCTCGCTGCGGCCGGCGAGAACACTGCGTCCCACCTCATTGATCTGTTGCGCCGTGGTTCCGAGCTCGGCATAGCCATCGGAGTCTGAGTGCACCATGACCGTGTCGTCGTCGAGGTCGATCAGCGGGAGCTCGCTTAACCACTGGACCTGCTCGTCGGTGACTGACCGCAGCTCCTCGTCGTTTCCTCCGTATCGGCGCCAGAACGACAGCCAGGACGTCGAACGACGGTCGCGGGCCTGCCTACTAAAGTGCAGGGCCGCCAGGAATTGCAGCTCATGGTTTCCGAGAAGAGGGGTGACCTGACCGCCCGAGGACCTGGCCTGGATCTCGAGCCGGCGTACGAAGTCCACCACCCCTAGACCGTCAGGTCCACGATCGAGGTAGTCCCCCAGGAACCACAAGCGCTCGCCACCGCCGGACCAGCCCCCGCCTGAGGCCAGGCCGTACTCGACCAACCTGTCCTGCAGGGCATCAAGGTGACCGTGGACGTCTGAGATTGCGAGGCGACGTGTCGGGTCCGGTAAGGGTGAATCAGCTGCGATGAGGTCCTCCACTGTTGATCGCATTCTGCATGGCCCGCTGCGCACCTCACGGTGTCGAGCAGGTCCAAGTCCTGAGAACGCCGTCACCGCTTCGAATCTTCCGCGTTCCACACCCCGTGGCTGGCCCGCGACTCTTTGCAATCGAAGGCAACAGTGTTGAGATCGAGCCGCTCACTCAATGTGTTCTGCGGCCCTTCAGCTAGGCAAGCCGGAGGTTGTGCTGCCCCACTTCTGATTCGTCCTCAGAAGGTTCCACAGCAGCTTCCGTAGGGGTTTCCCGGGTCGCCGTTGAGCATCCCCTTCCCGCGTCCCGGTCGCTGCTACCGGCCGAGAGCAAGCGCGCACTTGCTGGTTCTTCGTCGCTCAGCGGTGCAGCCCGGTGTCAACACAGCGCGTCTGCGTAGCTCGGCTGGAGGCGTTTGCCCCTGGTCCGCGGGCGTTGCTCCCGATCCGCTGCCAGGTCTGGGTGAGGGACGGTGGTCCTGCTTGAGGAGCCACCGCGGCTGGTCGTCGTGGACACAGTCCACCCGCACCGCGCGCAGGGAGCGCTCGGAGGACTATTGAGCGCCTCGGTGCGTGCGCGCGGATTTAAGCTGCGGCCCTCGCGGCCCCCATCCGCACCGAGGACAGACAGCGCGGCGCCTTCCCGCCATAGCGGTGGGAAGCAGGCTCTTGATCGAGCCGGCGACGACACCCGGCCCTGAGTGAGCCCGGGCAAGGGTGAACTTGCCTGCTTCTCGCTCCCGGGAACAGCGCACGGTTCACCGGTCGCCCGCCTGGAGACAACCAACCCCACACCTCGGGTTGTGGGGGCACAACTCCGGTTGTGCGCGCTGGGGACTAGGCAGCCTCGACGTCGCCAACTGAAGGCAGGTCCTGGGCGTTAACCGACACGGAGTAGCCCACGTAGACGCCTTCGGTGTTGTAGTGCGCGAACGTCTTGGGTGCCGCCGGCTTTGTCTTCACCCCGGTCGGCTCGTCGTCGACTTCGTCCTCCCGGGCGCACCCGTAGCGTTTCGAGACGGCCTGCTGGGAGACGCCCAAGGCTTCCCCAATCTCTCGCCAGGTGCGCCGGTGGAAGCGGGCTTGGCTGACGGCTCTGAGCTTGGCCGCCTCCTGCCAGTCATGGAGCTGCTCCAAGAGGCGGAGGACGGCGATCTCATCCGGCTCCTCGAGTAGCGCGTGAATGATGAACTGCAGGTCCCGGGGGTCACCCGCGGGTGGGGCATCGGTCATGTTGCTGCTCTAACGGATTCCTCCGTCATGGCGGCCGTGACGAGTCACGTGCCGACCGCACAACCACACATGCGACAGGCGTTGCCGTATTCACCCCGCGCCTCGGGTATCTCGAGAGTGCGGGACAGATCGAGGCCAGGGTAGTCAGCCTCGTGCTCGCCGTGCGTCGTTCGGGCATCCGCGAACCCAGGTGTCCCAGTCCTCCAGGGCGTGAAGTATCCCGACGCGTGCCACGTCGGCCTTGAGGACCTTTGGCCTTCCGCCCCTGCTCGCCTCCCCCGAGGCTGGTCGGTGCACCTCATCAGCCAGTGCGGCGAGATCCTCCCAGTCATCCTCGAGCGCGAGTACGCACTCGACCGTCCACGTAACGGCGAGGGCCTCGCGGTCGGGGGCGACACCTTGGCTGCGTACTGTCGGGACCAGCGGACGCCAGGCCGCCACCCGGGGTCGCGCTACCCGATAGGCGGTCTCGGTGAACGATGACAGCGTGAGCGACAGTGTCTCGGGCGACGGCGAGCGGTAGACCTTCCTAGCCGCCCGGTGTGCCGCCCGCAGAGTGTCGACGTCCGACACGGGCCACAGGAACTGCACGGCCCGACCGCGCGTCATCGGGTCGAAGCCGACGTTGTGCGCGACGGGTCACCCGGCCGGGGGCGGTTCCTCCACACCGTCCCACGGCCAGACGTCCCGCAACAGGTCACGGACATTGGTGTCCATCGCGGCCGCGACGAGATCCAGTGCCTCGAGCGGTGGCAGACGACGGCCCTGTTCGTAACTGCTCAGTGAGTACGCCGACAGCGAGGTCCGGAAGCTGAGCTCGGTGATGGACAAGCCGAGCTCGGTGCGACGTGCGCGGAGGGCACGGCCCAGTAGGACACGGCCCACCTGGTGTCTCTCGAGCTTCTCCGGCACGGCCCAACGCTAGTGCCTGCCGCAGCGCAGAGACGGCGTGCCCCGCAGCGCTCATTCCCCGATCCCTTTCAAGGTTGAACGCGTAGGCACAGTTCCCGCGTTCCAACGACAGCGCCATGGGTCTCGACCTCTGCGTCGCGCCGCCTCGACCAATTCAGCGAGCACGACGCTCGGCGCGGTTGCGAGTCCTTCGTGCAACGTCGTGGCCGCAGCCGCGTCTGCGACACCGGCAGCGAGGCACAGGCACACGAAGTAGGGCGGCAGCCCGCTCTGTCGCCATGCGGCCGGCGGGGACGCGCCTTCAACATCGCCGAGAGCCGAGTACGACGCCAAGACCTCCACGAACTCGGCCTGCCACGGCGTGAAGCCGTGCCGCGCCCATTTGCAGGCCTCGCGATCGTCGTAGCCGTCGTGCGCCCACCAAGCTGTTGCGACGTCCAGCGGAAGACCGAGACCGAGCCATCTCTCGAGCCCGCTCGCGTCCGCCTCCCGGAAGCGAACGGCCCACGGCGCTTGGAGCCGGCCGGCCGATCGCCGGCCCGTGCCAGCGGTCGCGCACCTGGCTCGTCGTGGTCTAGACAACTCAGCACCTCTAACGCTTGGCGACTTTGACGATGCGTACTTTGTGTAAGCACCATCGTACCCATTGCCGTGGCGCCCACGCCACTAGTCACGGAGGAACCACCATGCCGAGTTCGAACTGCTCCAACACCAACAGCACCGCCGCCAACCACGTCGCCGACGTGCTCAACCGCGACGGGTTCGCTGACCTGATCGCCGTCGCCTGGGCTCTGCTTCTCCCCGGTCAGACCCCGACCCAGGTACTCACCACCGCTCGGAAGTGGAAGGCGTTCGGCTTCGACGACACCGACGCCGTCGACTGGCACCGCGCCGGCCTCACGCCAGACTCCGGCTGGATCTGGTACCACGTCGACTTCACCCCGCGCGGGGCCGCGTTCATGATCGAGCGCATCACCGCTGGCGACGTCGACGACACCGCGCAGACCTGGGTTGTGGGCGGTCTGCTGCCCTCCGACATCTTGCTGGCGGTCGCCTCCGGCTGCCGCACAGTAGAAGCGGCCCAAAGGCTGATCCGCGACATCGACGCCGGAGCGCGCGACCGCGGCACCCTCGTGCTCCGCGCCGCCGTCAGCGGCGTCGACCTGCCCGCCCTCACCCGCCGATGAGCACGGCCGCCAGCACCCCCACGGACGGCGGCGCGGTCATCATCGACCTCGCCGCCGCCCGCGGCCGTGGCCGTACCCGCACCGTCATGGAGCGTGAAGGCGCCGCGGCACCCGCCATCGGCCTTCTGACACAACCCGCTCTATGCCCTGCTCCAGCATCGTCGGATCCAGCCGATAGACGACGCATGGACACCACACCCCCGCCGTCACCCAGCAGCCCTCCCGCCCCACGGAAGCCCCGACCACCCGGCTCCGCCGTCATGCCGACTGTCCCCGGACGTCCCCGTCTCGCGCCCGGCGGCGAGCACGGCGAGCCGTGGACCGAGCGCCTCAAGAACGGCACCTACCGTGCCCGCGTCCGGCTGCGTGATCGCGACGGCAAGGCGCGGGAGGTGACCGCCAGGGCCACCACCAAGAGCGGTGCGCTACGAGAGCTGCAGCGCCGCATCGACGCACGACAGCAGGTCGTCACCTCTCAGCAGGGCGTGACCGCAAACATGACGGTCGCGGACCTCGGCGCGTACTGGTTGCAGCACCGGTCGCGCCCTGGCCGGCAGCGCTCACGCGCCGCGGTCAAGCCGCAGACCCTCGCGGGCTATGCGTCTGTGCTTCGGCTGTTGATCGAACCGCACATCGGCGGCGTGCGCCTGAGCGAACTCAGTGTCGGCCTGCTGGAGAACGTGCTCGGCGACATCGAGGACTGCGGCATCTCCACCGACCAGATGCGTACCGTGCTTCAGCAGTGTCTCGACCTGGCCGTCCGTCACGAGGCCCTGGCCTCCAACCCCATGCGGCTGGTCGACAAGCCGGCCCGCAACGACCACGAGGTCCAAGCCCTCACCATTGACCAGGTCCATGACCTGCGCGTCCTGGTCGACCCCGTCGTCCGGAAGCAGCCGGGCAAGCGCGGACCCAACCGGGACCTCGCCGATCTCATCGACCTCGGCCTGGGCACCGGGTGCCGCATCGGCGAACTGCTCGCATTGACGTGGGACCGGTTCGATCTCGAGAGCAGCACCCCCACCGCCCGCATCGACGGCACCATCGTCGAACCGCGCGCCGGGTACGTCGACTCCTTGCACCGGCAGGACTCGACCAAGACCGGGGGCGTCCGCACGCTCGTCCTACCCGACGCCGTCGTGGCCCGCCTGCAGGAACGCCGGTCCCAAGTCACATCCATCGAGCCCACCGACCCCGTCCTCGCCTCGAGCAAAGGCACGCTCTTGTGGCCGAACAACCTCAGGACCCGGCTGCGTGCCGCCGTGGCTGGGACCGATCTGGAAGGCACCACCCCGCACACCCTGCGCCGGACCGTCGGAACCTTGGTGGCACACGAGCGTGGTCTTGACGCCGCCCGCGACCAGCTCGGGCATTCGGACGGCAGTGTCACCTGGAAGTCATACGTGGCGTCAAGGGATCAGGCCCCGGACCTGCGGGACCTGCTCGACCAGTTCTTCGACTGATCGGCCCTTCCGGCGGGGTACCCAACCGGTTGTGACCGGCTGGCCGGTGGCATCCGTTAGGGAGCACCACATGGAAGAGCTGCTCACCACCGCCGACGTCGCGCGAGTCCTCGGCGTCCCACCCCGCACCGTCCAGTCATGGAGGCACGCCCGACGAGGCCCGGTCTTTCTCCGGGTCGGAACCGGGGTGCGCTACCGGCAGGCTGACGTGGAGGCGTGGATCCAGGAGCGCCTGGACGAGACACGCCTGTGGATGGCGAGCTGACCGTGACCACCAAACAACTCCGGGTCGCTCAACGCGACCGCGACGTGCTCCACCTGCTGGCCGACCTCGGTGCCTGCACCTACTCACAGTTGGGGCACCTGGTGGGGGCCTCGCACGACGCACTCCGACAGCGACTCCCCCGCCTCGCCACGGCAGGGCTGCTGACCTCAGGCAAGACCTACCGCGGCAGCCAGCGCCTTCGGGTCTGGCAGCCGACGACGGCCGGGCTGAGGAGGGTTGATCGGGTCCTGAGCGCCACCCTGGTCGACGCAGCCGCCGTGCATGCCGCGGTGGACCGCGTCGAGCTGGCCATCTCGCTGGCCCCGGCCGAGGCCCGGTTCGCCGGCCGCGTCGCGGCTACTGGTCTGCTCAGGTCTCAGCGACTCGCCGCCGCCTTGAGCAGCCGGGGCACACCACCGTCTCAGGTGATTCCGAGCCCGGAACTGATCATCGGACGCAGCCACGGCCAGCGGCCGCCGTCGGCACCCGACGGGGCCATCGCGGTCGAGACCGTCCTCGACCCGGCCGTGAACTGGACCGACCGGCTCGCCCTCTACGAGGACCTCGGGTTCGGCCACCTCGTGGTCATCACCGACGACCCGCACACCAGGACCATCCTCGAGCTCCCCGGCGCCTTCGGCACCCGAGTGCTCCTCACCGTCCGCGCACCGCAGTTCTCAGCCACCCCCATCAGCGACAAGCCGCAGTGGACCACCCCTGGCATCAAGCCCCGTGGCAGCGACGGCGTACGACCGCCGTCCTGAGGGCGGTGCGGCGCTCGGCTACTTCTTGGTGTCGGCCCACGGACGCAGGTGCTGCACGACGTCGGCGTAGAACGTGGTGCTCACCGTCTTGACGGACCCGATCAGCGTCCCGGTGCCGGCGGCGCGCTTCGAGCCGAGCGGCACATCCATGGAGACCGTGAACGCACGGATCTCGCGCTGGTCCTCCGGCAGCAAGCACGACGGGTCCTGCCGCGCCTTGCCCAGCAGAGCCGCCGTCGACGTCGACCGCGGACCGGCGAGGTGGGCCTCGATCCGGATCGAGTCCTTCGCGTGCTCGGGCAGCTGCCGCAACAGCCAGTTGACCCGAGTCAGGGCACGCGTCTCTCCACGAGGCGCCGCGACGGTGACGGAAGCGCTCGCACGGTCAGCGCGCAGGTCGGCGCCCACCACGACGACATCGACCGCGCCGGGCACCTTGAGGCGGCCGAAGAGCAGCCCGGAGTCGGCCAGCTGTTGGCGACGGCTCGCGTGGTCGGGAGTCTCGCGCGGCGCCAGCGCCTGCACCTCGACGCCGAGGAGGCCGGACAGGTGGTGGCCGAGGTGCTGGACGAGCTCGTCGAACCGGGCACTCACCTCACCGGTGGCCTTGTCGGAGGCACGCGCAGTCTTGGCCTTCACCGCGTCGCGGACCTTGACCCAGCTGGGTCCCATGTCGCCGAGGCCGCCCATCCCAGAGCGGGCATGGGCCATGTAGCGGATGAACTCCTCCAGCACCGCACCCTGGGTTGGGTCAGACACTCCTCGGTGACGGGCGGTCAGGACGGCCTCGGCGCGGATCTGGTCCCACGACAGGTGGTGCAGGGCGACCTTGCGTAACTTGCGGCGGTCGATGGCGACGGGGTGGTCGGCGTCGCCGCCGGCGAGCTCGTTGCTGATGGTGATGACCGCGTCGTAGCCCTTGGTCCGGGCGATCTCGACGTACCGGTCTATCTGGGTGGCGTCGAGCTTGCCGTTCGACGTCTTGACCTCCACCAGCGCGGTCCACTCCTTCTGACCACGTGCGACCCGGAGGACGCCGTCGGGACGGTAAGCCTCTTCGTCCTGTCCGAAAGGCACCTCGATGAATGTCGTGAGCGCACCGCGCGGCGCGCCGCACTTCGACGTCAGCGCGGCACCGAACTCACGGACCATGCCCATGACGGCCAACAGCGCCGAGGTCGCCCTCCGTTCCTGCTCCTCCCCGCTGCCGATCCCGGCAACGGGAAACAGTCGTGCGGGCTGCCAGTCGTTGCCGTCGGACGCGGGGATGGAGGCGTCCCAATCGGCCGGGAGGCGAGGCGCCCTGGTTGGACGTCGGACGGAGACCCCGCGCCGGACGGGCTTGACGGACTCGGTCTCGACGGTCGGTGCCGCCGGGGACGACGTCGTTGCCTCTGCGGTCGAGCTCTGCTCGTCCGCCGGCGGAGCATCGACGACGTCAGGCACCTGGACCCCAGCGGAGCCGCCGCCGTCGGCGTCAACGGGTGAGGCATCGGTGCCGACGGTGCCCGCCCCGCCCGTCAAACCGCCGTCGGCCTCGCCGGCCACGTCGGCCAGGCGATCCGGGACATCGACTGAGGCGCCCTCGCCGGCATCGGAGCCACCGTCACCGCTCCTGTCGTCGCTGTCGTCACCGTCGGTGTCGTCGGCGGCGACCTCGACACCGTGGGCAGAGACCAAGGCACCGAGGCCGTCGGCGTACCCCTGGCCGACCGCACGGACCTTCCAGTCACCGTTGCGGCGGTAGAACTCACCGAACAGCAGGGCCAGCTCAGTGGTGGCGTCGGTGATGTCGAAGACGAGGAGGTCGACCGCATCGGACGTGCGCTGGACCCGCATCCTGATCGCCGCAGCGTCCCCGAAGGTCACGCCCGCGCCGGCGTCGAGACTTGCCGAGACCACGATCCGATCGACCTCGTCAGGCACGTCGTCGAGCTCCAGGGTGACCACGTCGGAGGACCACCCCTCCTCGGCCTCGACCGTGCCCGGCTCGGGGCGCAGCTTGTCCCGCAGGTGCACCGCCCCGCTGAGCGCGATCGGCTGGTTGTAGAACACGAAGTCCGAGCTGCTGCGCACCTTCCCGTCCGCGCCGAGCAGCAGGACGCTGACGTCGGCGTCGATCACCTCGTCCGCCTGGCCGCGGCTGTCGAGGTAGACCGTAAGCCCACCGAGCTCGGCTCCCACAGCGGCGAGCGAGACGTTGCCGCCCTTGGTCAGTCGCGTCGGCTCGGCAGTCACGTCGTTCATCGGGTGATGGTCACACGACGGCCCGGGGCAATGTCGCGGTTCAGCCGGTCGCCGGGTCCGTCGGCGGTTACGTCTTGCCCGGACCGGCGAGCTGAACCCTGGTTCGGCTGCGGGTGTCGGCCGTGCCGGATACGGTCCGTGCGCCAGCCGTCCCCCACCGTGCCGCGCATCTGGAGAACCCATGTCACCCCGTCCTCCCTTCAGGACTCTCGTCCTCACCATGCTCACCGCCGCCGCCGCGGTGAGCACGTCTCTCGCCGTCGCGAGCGAGGCGGACGCCACCACCGCGCCCACCGCCGCAGCTCACTCGAGTGCGGTCGCTCCGACGAGCAACCCCGAGGTGACGGCGAAACGCAAGCCGTCCATCCGGGTCGCGGCACCGGCCGCGCTCGTCGAGGGCACCCGGTACGCCGTGGTCGTCCGCTCCACGGGGCTGCGACAGCGGCTGCGGACTCTGCAGCTGCAGCGCCGCACGGAGGACATCTACGGCAACGACGTCTGGGAGACGGTGCGGAAGACCCGCTCCGCTCGCGCGATGACCTTCCGCACCGTCGCCGGCGAGGCCGACCTTGACCGCTATCGCGCCGTCGCCACCCTGAAGCGGGGGCGCCCGCTGACCTCCCGCGCCGCCGTCGTGCGGGTCTCCCACTGGTACCCGCTGGTCAACTTCGACTCCTACTACGAGACCGGTGGCGTGAATGCCAACGCCTACAACCAGTTCGCGATGAACGGCACCAGCTATGCCTCGAGCTGGTACACCTACGGCGGCTACCGCTCCTGGGAATCCCGGTACACCCTGGGCCGCAGGTGCACCCAGATGCGCGGCACCTTCGGCGTCACCGACCGCTCCGCCGACGGCACCGCCGGCACCGTGCGCGTCCTCGCCGAGGGCACCGTGGTTGCCTACCAGTCACCGACCCTCACCCCCGGCGCCGTGACCACCAGGACGTTCCCCATCGCCAACGCCTACCGCGTCAGCATCGTCGGCACCGACGTCACCGACACCGAGGCCCACCCAGACCTCACCTCGTTCCCCGCCGTTGGCGACCTCCAGGTGCTCTGCCACGGGATCGCCTGACCACACCGCGCGACTGCCCCAGGATGAGCGGGTTCAGACCCGAGTCGAACGCTGGGCGCGCCGTACCGAGGTGCCCCTCATCCTGCTGGCCCTCGCCTTCCTCGTGGCCTACGCCTGGCCCGTCCTCGACCCCCGCCTCGACCCCACCACCCGCGACGCCCTCGACGTCGCCGGATGGGCCGTCTGGGTCGCCTTCACCATCGACTTCGCCATCCGGCTCGCCCTGGCCGACCACCGGCGCACCTACGCCGCCCGGCACTGGTACGACGTCGCCCTCATCGCCCTGCCCCTGCTGCGACCCCTGCGGCTGCTCCGCCTGCTCGCCTTCGCCCGCATGCTCAACCGCGGCGTGGCCACCGGCCTCGCCGGCCGCGTCACCGCCTACATCGTCGGCGCCGCCGTCGCCGCCGTCGGCCTCGGCGCCCTGGCCGTCCTCGACGCCGAACGCCCCGACCCCGCCGCCAACATCCGCACCTTCGGCGACGCCCTGCGGTGGGCCACCACCACCGTCACCACCGTCGGCTACGGCGACCTCTACCCCGTCACCACCACCGGCCGGTTCGTCGCCGTCGCCCTCATGCTCGTCGGCATCGCCGTCGTCGGCTCCGTCACCGCCGCCGTCGCCACCTGGTTCGTCTCCGCCGTCAACGTCCCCGGCAAGGACCCCGCCGCGGACGAGCAACGCGACCTGATAGCGACGGCGTGATCCGACCTTCGCCAAACCATGTCCGCAACGGACGGTCCGACCTACCCTCGATCGGACGTCAGCCGGACCAACGGGAGGGTCACGATGGCACGACGACGCGGGTTCTTCGCCGAGCTCCAGCACCAGGCAGCCGTCGCCGAACGCAACAGGCAACGCGCCGCCGCAGCAGAGTTCCGGCAGCACCAGCAATGGCAACGTGAGGCCCAGCGTCTCGCCGCCGCATCCCAGCGCGCCCGCGAGCAAGCCGCCCGAGCCGACGCCCGCACCCGCGCCGCGCTCGAGAAGGAACAGGCCAAGCTGCACGCCGAAGCCCAAGCCGCTGAGGCGGAGGCCATGACGGCCGAGGTGACGGCGCAGCTGAAGGAGATCGACGACGTCCTGCTCGCCACCCTCGACGTCGACGACTACGTCGACCTCGGGTCGCTGCGGGCCACCCCTGAGCACCCGCCGTTCACCTCCCCACACCAGACGCCGCTGCGGGCGCCCGCGCTGACACCCGTCGAGCCCCTCCCGGCGTACCACCCACCGCCCGGCACAGGGAAGCGCACCGGTCGCCGGGCCCAGGACTGCTACCGAGCCGACCGGGCCTTCATGAACGCCTTCTACTGGTGGTGCGACCGCAGGACGGCGGCCATGCAGGCCGACGCTGCCCGCCTCGCCGCCCACGCCGAGGCCGAGCGACAGCGGCTCGCACGTGTGCAGGCGGACCGAGAGACGTACGACCAGCAGTGCCGCAACCGCATCGCCGAGACCGACCGACGCAACGCCGACCTCGACGACCTCATCCGACGGTTCGCCGCCCGCGACCCCGCCGCCGTCGAGGAGTACTTCTCCATCGTTCTGGGCAACTCCGCCTACCCCGACGACCTCGACATCGACCACCAGTTCACCCTCGACGCCCGCGCCCGCGAGCTGACCATCACCGTGGAGCTCTCCCACCCCGAAGACCTGCCCACCGACAAGGCCTTCCGCTACGTCAAGGCCCGCGACGAGATCACCCCCGTCGCCCAGACCCAGACCGAACGCCGCAACCGCTACGCCGCACTGGTCGCCAACGTCTCGATGCGCACCATCCACGAGCTGTACGAAGCTGACCGCGCCGACCACCTCCGCACCGTCTCCCTGGCCGCCGGCGTCCACCACACCGACCCCGCCACCGGCCGCAGCACCTTCACCACCCTGCTCGCCGTCGCCGTCGACCGCGCCGACTTCGAGTCCCTCATCCTGGACCGCGTCGACGCCGCCGCATCGCTGCGCCACCTCGGCGCCGTCATCTCCCGCTCACCCGCCGCCCTGACCCCCATCGGCACCAGCGCCGGTGTCCGCACCCGCTGAACTCCGACCAACCTCGACCACCATGAGCCCACTCGACCTCACCAGAGCCGACGCGCCCGAGCCACTGCCGTTCCACACCCCACCCGACAACCTCGGCTACTGCGCCGAACGCCCCGGCTGGGCCATCGGCACCCCCCGACCACCCGGCTACGACCCAGCCCGCCACACGCCATCAGCGCGACCGAAGCTCACCGACACCGACGCCGAACAGCTCCACGCCGTCCAGACCAAGCTCGCCGCCCGCGAGGACGAGCTCACCACCCTCCGCGCCGCCCTCGCCACCGCACGCGCCCGCGAACGCAACCTCACCCAACAGCTCACCGCGACCGGCGAGACCCCGCTGGCCGAGCTCGACGACGACGTCGTCCTCCAAGAAGTCGGCATCTACCGCTACCACCACCCCCTCGAGGACGCCGCGGCGTACAAACAACACCTCGACGAACTCAACACCCGCATCAAGCAGTGCATCAAGGACGGCGACGCCGTCGAGTCCTCCGACCGGTTCGTCTTCAACAACTCCCTCGCCCAGGGCCGCAAGATGACCGCCGACCTCTCCCGACTCATGCTGCGCGCCTACAACGCCGAAGCCGACACCTGCCTACGCACGATGCGCGCCGGCAACGTCACCACCGCCAAGACCCGACTCGAACGCACCCTCACCTCCATCTCCAAGCTCGGCGCCCTCATGGAGCTGCGCGTCTCACCCGCCTTCCACGCCCTGCGCATCGAGGAGCTCGAGCTCACCGCCGACTACCTCTTCCGCCTCCAGGAAGAACGCGAACAGGCCAAGGAGGAACGCGCCCGCCTCCGCGAGCAGCGCCGCGAGGAAGAGAAGCTCCAAGCCGAACGCGCCAAGCTCGACAAGGAACGCCTCCACCAGCAAAACGCCCTCGACGAGCTCCGCCGCCAAGGCCGCGACGACGAAGCCGCCGCGATCGAGCACCGCCTCGCCCAGATCGACGACGCCATCGCCCAGACCGACTACCGCATCGCCAACCAACGCGCCGGCTACGTCTACGTCATCAGCAACGTCGGCGCCTTCGGCCCCGGCATCGTCAAGATCGGCCTCACCCGCCGCCTCGAACCCCTCGAACGCATCGCCGAGCTCAACGGCGCCTCCGTCCCATTTCCCTTCGACGTCCACGTCCTGTTCTTCTCCGACGACGCCGTCACCCTCGAGAACCAGCTCCACACCGCCTTCGCAGCCCGACGCCTCAACCTGGTCAACCAACGCCGCGAGTTCTTCTTCGCCACCCCCGCCGAGGTCCGCGACGAACTCGTCAAGAAGGTCGGCAACCTCCTCCAGTTCGTCATCAGCCCCGAAGCCCTCCAGTACCACCAGAGCCGACCCGGCTGGCAGCGAGACTGACCCACGCCACCACTCTCCCCCTTCGCGCGGAGCGTCGCCTAACGTCGTTCCTCCCTCGTCGAGCCCAACAGAGGGCCAACCCTGACCTCGAGACCCGGCATCCGGGGTCGCCGGTTTGCCTGCCCCTGGCCCCCCGGTTCACCCGCGCCTCCGCCGGCCCGCCCCGGTGGTCCGGGTCGCCGGAGAACCGGAACACGCGGCAAACCCGCGCACCCCGCGAACCCGCACGCCCGGCACACCCGGCACACCCGGCACACCCGGCAAACCCCCACACCGGCAAACCCGCACCCCCGGCAGACGCACACGGGGAACCCGTCCACGCGCGCTATCCGCGAGCCCCTCCGCCAACCCGACCCCACCCGGCGGCGGTGACGACCGCGACGCGCGAGACGCAGTGGCAGACGCTCCAGCGAGGAACGAGCGAGAGCGCGGCCACCAGTCCCCGCTCGGCGCGGACGACACCGCCGCGGGCCAGGGGGGCTGCGAGACGCTCCGACACCCCCGCGCCGGGCGAGGAACGAGACCGAGCGCCGGGTGTGTCGCGTGCGGCGAGCCGCCCGCCTGGCCCGTCCGATCCCCGCCGGGGCCGCCTGTCGCGTTCGAGCACGCCCGCCGTGGTGTTCGCACACCGTGTCGATGTAAAGCCGGTCGTGCAGATGGCGGACCTGGCAAGTCCGGCCCGCTGGGCTCTTCGGTGTAAAGACCTCGACACCGGTCGTGTAAAGCCCCCACGGCCGCTGGGTGTAAGCCCCCAGCGCTTCTGCCGCGTAAAGCCATTGATGGGCTTTCGGGTTGACCGGAGCAGTTCGGGGACCACGATGCAGCGGCTTGCGCTGGCGACCAGCAACTCTGTGGAGAGTCAGAAGGCGCACAGGGCCTCACACAGGCTTCTGACCTGCACGAATGAGCGGCCCTGGCCAGTCGAGCCTTTACGCGCACTGACGGCTAGAAGTAAAGCAGTCCCCGAGGCAGCGCTACCGAGGCCGGTCCGGCAAGAGGCAGGCAGATCGGGGCCGCGAGCGGAACGCCATCCCGCTCAGGGCGCGACTGTCTCTCGCTCGCTCGAGGAGCCTCCGAGATGGCCAGCAAGGGGTCTGCCATCCAGCCTGAAGCTCTTTACATGCCAGACTCGTTCAGCCCGGTTCGGGTGCGGTGTCGCGCGGGGCCGCGATGCGGGCCAAAGGGTCCGCGGCCTCTTCGAAAACCCGCGGACCATATACCTTCAGTTGGGCTCGCGCGTTCAGTGAGCTCGCCAGGCCCGCCGTCCTAGATCCGTCAGACCCGCGGGTCGCACCTTCTACCTGGCCGACTCGCCCCCCTACCCACCGCGGGTCAAACCCCCTACCCACCGCGGGTCAAACCCCCTACCCACCGCGGGCCAAACCCCCTACCCACCGCGGGCCAAACCCCCTACCCACCGCGGGCCAAACCCCCTACCCACCGCGGGCCAAACCCCCTACCCACCGCGGGCCAAACCCCCTGCCCACCGCGGGTCAAACCCCCACCCGGCCAACGGGGCACAACTCCCACAACGGAGCCAGTGAGTCTTGGCCTCAGACCGGTCGTGACCACCCACGCACGGCTCCTCGATGGGCGGTACCGGCCGCACCCCACGACCCCTCGGAACCCCGCCGCCAGTGACGAGAGGTCCCGTCGCGCCCGGTCGCCTTCATGGCCCCTACCGGGCGCCTTCATCGGAGGCGCCTCGTCGTTAGGAACCGCTCGAACGTGCCAACCACTGCCTCGGAGCGAACATGGACACCTCGAGCTTCAGACGTCTGACAATGAAGAGTCTGGGCGGCTACGGTTTCCTCACTACCCGCCAGATTGCCAAGCTCACCGGAGTCGGCGCTCAGGACGAGCTGACTTTGAGCGTGGTCGAAGGACGCCTTCGCAGGATGTGGGGCTCAGGGCTCGTGCGGCGCGTTGATTGCTGCCCCCTCGGCACTGCTTGGGCTGCGACGACGAACGGGTTGCGATCAGACCGGATCGACCTCCCGACCGTCGTGGAGATCGGCCGCGCAACGAGTCGCCACGGTCACCTCACCGCCGAGGTGGGGATCGACTATGCGATCGACGGATTCGAAGTCACGACCGAACGGGAACTCCGACACTTCGAGAATGGACGCCGTGCGGAACTAGCGCACGGATACATCAACGGTCGCACGGCGCTGCTCATGCCAGACGGCAGCACCGCTCGCCGGGGCGAGTCAGGAACACGTGAGTGGCGCGAGGCTTGGAGAGTGGAGTTCCGACCGGACCTCGTCGTGACTAGCCCCACCGGGATCAAGACCGCGGTCGAGGTGGAGCTCAGCACGAAGACCAAGCAGCGACTTCTTAAGAAGACCGTTTGGTACGCGCAGGGTGGCGCGCAGGTCGACCAAGTCACCTGGCACAGCGACAACAAGTACACGCTTGCAGCTCTCGAGCGAGCGAGCGATGAGATGGCATGCCCTTCCGGCCCCTTGGTCCACTTCGAGCAGATGTCCGAGGAA
This sequence comes from Nocardioides litoris, assembly GCF_006346315.1. Lineage (GTDB taxonomy): Bacteria > Actinomycetota > Actinomycetes > Propionibacteriales > Nocardioidaceae > Nocardioides > Nocardioides litoris. Next base: position 684,134 of record NZ_VDMR01000002.1, on the reverse strand, counting down.
GGCGTGGCTCAGGCTCTGCACGGGCGCTCGTAGCACTGGTGCCGCACACCGCCCACATTGACGTAGTTGAACACCTCGTCCACCTGCGCAGGGTGTGTCGCAGCGGGATCTGAACGTTGCGCCGTTCGCTATCACAGCCCCTGGCCGAGCGACCAGGACGAGTCGACTCAGGCGGACGACGACGCCCCTGCCGCGGGCGGGGCCTTCTTCGCGGTAGCCAACTTCGTGACCTTCCGCCGGGGAGCCGAACCCACCGTCTCCCTGAAACCGTCCTCTGTTGCGAGAAGCTCCACGAGCTTTTGCACGTACGCCGGGGTGTACACGTGCTGCTTGATCGCCTCGACGTAAACGCAGTAATGCGCCACCGTCTTCTCCGGGTGGTTGCTCTTGCCGTCAGGACGGACCTTGAGTTTCTTCCAGGTACGTGCGAAGTGGTTAGTTCTGAACTCGAAGGGAATCTGGTCCTCGACAGCTTGAGCGGCCGCCTTTGGCAACATCTTGTCGAGCAGCCCGACCTCCCGCTGTTTCTCGTTCACGAACACCGTGCCCGCCTTGCCCGCCTTCTTCAGCTCCTCGAGCTCCTCTTCGGTCAGGTCGCTCTGGCTGACGAACGTGACCGCCATGTCGGCCTCGGTCTTGGGGCCCTTGATCGGCGTCAGCAGCACCCGATAGGCGAACTTCTCGGATCCAGCCACCGCGGGGTCGAGGTCGGCTTCGAATTTGCTGATGTAGTTCCTGGCAGCTTGCGGAAGCTTCTTGCGTGCCTTCGCGTGGACCTCCACGCCCTCGGGCGTCAGAGCCTGGACGAACACCGGGAACCGGAGCTCGTCCGCCAGGCTGTACGTCTTTCCGAACCGCTTTATTAACTCCGCCTCGAAGTTGATGACGTAGGCGTGGGCATGCGGTCCGGTGGTCGCCATGAAGGCATCCTGGAAGCGGTGCTCGATCTTGTTGCGGAGCCCGATGAAAAAGGTGATGTTCTCCCGCGTTGGGTCGGCATCGGAGAACTCCCGTTTCAAGCACTCCGAAAGATCCCAAGTCTTCCGGGTGCCGTCCGGGTTCCGCACGTAGCGCCCGTTCTTCTCACGGAAGAAGATCGGCTCGTGACGGCGTATCCGGTCTGCGTGAAGAAGGTTTTGCCATGCAAGATGCATGTGGACGACGAAGTCGAGGTAGCTCCTCCGGTCACCGGGACGGTTGTAGAAGTCGATCGCCAAGCACGCCTGACGTCTCGCCTCCTGCATCGTGTGGTGCCACTGCGGCCTCGGTGCCATCAACCATCTCCTCAGCGGGTGTCCACGATCCGCTCATTCTCGTAGAGCAATGGGCCTGGTCCTCGTAACCGGAGAAGTGTGTCTCGACCTGAGAAGTCAGTTACGAGACGCGTGGCGGGCTCGGAGCTTGTCAACCCGCTCGAAGATCGCCGTCAGCGCGTCGCTTTAGAGCACCTCGGCGGCTGCTCTCGCGACTTCCTCAGGGGGCAGGAGATCTCTCGAAAGGCGCTCACGGACCGCGGCAGCGGCGTCGGGTCGACGAAGTCCGCTGTCCTGGAGCTCTGCCTGGAGCCGACTCGAAGCGAGTGAAGGGGCAGGGCGATAAGTTGGACAGCTGGCCTGCCGGCAACCTGGATGCTCGACCCGTGTTTGGTGTTCGTCGCCCTGCGGACCGCGGCTGCCGTCTGTGATCGGGCCCGGACGCGTCGCTGCAAGCGCCGCACTATCGACGTGCGTCATTCCACCGCAAATGGGACCGCGGCCGACCCCCTCCCCCGGTTTGCTCGAACGGTCCTCAACCCTCGGCCGTCCTCCTTACCCTCATTCGACGGGATGCCCCGGGCGAGGGCGAGGAGGCAGGTCATGGAGTGGCGGACGACAGCTCGGGAATCAACCAACCGCGCTTTGCCGCTGGTCGAGGCCCGTCAGCTAGCCAGGCGGAACGAGTCGAATCATCAGCAACTGGAGCGCAACCGGGTCAAGGCGCAGGGCTTGTTTCAATCGGCTCGGGACGATCTTGACCAGTCGTTCGGGAGCGCCTTCGACGACTTCCTCGCACCGTTTGCATCGCAGTTCGCGAAGCTGAAGAACGTTGACCTGGGAGAGCTCCGAGTGTTGGAGGAGGTCCCGGAGCTGGCCGAGCTGGACGTCGCGATGCGGCAGGTCGCCGTCAGCGCGGTGCGGGGGCTGACGAGCCTGGCCGGCGGGACGGCAGCCGGGGCGTCGGCGGGCGCGCTGACCTTCTCAGCGGTGGGTGCGTTCGCCGCCGCGTCGACCGGCACGGCAATCAGCTCACTAAGCGGCGCCGCGGCGACCAGCGCCACCCTGGCGTGGCTGGGCGGCGGATCGTTGGCCGCCGGCGGCGGAGGCGTGGCGGTTGGGACGACGGTGCTGGCCGGCGTGGTGGCCGCGCCGGTCCTGCTGGCCGCGGGCGGGTTCTTGTACTGGCAGGGGCGCAAGTCGCTGCAGGCTCAGCGCGAGCTGGCGCTCGAGCTCGAGCGGGCGGAAGCGCAGTTGACGGTGGACTGCATGCGGGTGCGGCTGGCGTCGACGCGATACGTGGACGCGGCGCGGGTCCTGCGTGAGCTGGTCCGGGTCGGGTCTTCCCGGTTGCCCGCCCTCGGCGCGCTGGTCGACCGCAGCACCGACTTCGCCACCTACTCGCGCGACGAGCGTGCCGCGGTCGCTGAGCTGGCCGGGCTGGCGCAGGCGGCCGCCGCCGTCGTCGCCTGTCCTCTGGTCGACGAGCACGGCACAGTGACCGAGGTCGGGCACACCACGCTCGCGGCGGCCGAAGCCGCCGCTGTCGCTCAAGCACGATGACGACCGAGCGCGACGAGCGGCCAGGCGCGGGTGCCGCCGAGGCCGTCGGGTGGGCGGCGGGGCGTGCTGCGGCCAGGTCCGGACGCGACCAGGTCGCCTACCTCCTCGACCAACGGGACACTCTCGCCAAGCTGCAGCAGCGCTTCGGCAACCTCGGGCCGGGCCAGCGCCAGGGTCACTGGTTCGAATGGATGCACGAGCTGAGCTTCAACCTCGACGCCATCCGTCAGCGCAACGACCAGCGGCTGCTCGTCACCACGTGGCTGGGGCGCCCGCACGACCCGGCTGACCTCGAGCTGCGCGACGCAGCCGGTGACCTGCTGCGGGGTGTCCAGGCGAAGGTCGTCACTGGCGGCGCCGCACGGTTGTCGCAGCGTGACGGCCTCGCCGCACCGAAGTACGACGGTCTCGACCTGCTGGTCCCCAGCGACCACCTCGACCCGACCGGCTCGCTACTCGACCGTCGTCTCGCGATGCCCGACGGGCCGCTGCACGAGCGGTACGCCGACGTACGGGCACGGCTCCGCGACCACATCGAGGCCGACGGGGTCACATCCACCGCCGTCACCACCGACCAGCTCCGACAGATCGACGTCGACCCGGACGGGTTCCTCGACGGGCTCGTGCGCGACAAGACCCTCTCCGCGGCCGCACACGCCGCGATCAGCGCCGGCGGCGCTGCCGCCGTCACGTCGCTGGCCGGATCGGTCGCCGCCGACGTCATCCGCCACCGCGGCCTCGGCCAGGTCGCCTGGACCGACGCAGCCGTCCAAGCGGCCCGTGTCGGCGCGACCGCGACGGCCGTGGCTGCCGCCTCGACGTACGCCACCCTCACCGCGCAGGCCGCCGTAGCAGCCGGGTCGACCGGTGCGCTGGCCAACGCGCTGGGTGGCGCGGCGGGTGCGGACCTCGCCACCGTGATGGCACGCAGCGTGCTGACGGTTGCCGGAGCCGCCCACGGGGTGGCCACCGGGCTTCTCACCGCGACCGAGGCCGCGGCCGTCACCGCCGAGGGAGTCGGCCGCACCGCGGCCGTCTGGGCGTGCAGCGCTGTCGGCCAGGCCGTCATCCCGGTGCCGGCCGTCGGTGCGCTCATCGGCGGAGTGGTCGGCCAGTACGGCGCCGCCATGGTCGTCCAGGGGATCCAGCTGGCGATCCTGGCTCGCGACACCTCGTCGGCCTGGGACCGGGCCTACGACGAGCTCCTGGCCCAGACCGACCTCGTGGTCGCTCGGTGCGAGGCCGAGAGGGAGCATCTCGACCGCCTCGCCGCCGAGTACGACACCGGCTTCACCCGCCACGTCGTCCCTGCGCTCGACCGCGTCAGCGAGCAGTTCTGGACCGGCGACCCGGACAGCGTGCTCGCCAACCTGGCGGGCCTCGTCCGACGGTTCGACGGCACGCCTCAGTTCGCCTCGCTGGCCGAGTTCGAGACCTTCATGAACGACCCGCTCGCCGTCCTCGTCCTCGACCTCGGCGGCTCCGTCCGGTAGCTCGCCGAGGCCCCGGACGCGACCGGAGATGACCGGCCACGACCGGTCACGGCTGGGAGTTTCACCGGACTTTCACCGGACTTCGGCCCATGTGGGCCCCCGACGGCGAAGCCCCCAACCGCGTTTCCGCAGGTCAGGGGCTTGTGGTGGAGCCGCCTGTCGGAATCGAACCGACGACCTATTCATTACGAGTGAATCGCTCTACCGACTGAGCTAAGGCGGCCTGTCGCCCGCAGGCGACCGCACGAGTGTAGGGGGTAGTCAGTCCGGGCGGGCAATCGGTGTCCGAGGGGACGAGGGTCGCCCTCAACCCCGGGGGTACGACGACCGAAGAAGGGATCAGCAGCACCGTTCCCTCTCTCCCCCCACTCCCCCCACACTCCCCCCACAGGAGCCGACGTGACCCTCACGCCTGCCCCGCGCCTCGCGGACGACACCGGGGCGCTCACTCGTCGACGACTGGGACGCGGCCTGCTCGGCGGGCTCGCGGTCACCGCCGTCGCGCCCGCGCTCGCGGCCCCGGAGGCCGAGGCCGCGAGCCGGGCGCACCGTCGTACCTGCCGGCACTTCCACCGCTGCCCGCGGCACCCGCAGCACACCTGCCGTCGCCTGCACCGGTGCAAGCACCGCTTCCACCGCGCCCGGCCCGGCCAGGGCGGCCAGGGCGGCCAGGGCGGCGGTTCCACCGGCCCGGCCCCCGAGCAGCCGGCCCCCACCGAGCCGACGCCGACCGGCCCCACCCCGGAGCAGCCGACCCCGACCGAGCCGACCACGCCGAGCGAGCCCCCGGCCCCGCCCGCGCCCGACCCCGACTTCGTCTCCTCCGCGCTGCCCACGGCGGCCTCGCTGCACCTGGCCAGCCGCTTCACCTACGGCTTCACGCCGGCCCTGCACGAGCAGATGAAGGCGGCGGGCAGCCCGGCGGCGTGGTTCGAGCAGCAGCTCGACCCGGCCCAGGTGCCCGACTCGTTCGCCGACGGGCTCGCGAGCTGGTGGACCTCGATGGGCCTGGGGCCGGCGCAGATCTGGCAGCGCCAGCAGGACGGGACCGAGGGCGGGTGGGTCGCCATGGCCAACTACGCCCGCTGGTGCCTGCTGCGACGCATCTACTCCGAGCGCCAGGTATTGGAGGTGATGGCCGAGTTCTGGGAGAACCACCTGCACATCCCGCTCGACGACGACGGCGTCTACACCTACCGCGCCGACTACGGCCGCGCGCTGCGCGCCCACACCCTCGGCCGGTACGACGACCTGCTGGTCACCGCGATCACCCACCCGGCGATGCTCATCTCGCTCGACCAGGCCCGCTCGACCAAGCGCGCCCCCAACGAGAACCTCGGCCGCGAGCTCCTCGAGCTGCACACGGTCGGCAAGGGCAACCACACCGAGGACGACGTCAAGACCTCCGCCCGGCTCCTCACCGGCTACCGCGTCGACACCTGGAGCGCGACCTGGCGCGCCTGGTACGACCCGGCCAGCCACTGGACCGGCACCGTCGACTTCCTCGACTTCAAGCACGACAACGCCGACCCCGACGGCCGAGCCGCGACCGAGGCCTACCTGCGCCACCTCGCCCACCACCCGCGCACCGCCGAGCGCATCGCCCGCAAGCTGTGCCTGCGCTTCGTCTCCGACACCCCCTCGGCGGCGCTGGTGGCCCAGCTGGCGCAGGTCTTCCTCGACAGCAAGACCGCGATCAAGCCGGTGCTGCGGGCCCTGGTCGCCTCGGCGGAGTTCCAGGCCGCCGCCGGCCTGAAGGTCCGCACCCCCACCGACGACGTCGTCGCCTGCCACCGGGCGCTGCGCACCCGGATCGCCCGTCCCACCAACAACGACTCCTCGGCCGCCAACTCGATCCTGTGGCAGTGCACGGGCATCGGCCACGCGCCGTTCGGCTGGCCCCGCCCCGACGGCCCGCCCCAGGACAACGCGTCCTGGTCGTCGGTCTCGCGGCTGCTGGCGTCGTTCGAGATCCACCAGGGCATGGCCGGTCGCTGGTGGCCCAAGGTCGACATGACGTACCGCGAGCCGCAGGAGTGGATGCCGGCGACGAGCATGGTGTTCAGCGACCTCGTCGAGCACCTGAGCCGCCAGCTCCTCGGCAAGACCGCCTCGGCCCGCCTGCAACAGGCCTGCCGCGAGGTCGTCGGCGTGCGCGCCGACACGGTCATCAACGCCAACCACCCGGTGGTGCGCTGGCAGTTCTACCTCGTGCTGCTCACCATCCTCGACAGCCCCGACCACCTCCACCGGTGAGGACCGACGCCATGAGCCCGACCCAGACCCGCCAGCCGTCGTCCTGCTGCGACGACTACGCCCGTACGTCGCGCCGCGGCTTCCTGCGCGGCGCCGCCGTCGTCGGGGGCGCCGCCGCGGTGACCGCCGTGCACGGCACCGCCTTCACCGAGACGTCGTACGCCGCCGACGGCTCGGCCCCCCAGGTGCTCGTCGTGGTGTCGCTGCGCGGTGCCTGCGACGGCCTGAGCCTCGTCGTGCCGCACGCCGACCCCGTCTACTACCAGGCCCGGCCGCGCATCGCCGTCCCCCGCGACCAGCTGCTGGCGCGGGACGCGATGTTCGGCCTGCACCCGGCCCTCGCGCCCCTCAAGCCGCTGTGGGACGCGGGCAAGATGGCCGCCGTCCACGCCACCGGCCTGCCCTCGCCCAACCGCTCGCACTTCTCGGCCATGGAGGAGCTCGAGGACGCCGACCCGGGCTCCCCCGCCCGCGTCGGCTGGCTCAACCGGCTCGTCGGCCGCGACGGCGGAGCGGGCTCGCCCGTCGAGGCCATCCAGTACGGCGGCACGCCGGCCACCTCGATGTCCGGCCCGCAGCCGGTGCTGGTGGCCCCGGGGATCGACGGGGTGCGGCTGGCCGGTCCCGACGACGCGACCGGGTCGGCCAACCGACGCCGCTCGCTGCAGACCCTGTGGGCCGGCAGCGGGAGCACCCTGGGCACCGGGTTCGCCTCGACGCTCGAGGTCGTCGACGAGTTCGCGCCGGTGCGGGCAGCGGCGCAGGGCCCCGCCAACGGCGCGGTCTACCCCGACAGCGACCTCGCGCGGGCCCTGAAGGACACCGCGCGCACGATCCGGGCCGACGTGGGCGCGGAGATCATCACCGTCGACCACGGCTCGTGGGACCACCACACCTGGATCGGCACCACCGCCGACGGCAACCTGAAACGCCGCGCCGACGAGCTCGCGGGCTCGCTCGCCGCCTTCTTCACCGACCTCGGGCCGCTGGCCTCGAAGGTCACCCTCGTCACGGTCAGCGAGTTCGGCCGGCGGGTCGCGGAGAACGCCGAGCAGGGTCTCGACCACGGCTACGGCAACGTGATGTTCCTGATCGGTGCAGGCGTGAAGGGCGGCAGGTACTACGGCCGCTGGCCCGGCCTGACCGGCACCTCCGACGCCGACCTGCTGGTCACCACCGACTACCGCAGCGTGCTGTCGGAGGTCGTGACCAAGCGGTTCGGGGCGTCCTCGGCGCAGGTCTTCCCGGGCTTCCAGCCCGACACCTCGCTCAACGCGATCGCCGCCGTCTGAGGCACACGGTGGTCGAGGGAGGCGCCCTGGCGCCTGTCTCGAGACCCACCTGAGGTGAGTGGTCTCGGGACAGGACTCCGTCCTCGCTCGACCACCGTGGGTCGAGCGCAGCTCAGGCGGCGTGGGCGGCCGCGGCCTCGCGGCGGGCGCCGGCGCGCTTGCCGGTGACGAGGACCTGCTCGGCGTCGCACCAGCAGGTGAAGGCGACCACGATGCCGTCGTCGGTGTTGGTCATCGAGGTGATCTGGCTGGGGAAGACCAGCTTCCGCTGGCGGCAGGAGGTGCAGGTGTGCGCGAACATGTCTCCATCATCCGAGGACGCCAGCCGCAGGGGTAGCCTTGCTTTCCGTCAGCAGCCCCAGGCGAGTCCTATGGTGTGACGGTGCTCTCCCTCCATCAGCTCCGTTGCTTCCTCGCCACCTACGAGCACGGCTCGCTGACCGCGGCCGCCGACGAGCTCGGCTACGCCCAGCCGTCGGTCTCCGAGCAGGTCCGGGCCCTGGAGAAGACCCTCGGCGTGCAGCTGTTCCGCCGGGTCGGGCGCGGCGTCGTGCCGACGACGGTGGCCGACACGCTGCGCCCGCACGCCGAGAAGGTGCTGGCCGCCGTCGACGAGGCCCGGGAGGCGGTGGCGAGCGTCAAGGCGTTCGAGACCGGCACCATCCGGTTCGGCATGTTCGGCGTCGCGCGGCTCTACGCCAGCGCCGGCCTCATCGCCGACGTGCTCGAGCGCTACCCCGGCGTCCGGGTCGAGCTGGTCGGGCAGAACTCCACCGAGGTCGCCGAGGACCTCCGCCGCGGCCGCCTCGAGGCCGCGATGCTCGCCGTCGCGGGCGTGCAGAGCGAGGGCATCGACATCACGCCGGTGGCCCGCGAGGAGCTCGTCTACGTCAGCGCCGACCCCGAGCGCGTCGCCACGCCCGTCACCGCCCACCGGCTCGCGCAGGCCTCGCTCGTCATGCCCGAGACCACCTGGCGCGCCGAGGACTCCACCCGCCAGCTGCTGCGCCAGCTGCTGCACGAGACCGGCCGCAACCCGCAGACCCGCATCGAGGTCGAGGACGTCGAGACCGCGGTCGAGCTCGTCGGCCTCGGCCTGGCCGACACCGTCATCCCCCGGGGCGCCGCCGAGCAGCTCATCCCGCGCCTGGCGCCACGGGCCGGGTTCGTCTCGCTGCGGCCCAAGGTCTGGGACACCTTCGCCATCGTGCACCGCACCGGCGCCGTCCTCTCCCCCGCCGCCCGGCTGATGATCGACCTGGCCACCGCGCGCATCCGGGAGATCGCGGAACCGTTGGGCTGAGTCCACCGCGCGCCTCCCGCGCGTTCACGCCCGTCCCGCAGCCTGGGCCGGATGCAGGGCACGCGGATGGCCCAGGTCGCCAACGTCGTGGCGCCGCCTCCCGTGGCATGCGGGTCGCCGTCGAGGCCCTCGGTCGCGGGTACGTCGCCGCGGGGGCCCGCCGGCTGCTCGTCGTCCCCGGGGCGACCGATGCCGTGCACGAGACCGAGCACGGCGAGGTCGTCGAGGTGCGGGCGCCCCGAGTCGGGAGTGCCGGCTACCGGCTCATCGTCGAGCCGTGGCGGGTGACCGAGGCCCTGGAGCGGTTCGCCCCGACCGCCCTCGAGCTCAGCGACAAGACGACCCTGCTGCCGGTCGCGCTCTGGGCGCGACGCCGCGCGGTCACGACCACGCTGCTCTCCCACGAGCGCATGGACGACATGCTCGCGATGCGCACCGGCCACGACTCCGCCTCCCGGGTCTCCATCGGGCTGCTCAACCGGCTCGCCGTGCGCAGCGTCGACCGGGTCGTCGTGACGTCGCGGTACGCCGCCGCCGAGCTCGACCGGGTCCCGGCGGGCGCGGGCCGCGAGGTGGTGCGGGTGCCGCTGGGCGTCGACCTCGCCACCTTCCGCCCCGGCCCGTGGCGGACCTCCTCGACCCTGCGCCTGGTGCTGGTCAGCCGGCTCTCGCGGGAGAAGTCGCCCCACCTCGCGGTGGCCACCGCGATCGCGCTGCACCGCCGCGGGGTCCCGGTCCGGCTCGACGTGCACGGCGACGGCCCCCACCGCAGCGAGCTCGAGGACCTCGCCGGCGACTGCACTCCACCGCGCCGCTGCGTGCGGCCTCCCGACCCCGGTCCCCGGGCGAGCACCCGCCGGACACCGGGCCGCCCCGGCGACCGCCGTACGACGACGACCTGGCCGCCCGGCGAACGCCTGCCCGGGTCGCGTGCGGCGGACGCACAGCCCGCTCCTAGGACCGTCTGAGAACCTGGGACGCATGTCGGTGGAACAGGAGCGCGAGGTCGCCGAGGCCTCGCACACGCTCGAGCGGGCCCTCATCGAGGTCAAGAAGGTCGTCGTCGGCCAGGACGCCATGGTCGAGCGGATGATGATCGGCCTGCTCGCCCGCGGGCACCTGCTGCTCGAGGGCGTGCCGGGCGTGGCCAAGACCTTGGCCGTGCGCACGCTGGCCGACGTGGTCGGCGGCAGCTTCGCGCGGCTGCAATTCACCCCCGACCTGATGCCCGGCGACATCACCGGCACCCGCGTGTGGCGGGCCAGCGCGGAGCGGTTCGACGTCGAGCGCGGCCCGATCTTCGCCAACCTCGTCCTCGCCGACGAGATCAACCGCGCCCCGGCCAAGGTGCAGAGCGCGCTGCTGGAGGCCATGGCCGAGAAGCAGGTCTCGATCGCCGGCACCAGCCACCGGCTGCCCGACCCGTTCCTCGTGCTCGCCACCCAGAACCCGGTCGAGTCCGAGGGCGTCTACCGCCTGCCCGAGGCCCAGCGCGACCGGTTCCTGCTCAAGGTCGACGTCCCCTACCCGACCGGGCAGGAGGAGTTCACCATCGTGCACCGGATGTCGGTCGACCCGCCCACCGCCGAGCAGGTGCTCACCCCCGACGACCTCGTGCGTCTCCAGCGCACGGCCGACGGCCTGTTCGTGCACCACTCCGTGGCGTCGTACCTCGTCAACCTGACCGTGGCCACCCGCTCCCCGGAGCGGTACGGCCTGGGCCACCTGCAGGAGGTCATCGAGCTCGGTGTCAGCCCGCGCGCCTCCCTCGGCATGCTCGCCGCGGGCCGGGCGCTGGCCCTGCTGCGCGGTCGCTCCTACGTGCTGCCGGCCGACATCGCCGAGGTCGCCTCCGACGTGATGAGCCACCGGCTGCTGCTGTCGTTCGACGCGGTCGCCGACGGCGCCGACCCGCGGGCCATCGTGCGCGAGGTCGTCGCCGCCGTCCCGCAGCCCAGCGTCGCCACCCGCGAGGACCCCGACGGCAGCCTGCACACCCAGCCGCTGCCGGTCTCCTGACCTGCCGACGACTGCGATGACCCAGCACCCCGACCACCTGCCGCCGCTCGGCGGCACGACCTCGCCCGAGGCCGCCTTCGCCTCCCTCGAGCTCGCCGTGCGCCGGCGGCTGCCCGGCCGCCTCCACGGCGACAAGCGCGGCCTGCGCCTCGGGTCGGGCTCGGAGCCGGAGGAGGTCGTGCGCTACCGCCCCGGCGAGGACGACGTGCGCCGCATCGACTGGAACGTCACCGCGCGCTCCGCCGGCGAGCCCTACGTCTGGCGCCCGCTGGCCGAGCACGAGCTCGAGAGCTGGGTGCTGGTCGACGACTCCCCGAGCATGGCCTTCGGCACCGTCGAGCTGGAGAAGCGGCAGGTCGCCGCCGGCGTCGTCGCCGCGATCGCACTGCTCACCCAGGGCCCCGGCAACCGCCTCGGCACGGCCCACCTCACCGGCGACGGCCTCGCCTGGTCGGCCCCGGTGCCGTCGCGCGCGGCCGCTCACCGGGCCCTGCGCCGCCCGCCGAGCGCCGCCCGCACCGGCACCGGCACAGGCACCGGCACCGGCACCGACCTGGCCACGGCCCTGCGCGCCTTCGCCCGCCGGCACCCCCGGCCCGGCGTGCGCGTCGTGGTCACCGACCTCGTCGAGCCCGACGGCCGCGCCGAGCGGCCCTTCGCCTGGGAGCAGCCGCTGCGCCGCCTCGCCGCCACCCACGAGACCCTGCTCGTCGAGGTCGTCGACCCCCGCGAGCTCGCGCTGCCCGACGTCGGCACCGTGACCTTCGAGGACCCCGAGACCGGGCGCCGCCAGGAGGTGTGGACCGGCGACCGCCGGCTGCGCGAGCGGTACGCCGACCTCACCGCCGCCCACCGCGCCGCCACCGCCGAGGCCGTCCGGTCGTGCCGGGCCGGCCACGTCGTGCTCCGCACCGACCGCGACTGGGTGCGCGACCTCGCCCGCCACGTGCACGGCGCCCCGATGCGACGGGTGGTGCCCGCATGAGCGCCCCGCTGCCCCTCCCGCTGGCAGTCCCGCTGGCCGGGCTGGCCTCGCCGGCCTGGCTGTGGCTGCTCGTCCCGGTGGCCGCGCTCGTCGTGCTCTACCTCCTCGCGCAGCGCCGCCGATCGGCGTACGCCGTCCGCTTCGCGACCCTGCCCATGCTCGAGCGCCTCGCGCCCAAGCGACCCGCGTGGCGCCGGCACGTGCCGGCCGCGCTGCTGCTGGCCGCGTTCGTGGTGCTCTGCTTCGCCGCCGCACGGCCCGAGGTCGACCGCGAGGTGCCCCGGGAGCGGGCCACGGTCATCGTGACCGTCGACGTCTCGCTGTCGATGCAGGCCACCGACGTCGCGCCCGACCGGCTGACCGCGGCCCGCGAGGCGGCCGCGACCTTCATCGCGGGCCTGCCCGACGGGTTCAACGTCGGCGTGGTCCAGTTCGCCGGGTCCGCCTCGGTGCTCGCCGAGCCCAGCCCCGACAAGGCCGAGGCCGTCGCCGCGCTCGACCGGCTCGAGCTGGCCGAGGGCACCGCGATCGGCGACGGCGTGCTCACCTCGCTCGCCCAGGTCGAGGCGCTCGGCGACCAGTCGACCACCGACCCCGACGGCGGCGAGAGCGAGCCCGTCCCCGCGACGATCGTGCTGCTCTCCGACGGCACCAACACCGTCGGCAGCAGCGTCGACCAGGCAGCGGCCGCGGCCACCGAGGCCGACGTCCCGGTCTCGACCATCGCCTACGGCACCCCCACCGGCACCGTCGAGGTCGACGGCCAGATCGTGCCCGTCCCGGTCGACCAGCCCTCCCTCGACGCCCTCGCCGAGGCCACCGGCGGCAACGGCTACTCCGCCGAGACCGCCGAGCAGCTCGACCAGGTCTACGACGACATCCAGTCCTCGATCGGCTACCGCACCGAGCCGCAGGACGTCACGCCGTACGTCGTCGCGCTGGCCCTGCTCCTCGGCCTCGTCGCCGCCGGGTTCAGCCTGCGCTGGTTCTCGCGCCTGCCCTGACATCGCTGTGGACCAGGACCGGGCCCCACGGTGGTCGAGGAAGGCGCGCTAGCGCCTGTCTCGAGACCCCCCACCGGCTGCGGTCGGGTGGTCTCGAGACGGTTCCTAGCGGAACCTCTTCGACCACCGTGGGGCCTCTTCCCGACCGTCAGCAGCGCTGGCCGTCGGAGGGGACGGTGCCGTCGACGAGGTAGCCCTCGACGGCCTCGTCGATGCACGAGTTGCCCTTGTTGTAGGCGGTGTGGCCGTCACCGTCACGGGTCAACAGCACACCGCTGGCCAGCTGCTCGGCGAGCGCGACGGCCTCCTCATAGGGCGTGGCGGGGTCGCGGGTGGTGCCGATGACCACGATCGGGGCCGCGCCCTCGGCGCGGATCTCGGGGGCGGGCTCGGCGGCCTCGACCTGGATGCCGTGGCAGCCGACGAGCCCCCAGGCGAAGACCCGGCCGAAGGTCGGCGAGGCGGCCTCGAACGCCGGGAACTCCGCCGGCACCTCATCGGGTTCGATGAAGGAGGGGTCGTCGAGGCAGTTGATGGCCAGGATGGCCTCAAGGCTGTTGTCGGTGTAGGTGCCGCCCTCGCGGGAGCCGTACAGGTCGGAGAGCAGGAGCAGGGTGCTGCCGTCGCCGTCGAGGGCCTGCTGCAACGCCTCGTCGAGGAAGGACCAGTTGTCGCGGCTGTAGAGCGGTGTGATCAGGCCGTAGAAGGCGTTGCCGATCTGCAGGTCGCGGGTGGAGTCGTCGGTCGGCAGCGGCGACGCCTCGATGGAGTCGAGCAGCGAGGTGATGGTCGCCAGCCCGGCCTCGCGGTCGGCGCCGAGGAAGCAGTCGCCGCCGGCCACGCAGTCGTCGACGTAGGAGTTGAGCGCGGTCTGGAACCCGGCCGCCTGGCTCAGGGCGTTCTCGCGGAAGTCGAGCGTGGGGTCGGTCGCACCGTCGAGGACGAAGCGGCCGACGTTGGCCGGGAAGAGCGAGGCGTACGTCGAGCCGAGCGTGGTGCCGTAGGAGAAGCCGAGGTAGCTCAGCTGCTCCTCGCCGAGCGCGGCCCGCAGCACGTCCATGTCGCGGGCGGCCTCGACGGTCGAGACGTGGCCGACGAGGTCGTCGGAGCTGGCGACGCACCCGGCGAAGAAGGCGTCCTGCTCCTCGGTCAGCGCCTCGCCCTCGGCGGCGTCGTCGGGAGCGGGATCCTGGGCGACGAACGCGTCGAGGTCGGCGTCGGAGAGGCAGTCGACCGGGTCGGAGGCGCCGGTGCCGCGGGGGTCGAAGGCGACGATGTCGACGCGCTCGAGCAGCTGGGGGCGGAAGTAGCCGCTGGAGTTCTCGGCCATCGTCGTGCCCGGCGCACCGGGGCCACCGGGGTTGACCACGACGGAGCCGACGCGGCCGGCCTGGTCGGCGGCGGGCACGCGCTGCAGCTTGAGCTTGAGGGGGTCGCCGTCGCCGGGGGCCTCGTAGTCGACGGGCACCGTGAGCGTCGCGCACTCGGTGCCGCCGCCGCAGTCGCTCCAGTCGAGCTGCTGGCCGTAGTACTCCTCGAGCCCCTCGGGCACCGGTCCGGCGACCGAGGGGTCACCCGACGGGTCGGGCTCGGGGTCCTGCGTGTCGGTCTCGTCACCGTCGGTGGGCGCCGAGGTGGTGGGCTCGTCACCGTCGTCGGCGACGAGCGCCGCCGTGAGGCCGCCGCCGACGCCGAGCACCAGCACGGTCACCACGGCCACGACCCACAGGACCGTCTTGTTCATCGATGAGCCCCTTCCGGCACCTTGAGCGCCACCATCATCGCCTCCAGGGCCAAGGCCACCGGCACGTTGAACTCCACCATCTGCTCGCGCGCCTCGAAGACCCAGTCGATGCGGCGCAGGTTGAGCTCGGGGGTGGAGGCGCGCACCAGCTCGGCGACGTCGTCACGCATCTCGGTGTTGACCAGCTCGCCCGGCGCCCCCAGGGCCACCGCGATGGCGTCGCGGTAGACCGAGACGAGGTCCATCAGGCCGCGGTCCACGACGTCGATGACCCGGCGCCGGGCCCGGCGCTTCTGGTCGTCGGTGAGCGCCTTGAGCTCGGCGGCGTACTCGCGGGGGCGCCGGCCGCGCTCCTCCACGCCGTAGGCCGCGTCGAGGGCCGCCTTCTCCCGCGCGTCGAGCTCGCCGGTGATCGCCTCGGCCTCGGCCTTGGCGCCCTCGGCCAGCTCGGTGGCGGCCCGCATGCAGGCGCCCAGGGTGGTCAGCCGGGTCGGCCAGGCCACCACGGCGTTGCGCCGGCTGCGGGTGGCCTCGTCGGTGGCCAGCGCCCGGGCGCGACCGATGTGGCCCTGGCTCGCCCGCGCGGCGTACGCCGCCACGGACGGCTCGACGCCGGCGGTGCGCTCGAGGAACGCGGCCACCTCGGCCGGCGGGGGCGTGACGAGGTTGACCTGGCGGCAGCGCGAGCGGATCGTCGGCAGCACGTCCTCGAGGGTGGGCGCGCACAGCAGCCAGGTGGTGCGGGGGTGCGGCTCCTCGATGGCCTTGAGCATCGCGTTGCCCGAGCTGTCGTTGAAGCGGTCGGCGTCCTCGACGACCAGCACCTGGCGGTGTCCGACCGGTGAGAGCGCGGCCTTCTTGATCAGGGCCTTGGCCTCGCGGATCGGCAGCTGGACGCTGTCGGTGCGGTGGATGGTGACGTCGGCGTGGGAGCCTGCCAGCACCGTGCGGCAGTCGTGGCACTGCCCGCACCCGCCGCGGGGGCACTGCAGCGCGGCCGCGAAGGCGACGGCCGCGTTGGAGCGGCCCGACCCGGGCGGTCCGGTGAACAGCCAGGCGTGGGTCATGCCGTCGCCGGCGACCGCCCGCCGCAGCGCGGTGACCGCGGTGCGCTGGCCGACCAGGTCGTCCCAGACGGTGCGCTCGCCCTCCTCGATCACCGGGCCGCCCCCGTCCGGTCGAGGAGCGGCTCGACGGCCGCGCGCACGGATCGCTCGATCGCGTCGACGTCGTCGCGGGCGTCGAGCACGAGGTAGTGGTCGGGGTCGGCGCCCGCCATCGCGACGAACGCCTGCCGCACCCGCTGGTGGAACTCCAGCGACTCGCCCTCGATGCGGTCGCGCCCGGCGAACCGACCCAGGCCTGCCTCCGGCTCGAGGTCGAGGACCACCGTCAGGTGCGGTCGGAGCCCACCCGTGGCCCAGCGGGCCACCGCCTCGACCTCGCCGACGTCGAGGGTGCGCCCGGCCCCCTGGTAGGCCAGCGTGGAGTCGACGTAGCGGTCGGTGACGACCACCGCGCCCCGCGCCAGCGCGGGCTGGACGACGGTCTCGACGTGCTCGGCCTTGTCGGCGGCGTACAGCAGGGCCTCGGTGCGGTCGGCCAGGGCGCCCGTCTCGGGGCTGAGCAGGATGCGGCGGACCTGCTGGCCGACCGGGGTGTCGCCCGGCTCGTGGGTCAGCACGACGTCGTGGCCGCGCTCCTCCAACCAGGCGCGCAGCCGTCCGGACTGGGTCGACTTGCCCGACCCCTCGCCACCCTCGAAGCACACGAAGACGCCGCGCTCGGCGTACGTCGGGGGCGGGGGCGTCGGGGGCACAGGGAGAACCTACGAGGTCGCACCGACAACCCTCGCCCGCACCCGGCGCCGGCCCGACCGAGGTGGTCCAGCCCAGGTGGAGGCCAGGTGTAGGAGCACGGCCGACGGGGCACGACGGGCCGCATGACGTTCAAGGACTCCATCCGCACCGTGCTCGGCAAGTACGTCGACTTCTCGGGGCGGGCGCGCCGCTCGGAGTACTGGTGGTGGGCACTCGCCGTGGCGATCGTCTACGTGCCGCTCTACATCCTCAGCATCGCGCTGACCGCGAGCGGCTCCGACGTCGCCGGCGGCGCCGTCGGCGTGGTCTTCCTGCTGGTCGCCCTCGGCCTGTTCCTGCCGACGCTGGCCGCGGCCGTGCGCCGCCTGCACGACACCGGGCGCAGCGGGTGGTGGTACCTGATCTCGTTCGTCCCGTGCGTCGGCGGCTTCATCCTGCTGTACTTCCTGGTCCTCGACAGCACCCCCGACAACCAGTGGGGCCCCAACCCCAAGGGCTCCACGGGCGGGTGGGGCGGCGGCTACGGCCAGCCCGGCCAGCCCTACGGCCAGCCCGGCCAGCCCTACGGCCAGCCCCAGCAGTACGGCCAGCAGTACGGCCAGCCCCAGCAGCACGGCGGCCAGTACGGCCAGCAGGGCGGGTCGCCCTACGGCCAGCCGCCGCAGCAGGGCTACGGCCAGCCGGGCTACGGCCAGCAGCCCCCGCAGCAGCCGCCCTACGGCCAGCAGCCCCCGCCGCCGCCGTACGGCCAGTAGTCCCCGCAGTCCCCGGCACGGCGACCGGGGCGGTCAGGACTTCTTGGCCGCCTTGGTCGCCGTCTTCTTGGCGGCGGTCTTCTTCGCCGGCGCCTTCTTGGCCGCGGTCTTCTTGGCCGGGGCCTTCTTGGTGGTCTTCTTGGCCGCCTTCTTCGCCGGGCCGCGCTCGCGGCGGTCAGCGAGCAGCTCGGCGGCGCGCTCGGTGGTGATCGACTCGACCGAGTCGTCCTTGCGCAGGGTGGCGTTGTACTCACCGTCGGTGACGTACTCGCCGAAGCGGCCCGACTTGACCACGATGGGGTTGCCGGAGACCGGGTCGTTGCCGAGCTCCTTGAGCGGCGGCGCGGCCGCGGCGCGACCACGCTGCTTGGGCTGGCTGTAGATCTTCAGCGCCTCGTCGAGGTCGACGGTGAACAGCTGCTCCTCCGAGGTCAGCGACCGGGAGTCGGTGCCCTTCTTCAGGTAGGGCCCGTAGCGACCGTTCTGGGCCGTGATCTCCTCGCCCGACTCGGGGTCGGCGCCGACCACGCGGGGCAGCGAGAGCAGCTTGACGGCGTCGTCGAGGGTGACGGTGTCGAGCGACATCGACTTGAAGAGCGAGCCGGTGCGCGGCTTGTCCTTCTTCGGAGCGTCCTCGGGCAGGAGCTCGGTGACGTAGGGGCCGTAGCGGCCGTTCTTGGCCACGACCTCCAGGCCGGTCTCGGGGTGGCGACCGAGCTGGATCTCCTCGCCGGCGGGATTGGCGAAGAGCTCCTTGGCCTTCTCCAGCGTCAGCTCGTCGGGGGGCAGGTCGTCGGGCACGTTGGCCCGCTTGCCGGTCGGGTTGCCCTCGTCGTCGGGCCCCTCGAGGTAGGGCCCGTAGCGACCCACGCGCAGGTGGATGCCGGAGTCGGGCCCGCCGACGGGGAAGGTCGCCAGCTCGCGGGCGTCGATGTCGCCGAGCCCGGTGACCAGGTCGCGCAGCCCCTGCACGGAGTCGGAGCCGTAGTAGAACTCGGTGAGCTCGCTGACCCGGTCCTTGCGGCCGCCGGCGATCTCGTCGAGCACGTCCTCCATCGCGGCGGTGAACTCGTAGGACACGTGCCGCGGGAAGTGCTCCTCCATCAGCCGGATCACCGAGAAGGCCAGCCACGCCGGCACCAGCGCGGTGCCCTTCTTGTAGACGTAGCCGCGGTTGAGGATGGTCCCGATGATTGAGGCGTACGTCGAGGGCCGACCGATCTCGCGGTCCTCGAGCTCCTTGATCAAGGTGGCCTCGGTGTAGCGGGCCGGGGGCTTGGTCTCGTGGCCGTTGGCCGAGAGCGAGGCCGCGGAGACCGCGTCGCCCTGCTCGAGCGCCGGCAGCCGGGTCTCCTGGTCGTCCTTGGCGCCGCCGTCGTCGGTGCCCTCGACGTAGGCCTTGAGGAAGCCGTGGAAGGTGATGACGCGGCCCGAGGCGGAGAACACGACGTCCTCGCCGGTCGTGGCCGGACCGCCGAGGCGGATCGAGACGCTCTGCCCGGTCGCGTCCTTCATCTGCGAGGCGACGGTGCGCATCCAGATCAGCTCGTAGAGCCGGAACTGGTCACCGGTCAGCCCGGTCTGGGCCGGGGTGCGGAACGACTCGCCGGCGGGCCGGATGGCCTCGTGCGCCTCCTGGGCGTTCTTGACCTTGCTCGTGTAGGTGCGCGGCTTGTCCGGGACGTACTCGGCGCCGTACAGGTCGCGGGCCTGGGTGCGGGCCGCGTTGATCGCCCCGTCCGACAACGTGGTCGAGTCGGTGCGCATGTAGGTGATGTAGCCGTTCTCGTACAGCCGCTGCGCCACCGACATCGTCACCGACGCGCTCATCCCGAGCTTGCGCCCGGCCTCCTGCTGCAGGGTCGTGGTGCGGAACGGGGCGTACGGCGAGCGCCGGTAGGGCTTGGACTCCACCGACCGCACGTCGTACGACGTGTCGGCCAGCGCCGAGACCAGCGACTCGGCCCGGGTGCGGTCGAGGTGCACGACGTCGGCGCCGGCCTTGAGCTGCCCGTCGGGGCCGAAGCTGCCGCCGGAGGCGACCCGCTTGCCGTCGAGGGAGTGGAGCTTGGCCGGGAACATCCGCTGGTCGTGCTTGCTGCCGGCGTCGAAGGTGCCCTCGAGGTCCCAGTAGGAGGCGACTCTGAACGCGATGCGCTGCCGCTCGCGGTCGACGACCAGCCGGGTCGCGACCGACTGCACGCGGCCCGCGGACAGGCCCGACATGACCTTCTTCCACAGCACCGGGCTGACCTCGTAGCCGTAGAGGCGGTCGAGGATGCGGCGGGTCTCCTGGGCCTCGACGAGGTCCATGGCCAGGTCGCGCGGGTTGGCCGCGGCGTCGAGGATCGCCTGCTTGGTGATCTCGTGGAACACCATCCGCTTGACGGTGACGTCCTTCTTCGGCTTCAGCTCGTCGAGCAGGTGCCACGCGATGGCCTCGCCCTCGCGGTCCTCGTCGGTGGCGAGGTAGAGCTCGTCGGCGTCCTTGAGCAGGCTCTTGAGCTTGGAGATGTGCGACTTCTTGTCGCGCGGCACGACGTAGTAGGGCGTGAACTCGTTGTCCACGTCGACCGCGAGGCGGCCCCACGGCTTGTCCTTGATCTTGGCCGGGGTGTCGGCGGCGTTGTTGGGCAGGTCGCGGATGTGCCCGATCGACGACTCGACGACGTAGTCCTTGCCGAGGTACCCACCGATGGTGCGGGCCTTGGCCGGGGACTCGACGATCACCAGCTTGTGTGCCACTGCTTGTTCTTGCTCCTCTGCGGCGCCCGCTGCCGGGTCCCGCGTGGTTGCGTCCCCGCTCCGGGGCTCGTCGGGGCTGACGGTAGCGCGTGGTGTCCAGCGGCCCGCCCGCCGACGGGTCAGCCGAGCGCGGCGCGGGCGAGGAGGAAGGTGACCAGCCCGACGACGAGCGAGGCAGCCAGGACCGCGCCGACGACCGCGCCCGCCCGGGCCGGGGTGAGCGTCACGGTGCCCGGCCGCGCGCTCGTCCCGGGGTGCCGGCCGGGCTGGACGCCGGACGGCGGGGGCGGCGGAGGCGGACCCGCGGGGCGGTGGCCGGGCGCGGGCTGCGCGGGCGACCACAGCGGCGCCGGCTCACCCGCGGCGGTCCGGGGCTGCGAACCCGGGGCCACGGTGGCGTCGTCGAGCCCCGAGCCACCCGGGTCACCGGGCCGCGCCGAGCCCGCCGGCGGGGCGGCGTACGGCGTGGGCGAGGTGGCCTCGCTCCAGGTGCCGCCGTCCCAGTACCGGTAGGAACCGGGGGTGCCTGCGGGGTCGGGGTACCAGCCGGGCGTCGCCACGGGGCGACTGTAGTGAGGGGCCGTCGTACGGGGACAGGCGAACCGTGGCCGGACCCGAGGCGGCACCGGCGTGTCGCCGGCGTGTCGCGGTCCCCGGCCGCCGATGTGCCCGTC
Source organism: Nocardioides litoris (assembly GCF_006346315.1). Lineage (GTDB taxonomy): Bacteria > Actinomycetota > Actinomycetes > Propionibacteriales > Nocardioidaceae > Nocardioides > Nocardioides litoris. The sequence goes on along the minus strand of NZ_VDMR01000002.1, from coordinate 663,228 downwards.
GCCGCACGGCGGCGGGGCCGGTCAGCGCGGGTGGATGGCGAAGGCGCGCGCCGGGAACCCGGAGCCGCCCTGCGGCTTGGGCCACGACGCCACCAGCAGGGCGCCGGCCTCGGGCACCTCGTCGAGGTGGGCCATCAGCTCGAGCTGCCACCGGTCGTGCTCGAGCACGAGCAGCTCGAGGCCGTACTCGCCGCGGGAGGTCGAGGAGCCCGGGTCGGTGTCGGTCTGCTCGTGCCCGACGCCGACGACCCCGACCTCGGTGAGCAGGTGCTCGAGCACCTCGCGCGACCAGCCGGGGTAGTGCGCGTCGCCGGCCTCGTCCTTGTTCTCCATGGCGGCCCGGTCGGGCCAGCGCTTCCACCAGTCGGTGCGCAGGGCCACGAAGCACCCCTGCGGCATCGGGCCGTGCCGCTCCTCCCACGCCCGCACGTCGTCGAGGGTCGGCGTGGCGTCGGGGTCGGCGGCGACCCGGTCGGAGATGTCGAGCACGACGAGCGGGAGCACCATCTGGTCGACGGGGATCTGGTCGACCGTGCGCGCCCCGAGCACGAAGTGCGACGGCGGGTCGACGTGGGTGCCCCACTGCCCGACGATCGAGTAGCGGTGGACCTCGAACCCCGCCCCCTGCTCCATGTCGAAGACCTGCGCGCGCTCCTCGTCGGGGAAGGCCGGGAAGTGCGGCTGCCCGGGGAAGAACGCGTGGGTCAGGTCGGTGTAGACGTGCTCGGCCCGCAGCCGGCGCTGGAGGTCCCACAGGGGGTGGTCGGTCATGCCGCCCACCCTGCCACGCCGCCGACCGGGGTAGTCCCTGACGAAATGGTCGTCGATCGTGCGGTTCGACGACGATTTCGTCAGGGACTACCCCCCGTCCGGGGTCGGACCGGGGGTCAGGAGGGCGACAAGAAGCCCTCCGCGACGAGGTCGCGCGCGACCGGGAGGTACGTCGCCCGCGTCTGCTCCGGGTCGGCGTCGAGGAGCTGGGCGACGGCGTCCAGGATCGCCCCGAGGGGCAGGTCGCCGTCGCAGGCGCCGACCAGCGCCGCCTCGACCGTGTCGGCGGTGCGGGCGCGGCGGAACCCCCGCTGCTGGCGCAGCACGATCGTCTCCGGGTCGGCGACCCCCACCGGCCCGTGCGTCTCCTGGACCACGTCGGGCCGCACGACGAGGTGGTCGCCGGGCCCGACCCCGTCGGCCACCCGCGCCGCCCGCCCCCACTGGCCGACGGCCTCGGCGATCGGTTGCTCGACGTCGTACGGCCAGGAGAGGAGGTCGTGCCGCACGGCGGCCTCGCCGGTGTGGTGGAGGTTGACCCAGCCGAACCCCACGGCCTCGATGCCCTGGTCGTCGAACCACGACAGCCAGGTGTCGTAGCGCTCGAGGTAGTCGGGGGCGCCGTGGCGGCCCGCGTCCTTGAGCCACAGCTCGACGTACGCCGCGGGGTCGAGCACCTCGCGCTGGACGACGAGCGCGTCGTGCTCGGCGGGCAGCCACCCGGCCAGCCGGTCGTCCCAGGAGCGCCCACGCTCGACGACCCAGTTGGCCAGCACCTGGCACCAGCCGCCGGGGGCGAGGTGGTCGGGCGCCCGGCGCACGACGTGCTCGACGACCTCGTCGCCGGGCAGCCCGGAGTCGCGGTAGACCAGCCGCTCGTCGCGGCCGAACCGGCCCGGCGAGATGACGAACGGCGGGTTGGTCGCGACGAGGTCGAACCGCTCACCGCGCACCGGGGCGAAGAACGACCCGTCGCGTACGTCGACCTCGACCTCGTTGAGAGCGGCGTTGAAGCGGGCCACGGCGAGGGCGCGGGCGTTGACGTCGGTGGCCACGACCCGGCCCGCGTGCCGGGCCAGGTGGAGGGCCTGCACGCCGCAGCCCGTGCCGAGGTCGAGGGCCGAGCCGACCTCCTCGCGCAGGGTCAGCTGGGCCAGCGACGTCGAGGCGGGGCTGATGCCGAGCACGTGGTCGGGCCCGACCCGCTGGGGACCGCCGTCGAGACCCGGGGTGAGGTCGCTGACGACCCAGAGGTCCTCCTCCTCGGTGGCGTAGGGCCGGCAGTCGAGGCGGGCCACGACCTCGCCGACCGACTGGTCCAGCAGGCCCGCGACCGCGAGCCGGTCGACCAGACCCGGCAGCGCGCGCTCGGCGTCGGCCAGCGGGACTGAGGTCTGCAGGAGGAACAGCCGCACCAGCACCTCCACCGGGCTGCCGCCGCGGGTGCGGGCGAGGCCGGGGGCCGTCTCGTTGCGCAGCAGCGCGTCGTGGGCCCGGGGGCCGAGCACCTCGGCGACGCCGTCGACGGTGAAGCCGGCCGCCACGAGGGCGGCGCGCAGGGAGGGAGCCAGGGCTGCGTCCATGGAGGCATCCTGCTCGATCGCCTGCCGCCCGGGGTCGCGCGGTCCTACCCTCCCCCCATGCCTCCCTCCCCCCGCTCCCCCCGCCTGCGGCCGGCCCTGGTCGCCGGCGCGCTCGTCTCCGGGCTCCTCGTGGCCCCCGTGACCGTGGCGGCGCCCGCCTCCGCGGCCCCCTGCCTCGACGTCCTCGGGGTCCCGGTCTGCCTCCTGCCACCTGAGCCCACCGCCCAGAGCGCCCTCACCATCGGCGGCGACAAGCGCATCGGCGGCACCGTCTCCGCCGACGGCCTGACCTGGGACCAGCCCAACGTGGACACCACCTACCAGTGGTACGTCGACGACCAGGTGATCGCGGGCGCCACCGGGCGCACCTTCACCCTCACCTCCGCCCAGTTCGACGAGGGCGTGGTCACCGTGCGCGCCCAGGGCCAGGGCCGGGGGACCCCGGGCACCGCGGCGTGGCCAGGGTTCGAGCCCGCCCGGGGCGCGCCGATCCGCGCCACGGCCCCGCCCACCGTGGAGGGCACGCCCAGGGTGGGCTCGGAGCTGCGGGTCGACCCGGGCACCTGGAGCCAGCCGTCGCCCGACTTCACCTACCAGTGGTACCGCCTCCGGACCGACGGCACGCCGGAGGGCATCGCCGGAGCCGGGTCGGCGACGTACACCGTCCGACCGGCCGACGCCGGCCGCCGGCTGGTGGCCGGCGTGGCCGCCGACGCGGTCGGGTTCGAGAAGGGCCTGGCCTCGACGCCGATCCTCCAGGTCGGCCGGGCCGCGAGCCTGACCCGGCTCTCCCTGCCGCGGGTGCGCGTGAAGCGCACGCAGGTCCCCAAGATGACCGTCGTGCTCTCGAGCCTGGTGCAGGGCCTGCCCACCGGCGTCATCACCGTCTTCGACGGCGGTCGGCGCGTGCGGTCGCTGCAGGTCGGGGCCGGCGCCCGTGGCCTCGTGAGGTTCTCGATCCCCCGCCAGAAGGTGGGCCGACACCCGTTGTCGGTGCGCTACAGCGGCGACACCACCCACCTCCCCAGCACCTCCTCGACGGTGGTGCTCACGGTGACCCGCCGCTGATCCCGCCGCCCCCCTGACGCGACTGACCCGCCGCCCCTGGGGGCGGCGGGTCAGTGCGTTCGTCGGGCTCTCAGGCGGTCGCGCCGGGCGGGGCCTGCGCCGGCACGTCGTCACCGATGGCGCTGTCGCGCTGCTTGGAGATGTAGACGACCACGACGATGATCGCGGCCGCGACCAGGGCGATGAGGATGCGCACCGTGTCGTTGGAGTCCTCCCCGACGCTGAGCGAGACGACCGCGCTGGCGATGAGCAGCGAGACCAGGTTCATCACCTTGATGAGCGGGTTGATGGCCGGGCCGGCGGTGTCCTTGAACGGGTCGCCGACGGTGTCGCCGATGACGGTGGCCGCGTGGGCCTCGGAGCCCTTGCCGCCGTGGTGACCGTCCTCGACCAGCTTCTTGGCGTTGTCCCACGCACCACCGGCGTTGGCCAGGAAGACCGCCATCAGGGTGCCGGTGCCGATGGCGCCGGCCAGGAAGCCGGCCAGCGCGGTGAACCCGAGGCCGAACCCGACCGCGATCGGGGCCATCACCGCGAGCACGCCGGGCGTGATCAGCTCGCGCAGGGAGTCGCGGGTGACGATGTCGACGACCTTGCCGTACTCCGGGCGTCCGGTGCCCTCCATGATGCCGGGGATCTCGCGGAACTGGCGGCGGACCTCGTAGACCACCGCGCCCGCCGCGCGGGCCACCGCGTTGATGGCCAGGCCGGAGAAGAGGAACACCACGGCCGAGCCGAGCAGCACGCCGACCAGGACCGAGGGGTCGAAGACGAACAGGCTGAACAGCTCGCTGCCGTCGGCGTTGGCCGCGGCCAGCTCGTCGAGGACCGTGGTGGCGTAGGAGCCGAACAGCGCCGTCGCCGCGAGGACCGCGGTGGCGATGGCGATGCCCTTGGTGATGGCCTTGGTGGTGTTGCCGACGGCGTCGAGGTCGGTGAGGATCTGCGCGCCCTCCTCGCTCACGTCGCCGGACATCTCGGCCACGCCCTGGGCGTTGTCGGAGACCGGCCCGAAGGTGTCCATGGCCACGATCGAGCCGACCGTGGTGAGCAGTCCGCAGCCTGCGAGGGCCACGGCGAACAGGGAGATGGCCAGCGACCCGGTGCCGAGCAGGAACGCCCCGAACACCGCCGCCCCGAGGACGATCGTGGTGTAGACGGCCGACTCGAAGCCGACCGACAGGCCGGAGAGGATGACCGTCGCGGCGCCGGTGAGCGAGGTCCGGCCGACGTCCTTGACCGGCTTGTACTCGGTGCCGGTGAAGTAGCCGGTCAGGGCCAGGATCGCCGCGGCCAGCACGATGCCGATGACGACGGCGAGGGAGGCGATCAGGGCCGGGTTTCCGTCGGGGGCGTCCTTGGAGATGCTGTCGAGCACGGTGCCGGCGAGCTCGAAGTCGTCAAAGCTGGTCGGCAGGTAGACGAAGGAGAGCACGACGCTGGCCACGGCGCCGATGGCGGCGGAGATGTAGAAGCCGCGGTTGATCGTGGACAGGCCGTTGACGCCCGCCTTGGGCGTGGTGATGTAGACGCCGAGCACGGCGGTCAGCGCACCGATGGCGGGGATGAGCAGCGGGAAGACCAGCCCCTTGTCGCCGAAGGCCTGCGCGCCGAGGATGAGCGCGGCGACCAGCGTGACGGCGTAGGACTCGAAGAGGTCGGCGGCCATGCCGGCGCAGTCGCCCACGTTGTCGCCCACGTTGTCGGCGATGGTGGCGGCGTTGCGCGGGTCGTCCTCGGGGATGTTGTTCTCGACCTTGCCGACGAGGTCGGCACCCACGTCGGCGGCCTTGGTGAAGATGCCGCCCCCGACCCGCATGAACATGGCGAGCAGCGCGGCCCCGAAGCCGAAGCCCTCGAGCACGTCGGGCGCCTCGTCCTGGAAGAACAGCACGACGAGGCTCGCCCCGAGCAGGCCGAGCCCGACGGTGAGCATGCCGACCGTGGCGCCGGTGCGCAGGCCGATGGTCATGGCGGGCTCGCGGCCGACGGTGTTGGCCGCGGCCGCGACGCGGAGGTTGGCCCGGACGGCCAGGCTCATGCCGAAGTAGCCCACCGCGGCCGAGAAGCCGGCCCCGACCAGGAAGAACACCGACCGGAAGATGCGGACGACCGTGTCGTCGGCCGGCAGCGCCAGCAGGGCGAAGAAGGCGATCGCGGCGAAGATCGCAAGGGTGCGGAACTGCCGCTGGAGGTAGGCGTCGGCGCCCTCCTGGACCGCTTGCGCGATCGCCTTCATGTTGTCGGTGCCTTCACCGGCGGCGAGCACTTCCTGGCGGAACACGTACGCCATCGCCAACGCGCCGAGCGCGATGACGGCGACGACGATGACCAGGACGAGGTTGCCGCCGGAGACTTCCACAGCTGCGGGGACGAACCCGGCCATGTTTCCTCCTGCATGGGGTCACGGCTGGGCCGGTGTGACCCAGGTCTCGTGGGAGACGGGTCGGATCCTACGCACGCCGGGACGCACGTCGGCACCAGGGTGTGACCCGCGCCACGTCGCGTGTCGCACGACTGCGGACGCACACGACCGCCCGACCGCAGGGCGGACGGGCAGTGGTCAGGCGGTGGTGGTCAGGCGGGCGGGCCTCAGGCCTGGGCGAGCGCCGACTCGGCGGACTCGTGGATCACGAACACCTTGGCCAGGCCCGTGATGCGGAAGATCTTGAGCAGCCGGTCCTGGTTGCAGACCAGGCTCAGCGAGCCGTCGTGGGCACGGACCTTCTTCAGGCCACCGACCAGCACGCCCAGGCCGGTCGAGTCGAGGAACTCCACCGCCTCCATGTCGATCACGAGGTGGTAGGTGCCGGCCGCGACGAGCTCGGTGATCTTGTCCCTCAGCTTGGGGGCCGTGTAGACGTCGATCTCGCCGCCGACGGCGACGATGGTGCGTCCGTCGACGTCGCGCGTCTCAAGACTCAGGTCCACGTGATCTCCCGGGAGGGCGGTTGAGAGGGTGCGGCACACGCAGCGCCGCGCCATATCAAACCACGCGCGGTGGGGCGGGCCTAAGCAAAGGACCTTACCGGCTGGTCACCTCGGCGCGACCGGCTCCGGCCGGGCGTCCGCCGGGCGAGGGCTGTCCCCGCCCTGTGCCACCATCGCCGGCATGGCCGTCCCCCCTCCGCCGCCCCTCGCGGCGGCTCCCGCTGCGGGTGGCGCGGCCGGTGGCGCGGCGGGCGGCGCGGCGGGCGGACGGCGGCCCGACCGGCTCCCGCGACAGGAGGTGGCCCAGCTCGTCGCACGCCTGGCCGCGGCGCCCGGCCGCGGCGACCGCCTGACCCACCTCGAGGTGCGGCCCCGGCGCGCCGCCGAGCCGGTCGACTGGCCCACGTGGGCCGACACCGCCCTCGTCGCCGCGCTGCGCGCCCGCGGCATCGAGCGGCCCTGGTCGCACCAGGTCGCCACCGCCGAGGCGGCCTGGCGCGGCGAGCACGTGGTGCTGGCCACCGGCACCGCGTCGGGCAAGTCGCTGGGCTACCAGCTGCCGGCCCTGTCCGCCGCCGCGGCCCGGCGCGGCGCGCGGGGCCAGCGTGGCGCCGGCACCCTCTACCTCGCGCCGACCAAGGCCCTGGCCCACGACCAGCTGACCTCGCTGCTCGACCTGCGGCTGCCGGCCCGCATCGCCACCTGCGACGGCGACAGCTCCCGCGACGAGCGTGACTGGGCCCGCGCGCACGCCGAGTACCTGTTGACCAACCCCGACATGCTGCACCGCTCGATCCTGCCGGGGCACGAGCGGTGGTCGTCGTTCCTCGGGTCCCTGCAGCTCGTCGTCGTCGACGAGTGCCACCACTACCGTGGCGTGTTCGGTGCCCACGTCGCCCACGTCCTGCGCCGGCTGCGCCGCGTGTGCGCGTCGTACGGCGCGGAGCCGACGTTCGTGCTGGCCTCGGCCACCACGGCCGAGCCGGCCGCCACGGCCGGGGCGCTCACCGGCCTCGACGTGCGCGCGGTGACGCGCGACGGGTCACCGCGGGGCGAGGTCACCTTGGCCCTGTGGGAGCCGCCGCTGACCACGCACACCGGCGAGAACGGCGCGCCCGTGCGCCGCGCCGCCACCTCCGAGACCGCCGACCTGCTGGCCGACCTGGTCGCCGAGGACGTGCAGACCCTGGCCTTCGTGCGCTCCCGGCCCGGGGTGGAGCAGGTCGCGCTGACCGCCTCGTCGCTGCTCGAGGAGGTCGAGCCGGGCCTGGGCGCCCGGGTCGCGGCCTACCGCGGCGGCTACCTGCCGGAGGAACGCCGGACCATCGAGTCCGCCCTGCGGTCCGGCGAGCTCACCGGCCTGGCCGCCACCAACGCCCTCGAGCTCGGCATCGACGTCAGCGGGCTCGACGCCGTGCTGGTCGCCGGCTTCCCCGGCACCCGGGCCGCGCTGTGGCAGCAGGTCGGGCGGGCGGGCCGCGGCGCCCAGGACGCACTCGGCGTGCTGGTCGCCCGCGACGACCCGCTGGACACCTACCTCGTGCACCACCCCGAGGTCCTGCTCGACCAGCCCGTGGAGGCGCAGGTCTTCGACCCCGGCAACCCGCACGTGCTAGGCCCGCACCTGTGCGCCGCCGCGCAGGAGCGCCCCCTGGTCGAGGACGACCTCGCGTGGTTCGGGCCCGGTGCCCGAGCGGTGCTCGACCAGCTCGAGGCCGCAGGGGTGCTGCGCCGGCGCCCGCGCGGGTGGTTCTGGACCGACCGGCGCCGCGCAGCCGACCTCACCGACATCCGCAGCGCGGGCGGCTCGCCGGTGGCGCTCGTGGAGGCCGGCACCGGCCGGGTCGTCGGCACCGTCGACGGCGGCCGGGCGCACGGCACGGCCCACGACGGCGCGGTCTACCTCCACCGCGGCGACGTCTGGGTGGTCGAGCACCTCGACCTGGAGGAGCGGGTGGCCACCCTCGAGCGGCGCGACCCCGGCTGGACCACCAGCGCCCGCGAGGTCACCGACATCACCGTGCGCGGCGAGCGCGAGCACCGCACGTGGGGCCGGTGCCGCCTGAGCCTGGGTGACGTCGAGGTCTCCCAGCAGGTCGTCTCCTACCTCAAGCGGCTGCGCCCCTCCGGCGAGGTCGTCGGCGAGGTGCCGCTCGACCTGCCCGCGACGACCCTGGCCACGACCGCGGTCTGGTGGACCGTCCCCGACGACGTGCTCGCCGAGGCCGGGCTCGGCCGCGACGCCCCGGGCGTCGACCTGCCCGGCGCCGCCCACGCCGCCGAGCACTGCTCCATCGGCCTGCTGCCCCTGGTCGCCACCTGCGACCGCTGGGACATCGGCGGGGTCTCGACGGCCCGTCACGCCGACACGGGCGTGCTGACGGTGTTCGTGCACGACGGCCAGCCGGGCGGGGGCGGCTTCGCCGAGCGCGGCTACCGCTCGGCCCGCCGCTGGTTGAGCGCCACCCGCGAGACCATCGCCGACTGCGAGTGCGAGCACGGCTGCCCCTCGTGCGTGCAGTCCCCCAAGTGCGGCAACCAGAACAACCCGCTCGACAAGGCCGGCGCGCTGCGGCTCCTCGACGTCCTGCTCGACGACGCCGACGACGATCAAGACGCCGGTCCGGACGCCGGTCCCGGCTCGGGACCCAGCGCCGGCCCCGCGGTGGCGGGCTGAGGTCAGGCCCGGTCGCGAACGACGCGGTCGAGCCACTCCGCGAGCAGCCCTCGCTCCGCCGCCGACAGGGCGTCGAGGTCGTCGAGCCCGGCCCGCAGCGCGATGGCGGCGGCGACGGGCCCGCCGGCGCTGTCGGGGTCGGGCTCCGGCGGGTCGAGGAGGATGCGGCCCAGGGCGGCCTCGAGCACGACCTCGGCCAGCGCGGGGTCGCGGTCCTCCGGGGCCGTGGCGAGCAGGAGCTGCACGACGCCGACGCCGGCCGCGCGGATGACCCCGACGGCGACGTCCTCGGAGACCCGCAGCCGGCGGGCGGCAGCCACGCGGCGCACGCGCGCCGCGAGCACGTCGAGCCCGGCCCGCGTGGCCGGGGAGGCCTGGAGGCGGTCGGGCTCGTTGAGCAGCCGGAAGACCCAGGGGTTGGCCAGGCCGAACTCGATCTGACGACGCCAGCTCTGCCGGACCGCCTCGACCGGGTCGTCGCCGGCCGCGGCGGAGGCCGCGGCCGCCTCGGACTTGGCCGAGACGTAGGTGGCCATGACGTGCTCGACCACGGCCTCGAGCAGGCCGTCCTTGTCGCCCAGGAGCCGGTAGATCGTGGGCACCTGCACCCCGGCGCGCTCGGCGACGCCCCGGGTGGTGACCGCGGCCGGTCCGCCCTCGCCCAGGAGCTCGGCCGCAGCCGTGACGATCGCGGTCCGGACGTCGGCCCTGCTGTCGACGGTCTCCGGCACGGACCAACGATAACGCCCCCTTGTCATCGCCGCTAACGCGGCCTACGGTGGCGTTACCAACGATCACAAGAAAGCGATACCAATGATCACCATCACGGGCGCCACCGGCGCCCTCAACGGCGCGACCGTCGACCACCTGCTCGAGCACCACGACCCGGCCGGCCTCGTCGTCGTCGCCCGCGACCCCGCGCGTGCTGCCCGGTTCGCCGACCTCGGCGTCGAGGTCCGGCACGGTGACTACGCCGAGCCCGCCTCGCTGCCGGCGGCCTTCGAGGGGGCCGACCAGCTGCTGCTCGTCTCGTCCAGCGACCCCGCAGCCGACGCCGTCGCGCTGCACCGGGCGGCCATCGACGCCGCGGCGGTCGTGGGTGTGGGGCGCGTGCTCTACACCAGCCACCAGGGAGCGTCGCCGACCAACCCCTTCGGCCCGTGCGCCGACCACGCCGCGACCGAGCGGCTCCTCGAGGAGTCCGGCCTGCTCTGGACGTCGCTGCGCAACGGGTTCTACGCCCACAGCCTGGCCTTCATGGCCGGGCCGTGGCGCGAGACCGGCGTCATCTCCGTCCCGGGCGACGGACCGGTGTCGTGGACCGCGCGGGCGGACGCGGCAGAGGCGGCGGCCGTCGTGCTCACCTCCGGCGCGACGTACGACGGCCCGGTCACCCTGACCGCGACCGCTGCCCCGACCTTCGCCGAGCTGGCGGCGCCGGCGTCGAGGGTGGTCGGTCGCGAGATCGGGTTCGAGGTGGTCGAGGAGGAGGACTGGACGGCCGCGCAGCTCGCGGCCGGACGGCCCGAGCCCATGGTCGGGTTCCTCCTGGGCTTCTTCCGGGCGGCTCGGGAGGGCTACTTCGCCGGGACCGACCCGCTGCTGGGCGAGCTGCTGGGGCGGGAGCCGAGGCGGGCCGAGGACGTGCTGGCCTGACCTCACCCCCCCCGGTCATCGGGCGGGTCCGGCACGCGCCTCGGCGTCGAGGTCGGCCCGCAGCCCGAGCCACCGGGGACCGGTGACGCGCACCGTCACCCGGACGTCGCGACCGTCGGTCGTGCAGCCGGTGAGCGTCGCCCCGTTGGCCCGGGCCAGCCCCGCCGCGGCCGCGCAGGCGTCGTCCCCGTCGGCCACCGAACGGGCGCCGGCCACGGCCGCGAGGTCGGCCGCGGCCTGGGCCTGCCGGTGGGCGGCCAGCACGGCCCCGACCACCCCCAGGGCGGCCCCGACGAGGAGCAGCACCCCGGCCATGGCCAGGGTCAGCAGCGCCGCGGCACCGCGCTCGGACCGGACCGGTCGCCGTCGGGTCACGGGGCCCCCTCGGCGAGGGCGACGGCCTGGGCCCGGACGGTGACGCCGGGCAGGAACCCGAACATCCCGCCCGGGCCGTCGACCCGCGCCGACGCCGTGGCCACCACCCGGTCGCCCTCGTGGCGGACGGTGACCGACCCGCCCGCGGGGGCCACGCGCTCCCCCGCCGCGACCGCCGCACCCTGGTCGTCGCCGCGGGCCAGGGCCCGCGCCGTCTCGCGGGCGGCGTCGACGGCCCGCACCTGGGCCGCACCGACGGCGAGCAGCCAGACCAGGCCGACGGTCACCGCCAGCAGCAGCGGCAGCGCCATCGCCAGCTCGGCCGTGACCGCGCCCCGCTCGCCCGGACGCCGGGGCCGGGAGCGGGCCCGGGTCCACGGCCTCACCCGATGCCGAGGAGGCCGAGGACGTGTTCGAAGAGGGTCTTGAGCATCGTGTTGCCGAAGCCGCCGGTGAGCAGCTGGTAGAGCAGCCCGGCCAGGCCGGCGCCGGCGGCCGTGCCCACGGCGTACTCGGCGGTCGTGATGCCGCGCTCGTCACGGGAGCGGCGGGTCGGGCGGGTGGGGAGGGGCATGGCGTCTCCTGTCGTCGCGGGCCGCCCGGTGCGGCCCGTCGCAGGGAGCCTGCGCGAGACCGGGGACGGTCGGCGACCGGCCGGTGCGCGCCTGTGGAGAGGGACCGGCGGACGGGATCCGGTGGACGACTCCTGGACTGCTCACCCGGTCACGGTGGCCAGCAGGCCGGCCACGACGGGCACCACGCCGACCAGCACGAAGGCCGGCAGCAGGCAGAGCCCGAGCGGCACGGCCGCCTTGACGCCGACCTGCCGTGCGCGGTCCTCGGCGTGCCCGCGGGCCCGGCCGGCGAGCTCGTCGGCCAGTCGCGCCACCGCCTCGACGACGGGCGCTCCGGTCTCGTGGGCCCGGGCGAGGGTCCGCCCGAGCGGGGCCAGCTCGGGATCGGTGGCGAGGTCGGCCCAGACCTGGGCCGGGGACACGCCGAGGGCGAGCCGGGCCCCCACCGCGACGAGCCGGTCGGCGGCCGCTCCCGGCAGGGCGTGGGCGACCAGGCCCACGCCGTCGGCCGGACCCGATCCGGACCGGAGCGCGGCACCCAGCAGCGCCACCACCGCCGGCAGGTCGCGCCGCACCTCGGCCCGGCGACGGCGCTCCGCCGGCGGCTCCGAGCGCCCCACCACCACCCAGACCATCCCCGCCGCCCCGGCTCCAGCGACCACCCCGGCGGTCCCGTGCACGAAGGTCGCCCCGGCGACGCCCGCGAGGGCGGTCCACAGCAGCCGGTGGCGGCGCAGCCAGCCGTCGTCGGGACCGGCCGCGGCGGGGCCGGGGTCCGGCCGGCGAGGGGGAGCGCGGTGCGGCAGCAGCAGGGAGGCGGCGGCCGCGGCCGCCGCGGCGGCGAGGCAGGCCAGCCAGGCGGGCCCGGTCATCACCGGTCGACCTCACGTGCGAGGGCCTCGATCCACGCCAGTCCGGCCAGGCCGAGACCGAGACCGGCGGCCAGGCAGGCCAGGCCGACGGGGTGACCGAGGAGGAAGCCCCACGGGTCACCGCCGGCCCCGTTGCCCATGGTGAGCGCGAGCAGCGGCAGTGCGGCCACGAGCCGGGCCGTGGCGCGGGCGCTGGCGAGCTCCCCACTGACGACGCGCCGAGTGGCGGCGTCGGCGCGGAGGCCGTCGGCGACCCGGCGCAGGGTGTCGGCCAGCCCCTCGCCGGTGCGGTGGGCCACCTGCCAGGCGGCGCCGACCACCCGCAGGTCACCCGCCCCGGGCGTGGTGGCCAGCGCGCGCCAGGCGGCCGGCACGTCGGCGCCCACCCGGTGGGCCTCGGCCACCGGGGCCAGCGCCGGCCAGTCGGCCGTCACCCGGTCGAGGGCGGCGCCGGCCGACCGTCCGGACCCGAGCTCGGCGGCGAGGGCCGCACAGGTCTCGAGCACCCGGTCGGCCGTCGCCGCGGCGGTCCGGCGTGCCCGGGCCGCGCGCCACAGCCGCCGGCCGCCGAGCGCCGTGACGGCGAGCACGGCGGCGAGGGCCATGACCGTCGGCGTACGGGAGACCCAGCCGGTGACGAGGACGGCCGCCCCCGCGACGAGCCCCACCCGCAGCGCCGGAGCAGATCCGGTCCGAGCGTCGGCCATACGTCCGGACGACGCCGGGAGCAGGGCGGCGCAGCCGGCCGCGGCGAGCACGGCGACTGCCACGCCCACGGCGGTCGTCACTCGTCCGTCCCGGCGAGGTCGAGCCGGTCGAGGAGCCGGTCGAGGCCCGGGCCCTCGCGCAGCCCGGTGGCGGGTGTCGACGCGACGGCCACCTCCATCGACACCAGTCCGTCGGGGCGCTGCACCGGGACGGCGACCTGCGCCACGTGGCGCCGCCCGGAACGGTCGCGGGCGAGGTGGACGACCGCGTCGACGGCCGAGGCGAGCTGGCTGTGCGCGGCCTCGCGGCCCAGGCCGGCCGCCAGGGCGAGGGCCTCGACCCGGGCGGGGACGTCGCGGGCAGAGTTGGCGTGCAGGGTGCCGCAGCCGCCCTCGTGCCCGGTGTTGAGCGCGGCGAGCAGGTCGACGACCTCGGCGCCGCGGACCTCCCCCACCACCAGCCGGTCGGGCCGCATGCGCAGGGCCTGCCGCACGAGCGTGCGCAGGTCGACGGCTCCGGCCCCCTCGGCGTTGGCCGGGCGGGCCTCCAGCCCGACGACGTGGGGGTGGTCGGGGCGCAGCTCGGAGGCGTCCTCGACCACCACGAGCCGCTGGTCGGTGGGCAGGCGCGCGAGGAGGGCGGCCAGGAGCGTCGTCTTGCCGGTGCCCGTGCCGCCGCTGACCAGGAACGCCAGGCGGGCGGCGAGGACCCGGTCGAGCAGCTGCGCCACGGCGGGGTCGAGGGCCCCGGCGGCCACGAGCGCGTCGAGGTCGAACCCGCCGCGCCGCGGCACCCGCAGCGAGATCGCCGTGCCGGGCCGGGCCAGCGGGGCGAGCACGGCGTGGAACCGGGTGCCGTCGGAGAGCCGGAGGTCGACGTAGGGCGAGGCGTCGTCGAGCCGTCGGCCGCCGAGGGAGGCCAGCCGCTGCGCCAGGCGGCGTACGGCGGCGTCGTCGGCGAACCGGACGTCGCTGCGCTCCAGGCCGCGACCGCGGTCGAGGTGGACCTGGTCGGGACCGTTGACGACGACGTCGGTGACGCCCGGCAGCGCGAGCAACGGCTCGAGCGGGCCTGCGCCGACCACGTCGCGCCGCAGGACCTCGTGCACGGCGAGCACCGTGGCGTCGCCGACCGGCCGGCCCGTGTCGCGCAGCGCCCGCGCCACCCGGTGCGGGGTGAGGTCGCCGGGCTCGCGGGCGAGGTGCTCGCGCACCTGCTCGACGAGACCGAGCGGCAGGTCGGCGCTCACGCCGCCCGGCCCGGGTCGCCGGCAGGCTGGCTGACCGGGAGGGCCGGCACGACCGCCGGGTCGCGCAGCCGCTCGAGCAGCTCGGCGCACCACCGCGACAGCGGGCTGCGCGGCGAGCGCACCGGACCGAGCCCGAGGTCGACGGCCTCGCCCAACCCCCGCTGGTGGGGCACCACGGCCAGCACGGGCGCCCCGGCCGAGGCCGCCACCTCGCGGGGGTCGACCGCGCGGCCGTGCAGGACGAGGGTGACCGGCGCCCGGCCGCGGTGGCGGGCGCAGACCCGCGCCGCCGCGGCGACCCCCGCCACCGTGGGCACGGCCACGACCAGCACGACGTCGCAGCGCGCGACCACCTCGGCGACCACCGGGTCGTCGGTGCGGGGCAGGTCGACGAGGACGGTGTCGTGGCCGCGCCGGCAGGCCGAGAGCGCCTCGCGGACCGCGAAGGGCTGCAGCGAGGCCGGGGTGCCGGCGTACCAGCTGAGCACGCCGACGCCCCGACGGCGCGGCAGGGCCTCGCGCAGCGCCCGGGCGCTCAGCCGGCCGGTCGTCTGGCACAACGCGTCCCAGCGGAAGCCCGCCGTGCGGTCGAGCCCGAGCACCCGGTCGACCCCGGGGCCGAGCGGGTCGCAGTCGACGACCACGGCGTCGCCCGTGCGACCGGCCACCTGGCCGAGCGCACAGGCCAGCGTGGTGGCGCCCGCGCCACCGGAGCCGCCCACGACGCCGACGACCAGGCCGCGCGGCCGGCCGGCCTCGCCGATGTCGGTGAGGGCCTCCACGACCCAGCCCTCCGAGCGGGGCAGCTCGGAGACGTCCTCGGCGCCGAGCGCGACGGCGGCGCGGAACAGCTCGTGGTCGGCCGTGCCCCACGCCAGCACGTGGACACCGTCGCGCCGCTCGGGGGCGAGGTCGGCCAGCGGGGCGGCGAGGTCGCCGCCGACCAGCACGAGGGCGGCGCGGGTCCAGGAGCGCAGGGCGGTCAGCGGGTCGGCGGCGACCTGGGGCGTGACGCCGGCGGCGGCCGCCAGGCGCTGCAGCTCCTCGCGCAGCGCCGGGTCGGCGGTGACGAGGAGCGGGGGCCGCGGGGCGCGGCGGTCGGTGGGGTGGGCACGGGTCGGGGTCCTGTCGAGGGTCATGGGCAACCGGCTGCCCGGACGCTACGGACGACCACCCCCGCTCCCCGGCGGCCTGTGGACGACCGCGTCGGCGGGGTGGCCTGTGGACGACTCCTGGACGACTTCTGGACGTCTCGGGACCGCTCCTCCCCACGCCCCGCTGCACGCCCCACCCCTCGGGGCACCCCCACCGCCCCACCGCGACCTACGATGACCGGCATGGCGCGCGCCGCGGCCTTCTTCGACCTCGACAAGACGATCATCGCCAAGTCGAGCACCCTGGCCTTCTCGAAGCCGTTCCAGGCCGGCGGCCTGATCTCGCGGCGCGCCGTGCTGCGCTCGGCGTACGCCCAGTTCGTCTACCTCGTGGGTGGCGCCGACCACGACCAGATGGAGAAGCTGCGCCAGTTCATGTCGTCGCTGGTCGGCGGCTGGGACGTCGCCACCGTGCGCGAGATCGTGGCCGAGACCCTGCGTGAGGTCGTCGACCCGATCGTGTACGACGAGGCCGTCGGCCTGATCGCCGAGCACAGCCTGGCGGGCCGCGACGTCGTGATCGTCTCGGCCTCCGGCACCGAGGTCGTCGAGCCGATCGGCGACCTGCTGGGCGCCGACCACGTGGTGGCCTCCCGGCTCGAGGTGGTCGACGGCAAGTACACCGGCGAGATCGACTACTACGCCTACGGCAAGGAGAAGGCCCGCGCGATCGAGCGGCTGGCCGCCGAGCGGGGCTACGACCTCGCCCGGTGCTACGCCTACAGCGACTCGGTGACCGACGTGCCGATGCTCGCGGCGGTCGGGTTCCCGCACGCGGTCAACCCCGACCGCGACCTGCGCAAGGAGGCCGCCTCGCGCGGCTGGCCCGTGCTGGTCTTCACCAAGCCGGTCGCGCTGCGCACCCGCGTGCCGCTCCCCCCGGCCGGGCCGACGCTGGCCGCGCTCGCCGTCGGCGGCGTCGTGGCCGTGGGTGGCGTGCTGTGGGCCGGCGCCCGGAGGAAGCGCGACGCCTGAGCCACCGCCCAGCGGTGGTCAGGAGGTGAGGTCGCCGACGAGCTCCTGCGCGACCTCCTCGAGGTCGCCGTCGTCGAGGCCGTCGACGGCGTCCCCGAAGACCAGCAGGGCCGCGTCACCGTCACCGTCGTCGGTCGGCACGTCGGCCAGCACGACGCCGTCGGGGAGCACGACCACCGCCCCCTCCTCGTCGACGTCGTCGGCGGTGCGCTGGGCGCCCTCGGTGTCGCCGCCGCTCTCCTTGATCGTCTGCGGCAGCATCGCGAGCGCGGCCGAGGCCTCCGGACCGCGCGAGACGAAGACGTCCACCTCGAGCTCGCCGTCGCCGCCCACCTCGAACGTGCACTGCAGGTAGGCGCCGGCCGTCACGTCGAGGACCGTGGCGCCGTCCTGCTGGGCGGTCAGCGGGTCCCCGGCGGGCTCGTCGGTCTGCGAGACCTCCCGACTGGCCGCGACCGCGGTGACCTCCGAGGACCGCCCCACCTCGTCGAGCGCGTCGCCCGGGTCGAGGTCGACGGGGCAGTCCTCGGCCTCCTCGTCGGCCTCGGCGATGGTCGCGCGGAGGTCCTCGGCGTCGGCCGTCGCCGCCGAGCAGCCGGCCAGGACGAGCGCAGCGGCGGGCAGGAGCAGGGGCAGGCGGGCGGGGCGCACGCAGAGACCCTAGGCCCGCCCAAGCCCGGAACCTTCCACTGACGCTCGGCCCCACGACGTACCTAGCGTGCGCCCATGGGCCCCGACGACCTCGGCTACAGCGCGCACAAACGCACCTCACCCCCGGCACCGTCCACCACGGCCGAGGAGCCGCTCGTCGCCCTCCGCCTCGCCACGACGTACGCCGACCGCACCCGTCACGTCGACGTCGGGCTGCGGGGCCGGGAGTCGGTGGTGGCGGTCGACGGCGAGGCCACGACGTTCCCGACCGAGCGGCTGTGGCCGGTGCTGCGCGACCTCCTGCCGCCGCTGGCGCAGCTGCGGGCCGACCCCCGCACGCGGCCGGCGCCGCCCGACGAGGAGCGCACACCCGGGCCGGGGTTCGTCGACGACTGCCGGGCCCTGGTCGCGGTGGCCACGGTCGCCGGCGACGAGGTCACGGTCCGCACCTGGCTGGCCACCGACGACGAGCTGTGGTCGGTGGAGCCGCGACCCGACGGGACGACGCGCACGACCGAGGCGCCCGCGGGGGCCCTGGCCGACCTGCTCGTCTGGGACGTCACCGCCGCCCTCGAGGCGCTCGTGCTCGCCGACCGGAGCGCGTCGTGACCACGCTCGGGATGGACACCGCCGCGGGGCTCGCGGCCAGCGGCTCGCTCGACGAGGGCTCGCAGCGCATCGCCGAGCTCGCCACCCTCATCGACGGGGCGCTGCGGTCGTTCGAGTGGACCGGCACCGACGCCGAGCGCACCCTCGAGACCTGGCAGGCCAGCGGCCGGCCCTCGCTCGACCGCACCGTCGACCAGCTGGGCGCGATCGCCCTGCTGATCCGGCAGGAGGCGCAGGCCCAGGACACCGCGTCGGGCACGACCGCGGGCACCACGGCAGGCACCGCGGCGAGCACCGCGGCGGCGACCCCGGCCGTGGCGCCCGGCGGTCCCGCTCCCGGCACCCCCACCCCCACCGGCACCCGCGGACTCCTCGACGGCCGGCTCGCCGACGCCTTCGCCGGGGCGGCCCGCACCGCCGGCCACGCGGGCGACCTGCTGGGCAAGATCGGCGACGTCCTCACCGGTCGCGAGCCCCACTCGATCGCCGAGATCGCGGGCGCCGCCATCGGCACGGTCGGCTCGGGCGTGGGCACCGTGCTCGACGCGTTCGACGACGACGCCGTCGACCGGCGGTGGTTCGCCGAGGGGGCGGGCGCGGTCGGCGCACCGACCCCGGTGCCGCTGACCCGCGAGCCGGGGTCGGCGACCCCGCCGCTGACCCGGCCCGACAGCCTCTCGGCGCTGATGCACGGGGTCACCGACGCCTACGCGGTCGGCAAGGACCCCTCCGTCGAGGGCGGCGACATCCGCATCACCCGCGTCGACAACGGCGGCGGCTCGACGCCCGGGTACGTCGTCCAGATCCCCGGCACCGAGTCGTGGGGACCCGGCGCCGGCACCGAGCCGCGCGACCTGTCGGCCAACGTCGCGCTCGTCGCCGGCCAGCCGACCGCGGCGGCCGAGACCGTGCGCCGCGCCCTCGATGCCGCCGGCATCCCGCCCGGGTCACCGGTCATGCTCGTCGGCCACAGCCAGGGCGGCATCATCGCCGCCACGCTGGCCTCCGACCCCGCCTTCGTCGAGCGGTACGGCGTCACGCACGTGCTCACCTACGGCAGTCCCGTCGACCACCTGCAGCTCGCACCCGGGGTCGACGCGCTCGCCGTCCAGCACCGCTTCGACGTCGTCCCGCGCCTCGACCTCGGGGGCGTCGACGGGTCGGGCACCAACCCCAACACCCCCGTCCCGACCGTCACCCTCGACAGCCCCGGCGGGGTGCTCGGCCCGGTGCGCAACCACGACCACACGCTCTACAGCGGATCCGTCGCCACCGCCATGGGCGGCGACTCCGAGGCCGGCCGCACGCTGCGCGACTACCAGTCGCGGCTCGGCGCGTTCATCGTCACGCCCACCGGCTCGGTGTCTGGCGTCGACGTGCCGGTCTCGCGCCGGCCCTGACGGCGTCCCCCTCCACAGGCCCGAAGTCAAGTCTTGTGTCGCCGGTCACACCGGCGTACACATGGACGCAGCGGGACAACTCAAGAGCAGCACGTGAGCCGGGTACCCACGCGGCGATCCACCCTTCCGACAGGGCGCCTGTCTCCGGGACACTCCCGGGTCAGCAAGCAGAGAGTGCACGCTTGGTAGCCCAGGTCTCACGTGTCAGCGGTGGCGCTCGGGTCCTCGTGACCCGGGCGCCACCTGCATGTCCGGCCCCCGTCGACCGGCTACTCGGCCGACCGCCGCAGCGGGCTCGCCTCCGCGGCCGCGGCGTAGGCCTCCGCGGCATAGAGCGTCCAGGCGTGCACGCCGGCGGCACCGCCCTCGGCGTACCCCCGCAGGTTGGACTCGTACGCCGGCCGCAGGGCCAGGTGCCCGGCCTCGGGGACGACGAGCGACTTGGCGTCGACGCCGCGGGCGACGACGACGAGCCGCTCGACGGCGCGCGCCACGAGCCCGTTGTGGGAGGGGAACGGCGCCGCGGTGACCAGCTCGGCGTGCACCAGGGCGGCCACGAGCAGCGCCGGGGCCTCGGTGCGCGAGGTGAGCACGGAGGCGATGTCGCGCAGCCGGGCGGCCGACTCGGCGTCGCGCGGGCGGCCCAGCCGCTCGGCCTCGACCGAGCCGGCGCCGGCGAGGGCGTGGATGCGGGCCAGGGCCTGCAGCGGGGACCGGCCGAGCGTGGGCGCGAGCGAGAGCAGCTCGGTGGAGACCCGGACGCTGGCGACGGCGACCTCGTCGGCATCGCCCGCGCGCACCTGGGCCAGCGACGACGTCGACCCCTCGAGCACCGCGCTGGCGTGCGCGCCGCGCAGCAGCGACTCGGCGGTGGTCTCGGGCGAGGTGCGGCGCAGGCCCCGGTCGCGCAGCACGACGTCGATGCCGTCGCGCGCGGCGGCGTACGCCGACGGCACGCCCTCCAGCGTCACCAACCAGGCCAGCGGGTCGGACGGCCGGTCGGACGGCCGGTCGGGCGGGGTGGCGCTCACCGGGCGAGGCTACCGAGCCGCGCGTCGGCCACGGCGACACGGCCCGGCGCCGTACGATCGGGGCCGATGAGCGAGGACCTGCAGCGCCACGCCCGCTCGTTCGGCGGCGTGGCCGACGCCTACGACCGCGGCCGGCCGTCCTACCCCGACGACGCCGTGGCCTGGCTGGTGGGCGACCTCCCGGCGGGCGCGCAGGTCCTCGAGCTCGGCGCCGGCACGGGCAAGCTCACCGAGCGCCTCGTCGCCCTCGGCCACGACGTGCACGCCAGCGAGCCCGACGAGGCGATGCTGGCCGTGCTCCGCCGCCGGCTCCCCGACGTCGCGACGTCGCTGACCGGCGCGGAGGAGATCCCGCTGCCCGACGCCTCGGTCGACGTCGTCGTGGCCGCGCAGTGCCTGCACTGGTTCGACCCCGAGCGCGCGTACGCCGAGATCGCGCGGGTGCTGCGCCCCGGCGGCCACCTGGCCGCGGTGTGGAACGTCCGCGACGAACGCATCCCGTGGGTCCGCAAGCTCGGCCGCATCATCGGCACCCAGGACAACGTCGACCCGGCGGCCTCGACCGTGGCCGGGTCGGGCGAGTTCCACGCCGCCGAGCACGCGTCGTACAAGCACTGGCAGGTCGTCGACCGTCGCTCCATCCAGGACCTCGCCCGCTCGCGCAGCAACCTCGCCGTGCTCGACGAGGCCGCGCGGGAGCGGGTCGTCGACGACCTCCTCGCCCTCTACGACGACTACGGCCGCGGCATGGACGGCATGCAGCTGCCCTACCACGCCCGCTGCCTGCGGGCCCGGGTCGTCGACCGCCCGGCGCCGGCCGTGGTCGAGCCCGAGCCCGAGGCCGCCGCCGAGGGTCCGCCGACCTTCGAGCCGACGGTCCCGATCTCGCTCGTCAGCAGCGACGACCGGCGCGACCCGATGCACGACTCCGCCGACACCATCCCGCGGGTCGCGGCCGGGCTCGACGACACCGGCACCCTGCTCATCGACTTCCGCTGAGCGCCGGTCCGTGGCCCGCTGGCGCTGGCGCCGCCCCCACCTCGGCTCGGAGGCCGACCGGGCGACGTTCCGCACCCTGCACCGCGCGTCCCTGGCCTCGCCCGCGCTGCGCGAGGGCCTGACCGCCGACAGCGCCGAGCGCGCGTCGCGGCACCTGCGGGCGCTCCTGGGCGTGCCGGCCCTGGCCGTCACCGACACCGCCGGCTGCCTGGCCTGGGACGGCGCGGGCAGCCACCACGCCCCCCGGTTGCCGCTGCTGGTGCGGGCGACCCTCGAGCGTGGCCGCACCCGCAGCTTCGACCGCGGCGACCTGCCCTGCGACACCGGCGGCTGCGAGGTGCGCACCGCCGTGGTCAGCCCCCTCGTGGTCGAGGACCGCATCGTGGGCACCCTGGTCGCCTGCGCGCCGTACCAGACCGCCGGCCTGGCCCGGGCCGCCGAGGAGGTGGCCACCTGGGTCTCCGGGCAGCTCGCGCTGGCCGAGCTCGAGCTCTCGCGCACCCGGCTGGCCGAGGCCGAGGTGCGCGCGCTGCGGGCCCAGATCAGCCCGCACTTCATCTACAACTCCCTCGGCGCGATCGCCAGCTTCGTGCGCACCGACCCCGACCGCGCCCGCGAGCTGCTGCTGGAGTTCGCCGACTTCACCCGCTACTCCTTCCGCCGCCACGGCGACTACACGACCCTGGCCGAGGAGCTGCGCTCGATCGAGCGCTACCTGCTGCTCGAGCAGGCCCGCTTCGGCGACCGCCTGCAGGTGACGCTGAGCGTGGCGCCGGAGGTGCTGCCCGTGGCGGTGCCGTTCCTGTGCGTCCAGCCGCTCGTCGAGAACGCCGTGCGGCACGGCCTCGAGGGCGTCGCCGGCGCCTCCGGCGTCGGCCACGTGACCATCACCGCCCGCGACCGCGGCCAGGACTGCGTCATCGAGGTCGAGGACGACGGCGCCGGCGAGGACCCCGAGGTCGTCCGCCGGGCCCTGGCCGGCGACGCGGCCCTCGACTCGGTGGGCCTGGGCAACGTCGACGCGCGGCTGCGGGCGACGTACGGCGACGAGTACGGTCTCGTCGTCGAGACCGCCCCCGGGGCCGGGACGAAGGTGGTGGTGCGCGTGCCGAAGTTCGCCGCCGGGGTGTCGGCGTGACCGGCCCGACCGGCCTGACCAGTGGGCTGCGGGTGCTCGTCGTCGACGACGAGCGACCGGCCCTCGACGAGCTGGAGTGGCTGCTCTCCCACGACGAGCGGGTGGCCACGGTGCGCACCTGCGACTCCGCAACCGAGGGACTGCGGGTGCTGCGCGAGGACGCCGTCGACTGCGTGTTCCTCGACATCCAGATGCCGGGGCTGACCGGGCTCGAGCTGGCCGAGGTGCTGGGGCGCTTCCGCGAGCCGCCGCCGATCGTCTTCGTCACCGCCCACGAGGCGCACGCGGTCGAGGCCTTCGACCTGCGCGCCGTCGACTACGTGCTCAAGCCGGTGCGGGCCGAGCGGCTGGCCGAGGCCGTGCGGAGGGTCGTCGAGGGCGGCGACCGGACGCCGACCGCACCGGCCGACCTGCAGATCCCGGTCGAGCGGGGCGGCGTCACCCGCTTCGTGCCGCGCTCGGCGGTCACCCACGTCGAGGCGCAGGGCGACTACGCCCGGCTGCACACCTCGGCCGGCAGCCACCTGGTGCGGGTGCCGCTGTCGACGCTGGAGGAGGAGTGGGCCGCGGCCGGTTTCGTGCGCATCCACCGCTCGGTGCTGGTCGCGCTGGCCCACGTCAGCGAGGTCCGCACCGCCGCCGGCCGCACCTCGGTCGTCGTCGGCACCGGCCCCGCCGCCGTCGACCTGCCCGTGAGCCGCCGCAGCACCCGCGACCTGCGCGAGCGCCTGGCGCGCTGAGCCGACCGCGGCCGTGACCTAGGTTGGGCCGGTGGCCCGCTCCCGCACCGTCCAGCGGCTCGCCCGCGTCGTGGGCCTCGCCGCCCGCGCGCTGCGCGAGTCCGACCGCGCCCCCGGTACGCCGCCCCGTCGGCGCCCCAGGCCGGTCCCACCCTCGGCGCGCGGGCAGGCGCGCCCGGCGGCACCCGCCCCCGGCGGCGACTACCCGGGCGACTTCGACGGCGTGCCCGACCTGGTCTACGCCGCCGACCCCGACGGCCGGCCCGACCCGGGGGAGGTCGTGTGGACCTGGGTGCCCTACGAGGAGGACCACCGCCAGGGCAAGGACCGGCCCGTGCTCCTCGTGGGCCGCGACGGTCCGTGGCTGCTGGCCCTGGGGCTGACCAGCCAGGACCACGACCGCGACCAGGCGCAGGAGGCCCGCGCCGGACGCCACTGGTTCGACATCGGCGCCGGGGCGTGGGACCGGACCGGCCGGCCGAGCGAGGTGCGCCTGGACCGGGTCGTGCGCGTCGACCCCGCCGCCGTACGACGGGAGGGAGCGGCGCTCGACCGCGCACGGTTCGACGCCGTCGCGGCCGCCGTACGCGCTCTCTGACCGCACCGGGTGTGGTCGGATGACCGGCATGAGCACGACGCCCGAGGGGCCGCAGCGTCGGGTGCGGGTGACCGGGCCCGACCGGCGGGCCCAGCCGCGGCCGCGGCCGCGCACGGGCGACATCGACGAGGAGACACCGCTGGGCCGGGTCTACCTCGGCAGCCTGCTCCGCGCCCAGCTCGCCCTGGCGGCCCGCATCCTGGGCCTGCTGGCCCTGACCGTCGGCAGCCTGCCGCTGGTCTTCCACCTCGCGCCCGGGCTCGACGACGTCCGCGTGGCCGGGCTGCCGCTGGTGTGGCTGGTGCTCGGGGTGCTGGTCTACCCGTGGCTGGTGCTGCTCGGGTGGCGCTACGTGCGGCAGGCCGAGCGGCACGAGCACGACTTCGCCGAGCTCGTGGGCGAGCTCGACCGGTGAGCCCGTGAGCACCCTGCCCGGCTTCGTCGCCGTCGTCCTGGTCACCCTGGCCACGCTGGCGATCGGCACCTACGGCCTGCGCCTCTCGCGCACGACGAGCGACTTCTTCGTGGCCAGCCGCACGGTCCGGCCGGGTCTCAACGCGAGCGCGATCGGCGGGGAGTACCTCTCCGCCGCCTCCTTCCTCGGCGTCGCCGGCCTGCTGCTGACCTTCGGCGCCGAGATGCTCTGGTACCCCGTCGGCTGGACGGCCGGCTACCTCGTCCTGCTCGTGCTCGTCGCCGCGCCGCTGCGCCGCAGCGGCGCCTACACGCTGCCCGACTTCGCCGAGGCCCGCCTCGACTCCCGCCGCGTCCGCAACGTCTGCAGCCTGCTCGTCGTCGCCGTCGGCTGGCTCTACCTGCTGCCGCAGTTCGAGGGCGCCGGCCTGACCCTGGCCGCCGCCATCGACGCGCCGCGCTGGGTCGGTCCGGTCGTCGTCGGCCTCGTGGTGCTCGTCAGCGTCGGCTCCGGCGGCATGCGGAGCATCACCTTCGTGCAGGCCTTCCAGTACTGGCTCAAGCTCTCCGCCCTCCTCGTCCCCGCCGCCGTCCTGCTCGTGGTGTGGGCCGGCGACGACGCGGCCGGGCCCGCCCGCGCGACCGCCGACGGCTGGTCGGTGCCGCTCGCCGCCGGCGGCGCGCAGGGCCTCTACACGACGTACTCGCTGGTGCTGGCGACGTTCCTCGGCACCATGGGCCTGCCCCACGTCGTCGTGCGCTTCTACACCAACCCCGACGGTCGCGCGGCCCGGCGCACGACGCTGGTGGTGCTGGCGCTGCTCGGCGTCTTCTACGTCCTGCCACCGCTGTACGCCGCCCTCGGCCGCGCGTACGGCGCCGACCCGGCCGCCTCCGACAGCCTGGTCCTCGAGCTGCCGCGGCTGGTGGTGCCCGGCCCGCTCGGCGACGTGCTGACGGGCATGGTGACGGCGGGCGCGTTCGCAGCGTTCCTCTCGACGTCGTCGGGCCTGGCGGTGGCCGTCTCGGGCGTGCTGACCCAGGACGTCACCTCGCGGCGGCTGCCACGGCTCGGCGACCTGGCGGCCTTCCGGGTGGCGACGCTGGCCGCGGTCGCGGTGCCGATGACGGCCGCGCTCGTGCTGCCCGACTTCGGGGTCGCGCAGGCGGTCGGGCTGGCCTTCGCCGTGGCGGCGTCGACGTTCTGCCCGCTGCTGGTGCTCGGCATCTGGTGGCGGGGCCTGACACCGGCGGGAGCCGTCTCCGGGCTGCTCGTGGGCGGCGCCGGGTCGGTGCTGGCCGTCGCCTACACGCTGGCCGACGACCGCGGGTCGGGCTGGTTCGACACCCTGGCCGGGCAGCCCGCGGCGTGGTCGGTGCCGCTGGCCTTCGCCACGATGGTGCTGGTCTCGCGCCGCACCACGCCCCCGGCGCACGCGCGCCGTTTCATGGTGCGGCTGCACACCCCGGAGCAGGTCGAGCTCGACCGGTCCTAGGCGTCCTCGCGCCCGGCCAGCTCCAGGGCCCGCCGGCAGACGAGGTCGACGACCAGCTCCTGCGGGCCGATCACGTCGGCCACGAGGACGCCGTCGGGCACCTCCCGGGCGATGCGGTCGTGGAAGAACCCCGGCGAGAGCAGGTACGGCGACACCGCGTCACCCGGCCGCACGACCTCGGCCGGCCGGGTGCCGAGCCCCGACAGGGTGGCGAGCTCGACGGGCCCGTCCCAGGCGCGGGCCAGCAGCCCGACGGCGCCGACCTGGTCGGCGGTGGCCTGCTCGTCGCTCGACCCGGCGGCCACCAGCACCACCCGCTGGCCCGGCTGCGCGCCGGCCTCGCGGAGCCGGACGACCTGGGCCTGGGCCAGCGCCTCGTCGGGCCCGAGCTGCGGGCCGAGGACGACCTCGACCGAGGCGCCCGCGGCCGCCTCGGGCAGGTCGGTGCGCACGTGGAACCCGGTCGAGAGCAGCAGCGGCACGACCACCGTGCGCAGGGTCGCCGCGGCCGCGACGTCGGCGAAGAGGGGCTCCGACAGCTCGACGTACGACGCCACGGTGGGCACCCCGAGCCGGGCCTCGACGGCCTCGGCCAGGTGGCGGGTGACCTCGTTGCCGGCGGCGGTGCGGGTGCCGTGGGCGACGAGCACGACCTGCCAGTCGCCGACGGGGCGGTCGGGGGCGCTCACGCCGCACCGCCCGACCGCACCGTGCGCCGCCGGAGCAGCTCGGTCTCCAGCGCCCGGACCATGGCGACCAGGCGGGAGCGGTCGGGGGCGATCCAGGGCACGCCCCAGGGGGCGAACGCCGCCCCGCACACCGGCCCGACGCAGCAGGCGACGACGCCGTGGCGGGGGTCGCGGAAGGCCGCCGCGACCTCCTCGCCCCGTCCGTCCTCGTCCGCGGTGGCCATCAGGACCGCGACCGCGGGCGCGCTGGTGAAGGTCACCGCGTCGACGGTGCGGTCGGCGACCGCAGCGGCCAGGGCCCGCAGCGGGGCGAGGTCGGCGGCGGGCTCGGTGCGGTAGATCGGCACCGTCACCACCTCGGCCCCGCGTTCGCGCAGCACCTGCGCCGCCGAGGACAGCGACAGCCCGTGCTCCTGGAGGAC
The DNA here is from genome assembly GCF_006346315.1 of Nocardioides litoris. Taxonomy (GTDB): domain Bacteria; phylum Actinomycetota; class Actinomycetes; order Propionibacteriales; family Nocardioidaceae; genus Nocardioides; species Nocardioides litoris. The sequence continues at coordinate 636,447 of NZ_VDMR01000002.1, read as the reverse complement.
GACCCGCACGCCGGTGAGGTCGCGACCGTGCAGGTGGGCCAGCACGTCGTCGAGGGCCTCCGACTCCGGCGACCACGCCTCGCGGAGGCCCCGCTGGCGCAGCGCGCCCACGCTCTTGGGGCCGCGCGCGAGCACCTCCGCCGCACCGAGGCGCGCGAGCAGGGCGTCGAGGGTGCCGTCGTCCTCGCAGGCCGCGAACCAGGTGCGCATCCCGACCCCGGTGGTCGCCACGAACACGTCGACGGGCGCGGCCAGCGCCTCGGCGGTCGCCGCCCGCAGCTCGGCCGGGTCGACCGAGGACCCACGCTCCGAGAGCGCGGGCGCGTGCACGGCCTCGGCGCCGCGCCGCTCGAGCAGGACGACCTGCTCCTCGACCTTGCGCCCGGCCGTCACCCCGACGCGGCACCCTGCCAGCGGCTGACCCGACATCATTCCCCCTCGTGTGCCTCCCGACCACCCTGGCACACCGGGCTCGGCCGTCCGCGTCGTACACGGACGTACAGGTTCGGCGGACACCGCCGCGACTGCCGCGCCCCTACGCGGTGGGGCAGCCGCAGGGCTGCCGACCTGTACGTCGCTGTACGACCGCGGAGAGGACGCCCACGCACCAGGCGGGATCGCCGAGCACGTCCTCGTAGGCGAACCGCAGCACCACCCACCCGTCGGCGACCAGCAGGTCGTAGCGCCGGGCGTCGCGGGCCAGCGCCGTCCGGTCACCGTGCCAGGCGAAGGAGTCGGCCTCGCAGACCAGGTCGAGCTCGCGGTCGACCAGGTCGGGTCGGACGGTCTGGCGTGCCGATCGCAGCACGACCTGCGGCACCACCGACAACCCGGGCACGTCGAGGCAGATCTCGCGCAGGGCCGACTCGAACGGCCCCGCCGACCGGTCGTCGGCGTGGGCGGAGACCCAGCGGGCCTGCGGAGCGCCGGGGCCGCTCACCGTGAGAGCGGCGCGTCGCAGGGTGGACGGAGGGACGCCGCGACGCAGCGCCGAGTCGGCGACGGCCAGGGCCTCCCGGCGGGGCAGGCGGGCCAGGCACATCCGCAGCGTGGCCTCGACCCCGGTGACGATGTCGTCGACGACGTCGAGCGGCTCGAGCGGGGTGTGCAGGAGCCGGACCCCGGCGCGTCGGTCCGGACCCACCTTGCGGCCGCGGGGCACCGCGACCTCGGGCACCTCCGGCGGGACCAGGACCTCCCACCCGTGGTGCAGCGCCGCGCTGCGGAGCGCGAGCACGCCGTGCAGTCCGTGGGCGCGCCGCACGGCGTCGCCGACCACCGGCAGGGCGTAGCGACCGCGACCCGCCACGACCACGTCGCCCCGGGCGAGCGCGGCGTCGACCTCCGCCCGCGGGCAGGCGGCGAGGAGCCGGGCCCGCGTCACGAACCCACCGGCCTCGACGACCCGCTGCACCACCGACATCCCGCGGACCCTGCCCGACCCCGCCCGACGACGCACCCGCTCCTCCACAGGCCTGCTGCCCACAGCGGAACCGCTTGCCCCGGCCCCACCGCTCCCGCACCGTGGGGCCATGCGACTCCTGGTGCTGGGCGGCACGGTGTTCCTGTCCGCGGCGGTGACGGCCGACGCGCTGGCCCGCGGCCACGAGGTGGTCTGCGCGTGCCGAGGTGCGTCGGGGTCGGTGCCCGACGGCGCCCGCCACGTGGCGTGGGACCGGGCCGGGCAGCCGCCCCCGGTCGAGGCGGTCGGCCCGGTCGACGCCGTGGTCGACGTGGCCCGCACGCCGTCGTGGGTGCGCGGCGCGGTGGCCGCGTGGCCGGACGCGCACTGGGTCTTCGTCTCCACCATCAACGTGTACGCCGACGACGCGGTCGCCTCCGACGGGCTCGTGGACGCCGAGCCCGCCGACGTCGACCTCGCCGTCTCGCCCGACTCCTACGGCCCGATGAAGGTCGCCTGCGAGCAGGCGGTCACGGCCGGCGCCACGTCGTCGGTGCTCGTGCGGCCCGGGCTGATCGTCGGGCCCGGCGACCCGTCGGGCCGGTTCGCCTACTGGCCCGAGCGCCTGGCCGACGCCGCCGACGGCGCGGAGGTCCTGGCCGGCGGGTCCCCCGACGACCGGGTGCAGGTGGTCGACGTGCGCGACCTCGCCGCCTGGCTGGTCTCCCTGGCCGAGCGCCGCACCACCGGCTCCTACGACGGCACCGGCCGCACCGTCCCCCTCGGCGACCTGCTGGCCGAGGTCGCCGCCGGCGTCGGCTCGCGCGCCCGGCTAACGTGGGTGCCGAGCGAGGAGCTCGAGCGGCACGGCGTCGAGCCGTGGGTCGGGCCGTCGGGCCTGCCGCTGTGGCTCCCCCGCCCGACGTACGACGGCATGATGGGGCGCGACGTCGAGGCGTCGTACGCCGCGGGGCTGGTGACCCGCCCGGTCGCCGAGACGGCCCGCGACACCCTGGCCTGGCTGCGCGCGCACCCCGACGCCACCCGCACCGGGCTGTCGCGCGAGCACGAGGCCCGGGTGCTGGCGGCCGCGGGGCGCGGCTGAGCTCAGACGGCGGCGGGCAGCGAGGATCGCGTCCAGTCGCTGTCGAAGCCCAGCCCGCTCCGCGTGAAGAGCTGGGTCACCGGGCAGCGGCGGGCGGTCTCGTCGGCGAACCGCGCGAACGTCTCCTCGTCGGCGTCGGTCTCGACCCGCACCCGCACGGTGACGCGGTCGAAGTTGGCGTTGCCCTCGGCGCCGCCGGCGATCACCGACGGGTCGAGGTCGCCGACGGCGTCGATGCTCCACGCGCCGAGGGTGATGCCGAGGTCCTTGGCCACCAGCGACCCGGTGACCTGGTGGCAGGAGGTGAGCGCGGCGAGCGCGTAGTACAGCGGGCTGGGCGCGGCGTCCTGGCCGCCGAAGGCGGGCAGCGCGTCGGTCTCGAACCGGTGGCCACCCGCCTCCACCGACTGGGCGACGCCGGTGCCGCTGGCGGTCACGGCGAACGGGACGGTCTGCTTCGGGGTCGTGGTCACGGGTCCTCCTGGGTCGGGCTGATAGGCAACCATCACAGTAGACATACAAGGCAACACACCGGAGGGTTCCGCCTGTCGGTGGCGCGGGCTAGCGTGCGTGGCGTGCAGCGAGCCCCGCACCAGAACGTCGCGACCGTGCTGGTCGACCCGACGATGCTGCGCGAGCTCGAGCTCGACCTGATGCCGCTCGACCTCTGGGTCTGGCCCGTGGCCACGGCGCCGATCTGTGCCGACGGCCCTCGCCAGGCGTTCCAGGTCAGGCGCCGGCTCGTCGAGGCCCGCCGCGGCGCGTGGGACCTGGCCGCGGAGTGGACGCCGGTCTGGATCTCCTTCGGCGACAGCTGGACCACCGGCGCGGAGCCCCTGCCCTGGGCCGCGCACGCCGCCCTGTGGGACAAGCTCGGCGAGCACGCCTCCCACGTGCGCTTCCGCAAGCGCCTGGGCGGCGTGCCGCGCCTGAGCTCGCCGCTGGACCGCGCCGGCTGAGCGCCTCCCGCGCCACTATCTTCGCGGCCATGCCGCGCCCCTCCGCCCGCGACCTCATCCACCTCGTGCTCGACGAGGGGTCCTGGACCACGTGGGACGAGCGCCCGGTGCGCCGCCGCGTCTCCCAGGAGTACGCCGCCGAGCTGGTGGCCGCCGAGGAGCGCTCGGGCGTCGACGAGTCGGTCGTGACCGGCGAGGGCCGGCTGCGGGGCCGGCGGGTGGCCGCGATCGTGGGCGAGTTCGGGTTCCTGGCCGGGTCGATCGGCCGGGCCAGCGCCGACCGGATCGTCGCCGCCGTCGAGCGGGCCACCGAGGCCGGCCTGCCGCTGGTCGCCGCCCCGGTGAGCGGCGGCACCCGCATGCAGGAGGGCACGCCGGCCTTCGTGCAGATGGTCCGCATCTCCCAGGCCGTGGCCGCCCACAAGGCCGCGGGCCTGCCCTACCTGGTCTACCTGCGCCACCCCACCACCGGCGGCGTCATGGCCTCGTGGGGCTCGCTGGGCCACGTCACCGTCGCCGAGCCGGGGGCCCTGGTCGGGTTCCTCGGGCCCCGGGTCTACTCCGCGCTCTACGGCAGGGACTTCCCCGAGGGCGTGCAGACCTCGGAGAACCTCTACGCCCGCGGCATCATCGACGCCGTCGTCGCCGTCGAGGACATCCCCGACATCCTCGACCGCGCCCTCGCGGTCCTCCTCGCGCCGCGCGAGGTGGTCCCCTCCTCGCCCGCACCCACCGACGAGCCGGTGCCCGACGTCGACACCTGGGACGCCGTCACCCGGTCCCGCCGGCCCGACCGGCCCGGCGTACGCCGCCTGCTGCGGTACGCCGCCGGCGACGTCGTCCCGCTCAACGGCACCGGCCAGGGCGAGCAGGACCCGGGGCTGCTCATCGCGCTGGCCCGCTTCGGCCAGGCGCCGTGCGTGTTCCTCGGGCAGGACCGGCGGGGGCAGACCGCCGACCACCCGATGGGGCCGCAGGCCCTGCGGGAGGCCCGGCGCGGGTTCCGGCTGGCCAGCGAGCTCGGGCTGCCGCTGGTCACGGTCATCGACACCCAGGGCGCGGCGCTCTCGCCCGAGGCCGAGAACGGCGGCCTGGCCGGCGAGATCGCCCGCTGCCTGGCCGAGCTGGTCTCCCTGCCGGCGCCCACGCTGTGCCTGATGCTGGGCGAGGGCAACGGCGGGGGCGCGCTGGCCTTCCTGCCCGCCGACCGCGTGGTCGCCGCCCAGCACGCCTGGCTCTCCCCGCTGCCCCCCGAGGGCGCGAGCGCCATCGTGCACCGCGACCTCGACCACGCCCCCGAGATGGCCCGCAAGCAGCAGGTGCGCGCGATCGACCTGCACCGCCTCGGCGTCGTCGACCGGGTGGTCGCCGAGCGGCCCGACGCCGCCGACGAGGCCGAGGCGTTCTGCCAGCGGGTCGGCGCGGTGCTCGAGCACGAGCTGGCCGCGCTGCTCCGCTCCGGTCCCGGTACGCCGGCCGACCGGGCGCGCCGCTACACCTAGGACCCTGCGCTGGACCCGGCGCTGGACCCGGCGCTGGACCCGACGCTCAGCCGGTCGACGGTGACGGCACCGAGCCGCCGACCCGGTCGGTGCAGGTGTCGGTGACGTCGGTCAGGGCCTGGAGCACCTCCAGGCTGTCGGCGACGTCGAAGTCGGGGTTGGGCGTCGAGGAGTCCTCGTTGTACTCGAGGTCGCGGGTCAGCAGGCCCGCGCCGATGAGCTTGTCGACGCCGACCGAGTTGACCAGCTCGTCGGCCAGGCAGCGCGAGCTCTCCTCGGTCGCCCCGGCCTGGGTGAGGAAGTTGTCGACCAGCGCGTCGGCCGCCTGCTGCTCGCGGGCGTCGAAGTCGTACTGCGGCGTGGCCTGGGTCGGGTCCTCGGTGGGGTCGGGGTCCTCCGAGGTGGGGTCGTCGGTGGGCGTCGGGTCGGTCGTGGTGGTGGTGGTGCGCGGGTCGTCGTCGCCGCGGTTGATGAGCACCGCCGCCAGCGCCGCGCCGCCCCCGAGCACGAGCACGAGCAGCACGGCGATGACCCAGCCGAGGCGACCGCCGCGTTGCGGCGGCGTCGGCCCCTCGTAGTGGGAGTGCTGGAAGGAGGCCTGCGGCGGGGCCGGCGGCACGAAGGTCGGCGCCGGCGGGGCCTGCCCGGGCGTCGGGGTGGGCGTCGGGGTGTGGACCGGCGGCGGGAACGACCACTGGTCGGAGACGGGCGCCGCGCCCTCGGCCGGGTGGACCGGCACCTGGTCGTCGGGCATCCGCACGACGCGCTTGAGGTCGTCGCGCATCGCCGCGGCCGTGGGGTAGCGCTGGGCGGGGTTCTTGGCCATCGCGGTGGCCAGCACCCGGTTGATCTCGAGCGCGAGCGGCCCGGTCGGCGCGAGCTGGGGCACCGGCTGCTCCATGTGGGCCATCACGACCTGGTACTGCGTGCCGCCGGCGTACGGCGCCTTGCCGCTGAGCGCGGCCCAGAGCAGGCAGCCGAGGGAGTAGATGTCGGAGGACGTGCCGGAGTCGCCGCCGGTGTGCAGCTCGGGGGCCATGTAGGACGGGGTGCCCACCGTGCCGCCGGCCTGGGTCAGCTGCGACTGGCCGACCTGGCGGGCGATGCCGAAGTCGCCGAGGTAGGCGAACAGCTGCTGGTCGCGGTTGCGCAGCAGCACGTTGGCCGGCTTGATGTCGCGGTGCACGAGGCCGGCCGCGTGGGCGTCGGCGAGGCCGTCGGCGACCTGGGACATGAGGTTGACCGCGATCCGGGCGGGGGGCCGACCGTGCTTGGCCAGCATCTGCCCGAGGTCGCCGTCGGGGATGAGCTGGGAGGCGATGTAGAGACGCCCGTCGGCCTCGCCGAAGCTGTAGACCTGCACCACGTGCGGGGAGTCGAGGGAGGCCTGCGCCTGCGCCTCGCGTCGGAACCGGGCCTGGAAGTCGGGGTCGTCGCCGATCTGCGGCGAGATGACCTTGAGCGCGACCTGCCGGTTGAGGCTGGTGTCGAGGGCCTGGTAGACGATGCCCATGCCGCCGGCCCCGAGCCGGCGTCCGAGGCGGAACGCCCCGAGCTGCGCGCCGGGCTCGTCGGCCCCGCGCGTCTGGTCGCCCCCCTCGCTGCCCATGGTCACGGGAGCCTATCTACCCAGGTCAGCCGCGGACATTCCCCCAACAGGCGGGCCGAGACCACGCTGACCCGTCGTCGGTCGACGACGGGCCAGCGTTGACGAGATGTGCCAGGAGCCGGGTGCTCAGAAGAGCAGTCCGCTGGCGGGGTCCTCGAGGATGCCGGCGACGTCGGCGAGGAAGCGCGAGCCCTTCTCGCCGTCGATGTGGCGGTGGTCGAACGACAGCGCCAGCGTGGTGACGTGGCGGGCCACGATGTCGTCGCCGACGACCCAGGGCTGCTTCTTGATGGCGCCGAAGCAGAGGATCGCGGACTCGCCGGGGTTGATGATCGGCGTGCCGGCGTCGACACCGAAGACACCGACGTTGGTGATGGTGAAGGTCCCGCCGGCCATCTCGGCGGGCTGGGTCCGGCCCTCGCGCGCGGTGGCGGTCAGCTCGCCCAGGGCGCCGGCGAGCTCGAGGAGCGAGAGCCGGTCGGCGTCCTTGACGTTGGGCACCACCAGGCCGCGCGGGGTGGCGGCGGCGATGCCGAGGTTGACGTAGTGCTTGAGGACCACCTCCTGGGAGTCCTCGTCCCACTCGGAGTTGATCTCCGGCGTGCGCCGGACGGCGAGCAGCACGGCCTTGGCCAGCACCAGCAGCGGGCTGACCTTGACGTCGCGGAACTCCCGGCGGGCCTTGAGCCGCTCGACCAGCTCGACGGTCGCGGTGGCGTCGATCGTCACCCACTCGGTGACGTGGGGGGCCGAGAAGGCCGAGCCGACCATGGCCTGGGCCATCATCTTGCGCACCCCCTTGACCGGCTCGCGGGTCTCGCGGACACCTCGGTCCTCGCGGGCCACGGGTCGCTCGGGGTGCGGGTCGTGGCCGCCGGCTGAGGTGACCCCCGCCGACCCGTCTGCCGCCGACGTGACGTCGTCACGGGTGATCGTGCCGCCCGGTCCGGTCGGGGCCAGGGTGGTCAGGTCGACGCCGAGGTCCTTGGCCAGCTTGCGCACCGGCGGCTTGGCCAGCACCCGCACGTCGGCGGCGGTGGGCCGGGCGGCCTGGGCCGGCACGGCGTCCTCGAGGTCCTCGGCCTCGACCATCGGCGAGGCCAGGCCGGTCTCGAACGCGCCCTGGGTCTGGATGTGGGTGGCCAGGGTGCCGGAGGCGACCTTGCGGGGTCGCCGGGTCGGGCCGCGGTCGGCCTTGGTGCGGCCGACCAGGCTCTCGCCCTCCCCGCCGCCCGAGGCGGCCGGGTTGGACAGGTCGATCTCCATCGGGGCCGCGGGCTCGGCCGGGGCCGGCTCGGTCGGGCGCACGTCGGGCGGCGTCGGGTCCTCGGTCGGCGCGGCCGGGCTCGCGGCCGGGCTGTCGGCGCCGATGCGGATGATCGGGGTGCCGACGTCGACGGTCTGGCCCTCCTCGACGAGCAGGGCGGTCACCTCACCGGCGTACGGCGAGGGCAGCTCGACGATGGACTTGGCCGTCTCGATCTCGACGACGATGTCGTTGATGGCGATGGTGTCGCCGACCTTGACCTTCCAGGCGACGATCTCGGCCTCGGTGAGGCCCTCGCCGACGTCGGGCAGGAGGTACTCGGGCATGCGGGGCCTTCCTCAGAACTCGAACGAGCGGTCGACGGCGTCGAGGACCCGGTCGAGGTCGGGGAGGAAGTCCTCCTCGATCCGCGAGGCCGGGTAGGGGGTGTCGAACCCGCCGACGCGCAGCACCGGGGCCTCGAGGGAGTAGAAGCACTCCTCGGTGATCCGGGCCGAGAGCTCCGAGCCGAGGCCGAGGTTGACGTGCGCCTCGTGGACGACGACGGCGCGGCCGGTGCGGCGCACGGAGTCGAGGACGGGGCCCATGTCGAGCGGGGACAGGGTGCGCAGGTCGATGACCTCGACCGAGCGGCCCTCGCCGGCGGCGGCCTCGGCGGCCCGCATGGCGGTCTTCACCGTCGGGCCGTAGGCCAGCAGCGTGAGGTCGGTGCCGGGCCGGACGATGCGCGAGGTGAACAGCGGCTCGGGCGTGGTGCTCTCGTCGAGCTCGGCCTTGTCGGCGTGGTACTGCCGCTTGGGCTCGAGGAAGATCACCGGGTCGTCGCAGGCGATGGCCTGCTGGATCATCCAGTAGCCGTCGACGGGGTTGGAGCAGGCCACGACCTTCAGGCCCGGGGTGTGCGCGAACTGCGCCTCCGGCGACTCGCTGTGGTGCTCCACGGCGCCGATGCCACCGCCGAACGGGATGCGGATGACGATCGGCATCGGGACCCGGCCCTTGGACCGGTAGTGGATCTTGGCGACCTGGCAGACGATCTGGTCGTAGGCGGGGTAGACGAACCCGTCGAACTGGATCTCCACCACCGGGCGGTAGCCGCGCATCGCCATGCCGACCGCGGTGCCGACGATGCCGGACTCGGCCAGCGGGGAGTCGATGACGCGGTCCTCGCCGAAGTCCTTCTGCAGGCCGTCGGTGATGCGGAAGACGCCGCCGAGCTTGCCGACGTCCTCGCCCATGAGCAGGACCTTGGGGTCGTCCTCCATGGCCTTGCGCAGGCCAAGGTTGAGGCCCTTGGCGAGCGTGATCTTCTGGGTCTGGCCCTGGGTCTGCGTCGTGGCTGTCGTGGCCATCAGTGGCTCCCCTCGAACGAGGCGAGGTAGGCCTCGTTGCCCTCGCGCTGCACCCGCAGCTCGTCGGTCTCCTCGGCGTACACGTGGGCGAACATCGCCGACGGCTTCGGGTCGGGCAGCGCCTTGCAGCCCTCGCGCAGGGTGTGGCCGAGCTCGTCGGCCTCGGCGGCGACCTCGGCCAGGAACGCGTCGTCGACCAGGCCGTTGCGGCGCAGGTAGACCTCCACGCGGGCGATCGGGTCCTTGAGCTTCCAGCTCTCGACGTCGTCGGAGAGGCGGTAGCGGGTGGGGTCGTCGGTCGTGGTGTGGGCGCCCATCCGGTAGGTGTAGGCCTCGACGAACGTCGGGCCCTGGCCGTCGCGGGCCCGCTGCAGCGCGGCCTGCGTGACGGCGTACGTCGCCAGGACGTCGTTGCCGTCGACGCGGACGCCGGGGAAGCCGAAGCCCAGCGCGCGCTGGTAGAGCGGGATGCGGCTCTGGCGCTCGATGGGCTCGGAGATGGCCCACTGGTTGTTCTGGCAGAAGAACACGACCGGGGCGTTGTAGGAGGCGGCGAAGATGAAGGCCTCGTTGACGTCACCCTGGCTGCTCGCGCCGTCGCCGAAGTGGGCGACGACCGCGGCGTCGCGGTCGGGGTCGCCGGTGCCGACGACGCCGTCGCGCTGCATCCCCATGGCGTAGCCGGTGGCGTGCAGGGTCTGGGCGCCGATGACGATCGTGTAGAGCCCGAAGTTGTGCTCGGCGGGGTCCCAGTCACCGTGGTCGCAGCCGCGGAAGAGGCCGAGCATCTTGAGCGGGTCGAGCCCGCGGCACCAGGCGACGCCGTGCTCGCGGTAGGTCGGGAAGACGAAGTCCTGGGGGCGCACCGCGCGGCCGCAGCCGATCTGGGCGGCCTCCTGACCGAGCAGCTGGGCCCAGATGCCGAGCTCGCCGTGGCGCTGCAGGGCGGTCGCCTCGACGTCGAGGCGGCGTACGAGCACCATGTCGCGGTAGAACCCGCGCAGCTGCTCGGCGGAGAAGTCGAGGTCGAACTCGGGGTGGTGCACCCGCTCGCCCTCCGGCGTCAGGAGCTGGACCAGCTCAGGGCCGCCGTCGCTGTGCCCGGGGCCGAAGACCTCCGCGAGGTCGGGACCGAAGGCGGTGCGGTCGGGGCTGTCGGGGGGTGCGTTCATCGCGTGCTCCTTGTCCTCGCCCGGGGGTCGCGGGGTCTCCGCTCCGGGGTGCTGCCAGGCCCTCGGCCGCGGGTCTCCGCAGGGGTGGCGCGGCTGTGACCCGTGACACATGGGGTGCGGCACCGAACCTACCGCCGGGTGGGCAACGGTCGCCAACCGAGCCCTACGGTCGGGGCATGGCTGGCTCGAAGACGTCGAAGAACCGCTCCGCCTCGACCGTGGTGGATGCCCCGGCATCGACGGTGTTCGCGATCCTGGCCGACCCACGGCAGCACCCGCGGATCGACGGTTCGGGCACGGTGAAGGCCTCGGCGGTCGACGGTCCCGAGCGCCTCGAGCTGGGCTCGCAGTTCGGCATGTCGATGAAGCAGGGCGCGCCGTACAAGATCAAGAACACCGTCGTCGAGCACGAGCCCGACCGGCTCATCGCCTGGCGGCACGTGGGCCTGCACCGCTGGCGCTACGAGCTGGAGCCGACCAACGGCGGCGGCACCAAGGTCACCGAGACCTGGGACCTCTCGCACTACCCGCTGCCCCTGCGCCTCGCACTGTCCGCCGGCTTCGGGTCGAAGACCCAGAAGGCCATCGAGGGCACGCTGGTCAAGCTCAAGGCCGCCGCCGAGGCCGACGCCGGGTGATGGTGGGCGCGGGAGAAACCGCGCAGAAGTGGGAGATTCTCCGGTTAACCGGAGTTTCTGCCGCCGGCGACTGACTCCTGGCACGGAACTCCCACTCCTGGTCGGTAGTTCCCGCACAGAAGTGGGAGATCCTCCGGTTAACCGGAGATTTTGCCGCCTCGGTACGGACGCAGCGACCCAATCAAGTCAGTGCAGCTCGCCCAGGTCCTCGTGGCTGCGGTGGGAGACGGGCTCGACCTGGAACGTCGCGTGCCGGACGTCGAAGTGCTCGGCCACGCAGGCGCACAGGTCGTCGAGGATCGCGCCGACGCCGCGCGCGGCCAGGGCCTCGTCGGTGACGGTGACGTGGGCCGAGAGGGAGGCCAGGCCGGAGGTGATGGTCCAGGCGTGCAGGTCGTGGACGTCGACGACGCCGGCGACGTGGCGCACGTGGTGCTCGACGGCCGTGAGGTCGAGGTCGTCGGGGGCGACCTCGAGCAGCACGGCGCCGGAGTCGCGGCACAGCACGACCGCGCGCGGGAGGATGAGGGCGGCGATGACGAGGGAGGCCACCGCGTCGGCGCGGTCCCACCCGGTGACCAGGACGACGATGCCGGCGGTCACCGCGAGCACCGAGCCGAGCAGGTCGGCCAGGACCTCGTTGAGCGCCCCGCGCATGTTGAGCGAGTCGCGGTCGCTGCGGGCCAGGACCGTCATGGAGACGCCGTTGGCGAGCAGGCCGACGGCGGCGAAGGCGATCATCGGGCCCGCGTCGACCGGCTCGGGGTCGGCCAGGCGGGTCAGGCCGGCCCAGGCGACGTACGCGCAGACCCCGAGGAGCACGACCGCGTTGAGCAGCGCGGCCAGCACCTCGGCGCGGTGGTAGCCGAAGGTCGAGCGGGGCCCGCCGGGCCGCGAGGCGAGGTACGACGCCCCCAGGGCCAGCACGACCGCGCCGGCGTCGGTGGCCATGTGGCCCGCGTCGGCGAGCAGGGCCAGCGAGCCCGTGGTGATCGCGCCGACGACCTCGACCACCATCACCGAGGCGGTGATCGCGAGCACCCAGCGCAGCCGGCGGCGGTCGGCCGCCCGTGACGCCGCGTGCCCGTGACCGTGCCCGTGTCCCACGGCGCCGAGCCTAGGCCGTGGGGTCAGCCGCGCCCGTGCGGCTCCTGCCAGACGGACGGGTCGGGGCCGACCGGCACCACGCCGGTGGGGTTGATGTCGCGGTGCACCGAGTAGTAGTGCGTCTTGATCTGGTCGAAGTCGATCGTCTCGCCGAAGCCGGGAGCCTGGAACAGGTCGCGGGCGTAGCCCCACAGGGCCGGCATCTCGGTCAGCTTCTGCCGGTTGCACTTGAAGTGGCCGTGGTAGACCGCGTCGAAGCGGGCCAGCGTGGTGAACAGCCGCACGTCGGCCTCGGTGATGGCGTCGCCCATGAGGTAGCGCCGGTCGGCCAGCCGCTCCTCCAACCAGTCCATCGTCACCCACAGCCGCTCGTACGCCGCCTCGTAGGCGTCCTGGGAGCCGGCGAAGCCGCAGCGGTAGACGCCGTTGTTGACCTCGGTGAAGACGCGCTCCATCACCTCCTCCATCTCCTCGCGCTGCGCGTCGGGCCACAGGTCGGGGGCGCCGTCGCGGTGGTGGTCGCGCCACTCGAAGAAGAAGTCGTGGGTGATCCACGGGAAGTCATTGGTGACGAGCTTGCCGGTCGACTCCTCGACCACCGCCGGGACGGTGATGCCGCGCGGGTAGTCGGGGAAGCGCCGGAAGTAGGCCTCCTGCAGCCGCTCCATGCCGAGCACGGGGTCGCGGCCGTCGGGGTCGAGGTCGAAGGTCCACGACCGCTCGTCGTGCGTGGGGCCGCACAGGCCGAGGGAGATGACGTCCTCGAGGCCGAGCAGGCCGCGCACGATGATGGCCCGGTTGGCCCAGGGGCAGGCCTTGGCCGCCACCAGCCGGTAGCGGCCCGGCTCGACCGGCCACAGCTCGCCCTCGACCGGCCCGTGCTCGGGCCGGCGGCCCTCACGCGTGATGCGGTCGGGCACGTAGTTCATGTCGCGGTCGAAGCCCCCGGCCTCGACGTAGGACCCGTTGTCAGCCATGGCGCCAACCTAGGGACGGCCCGGAGGTCCGGGAATCACCCCACCGCGAAGTTGATCCGCCAGTCGCCGTCCTCCTTGACGAGGTCGAACGACGAGCCGCTCTCGTTGGAGTCGGGGTTGTCGCACCCGGTGATCTCGTAGTCGACCGTGGCCGTGTCGCCGTCGACCTGCTCGTCGGTCACCTCGAGGTCACAGCCCTCGCCCTCGGCACTGGTGAAGCTCTCCCCGCTGTCCTCGCACTGCTTCTTGGCCTCGTCGACCGCGTCCTGGCGACCGTCGGCGTCGGTGCCGAGCGACTCGTTGCTGATCAGCTCCACGGTGTCGCAGTCCTGGTCGACCGCCCCGTCGAAGAAGTCCTCGACCGTCGCGGTCGGCGACGAGCCACCCCCGCGCAGGACCAGCACGAGCACCAGCACGAGCACGAGCACCGCGGCGGCCGCGCCGCCGATGATGGCGATCAGCTTGCCCCGGCCCTTGCCGCCGCCCGAGCCGCCGCCCTGGGGCGGGTACGGCGCACCCCAGCCGCTCTGGCCCGGCTGACCGCCCTGGCCCGGCTGGCCCGGCTGGCCCGGCTGGCCCGGGTAGCCCTGCGGGGCGCCGTAGCCCTGCTGGCCCGGCTGGCCCGGCTGGCCCGGCTGGCCCGGCTGCTGGCCCGGCTGTCCCCACGGCGGAGCCTGGCCCGTGCCCGCCGCTCCGCCCTGGGCGTACGACGACAGGTCGGGCCGGCTGCCGGGCGGCGCGATCCGGGTGGCGTCGGGGTCGTCGCTGCGGGGCTTGCCCAGCTGCGGACGGTCGCCACCGCCCGACGCGTCGGAGGGGCCCGCCTGGCCCGGCTGGCCGGAGCCACCGAACTGGGTCGGCTCGGCCGACGAGCCGCCCTGGCCGCCGGGCTGGTCACCCTGGCCGGGCTGGCCGCCGCCGACGGGCCGGGTGTGGTCGGTCCACTGGGAGCCGTCCCACCAGCGCTCGGAGCCCTGGCCGTCGTCGTACCAGCCGGGAGGGGTGCTGCCCTGGGTCATGTCGTCTCCTGTGGCGTCGGGGTCGGCGGCGGTCATCATGGCACCCGCGCGCCACCCCCGGCCTCCCCCGTGGGATCGGGACGGGTCAGCGGCGCGGCGGCAGGAGCCCCGCGACGAACTCGAGCTTGTCGAGCACGGGCGCCGGGATGACGAACGGGTAGAAGTCGTGCTTGCCCATGCTGCGGTTCATCTGGTTGAGCGCGATCGACAAGGGCGCCCACACCTCGGTGACGAGGTCACGGAAGCGGGTGCCGGCCGGCGTCGGCACGCCCACCAGCAGCCCGTAGGACCGGGCGGTCTCGACGCTGTCGGTGATGTGCAGGAAGTGCGCCCAGGTCTCGGCGAAGTCCTCGAACGGGTGCATCGTGGCGTAGGTCGAGATGTAGCGCTCGGCCCAGTCGGCCGGCGGGCCCTCGGCGTAGTGGCGGTCGATCTCGTCCTGGTAGCTCACCGTCTCGTCGCCGAACAGCATCCGGCACCGCGCCATCCGGCTCTCGCCGCGCACGAGCTGCCACTCGGCGTAGTGGCCGACCTCGTGGCGCAGGTGGCCGAGCATGGTGCGGTAGGGCTCGTCGAGGCTGGCCCGCACCTCCTCGCGGTGGGCGTCGTCGCTCTCGGCGAGGTCGATGGTGATGACCCCGTCGGCGTGCCCGATCGTGACGTCGTCGGAGACGCTGGAGAGCATGTCGAACCACAGGCCGCCCTCGGGGTCGCGGACCCGGTCGACCAGCCACCACCCCAGGCCGTCGAGCTCGGCGACGAGGTGCCGCTTGGCCGCTTCGGCGGCCGGGAACTGCTCCAGGCCCACCGCGTCGCCGTCAGCCGGCCGGGTGCGGGTCAGGTCGCAGGCCGAGCACTGCCCGCCGGGCCGCGGGGCCAGCCAGGTGCAGCCCGAGAGCCCGAGGTTGGTGCAGACCCACCACTTGACGCCGGTCGCGTCGGCGTACCGGCCCTGCTCGTCGACCGGCACGATCGCCTGCTCCTCGCGGGAGTAGCCGAGGGAGGTGCCGCAGGAGACGCAGACGGAGTTCTCGGCGTGCAGCGGGTTGCCGCAGACGCGGCAGCGGAACGCCTTCACTCAGCCCGCCGGGGGCGAGAGCGACTCGAGCTCCTCGAGCTGGGACTCCAGGTCCTCGAGGTACTGGTCGGGGTTCTCGGGGTCGAACGACGGCACGTCGCCGGGGTCGAAGCTCGGCAGGTCGCTCGGGTCGAACGACGGCACCTCGCCGGGGTCGACGCTCGGCGCCTCGGCCGACGGCGCCTCGGCGCTCGGGTCGGACCCGGCGGCACCGAAGCCGATGTCGGAGATCTTCCAGGCACCGTCGACCTTCTCCAGCTCGTACTCGGCGGTCGAGGACTGCCCCTGGAAGGTGGTGGTGACCGGGACGGTGGCGGAGTCGCCGTCGACCTCGGCGTCACCGACCTCCTGCTGGACGTCGGAGCTGTCGAAGCCCTCGGGGGCCTCCTGGTCGAGGCCGGTCTCGCAGTCGGCCTCCTCGAAGTCCGAGGCGGCCGCGCCGGTCAGCAGGTCCTTGACCGCGCCGCAGTCCTGGTCCTCCACCGCGGCGACCAGCGCGAGGACGGTGTCGCGGGGGTCGTCCTCCGACGCGCTCTTGTCGCCGCCCCCGCCCAGGGTGACGGCGAGCACGACGCCGATGATGACCAGCGCGAGCACCCCACCGACGATGCCGATGATCAGGCCGGTCTTCTTCTTGGGCGGCTGCTGCCCGTAGCCGTGCGGACCCTGCTGCCCGTACCCCTGCTGGCCATACCCCTGCTGGCCATACCCCTGCTGGCCGTAGCCCGGGCCCCCGTACGGCGACCCCTGCTGTCCGTAGCCCTGCTGTCCGTAGCCCTGCTGTCCGTAGCCCTGCTGCCCGTAGCCGGGGCCGCCGTACGGCGAGCCCTGCTGGCCGCCCTGCTGCTGGCCGTAGCCCTGCTGCCCGTAGCCCTGCTGGGGCTGCTGGGGCAGCGGTTGGGTCGGGGTCGGCCCGCCCTGGCCGGCACCGGGCCCCTGGCCCGGGGGCGCCCACTGGGAGCCGTCCCACCAGCGGCGTCCGCCCTGGCCGTCGTCGTACCAGCCGGGCGGGGTGGTGTTGCTCATCTGGGTTCTCCTGGGTGGGGCGGGTCGTGGGGTACGGGGGTCCAGCCTGCCCAGGCGCACCGGGACGACACCTCGCCCCCGCGGGGGATCAGGACGGGCTGGCCGACGGGCTGGCCGACGGGCTGGCCGAGGGGCTGGCCGAGGGGCTGGTCGTGCCGGCGAGCGCCTCGAGGGCCTGGCGCAGGGCCGGGGCGTCGGCGGTGCGGGCGGCGTGGGCGACGAGGTTGCCGGCGAGCAGCACCGTGGGGTCGCTCGCCCGGGCGGAGGAGGGCAGCACGTCGCGGTCGGCGGCGGCGAAGACAGCGGCCCCGGAGGGGTCGGCGAAGACGAGGACGACGCGGCGGGCGCCGGCGCGGACCACCGAGACCAGCCCGGCGACGGCCTCGGGCGAGAGCGCGAGCTCGTCGTCGGGGACGTCGGTGGCACGGGCGTCGGTGGCGTCGTCGACCCCGGCGTCGCCCAGCGCGGCGACGACGGCGGCCCCGTCGGCGTCGGCCGGGGTGGAGGCGGCGACGACCTCGACGTCGGCCTCGGCGAGTGCCGGGCCCTGGCCGGCGAGCGGCACGGCCTGGGCGCCGTCGTCGAGCGGGGGCGGGGGCTCGTCGTTGCCACAGCCGGTCAGCAGCACGGCCGCGACCACGATCCCGGCCCACCATCGACGCACGCGCACGACCTCCACCACGCCCGCCATCATGCTGCACCGGTCCAGGGCCCGACGGGGGCGACGTCGACCGCGACCTCCAGCGTCGAGCGGCGGGCCTCGGTGACGATGACGCCCTTGAGCGGCGGCACGTCGCCGTAGTCGCGTCCCCAGGCCACCGTCACGTGGCGGTCGCCGACCACCGTGTCGTTGGTCGGGTCGACGGCCAGCCATGTGTCGTCGCCGAGCCAGACCTCGACCCAGGCGTGGCTGGCGTCGGCGCCGACGAGGCGCGGCTGCCCGGGCGGGGGCTCGGTGGCGAGGTAGCCGGAGACGTAGCGTGCAGCCAGCCCGTGCGCGCGCAGGCCGGCGAGCACGAGGTGGGCGAAGTCCTGGCACACCCCGGCCCGCCGGGCGAACGTGTCGACCACCGTGGACGTCACGGTGGTCGCGGTCTTGTCGTAGTCGAGGTCGGCGTGCACGCGGTGCGCGAGGTCGGTGACCACCTCGCCGACGGGCCGGCCGGGCACCAGCGACGCGGCGGCGTACGCCGTCACGCCGGGGTCGTGGTCGACGAGCGGCGAGGGCAGCGCGAGGTCGGTGGCCGCCCAGGCGCCTGGCCGGGCCGGGTCGCGCAGCGGTCGCAGGTCCTCCCAGGGCGTGGCCAGGGCGTCGGGCGGCAGGACGGGCGCGGTCACCTCGACCTCGCCCGCGCCCTCGACGACGAGGGTGTCGTGCGGCTCGGTGACCTGGAAGTAGGTGACGTGGTTGCCGAGGTGGTCGAGGTCGTGGGTCACGTCGCCCGGGCGCGGCGCCACCGTGACGGCGTACGACGCCACCGACTGCCACGGCAGCGAGCGCGGCACGAGGTGGGCCTGGCCGATCGAGTCGGTGACCGGCGCGTCGTAGGTGTAGGTGGTCGTGTGGCGCACGCGGTACCTCACGGCGCCACCGCCTCGAGGTCGGGGCCGGGCGGGGCCAGGGCGCCGAGCGGCTGCGGGGCGGGTCCGCTGGTGAGGTGGACCTCGGCCACGGCCTCGGCGAGGCGGGTGAGCCGGTCGGTGGTCTCGGCGAGGAAGCGGACGAGGTGGGGCCGCGACTCGCCGCCGATGGCCACGAGGCCGGCGACGTCGACCGCCGCGACGTCGGCGCGCAGGTCCTCGGCCAGCCGCTCGGGCCGGCTGGACCCGGTGGAGGCGGGCAGCGCGGCCAGGTGCTCGGCGACGCGGTCGAGGGCGAAGGCGGTCGAGCGCGGGTTGTCGCGGTCGGTGAGGAGGAGCTCGAGCACGCCGCCGGGGCGGACCGACCCGCGGTACCGGCGGCGGTGGGTGACGGCGCTCTCGGCGGCGGCGAGCACGGCGGAGAGGACCTCGCGGTCGACGTCGATGCCGCGCCGCACGGTCGTGGTGGCGGCCAGCAGGTGGCAGACCTGCAGGCTGCGCTCGAGGTGGCGGCCGACGCCGATCATGTGCCAGCCAGGGTCGCGCACCATGTTGGCGGTGACGCCCTGCAGGGCCAGGGTGCCGGTGAGCATCCGGACCGCGGACTCGGCGACCTGGTGGCTGTGGCCGCTGCCCCGCAGCACCTCGGCGGCCCGGTCGGCGCCCCCGAGGGCGCGCCACACGTCGAGGGAGAGCTGGTCGCGCACCCCGTTGGCCGCGCCACGCAGGCCGTCGAGGGCGTGGGCGACCGACCCGGCGCGGTGCGGGTCGAGCAGCACCGAGCGGAACTCCGCGTCGAGGTCGCCCTCGGCCAGCGGCCCCGGTCCGGCCAGCCGGGACACCGCGCCGAGCAGCACCTCGAGCACGGTCGCGCCGGTCGTGCGGGGCCGGTCGCGGAAGTCCTCGGCCAGGGCGTGCGCGGCGAGGACCAGCCGCAGCAGGTCCTCGGCCCGCTCGGCGTACCGGCCGACCCACCAGAGGTCCTCCAGCACGCGCGGGAGCGCGCCGGTGCCGGCCCGGCTCGGGCCGGCGGTCATCGGGAGGACGTCGACGATGCCCTGGTCGGGGTCGCGGGGCTCGGCCTTGAGCACCCACACGTCGCGGCTGCCGACGCTGACGCCGTCCTCGACGGTGCTGGCCAGGCCGCCGGCGAGCGGGCGGTAGGCCGAGCCGTAGCGCAGGGTGAAGGCCCGCAGGGTCAGCGGCCGCGCGACCGCGGCCCCGGCCTCCCACGCGGGCGACTGCGACAGCGCGAGGCGCTCCTGGCCGACGTACTTGTGGGGCTCGGCGAGCAGCCGCTCGACGAGGGTCTCGCGACGCAGGCCGCTGAGGTCGACCGCGGGGCCGTCGAGCCGGCGCACGGCGAGGGCGTCGAGGCGGTCGAGGACGTGCTCGAGCCCGCCGGGCTCGCCGCACCACCAGGTCGCGACCGACGGCAGCCGCAGCGGCTCGCCGAGCAGCGCCTCGCAGACGGCGGGGAGGTAGGCGAGGAGGGCGGGGTTCTCCAGGGCGCCGGCGCCGAGGCCGTTGACCACCCGCACGCGGCCGCGGCGGACGGCCTCGGTCAGGCCGGCGACGCCGAGCCGCGACTCGCCCCGCAGCTCGAGCGGGTCGGCCCACGCGGCGTCCACGCGGCGCAGCACGACGTCGACGCGCTCCAGGCGCCCCGGCACCCGCATCTGCAGCCACCCGTCGCGGACCACCAGGTCGCTGCCCTGCACCAGCGGGAAGCCCAGGGCCGAGGCGAGCGCCGCCTGGTCGTACGCCGTCTCGGAGTGGTGCCCCGGGGAGAGGACGACGACCCGCGGGTCGGCGAGGTCGCCCGGCGCGGACTGCAGCAGCGCGGAGCGGAGCGCGCTGACGAACGGCGCCATCCGGTGCGGCACGGCCTGGCGGTAGAGCTCGGGCTGGACGCGGGAGACGACGCGGCGGTTCTCCATCGCGTAGCCCAGGCCCGACGGCGCCTGCGCCCGGTCCGCCAGCACCCGCCACTCGCCGCGGTGGTCGCGGCCGAGGTCGGTGGCGGCCAGCACGAGCGGGCGGGGGTCGGTGGCCGAGGCGCGGGCGACGACGCGCAGGTAGCCGGGGTGGCCGAGCACCGCGGCCGCCGGGACGACGCGCTCGGCGAGCAGCCGGCGGGGGCCGTAGAGGTCGGCCAGCACGGCGTTGAGCAGCTCGGCGCGCTGGGCCAGCCCGACCTCGAGCGGCGCCCACTGCGCGGCGTCGAGCACCAACGGCACGGGGTCGAGGCGCCACCGGCCGGCGCGCTCGCCGGGGCGGGTGTAGGTGACGCCGTCGTCCTCCAGCGCGCGGGCGATCTCGTCGGCCACCCGCTGCAGGTCGCGCCCGGTCGCCCCGACCGCCGTCTCGGCCAGCGCCTTCCAGCCCGGCCGCAGCGCGCCGTCGGGGCCGACGACCTCGTCGTAGCGCGGGCCGCTGGCTGGTCCCACGCTGCCGTCGAGGGTCGGCTGCGCCACCCCCGCGGCGTACTCGCGCAGGACCGTCACGGGGAGCACCCTGTCACGGCGGGGACTCCTGGCATGCAACTCCCTGTTCGCCGCACTACCCCTGCGGTAGACCGCGGGGGTAGTGCCGCGAACACGGGGTTGCAGCCCCGAGCCGCGCTCAGCCCGCGAACGCGCGAGCGACCCCGAGCAGCCGGTCGTTGCCCTCGATCTCGCCGATGCTGACCCGGGCGCCCTCGCCTGCGAACGGGCGGACGGTGATGCCGGCCTCGTCGGCAGCGGCGGCGAAGTCGGCCGTGCGGTCACCGAGGACGAACCAGACGAAGTTGCCCTGGGGCTCGGGGACGTCCCAGCCGGCCTCGCGCAGGCCGGCCACGACCCGGTCGCGCTCGGCGACGAGGTCGCCGACCCGGGCCAGCAGCTCGTCCTCGGCCTCGAGGGAGGCGATGGCCGCGGCCTGCGCCACCGCCGAGACGCCGAAGGGCAGGGAGACCGCGCGCAGGGCGGAGGCGATGGGCTCCTGGGCGACGGCGTACCCGACCCGGAAGCCGGCGAGGCCGTAGGCCTTGGAGAAGGTGCGGAAGAGCACGACGTTGGGGTGGCGGCGGTAGGTCGCGAGGCCGTCGACGGCGTCGTCCATGCGCACGAACTCGAGGTAGGCCTCGTCGACCACCGCCACCACGTGCGCAGGCACGGCGGCCAGGAACGCGTCGAGCTCGGCCTGGGTGACCGCGGGGCCGGTGGGGTTGTTGGGAGTGCAGACCATGACGATGCGGGTGCGGTCGGTGATCGCGGCCAGCATCGCGTCGAGGTCGTGGCGGCCGTCGGCGGTCACCGGCACCTTGACCGACTCGGCCCCGGCAGCGGTGACGGCGATCGGGTAGGCCTCGAACGAGCGCCAGGCGTAGACGACCTCGTCACCGGGCGCGCAGAAGGCGTTGACGAGCTGGTAGATCAGCGCGACCGAGCCGGTGGCCACGGCGAGGTCGGTCGCCGGCACGCCCAGGCGGGTCGCGAGGGCGTCGTACAGGGCGGTGCTGCCCATGTCGGGGTAGCGGTTCATCACCGCGACGGCGCGGGTGGCGGCGTCGACGACGCCGGGCAAAGGCGGGTAGGGGTTCTCGTTGCTCGACAGCTTGTACGCCGTCATGCCCGGTCGGACCGTCGGCGGCTTGCCGGCGACGTAGGCCGGGATGGCGAGGACGTTGGGGCGCGGCTGCGGCGACGACGGGGTGCCCATGCCCCGCAGGCTAGCGAGCGGCGTAGGTGAGCAGGGCCTGGCCACTGGCGAAGGAGCGGGCCTCGAGCAGCCGCAGGTCGCGTCGGCGGCCGTCGGGGAACAGCCGACGGCCGCGGCCCTGGACGACGGGGTAGACCCAGAGCCGGTACTCGTCGACGAGGTCGGCCTCGATGAGGGTCGGGAGCAACGACAGGGAGCCGGTGCAGACGATGTCGCGACCCTCGGACTCCTTGAGCGCGCGGATCTCCTCGACGACGTCGCCGCGGAGGGCGGTGGCGCCGGCCCAGTCGAGGTCGCCGTCGGCGAGCGTCGAGGTGACGACGTGCTTGCGCACCCGGTCGAGGTGGTCGGAGACGCCCGTGACGTCACCCTCGAGGTCGCGCCAGTAGCCGCGCATGTCGGTGAAGGTCCGGCGACCGACGAGCAGGGCGTCGGAGGCGTCGCGCTGGCGGCGGTGCTCGGCGAGGAACGCCCCGTCGTCGGCCTGGGCCTGGTCGTCGAACCAGTCGTCGAGCATCTCGACGCGCCCGTCGACGGTGGTGTTCTGGGTGATCACGAGCGTGCGGGTCATGCCGGGTACCGACTCCGCCAGGGCCGGAAGATCATCGCCAGCGGGATCCCGACCAGCACGCCCAGGCCCGCGCCGCTGACGTTGTCGATGATGTCGGTGACGTCGCAGGCGCGGTCGATGCGGGCCAGCTCGAGCTGGGTCCACTCGATGCCGACGCTGTACGCCGCCAGCGCGAGCAGGCCCACCGGCACCGTGACGATGGTGGCCGCCCGCCACCGCGCGGCGGCGACGACGAGCAGGGCGCCGGCCGGCACGAAGACGGCGAGGTTGAGCAGCCGCTGGCCGCCGGAGAAGATCCAGAACCCGTCGGGCGCCGGCCCACCGATGTCCCACGAGCACGTCTCGAGCCGGCCCTCGGCCGGCACGATCCCGGGCGCGCCGTTGGCCGGGATCAGCGTGAGGATGCCGATGACCACGACCGTCCAGAGCAGCCCGCCGACGGCGTACGCCGCCACGAGGCCGAGCCGGCGCCGCAGGGCGGCAGCGAGGAGCAGGCACACCAGTCCCGAGAGCACGACTCCGGCGAGCATGACGCCCACCCCACCGACCGGGAACACGTGGACCGAGGGTAGCGAGGGGGTCCGACACCCCGGACGAGGGCCGGTGCGGGGGTCGGCGCGGGGGTCAGGCCGGGGGCAGCAGGACCTCGCCGCCGGCGACGGCGGGCAGGTCGCGGCCGATGGTGACGTCGACCGGGTTGGTCAGGCAGCGGATCGAGCCGCCGCCCTTGTGGAACTCCGAGACGTCGACGACGACGACCTCGAAGCCCCACTCCTCCAGCTGCGCGCGCACCCGGTCGGGGCAGGCGGGCATGACGACGGTGCGGCCGACGACGACCGAGTTGGCGCAGAACGTGGTCAGCGCCTCCTCCTCGGTCAGCACCAGCGGCTCGGGCACGATCGCCAGCAGCGCCTCGGCGGAGGCGTCGTCGAGGGCGGAGGGGCACACCATGGCCCGGCGGTCGTCGAGCGGGCAGAACGCCAGGTCGAGGTGGTACATGCCGGGGTGGGTGATGCGGACACCGCGCACCCGGACGCCGAGGTCGGTGGCGAGGTGCTTGAGCGCGAGCTCCTCGGTGCGCGGGCCGTAGCCGACGACGAGGCCGTCGCCCCAGGCGAAGGCGTCACCAGCCTCGAGGTGGGCGCCGACGCCGTCGCGGCCGACCGTGGAGGTGGTGGAGCCCTGCTCGGCGAACCAGGGCTGGGCGGAGCGGGTCTCCATCCGGCGCTCCGCGTACCGCATGTGCGACATCACGACGTGGCGCTCGCCGGACTCGCGCACGACGCCGAGGCCGAGGTTCATCGCGTAGACCATGTCGGGGGCGTCGGAGCGCTGCGGGAGCACGTCGACGGTGGCGCCGAGGTCGCGCAGCGTGCCGACCATGTCGTGCCACTGCCGCCAGGCCAGCGCGCGGTCGGGCTGGACCGCGGGGTCCATGAACGGGTTGATGACGTACTCCACACGGAAGTGCGTCGGCTCCACGGCGACGTAGTGGCGGCCCCAGCCCAGCTCGGTCAACCCGGTCTCCCCTCGGTGCAGGTCCTGCTCGATTGTCAGACAATCTGACAAGACCATGATGGCGCGCAACCGGCCTCGGGGCAAGTGCGCGGCCCCGTACGCCGTCCGGCGGCCCCGCGGATCGGCATGATGTCCCCCATGACCACGTCCGGGAGCACCGCCGCGGAGACCACCGCGGGCTACCCGACGCTGCGCGTGGAGCACGTCTCGACCGTCGAGCGCGCGGCCGAGGAACTGCGCCGGGCCATCTTCGAGGGCGAGATCGAGAGCGGGACGCCGCTGCGCGAGGTGGCCCTGGCCGACAGCCTCGGCGTCTCCCGGCCGACCATCCGCGAGGCGCTCGGCGTGCTCGTCGCGGAAGGCCTCGCCGTCCGCGAGCCGCACCGGGGCGTCCACGTGGTCCGGCCCGAGCGCGCGCTGGTGCACGACGTCTGCGCCGCACGCTGGGTGCTCGAGGGCGCCGGCGTCGCCCGCTGGCGCGAGGCCACCGAGGAGCAGCGCCAGCACGTGCGCACCTCGCTGCGCACCTACACCGATGCCGTCCGGGCCGAGGGCACCTACCAGGAGCTCAACTCCCTGCACCTCGCCTTCCACGTCTCCCTCGTCGGCCTCGCCGGCAGCCCGCGCCTGGTCGCGATGGCCGAGAACCTCGTCCTCGAGCTCAAGCTGGCCCTCGCCCAGGTCGAGCGGATCGCCCGCAACGCCCACGACCAGGCCGACACCCACGTCGCGCTCGTCCAGCTGCTCGAGGACGGCGACGTCGACGCCGCGACGGCGTTCCTCAAGACCCACCTCGAGGACGCCGAGGCCGAGATCGTCGACGCGCTGGGGCTCTAGCCGGGCTCCCGCCGAACCGCCGCCGGGCCGCCTCCGGGCCACGCGCGGGCGGTCGGGTGGTCGGGCGGCCGTCATACGACCAGGCCGCCAGGACGACCGGCTCGGACGATGCCTGACCGTCGCACCGGCCCGACAGCCCCCTCCCCCGCGACTGCCATGCTCGACGGCATGCGGATCATCCTGCGGCTGCTCACCACGGCGCTCGGCCTCGCGGCGGCGGCGTGGCTGCTCGACGGCATCGCGTTCCCGGGCGGGCCGCGGGAGGGGTGGCCGATGGTGCGCGAGGACCTCGTGCCGCTGCTGCTCGTCGCCGCGATCCTCGGCCTGGTCACCGCAGTGGTGAAGCCGGTGGTGACGCTGCTGTCGTTCCCGCTCGTGATCCTCACGCTGGGGCTGTTCCTGCTCGTCATCAACGCCGCGATGCTGCTGCTGACCGGGGCGGTGGCCGACGCGCTCGACATCCGGTTCCGCGTCGACGGGTTCTGGAGCGCCTTCGGCGGGTCGATCATCATCACGGTCGTGACGTGGGTCGTCGACGGTCTTGTCGGCGACGCGGACGACCGCCGATGACCGCCCACGCCGCCCCCGGCCCCGCGCTGCCCGCGCCCCGCGAGCCCGGCCGCTACCGCGTCGGCATGGTCTGCCTCGGCAACATCTGCCGCTCCCCCGTCGCCGACACGGTCCTGCGGGCCAAGGTCGCCGAGGCCGGGCTCGACGACCGCGTCGAGGTCGACAGCTGCGGCACCGGCGGCTGGCACGTCGGCGACCCGATGGACGAGCGGGCCGCGGCCAGCCTCGCCGCCGCCGGGTACGACGGCAGCCGCCACCGCGCGCAGCAGTGGGCCGAGCGCTGGCTCGACGACCACGACCTGCTGCTGGCCATGGACGCGGCCAACCTGCGCGACGTCGGCGGCCGCACCGACCGGGTGTGGCTGCTGCGCGACCTCGACCCCGCGGGCCCCGGCGACGTGCCCGACCCGTACTACGGTGGCGACGACGGCTTCCGGGAGGTGCTGGCCATGGTCGAGCGGTGCTGCGACGTGCTGGTCGCCGGCCTCGACGAGCTGCTGGCCTGAGCGATGGCCCGCCAGCCCGCCGTCGCCCGCCGCGCCGAGCAGCTGCTCGGCGCCGCGGTCGTGGCCACCGCCCCGGTGGCCGGCGGCGACGTGTGCGTGGCGACCAAGCTGCGGCTGACCGACGGCCGGCAGGCGCTGGTCAAGACGCTGCCCCAGGCGCCGCCCGGGTTCTTCGCCCGCGAGGCCGATGGCCTGCGGTGGCTGGGCGAGGCCACGGCCGACGGGGGCGTGCCGGTGCCCGAGGTGCTGGCCGTCGCCGACGACTGCCTCGTCCTGGCCTGGGTCGAGACCGGCCGCCCCTCGGCCGACGCGGCCGCCGACCTCGGGCGCCGGCTGGCCGCCACCCACGCGGCCGGCGCGGCGTCGTACGGCGGCGTGGGCGGGGCCGACGGGTTCATCGGCCGGCTGCCGCTGCCGGGGTCCCCGACCGACACCTGGGCGGAGTTCCACGCGACGCGGCGGCTGCTGCCCTTCACCAGGCTGGCCGCCGACCGCGGGGCCATCGAGCCCGACGACGCCGCCGCGGTGGCCGCCGTCGCCCGGCGCCTGGGCGACCTCGTGCCCGAGGAGCCGCCCGCGCGGCTGCACGGCGACCTGTGGAGCGGCAACGTCCTGTGGGCCGTCGACGGCGCCGGCATCGACGGCACGACGGCCCTCGTCGACCCCGCCGCGCACGGCGGCCACCGCGAGACCGACCTGGCCATGCTCGCCCTGTTCGGCCTGCCCCACCTGCAGCGCACCCTCGACGCCTACGCCGAGGCGGCGCCGCTCGCCGACGGCTGGGAGGACCGGGTCGGGCTCTTCCAGCTCTTCCCGCTGCTGGTGCACGCCTGCCTGTTCGGCGGCGGGTACGGCGCCCGCGCGGCCGAGGTCGCCCGCCGCTACGCCTGAGGCCCGGGTCACGTCCGCTTCTCAGACGCGGTTCAGGGCTGCGTGCGAGAGTGGAGGCCGTGTCTGCTCCGTCCAAGTCCCGCGTGCTGGTCGTCGACGACGACAAGGCCGTGCGCGAGTCGCTGCGCCGCTCGCTGGAGTTCAACGGGTACGACGTCCACCTGGCCGGCGACGGCGCCGAGGCGCTGGCCGGCATCGGCAGCGTCGCGCCCGACGTGGTCGTGATGGACGTGATGATGCCCCGCCTCGACGGGCTCGAGGCGACCCGTGCGCTGCGCGCGGCCGGGCACGACGTCCCGATCATCGTGCTGACGGCCAAGGACGCCGTGGGCGACCGGGTCGAGGGCCTCGACGCCGGCGCCGACGACTACCTCACCAAGCCCTTCGCGCTCCCCGAGCTGCTCGCCCGGCTGCGCGCGCTGCTGCGCCGCGCGGTCCCGGTCGACGACGACGGCGAGGAGGTGCTGACCTTCGCCGACCTGTCGATGAACGTGAGCACCCGCGACGTCGTCCGGGCCGGGCGCACCATCGAGCTCACCCGCACCGAGTTCACCCTCCTCGAGCTGTTCCTGCGCCGGCCGCGCCGGGTGCTCGACCGGTCGTTCATCCTCGAGGAGGTGTGGGGCTACGACTTCCCCACCACCGCCAACTCCCTCGAGGTCTACGTCGGCTACCTGCGCCGCAAGACCGAGGCCGAGGGGGAGTCGCGCCTGCTGCACACCGTGCGCGGCGTGGGCTACGTGCTGAAGGAAGCATGAGCGCCACCGGCACCGAGACCCCCGCGGCCGCCCCGGCCGGCTGGCACTACCGCCGCTCGCTCGCGAGCCGCGTCACCCTGCTCACCACCATCGCGGTCGGCCTGACGGTCGCGGTGATGGCGCTGAGCACGTTCCTCGTCGCCCGCGACCAGCTGCAGAACCAGCTCGACACCTCGCTGGTCGACCGGGCCCGCGCGGCCGGCCTGGCCTCGCTCGACGCCAAGGACGACCGGCTCTACAACATGTCCTCGGTCGCGGCGGGCGCCGCCGACATCCGCCTCGAGCGCATCGTGGTCAACGACCCCACCCTGGCCGACGTCTCCGACCTGCCCATGGGCGAGCCGGAGTACGACGTCGCGCGCGGCCGCTCCGACGTCAGCGTCCGCACCGTCGGCATCGGCGGCGAGCGCTTCCGGATGGTCGCGGTGCCGATCGAGGGCACCGGCCAGGCCGTGGTGATCGCGCAGTCGCTGCAGGACCAGGAGGAGTTCCTGGCCAAGCTCGGTTGGACCACCCTCACCTTCGGCCTCCTCGGCGTGCTGCTGGCGACGGCGGCCGGCTGGGGCGTGGCCCGCAACGGCCTGCGGCCGGTGCGCCGGCTGACCGCCTCGGTCGAGACCATCGCGCGCACCGAGCGCCTCGACCCGCTGCCCGTCGAGGGAGGTGACGAGCTGGCGCGGCTCTCGACGGCGTTCAACGAGATGCTGGCCGCCCTCTCGGCCTCCCGCGACCGGCAGCGCCGCCTGGTCACCGACGCCGGGCACGAGCTCAGGACGCCGCTGACCTCGCTGCGCACCAACGTCGACCTCCTCGTGCAGGCCGACCACGACAAGGTCGAGATCGACC
Source organism: Nocardioides litoris (assembly GCF_006346315.1). Lineage (GTDB taxonomy): Bacteria > Actinomycetota > Actinomycetes > Propionibacteriales > Nocardioidaceae > Nocardioides > Nocardioides litoris. The sequence continues at coordinate 608,451 of NZ_VDMR01000002.1, read as the reverse complement.
CCTGCCAGCGCGCCGAGCTGCTCGAGGACATCCGTGCCCAGACCGACGAGCTGACCACGCTCATCGGCGACCTCACCGAGCTGGCCCGCGACGAGCCGCTCGCCCCGGTCGTGGGCGAGGTCGACCTCAGCGAGATCGTCGACGCCTCCGTGCAGCGGGTGCGCCGCCGCGCGCCCGACAAGACCCTCGACGTCGAGACCGTCCCCTGGGAGGTCGTCGGCGAGGCGCCGGCGCTCGAGCGGGCGGTGACCAACCTGCTCGACAACGCCGCCAAGTGGGGTCCGGCCGGCTCCACCATCCGGGTGCGCCTCACGCACGGCGACCAGACGGCGACCCTGACCGTCGACGACGAGGGTCCGGGCATCGCGCCCGAGGACCGCGAGGCCGTCTTCGACCGGTTCTGGCGGGCCGAGGAGTCACGGTCGATGCCCGGCTCGGGCCTCGGCCTGTCGATCGTGCGCCAGGTGGCCGAGCGCCACGCCGGGCGCGTGCGCGCCGAGGAGTCGCCGGAGGGCGGCGCCCGCCTCGTCCTCGAGCTCCCCGGGAGGCCCGGTGCGTGACCTCGTGCGGTCCGTCGCGACCGCGGCCGCCGCGCTCGCCCTCGCCGGCGGCCTCGTGGCCTGCGGGGGCGACGACGACGCGCCCACGACGGGTGAGCGGCCCTCGCTGCCCGCCGACGCCCCCGAGCTGTGGAACCCCTGCGACGGCCTCGACCCCGAGGCGGTCTCGACGTCGTTCGGCGTGCGGTTCACCGTCCGCACCGGCACCGACGCCGAGCCGCAGTGCTCCTTCGCCCCGACCGCCGAGGGCGACCCGGCGGTCGACGTCAGCTACCAGCTGTACGCCGGCACCCTCGACGACCTGCTGCGCACCTTCGGCAACCAGGAAGTCGCCGGGCGGACCCAGGTCGCCTCGCCCGAGGTCCCCGGCGCCGACGACGCCCGCGTCATCTCCGACGTGGCCGACGACGGCACGCTGGCGGTGACCGGGTTCGTGCGCAACGGTCGCCTGGTGCAGGTGGTCAACGCGCTCCAGCCGCCGCCGTTCCAGCGCCCGCGGATCGTCACCGCCGTCACCGCCGTGCTCGGCGGCCTCGCCGAGCACGCCTCGGAGTCCGGCATCACCGACGACGCGCCCGGCGCCTCGCCGACCGACCAGCCGACGCAGTAGGGCCGCGACCGTCAGACCTCGTCGAGCGCGGCCAGCACCCGGCTCGTCTTGGCCTGGGTCTCGGCCCACTCCTCCGCGACGTCGGAGAGCACGGTGAGCCCACCCCCGGTGCCGACCCGGTAGGTGCCGTCGCCGGCGGTCGTCAGCGTCCGGATCACGACCCCGAGGTCGGCCCGGCCGTCGGCCGAGAGCCAGCCGAACGCGCCGGCGTACGCGCCGCGGGGTGTCTGCTCGACTTCGCCGACGACCTCCATCGTGCGCCGCTTGGGCGCCCCGGTCATCGACCCGGCCGGGAACAGCGCCCGCAGCGCCTGCACCGTCGAGACCTCCGGCCGGAGCCGCCCGCGGACCGTCGAGACGAGCTGGTGCACCGCGGCGTAGGACTCGACCGCCATCAGCTCGGGCACCTCGACGCTGCCCACCTCGCAGACCTGGGCCAGGTCGTGACGCAGGAGGTCGACGATCATCAGGTTCTCGGCACGGAACTTGGCGTCGGCGGCCAGGTGGCGCCGCTGCCGCTCGTCGGCCTCCGGCGCCGCGCCGCGCGGCGTCGTGCCCTTGATCGGCTTGGTCTCGATCGTGCGGTCGGCCGTGACCAGGGCGTAGCGCTCCGGGCTCGACCCCAGCAGCCACGCCCGCGCGCCCGGCACGTCGTGCTGCAGGAACCCCGCGTACGGCGCCGGGTTGAGCGCGCGCAGCCGCCGGTAGACGGTGACCGGGTCGAGGTCGCTGCGACGCTCGAGCCGGTGGGTGAGGTTGACCTCGTAGGTGTTGCCCGCGTGGAGGTGCTCCTGGACGCGGGCGAACGCGGCGCGGTAGGCGGGAGGCGGCTGGGCACCACCACTCGAGTGGTGGTCCTCAGGGTCCACCGACGAGACGTCGTCGACGGACCCTGAGGTCGGTGACGCCGGCTCGTGGTCGAACGCCCGCACGTGTGAGGGACGCATCCACACCGCGTCGGGCAGCCAGGGGTCGGGGGCGGCGGGGAGGTCGGGGCGGGCGGCGTACCCGAGGTAGCCGAACCAGGGGCCACCCTCGGCCAGCTCCCGCTCGAGCACCGCGAACACGTCGTCGCCGACGACCGTGCCCCGCCCGCCGGACCACCGCGTCACTTCCCGCGTCGCGGCCGAGTAGCTCAGCGACACGTCGTCGGGGTCGAGCCAGGCCAGGACCGAGCGCCGGCCCGACCAGTCCCGGCCGCCGCCGCCGTCGAGCCACACGCACCGCGGGTGCTCGGCCGCGACGGAGGCGAACAGCGCCTCCACCTCGCTGGCCCCCGTCACCCGGCGCCCCCCAGGAACGACGCCACCATCGCCGCGCCGTGCTCGGAGAGCACCGACTCCGGGTGGAACTGCACGCCCTCCTGCGGGCGCGTGCGGTGCCGGACCCCCATCACCGTGCCGTCGTCGGCGTGCGCGGTGACCTCGAGGTCGTCGGGCACGGCCAGCGCGGCGAGCGAGTGGTAGCGCACCGCGGCGAACCCCTGCGGCAGCCCCGCGAAGACCCCGCGGCCGTCGTGGCCCACCCGCGCCACGACGCCGTGGGCCGGGACGACGCGCCCCACCGTGCCGCCGTACGCCGTCACGAGGCCCTGCAGGCCGAGGCAGACGCCGAGCACGGGCCGACGGCCGTCGCGCAGCACCTCGCGGCCGACCGCGAAGTCGGCGGCGACGTCGGGCGACCCGGGGCCGGGCGAGAGCACCACGTGGGAGTGGCGCAGCACGTCGTCGGGCTCGACCTCGTCGTGCTGCACCACCCGCGGCAGGACGCCGGTGACGGAGGCGACGAGGTGGACCAGGCTCCAGGTGTAGGAGTCGTGGTGGTCGACCACCACGACGTCGGGGGCGGCCGGCGTCACCGCTCCAGCAGCAGGTCGGCCACGAGCTCGTGGAGCAGGTCGTAGCCGCGCTCGGTGAGGATCGACTCGGCGTGGAACTGGATGCCGCGGAAGCCCGGCCCGCGCACGTGGTGGACGTCGCCGGACCCGGCGTCGACGTCGACCGAGACGCCCGCGCGCACGCCGTCGGGCACGGTGCCGTCGGCGGCGACCCGCCCGACGAAGGTGTTGTAGAACCCGACGCGCTCGGTGCGGCCGTCGTAGGGCACGGCGGACTGGGTGCCCTGGAAGACGATGTCCTTGTAGGCCAGGTCGATGCCGAGCCGGTCGCAGAGCACCTGGTGGCCCAGGCACACCGCGAGGAACGTGCGCTCGGCGGCCAGCAGCTCCTCGACCGCGGCGCGCACGGTGGCGATCTTGGGGTCGTCGCCGTCGCGCGGGTCGCCCGGCCCGGGGCCGACGATGACGAGGTCGTGGCCGTCGAGGGCGCCGGGCACCCAGTCCTCGTGGCGCACGGTGGTGACCTCGAGACCGAGCACGCCGAGCACGTGGCCGAGCATGTTGACGAAGTCGTCCTCGTTGTCGAGCACGACCACCGAGCGGCCCGCCAGCCGCGGGTCGGGCGGCGCGCCCGCCTGGTCGGTCAGCCAGAAGCGGCTCAGCCGCCGGTTGCGGGCGTTGAGGGTGAGCAGCACGTCCTCGTCGGCCACCAGCTCGGCCAGGTCGACGTCGGGCACCGGCGCCGGCGGGACCAGCCCGAACGCGGAGAGGATGCCGCCCGCCTTGGCGTGCGTCTCGGCCACTTCGTACGCCGCGTCGCTGTCGCGCACGAGCGTCGCGCCGGCGGTCACGGTGAGCCGGCCGTCGGGCTTGACGTCGGCGGTGCGGATGACGATCGGGCTGTCGACGACCGCGCCCCCGTCGGCGTCGCGGCCGAGGATGGCCAGCGCGGCGCCGTAGTAGCCGCGGCCCTCGGTCTCGTACTGCTTGATGAGGCGGCAGGCGTTCTCGACCGGGCTGCCGGTCACCGTGGCGGCGTACATCGTGTCGCGCAGGACCTCGCGCGGGTCGCGGTCGGTGCGGCCGGCCAGGAGGTACTCGGTGTGGACGAGGCGGCTCATCGGCTTGAGGAACGGCCCGAGCACCTGGCCGCCCTCGTGGCAGATGTCGCACATCATCTTGAGCTCCTCGTCGACGACCATGAAGAGCTCGTAGATCTCCTTCTCGTCGCGCAGGAAGTCGAGCAGCTGGGTGCGCGCGCCGCCCTTCTCGTCGTCGGCGGCGGGGATGCGGAAGGTGCCGGAGATGGGGTTCATCCGGACGTCGCCGCCGTGGACGCTGACGTGGCGCTCGGGGCTGGCCCCGATGAGGTAGCGGTCGCCGGTGAAGAAGACGTAGGTCCAGTAGGCGCCGCGCTCGCGCTCGAGCAGCCGCCGGAAGACGGTCAGCGCGACCTGGGGGCCCCAGTCGGCGACGGTGGCGCGGTAGGGGCGGCCGACGACGAGATTGGCGCCCTCGCCCTGGCCGATCTCGTCGTCGATGATGGTGCGGACCAGCTCGGCGTACTCCTCGTCGCTGGTCTCGAAGCCGCCCACGTCGGCGAGCTCGACCGGCACCGGGTCGATGGCCTCGACCACCTCGGCGACGGAGAACTCCAGCTCGGTCTCGATGTCGACCACGACCAGCGGGGTGCCGTCGTCGTGGGCCTCGAACCCGCGTTCGGCGACCTGGCGGAACGGGATGGCGACCAGCCGGTCGGCGAGGTGGCCGTCGGCGGGCGGCCCCTCCTCGAGCGGCACGTCGAGGATGGAGGCCACCTCGCTGCGCCGACCGCCCACCAGGCCGACCGTGTCGCGGTCGCCGGCCCGGGTCGAGCGGCGGATGATCGCCCACGCCTCGTGCCCCTGGAGCGCGGCGATGGCGTCCCGGGCGGCCCGTGCGGGCGAGGCGTCGGTCATGCCCGGATCCTAGGGGCGCCCTCCCCCGGGCCTCGGCCCGTGGTCTCGGGACAGGCGCCAGGGGTGGGTTCGAGGGGCGCCGTCCTCGACCACCGTCGGCCTCGGCCTCGGCCTCGACAGCGGTCACGCCGGGCCGGCGGTGACCGGAGTAACATGGGTCATGGCCCTCTTCCTCGTCATCGGCGTCGTCGGACTCGCCGTCATCGCCGTCTCGCTGGTCCTCGGCGACCTCGCCGAGGGCGTCCTGCCGGGCCTCGACGCCGACTGGTTCTCCACCGAGGTGCTCGGCGCGTTCGTCTCCGCGCTCGGCTTCGGCGGCGCGATCGCCCTGCAGGCCGGCCTGGCCGAGGGCCCGGCGGCGCTGGTCGGCGTGGCCGCGGGCGTCGTCTTCGGCGCCGGGGCGGCCGGCCTGACCCGCCTGGTGCGCGGCGGGGCGACCGACGACGTGCCCGCGGCCGACGACGTCGTGGGCCGCGAGGGCCGGGTGCTCTCGGCCGTGCCCGACGCGGGGTTCGGGGCGGTCGAGGTCTGGGTAGGAGGACACACGCTGCGGTTCAACGCACGGGCTGACCTCCCGCTCGAGTCCGGCACCCGCGTCCACGTCACCGGCGTCCTGTCCCCGACCGCCGTGACCGTCTCGCCCCTGTGGGCCGGCCCCTAGGCCGACCCCGCAGGGCCACCGACCCCTCTCGGGACCCCGCAACCCCCAACAAGAAGGAGCCAACCCATGTTCGACTCCGTCCTCGGCCCCGTGATCGGGCTCGTCGTCCTGGTCCTGCTGGTCGTCCTGCTGGTCACCAGTCGCTACAAGGTCGCCGGCCCCAACCAGGCGTTCATCATCACCGGCCGCAAGGGCAAGGCCGTGCTCAACCCGGAGACGGGCCAGCTGAGCACCGACCTGTCCGGCCAGAAGGTCGTCCTCGGCGGCGGCGTCTTCGTCATCCCGTTCGTGCAGAAGCAGGCGACGATGGACCTCTCGTCGCGGCGCATCTCGGTGCAGATCCGCGGCGCGGTCTCCGGCCAGGGCATCAAGCTGAACGTCGAGGGCGTGGCCATCGTCAAGGTGGGCGGCAACGCCGACCAGATCCGGCTGGCCGCCCAGCGGTTCCTCAGCCAGCAGCAGGACGTCGAGCCGTTCACCCAGGAGGTGCTGGCCGGCGCGCTCCGCTCCATCGTGGGCGGCCTGACGGTCGAGCAGATCATCCGCGACCGGGCGGCGTTCGCGCAGCGGGTGGCCGACGAGTCGGAGAACTCCCTCACCGGGCAGGGCCTGATCCTCGACACCTTCCAGATCCAGGACGTCACCGACGACGGCAGCTACCTGGCCGACCTCGGTCGTCCGGAGGCCGCGCGGGTCAGCCAGACGGCCAAGATCGCCGAGGCCGAGGCGCTGCGCGCGGCCGAGCAGGCCCGGATCGCGGCCGAGCAGGAGATCGCGGTCGCCCAGCGCACGCTGGCGCTCAAGCAGGCCGAGATCAAGGCCGAGACCGACGCCGCGTCGGCCCAGGCCGCTGCCTCCGGTCCGCTGGCCCAGGCCGACCGCGACCAGGCGATCCTCACCGAGCAGGAGAAGGTCGCCGTGCGCCAGGCCGCGCTGACCGAGCGCAAGCTCGAGACCGAGGTCCGCAAGCCGGCCGACGCCGAGCGCTACCGCGTCGAGCAGGAGGCCGAGGCCAAGCGGTCGGCCGAGATCGCGGCCGCCGACGCCCGCAAGGCCTCGACCATCGCCGCCGCGCAGGCCAAGGCCGAGGAGGCCCGGCTCACCGGTGAGGCGGAGAAGTCCCGCCGCGCCGCGCTCGCCGAGGCCGAGGCCATCGAGGGCGCCCGCCGCGGTGAGGCCGAGAAGGCCCGCCGCACGGCGGAGGCCGACGCGACCCGCGCGGAGGGCGAGGCCCAGGCGGCCGCGACGTTGGCGGTCGGCTCGGCCGAGGCGGAGGCCATGGACAAGCGGGCCGAGGCGTTCGCCAACTACAACGACGCCGCGGTGCTGCAGATGCTCATCGAGGTGCTCCCGCAGGTCGCCCGCGAGGTGGCGGCCCCGATGGGCGCCATCGACCAGCTGACCGTCGTGTCCACCGACGGCGCCGGCGCACTGCCCCGCCAGGTCAACGACAACGTCGTCCAGACCCTGTCGATGCTCAAGACCACGACCGGCATCGACCTGGAGTCGCTGCTCAAGCGGGGCGCCGACGGCGCCGCCAAGCGGCTGGAGCCCGCCGAGGGCTGAGCCCTCGGGCCTCCTCAGTCGTCCTGGTCGACGCCCACGACCTCACCGGTCACGGCGTCGACCAGGACGGTCTGCTCGGTCGCCGTGTCGTCGCCGAACCCGACCTGCCACACGGCCTGCCCGCGCTCCAGGTCGAGGTCGAGGTCGGTCAGCTCCGAGCCCGCACCGGCCTCGGCCGCCGCGGTCCGCACGGCTGCCTCGTGGTCGACGGTCGCGTCGGCCAGCAGCTGCTGCCGCTCGGCCAGGTCGTCGGCGTCGTCGGCGTCGTCGCGGTCGACGCGGGGACCTCCGACGACGGTCGTGCCGGCCTCGTCGACGTCGACGTCGTTCTCGGTGCCGTCCTCGGTCACCACGGTGACCTCCCAGGTCCCCGCGTCTTCACGGTCGACGGAGAACAGCGTCGACCCCGGTACGGCGGCCACGGCCGTCGAGGCCGCCGCGAGCACCGCGCCGTCGGCCGTGGCGGCAGACCCGTCGGTCTGGTCGGTCTGGTCGGACCCGTCGGCCGGGGCCGGGGCGGAGGAGCCCTGGCTCGGCGCGCTCGAGGGGGCGGTGTCGCTGGTCGGGGCGGCGGCGACCGGGGCCGCGTCGCCGTCGCCGTCAGAGCCGCAGGCGGTGAGGACGAGCGCGGCGACGGCGGTGGCGGCGAGGGACGAGGTGCGCAGGACGCGGGACATGGTGGGCTCCAGACGAGGTGGGGTGCGATGACACCTCGGAGGTTGCCGCGCCGCACGCTGTGGCCGCGCCAAGCCGGGGTTAAGCCTCTGCTAAACCGGCCGGTCGACCCCTCGGCCCCCGGGCCGCCCGACCGCCCGCCCGTCCCGACCGACGCAGCGCGGGCTCAGGAGACGGTGGTCAGCAGCTGGGTGGCGCGGGTGAGCACGACGTACAGGGTGGCGCGGCCGGTGGCCGACTCGTCCTCGATCTCCTGCGGGCGGACGACGACGATGGCGTCGAACTCGAGGCCCTTGGTGTCGAGGCCGGTCAGCACGACCACCCGGTCGTCGCCCGAGGGCGTGACCGAGGAGTCGACAGCGGCCCGGGCGCCGGTGGCGTCGTCGGCCAGCTCGGGCCAGGAGGCCAGCCAGGCGTTGACCTCGGAGCGGCGGGCCACGGGCACCACGATGCCGACGGTGCCGCCGACCCGGCCCGCCACCTCGACCACGGCCTCGCGGGTCGCGGCCTCGAGGTCGGGCACCGGGCCGACGACCCTCGGCTCGACCCCGGTCGAGCGGACCGCCGTGGGCAGGTCGGCGTCGAGGCCGACCCGCTCGGCGTACGCCGCGGCGAAGGCGTAGATCTCGCTGGAGTTGCGGTAGTTGGTCGAGAGGTGGAAGGCGTGCACGGGCTTGCCGGCGAGCGCCTCGGCGCGGGCGGCCTCGGACTCCGCGGGCACGGGCCACGACGACTGCGCGGGGTCGCCGACGATGGTCCACGAGGCGGTGCGGCCACGACGGCCGACCATGCGCCACTGCATCGGCGTCAGGTCCTGGGCCTCGTCGACCAGCACGTGGGCGTAGCCGTCGTCCTCGATCGAGCCGGTCGGCGGCGCCCACGCTCGGCCGGCGGGGGCGTACTCCCGGTCGGAGGCGGTGACCAGCTCCTGCAGGTCGACCCCGCCCACGATGGCGCCCAGTGGGTCGTCGCGCTCGTCGTCGGCGCGGGCGGGCACGTCGCCGAGGGCGTAGCGCAGCTCGTCGACCAGCGGCACGTCCTGGATGCTGAGGTCGGGCTCCCGGCGACCATGGCCGCCCTCGGCCGGGGCGGGCCACGACTTCAGCAGCAGCCGCTGCTCCTCGGCGCCGACGACGCCCTCGCCGACCCGGGCCAGCAGCTCGGGGTCGCGCAGCCAGCCGAGCACCTCGACCGCGGTCAGCGGTGGCCACCAGGCGGCGGCGAAGTCGACGAAGTCGTCGTTGCCGAGCAGGTCGTCGTCGAACAGCTCCCGGCCGCGGTCGCGGCCGCGCTCGCTGCGCACCTGGCGCCACAGCGCGTCGAGCAGCGCCCGGGCCACCCGCGGGAGCACCTGGTTGCGCCGGCCCTGCGACATCAGCTGGCGGCGCAGCTGACCGAGGCGGCCGCGGTCGAGCACGAGCGTGTTGTCGTACCAGAAGACGCGGAACTCGCGCGGGCTGCCGGGCGCCTGCTGCCGCGCCACCCGGCGCAGCAGCTCGGCCATCCGCGCCGACCCCTTGACGTCGGCCACCGCGGGCTCGTCGTGCCGGGTGCCCCGCAGCCCGTCGACGACCTCGCCCAGCGACCGCAGGGCCACCGCGGTCTCGCCGAGGGAGGGCAGGACGCGCTCGATGTAGCGCATGAAGACGCCGCTGGGGCCGATGACCAGCACGCCGCCGGCCTCGTAGCGACGGCGATCGGTGTAGAGCAGGTAGGCCGCGCGGTGCAGCGCGACCACGGTCTTGCCGACGCCGGGCCCGCCGCTGATGACCGTCACGCCCTTGCCGGGCGCCCGGATCGCCTTGTCCTGCTCGGCCTGGATCGTGGCCACGATCGAGTGCATCGTGCGGTCACGGGCCCGCGAGAGCTGGGCCATCAGCGCGCCCTCGCCGAGGATCGGCAGGTCGTCGACGTTGGCCTCGGCGTCGAGCAGCTCGTCCTCGACCCCGGTCACGGTCGTGCCGTGCGAGCGCAGCACCCGCCGGCGTACGACGTCGTGGGGCTCGGCCGCGGTGGCCTGGTAGAACACCGCGGCGGCCGGGGCGCGCCAGTCGATGAGCAGGGAGTCGCGGTTCTCGTCGCGCAGCCCGATGCGGCCGACGTAGCGGGGCTCGGGGTCGCGCTCGGGCCGCAGGTCGAGGCGGCCGAAGACCAGGCCTTCGTGGGCGGCGTCGAGCTGGGCGAGGCGCTTGGCGGCCTGGAACACCATCGCGTCGCGCTCGACGAGGCCACCCTCGTGGCCCAGGCGCCCGCGGTCGTGGCCCTCGCGGGCGAGCTGCTGGGCCGCGCGGCCGGCGTCCACGAGCTGCCGGTGCACGCGGTCGACGAACGCCTGCTCGCGCGCGATCTCCTGCTCGACGAGCTTGTCACTCACTGCTGGGTCCTCCAACGCGGACGGCGCCCCCTCGGCGCCGAAGGCAAGAGGAAGACTCTACAAAGGTCCGGCCCTCCGGCGTACGTCGACGGCGAAGTCCGCGGTGAGAGACCCGTCTCAGCGAGGGTCACCGGCCACGGGAGAGGAAGGCGGTCATCGCCTGGCGGGCCTCGTCGGAGGCGAAGAGCCGGGCCGAGAGCGCGGCGACCTCGTCGGCGCGGGCGTCGATGCGGTCGAGCAGGTCGCGGGACAGCAGCGCCTTGGTCTCCCGCAGGCCCTGCGGGGCGCCGGTGGCGAGCTCGGCGCACACCTCGCGGGCCACCTCGTCGAGCCGGTCGGCCGGCACGGCCCGGGTGACCAGGCCCATCTCGACGGCCTCGGCCCCGCGGAACGTCGCGCCGCCGAGGCAGGCCCAGGCCGCCGCCCGCGAGGTCAGCCGGGGCAGCACGGTCAGCGAGATCACGGCCGGCGCGAGCCCGAGCTTGACCTCGGTCAGCGCGAACGACGCCTCCTCGGCCGCGACCACGACGTCGCAGGCCGCGACGATGCCGGTGCCGCCGGCCCGCACCGGGCCGCGGACGACGGCGACGACGGGCTTGCCCATGGCCACGATCGAGCGCTGCAGGGCCACGATCGCGCGGGTACCGGCCTCCATGCCGTCGGTCGAGGCCTCCGACAGGTCGGCGCCGGAGCAGAAGACCCGGTCGGCCGAGGTGACGACGACGACGCGGACGGCGTCGTCGGCCGCGGCCCGGTCGAGCCGGTCGGCGAGCTCGGTGACGAGCTGGCGGGACAGGGCGTTGCGGTTGTGGGGCGAGTCGAGCGTGATGGTGGCGACCGCCTCGTCGACGGCGAGGTGCACGAGCTCGTCGGCCGCTCCGGCGGCCGGAGCCGTCTTCGCTGGGGTGTGGTAAGTCACGTCGTCGGCCATGGACTCATCCTGCCGCACCCCATCCGCCGAGGCCCTCCGCGACGAACACCACCCATGGCTTCACCCTCGCGCGCCCGCCGCGCCGCGCCCACCCGCCCCCGCTGGCTCTACGCACTGATCGGGCTCGTCTCCACGCTCTTCGGCGTCGGACTGGCCCAGCTCCTCGCCTCGCTCTTCAAGCCCAGCACCTCCCCGGTCTCGGCGCTGGGCACGTGGGTCGTCGGCGTCGGCACCGAGGGGTTCATGGCCCCGGTCAAGGACTGGGCCATCGAGCAGTTCGGCGAGAACGACAAGCTGTTCCTGCAGGCCAACGTGGCCGTGGGCGTGCTCGTCCTCGCCCTGGTGGCCGGCCTCGTCGCCCGCCGCAGCTGGCAGGCCGGCGCGGTCGTGCTGGTGCTGATGATCGCCGCGCCCGTCCTGGTGCTCATCACCGGACCGGTCTTCGGCGTCCTCGACCTCGTGCCCTCCCTCGTGGCCCTGGTGGCCGCGGTGGCGGCGCTGTGGTGGCTCGACGGCCTGGCCCGCGGCACGGCGCCCGCGATGAGCGTCCCCGGCCGCACGGGCGGGTCGGAGAAGCCCCGCGCGGTCCTCTCCGACACCCCCGGCAAGGACGCCCGCGACACCGTCAGCTCCGACGACCCCGCCACCCGGCCCGAGCGCGAGCCGGACGCGGCCCGAGGCCCGAGCCGCCGCGGCGTCCTGGTCGCCTCCGCCGTGCTGACCGCCGTGGCCGTGGTCGCCGGCGGCGCGGGCCGCTTCATCACGGCCGCGAAGTCCAAGGCCCAGAAGATCGCGCTGCCCCAGGCGGCCTCCGGCGAGGTGCCGGCCGCCCTGCCCGCCGACCTGAGCAAGACCTACCCCGGCATCTCGCCGCTGCAGGTGCCCAACGCCGACTTCTACCGCGTCGACACCCGGCTCGACGTGCCCGTCGTCGACGCCGACACCTGGACGCTGACCATCGACGGCGACGTGGAGAACGAGTTCTCCATCACCTTCGACGAGCTGCTCGAGATGGAGTTCGTCGAGCGCGACATCACGCTGACCTGCGTCTCCAACACCGTCGGCGGCAAGTACGTCGGCGCCGCCCGCTGGCTCGGCGTGCCACTCCAGACCCTCATCGACCGGGCCAAGCCGCGCGACGGCGTCGACCAGATGCTGGCGACCGACTTCGACGGCATGACCATCGGGACGCCGTACGACCTGCTGACCGACGGCCGCGAGGCCCTGCTGTGCGTCGGCATGAACGGCGAGCAGCTGCCGCGCGAGCACGGGTTCCCGGTGCGGGTGGTCATCCCCGGCCTCTACGGCTTCATCAGCGCCACCAAGTGGGTCACCCGCCTGACGTTCACGACGTACAAGGATCGGGAGTCCTACTGGACCGAGCGCGACTGGGACACCCGGGCGCCGATCAAGCCCTCGGCCCGCATCGACACCCCGCGCAGCGCCCAGCCCATCGACGGCAAGGAGCTCCTGGTCGGCGGCGTCGCCTGGGCGCAGTTCGACGGCGGCGTGAACAAGGTCCAGGTGCAGCTCGACGGCGGCCCGTGGACCGAGGCCACGCTCGGCGGCGACGTCAACGCCGTCTACTGGCGCCAGTGGTACTTCCAGGTCCCCGACGCGCTCGAGCCCGGCAGCCACTCCGTCTCCGCGCGCGTGGTCGACGGCAACGGCAAGGTCCAGACCGACGTGCGCGCCCAGCCGTACCCCGGTGGTGCCAGCGGCATCCACACGCTCCTCTTCCGCGTCGAGTGACCCGGATCACCCCAAAACCTCGATCTGGCCCCATCCGCTCGGCCCGTCACGCCGAACAACCCCTGTAAGTCCCCAATCGGAAGGTCTCACCTCCATGAACACCAAGCTCATCCGCCGCGGCACCGCCGCTGCTGCCGTCCTCACCCTGTCCCTCGGTCTCGCCGCCTGCGGCGAGGAGGACGAGCCCACCACCGGCTCCGGCACCAGCGAGGGCACCTCCGAGTCGGCCGCGCCGGCCCCCTCGGAGTCCGAGTCCAGCGAGGAGGGTGGCACCTCTGACGCCGCCTTCGGCCCGGCCTGTGGCGACCTGCCCCAGGGCGACGCCGCCGGTGGTCTGACCGCCATGACCGACCAGCCGGTCGGCGAGGCCGCCAGCACCAACCCGCTGCTCAAGACCCTCGTCGCCGCCGTCTCCGCGGTGCCCGGCCTGGTCGACACCCTCAACGACGAGTCCGCGTCGTACACCGTCTTCGCGCCGGCCGACTCGGCCTTCGAGAAGATCCCCGCCGCTGACCTGCAGGGCCTGCTCGACGGCGCCGCCGAGGCCAACAGCCCGCTGGCCACCGTCCTGCAGCACCACGTGCTCGGCGAGCGGGTCCAGCCCGACTCCATCGAGGGCGAGCAGACCCCGCTGGCCGGCGACCCGCTGACCGTCGAGGGCGACCCGGCCTCCGACCCGGACAACGTCACCGTCACCGACGGTGCCGCCACCGCCAACATCGTGTGCGGCGGCATCCAGACGGCCAACGCGACCGTCTACGTCATCGACACCGTGCTCACCGGCCCCCTCGCCGGCTGACGTCCACCACACGTCACACGGATACGACACCATCAGTCGCGTGAGCAGACTGACGCCCGAGCCCGCCGGCACCCCTCGCGGGGTGCCGGCGGCGCCGGGTGACCTCCTGGCCAACCTCCTCAAGGAGGCCGCCAAGGGGCACCAGGAATCCTTCGCCCAGCTGTACGACGCCACGTCGTCGCGGCTGTTCGGGCTGGCGCTGCGGGTCGTGCGCGACCCGGCCCAGGCCGAGGAGGTCGTGCAGGAGGCCTACCTCGAGGTCTGGAAGACCTCCACCCGCTTCGACCCCGATCGCGGCAGCGCGTTGTCGTGGCTGATGACCATCTGCCACCGCAAGGCCGTCGACCGGGTCCGTTCCGCCGAGGCCTCGACCCGGCGCGACACCAGCTACCACCAGCACAACCACGCGGTCGAGCACGACACGACCGCTGACGCCGCCCAGGCCTCGCTCGAGGCACAGCGTGTGCGCTCCGCGCTCGCCGGACTCACCCCGGTGCAGCGCGAGGCCATCGAGCTGGCCTACTTCGGCGGCTACACGCACACCGAGGTCGCCGGGATCCTCGACCTCCCGGTCGGCACCGCCAAGACCAGGATCCGTGACGGACTCATTCGACTGCGAGACAAGATGGGAGTAGGGGGCTCATGAGCATCGACATCCACGCCCTCTCCGGCGCGTACGCCGTCGACGCCCTCGACGACATCGAGCGCGCCCAGTTCGAGCGCCACATCGCCGACTGCGCCAGCTGCCGCGCCGAGGTCGACTCGCTGCGCGAGGCGGCGGCGCTGCTCCCGGAGACCGCCGACCTCACCCCGCCCGACGCGCTGCGCGAGCTGGTGCTCGCCGGCATCCAGACCGTCCGTCCCGTCCCCCCGGTGGTGCTCGCCGCCGGCGACCGGGGCCGGTCGACCCGTCGTCGATTTCCACGCCTGGTGGCAGCAGCTGTCGCGCTGATCGCCCTCGGCGGCGTGGGGGGTGCCGTCGTCTGGCAGTCCGATGACGACCGCTCCGGCGTCGTCGAGGCCCAGCGCGTGCAGGACGCCCCCGACGCCCGCACCTACACCCAGGAGATGGGTGACGGCGGCTCGGTGACGATCGTGCGCTCGGAGAAGCTCAACCAAGCCGTGGTCACCACCGCCGGCCTCGAGCCCCTCGCGGACGACGAGACCTACGAGCTCTGGCTGATCCACGACGGCGTCATGGTGCCGGCGGGCATCACCGACGGCGACGTGTCCAACCTGCTCCTCGAGGGCGACCCGCGCACCGCCAGCGGAGCCGGCATCACCATCGAGCCCGAGGGCGGCAGCGAGGAGCCCAGCCTCCCGCCGATCGCCCAGCTCGACTTCAAGCAGGCCTGATGTCCGCTCGCACCATCGCGGTCGTCGGATCCGGCGTCGCGGGGCTCACCGCTGCCTACGTCGCGTCCCGCACCGCCCACGTCACGGTCTACGAGGCCGACGACCGGCTCGGCGGCCACGCCGACACCCACGACGTCCTCGAGCGCCGGGCCGACGGCTCCCAGCGCACGCTGCGCATCGACACCGGCTTCATCGTGCACAACCCACGCACCTACCCGGTGCTGCTGCGCCTGTTCGCCGAGCTCGGCGTGGCCACGCAGCCCTCGGAGATGTCGATGTCGATCGCCGACGACGACTCCGACCTCGAGTGGGCGGGCGCGCTGGGCCGCACCGGGCTGTTCCCCACCGCGGCCAACGTCCGCAACCCGCGCTACCTGGCCATGCTAGCCGAGATCCCGCGCTTCCACCGCCGCGCCAAGGCGCTGCTGGAGGTCGAGCACGACGAGCGCACGCTGCGGGAGTTCCTGGCCGACGGGCACTTCTCGCGCTACTTCGTGCGGCACTTCATGGAGCCCGTCGTGGCCTGCGTCTGGTCGTGCGACCCCGAGGTCTCCCTCGACTACCCCGCGCGCTACCTGTTCCGCTTCCTCGAGCACCACGGCATGCTCGGCATCTTCGGCTCCCCCCAGTGGCGCACGGTCACCGGCGGTTCCCGGTCCTACGTCGAGAAGGTCGGCGCCGCCGTGCAGGAGGTGCGCCTCGGCGCCAAGGTGACCTCCGTGCTCGAGACGGCCGACGGGGTCGAGGTCACCGACAGCAACGGCGCCACCGCGACGTACGACGCCGTCGTGGTCGCCACGCACCCGAGCCAGGCCCTCTCGATGCTGGCCGAGCCCACGCCGCTGCAGCGCGAGCTGCTGACCGCGATGCCCTACGCGCCCAACACCGCCACGCTGCACACCGACACCTCGCTGATGCCCTCCGCGTCGGACGCCTGGGCGTCGTGGAACTTCCGGCGCGTGGGGGCCGACGTCGAGCGGCCGACCGACGACGGCGTGGTCGTCACCTACGACCTGACCCGGCTGCAGCGGCTCGACACCGACACGCACTACCTCGTCACCCTCGGCGGCACCGACCTCGTCGACCCGGCCACGGTCATCGACCGGATGGCCTACGAGCACCCGCTCTACAACCCCGTCTCCGTGGCCGCGCAGGCGCGGCTCGGCGAGATCGACTCCGAGCGCCTCGTCTTCGCCGGCGCCTACCACGGGTGGGGCTTCCACGAGGACGGCGCGCGCTCCGGCCTGGCCGCCGTCACCAAGCTCGGCCTCGACTGGCCGCTGGTGGTGCACGCCGAGACCCCGCAGGTGCCG
Organism: Nocardioides litoris; assembly: GCF_006346315.1. GTDB lineage: Bacteria > Actinomycetota > Actinomycetes > Propionibacteriales > Nocardioidaceae > Nocardioides > Nocardioides litoris. The sequence continues at coordinate 592,059 of NZ_VDMR01000002.1, read as the reverse complement.
ACGGGCGTCTACGACACCGAGGTCAGCCACACCCGACGTGAGCCGTTCGGCCACCGCTTCCGGCTGCGGTCGCACACCTGGGTCGTCGACCTCGACGACCTGCCCGACCACGGGCAGCTGGCCCGCTTCGAGGCGCGCGACCACCTCGGCGACCCCGACACCTCGATCCGCGCCAACGTGGTGGCCTTCCTGCGCCAGCACGACGTGGAGATCGGCACCGGCAAGGTCTTCATGGCCGCGCAGGCCCGCGCGTTCGGCTACTGCTTCAACCCCATCTCGGTGTTCTGGTGCCACGACGAGCGTGGCCGGCTCGCCGCGACGGTCGTCGAGGTCCACAACACCTACGGCGACCGGCACGCCTACCTCGTCCACGCCGACGAGCAGGGGCGGGCCCGCACCGAGAAGGCCATGTACGTCTCGCCGTTCCACGGCACCGACGGCCACTACGACCTCGTCGTGCCCGTCCCCACCGACGCCGACGGCCTGCGGCTGGTGGTCGAGCTGACCAGCGACGGCGGCCAGCGGTTCAGCGCGACGCTCGCGGGCCGGCGTACCGGCACGACGCCGCGACGCGCCGCCCCCGCCGCCCTGCGCGGCTCCCTGCTCATCCGCGCCCACGGCATCCGGCTGTGGTCGCGCCGTCTCCCGGTGCGGCCGCGGCCCACCCACACCCAGGAAGGGGTGCAGTCATGACCGTCGCGACCGAGCGCCTCAGCGCCAACCACTGGCCCGGGCTCGACGTGGTGCCCTCCGGCCCCCGGTCCCGCTTCTCCGCCCGCATCGCGCGCCGCCTGTTCATCGGCGCCGTCGGCCGTCTCGACGTCACCGTCGTGTGCGGTGACGACACGTGGGGCCGCGGCGGCCCCGTCATGGTCATCCACCGGCCCGAGGAGTTCTTCCTCCGCATCGGGCGCCACCAGCTGATCGGGTTCGGCGAGGCCTACCTGACCGGCGCCTGGGACGCCGAGGACCTGGGCGGGTTCCTGCAGGTGCTCGCGGCCGAGATGGCCGACCTGGTGCCGGCGTCGCTGCAGAAGTTCCGCGCCGTGGTGGCCAAGCGGCCCCCGCGCACCCAGCGCAGCAGCACCAAGAACTCCCGCAGCAACATCGCCCACCACTACGACCTGTCCAACGACCTCTTCCGGCTGTTCCTCGACCCGACGCTGACCTACTCCTCGGCGCTCTTCGAGGGCGACCCGCACGCGGCGCCGGCCGCGGCGCTCGAGGAGGCCCAGGGCCGCAAGATCGAGCGGCTGCTCGACGAGGCCGGCGTCGGCCCCGGTTCACGCGTGCTCGAGATCGGGTCGGGATGGGGGGAGCTGTGCATCCGGGCCGCCCGCCGCGGGGCCACCACCACCTCGCTGACCCTCTCGGTGGAGCAGAAGGCCCTGGCCGACGAGCGCATCGCCGAGGCGGCCGAGCGGGAGGGCTGGGACCCCCGCGCCTGCTCGATCGAGATCTGCGACTACCGCGACGTCGTCGGCCGTTTCGACGCCGTCGTCTCGGTCGAGATGATCGAGGCCGTGGGCTGGCAGTACTGGCCGGCCTACTTCGAGACCATCGACCGCGTGCTCGCCCCCGGCGGCCGGGTCGCCATCCAGGCCATCACGATGCCGCACGACCGGATGCTGGCCACCCGCAACACCTACACCTGGATCAACAAGTACATCTTCCCCGGCGGCTTCCTGCCCTCGGTGCAGGTCGTCGACGAGATCACCCGCGAGCACACCGCGCTGCGCATGCGGCCGGCGTACTCGATGGGGCAGCACTACGCCCGCACGCTCCAGCTGTGGAACGAGGCGTTCCTCGCCGCGTCGTCGCGGGTGCTCGAGCTCGGCTTCGACGAGACGTTCCTGCGGATGTGGCACTTCTACCTGGAGTACAGCCGCGCCGGCTTCGCCTCCGGCTACATCGACGTCAACCAGCTGACCTTCACGAGGGACCCCGCATGACCAGCACCCAGCACTCCACCACCACGCGCGGGCACTCCGGCGGCGTCGCGGCGCAGCTCGCCGAGGCCCTCGAGCCGTTCGTCGGCGGCGAGCTGCCGGTGCGGCTGCGGGCCTGGGACGGCTCGGAGGCCGGTTCCGCCGACGGCCCGCTCGTCGTGCTCCGCTCGGTCGACGCCGTACGCCGGCTGCTGTGGCACCCGGGCGAGCTCGGCGCCGCCCAGGCCTACGTCACCGGCGAGCTCGACGTGCCCGAGGTCGACGGCTGGGACCTCGACAAGGCGCTGACCTACGCCTTCGCCGTGGCCCGGGAGCGCGGGCTCTCCGGCACGCCGCGGCCCACGCCCGCCGCGCTGGTCAAGGCCGTGCGCGCCGCGGTCGACCTCGGCGCGATCAGCCGCCCGCCAGCCCCGCCCGCCTCGCAGGCCCGCATCCGCGGCCGGCTGCACTCCGCGCTGCGCGACCGCCGCGCGATCAGCCACCACTACGACCTCTCCAACGAGTTCTACTCGCTGATCCTCGAGCCGAACATGGCCTACTCCAGCGGCTACCACTCCTCGCCGGAGCAGCCGCTGCAGGAGGCCCAGGAGGCCAAGCTCGACCTCGTCTGCACCAAGCTCGGCCTGCGCGAGGGCTCCACGCTCCTCGACGTCGGCTGCGGCTGGGGCTCGATGTCGCTGCGCGCGGCGGAGAGGTTCGGCGCCCGCGTCGTCGGGGTCACCATCGCGGCGGAGCAGAAGAAGTTCATCGACGACCGCATCGCCGAGCGTGGCCTGCAGGACCGCGTCGAGATCCGGCTGCAGGACTACCGCGAGGTCCCCGAGCGCGACCACTTCGACGCCGTGTCCTCGATCGAGATGGGTGAGCACGTCGGGCAGAAGAACTACCCGACGTACGCCGAGGTCCTGCGCCGCTCGGTCAAGCCCGGCGGCCGGGTGCTGGTGCAGCAGATGTCGCGCACCGGCAAGTGGCCCGGCGGCGGCCCGTTCATCGAGTCCTTCATCGCCCCCGACATGTACATGCGCCCGGTCGGCGAGACCGTGGCCATGCTCGAGGAGGGCGGGCTCGAGGTGCGCGACGTGCACGCGCTGCGCGAGCACTACGTGCTCACCGTCGCCGGCTGGCTGGACAACTTCCGGGCCAACCGCGACCGTCTCGTCGAGCTGCTCGGCGAGGAGGTCTACCGGGTCTGGGAGCTCTACCTCGTCGGTGGCTCCATGGCCTTCCGCGACGGTCGGATGGGTGTCGACCAGATCCTGATGGTCCGCCCCGGCGGGCCCCACGACCTGCCGCTGCAGCGGGCCTTCTGACCCCGCAGGGGTGAGAGCGCCTGGGGGAGACTCGAGACCATGGACTACTGGTTCCTCGCGCTCGTCGTCTCGCTGCTGACGGTGGTCGCCGGCATGGCGATCACCGCGGTCCGCATCCAGCAGCTCGACAAGGCCGCGGTCGTCGACATCACCTGGGGTGCGGGGTTCGTCGCGGTCGCCGTCATCACCGGCGCGGTGTCGCTCTCGGTCGGGGCGGGCGACGCCTGGCGCACGGTGCTCCTCGTCGTGCTCGTCGCGGTGTGGGGCGGCCGGCTGGCCTGGCACGTCCGCAGCCGTGCGTCCGGGGAGCACCAGGGCAAGGAGGACCCGCGGTACGCCGAGATGCTCGGCGGCCCGGTCTCCGAGGTCGGCATCGGCACCGTCGCGCGCCGGGTCCTGGTCAACCAGGGGGTGGCGCAGTGGTTCGTGGCCCTGCCGGTGGCCCTCGGTGTCTTCCAGGACGTCGAGCTGTGGCCGTTCGTCGTGCTCGGCCTGGTCGTCTTCGGCATCGGGTTCTTCTTCGAGACCGTCGGCGACCGGCAGCTGAAGGAGTACAAGGCGAAGCCGAAGGAGCAGCGGCCGCCGGTCATGGACCAGGGCCTGTGGGCCTGGACCCGCCACCCCAACTACTTCGGCGACGCCACGGTCTGGTGGGGCCTGTGGCTGGTCGGCGGCCTCGCCTCGGGCTGGCTGGTCGGCCTGGTCACCGTGCTCTGCCCGGTGGCCATGACGTTCTTCATCCGCAACGTCACCGGCGCCAAGCTGCTGGAGAAGACGATGTCGCAGCGTGACGGCTGGGACGAGTACGCCGCCCGCGTGCCGCTGTTCTTCCCGCGGCCGCCGCGCCGTGCCTGAGGTCTCCCTCCACGTCGTCGACGCCGGGACCGGCGAGGTCCTGGCCACCGCCGACGCCGACCGGGAGCAGCCGACGGCCAGCGTCGGCAAGGTGCTGCTGCTGGGGTCGGTCGCCGTCGCGCTCGAGTCGGGGGCGTTGGCCCCCTCCGACCTGCTCGACCGGCGCGCCGTGGCCCCGGTGGCCGACTCGGGACTGTGGCACTTGATGGCGGTCGACGCGCTGCCGGTCGCCGACGTCGCCCTGCTCGTGGCCGCGGTCAGCGACAACCTGGCCACCAACGTGCTCCTCGACCGGCTCGGCCTCCCCGACCCGGTCGGCGACCTCGCGCTGCACGACGTGGTGCGCGACGCCCGAGGGCCGGTCGACCCGCCGACCCTCAGCACCGGCACGGCGCGCGGCTGGGCCGAGCTGCTCTCCGCCGTGCACCGGCGGGAGTGGCCGTCGGCCGCCGCGGCCGACCGGCTGCTGGGGTGGCTCGCCGCCGGGGTCGACCACTCCCTGGTCCTGGCGCCGCTGGGCCGCGACCCGCTCGTCGTCGACGCCGCGGCGCGGGGCAAGACCGGGGCGGACGAGGACGTGCGCTGCGACGTCGGGCTCGTGACCGGTCCGACCCGCACGGCGGCGTACGCGGTGCTGGGGCGGGGTGACCCGGCCGAGCTCGTGCCGCGGCTGCGCGAGGTGGGCGCGGAGGTCGCCGCCCTCGTCTGAGCGGGGCGGCGACGTCGGACGGCCGGCCCGAGCCGGCGTCCATCCCAGGCCGGCTAGGTCCGGACCGGGCTGCGGGGTGCCGCGCGAACGCGGTACTCCCTCCCTTGTGACGACTCTCCCCAGGGCCGTCGGGAAGACACTAGAGGCCGCTCCTGCCCCGGCGGTACGGCCCGTTCGGGCTGGTCCGGTGTGACTAGGACGGGCTAGGGCGCGCCCGGTCACCCCTCGCGGAACGGCTCCAGCTCGGCGCTCTTCTGGTCGGGCTCGAGGACGATCTCGTGGGTCCCGCCGTCGCGGCCGTCGAACCGGACGGTGACCGTCTCGAACCCCTTGTGCCGCTGCATCTGGGCGTACATCGCGTAGGCCCGCCGGTCGGCCTCGGTGAGGTCGACGGCATCGGTGAACGGCGTGAGCAGGGCGCGCGGCCACAGGCGCCGAGCGAGCACGACGTTGACCTCGACGCCGATGATGGCCATGACCGCGGCGATGTAGATGAGGCCGATGAGCCCGAGGACGAAGGCGAACGTCTGGTTGACCGACTGCGCGCCGGTGATGACGTTGGTGACGTAGAGGGTGCCGATGTACTGCAGCAGCTGCCACAGCAGCGCCACCGTGAACGCCCCCGGTGCGGCGCGGGTGATGCGGTGGCTGCGCGCGGAGGCGAAGCGCATCAGCACCGTCAGCACCAACCCCACCACGAGGACCGTCGTCGCCTGGATGACGAGCCGGATGGTGGTGTTGATGCCGGTGCCGAAGACCTCGGTGTTGGACCCGAGCGCCGAGATCACCGACACCGCGATGACCGACAGGCCGGCGAACATCAGCAGCAGCAGGCTCTTGACCCGCAGGAGGATCGGGTTGGGGCGGCTGTTGCGCGGGATCGCCCAGGCCGTGGCCATCAGGTTCTGGATGGCCTGCCCGAGCCCGAGCGCGCCGTACGTCGCGGCGATGGACCCGGCCACCACCGCGCCCGTCGACCCCTGCAGGCCCTCCGGCCGCCCCAGCTCCTCCCCCACGATGGGGAACTGCCGCAGCGCGGAGTTGAGCACCTGGTCCTGCAGCTCGGAGTTGCCCTGCAGGATGAAGCCGAAGATGGACGAGGCGAGCAGCAGCAGCGGGAAGATCGCGACGAACGCGTAGTAGCTGATGGCCGCCGCGAGGTAGTTGCCCTGGTCGTCGAAGAACTTGTAGATGACCGCCAGCGGGAACCCGATGATCGTCCGCCTGCGTTGGGTGCGGTCGACGACGCTGACGACACCCATGCGGCGAGGCTATCGCCCGGGTGCTCCGGAGACGGACTGGCACAACGGCGGGCGAGGTGCCGCCGTCCCGGCGTGTCGTCGGCGTGTCGCGGGGAGGCGGGCTCGAACTGCCAGGCGATCTACGGTGTCGGCCCGGCCGGGCACCAGCCGCGCTGACCCGTCGTAGACCTACGACGGGCCAGCGCGCGACGCGCCACTCAGTAGGACTTGGGCAGCCCCAGGGAGTGCATCGCCACGAAGTTGAGGATCATCTCGCGGCTGACGGGGGCGATGCGGCCGACGCGGGTGGCGACGAGCAGGCCGGCCATGCCGTACTCCTGGCTGGCGCCGAAGCCGCCGTGGGTCTGCACAGCGCGGTCGACGGCGTCGCAGGCGGCCTCGGCGGCGGCGTACTTGGCCATGTTGGCGGCCTCGCCGGCGGCGGCCTCGTCGCCGGCGTCGTACAGGGCCGCGGCCTTCTGGGTCATCAGCCGGGCCATCTCGATCTCGATGTGGCTCTGGGCCAGCGGGTGGGCGATGGCCTGGTGGGAGCCGATGGGGGCCTTGAAGACCGTGCGCTCCTTCGCGTACGCCGTGGCCTTCTCCAGCGCGTGGCGGGCCAGGCCGAGGGAGAAGGAGGCGGCCATGATGCGCTCGGGGTTGAGGCCGGCGAAGAGCTGGACGAGGCCGCCGTTCTCGTCGCCGACGAGGGCGTCGGCGGGCAGCCGGACGTCGTCGAGGAAGACCTGGAACTGCTTCTCGGGCGAGACCATCTCGACCGGGATGTGGTGGTGTTCGAAGCCCGGGGCGTCGGTCGGCACGACCAGGAGCACCGGCTTGAGCTTGCCGGTCCTGGCGTCCTCGGTGCGGGCGACGACGAGCACGTTGTCGGCCTCGTCGACGCCGGAGATCCAGATCTTCTGGCCGGACAGGACCCACTCGTCGCCGTCCCTGCGGGCGGTCGTGGTGATGTTGTGGGTGTTGGTGCCGGCGTCGGGCTCGGTGATGGCGAAGGCCATCGTGCCGGTGCCGTCGCACAGGCCGGGCAGCCACTTCTGCTTCTGCGCCTCGGTACCGTACTTGGCGATCACGGTGCCGCAGATCGCCGGGCTGACGACCATCAGCAGCAGCGGGCAGCCCTGCGCGGCCAGCTCCTCGCAGACCGCGGCGATGTCGCCGATGCCGCCGCCCCCGCCGCCGTACTCCTCGGGGATGTTGATGCCGAGGTAGCCGTTCTTGCCGATCTCCATCCAGAGGTCGGTCGTCTTCTCGCCGGCGCGCGCCTTGGCGGTGAACCACTCCCGGCCGTACTTGCCAGCCAGCTTGGCGACCTGGCGGCGCAGCTCCTGGCGCTCCTCGGACTCGGTGAACGTGCTGCTCATTGCTTCTCCTCCACGACTGCGAGAACCTCCCCGGCCGCGACCTGCGTGCCGGGCGTGACGTCGATCGAGGTGACCACGCCGTCGGTCGGCGCGCTCACGGTGTGCTGCATCTTCATGGCCTCGAGCACCAGCACGGGTGCGCCGGCCGCGACCTCCTGGCCGGCCGCGACGTCGACGCGGACGACCGTGCCGGGCATGGGCGCGAGCAGGCTGCCGCTCGCGACCGCGTCGGCGGGGTCGACGAACCGGGGCACCCGGCGCAGCGCGACGTGCCCACCCGGCCAGTCGACGTCCGACGAGCCGGTGGCCCCGGCCACCACGTCGTACGACGTCCGCACCCCGTCGGCCTCCAGGGTGACCCGGGTGGGCGACGCGACGACGACGGTGACGGGCTCCTCGGCGACGACGGCGTAGCCGTCGCGGCCGGCGTGCCACTCGACGACCTCGCCGGACTCGAACGCCGTGCGCTGGGGCTGGCTGACCACGTTGCGCCAGGCGACGGGGACGCCGCGCTGGACGGTGCGGGCGGCCCGGGCGGCCTCGGCCGCGGCGAGCGCGGCCGCGACGTGGGGGTGGCCGGCGGCGGCCAGCTCGGGGGTGGTGCCGAGCAGCGGCTGCTCGAGGAACGCCGTGCTCACCTCGCCGGCCAGGAAGCCCGGGTCGCGGAGCACGGCGAGCAGCTGGTCGCGGTTGGTCACGACGCCGTGGATGCGGGCGCGGGACAGGGCGCCGGCGAGCTTGCGGGCGGCCTGCTCGCGGGTCGGCGCGTGCGCGACGACCTTGGCCAGCATGGCGTCGTAGTGCGTCGAGACGACGCTGCCCGAGGTGAACCCGGCGTCGACGCGCACGCCGTCACCGGCAGGCACCTCGAACGTGGTCAGCCGGCCCGATTGGGGCTGGTAGTCCTGGGCCGGGTCCTCGGCGTACAGGCGGACCTCGATGGCGTGCCCCGACGGCTGGGAGTCGTCGACGACGACCCGGCCCTCGGCCACGGCGAGCTGCAGCTCGACGAGGTCGACGCCGCGGACCTCCTCGGTGACGGGGTGCTCGACCTGGAGCCGGGTGTTCATCTCGAGGAAGAAGAACGCGTCGCGGTCGGCGTCGTAGAGGAACTCGACCGTGCCCGCACCCAGGTAGTCGATGGCCGAGGCGGCCCGGCGGCCCGCCTCGTGCAGCGCGTCGCGGGTGGGGAGGGACAGGCCCGGGGCGGGCGACTCCTCGACGACCTTCTGGTGGCGGCGCTGCAGCGAGCAGTCGCGCTCGCCGAGCACGATGACGCCGTCGTCGGTGCCGAGCACCTGCACCTCGACGTGGCGGCCGCGCTCGACGTACGGCTCGACGAACACGGTGCCGTCGCCGAACGCCGACGCCGCCTCGGCCCGGGCCTGCTCGACCTCGGCGGGCAGGGCGGCGAGGGTGCGGACGATGCGCATGCCGCGTCCACCGCCGCCCGCCGACGCCTTGACCAGCAGCGGCAGGTCGGCCTCGGTGGCGGTCTCCACGGTCAGGCTCGGCAGCACGGGCACGCCGGCGGCCTCCATCAGCCGCTTGGACTCGATCTTGGAGCCCATCTGCTCCATCGCGTCGGGGTGCGGCCCGACCCAGGTCAGGCCGACGGCGAGGACGGCGCGGGCGAAGTCGGCGTTCTCGGAGAGGAACCCGTAGCCCGGGTGCACCGCGTCGGCGCCCGCCCGCAGCGCCGCCTGCACCACGAGGTCGGCACGCAGGTAGGTCTCGGCGGGCGCGCTGCCCGGGAGGCGCACGGCGTGGTCGGCCTCGGCGACGTAGGGCAGGTCGGCGTCGGCGTCGGAGTGCAGAGCGACCGTCTCGATGCCGAGCGCCCGGCAGGTGCGGAAGACGCGGCTGGCGATCTCGGCGCGGTTGGCCACGAGGAGGCGGCGGATCACGGTCGGAACACCCCGAAGCGGTCGGTGCCGGCGTACGGCGCGTTGTCGATGACGGAGAGGCAGATGCCGAGCACGGTGCGGGTGTCGCGGGGGTCGATGACCCCGTCGTCGTACAACATGCCGGACAGGAAGTGCGGCAGCGACTGCTCCTCGACCTGGGCCTCGACGACCTGCTTGATCGCAGCGAAGCCCTCGGCGTCGAACGGCTCGCCCTTCGACGCGGCCGACTGCTCGGCGACGATCTCGAGCACGCCGGCCAGCTGCGCGGGCCCCATCACGGCCGACTTGGCGCTGGGCCAGGTGAAGAGGAAGCGCGGGTCGTAGGCGCGGCCGTTCATGCCGTAGTTGCCGGCGCCGTACGACGCCCCCAGGATCACCGTGAGGTGCGGGACGGTGGAGTTGGAGATGGCGTTGATCATCATCGCGCCGTGCTTGATGATGCCGCCCTGCTCGTAGTCCTTGCCGACCATGTAGCCAGTGGTGTTGTGCAGGAACAGCAGCGGGGTGTCGGACTGGTTGGCCAGCTGCACGAACTGCGTGGCCTTCTGCGCGTCCTCGCTGAACAGCACGCCCTGGGCGTTGGCCAGGATGCCGACCGGGTGGCCGTGGATGCGGGCCCAGCCGGTGACGAGGGAGGTGCCGTAGAGCGGCTTGAACTCGTCGAAGACCGTGCCGTTGGCTCCGCCGCCCGAGGGCGAGACGCCGTCGACGAGGTGGGCGATGACCTCGCGGGGGTCGAAGGGCACCTTGAGGTCGGACGGGATCAGGTCGAGCAGGCCCTCGGGGTCGCGCTCCGGCTCGGCGTACGACGACGGCGCGGGCTCGGGACGGGCCTTGCGCCAGTTGAGGCGGGCGACGATGCGGCGGCCGATGCGGAGGGCGTCGAGCTCGTCCTCGGCGAGGTAGTCGGCCAGGCCGGACGTGCGGGCGTGCATCTCGGCACCGCCGAGGGACTCGTCGTCGGACTCCTCGCCGGTGGCCATCTTGACCAGCGGCGGGCCGCCGAGGAACACCTTGGCCTGCTCCTTGACCATCACGGTGTAGTCGCTCATGCCGGGCACGTAGGCGCCGCCGGCGGTGGAGTTGCCGAAGACCAGCGCGATGGTCGGCCGCTTGTCGGCGCTGGAGCGGGTGATGTCACGGAACAGCTTGCCGCCCGGGATGAAGATCTCCTTCTGGGTCGGCAGGTCGGCACCGCCGGACTCGACGAGGGAGACGGTGGGCAGGCCGTTCTCCTCGGCGATCTGCGAGGCCCGGAAGATCTTCTTGACCGTCCACGGGTTGCTCGCGCCGCCCTTGACCGACGGGTCGTTGGCCGTGATGACGCACTCGACGCCCTCGATGACGCCGATGCCGGTCACCACCGAGGCGCCGACCGTGAAGTCGGACCCCCACCCCGCGAGGGGGCTGAGCTCGAGGAACGCCGACCCCTCGTCGACGAGCAGCTCGATCCGCTCGCGCGGCATGAGCTTGCCGCGGGCGTGGTGGCGGGCGACGCTGCGCTCGCCGCCGCCCGCCACGGCCCGGGCGTGCTCGGCGTCGAGAGCGGCGATCTTGTCGAGGAGCGCTGCTCTGTTGTCGCTCACGGTCTCGGTCACCGCTCCAGCACCGCCTTCATCCGATCCAGCGTCGTGCGCATGCCCTTCTCGTTGGTGCGGCCACGCAGCCGGCCGAGGACCAGCCAGTACAGCCGCACCGGCAGGGCGGGCTCGAGCCGGAAGTACTCGGTGACCTCGGTGGTGGTCGCTCCGACCTCGCGCAGCCGGTAGCCCCAGTTGTTGACGTGCACCTTCTCGGTGCCGACCGACCACTCGAAGTGGCGCGGCTCGTCGGCCACGGTGACCCGGCACGGCGACCAGTACGTCGGCCCGACGCCGTTGCGCTTGACGTGCCCGCTGAACGTCGCGCCCACCTCGGGCCCGGTCGACCCGCGGGTCCACCTCGCCTCGAAGGTCTCGGGCGAGAACTCGCCGATGCGGGTCACGTCGCTGACCAGCGCCCAGACCTTGTCGACCGGCGCCTCGATGGTGAGGGTGACCTCGCCGCCCAGCGGCTTGACGAGGGCCATGGTCAGACCTCCCGGCTGCGGTGGTGTGGTCTCGAGACGGTTGCTTGCGCAACCTCCTCGACCACCGTTGCCTGACGGCACCACACGGTGGTCGAGCAAGGCGCGCTAGCGCCTGTCTCGAGACCACTCATCGCACGGGCGGTCACGACGCGTACCCCAGCAGCTTGGCCGCGAGGTCGGTGAGGACCTCGGTGGCGCCGCCGCCGATGGGCAGGATCCGGGCGTCGCGGTAGTGCCGCTCGACCTCGGTGCCGTGCATGTAGCCGGTGCCGCCGTGCAGCTGGACGGCCTGGTCGACGACGTACGTCGCGGTGTCGCAGGCGGTCTGCTTGGCCAGGCAGGCCTCGGCGATGACGGGCTCGCCGGCGACGTGGCGGCGGGCGACGTCACGGGCGTAGACCCGCGCGACCTCGACCTGGCGGCGCATCTCGACCAGCTTGTGGCGCACGACCTGGTTGGCCACGAGCGGCTTGCCGAAGGTCTCGCGGTCGCGGCAGTACTGCGCGGTGAGCTCGAGCGCGCGGCCGGCGATGCCGTAGGCGTGGGTGGCCAGGCCGAGGCGCTCGACCACGAACTGCTCGGCGATGTAGTAGAAGCCGTGGTCGGCCTGGCCGACGAGGTTGGCGGCCGGGACGCGCACGTCGACGTACGAGAGCTCGGCGGTGTCGGAGCAGTGCCAGCCCATCTTGCGCAGGCTGCGGTCGACGGTGAAGCCGGGCGTGCCGCGCTCGACCACGACGAGGCTGAGGCCGGCGTGGCCGGGCTCGCCGGTGCGGACCGCGGTGGTGACGTAGTCGGCGCGGGTGCCGGAGGTGATGAACGTCTTCTGGCCGTTGATGACGTAGTGGTCGCCGTCGCGGACCGCGGTGGTGCGCAGCCGGGCGACGTCGGAGCCACCGCCGGGCTCGGTGACGGCGAGCGAGCCGACCATGTCGCCGGCCAGCGTGGGGCGGACGAACCGGTCGACGAGGTCGTGGTCGCCGGACTTCACCGCGGCGGAGACGATGTGGGGCAGCGCGATGCCGTGGGTGAACAGGCCCGCCATCAGCCCGGACGACGCGCCGGCGGCGAACATGCCCTCCTGCAGGTCGGTGGTGTCGAGGAGGTCGCCGCCCCCGCCGCCGACCTCCTCGGGGAACCCGACGCCGAGCAGGCCCTGCTTGGCGGCGGCGAGGTGGAGCTCGCGCGGCAGGGTGCCGTCGTCCTCCCACCGGTCGAGGTGGGGGGTGATCTCGCGGCGGGTGAACTCCGCGCCGAGGTCGAACAGGTCGTTGCTCACAAGAGACCTTCCTGGATGTGGACGTGGCGGGAGCGGACCCACTCCCCCAGGCCCTTGGCCTGCGGGTCGAAGCGGGTGGAGGCGGCGACGCCCTCGCCGAGCAGGCCGCGCAGGAGCACGTTGACCGCGCCGAGGTGGGGCAGCACGTAGACGTCGATGGCGTCGTCGGGCAGCGCGGCGGCCTCGGGCAGCAGCTCGCGGACCCGCTGCGGGGTGACGAGCTTGGTCAGCCAGGTGACCCGGTCGGCGTACTTCTCCGAGCCGTCGTGGGCGACCCAGAGGCCGAGGTTGGCGTCGCCGCCCTTGTCGCCGGAGCGGGCGTGCACGAACGTGCCGAGCGGGGCGCGGCGGGTGCGGGTGTCCGCCGGCGCGGGGTACGGCGAGGGCCGGCGCCCCACGTCGTCGCCGGGCACCTCGGGGGCGGTCGGCGGGTCGGGCACGACCTCGCGGCGCCCGTCGGCGTGCACGACGGTGTGGGTGACGGCCGACCGGTCGACGAACGCCGGCCGGTAGACGCCGTACGGCGTGGGGGCGCCGGGCGGGGCGGTCATGGTGAAGCCGGGGTAGGACGCCAGGGCGAGCTCGACGAGCGGGCCGGTGAACGCCTTGCCGACCGGGCCGGCCTCGGGGTCCTTGGCCGTGACCCGCAGCAGGCAGGAGGCGCCCTCCTCGGTGTCGGCGTCGACGTCGGGCTGCGCGGTGCGGGTCCAGGTGACGTCGCGGGCGGTGAGGCGACCCTCGACCTGTGCGCGGACCCAGTCGGCCTTGGCGTCGACGTCGAGGCCGGTGAGCACCAGCTCCATCGTGTTGCGGAACCCGCCGAGGGTGTTGACGCAGACCTTGAGCCGCTCGGGCGGCGCCTCGCCGCGCACGCCGGTGACCGCGACCCGGTCGGGACCGGCCTGCTCGAGCCGCACGGTGTCGAGGTGGGTGGTGACGTCGGGTCCGAGGTAGCGCGTCGACTGCACCTCGTAGACCAGCTGGGCGGTGACGGTGTCGACGGTGACCGCGCCACCGGTGCCGTCGTGCTTGGTCACGACGAACGACCCGTCGGCGGCGAGCTCGGCGAGCGGGAACCCCAGCGGCCGCGCCAGCGCCTCCGGCGGCAGCGAGGTGAACCCGGAGAAGTTGCCGCCGGTCGCCTGCGTGCCGCACTCGAGCACGTGGCCCGCGACCACGGCGCCGGCCAGCTCGTCGTACGACGTCTCGGTCCAGCCGTGGTGCGCGACCGCGGGCCCGACGACCAGGGAGGCGTCGGTGACCCGACCGGTGACGACGACGTCGGCGCCGGCGCGCAGGGCGGCGGCGATGCCGAAGCCGCCGAGGTAGGCGTTGGCGGTCAGCGCCCCGTCGAAGCCGACGGCGCGGACATCGTCGCCCTCGACGTGGGCGACGGCCGGGTCGAGGCCGAGTCCGCGGGCGACCTCGCGGACCCGGTCGGCCAGGCCGGCGGGGTTGAGGCCGCCGGCGTTGGCGACGATGCGGACGCCGCGCTCGAGCGCGAGGCCGAGGGTGTCCTCGAGCTGGCGGACGAAGGTGCGGGCGTAGCCGAGGGTCGGGTCCTTGAGCTGGTCCTTGCCGAGGATGAGCATGGTGAGCTCGGCGAGGTAGTCACCGGTGAGGACGTCGAGAGGTCCCCCCTCGACCATCTCGCGCATCGCCGAGAGGCGGTCGCCGTAGAAGCCGGAGCAGTTGCCGATGCGCAGCGGACCGGTCACGACGCCGCACCCTGCTGCTCGCGGCCGGGTCCGGGCGGGCCGGCGAAGCACTGGGCGACGTCGAGCCAGGCGTCGGCGCCGGGCCCGGTGGCGACGAGACCCGTGTCGGCGCGGTGGACGCGTTGGGTGACGAGGCGGCAGAAGTCGAGGGCGTCGCCGGTGACGCTCTCCTCGGCCCCGTCGGGCCCCCAGGTCCACGTAACGCCGCCGGGGGCGCGCAGCTCGACGCGCGGCTCGGCGGCGGGCACGTCGAGCCCACGGGTGACGAAGCTGAACCCCCGCGTGCGCACCCCGATGTGGGCGACGTGCCGGATCTCGTCGCCGTGCTCGGGGGTCAGCCCGAGGGCCTCGTGCACGTCGAGCGAGTGCGCCCAGGTCTCCATGAACCGGGCCGTGACCATCGACGTCGGCGACATGGGCGGCCCGAACCACGGCATCCTCACCCCGTCCGGTACGCCGCGCAGCGCGGCCTGCAGGGCGGTGCGGCTCGCGTCCCAGCGGGCCAGGAGGTCGGCCGGGGCGAGCGCGGCCGCGAGGTCGACGGCGCCGTCGTCGACGAACTTCTCGGGGTCGACCATCGCGACCGTCACGAGCGCGTCCCACTGCTCCTGGTCGGCGTGGGCGCGGGCGGCCAGGGTGGCGGCCTCGTCGGTCCAGGCCAGGTGGGCGACCTGGGTGGCGACGGTCCAGCCCTCAGCCGGGGTGGTGGTCTGCCAGCCGGTGTCGTCGAGGTCGGCGACGACGGCGCGGAGGCGGTCGGTGACCGTGTCGAGGTCGGCGAGCAGGTCGTCGAGGAGGGTCATCGGCGGGGCTCCTGGGAGTCGTCGTCGAGCCGGTCGTCGAGGACGGCCGCCCACTCGTCGAGGATGCGGCGGCGGCGAGCGGCGTCGTCGCCGACGGTGGTCGCGAGGCCGAGCCCGCGCACCAGGTCGAGGGTGGCCTGCACGAGCTCGCGGGTGCCGGGCCGCGACTCGTCGGCGCCGAGCACCTCCACGGTCAGCCGGTGCGCCTCGCGGCCGACGCGCTGCTCCAGCGGCACGACGGCGGCCTGCAGGGTCGGGTCGGTGCGGGCGGCCACCCACAGCTCGAGGGCGGCGAAGAAGACCGGCGAGGTGAAGTGGTCAGCCAGCATCTCCAGCACGGCGCGGGTGCGCCTCGTGCCCCCGGGCAGCCCGCCCGCGGCCGCCTCGAGCTCGGCGCCCCGGATGCGGGTGAGGTGCTCGACCGCGGCGACGACCAGGTCGTTCTTGCTCGGGAAGTGGTGCAGCTGGGCACCCCGGCTGACGCCGGCCCGCTCGGAGACCAGCGTGGTCGTCGTCCCGGCGAACCCGCGCTCGACCAGGCACTCGACCGTCGCCTCGAGCAGCCGCGCCCGCATCACACGGGTGCGCTCCTCCTGCGGCACGCGGGCCGTCGCGGCGGTGGTCACGGGGAGGACCCTGCCGGGCAATCAACAAACAGTCAAGCCTGACTTTATCTGAGTGGCCGCGCGCGGACGCCGGGTGGGACGTGCTGACCCGCTCAGGCGAAGCGCCGGGCACCCCGGCGCGTGAACGCCACCCGGACCGACTCACCCTCGCGCTCGACCACGCAGAGCCCGGCCGCCTCCAGCTCTGCGAGGGCGGCGAGTGGCGGCTCCTCCTCGAACCACTCGATGCCCGAGGCCAGCGGGTCGCCCTCGTCGTGGGCGATGTCGACGAGCTGGTCGACGACCGCGGTCGCCTCGGGCGAGAGCTGGGGGTCGCGGTTCCACAGGGCCATCGCCCGACCCTAGGGCCCGTCAGCGGGACCGGGGCAGCCCGAGCCGCGGGGTGCCGATGGGCCAGGACCACTCCTCGGCGACGGGTCGCGGGGACCGTCGGGCAGTCCGATGACCTCGCTGTCGGGCGGGTGCTGGACGGCAGGTGCTGGTCGTCATGGGTCTCGACGAGGACGACCAGCACCAGCGCGCCGGGCCAGCAGCGGGTCAGCGGTAGGTCAGGTGCTCGCCCTCGAGGTGCGGGTGCTCGTTGAGGGTCAGCAGGCGCAGGCCGGTGGGGCCGACGAGGACCCGGGTGATCGAGCTGTTGACCATGACGGCGTTGGTGCGCGCCCACCGGCGGGCCAGGGACGCGGGGTGGTCGTCGTCGGGATCGACCAGGTGGGAGGCCAGCGCGCCGATCACGCCGCCGGAGGTGACCACGACGACGGTGCGGCCCGACCCGGCCTGCGCGACCACCCGGTCGAGCGCCGCGCGCGTGCGGTCGACGAAGGCGGCCCACGGCTCGTCGTACGTGCCCTCGCCGGCGGTCCAGCGCGCGGTGGCCTCCTCGAAGAGCCGCTGGAAGGCGCGGCGGTCGAGCCCGTCGGTCACCGCGCCGGCGACCTCGGGGTGGGAGGCGACGACCGCGAGGTGGTCGAACTCGTCCCAGCCGGGGTCGACCTCCACCTCCCCGGCCCACCCGGCGGCCTCGGTCATCGCCTCGAGCGTCTCGCGGTGGCGGCGCATGCCGCCGCGCACCAGCGAGGTGGGGACGACGTCGCGGTCGGCCAGCCAGCGTCCGAGCAGCCGGACCTGCTCCCAGCCGGTCGGCGAGAGCACGTCGTAGTCGTCGGCGCCGAACGACGCCTGGCCGTGGCGGACCATCAGGACGAGCCCCATCAGGCGCTCCCCCGTCCGGCGAGGAGCCGCCGGCAGCGGGTCTCGAGGTAGCCGACGGCGGGCCCGAGGACGGCGAAGGCCTCGTTGGTGGTCTGGCCGTGGACGTAGCGGTACCAGATCTGCTGGGCGATCACCGCCAGCCGGAACAGCCCGAAGACCTCGTAGAACAGCCAGCCGGGCGCGGGCAGCGCGAGGCCGGAGCGCTCGAGGTAGGCGGCGACGACCTCGTCGCGGGTCCACGTGCCGGGCGTGGTGGTCGGCTGGCGCCGGAAGAGCTGGAAGACCTCGTCGTCGTCGGCCTGCACCCAGTAGGCCAGCGCACCGCCGAGGTCCATCAGGGGGTCGCCGACGGTGGCCATCTCCCAGTCGAGCACGGCGCGGACGGCGAGGGTGCCGGGGTCGAGGACGAGGTTGTCGAGCCGGAAGTCGTTGTGCACCATGCCGCGGCGTACGTCGCCGGGCTGGTGCTCGGCCAGCCAGCCGAGCACGTCGGACCAGTCGCCGGTGTCGTCGGTGCGGGCGTCGGCGAAGCGGCGGGTCCAGCCGGCGACCTGGCGGGCGACGTACCCGTCGCCGCGGTCGAGGGCGGCCAGCGCGGGCACGGCCTGCACGTCGACGGCGTGCAGCGCGACGAGGGTGTCGACGGCGGTGTCGCACAGCGCCGAGGCCTGCTCGGGGCTGACGGGGACCGGGAAGTCCTGGCGCGGGACCAGGCCCTCGACCTCCTCCATGACGTAGAACTCGCTGCCGATGACCGACTCGTCGGTGCAGTGGCCGACCATCGCCGGCACGTGCGGGAAGACGGGTGCGAGCGCCGCCTGCACGTCGTGCTCGCGGCCCATGTCGTGGGCGCCGCGGGCCTTGGTGCCGGCGGGCGGCAGCCGCAGCACGAGGGCCGGCTGGTCGGCGTACTGCAGGCGGTAGGTGAGGTTGGACGCCCCGCCGGCGAACTGGCGCACCTCGGCGATCGGGCCGCGGCCGATCCAGGCCGCGACGGCCTCGACGTCGAAGGCGTCCTCGTCGCGGACCGTCCGCGCGGGGTTGTGGGGGTCGGGCGTGGTCACCGGGAGGCGCCGTGCTTCATCAGCTCCAGGCGGGCCACGACCCCGCGGTGGACCTCGTCGGGACCGTCGGCGAGGCGCAGGGCGCGGGCGGTGGTCCAGGCGCCGGCGAGCGGGTGGTCGTCGGACAGTCCGCCGCCGCCGTGGAGCTGGATGGCCATGTCGATGACCTGCTGGGCGACGTTGGGGGCGGCGACCTTGATCTGGGCGACCTCCGAGAGGGCGTTGAGCGGCCCACCCTGGTCGAGCTTCCAGGCGGCGTGCAGCACCAGCAGGCGGAGGGAGTCGATGGCGATGCGGGCCTCGGCGATGCGCTCGCGGTTGCCGCCGAGGTTGGCCAGCGGCTTGCCGAACGCGGTGCGCTCGAGCGAGCGCCGGCAGGCCAGCTCGAGGGCCATCTCGGCCAGGCCGACCAGGCGCATGCAGTGGTGGACGCGACCGGGGCCGAGACGGCCCTGGGCGATGGCGAAGGCCTCCCCGGGGCCGCCGATGACGTTGGCCAGCGGCACCCGCACGTCGGTGAAGGAGACCTCGCCGTGCCCGAGCGGCTCGTCCTGGAACCCCATGGTCGAGAGCAGCCGCACCACCTCGACGCCTGGGGCGTCGCGGGGCACGAGGACCATCGAGTGCCGGTGGTGGCGGTCGGCGTCGGGGTCGGTGAGCCCCATGAAGATCATCACCGCGCAGTCGGGGTGGCCGATGCCGGAGGTCCACCACTTGCGGCCGTTGACGACGACCTCGTCACCGTCGACGACCGCGGTGGCGGCCATGTTGGTGGCGTCGGAGGAGGCCACGTCGGGCTCGGTCATGGCGAACGCGCTGCGGATGCGACCCTCCAGCAGCGGCACCAGCCACTCGTCCTGCTGCTGCTCGGTGCCGTACTTGAGCAGCACCTCCATGTTGCCGGTGTCGGGCGCGTTGCAGTTCATCACCAGCGGCGCCAGGCCCGAGCGGCCGGTGAGCTCGGCGATGGGGGCGTACTCCACGTTGGTCAGGCCCTCGCCGTACGCCGCGGCGAAGCGGCCCATGTGGCCGGCGGGCGCGAAGAGGTTCCACACGCCGCGCTCGCGCGCCTTCGCCTTGAGCTCCTCGACCACCGGCAGCACCTGCCAGGCGGTGCCCGCGCGGCGCGCACCGGCGAGGTCGCGGTGGTAGCCGCGCTCGACCGGCGTCACCTCCTCGTCGATGAAGGCGCGCACGCGCTCGGTCAGCTCGGCGGATCGGGGTGACGGTGCGAAGTCCACCTCGCCGACGGTAGTGGCCGTGCGAGGATCGCGGTCGTGCGCCTGTCCCACGCGGTCCCGCTGGCCGCCCTGCTCGGGGCGCTCCTGCTCGGCGCGTGCGACGCCGACATCGAGCAGGACGACGACGTCGAGCCCGACCGCGCCACGGTCCGCACCGGCCTCGCGGCGCTGTACGCCGGCGCCGACGCCGGGCCCGAGGAGGGCGCGGCCGCCGACTGCTTCGCCGACGCGCTGCTCGACCGGCTGTCGGTCGACCAGCTCGTCGAGGCCGAGCTCGTGCAGGACGACGGCACCGTGCCGCCCTCCGCGCCCCAGCTCGACGTCGACACCGCCGGCGCGTGGGTCGACGCGTCGGAGTCGTGCACGCCGTACGTCGAGACCTCGGCGCGTGCGCTCGCCGCGCAGTCCAAGGGCAAGGTCGACACCGCGGCCTACACGGCCTGCCTCACCGAGGCCATCACCCCCGAGCGGCTGCGGGAGGCGCTGGTCGCCACGCTCGTCGGCGACTTCTCCAGCGACCCGGCGGTGGCCGAGCTGAGCACCGCCCAGGCCGAGTGCGCGCGGAGTGCGTCGCCGCCGGAGTGACCCTCGGCGGCTGAGGTGCGAGCGCAGCGAGCCTCGAAGCCCCGGCGCGATGCTCGCAGGTCCAGTCGGGTCCGAGGGCTGCCGCACACGACACCGGCCCGGCCCCCACGAGGGGACCGGGCCGGTCGGCGTACGACGTCGGGCAGGCGTCAGGCGGGGAAGGACCCGCCGGACTGGGCGAGCTCGCGCAGCCACGGGGTGGGCTCGAAGCGCTCGCCGTACAGCTTGGCCAGCTCGTCGGCGCGCAGGCAGAAGGCCTGCAGGCCGATCTCGCCGGTCACGGGGTGCTCGTAGCCGGTCATGAACTGCGCGGCGCCGCCGGTCATGGGCGGGAAGCCGATGCCCATGATCGAGCCGATGTTGGCCGCGGCGGCCGACTCGATGACGCCCTCCTCGAAGCACTTGGCGGTCTCGAGGGCCTCGGCGAACAGCATCCGGTCGCGCATGTCCTCGATCGGCATCTGCTCCTCGGCCGTCGGGAACAGCTCGGTGAGGCCGGACCAGAGCGTGGTGCGCTTGCCTTCCTCGTACTCGTAGAAGCCGGCGCCGCGCAGGCGGCCCGGGCGGCCGGCGTCGAGCATCTTCTGCACCACGGCGGTGCCCGGGTGCTCGACGTACGGCGTGCCGTCGCGCTCGGCGGCCTCGCGGGTCGCCTTGGCGATCTTGGCCATCAGCTCCATGTTGAGCTCGTCGGTCAGCTGCAGCACCGCGGCGGGGTAGCCGGCCGAGGTGGTGGCCCGCTCGACGCTCCACGGGGCGGCACCCTCGGCGAGCATGGCCAGGCCCTCGTTGACCATGAACCCGATGACGCGCGAGGTGTAGAAGCCGCGGCTGTCGTTGACGACGATCGGCGTCTTCTTGATCTGCTGGACGACGTCGTAGGCCTTGGCCAGCGCCTCGTCGGAGGTCTGCTTGCCCTTGATGATCTCGACCAGCGGCATCTTGTCGACGGGGCTGAAGAAGTGCAGGCCGATGAAGTCGGCAGGGCGGTCGACGCCCTCGGCGAGCTCGGTGATGGGCAGCGTGCTCGTGTTGGAGCACAGCAGCGCGTCGGGGTCGACGTGCTTGGCGGCCTCGGCGAAGACCTGGTGCTTCAGCGACGGGTCCTCGAAGACGGCCTCGATGACGAGGTCGCAGCCGGCCAGGTCGGCGTAGTCGTCGGTGGCGGTGATGCGGCCGAGCAGCTCCTCGGACTTCTCCGGGGTGAGCTTGCCGCGGCTGACGGCCTTGTCGTTGAGCTTCTCGGAGTAGGCCTTGCCCTTGTCGGCGGCCTCCTGCGAGATGTCCTTGAGCACGACCTCCATGCCGGCGCGGGCGCAGGAGTAGGCGATGCCGGCGCCCATCATGCCGGCGCCGAGGACGCCGACCTTGGTGGCCTTCCACGGCTCGGTGCCCTGCGGGCGGAGCTTGCCGGAGTTGATGGCCTGCAGGTCGAAGAAGAACGCCTGGATCATGTTCTTCGAGCCCTGGTTGACGACCAGGTTGGTCAGGTAGCGGCTCTCGATGCGCGAGGCGGTGTCGAAGTCGCGGCTCGCGCCCTCGACCGCGGCGGAGAGGATCGCGCGGGCGGCGGGGTAGACCGCGCCCTTGGTCTGCTTGCGCAGCAGGGCCGGGAACGCCGGCAGGAAGCCCGCCAGCGCCGGCGACTTCGGCGAGCCGCCGGGCATCTTGTAGCCCGGGGCGTCCCACGGGTTGAGGGTGGCCTCGGGGTTGGCCTTGATCCACGCCTTGGCGGC
This sequence comes from Nocardioides litoris, assembly GCF_006346315.1. Classification (GTDB taxonomy): domain Bacteria; phylum Actinomycetota; class Actinomycetes; order Propionibacteriales; family Nocardioidaceae; genus Nocardioides; species Nocardioides litoris. The sequence goes on along the minus strand of NZ_VDMR01000002.1, from coordinate 570,374 downwards.
GGGGACGAGCTCCTCGCGGGTGGCGACGACCTCGTCGACCAGGCCCTTCTTCAGCGCGTCGGCGGGCTTGAACTGCTTGCCCTCCAGCAGCACGGTCATCAGGCCGTCCTGCAGGCCGAACTTGCGCACGACGCGGGTCACGCCGCCGCCACCCGGCAGCAGGCCGAGGCTGACCTCCGGCAGGCCGACGACGGCCTTCGGGTCGTCGACGACGATGCGGTGCTGGGTGGCCAGGGTGATCTCGTAGCCACCGCCGAGCGCGGCGCCGTTGATCGCGGCCACGACCGGCTTGGGGAACTTCTCCAGCCTGCGCAGGCCGGCCTTGACCCGCTCGCACAGGGCGAAGACCTCGCCCGCGTCGTCCGGGGTGGCCTCGACCATGTTCTTGAGGTCGCCGCCGGCGAAGAAGGTCTTCTTGGCCGAGGCGACCACGACGCCGGCGATGGCGTCCTCGTCGGCCGCGTGCTCGTCGTACAGCTTGGCGACGGCGGCGGCCATCGAGTCGACGTAGAGGCGGTTCATGGTGTTGGCCGACTGGTTCGGGTCGTCCAGGGTGAGGGTGACGATGCCGTCGGCGTCCTTGTCGTAGCGGACGGCGGTCTGGGTCTCGGTGCTCATCTGTTCCTTGGGTTCCTGTCTGGGCGTACGTCGTCGGGGCGCGCTGGGCGCATCGGCTGCGGTGGTCTCGACACGGGCTCGCTGACGCTCGCCCGGCTCGACCGGCGTGGGCCTCAGACGATCTCGACGATGGTGGCGATGCCCATGCCGCCGCCGACGCAGAGCGTGGCCAGGCCGCGCTTCTGGTCGCGGCGGACGAGCTCGTCGATGAGGGTGCCGAGGATCATCGCGCCGGTGGCGCCCAGCGGGTGGCCCATGGCGATGGCGCCGCCGTTGACGTTGGTGATCTCGTCGGTGATGCCCATGTCGCGCATGAAGCGCATGGCGACCGCGGCGAAGGCCTCGTTGATCTCGAAGAGGTCGATGTCCTTCGTCTCCAGGCCGGCCTTCGCCAGCGCCTTGCGGGCGGCCGGGGCGGGACCGGTGAGCATGATCGTCGGGTCGGCGCCCGAGACGGCCATGGAGACGATGCGGGCGCGGGGGGTGAGGCCGAGCTCGGAGCCGATCTCCTCGGTGCCGATCGCCATCAGCGCGGCGCCGTCGACGATGCCGGAGGAGTTGCCGGCGTGGTGGACGTGGTCGATCTTCTCGACCCAGTGGTACTTCTCCAGCGCCACGTCGTCGAAGCCGGCGTCCTGGCCGATCTGGGCGAACGACGGGCGCAGGCCCGCGAGGCCCTCGACGCTCGTGTCGGGGCGGATCAGCTCGTCGTGGTCGAGCACGGTGAGGCCGTTGATGTCCTTGACCGGGATGACGGAGTCGGCGAAGTAGCCGTTGGCCCACGCCTTGGCGGCGCGGTGGTTGGACTCGGCGGCGAAGGCGTCGACGTCCTCGCGGCTCCACCCCTCGAGGGTGGCGATGAGGTCGGCGCCGATGCCCTGGGGCACGAAGCCGGTGGTGAGCGCGGTGCGGGGGTCCTGGGCCCAGGCGCCGCCGTCGGAGCCCATCGGGGCGTTGGACATCGACTCGACGCCGCCGGCGAGGATGAGGTCCTCCATGCCGCCGCGGATGCGACCGGCGGCCTGGTTGACGGCCTCGAGGCCGGAGGCGCAGAAGCGGTTGAGCTGCACGCCGGCGACGGTCTCGGGGTAGCCCGCGGCCAGCGCGGCGGTCTTGGCGATGTCGCCGCCCTGCTCGCCGACCGGGGTCACGACACCGAGGACGACGTCGTCGACGCGGGCCGGGTCGAGCGAGGGGTTGCGCTTCTTGACCTCGTCGAGGAGCCCCACGACCAGGTCGACCGGCTTCACCTCGTGGAGGGAGCCCGCGGCCTTGCCCTTGCCGCGCGGGGTGCGCAGGTGGTCGTACACGAATGCTTCAGCCATGACCGTCCTTGGTGTGTCTCGGTCCGGGGCGGCACGACGCTCCCCCGGGAGTGCTTGCTACGAGCGATTGTGACACCAATACTGTCACTGTCGTCAAGGAATGCCGGTCGACGGCGTCGGTTGAGAGAGGTCACGTGCCATGGGAGCCAGCGACAAGCCGGGCCACGAGCTGATGACGCTCGACGAGCTCTGCACGCGCGTCGGCCTGTCGGTGCGCAACGTCCGCTTCTACACCTCGCGCGGGCTCGTCCCCCCGCCGCTGCGCCGCGGCCGCTCCGGCTACTACACCCCCGAGCACGTCGCCCGGCTCGAGCTCGTCCAGGAGCTGCAGGCCCACGGGTTCACCCTCGCCGCGATCGAGCGCTACGTCAGCGCCCTGCCCGAGGACGCCGAGCCCGAGGACATCGCCCTGGCCCGCACCATGCTCGCGCCCTGGCAGGCCGACCTCCCGGTCGACATGGAGCGCGAGGAGCTCGAGCAGCGCGCCGGACGGTCGCTGTCGGAGGAGGACGTGGCCACGCTCGTCGCGCTCGGCGTCGTACGACGGCGCGGGGAGCGGTTCCTGGTCGCACGCACCCAGCTCGGCATCGGCGTCCAGCTGCTCGACCTGGGCTTTCCGCGGGAGGTCGCCGAGGCGGCGCGCGCGGTCTACCTCGACCACGGCCGGCAGATGGCCGAGGAGCTGCACGAGGTCGTCTTCGACAAGCTGGCGCCGCGCTACGGCTCGCTGGAGTCCGAGCGGTTCCAGGAGGTGATGGAGCGGCTCAAGCCGCTCTCGGTCGGCGGCCTGGTCACGGCGTACGAGAACGCCGTCGCTCGCGCGGCGCGGAGCGCGTCACGCCGCTGAGACGCAGCCGCCCGGGCCACCGGACGGGTGAGGTCCGGCGACCCGGGCGACCGGGGAGAGCTGGGTGGGGTCAGCGGCTGGAGAACGACGCGGCCGAGTGCGACCGGCCGCCGTTGCCACCGGCGGGGCGACCGGAGCCGCCACCGCTGCCACCGTTGCCACCGCGGCGCCGACGACCGCCGCCGCCGCCGCCGGACGGGGCCGCGCCACCGGACGCCTTCGGGCCGCCGGAGGACGCCTTGGGGCCAGAGGGCTTCGCGCCGCCGCGGCCGCCGCCGGAGCGGTTGCGGCCCCCCGAGCGGTTGCGGCCGTTGCCCCGGCCGCCGCCGGCGGAGGCCGCCTGCAGCTCCTGGCCGGACGCGGCGATCTCGAGGCCGCCGGGCACCAGCACGCGCTCGCCGGGGGCGAGCTCGGCCAGCACGGGGTGGGAGGCGCCGGCCAGCTTGGTCAGCGTGGGCTTGATGCCCGCGGCGCGGGTCAGCTGACGCACGTCGCGGACCTGCTCGTCGGTCATCAAGGTGACGACCGTGCCGGCGGCACCGGCGCGCGCCGTACGACCGGAGCGGTGGAGGTAGGCCTTGTGCTCGGTGGGCGGGTCGGCGTGGACGACCAGCGCCACGTCGTCGACGTGGATGCCACGGGCGGCGATGTCGGTGGCGACGAGCGTGGTGGCGCGGCCGGAGTGGAACGCCTCCATGTTGCGGGTGCGGGCGTTCTGGCTGAGGTTGCCGTGCAGGTCGACGCTCGGGACACCGGCCTTGTTGAGCTGGCGGGCCAGGGCCTTGGCGCCGTGCTTGGTGCGGGTGAAGACGACCGTGCGGCCGGGCGCGGAGGCCAGGTCGACCAGCACCGGCACCCGGTGCTCGCGGGCGAGGTGCAGCACGTGGTGGTCCATGGTCGAGACGGGCGACTGCGCCGAGTCGGCCTCGTGGACCTTCGGCTGGGACAGGAACCGCTTGACCAGCACGTCGATCGCGTTGTCGAGCGTGGCCGAGAACAGCAGCCGCTGCCCGTCGCGCGGGGTGCGGTCGAGCAGCCGGCGCACGGCGGGCAGGAAGCCCAGGTCGGCCATGTGGTCGGCCTCGTCGAGCACGGTGACCTCGACGGAGCCGAGGTCGCAGTGGCCCTGGCCGATGAGGTCCTCGAGGCGGCCGGGGCAGGCCAGCACGATGTCGACGCCGCGGCGCAGGCCCTGGACCTGCGGGTTCTGGCCGACGCCGCCGAAGACGGTCTGGGTGCGCAGGCCCGCGGCCGCGGCCAGCGGGGCCAGCGACTCCTGGATCTGGCCGACCAGCTCGCGTGTGGGGGCCAGGATCAGCGCCCGGGGCTTGCCCGGGGCGGGCTTGCGGCCCGAGGCGGTCAGCCGCGCGACCAGCGGCAGCAGGAAGGCGTAGGTCTTGCCGGAGCCGGTGCGGCCACGGCCGAGCACGTCACGGCCGGCCATGGAGTCGGGCAGCGTCGCGGCCTGGATGGGGGTGGGGACGGTGATGCCGCGCTCGGCCAGGACGGCGACGAGGTCGGCGGGGACGGACAGGTCGGAGAAGGAAGTCACAGAACATCGCTCACGTTGGTGTGTCTCGCCAAGCTGTCCCGCCGGTCGGCGGGAGTGATGAGCGGCCTCACGAAGGAGGAGCGCGGGACCGAAGGGCCTGCGCGGGAGCCCGAGGCAAGACTGGACGGGCTGTTGGGACCAACCTACCGCTCCGGTGTCCGGCGCCCCGCATCCCCGCAGCGTGGAGTCGGTCACCGCAGCCCCACGCCGTCGAGGCTCGGGGCCTCTCGGGGTGAGGGGCCGGGCCGCCGGCGTACCTAACCTGGGGGCATGCGCGTCCTGGTGACCGGTGCGACCGGCTTCGTGGGCAAGCGCCTGTGCCCGGTGCTCGTGGAGCGCGGCGTGGAGGTGCGGGCCATGACCCGCAAGCCCGACACGTACGACGGCCCGGGCGAGCCCGTGCGCGGCGACGTGCACGACGCCGACTCGCTGGCCGCCGCCCTGGAGGGCTGCGACGTCGCGGTCTACCTGGTGCACTCCCTCGACGACCGCGACTTCGAGCGCAAGGACGCCGAGGCGGCCACGACGTTCGGCACGGTCGCGGCCGCGGCCGGGGTGCAGCAGATCGTCTACCTCGGCGGGCTCGGCGACGACGGCGAGGACCTGTCGGCCCACCTGCGATCGCGTCGCGAGGTCGAGCACAAGCTGGCCGAGGGCGGCGTCCCCGTCACCGTGCTCCGCGCCGCGATCGTCGTCGGCGCCGGCGGCATCTCGTGGGAGATCACCCGCCAGCTGGTCAAGAACCTGCCCGCGATGGTGGTCCCCAAGTGGGTCAGCACCCGCACCCAGCCGGTGGCCGTCGACGACGTCATCCGCTACCTCGACGGCGTCATCGGCCACGAGGGCGCGATCGGGAAGACGCTGGAGATCGGCGGCCCCGAGCAGCTCACCTACCTCGACATGATGCAGCAGGCCGCGCAGGAGATGCTCGGCCGCAAGGTGCCGATCGTGACCGTCCCCCTGCTCTCCCCCGGCCTGTCGTCGCACTGGATCTCGTTCGTCACCGACGTCGAGGTGACCACGGCCAAGAACCTCATCGACTCCATGTCGACCGAGGTCGTGGTGCGCGACCACACCATCCTCGACCTGGTGCCTGGCGAGACCATCCCCTACCGCGAGGCCGTGCGCCGCGCGCTCGCCGAGTCGGCCGAGCAGCAGCCCGCCTAGGAGGCCTGGCCGGCGCGCCGGGATCGACCTCGTCGGAGGCCCGCGCCCCGTGGGCGGCTGGTCGAGGATCAGACGCCGAAGATGGCCGGCAGCGTCAGCAGCATGGTCAGCGACCACGTGATGTGGGTGAGGATCGGCGCCAGGATGCCGCCCGACGCGCGGCGCTCGAGACCGACGATGACGCCGAGGATGATCGCGGCGAAGGCCAGCATGATGTTGCCGGTCGCGGCGGTCGCGATGGTGTAGGCGACGGTGGTCCAGGCGACGGGGTACTGCGTGATGGCGGCGTAGGCCGCACCGCGGAAGAAGAGCTCCTCGGCGATGCCGTTGACGGCGGTGACCACGACCAGCACCGGCAGGTAGCCCTCGGTGGCGAACCCGAGCACGTTGCGGATCTGGTCGGCCAGCCACGGGATCTCACGGACGACGAGCGCGCCGGCCACGAAGACGGCGGCCAGGACCGCGCCGATGAGGATGGGCTGGAGGACGGGCCGGACCTCCATGTCCCGGACCGTGATGCGACCCAGGTGGATGCGGCCGGAGGCGAAGGCGCCGACGGCCCAGACCCCGGCGAGCACGAAGGACATCACCACGAACGCGGTGCTGCCCTGCTCGAGCCGGAGGAGGATGCCGAGCACGATCGCGCCGAGCACGACGAAGCCGGCCGTGACCAGCTGGCGTCGGCGCAGCTCCTGCGCGCTCATCCGGTGGTCGCGGGGCACGACGTCCCACAGCGACCGCTGGACCCACTGCCTCACCACTGCGTGTCCTCCTCGTGGACCTCGTGGAGACGACCCACCCCTCGCGCGGCCCGCGGACGGGCGCCGCGAGGGGCGAGCCGGGACGGACTACTTGGTGACGCCGTCCTTGATGTCCTTGGCGGCGTCCTTGAGCTTCTCGACGCCCTGCTTGACCGAGGACTTCGCCTGGTCACCCTTGCCCTCGGCCTCGAGCTCCTCGTCGCCGGTGGCCTTGCCCAGGCCTTCCTTGCCCTGGCCCTTCAGGTCCTCGGTCTTGTTGCTGATCTTGTCGTCCAGCCCCATGGTGGTCCTCCTCGATCACGCGACGCCGGTTGCGTCGGCACGTCCTCGACGGAACCACGCGCGGCCAGGCGCGAGACCACCCCTCGGGAGGCGGTGGCCGGCACCGATCAGGTGAACTGCAGCACACCGTCCTCGAGCTCGCCCCGGCGAATGGTGCGGACGTCGACGTAGTAGTTCTGCTTCAGCGCCCACGGCGCCCGGTCGCCCTGGCGGGGCAGGCCGTCGAGGGCGCGCTGGATGTAGCCCGAGGCGAGGTCCATGAACGGGCGCTCCTCGACCTCCGGGTCGCGCACCGGCACGACCTGGCGCACGCCGGTCTTGTCCATGTGGTCGAGCAGCCGCACGACGTACTCGCCGACGAGGTCGGCCTTGAGGGTCCACGAGGCGTTGGTGTAGCCGATGGTGAAGGCGAAGTTGGGGATGCCGCTGACCATCAGGCCCTTGTAGGTCATGGTCTCGCTCGGCACGAACGGCTCGCCGTCGACGGAGACCTGGATGCCGCCGAACAGCTTGAGCTTCAGGCCGGTCGCGCTGACGATGACGTCGGCCGCGAGCTCACGGCCCGAGGCGAGCCGGATGCCGGTCTCGGTGAAGGTCTCGATGGTGTCGGTGACGACGTCGGCCTTGCCGGAGCGCAGGGCCCGGAACAGGTCGGAGTTGGGCACGACGCACAGCCGCTGGTCCCACACGTTGTACGGCGGCTGGAAGTGCGTGTCGTAGTCGAGGTGCTCGGGCAGCTGGCGCTCGGTGAAGCGGCGCACGAACTTCTTCGACACCGCCGGCACCCGCTGGGCGACCTGGTAGTTGGCGACCAGCTTGGCGATGTTGGCGCTGCGCACGATCGGGTAGCGCAGCTTGGTCGGCAGGCGGCGCAGCGCGACGGCGAGCGGGTCCTTCGCCGGCTGCGGGAGGATGTACGTCGGCGTGCGCTGCAGCATCGTGACCTTGGCCGCCGTGGGGGCCATCGACGGCACGAGGGTCACCGCGGTCGCGCCGGAGCCGATGACGACGACGTCCTTGCCGGCGTAGTCGAGGTCCTCGGGCCAGAACTGCGGGTGCACGACCTGGCCGCCGGCCTGCTCGAAGGCCTCGCGGCCCGGGAACACGGGCTGGTGGCCGGTCTCGTAGTCGTAGTAGCCGGTGCAGCCCCACAGGAAGTCGGCCGTCATGGTGATCTCGGCACCGTCGTGGTCGATGGTGACGGTCCAGCGGGCCTGCTGGGAGTCCCAGGCGGCGGCGGTGACCTTGTAGCGGTAGCGCACGAGCTTGTCGACGCCGTGCTCCTCGGCCACCGTGCGGAGGTAGTCGAGGATCAGGCTGCCGTCGGCCAGCGCGGTGTCGCTGGGCCAGGGCCGCCACTTGTAGCCGAAGGTGAACATGTCGGAGTCGGACCGGATGCCGGGGTAGCGGAACAGGTCCCACGTGCCGCCGCTGGCCTCGCGGGCCTCCAGGATCGCGACCGTCCGGCCGGGGTGGCCGGCCTTCAGCTGACAGGCGGCGCCGATGCCACTCAGGCCGGCGCCGACGATGAGGACGTCGACGTGCTCAGGGGTGCTCTGCTCAGGCATGAAGCAAACGCTAGGCCGTTGTTGACAGATGTTCAATAGGCTGTGAGGCAGGCCGCGTGAGCTCGGGCGCGGTAGTCCCTGACGAAGTGGTCGTGGATTTGGCCGATCGGCGACCATCTCGTCAGGGACTACCCCCGCTGGCGGGATCAGGCCTGGACGGCGACCCCGCGGTCGAGGAGGCCGTCGACGTCGGAGATGCCCCAGGCGGTGAGGGCGACGCGGGTGTGCTCGCCCGCGGCGGGGGGCGGGGTGGTCAGGGTGGCCCCGGTGCGGGAGAACCGGGGCGCGGGGACGGGCTGGACCATCCCGTGGTGCTCGACGAACGTGCCGCGCGCGACGAGGTGGGGGTGCTGCACGGCCTCGCTGATCGGGATGATCCCGGCGACGCAGGCGTCGGTGCCCTCGAAGGTCTCGACCCACTCGGCCTGGGTGCGCCCCTTGAACGTCTCGGTGAGGACGGCCCGCATCTCGTCGTACCGGTCGAGGTCGGCCTGGCCGGGGCAGGTGTCCTCGACGCCGAGCGTGGTGACGAGCGCGTCGAAGAACTGCGGCTCGAGCGCACCGACGCTCACGTGCTTGCCGTCGGAGGTCTCGTAGACGTCGTAGAAGGGGACGCCGCCGTCGAGCAGGTTGGCCGCCCGCTCCTCGGTGTAGCCGCCGGAGTTGGCGAAGGCGTTGGTCATCGCGTTGAGGTGGGCGGTGCCGTCGACGATGGCGGCGTCGACGACCTGGCCCTGGCCGGACACCTTGGCCTCGAGGAGCGCGGCCAGGATGCCGATGACGAGGTACGTCGACCCGCCGCCGAAGTCGCCCACGAGGTTGGCCGGGAAGTGCGGGCGACCCTTGTCCTGGCCGAGGCCGAAGAGGGCGCCGACGATGGAGATGTAGTTCATGTCGTGGCCGGCCGACTGGGCCAGCGGGCCGTCCTGCCCCCAGCCGGTCATCCGGCCGTAGACCAGGCGCGGGTTGACCGCGTGGCACTCGTCGGGGCCGAGCCCGAGGCGCTCGGTGACGCCGGGGCGCATGCCCTCGACGAGCACGTCGGCGGTGCGCACCAGCTCGAGCACGACGTCGCGGGCCTCGGGGTTCTTCAGGTCGAGCGCGACGCTCGGGCGGCCACGGTTGAGCAGCATCGCCGTGCCGCCGGCCAGGGCCTGCCCGCCCGGCCTCTCCACGCGGACCACGTCGGCGCCGAGGTCGGCCAGGATCATGCAGGCGTGCGGGCCCGGGCCGATGCCCGCGATCTCCACGACGCGGACCCCCTTCAGCGGCCCCGTCCCCTGCCCCAGCTGCACCGTCTGCTCGCCCTGCTCCCCACCCTGCTGCTCGCTCATGGCGGCGATCCTGCCACGACTGTGCCAGTGGTGCTGTCACGGTCCGCCGCCAGGGGCCGCCGGGGATAGTGCGTCACCCCATCAACGTCCACGGGGGCGATCCAGGTCGACCGGGTGACGTACTACCCCGAGACCCAGCCCACGTCCCACCCTCTTGCAACGAGTTGCACATGCCTGGGAGGGTCGGGGACATGGCCCTGGAGCACGCGCTGCTGATCTCGTTGCGCGAGCAACCGGCGTCGGGGCTGGAGCTGACCCGGCGGTTCGAGCGGTCGATCGGGTTCTTCTGGAGCGCGACCCACCAGCAGGTCTACCGGACCCTCGGCCGCATGGAGCGCGACGGCTGGGTGGCCGCCGAGGAGGCCGCCCAGGCCGGCCGCCCGCCCAAGAAGGTGTACGCCGTCAGCCCGCTCGGCTCCGACGCGCTGGCCGACTGGCTGGCGCAGCCCACCGCCCCGGCCGGCCTGCGCAGCGAGCTCGCGCTCAAGCTCCGCGGGGCGTCGTACGGCGACCGGGCGGCGGTGCTCGACGGCGTGCGGGCCACCCGGGCCGACCACGCCACCCGGCTCGGGCACTACCGGCAGCTGCAGGACCGCGACTACCCCGACCCGTCCGCCCTGTCCGGGCAGGACCTCGACCACTACCTCGTGCTGCGCGGCGGGATCCTCATGGAGGAGACCTGGGTGACGTGGCTGACCGAGTACCTGGAGGCCCACGCATGACCGACCAGCCGCACCCGGCGTACCCCCACCTGCTGTCCCCGACCACGATCGGCGACCTCACCCTGCGCAACCGCGTGGTCATGGGGTCGATGCACACCGGCCTCGAGGACTCCGCCCGCCACCTCGACGAGCTCGCGGCCTACTACGCCGAGCGCGCCCGCGGCGGCGCGGGCCTCATCGTCACCGGTGGCTACGCACCGACCCGGCGGGGCTGGCTCAAGCCGTTCGCGAGCGAGATGACGACGCGGTTGCAGGCCGTGCGGCACCGCCACGTCACCGGCGCGGTGCACGAGGAGGGCGGGGCGATCGCGCTGCAGGTGCTGCACGCGGGGCGCTACGGCTACCACCCGTTCTCGGTCTCCGCGAGCCGCCGCAAGAGCCCGATCTCGCCGTTCCGCCCGAGCGCGCTGAGCACGAAGGCCGTCGACGCGACGGCCACCGCCTTCGCCCGGAGCGTCGCCCTGGCGCGCAAGGCGGGTTACGACGCGGTCGAGGTGATGGGCTCGGAGGGGTACCTGCTCAACCAGTTCCTCGCCGCCCGCACCAACGACCGCACCGACGCGTGGGGCGGCACGGCGGAGAAGCGGATGCGGCTGCCGGTCGAGGTGGTGCGCCGGGCGCGCGAGCTGGTGGGCGGCGGGTTCCCGATCGTCTACCGGATCTCGCTGCTCGACCTCGTCGAGGGCGGCCAGACCTGGGACGAGGTCACGACGCTCGCCCACCTGCTCGAGGACGCCGGCGTCACCGTGCTCAACACCGGCATCGGCTGGCACGAGGCGCGGGTGCCGACGATCATCACCCAGGTGCCGCGCGGCGCGTGGCGCGACGCGACGGCGCGGCTCAAGGCCGAGGTCGGCGTGCCGGTGTGCGCGTCCAACCGCATCAACACCCCCGAGCTGGCCGAGGACGTCCTGGCCGCCGGCGAGGCCGACCTGGTCTCGATGGCCCGCCCGCTGCTGGCCGACCCCGACTTCGTGGCCAAGGCCGCCGCCGGCCGCGCCGACGAGATCAACACCTGCATCGCCTGCAACCAGGGCTGCCTCGACCACGTGTTCAAGAACCGCAAGGCCAGCTGCCTGGTCAACCCGCGCGCCTGCCGCGAGACCGAGCTCGTCCTCTCCCCCACCCGGCGGCAGGCCACGGTCGCCGTCGTCGGCGCCGGCCCCGCCGGCCTCGCCACCGCGGTCTCGGCCGCCGAGCGCGGTCTCGCGGTCACGCTGTTCGAGCAGGCGCCGGAGATCGGCGGCCAGTTCCGGCTGGCCATGGCCGTGCCCGGCAAGGAGGACTTCGCCGACACCCTGCGCTACTACGGCCGGCGCCTCGAGGTCCTCGGCGTCGAGGTCCGCCTGGCCACCCGGGCCACCGAGGCCGACCTGGCGGCGTACGACGAGGTCGTGGTGGCCACCGGCGTCGAGCCGCGCGTGCCCGAGATCGCGGGCGTCGACCACCCGTCGGTCTGCTCGTACGCCGACGTGCTGGCCGGCCGGGTCGTGCCGGGGTCGCGGGTGGCGGTCGTCGGCGCGGGCGGCATCGGGGTCGACGTGTCGGCCTGGCTGACCCACGTGCCCGAGTCGCTCGAGGAATGGCAGGCCCACTGGGGCGTAGGCGACCCGGCCGTGCACCCGGGCGGCCTCACCGAGCCCAAGCCGCGCGAGCCCGCCCGGCAGGTCGTGCTGGTGCAGCGCAAGACCACGCCCGTCGGCGCCGGCCTCGGCAAGACCTCCGGCTGGGCCCACCGGGCCGTGCTGAGGCAGAACGCGGTCGAGCAGGTCAGCGGGGCGACGTACGTGCGCATCGACGACGACGGCCTGCACCTGCTGGTCGACGGCGAGCCGCGCGTCGTCGCCTGCGACACCGTGGTGCTGTGCGCGGGCCAGGAGTCGGTGCGCGACCTCGCCCGCCCCGGCCGGCACGTCGTCGGCGGCGCCGACCTGGCCGCCGAGCTCGACGCCGAGCGGGCCATCGAGCAGGGCACCCGGGTGGCCGCCGCGCTGTGAGCGGCCGCGGGTATGCCCCGGGGGGTGTGCGGAACACCCGGTCGACCGGGTGTTCCGCCAGCTGGGCGGGCAGAACTCGCGCTGGACGGGCTATGCATCGCCCTCCCAGCGTGAGTTCTCCCCACCCAGACGACCCCGACCAGACCACCCCCACCCAGACCACCGCCACCCAGACCACTGGCACCGCCGCCCCTAGGGTCGGGCCATGGACGACTGCCTGTTCTGCGGGATCGTGGCCGGCACCGTGCCCTCGACCAAGGTCGACGAGGACGAGCGCACGGTGACGTTCATCGACATCAACCCGGCCACCGAGGGCCACGCGCTCGTCGTGCCCCGCGCCCACGCCCGCGACCTGCTCGACATCGAGCCGGCCGACCTGGCCGCGTGCGCGCTCACCGCCCAGCGCGTCGCGCGGTCCGCGACCACGCCCGCCGCCGAGGGCGGGCTCGGCGCCGACGGCGTCAACCTGGTCAACGCCTGCGGGGCGGTGGCCTGGCAGACGGTCTTCCACTTCCACCTGCACGTCGTCCCCCGGTACGCCGACGCCGGCCGCGACGGGCTGAGCCTGCCGTGGGTGCCGACGCCCGGTGACCCGGCCGGGCTCGCGGCTGCGGGCCAGGCCCTGCGGGCAGGTCTCTCGTGATCCGCGACCTCTCCGACGCGGAGGCCCGCGCGGCCCTGGTCTGCAAGTGGGGCGAGGTCGACGCCGACGTGCTGCCCGCGTGGGTCGCCGAGATGGACTACGCGCCCGCGCCCCCGATCACCGAGCGCCTCCAACGGGCGGTCGCGGCCGGGATGACCGGCTACCCGCGCCTGGGACGCGGCGGCGAGCTGGGCCGGGCGTACGCCGGGTTCGCCGCCCGCCAGTTCGACCACGAGGTCGACCCGGAGCAGGTGGTGCCCACGGTCGACGTCACCGCCGGCGTCCGCATCGCACTCGAGGTGCTGGCCCCGCCGGGTGGCGTCGTCTTCCCGGTGCCGGGCTACAGCCCGCAGCTCGAGATCGCCGCCATCGCCGGGCGCCGGCGCCACGACCTCGTCGTCGACCCCGACGCCGAGCGGGCCGAGCTCGACCTCGACCGGCTCGGCGCCCACTTCCGCGACGGCGCGCGGGTGCTGCTGCTCACCCAGCCCCACAACCCGTGGGGCCGGGTCTTCACCCGCGCAGAGCTCGAGGGCGTCCGCGACGTCTGCCGCCGGCACGGGGCGTTCGTGGTCAGCGACGAGATCCACGCACCGCTCACCCTCGACGGGCGCGAGCACGTGCCCTACCTGGCGGTCGACGGCACCGCCGACCACGCGGTCGCGGTGGTCGCGGCGTCCAAGGCGTTCAACATCGCCGGGCTCAAGTGCGCCCAGCTCGTCACCGCCTCGCCCGACCTGCACCGGCGGCTCGTCGAGGCGCCCATGGCCCGCAACGACTCGTGGTCGGTGCTCGGCGTCGAGGCGTCCGTGGCGGCGTACGACGAGGGCGACGCCTGGCTCGACGCGCTGCGCGCCCGCCTCACCGCCCAGCGCGACCTGCTGCTCGACCTGCTGGCCGAGCACCTGCCCGCGGCGCGGATGCGTCCGCTGGAGGCGACGTACCTGGCCTGGCTCGACCTGCGCGCCTACGGTCACGACGACCCCGCCGCCGTCGCGCTCGAGCGGGGTCGGGTGCGGGTCGCGCCGGGCCACGACTACCACCCGGGGCTCCCCGGCCACGTGCGGCTCAACATCGCCACCTCGCCCGAGCGGTTGACCGAGGTCGTGCGCCGGCTGGCGGGCGCGGTCAGCCGGCCGTAGGCGCGTCGCGCGGGTCGGCCTCGAGCAGCCGGCTCGGCCGGAACCCCTCCCACGTCGCCACCGTGCGCGACGGGTCCAGGAGGTGGTCGAGGTCGGCCTCCCAGGTGTGGCCGGTGGGGTTGCGACGCAGCACGTAGCCCAGCCCGTGGGTGCGGTAGGTCGCCGCGCCGGCCTGCCGCAGCGCGTCGAGCAGCTGGGCGTCGACCCACCGTCGTACGGCGCGGAAGCCGCCCACCTCGCGCAGCGCGACCCGATCGACGAGCATGGTGCCGCCGGCCACGAAGGTCGCGTACGTCTCGACCGCGTGGCCGCGCTTGGCGGTCAGGTCGCGCTCGGCGAGGTAGTGCAGCTCGGCGGGCATGCCGACGAGCTCGGCGCCCGACCACGCCCGGGCGCGCAGCAGGTCGGTGACGACGTCGGGGGCGTACCAGTCGTCGTCGTCCATCTTGAGCAGCACCTCGCCGCCCGCGGCCTCCGCCGCCGCCTGCAGCACGTCGCCGAACAGCGTCGTGCGGGGCCTGGCCACCACCTGCAGGGCCGTGGACGCGGGCAGGGCGTCGCGCACCCGCGCCTCGTCGACCTCGAACCCGTGCGGCGCCAGCACCAGCTCGAGCCGGTCGACGCCGCGCTGGCGGGCCACCTGGCGCAGCGCGAAGTCGAGCATCTCCGGGCGCCGGGTCGCCAGCAGCACGCTCACCGCCGGGTGGCGGGTGCCCCGCGCCGCCCACGCGGAGTGGTGGTCGAAGGCCGCCCGGCGCAGCAGCACGCTGTGCTCCTCGCGCGCGACGGCGTCGCCGACGTCCAGCGGAGCGGCGATCGCGTCGCGGAGCGGCGCTCCGAGCTCGTCCGGGGCCGCCTCCGCCACCTCCGCCGCCTCCGCCACAACGGGTACGCCGGCCAGCGCGAGCGCGGGCACGGCGCGGGTCGCGGCGTCGTCCCAGCGGGCCACCCGCACCGCGGCAGCGTCGCGCAGGCCGGCGACGACGGCGGCGGTCACCTCGGGCAGGTCGGCGACGTCCACGACCGGACCGGCGGCGGTGGGGACGAAGCCGGTCGGGTTGAGCACGCGTTCGTCGACGGCGCCGGCCGGAGCGGGCGACACCGTCCACCGGTCGCCCCAGACCTCCTGCCGCGCGACCTCGGCCACGACCTCGGCCACGTCGACGGGCGCGGCGAACCGCAGCACGGCCCACCAGCCGCCCCCCGCGCGGCGGGAGCGGACGCCGACCAGGGCCGGCCACTCCGGGCGCGGCACGAGGGTGACCGCCCGGACCGTGCCGTGCAGCCCCACCACGGCCGCGCGCACGCCCCCCGGCCAGGACGACCGCCGCGGCTCGCCGACCACCGCGACCCGCTCGTGCTCGCCCGGCGGTGAGTCGGGCGCCAGCAGCAGCCCGGCGCCCTGGTCGAGGAACCGGCGCACGGGCGGGGGCAGCCCGGGCAGCCCGGGCAGCTCAGACATCGAAGCGGGCGGCGCGGCGCACGATGGGTCGTTCGCGCTGGCGCAGCCAGGTCGTGAGCACGTGGTCGACGACGTGGACGCCGGGCGGGGCCTCGACGAGGTGGAGGCCCTCGACGTCACCGGCGCGGCCGGCCCGGATGGCCCGGTCGACCTCCTGCTCGCGGCGCTTGCGCTGCACCCGCGACGGGGGGAAGTCGTCGATCGGCGACCAGTGTGCCAGCTCGTCGGCGTCGAGCCACTTGATCTCCACGCACAGGCCCTCCGGCGCGACGACCCGCTCGGTGCCCTCGGGGAACTCGCGGACCTCCCACTCGAACGCCTTGACGAAGGTGTACGCCGGCCCCATCGGGTAGATCCACGGCTCGAGGAACCGCGACCCCAGGTCGATCCACGCCGTCTGCTCGTCGACCACGACCAGCGGGTGCCGGGGCACGGCCACGACGGCGTCCGACCCCTCGAGCTGCCAGGCCAGGTCGCGCAGCACGCCGACGCCGTCGGGGGTCAGCGCCATGTCGCCGTCCCACTTCATCGAGTACGTCGTGCGGACGTGGGAGAAGGACCAGTTGTAGAAGTGGGTCAGGGAGTGCACGGAGTCGGGCCGGGTGGCCAGGTGCTCGGACCCGGCGCGGCTGACGCGCCACGGGTAGGCGGTGCCGGTGTAGCGGTCGGCCAGGCCGGACTCCTCGGCCAGCCGAGCCGCCAGCTCGGGCGTGCCGTCGGTCGAGCCGTTGTCGACGAGCACGACGTGGTCGACCGCGGCCAGCATGGGCGGTAGCACCCACGGCAGGTTGCGGGCCTCGTCCTTGACCCGGAAGACGCAGGTCAGGCCGGGCCGGAGCGGCTCGTCGTGGTTCCACGGCCAGCGCACGTCGTAGTCGTGCTCGCCCTCGACGTCGGGCACGTCGGCGCCGCGGGCCATCAGCGCTCGCGCCCCAGGGCCTTGCGGAGCCTGGCCCGCGCGGCGGGCGGCACCGCGGCGCGCAGCTTGTGGGGCACCCGGTCGGCGCCGCGCCGGACCACCGCGTTGACCGGCGCGGGCAGGGTGGCCAGGCCCCGGCGGTGGGCCGCGAGGGCGGTCGAGGCGGAGAGGGCCTCGGCCTCGGCGTACATCGCGGTGTAGTCGGCCCGCAGCGCGTCGAGGCGCGCGTGCACCTCGGGGCCGTCGTGGTCGGGGTCGACGAGGAGGTCGAGCTGGTCCCAGGTGGCCTGGGCGAGGTCGCGCAGCCGGTCGGGGACGTCGACGTCGTCCCAGGTGGCCTGCACGCGGCGCAGGCCGGGGTCGATGAAGGCGTGCACGGCGCGCACGTGGTTGGCGTTGGCCTCCTGCAGCGAGACCAGGCCGAAGCGCCGGCCGATGTCGAAGAGCGGGACGGTCCAGTCGTCGAGGAGGTCGGCGTACCGGACGAAGACGCGGCGGTCGCCCCGGGTGGCGCGCTCGGTGTGCAGCATCATGTTGACCCACGCCGCGGTGCGGGTGGTGTCGCCGGCGGTGCGGTTGAGGCCGCCCTGGCCGGCGTAGTAGCGCTGCTTGCTGCCGACGACCTCGGCCGGCGGCCGGAGCATGGTCACGAACGACACCTGCGCCTCGCAGCGCAGCGCCGCCGAGCGCCACAGGCCGGCGAACCAGGCCAGCCGCGGGTCCTTGACCACGAGCTCGTGGCCCCCGGTGACCAGCTGCTCCTCCAGCCACAGGTGCAGGCGCTCGCGCGACGGCTCGAACCCGGCCGTCTTGCCCGCCTCGAACCACGCCGCCGGCCGCCCGTCGGAGACCTGCACGCCGCAGCGCTGCAGCAGCTCGGCGTGGAAGTCGACGACCCACTGCGGCTCGCCGAAGCCCTTGGGGTTGGTGTCGTCGGCCGGCACCTCGGGCTGCGGGACGTGCATGCCGAGGGTGCGCAGCGCGCCGGCCATCGTGCTCGTGCCGCTGCGGCCGGACCCGACGACGAGCACGACGGAGCGCGGGATCGCGGGGTCCAGGGGGTCCTCAGGCACGGAGGTCACGGTAGTGGCTGGGCCCGGTCACCCACCGCGGGCCTGCAGCGCGGCGTCGATGCGCGCCCACGCGTCCTCCGAGCCCACCGGCGGACCGCCGGTGCGCGGGACGTGGCGGGGGCGCACCTTCTCCGACGGCCCGAACCCGGCCTGGCGGTGGGGCAGCCGCTCGACGCCCGCGACCTCGGCGAGGACCGTGTCGAGGTCCTCGCCGGGTCGCTGGGTACGCCGCGCGCGGGCCACCGCGGCGGTGCGCTCGACCCGGACGACGGTGCCGTCGGGCAGGTCGACCAGCCGCAGGCCGTCGTGGGTGTGCTCGAGGTGGAGCAGCAGTCGCTGCAGCGCGGGCCGGCGCGGCGCGAAGGTCGGTCCGGGGAGGGTCATCCGGAAGGCCGCGCGGCTGGGGGCGGCCGGGTCGTGGTCGTGCGGGCCGGCCAGCGTGACGCGCGGCTCGGCGGCGTACGTCGCGTGCACGACCCGGGCCGTCCAGCCGTCGTCGGCGAGCACGTCGGTGCGGTCGGGGTGCAGGGTCGACCAGTCGCCGAGGAGGGTGACGGCGACGTCGTGCAGGTGGCCGGCGAGCGCGCTGTCGACGCAGGCCACCACGAGGGCGGGGTCGTGGCCGCGGGTGTCGAGGACGACCTCGAGGTAGGGCGTGGCGTAGGTGCGGCCGGGGTGGCGCTTGGCCCGCAGCGTCGGGGCGCGGTCGGCGAGGAACGGGTCGTTGTGGGCGTTGACCCGGTCGCGGCGGCCCATGACGTGGGTGGCGCCGAGGTGGCGGCTGCGGGCCTCGGCGTCGGGCACGAACACCGCGCCGACGTGGGCGAGCCGGGCACCGAGGGCGATGTCCTCGCCGAGGCGGAGGCCGGTGTCCATGCCGCCGGAGGCCAGGTAGAGGTCGCGGCGGACCGAGGCGGTGGCGCCGGTGTGGGTGCGCAGCGCGTTCCAGCCCGCGAGGTGGAGGCGGTCGGTGCGGCCGTGGACCTCCTCGACCCACCTGTGCGGCTCGTGGTGGGCTCCGGCAAAGACCGCGCCGAGGCGGTCGGCGGCCACGGCGTCGCGGACCTCCTCCGGGGTCAGGGCGAGCGCCGGGCCGGGGTCGACGAACCACTTGTCGCCCAGCACCACCGCGTGGTCGAGCAGGTGGTGCCAGCGGGCCTGCGCCTCGACCTGGTGGCGCTCGGCGAGCATGTCGGCGTCGTACCAGTGCAGCACCGTGCCCTCGGCCGCCAGCGCGCCGGTGTGGCAGGCGTTGGCGCGGCCCCAGCCGCCGGCCGGACGGACCACGCGGGTGTGCTCCGGACGCACCTCGGGCAGCACCAGCGGGTCGGGGCCGGGTCCGTCGTCGACCACGACGACCTCGAGCAGGTGGGCGGGGTAGGTCTGCGCGGCCAGGCCGGCCAGCACGACCGGGAGGAGCCGGTCGGCGTCGTACGCCGGGACGACGACGGTCAGCGGCAGGGTCGGGGTCCAGGCGCCGAGGGCGGGCGGGGCCAGGGCGCGCCACTCGTTGCGGCGCACGCGCGGCTGCTCCGTCAGCGGCTCGGTCACCGGCTCGGTCACCGGGCCGCTCCCGGGGGCGCGAGCAGGGACGGCGGGCGGAACCCGTCCCAGCGCGCCCGGTGGGGGCCGGGCGGCTCGTGCTCGGCGCGGGCGACGTGGCCGAGCCCGTGCGCGGTGTACGCCGTCCACCCGGCCCGGGCGGCGCGGGCCGGCAGGTCCGTGATTGCGCCGCCGAGGCGCAGCAGCGCGAGCCGGTCGACGAGGAGGGCGGCCGGCAGGCGACCGTCCTCGGGGAGGCCGGCGCACTCGGTGGGGACGTCGCGGCGAACGGTGCCGCCGGGACCGCCGGGGGTGCCGGGCACGTGGACGACCTCGTCGGGCACGGCGACGAGGTCGGCGCCGGACTGCGCGCGGGCGAGCAGCAGGTCGACCAGGGTGTGGGGGCCCCACCAGTCCTCACCGCGCAGCAGGAGCACCAGGTCGCCGGCCACGTGGCGCAGGCCTGTGGAGGACGCGTCGTCCGGGCCGGGACTGTCGGTGGGCGGCGGCAGGGTGCGGACCGGGAGGCCGGACAGCTCGGAGGCGGCCTCGATGACGTCGGCGACCTCCTCCGCGAGGTCGGGATCGGAGGAGAGACCGTGGACGGCCAGCAGCACCTCGAGCGCCAGGTCGGGCGCCCCGGCGGTGGGCGCGCGCCGCTGCCGGGTCGCCTGGGCCAGGGCGTGGGTGAGGTGGTCGGGCCGGTCGAGCAGGAGCACGACGCTGACCGAGGGGTGCAGGCGGGCGCGCACCCGCGCGGTGGCGGCGAGCGGGGCGCGGGCGGCGACCGAGGAGCGGTGCGCCCACGCGGCCCGCCGCTGCCGCACGGCCAGCTCCTCGCGACGCAGCCGGTCCTCGGGGCCGGCGTCGGCGTCGGGGAGCCCCCCGGGCGCGAGGTCGTCCACCGGCAGCCAGTCGGGCGGGTCGGCGTCGAGCACGGGCACACCGGCGAGGGCCAGGCCCGGCACCAGGCGGTCGCGGCCGGGTCCGGGCGCGGTGCGCGCGCCGAGGGCGTCGCGCAGGGCGGTGGCCAGCGCCGGTGACGGGGCGGCGCCGGGCGGCAGGTCGACGACACCGCGGCTGACGGGGCGCATCGACCCGTCCGGGCGGAGGACGGCCTCGTCGAGGGGGTCGAGCGCCCAGGCGGCCTCGCCGAGGTCGGCGGCGCCGACGGCGACCGGGCGGCGGCCGGTCGCGGTGGCCACGACGGGCGGCTCGGGCGGGTCGACCACCAGGTCGGGCGGCACGGTGCGGTCGGCCTCGGCGAACCCCTCGCCCGGGCGACCGACGCGGGGTCCGCCGTGGCCGGCGAGCACCCCGGCCGGTCCAGGCACCGCGGCGCGGGCCAGCGCCCGCAGCACGGGCAGGGCGGCGTGGCGTCGCTCGAGCTCGACGCGGGTCCAGCCCACGACGGCCTCGAGGGCGGCGACCGCGGGTCCGGCCGGGTCCGGGCGGAGCGTGACGGCCCGGTCGGCCTCGGCGAGCACGACCACCACGACGCGGGCCCAGCCGACCTGGTCGGGGGCGAGGCTGGCGACGGTCGCGCGCAGGTCGGCCACGTCCGCCGCGACGAGCAGCACGGTGCGGAACTGGCCCTGAGGCTTGTCGGCCCCGCGCCCCACCACGGTGGCGTCGCCGGGGACGGCGACGGGCCGGTCGGCCAGCACCAGCACCGGCTCCCGGGCGCCGTCGAGGGCCGCGGCGACGGCTCGGTCGACGGGGTCCGCGGCGGGCATGGCCCCTACCGTAGAGCCGTGCCCAGCCCCGACGACGCCGTGGCGCTCGTACGGGCGAGCCCGCTCCTCGACGAGCAGTGGTACGCCGCCCAGGTGGGTCGCGCGTTCGGCTCGAGGGAGGAGGCGGCCCGGCACTGGGTGGCGGGCTGGGCCGACCGCCGCGCCGGGGCGACCGACGCGTCGCCGCACCCGCTGTTCGAGCCGGTCTGGCTCTACCCGCGGGCCGGGTGGCGGCGGCACGCCCCCGACCCGCTGTCGCACTACCTGGCGACGACGCCGCGGCCGGCCCGGAGCCCGCACCCGCGCTACCCGCGCGCCGAGCTGGGTCCGCTGGAGGACTGGCTGGCCGCCGGGCACGACCCGGCCGAGCTGCTGCCCGCCCCGGTGCCGCGCGAGCACGCGGACCTGGTGGTCCGGCTGCGCACCCGCGAGGTGGCCGAGCTCGTGCGCTGGGTGCGGCACCTCGCCCGCGAGCACCGACCGGTCGCGATCGACCTGACCGACCTCGACGGCGCCGCCGCGCGGGTCCTGGCCGCGGTCGCGGCCGACCTGCCCGGCGTGCACGTCGGCCCGGTCGCGCCACCGCGAGGTGAGGCCGAGGTGGTCGTCGAGGCCGGCGTCCGGCCCCCGGCCTGGCGCTGGCTCGAGGCCCTGCACGCCGCCCACGACCACCACGGACGACCGGCGCAGCCCGTGCTGGTCGACGACGACACCCTGCTCACCGCGCCCGCCCTGGCCGGGCACCCCGTGTCCTCGCTCGACGCGCTCGACGGGGTCGCGCTGCCGGCGCCGTTCGCCGGGGTCGTCCTGCGCCGGGTCGGCGACGAGCGGCCACCGGTGCTCACGACGCAGGCCTGGCTGCCGGGCCCGCCGGCCGCCGTGCCCGGCCTGCCGCCGACCCCGGTCGCGGACCCGCCGCCCGGGGCGCTGCGCTGGGCCATCGACATCGCCGCGCCGGCCGCGCCGCTCGGCCGCCGCTGGGGCGACTGGCACTTCGCCCGGTCCCTGGCCCGGGCGCTCGAGCGGCTCGGCCAGGTCGTCGAGGTCGACCACCCCGAGACCCGCGGGCGGGCGACCCGTGACGCCACCGACGTCGTCCTGGTCCTGCGCGGGCTGGAGCGGGTCGAGCCCCCGCCCGGCCCGGCGAGCCTGCTGTGGGTCATCAGCCACCCCGACGAGGTCTCGGCGGCCGAGCTGGCGGCACACGACCGGGTGTTCGCAGCGAGCACGACCTGGGCCGCCGCGCACGGGGTCGAGCCGCTGCTGCAGTGCACCGACGCCACGACGTTCCACCCCGGGCTGGGCACGGCGTCGACGACCGGGCCGGCGCTGTTCGTGGGCCACGCCCGCGGCGGCCCCCGACCGGTCGTCACCGCAGCGCTCGAGGCCGGCGTGCCGCTCGAGGTCATCGGCAGCGGCTGGGCCGAGCACGGCGTCCAGGCCGCAGCCGAGGGCATCGCCAACCACGAGCTCGGCGCCCGCTACGCCTCGGCCGGCGTCGTGCTCAACGACCACCACCCGGCCATGCGGGAGGCCGGGTTCGTCTCCAACCGGGTCCTCGACGTGCTCGCCGTCGGTGGCCGCCTCCTCACCGACCCGGTGCCCGGCCTGGAGGAGGCCGTCGGCGCCGACGTCCCGACCTGGCGCGACGCCGCCGACGTCGCCCGCCTCGCCGTGCCGCCGTACGCCGCCTGGCCGGGCCCCGAGGAGCGCCGGGCGCTCGCCGAGCGGGTCGTGGCCGAGCACTCCTTCGACGCCCGGGCCGCGGTCCTGCTGGCCGCCGCCCGCGACCTCGTCGCCCGTTCCTAGACTCGCCCGGGTGAACGCGCCGCAGCGGCTGGGCCCGGACGTCGAGCCCGACCCGAGCATCCCCCTCCCGCCGTACGAGCTGCGGATGGGCGGCAAGCACTTCAAGAAGGACCACGCCTTCGTCAACGCGGGCGTGCGCGACGCCCGGGTGCTGCGGCAGCGGGCCGGGCTCGGGCGCCGCAAGCGGGTGCTCGACTGGGGCTGCGGCGCCGGCCGGCTCGCGGTGGGCATCAAGCACCTGATGGGCGACGTCGAGGACTACCACGGCGTCGACGTGCAGCCGACGCTCGTGGCGTGGGCGCAGGAGCACCTGGCCGACGACCGGTTCCGGTTCACGCTCGTCGACGCCCACAACGCGCGCTACAACCCCGACGGGCGCCCGTCCTACGACATCCCGGGCGAGGACGGCAGCGTCGACGTGCTGCACGGCTACTCCGTGCTGAGCCACATGACCGCGAGCGACGTCGCCGGGTACGCCCGCACCATCGCCCGGCTGTTGGCCCCCGACGGCCGGGCCGCGCTGACCGCCTTCGTGGAGGAGGAGGTGCCCGACTGCGTGGAGAACCCCGAGGGCTACCTGCCGATCCCGCTCAAGGGCGAGCTGCACTGCGTGCGCTACGAGCGGCACTTCTTCGAGGCGACGATGTGGGACGCCGGTCTCGCCGTCTCCGACTTCGCCCACGGCCGCGAGACCGACGGGCAGTCGATGTACGTCCTGCGCCGCCGCTGACCCGGGCGGTCGTCAGCCCCGGGAGGGCGACTGCGCCGCGATCAGGTTCGCGTACCAGTCGAAGGACCGCTTCGGCGTGCGGGCCAGGGTGTCGAAGTCGACGTGCACCAGGCCGTAGCGCTGGCTGAGCCCCTGGGACCACTCGAAGGCGTCGAGCAGGGACCACACGTAGAGCCCTCGCACGTCCACGCCGCGCTCGCAGGCCGTGGCCACCGCGCGCAGGTGGACGTCGAGGTAGTCGATGCGCAGCTGGTCGTCGACGACGCCGTGCTCGTCGGGACCCGTGGCGTACGACGCCCCGAGCTCGGTGATGTAGATCGGCGGCAGCGCGGCGCGGAAGCGGGCGCGCAGCGTGATCAGCCACTCGCGCAGCGCGTCGGGCACGATCGTCCAGCCGCGGTCGGTGCGGTCGTAGCCGACCATCTCGAAGATCTCGAACGGCAGCGGGGCGTCCTCGGCCGCCGCGGCGGCGATGCGGATGGGGCTGTAGTAGTTGACGCCGTAGAAGTCGAGGGGGGCGCGGATCGCGGCGAGGTCGCCGGGCTGCATGAGGTCGTCCATCATCGGGGCGAGGTCGGCGGGGTAGCGGCCGAGCAGCATCGGCTCGAGCCACAGGCCGTTCCACAGCGCGTCGAACAGCTTGGCCGCACCGACGTCGGCGGGGTCCTCGCTGCCGGGCCAGATCGGGGCGTGGTTGTTGGCGCAGCCGACCTCGCGCGCGCCCGCGGCCCGCAGCGCCCCCACCGCGAGCCCGTGCCCGACCAGCATCTGGTGGCAGGCGTGCAGGGCGTCGAAGTACAGCCGGTGGCCCGGCGCCTGCTCACCGGTGCCGTAGCCGAGGAAGGCGTTGACGTTGGGCTCGCCCATCGGCACCCACTGCGGCACCCGGTCGGCGAGCCGGGCCCCGACCACGGCGGCGTGCTCGGCGAAGGCCACGGGCGTCGCCGGGTTCAGCCACCCGCCGTCGTCCTCGAGCGGCTGCGGCAGGTCGTGGTGGTAGAGCGTGGCCATCGGCGTGATGCCGCGCTCGAGCAGCCCGTCGACGAGGCGGTCGTAGAAGTCGAGGCCGGCGGCGTTGACGCGGCCGCGGCCCTCGGGCAGCACCCGCGACCACGAGACCGAGAAGCGGTAGCTGTCGACACCGAGCCGGTCGAGCAGCCCGAGGTCCTCCTCGACGCGGTGGTAGTGGTCAGCGGCCACGGCGCCGCTGGTGCCGTCGACGACGCGCCCGGGCTGGGCGCAGAAGGTGTCCCAGGTGCTGGGGCCGCGGCCGTCCTCGGTCGTCGCGCCCTCGACCTGGTAGGCCGCCGTCGCCACGCCGAGCACGAACCCAGGGGGCAGCGCGGGATGGGCAGGATCGGGTCCTGCCGGCGGGGACGGCACCTGCATCATTGTGCCTGTGACCGTGGAGATCCGCCGGGGAACCGACCGCTTCGAGGAACGGGGTGACGGATACCTCACCCGGCATTCGTTGTCCTTCGGCCCGGCGTACGACGCCGACAACCTCCGGTTCGGGCCGATGGTCTGCCACGACGACCACCTGCTGGCCTCCGGCCGGGGCTTCGAGACCCACCGGCACAGCGGCCTCGTCGTCGTCTCCTACGTCGTCTCGGGGGCGCTTGCGCACACCGGCCCCACCGGCGAGCACGAGGTGCCGGCCGGGTCGGTCGCGGTGCTGCGCACCGGCGCCGGCGTCGAGCACAGCGAGGTCGCGGCGGCCCCGCAGACCCGGTTCGTCCAGGTCTGGCTGGCCGACGACGCCCAGGCCGGCGAGCCGTCGTACGACGTCGTGGCGGACGGCGGGGTCGATGGCGGGGTCGATGGCGGGGTCGATGGCGGGGTCGAGCCGCTGCCGGGCGCACGGCTGCGGGTCGTGCGGCTGGCCGACGGCGAGACCGCGACCCTGCCGGCGGCGGCCCTGGCCCACGTCTTCGTGGCCCGCGGCGCGCTGCTGCGCTCGTCGCTGGCCGAGCCGCTGGCCGACGGCGACGCGTTCCGGTTCGCCGACGAGCCCGCCCACGAGGTCACCGCCGCCATCGCCACCACCCTGCTCGTCTGGACCTTCGACACCCCGGCCTGACCCCCAGCGGCGGTAGTCCGGTCGCGGGTCAGGCCAGGACGGCGAGCGCGGCGGGGAGGACCTCGACGACGGCGGGGCCGGTGGCGGAGCCGAGCCGGGGCAGGTGGCCGAGGGGCTCGCCGTCGCCGCCGACGGGCAGGCCGGCGGCCGCCGGGGTGTCGGCGGCCAGCTCGATGCGCTTGCCACGGAGCACGGTCACCTCGGGCCGGTCGACGTGGCGACCGTCGTACACCGTGGGCAGCGAGCGCAGCAGCGAGCGCTTGGAGGCGGCCTCGATGACCACCACCTCGAGCAGGCCGTCGTCGAGCACCGCGGTGGGGGCGATCTTCATGCCCTTGCCGTAGTAGGCGGAGTTGGCGACGACGACGCAGGCCGCGTCGTAGTCGCGGCGGTCGCCGTCGACGTCGACGCGCAGCCGGGCCGGGCGGTAGCCGGCGATGGCTCGGACGGCGGCGGAGGGGTACTGCAGCTGCCGGGGCAGCCGGTGGGCCCGGTCGACGAGCTCGCCGGCGCGGGCGTCGATGCCGGCGTACACCGAGCCGGCGACCCGGCGTGGGTCGGCGCCGGGCCGCGACCACGAGACCAGGTCGACCCGGCGCGCCGTGCCCTCGAGCAGCACCCGTGCCAAGGCCTCGGCGTCGCCGGGCTCGGGCAGCCCGAGCATCCGGGCGAAGTCGTTGCCGCGCCCGGCGGGCAGCACGGCCAGGGTGCCGCCGGCGGTCGAGACCGCCCCGGCGAGGGAGGAGAGCATGCCGTCGCCGCCGACGGAGACCACCACGTCGCCCCGGGCCACCGCGGCGTCGACGAGGCCGGCCATGGCCCGCGGGCCGGGCGAGTAGGTGACGTCGACGGTCGCACCGGCCTCGCGGAGCAGGCGGGCGACGGGCACGACGGCCTCGGGGGCCGCGCCGCCGCCGGAGGCGGGGTTGACCAGGAACGAGAAGGATCGGGTCGCCCGGCTCACGGCACGAGCACCCCGGGGTTGAGGACGCCAGTGGGGTCGAGGTCGGCCTTGACCGCCCGCAGCACCGACCCGCCCAGCTCGCCGATCTCGCGGACCAGCCAGGGCTTGTGGTCGGTGCCGACGGCGTGGTGGTGGGTGATGGTCGCGCCGGCGGCGGTCATCACGTCGCTGGCCGCGGCCTTGGCCTCCTGCCACTGGGCCAGCGGGTCGTCGCCGGCCCGGGCCGCGACGGTGAAGTAGAGCGAGCACCCGGTCTCGTAGACGTGCGAGACGTGGCACAGCACGATCGCCCCGTCGCCGAGCGAGCCGACCAGGGCCGCCCGCACGGCGTCGTACACCTCCTGGCGGCGGCTCCACCAGGTCGCGGTCTCCATCGTCTCGACGAGGACGCCGACGTCGAGCATCGCGTCGCGCAGGTACGGCGCGTCGAACCGTCCGTGGGCCCACGCCTCCCCCTGCTCGCGGCCGAGCGGGGTGCCCCCGAGCGAGCCGAGGAGCGCGGCCACGGCGGCCTGCCGGGCGGCCACGGCGTCGGGCTCGCCCTCGAACCCGACGATCATCAGGCACCCGGGCTCGGAGGCGCCGATGGCGTCGGGGCGGGCCAGGTTGATCGCGGTCTCGTGCTCGTCGGAGAGCCGGAGCACGGTCGGCTGCAGCCCGGCCTGCACGACGGCGCGCATCGCGTCGGCACCGGCCGCGAAGGACGGCCAGCGCCACCCCTCGTGGACCTTCTCGACCGGGGCGCGGCGCACGCGCACCGTGACCTCGGTGAGGACGCCGAACGCGCCCTCGGACCCGAGCACGAGCTGGCGCAGGTCGGGCCCGGCGGCGTTGGCGGGCGACGAGCCGAGCCGCCACTCCCCGCGCGGGGTCGCGACCCGCAGGCCGACGACCATCGCGTCGAAGCGCCCGTAGCCGGCGCTGCCCTGCCCGCTCGACCGGGTCGCGGCGAACCCGCCGATCGTGGCGTGCTCGAAGGACTGCGGGAAGTGGCCGAGGGTCAGGCCCTCGGCGGCCAGGAGCGCCTCGGCCTCCGGACCGCGCAGGCCGGGCTCGAGGGTGGCGGTCATCGACTCGCGGTCGACGGTGACCAGCCGCTTCATCCGCACCAGGTCGAGGGAGACCAGGCCGGCGTACCCCTCGCGGCGGGCGACCAGACCCCCGGTCACCGAGGTGCCGCCGCCGAACGGGACGACCGCCACGTGGTGCTCCACGGCCCAGGCCAGGACGGCGGCGACGTCGTCGTGCGAGCCGGGCCGGACGACGGCGTCGGGGGCGTCGGCGAGGTCGCCGGCGCGGGCACGGAGCAGGTCGGGGGTCGACTTGCCGCGGGTGCGCAGCCGTCGGGTCTCGTCGTCGGCCAGCACGTGCTCGGCACCGAGGCGGGACCGCAGGTCGGCCAGCAGCGCGGGCGGCAGCCCGGACGGGGGCGGCGGGGTGGCGGCCGGGTCGACCGCGGGCGTCTCGGCGAGCGGCCCGAAGGCCAGCTCGACCAGGCCGCGGGCGGACGCGGGCAGGGCGGCGGCGCGGGCGGGGTCGCCCCAGCGCTGGGGGTGCATCTCGGGCTGCTGGACCAGGGTCACGTGTTACAGTGTGACACATGACGTCACTTCGTCACAACGACGCTGCGCCGGAGCCCCGCGACGCCTACCTCGACGCCGCCCGCGCCTGCCTGCTCGACGTGGGCTGGCGGCGTACGACGCTCACCGAGGTCGCGCGCCGGGCCGGGGTCTCGCGGATGACGATCTACCGCACCTGGGCCGACATGCCGACCCTGCTGGGCGACCTGATGACCCGCGAGTGGACGGCCGTCGTGGCTTCGACGGCGGGCACGGGCGGCCCGTCCGGGCTGGTCGACCGGATGGTCGCCACGATCCGGGCGCTGCGGGTCAACGAGCTGTTCGTGCGCATCGTCGAGGTCGACCCCGAGCTGGTGCTGCCCTACCTGCTGGCCCGCCGCGGCCGCTCGCAGGACCTCATCCTGGCCATCGCCGCCGAGGCCGTCGCCGCGGGCCAGGCCGACGGCACGGTCCGGCCCGGCAACCCGACCGCGATCGCCCGCGGCCTCGTGCTCGCAGCCCACGGGTTCGTGCTGTCGGCGCACACGATGGTCGACGACGGTGCGTCCGAGGCCGAGCTCGACGCCGAGCTCGCGCTCCTGCTGACCCGGGCGCTGCAGCCGTGACCGGCCACGGGCAGCGCATCCGGCCGGGCCTCGTCGGCGCGCCCGCCGACGTCGACGTCGTGGTCGTCGGCCTCGGCGCCACCGGCGCCGGCGTCGCCCTGGACGCGGTCACCCGCGGCCTGCGGGTGCTGGCCGTCGACGCCCACGACCTCGCCTTCGGCACCTCGCGGTGGTCGTCCAAGCTGGTGCACGGCGGCCTGCGCTACCTGGCCAGCGGCCAGGTCGGCATCGCCCACGAGAGCGCCGTCGAGCGCGGCGTGCTGATGGAGGTCACCGCCCCGCACCTGGTGCAGCCGATGCCCTACGTGCTGCCGTTCACCGCGAGCACCTCGCTCGCCGACCGGGCGCTGACCCGGGCCGGCCTGCGCGCGGCCGACGTCCTCAAGCTCAGCGCCCGCACCTCCTCGGCCACCCTCCCCGGCCCGCGCACCGTCTCCGCCACGGAGGTCGCGCGCCTGGCGCCCGGCCTCCGCACCGCCGGGCTGCGCGGCGGCATCCTCGGCTGGGACGGCCAGCTCGAGGACGACGCGCGCCTGGTCACGACCATCGCCCGCACCGCCGCCGCCCGCGGCGCCGTCGTGCGCACCCGGGCCCGGGTGCTCGCCGCCACCGGCACCAGCGCCACGCTGCGCGACGAGGTCACCGGCGCCGTGCACGAGGTGCGGGCCCGCGCGGTGGTCAACGCGGCCGGCGTGTGGGCCGGCGAGCTCGTCGACGAGGTCGAGCTGAGGCCCAGCCGCGGCAGCCACCTGGTGCTGCGCGGCGACGTGCTGCCGGGCCTGCGCACGGCGGTGTTCGCGCCGATCCCCGAGGGCCGCAACCGCTACGTCATGGTCCTGCCCCAGCCCGACGGCACCCTGTACGTCGGCCTGACCGACGAGCCCGTCGAGGGACCGCTGCCCGACGTGCCGGCCCCCTCGGAGACCGAGGTCGGGTTCCTGCTCGACGTCGTGGCCGCCTCCTTCGACCGGCCGCTGCACCGCGACGACGTGGTCGGTTCCTACGCCGGCCTCCGCCCGCTGCTGCACACCGACGACGGCTCCACCGCCGACCTGTCGCGCCGGCACGCGGTGCTGACCAGCCGCACCGGCGTCACCACCGTCGTCGGCGGCAAGCTCACCACCTACCGCCGGATGGCCCAGGACGCCCTGGACCAGGTCGGCCTCGGCGGCCCCTGCACCACCGCCACCCTGCCGCTCCTCGGCGCCGCGCCCCGCGCCGAGCTGGACGCGCTCGAGCAGCCCACCCGCCTCGTCCGCCGGTACGGCGCCGACGCGGCCCTCGTGCTGGCCACCGCCCGCGTGGCCACCGGCCTGGGCGACGACGAGCTGCTCGCCCCGGTCGCGGACGGCGTACCGACCTGCCTGGCCGAGCTGGTCTTCGGCGTCACCCACGAGGGCGCGCACGACGTCGACGACCTGCTCGACCGGCGTACCCGGGTCGGCCTCGTGCCCGCCGACCGCGCCCGGGCCCTCCCCGCCGCCCGCCGCGCCCTCGACCTCGCCGCCCCGGCCCGCCACCGATGAGTTCGCCCCTCGACCCCGGTCACTCCTCTTGGCAGACTCGAGCGAGGCACGGAGGCGACGGCCGGATGACGACGACGACGGGCGAGACGGTGACGACGGACCAGACCCAGCAGGGCGCAGCAGGGCAGACCACGGAGCTCGACGACTTCGACCAGCTCACCGCGCGCTACCAGCGCGAGCTGATGGCGCACTGCTACCGGATGAGCGGGTCGGTGCACGAGGCCGAGGACCTGGTGCAGGAGACGTTCCTGCGGGCGTGGAAGGCCAGCGCGTCGTTCCAGGGCCGCAGCTCGGTCCGCACCTGGCTCTACCGGATCGCGACCAACGTGTGCCTGACCAACCTCGAGGGCAAGCCGCGCCGGCCGCTGCCCGCGGGCCTCGGCACCTCGGACCAGATGGCGGGCGACGCCCTGGAGGAGAACCACGAGATCGCCTGGCTCGAGCCCGTGCCCGACGCCGCCGTCGTGGTGGCCGAGCGCGACACGCTGCGGCTGGCGTTCATCGCCGCGCTGCAGCACCTGCCGGCCCGCCAGCGCGCGGTCCTGGTGCTGCGCGACGTGCTCCGCTGGAGCGCCAAGGAGACCGCCGAGGCCCTCGACACCACGGTCCCCGCGGTCAACTCCGCCCTGCAGCGCGCCCACGCCCAGCTCGGCGAGAAGGCCCTGACCGAGGACACCGTCGTGGAGGACCTCGACGAGCGGCAGCAGCGGCTGCTCGACCGCTACCTCGCGGCGTTCTGGGCCAAGGACATCGACAGCATCGTCGGGCTGCTCAAGGCCGACGCGACGTGGGACATGCCGCCCTTCACCAACTGGTACAAGGGCTCGACCACCATCGGCGAGCTCATCGGCACCAAGTGCCCCGGCGGTGTCCACGACATGCCGATGGTCGCGACCGTGGCCAACGGCCAGCCGGCGTTCGGCCTCTACATGCGGATGCCCGCCGGCCACTTCGAGCCCTTCCACCTCCAGGTGCTGCACCTGGAGGGCGAGAAGGTGCGGCACGTGACGGCGTTCTTCGACCCTCGCCTGTTCGCGACGTTCGGCCTGCCGGCCACCCTGCCGGCCGGTTGGACGCCCGAGAGCCCCAGCGCGCCCCACGCCTGAGACCCCCCGTGCGCCCCGCGACCGACCGGTCGGGGGTCGAGCTGCTCGAGCGCGCCCTGGGCTACACCCGTGGAGCGCTGCAGCCCGTCCGTCCGGCCCACCTCACCCGGCCCACGCCGTGCACCGGGTGGAGCCTGGACGCGCTGCTCGACCACATGGACGACGCCCTCGACGCCTTCACCGACGGCGCCGAGGGCCTGATCGCCGTCGAGCCCGGCCCGCGCCCGCTCGGCACCCGCGTCGAGACCCTCCAGGTGAAGGCCTGCGCCCTGCTCGGCGCCTGGAGCCTGCCCACCACCGGACCCACCGTGGTGGTCGGCGGTGCCTCGCTGCCCACCGCGGTCGTCGTCCGGGCCGCGGCGCTCGAGATCACGGTGCACGGCTGGGACGTCGCCCGCACCACCGGTCGCGGACCGCTGCTGCCGGCGGCCCTCGCCGCCGACCTGCTCCCGGTCGCCCACGCCCTGGTCGACCCGCTCGACCGGGGCACGCGCTTCGCCCCGGCGTACGCCGACGACGCGGCCGCACCGCCCGAGGCCCGCCTGCTGGGGTTCCTCGGCCGGTCGGTCGACCCCCGGCGCCTGTCGGCCTGACTGGTCCACCCCGACCCGTTCAGCGGTTGTCCGGCCGAACCGGCCCGGGCGTCCCTAGCCTGCTCGCATGGTCGCTGCCGTCCCGCTCGCTGCGCCCGCACGGTCGGTCGAGCCCCGCGACCTGGTGCGGCGCGGGCAGGTGCGCGCCGCCGCGGGCGGGCTGGTCGCCGCCGCCCGCGCGGGCACGCCGCTGGGCGTGCGCGAGGAGGCCCTGCTGCTGCAGTGCCACCTCGCCACCGGTGACCTGGTGGCCGCCCAGGCGGTCGCGGTGGGCATCGCCGACTCGCTCGACCCGCACGCGCTGATGGCGCGCGCCGAGCTCGCGGCCGCCCTCGGCGACCACGACGCCGCCCACGACCGGTCGGTCGCGGCCGGCGCGGCCGGGGCCGAGGCCGAGGGACTGCCCTGGCGCTGCGCGGCCGCGCTCGCCCTGCTCCACCTCGGCCACCGCGAGCGCTCGCTCGACCTGGCCCGCACCGCCCTCGACCACGCGCTGGCCACCGGGACGGCCCCCGACGTCGCGCTGGCGATGCGCACCCTCGCCTCCTGCGACACCACCACCGAGGCGTGGTCGCGCCGCGTCCCCCGGCTGCGCGAGGCCCTCGCCGTGCTGGCCGACGCCGGCGCCGAACGCCTCCAGGCACAGGTCCAGGCCGACCTCGCCGCGCTGCTCCTGCTCGACCCCCTCGGACCACCCGAGGCCCTCGGCCTGCTCCGCCGCGTCGAGGCGTACGCCGGCCGCGAGGGCCTCGCGCCGCTGCAGGGCCGCGCCCGCCGGCTCCTGGAGCAGATGGGCGAGCAGCCCCGCCGGCTGCAGTCGGAGGTGCTGGCCGCGCTCACCGCCGCCGAGCGCCGGGTCGCGGTGCTCGTGCTCGAGGGCCTCACCAACCGCGAGATCGCCGACCGGCTGGTCGTGTCCGTCAAGGCCGTCGAGGGCCACCTGTCGAAGGTCTACCGCAAGCTGGGCCTGGCCTCGCGGACCGCGCTCGTCGCCGCGTTCAACCCCGGCTGACCGGGGGCACCTCGCCCGGTCGCGACCGCCGACCGCGGATGCCCGAGCCCTCGAGCATCCGGCGCGCCTGCACGAGCTTGTAGACCCAGACCGCCACGACGGTCACCACGCCCGCGTCGTCGACCAACCCGAGCGGGCCGAGCACGACCTCGGGCAGCACGTCGACCGGGCTGACGAGGTAGACCAGCGCCCCGACCATCGCGACCAGGCCGCGCGGCGGGATGCGGTAGCGCCACATGACGAACCCGATGACCGCCAGCCCCACCACCAGGCCGACGCCCAGCACGACGAGCACCGCGGTGAAGAAGTCGCTGACGTCCATCGCTCCAGCGTGCCAGGACCTGTGGTCGCGTGGTCTCGAGACAGGACTTCGTCCTTCCTCGACCATCGTGTGGATCCGCCCCGTCGGGCCGACCGAGGTGTCAGAACTGGTGGAACCACGCGGACAGATCCGCCGAGACCCCGGGGCAGGTGATGTTCATGTCGCGGTCGGCCTCGACCCACTGGCCGAGGACGGCCTCGCCGCCCTGGATCGTCCAGTCGTCGCCGCACCGCGAGCGGGCCTCCACGCGCGAGGTCTGGCCGGCGGCGCGCCACTCGGGCACGCCGAGCTCGAGGTCGCCGACCACGCCGTCCCACAGCAGCGGGGTCGAGTAGACGCCGATCCGGTAGCCGGCGTCCTCGTAGCCGCGGGCCGCACCGCTGACCACCGCGGCGTTGGCCGACCGGTCGCTGCTCCAGGCGAAGTCGGGCACCGGCTCGACGTCGACCCACACCACCGGCGTGGTCAGGCCCGCCGCCCGCATCGACCGCACGTTGAACAGCGCCTGCTGGTAGCCGGTGTTGGCCAGCGCGCCGAGGTCGGTCGAGCCGTCGTACGGGCCGTCCTGGCCGTGCCGGGCGATCCGGTCGGCCGGCGGGTAGGACGCCACGGCGTACGCCCCGACCATCAGCCGGCGCTCGCGCACCCAGGCGACCTGGTCGGCCAGGCAGGGGTTGGGGTAGAACCCCGGGCCGTTGGTGAGGCCGACGACGACGTAGCGGGCCTCGGCGACCGGCATGGGCTGACCGCTCGAGCGCTTCTGCGGGATGCCCAGGCCCGGCGGGCACTGCGGCCAGCTCATGTCGGCGCCCAGCACCTCGCCCTCGTCGACCTCGACCTCCTCGACGAGGTCGGCCAGGGGGTCGCGGGTCGGAGTGGGCGCCGCCGGAGGCGGGGTCGCGGCCTCGGTCGGGGTCGGCGTCACGACCCCGGTCGGCGTGGCGCTCGCGGGCGGCCCGGACGACGGGGCGGACGACGGCTCGCCGTCGCCGGCGCAGGCCGCGAGCGCGAGCAGGGCCACCAGACCCACCGCACCTCGCCCCCGCCCTCGCACGGGCCCAGGGTAGGTGAGGGCCTAGACCTTGAGGGCGACGTACGTCGTCTCGAGGTACTCCTCGATGCCCTCGAAGCCGCCCTCGCGGCCGAACCCGCTCGCCTTCATGCCACCGAACGGCGCCGCCGGGTTGGACACCAGGCCCGTGTTGACGCCGACCATGCCGAACTCGAGCGCCTCGGCCATCCGGATGCTGCGCGCCAGGTCGCGGGTGAAGACGTAGGAGGCCAGGCCGTACTCGGTGTCGTTGGCCGCCGCCACCGCCTCCTCCTCGGTCGTGAACGTGGTGATCGGCGCGACCGGTCCGAAGATCTCCTCGGTGTTGATGGCCGACCCCGCGGGGACGTCGACCAGCACCGTCGGCGGGTAGAAGTAGCCGCCACCCTCGGGCACCGTGCCGCCGGGGCCGCCGACCAGCACCCGGGCGCCGTCGTGGACCGCGTCGGTCACCAGCTGGGTGACCGCCTCGACCGCCTTCTCCTCGATCAGCGGACCCACGTCGACGCCGTCGTCCTGGCCGCGGCCGAGGGTGAGCGCGCCCATCCGCTCGGCCAGGCGCCGACCGAAGTCCTCGGCGACGTCGGCGTGCACCAGGAACCGGTTGGCCGCGGTGCAGGCCTCGCCCATGTTGCGCATCTTGGCCGTCATCGCACCGTCGACGGCCGCGTCGAGGTCGGCGTCGTCGAAGACCAGGAACGGCGCGTTGCCCCCCAGCTCCATGCTCACCCGCTGCAGCCCCTCGGCGCTCTGGCGCACCAGCACCCGCCCCACCGCGGTCGACCCGGTGAACGACACCTTGCGCAGCCGGTCGTCGGCCTGCAGCGCCTCGCTCGTCTCCTTCGCGCGCGTCGTCGTGACGACGTTGAGCACGCCCGGCGGCAGCCCGGCCTCCTCCAGCAGCGCCGCCAGCAGGAGCTGGGTCAGCGGCGTCAGGTCGGCCGGCTTGACCACCATCGTGCAGCCCGCGGCGATGGCCGGGCCGATCTTGCGGGTGCCCATGGCCAGCGGGAAGTTCCACGGCGTCACGAAGAAGCACGGACCCACCGGCTTCTTCACCGTCAGCAACCGGTGCGCCCCCGCCGGGTCCTGCATCCACCGGCCGTGGATGCGCACCGCCTCCTCGGCGTACCAGCGGAAGAACTCCGATCCGTAGGTCACCTCGCCCCTGGCCTCGGCCAGCGGCTTGCCCATCTCCAGGCTCATCAGCCAGGCCACGTCGTCGGCCCGGTCCTGCAGCAGCTGCCAGGCCCGGCGCAGGACCTCGCCGCGCTCCCGCGGCGGCGTCGCCGCCCAGTCGGCCTGGGCCGCCACCGCCGCGTCGAGCGCCTCGATCGCCTCCCCCGGCGAGGCGTCCGGCACCGTCGTGATCACCGACCCGTCGGCCGGGTCGCTCACCTCGAGCGTCCGGCCGTCGTCGGCCTCCTGCCAGCGTCCACCGATCAGCAGCGCGCGGTGGCGGGCGGGCAGGACCTGGTCGAGACGCTCGGCAGGGGTCATGCCGCCAGCCTTCCACCCTCCCCAGAACTGAGGAAGCCGCCCGAGAGGGGGGACACCGGTGTGCCCGGAGGCGTATGCTGTCGTCAGTCGTCCTTCGGAGGGAGCACCAAGAAGACGACGAGAACCCCTCGCCGACCCCATGCGGCGGGGGGTTCGCTCCGTCTTGGATGGTCGGTCCGGTCCCCGCGGGGATTGCAGTCCGCGCCCGTCGCGGGCGTCGACAGCAAGGAACACCCCGCCCCTCCCGGGCCGCTTCGCGGCCGGCCCGCTGGTCGAGGTGCGAGGAGCCCTGGCGACGAGCCTCGAGACCACCGCAGCCGACCCGTCCGACCCCACCCACGGTGGTCGAGGAAGGGCGCCCTGGCGCCTGTCTCGAGGCCCCGCCCGACCCCACCCACGGTGGTCGAGGAAGGCGCCCTGGCGCCTGTCTCGAGGCCATCGCGACCGACCCACCCGCCCCACCCCGCTCGACGCCGCGCTCCGGCGGCCCTCCTGGGCGGCTCGCCTCACGGGTTCGGTGCAGCGGCCACGGCCGCGGTCGTGCGGCGGAGGCCGGTGAGGAGGAGGAGGCCCCAGGCGGCGAAGAGGGGGTCCCAGAGTGCGGCGTGGCCCCAGAGGGCTGCGGGGTCGGCGGTGGGGTCGCCGACCAGGCCCGACAGCACGAGCCAAGCACCGGCCGCGTTGGCCAGCCCGTAGACCGCCAGCCCGAGCGCGCCCGCGGCGCAGGCCGTCGTGGTCCAGCGCGGGGACGGCAGGCGGTGGCGCACCAGCGGCAGCACGGCCGCCGCGGTCTTGACCGCGGCGACGACGAGGAGGACGGCGCCGACCAGCAGCGGCTCCTCGGCGCGCCACGTGACGGCCCAGTCCCCCACCGTCGAGGCCAGCCAGGGGCTGCCCAGGCCCCACGAGGCGCTGGCGGCCGCGTGGACCAGGCCGACGCCCGCCGCGGCCAGCAGGAACGGGTCGGGGCGGGTCCTGGGCACGGCTCGACGCTAGGCGCGAGCGGGCGTCGTGGGCATCGGGGACGACCCCGGCACCACCCCGGGCGAGCCCGCCCCCCTACTCCGGGGGCTGCGGGACGAGGAGGGTGGCGAGCTGGGTGCGCGAGCGGAGGTCGAGCTTGCGGTAGATGCGGGTCAGGGTGGCCTCGACGGTCTTGACGCTCACGTAGGTGCGCTCGGCGATCTCGCGGTTGCTGGCGCCCTCGGCCACGGCGCGGGCGATGCGGGCCTCGGTCTCGGTGAGGCGGTCCAGGAGGGGGTCGCCGGCGCCGCGCGCGGGGTCGGGGGTGAGCTCGGCCTGGACCTGGTCGGCCCACGCCGTCGCGTGCAGGGTGGTGAAGAGCCGGTGGGCGTCCTGCAGGGCGGTCCGGGCCGCCGCGACGCGGCGGCGACGGCGCTCGAGGTGGGCGCGGGTGACCAGCACCCGGCCCTCGTCGACCCGCAGGCCGAGGTCGGCGGCGACCTTGGCCGCCCGGTCGAGGGTGTGCGCGGCGCCGTCGAGGTCGCCGCGGGCGGTGCGCAGCTCGGCCTCCGCGCGGTCGAGCTGAGCCGAGACGCCGTCGGTGCCCCCGGCGGCCTCGCGGCGGGCCACCTCGCGCCGGGCCTCGGCCAGGACGTCGTCGGCGTCGTCGAGCCGACCCAGGGCCGCCAGCGCCGAGACCAGGTCGGCGTGCCACCGGCTCACCGTCGGGTCGCTGAACCCCTCCGCCCGCTCGTGGGCGCGCACCCGCTCGAGCGCGTCGGCCGCGCCCTGGGCGTCGCCCGAGCGGAGCAGGGCCTGCCCGAGCAGCACGAGGTGGCGCTGGCGGTAGCGCACGTCGCCGCGCACGGCGGCGGCCTCCGCCCCCCGGCCGGCCAGGGTGCGCGCCCGGCCGACGTCGCCCGCCAGCAGCTCGGCCGTGGCCGCGACGAACCAGCCCGAGTAGGCCTCGAGGTCGAACTGCTCCCCCGTGCGGGCCGCGCGGGCGGCGTACTCGACGGCCTCCCGGCCCCGCCCGGCGCGAGCGGCCACCTCGACCAGGCACCGCAGCACGTGCAGGTGGTCCATGCCGGCGCCGCGCTCGACCTGGGCCAGCATCGCCAGGTGGGCGCTCCAGGCCTCGTCGAGCCGGTCGTCGTAGAAGGCGAAGCGGGCCTGCATGTACTCCGGCGAGGTGTGCACGAAGCCCGTCGGCGTCGGCCCGGCCAGCGCCAGCGCCCGGTCGAGGGAGGCCTGGCCGTCGGCGCCCGTCCAGCGCTGCGCCACCGCCAGGGTGGTCAGGCCCAGGGCCAGCTCGTCGTCGTCGCCGTGGCGCTCGAGCAGCCGCACCGCCCGCTCGCAGGCGCGGTGTGCCGCGTGCGGTCGGGCCTCCATCAGGGCGATCCGGGCCCGCTGCAGCAGCACCTTGGCCACCAGCAGGTCGTCGTCGCCGGCGTCGGCCAACGCCGCCGTGAGCACCTCGTCGAGCAGCGTCACGTCGTGGCCCGCGAGCTCGGGGATGGCCAGGCGCACCCGCACCGCCTGCGCCGGGGTCGTCTGGCCGTCGCGCACGTCGAGCAGGGCCCGCTGCACCAGGTCGACGTGGTTGCCCGGCGCCGCCGTCTCGACCGCGCAGACCAGCCACTCCACGCGCTCGGGTGCCAGGGCGAACGGCGCCCGGTCGGCCGCCAGCAGGTAGAGCTCGGCCGCCAGCTCGCGCCCGCCCGCCGCCGCGGAGTCGCGGGCCGCCCGCCCCAGCTCGTGGGCCAGGTCGGCGTCGGGTCGCGGGTCGGCGAGCGCGAGGTGGCGCAGCCGCTCCGCCGCCCCGGGGGCGGCGTCGGCCAGGCGCTCGTGCAGCGCCGCCCGGGCCGAGGCCGGGAACGACTCGACCACTACGTCGCGCAGCGCCGACGGCGTGAACCGCAGCACCGCGCCGTCGCGGGCCAACAGGCCCGAGCGGAGCGCCAGGCGCACGTCGTCGTCGGCGCCGACGCGGCCCGACCGCTCCAGGTCGCGGACCGTGGGTCGGTGGAGCAGTGCGGCGTGCAGGAGCGTCTCGCGGACCTCGGGCGGCAGCCCGCGGAACCGGTCCTGCAGCACCCGCTCGGTGCTGGCCGGCAGCGGCACCCGCTCGCCGAGGACCGAGGGCCGCTCGCCGAGCATGCCCGCGACGGCCAGGGCCAGCGCCGGGACGCCGCCGGACTCGACGTGCACCCGCTGGGCGAGGTCGGGCGTCAGGCCGTGCGCGCAGAGCAGGTCGAGCATGTCGATGGCCGCGAGCGGCGGGACGTCGAGGTGGACCAGCTCGCTGACGTCGATGTCGTCGTCCGTGCCGTCGGGCCGGGCCACGCCGGCGGCGAGGTCGGAGGCCGCCACCCCGACCGTGGCCACGACCAGGACCGACCCGCGCAACCGTCGTCGGGCGTACCCCACGATCGCGGACGACTCGCCGTCGAGCCACTGCACGTCGTCGAGGAGCAGCAGCACGGGTCGGTCGGCCGACCAGCGCTCGAGCAGCCCGTGCACCGCAGCCGCCAGCTCGGACCGCCGCTCGTGCGCCGCGTCGTCGCCCACCAGGCCGGAGACGACGAGGTCGCGCACCGGCTCGGGCATCGCGGCGACGAGGTCGTCGGGGCACTGGGCGAGCAGGTCGCGCAGGGCGGCGAACGGCAGCCCGGTCTCCTCCGCGGACCCCGTCGCCCGCAGCACCTCCGAGCCGCGGCTGCGGGCCTCGCGCTCGACCGCGTCGAGCAGCGCGCTCTTGCCGACCCCGGTCGGTCCGCACAGCGCGACGGACTCGCCGCGCCCCAGCAGGCCCGCCACCTCCGCCAGCAGGGCGGTGCGACCGACGAGTCGAGGCATGCCCTTCAGGTTAGGCGGCGCGTCCGTGGCGCCGACAGGGTGCGCCCGGTGGAGGGTTCCGCGCGCGCGGCTCGGCCGTCCGGGTCAGCGGGCCGCGCGCAGGAACGCCTCGAGCAGCGGGCCCGCGGTCGACGAGCCCGACGCGCCGTCCTGCACGAACACGGCCACGGCGAGGTCGCCCTGGGCCGCGATCATCCAGGCGTGGGTGCGGACGCCGTCGCCGGCGGCGTACTCGGCGGTGCCGGTCTTGGCCAGCACCGGCGGGCCCGGGAGGTCGGCCAGGAAGCGTCCGCTGCCGTCGGTGACGACCCCGCGGAGGAGGCTGCGCAGCTGCTCGGCCTCGCGCGGGGCGAGCGGCGTGGCCTCGGCGGGGACCTCGACGTCGACCTGCTGGACCAGCCGCGGCACGACGGTGGTGCCGGCCTGCACCGAGGCGGCGACCGTGGCCATCACCATCGGCGAGGCCAGGATCGTGCCCTGGCCGATCATGTCGGCCGCGCGACCGGTCTCGGTGGTCGGCGGCTCGACCTGGCCGAAGTAGGCCGGGAAGCCGAGGTCGTGGTCGATGCCGAGCCCGAGGCTGGCCGCGGCCGCGGCGAGGTCGCCGTCGCGCAGGCGGGTGCGCTCGGCGATGAAGGCGGTGTTGCACGAGCTGGCCAGCGCGGCGCGGAACGGGATCTGGCCGGTGCCGCCCGCGGGGTAGTCGTCGTAGTTCTCGAAGTCGCGTCCGTCGACGTCGACCGTCGGGGTGCAGGGCACGGCCGCGTCGGGGGTGAGGCCCCGGCGCAGCAGGGCCAGGCTGCTCACCGTCTTGAACGTCGACCCGGGGGCGTACTGCCCGAAGGTGGCGAGGTTCTGGCCGTCGTTGCCGGGGCCGTTGGCCGCGGCGAGGATGGCGCCGTCGCTGGGGCGGATGGCCACCAGGGCGCTGGCCGGGCCGACGTCGGACAGCACGGCCTCGGCCTCGGCCTGCAGCCGCTCGTCCAGCGTCAGCTGCAGGGTCTGGCCCGCGCCGCCGCCGGAGCGGAAGAGCTCGCGCTCGACGCCGTCGGAGCCGACCGCGTCGACGACCACGCCCGCCTCGCCCTGCAGCTGCTCGTCGTAGCGCGCCTGGAGCCCGGACAGGCCGGCGACGTCGCCGGGCTGGTAGCGGTCGGACTCGTCGGCGACCATCTCGGCGGTCACCTCGCCGACCGTGCCGAGGATCGGCGCGGCGAACTCGCGCGTCGGGGCCAGCGGCCGCTCGGTGCGCACGAGGGTCGCGCCCGGGATGGCCTCGTAGCCACGCAGCACGGCCGGGGGCACGTCGGCCTGCCGGAAGGTGATGGCCTCGACGAAGGCCTTCGCCCCGGCCCCCCGCACCGCCTTCGCGTACGGCGCCACGTCGATGTCGACCAGGCGCGCGAGCGCCCGCGCCGACCGACCGGCCTCGGCCTGGGGCACCGCGGCCCGGTCGATGCCGACGCGGACCACGGGACGGTCGGTGACCAGCTTGACGCCACCGGCGCCCACGATGTCGCCGCGGGTGGCCGGGACGGTCGAGGCGTCGAGGACCGAGGCCGCGTTGAGGGACGGCTCGACGACCTGGTGGCCCCACTCGGCCTGCCAGCGGTCGCCGACCCGGCGCAGGGTGACTCGGCTGTCGTAGGTCCACTCCCCCGTGTCGGCCGGGTCGGGCTCGGGACCCTCGGCGCCGTCACCGGTCTCCTCGGTCAGCGGCCAGGTCCAGGTGAGGGTCGCGGTGGCGCTCTCGCCGTCCTCGGTGACCTCGCCGAGCTCGACCTGCGGCGAGCGGTCGCCCATGCCCTCGACGACGTCGCCGAGGTCGGCGCTCGCCTCGGCACCGGTGACCTCGGTGAAGGGCACCTCGTCGAGGCTGCGGGCCTCGAGCGCGTCGGCCAGCCGGGCCGCGGTGCCCTCGGCGGTCTCGCCGACCTCGGCCGGGTCGGGCGCGTCGTCGGTGCAGGCGACCAGCGCGAGGGCGAGCGCGAGCGCCAGCGCGGCGGATCCGGCCAGCCGGGCGGCGCGGTCGGGGGCGGTCGACATGACCCCGGTTGTACCAGCCGGGTGGGACAGGTCCGGACCGCTCCGCGTCGCCGGCGGCACCGAGGACCGGCGTCGGGTCAGCGCAGCAGCCCG
Organism: Nocardioides litoris; assembly: GCF_006346315.1. GTDB lineage: Bacteria > Actinomycetota > Actinomycetes > Propionibacteriales > Nocardioidaceae > Nocardioides > Nocardioides litoris. The sequence continues at coordinate 528,845 of NZ_VDMR01000002.1, read as the reverse complement.
GAGACCAGCGGCGCCAGGCCGGAGGAGTGACCCGCCCGGTTGGGGTGGTAGCTCTCGGCGATCGGGTTGGACAGGCCGTTGAGCCACTCCGGGTCGTCGCACACGGCGTGGCCGGTGAACCGGCTGGTCGGGTTGGCGAAGGCGAAGCCGCGGTTGGCCGCGGCGGTGGAGAGTCGGGCGTTGAGCTGGTCGGCCGTGGCGTTGAGCCGGGTCTGCTCGGCCGGGGAGAAGAAGGTGCCGGCGTTGCAGTCCTCGCCCATGAAGACGCGCGGGTAGCCCACCACGACGACGCGGGCGGACGGGGAGCGGGAGTCGATGGCGGCGTACAGCGTGCTGAGGCGGCCGGGGAGGGTGTTGCGGATGTAGGCCTGGGCGCCGTCGACGGCGCTGTCGCAGTCGCTGGCCCAGCCGGGCTGTGCGCACTCGGTGAGCACGTCGGCAAACCCGGCGTCGTTGCCGCCGACGGAGATGGACACGAAGTCGGTGCCGGACCCGAGCGCACCGAGCTGGCTGCCGCTCACGGTCGACACGGTCGCGCCGGAGCAGGCCTTGAAGCTGAGCGCGTAGCCGCGCGCGGCGGCCACGAGCTTGGGGTAGGCCAGGGTGGAGCGCTTGCACGACGTGCCGTCGTCGATGTAGCTGCGGGTGCCGAGGCCGGAGGCGTAGGAGTCGCCGAGGGCGACGTAGGTCGGCGCTGCGGCCTGGGCGGGAGCGGCGGTGGCGGCGACCAGCGCCGGGCCGAGCAGGGCGGCGAGCGTGGCCACCAGGGGGACGAGACGACGGACGAGCACCAGGACCTCCGAGACGAGAGCGGGCCACCCGGTGTGACCCGGGTCTCACCCAAGCAGCCGCCGCCGACAGCACGGAAGAGGGAAAGCCCTCCGTCCACAGGCCGTGCGCCGAGCGTTCACCGCGACCCCACCCGCCGGCCCCGTCCCGCACGACCCGACTGCTCGGCCAGGCCGGCGACCAGGGTCGAGGCGTCGCCGGCGAGGAGGTCGTCGACGCCCTTGCGGAACCCGGGGCAGTTGGCGACGTCGTGGGCGCGGCACCGCAGGGCGTGCATCGTCATCTCGCGGCTGCGCTGCATCTCGGCCATCCGCCGGTCGAGGTCGGCGACGTGGGCCTCGAGCACGAGGTGTCGCTCGGGGGCCTCGGCGTCGAGCAGCACCCGGATCTGCTCCAGGCTCATCCCCGCCGCCTGGTTGCGCAGGATGACGGCCACCCGCACGAGCTCGTCGCGGCCGTAGCGGCGACGGCCGGCGGCGTCGCGCTCGGGGTCGAGCAGGCCGACGTCCTCCCAGTGCCGCAGCACGTGCGTGGCGAGCCCGAACCGGCCCGCGAGCTCGCCGATGGAGATCACACTTGACTTCATGTCAACATGAACTCACACCATCGTTGTCGAGACAAGTTCCCAACAAGAGGAGACACGATGGACACGGACAACGGCTACGACGTGGTGGTCGTCGGCGGCGGGCCCGCGGGCCTGCAGGCCGCGCTCACCCTGGGCCGCATGCACCGCCGCGTGCTGCTGCTCGACGCCGGCGGCTACCGCAACGACCCCACCGACCACCTGCACAACTTCCTGACCCACGACGGCCGGCCGCCCGCCGAGCTGCGGCGCCTCGCGCGGGCCGAGCTGGCGGCGTACGCCACGGTCGAGGTGCGCGACGAGCGGGCGCACTCCGTCGTGCCCGACGGCCCGGGCTGGAGCCTGGCCACCGACCGCGGCCCGGTGCGCACCCGGATGGTGCTGCTGGCGACCGGGGTGCGCGACACCCTGCCCGACAAGCCCGGCCTCGCCGACCTCTTCGGGGGCGCGGCCGCGCACTGCCCGTTCTGCCACGGCCACGAGTACGCCGGCCGCCCGGTCGGCGTGCTGGGCAGCCACGGCCACGTCGGGCGGCTCGCCGCGATGCTCGCGCCGATCTCCTCGGAGGTCGTGGTGCTGACCGACGGCGACGCGGTCGACGACGACAACGCCGCCCAGCTGGCCCGGCTCGGCGCGTCGGTGCGCTCGGAGGTGGTGACCGGCTTCCGCGCCGGGGGCGCCCACGACGGCGCGGTCGTCTCCTTCGCCGGTGGCCCCGAGCTCGAGCTCGGGGGCGTGCTGGTGGCGACGACGTTCGCCCAGTCGGCGCCCTTCGCCGAGGACCTCGGCCTGGCGCTGCTGCCGTCGGGCTGCGTCCAGGTCGACGCGTTCGGCCGCACCTCCCAGCGCGGGGTCCACGCCGCCGGCGACCTCGCCCACGTGCCCGAGCTGCCGATGCCGATGAGCTCGGTGCTGGCCGCGGCTGCGGCTGGCCAGGCCGCCGCGACCGGGTGCGTCGCGGAGCTGCTCGCCCTCGACGTCGGGGTGCCCGTGCCGGCCTGACGGCCGTCACGCGCCGATGGGCACGCCCTCGCCGTCGGTCTCGCGGTCGGCCTGCGCCCGGTGCAGCCGGGCGTAGGCGCCGTCGGCGGCCAGGAGGTCGTCGTGGGTGCCGCGCTCGACGATGCGGCCGGCCTCCATCACGAGGACCAGGTCGGCCGTCCGGACGGTGGCGAGCCGGTGGGCGATGACGACGACCGTCCGGTCGGCGCGGAGCGCGTCCATCGCGCGCTGCACGAGCAGCTCGGTGCGGGTGTCGACGGCGCTGGTCGCCTCGTCGAGCACGAGCACGGCCGGGTCGGCCACGAAGGCTCGGGCGATGGTGACGAGCTGGCGCTCCCCCGCGCTGAGCAGGTGGCCGGTGTCGTCGACCAGCGTGTCGTAGCCGTCGGGCAGGGCCCGCACGACGTGGTCGACCGAGGCCGCCGCGGCCGCCCGGCGCACGTCGGCGGGCTCGGCCCCGGCGCGGCCGAAGGCGATGTTGTCCGCGATCGTCCCGGCGAGCAGCCAGGTGTCCTGCAGGACCATGGCGACCCGGGAGCGCAGCTCGGCGCGGGGCACCGCGGCGATGTCGGTGCCGTCGAGGGTGATCCGGCCCGACCGTGGGTCGTAGAAGCGGGCGAGCAGGTTGACCAGCGTGGTCTTGCCGGCGCCCGTGGGCCCGACGACGGCGACGGTGCGACCGGGCTCGACGACGAGGTCGAGGTCCTCGATGAGGGGGCCGGCGCCGTAGTCGAAGGTGACCGACTCGAACACCAGGCGGCCGCGGGTCGGGACGGGCAGGCGGCCGGTCGCCTCGGCCGGCTCCTCGTCCTCGTCGAGCAGCGCGAAGACGCGCTCGGCGGAGGCGAGGCCCGACTGGAGCGTGGTGACCATCGTGCCGACCTGGCTCAGGGGCGCGGTGAGCTGCTGGGAGTACTGCACGAAGGCGACCACGCCGCCGATGGTCAGCTGGCCCTGGACCACCCGCCACGCGCCGACGACGCAGATGGAGACGAAGGACAGGTTGCCCAGCAGCACCATGACCGGGTTGAGCAGGCCCGAGAGGAACTGGGCCCGGTGGCCCACCCGCGCCAGCTCGTCGTTGGTGGCCGCGAACCGGGCCCGGGCCTCGTCGTGGCGCCCGAAGGCGGTGAGCAGGTCGTGGCCGCTGAAGGCCTCCTCGACCTGCGCGTTGAGCTCGCCGGTCGCGGTCCACTGCCGCACGAAGTGGGGCTGGCTGCGCCGCACGAGCACGCGGGTGACCAGCGCCGTCACCGGCACGAGCACGAGGGCGACGAGGGTCAGGAGCGGGGAGATCGTCAGCATCGTGGCCAGCACGGCCACCACGGTGAGCAGTGCGGTGAGGAGCTGGCCGAGCGTCTGGCCGAGGGTGCGGGCGACGTTGTCGACGTCGTTGGTGACCTTGGAGAGCAGCTCGCCGCGCGGCACGGTGTCGACGTGGGCGATCGGCAGGCGGTGCAGCTTGCCCTCGACGTCGCGGCGCAGCCGCCGGGCCGCCGCGGTCGCGGCGCCGTTGAGCAGCCAGCCCTGCGCCAGCTCGCCGAGCGCGGCGCCGGCGCCGACCACGACGACGAGCAGCACGGCGGTCGCGAGGGCCCCGGTGTCGAGCCCCTCGCCGCGTACGCCGTCGACGACGGTGTCGACGGCCCGGCCGACCAGCAGGGGGCCGGCCACGGTGAGGCTGACGGCCACGGCGGTCAGCACGACGACGCCGAGGGTGCGCCACCGCGAGTGCAGCAGCAGCCCGAGCAGGCGTCGCGCGGTCCCGGGGCGCCGCGCCGTGCTCATGCCGTCACCCCGGCGAGCTGCTGCGAGGCGGCGATCTCGGCGTAGGTGGGGCAGGTCAGCAGCAGGTCGTCGTGGTGGCCGAGGCCGACCACGCGGCCCTGGTCGAGGACGACGACGCGGTCGGCCTCGCGGGCCTCGTCGACGCGCTGGGCGACCAGGAGGACGGCGGCGTCGGCCGTGCGCTCGCGCAGGGCTCGCCGCAGCCGCGCACCGGTGGCGGCGTCGAGCGCGGAGAAGACGTCGTCGAGCAGGTAGACCCGCGGCCGCGGCACCAGGGCCCGGGCGACGCAGAGCCGCTGGCGCTGCCCGCCGCTGAGGTTGGTGCCGCCCGGGTGCACCACGGCGTCGAGGCCGTCGTCGAGGCCGGCCACGAAGCCCGCGGCCTGCGCCACCTCGAGCGCGCGCCACAGCTCGTCGTCGCTCGCGTCGGGGCGGCCGAGGCACAGGTTGCTGCGCACGGTGCCGCCGAACAGGTAGGAGGCCTGCGGCACCAGCCCGACGGCGCCGGCGAGGACGCCCCGGTCGAGGTCGCGCACGTCGTGGCCGTCGAGGAGGACCCGCCCGACGGTCGGGTCGAGGAGACGGGCGAGCAGCGAGAGCAGCAGCGTCTTGCCCGACCCGGTCGAGCCGACCACGGCCACCACCTCGCCGGGGCGGACGTCGAGGTCGACCCCGTGCAGGAGGGGCTCGTCGGCCCCGGGGCGGCGTACGCCGACGCCCTCGACGCGCAGGGCGCCACGCACGGCGCGGGGCACCAGCGACCGGGGACCTCCCGGGCGCGGGCCGGCGGTGGACGACCGGGCCTCGAGCACGGCGGTGACCCGGTCGGCGCAGACCATCGCCCGCGGCAGCATCACCACCACGAGGGCCAGGACCGCGGTGGCGGCGAGCACCTGCACGACGTAGGTGAGGTAGGCGGCCAGCGACCCGATGGCCAGCTGCCCGTCGTCGACCCGGTGCCCGCCGAACCACAGCACGCCCGCGACGGCCAGGCTCGTCGTGACCACGACGACCGGCGTCAGCGCGGCGGTCATCCGGCCCATCCGCCGCGAGACGCGGGTCAGCTCGTCGTTGACCCCGGCGAACCGCTCGGACTCCCGCTGCTCCCGGGCGAAGGCCCGCACGACGCGCAGGCCGACGAGCTGGTCGCGGAGCACCTCGTTGGTGCGGTCCAGCAGCTCCTGGAGGCGCCGCGAGCTCGGCACCATCCACGCCACCAGCGCGGTGACCACGAGCGCGAGCACCGGCGCGGCGGCGAGCAGCACCCACGACAGCCCGACGTCGACGCGCACCGCCATCACGACCCCGCCGACCAGCAGCAGCGGGGCGGTGAGCACCATCGTCAGGGTCAGCAGCACGAACAGCTGCACCTGCTGGACGTCGTTGGTGCAGCGCGTCACCAGCGACGGCACGCCGAAGCCGTGCACCTCGCGCGAGGACAGCCCGCCGACGTGGGAGAACAGGCCCCGGCGCACGTCGCGGCCGAAGGCGGCGGCCACGGCCGCGCCGGCGTACGACGAGCCGGCGGCGACGACCGCCTGGGCCAGGCTGACCGCGAGCATCACCGCCCCGGCGCTCCCCACGCGGCCGAGGTCGCCGGGGACGATGCCCTCGTCGATGATCCGCGCGTTGAGCAGCGGCAGCACCAGCAGGGCGACCACGCTCGCGAGCTCGAGGGCGACCACGAGGGCGACGAGCCGGCGGTGGGGCGCGAGGTGGCGGCGGAGCAGCCTGAGCAGGGACACGGGTCGTCCTCTCCCGGGGCGCCGGGGCCTCAGCCCCGGGGCTCCCAGCGCCAGGTGCGCCGGGCGGCGAGCGCGAACGCGGCGCACCACCCGAGCACGAGCACCACCTCGGCCACGACCATGAGGCCCGAGGTCGACACGCCGACGCGGTCGGCGAGGTCGGTGACGAACGCCGGCGCGAGGACGGTCTCGCCCGTGGCGCCCAGGGCGCGGTGGGCCAGGTCGCTCGAGGCGGCGAAGGGCAGCAGCAGGGCCAGCGCGCGGTAGGCGTCGGGGGCACCGGGGTTGAGCACGAAGATGGCCGCGACGAGCCCGACGAGCAGCACCGGCAGGACGGCGAACTGCACCCGCTCGCTGGTCGCGGCGAGACCCGCGGTGGCGAACCCGCCGAGCACGGCGAGCACGGCCGTCGCGAGGACCACGGCGACGAACCCGGCCGTCAGCAGCGCGGGCGCACCGAGCAGCTGGTAGGCCACGGCCACGACGACGACCTGGAGCACGCCGACGATGACGTAGGGCAGGGCCAGCGCGACCAGCATCTGGCGAGGGACCAGCTCGGAGGTGCGCAGCCGCTTGAGCACCTGGGTCTCGCGGCGGGCGACGACGGTGCTGGTGACGGTGTTGTAGACCGCCACGACCAGCACGAGGACGGTCATCGAGGACAGCATCACCATCCACGGGCCGGGCGCGTCGGGCCGGTCGACGAGGGCCATGCCGACCGCGATCGCCGGGGCCAGCACGATCGAGAGCACCGCCACCCGCTGCCGCACGATCATCCCGAGCTCGAAGCGGGTCATCCGGAGCACCCGCCCGAGCGCCGTACGGCGGCACAGGCGGAGCTCGCGGCCGGCGGGCACCGCGGGGACGGTGCCGGTCGGGGCGGGCAGGGTGTCGGGGCTGGTCATGCGGTCACCTCGCGGGACGAGTCGGTGGGCTGGTGGGTGGGCTGGTCGGTCCGGTCGGGCTGGTCGGTGTCGGCGAGGCGGACGCGGTGGAAGACCTCCTCGAGCGAGGCCGGGTTGGCGCGGAGCCGCTCGAGCTGGACGCCCGCCCGCTCGGCGGCGTCGAGGACCCAGCGCAGGTCGCGCACGGGCTCCGGCCCGGTGACGGCCACCTCGGTCCGGGCGCCGTGCGGGCGGCGCACGGCGCGCTCGGCGACGGCGACGCCGACCGGGCGACGGCCCTCGCGCAGCCAGGCCGTGCCGGACCCGGGCAGCACGTCGAAGGCGACGCGGGCGGGCTCGGTGGCCAGCACCTCGTCGAGCGTGCCTGCGACGGCGACGCGGCCGCGGTGCATGATCGCGACCCGGTCGGCGAGGTTCTCGGCCTCCTCGAGCTGGTGGGTGGTCAGCAGGACGGTGGTACCGGCGTCGCGGAGCTCGCGGACCAGGCCCCAGAGGGTCTGCCGGGAGGCCGGGTCGAGGCCGGTGGTCGGCTCGTCGAGGATGATGAGGTCCGGCCCGCCCCAGATGGTGGTGGCGAGGTCGAGGCGCCGGCGCTCACCGCCGGAGAGCGACTGGACCCGGGTGCCGCGCTTGTGGTCGAGGCCGACGCGGGCGATGACGGTGTCGACGTCGTCGACGCGGGAGGAGAGGTCGGCCCAGAGCTGCATCGTGTCCTGCACGGTGAGCTCGGCGAACAGGCCGGATTCCTGCAGCATCGCGCCGGTGCGCTGGCGGACGACGGCCAGGTGGCGGGCCGGCTCGACCCCCAGCACCCGCACCTGCCCGGAGGCGGGGCGGCGGAAGCCCTGGATGAGCTCCAGGGTGGTGGTCTTGCCGGCGCCGTTGGTGCCCAGCAGGGCGTAGACCTGGGCCGGCTCGATGGTGAGGGACACGCCGCGCACCGCGTGGTGCCCGCCGTAGGAGAAGTGCAGGTCGCGCACGTCGACCACGGGCTCCGGGAGGGAAGGCTGGTGGGTCATGCCTCCAGCCTGGTCGCGGCCGCGGCCCCGCTGTAGGGGCTGCTGCCACCGGTGCCGATGACAGCCGTCACCGGGCGTGGGCGGCGGGACGGGACGCCCCGAGACCGGCCCGGTCGAGCAGCCGCGCCGCCTGGGTCTCGTCGAGCCCCGCGTCTGCGGCGGTGCGCACGAGGACCCGCGGCGGGGTCGCCAGGTCGGCCCGCAGCCGGGCCACGACCTCCTCCGGACGCGTGCCGAGGAGGCCGGCGTCGAAGCCGACGACCTCCCGGGGCGTGGCCCCGAGGTCGAGCATGGTCAGCGCCCGGGCGGCCAGCGCCGCCGGCTGGTGCGCGTCGCGGCGCCAGCCCGCGACCACCGAGGCCGCGGCGTCGGAGGCGTGGGCGGCCCGGGCCGCGAGCGCGGGCGGGGCCAGCTCGCGGGCCAGGTGCTCGAGGGTCGCGGGCAGCTCGCCCTCGGCGCAGAAGAGGTCGACCACGACCTCGGCCCCGCCGGGGACCGCGCGCTGGTGGGCCACCAGCACCGTGCCCTCCGGGGCGGCGAGCGGGTGCACGTCGCCCTCGGCGTCGCGGTCGTGGATGCCGACGAGCAGGGCCAGGCCGAGCCAGCGCTCGCGGAACCCGCCGCCGGCGGGCACCGGCCAGCAGAGCTCGAGCGAGACGGTCCCGGGCGGCTGGCGCTCGTCGACCACCGTCGTCAGCGGTCGGGCCGGGGCTCCCCGGGTGCCGACCTCCGGGCCGCCGGCGTCCGGGACGGCCGCGGCCCTCTGGCCGACGACCACGAGCCGGTCGACCGGGGTGGCACCCAGCCCGGGCAGGTCGCGCAGGTCGCGCAGGTCGCGCCACAGATGGTCGAGGAGCGCGTCGGCGGGCTCGAGCCCCTGCCCGTGCACGGTCGGACCGAGCTGGTCCTCACCGACGGTCCAGCCGAGGTCGCGCAGCGGGGACGCGGCCGCCGACCCGGCGGGGAGCCGGAGGCGGGCCGCGACGGCGGAGACGAGGGTGGGGCGCTCCAGCGCGACCACGGTGGCCGGGCGGGCGACGGGCGGCCGGGGGCGGCGAGCGCGTCCGACCAGGCCCGCGGGCTCGGTGGCGGCCAGCCCGGCCGCGGCCGCGACGACGTCGTCGGGCGCCAGCGCGGCCACGGCACCCACCCAGCGCGCGGCCGCGGCCGCGTCGCCCGCGAGCAGCACGGCACGACCGAGCAGCTGGGCGGCCGTGCGCGGCCGGTCGAGACGGACCGCGAGGTCGCGCCGGGCGTGGTCGACGGCCGTCCGCAGGTCGGCACCGCCCACGCGGCCGCGAGCCGCGTCGTCGAGCGCGGCCCGGACGCGCTCGAGCGCGGGCGCGGCGTCGACCGGGTGCAGCGCCGTCCAGGTCAGCGCGTCGGCGTCGGCCCGGTCCATCGGGACCATCTGGCCCACCCGTGCGCGGGCACCGACCGCGCCCGCGGCCTGGCGCCCGGGCGCCTGCAGGTGGGCGGCGAGGGCCAGGAGCCCGGCGTACCGCTCGGGGTCGTCGACCACCGACGGCACGCGCCAGCCCCATGCACCGGCGCTGTGCGGGGCGGTCCACGCCTCGTGCACGGCGAGGCCCCCCGGCCCCGGCGGCGCGACGAGCGGTACGCCGGGCGGTCGGGCGGCCGGCGCGGGCGGGGGGACCTCGAGGGCGTCGCAGACCGCGGCGAACCCGCCGGGCACCCGGTCGAGGTCGGCCACGACGACCACGACGGCCCGGTCGGGCCGGTGCAGCGGCTCGGAGAACGCGCGGCAGTGCGCCTCGTCCATGCCGCGCACGTGCGCGACCTCACCGAAGGGGTCGTGGCCCTCGGCCCAGGAACCGAGGACCGGTTCCCCCAGGGCCGGCCACGGCAGCGACCGCGACGGTCGACGCAGGTGGTCCTCGACCTCGCGGCACACGCCGTCGCGCTGGCGCTGAAGCACGCCGGCGGCCAGGACCGGCCACCCCGCGAGCCGGGCCCGCTCGACGGCGAGGGCGGCGTCGAGGGAGGCGAGCGGCACCTCGGTGCAGAACTCCAGGAGGTCGGGGTGGGTCGTGGCGTCGACCTCGCCCCCGGCGACCAGCACCGGGGTCACCCACCGGCGGCCGTCGGGTCGGCGGCCCTGCGCGAGCAGGTGCTCGACCAGGTGGGCCGTGCCGGCACCCCCGGCCGGGTCGAGGCGCGCGCCGCCGAGCAGGTGGGAGAGCACGACGGCGAGGTCGAGCCCGGGCCGGTGCACGGCCAGCACCTGCAGGCCCGAGTCGAGGCGGGCCCGGTGGGTGGGCGCGACCAGCCGGCCCCAGCCGGGCGCGGTCACAGCGAGACCACCAGGGCGGCGTACGTCGCGAGGTCGGCCTCGCGGAGCCGGGTGTGCACGGCGTAGTCGGCGACGTGCCGGGTGATCGCGAGGCGGACCTCGCGGTCGAGGCGGTCCTGGTCGACCGGGCGTCCGTAGCCCGCGAGCAGCCGCGCCCGCGCCTCGGCGACGGGGCACACCTCGGCGAACCACGGCACCAGGTGGGCCAGCTCGACGACCTGGCCGAGGACGGCACCGAGGTCGTGCTCGGGCGCGGCGGCGCCGTGGTCCTCCCCCACCACGCCGACGGCGGCGCCGGGACCGGTGGCGAACCACGTGCCGAGCCCGGCCCACCCGTGGCTGAGCACCGCGGTCGCCGGGCGGAGCGCGGCCCGGCAGTCGGCCCGCAGGCCGGCCAGCATGTCGGGGCCGAGCGCGTCGACGAACCGGTCCCGCCGCCTCCGCCGGGCCGGGTCGACGGGCCGGGCGTCGAGGAAGTCCGCCAGCCGGGCCAGCGCCGGCGGCGGGTGGTCGGGGGCCGGCAGCGCGTGCAGCCGGGCCAGGGCGGCACCGACCTGCGCCAGCACGCCGCTCCACGTCGCGGGAGCCAGGCGCCCGTGGCCGGCGGTGCGCACCGCGAGCTCGCCGTACGACGGGGTGGCGGCGGGCACGGGGTAGCGGCGGACGGTGCGGTCGCCGGTGCCCAGCACCCACCGCCAGCCGCGCGGGTCCTCGCGGTCGACGAGGGCGCCGAGGTCGGCGCCGGGCACGCCGAACGGGGCCGGGGCGGTGGGGCCGAGCGACCGGGTGAGCACGTCGCCGGCGTGGTCCTGGGCGCGCAGGGTGCTCGGGCCGCTCACGGGCGACGCTCCAGGGGGACGACCTCGGCCGCACCACTTCCCGCGCCACCACCCGCGCCGGCCACGAGCCGGGTCGCGGCCTCGAGCATCGCGTCGAGCAGCGCCAGGCAGTCGGGGAGCTCGGCGGAGGTGTAGGTCGACATGGTCCGGGTGGCGGCGCTGTAGCCGGGCTGCGGCTGGGCGACCGCGACGCCGGGCAGCCGCTCGATGTCGGCGACGTGCCGGGCGTAGGTGCGACCCTCGTAGCCGCCCGGCGGCAGGGCGGGCGCGATGACGACCGGCATGGTCGAGCAGGCGATCATGAGCAGCGACGGGGTGTCGCCCTCGCCGCGGGCGATGCGCCCGACGTAGTCGAGGGTCGCGGGGTAGACCAGGACGGCGTCGGCCCACTGTCCGAGCTCGACGTGCAGCGCCGGGCCGACGCGCTCGGCGTCCCACTCGTCGTCGTCGATCCCGCGGCTGCACAGCTGCTGGAGCGAGGGGCGGGTCACGAAGGCCCGGGCCGAGCGGGTGCGCACCACCCGCAGCTCGATCTCCGGCCGGTGGATCCGGATCCAGTTGATCTCGAAGGGGGTGAACGCCGCGCGCAGCGAGCCCGTGATGACCAGGACGAGCCTCACACCGCGACACCTCGAGGCGGGGGCGCCGGGGCCGGCGCCAGCTGGTCGAGGCAGGCCGCGACGACCTCGCCGACGGCGAGCCACTCGTCGCGGACGGCGGCCCACGGTCCGGGCGGCCGGTGCAGCACCAGGGGGACCTCGTCGGCGCCGGCCTCGACCGCGTCGAGCACCCGGGCCGCGATGTCGTCGACGCCGCCGCAGGTGACCAGGCCGGAGGCGATGGCGCCCGCGGGGCCGTCGCGCAGGGCCGCGTGGTCCCCGGCCGCCTCCAGGACGGCGCGGTAGTGCGGCAGTCGCAGGTGGGTGCCGACGGCCTGCTCGGCCAGCGCCGCGACGTCGCGGCCGGGCTGGGCGAGGACGGCGTGGACCGGCACGACCAGCTCGGGGCGCGGACGGTCAGCGGCGCTGGCGCCCTCGGCGAGGGCGGGCGCGATGACGTCGCGGACGTACGACGGCGGGGTGAGCCAGGTGGTCGCGACGTCGGCCACCTCGCCGGCCAGGCGGGCCATCCGGGGCCGCAGCGTGCCGAGGCCGAGCAGCACCCGGGCGGGCAGCCGCGGGCCGGGCAGCCCGGCGGCGAGCGGGAAGTAGTCGCCCTCGAGCCGGGTGGGGTCGCCGTCGACGAGGGCGCGCACGGCGGCGAGGAACTCGCGAGCCGCGGTGAGCGGGCTCGCGTACGCCGACCCGCCGAAGGCGCGCTGGACCGCCGGGTCGCCCGGCGAGAAGCACAGCCGTAGGTCGTGGCCGGAGGCGAGCACCATCGAGCGGGCCTGCTGCGCGGCCTGGACGGGGTGGTGGAGGGGGATGACGTTGACCGCGATCCCGAGCGGGAAGCGGTGGCCGGCACCGGCGGCGTGGGCGACCGTGCTGGCGACGTCGAGGCCGGCCGACTGGCCGACCCACAGCCGCTGGTAGGCGCCGGTACGGGTCAGCTGCGACCACCGCGCGGTCTCGGTGAGCGCGAGGGGCGTGAAGGGCCAGCACGCCGCGAGGCGCGGGCCGGCTGCGGGCGGGCTCGTCGTCATGCGTGGTCTCCTCCGGGCTCGACGGGGTAGGGTGAGCGGTGCGCCGCGTGCCGGCGCGGTCGACCTGGCGGTCGACGCACCTGCCTGGAGTGGGTGCTGTGGCTGATTGGTGCAGTCACAACACCCACTCGTCAGCAGGCCTCGATCAGCAGTTGAAGTTGTTGGTGAGGATCGCGCTGCCGATCGCGGAGCACGGCACCGTGGTGGCGGGCGTCTCGTCGCCCTCCTCGACCTGGTTGTTGATCTCCTCGGCGTCGCTGTACTCCTTGAAGCCGCCGACCAGCTCGTCCTTCGACATGGTTGTCTCCTTCGTGTGGTGGGTGGTGTCACCCGTGGATGGCCCCCGCCAGGGCGGCGGGGTCCGCCTGCACCGGTCGGTGCAGGAGATCGGGGGTGGGTGAGGCGGTGTTGCGCCACACCTGGGCGGGGTCGATGCCCCGCTGGAGGCAGGCCGCCTCGGTGTCGCCGGGGCGCCAGGACCCCTCGGCCCGGGCCAGCACCAGCTGAGCCGCGACGCGGGCGCGGTGCTGGCCGAAGCTGACCGCGCGCTGCTCGGGCTCCCAGGCGCAGCCCACCGTGGGGGCGAGCGCGCGGGTGAACAGCGACCGCGGCTGCCCGGCCGGGTGGGTACGCCGGCCGACGGCTGCGACGAGCGCGTCGACCGCGTCGACCTCGTCGCGGTGCAGGTAGATCGTGACCGCGTCGCTGCGCGGGTAGAGCCGGGCCTGCGAGGCGACCTTGGCGTGCCAGCGCCGGCGGCCGGCGAGCACGTCGAGGACGGCCACGAACGTCTCGGTCGCGTCGTCGCGCGAGACCGCCGCGGCGTAGACCCGCAGCAGGGGCTCGGACGACGGCGGGCTCTGCGGTCCCCGGGCGAGGGCGAAGCCGGGCGAGAGCGACGGCGAGAGCAGCGGGAGGTCGAGCTCGGCGCCTCCGGTCCCGTCGAGGACGACGTCGGCGCGGGGCACCCGCACCCGCAGGCCGAGGTGCTCGACGAGCACGTCCTCGCCGTCGAGGCCGAGGAGGGGCAGCCGTCGCCGGATCGACCGGTCGGCCAGCCGCTCGGAGAGGCCGAGCTCGTAGGCCTCGTCGCGCCCGGCGGCCACGTCGAGGCCGTCGTCGAGGTGGTGGCCCACGTGGAAGTGCGTGTAGAGCAGGGTGCCGAGCTCGCGCAGGAGGTCGCGCCGCTCGCGGTGGCGGGCGCGGGTGCCGCGGACGGTGACCTCGCCGGCCTCGAGGTCGAGGGTGACCTCGGCCTCGACGCGGCGCACGACGTCGTCCATCGACAGGGCCTGGGTCTTCGGGGTCGCTGGGGTCTCGGGGCCGGTCATGCCGCGACCTCCGGGCCGGCGGCGTCGTGGTGCAGGCCCAGGGCCTCGGCCGCGCCGGCCGGGTTGGCCAGGAGCCGCTTGCCGACGCCGGCCGCGGCGCGCGGCACGCCGGGCAGGACGGCCTTGCCGTGCGCGAGGGCGAGGAGCCGGTCGAGCAGGTGCCAGCCGGCGTACGCCGCGGTGCGGGCGGCCAGGTCGGCGTCGACCGGCGCCTCGGCGCGGTAGGCCGTCCAGAAGGCGGTGACCTGCGGGGCGAGGGCGTCGAGCTTGGCCACGCCGCGGCGGACGATCTCCTCGGGGGTCAGCGAGCGGTGGCGCAGGACGCCGTCGTGCTCCTCGGCGCCGATGCCGTCGCCGCGGGCGGTGGGGATGTCGAGCACGGCGCGGTAGACCCACTCGCCCACCCAGCTGCCGGTGTCGAACGCCGGGTCGCCCAGCCCGAACTCCTCCCAGTCGACGACCGCGGTCCGGTCGTCGGCCACGAGGACCTGGTCGATGCGGAGGTCGCCGTGGGTCCAGGTGCGGGGGGCGGCGGCGGAGGACCCGCGCAGGCGGCGCACCGCGGCGGCGAGCGAGTCGTCGGACTGCAGGATGCGCCAGGCGTCGACCTCGCCGGCGGTCATCAGGTGCACCGCGCCGAGCGGCAGTGCCCGCAGGGCGCGCTCGGTCGGGAGGGTGGGGCCGCGGCGGGGCAGGCCCTCGGCGGGCAGCCCGGCCGGGTCGATGGCGTGCAGCCGGCCGACGGTGTGGCCGACCTGCGCGCACAGCGCCGGCGTGAAGCGCTCCTCGACCAGCAGCCGGTTGCCGCTGGTGGCGCCGGGGACGGCCCGGTGCACGAGCACCCCGCGGCCGTGGTCGGCGTGCACCAGCTCGGGGGCGCCGGAGCCGGCGCTGTCGCCGTGCTGGACGAGCCGGGCGTGGCCGAGGCTGCGGGCGAAGCGGTCGGTGGCGCCCGGCCCGACGAGGCGCTTGACGAGGAAGGAGTCGCCGCCGGCGGTGGCGGGGTGGGTCAGCTGGTTCTCGTTGCGCCCCTGCAGCCGGGTGACGGCGGCGGGGACCTCGAGGCCGGCCTCGCGGGCCACCTCGACCAGCCACGACGGGGGGCTGGTGCGGTGCCGCTGCGGGCCGGTCGTCCCGGTGGTCATGTCGGTGGTCATGTCGGTGGTCATCTCTCCTCCTCCTGCGCTCCTCGGTGGGTCCTGCTCGATGTCCAGAAGCCTGCCGCCCGGGACGGGGCCCCCATCAGGGCCCGCCGTCACCGGCTCCGAGGACATCCGTCACACGGATCCGGTGACGCGGCCGGCCGGCTCCGCGCCGGCCTCAGGCCTGCTGCCGGGCGGTGAGGGCGACGTAGGCCCAGCGGGTGACGAGGGCGGCGAGGAGGGCGCCGCCGACGGCGCCGTTGACGGCCGGCGGGGCGTCGAAGGCCACGATCAGCACGGCGAAGAAGGCGACGACGACGATGCTGTTTGCGACCAGCGAGGCCGTCTCGCGTCGCAGCGTGGGGGCGGGGGCGAGTCGGCTCATGTCCTTGTACAGCGTTCCCATGGCTCTGGTCCTTTGCGTCCGGTGCATCGGTGGCCCACCGGGGGCGGTGGGGTGCGCGGCTGCGCAGCTCGATGCTCGTCGCCGGCGAGGGGCGCGGGTCAGTGCCGGAGGTCACCGGTCGTCGTGACACGTGTCGACGCCCCCGGTCGACAGGTGTCGACCGGGGGCGCCGGGTGGGGCCCGCTAGAGCAGGCCTCGGCTCTTGGCCTTGGCGACGGCCTCGGTGCGCGAGAGCGCGTCGAGCTTGGTCATGGCGTTGGACAGGTAGTTGCGCACCGTGCCCTTGGACAAGAAGAGCTCCTCGGCGATGTCGGCGGTGGGCACGCCCTGGTCGACCAGCCGCAGGATGTCGCACTCGCGGTCGGTGAGCGGGTTGGGGCCCGACCGCAGGGCGTCGGCGGCGATCTCGGGGTCGATGACCGTGCGGCCGTCGGCGACGGCCTGGATGCCGTCGATGAGCTGCTTGCCCGTGGCCGACTTCACGAGGTACCCCGACGCGCCGGCCTCCAGGGCACGGGGCAGGTGCCCGCTGCCGGGCAGGGCCGTCAGCAGCAGCACCTTGACCTCGGGCATGGCGGCGGTCAGCTGGGCGCAGGCCTCGATGCCGGTGGCGCCGGGCATGTCGATGTCGAGCAGGGCCACGTCGGGGCGGTGGGCGAGCGCGGTGCGCACGACCTCGTCGCCGCGGTCGACCCGGGCCACGACCTCGTAGCCGGCCTCGGTCGAGAGCAGGGCCTCGAAGGCCTCGCTGACGATGGTGACGTCCTCGGCGATCATGATGCGCAGCGGCTCATCCATGGGCGATCCTCTCGATCCGGTCGATCTGCTCGGGGCGCTCGGGGCGCTCGGGGCGCTCGGGACTGGCGGCGGCGCGGGCCGGCCGGGTCGAGCGGCGGGGGGCGTCGGCGCGCTGCGGGAGTGTGGCCGGCGGCTCGGCGACAGGGGCGGCGGCGGGGGCGACGCGGGCCAGGACGCGGTAGCGGCCGCCGCTGAGCTCCTCGACGACCAGGGTGCCGCCGAGCTCGGCGAGGACGGTCCGCCAGCGCTCGTGGCCCGACCCGCCGGAACGGGGTGCGACGGCCTCGTCGGGGACGCCGTCGTTGGTGATGGCGAGCAGCGCGGTGCCGTCCTGCATGCGGGCGGTGACGGTGCAGCGGGCGGGCACGGCGTGCTTGAACATGTTGGTGACCGACTCGCGCACCACGAGCGCGAAGGCGTCGTCGACCCGGGCGTCGACCTCGTCGACCGAGACGGTGACCTCGACCCCGAGGCGCTTGCACAGCGCCTGGGCGGTGGCGACCTCGTCCTGGAAGCCGGCCAGCACCGACTCGAACGAGAGCAGCTCCAGCTGCTCGAGCCCACGGGCGACCAGGGTGGCGACGTCGTCGAGCTGCTCGGCCAGCTGCGGGTCGTCGACGGTCAGCTCGCGCCGGGTGGTGGCGGCCTGGTGGGCGACCTGGTGCAGCGTGCTGCCGATGACGGCGTTGAGCTCCTCGGCCAGCCGGGTGCGCTCGACGTCGACCTCGATGTCGGCGAGGTCCTCGCGGGTGGCGCGCAGCTCGCGGGCGGCGGTGGCGACGCGCTCGAGGAGGTAGATGAACAGCGGGTAGGTGACGTGGGTCAGCACCCCGACGGCGACGGTGGTGGTGGCGCTGCCGTAGGTGTCGATCCAGCTGTGCATCGCCCAGGCGACCAGCGCCGTGGCGCCCAGCACCGCCGGGAGCACGGGGAGGCTGACGGCGATGATCGCCAGCCCGAGGCCGGTGACCAGGATCCAGTCGTCGTGGATGCCCACCACCGCCACCGCGAGGCCGACGAGGCCGCCCCACCGGCCCAGGCGCTGCTGCTGCAGCTCCCAGGCCAGGAAGGCAAGGATCGCGGCGAGGTAGAGGCCGGCCTGGAGGGGGCCCTGGGTGCGGCCGGGCAGGGTCTGCAGGGGTACGCCGACCACGAAGAGCCACACCGCGAGCCGGGCCCCGCGGCCGTCGGCGCCGAGGCGGGCGACGAGGGCGGCCAGGCGCGCGCGCAGGCGGGTCACCGGCGGGCTCCGGCGGCGAGCGGGACGCGCACGTCGCAGCGGAAGACGCCGTCGGTGCCGAGGTGGCGGTGCACGGTGCCACCGGCCGCGGTGACCGCGCGGTGGAGGCGGCCGTCGGCCTGGGTCGCGACCGCCTCGGGGTCGCCGATCGAGCCGTCGTTGACGGCGGTGACGACCACGTGGTCGTCGTCGCCGTCGATGGTGATGGAGCACCAGGAGGCGCGGCTGTGCTTGAGCACGTTGGTGATGTCCTCGCGGATGACGAGCCCGGCGAGCGTCTCGAGCGGGCCGGGCGGGCGGCGGCGCACGTCGACGTCGAGCGCGATGGCAACGCGCTGCGAGAGCATCCGTGCGTTGTCGAGCTCGACGTCGAGGTGGGCGATGCTGGGGCCGCTGCTCAGCGAGCGGAGCTGCACCTGGCCGCGGCTGATCTTCTCGTGCATCTGGCCGAGGCGCTCGGCGAGCTCGGGGTCGCGGTCGCCCAGCGTGCGCAGGGCGGTCTGGTTGCGCAGCGACGCCGCGACCAGGGTGCGACCCATCAGGTCGTGCAGGTCGCGGCCGATGCGCTCGCGCTCGAGGTCGACCCGGCGCCGGGCGTAGGCCTCGCGGGTGAAGTGGAGGTCGTCGATGAGCACGGCGAGGCGGGTGACGGCGACCAGGATCACGACGTAGGTGGCGGTCTCGATGAGCACGCCGACCAGGCCCGAGCCGGTCGCGACGTCGATGCGGCCGAACAGGACGACGAACAGCACCGTCTGCACCACGACCAGCGCCGCGGCCCGCGCCGGCGGGAAGCCGAGCACGGCCGCGGCGACGGAGAAGACCAGCGAGAGGCCCAGCACGCCCCACGTCATCGGGACGAGCGCGACGACCGCGAGGAAGGGCGCGATCCAGGTGGAGCGGTAGGCGTCACCGCCCCGCAGGGCGCCGAGCTGCACCCGGACGAAGAGCGGGACGGCGACGGTGAAGGACAGGGCCGACCACGGCACGACGCCGGAGGTGATCTCCCCCGTCTCGACGAAGCGCAGCCAGCTGATCAGCGCCAGCGAGGCCAGCAGGAACCAGCACAGCAGCAGGGTCGCCACGGCCTCGACCGACTGCGAGCGCAGCAGGCCGAGGACGCCGGGGCCTGCCGGCGGCCGGCGTACCTCGTCGCTGGGCATGGGGTGGGTGGTCGCGGGTCGGCGGCTCAGGAGGCGCCGAGGCAGGGCAGCGAGAGCAGCGACTGGATGCCGGGCAGGTCGGCGCCCGTCGCCTCGATGGTCGTGGGGGCGAGGGCGTGCAGGTCGTCGAGGTTCATCGGGGGGCTCCGGGGGGTGCGGGCGGCGGGGGCCGCGGTCGGGTTGGTCCTCCGACCTTCCCTGGCACACCCCTCGGGGTGGCAGTGCCTGTGCACAGGGAACCTCGATGACAGGCGTCACCTCCTCGCCCTCGCGCCGGGTCATCGCCGCGTCCCCGGGAGGCGCAGCACGTGGGTGACCCCGGTCAGGCCGGGGGTGCCCAGGACGGCCAGCAGCCCGGCCGAGCCGGTGCCGAGGTCGTCGGCGCAGCGCAACCGCTGCTCGCCGAGGGTGCTCCAGCCACGGGCGGTCGCCACGCCGTGCCAGGTCGCGCGCTGCGCCAGCCGGGCGACGTCGTCGTCGTGGCCGCCCAGCGCGCGCAGCGCGGTGATCGTGCCCGCGAGGCCGTCGAGGAGGCCGGCGAGGGGCGGGGCCACCGCGGCGCACGCGCGGGCGGCCGCGGCGGCGTCGGCCCGCAGGCGGGCGTCGTCGGGGGCGGCGAGGGCCACCGCGAGCACGAAACCGGCGCTGCCGCGCCCGAGGCCGGTGTGGACCCGGCCGGCGGAGGTCACCACCAGCCGGTCGCCGGTGGGCCGCATCGGCGCCCGCGCCCGGTGCAGGGCGGCGACGGCGGCGGCGTGCAGGCCTGGGTCGGCGTCGACGTACGACGCGCGGGCGAGCGCCACCGCGACACCGGACCACCCGTCGAGCAGGCCTGCCTCGGCGAGCCGGACCTCGGGGTCTGCGACGGCCGCGGCGACGTCGGCCGCGGCGGCCCGGCCGCGCTCGGTGAGGTCGTGGCGGCCGAGGAGCGCGCCGAGCTCGAGCAGCGCGACCGCGCAGCCGGCCCGGCCGCGGGCCCAGGAGATGCTGCGCGGCAGGGGCGAGCGGCACCCGTCGACGACGGTCGCGGCCTGCTCGCCGCGCCCGAGCAGGGCCAGGGCGAGCGCGACGCCCTCGGCGCCGACCCCGAGGCCGTGCTGACGCTGCGCGCCCGGGGGGACGGCGGCGAGCCAGTCGAGGTGGACCGGGTCGGCGTCGTGCCCGCGCGCCTGGCGGGCCAGCAGCACGCCCGCGGCGCCCGAGAGCAGGTCGTGGCCGCCCAGGGGGTCGGTGAACTGGTCGCAGCCGCCGGGGAAGAGCCGGTCGGCGCGGTGGGGCGTTGCCCGGGCGAGCACCCCGTCGTCGAGGCGGCGCACGAGGTCGTCGGGACCGGTCGGCGCGGGGTCGGGCGCGGCGCCGAGGGCGGCCCGGACCGGGGGCGCTCCCGGGAAGTGCGGGGCCAGGTCGGGGCGGCGGTCGAGGAGCAGCACGTCGGGGTCGAGGACGTACGCCGCGGTGCGGGCCAGCCCGAAGAGGTCGCGGGCGACCGGGTCGGGGTCGTCGAGGTGGAAGCCCGGCGTCGCGACGGCCGCGGTGACGCCGACGCCGTCGAGGCAGGCGGTCTCGAAGTCGAGGAGCCGCGGACCGGCCTCGGCGCCGCACACGACGTTGGCCGGGGTGAGGTCGCCGTGGGTGACGCCCAGGAGGTGCATGCGGGCCACGAGGGCCGCGAGCTCGCGACAGGTGCGCTCGGCCCAGCCGTCGTAGTCGGCCTCGCCGTCGAGGTCGGCGCGGCTGCGCGGGTTGGCCTGGCTGGCCCGGCGGACCAGCGTGGGGCCCTCGACCCATGTCGAGACGAGCAGGTCGCTGTGGGGTCCGGGCCAGTAGTCGACGGGGTCGGGGGCGATGCCGGAGCCGGCGAGCCGACCGAGGACGGCGTGCTCGTGGCGCAGCCGGGCGACCGCGTCGACCCCGTCGGCGTCGATGCCGGTGTGGTGGCGGGCCTCCTTGAGCGCGACGCACCGGCCGTCGTCGAGCACCGCGCGGTAGAGCGCCCCGGTCGTGCTGCGCTGCACGAGCTCGACCTCGCGCAGCGGGAGCGTGGCCGGGGCCTCGGGGGCGAGCGCACGGGCCAGGGCCTCGGGCAGCGGCCGGGTGGTCTGGCCCCGGTGGTCGGGCACGAGGGCCCCCGCCGCGACGACGGCGAGCACGAGGCGTCCGTCGTCGGCCTCGACCCAGTCCTCGGCGTACGCCCCCCAGCGCACGCCGAGCGGCGCCGCACCGTGCGGGCGGTCGCCGAGCACCCGGGGCCCGAGGACCCCCGCGAGCGCGTGGCCGAGCAGGCCGACCAGGCGGGCGGCGTGCGCGTCGTCGACGGGGTAGACGACGCACGTCTTGCCGGTCAGCGACGGCGGCGCGTGCTTGTCGGTGGCGACCCGCACGAGGCCGGTGCTGCGCAGCACCTTCCAGGCGGCGCCCTCGGCGAAGCACACCGCCGCGACCGCGGCCGCCACGGCCGCGGCCTCGGCCGGGCGGGCGCCGACGTGGATCTTCCAGCCCGCCGGGGGCAGCGGGTCGCCCGGCGGCCGCATCGACTGCCACAGCCCCGCGGTGCGGTGGCGCCAGCCCTCGGGGCAGCCCGAGGGCGCGACGAGCGGGCCCTCCGTCCCCTCCACGTCGGCCACCCTCCACGGCACGTCGAACAGGTCGGGGTCGGCCAGGGCGAGGAAACGGGCGCGCCCGTCCATCGATCCTCCCGAGATCGTGCCCCGCGCTGGCCACGCGGCGGCGACGCCTCCGAACCTAGCCCACGGGTGAGAGCCAGGTCACGTGCGCGTCGGCCGATCTAGGATCCCGTCCTAGGCCGCAGCAGGCCTGACCGCGGTCGAGATCCACCCCGTGAGCGGTGGGTCCCAGGGTGCATCGACCGGTCTGTCGTGGAACCTCGAGGCTCGTCGAGGCGTCGGCGACCGGCCGCGGCGCCGACCGGTCAGTCGTCGTCGCGGGGCTTCTTGTGGCGCGGCTTCTTCTCCCGGCGAGCCTCGCCGTCGCCGTCCCGGCCGCTGTCCCTGCCATCCCCGCCACCGGCGTGGTCGCGGCGCGAACCGCGGCTGCCGGGGCCGCGGTCCTCGGAGAGCTCGATGAGCTTGCCGCTGATGCGGGTGTTCTCCAGGTTGCGCCAGACCTCGGCGGGGAGGTCGGCGGGGAGCTCGACGACGGAGAAGTCGGGCCGGATCTGGATGGCCCCGAAGTCGCGGCGCGACAGGCCACCCTCGTTGGCCAGGGCGCCGACGATCTGGCGCGGCTCGACCTTGTGGCGCTTGCCGACCTGGATCTTGTACGCCTTCATCGGCTGGTCACCCGTCCGCGACCGGTCGCCACGCTCGGGACGCTCGCGCCGGGTGCCGCGGTCGAAGCGGTCGTCGCCGTCGAAGCGCTTGCCCCGGCCGGCGCCACGGTCGTCCCGGTCGCGGCGGACCGGCCGCTCCGGCTCGGCCTCGAGGAGCAGCGGGGTGTCGCCCTGGGCGACGATGGCGAGCGCGGCGGCGACGTCGAGCTCGGGCACGTCGCGGTGGCGGACGTAGTGGGCGACGATCTCGCGGAACCGGTCGACCCGGTCGGTCTGCGACAAGGCCGCGGTGATGGCGTCGTCGAAGCGGGAGAGCCGGGTGGCGTTGACCTCGTCGACCCCGGGCAGCTGCATCTCGGCGAGCGGCTGGCGGGTCGCCTTCTCGATGTGCTTGAGCAGGTAGCGCTCGCGGGGGGTGACGAAGGAGATGGCGTCACCCGAGCGGCCGGCCCGGCCGGTGCGGCCGATGCGGTGCACGTAGGACTCGGTGTCGGTGGGGATGTCGTAGTTGACGACGTGGCTGATGCGCTCGACGTCGAGGCCGCGGGCGGCGACGTCGGTGGCCACGAGGATGTCGAGCTTGCCCGACTTGAGCTGGTTGACGGTGCGCTCGCGCTGCGCCTGGGCGACGTCGCCGTTGATCGCGGCGGCGGAGAACCCGCGGGCCTGCAGCTTCTCGGCCAGCACCTCGGTCTCGTTCTTGGTGCGGACGAAGACGATCATCCCCTCGAACGCCTCGACCTCGAGGATGCGGGTCAGGGCGTCGACCTTCTGCGGGTAGCTGCAGATCAGGTAGCGCTGGGTGATGTTGGCGGCCGTCGCCGTCTTGTTCTTGACCGTGATCTCGACCGGGTCGTCGAGGTACTTCTTCGACAGGCGGCGGATCTGCGCGGGCATCGTCGCGCTGAACAGCGCGACCTGCTTGGTGTCGGGGGTCTCGGCGAGGATGGTCTCGACGTCCTCGGCGAAGCCCATGTTGAGCATCTCGTCGGCCTCGTCGAGCACCAGGAAGCGCAGCTCGGACAGGTCGAGGGTGCCCTTGTCGAGGTGGTCCATGATCCGGCCCGGCGTGCCGACGACGACGTGGACGCCGCGGCGCAGCGCGCTCAGCTGGACGCCGTACGCCTGGCCGCCGTAGACGGGCAGGACGTGCACGCCGCGGGTGCCGGCGGCGTACTTCTGGAACGCCTCGCAGACCTGCAGCGCCAGCTCGCGGGTGGGGGCGAGGACGAGCGCCTGCACCGACTTCTGGCGCACGTCCAGGCGGTCGAGGACCGGCAGCGCGAACGCCGCGGTCTTGCCGGTGCCGGTCTGCGCGAGGCCGACGACGTCGCGTCCCTCGAGCAGCGTCGGGATGGTCTGGGCCTGGATGGCCGAGGGACGCTCGTACCCGACGTCCTTGAGCGCCTTGAGGACGGCGTCGCCCAGTCCGAGGTCGGCGAAGGTGGGGGTCTGCTCGGTCGACTCGGTCTGGTCGCTCTGGTCGTTCACCCGACAACGGTAGTGGCTGTGGCTTGTACCACCCGATTCGTCGGCGCGGTGCGCTGGGTCACCACGCGGTCAGGACGGTGCCCGCGGGTCGAGGATCAGCCGAAGACGCCCGTGCCGCAGGTCTCCTCGGCCTGGTCGCTGATGCGCTGGGTCTGCTCGGTGACGGGCTGCAGGTGCTTGACGGCGAGCAGGGCCAGGATCTGGGAGTTGCGCTGCACGGCCTCGCCGAGCGAGGTGCCCGGGGGTGGGTTAGCGGCGTCGATCAGCCGGTCGTCGGCCTCGGCGGCGTAGGCGTCGAAGGCCTTGGTCGTCGCCGCCCAGTCGTCCTGCGACTCGGCCGGCGCCACCTCCGCCGCCGCGCGCAGGCTCTCGGCCAGCGCGTCGGGGTCGTCCGCCGGGACCGCAGCCACGGCCGCCAGCGCGTCGCAGTACGGCGAGGCCGGCGCCGAGGAGGTGGGCGGGGACGAGGTCGGGGCCGAGGAGGCCGGCGCCGAGGACGGGCCGCCCGACGCCTCGTCGTCGCCACCGCCGCAGGCCCCGAGCGTGAGCACCAGGGCGGCCAGCCCCGCGACCAGCGCCGTCGTCGTACCTCGTCCCACTGCGGACCCCCACGTCGTCAGGGCGCCGGCGGCGCCGCCGGCTCGACCGTACCCACGCGCACCCACCCGTCGGACACACTGGCCGCGTGCGCACCCTGCTCAACCTCCTCTGGCTGGTGCTGTGCGGCTTCTGGATGGCCGTCGGGTACGCCGTGGCGGGCGTCATCTGCTGCGTGCTGGTCGTGACGATCCCGTTCGGGCTGGCGTCGTTCCGGATCGCGGGCTACGCGCTGTGGCCGTTCGGGCGCGAGGTCGTCCCGCGGCCGGGTGCGGGCGCCCCCTCGGCGATCGGCAACGGCATCTGGTTCGTCGTCGCGGGCATCTGGCTGGCCATCGGCCACGTGCTCTCGGGGATCGCGCTGTGCCTGACGGTCATCGGCATCCCGCTCGGCGTGGCCAGCTTCAAGATGGTGCCGGTCTCGCTGCTCCCCCTCGGCCGGGAGATCGTCCCCACGCGCTGAGCCGGCGGGGCGCGCCGTCACTCGACGGTGACCGACTTGGCCAGGTTGCGCGGCTTGTCGACGTCGAGGCCGAGGTGGGTCGCGGCGTGCACCGCGAGCAGCTGCAGCGGGATGGTCATCAGCAGCGGGTCGAGCTCCCGCTCCGACCGGGGTACGTCGACCCGGCGGCACGGCACGTCGCCCAGGTCGACGTCGGCGTGGGTGACCACCACGAGCGGGCCGCCACGGGCGGCGACCTCGTGCAGCGCGGCGACGTTGCGGTCGGTCAGCTCGTCGAGGGGCACCAGGGCCACGGTGGGCACCGCGGGCGAGACCAGCGCGAGGGGGCCGTGCTTGAGCTCGGAGGTCGGGTAGGCCTCGGCGTGCCGGTAGGTGACCTCCTTGAGCTTCTGCGCGCCCTCGCGGGCGACCGGGTAGCCGCGGACCCGGCCGATGTAGAACAGGCTCTCCGCCGCGGCCAGCTCGTGGGCCACCTCGGCCAGCGGCTCGGCCAGGTCGAGCGTCTCCTCCACCAGCCCGGGCAGCTCCTGCAGCGCGGCCACGATGCGCTTGCCGTCGGCGATGGAGAGGTCGCGCACCCGCCCCAGCTGCAGCGCGAGCAGCGCGAACCCGACGTACATCGTGGTCAGGGCCTTGGTCGAGGCGACCGCGACCTCGGGGCCGGCGTGCAGGTAGATGCCGCCGTCGACCTCGCGGGCGATGGCGGAGCCGACGACGTTGACCAGGCCGACGACGCGCCCGCCCTTGCGGCGGACCTCCTGGACCGCGAGCAGGGTGTCGATCGTCTCGCCGGACTGGCTGACCGCGACGTAGAGGGTGTCGGGCTCGATGACGGGGTCGCGGTAGCGGAACTCGCTGGCCGCCTCGGCGTCGGCGGGGATGCGGGCCAGCTCCTCGATGAGCGAGGCCCCCATCTGGCCGACGTAGTAGGCCGACCCGCAGCCGAGCACCTTGACCCGCCGGATGGCGCGGGTCTCGCGGGGGTCGAGGTTGAGGCCGCCGAGGTGCGCCGTCCCGAACCGCTCGTCGAGGCGGCCGCGCAGGGTCCGCTCGACGGCGGCCGGCTGCTCGAGGATCTCGCGCCACATGTGGCCCGACCCCTCCGGCACGTCGTACGACGACACGTCGACGTCGAGGGCGGCCGCGGCCCGGGGGCTGTGGGTGAGGTCGGCCCGGTCGAGCCGGTAGGTGGTGAACCCGCCCGCGGTGACGGTGGCGATCTCGCCGTCGTCGAGGTGGGCGACGGTGGTGGTGTAGCGGACCAGGGCGGCGATGTCGGAGGCGACGTGCATCTCCTTCTCCCCCACCCCGACGACGATCGGGCTGCCGAGGCGGGCGACGACGATGCGGTCCGGGAAGTCGGCGTGCAGCACGGCCAGGCCGTAGGTGCCCTCGACCCGGGCCAGCGCCTCGGCGACGCGGGCCTCGAGGGTCTCCGCGGTCGAGCGGCCGACGAGGTGGGCCAGCACCTCGGTGTCGGTGTCGGAGCGCAGGTCGACGCCGGCGGCGGTGAGCTCGGCGCGCAGGGCCGCGGCGTTGTCGAT
Source organism: Nocardioides litoris (assembly GCF_006346315.1). Lineage (GTDB taxonomy): Bacteria > Actinomycetota > Actinomycetes > Propionibacteriales > Nocardioidaceae > Nocardioides > Nocardioides litoris. Next base: position 502,752 of record NZ_VDMR01000002.1, on the reverse strand, counting down.
GATGCCGTTGTGGACCACCGCGACCCGGCCGGTGGCGTCGAGGTGCGGGTGGGCGTTGGCGTCGGTGGCCGGGCCGTGGGTGGCCCACCGGGTGTGGCCGATGCCGGCGCGGCCCGTGAAGCGTCCCGGCAGGGCCTCGCGCAGGTCGGCGACCCGGCCGGCGCGCTTGGCGACCCGCAGCCCGGACGGGGCGAGGACCGCCGCTCCCGCGGAGTCGTAGCCGCGGTGCTCGAGGCGGGCGAGGCCCTCCAGCAGCAGCGGTCCGGCCTGCTGGGTGCCGATGTAGCCGACGATGCCGCACATGGCGGTGCTCCTTCTGTCCTGGGTGACGGGGGCGGGATGGGCCGAGGTGGGCCGGGGCGGGCCGGGGTGGGCCGGGGTGGGCTCAGCCGTAGACGAGGCGACGCAGCTGGCGCTCGCTGAGCCGGGGGGCCGCGACGACGCGGCCCTCGAGCTCGACGGCCAGCCGGGCGAAGATCTCGGCGTTGCGGGCGCCGTAGGTCTTGAGCTCGCCGTGGCGCCGACGCACGTAGGCCCCGACCGGCTCGGCGAGGAACGCGACGACGTCGTCGACGACCCGGGCCGCCTCGGCCGGGGTGAGGCCGGTGGTCGACGCCACGTGGGCGACGAGGCGGGGATCGGCGGTCACGGCCCCACCCTGACCTCCCCGGGGTCCAACGTCCACTTTCTGCCCGAAATCGGGCAGGAGTCGCGGTCCGCGGTCCTGGTGCGGAGTGCGCGGCTCCCTGCGGCTCGACCACACGCGCCCCACCTACCAAGGGGTGGGGCGCAGCACGGTCGACGCGCCGCTGATCACCCCCTCAGGTGGGGGAGCACGGGTGATCCTGACGTCCACTGGCGTTCGCGGTGGGGATCGGCTACCTTTGGTGAACAGAAGGTGAACAGGAGGTGTCCCATGACCGACGACCGTCGCCCCCAGCTCGAGATGCGCTGGGTCCCGGTGACCGACGAGGCCGGACGCACGCGCATGGAGGCGGTCTGGTTCGAGCCGGCCCTCGTCTCCCGCGTGAGCCAGGCCGCCTGACGGCCCCACCACCCAGCAGTCCCGAGCGACGCCCCGCCGACACCGTCGGCGGGGCGTCGTCGTGCGTGGACCAGACCACTTCGGGACTTCCTCGCCACCCCGGGAACAGAAACGGACCGCGGTCCGTTCATGATGTTGATTCTTCAACCATCCCGTCTCCCGAGGAGCCCACCATGTCCTTCGACCCCGCCACCACCGTCCTGACCGACATCACCGGCGACTACACCATCGACCCCTCGCACAGCCGCGTCGGCTTCGTCGCCCGGCACGCGATGGTCACCAAGGTCCGCGGCCAGTTCCACGAGCTCGCCGGCACCGCGCACGTCGACACCGCCACCCCGGCGAACTCCCGGGTCGACCTGACCATCGAGGCCGCGAGCGTCTCCACGGGCAACGCCGACCGTGACGGCCACCTGCAGAGCAACGACTTCTTCGGCTCGGGCGACCACCCGCAGATCACCTTCCGCTCCACCGAGGTCTCCCGCGACGGCAGCACCTGGACGATCACCGGTGACCTGACCATCAAGGGCACCACCAACCCGGTCACGATCGACTTCGAGGAGGTCGGCTCGTCCCAGGACCCGTTCGGCAACACCCGCGTCGGCTTCGAGGGCTCGGTCGTCGTCAAGCGCAGCGACTGGGGCCTGACCTTCAACGCCGCGCTCGAGACCGGCGGCGTGCTCGTCTCGGAAAAGGTCACCCTCGAGCTCGACGTCTCCGCCATCAAGACCGCCTGACCGGCCGGTCCCCCCGGCAAAACCCCTGGCCGGGCGGCACCGGCGTCGGCTTCGATACCTGCTCGTGACCGACCTCCCGCTGCCGCCCGGCTGCACTGCCCGGCCGCTCACCCTCGCCGACACCCGCGCCGTCTACGAGGTCCACGCCGCCCAGGAGACCCACGACGTCGGCCGGCCCGAGATCGAGGAGGCCGACGTCGTCAGCGACTGGCAGCGGCCCAGCTTCGACGTGGCCACCAGCACGGTCGGCGTCCTCGAGGGCGACCGGCTGGTCGCCTGCGCCGAGCTCAACGCCCCCGAGCGCGCCGAGGTCGCCGTCCACCCCGACCACCGAGGCCGCGGCCTCGGCACCTGGCTGTCCGCCTGGGCGCGCGACCTGGCCCGCTCCCGCGGCGCGCGGATCGTGGGCGGCCCGGTGCCGCAGGGCTCGGCGGGCGACCGGTTGCTGACCGAGCTCGGCTACCACGTGCGCTGGACGAGCTGGGTGCTCAAGCTGCCGGAGGGCGCGACGGTCCCCGACCGCCCGCTCCCCGACGGGTACGCCGTCCGCGCGGCCGAGCCCGACGAGCTCCCCGCCGCCCACGACGTGATGGAGGACGCCTTCCTGGAGTGGTCGGAGCGTGAGCGGGAGACCTGGGACGACTTCACCGCCCGCACCACGGGTCGGCCGGGGCACGAGCCCTGGCACGTGCGCGTCGTCCTCGACGGCGACGGCACGGTCGTCGGGGCCGCGGTGCTCCAGGTCTTCGAGGGCGAGGGCGAGCACGCCGGCGAGCGGGAGGCCTACATCGCCCGGCTCGCCACCCGGGCCGACCAGCGCGGACGCGGCCTCGCCCAGGCCCTGATGGTCGACACCTTCCGGGTCGCCCGCGAGCACGGCGTCGAGACCTGCGGCCTGTCCACCGACAGCCGCACCGGCGCCCTCGGGCTCTACGAGAAGGTCGGCATGGTCGTCACCTCGACCTGGGTGCACCGGGCGGTCACGCTCACCTGAGCACCGTCGGGGACGTCGGCCCGACCCACGGTGGCCTGTCTCGAGACGACTAGCCTCTCCACGCATGGGAGAGGTGTTCGCGGGCCGCTACGAGCTGGTGGACCCGGTCGCCACCGGCGGCATGGGGGCCATCTGGCGGGTGCTCGACCGGCAGGACGGGCAGCTCAAGGCGGCCAAGATCCTGCGGCAGTCCGACGCCGGGTCGCTGCTGCGCTTCGTGCGCGAGCAGTCGATGCGCATCGACCACCCGCACGTCGTGACGCCCCAGTCGTGGGCCGGCATGGACGACCGGGTGCTGTTCACGATGCCGCTCGTGGGCGGCGGGTCGGTCGCCGACCTCGTCCGCGAGCACGGGCCGCTGCCGTGGTGGTGGGTCGCGGTCGTCACCGACCAGCTGCTCGACGCGCTCGAAGCGGTGCACGCGGCCGGCATCGTCCACCGCGACGTCAAGCCCGGCAACCTGCTGCTCGAGCCCACCGGCCACGGCCGCCCCCACCTCCGACTGACCGACTTCGGCATCGCCGCCCCCGTCGACGAGCCCCGGATGACCCGCGGCGTGCAGGCCATCGGCACGCCGACGTACATGCCGCCCGAGCAGTGGCACGGCGCCGACCCGCACCCCACGCTCGACGTGTACGCCGTGGGCCGGGTCGTCCACGAGATGCTGCTGGGCCGGCGGCCGGCCGACGAGGACGACCCGAGCGCGGCCGTCACCGGCCCTGCTGGGGCACCGGGCGACCGGCTGCTCGGGCTGGTCTCGCTGCTGACCCGGCCCGACCCGGCCGAGCGCCCGCAGACGGCGACCGAGGCGCGCGGCCTCCTCGCCGGCCTGGTCGCGGCGGCGGAGCCGCAGCCGGGCGACGCGCCGGTGGTCGTGCCCGACCGGTTCCCGCAGGAGACGCTGCCCGACTCCCCGCGCGGACCGGCGCCCGGCTTCCCGCCGCCTCCGCCGACTCCGCCGCCCCCGCCGGGCCGCGGCACCCGGGGCACCCAGGTCCTGGCGGCCGACCCGGCGGCCCCGCCGACGGCCGCGCGGCCCTCGGCCCTGCCGGGTGTCGCCCTGGTGGTGCTCGGGCTGGTCGGGCTGGTCGTGGCTACCTGGCTGCTGCTGGGCTGACCCGCCGACGCAGCAGCACCCCACCGGCGCCGAGGCAGAGCAGGCTGACCAGCGCGAGCGCCCCACCGGCGGCGCGGCGTGCCGAGGAGCCGGCGCCGCCCTCGCCCGGGCCGCGCGGCACGCCGGCCACCTCGGCCGACCACTGGCCGTCGCCGAGGAGGTAGGGCGTCGCCGGGTCGTAGTCGTCGGGGCCCGGGCCGCTGTCGGGCGCCTGGACCGTCGTCGCGAACGACGGCGCGCCCTCGGGGTCGCCCTCCACCTCGACCCCGATCTCGACCGGTACCTCCAGCGCGTCGCGGTCTTCGGGCGCGGCGGCGACGGCGAGCGAGAACCAGTAGTCACCGGGGACGGTGACCGGGCTGCCCTCGAAGCGGGCGAGGTAGGCGACCGGGACGGTGCCGTCGTACAGCGAGATGGCGTCGGCGCCCCAGGTGACCTGGGCCTCCTCGCCCTCGGCACCGCCGTCGAAGCTGTTGCGCAACGGGTCGAAGAGGGTGAGGCTCACCGTCGGGCCGGCGCCCCCGAACGACTCGACGGTGGCCTCGTCGGCCGCCGGCAGCTCGGCGCGGACCGCGAGGGACTGGCCCCAGTCGAGGCGCACCCGGTAGAGCCGCTCGGTGCCCTCGGGCAGCGCGTCGGCGTACGAACCGGGGGCGAGGTCGGGGGCGCCGTCGAAGGACCCCGCGCCGGCGACCTCCTCGCCGTCACCCACGTCGGGCGTGGGGGCGATGGTCTCGGTCGGGGGCGTGGGCAGGTCGGGCTCGGCGCTGCGCACGGGCGCCTCCTCGACGACGCGGAGCGCGAACGGCACCTCGCCCTGCGCCGACGAGGCGGCGCGGTCGACCCGGATCGCGAGCGTCTCGGCCGTGAGGCAGGGGTCGTCGCGCTCCCCGAACGTGCCGTCGGGGGCGACGACCGAGGCCCCGAAGGCGGAGAACGCGACCGGGTAGCCGGCGGTCGAGGTGTCGCTGCCGCACTCGGTGGTCCCGGCGCGCACGGCCACGCCGATCGAGTCCGAGGACTCCGGCGAGGTCGCGGTGACCGCGACGAGGACGGCGCTGCCGGCCATCGTCCGGCGGTAGGAGAACCAGCGTGCGTTGCTCGGGTCGCCGCCCGGTCCCTCGAGGGAGTCCGACCAGAGACCGGCGGTGACCTCCGTCGGGGTGCCGGGGTCGCTGCTGCCGGCCCGGGGCGTGCCCCCGAGGTCGACCGGCGTCGCGGTCGGGCCGGTCGAGGCCGCCACCGCCGCGACGGCCCACGACGGGAGACCCAGCAGGGCCGCGCCGACGAGCGCCGCCGCCCTGGTCGTCCCCGGTCGCACCACGGCGCGGAATCTACCCGCCCCTGCGGGCGTCAACCGGCCCGCGGGACCCGGCTAGCGTGGCGGGATGAGCGAGTCGGACCAGGAGCGCCAGGCCGAGCACGACCGGATCGAGTCGCGGGCCGAGCTGCTCGACGAGGAGCGGGCCGTCGGCAGCGACGACCCCGAGGCGCAGGCCGAGGCGGTCCTGGCCGAGTCGGACGAGCGCGTCGACGACCCCGAGGGCACCCGCCTCGAGTCCACGCAGACCCCCGACCCCCGGGGCTGACCGGGCCTGACCGGGCTCAGCCGGCGGCCGGGGCGGCCAGGTGGCGCTCGCTGCAGGCGATGACCTCGGCGAGGGTCTCCCGGGTGCGGACGAGCTCGTCGACGTGCTCGCCCAGGCGCGCGTGCTCCTCGCGCAACCGGTCGAGGGTGGACCGGGTCGTGGCCTCGCTCGGCGTCTCGACGCACGGGAGCAGGTCGACCAGGACGCGGCTGCTCAGGCCGGCGGCGTACAGGCGCTGGATCCAGGCGACCCGGTCGACGGCGGCGTCGTCGTAGAGCCGCTGCCCGGCGGGAGAGCGGTCGCTGTGGAGCAGGCCCTGCTCCTCGTAGTAGCGCAGCGAGCGCTCGCTCGCCCCGGTCTGCCGGGCCAGGTCGCCGATCCGCACGGGTGGTCCGCCTCTCCTCGTCCGCCAGGACTTGCCCCTGACGTCAGTGTCAGGGGTGAGCGTAGACCCATGAGCAACGACGACCACCCGTCCCCGTCCGCCCCCGCCGCCGCCCCCACCGGCGCCGACGCCCTGCTGGAGCCCGTCACCGTCGGCCGGCTCCGCCTGCCCAACCGCGTCGTCATGGCGCCGATGAGCCGCGTGCGCGCCACCGCCGACGGGCTGGCCACGCCCTTGATGGCGACCTACTTCGCCCAGCGGGCCTCTGCCGGCCTCATCGTCAGCGACGGCGTCCAGCCGAGCCTGGTCGGGCAGTCCAACCCCGGCACGCCGGGCCTGCACACCGACGAGCAGGAGGCGTCATGGCGACAGGTCACCGGGGCCGTCCACGACGCCGGGGGCCACGTCGTGGCCCAGCTCATGCACGGCGGCCGGGTCTCGCACCCCTTCACCACCGGCCACCAGCCCGTCGCCCCGTCGGCGGTGCCCGCGACCGGGCAGACCTTCACGCCGCGCGGGCCGCAGGACTTCCCCGTGCCGCGCGCCCTGGCCACCAGCGAGGTGGCCGAGCAGGCGGCGTCGTACGCCGAGGCCGCGGTGCGCGGCGTGCGGGCCGGGTTCGACGGGGTCGAGCTGCACGGGGCCAACGGCTACCTGGTCGCGCAGTTCCTCTCCGACGACGCCAACCTGCGCACCGACCGGTACGGCGGGTCGACGACCGGCCGGATCCGGTTCGCCGTCGAGGCCGTCGGGGCCACGGCCGACGCGGTCGGCGCCGACCGGGTCGGCATCCGGCTCTCCCCCGGCTCCGGCATCTGGGGCGCCCACGAGACGGCGCCGCTCGAGACCCACCTGGCCCTGCTGGCCGAGCTGTCGCGCCTCGACCTGGCCTACGTGCACCTCGAGGCGACGTTGCCCGACGACGACCTGCTCGCGCTGCGCCGCGCCTGGGAGGGGGTGCTGGTGGTCAACCCGGTCCACCCCGCCTCGCCGGTGCCCGCGGGCCGCGACGACGCGATCCGGTGGCGCCGCCTCGGGGCCGACCTGGTCAGCCTGGGCCGGGCGTTCATCGCCAACCCCGACCTGGTCGAGCGGCTGCGCCACGACCTGCCGCTGGCTGCGGCCGACCCGGCGACCTACTACACCGGCGGCGAGCGGGGCTACCTCGACTACCCGGCCCTCGGCGAGAGGCGCCGGGCTGGCTGACCGGTCAGCCGGCCGGACCCACCAGCGGGACGCCGGCGTCGAGCTCGACCGTGGTGACGACGTCGGTGACCGAGGGCCGCTCGGGGGTGGAGGAGAAGCCGAACCGGGGCGGGGGCGAGACGGGACGCAATTCGCCGAGGTCGGCGCCCTCCCAGCGGCCGGTCGCGGCGGTGACGGCGCGGTTGCCGGTGGCGCCGTACCACTCCGTTCGGTCGCCGGTGTCGCCGCGCGTGCGCACGCCGTCGAGCACGACCCGGGCCACGACGTCGGTCAGCGCGCACCACCACGGGGCCTCGGCGACCCGGCGCGGCACGAGGCGCAGCAGCCCCCCGAGCAGGGTGGTGCGGCCGACGGTCAGGTCGAGCTCGAGCGAGGCGCCCCGCACCCGCCACCGCCCACCCTCGACCGACACCGCGAACGGCTCGACCCGGATCTCGTCGAAGTCGTACGTCGCGGCGACGAACCGCGCCACGTCGGGCGACGGCGCCAGCAGCAGCCGGTGGCCGTCGGGCCGCTCGACCATGGCGTCGGCGAAGGTGCCGAGCGGGCTGTCGAGCCAGCGGCCGACGACGACGCGGGTGCCCTCGGTGGTGCCGACGCCGGCGATCTGGCCGCGGAAGCGGGCGCGGCGGCGGTCGGTGGGCACTCCCCGAGTCAACACGCACGACCGGTACCCACCGGCCGGCGGGCGGAGCGGCTCCCGGCCGGCGCCTCGGACAGCGCGACCAGCACCGCGACAAAGGCCTCGCCGTCACGGTCGTCGAGGTCGAGCAGCCGGGCCCAGGCGGCGTCGTCGTACCCCGCGACGGGGCAGGTGACCAGACCGAGGGCGGTGGCGACGAGGAGCACGTTCTGCAGCGCGGCGCCGGCGTCGAGGTGGACGGTGCGGTAGTGCCGGGGCGGGTAGCGTCCGGCGCTCGGCGCGAGGTCGGCGACCAGCGCGAGCCACAGCGGCACCCGCGGCGCGAACGCCGGCTGGTCCACCGCCCCCGCGACGTATGCCGCCGTGGGGCCCCGCCGCACGGCGACCAGCCCCGGCAGCGGGAGCCGGAGGTCGGCCCGGTCGACGCCGTCGGCGGTGACCAGGTAGGCCCGCACCGAGGGCAGCCCGCCGGCGCGGGGAGCGGTGCCGACGCCGGCGCGCAGGAGGGCGGCGACGGCGGCCGGGTCGGGCGCGGGGCCGAACCGGTAGCGCGAGCGCCGGTCGGCCAGCGCGGTGCCGAGCGCGCCCGGCACCGGGGCCGGGTCGGCCAGCGGCCGGGTCGACCCGGGAGCAGCGAGCGGCGGGAGCAGAGCCGGGTCGGGCGTGCGGGGGACCGCCGTCGCGGCCAGCGCCCGGTGCACCTCGTGGGCCAGGCTCACCGGGCCACGAACCACGGCCGCCCGGTCACCGGGTCGGGCACGACGACCGCGTCGACGTCGAACACCTCGCGCAGCACCGGGGGCGTCAGCACGGCCGTGGGCGGCCCGTCGGCGCGCACGGTGCCGTCGCGCAGGGCGACCAGCCGGTCGGCGTACCGGGCGGCCTGGTTGAGGTCGTGCAGCACCATCACCACGGTGATGCCGTGCTCGTCGCACAGGCCGCGCACCAGCCGCATGAGGTCGATCTGGTGGCGCACGTCGAGGTAGGTGGTGGGCTCGTCGAGCAGCAGGATGCCGGTCTGCTGGGCGAGCGTCATCGCGATCCAGGCCCGCTGCCGCTCGCCGCCCGAGAGCGAGTCGAGGCGGCGGTCGGCGAGGTCGAGCAGGCCGGTGAGCCGCAGCGCGCGCTCCATGACGGAGTCGTCGCGGCGGCGCATCATCGCCCAGGGGCCGAGCTGGGGGTAGCGGCCCTGCTCGACCACCTCGCGCACCGTGGCCCCGGCGGGCACGACCGCGGTCTGGGGCAGCACCCCGAGCCGCCGGGCCACCTCGACCGAGCTGCGGGCGGTGATGGGCTCGCCGTCGAGCAGCACCCGTCCGCCGCGGGGCGGGAGCACCCGGGCGAGCGTCATGAGCAGGGTCGACTTGCCCGACCCGTTGGGTCCGACGAGGGCGGTGACGGTACCGGCCTCGACCGCGAGGTCGAGGGCGGGCACGACGGTGGTGCGGCCGTGGCCGGCAGCGAGGCCGTCGCCGGCGAGGACGGTCGTGGTGGGCGGGGTCATGCGCGCTGCTCCCTGCGGACGAGGCTGACGAGGACGGGGGCGCCGATGAGCGCGGTCACCGCGCCGACGGGCACGCCGGAGACGTCGGTGGCCAGCCCCGGCACCTGCACCGAGACCGAGAAGGCGACGAGGTCGGCCAGGCTGAGCAGCAGCGCGCCCAGCGCGGCCGCGACCGGCACCAGCACGCGGTGGTCGGCGCCCACGAGCAGCCGGCCGATGTGCGGGGCGACGAGCCCGACGAAGGCCACCGCCCCGGCGGCGGCCACCGCGGCCGCCGCGCAGGCCACGGCCACCAGCAGCACGACGGCGAGCAGCGGTCCGGGGCGGAGGCCGAGGCCGACCGCGGCCGCCTCGCCGAGCGACCAGGCGTTGAGCCGCGAGGCCAGCGCCCAGGCCACCGGGAGCAGGGCCAGCCACGGCCACAGCAGCGCCCAGTCGGTCGGCGTGCGGGCGTTGAGCGAGCCGACCAGCCAGCGCAGCACCGTGCCGAGCGGCGCGGAGTCGACCACGAGCAGCAGCGAGGTCACCGCGGCCAGCACCGCCCCCAGCAGCACCCCGGTCACGGCGAACGAGCGCCGCCCCACCGCCCACAGCACCGCGCCCGTCGCGAGCGCACCGACCAGGCTGGCGACGTACGCCCCGCCCTGGCCGAGGTCGGGCGCCAGGACCAGGGTGGCGACGACGGCCAGCGCCGCGCCCGCGCCGACGCCGGTCGTCGACGGCTCGGCGAGCGGGTTGCGCACCACGGCCTGCACGAGCACCCCGGCCACGGCGAGCAGCGCACCCGCGGCCAGCCCGACCAGCACGCGTGGCAGGCGGTGGTCGAGCACCACGACGGTGTACGCCGGCTCGCTCGCCCGGCCCAGCAGCGCGGCCACGACCTCCGCGGACGGGATGCTGCTGCGGCCGGTCAGCAGGTGGGCCAGCACGATCACGGCCCCTGCCAGCAGGGCGACCGCGCCGAGGGCCGACAGGCCGGCGGGGCGCCGCAACGCGGCCCTCACGCCCGGCTCCGCAGCGCGAGCACGAGCGCGGGCACGCCCACGAGCGTGGTGGCCACACCGACAGGCACCTCGACCGGGTAGATGACCAGCCGGGCCACCTGGTCAGCGCACAGCAGCAGGGCCGCGCCCACCGGGACGACGGCGACCAGCACCCGGCGGGTGGCGACGGTGCGCGCCAGGCGCCGCGCCAGGTGGGGCGCGAGGAGCGCGACGAAGGCGACCGGCCCGCAGACCGACGCGACCGCGGCGGCGAGGACAGCGGCCACGACGACCGCGAGGACGCGGGTGCGGGTCACCGCGACCCCGAGGCCGGCCGCCACCTCGTCGCCGAGCGTGAGGGTCTCGACCCGGCGGGCCAGCAGGGCGGCCGCGACCAGGCCGACGAGCAGCCAGGGCGCGACGGCCTCGACGTGGGTCCAGCCCCGGGCGGCCAGGCTGCCGAGCAGGTAGCGGAAGAGCACCACGACGTTGCCCTGCGTGCCGAGGCCGACGACGGCGACCACCAGGCCGCCGCAGGCCGCGGACACCGCGGCCCCGATGAGGGCGACGTGGTCGGGCGAGCGGGTGCGGCCCATGGTGAGCACCACGAGCGCGCCGGCGACGAGCGCGCCGGCCAGGGCGGCGTACGGCAGGAGGACGACGGGCACGGCAAGGCCGAGCACCACGACCGCCGCGGTGACGACGGCGGCGCCGGAGGAGACGCCGAGCAGCTCGGGGCCGGCGATCGGGTTGCGCAGCACGTCCTGCAGCAGGAGGCCCGCGACCCCGAGCGCACCGCCGGCCCCGACGGCCAGCACGGCGCGGGGCAGCCGGCCCTCGACGAGCAGGACGTGCGCGGGGTCGGCCGGGTCGAGCAGCGCCCGCACCGCGGCCACCGGGTCGAGCACCGGTCGGCCCAGGCACAGGCCGGCGAGGAGACCGACCACGAGACCCAGCGGCACGGTCGTCTTGAGAATGACTATCATTTCGGCGCTGATCGTCCACCAAGGAGAACCTCGTGCGCAAACACACCCCCGCCCTGGCCCTGGCCGCCCTCCTCCTCCCCGCCGGCCTCGCGGCGTGCGGATCGCCCTCGGAGGGGTCCGGCCCCGCACCCTCGTCCGCACCCGGCGCCGGGCCCGTCAGCGCCACCGACGACACCGGCACCGAGGTCTCGCTCGACCAGCCGGCCGCCCGGATCGCCTGCCTGACCATGATCTGCGTCGACGCCCTGACCGAGGTCGGGCTCACCCCCGTCGCCTACCGCGAGCCGCTCGCGCTCGACGAGCGGTACGCCGGGCCGGACGCCGACATGCGGGAGGTCACCGGCGGGTTCGGCGAGGAGAACGTCGAGGACGTCGCGCTCTCGACGCCCGACCTGGTCGTCGGCCTGGCCGGCGCCCAGGACGGGCTCCGGGAGGCCGTGGAGCGGTCGGCGCCGCTCTTCCTCGTCGACCCCCGGTCGTGGGAGGACTCGGTCGCGTTCCTGCGCACCGTCGGCGACCTGACCGGCACGCGCGAGCGGGCTGACGAGCAGGCGGACGCGTTCACCGAGCGGGTCGAGGCGGCGGCCGCGGAGAGGAGCGCGCTGACCACGCTGTCGATGTTCGGTGAGCCCGGCAGCCTGGGCGTCGACTCCGTCGAGACGCCGGTCGGCTCCCTGCTGGCGGAGGTCAGCGACTACCCGTGGCCCGCGGCCGCCGACCCGTTCGCCCCGGTCTCGGTCGAGCAGGTCGCCGAGGTCGACCCCGACGTCGTGTTCGCCCAGGCCTTCTCGGCCTCCGACGACCAGGAGCCGCTGTCGCAGCGGCTCGCCACCGACCCGACCTGGGCCCAGCTCACCGCCGCCCGGGAGGACCGCGTCGTCGAGGTCGAAGCGCCGGTGTGGGCCACCGGTCGCGGCACGATCTCGCTCGGCCTGGTGCTGGACCAGGTCGAGCAGGCTCTCGGCGAGTCTTGAGAATGATTCTCAACAACGTTACTGTCCGGAGCGCGGTCCGGCTCGGGCCGTGAACCATCCATCGCACCCCAAGGAGAAGCCGTGAACGACCTCTTCAGCCCCCTCGCCCCGCGCGTCCAGCTCTCGACCCACAGCGCGGGTCACTCCAACGCGCTCGTCGAGAACCCCTTCGACGAGGTCGAGGGTCCGCAGGCCGGCTGAGGCCACCCCGGGACCGGCCCCCCGCACGCCTCCGATCGTGCGGGGGGCCGCCCGCGTCCCCTGCTCCCCCGTGTCCGCTCGAGGAGGACCCGTGACCGTGACCAGCCCGACCAGCCCCACCACCACCCCCCGGCTCCGCACCGACGTCGGCCTCTGGACCGTCGCCGACGGCCACGTGCTGCGCGTCGGCCGCAACCACCACCGCGTGCACCTCGACGACCTCGACGCCGAGGCCCTCCTCGACGCCCTCGCCGACGGCGGCAACCCCGACTCCGACCGGGCCCGCCGCGCCCTCGACGCCCTCACCACCGAGGGCCTCGTCGACCCCCCGCCCCCGCGCCGCACCGTCGTCGGCACCGGGCCGCTGGCCGCAGCGGCGCGCGGCGCACTGGCCCGGGCCGGAATCGACGCCGGGGATGACGACGACGGCCCCCTGCTCGTCGCCGCCGACGACCCCGCGCCCGGCGACCTCCCGACCGACCCGGGCTCCGACGCCTGCTGGCGCACCGGCGACCTCGTCCTGCTCGCCCCACCCGCGGTCTCGGCCCACGACGTCGCCGCCCGGCGGGCCGCGGCCACCCGCCACCGCGACCACGACCCGGCGCTCCGCCCCGTCCCGGGCGGGCGGCGCCTCGCCGGACCCGTCTCCCCCGCCGGCCTCCACCTCGCCGCGGCCGTGGTCGCCGCCGAGCTGCTGCGACCCGACCGGGCGCCGTACGACGCTGTGGCCGTCGACCTGCTGGGCCTCACCGTCACGCGCCACCCGGTGCTGCCGGTGCCGCCCGCGCCGGCGTGACGTCCCGCGGTGCCGCCACGGTCGGCGGCCTGGCCACCCGCGCCTGGCTCCCCGAGCAGCCGCGCGCCGTGCTCGTCGAGCGCACGCCGTACGGCGCCGCCGCCCGCGTCGCCGAGGCCGCCGGCTGGGCGGACCACGGCGTCGGGCTGGTCGTGCAGGACGTGCGCGGGCGGCACGGGTCACCCGGCGCCTTCCACCCGTACGCCGAGGCCGCGACCGACGACGGCCCGACCCTGCTGCGCTGGGTGCGCGACCGGGTCGACGCCCCGGTCGTCCTCCTCGGCACGTCGTACGGCGCCCACGCGGCCCTCGCGACCGCGACCGCCGTCGGCCCGGGACCCGACGCACCCGAGGGGGTCGTCGTCATGGTCCCGGCCCTCGGGCTCGGCGAGACCGCCCGCACCCGCGGCGGCGTGCTGCAGCTGGCCTCCCGGTTGGGGTGGTGGCTGGCCCACGACGTCCGCCGCCCCTGGGCCGACGTGGTCACCGCCCGCCGCCGCGACGCCGACCGCGCCGCGGAGGTCGGCGCGCTCCGCACCCCGCTCCTCGCGATCGGCGGCGCGGCCGACCACTTCGGCCACGACACCGTCGACCTGTGGTCGGCCTGGGGCGGTCCGGCCCGCCTCGCCCTCGGCCCCTGGGACCACGGGCTCACCGGCGCCCGTCGGGCCGGCCGGGTGCTGGCCTGGCTCGACGCCGTGCTCGCCGGCACCCCGCCCGACGACGGCACCCGTCCGCCGCTCGCCGTCGTCCACGTCGACGGCGCCCGTCCGACCGACCAGTGGTGCGCCTCTCTGCGCCGCCGCGCCGACGGCGTCGAGGTCGCCCACGGCGCGGCCCGCGGCGGGCGGGTCGAGCTCGGTCCGGTGCTCGACCCCGGACCGTTCGACGTGCACCTGGCCACCGACGACTTCCCCCGCTGTGCCCGCGCCGGCCACCCGGCCCGCCGGGTCCCCGAGCACCGCCTGGAGATCGCATGACCGTGGCCACGCTGCCCGTCGACCACCTCGTCGACCCCGAGCTCGGCGTCGTGCTCGGCCTGCACCCGGTCGACCGGGTGCCCGGCCTGCCCGCGTCGTACGTCGGGCTGACCGCCGAGGTCGCCGACTCCCGCGTGCACGGCAACTGGCCCAGCGACCGGGTCTCGCTCGGCACCACGTTCGGCGACCTCCCCGGCGCCCGGATCGCCGCGATCGGCGAGGCCGTCGAGCGCTACTGCGGCAACCACGTGCCCGGCGGCCTGCGCCGCGCCACCGCCCGCGAGCTCGCCGCCGAGGGGCGCCGGGTGCTCGGGCCCGACGACCTGCGGTTCTTCGCCGACTGGCAGCACGACCAGCCGGGCTTCCCCTTCGCCCGGTTCACCGACGACGTCGAGATCGCCTGGACCGAGGGCCGCTCGGCCCCCCATGGCGAGGCCGTGCTCGTGCCCGCCTCGTGGGCCCACCTCAACTGGCGCACCGGCGCGCGGCGCACCGACCCCTGGCTGCACCACGTCAACTACGCCGGCATCGCCACCGGCCAGGGCCTCGCCGACGCCGCCCGCCGCGGCCTGCTCGAGCTGGTCGAGCGCGACGCGCTGTCGCTGTGGTGGCACCTCGGCCTCGACGCCCCCGGCCTCGACGCCGGCTCCGTGCCCGGCCTGCTCGACGACCTCCTCGACGACGAGGGCCGGGCTCGGCTCGAGGTGCACCTCCTGGCCCTCCCCTCCTGGTACGCCGTCCCGGTGGTCGCCGCCGTCGTGCACGACCGCCGGACCGGGATCGTCGCGGGCGGGTTCTCGGCCAAGCTCGACCCGGCCGAGACCGCGCGCAAGGCCGTGCTGGAGGCCGTGCACAGCTGGGTGTTCACCCAGGGCCTGCTCGAGCCCGACGGGTGGGTCTTCGGCGCGATCGCCGAGGGGGTGCTGTCCGAGGGGCTCTACCTGCCGCACCGGCCCGACCGCGACTACCTCGCCGTGGCCGGCCCTCGGCAGGAGCGGGTGCGCGACCTCGGCGCGCAGGCCCAGGTGTGGCTCGACCCCGAGGTGCAGCGACGCCTGCTGCCGCGGTTCACCGCGCCGGCGACCACCGTCGCCCTCGACGCGCTCCCGGTCGGCACCGAGGCCGGGCTGCACGCCGCGCTGGCCGCGGCCGGCCACGAGGTCGTGGTCTGCGACCTCACGACGCCCGACGTGGCCCTCACCCCGCTACGGGTCGCCCGGGTCTGCGCGACCGGGCTGGTGCCCAACGCCCCGGCGGCGTTCCCCTACTACGGCCTGCCCCGCTGGACCGAGGTCGGCGGGCGGCCGCCGACCCCGGAGTCCCTCCTCCTGCTGCCCCCGCCCAGCCTGTGAAGGACCAGGGCCCCGACTCGGCGCTCGCCGACCCGACCTACCGCCGCTTCCTGGCCGCCCGCACGGTCGCGATGGCGGGCAACGCGCTCACCCTCGTCGCCCTGCCCGTGCTGGTCTACCGGCTCACCGGCAGCGCCGCCCTGACCGCGGCCGTCGCGGCGCTCGAGACCGCGCCGTACGTCGTGGTGGGACTGCCCGCGGGCGCGCTGGTCGACCGTTGGCACCGGCGACGCGTGATGGTCACCTCGGCCGCGGTGAGCGGTCTCGCCCTGCTGACGGTGCCGCTCGCGGACGCGCTCGGCGCGCTGACCTTCGCCCAGCTGGCGGTGGTGGCCACGACGGTCTCGACGGCGTTCGTCTTCGCCGACGCCGCGACCTTCGGGGTCGTGCCGCAGATGGTCGGCCGCGAGCGGGTGGCCTCGGCGACCTCGGTGCTGGTCACCGTCGGCACCGCGATCGGGCTGGTCGGGCCGCTGGTCAGCGGCGTGCTGGTCACGGTCACCTCGCCCGCCCTCGTGCTCGGCCTCGACGGCCTGGCCTACCTGGCCTCGGCCGCGGTCCTGGCCCGGTTGCGCTGGCCGGGCAGCGAGACCACCGCCGCCCCGGGGGCCGATCGCCGGCTGCGCGCCGAGGTCGGGGAGGGACTGCGCTACCTCTGGTCGGTCCCGGTGGTGCGCTGGCTGACCGTCCTCGGCGCCGGCAACAGCCTGGCCGGCGGCGCGGTGGCCGGCCTGCTGGTCGTCGTCGGCGTCGAGCAGCTCGGACTGGCCTCCGACTCCCCCGCCCTGGGCTGGTTGTTCGCCGCGGGCGCGCTCGGCACCTTCGCCGCCAGCCTGTCGCTGCCGCGGCTGCAGCAGCGGCTGGGCGTCGGGCTCATCACCACCACCGGGTACGCCGTCGCGCTGGCCTGTGTGCTCGGCCTGTCGTTCGCCGGGTCGGTGGCCGCGGCCCTGCCGCTGCTGGTGGTGCTCAACTTCGCGGCCACCAGCCTCGTCGTCAACGGCATCGTCACCCGCCAGGTCGTCACGCCCGACCACCTGCAGTCGCGGGTCGGCACGACCGCCCGGCTCATCGCCTGGGGCGGCAGCCCGCTCGGTGCGGCGCTGGGCGGCGTCGTGGCCGGGCTGGCCGGCACCGAGTGGGCGCTGCGGGTCGCCGCGCTCGGCCTGGCGGCCAGCCTGGTCGGGGCGGTGCTGGCCGGCGTACCCCGGTTCCCGCGGCTGGACGACCTGCGCCGACAGGCGACGGGGGCTGCGGTTGAGCCGGAGGCTCCGGGGGCACCGTCCCCGTCGTGCTCCGACGCCGCCTCCCCCTGATCGCCACCGCGCTCGTCGCGGTCCTGGTGCTCGCGGCCGTCGCCTGGTTCGTCCGCCCCCTGGTGGTGCGCGACGACCGGGCGGTCGACGCCGCCCGTCGCTACGCCGACCTCCTGGCCCGGGGCGACGCCGACGCCGCCGCCGAGGTCTGGGCGATGACCGTCACCGGCGAGCCGGGGGCGCTGCGCGAGGCGAGCCGGCTGCTGCCGGAGGCCACCGAGCACCTCGAGGTCGTCTCGGTCGGCGACGCGCGGGCGGCCGACGACGTCGCCGAGGTGCCCTACGACCTCGGGCTCGTCGACCCCACCGGCGTCGAGGTCCGCTACCGGCTCGGCGAGGAGGAGCACACCGGCACGGTGGTGCTCGCCCGCCCCTCCGACCTGTCCGGCACCGGCGTCGGCGACTGGGTCGTGGTCGCTCCGCTCGTCGGGTCCGTCGACTGGGGCAGCGCGGGCTCGATCGACCCGTCCACCGACGCCTACGTCGCCGGCACCCGCATCGAGCGCCGGCCGGGCTACCTCGGCCCCAGCACCGACGAGCAGGTCCAGCCGCTCTACCCGGCGACGTACCCGGTGCAGCGACGGCTCGACCCGTGGTTCGCCGGACCCGACGCCGAGGTGACGGTCACCGCCGGTGACCCCGTCGAGCCGCCGACGACGCAGCTGGCCCCCACGGCGAAGGCGCAGGCGTGGCTGCGGCGGTCGGTGTTCGACGAGATCCGCGGCTGCGCCTCCGGCGTCGACCTCTGCCCGGCCGAGGACCTCGCCGAGGACCGCGGCATCCAGCCCTACGCCAGCCAGGACTGGTGGCGAGGGCTGGTCCGCGCCCCCTCCGTCGAGGTCGGGGCCGACGGCATCACCATCACCGGGGGCGTCCTCCGGCTGGCCGGGCCGCGCGGGGTCCAGGACGTGCCCTTCGACGGCACCGCCCGCACCGTCGTGGACAACCAGTCCTGGAACGTCTACCCGACCGACATCGTGCTCGAGGAGGCCCGCCCGTGACCCCGACCCCACGTCGCCTGGTGGCCGCGGCCGCCGCCCTCGCCGCCCTGCTGCCGCTCTCCGCGTGTGCCGAGGACGACGGCGCGCAGGACGACCGCGCCGCTGCGCTCGCCGTCGCGCGCGACTACCTCGACGCCATCGCGGACCGCGACCCCGAGGCCGCGAAGGCCCTGACCTCCGGCGGGGGTGGCACCTCGCTCGGGGGCGCCCAGGTGGCCAGCCAGCTGGCCTCGGCGGAGGTGGCGATCACCGACCCGTGGGCGACGGTCGCGGGCCCCGTCGACGGCACCCCCGGCCGCGCCCGCGCCGACGCCTACCGGATCGACGCGTCCTGGACCCTCGACGGCCTGACCGGCGGCGGCTCGTTCACCGTCGCCGCGGTCGGCACGACCTGGCGCGTCGTCGAGCCCCTTGCCGTCAGCGCTCCGGTGTACGGCGACGGCAGGTCCGTCGACCGCGGCCGGATCGGCGACGTGGTGGTCAGGTTCGGGGCCGGGTCGTCCGCCGAGGTCGTCGGCTACCCCGGCGTCTACCTGTTCGAGGCCGACGACCCGGCCGCCGACGTCGCGCCGGTGCGGGTCGTGCTCGGCGCCGCCTCGGCGCCGCAGTGGTGGGAGTCGCTGCGCCGGCTGCAGCCGCGCTCGGAGGCGCCGGTCCCGCCCGGCACCACCCGTCAGCCCTGAGTCGCGCGGCGCATGACGATCCTCGGCCGCCCGCTGCCGGTGGCGTCGGTGGTGCCGACGACCTCGAACCCGGCCCGCGCGAACATGGCCCGGGTGCCGACGAAGGCCATCGTGGTGTCGATGCGCTCGTCGTCGCCCACGTCGACCGGGTAGGCCTCGACGACGGGCGCGCCCCGCGAGGCCGCCCAGGCGACCGCACCCTCGATGAGCGGCGTGGTGTGCCCGCGGCGGCGGTGCCCGCCGCGCACCACGACGCAGACGATGCTCCACACCGGCACGTCGTCGAGGGGCCGGATCACCGTCGACCGGACGAGCCGGCTGTTGTCGGCCCGTGGCCCCAGGCTGCACCAGCCGACCGGCACCCCGTCGGCGTACCCAACGACACCGGGCGGGTGGCGCCGGTGGCCCAGCGCCCGAGCGGCGCGCTCGCGGCTGCCCTGCCCGAGCTCCTCGATCTCCCCCGCGGTGAGGCGGTGGGACAGGCACCAGCAGTGGGTGGCCCGGCGGCGGGGGTTGACCACGTCGGCGAAGTCGTCGAACCGGTCGGGAGTGACGGGGTGCGTCTCGAACGCGACGACGGTCATCGCGACGTCCTACCACGACGCGGGGCCCGGACTTCTGTGTGAACGACATGTAAAAGCACCGCGGGAACTGCTGTCGCCCGTGGTGATTGTCAGGCAATGTGTGCGCCACCGGGCTCCGCCCGGCCCCCTCTCGCAACCCGCGCACAGAATCGAGCCCCCGTGAGGACACCCCGCGCCGTCATCGGCGTGACCAGCCTGGCCGTCGCCGCCACCATGGCCGCCGGACCCAGCGCCATCGCCGAGCCGTCGTCGCCCGCCCCGGCGGCGCCGGCCGCCGACCCGACCACCGGGGGCCGAGGCGCCGGCACCGCCACCCGCGTCGCCCCGCCCAGCAAGGCCGAGGTGGTCCGCCAGGCCGCCGAGACCGCGGTCGCCGGCGACCCGATCCAGATGCCGTCGTCCTACCCCTACCAGCCCAAGCTGCGGTTCTTCCGGGCCAACAACGACGACGCGGCCTACACCGCAAAGCTCATCAGCCACGCCGACCTGGCGCCGCGCCTGACCGAGCTGATGGCGAAGAGCGACCGCGTCTCGGTGCAGGTCGTCGGCCAGTCGACCGAGGGACGCGACCTCTACCTGGTCACGCTGACCGCGGCGGAGGACGAGGCCGAGACCGCGCAGCAGGCGGCCTGGAAGGACGCCATCAAGAACGACCCCGACGCCGCCAAGGCCGACACCGCCCTGGCCAACGGCTACAAGACCCCCGTGTGGATCAGCAACAACATCCACGGCAACGAGTGGGAGGGGACCGACGCGGCGATGCAGTACATCGAGTACCTCGCCACCGCGCCGATCTCCGAGGTCGGCAGCATCCTGGCCAACAACCGGCTCTACTTCTCCCCGTCGCTCAACCCCGACGGCCGCACCAACGCCACCCGGGCCACCGCGCTGGGCCTCGACCCCAACCGCGACATGATCACCAACACGACCCCGGAGACCCGGTCGTTCATCCGGCAGGCCCAGGCCATCCAGCCGATCTACGCCGCCGACTTCCACGGCTACACCAGCGTCCTGCAGATGGAGCCCTGCGGCCCGCCGCACGGCTCCAACTACGAGTACGACCTGATCATGCCGCACAACTACGCGCTGGCCCTCAAGGTCGAGAAGGACGTCGTCGCGGCCGACATCCCCGACAACACCTACTACGACACCGCCACCGGCCGGGCGACGACCACCAAGACCGGCAACATCAAGATCCCCTACCGCGACACCCCCGACGGCTGGGACGACTTTCCGCCGATCTTCACCGCGCAGTACGCGATGTTCTACGGCGCCGCCGCCGCGACCGTCGAGCTCCCGCTGGGCCGGGGCGCCAACAACGGCACCCGCCAGACGCCGGAGCGGGCGGTCACCAACACCGCCGTCGCGCTGCAGACGATGAAGAGCATCGTCGGCTACATGAACACCGCCGGCAACGCCAAGGAGATGATCGGCAACCAGATCGAGGCGTTCCGCCGCGGCACCGCCGGCGAGCCCAAGAAGGCGCTCACCGTCGCCGACGTCGGCGCCGTGCCCGGCCCGACGCAGTGGCGGTCGCTGTGGGACGTCGTGGACAACCAGGACACCATCAGCCTCCCCCGCGCGTACGTCGTGCCGCTCGGCTCCCGGCAGCGCTCGGCCAGCGACGCCCGCGACCTGGTCGCGCAGCTGCTCAAGCACGACATCGAGGTGCAGCGCCTGACCGCCCCGGCGACCATCGGCGGCACGACCTACCCGGCCGGCTCCTGGGTCGTCGACATGCACCAGCCGCTGCGCGGCCTGGCCAACGCGCTGCTCGACCTCGGCGAGGACATCTCGGCCAAGGTCCCCTCGATGTACGACGTCTCGGCGTGGTCGCTCGGCAAGCTGTGGGGCGCCACCGTCGACAAGGTCGGCTCGACCACCGACGCCCCGATCGGGGCCACCGAGCCGGTGACCTCGCTCGACGCGCCCACCGCGCCCGTCGAGTCGTCGTACACGACCTTCGACCTGGCCGGTGTCTCCGACTACCGCGTCGCCAACGACCTGCTCGAGTACGGCGTCAAGGTCTCGATGCTCGGCGACGGCTCGGTCGTCGTCGACCGGGCCGGGTACGCCGCCGCCACCGCCGCGGCGGAGGAGAACGGCGTCGACCTCGAGACCGCCGACGCCGCCGACCTGGCCGCGCTCGACGACGCCACGACCAAGCCGCTCGACGACCTGTCGATCGCCTACGTCGGCACCCAGGACGACCGGCTCTCGCTCACCGAGCTCGGCTTCGACGACCTCAAGCCGGTCACCGCGGCCCAGCTCAACGCCGCCGGCGCCGGCACTACGCAGCTGGCCGGGGTCGACGTGCTGTGGATCGGGTCGTCGTTCGCCGACGTGGCGCCGTCCAACCAGAACCCGGCCGGGCTGAACCTCGAGGCGGCCCGCCAGGAGCTCAAGGCCTACGCCGACCGCGGCGGGTCGATCCTCGGGCGCGGGTCCAACGCCTTCAACGCCGCCAAGGCCGCCGGCCTCCTGACCGGCACCGCCGTCAACGGCAACAGCAGCGGCAACGGGATCGTCGACGTCGACACCCCCGCCGGGTCGGTGCTGGCGCCGTACGCGCAGGAGACGTCGTTCATCTACCCCGCCGCCTGGTTCACCGGGCTGGGCGCGGAGACGAAGGTCGAGCAGACCTACGACGCCACCAAGCCGTTCCTGGCCGGGCACTGGCGCCAGACGGCACCGACCACGACCAACCCCACCCCGGCACCCAACGGCCCCGACGCCGCCAAGGGCCAGGCCGCGGTCGTGTCCTCGGAGAACGCCACCACCGGCGCCAAGTCGCTCGTCTTCGGCACCTCGGTGTTCTTCCGCACCTACCCCAAGGGCGGCATGAGCCAGGCCGCCCGGGCGCTGTTCTGGGCCGGCCCGGAGGGTGCGGCCGTGGTCGCACCGAGCAGCACGACCACGACGATCGCCCCGGTCACCACCGTGCGGTTCCCGCAGGCGCCCACGGTGACCGTGACGACCGACGCCGGCGCGGGCGACGCGACCGTCGAGGGCACCGTCGAGCTGCTCCGCGACGGGGCCGTCGTCGCCAGCGGTCCCACCTCCGGCGGCACCACCACCCTCGCCGTGCCCGGCCTGCGGCCGGGCACCTACCAGCTGACGGCCCGCTTCACGCCGTCCACCGCCGGGTACGACGGCTCGACCAGCTCGCCGGTCACCGTCACCGTCCGCAAGGCGGCCGCCTCCCTGGCGGTCAAGGCCAAGCGGCTGCCCAGCAAGCCGAGGTTCGCCAAGGGCCGGGTCGAGGTGACCCTCCGCCTCTCCGTGCCGGGCGTCACCGGCGCCTCGGGTGGCGGCTTCGTCCGGATCACCGGACCCGGCGGCCTCTCCCGCACCGTCGCGGTGCGGGCCGGTGTCGCGCGCAAGGTCGTCGTCCGCCTGCCGCGGGGCCAGCGCACGGTGACCGCGACGTACCAGGGCAACCCGGACGTCGAGCGGGCCACGGCCCGGACCACCGTCCGGGTGCGCTGACCGACCTGCACCACCCGCTCCACCTGCTCCACCTGCTCGACCGCCTGGCCGGCGCCCCCCGGGGCGCCGGCCAGGTGCCGTCTACGGCGCGACCGAGAAGTTGAGGCTCAGCCGGGCGCCGGTCGGCGTGCGCTCCTTCGGCACGTCGTGCACGAAGTCGCGCTGGCAGCGCCCGCCCATCACGACCAGGTCGCCGCCCTGCACGACGTACGTCGTCGCCGGACCGCCCGCGGCCGGCCGGACCCGGAACCGCCGGGTCGCCCCCAGGCTCAGCACCGGCACGACCGCCTCCGACGCCCGCGCGGCCGGCTTGTCGGCGTGCCACCCGGTGCTGTCGTCGTGGTCGCGGTACCAGTTGATCCACAGCCGGGCGTAGGGGCGGTCGTAGCGCCGCGAGAGCACTGCTCCGAGGTGGCGGACCACCGGGAACGGCACCTCCGCGAGCACCGGGTGCTCGGCGGTCAGCCGCGGCTCGACCACCTCGCGGGTGTACATCCAGCGGCGCCGCTGGACCCACGTGTCACGCTCCTGCAGCTCGGCCATCAGCACCCGGTCGCCGGTGAGCCACCCCGGCACGTGGTCGACCCAGGACGTCTCGTCGAGCCAGGTGCGCGCGGCCGTCGCGAACGTCTCGTCGACGACCACCGGCCCCTCCGCCGGCCGCTCCGGCTCGAGGGAGAACAACGCGTCCTGCTCCACCCGCGCCACGCTAGCCACGCCCACCGACACCCCGGCGTACCCGCAATGCCCCGGGGGGCATCGGGACGGGCATGCAACTCACCGTCCGGTCGACCTGCCCGCCCGCATTCGGGCGGGTGAGTGGCCTCGGCGGTGAGGGAGTGCCCCGGAGCGCCCCCCGCCGGGCCCCACCGGGCCCGGGCTCACGCCGGACCGGACGGCCCGCGCGACGCGAGCACCGCGAGGTCGCGCACGGCGTACCGGTGGTGCTCCCACTCCTCCTCGAGCACGGTGCGCAGGCAGGCGAGCACGGTCACGCGGTGCTCGCTGTCCGGTGCGGCCCAGGGGTGGCGGCGCTGGGCGGCCAGGTCCGCCTCGGTGGTCGCGGCCACGACGTCGCGCACCATCGCGACGCGCTCGGCCCGCACCTCGAGCACCTGCGGCCAGGTGGGCGGGTCGGTCGCCCAGACCGACATGTCGTGGCCGTCGGTCTCGTACTCGGCGTTGGGCACGCCGAACGGGTGCCAGGGCCGCTCGACCTCGAGCACCCCGCCCCGCAGCCAGGTGTCGGTGGCCATCACGAGGTGGCGCAGCGTCTCGGCGAACGACCACTCCCCGTCGACCCGGACGTCGACCGACCCGTCCGGCAGCCCCGCTGCCCGGTCGACCGTGGCCGCCCACTGCGCCTCGACCGCGGCCCAGGCCTCGCGCAGGCCGGCGGGGTCGGTGGCGTGGCGCAGCGCCCGGCCGGGGAACCGGCGGTCGAGCTCGGCGTCGACGAAGGCCGTGACGTCGACACCGTTGACCAGGAACGGCCCCCCATCCCTGACCAGCCAGGGGGCGTCGACGTCGGCGCCGGTCACCTGCACCCCGCGCATGACCGCCCCGGAGAGGTCGCAGCGCACGAAGCGGGTGCCGCTGAGGTCGGTGTCGACGAGGTCGCGGGTCACCCGTGCAGGCTCGCGCTCAGAGCAGGTCGGCGTCCAGCCCCCGGGCCCGCAGCTGCTCGACGACCTCCTCGTCGCCGCCCATCACGGTGATGGACTCCAGCGCGGGCAGCAGGTCGAGGTCGTCCCACCGCTCGACGTCGAAGGCGCCGTCCTCGCCGTCCCACCGGGGGGCGACCTGCAGGTAGACCTCGTTGCCGCCGTCCATGTAGATCTCGTCGACCTCGGCGAGCAGCGCGGTCGGCACCTCGAGCGCGTCGAACCACGCCCGCACCTCCGGGATCGGCGCGTGGCCCTCGGCGTCGACGTCGATCGCGCGGTCGGTGTGCTGGGCCACGAAGTCGTGCACGTCGAACTCGGGCTGGATCAGCCCCTTGTCGTACATCAGCACCTGGACGACGGCGAGCTTGAGGTTGGAGTCGGTGAAGGCAGCGGGGGTGTCGGTCACGACGCCACCCTGACCGCCCCGCCCGGCCCCAAACCCCGGGGGTGCCAGCCGAGCCAATCGACGAGCTGGTCGGTGGTGGCCTCGTCGTCCTCGGGGTCGGCGATCCCGCCGGTCGTCGTCCACAGCGCGTACGCCGACCCGTCGGGCACTGGGCGTAGACCCGGATGCAGGTCTCCTGCACCAGGTCGGAGGCCCGGTCCCCGTCACCGCACAGCAGGTACGCCGTCCGCCGCAGCCGGCTCCGGCTCGACTGGGCGAGCTCGACGAACGACGCCGACCGTTCCCCTCACACGTCACCCCCCACCAACGAGCCGGGGGGCCGATCGGTCGCACCGGGACGCACGCCGATCCGGGACAGCTCGAGCTCGGCCAGCCGGCGTACGACGTCGGCGTCGCCGCGGCGGATCGCGCCGACCGGGTCGTCGCTCACCCGCACGACGCGGTGCAGCGGCAGGGTGGTGACCGCGCGCCAGGCGAACAGCTCGAGGTCGCCGCCGTCGGGCCCGCGCGCGAGGACCCGGTCGGCCGCGGTGGCGTCGAGCAGGAACCGCACCCGCCAGGGCAGGTAGCGGCGCAGGACGTAGAGGATCGGCAGGAGCGCTACGACGACACCGGCCCAGAAGGCGAGCCGCCGCACCGCCTCGGCGGTCGAGTCGCCGGCGTCGCCCATCGCGCTCGACGCCTCGGCGGCCTTGTCGAACGGTGCGGACACCTCGTCGCCGACGACCGGGGTGCCGTCGAGCACGCCCCCCGCGTCGGCCAGCGACCCGGACAGGTCCTCGGCGGCGGCCGAGATGCGCTCACCCGGGTCGGCGAGCACCTCGATGCCGTCGTGGACCACCGTCCCGAGCCACACCCACAGCACCAGCCAGCACACCACCGCGAAGTCGGCGGCGAGCTGGACGACGAAACGCGGGCCCGAGTCGGCGTACACCTTCATCGGCCCAGGTCAGCAGGGCCGGCCGAGACCGGGGACCACCCGGGTGGGCGTCAGGCCGCCGGCGACGTCACGGGAGGGCCGCGGCCACGGGGGCCGGCGTGCGCCGGCCGGTGCGGGCGGCGCCGACGCCGGCGAGGACCACGGCCACCACGCCCACGGCCGGGAGCAGGCCCGGCTGCTGGCCCAGGACGAGGAGCCCGATGGTGAGCGCGATCGCCGGCTCCAGGGCCATCAACGTGCCGAAGGCGGCGGCCTCCAGCTGCCGCAGGGCGAGCATCTCCAGGGCGAAGGGCACCAGCGGCAGCAGCACGGCCAGGCCCAGGCCGAGCAGCAGCACCTCCGGGTCGAGACGACCGACGGTCGCGGGGCCGGCCACCACCGAGGCGACGACGGCGGCCACCGGCAGCGACACGGCCAGGCCGGCGATGCCGTCGGCGCCGTCGCCGACGCGTTGGGTGAGCAGGATGTAGCCGCCCCAGCAGGCCGCGGCCGCGAGGGCGAAGGCCACGCCGACCGGATCGGTGCTGCCCGCCCACGGCTCGGTGAGCAGCACCACCCCGACCGCCGCGAGGGCGGCCCAGGCGCGGGCCGGCCCTCGGCTGCGGGCGACCGCGACGGCGAGCGGTCCGGTGAACTCGAGCGCACTCGCGGTCCCCAGCGGGATGCGCGCGACGGCCTCCATGAAGCACAGCGTCACCCCGGCCGTCACCACGCCCAGCAGCGCGCCGGCGCGCAGCGTGTCCCGGTCGAAGCGGCCGGGCCGCGGCCGGACCACGACCAGGATGAGCAGTGCAGCCCAGGTCAGGCGCAGCCACGCGGTGCCGGCGGCACCGAGGTGGTCCATGAGCCCGATCGAGGCGGCCAGCCCGAGCTGGACGCACGTCATGGAGGCGACGGCCAGGGTGGCGCCGCGGTGAGCGGTCGGTGGGGTCACCAGAGCAGTGGACCGTGACCCGACCGTCCGCGTCCACGTGACGGGAGTGGACACACCGTTCGCGTTCTGCGGACAATCGCCGCGTGGACGTGCGCCGGCTCCGGTTGCTCCTCGAGCTGTCCCGCCTCGGGTCGATGCGCGAGGTGGCCGAGGAGCTCGGCACCACGACCTCGACGGTCTCGCAGGGGATCGCGGCCCTGGCCGCCGAGGTGGGGTGCGCGCTGGTCGAGCCCGAGGGCCGACGGGTGCGGCTCACCCCGGCCGGCACCAGGCTGGCCGAGCACGCCGTGCACGTCATCGCCGCGATCGAGGCCGCGCGGGCCGACCTCGACCCCGCCGCCCGGCCGAGCGGCGTCGTCCGCGTCGCCGGGTTCGCCACCGCCGTGCGCCGGTCGCTGCTGCCCGCGGTGGAGCGGCTCGCGGCGGAGCACCCCGCGGTCGAGGTGCGCGTCCTCGAGCTCGAGCCGCAGGAGGCCCTCGAGGCCCTCCACCGCGACGACCTCGACCTGGCCCTGGCCTACGACTACGACCTGGCCCCGCACGACTGGAGCCCCGACCTGGAGGCCACCGCGCTGTGGCAGGTGGCCTGGGGGCTCGGGGTGCCCGACGCCGATCGCGGCTCACGGCTGGCCGACTTCGCCGACCGGCCGTTCGTCGTCAACTCGCGCGGCACTGGCGACGAGCGGGTGCTGCGCACCCTCGGCGCCCTCGCGGGCTTCGCGCCCCGCGTCGTGCACCGGGTCGACTCCCTCGACCTGGTCGACGACCTCGTGGTCGCCGGGCTCGGCGTCGCCCTGCTGCCGACCGACCGCCGACCACGCACCGGCGTGCGCGTGCTGCCCCTCACCGACCCGCCCGTGCTGCGGGCCCACGCCGTCGTACGCCGGGGGCGGGCGACCTGGCCGCCGGTGCGGGCGGTGCTGGAGCGGCTCCGGTGAGGCGTCAGCGGATGGGCGCGCCCGAGATCGTGCGGGCGATGACGAGCCGCTGGATCTCGCTGGTGCCCTCGAAGATCGTGTAGATCTTCGCGTCGCGCGACCAGCGCTCGACGGGGTACTCGCGCGTGAAGCCGTTGCCGCCGAGGATCTGCATGGCCTTCTCGGTCACCTTGATCGCGGTCTCGCCGGCGAACAGCTTGGACTGCGAGCCCTCGGCCGCGCCGAACTCCTTGCCCGTCGCGGCCATCCACGCCGCGCGGTGCACGAGCAGGCGGGAGGCGTCGATGCTGACCTTCATGTCGGCCAGGGCGAAGGCGATGGCCTGGTTCTCGATGATCGGCTTGCCGAACTGCTCACGGGTCTTGGCGTAGTCGAGCGCCACCTCGTACGCCGCCCGCGCGATGCCGATGGCCTGCGCGCCGACCGCGGGGCGGGTGCGCTCGAACGTCGCCATCGAGGCGTTGCCCTTGCCGCTGCCGCCCTCGCGGGCGCGGGCGAGGCGGGCGTCGAGCTTCTCCTTGCCGCCGAGCAGGCAGCGGCCCGGCACGCGGACGTTGTCGAGCACGACCTCGGCGGTGTGGCTGGCCCGGATGCCGTGCTTGTGGAACTTCTGGCCCTGGCTGAGGCCCTTGGTGCCCGGCGGGACCACGAAGGAGGCCTGGCCGCGGGTCTTGAGGTCGGGGTCGACGACCGCGGTGACGACGTGGACGTCGGCGATGCCGCCGTTGGTGGCCCAGGTCTTGGTGCCGTTGATGACCCACTCGTCGGTCGCCTCGTCGTACCGCGCCCGGGTGCGCATGGCGCCCACGTCGGAGCCGGCGTCGGGCTCGGAGGAGCAGAACGCGCCGAGCTTGAGGTCGCCGGGCGAGCCGAACATCGCCGGCACCCACTCCAGGACCTGCTCCTGGGTGCCGTTGCTGCTCACGCCGGCCGCGGCCAGCGCGGTGCCGACGATGGCCAGGCCGATGCCGGCGTCACCCCAGAACAGCTCCTCCATCGACACCGGGATGCCGAGGCCGGTGGGGTCGAAGCCCTGGGTGGCGAAGAAGTCCATCGAGTAGATGCCGGCCTTGGCCGCCTCCTCGACGACGTCCCAGGGGAACTCCTCCTTCTCGTCCCACTCCGCGGCGGCGGGGCGGATGACGTCGGCGGAGAAACCGTGCAGCCACTCCTGCAGGTCACGGTGGTCGGGGGTGAGGTCGAAGGACGGCGCGGGCGACTCGGTCACGTCGGCGAGGTTAGCGCGACACCGTGTCCGCCGACAGGAGGATCCAGGTCACACGTGTGCACCGACGTCGTGCCGGACGATGCGCCGCAGGGCGCGTTCAGCGAGCGCGGCGATGGTCATGGAGGGGTTGCAGGCCGCCGCGCTGCCGGGCAGCAGCGCCCCGTCGAGGACGTAGAGCCCCCGCTGGCCCTTGACCCTCCCGGCCAGGTCGCAGACCCGGCCGAGGTTGGCGCCGCCCATCGGGTGCCAGGTCGACGGCACGACCGCGTTGGTGTCGAGCAGCACGGAGGCGGGACCGGCGATGCGGCGTACCCGTGGGCCGATGCGCTCGGTCTGGATGACGTGGTCGGCCTCGGGCGCCCACTGCAGCCGGGTGGTGTCGGTGAGCCCGTCGTAGGCCCACCGGCCGCGGGCGTCGCTGACGCCGTACCCCACGAGCATGGTGGTGTTGGGGTCGACCTGCGCGCCCGCGACCAGGATGGGCGGGATCGAGGCCTGGATGACGGTGTTGGCGCGACGCGGGTCGTCCCACTCCTTGCTGCCGAAGACGACCGGGCCGCCCTGCACCGGCCCGAGCCGCTCGTCGAGGCTGGTCCAGGCGTAGATCCGGTCGGCGTTGGTGCCCCAGCCGGAGCCGAGCGCGTCGGGCAGGTCGGGCACGTCGCCGAGCGCGGCCGCGCGCACCAGCAGCTGGGTGGTCGCGGCGCTGCCGGCGCCCATGACGAGCGTGGGCGTGGTGATGACCAGCTTCTCCCGCGTGGTGCCGCGCACGTCGGTGCGGTCGACCTCCACCTGCCACTCCCCCCGCCGCGTGCGGCGCACGCGGGTCACCCGGTGCAGCGTGCGGGCCTCGAGCCGGCCGGTGGCCTCGGCCCGCTCGAGGTAGGTGTTGTCGAGGGAGTGCTTGCCGCCGTTGTTGACCCCGATCGCGCCGTCACCGTTGGTGTACGCCGGGCGCATCTCGCCCCGCAGCTCGCGCAGCGCGAAGGACCAGTCGATGGGCATGGGGATGCGGTCGACGTCGTACCCCGCCTCCAGCGCGCGCCGGCGGAAGATCCGGGTGACCCGATAGCCGTCGGAGCCGACGAGCGCGTCGGGGGCGGTGCGCAGGCGCAGCATCCGCCGCACGGTCGGGTAGTGCTCGCGGTGCATCTCGTCCCAGTCGACGCCCCCGGGGAACTCCTCCTCGAAGACGGCCCGGGCGGGCTCGAGGCTCATGCCCTGGTAGGTGAGCGACCCGCCGCCCCACCCGTTGCCGGTCATCACGGTCATGGTCGGGCTCGTGGTGGCGTTGAACAGCCCGGCGTACGGCGCCAGCGAGACCGGCCGGCCGAACAGCTGCGGCGCCGAGCCGTAGAACAGCACCCGCTCGTCGATGCTGCTGACCGTCGGGAAGGTGCGCGCGTTGGGCCCCGTCGGCCACCGGCGGCCCTGCTCGAGGACGGTCACCGGGACGCCGGCCCGGGTCAGGCGCAGCGCGGTGACGGCTCCCCCGAAGCCCGAGCCGACCACCACCACGCGACGACGCAGGCGGCGGGTGCGGACCGCGGCGTGGGCGGGGACGAGCGGTGCGGCGGTGGTGCCGGCTCCGGCGAGCAGGACGGTACGACGGCTGGCGTGCACGAGGACTCCCGAGGTCTCGGTGGACGACTGTCCACCGCAACCTATACAGGTGTCTCAGTTGCGTCACGCCTACGATCACGGGGTGGACAGCCTGCGCGCCGACGGCCGGCGCAGCCGGCGCGCGATCCTCGACGCCGCCGCGGCCACCGTGCTCGAGGGCGGCGACCTCGGCTACAGCGCGCTGGCCCGGCGCGCGGGCGTCACCCGGGCCACGGTCTACCGGCACTTCCCCGAGCCGCAGGCGCTGCTCGGCGAGGTCGGGCGCGAGCTGGCCACGACCTTCCTCGAACCGCTGCTGGCGCGGATGGACGCGGCGCCCGTGGCCGAGGCCTGGCGGCAGCTGGCCGAGCTCGTCGTCTCCCAGGTCGACGCCGCCGCGACCCTGGCCACGGAGATCGGGTCGGTGGAGCGCCTGGCGCGGCTGGCGGTGGGCGACGAGCCGATCACCTCGTTCCTGGACCGCCGCGTCGCCCGGGGCGAGGTCACCACCGACCTGCCGACGGCGTGGCTCGCCCAGGCCGTCCGCGCCCTGTGCCTGGCCGCTCTCGAGGACCACGACCGGCCGCCCGCCGACCGCGTCGACCTGCTGACCGCGGCCCTGGTGCGGCTGACCTCGCCCCGGGGGTGAGGGACGGACGGTCCCGCGAGGCGACCATGGGGCATGCGCCTCGGAGCCCGCCTGTCCACCGTCGTCGTCACGCTGACCACCAGCCTCGCCACCGCCGCCGCGCTCGCGACCCCCGTCGCGGCCACGGCCGCCCCGGTGGCCGACCGGCCGGCGAAGCCGCGCCCACCGGCGGCCTTCCCGCTGCCCGACGGGTTCCAGCCCGAGGGCATCGCCGTCCAGGGCCGCTTCGGCTACTTCGGCTCGCGCGTCGACGGCGACATCTACCGCGCCAACCTGGCCACCGGTCGCGGCAAGGTCGTCAGCCAGGGCCCGGGCACCCCGTCCATCGGCCTCAAGGTCGGCCCGCGCGACCGCCTGTACGTCGCGGGCGGGGACGCCGGCACCGTGCGCATCGTCAGCGCCCGCACCGGCAAGATCCTGCGCTCGCTGCGGCTCAACACCGCCGAGTCGTTCGTCAACGACGTCGTGATCACGCCGCGCGCCGCCTGGTTCACCGACTCGCGCGCCGCCCAGCTCTACCGGGTGCCGATCCACCGCGACGGCCGCCTGCCGCGCCGGGCCGACGTCCGCACCCTGCGCCTGCGGGGCGACTGGGTGCAGCCGCCGGCGGGCACCAACGGCGCCAACGG
Organism: Nocardioides litoris; assembly: GCF_006346315.1. Taxonomy (GTDB): domain Bacteria; phylum Actinomycetota; class Actinomycetes; order Propionibacteriales; family Nocardioidaceae; genus Nocardioides; species Nocardioides litoris. Next base: position 471,194 of record NZ_VDMR01000002.1, on the reverse strand, counting down.
CATCACGACCACCGTGCGCGGCCGGGGCCTCGTCGTGGTCAACGGCACCGACGGCACGCTCTTCCGGGTGCCCACCACCGGGGCCCGCCGGGGCGTCGCGCGCCTGGTCGACCTGCGCGGGGCCACCGTGACCAACGGCGACGGGCTCCTCCGCGAGGGCCGCCGCCTGTACGTCGTGCGCAACCGCGCCAACCTGGTCGCCGTCCTCCGCCTGGCCCGCGACTCGCGCGCCGCCCGGCAGGTGCGCACCCTGACCTCGCCCGCCTTCGACGTGCCGACCACCGTGGCCCGCTGGCGCGACGCGCTCTACCTGCCCAACGCCCGGTTCACGACCGAGCCGACCCCCACCACGCCGTACGACGTGGTGCGGGTGCGCGACCCCCGCTGAGCCTCACGCGTCGCGGTCGACGTCGGGGTCGTCGGCGTCGGGGCCGTCCGGCCCGTCGGCCAACACGCCGTACAACCGGCGCCGGGCGTCGGCCAGGATGTCGAGCGCGGCGCGACGCTGGGCGTCGGAGCCCTGGCTGACGATCTGCCAGACCGCGGGCATCACCTGGTTGAGCTCGGCCTTGAGGTCGGAGCGGCCGCTGCGGCCCTCCTTCTCGGCGCGGTCGGGCACCGCCGCGAACGGCGTCCAGACGCCGGCCACCTCCTCGCCGTGCTCGGCGAGGTAGGCGCGGCCGGCGTCGGTCAGCCGGAGCGGGCGGCGTCCGCGCTCGTCGGCGCTCTCCTCGACCAGGCCCTCGTCGGTGAGGAGCTGGAGCGTCGGGTAGACCGAACCGGGGCTGGGCCGCCACGCGCCGCCGCTGCGCTCGGTGATCTGCTGGATGACCTGGTAGCCGTTGAGCGGCTCCTCGGCCGGCGCCTGCGCCAGCACGTCGAGGATGGCGAACCGCACGTCGCCGCGGCGCACGCGCGGGCCACGTCCGCGCTCGGGTCGGGCGATGCCGAACAGCTCCGCGACCCACGGCGGCGGGCCTCCGGGCCCCATGCCGAAGGCGCCGAAGCCGCCCTCCTCGCCGGCCCAGCCGCCGCGACCGCGTCCGCGGTGCTGCTGCCAGGGTTGGTCGGGCCCTCCGGCCCACTGCCTGCTTCGTCCTCGGTGTCCCATCGCGGGACCTCCCTCTGTCTCGTGGGTATCGCGACCCCTCTTTCACTGTGTCGCGATATATCGCAAGCGTACGCCGAGCCGTCGCCGCGTTCGAGCCCGTTTCCCGCAGCGCGTCCGGCGGGACACTCCCCGGGGTGCGCCCCCTCCCGCTCGCGGCCCTCGCCCTCGTCCTCGCCGTCACCGCGTGCAGCGGACCTGACGGGGACGACGGGCCGGGCCCGACCCCCACCACGACCACGACGTCGTCGGCCCCCGTCCCGCCGCTGCCCGAGCTCGCCCTCGACGACCAGGTCGCACCGGTGGTGACCGAGGCCGGCCCCGTGGTGACCGCGAAGGGGGTCGGGCTGCGCGGCAACCTGCGGGCGCAGGTCGTCGGCGACCTGCTCGCGTTCTCCGGCACCCCACGCCCCGACGGCTCGACGTCCCGCACGACGGTGGTCGACCTGCGCAGCGGACGGCCGCTGTGGACCCGGCGCGACGACGAGCCGCTGCCCAGCGGGGCCTACCCCGACCCGGGCGTGCTGACCGCGACCGAGCGTGGCCCGCTCGTCGTCTCGCGCTACTACGCCGACGGCTGCGCCTACGACTGCCCGGCCGAGCCGGACGAGCAGACCGGCGTGGTGGCTGTGGACGCGCGCACCGGCCGGCCCGTCTGGGGTCGCGGGCTGACCGGAGCCCGCACGACGGGTGGCCTCCGGGCGGCGACGGGGGATGCGGTGGCGGACCCGCGATCGCAGCTGTGGGCCGCGAGCCCCGCGGTCGTCGTGGCCGAGGCCGGCGCCCGGGAGGGCCTCACCGACGACGACGCGGACGCGTCGAACCCCGTGGCGCTCGTCGGCCTCGACCCCGCCACCGGCCGGCAGCGCTGGACTCGGCCCCACCTGCGGTTCCTGGCCATGGTGCCGCGCTCCCCCGCCGGCGAGGAGCTCGTGCTCGGCCGCACCCAGGAGGACGAGGCCCAGCTGACCGCCCTGGACGCCCGGACGGGCGAGGTCCGCTGGCGCGGTCCCGAGATCGCCACGCGCTACGCCCTGACCAGCGTCGGACCGTCGACGATCGTCCTCGACGTCGCGAACACACCGGTGCTGCTCGACAGCAGGACCGGACGCGAGCTCGCCCAGCAGCTGCCCGAGGGCACGGGTCTCTGTGCGCGGTGGGTGCGGGGCTACCTCGACGTCGCGTGCGCCTGGCGGGACCCAGCGGGCGAGCTCGACGAGCGGCTGGTCACCCTCGGTCCCGACGGCGAGCTCGCGCTCTCCCCCGTGGGCGTGCCCGAGGCCGGTCTCCGCCCGCTCTCGCCCCGGCTGATCCTCGGCGACCTGGTCGCGTTCGACGCCATCGGCGAGGGCCCCACCGTCGTCGTCGACCGAGCCGGCTCGATCGTGCGCGACAACGCCCCCGGGGAGCTGCTCGACCTCACGGCGTCGTACCTGGTCGTGCAGGAGAGCGACGGACTCACCGGTCCGGAGGCGATCGAGGTGCTGCGGCGGCGGTGACCGCCCGGTTCTGGCCCCGGCACGCCTGCGAGCATCGTCTCGATGACCGGGGTGCTGAGCGGGTTCGCGACGATCGCCGTCGTCGTCGGGCTCGGGATGGTGCTCGCGCGGGGCCGGGTGCTCGACGAACCGGGGCTGCGCACGCTGCAGGCGGTCGCGTTCTTCCTGGCCAGCCCGGCCCTGCTGTTCACGGTGCTGCAGGACAGCGAGGTCACCGACCTCTTCTCCGGCACGTTCCTGGCCCTGGCCGCGGGGGTGGTGGCGACCGGGGCGTGCACGCTGGTCGTCTCGCGCCTGCAGCGTCGCGACGCGGGCAGCACGGTCGTCGCCGCCCTGTGCTCGTCATACTGCAACGCCGGCAACCTCGGCATCCCCATCGCCTTCTACGTGCTCGGCGACGCGGCCCTGGTGGCGCCGGTCCTGCTGCTGCAGCTGGTCGTCCTGCAGCCGCTCGCGCTGACGGTGCTCGACGCGGTCGCGGCGCCCGAGCCGCTGCCCCTGCGCCGGGTGCTCACCCGGCCGCTGCGCAACCCGATCACCATCGCCAGCCTGGCCGGCGTCGTCGTCGCCCTCACCCAGGTCGACGTGCCGGCGGCCGTGCTCGACCCGCTCGAGCTCGTCGGCGGCCTGGCCGTGCCCGCCATGCTGCTGGCCTACGGCGCCGCGCTGTGGCTCGGCCCGCTCCCCGGGCGGGGCGTCCGCCCGACCGACCTCGGCGTCGCGGTGGGGCTCAAGCTGCTGGTGCAGCCCCTCGCGGCGTACGCCGTGGGCCGGGCGACCGGCCTCGACGACACCGCCCTGCTCGCGGTCACCGTCATCTCCGCCCTGCCCACCGCCCAGAACGTCTACGTCATCGCCACCCGCTACGGCCGCGAGGAGCTGCTGGCCCGCGACGCCATCTTCGTCAGCACGCTGGGGTGCGTGCCCGTGGTGACGGTCATCGTCGCCCTGCTCGCCTGAGGGCGGCTCGTCGGACGGCGGCTCGTCGGAGGCCGGCGGAGGGGTTGCCGGGAGCCGTCACCCCCCGATGTGAGGACAGGCGGGCCCTCCGGGACGGAGACTCGCACCCTCGGGCCCACCCACGACACGGCGACCGCGCCGCGTGCGACCCCAGGAGCCGTCCGTGCCCCACCACCTCGCTGCCCGGGCGTGCTGCGCGCTGGTGCTGCTCGTGTCCCTCCTCGCGGTGCCGTCGGCGCAGGCCGAGGAGACGCTCCCGGTCGAGGAGCGGGCGTTCACCTGGGTCTCGGGCAGCCCGGTGATGGGAGTCCCCTTCCGCGGCTCGTTGTACTTCCGGGCCAGCGACCGGGTCCACGGCCAGCAGATGTGGCGCTCGGACGGCACACCGGAGGGCACCGCCATGGTCACCGACGACCTCGGCGAGCGCGGGGGCGGCTTCAGCCTGTACGCGACGACGGACCGGCTCTTCATGGTGACGGTCGGTGGTCAGGTCCACGTCGGAGACGAGACCGGCCAGTTCGAGCGGGTGACCGGCTTCGACGGGCTGCCGACCGGCGACGAGGACATGATCGTCGGCACCATCGGCGACCGGTTCGTCTTCGCCGACCGCGACCACGCCTTGTACGCCGTCGACCCGGGCCTCACCGCGGCCCGACGGTTCAGCCCCGGGTACGGCCAGTTCGAGTTCTCCAGCGGGACGATGGCCGTCCTCGACGGCTGGGGCTACTTCGCAGGCTGGTCCTCAGGGCCGTCGGACTCGCCGTACAGGGGGATCGAGCTCTACCGCACCGACGGGGTCACCACCGAGCTGGTCAAGGACCTCCGCCCCGGACCTGACAGCGGCACGCCGCACGGCTTCCGCACCATCGGTGGACGCGTCTGGTTCAGCTCCGGGCCGACCCTGTGGACGACCGACGGCACCCCGGAGGGGACGCGGCGGTTCGCGGCCGCGTCGGGGCCAGGGGACCTCGCCTCGACCGTGGAGCTGCCGGGCCGCACCGACAAGCTCTTCCTCCTCTCCGACGTCCACCAACGGCTCTGGCTCTCCGACGGCACCGCTGCCGGCTCGCGGGAGGTCATGCGCGAGCAGTCCGGCCTCACCGTCCTCGCTGCGACGGCCCGGCACCTCTACGTGACGACCACCACCGATCGGCCCTCGCCCCTCGGGCCCAGGACCGAGGCCCAGCGGCTGCTGTGGCGGGTCGACGCGGCGACCGGTCGGCCGGCGTTCGTCGCCGGGCTGCCGGACGCACCGACCGGGGGGTCCTACTCGGCCGTGGTCGGCGACCTCGTCTACTTCACGGGGTGGTCCGACTTCGGGCGGGTCCTGTGGCGCACCGACGGCACCACGCGGGGGACGTTCCCGCTCTCGCGCGGAGGCCTGGAGGGCCCGACCCTCGGTGGCGACCCCGACCTCTCCCTGCTCGGGGCCATCGGAGGGCGCGTGCTGGTGGCCTCGCACGTCCGTCGGTCCGACGGCTCCGTGTCCGACGACCGGCAGCTGCAGAGCATCGACACCACCCGGCCGTCGCGGGTGCGTGCGGCGACGACGGCGCCGCGCATCACCGGCACCGCCCGGCCCATCGGCGAGCTGACCGTCTCCCGGGGCGTGTGGACGACCGCCCCCAACCTCTACCGCTACCAGTGGTTCCGCAACGGCGTGGCGCTCGACCCCGCCTTCTTCGGCGGGCCGCGGCTGGCGCTGCACCCGGACGGGCAGCGGGTGCAGGGCGAGGACCGCCACCGGCTCTTCGTGCGTCCCGGTGACCGCATCCACGCCGTCGTCACGGCCTCCGGGATCGGTTCGCCACCCGCCGGCGCAGCCTCCGCGCCGGTGGTCATCGCGCCGCTCCTGCCGGCCGCCGGGCGGGGCCGAGCCGTCATCCGCGGACGGCCGGAGGTGGGTGAACGCCTCACGGTCCGGTTCCCCGCCCCGACACGGGGGGCGCGCGTCTTCTACCGCTGGCGGGTGGGCGGCCAGCGCGTGCCCGAACGCACGCGGCACCTGCGGATCACCCGTGCGTTCGTCGGTCGGCAGGTGCGCGTCCAGGTCGACGTGCGCCATCCCGGGCGCGCGGCCGTCCACTTCCTGTCGAGGCGGACGGGCCCCGTTCGCCCCTGAGCAGCACCCAGCCCCCCGGAGAGCCGGCCGCTCCTGTCACCTCCCGGGCCTCGCTCGGGTGGTGTCCTCGGACGGCACGCTGCCGGCGGGCGACCCTGACCGTCAACCGACCGACGGCGGCCTCCACCTGGAGCCGCGGAGGCGGACGACCGCCACGGAGCCCCGACCTGTGCGACCGGGAGGGCGGCGCCGTGCGGGGCGGGTCCGGGAACGGCTGTGCCCGTCGATCCAGGGCCGCGGCCGGCCCGCGCCCGCCGAGCGGCAGGGTCGGGCCGCCCTCGGCAGGCGTCAACCGGACGGTGACGGCAGCCGAGTCGGCGTACCGGGACCTCGTGGACGACAGGCGACCTGGGTGTCACCGCTCGAGCGGTGAGGTCGCCAGGCCGACACCCCTCGCATGAACGCAGATCTGTCCCCCGTCGGCTCGAGCGCCCCGAGCACCCGGTGGACCGACGCCTACGTCGACCTGGTCCGCACGGCGCGCTGAGGGCGCGGTCGTCCCGTCGGCGGGAGGCCCCGGTTCAGGCCGAGCGGGCCCAGGCGGCGTACAGCGGGTCGCCGCGGCGGCCGGGGTTGCGCAGCTCGGTGCGGACGTCGTCGAAGCCGGCGCGCTCGAGGTAGGCACGCACGATGGCGGCGCGGCCCGCCTCGTCGGTGGACAGCCAGCCGCGGATCACCTTGGTCGGGAAGCAGCGGTTGCTGAAGGTGAGCACGACGACGCCGCCGGGCCGCAGGACCCGGTCGACCTCGCGGAGCACCTCGACGGGGCGGACGAGGTAGTCGATCGAGACGCAGCACGTCACCGCGTCGACGGACGCGTCGGCGAAGGGCAGGGTGGGGTCGACGTTGAGGTCCTGGACGACGCGCTCGTCGGCGAGCGGGTTGGCGTCGAGCTCGGCGGCGTTCATGCCGAGCACGGCCAGGCCGCCGTCGGGCCGCCGGGACAGGTGGGAGACCCACGAGGACATCAGGTCGAGCACCCGGCCCTCGGGCACGCCGAGCTCGTCGTAGAGGCGGGTGACCGCGGCGATGGCCGCGTCGTCGATGTGGGTGACGAGTCGCGGCGGGGCGTAGAAGTCGGCGTCGTCGCGCTCGTCGGCGCGGTCGAAGAACCCCGGCGGCCAGGCCCCGCCCCCGTCACCGTCGGCCACGGCTCAGCCCGCCAGCCAGGCGGCGTAGGCGTCGAAGGTGTAGGGCCGGCCGAGGAAGTCGGCGACGAGGTCGGCGGCGTCCTTGGTGCCGCCGGCGGCCAGCACCCGGTCGCGGTAGCGACGGGCGACCTCGGGGGCGAAGAGGTCGTCGCCGGAGAAGGCGCTGAAGAGGTCCTTGGCGATGACCAGCGACCACATGTAGGTGTAGTAGGCCGAGCTGTAGCCGCCGAGGTGGCCGAACGAGGCGTACATGTGGGTGCCGGGCTGGTAGGGCCAGGCGGAGTACTGCTCCTGCAGCTCGACCATCCGCGCGGTCAGGTCGGCCGGTCGCTCGACGTGGAAGCGGTAGGACATCGCGGCGTAGAACATCTGGGTCCGCGCCTGCGCGCCCTTGCCGAAGTCGTCGCTGGCCCGCATCGCCCCGACCAGCTCGGTCGGGATCGGCTCGCCCGCAGCGTTGGTGGCGAAGCCGCGCAGCACCTCGGGGTCCCAGGCCCACTCCTCGAGCATCTGGCTGGGCGCCTCGACGAAGTCCCACTCGGTGGCGACGCCGGCGAAGCGCGCCCAGTCGACGTGGCCGCCGAGCACGTGGTGCACCAGGTGCCCGAACTCGTGGAACAGCGTCACCACGTGGTCGTGCTCCATCAGGCCGCGGCTGAAGTTGCACACGAGCACGCCCTCGGGCTGCTGCACCCCCCGCACGCCGTCGGTGAGCGTGAACTGCGCGGCGTGCTTGTACTTGCCCTCGCGCGGGTGCAGGTCGAGGTAGATGCGGCCCAGGCCCTCGCCGGAGTCGACGTCGACCACGTCGTACGCCGTCACGTCGGCGTGCCAGACCGGGGCGTCGGGCACCTCGTCGTACCGGAGCCCGAAGAGCCGACCCGTCACGTCGAGCAGGCCCGCGCGCACCTTCTCGAACGCGAAGTAGGTGCGGACCTCCTGCGAGTCGACCTCGAGCTGCTCGCGGCGCACGGCCTCGAGGTAGTAGGGGGCGTCGGCGCCGCTGACCTGCTCGGCGTCGGGGAAGTCCTTCCGGTAGCGCTCGAGCAGGGTGGCGAGCTCGCGCTGCATCGGCTCGGCCGCCGCCTCGGCGATGCGGTCGATGAACGCGGCGATGGCCGGGCCCTCGCCGATCATCTTGACCTCGGCGTCGTAGGAGGCCCAGTCGTCGTAGCCGACCAGGGTGGCGAGCTCGTGGCGCAGGTCGAACAGCTCGCGCAGCAGCGGGTCGGTCTGCGGGTAGCCCCGGTCGAGGAACGCCTCGAGCATCTCGCGGCGCACCTCGGGGTCGTGGGCGAACTGCCGGGTCGGCACGGCGTCGGGGTAGTCGGTGGTGATGGTGACCAGGCCGTCGTCGTCGGCCGGGTGGGCCTCGCGGAAGTCGGCCGGCAGGCCGTCGAGCTGCTCGGGCCGCACCCGGATGGTGCGCACGTCGTCGCGCACGGCCTTGCCGAACTCCTGGTCGAGCTCGGTCATCCGCTCCTGGATGGCGGTGATGCGGGCGCGGGTCTCGTCGTCGCGGTCGACGCCGGCGCGGCGGAAGTCGCGGCGCACCTTCTCCAGCAGGCGGGTGGCCTGCTCGTCGAGCCCGGAGCCGTCGAGGCCGTCGAAGAGCTCGAACAGCCCGCGGTCGAGGGACAGCTCGGTCGAGAGGCGGCTGACGTCCTGCTCGGCCCGCTCGGCGGTGGTGCGGACGGCCTCGTCGGGGTGCACGTTGCCGATGAGCGAGCCCATGGCGGCGACGTTGCCGAGGTGGAGCGAGAGCGCGTCCCAGCGACGCAGGACCTCGAGGGTGTCACCGGTCGGGGGCGCGGTGCGCAGCCCGTCGACGACCTCGCGGGCGGCGGCGAGCCCGGCGGCGGCACGGTCGCGGACCCAGGCGTTCCAGGCGGCGGGATCGGTCGGCAGCGAGAGGGGCGCAGGGGTGGCGGGCTGGCTCACGGGGCCAGGGTACGGGCGGCGATGGCCACCAGGTCGCGCACCGGTCCCGCGGGCGGCGCGGCCGCCCCGACCCACACCGCCCGGAACGCGCGCCGCGGCGCCAGCGTCGTCGCGACGACGGCGAGGTGGCCGCTGTCGAGGTCGCGGGCGACCGCGCGGCGGCTGAGGAAGGCCGGCGCGCTGCCGGCCAGCACGGCCTCGCGGACGGCGGTCGTCGTGGTCAGCTCGACGGCCGGCTCGGCCAGGGCGAGCCCGTGCTCGGCGAGGGCCTGCTCGACGACCTCACGGGTGCCGGACCCGGCCTCGCGGCCGGTGAGCGCCAGCGCCGCGACCTCGGCCGGGTCGAGCGGACGGCGCCGCCGCGCCAGCCGGTCGCCGGCGGCGACGACCAGCACCAGCTCGTCGTGCGCGACCACCCGGGACCGCACACCCCGCGGCGCGCGGACGCCCTCGACGAACCCGAGGTGCGCCACGCCGTCGCGCACCGCGTCCTCGACCTGGTGGCTGTTGGCCGCGGTCAGGCTGACCGCGGTCGGCGTCGTGCCCGCGGCGACCTGGCGCTGGCGCAGCTGCACCAGCCACCGCGGCACCAGGCCGTCGGCCACGGTCATGCTCGCCCACACCGCCAGGTCGCGCGACCGCTCCCCCCGCAGCCCCTCCACGGCCGTCTCGATCTCGTCGGTGAGGTCGATCAGCCGGGCCGCCCACTCGCACACGACCACGCCCTCCGGCGTGAGCTCCGACCCGCGCGGGCCGCGGCGCACGAGGGTGAGACCGGTCTGCGCCTCGACCGAGCGCAGCCGCTCCGAGGCCGACTGCTGGGTCGTGCCGACCTCGCGGGCCGCCGCGCCGATGCTGCCGTGGCGGCCGATCGCGACCAGCAGCCGCAGGCCGGCCAGGTCGGGCACGCGGGAGCTCACCGGTTGATCCTGTCACAGCCTCGGCCTGTGAGCGCACAGGTCGGAAGCCACTACTGCGCGCCGGCCCCGGCCGCGAGCCTGGACGCATGGCTGCCGACCCCCGTACGCCGCTCGGCCCGGCCGGGCCCCACTGGTGCACCTGGGTCATGGGCACCGGCATCCTCGCCGTCGCGATGGCCACGCTGCCCGTGGCCGTCCCGGGCTCGACCACCGCCGCACGCGGCCTGTGGGCGCTGGCCGTCGGGCTGCTCGCGGTGGTCGCCGTCGCGTGCGCCCGCCGCGGCCGGGCCCTGCTGGCCGACGTGGCGCTGTGGCCGTTCGTCGGCGCGGCCCCGATGGCGCTGCTGACCGTGGCCACCGGAGGCGTGGTCCTCGGCACGCTGCCCGGACCGGTCGCCGTCGCGCTCTGGGTCGCCGGCACCCTGCTCGGGCTGCTCACCACCGCCGCCGCACCCCGGCTGCTGCGCGGGGACCCGCAGCCCGTCTGGCTGCTGCCCGTCGTCCCGCCGATGGTCTCCGCGGCGACCGGGCCGGTCGTCGTACCGGGGCTGCGGGCCGAAGCGCTGGCCCTGTTCGCGCTGGCCGTGGTGGTCGTCGCGGTCGTCGGGTCGCGGGTCCTGCTGCACCTGCGCCGCACCGGACCGCTGCCGACCGCGGCCGTGCCGACGCTGTTCGTCGTGCTCGGCCCGCTCGGCCAGGGCTCGACCGCGGCCCACCAGCTCGACCTGGGCGTCGTCGTCGCGGGCGTGCTCGCCCTGGCCGCCGCGACCTGGCTGGCCGTCGCCGCCGTCGCCACCCTCGCGGCGCTGCGCACGGGCCTCGACTTCTCGCTGGCCTGGTGGTCGTTCACCTTCCCGCTCGGCACCGTCGTCACGGCGACCTCGGGCCTGGCCGCCGAGACCGGGTGGGCCGGCTTCACCGTCGCCGCGACGGTCCTGCTCGGTGCGCTGGCCCTCGTCTGGACCGTCGTCGCGGGCGGCACCCTGCGCGCCGCCCGGTGGTCGAGCGCACGGTGGTCGAGGAGGGACGGGGTCCCGTCTCGAGACCACCTCATCGCAGCCGGGAGATGGTCTCGAGACAGGCGCTAGCGCGACTTCCTCGACCACCGTGTGGACCGGTCGGTCCGGCGCTAGCGCTCCTCCCCCGGCCGCCGCGGGTCGAGACCGTCGCGGCGGCGGGCCAGCCACCGCTCCTCGGCCGGGTTGTCGACCAGCGCCAGCGCCGCGTCGTACGCCGCCCGGGCCTCGGCCGGGCGGCCCAGCCGGCGGAGCAGGTCGGCGCGCACCGCGTGGAAGGGGTGGTACGACGCCAGCGGCCCGGCCAGGGCCTCGACCCGGGCCAGGGCGACCGCCGGGCCGTCGAGCTCGGCGATCGCGACCGCGCGGTTGAGCTCGACGACCGGGCTCGGGTCGAGCGCGGCGAGCTGGCCGTAGAGGGCGGCCACCTGCGACCAGTCGACGTCGGCGGCGGTGGAGGCGTCGGTGTGCACGGCGCCGATCGCGGCGAGGACCTGGTAGCGGCCGGGCCGGTCGAGGGCCAGGCAGGCACGGACCAGCGCGTGCCCCTCGGCGACGAGCTCGCGCGACCAGAGGCCGCGGTCCTGCTCGGGCAGCGCGACCAGCGTGCCGTCGGCGTCGAGGCGCGCGGGTCGGCGCGCCTCGGTGAGCAGCATCAGCGCCAGCAGCCCGGTCACCTCGGGCTCCTCGGGCAGCAGCCGGTGCAGCAACCGGCCCAGCCGGATCGCCTCGCCGGTGAGGTCGTCGCGCACCGCGGTGCCGGAGGTGGCGAGGTAGCCCTCGTTGAACACGAGGTAGACCACGGCCAGCACGGCGTCGAGGCGGGCGGGCAGGTCGGCCGCCGACGGCACCCGGAACGGGATGCCCGCGCCCGCGATCTTGCGCTTGGCGCGGGTGATGCGCTGGGCCATCGTCGTCTCGGGCACCAGGAAGGCCTGGGCGACCTCCGCGACCGTGAGGCCCCCGAGCAGCCGCAGCGTGAGGGCGACCCGCGCCTCGGGGGCCAGGGCGGGGTGGCAGCAGGTGAAGACCATCCGGAGCCGGTCGTCCTCGACCGGTCCGGTGGACTCGTGCGCCGTGTCGTCGGTGATCATCAGCGCGGCCTGGTGCTTGGCGTCGCGGTGCGACTCACGGCGGAGCCGGTCGATGGCCCTGCGGGCGGCGGTCGTGGTCAGCCAGGCGCCCGGGTTGGGTGGGACGCCGTCGACGGGCCACCTCTCGAGCGCGACCAGCAGCGCCTCGCCGGCGGCGTCCTCGGCGACGTCGATGTCACCGAAGCGCCGTACCAGCGAGGCCACCACCCGGCCGAACTCCTCGCGGTAGACCCGCTCGACCGCCTCCACCGGGCCGGCTCCCGCCCGCCGCTCAGGCCTCGGGCTCGGCCTGGAAGGGCCGGACCTCGACCTTGCCCGCGCAGGCCTTGGACCCCTTGGCCGCCCAGGCCAGGGCGGCGTCGAGGTCGGCGGCCTCGATGATCCAGAACCCGCCGAGGTACTCCTTGGACTCCGAGAACGGCCCGTCGGTCACGACCGGCGCGTCGCCGGTGGCGTCGACCACGGTCGTGGCCGCGTGGTCCTGCAGGCCGCCGGCGAACACCCAGGCGCCCTGCTCCTGCAGCTCGTCGTTGAAGGCGCTGACGGCCTCGAAGATCGGCTGCATCTGCTCCATCGTCATCTCCGCCATCTCGGCGGCGCCGGCCTCGTCGTGGTTGACGGCCAGGAAGTACTGCGGCATCTCGTGCTCCTCGTGGATCGGTGTCGTGGCGGCCCCTGCGGCTGCCTCACACCCTCTCCACGAACGGGTCGGGCCGGGTACGACAGCCCACCCGGACTTTTCCTGGAATCTTGTCCACTAGCGTCTGGACGTGACCGACTGGGGTGCCCTGTACGCCGACCACGTGGCTCGGCTCGCCACCCTCGCCGACGGCCTCGCGCCCGACGACGGGGGCCGCCCCGTCCCCGGCACGCCGGCCTGGACGGTGCACGACGTCCTCGCCCACCTCGCCGGCGTCGGTGCCGACAACCTCACCGGCCGGACCGACGGGGCGCCGGGGCCGGAGTGGACGGCCTTCCAGGTCGCCGAGCGCGCCGCGCTCCCCCTGGCGGCCGTCGTCGAGGAGCTGGTCACCAACGCGGCCGACGTGGCCGCGGTCGTCGATGCTGGCAGCACCGGCATCACCTACGACGTCAGCACCCACCACGCCGACCTGCTCGAGGCCCTCGGTCGACCCCGGCTCGCCGAGCCCCTGTGGCGACCCGTGCTCGACGACGTCGCCCCCCGCCGGGCCTCCGGGCTGGTCGACCGGGTGCCGGCGTACGAGCTGTGGCGGGGGATCTTCTCCCGCCGCTCCCAGGCCCAGCTGCGAGCGCTGGGGCTCAGCGCGGAGCAGGCAGCCGACCTCGGCTTCTTCGGGCCGCGCACCGACGACCAGCCGGTGCCGGGGACCTGACGCTCAGCGCAACGCTCAGCGCACGCGGGCCAGGAGCGCGGGCTCGCTGTGGTTGGGCCAGCGGCCCGTGAGGGTATGCGCGCCGGTGACGTCGTGCACCGTCGTGGGCTGCAGCACCCGGAACACGGTGATCTCGTGGCCACCGGCGAGCAGGACCGTGCCCTCGTCGTCCTCGGTGCGCTGCTCGACCTGACCGACCTCGGGCACCTCGGTGCCGGGGACGCCGCTGCCGCGGGCGAAGGTCGTCGACTCGCGGACCTCGCGCTCCCCGTCGACCTCGACCTCCTCGGGGGCGTGGGCGTCGCCGGTCAGCACGGCCCGCAGCAGCGCGCCGACGTAGACCGGGTCGTCGCAGCCGCAGAAGGCGAAGCGCGGCCCGAGCACGCTGTGCTGCATCTCGGAGACCAGCTTGTCCTCGGCGCCGGGGAGCGGGGCGTCGCGGTAGGTGATCGGCACCTGGAGCACCGGGCCGCCGGCGGGCTGGACGATGAAGGTCTCCAGCCCGACCCGGTCGGCGGGGTCGTCGAACCGGAACGCGCCCAGCACCTGGACGGACTCGGGCGCGGGCGGGCCGACGTACCAGGGCTGCAGCGGGACCCAGGCGGAGAGCATCTCGGCCTTGGTCGGCGTGAGCGTGGCGCGGTGGAGGAGGGCCATGACCTCCATTGTTGCCACGCCCCCGGGGCCGGTCCCACACCCCTGAGCACAGACCGCCCCGCCCCGCCCCCCGGGGTGAGCCGTCATCGGCGCCCGGGACACAGGCGTCCTCGCGAGGTCGGTGCGGCCGCGCCGCGGTGGACAATGCCCCGGTGACCGCCGCCACCGACACCCCCGACGCCCCCGCCCCCGTCGCCGCCTGGCACCGCCTCGTCGAGTCCCGCGACCCGGCCGGTCTCGACGACCTGCTCGCCGACGACTGCGTCTTCCGCTCCCCGGCCGTGCACACACCGCAGGAGGGCAAGGCGCTCACCACCGCCTACCTGCGGGCCGCGATGGTCGTGCTCGGCCCGACCCTGCGCTACCTCGAGGAGTGGTACGGCGACGGGTCGGCCGTGCTGGAGTTCGAGGCCGAGGTGTCCGGCAAGGTCGTGCACGGCGTCGACATGCTGCGGTGGGGCGCCGACGGGCGGCTGACCTCGTTCACCGTCATGGTCCGGCCCGCGAAGGGGCTCGAGGTCGTCATCGCGGCCATGGGCGCCGAGCTGACGAGGGGCTGAGCCGGTGGCCGACCCGGTGCTCCCCGGGTTCGACGAGGTCGACGTCGCGGTCGACGGTGACGAGGGCAGCGTCCGCATCCACGCGCGGGTCGGCGGGTCGGGGCCGCCCGTGCTGCTGCTGCACGGCTACCCGCAGACCTCGGCCATGTGGCACTCGGTCGCGCCCGCGCTGGCCGGGACGCACACGGTCGTCGCGGCCGACCTGCGCGGCTACGGCCGCTCCGAGCGGCCCGCCTCGAGCGCCGACCACACGGCGTACGGCAAGCGGGCGATGGCCGCCGACCAGGTCGGGCTCATGCGGGCGCTGGGCCACGAGCGGTTCGCCGTCGTGGGGCACGACCGCGGCGCCCGGGTGACCCACCGGATGTGCCTCGACCACCCCGACGCCGTGACTCGGGCCGCGGTGCTCGACATCGCCCCCACCCGGCACGTGCTCGGCCACGTCGACCGGCTGCTGGCGCAGGTCTACGAGCACTGGTTCTTCCTGTCGCAGGAGACCGACGTGCCCGAGACCCTCGTCGGCGCCGCGCCCGAGCACTACCTGCGCGCCAAGCTCGCCGCCTGGTCGGGCGAGGGCGCGGTGTTCGACGAGGCGGCCCTGCAGGAGTACGTCGACTGCTTCGACGCCGCCTCGGTGCACGCCACGTGCGAGGACTACCGCGCCGGCGTCACCTGCGACCTGGCCCTCGACGACGCCGACCACGCCGCCGGGCTCCGGGTCACCTGCCCGCTGCTGGTGCTGTGGGGCGCGGCCGGGTTCGTCGGCCTCGCCTACGACGCGCTCGCGGTCTGGCGCGACCACCACGCCGACCCGGCGCTGGTCACCGGCCACGGCGTCCCCGGCGGCCACTTCGTGCCCGAGGAGGCACCCGCGGAGGTGCTCGCCGCGCTGCGGGCGTTCCTGGGCGACTGACCCGCGACCGGACCGCCGGGCTCTGCGGCCCGACCCACGGTGGTCCCGGGCCGCCTGCGGCCTGTCTCGAGACCACGCCGGCCGACCGCGGTGGCGGCGTGACCGGCGCCACCGGGGCGTTCGGGACACGTCAAGGCCGGTGGCCACGCCGTCAGGGAACCATCAAGACGGTCCGCAGCCACCTCGCCGAGGCGCTGCGATGGCCGACGTGAACGACCTCATCTACCTGCTGGTCACGGTGGCGGCCTTCGTGCTGCTCACGCTGCTGGCCCGAGCCCTCGACTGTGAGTGAGACCGGCACGGCGCTGGGCCAGGTCGCCCTGCTCGCCGCCCTCCTCGTCCTGACGGTCCCCTTCCTGGGCCGCGGCCTCGCCGCGACCTACTCCCCCGGCGGCCGCCACCTCGGCGCGGAGCGGGTCGCCTACCGCGTGCTGCGGGTGGACCCCGACGCCGACCAGCACTGGCGCTCGTACGTCGGCGCGGTGCTCGGCTTCTCGCTCGTCGGCGTCCTGGCCCTGTACGCCCTGGGTCGGCTCCAGCAGCACCTGCCGTACTCGCTCGGCTTCCCGGCCCTGCCGGCCGACGGGGCGTGGAACACCGCCGTCTCGTTCGTGACCAACACCAACTGGCAGTGGTACTCCGGCGAGGCGGCCACCGGCCACCTCTACCAGGCCACCGGCCTGGCCGTGCAGAACTTCCTCTCCGCCGCCGTCGGCATGGCCGTCGCGGCCGCGTTCGTGCGCGGCCTGGCCCGCCGGAGGACGGGCGAGGGCGACGGCGCCGGCCGGGTCGGCAACTTCTGGGCCGACCTGGTGCGCACGACGGTGCGGGTGCTGCTGCCGATGGCCCTGCTGCTCGCCGTGGTCTTGGCCGTCCTCGGCGTCGTGCAGAACCTGCACGACCCGCAGGCCGTCACGACGCTCACCGGCGGGCAGCAGTCCATCGCCGGCGGCCCGGTGGCCTCCCAGGAGGCGATCAAGCAGCTCGGGACCAACGGCGGCGGGTTCTACAACGCCAACTCCGCCCACCCCTTCGAGAACCCCGGCCCGATCAGCAACCTGCTGGCGACGTACGCGATGCTCGTCATCCCGTTCGCGCTGGCCTGGGCCTTCGGGATCATGGCCGGCGACCGCCGCCAGGGCGGGGCCGTGCTCGCCGTCATGGCCGTCCTGTTCGCCACCTCGGTGGCCCTGCTGACCTGGGCCGAGATGGCCGGCCCCGGCCAGGCCCCGCAGCTGGCGGGCGGCGCGATGGAGGGCAAGGAGCAGCGCTTCGGCCTCGCCGCGACCGCGCTCTGGGCGGCCACGACCACCGGCACCTCCACCGGCGCCGTCAACGGCATGCACGACTCGCTGACCGCGCCCGGCGGCGGCATCGCGATGTTCAACATGATGCTCGGCGAGGTCATCCCCGGCGGCGTCGGCTCCGGCCTGTACGGGATGCTCGTGCTCGCCGTCGTCACGGTCTTCATCTCCGGCCTCATGGTGGGCCGCACCCCGGAGTACCTCGGCAAGCGCATCGGCCAGCGCGAGATCGTCCTCGTCGCCGGCTACGTGCTCACCACGCCCACCCTCGTGCTCGTCGGTGGCGCGCTGGCCCTGACCACGGCCGACGGCCTGGCCGGGCTGCAGGCCAGCGGCCCCCACGGCCTGTCCGAGGCGGTGTACGCCGTCGCCTCGGCGTCGAACAACAACGGCTCGGCCTTCGCCGGGCTCACCTCGGGCACCCCGTTCTGGAACTCCCTGCTCGGCACCTGCATGCTGCTCGGCCGGTTCGTGCCCATCGTCCTGGTCCTGGCCCTGGCCGGCCGGTTCGCCCGCCAGGGCGTGCGGCCGCCGAGCAGCGGCACCCTGCCCACCCACCGTCCCCTGTTCGTCGTCCTGCTCGCCGGCGTGACGCTGGTGCTGGTCGGCCTGACCTACGTGCCGGTGCTCGCGCTCGGCCCGATCGCGGAGTCCCTGTCATGAGCGCCTCGACCCCCGGTGCGGGCACCGGCGTCCTCACCGTCCCCCAGCTCACCGAGGCCCTGCCCGGCGCGCTGCGCAAGCTCGACCCACGCGAGCTGCTGGCCACCCCGGTGATGCTCGTGGTCGAGGTCGGCGCGGCGGTCACCACCGTGCTCGCGGTCCTCGACCCCAGCACCCTCGGCTGGACGGTCACGGTGTGGCTGTGGCTGACCGTCGTCTTCGGCACGTTGGCCGAGTCGGTCGCCGAGGGCCGGGGCAAGGCGCAGGCCGCGAGCCTGCGCGAGCTGCAGACCGAGACGCCCGCCCGTCGTCGTGTGCCGGACGGGGGCACCGAGGAGGTCTCCTCGACCGCCCTGCGGGCCGGCGACGTGGTCGTGGTCGCCGCCGGCGAGCGGATCCCCGGTGACGGCGACGTCGTCGAGGGCGTCGCCTCGGTCGACGAGTCGGCGGTCACGGGCGAGTCGGCCCCGGTCATCCGCGAGTCCGGTGGCGACCGCAGCGCGGTCACCGGCGGCACCGTGGTGCTCTCCGACGAGATCGTCGTGCGCATCTCCTCCGAGCCCGGCCACTCCTTCGTCGACCGGATGATCGCGCTGGTCGAGGGGTCCGAGCGCCAGCGCACGCCCAACGAGGTCGCGCTCAACGTGCTGCTCAGCGCGCTCACGGTCGTCTTCATCGTCGTGGTCGGCACCCTGTGGGCCTTCGCCGACTACAGCGACGTCGACCTGTCGCCGACCGTCCTGGTCGCCCTGCTCGTCTGCCTCATCCCGACCACCATCGGCGCCCTGCTCTCCGCCATCGGCATCGCCGGCATGGACCGGCTCGTGCGCCGCAACGTGCTCGCGATGTCGGGCCGCGCGGTCGAGGCCGCGGGTGACGTCGACGTGCTCCTGCTCGACAAGACCGGCACCATCACGCACGGCAACCGCCGCGCCTCGGAGCTGCTGGCCCTCGACGGCGTGGGCGCCGAGGAGCTGGAGCGGGCCGCGTTGCTGGCCTCCCTGGCCGACGAGACCCCCGAGGGTCGCAGCATCGTCGACCTCGTCGGGCTCGTCGGTGGTGAGCGACGGGTGCCCGACGGCGCCGCGTTCGTCGAGTTCTCCGCCACCACGCGGATGAGCGGCGTCGACGTCGGTGACCGCGAGGTCCGCAAGGGGGCCGCCTCGGCCGTCACGGAGTGGGTCGGCGAGCGCTCCGCCCAGCTCGACGCCCTGGTGGAGCGGATCAGCGCCTCGGGCGGCACGCCGCTCGTCGTGGCCGAGAAGGTCGGCGGCCGGGCCCGGCTGCTGGGCGTCGTCCACCTCAAGGACGTCGTCAAGGACGGCATCCGCGAGCGGTTCGAGGAGATGCGGGCCATGGGCATCCGCACCGTGATGATCACCGGCGACAACCGCGTCACCGCCGAGGCCATCGCCCGCGAGGCCGGTGTCGACGACGTGCTGGCCGAGGCCACGCCGGAGGACAAGCTGGCCCTGATCCGCCGCGAGCAGGAGGGCGGCCGGATGGTCGCCATGTGCGGCGACGGCACCAACGACGCCCCCGCGCTGGCCCAGGCCGACGTCGGCGTCGCCATGAACACCGGGACGACCGCGGCCAAAGAGGCCGGCAACATGGTCGACCTCGACTCCGACCCGACCAAGCTCATCGACGTCGTCGAGATCGGCAAGCAGCTGCTCATCACCCGCGGCGCGCTGACCACGTTCTCGGTGGCCAACGACGTCGCGAAGTACTTCGCGATCCTGCCGGCACTGTTCCTCGGCACGTTCCCGCAGCTCGACGTCCTCAACGTCATGCGGCTCTCGACCCCGGAGTCGGCGATCGCCTCGGCCGTCATCTTCAACGCCCTCGTCATCGTGCTGCTGATCCCGCTGTCGCTGCGCGGCGTGGCCTGGACGCCGTCGACGGCCTCGGCCCTGCTGCAGCGCAACCTGCTCGTCTACGGGCTCGGGGGGCTGGTCGCGCCGTTCGTCGGCATCAAGCTCATCGACCTCGTCGTCTCGCTCGTCCCGGGTCTCTAGGAGGGACCGACCATGCTCCAGGACCTCTACTCCCTCGCCCGCTACGCCCTCGCCGGGCTGCGGGTGCTCGTCGCCCTGACGCTGCTGCTCGGCGTCCTCTACCCGCTGGCGGTGCTCGGCTTCGCCCAGGCCGCCGTGCCGTGGCGCGCCGACGGCTCGCTCCTCACCGCGACCGGTGGGCACACCACCGACCCCGGCGACGCCGTCGGCTCCGCCCTGCTCGGCCAGCTCGTCGACGACCCGACCCTCTTCCAGCCCCGGCCGTCGGCCGCCGGCGACGGGTACGACCCGCTGTCGTCGTACGGCTCCAACCTGGGGCCTGACGACCCGCGGCTCGTCGACCTCGTGCGCGAGCGTCAGGCCGAGGTCGCCGAGCGGGAGGGCGTGGCCGTCGCACAGGTGCCGCCGGACGCCGTCACCGCGTCGGGCTCGGGCCTGGACCCCGCCATCTCGCCGGCGTACGCCGCGCTGCAGGTGCCGCGGGTGGCCCGCGAGAACGGCCTGGGCGAGGACGAGGTGCGCGACCTGGTCGCGGAGCACACCACCGGCCGGGCGCTGGGCACCCTGGGCGAGCCGGCGGTCGACGTGCTCGAGCTCAACATCGCCGTCCGCGCCGCTGCGGGACAATGACTGGTGTGGAGGACCAGCCGGGGCGTCGCGGGCGGTTGAGCGTCTACCTGGGTGCGGCCCCCGGGGTCGGCAAGACCTACGCCATGCTCGGCGAGGGCTGCCGGCGCCGGGAGCGGGGCACCGACGTCGTCGTCGGGTACGTCGAGACGCACGGGCGGCCCGCGACCGAGCGGATGATCGGCGGCCTGGAGGTCGTGCCGCGCCGCGAGGTGCACCACCGCGGAGCCGTGCTGACCGAGATGGACGTCGACGCGGTGCTCGCCCGCAGGCCCGCGGTGGTGCTGGTCGACGAGCTCGCCCACACCAACGCCCCGGGCAGCAGGCACGCCAAGCGCGCCGGTGACGTCGAGGAGCTGCGCGCGGCCGGGATCGACGTCGTCACCACGGTCAACATCCAGCACCTCGAGTCGCTCAACGACGAGGTCGAGCGGATCACCGGCGTGCGCCAGCGCGAGACGGTGCCCGACGAGGTCGTCCGCACCGCCGACCAGATCCAGCTGGTCGACATGGCGCCCGAGGCGCTGCGGCGCCGGATGGCGCACGGCAACGTCTACCGGGCCGACCGCATCGACGCCTCCCTCACGTCGTTCTTCCGGGTCGGCAACCTCACCGCGCTGCGCGAGCTGGCGCTGCTGTGGGTGGCCGACCGGGTCGACGACGCGCTCGGCGACTACCGCCGCGCGCACGACATCGAGCACCCCTGGCCGACCAAGGAGCGCATCGTCGTCGCTGTCACCGGCGGCCCCGAGAGCGAGACCCTGCTGCGCCGCGGGGCCCGGCTCGCCCAGCGGGCGGCGGGCTCGGAGCTGCTGGCCGTGCACGTCATCGCCTCCGACGGCCTGCTCGACGGCGGCACGTCCGACCCCACCCGGATCGCCCGGGCCCAGCAGCTGGTCGCCTCCCTCGGCGGCACCTGGCACCCCGTGGTCGGCGAGGACGTCGCGGCCGCCGTGGTCGACTTCGCCACCGGCGCCAACGCGACGATGGTCGTCGTCGGCGTCTCGCGGCACTCGCGGCTGCGGCGCCTGTTCGCCGGCACCACCGGCGACCGGATCGCCTCCCTGGCCGGGTCGATCGACGTCCACCTCGTCACCCACGACCAGGTCGCCCGGGGCGCACGGCGCCGGGGCACGGTCTCCCCGCTCAGCCCCCGCCGCCAGGTCGCGGGCTGGGTGCTGGCCCTCGCCCTGCCCGCGGTGCTGACCTTCGTGCTCCAGGCCTTCGACGACACCGACCAGCTGCCGCTGGCCGAGATGCTGCTGCTCGCCGGCGCGGTGGTGGTCGCCCTGGTCGGCGGCCTGCTGCCGGCCCTGCTGGCCGCCCTGGTCAGCTTCCTCGCCCTCAACTGGATCTTCACCCCGCCCACCGGCACCCTCACCGTCGCCGAGCCGGCCAACCTCCTCTCCCTCCTCGTGTACGTCGCCGTGGCGGCCGGCGTGGCCACGGTCGTCGACCGGGCCTCCCGGCGGGCCGGGGAGTTCGTCCGGGCCCGGACCGAGGCCGCCACCCTGGGCTCGCTGTCGCGCTCGGTGCTCACCGGCCAGGACACCGCCGAGGCCATCGTGGAGCGGGTGCGCGAGACGTTCGGCCAGGACGCGGTCTCCCTGCTCGCCCGCTCCCCCGCCGGCTGGGACCTCCTCGCCTCCTGCGGGCCCGACCCGGCCCGCGACCCCGCCGAGGCCGACACCCGCGTCACCGTCGACGACGACCGTGCCCTGTGCCTGCGCGGCGAGCCGCTGCGCGCCTCCGACCAGCGGGTCGTCGAGGGGTTCGCGGTGCAGACCAGCCTGGTCCTGGAGTACCGCCGGCTGCGCGAGCGCGAGCAGCGCGCGGCCGCACTGGAGTCGGCCGAGGCCACCAGCACCGCCCTGCTCCGCGCCGTCTCCCACGACCTGCGCACGCCGCTGGCCACCATGCGGGCCTCGGTCGACGGGCTCGTGCACGGCGGCGACCTCGACGACGGCGACCGGGCCGCGCTCCACGACTCCCTCGACTCCTCCACCGACCAGCTCGAGTCGCTCATCGACAACCTGCTCGACCTCTCCCGGCTGCAGACCGGCCTGCTCGTGCCCCGGCTGGCCGACCGCAGCCTCGACGAGGTGCTGCCGCTGGCCGTCTCCGGCCACGCCCCCGGCGCGGTCGAGCTCGACGTCGACGAGCCCGCCCCCGTCGTCCGCACCGACGCGGGGCTGCTCGAGCGGGTCGTGGCCAACCTGGTCGCCAACGCCGTCCGCGTCTCCGGCGGCTCCGGCGGCTCCGGCGGCTCCGGTGCGGCCGAGGGGACGCCGGTGCGGGTGCTGGCCCACGAGCTGCCCGACCGCGTCGAGGTGATGGTCGTCGACCGCGGCCCCGGCGTGCCCGAGGCGCAGCGCGAGCGGATGTTCGCACCGTTCCAGCGCCTCGACGACACCAGCCCCGGCGGCCTGGGGCTCGGGCTCGCCGTGGCGCGCGGCCTGGCCGAGGCCGTCGGCGGCGACCTCAGCGCCGAGGACACCCCCGGCGGGGGCCTGACCATGGTGCTCTCGCTGCCGCGGGCTGCGCGGACCCCGTGAACGCCGTCGCCGCCCACACCGTGCTCGTCGTCGACGACGAGCCGGCCCTGGCCCGCGCCCTGGCCATCAACCTGCGCGCCCACGGCTGGGAGGTCGTCACCGCCGCCGACGGGCGCTCCGCGCTCGAGGCCGCGGCCAGCACCCACCCCGACGTCGTGGTGCTCGACCTCGGGCTGCCCGACATGGACGGCACCGAGGTCATCGCCGGCCTGCGCGGCTGGACGTCGGTGCCGATCGTGGTGCTCTCGGCCCGCCAGCACGGCGAGGACAAGGTCGAGGCCCTCGACCTCGGCGCCGACGACTACGTCACCAAGCCGTTCGCCATGAACGAGCTCATGGCCCGCCTGCGCGCCGCCGTACGCCGCTCGCAGGACGCCCCGCCCACCGAGAGCGTCGTGGCCGTCGGCGACCTGAGCATCGACCTGGCCCGCAAGCGGGTCGCCAAGGCCGGCGCCGACGTGCGGCTCACGCCCACCGAGTGGGCGTTCCTCGAGCTGCTCGCCCGCCACCTCGGACGTCTCGTGCCCCGCGAGCAGGTGCTGCGCGAGGTGTGGGGCCCGGGCTACGAGCACGAGACGCACTACCTGCGGGTCTACGCCGCCCAGCTGCGCCGCAAGCTGGAGGACGACCCCTCCCACCCGCGGCACCTGCGCACCAGCGCCGGCCTCGGCTACACCCTCGAGCCCTGAGCCACCCCGACCCCGCCCGCGCTGACCCGTCGGGGCCCTACGACGGCTCGGTGGCCCGGGGGGCGGCGTGGGTGCCCGCAGCGTGCGACCCGCCCTCGATCGGGGCCTCGTGGGCCTCGGGGTCGACGTGCCGGGCGTGGCCCGGCCCCTGCTCGTCCGCTTGCTCCGCGCCCGGCTGCTCCGCGCCCGGCTGCTCCGCGGGCGGCTGCTGGGGGCCGCCCCGGCTGGCGAAGTCGCGCTGCCGGATGAGCACCACGCTGACGACGGCGCAGGCCAGGCAGAGGACGGCACCGATGAGGAGCACGGTGTTGAGGCCGTCGACGTAGGCCATGACCCCGACGCGGGTCACGGCCTCCTCGGCCGCCCGGGCCGCCTGGTCGCCGCCGCCCTGGCCGGCCTGCTCGGACGCCGCCGACGCCGCGGCCTGCACCTGGCCGCTGGTCAGGGCCTCGGTCAGCCCGCCCAGGGCCTGGTCGGGCACCTGGCCGCCGAGGCCGCGCTCGACGTCGCGGGTGACCTGCTGGGCCAGGATCGAGCCGAGGGCGGCGATGCCGGTGGCGATGCCGACCTGCCGGAAGGTCGAGTTGGCCCCGGACGCCATGCCGGACTGGGCGGGCGAGACGACGCCGACCGCGGTCGAGGCCAGCGCGGGGTTGATCATGCCGACCCCGAAGCCGGCGACGAGCAGGCCGGGCACCAGGTGGGTCCACTCGCCGCGTGCCGTGGAGTAGTCGACGCCGAGCATCAGCAGCAGGCCCACGCCGGCGACGACGAAGCCGGGCGCGATGAGCCACTTGACCGGCACACGCTCGGTGAGCCGGCCCGCGACGATCGCGGCGACGAGGGACGTGCCCGACAGGCACAGGAAGACCAGGCCGGCCTCGATGGCGTCGAAGCCGAGCACGCCCTGGAGGTAGAGGACGAGGTAGGTGAAGAGGGCGAAGACGCCCGCGGAGATGCCGAAGGCGGCGACCAGGCCGCCGACGAAGGTCGGCTTGCGCAGCAGCCCCAGGTCGAACATCGGGTCGCGGCGCAGGCGCTGGGACACCACGAAGGCGACCAGCAGGACCACCGAGGCCACGAAGCAGGCCACGACCCGGGTCTCGCCCCAGCCGAGCTGCCCGGCCTCGATGAGGCCGTAGACCAGGGCCCCCAGGGCGCCCGAGAAGGTGACGAACCCGATCCAGTCGGGCCGCCCGGCCCGCGGGTCGTGCGACTCCTGGACCTTGGTCAGGGTGACGAGGAGGGCGATGGCGCAGATGGGGATGTTGACGAAGAAGATCCACCGCCACGACAGGCCGGTGGTGAGCACGCCGCCCAGGACCGGCCCGACGGCCACCGACACGCCGGTGGTGGCCCCGAAGACGGCGAACGCCGTGCCGCGGTCCTTGCCGGTGAAGGCCGAGGCCAGCAGGGCCAGCGCGGTGGCGAACATCGCCGCCCCGCCGATGCCCTGGGCCGCGCGGGCCAGGGACAGGAACAGGACGTCGCCGGCCAGGCCGCACAGCGTCGACCCCGCGGTGAACAGCAGCAGGCCGATGACGAACACCCGCTTGCGGCCGAACAGGTCGGCCAGCGACCCCGCCGTCAGGAGCAGCGCGGCCAGGCTGAGGGCGTAGGCGTCGATCACCCACTGGACGTCGGACAGCGTGGCGTCGAGGTCGGCCTGGATGTCGAAGAGGGCGACGTTGACGATGGTGACGTCGAGCAGCAGCATGAAGACGCCGGTGCAGACCGCGACGAGGGTCCACCACTTGGCGTCGGCGGCGGGGCGGGTGCCCGGGCGCTCGACCTGGTCCTGGCTCATGGCTCCACTATGGAGCCGACCGGGGACAGTGCCCCCGCCCCTTCCGGGTGGGGGTCGGCCGGGCGTCAGGGCTTGGCGCGGCCCACGGCCTCGGTCTCCTCCGGGGAGAGCTGCTGGTCGCTGGTCCAGGCGGCGACGTTCTTGGCGTAGGTGCGGGCCTCGCTGCGCCCGTGGATCGAGCTGAGGACGACCCCGTCCCCGCGGTCGTCGAGCAGGGCCAGGCTCCACGACAGCTGCCCGCCCGAGTCGCCGAACGCGTCGTACCGGACGACCGCGACGTGCCGCAGGCCGTCGCCCGCCTCGGCCCGCAGCGCCGCCACCTCGCGCCGGAGCCCCAGCAGGTCCGACGGCAGGTCGGACCCGTCGCTGCGCCGCTGGGTGCGGCGCACGGCGACCGCGGCCGCGCCCAGGGACGCGAGCGCGACCAGCAGGGCGACGACGGCCAAGACGGTGGGCATGGGGGAACGCTAGGCGGGTACGCGGCCGGACCCGCGGGGACGCGCCGGACGGACCGGGTGGACCATGGACCCTCGTGGACCTGACCGCCCTCGTGCTCACCTTCGGCGCGATCTTCGTCGTCGAGCTGCCGGACAAGACGTTCCTGGCGACGCTCGTGCTCGCCACCCGCTACCGCCCGGTGCTGGTGTGGATCGGCGTCGGGCTCGCCTTCACGGTGCAGACCGGCATCGCGGTCGCGCTCGGCCACGCCGCGTCGCTGCTGCCGACCGAGGTGGTCCGGGGCGCGGCCATCGTGATGTTCGTGCTGGGCGCGGTCATCCTGGTCCGCGAGGGCCGCTCCCACCAGGCGGCCCAGGACGAGGACGAGGAGGTGCAGGACAGGTCCCCCGGCGCGACCGGGTGGCGTGCGGTGCTGGCGTCGTTCCTGGTGCTCTTCGCCGCCGAGTGGGGCGACCTGTCGCAGCTGCTGACCCTCTCGCTGGTCGCCCGCTACGAGGCGCCGCTCGCGGTGTTCATCGGCGCCCTGGGCGCGCTGCTGACGGTGAGCGCGCTGGCCGTCGTCGTGGGTCGGAGCCTGCTGCGCTTCGTGCCCGTGCACGTCCTGCACTACGTCGGGGCCGGCGTCTGCGCCGTGCTCGCGGTGCTGACCGCGGTCGAGCTGGCCCGCTGACCGACGCCGCGAGAATTGTCTGACAATCCTCGCGGCCCTAGGCTCGCGGGCATGGTGCACGGAGCGGACAGCGAGGTCGGACGACTGCGGACGGTGATGTTGCACCGCCCCGGGCCGGAGCTCAGCCGGCTGACCCCCCGCAACAACGACCGGCTGCTCTTCGACGGCATCCCGTGGGTCGCCCGGGCGCAGGAGGAGCACGACGCCTTCGCGCAGGCCCTGCGCGACCGCGACGTCGAGGTCCTCTACCTGACCGAGCTGCTCACCGAGACCCTCGCCGACGACGAGGCGCGCGCCGCGGCGGTCGAGACCGTGCTCGGCGGCCTCGAGCTGGGCGACACCATGCGCCACCACCTGCGCGGGTTCCTCGGCGAGGCGGCACCGGCCGACCTGACGACGTACCTCACCGCGGGCATCCGCAACGACGAGGTGCGCGGCGGCTTCGGGCTGGTGACCTCGTTGCTGGCCGGCGACGCGTTCCTCGTCGACCCGCTGCCCAACCTGCTCTTCACCCGCGACTCCTCGGTGTGGGTGCGCGACCGCGTGGCCATCACCAGCCTGGCCATGCCGGCCCGCAAGCGGGAGACCGAGCTGACCGAGCTCATCTACACCCGGCACCCGCGCTTCGCCGGCACCCCGCGCATCCACGGCTCGCACTACGAGCACGTCGAGGGCGGCGACGTGCTGCTCCTCGGGCCCGGCGTCGTCGCGGTCGGCGTGGGCGAGCGGACGACCCCGGCGGGCGCGGAGCGGCTGGCCCGCCAGGTCTTCGACGACGGCCTGGCCCACACCGTGCTGGCCGTGCCCATCGCCCAGGAGCGGGCGACCATGCACCTCGACACCATCTGCACGATGGTCGACGTCGACCTCATGGTCGTCTACGAGAACGTCGCCGACTCCCTCGTCGCCCACACCGTCACCGCGGCCGGGCAGGACGACTCCGGCTCGCTGCTGCTCGACGTGTCGGGCCCGCGCCCGTTCCTCGAGGCGGCCGCCGACGCGATGGGCCTGGAGAAGGTGCACCGCATCGCCACCGGCCTCGACCCGGTCGAGGCCGAGCGCGAGCAGTGGGACGACGGCAACAACACCCTCGCCCTCGGGCCGCGCATCGCGGTCGCCTACGAGCGCAACGACGGCACCAACGCCCGCCTCGAGGACGCCGGCATCGAGGTCGTCCGGATCGCCGGCTCCGAGCTCGGCTCCGGCCGCGGTGGCCCCCGCTGCATGAGCTGCCCGGTCGAGCGCGACCCCCTGCCGGCCTGAGGGCGCCCGGCCGGCTCAGCCCTCCGGCACCCGCTCGCAGCGCTCGGCGACCACGTCGCACCGTGCCAGGACCGGGTCGTCGGGGCTGAGGTCGGCCCACCCGAGCACCAAGACCTCGGTGTCGGACTCCCAGCCGTGGACCGACCGCTCGTACAGCGGCGCGGGCAGCGCCACGTCGGCCTCGCCGCCGCCGGTGGGCCACGGGCAGCACGTCGCGGTCGCCGGCGCTGTGCGTGTAGCGCGTGCTGTCGGGCGACCAGCGACGGTCCAGGAAGGTGCCGGCGTCGAGACGTCCTCGGCGATCTCGGCCTCGCTGTGGTCACCGAGGTAGCGCAGCACCACCACGGCCCGCTGCCGGGGTGGCAGCTCGCGCACCAGCGGCCACAGGGTCAGGCCGAGGTCGGGGTCGCCGGCGGCACCGGCCCGCTCCGGCGCCGCCTCCACCAGCTGCTCCCGGGTGAACCGGGCCGGGCGCCGGCCCGAGACGAACGCGTTGACCAGCACCCGGTGGGCGTAGGCCTCGACGGACCGCGCCCGCCGGGCCCCGCCGCCAGCCGACGTACAGCTTGACGAGGGTGACCTGCACGAGGTTCCTCCGCGTCGTGGCGGGTGCCGGTCAGCAGGTACGCCGTCCGGTACAGCGCGCCCGAGCGCGCCCGGACGAACTCCTCGTAGGTCGCCGGGGGCTCAGCCACGGGCGCCTCCTGCAGTGTGCTCACACCCCGACGACGCCGCGACCGGGCGA
Organism: Nocardioides litoris; assembly: GCF_006346315.1. Lineage (GTDB taxonomy): Bacteria > Actinomycetota > Actinomycetes > Propionibacteriales > Nocardioidaceae > Nocardioides > Nocardioides litoris. The sequence goes on along the minus strand of NZ_VDMR01000002.1, from coordinate 443,098 downwards.
GGTGGTCCAGTCGAGGTCACAGCGGGTTCCCTGGACACCCGGACCGCGGCTCCGCGAGGATCGTCCCGCTCCCTCCCGCTGCCTGCGCAGCACCACCGGCCCGTCGACGGCCACGAAAGGCTGACCCCATGGCGACGTTCTACGACTCCTTCTCCCCGCGCGAGGTCGCGCAGATCAGCGCGCACGGGCGCCGGGTCAGGCTGCCGGAGGGCTGGTCGCCGATCTGGGAGGACACCCCGGCCGACAAGGCCTACATCATCCTCGAGGGCACCGTCTCGGTCCGCCGCGACGGCAAGGAGATCGCCCAGCTCGGCTCGGGCGACATCGTCGGCGAGGCCGCCATCGTCGGCCACACGCTGCGCACCGCGTCGGTGGTCGCGCTGACGCCGCTGGTCGCCATCCACTTCACCGACTCCGACATCAACGAGCTGATCAAGGACATGCCGTCCTTCAAGGAGAAGCTGACCGCGGTCGTCGAGTCCCGGGTCAAGGGCTGACCCTGGCCGAGGACACGCCCGCCGACCCGCCGCGGCCCGAGGCGCCCGACCAGGACCGGCTCGACCGGCTGGACCGGCTGGACGCCTACCTGCTCGGCGGGCCCCCCGCACTGACCCGTCAGCAGGTCGCCGAGCGCGCCGGCGTACCGCCGGAGGAGGCTGCCCGGCTGTGGTCGCTGCTCGGCTTCGCACAGGTCGAGGACGACGAGGTCGTGTTCACCGACGCCGACGTCGAGGCGCTGCGGGGCGCCCGCGAGCTGGAGGACCTCGGCATCCTCTCCCCCGAGCGCCAGGCCGCCCTGGTGCGCACCTGGGGCCGCAGCTTCGCCCGGCTCGCCGACTGGCAGTCCAGCCTGCTGGCCACGGTGGCCGTCGAGAGCGGCGCCGACCCCGACGAGACCGTCGCCGCGCTGGCCGCCGAGGTGGTGCCGCGCGTCGAGGCCCTGCAGTCCTACGTCTGGCGCCGCCACCTGGTCAGCGCCGGCGGACGCCGCCTGGCCTCCGCCGACCCCGGCCGCCCGTCGGCGCCGCTGAGCGTGGTGTTCGTCGACATCGTCGGCTACACCTCCCGCAGCCGCACCCTCGGCGAGGACGAGCTGGTCTCGTGGCTGGAGGGCTTCGAGGACACCACGACCGCGCTCGTCGTCGAGCGCGGCGGCCGGATCATCAAGAACATCGGCGACGAGGTGCTCTTCGTCGCCGACGACCCCCGCGCGGCCGTCGACGTCGCCCTCGAGCTGTGCCGCCGCGGGGCGTCGGAGGACGACGACTTCCCCGAGGTGCGGGCCGGCGTCGCCCACGGCGAGACCGTGCGACGCCTCGGCGACGTGTACGGCGAGACCGTCAACATCGCCGCCCGCCTCACCTCCGTCGCCCGCGCCGGCTCCGTGCTCGTCGACCGCGGCGCCTACGAGGCCCTGACCGGCCGCGACGGCGACGGCGAGCACGAGGACGACGACGCGGCCGAGCTGACCTTCCGCCGGCTGCGCCGCGTGTCGGTCAAGGGCTACTCGCGGCTCGCTGCCTGGGCGGTCCGGCAGCGCTGACCAGGGAGAATCTCCGGTTAACCGGAGAATCTCCCACTCCTGGTGGGGAACTACCGCCCAGGAGTGGGAGTTCCGTGCCAGGAGTGTGCGGCACCGGCAGATTCTCCGCTTGACCGGAGAATCTCCCACTCCTGGCGGGGAACTACCGCCCACGGGCAGGAGCCCCGGGGCCCGACGGCCACCCGCGACCGGGTTGCCGCACGCCGTCAGCGGATGGTGACCTGGCGGGTGGCGAGGCCCTGGCGGGCCGAGCGCTGCTCGGGGGTGAGGTCGGAGGTGTCGGCGAGGGCCTCGTCGAGCTTGGCCTTGAACGCGGCCGCGGGGTCGTCGAGCACGTCGCCGCCGGTGCCGAGGGGCAGGTCCCAGACGGGGGCGAGCAGGCCGTGGGCGCGGAACATGCCGACGAACCGCGCGTCGGGCACGATCACGTCGTCGCCGGTGACGTGCAGCCGGGCGAGCGCGGTGAGCAGCTGGTCCTCGGGCTCGGGCATCACCCAGCGCAGGTGCTCCTTGGTGCCGACGTCGGTCCAGTACGCCGCCTCGACCGAGGTCAGGCGGGTCGTGGGCGTGTGGGCCTCGTTGGCGCGGGCGAGGGCGTCGGCCATCATCTCGCTGTCGGCCAGCCAGTAGTCGAAGCCGTCGTGGACGGTGACGTCGAGGGTCTCGTCGAGCACGAGGTCCTGCAGGCGCGGGCCGGGGCCGGGCGGGTCGGTGAGGCCGACGACGTCGGGCTCCTCGAGGGCCAGGGCGCGGGTGAGCGCCTCGGCCAGGTCACGGGACGGGTCGCCGAAGTGGTGCTGCACCTGCAGGCCGAGCCAGACCTGGCCGCTCTCGCGCGACATCGCGGGCACGGCGCCGGGCAGCAGGGTGCACAGCTGCACGGTGCGGTCCTCGGAGCCCTTGATCCGCAGCGGCGCGGTCGCGGCCGGCACGAGCTCGCGCATCGCCACGACGTCGCACTCGCCGGGCAGGCCCTCGAACGGCCGCGCGACGTATACGTCACCGCCGCCGGGGGCGCCGTGGCAGGCCTTGTAGCGCTTGCCGGACCCGCACGGGCAGGGCTGCCGGGGGCCGACCTCGCCGGGCGCCGGGGTGGTGGCCTGCTCGCGGGACCGCTGCCGGGACTTCTTCGCCATGGGGCGAACCTATCGACCGAGCGTCTCCAGCAGGTACGCCGGCCGGTCGGTGATGACCGCCTTGACGCCCGCGTCGAGGCACAGCTGCAGGTCGCGCTCGGTGTTGACGGTCCACACGTGGATGTCGTGGCCGCCGGCCGTGATGCGGCGGGCCATCTTCTTGTGCTCGCGCAGCAGCTCGATGCCGGGGCCCACGATCCAGTCGGGGCCGATGACGCGGCGCAGCATCTTCCAGTACTGGTAGCGGTCGACCAGCTGCACCAGCTGGATGCCGGGCGCGATCCGCTCGACGCGCTGCAGGGCGGTGAAGGAGAAGCTCATGACCCGCACGGGCGCGCCGGGCTGGTCCCAGCCGAAGTCGGTGAGCATCTCGACGAGCCGGCGCTCCACCAGCCCGCCGTACCGGGTGGGGTGCTTGGTCTCGATGGCCACCTCGACGCGGCGGTCGTAGTCGGCGACGGTCTCGAGGAGGCGGCGCAGCGTCAGCACGCCGTCGAGCGACTCGTCGCGCTCGGGCGCCTCGTCGTCGAGGTCGGCCCACGGGTTCTTCCAGGAGGCGAAGTCGAGCTCGTTGAGCTGGGCCAGCTCCATCGTGGAGACCAGGCCGCGCCGCTGCGCCGTACGACGCAGGTCGCGGTCGTGCACGCAGACCAGGTGCCCGTCGGCGGTGAGCCGGACGTCGCACTCGAGGCCGTCGGCTCCGGCCTCGAGGGCCGCGACGTAGGCGCCCAGGGTGTGCTCGGCGTTGTCGTGACTGGCCCCCCGGTGGGCCACGACCTGTGGGGTCACGAGGCCCAGTGTGCCGCAGCGGCCTCGATCCACGTGGATCGAGGCCGCTGCGCTGGGGTCAGGTCTCGGGGTCAGGACCGGGGGCGGGTCAGGGGCGGGGCAGGCTGCCGCGCTGGGCGAAGATCGTGCACTGCGTGACGCCCTCGGGCACGTCGGCCTGGACCTCCCAGTCCTCCGCCTCGCCGGGCTGCGCGCCTCGGACGGTGGCGAAGTTGGAGGCGAGGACGTCGGAGGTGGCGTTGGTCCAGTTGATCTGGATGACGTAGCCGGTGGGGTCGTCGGTGGAGTTGGTGACCGTGCCCGCGACCGTCTGCTCGCCCGGCGTGGTGCCGCACTCGGACTGGTCCCACTCGACGTCGGCCACGGCGCCCTGCGCCTGGCCGATCTTGGGCAGCTGGGGCAGGTTCTTCGGCGAGATCGTGCCGGTGGTCGGCGCCTCGCTCGGCGTGCTGGACTCCGACGCGGTCTCGGACTGGCCGCCGGCCTCGCCGTCGCCGTCGTCGCCGCTGCACCCCGCGACCGCGAGCAGCAGGGTCGGCACCACCACGATCGGCGCCCAGCGCCCCATGCGGTTCATCGTCCTCATGGCGCACATCGTGCCCGAGGGCCCCGGTCGCGATGCGGACCCACCCCGAACCTTCACGTGCTTCTCAGACGCCTCACAGGTCACGGGTCGGCCGGACCGGCGGGACGGTCAGGCCGTGCGGTCGGCGAACCGGACGTCGAGGCCCTCGCGCAGCAGCGCGATCAGGTCGGCGACCTCGTCGACCCCGAGCCGGAACGTCGCGGTGCACACGTTGTCGCGCCACAGCGAGAGCACGACCAGCTCGTCCTCGGCGTGCCAGGAGACCCGCAGCGCCCGGTCGGACCCGCGGGGGTCGAGGAAGATCGCCCCCGGCGTGGTGAGCGTGCGTGGCGCGGCCATCGGCCTATCATGCTCCGCCGCTGCAGGCCTGTCACCGGTTCGAGGGGGTCGAGGTGGGGGTGGTCGTCGCTACGCTCGTCGGCATGCCCGAGCTGCCCGAGGTGGAAGCGCTGGCGCTCGACCTGCGAGGTCGGCTCGCCGGACGCGCGATCGAGGTCGTCCACGTGGCGGCGTTCAGCGCCCTGAAGACCTTCGACCCACCGGTCACCGCGCTGCACGGCACGCTGGTCGACGGCGTCACCCGGCACGGCAAGTACCTCGACGTCGAGGCCTCCGGCCTGCACGTCGTCCTCCACCTGGCCCGGGCCGGGTGGGTGCGGTGGCGCGGGGAGGTGCCGGCCCTCCCGCCCCGGCCCGGCGGCAAGTCGGGCCTGGCCGTGCGCATCGTGCTCGACGACGGCAGCGGCCTCGACGTCACCGAGGCCGGCACCAAGAAGGGCCTGGCGATGTACGTCGTCCACGACCCCCAGGACGTCCCGGGCCTCGCCACGCTCGGTCCCGACCCGCTCACCGACGACTTCACCCCGGCGGTCCTGAGCGAGATCCTCGACCGCGAGGGCCGCAAGCAGGTCAAGGGCGTGCTGCGCCACCAGGGCACCATCGCCGGCATCGGCAACGCCTACTCCGACGAGATCCTGCACGCCGCTCGGATGTCGCCCTACAAGCCGGCCAGCAGCCTCGACGAGGACGACCGGGTGGTGCTCTTCCGGGCCATCCGCGAGACGCTCGGGGCCGCCGTCGACCGCTCGCGCGGCCTGGCCGCCAGCCAGCTCAAGGGCGAGAAGAAGAGCAACCTCGCCGTCCACGGTCGCACCGGCCAGGCCTGCCCGGTGTGCGGCGACACCGTGCGCGAGGTGTCCTTCGCCGACTCCAGCCTGCAGTACTGCCCCATCTGCCAGACCGGCGGCAAGCCGCTCGCCGACCGGCGGATGTCCAAGCTGCTCAAGTGAGCTCGGCCAGCAGCGTCCGCACCCGTCGGTCGATCTCGTCGCGGATCTCCCGCACGGCGTCGGGGCCCCGGCCCGAGGGGTCGGGCAGCGCCCAGTCCTCGTAGCGCTTGCCGGGGAAGATCGGGCAGGCGTCGCCGCAGCCCATCGTGACGACGACGTCGGAGGCGGCGACGTCCTCGGTCAGCAGCTTCCGCGGTAGCTCTCGGGAGATGTCGATGCCGAGCTCGGCCATGACCGCGACGACGGCGGGGTTGACGCTGTCGGCGGGCGCGGAGCCGGCGGAGCGGACGCGGACGCGACCCCGGGCGTGGTGGTGGAGGAGGCCGGCGGCCATCTGGGAGCGGCCCTGGTTGTGGACGCAGACGAAGAGCACCTCGGGGACGGTGGTCATGCGGAGGTCCTCCAGCTCGGGACGGTCGTCGGGCCGGTCGGCCCGTCGGTGGGCCCGTGTGTGGCGGGGAAGCGGCGCCGCGCCCAGAGGGCGACGTACACGAGGCCGACGAGGACGGGCACCTCGATGAGCGGCCCGACGACGCCGGCCAGGGCCTGGCCGGAGGTGACGCCGAAGACGCCGATGGCGACCGCGATGGCGAGCTCGAAGTTGTTGCCGGCCGCGGTGAACGCGAGCGTCGTGGTGCGCTCGTAGGTCAGGCCGAGGGCCGCGCCGAGGGCGAACGACCCGGACCACATGAGGCCGAAGTAGGCGAGCAGCGGGAGCGCGATGCGGGCGACGTCGAGGGGGCGGTCGGTGATCGTGTCGCCCTGGAGGGCGAAGAGGACGACGATGGTGAACAGCAGCCCGTAGAGGGCCGTGGGGCCGATCCGGGGCAGGAACCGGGTCTCGTACCAGTCGCGGCCCCGGGCCCGCTCGCCGAGGGTGCGGGTGAGGAACCCGGCCAGCAGCGGGACGCCGAGGAAGACCAGGACGGAGGCGGCGACCTGCCACACCGAGACGTCGAGGCCGCCGCCCGCGCCACCGGCGTCGGTGAGGCCCAGCCAGCCGGGCAGCAGCTCGAGGTAGAACCAGCCCAGCCCGGCGAAGGCGACGACCTGGAAGACGGAGTTGACGGCGACGAGGACGGCGGCGGCCTCCCGGTCGCCGCAGGCGAGGTCGTTCCAGACCAGCACCATGGCGATGCAGCGGGCGAGGCCCACGATGATGAGTCCGGTGCGGTACTCCGGCAGGTCGGGCAGCATCAGCCAGGCCAGGACGAACATGAGCGCCGGGCCGAGGACCCAGTTGAGGACGATCGACGCGCCGAGGAGGCGCCGGTCGGCGGTGACGTGCCCGAGCTCGTCGTAGCGGACCTTGGCCAGCACCGGGTACATCATCACCAGCAGGCCGACGGCGATCGGCAGGGACACCGACCCGACCTCGACCGCGGCCAGCGCGTCGTCCAGGCCGGGGACCAGCCGGCCGAGCAGCAGCCCGGCGGCCATCGCGGCGACGATCCAGACCGGGAGCAAGCGGTCGAGGGTGGAGAGCCGGGCCGCCACGGCGTCCGTGCTCATGCGCCCGCCCCGGCCGCGGTGGGGGCGGCGGGGGTGACGGGGGTGGCAGGGGTGGCGGACGGCGCTGCTGCGAAGAGCTGGGTCATCGCCTCCAGGGCCTCGGGGCGCGCGCGGTAGTAGACCCAGACCCCACGCTTCTCCCGGTGCAGCAGCCCGGCCTCGTGCAGCACCTTGAGGTGGTGGCTGATGGTCGGCTGGGTCAGGTCGAACGACGGCTGCAGGTCGCACACGCACGCCTCGCCACCCTCGTGGGAGAGCACCAGCGAGAGCAGGCGGATCCGCACCGGGTCGGCCAGGGCCTTGAGCAGCGGGACGACCTGCGCGGCCTGCTCGGCCGTCATCGGCTGGCGGGCCAAGGGCGTGCAACAGGCCAGATCGTCGTCGGCCGGGCCGCAGGACATCGACATGCGTCGATAGTGACAGGCGTCGATGTGTTGGGGTAGCCCGCCCCCGGTTCCGTATCCTGCAGACCGTGCGACCGCCCGCCCCGACGACCGCCGCGCGCCCGCGGGCCGCGCGGCTCGTGCTCGCGGCCGCCGTCGCGCTGGTCGCCCTGGGCGTCCTCGGCATGCACGCGCTCGGCCTCGACGCCGCGCACGCCGCCGCCCACCACCCCGGCCCGCACCACGCTGCCACCCACGCCGCCACCCACCACGGCGCCACCGACCACGGTCCCGTCCACCACGTCGGTGTCGCGATGCCCGACGGGGCCGCGGGCGACGAGCAGCAGGACGGCCACCACGGAGGCATGGCCATGCTCTGCGCCGCGATGCTCGCCGCCGCGTCGGCGTTCGTCCTGGCGCTGCGCCGCCTGCGCGCGGGCCTGCCCGCCGGGATGACGCCGCCGCGGTCGCCGGCCGGGCGTGCCGACCCGCCCGCCGTCGTACGACGGAGCACGGGTCCTCCGGCCGTGTGGCGCTTCTCCGTCGTCCGGTGCTGAGGGACTGACGGCCCGGGGCACGGCCGCGCCCAGGCGCGCCGTGGCCCCCGGGCACGCGCACCCACCCCAGCCCCACCGACAGGAGAAACCCATGAGCACCCACCCGTACCGCCGCGCCCTGGCCGCCCTGGCCGCCGGCGCCGTCCTCGCCCTCGGCACCACCGCCTGCGGCGACGACCCCGGACCCCAGGACCGCACGGTCGAGGTGTCCGACACCGAGCACGGCGTCGCCGACGTCGCCTTCGCGACCGACATGGTCCAGCACCACGCCCAGGCCCTCTCGATGGTCGACCTGACCGTCGGGCGCGACCTCGACCCCGAGGTCGAGCAGCTGGCCGAGGCGATCCGGGCCGCCCAGGGCCCCGAGATCGAGCAGATGGCCGACTGGCTGACCGAGTGGGGCGAGGACGTGCCCGAGACGATGCGCGACCACGTCAACGCCGGTCACGACCACGGCGGTGTCTCGGCCGGCGAGGCCCTGGCCGAGTCGATGGAGGGCATGGACACCGACATGCCCGGGATGATGTCGGCCGACGACATGGCCGCCCTGGCCGACGCCCCCGACGAGGAGTTCCGGACGAGGTGGCTGGAGATGATGGTCGAGCACCACGAGGGCGCGGTCGAGATGGCCCGCACCGAGCAGGCCGAGGGCCGCTACCGGCCGGCCGTCGAGCTCGCCGTGACCATCGAGCGGACCCAGCAGACCGAGATCGAGACCATGCGCGGCCTCCTGGGCTGACCGGGGGTCAGTGCCCGCCGAGCCGCCCGGTCAACCGGGCGTGCCGCTCGGCGCTCGGCCCGGCCAGGCCGACGACCTCGACGGTCGCCCCGCGCCGCGCGTACTTCGTCTCGATGGCGTCGAGCGTGGCGACCGTCGAGGCGTCCCACACGTCGGCCTCGCTCAGGTCGAGCACCACCCGGGCCGGGTCGTCGGCGTACCGCAGCTGCGAGACGAGGTCCTGGGAGGAGGCGAAGAACAGCGCCCCGGTGACCCGGTAGACGGCGGTCGGCCCGTGCTCGGGGTCGTCGACCTCGCTGCGTCGTACGGCGGTGACGTGGGCGACCCGGCGGGCGAACAGCGCGGTGGCGACGAGGACGCCCGCGACCACGCCGAGGGCCAGGTTGTGGGTGGCGACCGTGACCGCGACGGTCGTGAGCATGACCGCGGTCTCCGAGCGCGGCATGCGGCGCAGCGTGGCCGGTCGCATCGAGTGCCAGTCGAAGGTGCCGACCGAGACCATCACCATCACCGCGACCAGCGCGGCCATCGGGATCAGCGCGACGACGTCGCCGAGGCCGACCACGAGCACGAGCAGGAACGCCCCGGCCAGGAAGGTCGAGATCCGGGTGCGGGCACCCGAGACCTTCACGTTGATCATCGTCTGCCCGATCATCGCGCAGCCGCCCATGCCGCCGAAGAAGCCGGTGACCACGTTGGCCGCGCCCTGGCCCCAGGACTCGCGCGTCTTGTCCGACGGGGTGTCGGTGATGTCGTCGACGAGGGTCGCGGTCAGCAGCGACTCCAGGAGGCCGACCAGCGCCACGGCCAGGGCGTACGGCGCGATGATCCGCAGCGTCTCCCAGGTCAGCGGCACGTCGGGGAGCAGCAGCGACGGCAGGCTGTCGGGCAGCTCCCCCTGGTCGCCGACGTCGGGGACCGCCACCGCGCCCACCACCGTGAACGCCGTCAGGCCGACGATCGCGACCAGCGGTGACGGCACGACCCGGGTCACCCGCGGCAGCAGCACGATGGCGGCGATGCCGACGGCGGTCATCGGGTAGACCGGCCACGGGACGTCGACGAGGTAGGGCAGCTGGGCGACGAAGATGAGGATGGCCAGGGCGTTGACGAACCCGACCATCACCGACCGCGGCACGAAGCGCATCAGCCGGGCGAACCCCCCGAGCCCGAGCGCGACCTGGAGCAGGCCGCCGAGGATGACGGTGGCCACCAGGTAGTCGTAGCCGTGGTCGCGCACGACGGGCGCCACGACGAGGGCGACGGCGCCGGTCGCGGCCGAGATCATCGCCGGTCGGCCGCCGAGGAAGGCGATCGAGACGGCCATCGTGAATGACGCGAACAGCCCGACCCGCGGGTCGACGCCCGCGATGATCGAGAACGAGATGGCCTCGGGGATGAGCGCCAGCGCGACGACGAGGCCGGCCAGGACCTCGGTGCGCAGCAGCGCGGGGCTGCGCAGGGCGGCGCGCACGGTCGGCGCGGACGGGGTGGGCACGGCAGGACTCCAGGACGGGGCGCGGGACGAGCGGGGAGGGGCGCGACCGGTGACCGGACGCACGGGTTGCGCCACCATGGGGGACGGCGGCACGAGGTCGGCCGCCGTGGACGACGTCAACCCTACCGCCGCGTGAGGGTTGGTCCCGCATCGAGAGGAGCCGCCCGTGGGTGCCCACGACACCGCTGCCGTGCACATCGGCGAGGTCGCGGCCCGCACCGAGCTCTCGCTGCGCAGCCTGCGGCACTGGGAGGAGGTCGGGCTGATCACGCCCTCGGCGCGCACCGAGGGCGGGTTCCGGCTCTACACCGAGGACGACGTCCAGAAGATCCTCTTCGTGCGGCGGATGAAGCCGCTCGGGTTCAGCCTGGAGGAGATGAAGGCGGTGCTCGCCGACGTGGAGGCGCTGGCCGCGGGCGGGGACCGGGGCGCCACTAACCGGCTGCAGGCCGTGCTCGCCGAGACCCGGGAGCGGCGGGCCCGGCTGGCGCGCGACGTGGCCTGGGCCGACGAGTTCCTCGGCCTGCTCGGCGACCGCCTGGCCGACTGAGCCCGGCCCCGCCGCCGTACGCTGGGGACGTGCCTGCCGTGCCCACCGTGTCGATGTCCGGGGTCCCCGACCCGCTGCCCGAGGGCCTGCACGTCCTCGACGTGCGCGAGCAGGTGGAGTGGGACGCCGGGCACATCGAGGGCGCGCAGCACGTGCCGCTCGGCGAGCTGACGCAGCGCCTCGACGAGCTCCCCGAGGGCCAGGTCCTGGTGGTCTGCAAGGTCGGCGGCCGGTCGGGGCAGGCGGTGGCCTGGCTGCACCAGCAGGGCCACGACGTGGTCAACCTCGACGGCGGCATGCTCGAGTGGGAGGCCGCGGGCCGACCGATGGTGAGCGAGACGGGCCAGCCGCCCGCGGTGGTCTGACCTCGTCCGACCTGCCCCGTCCGGCCCGACTACCGCCAGGGCTCCGGCAGCGGGACGTCGAGCAGGCCGGGCAGCCGGTCGAGGTAGGCGTCGCGGTCGAGCTCGACGGCGCCCAGCGACGCCAGGTGCGGGGTCACCCACTGCACGTCGACCAGGCGGTCGGCCGCGTGCTCGTCGCGCAGCACGTCGAGCAGCCCGACGAGTGCGACCTTGGAGGCGTCGCGCGCCCGGTGGAACATCGACTCCCCGGCGAACAGGCCCCCGATGGCGAGGCCGTAGAGCCCGCCCTCGAGCCGGCCGTCGCGCCAGGTCTCCACCGAGTGCGCCCAGCCCAGCTCGTGCAGCCGGCAGTACGCCGCCCGGATGCGCCGGTCGATCCAGCCGTGCGGCCGGTCGGGGTCGGCACAGGCGTCGATCACCTCCTCGAAGGCGGTGTCGACCCGCACCTCGAAGTCGCGGCAGGCCCGCCGCAGCGACCGGGAGACCTTCAGGCCGTCGAGCTCGATGACGCCGCGCTCGACCGGTGACCACCAGCCGACGGGGTCACGACCGAGCCGGGAGGCCAGCGCACCCGGCTCGCCCAGCGGCATCGGGAACAGCCCGGAGCGGTAGGCCGCGAGCACGGTGCCCGGCTCCAGGTCGGCCCCGACCCCGACGAGGTCGTCGGCCTCGTCGTCGTCGGCCGCGACCAGCGACTCCCGACCGGGCAGGACCCAGCGGGAGGGCGGGGGCTCGACGGGCATGGGGCGAGCGTAGGCCCCGGGGCGCCCGCCCGTGGTCCACCTACGATCGGGGCATGGGTGTCTCCCGGACCATCGGCAAGCAGCTCGGCGCCGCGCTGGCGCCACGGGTCACCGACGTCGCGCCCGGGCTGACCACCTCCTTCGTCCGCGAGGCGCTGCAGCGGGCGCTCGACGGCGCCGGTCCGCTGCCGCCGGCCCGCACCACGGCCGAGCGCTACCGCGACGACCGCGACGGTGACGTGGGCGCGGCGGCTCGAGCCCTGGTCGACCAGCACACCCGGTACGCCGGCGGGTCGGGCTTCCTGACCAACCTGGGCGGCCTGGTGACGATGCCGGTCGCGGTGCCGGCCAACCTGGCCGGTCTCGCGCTCATCCAGTGCCGGATGGTGGCGGGCGTGGCCCACCTGCGGGGCTACGACCTCACCGACCCGCGCACCCACAACGCCGTGCTGACGACGCTCCTCGGCGAGGAGCAGGTGACCCGGCTGGTCGCGTCCCGGACGCTGCCGGCGCCGCCGATGGCCCTGGCCACCGCGCCCGTGCACGACGCCACCATCGACGCGACCGTCTCCACCGCGGTGGCCCGCCACCTCATCAGCCGGCTCACCGGTCGCCGCCTCGCGGCCAGCGTCGGCCGGCGGGTGCCGGGGCTCGGTGGCGTCGTCGGCGGCGGCGCCGACGGGTGGGCGACCTTCCAGGTGGGCCGCTACGCCGAGCGGGAGCTCCTGCCGCGCAAGGCGCGGTAGCCCGCCATCACCTTGCGGCCGCCCTCGCTGGTCTCGAGGCGGCGCACGACCTTCTCGCGGGCCTTGTACGTCGGGCGGAGGTAGGCGCGCTCGAGGGCCGCGCGGGCCTCGTCGAGCTCGGCGCGCAGCCGCTCCTCCTCGCCCATCAGCCGGGCGTTGTCGAGCAGCAGCACCCGGATGGCGTCGAGGCCGGCCCACGCCACGGCCTTCTCGGCCGGCTTGTCGGGGTCGGCCCAGCGCTGCGTCGTGGTGCCGACGAGCTCCTCGACGTCGCCGACGACGTCGTACCCGCGGCGCGAGACCTCCGCGACCCAGCTCCGCTCGAGCTCCTCGACCCACGGCCGCAGGTCGGGGGGCAGGCTCAGCCGGGGCGAGTCGCGCCGCTGGGAGAGGGTCTGGTGGGCCAGCATCTCGCGCACGAGCGGTCGGTAGTGCGCGGGTGCGAGCTCCTTGTTGGTCATCCGGTTGATGCGGCGCACCAGCGCGATCTCCGGGACGCCCAGCGAGGGGTTGGACCGGTCGGTCTGGAGGTCGAGGTCGATGCCGTCGAGCCCCAGGGCCCGGCTGAACCGCTTCCACAGCAGGTCGGGGGCGCCGCCCGGCGGCGGCACGGTCACGAGGTGGACCCGCTCGGGCGGGAGGTCGCCCGCCCAGCGGTCGAGGATGTCGGGGATCTCCTGCACGCCCCAGAACCAGGTGGCGATGCGGCTCTCCCGCTCGGGGTCGCGGATCAGCTCGAGGAACCGCTCGTAGGTGAACGTCCGGCGGTGCTTGACGTTCTCCTGCCACTCCGCGGGGATCTGGCGCACCAGGTCGCGCACCGAGAGCACCACGTGGATCTCGGGCTCGTCGGCCCGACCGAGGCCGAGGGAGTCGAGGGCGCGGCCGACCTGCGAGCGGGAGGCGGTGGCCAGGATCTCGTGGCTGATGATCGCGGTGCCGGGATGGGCGCGCACGGTGGCGGCGAGCCGGTCCCAGGCGCCGATGGCCTCGCTCTGCAGCCCGCCCCACGGCAGCCGCATCAGGTCGAGCGCGGCCAGGAAGTGCGCGTCGAACCGCTCCGCGGGGTAGAGGATGCCGTGCTCGAGCAGGGTCGGCCGGTTCTTGAACAACACGTCCTGGACGTACGACGTGCCGGTCTTCGGCGTGCCGACGTGGAGGACCACCTTGCGTGTCACCTGCGTGCCACCGCCGCTCCTGTCGTCCGCTCGCCGCGCTCCAGCAGCAGCCGGACCGCGAGCTCGAGCACCCGGTCGTCGTCGGGGCCGGCCGAGCCCTGGGTGCGCGCCGCGGGCGCCGGCACCAGCAGGTCGGTGCTGCCGAGCACAGCGTACTCAGCGTCGCGGAGGGTGCGCGCCATGCGCCCGGCCAGGTCGGCGGCCCAGGCCCGCTGCTCGACGTCGAGGCGCACGGGCGGCCCGGGGTGGCGCAGCAGCCAGGGCAGCAGGGTGCGGCGGAGGAGCTCGGCCTGCTCCTGGGGCAGCACGAGCAGCCCGAGCGGGGCGGTCACCCAGCGGGCCAGCTCGGCCGCGTCGGCCGACGGCACCGGGGCGGGCGCGAGGGCCCGGCGGGTGCCCAGGGCGTAGGGCAGCCGGTCGTGGTCGAGCACGACCTGCACCCGGTGGGCGCCGAGGCCACCGGCCCAGGTGGCGGCCATGTCGGGCAGGTCGGCGCGCGGCGGCGGCGTCGGCCGCCGGGTGGCGCCGCCGATCCACGACGACCAGTCGGGGCCACCCTCGTCGAAGCAGCGCGAGACCCAGGCCAGCTCGACCATCGTCGCGACGTCGGCCCCGACGATGGTCGCGACGAACCCGCGGCCACCGGGCCGCCGTCCGCGCCGGACCATCTGGTCGCGCACGGGCCCGGCCAGCCAGCGCACGCCGGCGACCTCGTAGGGCCGCCACGGCCGGTTGAGCCGCGGCACCTGGACCTCCGGCAGCCCGGCCGCGACGACGTCCTCGGCGATCAGGTTGGTGGCGACGCGGAGCAGCTCGGTGGCGGGCAGGTCGCCGGGATCGACCGGACGCGGGCCGTACGACGTCGGCCGGCTCGCCCCGGCCAGCAGCAGGTCGGGGCGGCCGCGGCCGGGGGCACTGGCGGCCAGCACCCGCTCGACCAGCGCGGGACCCGGTCGCCCGAGCAGGTTGACCCGGCGCAGGAGCTCGAGCTGCTGGGCGCCGGGCAGGAAGCGGCTGCCGCGCTCGGCCTCGTCGCGCCAGTCGGCCCACGGGGTCGTGCCGCCCGCGCGCAGGGAGGCCACCCAGCCCCAGGCGCGGCGCTCCCCCGCCCCGTCGGGCCCGTCGGGCCGGTCGGTCGGGTCGCTCATCGGCGCAGCCGGTCGTGGAGGCGGTCGGTCACGCGCTCGCGCAGCCGCACCCGCAGCCGGGCGTCGGGGTCGTCGCGGCGGGCCGCCTCGCCGGTCATCACCGCGAGGGCGTCGAGCGCGGCGCCGAGCTGGGCCTTGGGCGAGACCCGCTCGGGGTCGACGTACGACGCGGCGTCGGTGGGCCGGGGCAGGAGGTCGTCGAGGTCGCCGACGACGTGGACGCCCGACTCGCGCAGCCAGGCGGTCCAGCGCTCGGCCTCGGCGACGGCCCACGGGTGCATGTCGGGCGGCAGCTGGACGCGGGTGCCGCGCCGGTTGGCCAGCATCCCCTGGACGAGGGTCTCGCGGACGACGCGGTCGTAGGAGGCGTCCTTGCGCGAGGCGTCCTCGAGGCGGCGGTTGAGGCGGCGGAGCACCGTGGTCTCGGCGACGCCCATCGACCGGTTGACGGCCTCGCTGTCGCGCGGCGCCCAGGCGGGGTCGATGCCGAGCGCGGCGCACGAGCGCAGCCACAGCTCGTCGCCCCGCGCCTGCGGCACGGTGACGACGTGGACGCGGTCGCGCGGCAGCCCGCTGCCCCACGTCTCGAGCACCCGGGGCAGGTCGAAGGCGCGGGCGAAGAAGATGTTGCCGCGGGTCATCAGCCGCGTGTAGCGGCGGTAGGTCGACAGGCCGCCCTGCTTGATCGCCTCCTGCCACGCGGCCGGCACCTGGCGGGCGGGGTCGCGCACGGAGTAGACGACGTGGACCTCGGTGCCGCCGAGTGCGGTCAGGTCGGCCATCGCGCGCTGCACGTGCTCGGCGGCGGCCGGGGCGAGCACCTCGTGGCTGACCACGACGGTGCCCTCGAGGCGGCCGATGCGGCGCACGAGCGCGGGCCAGGCGCCCTTGGCGTGGCCCGGCGGACCACCCCAGTCCTGGCCCATCAGGTCGATCGCGGCGCGGAACTGGCTCAGCGCCGGGTCGGCCAGGGCGTGCCGGCTCGGGAAGTGCACGCCGTGGTCGGCGAGGGTGGCCGCGTTGAGTGCCAGGCGGTCCTGCAGGTAGGTGGTGCCGGTCTTGGGTGCCCCCACGTGGAGGTAGACCTTCCGGCTCACGCGGTCAGGCTACCGGCGGGTCAGGTGGGTCAGGCGGGTCAGGTCAGCAGCGGGTCGCGGGGCAGGCCGAGGATGCGCTCGCCGATCTGGTTGCGCTTGATCTCCGAGGTGCCGCCGGCGATCGAGATCGCGCGGTGCATCAGCACGAGCATGCTCGACATCGCGCCGCCGTCCTCGGTGAGCAGCACCTCCTCACCGGCCAGCTCGGCCATGATCGCCGCGGCGTCGTGGCCGAGCTCGGAGAGCGCGAGCTTGGTGATCGCGCCCTCCGGGCCGGGCTCGCCGCCCTCGACCGAGCGCTGGGCGCTGCGCAGGTCGAGCAGCGAGACGGCCTGCAGCCCGGCGACGTAGGCGCCCACGCGGGCGCTGCCGCCGACGAGGCGGTCGGGGTGGTCGTCGTGTGCCGCGAGGAGGAGGTCGGCGGGGAAGGACAGGCTGGTGGCGCTGCCGCCGATGCTGACGCTCTCGTTGCCGAGCGTGGCCCGGGCGACGGTCCAGCCCCGGTCGACCTCGCCGACGACCTGGTCGTCGGGCACGTGGACGCCGGTGAGGAAGACCTCGTTGAAGTCGGACGCGCCGTTGGCCTGCACGATGGGGCGCACCTCGACGCCGTCGGCGTGCATGTCGACGACCATCGTGGTGATGCCGCGGTGCTTGGGCGCGTCGGGGTCGGTGCGCACGGTGGCGAAGCCCCAGGCCGAGCGGTGGGCGCCGGAGGTCCACACCTTCTGGCCGTCGAGCACCCAGCCGCCGTCGGTGCGGACGGCCCTGGTGGTCACGCCGGCCGCGTCGGAGCCCGCGGCGGGCTCGCTGAAGAGCTGGCACCACTGCTCCTCCTGGCGCAGCGCGGGGCCGACCCACCGCTCGGCCTGCTCGGGGGTGCCGTGCTGGAGGACGGTGAGGACGTTCCAGGACGTGATGCCGTACGAGGGCCGCCTGACCCCCGCGTCGGCGAGCTCCTGCTCGATGACGAGCTGCTCGACCGCCCCGGCGGCGCGGCCCCAGGGCCGGGGCCAGTGCGGGACGGCGTACCCGGTCTCGAGGAGGCGGTCGCGCTGCTGCGCCTCGTCGAGGTCGGCGAGGCCGGCGACGACCTCGCGCACCTCCGCGCGCACCTGCGCGGCCTCGGGCGGCAGCTCGACGCCGCGGGCCCGGACGGTGCCGGCCCGCACGGTGGAGCACAGGTCGTCGGTGGCCGTGGGGGCGTCGAGGAGGTGGGCGATCGTGGTGGCGCGGCGCTGGACGAGGTGGGCGTCGTGCTCCCAGGTGATGGCGATGCCGCCGTGGACCTGGGTGCCGAGGTTGGCGCACCGGTCGACCGCGGGGGCGGCCACGGTGGCGGCCACCGCGGCGGCGTAGGCGAGCTGGTCGCCGCCGGACGCCGCGGCGCGGGCGGCGTCCCAGGCGGCCGCGGTGGTCAGCTCGGTGGCGGCGGCCATGTCGGCGCAGTGGTGCTTGACGGCCTGGAACATCGCGATGGGGCGGCCGAACTGCTGGCGCTCCCGGGCGTACGCCGCCGCCTCCTCGGTCGCGGTGCGGGCCAGGCCGGCCGCCTCGGCGGCCAGCAGCGTGCGCCGCAGGTCGCGGGCGGTGGCCGCGGCCCCCGGCACGACCTCGACGGTCGCGCCGTCGAGCGTGACGCGGGCAGACCGGCGGCCGCGGTCGAGGCACTGCGGCCGGGTGATGGTGACGCCCTCGGCGGTGGCCTCGACGACGACGAGGTCGTCACCGGCCCGCAGCACGAGCAGGTCGGCGAGGCCGCCGCCGAGCACGAGGCCCGCGTCGCCGCTGGCGGTGGACCCGTCGAGGCGGAGGTCGCCGGCCAGGGCCAGGGCCCCGACCGTCGTGCCGGCGGCGAGGCCGGGCAGCCACCGCCCCTGCTGCTCGGCGGTCGCGGTGGCCGCCAGCGCCGCGCTCGCGGCCACGGTGGGGACGAAAGGGCCGGGCGCGATGGTGCGGCCGTGCTGCTCCACCACCACGGCCAGGTCGAGCAGGGAGAACCCGGACCCGCCGTGCTCCTCCGGCAGGTGCAGCCCGGTCCAGCCGAGCTCGCACGTCTCGGCCCACCAGGGCGGGAGGCTCTCCTCCTCCGCGTCGAGCAGGGCCCGGCCCGCGGCGCGGGCGCCGCGGCGCTCGAGCAGGTCGGCCGCCACCTGGGCGAGCTCGCGCTGGTCCTCGGCGATGGCGATGGGTGAGAGCAGCGTCACGTCCCCCACCGTAGGTCGCCTCGCCAGGGGCGGTAGTCCCTGGCGAGGATCACGGGTCTGCGGACCGGCACCCGTGATCCTTGCCAGGGACTACCGCCGTCCCGGGGTCAGGCGGGGGGTGCCGAGGGCGCGGACCACCGCGGACGGGCTGGGGCGGCCGAGGTGGCCGGCGACCCAGGTGCTGGTGGCCACGACGGCGTCGAGGTCGACGCCGTGCTCGATCCCGAGGCCGGTCAGCATCCACACCAGGTCCTCGGTGGCGAGGTTGCCGGTGGCCGACTTGGCGTAGGGGCAGCCGCCCAGGCCGCCCGCGCTGGCGTCGTACGTCGTCACGCCGGCGCGCAGGCCGGCCTGGACGTTGCCGAGCGCCTGGCCGTAGGTGTCGTGGAAGTGAAGGGCCAGCCGGTCGGGGCCGACGCCCGCGTCGCCGAAGGCGCGCACCAGCGCGGTGACGTGGCCGGGGGTGCCGGTGCCGATGGTGTCGCCGAGGCTGAGCTCGGAGGCGCCCAGGTCGAGCAGCCGCCGGCCCGCGGCCACGACCTGGTCGATCGGCACCGCGCCCTCCCAGGGGTCGCCGAAGCACATCGAGACGTAGGCGCGGACGTCGAGGCCGGCGTCGAGCGCCCGGGTGACCGTCGGCTCGAACATCGCGAACTGCTCGTCGTAGGACCGGTTGAGGTTGCGCTGCGCGAAGGTCTCGGTGGCCGACCCGAACACCGCCACGTGGCGCAGCCCCAGCTCGAGCGCCCGGTCGAGGCCGCGCTCGTTGGGCACGAGCACGGGCAGGTGGGTGCCGAGGTCGCCGAGCCGGGTCATCAGCTCGGCGGCGTCGGCCAGCTGGGGCACCCACCGCGGGTGCACGAAGCTCGTCGCCTCCACGGTCGTGAGCCCGGCGGCGAGGAGCCGGCGGACCAGCTCCTCCTTGACCTCGACCGGGATGGTGGCGGACTCGTTCTGCAGGCCGTCGCGGGCGCCGACCTCGTAGATCGTCACGCGCTCGGGCAGCCCGGGCTCGGGGACCACCATGGGCAGCGGTCGCTGGTTCACGGGGTACTCGGACCCGGCGGTCACGCGTCACCCGCCGCATCGGCCTCGACCACGAACAGCGGCGCGCCGAGGGGCACCTGGGCGCCGGCGGCGGCGCCGACGTCGGTGACCGTGCCGGCGAAGGGGGCGGTGAGGGAGAGCTCCATCTTCATCGCCTCCATCGTGCCGAGCACCTGGCCCTCCGCCACCGCCTCACCCGCGGCGACGCGGACGTCGAGGACGGTGCCGGGCATCGGGGCCAGCAGGGTGCCGTCGCCGACCGCGGCCGACGGCGCACGGGCGTCGGCGGGCTCGAAGACGAAGCGCTGGCCCTCGAGCGCGACCTCGACCCGGCCCGGGGTGACGAGCGCCGCGGCGGGCACGGGCGTCGGGCCGTCGAGGACGACCCGCTCGTCGAGGTCGACGACGACGGGCGCGGGGGGCCCGCCGAGGCGGAACCCGTCGGAGGCGAACGGTCCCCGGCGCTCGCGCTGCGCGTCGTGCAGGGCGCGGGCCGCGGCTCGCCGGGCGGGGCCTGCGTCGGGGGCGGGGACCTCGTGGTGGTCGAGCCAGGCCGTGTCGATGGTGGCGTCGCGGAACTCCTCCGAGGCCGCCAGCACCCGGAGGAACCCGGCGTTGGTCGTCAGGCCCAGCACCGCCGTCCGGTCGAGCGCGGCGACCAGCGTGCGCCGGGCCGCTTCGCGGTCGGGGCCGTGGGCGACGACCTTGCCCAGCATCGGGTCGTACGCCGTCGAGACGGTCTGCCCGCTCTCGAGCGCCTGGTCGACCCGGACGCCGGGTCCGGTCGGCCAGACCACGGTCGTGGCGCGACCGGCCTGCGGGAGGAACCCGCCGAAGGAGTCCTCGGCGTACACCCGGGCCTCGATGGCGTGCCCGGTGAGCACGACGTCGTCCTGGGCCAGCGGCAGCGGCTCGCCGGCGGCGACCCGCAGCTGCAGCTCGACGAGGTCGAGGCCCGTCACCAGCTCGGTGACCGGGTGCTCGACCTGCAGCCGGGTGTTCATCTCCAGGAAGTAGAACTCGCCGGTCGCGTTGTCGAGCAGGAACTCCACCGTGCCGGCGCCGGTGTAGCCGACGTGCGCGGCCAGGTCGACCGCGGCCTGCCGCACCCGGGCGCGGGTGGCCTCGTCGAGGGTCGGCGCGGGCGCCTCCTCGAGCACCTTCTGGTGGCGGCGTTGGGTGGAGCAGTCGCGCTCGCCGAGGTGGAGCACGGTGCCGTGGACGTCGCCCATGACCTGCACCTCGACGTGCCGGCCGGACTCGACGTACTTCTCGACGAGCATGGTGTCGTCGCCGAATGCGCTGGCCGCCTCGCGCTGGGCCGCCGCGGTCGCCTCGGCCATCTCCGCCTCGCTGCGCACGACCCGCATGCCCTTGCCACCGCCACCGGCGGCGGCCTTGACCAGCACCGGGTAGTCGGCCTCGGCGCCGGTCGGCACGACCGGCACTCCGGCGGCGACCGCGACGTCGCGGGCCAGGTCCTTGCGGCCCATCTGCTCCATGACCGCGGCGCTCGGGCCGACCAGGGTGACCCCGGCCGCCTCGAGCGCGGCCGCGAAGGCCGAGCGCTCGGAGAGGAACCCGTAGCCCGGGTGCACCGCGTCGGCCTCGGTCTCGATGGCGGCCGCCACGACCGCGTCGACGTCGAGGTACGACGGCACGCGAACCGCGTGGTCGGCGGCCCGGACGTGGGGGGCGTCGGCGTCGAGGTCGGTGTGGACCGCGACGGTGCGCACGCCGAGGCGGGCCGCGGTGCGCATGATGCGCAGCGCGATCTCGCCGCGGTTGGCGACCAGCAGGGTCTGCATCTGCAGGCTCATCAGCGCCTCACATCCGGAAGATGCCGTAGGAGGGCTGGGGCACGGGCGCGTGCGACGCCGCCTCGAGCCCCATGCCGAGCACCCGGCGGGTGTCGACGGGGTCGATGACGCCGTCGTCCCAGAG
Organism: Nocardioides litoris; assembly: GCF_006346315.1. Classification (GTDB taxonomy): domain Bacteria; phylum Actinomycetota; class Actinomycetes; order Propionibacteriales; family Nocardioidaceae; genus Nocardioides; species Nocardioides litoris. The sequence goes on along the minus strand of NZ_VDMR01000002.1, from coordinate 422,041 downwards.
CCGCGCGGTGGCGTAGTACGGCGAGCCCTGGGTCTCGTACTGCTCGCGGATCGGGGCCTTGAAGTCCTCGTCGTCCGGTCGGCCGGCCACGGTCGCCAGCACCGACGCGGCCTGCTCGCCGCCCATGACCGAGATGCGCGCGTTGGGCCACATCCACAGGAAGCGCGGGTCGTAGGCGCGCCCGCACATGCCGTAGTTGCCGGCGCCGAACGAGCCGCCGATGACCACGGTGAGCTTCGGCACGACCGAGCAGGCGACCGCGGTGACCAGCTTGGCGCCGTCGCGGGCGATGCCGGCGTTCTCGTACTCCTTGCCGACCATGAAGCCGGTGATGTTCTGCAGGAAGACCAGCGGGATGCCGCGCTGGTTGCACAGCTCGACGAAGTGCGCGCCCTTGCGTGCCGACTCGCTGAACAGGATGCCGTTGTTGGCCACGATCCCGACCGGGTGGCCCCACACGTGGGCGAAGCCGCAGACCAGCGTCTCGGCGTACAGCGCCTTGAACTCCTGGAACCGGCTGCCGTCGACGAGCCGCCGGATCACCTCACGCACGTCGTACGGCGTGCGCGTGTCGGCCGGGACGACGTCGTACAGGGTGGCCGGGTCGAGGGCGGGCTCCTCCGGCTCGCGGACCTCCCACGGCGCGGCGGCCGGCCGCGGGAGCGTGTCGACGATGCCGCGGACGATCGAGAGCGCGTGGGCGTCGTCGTCGGCCAGGTGGTCGACGACCCCGGACCGGCGGGCGTGCACGTCGCCGCCGCCGAGCTCCTCGGCCGTGACGACCTCGCCGGTCGCGGCCTTCACGAGCGGCGGCCCGCCGAGGAAGATCGTGCCCTGCTCCTTGACGATGACGGTCTCGTCGCTCATCGCCGGCACATAGGCGCCGCCCGCGGTGCAGGAGCCCATCACCGAGGCGACCTGCGGGATGCCGCGGGCGGAGAGGTTGGCCTGGTTGAAGAAGATCCGGCCGAAGTGCTCGCGGTCGGGGAAGACGTCGTCCTGCATCGGCAGGAACGCGCCGCCGGAGTCGACGAGGTAGACGCAGGGCAGGTGGTTGTCGCTGGCGACCTGCTGGGCGCGGAGGTGCTTCTTGACCGTCATCGGGTAGTAGGTGCCGCCCTTGACGGTGGCGTCGTTGGCCACGACCACGACGTCGCGGCCGTGGACGCGCCCGATGCCGGTGACGACGCCGGCGCTCGGCACCGGACTCTGGCCGGGGGCGCCGTACATCCCGTCGGCGGCGAGCGGGCTCAGCTCCAGGAACGGGCTGCCGGGGTCGAGCAGCCGGTCGACCCGGTCGCGGACCAGCAGCTTGCCGCGGTCGGTGTGCTTGGTGCGGGCGGCCTCGCTGCCGCCCTGGCGGGCAGCGGCCAGGCGCTCGCGCAGCTCGTCGACGAGCTCTCTCATGTCGGGCACACGAGCAGGTTAACGATCGCTAACCGAGCCGTCCACCGGGCGGAGGTCCTGGTCAATGTCGGGTGACTTGATCTAGTTTGTCGCCCATGACCCACCGCCCCGAGACCCTCGCCGTCCACGCCGGGCAGGAGCAGGCCGACCCGACGACCAACGCCCGCGCCGTCCCGATCTACCAGACCACGTCCTACGTCTTCGACGACACCGAGCACGCGGCCAACCTGTTCTCGCTGGCCGAGCCCGGCAACATCTACACCCGCATCATGAACCCGACCCAGTCGGTGTTCGAGGAGCGCATCGCCCAGCTCGAGGGCGGCGTCGGGGCGCTGGCCACCGCCTCGGGCTCCGCCGCGACGACGTACGCCGTGCTCAACCTGGCCGGCGCCGGCGACAACATCGTCGCCCTCTCCACCCTGTACGGCGGCACCTACGCGCTGTTCGCCCACACCCTGCCCCAGTTCGGCATCACGGTCCGCTTCGTCGACCCCGAGGACCCGGCCGGGCTGGCCGCCCACGTCGACGACCGCACCCGGCTCGTCTTCGCCGAGACCGTGGGCAACCCGCGCATCAACGTCGTCGACGTCCGGGCCTGGGCCGACGCCGCCCACGCCCAGGGCCTCCCGCTCGTCGTCGACAACACCGCGCCCACGCCGTACCTCGCCCGGGTCCTCGACCACGGCGCCGACGTGGCGGTGCACTCGGCGACGAAGTTCATCGGCGGCCACGGCACCTCGATCGGCGGCGTCATCGTCGACGCCGGCACCTTCGACTGGGCCGCCCACGCCGAGCGGTTCCCGGGCCTGACCGGTCCCGACCCGGCCTACCACGGCGTCGTGTGGACCGAGGCCGTCGGCAACCTCGCCTACATCATCCGCGCCCGCACCGTGCTGCTGCGCAACACCGGCGCCGCGATCACGCCGATGAACTCCTGGCTGTTCCTGCAGGGCCTGGAGACGCTGCACCTGCGCATGGAGCGCCACAGCGCCAACGCCCTGGCCGTCGCCGAGCACCTCGCCGCCCACTCCGAGGTGTCGTGGGTGAGCTACCCGGGGCTGCCCGACTCGCCGTACAAGGAGGTCGCCGACCGCATCCTCACCGGACGGGGGTACGGCGGCCTGCTCAGCTTCGGCCTCAAGTCCGGCCGCGAGGGCGGGAAGCGGTTCATCGAGTCCCTCGAGCTCTTCAGCCACCTGGCCAACATCGGCGACGCCAAGTCGCTGGCCATCCACAACGCCACCACGACGCACTCCCAGCTGACGCCGGAGGAGCTCGAGGCCGCGGGGGTCCCGGAGGACATGGTCCGGCTCTCGGTCGGCATCGAGCACGTCGAGGACCTCCTCGCCGACCTCGACCAGGCCCTCGCCGCGAGCAAGTGACCCTGCTCGTCGGGACGCAGCGGGCCGTCGTCGCCACGGCCGACGACCCGCTGCTGCTCGAGCACGGGCGGCGCCTCGACCACGTCGAGGTCGCCTACGAGACCTGGGGGACCCTCGCCCCCGGCCGCGACAACGTCGTCGTGGTCTGCCACGCCCTCACCGGCGACGCGCACGCTGCCGGTGAGGGTGGGTGGTGGTCCTCCCTCGTCGGTCCCGGCCGGCCCGTCGACACCGACCGGTGGTTCGTGGTGTGCAGCAACCTGCTGGGCGGTTGCCGGGGCACGACCGGGCCGTCGTCGCCCCACCCCGGCGACCCCGCCCGCGCCTGGGGCCTCGACTTCCCGCTGCTCACCGTCCGCGACCTGGTCAGCGTGCAGCGGCGGCTGCTCGGCCACCTCGGGATCGAGCGGGTGCACGCCGCCGTGGGCGGGTCGCTCGGCGGCATGCAGGTGCTGCAGTGGGTCCTCGACGACCCGGCCGCGATCGACCGGGCCGTGGTCGTGGCCGCCTCCTCCCGCCTCACCGCCCAGAACATCGCCTTCTCCGCCGTCGCCCGCGAGGCGATCCTGCGCGACCCCGACTTCCGGGACGGCCAGTACGCCGCGGCCGGCGTCCGACCCGACCGCGGCCTCGCGGTCGCCCGCCGGATGGCCCACATCACCTACGTCTCGGAGGAGTCGCTCGAGCGCAAGTTCGGCCGCGACCGCGTCGGGGCCGCCGCGGGCGACCCGCCCCGGCACGGCACCGACTTCCAGGTCGAGGCCTACCTCGACCACCAGGCCGAGGTCTTCCTGCAGCGGTTCGACGCGCTGAGCTACCTCTACCTGACCCGGGTCATGGACTACCTCGACCTGTACGCCGACCCCGCGGCCGCCGCCCGCCAGGCCGCCGGCGGCACCCGCTTCCTGCACGTCTCCTTCGACTCCGACTGGCGGTTCCCCACCGCCCACACCGCGCGCACGCACGCGCTGCTGGCCGCCGCCGGGGCCGAGACCCGGCACGTCGAGGTGTCCTCGCCGTGGGGGCACGACTCGTTCCTGCTCGACCCGCCGGGCTACCACGACGTGGTCCGCTCGTTCGTCGAGGCCCGTTAACGCTCGCTAACCTGGGGCCCGTGACCCAGACCGCCGCCGCCCCGACGCGCCGCGAGCAGATCCTCGCCACGGCGGCGGAGCTCTTCGCCCGGCGGGGCTTCCACGGCGTCTCGGTCGCCGACCTCGGCACCGCCTGCGGCGTCTCCGGACCCGCGCTCTACAAGCACTTCGCCTCCAAGGACGCGGTGCTCGCCGAGATGCTGGTCGACATCAGCGAGCGCCTGCTGCGGGTCGGCCGCGAGCGGGTCGCCGCCGCCACCGACCCGCGCGACGCCGTACGCCGGCTGGTGGCGTGGCACGTCGACTTCGCCCTGCGCCACCAGGCCCTGATCGTGGTGCAGGACCGCGACTGGTCCTCGCTGCCCGACGACGCCCGCGAGCGGGTGCGCACGCTCCAGCGTGAGTACGTCGACCTGTGGGCCGCCCAGCTCCGCCTGCTCGACGACCGGCTGGCCCTCGACGCGGCCCGGGCGCAGGCCCACGCGGCGTTCGGCCTCATCAACTCCACGCCCCACAGCGGCAAGCTGCCGCCCGAGGCGATGCGCGGCGTGCTCACCGAGATGGCCCTGCGCGCGCTGCTCGGCTCCTGACCGGGACCGCTCCGGACGGGCGTCCGCCGGAGGCGGTTCGGCGGGACGTCATCCGGGTCGGTCGCCCCCACCGCCCCCTCGAACGACGTCCCCGCGCGAGCCCCGGTCGGGTGCACCGGGGTCAGAGCAGGTGGTCGACGCTCGCGTCGTCGTCGCGGTCGAGCAGCTCGAGGATGCGCGCCGCCCGCACGGCCGCGTCGAGCGCGGTGTCGAGGTGGGCCGCGTCGAGCTCGTCGGCCGGCTCGGGCTGGGCCGACCGTGCGTGCAGCCGGGCCAGCAGGTCGTCGCGGGGCAGGCCGCGCAGGTGCAGCAGGACGAGCGGGTCGGCGTCGACCAGCCACGCGACCTGGGAGAGGACGGCCAGGGCGTGCGGGCACGGGTCGAGCCAGCCCACGCACGTGCAGGTCGTCTCCATCTCGGTGCCGTAGGGCAGCAGCTCGACGCCGGCCTCGTCGGCGTGCTCGACCAGGCCGTGGGGCAGGTCGCCCGCGAGCAGGGCGCCGATGCGGCCGGCCTCGGCCGCGACCACCTCGACGAGCGCGGCCCGGCCCTCGGCGTCGAGCACCGGCACCCGGACCTCGACGGTGTGCAGCTCCTCGTCGCGGCCGCGGACCTGGTCGGCCACGGCCGCGACCACGCGGCCGGTGGTGATCGAGATGCCCCCGACGGCACCGCTGCGGGCCAGCGACCGGGCGCGGCGCAGGTCGGTCTCGGCGTACGCCGCCTCCTCGAGCGCGCGCACCCACGCCTTGCCCCACCACGTGGTCGCGCGCGCGGCGCCGCGCCGGGGCGCGAGGGGTGGGTGGGAGGTGACGGTCACGGGGGCCTCAGGCGCGCGGCCGGTAGGTGACGAGGTCGCGCAGCTCGTCGTCGCCGAGCTCGGTCAGCGCGGCCTCGCCCCGGCCGAGCACCGCGTCGGCCAGCGCGCGCTTGCGGGCCAGCAGCTCGGCGACCCGCTCCTCGACGGTGCCGCGCATCAGCATCCGGTGGACCTGGACGGGCCGGGTCTGGCCGATCCGGTAGGCGCGGTCGGTGGCCTGGTCCTCGACGGCGGGGTTCCACCACCGGTCGACGTGGACGACGTGGTCGGCGCGGGTCAGGTTGAGCCCGGTGCCGCCCGCCTTGAGGGAGAGCAGGAACACCGGCACCTCGCCCGCCTGGAACCGGGCCACCATCCGCTCCCGCTCGGCGACGGGCGTGCCCCCGTGCAGCAGCTGGTGGGTCACCCCACCCCGGGACAGGTGGGTCTCGAGCAGCCGGGCCAGGGCGACGTACTGGGTGAAGACGAGGACCGCGCCGTCCTCGGCGAGGGCGGTGGAGACCAGCTCGTCGAGCAGGTCGAGCTTCTCCGAGCGACCCGCCAGCCGCACCGCGCCCGACTGCTTGAGGAACTGCGCCGGGTGGTTGCAGATCTGCTTGAGGCCGGTCAGCAGCGAGAGCACGAGGCCGCGGCGGGCGTCCTCGTCGGCGCGCTCGATGCGCTCCATGGTGTCGCGCACGAAGGCCTCGTAGAGGACGACCTGCTCCCGGCCCAGGGTCAGCGGGTGGTCGGTCTCGGTCTTGGGCGGCAGCTCGGGGGCGATGCCGGGGTCGGACTTGCGCCGGCGCAGCAGGAAGGGGCTGACCAGCTCGGCGAACTGGGCCGCCTTGCGGGGCTCCTGGCCCGACTCGATCGGCGCGGCCCAGGCCTTGCGGAACGCGCCGCGGCTGCCGAGCAGGCCCGGCACCACCCAGTCGAGGATCGCCCACAGCTCGGTCAGGTCGTTCTCGACCGGGGTGCCGGTGAGGGCGACCCGGGCGGTGGTCGGCCCGGGGACGGCCCGCAGCGCGCGGGCCGTGGCCGAGGCGGGGTTCTTGACGTGCTGGGCCTCGTCGGCGACGACGAGGTCCCACGGCACCGCGGCCAGGTCGTCGCGACTGGTGCGCAGGGTGCCGTAGGTGGTGAGGACGAACCCGTCGTCGCCCCCGAGGAACCCGCCCAGGTCGCGGGCACCACCGTGGAAGCGGCGCACGGGCGTGCCGGGGGCGAAGCGCTGCACCTCGGCCTCCCAGTTGCCGAGCAGGCTGGCCGGGCAGACGACCAGGGTCGGGCCGGTGCGGCCGGCGGCGCGACGGTGCAGGTGGAGGGCGATGAGGGTGACCGTCTTGCCCAGGCCCATGTCGTCGGCCAGGCAGGCGCCGAGGCCGAGGTCGGTCAGCTCGGCCAGCCAGGTCAGGCCGTGACGCTGGTAGTCGCGCAGCTGCGCCCGCAGCGCCGCGGGCGGGTCGACCGGGTCGGTGGTCGCGGCGGCCAGCAGCCGCTCGCGCACCTTCATCAGCGAGGCGCCGACGACGACCGCGGTGTCGGTGCCGGGCTCGACCTCGAGGACGCCGGTCAGCGTCGAGGCCACCGCCTGGGCCGGCGCGACGGTGCGGATGAGCCGCTTGCGGGCCCGCCGGGCGGTGGCGGGGTCGACGACCGTCCACGCCCCGCGCAGCCGCATGACCGGCGACGCCGCGGTGGCCAGCTGGTCCATCTCCTCCTCGCTCAGCGGGTCGCCGTGCAGGGCGAGCTGCCACCGGAAGCTGAAGAGCGCCTCGGTCGACAGGACGGGCTGGTTGAGGGGCTCTTCGCGCACCCGCCCGGACGTCGTGCGCCGGGGCGCGGCGACGTCGAGCACGGCCGAGGAGGTCAGGTCGCGCCCCAGGGAGCGCGGCCACATCACGTCGACGCCGCGGGCGCCGAGCGCCTCGACGCCACCGTCGAGCAGGGTGACCAGCCCGTCGTGGTCGAGGGTGATCTCGTCGGGCACCCGCAGCTCGAGCAGCCGGTCGAGGGCCGGCCAGGCCTCCGCGGCCGCGCGCAGCGCGATGACGGCGTGGGTGCGGGCGCGCTCGCCGAACCCGTGCTCGGCCGGCTCGGCCGTGAACAGCACCGCGGCGTCGCACAGGTGGAGCGGGTCCTGCTCGTCGTGCACCTGGAGGACGACCCGGAGCGACCCGGCGGCCAGCTCCTCCTCGTCGGCCTCGACCCGCAGCGAGAGCCGCACCAGCTGCGGCAGCTCGGAGCTCGGCCCGGCGCGGTGGCGGGCGATCCGGGACTGCAGCCGGGCCGCGAAGTCGGGGTCGGTGGTGACCGGCCGGGGCTCGGTCTGCCGGCCGCTGGGCCGGCCGCTGGGCCGGTCGGCGGGTCGGTGGGTGCCTCGGGGCGAGGGTGAGGGTGCCGCGCGGGGCACGGTGTCAGCCACCGCGTCGAGCACCCGCCGGACCACCTCGACCTCGGTGTCGTGGGACGCGGCCAGCTGGGCCACCCGGTCGGTGTCGGTGGCGTCGAGCGGCGCGATGCGCCACGACCCGTCGTCGGGCCGCAGCTTGCCGTCGGCCACGAGCCGCAGCCCCAGCAGGGTGGCGCCGCACAGCAGCCGGACGCTGGGCTGGAGGTCGTCGCGCCCCCGTGCCCTGGCCAGCACCGGCAGCGCCGCCCGCATCGGCAGCTCGACCGTGCGGCGCGTGTCGCTGAGCTCGACCACGCTCTCGCGCGGCGGGTCGGCCGGCCGGAAGACGGCCGTGCCGGTGATGGGGACGAAGCTCACCCGCGCGACGGTAGCCACCGCCGCCGACAGTGCCGGCACTCGCTCCCGGGAGCCGCGTCAGGACTGCTGCCCCGCCCGCTCCCGCTCGCGCTGGGCGCGCCTGGCCGCCTTCCTCCTGCGGCTCGCCTCCTGCTGCTCGGCCTCGCGCTCGGCCACGACCTCCTCGGTGGTCCGCCAGCCGCTGCCGTGCACCATCGACCGGAACCGGTCGCGCCGCGACCGGTCGGGTCCCGTCTCCACGGGCTGCCCGACGACCTTCGTGAGCAGGAACCACGCCAGCGGAGCGTTGGCCGCGAACAGCGCGACGCCCGCACCGAGGTACAGGCTCCCGGTGGCGCCGGTCCCGCTGCCGCCGTAGCGGGAGCCGAAGTCCAAGGTGGTCAGCGCCTGCTCCTGGTCGGCGAGGCAGAACACCGCGAAGAGGGTGAGGGCGGCGTAGGCCCCGAGGGCCGAGAGCGCGAGGCCCCAGTCACGACCCACGACGGCGGTCACGGCGAAACCGAGCGGGACGCCCCCGAAGGCCCGGTAGGCCCAGCCGTCGTCGAAGTCGGCCCACGTGGCGTCGGGCAGGGTGAAGAACGCGGCGGCGATCGCGAGCGCGACCACCGCGACGACGACCCGCACCAGGACGCCGCCTCGGTGCTCCGTCGCCGGACGGTCCTTCGCGGCAGGGTGGGAGCGCACGGGCCCAGCCTGCCCACGGCCGGCGAGCCCGAACCCGCGGCGCTCAGCGCAGGCCGGGCAGCACCTCGGTCGCGACCTCCTCGAGCACGGCCACGTCGCCGGCGTACGGGCTGTCGTCGCGTGGCCAGTGGGTGACGAGGTCGGTGAAGCCGAGCTCGGCCGCGCGTCCCGCGACGTCCTCGAAGAAGCTGCGGCTCGACAGCGCGAACCGGTCGGTGGAGTCGGTGAGCAGGTAGCGCGGCTGCGGGTCGCGGCCGGCCTCGGCCAGGGCCTCGGCGTACGTCGCGGCGGCGGTGGCGAGGCCGCTCCACCACTCCTCCAGCGAGCCACCCCAGGCGCCCGTGGTCACCCAGCCGTCGCCGACGCGGGCGGCGTAGCGCAGGGAGCGCGGGCCGTTGGCGGCGACGACGACCGGGGTGCGCCGCAGCGGGGGCAGCGTGCGGGCGTCGGCGAGGGAGAACCAGCGGCCCTCACGGCTGACGTGGTCGCCGTCGCGCAGGGCGAGCAGGGTGTCGGTGAGCTCCTGGAACCGGTCGACCCGCTCGCGCGTGGTCAGGTCGGCCTGGCCGAGCACCCGGGAGTCCAGGTCGCCGCCGGTGCCGACGCCGAGGAGGAAGCGCCCGTCGCTGAGGTCCTCCAGCGCCTGGGCGTCGCGGAAGAGCTGGTAGGGGTGGCGGAAGTTGGGCGAGGCCACCAGCGTGCCGAGGCCGATGCGGGTGGTGACCTGGGCGGCCGCGCCGAGCACCGGCGTCGAGGTCGTCCACGGCGCGTCGGGCAGTCCGCCCCAGACCAGGTGGTCGTAGGTCCAGGCGTGGTCGAAGCCGAGCTCCTCGGCCGCCTGCCAGCGGGGTCGGGCCTCGGCCCAGGGGAGGTCGGTGAGCAAGGTGATGCCGACGCGCACGTCACTCCCCCCGCTCGTGCCGGGTGGCCAGGATCTCTCGGGGCACGGGGATCACGCGGTGGTCCTTCGGTCGGTGGGCGGCCTGCTTGCTGCGGATGACGTGGACGAGGGAGGCGGTGGGCACCCTCGAGCTGCCGAGGTCACCGTAGGGGTCGTCGGCTCCCCACCGGCCGCGATCGAGGTGGCGTCGCGGTCGAGCGCGACGCCGTCGTCGCCCTGCACCGACGGCACTCGTGCTGTCCCCCGTCATCAGCCGAGGCCGAGCACGAGCGGCAGGACGGCAGCGGCGCCGCGGCGCCGCAGGGCGACGGCGGCGCGGGTGAGGGTCCAGCCGGTGACGACCTGGTCGTCGACGAGCAGCAGCGACATCGCCGAGACGTCGACGCCGTCGTCGAGCTCGAGGGCCATCCGGCGCCCGACGGCCGAGACGCGCTGGGCGGAGTTGGCCTGGCCGCGGCCGGGCTCGACGTCGGGGTCGACGACGGCGTACCGGCCGACGACGGGGACTTGCAGGAACCGGCCGAGGTTGCGCGCGAGGTCGTCGGTCAGCGCCGGGCGCCGGACCGACTCGACCTGGACGATGCCGTCGACGCGGGGCTGCCAGTCCATCAGCACGTCGACCACGGCCCGGGCCAGTCCGTCGGGCACCGGTCCGTCGCCGGCGCCGTCGCGGAACAGCTCGCGCAGTGCGCCGCCGTGGCCGAGGTCGGTGAGCCGGGCCACTGCCCGTCCCTCGTCGGCGCCCTCGCTGATCTTGCCCTTGAGGTCGATGCCGATGGCGGCCAGCCCGGTGGGCCACATCTTGCGGGGCTCGACCGGCACCCCGGGGCGCGCGAGCCGGTCGGCGGCCTCGGCCACCGCGGACTCCGAGACGGCCCGGTCGAGGGCGAGGCCGCCGCAGTTGTCGCAGCGGCCGCAGTCGGTCGCGTCGGGGTCGTCGAGCTGCTCGCGGAGGAAGCGCATGCGGCACCGGTCGGTGTCGAGGTAGTCGAGCATCGCCCGCTGCTCGCGCTCGCGCGCCTCGCGGACCCGCTGGTAGCGCTCCTCGTCGTAGTGCCACGGGCGGCCGGTGGACTCCCAGCCGCCGCGGACCCGGCGTACGGCGCCGTCGACGTCGAGGACCTTGAGCATCTGCTCGAGGCGGGTGCGGCTGAGGTCGACGTGGGTCTCGAGCGCGGCGGTCGACAGCGACCGTCCCTCGGCCGCCAGCACCTCGAGCGTCTGGCGGACGAGGGTCTCGGGCGGGAAGGACAGCGAGCCGAAGTAGGCCCAGATGTCGCGGTCCTCGGTGGCGGGCAGCAGCACGACGGTCGCGCCCGGGTCGGCCGGCACGCCGCGGCCGGCACGGCCGACCTGCTGGTAGTAGGCGACGGGAGACGCGGGGGCGCCGAGGTTGACCACGAACCCGAGCCGGGCGTCGAAGCCCATGCCGAGCGCGCTCGTGGCCACCAGCGCCTTGACCTCGCCCGCGATGAGCGACTGCTCGAGGGCGAGCCGCTCGGTGGTCTCGGTCTGGCCTGAGTAGGCCGCGACCTGGTGCCCACGGGAGCGGAGGTAGTCGGCGACCTCCTGGGTGGCGGCGACGGTCAGGCAGTAGACGATGCCGGAGCCGGGCTGCTCGGCCAGGTGGTCGGCCAGCCAGGCGAGCCGCTGCTGGGCGGTCGCCAGGCGGACCACACCGAGCCGCAGCGAGGCGCGGTCGAGCGAGCCCCGCAGCACGAGCGCGTCGCCGCCGAGCTGCTCGGCGACGTCGGCGGTGACCCGCGCGTTGGCCGTGGCGGTGGTGGCGAGCACCGGGATGCCGTCGGGCAGCTCGCCGAGCAGGGTGCGGATGCGGCGGTAGTCGGGGCGGAAGTCGTGGCCCCAGTCGCTGATGCAGTGGGCCTCGTCGACCACCAGCAGCCCGCACGTCGCGGCGAGGCGGGGCAGCACCTCGTCGCGGAAGCCGGGGTTGTTGAGCCGCTCGGGGCTGACCAGCAGGACGTCGACCTCGCCGGCCGCGATGGCCCGGTGGGTCTCGTCCCACTGCTCGAGGTTGGTGGAGTTGATGGTGACCGCGCGGATGCCGGCCCGCTCGGCCGCCGCGATCTGGTTGCGCATCAGCGCGAGCAGCGGCGAGACGATGACGGTGGGACCGGCACCCTCGGCACGCAGGAGCAGGGTGGCCACGAAGTAGACCGCCGACTTGCCCCAGCCCGTCTTCTGCACGACCAGCGCCCGGCGCCGGCCCACGGCCAGGGCCTCGATGGCGGTCCACTGGTCCTCGCGCAGGGTCGCGTCGTCGCGCCCGACCAGCGCACGCAGGTGGGCCTCGGCGGCCTCGCGGGTCGCGGTGGCGGCAGGAGCGGTCATGCCCGCCTGTCTACCAGCGGCCGGGGACAGGGCTCACCGGACGTCGGGCTCGTCCACAGGTTTCACGCAGGATTCCGGAAGGCCGCTGCGGACAGTGGTCCTCATGACCCGCACCGCCCCCCTCCGCACCGTCCCGACGCCCGGCCGCGCACCCCGCCGACGACGCCCCACCGGCCCCGCCGCCGACCGACCCGCCCGCCACCCCGACCTGCGGGCGGTCGCCCTCGACGACCCGGCCACGGCGCCCGTGGCGGAGCCCGCGCGCGTGCTCTTCGTGACCAACGCCGTACGCCGCCCCGGCGGCCTGCGTGCGCGGGCCGACGGGCAGCGCCCGCTGCTGGCCCTGCTCACGCCCTGACGCCGGCGCTCAGCCGAGCCGGCGCTCGGCCTCCTCGTGCAGGGCCACGACCTCGCGGCGGATCGCTGCGCGGTCGGTGATGGTGCCCGACGGCCAGGCCACCCGGAGCTCGGACCCGTCGCCGCCCCCCTCGTCGACGGTCTCGACCCACCAGACGCCGCCGTGCTCGTCGAGGCCGACCATCTCGGCCGCCGTGGCCTGGGGCCGACCGAAGGCGCGGACGATGCGCAGGCTGTCGTCGCGGTGGTCGTCGTTCATGTGCGCGAGCACGGCCTCGACGACCTCCGGCGCGAACCCGTCGGTCACCGGCGCGTCACCACGACGGCCGGTTGAGCTGCGCGGCCTGCTGGCGCCACACGTGGGCGGCGTACCCGGCCATCTCCTTGACGGTCTTGCCGTCCTGGAAGGCACCGAGCGCGGTCATCGCCCAGCCCGGGCCGCTGCGGTGCACCAGCGCCATCATCACGCCGGTGCTCGGGGCCCCGGTGCCGAGGTCGTAGCGCACCATCTCCGAGCGCGTGCCGTCGTCGACGAGCCGGCACCAGGCGTTGCGGACCTGGGTGAACCGGTGCCCGGAGTAGGAGTTGACGCAGAAGACCAGCGCCTCGACGTGGTGGGGCAGGGCCTGGAGGTCGACGAAGATGAGCTCGTCGTCGCCGCCACCGTGGCCCGACAGGTCGTCGCCGGAGTGGCGGATCGCGCCGCGGAACTCGTCCTTGTCGCGGTACCAGCAGCGGCCGAGCTCGCGTCCGCCCGCACCGAGCGCGAGGCAGGAGGCGTCGAGGTCGATGCGCGCGCCGCGGTCGGCGGGGTCCCAGCCCAGGCCCATGATGACCCGCTGCAGCCAGGGCTGGCCGCCCTTGGACAGGTTGACCGTCTGGTCCTTCTGGAGCCGCACCGGACCGTGGTCGAGGGTGTACGGCGCCGGGCCGGGCTGCGCGGGCGGCTGGCCGTAGCCGGGGCCGGCCGGGGCGGCCGGCGCCTGGCCGCCGCCGGGCGGCTGGAAGAACCCGCCGACCTGCGGCTGCTGGGGCTGCTGCGGCTGCTGGGCGGGCGGCGGCGTGGGCTGGAACGGCTGGGCCGGGGGGTGCGCACTGCCCGGGGGCTGGAAGAACCCGCCCTGCTGGGGCTGCTGGTGCTGGGGCTGCTGGTGCTGGGGCTGCTGGTGCTGGGGCTGCTGGTGCTGGGGCGGGTGCTGGTAGGCCTGGTGCTGGGCCGGCTGGTGCTGGGCCGGCGGCGGCGCCGGCTGGAAGCTCTGCTGCGGCGGCGCCTGGTGCTGCGGCGGCGCCTGGTGCTGCGGCGGCGCTTGGTGCTGCGGCGGGCCGGCGGGCGGCGGGGCGCTGCCGTCGAGCACGCTGACCCCGAAGTCGGTGGCGATGCCGGCCAGGCCGCTCGACCAGCCCTGCCCGACGCCGCGGACCTTCCAGGCGCCCTGGCGGCGGTAGACCTCGACCAGCATCAGCGCGGTCTCGGCGCCGAGGCCGTCGGGGGTGAAGTGCACGGCGTCCTGGCCGCCCGCGGTGACCGCGACGACGAGGGGCCCGACCGCGCCGAAGGTCGACGGGGTGCCGGGGGTGGCGTCGACGCTGGCCACGACGACGACCTTCTCCACGTCGGGCGGCACCGCGGCCGGGTCGACCTCGAGGGCCGCGCCGGCCAGCCGGACGCCGGGGGCGGCGGGCTGGTTGAAGAAGACGAAGTCGTCGTCGGAGCGCACCCGGTCGGCGGCGGTGACGAGCAGCGCGGACAGGTCGAGGGGGACCCCGGAGCGCACCTCCACCCGCAGCGGTCCTGGGGGCAGGGGCGCGTTGGCCCCCTTGCCGAGCTGGGTGACCATGGCGACTCCTTCGTCGGGGGGTGTGCCGCGTGGGAGGAGGTCTACCAGATCCGCACCCGGTCGGCCGGGTCGAGCCAGAGCCCGTCGCCCTCGCGGGTGCCGAAGACCTCGTGGAACTCGTCGAGGTTGCGCACGATGTTGGCGCGGAACTCCGGCGGGCTGTGCGGGTCGATGGTGAGGTACTGCTGCTCCTGCTCGCGGCGGCGCTTGGTGCGCCACACGAACGCCCAGTTGAGGAACAGGGTCTGGCGGGCCTCGTCGGTGACCTCCTCGCCCCGGCGGGCGCAGGCGATGGCGTAGGCCTTCAGGGCGATGGTGAGGCCACCGAGGTCGCCGATGTTCTCGCCGACGGTCAGGGCGCCGTTGACCTTCTCGCCGGGCAGCGCGCGCGGCTCGAAGCCGTCGTACTGCTCGACGAGGGCCTTGGACTTCAGCTCGAAGGCGGCCTTGTCGTCGGGGGTCCACCAGTCGTTGAGGTTGCCCGCGCCGTCGTACTGCGCGCCCTGGTCGTCGAAGCCGTGGCCGACCTCGTGGCCGATGACCGCGCCGATGCCGCCGTAGTTCTCGGCCGCGAGGGCGTCGGGGGCGAAGAACGGCTTCTGCAGGATGCCGGCGGGGAAGCAGATCTCGTTGGTGCCGGGGTTGTAGTAGGCGTTGACGGTCTGCGGGAGCATGAACCACTCGTCGCGGTCGACCGGCGAGCCGATCTTGCCGAGCTGGCGGGCGGTCTCGAACCGGGACACCGCGTGCACGTTGCCGAGCAGGTCGTCGCGGCTGACCTGCAGCGCGGAGTAGTCGCGGAACTCCTCGGGGTAGCCGATCTTGGGCCGGAACGTCGCGAGCTTCTCGTAGGCCCGCTGCTTGGTCGCCTCGGTCATCCAGTCGAGCTGCTCGATGGAGGAGCGGTAGGCGGCCAGCAGGTCGTCGACGAGCTCGTCCATGAGCGCCTTGGACGTGGGCGGGAAGTGCCGGGCGACGTACTCCTTGCCGACGGCCTCGCCGACCGCGCCCTCGACGAACGAGACGCCGCGCTTCCACCGGGCACGCAGCTCGGGGGTGCCGTTGAGGGTGCGGCCGTAGAAGTCGAAGTTGGCCTCGACGAAGTCGTCGGTCAGGTAGGCGGCCGAGGCGCGCAGCACGTGGCTGAGCAGCCAGTCCTGCCACTGCGCGAGCGGCACCTCGTCCAGCACCGTCGAGAGGTGCTGGAGGTAGGACGGCTGGCGCACGCACACCTCGGCCACGGTCTCGCGGGTGCCGCCGAGGTTGCGGATGTAGGCGTCCCAGTCGAAGGCCGGGCACAGCGCGACCAGCTCGTCGTAGGTGAGCAGGTTGTAGGTCTTCTGCACGTCGCGGGTGGCCGAGCGCTCCCAGTGGCCGGCCGCGAGGCGGGTGTCGAGGTCGAGCACGGTGCGGGCCGCGGTCTCGGCGTCCTCGTGGCCACCGAGGGTCAGCAGCCGGGTCAGGTAGGCGACGTAGGCCGCGCGCTGGTCGGCGAACTTGTCCTCGCGGTAGTAGGACTCGTCGGGCAGGCCGAGGCCGCCCTGGAAGACGTTGACGACGTAGCGGTCGGAGTCGCGGTCGTCGTTGTCGACGTAGGAGCCGAACAGGCCGTGGCCGCCGATGCGCTCGAACTCGCCGAGGAACGCCGCCAGGTCGCGCACGTCGCGCAGGCCGCGCACGGCGTCGACCAGCGGCCGCAGCGGCTCGGTGCCGCGGGCGGCGATGGTCTCGGTGTCCATGAACGAGGCGTAGAGGTCGCCGATGCGGTGGGCGTCGGCGGGGTCGGCGCCCGCGTCGGGGTCGGCGGCCAGGGTCTCGATGATCTCGCGCACGTGGGCCTCGGCCGCGTCGGCCAGCTGCACGAAGGGGCCCCAGCTCGACCGGTCGCTCGGGATCTCCACCGTCTCCAGCCAGCGGCCGTTGACGTGGCCGAAGAGGTCGTCCTGGGGGCGGGTGTCGAGGTCCATGCCCTCGCGGGCGTCGTCGAGGATGCTCACCCGCGCGACTGTAGTCGGCGGCCCCGACACCCCGCGGTCAGCGGCGCCCCTGCACCAGCCACCGCACCACCGCGCCGACCACGGCGAGGGCACCCAGCACGACCAGGCCGACGACGAACCGGGCCGACTGCTCGTTGCCGAGGTCGTCGTCGACGGCGGAGAAGAAGACCGCGATGGCCACCGGCCCGACCACGAGGAGGGCAACGGCGGCCAGCGCGGTGGCCACCGGACCCCGGCCGCGGCGCGGCGCGAGGTCCGCGCGGGTGCGCCCGGTCGGGCCGGTCGGGCCGTTCGGGGGCAGCGCCTCGGGCGCCGCCGGCGTCGTCGTCGTCGTCGACGGGGCCACCCAGGCCACGAGGGCGTCCGCGAGCGCGAACGCCTCGGCCACCCGGGCCGGGTCGCGGACCTCGAGCGGCCGGCTGCCGAGCACGGTGAGCTCGGCCCCGGCGACCTCGACCCGCACCGGCTCGGTCCCGGTGCCGGACAGGGCCTGGGCCCGGTCGCGCAGCGCGGCGGGCAGCGCCTCGACCGGTGGCCAGGGCCGGTGCAGCAGGACCCGCAGGTAGACCTCGGGCCGGCGCCCGTCGGGGCGCGACCCGGGCGTGGTGACCCGGAACCGCTCGCCCACCTCGACGTACGACGGACCGCGAGTGCGCACGGCCTGCCGCACCACGTGGGTGCCGGCCGCGAAGTCGGACCCGGCGTACGACGGGGCCGCGACCCCCGTGACCAGCTCGAGCCCGTTGCAGCGGGCGAAGGCGGCGAAGCCGCCGCTGGCGCCCGCGGTGCGCCCGAGCTGGCCCACGACGTAGGCGCCGGCCGCGACGAGCATGGCCAGGAGGACCAGCGCACCTCCGTCGGAGGTGTTGCCGGTGGCGAGGAGCCCGACCAGCACGGCCAGCGGCACGAGGAGCAGGAGCAGGCCGACCACGGCGGTGAGCACGAGCAGGTTGTCGGCCCCGATCGCGCGCAGCCGGCCCCCGAGGCCGACGCCGTCGGTCAGCGGGCCGAGGTCGAGGTCGCTGGTCGGGCGCACGCTCAGTCGGCCTCGCCCGCCGCGACGAACCGGTCGCCCGCGAGCACCGGGACGACGTGGCTGGTGTCGTGGGCGGCGGCGACCTGCACGTCGGCGCGGAAGTCGCGGTCGACCAGCTCGCGCCCGGACGCGCAGCCGAGCAGGGCGTCGGCCAGCCGGTCTCGGACGGCGCGCCAGGCCGCGACCGCCATCCGGGCCTCGGGCGAGAGGTCGGCGTGGCGGCCCAGGGTGGCGAGCACGGCCCCCGCGCCCCAGAGGTCCTCGACGGCGGGGCGGAGGGAGCCGTCGGGCCACCGCTCCCCCGCCGGGCAGACGGCCACCACGGCCCCGGCCGCGACGCGGGGGGCGAGCCAGCGGCCGACCGCGCCGGCGTTGCGCAGGCTCGCGCCGACGACGGTGCAGCCCGCCTCGCGCAGGCCGAAGGAGATGGCCGAGCCGTTGGGCGAGGGCAGCACGAGGCGCTCGACGCCGCTCACCGAGGCCATCGCGGCGGGCGAGAGGCTCACGCCCGACCCGGCCCCGTCGCGGCGGGCCTCCAGGCGGCCGACGGCGAGCACGGCGTCGTGCTCCTCGGCGTACGCCGCCGCGCGCTCGTCCCTCCAGCGGAACGGGAGCACGGTGGTGCCGCGGTCCAGGGCCACGGTCAGCGTCGTGGTGAACGACAGCACGTCGACGACCACCGCGACGTCGGCGTCGTCGGCCAGGGCGGCCGCGCCGGTGGGCCCCCACTCGAGGCGGACCCGGTGGCCGGCCTGGCGGTGGGCCGGCTCGAGCGCCGGGCCGCCGTCAGTCACGGACCCGGACGACGGACTTGCCGAGGGTGCGGCGCTCGTCCATGTCGACCAGCGCCTGCCCGAAGTCCTCCAGCTCGTAGACCTTGCCGACCGGCGGGCGCACCGCGCCGGCCTCGATCATCGGCACCAGCCGCGCCCACTGCTCGTGCATGTAGTCGGGGCGGACCATGGCGTAGGCGCCCCAGCCGACCCCGCGGACGTCGACGTTGTTGAGCAGCAGCCGGTTGACCTTGACCTCGGGGATGCCCGTGCCGGAGGCGAACCCCAGCACCAGCAGTCGGCCCTGGGTGGCCAGCGAGCGCAGGGAGTCGGTGAACGCGTCGCCGCCGACGATGTCGGCCACCACGTCGACGCCCCGGCCGTCGGTGAGCTCCTTGACCGCGTCCTTGAACCCGTCGAGCAGCACGACGTCGTCGGCGCCCGCGTCGAGCGCGGTCTGCTTCTTGGCCTCGGTGCTGACGACGCCGATCGCGCGCGCGCCCATGCCCTTGGCGACCTGGATCGTGGCCGTGCCCAGGCCGCCCGCGGCGCCGTGCACGAGCACGGTCTCGCCCTCGCGCAGCCGGCCGCGCTCGAACAGCGCGAACTCGGCGGTGAGGTAGTTCATCGGCAGCGCGGCGCCCTCGTCGTACGACGTGGCGTCGGGCAGCGCGAAGGTCCAGGTGGCGGGCACCGCGACCCGCTCCTGCGCGCCGCCCCAGCCGCCGCAGGCGGCGACGCGCTGGCCGGGCTCGAACCCGGACCCGTCGGGCGCCGAGACGACCGTGCCGGCCACGTCGACGCCGAGGCTGAACGGCGGCTCGGGCTTCATCTGGTACTCGCCGCGGCTGAGCAGCAGGTCGGGGAAGCTCACCCCGACCCGGTGCACCTCGACGAGCACGTCGCCCTCGCCCGGGGTCGGCTCGTCGACCTCGCGGACGACGACGTCGGTGGGACCGGTGGTGGTGACGACCTGGGCTGCGCGCATGGCCTCATCCAAGCAGGCGGTCAGCCGTAGTACTGGACGCTCATCCAGACGAGGACCGCGGCCATCAGGACCAGCACCAGCACCCCGACGCCGAGGGCGATGAGGCCGCCGTAGGCGAACACCTCGGTCGCCAGCTCGCCGTCCTCCCAGTCGCTGTCCTCGTCGTACGCGTCGAAGCTGCTCACCGAGCCATGGTGGCACGGGCGTGGGTGGCGCCCGTCCGGGCCACCGTCGGCTCCGAACACCCGGCGTGCGCCTCTCCGACCGCCTCAGCGCGATGACCATGCACGCGACGGCGCGCTTCTCGGTCCGCTACGGGCAGGACCTCCAGCTCGCCGGCCGCGACCTCCCCCGGCCCCGCAAGCGCGTCGACGAGACGCGGCACGGCCGGGTGACGTCGTACGAGCACGGCGAGGCGGGGGCGCCGGCGCTCGTGCACTTCCACGGCGGCGCCTGGCTGATGCGCTACCCGCAGATGGACGACTGGTGGTGCCGGTACGTCGCCGCCACGGCCGGGGTGCGGGTCGTCAACGTCGACTTCCGCACCGGCCCGTACGTCGCCTACCCGGTCGCCCAGCACCAGTGCCACGACGTCGCGGCCGCCGTGGCCGCGGAGGGTGGCGCGACGCCGGTCGCGGTCGGCGGGTTCTCCAGCGGCGGCGGGCTGGCGGCGTCGGTGGCGCTCCAGGCCCGTGACCTGGGCTCTTTCGTCCCGCGGCTGCAGGTGCTCGGCGTGCCGGCCCTCGACCTCGCCTCCGACCTGCCGACGGGCGCGGGCATGATCTCGCCGTCGCTGCGGGCGCTGGTGCGGCGCGTCTACTTCCCCGACCCGGCGACCCGGTCGGAGCCCTACGCCTCCCCCGTGCTGGCCGAGGACCTCTCCGGCCTGCCGCCGGCGGTCGTGCTGACCGCCGAGCGCGACACCCTGCGCCGCGACGGCGACCTCTACGCCCGGCGGCTCCGCGAGGCCGGCGTCGACGTGGTGCACGACGTCACCCCCGGCGTCGACCACTACTTCCTGACCGAGGACCCGGTCCGCGCGCGGGAGACGATGGCGATGGTCGCGGCGCGGGTGCGGGAGGCGCTGGTGGGTGGCACGTAACCGACCGCCCTCAGCCCGGCGCCTTGAGCTGCGCCAGCTCGAAGTGCATCGGGTCGGTGAAGCCCCAGTCACCACCCCAGGCGAAGCCCCAGTACTTGAAGATGGAGACGACCTCGCGGTTCATCTCACCGACCGTGCCGCGCTGGTTGCCGGGGGTGTTGAGGTCGAGGGCCAGGCCGAAGGAGTGGTTGGACAGCGTCGTCGAGCCGGCGATGTAGCGCGGGTAGTAGCACCCGGCGTACTGGTCGGGGTCGATCTCGGCCTCGAGGCCGCGGGTGACGACCTCGGCGAGCGCGGCCTTGAGCTGCGGCATGAGGTACTTGTTGCACGTCACCGAGCCCAGGATCGGCACGGTCTCGGTGACGATGTGGCTGCTGACCCACACCGGGTCGGGCGTGATGCGGCCGCCGGCGGCGGGGGTGTAGTTGAAGACGCCGACGGCGTCGGCGAAGTCGCCGACGAGCACGGCCGACTCGAAGGCGTCGGGGTCGAGCCCGAAGCGGGCGACGGCGTCGAGGTTCTGCACCGACGCCTCGCCGCCCAGGGCCTGCTGGATCGGGCCGCGCAGCGCCTCGGGGGCGGCGCGCCCGGTGTGCACGAGGAGCGCGTTGCCGGGGGTCATGCCGAGGGCCTCGCCGCGCTTGGCGTTGACGACGAGGTCGATCTTGCCGGCCTGCTCGACCAGCGCGCCGACGTGCACGCGGCCGGCCGGGGTGTCGTCGAGGTCGACGAAGTCCTGGTCGTCACGGGGCAGCCGCTGCACGAGGTCGGTGGAGACGGCCATCTCGCCGCCGGCGACCCGGCGCCAGGCGTCGGCGAAGTCGGCGTTGCCGGTGAAGAGCCGGTAGGTCGCGGGGTCGACGGCCGCGAGGTTGTAGACCTTGTTCTCCAGCGGCACGTTGGCCAGCGAGATGACGTCGACGGACTCGACGCCCTCGAGGTCGCGCACCCGCTGCACGACCTCCTCGCTCAGCGTCCCCTTGCCGGAGACGAGCACGTCGGCCACGGTCACCGGTCCGCGGCGCTTGCCCGGCGGCGCGACGGCGTACGCCGGGTCGGCCGCGTCGGGGGCGGGCGTGCCGGCCGCGCTCGGGGCGGCCCCGGCGGAGGGCGCGTCGCCCGACGCGCCGTCGGTGGCCGACGGCGTCGCGTCGCCCTCGCCCGCCCCGCCGGAGCACGCGGTCGCCACGAGCACGGCCGCCACCGCGACCGCGCTCCAGGCACGCCTCGTCCGCATCTCCATCCCTCCCGCCCAGAAGGGTAGATCGGGGCACCGAACGGCGGGCTGGTTCGGGCCCACCCGTCCCAGCAGGCGGCCCAGCACGCGGCCCAGCAGGCGACTCAGCGCAGGACGCGCGCGGCGATCCAGGCGATGTCGTCGGCGGTGGCCCCGGCGGGCGCGCTGGGCTGCATGACGTGGCTGAGCACCACCCGGACGACCATGTCGATCGCGGCGTCGAGGCGGTCGGGACCCAGCGGCACGGCGTACGGCGCGATCCGCTCGCGGATGACGTCCTTGGCCGCGACGAGCAGCGACTGCGCGTGGGTCGTCAGCAGCGGCAGCAGCTCGGTGTCGGCACCGTGGGTCGCCGAGACCACCGCGTGCAGGAGGGGGTTGCCGTGGGCGAGGTCGAGCACCCGCCGCGACGCCTCGCGGATCGCGTCGACGATGTCGTCGGGGTGGGCGTCGAAGGCGAGCTGGACGACCCCGAGGAACCGGTCGAGCTCGCGCAGGATCATCGCCTCGGCCAGGCCGGGCTTGGTGCCCAGCTCGTTGTAGACCGTCTGGCGGCTCACGCCGACGGCGTCGGCCAGCTTGGCCATGGTGACCTGCGACCAGCCGACCTCGCTGGTCATCCGGACCGCGGTGTCGACGATGCGCTCGCGCGTCGAGAGCCCGCCGGTCTCGATCCGCTGGTCCACGCCGACCAGCGTAGGCACGGCGGGGCCGGACGCGTCAGTCGACGAGCGAGAGGGCGAGCACCGGGCAGGCCTGGGTGGCGGCGTGCACGTGGGCGCGGTCGGCCTCCGGCACCTCCTCGCGGAGCACCGAGACGGTCTCGTCACCGTCGTCGGTCTCGACGACCTCGAACCAGTCCGAGGCCATGGCCTCGCACATCCCGAGGCCCTCGCACCTCTCCCGGTCGACCACGATCCGCGGCACGTCACGCCACCTCGCGCTGGGAGTCGGTGAGGGGGACGAAGTCGACCTTCTCCCGCACCCCGCAGTCGGGGCAGCACCAGTCGTCGGGGATGTCCTTCCAGGCGGTCCCGGCGGCGAAGCCCTCGAGCTCGTTGCCGACCTCGACCTCGTAGGTGTGGCCGCAGCCGGGGCAGCGCGCCGCGAGCACCTCCTCGGCGGCCAGCGCCGCGGCGGCTGCGGCGGCGGCGTCCTCGCGGGCGATCCGCTCGGCCTCGAGCACGGCGGCCGGCCGGGGGTAGCGGGCCAGGTACCTCTCCCGCTTCGACGGCTGGACGTTGGCCAGCGTCACGTCGCCCCCGAAGTGGTCGACGACCCGCTGGTCCATCGCCTTGCGGAACAGCGGCGGCACCAGGGCGAGCACGATCATGCCGGCGTACCCGGTGGGGAGCACGGGGCTCTCCTCGAAGTCGCGCAGCGTCTGGTAGCGGCGGGTGGGGTTGGCGTGGTGGTCGCTGTGGCGCTGCAGGTGGTAGAGCAGCACGTTGGTGGCGATGTTGTTTGAGTTCCACGAGTGCGAGGGGTCGACCCGCTCGTAGCGCTGGCGGTCACCACGGCCGACCTTCTGGCGCAGCATCCCGTAGTGCTCCATGTAGTTGACGACCTCGAGCAGCGAGAAGCCGATGACCGCCTGCAGCACCAGGTAGGGCAGGATCCCGACGCCCAGCCAGGCGACGAGCCCGCCGAAGAGCACGGCCGACATCAGCCAGGCGTTGAGCACGTCGTTACCGAGGTGGAAGGGGTGGGTCTTCTTGCGGGCGTACCGCTTCTGCTCCAGGTGCCAGGCGCTCTTCAGCGAGCCGGCCACGGTGCGCGGCCAGAAGGCGTAGAAGGTCTCGCCGAGGCGGGAGGACGCCGGGTCCTCGGGGGTCGCGACGCGCACGTGGTGGCCGCGGTTGTGCTCGATGTAGAAGTGGCCGTAGAAGCTCTGGGCCAGCGCGATCTTCGACAGCCAGCGCTCGTTGGCCTCGCGCTTGTGGCCGAGCTCGTGGGCGGTGTTGATGCCGATGCCCCCGATGCAGCCGATGGAGACGGCCAGGCCGATCTTGTCGAGCGTGGTCAGCTCGCCCAGGCCGAACGGCGCGCCGTTGGCCACCACGTAGAACGCCCCGACGAACCCGACGTACTGGATCGGCAGGAACAGGTAGGTGATCCAGCGGTAGTAGCGGTCCTTCTCGAGCGCCTCGATCGCGTCGTCGGGCGGGTTGGTGCGGTCGAGGCCGGCGACGAGGTCGATGGCCGGGACGATGCCGAGGATGACGATCGGCCCGATCCAGAACCACACCCCCCACCCCGTGAGCGCCCACATGCCGAAGGCGATGAAGGCCAGGGACGGGACGACCAGGCCGATGAGCCAGAGGTAGCGCTTGCCGTCGCGCCAGGCCTCCGTCGAGCCCTCGGGCACGGTGCTGTGCGGGATCTGCTCCGTCGGGTGCTGGGGTGCGTTCGTCATGGCCGACCTCCTCTGCGGTTGACAAGAAGGTAGGGGATGTAAAGCGCCTTGACAAGACCTCCGCGTTTGTAAAGTCAGCGCGTCCGACGGGCCAGGTCGACGAGCTCGGCCAGCTGCTCGGCGCCCGCGGCCGCGCTGCCCTCGGCCCGGCGCAGCTCGTCGAGGCGGGCGTCGAGGTCGTCGAGGCTGACGCCCCGCTCGGCGTACGGCGACGCGTCCTCGAGCAGCTGCGCGAGGTCGGCCGCCGCCGTGGCCAGGGCCAGGTCGTCCGACGGCTCGGCCCCGGGGTCGGCGGCGACCAGCTCGGCCCGGGCCTCCTGCGGCTCGGCCTCCTCGGTGCCCGGTCCGGTGGGCCGCCACAGCACGGTCGCCTCGCCGATGCGCGTGCCGGGCTCGACGCCGTCGGCCAGCCGCACCTCGTACAGCGCGGTCGCGTGGTGACCCGCGCCCAGCTCGCCGGCGTCGACGCCGAGGTCGGTGAAGTCCTCGTCGGCGAGGTCGCGGTTCTCGTAGCCGACCAGCCGGTAGGACGACACGAGCCCGGGGTCGAAGGCGACCTGCGCCCGCGCCTCCGCGGCGACGGGCACCAGGGTCGTGGTGAGCTCGGTCCCGAAGAGGCGCTCGGCCTCCTCGTAGGTGTCGACGTAGGAGTAGAACCCGTCGCCGGTGTCGGCGAGCTGCTCCATCATGTGGTCGTCGTAGTTCCCCATCCCGAAGCCGACCGTGACCAGCGCGATGCCCTCGCGGCCCTGCTCGGCGATGGTCTCGGCGATCGAGCCCGGCCCCGTGGAGCCGATGTTGGCCACGCCGTCGGAGCAGAGCACCACCAGGTTGGTCTCGTCGGGGTCGAAGGCCTCGCGGGCCGTGCGGTAGCCCTCGCGCAGGCCCGCCTCGAGGTTGGTGCCGCCCCCGGGGGTCAGCTCCTCGACCGCGCCCAGGACCGCCTCGCGGTCCCGCACCGGCGTGGGCCCGAGGATCGGCACGGCGCCGTCGTCGAAGGAGACCACCGCGACGGTGTCGTCGGGGCGGAGCTCGTCGGCCATCAGCGCCAGGGACGACTGGACCAGGCCGAGCCGGTCGCGCACGTCCATCGAGCCCGACCGGTCCACGACCAGGGTCACGTTGACCGGTGGCCGGTCGTCCGGGTCGACGTCGCGGGCCCGGACGCCGACCCGCACGACCTGGGTCCCGTCGTCCAGGGTCGGCGCCAGGCCGGTCTCGGCCGTGACGCCGAGGTCGCCCCGGGTCGGCGCCGGGTCGTCGTAGGAGAGGGAGTTGACCCACTCCTCGGGCCGCACCGCGGCCGCGGGGACGGCGTACCCGTCGGCGAGCAGGCTGCGGGCCACGCCGATGGACCCGGTGTCGACGTCGAGGGCGAAGGTCGACCGGGAGTCCTCCGCGGTCGGCACGAACCCGTTGCTCCCGGCCTCGACGAAGGTGTTGTCCTCGTCGGGCGCGGGCACCTCGGTCGGCTCCACCGGCGGGACGAGCGGCTGGGACTCGTCCGCCGCGCTCGGGGCCGGGGCGCCCGCCGCGGCGTCGCCGTCGGTCTCGCCGTCGGTCTCGCCGTCGTAGGACTCGTACCAGGACTCGGGGTCGGATCCGGAGCCCTCGTCGCCGCCGGCGCAGGCGGCGAGGGCGAGGGGCGAGGTCACCGCGAGCACGGTGAGCAGGGGCAGCAGGCGTCGGGGGCGGCGAGCGGGTCGCGGGCGCTGGGTCATGCGGGCTGGGACGGGCGCCGGCGGAGTCCGGTTCCCGGTCCTGACCGGGCCGGGTGATGATGTGCGCATGCCGGACCGGCCCAGCGTGACGTCGTACGACGACGCGCCCCACCCCGACGAGGTCCGCGAGCGACCCCTGGCGCTCCGGGTGCTCCGGCGGCTGCGGGGGCCGATCGTGCTCGTGCCGCTGCTCGCCGCGCTGCTGGTGGCGGCCGGTGTCGGTGCGGGCAAGCTGTTCGAGGAGGTGCCCGAACGGGCCACCCCCGACCGCGAGGTCACGTGCTGGGACGGCGTCGTCCGGCCCACCGGGGCGTGCCCCGAGCCGGCGGGGCGGGCCGGGCTGAAGTGGGTCTTCCCGGCCCTGCGCCCGACCGAGCAGGGCTGCACCCAGGTCCGCCGCCCCAACCGCCCGCTGGAGCTGCGCTGCACCACCAGCTTCGACCAGCGGCCGGTGACGCTGACCTACGCCGTGCTCGCCTCGACCGAGTCGGGCCATGCCTTCTTGACCAAGCGGTGGGGCGAGCCCACCGAGGACGCCGACGGCGACCGGCTCGTGTGGAGCCCCGAGGAGCCGGTCGAGGGCGACGACGGCGACCCGGCGCAGTGGACCACGACCGTCGGCTACGCCGAGCACCCGTTCGCGGTCACGGTCACCTCGACCGACCGCGACGTGCGCGACGAGGCGCTCGACGAGCTGGTGCGCTTCCGCGACGCCGCCGACGTCCGCTACGTGTCCTGACCCGACCGCAGGACGCCGGGCGGCGGCCTCACTCCTGGCGGTCGC
This sequence comes from Nocardioides litoris, assembly GCF_006346315.1. Taxonomy (GTDB): domain Bacteria; phylum Actinomycetota; class Actinomycetes; order Propionibacteriales; family Nocardioidaceae; genus Nocardioides; species Nocardioides litoris. The sequence goes on along the minus strand of NZ_VDMR01000002.1, from coordinate 395,810 downwards.
CCCGGATCGCGGCGGCGACGGCCTTCGGCACGTTGGGGTCGAAGACCGAGGGGATGATGAAGGTCGGGTTGAGCTCGTGGTCGCCGACGCTGTGGGCGATCGCGTCGGCAGCGCGCAGCAGCATGTCGACGGTGATCTCGTGGGCCCGGGCGTCGAGCAGCCCGCGGAACACGCCCGGGAAGGCGAGCACGTTGTTGATCTGGTTGGGGTAGTCGGAGCGGCCCGAGGCCACGACGGCGGCGTGCTTGCCGGCCTCACCGGGGTCGACCTCGGGGTCGGGGTTGGCCAGGGCGAAGACCACGGCCCGGTCGGCCATGTCGGAGATCCACTCCGGCTGCAGGATGCCGGGCGCGCTGACCCCGATGAACACGTCGGCACCGCCATCGGCGGCCAGCGCGTCGTGCAGGGACCCGGTGACCTTGCGCGGGTTGGTCGCCTCGGCCAGCTCGCGGTGGGCGGGCGAGATGCCGTCGAGGTCGGGCACCAGCGCGCCGGCGCGGTCGACGACCACGACGTCGGTCACGCCCGCGGCGACGAGCAGGGTCACGATGGCGGTGCCGGCGGCACCGGCCCCGGAGAGGACGACGCGCGCGTCCTCGAGCCGCTTGTCGACGACGCGCAGGGCGTTGGTCAGGGCGGCGAGCACCACGATCGCCGTCCCGTGCTGGTCGTCGTGGAAGACCGGGATGTCGAGCCGCTCGCGCAGCCGCTGCTCGATCTCGAAGCAGCGGGGGGCGGCGATGTCCTCGAGGTTGATGCCGCCGAACCCCGGCGCGATCATCTCCACGGCCTTGACGATCTCGTCGGTGTCCTGGGTGGCCAGGCAGATCGGCCAGGCGTCGATATCGGCGAACCGCTTGAACAGCGCCGCCTTGCCCTCCATCACCGGCAGTGCCGCGCCGGGACCGATGTTGCCCAGGCCGAGCACGGCCGAGCCGTCGGTGACCACGGCCACCGAGTTGCCCTTGATGGTCAGGCGGCGGACGTCCTCGGGGTTGTCGTGGATCGCCATGCTGACCCGGCCCACGCCCGGGGTGTAGGCCATCGAGAGGTCGTCGCGGTTCTTCAGCGGCACCTTGGAGCCGACCTCGATCTTGCCGCCGAGGTGCAGCAGGAACGTGCGGTCGGAGACCTTGTAGACCTCCACGCCCTCGACCTCGTCGACGGCCTGGCGCAGCGCCTGGGCGTGGTCGGCGTCGCCCGCGGAGCAGGTGACGTCGAGGACGAGCCGGCTGTGGCTGGACTCGGCCACGTCGATGGCGGTGACGATGCCGCCGGCCTGGGCGATGGCGGTGGCCACCTGGCCCACGACGCCGTGGTCGGGCGCCGTGTGCAGGCGCATGGTGATCGAGTACGACGACGTGGTGGCGGTGCGGGACACGACGGCCACCTTGTCACCGCCCCCGGGTTACAGGCGAGTAACGGTCGTTGCGGTCGCAGGCGGAGCCGGTCCGGGGCCGTGGTCTGCGGGGCGCTCGCCCGGGCCCGGTCCCGCCTCAGACGCCGAGGTGGTCGAGCAGGTTCTTGGAGAACCGGTCCCCCATCTGCGCGGTCACGCCGCGCATCGCGGTGCGCACCGCGGGGCCCGAGACCCTGGGCAGCGGCAGGTCGACGCAGATCTCCAGGCTGATGGCCAGCAGCACGCCCTGGTCGTGGTCGGCCAGGTCGTACCAGCCGTGCACGCCGGCCCGCTCCTTCGCGCCCCGCGGCGGGTCGTGGTCGAACTCGATGCGCTTGCCCTCGTCGAGGGTCATCCGCTCGGTGAACGTGGCCGAGAACCCGCGGCCGAGCACCTGCAGGCCGCTCATGTGCCAGACCCAGTGGTCAGCACCGTCGGTGGTGATGGAGGAGATGAACGGCGTCAGCCGGGCGACGAGGTCGGGGTCGGTGAGCACGTCCCAGACGCGGGCGCGCTCGACCGGCACGACCGCCTCGGCGGTGGTGGAGGAGGTGAAGGTGGCCACGACGGCCCGGTGCCCAGCGCCCGGTTGGCGAGTCAGCCGGGCCTCAGGCCTTCAGGGCCTTCTCGATGTCGCCGGAGATCTTCTCGGGCTTGGTCGTCGGGGAGTAGCGGTCGATGACCTGCCCGTCCTTGCCGACGAGGTACTTGGTGAAGTTCCACTTGATCTTGCTGCCGAGCAGGCCGCCCTTCTCCCCGCGCAGCCACTGGTAGACCGGGTGGGCGCCGTCGCCGTTGACCTCGACCTTGCTCATCATCGGGAAGGTGACGCCGTAGTTCTTCTGGCAGAACGCGCCGATCTCGTCCTCCGACCCGGGCTCCTGCCCGCCGAACTGGTCGCACGGGAAGCCGACCACGACGAGCCCCTGGTCGGCGTACTGCTCGTGGAGCTTCTGCAGGCCCTCGTACTGCGGCGTGAACCCGCACTGCGAGGCGGTGTTGACCACGAGGACCACCTTGCCGGCGTACGCCGCGAAGTCGACGTCCTGCCCGTCGAGCGAGGTGGCGTGGAAGTCCTGGAGCGTCGTCATGCCCCCGATTCTGGCAGGCGGGCCCTCACCTGTGCGGGTTGCTCGTACCCGACGGGGTTGGCGTGGCCGTCGAGCTCGACCCGCACCGACCGCGCGCCGGTGTCGATGACGACCGCGTCGAGCTCGCGGACGCTCACCTCCCCCACCACGAGGTACGTCGCCTCGTCGACCTCCTCGAGCCGGCCGCCGGGCCGGGCGCGGGTGACGTCCTCCAGCGCGACCAGGCGCAGCGGGCCGCCGCCGCGGCGGCGCACGACGAGGACGAGGGCGAGCAGCAGCACCACGTCGGCGAACCCGGTGAGCACGAGGAGCAGCCCGGTGCCCTGGGCGCCCTCGACGAGGTAGCGCCGCGGGTCGCCCGGGACCACCCGGACCTCCACGGTGCCGTCGTCGACCGCGCGGGCGAAGGCCGGCTGCTCCAGGGCGGCCCGCCAGGTCGCCTGGTCGGGGTCGACGTCGGGCGCGAAGCGGAAGTCGACGAGCCCCCCGGGGCCCGGGGCGTCCTCGGTGGCGGTGACCTCGGCCACCACGTCGACGCCGGCGACGCGGACCTGGCGGTCGGTCCAGGCGCCGTGCACCAGCGGCAGGTTGACCAGGGCGAGCAGCGCGACGACGACCACCACCGCCACCCGGCGCGAGCGGCGCGGGTCGGCTACCCGCGCCACGGCCGCCAGCCGTCGACGTACGCGATCTCGGCCAGGGGGCGGCGGCTGCGCTCGCGACGGTCGCGGTCGGCGTCGCGCTCGTCGACCTCCGCCGGGTCGCCGGGCACCCCGACGGCGATGCCCGCCACGAGCCGCACCGAGTCGGGGACGCCGAGGGCGGCCGCGGCCGCCTCGTGGTCGAACCCGGCGAACTGGTGGGTGTGCAGGCCCATCGCCCGGGCCTGCAGGGTCACGTGGGCCACGGCCTGGCCGAGGTCGTGCCGGGCGACCTCGGGGCTCTTGACGTCGACGACCTCGCAGCCGGCGACCAGCACGAGCGAGGCCCGCGGCACCCAGCCGCTGTTGCCGCGCGAGAGGTGGGGCAGCAAGGCGGCATGGGCCGCGCTGCCGCGGGGGGCGACGACGAACCGCCACGGCTGGCTGTTGCCGGCGCTGGGCGCCCACCGGGCCGCCTCCAGCAGCAGGGCGACCTCGTCGTCGGTCAGCGTGTGGGCGGCGTCGTACACGCTCGGGCTCCAGCGCGAGCGCAGCGGCTCGGCCAGGCCCTGGGCGTCGGGCATCGGGGCGTGGGACACCTGGCCATCCTGTCCCACCCCGCGGCAGCCGGTCCGCGACTACCGTCTCGTCATGGCCCACCACCGCCTCGGCCTCCTGGCCGCCCTCGTGCTGGCGCTCGGCGGCTGCAGCCTGGCCGGGGAGGGTGACGCCCGCGCCGGCCGGGCCGCCGAGGGGGCCGGCGGGGGCGACCCCGAGCGGGCCGTCGACCGCACCCAGGAACGGTCGCGGGACGTCCGCGAGCCCGACCCCGAGCTGCGCGCGGGCCAGGAGTGGGCCGAGAGCACGCCGGCCCGGCGGATGGTCGTCGAGGCCGTGCGGCAGCTGCGGGCCACCGACCGCGTCCGCATGCAGGTCGACGGCTCCAACAGCTACGGCCGCGGCACGGGCGCCGACGTCCGCTTCGACGGCGAGCGGTGCGCGGGCACCCTCACCCTCGACCAGGACCCGGAGCTCGAGATCGTCGAGGACCGCGACACCTGGCTCACCCGGACCACGGCACCGGGGTGGGAGGCGCTGCTGCGCCGCACCGAGCCGGACCTCACCGACGGCGAGAGGGCGGCGGCCGCCGAGCCGCTCGTCGACCGATGGGTGCTCGGCGTGCGGGAACGTCGCTACTGCGACCTCCGCGAGTCGGTCATGCCCCGGGCCGACCAGGTGACCGAGAAGGGCCTGCAGGTCGACATGGGCACCGAGCGCGGCATCGCCGTCTTCCTGCGCGGCGGCCGGGCCGTCATCGACCTGCGCCCGCCGCACGTCCTGCTCGAGCTGGAGGACGACGAGGCCACCGTCACCTTCAGCGAGCACGGCGCGGGCGACCCGATCCGCCTGCCTCCGGCCGACGAACGCCTCGACCTGCGCGACGCCGGGCCCGCGGCCTGACGTCGGGCCCGGGTCCGGTCAGGGCCAGGTGGTGCCGGTCGCGGCCGCGACGTACGTGGTGAAGCGGCGCCGGGCCGCCGGGTCGGGCCGGCGCTGCACGGGGTACGTCGTGGGCCGGGGCGCCCGGTCGTGCCAGAAGTGGTGGGTGCCGGTCGAGTCGGGGCGGGTGGCCACCAGCCAGACGGCGGTGTCGGCGCCGGACCGGGCGTCGCGCAGCAGCGGACCCATCACCTTGTCGAAGCCCGGGAGGCTGTCGGTGACGCCCGGGGTTGCCGCCCAGCCGGGGTGGCAGCTCTCGACGCGCACGTCGCCGCCGCGCAGCCGGTCGTTCCAGGCGTCGGCCAGCTCGATCTGCATCCGCTTGGTGCGCGCGTAGGCGTAGGTCCCGTGGTAGGGGCCCTCGCAGTACTCGATCTCCTCCGCCGTGGAGCGCAGCCCGGCCGAGTAGGCGCCGCCCGAGCTCATCCACACCACGCTGCCCCGGCCGGCGTCGAGCCGGTCGAGCAGCAGCTCGGTCATCAGGTGCGGCCCGAGGACGTGGACCGCGAGGCCGGTCTCGTGGCCCTGGGCGGTCTCGCTGCGCTCCTGCTCCAGCACCCCCGCGTTGTGCACGAGGCCGCGCAGGGCGTCGACCCGGACGGCCAGGTCGGCGCACCAGGCCCGGACGGCGTCGAGGTCGCCGACGTCGCAGACCTCCTCGACGAGCTCGGCCGTCGGGCGGGCGGCGCGCACCTCGCGCACCACGCGGGCGACCTTGTCGGGGTTGCGGCCCAGCACGTGCACGACCGCCCCGAGCTCGGCGAACATGGTGACCATGGCCTCCCCGAGGCCGCTGGTCGCGCCCGTGACGACCACGTGCTCGCCGGCCAGGCAGCCGGGCTCGGGGTCGGCGGGCCACCAGCGGCGGCGCAGCGCGGGACCGACCTTGGTGTAGCCGAGCACCAGCGAGCGGTCGAGGGCGCCGTCGAGGACCCGAGTCAGGAGCGGGGCGCGCATGGCGCGAATCTAGGGACCAGCGGGGTCCCACGAGAGGTCCTGAGGGGTGAACCGTCCCCCGCTCTCCCCCCACGGTCGAGCGGGGGACGGCCCGACAACTCTAACGGAGCGGCAGGCCCCCGGGTCACCCTCTGCACGTTCAACGTTTGCGCAAGAAGGCGCGTCGCGGCTGGAACGTTCCGACCCCCGGGGGTATGTGGGTCGAGCTGCCTCCCGAAGGGGCAATCCTCCCGTTGCGCTCCACGCCGACCGGCACGCCACTACCGTCGATCCATCGTGCTCGGGACCCACTCCCGTTCGGAAGGATCGGAAGAGACAAACCGTGACCAGGTCTACGGCCTCCACCGGCGGCCAATCCCGCCGGGCGCTGCTGCGTGCCGCCGCAGTCGCCGGGTTGGCGGCCGCGGCGTCGTCCTGCAGCTCACCGAACGAGCCCGCACCCGGCACACCCCGGCCGAGCGCCGCCGGCGGCGAGCGGGCGACCGGGGGCCGACCGGCGCAGGTCACCCCACCCAACATCGTGGTCGTGCTCGTCGACGACCTGGGATGGGACAGCCTCGGGTGCTACGGCAACGACTTCGTGGACACACCAGCCATCGACGCCTTGGCCGCCTCTGGTGTGCGCTTCACCCAGGCCTACTCGGCCGCGCCCGTCTGCTCACCCACCCGTGCGGCGCTCGTGACCGGTCTGTACCCCGCCCGCACCGGCATCACCGACTACCTGCGTCCGGTTGATGCCCTCACTGACGCCTTCCTGCCCCCTGACGTGCCGACCCTGCCGGACCTCGTCCGTCCGCAGGGGTACACCACCGGCCTGATCGGCAAGTGGCACCTCACCGAGCGGTACGACGAGCCCCTGAATCGCCGAACGGGCGGGCCCGCCGCGCACGGTTTCGACGACGTTCGGCTGACGGAGGAGCAGTACATCGACGTGGGTGACTACGTCGCGCCGTACGCCTTCATGCCATCGGTCCCTGCCAAGCCCGGGGAGCACCTCACCGACCGCCTCGCGCGCGAGGCGGTCGACTTCATCGACGACCACGCCGACGAGCCGTTCGTCCTGCTGCTCTCGGACTACGCGGTCCACGACGACCTCGTTGCTCGGCCTGACCTGCTGGCCAAGTACGAGGCCCGGACCGGGGTGGGCCGCCCCGGTCGCGACCCCGCCTATGCCGCCATGGTCGAGGGCGTCGACGCCCAGGTCGCCCGCGTGGTCCGAGCGCTTCGCCGCCGCGGGATCGCGGAGCGGACCCTGGTGATGGTGACTGCCGACAACGGGGCCCAGGACAGGGCAGCCAACCGACCTTTGCGCGGGGGCAAGGGCGAGCTCTACGAGGGCGGCATCCGGGTCCCTCTCGTGGTGGCCTGGGCATCGGTGCCCGGCTCGACCACTGCGGAGAGCGAAGGACGAGTGGATGCCACCGTGGTAAGCACCGTGGACCTGCTCCCCACCATCTTGGCGGTGACAGGCCGGCCCGAGTCACCCGCGGGGCTCGACGGGCTCAACGCAGCCGGGCTGCTGCCCGGCGGGGACGGCTCGGTGGCGTCGCGCGACGCACTGTTCTGGCTCTACCCACATCACATCGGGGGCACCCACCCCCATGCCGCCGTTCGGTCGGGGGGCCTCAAGCTGGTGGAGCAGCTACGTGACGGCTCGGTCGAGCTCTACGACCTCGACCGCGACCCCGGTGAGCGCGTCGATCTCGCGTCAGCTCGTCCGAGCGACGTCGACCGGCTCCGGGGCATGCTCGACCGCCATGTCGTCGACGTCGGGCTGCTGCCGGGCCCTCCCGCCTCGGACACCCCGTCGGCCGTGACGACGTGGGAGTCGGGGCGGGTCCTCCGCGTCCCCGACGGGTCGGTGGTGGGGGGCGCCCGGGTGGAGGGCGGGCGCCTCGTGGTCCCTGCCTCAGGAGCGACGGTGCTGGTGCGCTCGACGCAGGCGGTCGCCGCACGACCGTGGTCGGTCCTGTCGACCGCTCCCTCCCTCGGCCGCGGCGGCAGCTCGGTGATGCTCGGGCTGGCGGTCGACGCCGGCAACCACGTGCTGTTCCACTATGACCACACCAAGCGGTCTGTCGGCTGGGACCTCCGTGTCGACGGAGTGGTCCTCAACCTCGGCAAAGAACCGCTCGCGGGACTGGACGGCACCCTGGACCTCTCCGGACCCGGTGCGCGGATGGGTCTCAGCGGCCGGGGCGCGCGCCTCGCCGCGTGGGCCGACCAAGGCCGAGGTGCGGGCTGGGAGTTCCTCTTCCTCGTCGACATCGCGCGATCGCCCCTCGACCTCTCCAATTTGCGCACCCGGCGTCGGCTCCGGCACGCCGTGGCGTTTGACGCCGACGCCAGGCCGACGGTCCTCGGTGAGCTGCTGGTCGGTGCGTTGCGCTGAAAGCAGGCTCAGGGCCGGTCGAGCCTGATGATGGCGATCTGCGGCGCGCCAAATCCCGCCGGGACACCTCCACTGACGGCCACCACGGTCCCGCCATCAGGCGCGAGCGCGACGTACCGGGGCGTGAACGGGAGCGACAAGCGGTCTCGTACCTTCCGCTCCATGGTGTCGACCAGGACGACCCGGTCCCGACCGGCGACGACGGCGGTCCGGGGTGCATCCGCCTCGGTCGCGAACACGACCTCGGCGCCCGTCCTCGCGCCCAGGGTCATGGTGCTCGCGATGAAGGCCCCGCCGCCAGTGCCGCGTTCGTAGACCGTGACCGTGGTGTTGCTCCGGGGCAACCACAGGTCACCCGTGGCCGGATCGGTCCGCACCAAGCCGTTCGACCGCGGCGGCGGCACGCTGTCGCGGCTCACCACCCGCCCGTCGCCGACGTCGACGGTCACGAGGCCGGACGTGGTGGTCACGTAGGCGTAGAGCCCGTCCGCCTGAACCTGCACACCCGTCGGGTCGGCGCCGAGCTCGACCTCGGCGACCCGCCGCATCTGTCCGGGGTCACTCACGTCGAGGACGGTCAACCGCCCGTCGGTTCCGGACGCGTCCGATCCCCCGTCCGGGACCACCGCGCGGCGCCCACCGTCCAGGAGGTGGACGAGGCGGGTCTGGGCCGGGCCCTCGACCCGACCGAGCTCGACCATCGTCGTGGTGTCGACGGCGACGACCTCCCTGCTCACCGGCAGGAACAAGATGGCGCCGTCGGCGGACAACCGCATCGGCCCGACGTTGGGCAGGGCCAGTCGTCCGATGACCGAACCGGCACCGTCGGTGTCGAGCTTGACGACGGAGTCGGCGCACTGCACGTAGAGGATGGATCCGGTCGTGCCCGCGACGACTTCTTCAGGGTCGGTGCAGACGGAGATCCGGCGCACAGCGCCGGTCTGGTTGTCGACCACGGCGATGTCCGAGACACCGTCGTCCTCGTTCGGGACGAAGGTCCGTCGACCGTCGGACGACACGATCGGACGGGTGGGCTCGCCGAACAGCGCTACGTCGAGAGTCGCCTCCCCGGCCACGGGGCCACTGGATCCGTCAGGGCCGGTCCCCGCTGGAGGCGCCTCCGTGGTCGGGGCGCCCGCTGGCCCGCCCGACGTGACCTCCGTTGGCGCCGCGATCGCTGTCTGCGCAGCACTCTCCTCCGGGGCGTCCGCGCCCCCGCTCGCCAAGACGACGGCCCCGCCGATCGCGAGGAGCACGGCGACCACGGCGCCCGCCATCACGCGGGATGACGTACGTCGTGGAGCGCCTGGCTCGGTCTGGAACGCCGGCACGGTGGTCGGGACGGTCGTCGGCGCCGCCGGAGCGACGGTGGGGGGCGCGAGCGACTTCTTGATCGTCGTGTCGGCGGTGGAGGGCCCGAGCGATCGACGTCCCGGCTCGCGCAGGAGACCGCGCAGCTCGTAGGCAACCTCCCCCGCCTGCGGGCGAGCCTGTGGGTTGCTGCGGAGCATGCGGACCAGCAGATCGGTCATGGGCCCGGCGCGCCGAGGAGCCGGCGCCTCTTCGTTGAGCAGCCGCACCAAGATGCTGGCGAGGCTCGGTGAGTCGAGGGCGAAGGGCGCGTCCCCTTCGATGGCGGCGTATGCCGTCGCGGCGAGCGACCAGACGTCGCTCGCCGGGGTCGCGCCCTCGCCGCGGGCGACCTCGGGCGGGAGGAAGGCCACTGTGCCCACCAGGTCACCGGCACGCGTCAGGGCGGTGTCTCCCTGGGCGCGGGCGATGCCGAAGTCAGTCAGGAAGACGGCACCGTCACGGCCGATCATGATGTTGCCCGGCTTGACGTCCCGGTGCAGGACGCCGGCCCGGTGCGCGGCTGCCAGCGCGTCGGCGACGTCGGCGGTGGTGCGGGCGACCTCGGTCCAGTCCAGACAGCCCGTTCGTTGCACACGTTCGGCCAACGACTCGCCGTCCACGTACCGCATGATCAGGTGCGGCTGTCCATCCACCCGGACGAGGTCGTAGAGGGTGACGATGGAGCGGTGGTCGAGCCTGGCCAGGACTCGCGCCTCGCGCAGCATGCGCTCGACCATCTCGACGTCCGCCAGTCCGCCGGTGACGGTGCGGAGACGCTTGACCGCGACCTGCCGACCGAGGTCGAGGTCGGTCGCCAGCCAGACATCACCCATGCCGCCCGAGCCGAGCGGGCGCTCGCGTCGGTAGCGGCCGGCGAGCACGTCATCCACGTCACGTCTCCGATCTACCGCGCGATCGTAGGTCGGCGACGGCCGTGGCGTCCTGCGTTCTCGTGAGCCCGACACCCGCCGCGACCCGGACGCACGACAGCCCGGACCGTGTGGTCCGGGCTGTCGGGTGGTGTGCGCGAGGGGGGATTTGAACCCCCACGCCCTTTCGGACACTGGCACCTGAAGCCAGCGCGTCTGCCGTTCCGCCACTCGCGCAAGTAGCCCGTGGAGACTATCCCAGCGGGTCGGCGGGGCCAAAACCGGTGGGTCGCCACCGGGACCGCCGGGCGCGTGGGCCACGCCACGAGGTGGTCAGGACCGCGGGCGGGTTGCGCGGCCCACCCCGAGGGGATCGCTACGATCGAGCGAACCTCCGGTCGACCGACCGGCGGTCGCCATGCCTTCACCCACGCACGACCCAGCCAGACCACACCGCAGGACCAAGACGAGCGGCGCCGACCCGGTGCCACCCAGCCGAGGACGAGGAGGTGCGCACGATGGGCGGGTTGCAGCGCTTCGAGCGGCGCCTCGAGTCGATGATCTCCGGCGCCTTCGCCAAGACGTTCCGCAGTGCCGTGCAGCCGGTGGAGATCGCCGCCGCCCTCGAGCGCGAGGTCGACAACAACGCCCAGGTGCTCTCGCGCGAGCGCCGGCTGGTGCCCAACAGCTTCCACGTCGAGCTCTCGGGCACCGACCTGGACCGGCTGGCGCCGTACGACTCGACGCTGGTGCGCGAGCTGTCCGACCAGGTGCAGGAGCACGCCCGCACCCAGGGCTACGTCTTCCCCGGCCCGGTGCGGATCGCCCTCGAGGCCACCGACGACCTCACCACCGGCCGCTTCCGCATCCGCAGCCGCGCCGAGGCCAAGGTCGTCGGCACCGCCACCCACACCCAGGTACGCCGGGCGGTGGCGATGATCGAGGTCAACGGCAGCCACCACCCGCTGCCGCCGCCGGGCCTCGTCGTGGGCCGCGGCACCGACGCCGACCTGCGCATCAACGACCCCGGCATCAGCCGCCGCCACCTGGAGTTCATGGTGACCGCGGGCCGCGAGGGCGAGGACCCCGTCGTCGAGGTGCACGACCTCGGGTCGACCAACGGCATCGCCGTCGACGGCCGCAAGGTGCCGCGGGCGGTGCTGCGCGAGGGCTCGCAGGTCCGGGTCGGCACCACCACCATGACCGTGCACATCGTGCGCGACGACCTGCACGGGTCGGGCGCCCAGGAGGCCACCGGTGTCTGAGCTGACCTTCTTCCTGATCCGCATCGCCTACCTGGCGATCCTATGGATCTTCGTCCTGGCCGCGATCTCGGTCATCCGCTCCGACATGTTCGGGGCGCGGGTGCCCGAGGCGCAGCGCGCCGTGCCCGGCCCGGCGCCGAGCCGCCAGCCCAAGCAGAAGGCGTCCAAGCGGCGCGGGGTGCCGACCCGGGTCGTGGTGACCCAGGGCAGCAGCACGGGCGCGACGGCCGCGCTCGACCAGGCCCCGATCCTCATCGGCCGCGGCAGCGACGCCGCGATCCGCCTCGACGACGACTACGCCTCCACTCGCCACGCCCGCATCGCGGCCAGCGGCGACCAGTGGTTCGTCGAGGACCTCGGCTCCACCAACGGCACCTACATCGGCAACGTCCGCATCACCCAGCCGACCACGATCACGATGGGCACCCAGGTCCGCATCGGCAAGACCGTGCTGGAGCTGCAGAAGTGACGGCCGACCGCACGCCGACGATGGCCACCTCGGCGCCGGCCACCTCCGCCGGGCTGCGGCTGTTCTACTCCGCCATCTCCGACGTGGGCCGGGTCCGCAAGGACAACCAGGACTCCGGGTACGCCGGCCCGTGGCTGCTCACCGTGTGCGACGGCGTCGGCGGGGCGGCCCGCGGCGACATCGCCTCCTCCACCGCGGTCTCCGAGCTGCGCTCCCTCGACGCCGCGCCCCCCGAGCCCGCCGGCGCCGCCACCACGGCCCCGCCCGCCACCGCGGCCGACCTCAACGACACCGAGTCGACCGGGACTGCCGCCACTGCGGGCGCCGCCGGCGTCGAGCCGACCCGTGAGGTCGCCCTCGACGCCACCAACCCCCGCGGTCGTGCGGTCGACGCCACCGCGCCCGCCCCGGGCAGCGGGCCGGAGCCGGCGATCCTCGACCGGGTCGCCTCGGCGCTGCACGCCGCCCACGAGCAGATCGGTCGCCTCGTCGACGCCGACCCGGCGATCAACGGCACCTCGACCACGGCCACGGTCGCGGCGTTCGACGGCCGCCGGCTCGGGATCGGCCACGTCGGCGACAGCCGGGCCTACCTGTTCCGCGACAACGAGATCAGCCAGCTCACCACCGACCACACGTTCGTGCAGAGCCTCATCGACGAGGGCCGCATCACCGAGGCCGAGGCCCGCACCCACCCCCACCGCAACCTCATCCTCAAGGCCCTCGACGGCGTCCACGAGGCCGAGCCCGACCTGTCCACCATCGAGCTGGTGGCCGGCGACCGGCTGCTGCTGTGCAGCGACGGGGCCTGCGGCGTCCTCGACGACGGGCGGCTCGCCGACATCCTCTCGATGGGCTCGCCCGACTTCGCCGCCGTGGAGCTGGTGCGGGCCAGCCTCGAGGCCGGCAGCTCCGACAACGTCACCTGCATCGTCGCCGACGTCGTCACCGCCGACGCGGCCGCCGCCGACCCGGCGTACGCCGAGCTCGAGCCGATGCTCGTCGGCGCGGCCGCCGAGCTCAAGCGCAAGAGCCCCCGCGGCCTGTTCCGTGGCCACCGCTCCGGTGACACGGGCGAGCTCGAGCCGATCGAGGCCGAGATCCCCGACGAGCTGCCGTTCGCGGTGGCCTCCGACCCGCTGGTGCCGGTCGACCCCGAGGCCGCCCGCTACGCCCCCCGGGCCCGGCCGCGCTACACCTGGCTGCGCCGCGCGATGGTGGTGCTCATCGTGCTCGGCCTGCTCTGGATCGGCGCGGCCGCCGCCTGGTCCTACGTCCAGCGGCAGTACTACATCGGCGAGGCCGACGGCGTCGTGGTCATCAACCGCGGCCTCGACGCCTCCCTGCCCGGCCTCGACCTGTCCGAGGTCGTCGTGGTCACCACGATCAGCGTCGACGACCTCGAGGAGTACGACCGCGACCTGGTGCAGGACGGCATCCCCGTCGACGGCCTGGCCGAGGCCCGCGACCGCGTCGAGGAGCTGGCGACCAAGCGGGTCGCCGGCACCGCCGGCGACGGTTTCGCCACCGACGACCCCGTCGCGCCCGGAGCGGGCACCGAGACCGGCTGAGGAGGCCCCGTGACGACCACCCCGGGCGCCGCCGCGCCCCAGTCCGCCCTGATGGGCTTCGTGCACCGCCGCCGCCGTGGCGCCGAGCTGTTCCTGCTCGTCATCGCCCTCGCCGTCGGCGTGGGCGGGTACGCCGCCGTCGGCCTCGGCGTCGAGGGCCAGGTGCCGGCCGACATCGTCGGGTACGGCGGCTGGCTGGCCGCCCTCATGGCCGGCGCCCACGTCGTGGTGCGGTTCGTGGCGCCGTACGCCGACCCGGTGCTGCTGCCCGTGGTGGTCGCCCTCAACGGCCTGGGCCTCGCGGTCATCCACCGCCTCGACCTGACCGACGACACCACGTTCGCCCGCCAGCAGCTGACCTGGATGACCCTGGGCGTGGTGCTGTTCGCGGTCGTGCTCGTCGTGCTGCGCGACCACCGCACGCTGAGCCGCTTCACCTACACCTCGGGCCTGGGCGCCATCGTGCTGCTGCTCCTCCCGCTGGTCCCGGGTCTCGGCACGACCATCAACGGGGCCCGCATCTGGATCCGCCTCGGCCCGTTCAGCTTCCAGCCGGGCGAGGTGGCCAAGGTGATGCTGGTGGTCGCCTTCGCGGGCTACCTCGTCCAGCACCGCGACGCCCTGGCCCTGGCCGGGCGCCGGCTGCTGCTCGTCGACCTGCCGCGCGGCCGCGACCTCGGCCCGATCATGGCCATGTGGCTGATCAGCCTGGGCATCCTGGTCTTCCAGCGCGACCTCGGCTCCAGCCTGCTGTTCTTCGGCCTCTTCCTCGTCATGCTGTACGTCGCCACCGAGCGGCCGGGGTGGTTGGTCGTCGGCGGCCTGCTGTTCGCGGGCGGCGCGGCCCTGGCCTACCGGATGTTCGGGCACGTGCGCACCCGCGTCGACACCTGGCTGCACCCCTTCGACTACTACGACGGTCCCCCGGGCCAGAACAGCTACCAGCTCGTCGAGGGCATGTTCGGCATGGGCTGGGGCGGCCTGATCGGGCGCGGCTTCGGCGAGGGCGACCCGACCCGCATCCCCTACGCCGAGTCCGACTTCATCATGGCCGCCATCGGCGAGGAGCTCGGCCTGACCGGGGTCCTCGCGGTGCTCCTGATGTACGGCGTGGTGGTCGAGCGCGCGCTGCGCACCGCGGTGATCTCGCGCGACAACTTCGGCAAGCTGATGGCCGTCGGGCTGGCCAGCGTCTTCGCGCTGCAGCTGTTCGTGGTCATCGGCGGCGTCACCCGCCTCATCCCGCTGACCGGCCTGACGACGTCGTTCCTGTCCTACGGCGGGTCCTCGCTCGTGGCGAGCTGGGTCGTCGTCGCGCTGCTGCTGCGCATCTCCGACCAGGCCCGGCGCCCCGCGCCGGTGCTGGTGAAGGTCGACGAGGAGCAGGAGGCCGAGGAGTCGACCCAGGTGATCAAGCTGTGAGACCTGCTCGTCCGACCCGCCGACCACACCGAGCCCCGCCAGGAGGTGCCACCGCGTGAACAAGCCGATCCGCAGCGTCGCGATCTTCTGCCTGTTCCTGTTCCTGGCCCTCATGCTCAACGCGACCTACCTGCAGTTCTGGTCCGCGCAAAGCCTCGACGACCGGCCCGAGAACCGCCGGGTCAGCGAGGCCGCCTACTCCAGCGCCCGCGGCCCGATCCTGGTCGGGCGCACCCCGATCGCGGAGTCCGAGCCGGTCGACGACGAGTACCAGTACCTGCGCACCTACGAGCGCCCGCTGCTCTACGCCCCCGTCACCGGCTACTTCTCCTTCGGCTCCAGCAGCGGCATCGAGCGGTCCCAGAACGAGGTGCTCTCGGGCGAGGACCCGCGGCTGTTCATCGGCAGCCTGGTCGACCTGCTGTCCAACAAGGCGCCGCGGGGCGGGTCGGTCCAGCTGACCCTCGACCCCGACGCCCAGCAGGCCGCCTACGACGGCCTCACCGGGCTCACCGACGGCGTCGAGGGCGCCGTGGTGGCCCTCGAGCCCGGGACCGGCAAGATCCTGGCGATGGTCTCGGCGCCGACGTACGACCCCAACAAGCTCTCGACGCACGACTTCGCCGCTCGCGACGAGACCTTCCAGCGGCTCGAGGACGACGAGCGCCAGCCGCTGGTCAACCGGGCCATCCAGACCCGGCTCTTCCCCGGCTCGACCTTCAAGCTGGTCACCGCGGCCGCCGCGCTGGAGTCGGGCCAGTACCAGGGCGCCGACGCCCAGGTGCCGGGCGGCAACACCTACCAGCTGCCGCAGACCAGCGGCGACTCCGGTGAGATCGACAACGAGGGTCGCTACTGCCCCGACCCGCTGACCCTGCGCCTGGCCATGGAGCAGTCGTGCAACACGACCTTCGCCAAGCTGGCCGTCAACGTCGGCGCCGAGGCGATGCTGCGCCAGGCCGAGAAGTTCGGGTTCAACAGCGACTACCTCGACGACCTGCCCAACCAGGCCCGCTCGGTGTTCCCGACCGAGATGAACCCGCCGCAGACCGGGCAGTCCGGCATCGGCCAGTACGACGTCCAGGCCACGCCCCTGCAGATGGCCATGGTCGCCGCCGGCATCGCCAACGACGGCGTCGTCATGCGGCCCTACCTGGTCAACGAGGTCCAGTCGGCCGACTTCGACGCCCAGCAGACCGACCCCGAGGAGCTCAGCCAGGCGGTCTCGCAGAGCACCGCCGACGCGATCACCGAGGCCATGGTCTCCACCGTCGACGAGGGCACGGCCGAGCCGGCGCAGATCCAGGACGTCCGGGTCGCCGGCAAGACCGGCACCGCGCAGCGCGGGGTGCCGGGCGAGCCGCCGTACGGCTGGTTCGTCTCGTTCGCACCGGCCGACGACCCCCAGGTCGCGGTGGCGGTGATGATCCAGGAGGCCCCCGGCCGGGAGATCGCCGGCGGTGCCCTCGGCGGGCCGATCGCCAAGGCCGTGATGGAGGCGGTGCTGCAGTGAGCCCGACCGCGCCCACGACCCCGCCCGTCCGACCCGAGACCGAGAGGAGCGCACGATGACCGACTTCGCCGACGACGGCGGGCGCTACCGCCTCGACTCCCGCATCGCCACCGGCGGGATGGGCGAGGTGTGGCGCGCCACCGACACCACGCTGGGCCGCCAGGTGGCGGTCAAGCTGCTCAAGGCCGAGTACGCCGACGACGCGACGTTCCGCGCCCGGTTCGAGACCGAGGCCCGGCACGCCGCGGCCCTGCACCACCCGGGCATCGCGGCCGTCTTCGACTTCGGCGAGCGGGCCGCGACCGACGGCTCGGGCACCCCGCGCCCCTACCTGGTGATGGAGCTGGTCGAGGGCCAGCCGCTGTCGTCGCTGATCGGCGCCAACAGCGGGGGCCGCGACCTCGACCCGCGGGCGCTGCGCGACCTGTTGATCCAGACCGGCGAGGCCCTCGGCGCCGCCCACCGCGCCGGCATCGTGCACCGCGACGTCAAGCCCGCCAACCTGATGGTCACCCCCGACGGCCGGGTCAAGGTCACCGACTTCGGCATCGCCCGGGCCGCCGACGGCGTCGGCATCACCCGCACCGGCGCGGTGATGGGCACCCCGCAGTACCTCTCCCCCGAGCAGGCCGAGGGCCGCCCGGCCACCGCGGCCTCCGACGTCTACGCCCTCGGCATCGTGGCCTTCGAGTGCCTGGCCGGCTACCGGCCCTTCGACAAGGAGTCCTCGGTGGCCACCGCGCTCGCCCACGTGCGCGAGCCGGTGCCGCAGCTGCCGTCCTCGGTCGAGCCCGACCTCGCCTCGGTCATCACCCGCGCGCTGTCGAAGGACCCCGCCGAGCGGTACGCCGACGGCGCGGCCTTCGCGGCCGCGTTGCGCGACCCGGCCACCGCGGCGATCCAGCGGCCGCGGGTCGTGCCCGCCCCGGTCCCCGTGCCCGACGCCGGGTCGACCCAGGTGCTCCCCGCGACGCCGTACGAGCCGGTCGACGCGGTCGTCCCACCGCCGGCGACGCCGGTCGAGGAGCGCAACCGGCGCCGCAACCCGTGGCCGGTCGTGCTGGTGGTGCTGCTGCTCGTCGCGCTCGCCGTGGTGCTGACGCTGCTGCTGACCGGCGGTGACGGCGAGGAGCCCACCGACGGCGCCACGACGCCCAGCGCGACCACGCCCACGCAGACCGAGACCACGCCCTCGGAGACGACGACGACCGAGGAGGGCCCGGCGACCGTCCGGCTCGACCCGGGCGACTTCGTCGACCGGCCGGTCGACGACGTCGAGGCCGACCTGCGGGACCGGGGCTTCGACGTCGAGCTCGACGCGGTCGAGAACGACGACCCCGACAGCAACGGCCTCGTCACGGGCATCGACCCGAGCGGCGACGTGGAGGAGGGGTCGCTCATCACGGTGACCTACCTCGACGACGCGCCGGAGGAGACCACCGAGCCGGAGCCGTCGGAGACGCCGAGCGAGACCCCGACCGAGGAGACCCCGACCGAGCCGGCACCGGGCGACGGTGGACCCGGAGGGGGCGGACCCGACGGCAGCGGACCACCCGGACAGGAGCAGACCCCGTGAGCGAGCACGGCGACGGCTCCAGCCGGCCCACGGTCGGCGGGCGCTACGAGCTCGGCGAGCTGCTGGGCCGCGGCGGCATGGCGGAGGTCCGCAAGGGCACCGACACCCGGCTCGGGCGCATCGTGGCCGTCAAGCGGCTGCGCACCGACCTGGCCAGCGACGCGACGTTCCAGGCCCGCTTCCGGCGCGAGGCCCAGTCCTCGGCCTCGCTCAACCACCCGGCGATCGTCGCGGTCTACGACACCGGCGAGGAGGAGGCCACCGACGGGTCGGGCGTGGCCCAGCCCTACATCGTCATGGAGCACGTCGCCGGCCGCACGCTGCGCGACATCCTGCGCGAGGGTCGCAAGATCCTGCCCGAGCGGGCCCTGGAGATCACCAGCGGCGTCCTGTCGGCGCTCGACTACAGCCACCGCGCGGGCATCATCCACCGCGACATCAAGCCCGGCAACGTGATGCTGACCCCCACCGGCGACGTCAAGGTCATGGACTTCGGCATCGCCCGCGCG
The DNA here is from genome assembly GCF_006346315.1 of Nocardioides litoris. Lineage (GTDB taxonomy): Bacteria > Actinomycetota > Actinomycetes > Propionibacteriales > Nocardioidaceae > Nocardioides > Nocardioides litoris. The sequence goes on along the minus strand of NZ_VDMR01000002.1, from coordinate 377,283 downwards.
ATGAGCGACGCCGCCAACTCGATGACCCAGACCGCCGCGGTCGTCGGCACCGCGCAGTACCTCTCCCCCGAGCAGGCCCGCGGCGAGCAGGTCGACTCCCGCTCCGACGTCTACTCCGCCGGTTGCCTGCTCTACGAGCTGCTGACCGGCCGGCCGCCGTTCGTGGGTGACAGCCCCGTCGCGGTCGCCTACCAGCACGTGCGCGAGCAGCCGGCGCCGCCGTCGGACCACGACACCGACCTGCCGCCCGAGGTCGACGCCATCGTGATGAAGGCGCTGGCCAAGCGCCTCGAGGACCGCTACCAGTCCGCCGGCGCGATGCGCACCGACATCGAGCGCTACCTGGCCGGACGCCCGGTCGAGGCCGTCGTCCCGACCCCGCCGCCCGAGCCCGTGGCCCGGCCGGTCGCGGCCCCCGTCCCGGTGGCCACCCCGCCACGCCGGCCGGAGCCGGCCGACCTGCCGCCCGCCGACGACAACCCGCGCACCGGGCTGTGGGTGGTGCTCGGGCTGCTGGTCATCGCCCTGCTCGTGGCCGGGTGGTTCCTGGTCAAGGACTCCCTGTTCCCCGAGTCGCCCGAGCGCACCGCCGTGCCCGAGGTGGTGGGCCTGACCGAGCAGCAGGCCCGCGACGAGATCGCCGACGTGGGGCTCGCGCCCGAGGTGACCTACGAGAACAGCGACACCGTCGCCGTCGACCGGGTCATCGAGCAGGACCCCGAGTCCGGCTTCGTCGACCCGGGTTCGACCATCACCGTGACCGTCTCCATCGGCAGCGCCGACGTGCCGGTGCCCTCGGTGGTCGGCAGTCCCCTCGGCGACGCCACCCGTGAGCTGCGCGCCCAGGACTTCCGGGTGCGCGCCCGGGAGGAGGAGAGCGACCTGCCCGAGCGCCAGGTGCTGCGCCAGGAGCCCGCCCCCGGCACCGAGGTGGCCAAGAACGCCGTCATCACGCTGTTCTACTCCGACGGCCCCGAGCAGGTGCCCGATGTCGTGGGGCTCGGCGAGCAGCGGGCCCGCCGCGCCATCGAGCAGGCCGGCTTCGTCGCCGACGTGCGGCCCGACACCACCTCGACCGAGCGGGCGGGCCGGGTCACCGACCAGTCGCAGGAGCCCGGCACGACGCTGCCCAAGGACAGCACGGTGACGATCTTCGTCTCGGTCTACACCCCGCCTCCGACCACGGCGCCGCCCACGACGCCCGTGCCCACCACGCCGGTGCCGACCGACCCGGTGCCGACCGACCCGCTGCCCACGGACCCGCTGCCCACGACCCCGCCCGCGGGGCGGCGCGAGCACTGAGCCGCCCGGGCCGCCCGGGCCGCCCGGGCCGCCCGGGCCGCCCGGGCCGCCCGGGCCGCCCGGGCCGCCCGGGCCGCCCGGGCCGGCCGGGCCGGCCGGGCCGGCCGGGTCAGCTGGGTCAGCTGGTGCGCGGCTCGGCGACCTCGAGGTCGAGCAGGCCGTCGTACGCCGGCGCCTCGACCTCGTCCTCGGTCAGGTCCCAGCCGACGCCGACCTCGGGCCGGAGCGCGTCGTAGCGGAAGCCCGCCACGTCGGCGTCGTCGTCGAGGGCGGCCACGAGGGCGTCGGGGTCGCCCACGGCCTGGATCGTGTAGGGCTCGGGGTAGGGCACGCCCTGGAGCTGGACCTGGCTGCCCGAGCACTGGATGCCGGTCGTGGTCACCAGCCGCTGGCCCTGCAGCGTCACCGCCGCCGCGCCGCCGGCCCACAGCGCGTTGACCACGGCCTGGAGGTCCTGCTGGTGCACCACCATGAGGTCGACGTCGGCCTGGGCGTCGGGCCGGCCCACGGCCTCCTCGATCTGCTCCTCGGGCGCGTCGGACATCACGATCGTCACGCCCTCGCCGCTGACCGGCTCGAGCCCCGCCGGGCCGCGCAGCCGCTCGGCGCGCCGGCGCTCCTTGCGGACCGCGGCGTCGTCGACCTGCTCGGTGAGCTGCTCGACCTCGGCGCCGAGCCGGTCGGCCCGGGCCTGCAGGTCCTGGTAGCTGCGCGAGGCGCCCTCGGTGAGGCTGGCCAGCGAGGTGTAGCGCCCGGGTCGCAGGTCGGTGCCCTGGCTGTTGGTGCCCGAGACGACGAACAGGGCCCCGCACACCAGCACCACCGCGGGGGTGCCGAAGCGCCACCCCGCCGAGCGCCGCGGCCGGTCGGGGACGGCCGGCTCGGGCGTGGTCACGGGGTCCTCGGCCGCAGGCGGGGACGACGCGGTTCGGTCCGTGGGATCCACGCCGACTAAGGTAACCCGCGACCCAGCGACCGGAGGACCAAGGATCAACGTGGCCAAGCTCAAGGCGAAGCAGGAGACCTTCAACCCCGACCGGGGGCCGGTGCTCAGCGTCCGTTCGGTCCTCGCGCTGGTGCTGGTCGTCGCCGGCATCGCGTGGATGACCTACTACTACATCGCGGTCCGCGACCCCGACGGCATCGGGCCCGAGCCGGCCACCGGTCCCGGCTTCATGCGCGACCTCGCCAACTGGAACTACCTCATCGGCTTCGGCGCGGTCCTCCTCGGCCTCGCCGCCTCGGCCCACCCCTCGACCCCGCTGGGCCGCGGCCGCGGCGTCGTGGTCGGCATGCTCGGCTGCTTCCTCATCGGCCTGGCCTGGATCTGCGTGTTCTACGCCATCGCCAACGACACCTCCTCCGTGCCGGTCTTCAACGACCTCGGCCAGAAGAACCTCTTCGTCGGCATCGCGTTCATGGCGGTCGGCTTCACCTTCGCGACCCGCTGGGAGTAGCCCGACCCGCGCCCCGTCGTACGACGACCGGCCCGATCCCGCTCCTGGGGTCGGGCCGGTGTCGTGCGCGGGCCCACGCGCGCCGTCGACGACGATCCACAGGCTTGTCCACACCTGTGGAGCGAATGACACCCGTGTAGTTCTCCACACCGCCGTCCACAGCTGTGGACGGCGCGGGGTCAGGCGAGGACGGCGCTGCGCAGGATGACGGCGAGCGCGACGAGCGCGGTGACGCCGCCGATGGCCGACCACTGGGCCAGCGACCGCCGGGTGCCGCGTGGGGCGTAGACGATCACCGCGGTGACCGCGGCCCCGCCGACGAGGCCGCCGAGGTGGCCCTGCCAGGAGATGTTGGGCAGGGCGAAGGTGATGAGCACGTTGACGGCGAGCAGGCCGGCGATGCTGCGCAGGTCGGCGCCGACCTTGTGGACGAGCACCGCGATGGCCCCGAACAGGCCGAAGATCGCGCCCGAGGCACCGAGGGTCAGCGAGCCCGGGCCCGTCAGCCAGTAGACGGTGGCCGACCCGGTGAGCAGCGCGAGCGCGTAGACGGCGAGGAACCGGGCCCGGCCCAGCGCGGCCTCGACCTGCGGGCCGAGGATGTAGAGGGAGAACATGTTGGCCGCGATGTGCCAGACCTGCACGTGGGTGAACCCGTTGGTCACCAGCTGCCAGTAGGCGCCGTCGGCCACGCCCGGCAGGTAGAAGCTGCCGCAGACCGAGGAGGGCAGCTCGGTGAAGCCGGTGCGGGTGAAGCAGCCCCCGACCGGGCTGATCGCCAGCTGGTCGACGAGCCGGCTGGTGCGCCCGCCGGTGGCGAGGATGGCCAGCCACACGGCGACGTTGAGCCCGATGATGACGTAGGACGTCAGCGCGGGGTTGGCCGAGCGGCGGCCGCCGTAGGTGGCGACTCCCTGCCGGGTCGCCCGGGCGCCCTCGTTGACGCAGGAGGGGCACTGGAAGCCGACCGCCGCGTCACGCATGCAGTCGGTGCAGATCGGTCGGTCGCAGCGCTGGCAGCGGATGCCCGCCTCGCGCCCGGCGTGGCGGTAGCACACCATCGCGCCGGGCGCGGGGACGGACATCGCTCAGGCTCCGACGATCTCGACGGTCTCGATGACGACCGGCTCGACCGGACGGTCGCCCGCACCGGTCGGGGTGGCCGCGATGGCGTCGACCACGTCGCGCGAGGCCTGGTCGGCCACCTCGCCGAAGATGGTGTGCTTGCGGTTGAGCCACGGGGTGGCGCCCACGGTGATGAAGAACTGCGAGCCGTTGGTGCCGGGGCCCGCGTTGGCCATGGCGAGCAGGTAGGGCTTGTCGAAGACGAGCTCGGGGTGGATCTCGTCCTTGAACTGGTAGCCCGGGCCGCCGGTGCCGGTGCCGAGCGGGCACCCGCCCTGGATCATGAAGCCCGAGATGACCCGGTGGAAGCCGAGGCCGTCGTAGAACTTGCCGGTGCGGCCGTCGGGGGTGGAGTAGTCCTTGGTGCCCTGGGCGAGCCCGGTGAAGTTGTCCACCGTCTCGGGCGCGTGGTGGGGGAACAGGGTGATGGTGATGTCACCCCGGTTGGTCTTGAGGATGGCCTGCTGGTCCGCCATGACTGCCTTTCGCGCAGAGGGGTCGACGCGCGCCGCCGGGGTCCCGGCGCCGCGGTCCGAGCACCACGATCCTGCCAGAGGGGCCTCACCCGAGTCGGGGTGGCTGGGCCACCGGGCGCGTGGTTGGGTGGAGCCGGACAGACCCCCGCAGGCCGCGAGGCCAGGAGAGAGAGGCTCGCAGATGGGACTCCGCAAGAAGAAGTCGATCGTCGACCAGGCGCGCGACCAGGCCGGTGACTACGTCGACGCCCTGCGCCCCCACGTCGAGTCGGCCCTGGAGCAGGCCAAGGACTTCGTCCAGGACACCGCGCTCCCCGCGCTGACCGACGCCAAGGACAAGGCCGTCCCCGCGATCAACGACGCCCGCGCCAAGGCGGTGCCGGCCCTCGTCGACGCCAAGGACCGTGCCGTCCCGGTGCTCCAGGACGCCCGCGACAAGGCCACCCCGGTGCTGCACGACGCTCGCGCCAAGGCCGCCCCGGTCCTGGCCAGCGGCGCGGCGATCGCCGGTGAGCGCGCGACGAGCGCCAAGCAGCTCGCCGAGGGCAAGGTCGCCGAGCTGCGCGGCCAGAAGCCCAAGAAGCGCAGCAAGATCAAGACCCTCGTGCTCGTCGCCGTCGCGGCTGGTGGCGTCGCCTTCGTGGCCAAGAAGCTGCAGGGCGGCGGCCAGGACAACTGGCAGTCGTCGTACACCCCGAAGCCGGCGCCGGCCCCGACCGCCGCCGCCACCCCGGCCTCGACGCCGACGTCGGCCCCGACCCCGTCGGCCCCGCAGGCCGGTGCCGACGACCACGCCGGCGCCGCGCCCGACGAGGCCATCGCCGACCTCAGCGAGGCCCCGCACCCGGTGACGTCGCCCGACGAGCCCGCCGAGGTCGTCGACGTCGACCCCGACGACACCAAGTGACGCCGCGGGTCACTGACCCGCGCGACCCGAGCAGCTAGCGGCCGCCCCGAGGAGCGATCTCCTCGGGGCGGTGCTCGTTGACCCACGCGTCGATCTGCTCCCACCAGCCGTAGAGCCAGTCGATGCGCTCGTCGCGGTCCTCGGGGATCTCCGCGCGGGGCACGTCCCACCACCGCATCACCAGGCGCTTGTCCATCGGCAGCGCCCGCCAGAGGTCCTTGACGGTCAGCAGGTGGTCGAGGCCGGTGTGCGCGACCATGACCACGTCGGCGTCGGGCGCGGCGTCGAGGGCGGCGAGCAGGCCACCCGGCTTGGGCGCCAGCACCGAGGTCATCGCCTCGGCGCGGGCGGCCATCGCCGTCAGCCCCAGCTTGTGGAGCCGGGCGATCGCCTTCTCGCGGCGCGCGAGGGTGAAGTTGCCGCCCTCGGGGAAGATCACGAACGCGTCGTTCTCGTCGAGGCCGGTGGCCAGCGCGCGGATGTGCGACTCGAGGTCCTCCCCCGCACCCGGGTGCGGCGAGATGAACCGCGCCGGGATGCGGTTGAGCAGGACGTCGATCGCGGGGTCCCAGGCCAGGGTGTCCTTGAGGACGACCCGCGGTTCCCGGGCGTACCAGCTCATCAACGCGTGGATGAGGGTGAAGGAGTCGCCGGGTCCGGCGTGCCGGCAGGCGACGACCAGCGGGCGGCCGGGGTGGGCGTCGGGGTCGGGGCCGTCGGTCTCGATGCGCAGGCGGAGCACCCGCTGGGCCTCGCGGAACAGGATCCGCAGGGTGGCCTGGACGAGGTCGTAGTGGCGCCGCTCCCACCGCGGGGTCCGCAGGCGCAGCCCGAACCCCGACGCCACCCACCACAGCAGGAGCACCACGAGCAGCACCGCCTCGGCCGTCGCGTAGACCACGACCATCCACAGCAGCCGCAGGGCCCGCCAGCGCCCCGGCAGCACGGGCGAGAGTGCCGCGGCCACGAGCAGCCAGATCGGCAGGGTCAGCCACAGCAGCACGACGAGGACCAGGACCAGCGGCGCGACGACCAGCCGGCGCAGCAGCCGCACGCCGAGGCCGGGTCGCAGGCCGGCCGCCGCGACGCTCACGCCGGGTCCAGCAGCTCGTCGAGGTACGCCGCCGCGGCGGCGTGGGTCTGCTCGATGCGGCGCTCCACGCTGCCGAAGTCGCGGGAAGCCCAGATGCTGTCGTCCTTCTCCGAGGTGCCGCGGGCCGGGAGCACGTGGCACTCGACCCCGGGCGGCAGCTCGGCGAGCTCGCGGACGAACCGGTGCCGGCGGGCCACCTCGAAGGCCACCCGGGCCACCTCCCACGGCTTCCTCGGCACGGCGAGCGGCCGGTCGAGCCGGCCGACCTGCAGCACGAACACGCGGGTGGCCCCCAGCTCGACGGCCCGGCCCAGCGGGACGGAGTTGACGATGCCGCCGTCGAGGTAGTGCTCGCCGTCGACCTCGGCGGGCGGCAGCAGGCCGGGCACCGCGGCGCTGGCCACCACCGCGTCGACCACCCGGCCCGTGGTGAACCAGTGCTCGGCGGAGCGCTCGATGCTGGCCGCGCACACCTGGAGCGGCACCGCGAGCTCCTCGAACCGCACCTCGCCGAGCTCGGCCCGCAGCCGCTTGGCGAGCGGGCCCGCGCTGTAGAGGTGGGTGCCGGTGCTGACCGCGCGGCGCACCGTGCGCAGCGGGTTGTCGCCGAGCAGCTCACGGCCGTTGCTGGCGGCCTCGCTCCACAGCTCGAGCAGCCGCGGCACCACCGAGACGTCGGGCTGGCGGGCCACCAGGGCGCCGTTCATCGCCCCGATGCTGGTGCCGAGCACCAGGTCGGGGGTGACGTCTCGCTCGAACAGCGCCCGCAGCATGCCGACCTCGACGGCGCCCAGCACGCCCCCGCCGCCGAGGACGAACGCCGTGGTCACGCCGGGCCCCGGGTCACGGGGTGGCGGGTTCGGCGGCCCACTCGCGGCGCACGCGGGCGGTGGCGCGGTGCTCGGCCCAGAACGACAGCAGCGGCACCGTGCCGCACAGCAGCGTCACCGCGGTGAACGGGATGTCCCAGTCGGCCCGGCGCGAGAGCCAGAAGGCGGCGAAGAGGAAGATCATGTAGAGCCAGCCGTGCGCCACGCCGAGGTAGCTGGTGATCCACTCACCGAGCTGCTGGGGGTCGGTGCCGTCGCCCGCGAGGTACTTCAGCGGGACGCCGACCAGGATGAGCACGACGAGCAGGACGCCGACGATCGTGGCCATCACCCGGTAGGCGGCCAGCGGCGTGCGGATCTCCGGGCTCACACGCCCGACGCTACCCGGTCGCCGACGACGGGCTCCTCGCGGGACTCCTGCACGAAGCGCCACCAGACCAGCCCGGCGAAGCCCCCGAAGACCCACCACTCCACGGCGTACAGGAAGTTCTGCGCGCCGGTGAAGGTGGTGACGCCGGGCAGCTCGGCGAGCTCGGCGGCGGGCAGGCCGTCGATGCCGTCGCGGCTGATGACGTAAGCGCTGTAGAGGTCGTCGTCGACCCGCTGGACGAGGTCGGCGATGCGCAGCTGGGGGAGCACGTCGTCGGTGGGGTCGTCGTCGACGGCGCCGGTCTGGCCGTCGGGCGGCTGCAGCCAGCCGGCCACCTCGGCCCGACCCTGCGGCGGCGCGGGCGCGTCGGCCCGGTCGGGCACCCACCCCGTCACCACGGGCACGGCGGAGCCGGGCTCGACCTCGAGCGGCGTGACGACCCACAGCCCGCGCTCGCCGGCGCGCGGCCGGCCCTCGACGAGGACCGTGCCCTGGTCGAGCCAGGTGCCGGACAGGGTGACGGGCTGGCCGACGCTCTCGCCCGGGAAGCCGTCGTCGGGGCCCATCAGGTCGGTCAGCGGCACGGGGTCGGCCTGGGTGAGGTCGACCGCGGCCGCCTGGCGCTCGGCGCGCCAGACCTGCAGCTGCCACCAGCCGAGCAGCGCCGCGGCGGTGACGAGCACCAGCGCCAGGACGTGCGCGGCGAGCAACCGGGAGGTCAGCCGTGTGCGCACCCCTCCAGGGTACGGACGTGCCGCGGGCCCCCCGGCACGCCCGGGCCTGGCACCATGCTCGGCGTGATCCACCACCTCAACTGCGGGTCGTTCGCACCCTTCGTCGTGGGCCCGATGGTGACCCACGTGCTGCTGGTCGAGCGGCCCGGGGGCCTGCTCCTGGTCGACAGCGGGTTCGGCACCGCCGACCTGGCCGACCCGGGCCGGCTGGGTCGGGCCTTCCGGGCCGTGATGCGCCCCCGGCTGCTGGAGCAGGAGACGGCGCTGGCCCAGGTGCGGGCGCTCGGCTTCGCCGCGGAGGACGTGACCGACATCGTGCTCACCCACCTCGACCTCGACCACGTCGGCGGCGTCGGAGACTTCCCGCACGCCACCGTGCACGTGCACGCCGACGAGCTGGCCGCGGCCCGCGACCCGCGCGGCATGGAGCACGGCCGCTACCTCGAGGTCCAGTGGCGCGACGCGCGGTTCGAGACCCACCAGGCTGCGGAGGGCGAGGACTGGTTCGGCTTCGGCTCGGTCACCGTGCTCGGCGACGACGTGCTGCTCGTGCCGCTGGCCGGCCACAGCCGCGGCCACAGCATCGTCGCGGTCCGCGACCCCGAGGTGGCCGACGGCTGGGTCGTGCACGCCGGCGACGCCTACTTCCACCGCGACGACCTGGTGACCCCGCCCGCCACGCCGCGGGTGCTGCGGGTCGTGCAGAAGCTGCTGGCCCAGGACGACGCCGTCCGGGTCGCCAACCAGGAACGGCTCCGCGAGCTCGTCGCCGCCGACCACCCCGGCCTGACGGTCTTCAGCGCCCACGACCCCGTCGAGCTGGCCCGCTTGCAGGACCCCCACCAGGGTTGATCCCGCGTCGGGGGTCGGGGGTCGGGCTAGGGGCCGCAGACGGCGAAGGGCAGCCGGCGCTCGCGGGCGAGGTCGGCAGCGGCCGCCCGGTCCCGCAGCCGGAAGCCGATGCGGCCGGTGCTGGGGTCGGCCACCGGGTCGTCGTACGCCGCCTCGAACTCCTCCGCCGGCAGGTCGGCGGCGAGGCGGGCGCGGACGAAGACGTCGCCGCGGCCGGTGCCGAGGCGGGCGCTGGCCAGCCGGGCGCCCAGGGTGACCGAGAACGGCCCGAGCTCCTGCAGGTCGTCGAGCAGCGCAGCCGGGGTCGGGGCGAGGTCGCCGGCGGCGTCGCCGAAGGCCTCCTCCCGGTCGACGCACGTCGTCGAGAGGTAGGTCGCCGCCGCGACCGGACCGACGAGCGAGCGCAGCACCGGGTCGGCGGCCAGGCTCTCCTCCGGCTCGCGGACCGCCCCCAGCGCGGCGACGTGGGCCGCGGGCACGACGACCGACCCGCTGAGGGGTCCGTCGGGCGCGTCGGAGGCGTCCTGCACCGGCGCCATGTCGAGGTCGTCGCGGAACGCGAGGACGTAGCCCTCGCCGGCCGGCCCGTCGAAGTGCGCCTCCCACGACACGTCGTCCTGGGAGAAGCCGTAGCGCTCGAGGTAGCCGGAGCCGACGAGCATCCCCTGGGTCAGCAGGGGCGCGCGGGTCGCCGCCTGCTGGGCGAAGCGGGTGAGCACGGCCGGGTCGGAGGCACTGCTGAGCTCGCCGAAGCCGAGCTGGAAGCGCGCCTGGTCGAAGTCGGTGACCTCGAGCACGGTCGCGTCGTCGGGCACGAGCGGCAGCACGGCGGCGGCCGGCTCCAGCTCGGGGTCGTACGCCGGCGCGCTGGTCGGGGTGGTCGACGGGCCGACGACGACGGGGTCGTCGTCGCCGCAGCCGGCGAGCAGGACCAGCCCCAGCACCAGGCCCAGCGACGCAGTCCCGGCCCGGGTGCCGGCGTGCCGCCTCAGAGCACCCGCCACTCCACCTCGCCCCCGCCGAGCTCGAGCACCGAGGCCAGCAGGGCCAGGCGGCGCGCACGTTCGGCCGGGTCCTGCGACATCACGTGCACGGAGGTCATGAAGCGCTCCAGGACGTCGGGCAGGTCGCCCGCGGCCCCGGCCAGCGCGTCGAGGTCACCGGCCCGGCCCGCGAGGCGCTCGGTGGTGGCGCGCACGGCGGCGGCCAGCTCCTGCTCCTCGGGACCCTCGGCGTCGAGGCCCGGGGCGGTCTCGGCGGGCACGATGCGCTGCGCGCGGCTCAGGGCGGCCGCGACCGCGGGGCCCTCGGGCCGCTCGAGGAACGCGGTCAGCTCGGTGAGCAGCTGGTCGGCGCGCTGCGGCCGGTCGACCGCCCCGCGGACGGCCCCGACGACGCGCTGGTCGCCGCCGGTCTCGTGCAGCTGCTGCTCGACCCGGCTGCGGATCATCTCCGCGGCCTTCTCGACGACGTCGGGGGCCACCTCGACACCCTGGGCCCGCAGCTGCTCGGCCGCCAGCTCGACGCCCTGGGAGACGCTGACCGCGGCCAGCCCGGGCAGCTCGCGCAGCACCCGGATGATGCCGTTGGCCGCCCGGCGCACCCCGAACGGGTCGGTGGTGCCCGTCGGCGCCGCGTCGATGGCGTACATGCTGACGACCAGGTCGAAGCGGTCGGCCAGCGACAGCACGGCGCCGGCGAGGCTCTGCGGCAGCGCGGCCCCGGCCGATCGCGGCATCTCCATCTCGGCCAGCGCGTCGGCGACCTCGGCGGTCTCGCCGGCCTGGAGGGCGTACTCGCGGGCCATGGTGCCGGCCAGCGACGACAGCTCGACGACGAGCTGGGTGGCCAGGTCGAACTTGGCCAGCTCGCCCGCCCGTCGGACCGTGCCGGTGGCCGTCTCGTCGAGCCCCGCGGTGCCGGCGAGCTGCTCGCCGAGGGCGGCGATGCGGCGCGCCCGCTGGTCGATCGAGCCGAGCCGCTCCTCGAAGATCAGCTGCTCGAGGCGGGCCCGGTGGTCGGCCGGGGGCACCTTGAGGTCGGCGCGCCAGAAGAACGCGGCGTCCTCGTAGCGGGCACGGATGACGTCCTCGTTGCCCGCGCGGACCCGGTCGACGTCGACGGGGCCGTTGGCGAAGGTGATGAAGTGCGGCAGCAGCGTGCCGTCGGCCGCCGAGACCGCCAGGTAGCGCTGGTGCTTGCGCATCACGGTGCGCAGCACGGGGTCGGGCAGCTCGAGGAAGCGGCTCTCGAACGAGCCGAGCACCGGGGTCGGCGCCTCGACGATGTCGGTGATCTCGTCGACCAGGCCGGCCTCGGCGTCGACGTCGACCTGACCCGAGACGGTGGCCGCGAGCTCGTGGGCGGCGGCGACGACCTGCGCCCGCCGCTCGTCGCGGTCGAGGGTGATGCCGTGCTCGGCCAGCCAGGCGGCGTACCCGGTGGCGGAGGGGACGCGCGGCTCGGGCTCGGCGGCCGAGCGGAGCACCCGCGTCGTGCCGCCGGCGACGAGGGTGGAGACGGTGACCGGCACGACCTGGTCGCCGAGCAGCGCGACGATCCAGCGGATCGGGCGGGAGTAGCTCAGCTCCGGGTCACCCCAGCGCATGTTGGTCTCGGCGCGCAGCGCCCGGACCGCGCCGTCGACGAGGTCGCGGACGACCTCCGGCGCACTGCGCCCGGCGATGGTGGTGTGCACGACGACGTAGTCGACGCCGTCGACGTCGGTGGTCTCGACCTGGTCGAGCTCGGCGCCCTTGGAGCGCAGGAAGCCCAGCAGCGCCTTGGTCGGCTCGCCGTCGGCGTACGCCGCAGCGGCCTTGGGGCCGCGGACGGTCTGCGTGCGGTCGTCCTCGCGGTCGCCGACGCCGGCCACGGAGACGACGATGCGGCGCGGCGTGGCCTGGACGCTGACCTCGCCGTGGGCGATGGAGGAGGCGCCGAGGACCTTCTCGACCTGCTCGCGCACGGTCGCGCTGCCGAGCAGGACGTCGCGGTGCGGCAGCTCCTCGAGGCCGATCTCGAGCAGCAGGTCGTGGGTGCCGCTGACCTCGCCGAGCGGCTGCGGCTCGGCGGGCACCTGGGCCGGGGTGGTGCCCAGGGGGTACTCGAGCTCCTCGCGGCGGGCCAGCCACAGCGCGGAGACCTCGCGCGTCAGGCGGCGCATCAGGCCGAAGGACCGTGCCCGCTCGGTGGTGCTGACCGCGCCGCGGGCGTCGAGGACGTTGAAGGTGTGGCTGCACTTGAGCACGTAGCTGTACGCCGGGACCGGCAGGCCCAGGTCGAGCAGCTGCTGGGCCTCGGTGGCGTAGGACTGGAAGAGCGTCCGGTTGAGCTCGACGTCGGCGTCGTCGAGGTAGTAGCGGCTCATCTCGTACTCCGACTGGAGGTAGATGTCGCCGTAGGACATCGTGTCGGTGTACTGGATGTCCTTGAAGTGGCGGATGCCCTGCAGGCCCATCACGAGCCGCTCGAGGCCGTAGGTCAGCTCGACCGCGACCGGGTCGAGCGGGAGGCCGCCGGCCTGCTGGAAGTAGGTGAACTGGGTGATCTCGAGCCCGTCGAGCCAGACCTCCCAGCCCAGGCCCCACGCGCCGAGCGCCGGCGAGGCCCAGTTGTCCTCGATGAAGCGCAAGTCGTGGGCGTGCACGTCGACGCCGATGGCGGCCAGGCTCTCGAGGTAGAGCTCCTGGGGGTCGGCCGGGGCGGGCTTGAGGATGACCTGGAACTGGGTGTGGGTCTGCAGCCGGTTGGGATTCTCCCCGTAGCGGGCGTCGTCGGGCCGCACGCTGGGCTCGACGTAGGCCACGTTCCACGGCTCCGGACCGAGCACCCGCAGCGCCGTGGCCGGGTTGCCCGTGCCGGCGCCGACCTCGGTGTTGAACGGCTGCGCGACGTACGCGCCCCGGCTGGCCCAGAAGGACTGCAGGGCGAGGATGACGTCCTGCATGGTCCGGGCCGGGGCGGCGGGCGTGGGGTCGGGGCTGGCGGTCGGGGCGCTCATGGTCTCCGTGCTCGGGGTGCTGCGTGGGGGCTGCATGGTCTCGGGTGCCCAGCATCCTAGGTCCGCGCGGCCCCGCGCTCCTCGGCAGCCTCGCGACGACGAACCACACCGGTGTAGTTCTCCACACCTGTGGACTCGCTTGTGGAGGAGCCCCCGTACGCTCACCAGCGACACGGGGTGCCCGCCGCCGGCGGGCTGAGAACACACCCGCAGGACCTGGTCCAGGTAGTGCTGGCGGAGGGATGTCGACATGGAGCTGTCCGAGCAGGTCGTGCTGGTCTCGGGTGGGGGACGCGGCCTCGGGTCGTACGTCGCCCGGGCGTTCCTGCGGGAGGGGGCGCGGGTCGTCGTGGGCTACCGGCGCAGCGAGGCCGGCGCGCGCGAGGTCGCGGCACTGGCGCCCGACCGGGCCGTGGCGCTGCCGGCCGACGTGACGTCGCGCGCGCAGGTGCGCGACCAGGTGCGCCGGGCGGCGGAGGCCCTGGGCGGGCCGGTGACCACGGTGGTCAGCAACGCGCTGCCCGACTACTCGTTCAACGGCGACGGGCGCGCCAGGGCCGACAGCGTGCGCTGGGCCGACCTCGCCGCCCAGGTCGAGGGCGCGGTGCGGGGCACCCTGCACTGCGTCCAGGAGTGCCTGCCCGGGATGCGCGCGGCCGGGGAGGGCGTGGTGGTGACCATCGGGTCCAACCTGGTCCACCACCCGGTCGTGCCCTACCACGACTACACCGCGGCCAAGGCCGCCCTGCTGGGGCTCACCCGCACCCTCGCGGCCGACCTCGGCCCCGAGGGCGTGCGCGTCAACATGGTCGCCGGTGGCCTGCTGCGCACCACCGACGCCAGCGCGGCCACGCCGCCCGAGGTCTTCGACGCGATCGCCGCCCAGACCCCGCTCCGGCGGGTCGTCGCGCCCGAGGAGCTGGCCGACGCCGTCGTCGCCCTGGCCTCGCCGTGGTGCCGGGCGGTCACCGGGCAGGAGCTCGTCGTCGACGGCGGCCTCGTCATGCGGTGAGGACGGTCATCCCGTCGCGCTCGAGGTCCTTGCGGTCGACGTCGTCGACCGCGTCGAGCAGGAGCACGTCGACGTCGGCCGGCCGGGCGAAGCGCACCGTCGACTCCGTCCCGACCTTGGACCGGTCGGCGAGCACCACCACCTGGCGTGCCGCGCGCACCAGGGCGCGCTTGGTGGCCGCCTCGTCGTGGTCGGGGGTGGTGAACCCGTGCTCGGCCGAGACGCCGTTGGTGCCCAGGAAGGCCACGTCGGCCCGGATCCGGCCGAGTGCCTCCACGGTGTCGACCCCCACCGCGGCCTGGGTGGTCGTCCGGACCCGGCCGGGCAGCAGGTGCAGCTCCACCTGCGGGAGCTGGGCCAGCCGGGCCGCGATGGGGACGCCGTGGGTGTAGACGGTCAGCGCGTGGTCGGCCGGCAGCAGGGCCGCGAGGCGCGCGGTCGTCGTCCCCGCGTCGAGGAGCACGGTGCTGCCCGGTGGGGGCAGCAGGTCGAGCGCCGCGCGGGCGATGGCCGACTTCTCCTCCGGGCGCGCCTGGTCGCGCTCGGCCAGTGCGGCCTCGATCGCGGGCAGGGCCCCGGCCGGGACCGCCCCTCCGTGCACCCGCCGCACCAGGCCCACGCGCTCGAGCGCGGAGAGGTCGCGCCGGACGGTCTCGGTGGTCACGCCGTAGGTCTCGGCGAGCGCGACCACCGAGACGCGGCCGTGCTGGGTGACCAGCTCGGCCATCGCGTGCTGGCGTTCCTCGGCGTACACCTTGTCCTCCGTCCGTCGATCTCGTCCGGTCAGCGGCAGAGTGTGCCGGGCCGGCCCGGCAGCACCGTCAGGCGGGCTGCACCTGGCCGAGGACCTCGAGCACCTCGTCGGCCGTCTCGGCCCGCTCGAGCCGGGCGACCTGGTCGGCGTCGGCGAAGACCTTGGCGATCCGGCCGAGCAGCGCGAGGTGGTCCTTGCCGGCGCCGGCGATGCCGACGGCGAAGCGGACCGGCTTGCCGCCCCAGTCGACCGGCTCGTCGTAGCGCACGAAGGACAGGCCCGTGCGGTGGATGGCGCCCTTGGCCTCGTTGGTGCCGTGCGGGATGGCGAGCAGGTTGCCCATCGCGGTCGAGACCGACGTCTCGCGCTCGTGCATGGCGTCGACGTACGACGCCTCGACGGCGCCCGAGGACACCAGCAGCGCCCCGGCCTCGCTGATGGCGCCGGCCCGGTCGCGCGCGGTGCCGTGCAGCACCACGTCGCTCGCGGTGAGCACGCCCGCGCGCTCGGCGTCGTCCGTGGCCGGCGACGGCGCCGCAGTGGCGGGGGTGGCGCCCGCGGAGGACGGGTCGCGGTCGATCATGGCGACGATCTCGTCGTACTGCGGGCTGGCCATGAAGTTCTCGACCGAGACGTGGATCGCCGAGGGGGCCTTCTGGCGGGCCCGGTCGGTGAGGTCCTGGTGGGTGACCACGAGGTCCGGCTCGTCGGTGAGGTTGGAGATGGCCTTGTTGACCACGCTCACCTCGGGGTGGCCGGCCTCCTTGATCTTGGTGCGGAGCACCGAGGCGCCCATGGCCGAGGACCCCATGCCGGCGTCGCAGGCGAAGACGATCGAGCGGATCGGGCCGCCCCTGCCGGTGCCGGCGGTGCCGGACAGGGCACCGGCGACCGAGGACCGCTTGCCCTTCATCTGCTCCATCGAGGAGGTCGCACCGGCGAGGTCACCGTCGTCGCCCTTGTCGGTCTTGAGCAGCAGGGAGGCGACGGCGAAGGTGACCGCGGCCGAGCCGAGGACCGCGAGGGTGACGCCGAGGTAGGAGTCGCGGGCGGTCTGGGCGTAGACGGCGAAGATCGAGCCCGGCGCAGCGGGGGCGCGCAGGCCCACGTCGAAGGCGACGTTGATCGCGACGCCGGTCATGCCGCCGGCGATCATGGCGATGAGCAGCTTGGGCTTCATCAGAACGTAGGGGAAGTAGATCTCGTGGATGCCGCCGAAGAAGTGGATGATCGCGGCGCCCGGGGCGGTGGCCTTGGCGATGCCCTTGCCGAAGAGGGTGAAGGCGAGCAGCAGCCCGAGGCCCGGGCCGGGATTGGCCTCGAGGAGGAAGAGCACCGACTTGCCCTGCTCGGCGGCCTCGGACAGGCCCAGCGGCGTCAGGGCGCCGTGGTTGATGGCGTTGTTGAGGAAGAAGACCTTGGCGGGCTCGATGAGGACCGAGGTGAGCGGCAGCAGGTTGTTGTCGACGAGCGTCTCGACGATGGAGCTGGCCGCGTCCATGACCTCGTTGACGACCGGTGCGACGACCCAGAAGCCGAGGATGCCGAGGCCGAAGGCCACGAACCCGGCCGAGAACATGTTGACGAGCATCTCGAAACCGGCCTTGACCTTGCCCTCCCACAGGCTGTCGACCTTCTTCATCACCCAGCCCGCGAGCGGGCCCATGATCATCGCGCCGATGAACATGTGGACCTGGCCGAGCTCGGCGTAGTCCTCGGGGGCGTTGCCCGCGGCGACCCAGTCGGCCAGGGCGTCGGCGTTGAAGTTGGCGATGAGGAGGTCCGAGCCCGCGATCGCACCCATGACCGCGAAGCCGGCCACGACCGCGCCGCGGTCACCGTGCACCATCCGGCCGCCCGTCGCGGCGATGAGGATCGGCAGCGCGTAGTGGATGACCGGGCCGACCATCGTGGCCAGGTCGGCGTTGGGGATCCAACCCACGTCGATGAAGAGCGCCGTCAGCAGTCCCCAGGCGATCAGGGCCGGGATGTTCGGCATGATCATGTTGGACATCGCGGTACCGAACTTCTGCACCCGGACCCGGGCCGACGTCCGGGTCGTCCCGCCGCCTGCGCCGGCCTGCTCGGCCCGCTCGGTCGTCGTGGTCGCCATCGAGAGCTCCTCTCCACCCGGCCCCCGCCGTGCCGGTGTGACGTGCGTCATGTGGGGATCTTTATATGCCCCCGTTTGGAGGCGGTCAAGGGTCTGAATCCACACGTGCGCAGGAGAAGTCAACGGATTCCGGTGGTACGTTGCCGTGAGAGACGCCACAACGCCGCCGCGCGCGGCCCGCACCCCGGAGGACTGACCGAATGAAGGCCCTGCGCTTCTACGCACCCGAGGACGTCCGGCTCGAGGACGTCCCCGAGCCCGACTGCGGCCCCCGCGAGGTCAAGCTGCGCGTGCGCAACTGCTCCACCTGCGGCACCGACGTCAAGATCTTCCACAACGGCCACCAGAACCTGACGCCGCCGCGCACGCTCGGCCACGAGGTCGCCGGCGAGGTCGTCGAGGTCGGCGCCGACGTCAACGCGACGTACGGCTCGTCCTGGCAGGTCGGCGACCGCGTGCAGGTCATCGCCGCCGTGCCGTGCGGCGAGTGCCACGAGTGCCGCAAGGGCTGGATGGAGGTCTGCCAGAACCAGACGTCCGTCGGCTACCAGTACGACGGCGGCTTCGCCGAGTTCATGGTCGTGCCCGAGCAGGTGCTCAAGGTCGACGGCATGAACGCCATCCCCGAGGGCGTCGGGTACGACGAGGCCTCGGCCGCCGAGCCGTTCGCCTGCGCGATCAACGCCCAGGAGCAGCTCGGCATCGAGGAGGGCGACTTCACCGTCGTCTTCGGTGCCGGCCCGATCGGCTGCATGCACATCCGCATCGCCCGCGGCGTCCACAAGGTCGGCACCGTCGTGCTGGTCGACATCAACGCCGAGCGGCTGAAGATGTCGGCCGACGCCGTCTCCCCCGACCACGTCATCAACGCGGGCGAGGAGGACGTGGTCGCCAAGGTGATGGAGCTGACCGGCGGTCGCGGGGCCGACGTCATCATCACCGCCACCCCGGCCAACGTCACCCAGGAGCAGGCCATCTCGATGGCCGCCCGCCAGGGCCGCATCTCCTTCTTCGGCGGCCTGCCCAAGAACGACCCCTTCATCAAGGCCGACTCCAACCTCGTCCACTACCGCCAGCTGCACGTGCACGGCGCCAACGGCTCCTCCCCCGCCCACAACAAGCGGGCGCTGGAGTACATCGCCACCGGGCAGGTCCCGGTCAAGGACCTCATCACCGCCCACGTCCCCCTCGACGACGTGCTCGACGCCTTCGCCCTCGTCAAGGCCGGCGAGGCCATCAAGGTCACGGTCGAGCCCTGACCGACGGAGGAGGAGGTCAGGGCGTGGCGACCGGGAGGTCGAGCGGCTACTGGATCTCCGACGGCCTCACCATCGGCTCGGCGTCGGGGTGCGACGTCCGGCTCGACGGCCTCGCCCCGCGGCACGCCACGGTCCGCTCGGCCCCGGGCGACGAGTACGTCGTCGTGCTGCACGAGCCGGGACACGTGCACGGTGCCCGGGTCGGGGGCCGCACGGTGCTGCGCACCGGGTCGCGCGTCGAGCTCGGACCGCACGTGCTGGTCTACCACCGCGAGGAGTACGCCGACCACGGCCGTCCCCACGGCGGGCGGCTCGGGGGCGAGCTCGGCCGTCAGCTGCCGCAGGGCGAGCCGGGTCGCTAGACCAGGCCGGCCAGGGCGCGGGCCCACACCCGGGCGTGCGCCCGCGCCGGCCCGGAGGCGCCCTCGGGCAGCGGCAGGTGCACCGTCGTCCCGGGGTAGACGAAGCGGGGGTCGGCCAGGAACTCCGCCGGGGTCATCCCGACCCCGTCCGGGCACCCCCGGAGGCTGTCGCGGACGTCGACGGCGCCGTACGGGTCCTCCTCGTCGGTGTGGTCGACGGCACCGTCGGGGCCGACGTAGACGACCCGGCCGCGGAGGGCCTTGTCGGGCGGGACGACCTGGCCCGGCGAGGGGTCGGAGCACCAGATGCGGTCGTAGACGCCGTCGTCGGCGACGACGAAGGTGTCGAAGCCCTCCTCCCCGAAGACGTTGTCGACCCCCGGGCCGGGGTAGACCACGTCGTCGCCCTCGTCGCCGGTCACGTTGATCGCCTCCCCGTCGGAGGGGAACTCCAGGCAGACCAGGCGCTGCGAGCTCGGCTGGAAGCCGGGGCAGGAGTCGTCACCCGGGCCGGCGTCGAGCACGTCATCGCCCTCGTGGCCGTCGAGGTGGTCGCGCCCGGGGCCGCCGAGGACCAGGTCGTTGCCCCCGCCGCCCTCGGCGTGGTCGTCACCCGCTCCCCCGAGGACCAGGTCGACCTCCGTGCCGCCGTGCACCTGGTCGTCACCCGGGCCCCCGTCGACCTGGTCGGACCCGGCGTCGCCGAAGACGCGCCGGTCGTCGCCGCTGCCGCCCGTGACGACGTCGTCGCCGCGCGACCCACGCACGGTGAGGTCGTCACCCGGGCCGCCGTCGACGAGGTCGTCGTCGGGACCGCCGTCGACGACGTCGCGGTCCTCCCCGCCACGCAACGTGTCGGTGCCCGTCCCCCCGGCCAGGACGTCGACGGCCGGGCCTCCGTCGGCGACGTCGGGGCCCTCACCGGCCAGGAGGGTGTCGGGACCGGGGCCCCCGGTGAGGCGGTCGGCCCCCGCCCCGCCGTCACCGCGGTCGGCGCCGGGCCCGAGGACGAGGAGGTCGCGCCCGGGACCCCCGGACACCCGGTCGCCGCCCGGACCGGCGTACGCCGCGTCGGCGCCCCGGCCGAGGTCGATCCGGTCGGCCCCGCCGCGGGCCTGCACCCGGTCGCGGCCTCCGCCGGTGGACACCTGGTCGGCGCCGGCGGTGGCCCGCACCCGGTCGGCGCGAGGGGTGCCCTGGAAGCGCTGCGCCTCCGCGGCCACCGGGAGCAGGACCAGCGACGCCACGACCACGACCAGCGCGCGCGAGCGCGCACGGCGCGACCGCGCCACCCCGAGAGCCATGGGCGTCACGGTACGGCGCTCCGGCCCCGGCCGGGCCGACACCGGGCAAACCGGAGGGGTGGCGCGGCCGGCGGGTGCTCGTCGTGCCGGTCGAGGGACGCACGGGCCACGGCGTGAAGGCAGCAGACTGCAGGCCTACCTGCGGTTCGTTCGTGTGGAGCCTAGGGGACTCGAACCCCTAACCCCCTGCTTGCAAAGCAGGTGCGCTACCAATTGCGCCAAGGCCCCGGTCGGGAGGGTCAGCGAGACCTGGTGACGGCGTCGGTGGCCTCGGCCCACAGGGCCTGCTCGGCGCGGCCCTCGCTGACCTTGCGCCGGGCGACGACGGCGCCGGCCGCGGCGAGGGCGATCAGGGCGAGCTTCTTCATCGGTGCGCCTCCGGGTCGACGAACGTCGTGGTGCGTGGGCCTAACAGGACTTGAACCTGTGACCTCTTCCTTATCAGGGAAGCGCTCTAACCGTCTGAGCTATAGGCCCGGGGTGCTGCTGCGTGCTGCCCTCGCGGGCTGTGGAACTCTATCCCAGCCCGGCGAGCGGCTCCCAATCGAGGTGGTGGATCAGGCGTTGTCCTCGGCCAGGGTGACCTCGATGCCGCCGAGCAGCGCGGCGGACATGTTGTAGAGGAACGCGCCGAGGGTGGCGATGGCGGTGATCAGCACGACGTCGACCGCGGCCACCAGCATGGTGAAGCCCAGCACCCGGTCGGTGCCGACGTAGTCACGGATGTCGAAGGGCGCGCTGCCGGGCTCGGTGACGACCTCGTTGATGGAGCTGTTGATCGACTCCCACACGCCGGCGGCGCCGATGACCTGCCAGATCATCGCGACCGCGACGACGGTGACGACGCCGAAGGCGATGGAGAGCAGGAACGCGGTCTTCATCACCGACCACGGGTCGATGCGGGTCAGCCGCAGCCGCGCGCGACGCGGGCCGCGCGGGCGGGCCTTGCCCTGGGGGGCCGGCGGGGTCGAGGTGCTCGTCGCCGCGGCGCCACCGCGGCGGCTGTCGGTGGCCGCCGAGGTGGCCTGGGCCAGCTTGGCCTGGATGCGCTCGGCCAGTCCGGGACGGACGGCGGTGTCACCGGCGTCGGCCGACGGCGGGGCCGTCGGCCGCTTGCCGAGGTCGGGCCCGGAGGAGCCGGCGGCGGTCGGGGGCCGGGTGGACGGGGGCGGGCCGGTCGGCCGCGACGGCGAGCCGGTTCCCTTCGCCGTGCCTCGGGCCGGCGTCGCGGGGGGTGCGGGCCGATCGCTCATCAGCGCTCATCCTCACCAGGGTCGGGAGCGGCCACGTCGGTCGTCGCCTCGTCGGCGATTGTGTCATCCGCTACCACATCGGCCGAAACCTCCGCGTCCGCGACACCCTCCTCGGCGGCCACCTCCTCGACGACCTTGGCCTCGACCGACCGCGCCACGACGCTCACCGTGTCGTTGCCCTTGGGCGAGACGAACTTGACGCCCTGGGCCGAGCGGCCGAGGGGACGGAAGTCGGCGTTGATGGGGCTGCGGACGACCTGGCCGCTGGCGGTGATCGACATGACCTCGTCGCCGTCCTCGACGATGAAGGCGCCCACGAGACCACCGCGGTCGGCGTTGGTCAGGCCCATGGCCCGCACGCCCTTGGTGCCGCGGTTGGTCAGGCGGTACTCGCTGATGCGGGTGCGCTTGGCGAACCCGCCGTCGGTCATGGTGAAGACGTACTGGACGTGGACGCCGTCGCTCTCCTCGGCGTCCTCGGCCGCGGCCTGGGCGGCGCGGATCACCGACATCGAGAGCACCGAATCGTCCTCGGCCGTCGCCATGCCCGTGACGCCGGAGGTGGCCCGGCCCATCGGCCGCAGTTGGCCGTCGTCGGCCCGGAACCGGACGGCCTGGCCCCGCCGCGAGACGAGCAGGATCTCGTCGTCGGCCCCGACCAGCTCGGCGCCGATCAGCTCGTCGTCGTCCTCGCGGAAGTTGATGGCGATGACGCCGGCCTGGCGCGGGGAGTTGTAGTCGCCCAGGCGGGTCTTCTTGACCAGCCCGTTGCGGGTCGCCAGCACCAGGTAGGGCATCTGGTCGTAGTCGCGGATCGCCAGCACCTGGGCGATCTCCTCGTCGGGCTGGAAGCTCAGCAGGCCGGCGACGTGCCCGCCCTTGGCGTCGCGCGAGGCCTCGGGCAGGTTGTAGGCCTTGGTGCGGTAGACCCGGCCGGCGTTGGTGAAGAACAGCAGCCAGTGGTGGTTGGTGGTCGCGATGAAGTGCTCGACCACGTCGTCGCCGCGCAGGCTCGCGCCGCGCACGCCCTTGCCGCCGCGCTTCTGGGTCCGGTACGCCGCGCGCTGGGTGCGCTTGGCGTAGCCGCCGCGGGTGATGGAGACGACGAGCTCCTCGTCGGGGATCAGGTCCTCCATCGACAGGTCGCCGTCGGCCGCGATGATCTGGGTGCGCCGGTCGTTGCCGTACTTCTCCACGATGCCCCGGAGCTCCTCGACCACGATCGAGCGCTGCCGCTCGGGCTTGGCCAGGATGTCCTCGAGGTCGGCGATCTCGACCTCGATCTCGGCGAGCTGGTCGATGATCTTCTGCCGCTCGAGGGCGGCGAGCTGGCGCAGCTGCATGTCGAGGATCGCGCGGGCCTGGATCTCGTCGATCTCCAGCAGCTCCATCAGGCCGGTGCGCGCGACCTCGGCGCTGGCGCTGGCGCGGATCAGCGCGATGACGTCGTCGAGGGCGTCGAGCGCCTTGACCAGGCCGCGCAGGATGTGGGCCCGCTCCTCGGCACGCCGGAGGCGGAACGCGGTCCGCCGCTGGATGACCTCGATCTGGTGGGCGACCCAGTGGCTGATGAACTGGTCGATCGTCAAGGTGCGCGGCACCCCGTCGACCAGGGCCAGCATGTTGGCGCTGAAGTTGGTCTGCAGCTCGGTGTGCTTGAGCAGGTTGTTGAGCACGACGCGGGCCACGGCGTCGCGCTTGAGGACGACGACGAGCCGCTGGCCGGTGCGCGAGGAGGAGTCGTCGCGCACGTCGGCGATGCCCTGGACCCTGCCGGTGTCGGCGAGGTCGGCGATCTTCAGGGCCAGGTTGTCGGGGTTGACCATGTAGGGCAGCTCGGTGACGACCAGGCACACGCGGCCCTTGGCGTCCTCGTCGATCTCGATCACCGCGCGCTGGGTGACCGAGCCGCGACCGGTGCGGTAGGTCTGCTCGATGCCCTGCCGGCCGACGATGAGCGCGGCGTTGGGGAAGTCGGGGCCCTTGATCCGCTCGATCAGTGCGTCCTGCAGCTCCTCGCGGGTGGCATCGGGGTGCTCCAGCGACCAGATCGCGCCCTCGGCGACCTCGCGCAGGTTGTGCGGCGGGATGTTGGTCGCCATGCCGACCGCGATGCCGGCCGAGCCGTTGACCAGCAGGTTGGGGAACCGCGACGGCAGGATCGAGGGCTCCTGGGACCGACCGTCGTAGTTGGGGCCGAAGTCGACGGTGTCCTCTTCGATGTCGCGGACCATCTCCATGGCCAGCGGCGCCATCCGGCACTCGGTGTAGCGCATGGCCGCGGCCGGGTCGTTGCCCGGGGAGCCGAAGTTGCCCTGGCCGTGGATCAGCGGCGCGCGCATCACCCACGGCTGGGCCAGGCGCACGAGGGTGTCGTAGATCGCCGAGTCACCGTGGGGGTGGTAGTTGCCCATGACCTCGCCGACGACGCGGGCGCACTTGGAGAACCCGCGGTCGGGGCGGTAGCCGCCGTCGAACATCGCGTAGAGCACCCGGCGGTGCACCGGCTTGAGCCCGTCGCGCACGTCGGGCAGCGCGCGGCCGACGATGACGGCCATCGCGTAGTCGATGTAGGAGCGCTTCATCGACTCCTGGAGGTCGATGGCCTGGATCCGGTCGCCGCCGTCGCCACCGTCACCGGCGTCGACGTAGCTGCTGTTCTGCTCGGTCATGCTGTCTCCTGCTGGGCTCGGTCGTACGACGGGGGGCGCGGCTCACACGTCGCGACTCAGATGTCGAGGAAGCGGACGTCCTTGGCGTTGCGCTGGATGAAGGAGCGGCGCTGCTCGACGTCCTCGCCCATGAGGATCGAGAAGATCTCGTCGGCCTGCGCGGCGTCCTCGAGGGTGACCTGCAGCAGCAGCCGCTGGTCGGGGTCCATCGTGGTCTCCCACAGCTCGTCGGCGTTCATCTCGCCGAGACCCTTGTAGCGCTGGACCGGGTTGTCCTTGGGCAGCTTCTTGCCTGCCTCGAGGCCGGCGGCCATCATCGCGTCGCGCTCGGCGTCGGAGTAGACGAACTCGTGCTCGGCCGGCTTGTTCCAGCGCAGCCGGTACAGCGGCGGCTGGGCCATGAAGACGTGGCCCGCGTCGATGAGCGGCCGCATGAAGCGGAAGAGCAGCGTGAGCAGGAGCGTGTTGATGTGGTGGCCGTCGACGTCGGCGTCGGCCATCAGCACGACCTTGTGGTAGCGCAGCTTGTCGTTGTCGAACTCGTCCTGGATGCCGGTGCCCAGGGCCGAGATGATCGCCTGGACCTCCTGGTTGCCCAGCACCTTGTCGATGCGGGCCTTCTCGACGTTCAGGATCTTGCCGCGGATCGGGAGGATGGCCTGGACGCGCGGGTCGCGGCCCGACTTGGCCGAGCCGCCGGCGGAGTCACCCTCGACGATGAACACCTCGCACTCGGCGGGGTTGGTCGACTGGCAGTCGGCGAGCTTGCCGGGCAGGCCGCTCTTGCCGAGCAGGCCCTTGCGGTCGCGCGCCAGGTCGCGGGCCTTGCGGGCGGCGATGCGGGCCTGCGCGGCGGACTGGGCCTTGCGGACGATCTCCTTGCCCTCGGCCGGGTTGGCCTCGAACCAGGCGCCGAGCTGGTCGTTGACGATGCGCTGGGTGAAGCCCTTGGCCTCGGTGTTGCCGAGCTTGCCCTTGGTCTGGCCCTCGAACTGCGGCTCGGCGAGCTTGATCGAGATGATCGCGGTGAGGCCCTCGCGGATGTCGTCGCCCTTGACGCGGTCCTCGGGCTTCTTCATCAGCCCCCAGTCCTCGCCGCGGCTGTTGACGATCGAGGTGAGCGCCGCGCGGAAGCCCTCCTCGTGGGTGCCGCCCTCGGCGGTGTTGATGGTGTTGGCGAAGGTGTGCACCGACTCGGCGAAGGTGGTGTTCCACTGCATCGCGACCTCGAGGCTCATGTGGTTCTCGACGTCGTCGGGCGTCTCGGCCTCGAAGGCGATGATCGAGGGGTTGGCCGGCTGCTTGGTCCGGTTGAGGTGCGCGACGAAGTCGACCAGGCCGCGGTCGTAGCGGAACACCTGCTCCAGGCCCTTGCCGCTGGCCTTGATGTCGTCGTCGGCGTCGCCCGGCGTGCCGCCGTCGTCGGACGAGGTGGGGTCGGTCACCGCGTCAGCGATCTCCTCGGCCTGCGGCCGCTCGTCGCGCACGACGATCTCGAGGCCCTTGTTGAGGAAGGCGTACTCGCGGAAGCGGGTCGTGATCGTCTCGAGGGAGTACGTCGTGGTCTCGAAGATGTCGGGACTGGCCCACCAGGTGATGGTGGTACCGGTGCGCTCGCCGGGCTCCAGGGCGCGCACCTGCTCCAGCTCGCCGTCGGGGACGCCGAGGGAGAACGTCTGGCGCCACAGGTGCCCGCGGTTCTTCACCTCGGCCACGACCTTGCTCGACAGCGCGTTGACCACCGAGACGCCGACGCCGTGCAGGCCGCCGGAGACCTTGTAGCCGCCGCCGCCGAACTTGCCGCCCGCGTGCAGCACGGTCAGGGCCAGCGTCAGCGCCGGCAGCTCCTGGCCGGCTGCGGTGTCGGTGGGGATCCCGCGCCCGTTGTCCTCGACCCGGACCGCGCCCTCCTCGGTCAGGGTCACCACGATCCGGTCGCAGTGCCCGGCCAGCGCCTCGTCGACCGCGTTGTCCACGATCTCCCAGATCAGGTGGTGCAGGCCGCGCTCGCCGGTGGAGCCGATGTACATGCCCGGGCGCTTGCGGACCGCCTCGAGCCCCTCGAGCACCTGGATCGACGAGGCGCCGTACTCGGTGTCGACCGCCGAGCTGCGCAGTCCGGAAGCCTGCTCGGGGGCCTCGTCAGCCGCCGGGTCGGCCGCCGGGTCGGCGGGCTGCGGGGTGTCGTCGTCGGGGCTGGGGGTGGGAGCCTGGTCGGGCACGCGTGGACCTCTTCGGGACGGGTCCGGTCGGAGTGGCCGGAACATGACGAAGGTCGCGCCGGGTGGGCCGCGACCTCGGCCTCCATGATAGCCGTCCACGGCCCGCATTTCACGGTGCGTGCCCCGCCGACACGGGCACTCGGCATCCCACGACCCCCCTGAGCGGGCCGTAGGGCCGTCTCGGAGCGCCGCGCAGGGGTATGTCCTAGGGCCGGTACGGCGCCGACCCGCTGCGAGCGGCTCGCGAGCCCGTCCGTCCCGACCGGTCGCTCGGGAGGTGTACGACGTCGCCGACGGCGACATGATGAGGTCCGCCCCGGTCGACCAGGAGGTCCCATGAACCCGTTCCGCGATCGCCATCGGCGCCGCAAGAAGCGTGACTGCGCGGACTGCGGCGACCTCGGCCTGAGCAGCTGCGACTGCAGCCCCTTCCTGCTCTCCCCGCTGCTGCTCCTGCTCCGCGTGCTGCCGGGCGCGTTCCGGACCAGTGCCGTCGACCCGTACGTCGCCCGCCCCGGCGGTCCCCTCGCGCGCGTCGCCGCCCGACTGGTGCGCTCCTACCAGCTCAACGTGTCCGTGCCGCGCGCCCGGCCCGTGTGCTCGATGACCCCGACCTGCTCGCGCTACGCCCTGCAGGCGTTCTCGCGCCACGGTGCCTGGCGCGGCGGCCTCCTCGTCGTGCGTCGGCTGCGACGCTGCGGCTCCGGCGAGCGGTTCGACCCGGTCCCGCGCTGACCCGAGGTCCCGGGTGGACGAGCCCGTGACTCCTGGCACGGAACTCCCACATCTGGGCGGGAGATCCGTGCCAGAAGTGGCAGTTTCTCCGGTTAAGCGGAGGTTTTGCCGCCTCCGGCTCAGCCGTAGGTGTCGCGAGGGCCGCGGCTGTCGCGGGTGGAGCGGGCGCCCTTCTTCCACGTCGGCAGGTGCGGGCCGAGCACCTCGACGAGGGTGACGGTGCCCTCGCCGAGGTCCTCGTTGAGGCGGCGCAGGATCGCCGGCAGCAGCAGCTTGAGCTGCGTGGCCCAGGCCGTGGAGTCGGTGCGCACCACCAGGCGGCCGTCGGCGAACGACTCCGGCGTGCAGTGCGCGGCCACGTCGTCGCCCACCAGCTCGGGCCAGCGGGCGAAGACGCCCCGCACCCGCAGCTCCAGCTCCCAGCCGTGGCGGTCGACCAGCTTGCCCACCTCGCCGCCGAGCAGCTGGGGGTCGCGCTCGTCGGGGTGGGCGCCGGAGAGGCGGCCGCCGGTGGTCCCGGCCCCCGCTCCCCCCGTCGTACGACGCCCGCCGCCGCGCCGGGGTCGCCGGGCGGCCGGCGTGGTGCCGGCCGTGGCCCGGACGGCCTGCCGGGCCAGGTCGAGCCCGTCGTCGCGGTGCGGTTCGTCCCGCGGGGTCGGCGGGGTCGGTGCGGCGCTCGGGTCGTCACTCGACACGGCGCACCTCCCCTCCCGCGACGCTGAACCGGGCGCCGGCGAGGGCCGCCGGCACGTCCTCGGGCACGGCGGCGGTGACCAGGACCTGCTCGGCGTCGGCGACGAGCGCGGCCAGCTGGGTGCGCCGCTCGGCGTCGAGCTCGGCGAAGACGTCGTCCAGCACCAGGATCGGGTCGTCGCCGTCGGCCCGCAGGAGGTCGTAGGACGCGAGCCGGAGCGCGAGCGCGAACGACCAGCTCTCGCCGTGCGAGGCGTAGCCCTTGACCGGGAGGCGGGCCGCAGCGTCGGGTCCGTCCTCGGGGTCGCCGCCGCCGGGGTCGGCGGGCCGGCCCAGGGAGAGCAGGAGGTCGTCGCGGTGCGGGCCGACGAGGCACACTCCGCGGTCGAGCTCGTCGCCGCGGCGACGCCCGAGCTCGGCGAGCAGGGCCTCGGCCAGCTCTCCGCGGTCGGGGCCGGCGGGGTGGGCGAGCACGGAGGCGGGCAGCTCGAAGGACGGCTTGTAGGCGATGTCGGCGTCGTCGCGCCCGGCCCCCCGGGCGACGGTCGCGTAGGCCGCGCCGACGTACGGGCGGAGCAGCTCGACGAGGGCGAGACGCTCGGCGAGCAGCTCGGCTCCGACCCGCGCGAGGTGGGCGTCCCAGACGTCGAGGGTCGAGAGCGCCGCGTCCTGGGAGGACGACCCGCGGCGGGCGTGCCCGGCGGTCTTGAGCAGGGTCGCGCGCTGCTTGAGCACCCGCTCGAGGTCGCTGACCGTGCCGGCCAGCCGCGGGGTCCGCAGGACCAGGAGGTCGTCGAGGAACCGCCGCCGGTCGCCCGGGTCGCCCTTGACCAGCACGAGGTCCTCGGGCGAGAAGACCACGGTGCGGACGAGGCCGACGAGCTCACGCACCCGCGGCAATGTCGACTTGTTGATTCGTCCCTTGTTCGACTTGCCGACATTGATCTCGACCTCGAGCACGGCCGTCCGGCCGTCCTTGACGACCGCCGCCCGCACCACGGCCTGCTGCCGGCCGGCGCGCACGAGCGGCCCGTCGCCCGCGACCCGGTGCGAGGAGAGCCGCGAGAGGTAGTCGACCGCCTCGACGAGGTTGGTCTTGCCCTGCCCGTTGCGCCCGACGAACGCGGTCACCCCCGGCCCGAGCGGGACGTCGACATGGGCGTAGGACCGGAAGTCCTGCAGGGCGAGGTGGGAGACGTGCACCCCGTGGTGCTCCTGTCGTGTGCGGCGATGACGGACCGCCGAGCGTACGGCGCCTCCCCTATCCTGCCGCCATGAGCGAAGACCCGTTGGCCAAGCGCCCGAGCGACCAGCCCCCGCCCGCCCCGCCGGCCTACGGGCAACCCCCCGCCGGCCAGCCCGGCGGCTACGGCCAGCAGCCCCCCTACGGCGGCCAGCAGCCCGGCGGCTACGGCCAGCAGCCCGGGTACGGCCAGCCGGCGTACGGCGGCGGACCGGTCGGCCCGTTCTACGTCGCGACCCCGCAGGGCGAGCAGGGCCCGGTCGAGGTCGGCCAGCTCGCCCAGATGGCCGTGCAGGGCCAGGTCAAGGGCGAGACGATGCTGCGCACCGACGACGGCTGGGTGCAGGCCAAGGCGGTGCCGGGCCTGTTCTCGCAGAAGGAGTGGCTGACCACCCTCATCCTGTCGCTGCTGCTCGGCGGCCTCGGCGTCGACCGGTTCTACCTCGGTTACACCGGGTTGGGCGTCGCCAAGCTCGTCACCCTCGGCGGCTGCGGGATCTGGTCGCTGATCGACCTGATCCTGGTCGCGCTGCGCAAGCTGCCCGACGCGGACGGCCGACCGCTGGCCTGAGGCCCCGGCCCCACCCCGACCACGACGACGGACCCCCGGCCCCACCGCGAGGTGGGCACCGGGGGTCCGCTGCGTCGGGGCTCGTGCCGGGCGCCGCCGGCCGGGCGTGCCTCAGGCGGTGGCGTCGCCGCCGGGGGGCGGCGGGGTGCGCACGGCGTGACCGCCGAACTGGTTGCGCATGGCCGCGATCGCCTTCATCGCCGGGCTGTCGTCCTGGCGGGAGGTGAAGCGGGCGAAGAGCGAGGCCGCGATCACGTGCATCGGGACGGCGTTGTCGATCGCGGCCTCGACGGTCCAGCGGCCCTCGCCGGAGTCGTCGGCGTACCCGGCGAGCTGGTCGAGGTGCTCGTCCTCGTCGAGGGCGGCGACGAGGAGGTCGAGGAGCCAGGAGCGGATCACGGTGCCGCCGCGCCAGGAGTTGAAGACCTCGGCCACGTTGTCGACGTTGTCGACCTTCTCCAGCAGCTCCCAGCCCTCGGCGTAGGCCTGCATCATCGCGTACTCGATGCCGTTGTGGACCATCTTGGCGAAGTGGCCGGCGCCGGGCTTCTTGCCGGCGTGGACGAACCCGAACTCGCCGTCGGGCCGCAGCGCGTCGAAGGCGGGCTGGGCCTTGGCCACGTCGTCGTCGGCGCCGCCGACCATGAGCGCGTAGCCGTTCTCGAGGCCCCACACGCCGCCGGAGGTGCCGCAGTCGACGAAGCCGATGCCGCGCTCGGCGAGCATGGCGGCGTTGGCCTCGTCGTCGGTCCAGCGGGAGTTGCCGCCGTCGATGACGAGGTCGCCCTCCGAGAGCAGCTCGGCCAGGGCGTGGATGGTGCTGCTGGTGGGGTCGCCGGCCGGGACCATCACCCACACGACGCGCGGCGCGTCGCCCGGGAGCGCCTCGACCATCGCCTCGAGGCTGTCGGCGTCGGCGAGGTCGGGGTTGCGGTCGTAGCCGACGACGGTCAGGCCGGCGTTGCGCATGCGGGTGCGCATGTTGCCGCCCATCTTCCCGAGTCCGACGAGTCCGAGGTGCATGGGGGTTGCCTCCTGCTGGGGCCCGCTGGGGCCGGGGTGTGGGTCTGGTGGCGGTGGTCGCGGCGGCGCGCTGCCCCGTCGACCGGGGCCAGGAGCCGGGGTCAGGACAAGAGTCGCCGGGGCATCAAGAGGTAGCGGAACCCGGGGTCGCTCGCCCCGTCGTCGGCCGCCACGCCGCTGAGGACCACCGGCTTGGAGGCCTGGGTGAAGGCGAGCTCGACGACCGGCTGGTCGATCGCCCCGAGGCCGTCGAGGAGGAACTGCGGGTTGAAGCCGGTCGTGATGTCCTCGCCCTCGATCGTGGCGGGGACCGACTCCGAGGCCTGCGCCTCGTCACCCGACCCAGCGTCGAGGGTGAGCACGCCGTCGCTGAAGCGCAGCTGCACCGCGGTGTTGCGCTCGGCCACGAGCGAGACGCGCTTGACCGACTCGATCAGTGCAGCCTTGTCGACCTGGGCGGTGGTGAGCTTCTCGGCCGGGAAGAGGCTGCGGACCTTGGGGAACTCGCCGTCGAGCAGCCGGGTCGTGGTCCGGCGCACGCCGCCCGGCCCGACGCCCTCGAAGCCGATGAGGCCCTCGCCGGTGCCGCCCGCCGCGAGCGCGATCGTGACCTCGCTGCCGGAGGTCAGCGACTTGGCGGTGTCACCGAGCACGCGGGCCGGCACCAGGGCGGCCAGCGACTCGTCCGGGGTGCCGGGGTCCCACGCGAGCTCGCGGTGGGAGAGCCGGAAGCGGTCGGTGGCCAGCAGCGAGATCGAGGAGCCGTCGATCTCCAGCCGCACGCCCGTGAGCACCGGCAGCATGTCGTCGCGGCCCGCGGCGGTGACGGCCTGCGAGACGGCGTGGGCGAAGACGTCGCTCTGCACCGTGCCGGTGGCCTGGGGCATCGAGGGGATCGTCGGGTAGTCCTCGACCGGCATCGTCTGCAGGCTGAAGCGGGCCGAGCCGCAGGTCAGGGAGACCCGGGCGCCGTCGATCACCATCTCGACCGGCTTGGCGGGCAGGCTGCGGCAGATGTCGGCCAGCAGCCGGCCGCTGACCAGGGCGCGCCCCTCGTCGGCGACCTCGGCGCTCAGCGTCGCCCGCGCCGAGGTCTCGTAGTCGAAGGTCGACAGCACGAGGCCGTCGTCGCTGGCCTCGATGAGCAGACCGGCGAGGACGGGGGCGCTGGGGCGGACCGGCAGGGTCCGGGCGGCCCAGGCCACGGCATCGGCCAGGACGTCTCGTTCGACGCGGAACTTCACGGCTGGTCCTTCATCTCACGGGAGTGGGTGCGGAGCCCGGGGGCGGGCCGCACGGCGGGATCGCATCCTGCCACGCGGGGGTGGTCCTCCACAGGGGGAGGCCCGGACGGAGTTCCACGGTTCGTCGTCGCTCTGGAGTCTGGTCGTAGTCACAGGAGCTGTGGAATGTGTGGAGGACCGGCGTCGGTGCTGGTCAGCGGGTCTCCACACCGGTGGATGAGCCTGTGGACGGCGGCCGGGTCGTCCGGTTCGGGCTGTGGATCGATGCCGACCTGGGGATGACAGGTGCTGGTTCGTCCCCAGATCCTCCCCGTGTAGTTCGTACGTCGGGTCGGGGCGCGTCCACAGGCGGAGAGTCCTCCGACCGGTGCGCGGCGCGAGGCGGCTCAGGCCTGGCGCGCCTGCATCTTGACCCGGTTGGTGAGCTCGCTGACCTGGTTGAAGACCGCCCGCCGCTCGCCGAGGAGCTGGTTGATCTTGCGCTCGGCGTACATGACGGTCGTGTGGTCGCGGTTGCCGAACTGGGCGCCGATCTTGGGCAGCGACATGTCGGTGAGCTCACGGCACAGGTACATCGCGATCTGCCGCGCGAGGACCAGGTGGCGGCCCCGGCTGGGCCCGGTGATCTCCTCGATCGGCAGCCCGAAGTAGGCCGAGGTCTGGGCGATGATGAGCGCCGAGGTGATCTCCGGCTCGCCGCCCTCGGGGATCAGGTCCTTCAGGACGATCTCGGCCAGCGTCATGTCGACCGGCTGGCGGTTGAGGTTGGCGAACGCGGTGACCCGGATCAGCGCGCCCTCGAGCTCGCGGATGTTGGTCTGGATCTTCGAGGCGATGAACTCGAGCACGTCCGGCGGGGCGGTGAGGCGGTCCATGGCCGCCTTCTTGCGCAGGATGGCGATCCGGGTCTCGAGGTCTGGGGGCTGCACGTCGGTGATGAGGCCCCACTCGAACCGGTTGCGCAGCCGGTCTTCCAGCGCCTCGAGGCGCTTGGGAGCCCGGTCGGAGGTCAGCACGATCTGCTTGTTGGCGTTGTGCAGCGCGTTGAAGGTGTGGAAGAACTCCTCCTGCGTCTGCGTCTTGCCCTCGAGGAACTGGATGTCGTCGATGAGCAGGACGTCGACCTCGCGGTAGCGGCGCTTGAACCGGTCGAGCCGGTCGTCGCGGATCGCGTTGATGAACTCGTTGGTGAACTCCTCGCTGGAGACGTAGCGCACCTTGGCCCCGGTGAACAGGCTGCGCACGTAGTGGCCGATCGCGTGGAGCAGGTGGGTCTTGCCCAGCCCGGACTCGCCGTAGACCAGGAGCGGGTTGTAGGCGCGACCCGGTGCCTCGGCGACCGCGACGGCCGCAGCGTGGGGGAATCGGTTGGACGAGCCGATGACGAAGGTCTCGAAGGTGTACTTCGGGTTGAGCCGCGTCTCGAGCGCCGACTTGGCCTGGTCACCCTGGCCGGGCGCGCCCCCGACCGCCGGGAAGGCGGTGGTGGACCCCTCGCTGCCGGCGGGCAGGTCGGCCGAGAGCAGATTTGTCGACACATCGATCTGTTGATCTGTCGCTTCGTCCGTGGTTGTCACCGGCGCGTCCTCGGTGGGCACGACGCGGCCCAGCTCCGGCTCCACCGTCACCGCGACCCGGATCTCCAGGCCGAGTCGGTCGGTGAGCGCGTCCTCGAGCTGGGCCCGGAGGCGGCCCTCGAGCTGGGAGCGGGTGAAGTCGTCCGGCACGGCCACGATCGCGGTCGACTCGTGCAGGTGCACCGGCCGACTCAGCTTGAGCCAGGCCTGCTGGTGGGCCTGGAGCTCGGTGACCACCGCACGCCAGGCGGTCTCGAGCTCGGGGGTCCCGGGCTGGTCGGGGCGGTCGGCTCGGTCGGGCCCGTGGTCGTCCACTGGTGCGTCGCTCCGCTTCTGGGGTCCGGGGCCGCCGTGGGCCCCTCGGTGGGTGGTCCGAGCCCCGGCCGGCCGGGGGACGGGTCCGTCCCGGCGACTGTTCCACAGCTTTGTCCACAGCCTGTGAATGGGGGTCCCGGGAGGGGACGAGGTGCGGCGGGGAACCGGCCAGGGCCCGGCCCGCATCGCGTCGGTGCAGGTCAGCGGCACGCGTAGGAGCAGCGGCCACCGAGACGGCGACGTCGGGCGGTTCGGGTCCGGGGTCGGAGGGGAAGCCCGGTGGCGGGCACGCTAGTCGGGCGCGAGGCACGACGACAAGACGTCATCCACAGGCCGTGGACGGGGCGCGACGGTTTGACCGGCTTCTCGGGCAGCGCGTACCGTTCCAAGGTCGCACGGGGTCCGGTGCTGCACTGTGTCGCGTCCCGCGGGGCTCGCACGGGCGCCCGGCACGGCCCCACGGCGACCCGGACTGTACCTCTCCGCGCACCCGGTGTGCGGGACCCGCCAACGAAGGAATGCCGTGAGCAAGCGCACCTACCAGCCCAACAACCGTCGCCGTCACAAGACCCACGGGTTCCGGCTCCGCATGCGCACGCGCGCCGGCCGCGCCATCCTGTCGGGGCGCCGCCGCAAGGGCCGCAAGAGCCTGGCCGTCTGAGCCGGCCTCGGCGCCGGCCCAGGCCCGCGGTCGACGATGCTCGCCGCGCGACACCGACTCACCGAGGCCGCCGGGTTCCGTGAGGTGAGCCGCCGTGGGCGGCGCGCCGCCGCGGCGACCGTGGTCGTGCACGCGCGCCCCGAGGCGGGCGATGGCCCGAGGGCCGGGTTCGTCGTCGGACGCACCGTGGGTGGGGCCGTCGTGCGCAACCGGGTACGCCGCCGGCTGCGCCACCTCGTGGCGGGCCGGATCGAGGCCTGGCCGGGCGGCACGACGGTCGTGGTCCGGGCTCTCCCGGCCGCGGCGGTTGCGTCGTACGCCACCCTGGAGAGCGACCTCGACGCCTGCCTGCGTCGGGTGCTGCCCCGGGAGGCCGCGTGAAGCACGTGCTCGTCCTGCTGCTGCGGGCCTACCGCCTGCTCATCAGCCCGCTGTACGGCCAGGTGTGCCGCTACTACCCCTCGTGCTCGGCGTACGCCCTCGAGGCCGTGCAGGTGCACGGCAGCGTCCGCGGCTCGTGGCTCGCGGTGCGCCGGCTCGCCCGGTGCCACCCGTGGGCCGCCGGCGGCGTCGACAAGGTGCCGCCGCGGCGCGGTTCGGT
Organism: Nocardioides litoris; assembly: GCF_006346315.1. Lineage (GTDB taxonomy): Bacteria > Actinomycetota > Actinomycetes > Propionibacteriales > Nocardioidaceae > Nocardioides > Nocardioides litoris. Next base: position 342,520 of record NZ_VDMR01000002.1, on the reverse strand, counting down.
CGTCGCCGAGCCGGCTGCACCCCTCTCCCCCGACCACGACGCCGTGTCCTGCGGTGCGCCGACCCACCACCAAGGAGCCTGAGCCCGTGGGCATCTTCTCCGACCTCGGCAGCTTCGTCATGCAGCCGCTGTACTACGCCATCTCGGGCATCATGCTCGGCTGGCACGAGCTGCTCAGCCTCGTGCTCGACCCGGAGGGCGGGCTCGGCTGGGCGTTGTCCATCGTGGGCCTGACGCTGGTCATCCGGGTGCTGCTGATCCCGCTGTTCGTCAAGCAGATCAAGTCGCAGCGCAACATGCAGCTCATCCAGCCCAAGGTCAAGGAGCTGCAGAAGAAGTACGGCCACGACCGGCAGCGTCTCGGCGAGGAGACGATGAAGCTCTACAAGGACGCGGGCACCAACCCGTTCGCGTCCTGCCTGCCGCTGCTGCTGCAGATGCCGATCTTCTTCGCCCTCTTCCGCATCCTCGACCAGGCCTCCAAGAACGGCGAGGGCCGCGGGTTCCTCACCGACGCCCGGGCCCAGGACTTCGCCGACTCGCTCATCTTCGGCAAGATCCCGATCTCCGAGTCCTTCTGGCAGGCGAGGGTCTGGGGACCTGACGGTGACTGGACCGTCATGATCTTCTCGGTCTTCCTGGTCATCGCGATGACCGCGACCACCTTCACGACCCAGCGCCAGCTGATGAGCAAGAACATGCCGGCCGATGCGCTGACCGGTCCCTACGCGCAGCAGCAGAAGGTCCTGCTCTACGTCCTGCCGCTGGTCTTCGGCATCTCGGGCGTCGCGTTCCCGATCGGCGTCCTGCTGTACTGGACGACCTCCAACCTGTGGACGATGGGGCAGCAGTTCTACGTCATCCGCAACAACCCCGCGCCCGGCACGCCGGCCTTCGACGCCAAGGTGAAGCGCGACGCCGCCAAGGGCAAGGGCCCGGCGGTCGAGAGCGGGACGAGCGGCGGCGCCACGGCCGCCGTCCTGGACGACGAGCGACGCCCAGCCACCCGCCAGCAGCCCAAGCGCCAGACCAAGGCGCAGCGCCAGGCTGCTGCGCGCAAGGCCGCCACTCCCCCGGACGAGGCCGTGCCCTCCCTGGAGAAGAAGCCGACGCCCCGAGCCGCGGCACCCACGACCAAGCAACCCACCAAGAAGCAGCGAGGAGGCCGCCGGTGAGCACCGAGCCGGACCTGACCAACGTGGACAACCCCGAGTCGGCCGAGGTCGCCGACCGTCCGGAGCAGGCCGCCGACGGGTCGTCCGTGCCCCCCGTCGAGAGCGGCGAGGACCAGGCGCCCGCGGGTGAGGGCGACCACGTCGACCTGCTCGAGCAGGAGGGCGACATCGCCGCCGACTACCTCGAGGAGCTGCTCGACATCGCCGACCTCGACGGTGACCTGGACATGGACGTCGAGGGCGACCGGGCGGCGGTCTCGATCGTGGGGGCCGACCTGAACCAGCTCGTCGGCGACAAGGGTCAGGTGCTCGAAGCCCTGCAGGAGCTGACCCGGCTCGCCGTCTACCGCGAGACCGGCGTCCGGTCTCGGCTGATGCTCGACGTCTCGGGGTTCCGAGCCGACCGTCGCACGCGGCTCGAGGAGATCGCCCGCGAGACGGTGGCCGAGGTGCGGGCCAGCGGCGAGCGCCGTTCGCTCGACGCGATGTCTCCGTTCGAGCGCAAGGTCGTGCACGACGCCGTGGCCGCCGCCGGTCTGTCGTCGGAGTCCGAGGGTGTCGAGCCGCGCCGCTTCGTCGTGGTGCTGCCGGAGTAGCCCGTGTCCGACGTTTCACGTGAAACATCGGCCGAGACGCCCCCCGCGCCCCCGTCGGCGCGGGGGGCTTTCGGTTCCCGCCTCGACCTCGCCGAGCGGTACGCCGCGCGGTTGGCCAGTGACGGCCTGGTGCGCGGCGTCATCGGTCCCCGCGAGGTCCCTCGCGTGTGGTCGCGCCACCTCGTGAACTCGGCGCTGCTGGGTGAGCTCGTCCCCCACGGCGCCTCGGTCGCCGACGTGGGGTCTGGAGCCGGCCTGCCCGGCGTCCCGCTCGCCATCGCCCGCCCCGACCTGACCGTGACGTTGATCGAGCCGTTGCTCAGGCGCACCCGGTTCCTCGAGGAGGTCGTCGACGACCTGGAGCTGGACAACGTCGTCGTGCGACGCGGACGGGCCGAGGAGCTGCACACGGCCACCGACCTCCGTCCGGGCTTCGACGTCGTGACGGCGCGCGCGGTCGCGCCCCTGGGCCGCCTCGTCGGTTGGTGCCTTCCCCTGGTCGCGCCGGCCGGGGCGCTGACGGTGCTCAAGGGGTCCTCCCTGGACGAGGAGCTCCAGGAGGCGCAGGCCGTGCTCCGCCACTGGGGGGCCACCGACCCGGCCGTCACTCCCCTGGGTGACGACGGCGAGGACCGGACCTGGGCGGTCACGGTCCGCTGGACCGACCCGTCTCGTGCGTCGTGGCCCGCTCGGCCGGCGGCGGCCGCTCGTGGTGGCCGCCGGCGGCGGCGCTGACCTCCCCCCGGCGTCCCCACTTCGTCCCCGGCCCTGCCGATCTGGCAGAGTCGTCCCGCGCTCGATCCGCTTGTTTCACGTGAAACGGAGTTCCCCGTGACCGTCCCGCCGAGGCCGTCGTCCTCTGCCCCACGCACCGCAGGCGACCTCGCCGACCTGAGCGACGCCTATGACGCCGAGGCCACGCCCCTCGCCCGGGCCGCGCAGCACAGCCTGCTGGCCCGTCAGTCCCGGCAGGCGACCCGGGCCACCGAGGCCGTGCCGCGTCCCCGTGCGACCCGGGTGATGGTGGTCGCGAACCAGAAGGGTGGCGTCGGCAAGACGACGTCCACGGTGAACGTCGCGGCGGCGCTCGCGCAGCTGGGCCAGCGGGTGCTCGTCGTCGACCTGGACCCTCAGGGCAACGCCTCGACCGCCCTCAGCATCGACCACCACCGCGGCGTCCCGTCGACCTACGACGCCCTCGTCGAGGGTCGACCGCTCGCCGAGGTGGCGCAGCCGTGCGCCGACCTGCCCGAGCTCCACGTGGTGCCCGCGACCATCGACCTCGCCGGGGCCGAGATCGAGCTCGTGAGCGTGGTCGCCCGCGAGGGCCGCTTGCGCAAGGCCATCCACGGCCACCCGCGGGTCGCGCCGACGCCCGGGGGTCCGGACGACCGCTTCGACTACGTCCTCATCGACTGCCCGCCCTCGCTGGGCCTGCTGACCCTGAACGCCCTGGTCGCCGGTGACGAGATGATGATCCCGATCCAGGCGGAGTACTACGCACTGGAGGGCCTGGGCCAGCTGCTCGAGACCGTCGAGATGGTCAAGGCCCACCTCAACCCCGGTCTCGACGTGAGCACCATCCTCCTCACCATGTACGACGCCCGCACCCGCCTCGCCGCCGGCGTGGCCGAGGAGGTGCGGGGCCACTTCGGCGACCAGGTGCTCCGCACGGCCATCCCGCGGTCGGTCCGGGTGTCCGAGGCGCCGTCGTACGGCCAGACGGTGATGACCTACGACCCCGGCTCGCCGGGCGCGCTGTCCTACTTCGAGGCAGCTCGCGAGATCGCCACGAAGGGGGCCCGCGCATGAGCACCCCGTCCGGAACCAAGCGCGGTCTCGGCCGCGGTCTCGGCTCGCTGATCCCCACGGCGCCCACACCGCCCGCACCGGCGTCCGGCGCCGGGGCCGGCCGCGACGCACCGGGGCTGGACACCTCGGCCGACGCTCCCGCGGCGGTCACCGAGCCGGTGCTGGTCGCGGGCGCCTACTTCGCCGAGCTGGCGCCCGGGTCGATCCGGCCCAACGCCGTGCAGCCCCGCCAGGTCTTCGACGAGGACGCCATGGCCGAGCTCGTCCACTCGGTGCGCGAGGTCGGGTTGCTGCAGCCGATCGTCGTCCGCGCCACCGGCGACGGTGAGTACGAGCTCATCATGGGGGAGCGGCGGTGGCGCGCCGCCCAGGCCGCGGGCCTAGAGGCCGTCCCGGCCATCGTGCGGCAGACCGACGACGTCGACATGCTGCGCGACGCGCTCCTGGAGAACCTCCACCGCAGCCAGCTCAACCCGCTCGAGGAGGCGGCGGCCTACGCCCAGCTCCTGGAGGACTTCGGCTGCACCCACGAGGAGCTCGCTGAGCGCATCGGCCGGTCTCGACCGCAGATCAGCAACACGATCCGGCTGATGCGGTTGAGCCCCTCGGTGCAGCGACGCGTGGCCGCCGGCGTGCTCTCGGCCGGGCACGCGCGGAGCCTGCTGTCCGTCGACGACCCGGAGGTGCAGGACCGGCTGGCCCAGCGCGTCGTCGCCGAGGGCATCAGCGTCCGCGCCCTGGAGGAGATCGTCGCCGTCCAGGGAGCGGCGGGGGAGGGCCGTCCGCGCCAGGTGCGCCGCAAGCCGGTGGCACCGGGGTTGAACGACCTCGCCGAGCGCCTCTCCGACCGTCTCGAGACCCGCGTGAAGGTCGAGCTCGGGCAGCGCAAGGGCAAGATCACCGTCGAGTTCGCCTCGCTGGACGACCTGCGCCGCATCGTCGACATCATGGACCCGCGCAACCGGGACGACCGGCCTATCTAGTCGATTCGTCGACGTGTCGATGTGTCGACAAAGGCCCAAAGCCATTTGTCGACCAAGAACTAGGCCGGTTCGCCCTGGTCCCGCTCGGCCCGGCGGGCCGCCCGCACCCGCTTCTCCTCGGCGTCGAGGCGCTCTGCCTCCTCAGGGGTGGGCGCGCTCCCGCCGTACGACGCGGGCAGCCACCACGAGCCCGGGGGCTGCTCGGCGGCGGGGTAGGTGCGGATCGTCTCGTCGAGCAGCGAGCGCATCACCCGGTGCAGGTCGGCGGTCTCGGCGACCGGGTCCTCGCCGGTCGGGTGCAGCGGCGGGGCGACGCGCACGGCGATGGTCTTGCCACGGGAGAAGTCGCGCGGGTGGCCCTTGGTCATCATCCGCTGCGTGCCCCACAGGATAACCGGCACGAGCGGCACGCCCGCGGCCGCGGCGATGCGCACCGCGCCGGTCTTGAACTCCTTGAGCTCGAACGAGCGGGAGATGGTCGCCTCGGGGAAGATCCCGACGGCCTCGCCCGCCCGGAGGTGCTCCAGGGCGGTCTGCAGGGACTGCTCGCCGGCGCCCCGGTCGACCTCGATGTGGTGCAGCGAGCGCATCAGCGGGCCGGTGTACTTGTGGTCGAACAGCTCGCGCTTGGCCATGAACCGCACCTTGCGGCCCGACGGGTTGGCCGCGAGCCCGCCGTAGATGAAGTCGACGTAGCCGATGTGGTTGACCGCGAGCAGGACGCCTCCCGTGCGCGGCACGTGCTCGGTGCCGCTCATCTGGAACCGCTGCCCGAGCAGGCGGAACGCCGTCTTGGCGGCGACGATGATCGGCGGGTAGGTGAGGTCGCGCATGTCCGGTGGGCTCCAGGGTTCGAGGTCGAGCGGGCGGCGTACGGCGGGGCGGAGGCGTCTCAGCTGCGGCGGGTGGCGAGGAAGTCGGCGATCCGGCCGATCGCGTCCTCGAGCTGCCCGACGTCGGGCAGGGTCACCAGCCGGAAGTGGTCGGTCCGCGGCCAGTTGAAGCCGGTGCCGTGGGTGACCAGGATCTTCTTGGCCCGCAGGAGGTCGATGACGAAGGCCTGGTCGTCGTCGATGGGGTACATCTCGGGGTCGAGCCGCGGGAAGCAGTACAGGGCGCCCTGCGGACGGACGTTGGTGACGCCCGGGATCTGGTTGAGCAGCCGGTCGGCCAGCATGATCTGGTCGTAGAGCCGACCGCCGGGGACGATCAGCTCCTCGATGGACTGGTAGCCCCCGAGCGCGGTCTGGATGGCGTGCTGGCCCGGCACGTTGGCGCACATGCGCATGTTGGCGATGAGGGTGAGGCCCTCGAGGAAGTCCTGGGCGATCTCCTGGGGCCCGGAGATCATCACCCAGCCCGCGCGGTAGCCGCAGACCCGGTAGGCCTTGGAGAGCCCGCTGAAGGTCAGGCACAGCACGTCGTCGCCGGCGCTGGCCGCCGCGTGGTGGTGCACCGCGTCGTCGAAGATGATCTTCTCGTAGATCTCGTCGGCGAAGACCACGAGCTCGTGGCGGCGGGCGATGTCGACGAGCCCGTCGACGACCTGCTTGCTGTAGACCGCGCCCGTGGGGTTGTTGGGGTTGATGATGACGATGGCCTGGGTGTGCTCGGTGATCTTGGCCTCGACGTCGGCCAGGTCGGGCGCCCACCCGTTGGTCTCGTCGCACAGGTAGTGCACCGGGGTGCCGCCGGAGAGCGAGACCGCGCCGGTCCACAGCGGGTAGTCGGGTGCGGGCACGAGGATCTCGTTGCCCTCGTCGACGAAGGCCTGGAGCACCATCGAGATCAGCTCGGAGACGCCGTTGCCGATGAAGACGTCGTCGACGGCGGTCTCGCGCAGGCCGCGCTGCTGGTAGTACTGCGCCACCGCGGTGCGCGCGGAGAAGATGCCCTGGCTCTCGCTGTAACCCTGGGCCTGCGCGAGGTGCCGGGTCACGTCGGCGAGGATCGCCTCGGGGGCCTCGAAGCCGAACGGGGCGGTGTTGCCGATGTTGAGCCGCAGGATCCGGTGGCCCTCGGCCTCCAGCCGCTGGGCCTCGACGAGGATCGGTCCCCGCACGTCGTACCGGACGTCGTGCAGCTTCTTGCTCTGACGGATCTGGCGCACCGATCCATCCTCGCAGGTCACCCGTGCGGGCTACCCTCGGATTCCATGACGCGCCGGACCGTCCGGCTCACCCCGGACCTGCTGACCGACCTCGGGGAGGCCGGCGTGCCGTGCCGCAGCTGTGTGCGGTGGGAGGTCGACCCGGTCCGCCGCGGTTGCCTGCACGACAACGCCGACGCCGCGGCGGAGAAGGACGCCTGGCTGTCCCTGGTCCTGCGCGAGTGGGGCTCCTGCGGCCGGGTCGCACTCGTCGACGACCAACCGGTCGGGTACGTCGTCTACGCGCCGCCGGCGTTCGTGCCGGGCGCCGACGGCCACCCGACCGCGCCGGTCAGCCCCGACGCGGTGCTGATGACCACGGCGTACGTCGCCCCGGGCCACGACGGCGGTGGGCTCGGCCGGGTGCTGGTGCGGGCGATGGCGCGCGACCTGGTCGAGCGCGGTGGGGTCCGCGCCGTCGAGGCCTTCGGCTCGACCCGGGGGGCGCCGTGCCTGCTGCCGGTCGACTTCCTCTCGCGCACCGGCTTCCGCACGCACCGCTCCCACCCCACGACGCCGCGGATGCGGATGGACCTGCGCTCGGCGCTGAGCTGGCGCGACGAGGTCGAGGTCGCGCTGGAGAGGCTGCTCGGCGCCGTCCGACCGGGTCGGGCGCCGTCGCCGGTGCACCGGACGCACGAGACCCCCGACGCCGGGTGACGTCGGGGGCCTCGGTGCTGCTGTGGTGGTCGACCGGGTCAGGCCGTGAACTCCTCGAGCTCCTTGAGCAGCGCCGCCTTCGGGCGGGCGCCGACGATGCTGCGCACGACCTCGCCACCCTGGTAGACGTTGATCGTCGGGATGCCGGTGACGCGGTAGGACGAGGGCGTCACGGGGTTCTCGTCGACGTTCATCTTCAAGAACGTGATCTTGTCGCCGTGGGCGGTGGCGATCTCGTCGAGGATCGGGGCGACCTGGCGGCACGGGCCGCACCACTCGGCCCAGAAGTCGACGAGCACGGGCTTGTCGGACTGGAGGACCTGCGTGTCGAACTCGGCGTCGGTCACGGCGGAGATGTTGGCCATGGTGCTTCCCTTCGGGTTGGTCTGGGGGCTGCGGAGGAGGAGATGGAGGGGGAACGCCGGGCGCGGCCCGGGTGTTCCCGGGGCGCTCGGGGCGTCAGAGGACGGCGGCCTCGGCGTCGGCGCGCTCCTGCGCCTCGGCACCGGTGGAGGCCAGCTGGTGGTCGAGCTCGGCGAGGTAGCGCTCGGCGTCGAGGGCGGCGGCGCACCCGGTGCCGGCAGCGGTGATGGCCTGCCGGTAGATGTGGTCGACCAGGTCGCCCGCGGCGAAGACGCCGGGGATGTTGGTGCCGGTGCTGGGGTGGGAGGCGATGACGTAGCCCTCGTCGTCGAGGTCGACCTGCCCGTGCAGCAGCTCCGAGCGGGGGTCGTGCCCGATGGCGATGAACAGGCCGGTCGCGTCGAGCGCACGCGTCTCGCCGGTGACGGTGTCCTTGAGCGTCAGCGACTCGAGCTTGTCCTCGCCGTTGATGGTGTCGACCACGGAGTTCCACACGATCTCGAGCTTGGCGTCGGCGAAGGCCCGCTCCTGCATGATCTTGGAGGCCCGCAGCTCGTCACGGCGCACGATGAGGGAGACCTTGGACCCGAACCGGGTCAGGAACGTGGCCTCCTCGATGGCCGAGTCGCCACCGCCGACCACGGCGATGTGCTGCTCGCGGAAGAAGAAGCCGTCGCAGGTGGCGCACCAGGAGACGCCGCGCCCGGACAGGGTGTCCTCGTTGGGCAGGCCGAGCTTGCGGTAGCCCGAGCCCATGGCCAGGATCACCGCGCGGGCGGTGTAGGTGTCGGTGGCGGTCTTGACGACCTTGACGTCACCGGTCAGGTCGACCTCGACGACGTCGTCGGGCACGAGTTCGGCGCCGAAGCGGCGGGCCTGCTCCTTCATCTCGTCCATCAGGGCCGGGCCCATGATGCCGTCGCGGAAGCCGGGGAAGTTCTCGACCTCGGTGGTGTTCATCAGGGCGCCGCCCGCCGTCACCGAGCCCTCGAAGACGAGGGGCTCGAGGCTGGCCCGGGCGGCGTACACGGCGGCGGTGTAGCCCGAGGGGCCCGAGCCGATGATGATGACGTCGCGGGGCGCGGTGGCGCTGTCCGACATGCTGGGTCGCTCCTTGGGGCTGGCGGGTGTCGTGCGGTGGTGCTCGGTCCAACGCATCGTAGGCGAGCGACATTCCGCGGCCCGCGGGCGCGGCCGGTGGCGCGCCGCGCCAGGGACGGTTACGGCGCGGCGATCGAGACCGACCGCAGGGGAGCGCCGCTGCCGCACTGGAGCAGGTCGACGGTCTGGGTGCCGCCCACGGGTGGCCGGAAGGCCACGACGGCCGGGCGACCGTCGTAGAGGACGGCGACGAGCGTGCCCTCGCCCCAGTCGGCCGGCGGGCAGACGAACCCCGGCGCCTGGCTCAGGGACCGGCCGTCGAGCTCCGAGCCGGGGCGCCCGGGCACGGCGCCCGGCGCGTCGCGCAGGGCCACGACCGCCTCGGGGAAGGTCGCCGCCTCGAGCCGGGGGAGGGAGTCGGGCGCCGCCGCGGGCGGCGGCGGAGCGGAGTCGGCCGCCGAGGGACCCTCGGCGCCCTCCTGCTGGGCCTCACCGCCGGCACTGCCCGAGGAGGCCGTGCCGTCCTCGTCACCGCTCCCCGGGTCCACCACCTGGCCGAGCCCGATGCCGAGCACGACGACCGCCGCGGCCGCTCCGAGCAGGCCCACGACGCGACGTCGACGACGGCGCGCCGCCAGGTCGACCACCTCGCCGCCGGACGGGCGCGGGGGCGGGGGCGGTGGGCCGAGGTGGGGCGCCGGCGGGCCGACGTACGGCGGCGGGGGGACGACGGCCGCGCCCGTCCGCTCGACGTCGCGCTCGACGTCGCGCTCGACGTCGCGCTCGGCGTCGAGGCCGGCCAGCGTCGCGTCGAGCCGGGCCGCGACGTCGGCGGGCACGGGCCCGTCGTGGCGCGCCTGGGCCAACAGGCGGCGCACGGCCTCCTGCTCGCGCGGGTCGGCCTCGGGCTCGTGGTCGGTCATCGGTCCTTCTGCAGGGTGGGTCCGGGTGTCTCGGCGGGTCGGGCGCCTCAGGCGGGTGGACCGCGGGACGGCGGCAGGGGTGGGACGTGCCCAGCGGGCGGTCGGTTCCCCGGAGGGGCGGCCGGCTGCTCGGCGTCGGGCAGCAGGTCGGCGAGCAACGACGCGAGACGGGTGCGTCCACGCGAGCAGCGGGACTTCACGGTGCCGACGGCGCAGTCGAGGACGAGCGCGGCCTCCGCGACGGGGTAGCCCTCCATGTCGACGAGCACGAGCGCCGCTCGCTGCTCCGCGGGCAGCTGGGCGAGGGCGTCGAGGACGCGGCGGCGACGCTCCCCGACCACCGCCACGTCGGCCGGGTCGACGGGCTCGGCGCCGCCCGCCGCGGCCGTCACCAGGGCACCCCGACCCGCGTGGTCGTCGAGGTCGTCGGGCAGGGCCTCGGCGCGCCGGACCTTGGCCGCCCGCAGGCGGTCGAGGCAGGCGTTGACGACGACCCGGTGCAGCCAGGTGGTCACCTGCGCCTCGCCGCGGAACGAGGCGGCGCGGCGGTAGGCCGCGACCATGCCGTCCTGGAGGCCGTCGGCCGCGTCGTCGGGGTTGCCCGTGGTGCGCAGGGCGACCGCCCACAGCCGGTCGCGGTGGCGCCCGAACAGCTCCCCGAACGCCGCCGGCTCACCCGCGACGTGGGCGTTTAGGAGCTCGGCGTCGCTGCGGGGGTCACCGTGCCGGTCGCCGTGCCGGTCACCGTGCTGGTCGATCACTCGCCCCGCACCACCGCGTCGGCGACCGTGCCCCGGTGGCGACCGTCGTCGTCGCGGGGGAGCGCGGTGAACCAGACGACCACGAACGACCCGGAGGCGCCGTCGGTCGACAGCACCAGCCGCTCGCCGTCGGCGGTGCCCTGTGCGGTCGGGGCGACGCCGTCGACGGCGGCGGCCGAGGCGGGTCGCTCGTCGAGGACGAAGACCGACACCGAGGACGGGGTGCGCTCGAGGGTCAGCTCGACCTGGTCGACCCGGTGGGAGCCCCCGAGGTCGAGCACGAGGCCGACGCCGGTCTTGAGGCCGGGGGGCGGCCCGAGCTGGTCGACGTACCCCTGGGTGCTCCAGGTGGTGGCGGGGTCACCGTCGACCGCCAGGGGTGCGTCGGCGTCGTTCTCGGTGGGCGGGTCACCGAGCGGGTCGAAGGCCGCGGCCGTGACTCCCGCGAGCGGCGGGCCGGGCACGGTGGCCGCCACGGCCCGGGCGCTGCCGCGGCTGCGGTCGGACCCGTCGGGACCGTCGGCCCCGTCGGCGCCGGAGCCACCGCCTCCGCGGACGTTGAGGAACACCACGACCGCCACCGCGACCAGGGCCAGCACGGCCAGCAGCACCGCGGTGCGCAAGAACCCCCGGCCGGGGACCCCGCCCTCCTCGCCCTCGGTCGGTGCGGTCGCCGGCAGGCCCGTCGACGCACCGGTGCCGGTGTCCCAGGGCCAGAACTCCCCGGTGCGCGAGGTCGCCTCGCTCCGCCGCTCGGCCGGTGGCCGGGGCACCCGGGCGGGCTCGGGGGCGAAGAGCGGGCGCTCGGGCGGGTTGTCGAAGGGCGGCGGGGGCGGGGCGGGCTCGGTGCGGCGCTCCAGCCACGACACGTCCTCGTCGGGGTCCTCGCCCCAGACCGGCAGCCCGGCCTCGGTGGGCCGGTCGACCTCGGTGACCGGCTCCGGTTCGCGTTCGGGCTCGGGTTCCGGCTCGGGCTCCGGGTCGGGCTCCGGGTCGGGCTCCGGGTCCGGCTCCGGCGGCGGGGTCGCGGCGCGGGCGAGGTCGTGGGGGCGCAGCTCGGGCACGGGCGGCAGCACGACCTGCGGCTCCTCGGGCATCTCCGGCACCCCGGCGAGCAGCGCCTCCGGCATCCCGGCCGGGTCGCCGACGTACTCGAGGAGGAAGTCGGCGACGCCCCGGGCGGTGTCCAGGCCGAGGCCGGCGAGCTCGCGGTGCTGGGTGCCGGGGTGGAGCACCTCGTCGCAGAACAGGTCGAGGGACCGCGGGATGCCGGCCCGCACCTGGCGTGGCCGCAGGACCTCTCCGTGCGTGCGGGGCGCGGCGGCCACCGCGGAGGCGGACGGGCCCGCCCAGCGGGCGGTGAGGGCGCAGTAGAGGAGGCCGGCGAGGTCCTCGACGTCGCGGAGGCGGGCGGGACCCGGGTCGGGTCCGACCGGGTCGAGCCCGTGCAGCACCGCGTCGACGCACAGGCCGATGACCCGGACGCCGCCCGCGCGGTCGACCAGGACGTTCTCGGGAGTCAGGCGGCCGTGGGCGACGCCGGCCGCGTGCGCCGCCGCCACCGAGTCGGCGACCTGGGCGACCAGCCACGCCGCCTGCCGGTGGCCGAGGGTCGTGCGGCCGGCGACGACGACGTCGAGGGAGGCGCCCCAGCCCCACTCGTTGACGACGTAGCACTCCTCCGCGGTGCACTCGGCGTCGAGGACCCGCAGCACCCGCCGGTCGGGCACGGTCGCGGAGCGGCGCGCGGCCTCCATCAGCCCCGGCACGCGGTCGTCGTCGCCGCGGATGACGTGCACCGCGACGTGGCGCTCGAGCACGGGGTCGTGGGCCCGCCAGAACCGACCCCCGTCGCTCTCGACGAGCAGGTCGACCAGCCGGTAGCGACCGCCCAGCACGTCACCGGGTCGGGTGGCGTGCGGCACCGGGCTCGTCTCCTCGGGGTGGGCGGGACGCGGGCCCCCATCGTAGGCCGGACCGGTCGCCCCGTGCTGGCCCCTCGCCGGACTCGGCTAGCGTCCGAGGCGGCGGGTGACGGTGCGGACCACGTCGGTGACCTCCTGCAGCCGGACGAGCCGGGCCGCGACGAGGAAGACGACCCCCGCGACCCCCACGACGCCCGCGGCGCGCACCAGCGAGAGCAGCAGGGTGTCGTCGTCGCCGAGGGCGCGCAGGCCGACCCCGGCGCCGGCGGCCGCCGCGGCGGTCAGGCCCACGGCGAGGGCGAGCCGCGCGAGGTAGCCCAGCAGGCCGGCGCCGCCGAGGCCGCCGAGTCGGCGCGACAGCACCGCGTAGGAGATGGCCGCGCCCACGGCGTACGACGACGCGTAGGCGAGCACGAGGGCGGGGGAGGTGCCGGCGGCGTCGGCGCGCCGCACCAGCACCAGGGCGGCGGTGATGTTGGTGGCCGCGACGGCGCACTGGACGAAGAAGACGGTGCGGGTGCGCTCGAGGGCGTAGAAGCCGCGCAGCACGAGGTAGTGGACGGTGAACACGACCAGGCCGGGCCCGAACAGCGACAGCGAGGCGACGTAGTTGTCGTAGTCGGCCGCCGCGGCGCCGTACCCCCAGATGACGCGGGCCAGGTCGTGGGCGGCCAGCGGCAGGACCGCGGCGAACGGCACGACCACGGCGAGCGCGGTGCGCAGCGCCGAGCCCAGGGTCGAGGCGAGGCGGGTCGTGTCGCCCGCCGAGGCGTGCCGGGACAGCTGGGGCAGGATCGCGGTCGCGAGGGAGACCGTGATGACCGAGTGCGGCACCATCACGATGAGGAACGTCGAGGCGTAGACGGTGTAGCCGGTGCCGTCGCCCCCGCCGTCGGCCGTGCCGCCCGAGGCCAGCGCGACCACGACGGTGTAGGCGACCTGGTTGACCACGACGAACAGCACGGTCCAGATGCCCAGGCGCAGGGTGTGGCCCAGGCCGGTGCCGCGGAAGTCGAAGCGTGGCCGGAAGGTGAAGCCCGCCGCACGCAGGTAGGGCACCAGGATCAGCAGCTGGGCCGCGATGCCGACGGTCGAGCCGAGGCCGAGGAGCAGCTCCTGGCCGCTGCTGAACGGCCCGTCGGTCTCGGCGCCGCGGGCGGGGCCGAACGTGGTGAGGTAGACGACGAGCACGCCGACGGAGATCACGTTGTTGGCGATCGGCGCCCACATCATCGGGCCGAAGCGGCCGCGGGAGTTCAGGATCTGACCGACGAGCACGAACATGCCGTAGAAGAAGACCTGCGGCAGGCACAGCCGGGCGAAGTCGACGATCGAGGCGAGGTGCCGGGCCCGGTCGGGCTCGTCCCACCGGTCGCTGAGGTAGAGCGACATCAGCTGCGGCGCGAAGACCACCAGGGCCACCGTGACCAGGCCCAGGAACAGCGCGGCCAGCGTGACGACCCGGTTGGTGTAGGCCTCGCCGCCGTCGGGGTCCTGCGCCATCGCCCGCACCAGCTGCGGCACGAGCACGGCGTTGAAGACGCCGCCCGCCAGCAGGATGTAGAGCATGTTGGGCACGGTGTTGGCGATCGTGAAGATGTCGGCGTGCAGGGTCGCGCCGAGCGCGGCCGCCAGCAGCGCCGAGCGCACGAACCCGCTCATCCGGGAGACCACCGTGCCCGCGGCCATCACCGCGCTGCTGGTGAGCACCGAGCGCTGCTCGTCGGCCGCGGCGCGGTCGGGATCGGAGTCGGGGCCGGCCACCGTCGGGACCTCGGCCGTGGCGAGCGGGTCGGCGGGCGTGGTCGGGTCGGCCGGGTCGGCGGCGGCCTCGGGTCCGGTCGGCCCCACCGGCGCACCGGGCGCCCGGTGCGTGGGCTGGGCGGGTGGCAGCGGTTCCGCGGGCCCGGGGTGGGGCGCCGCGTGCTTGCCCGGGCTCATCCGGCCTCGAACGAGGGTCGACCCTCGGCCGCGGACCCGCCCGCGCCCGCCGTCGTACGTCGCCCGGCGCCGGCCTCGCCGCGACGCGCGGCCTGGACCCGGCGGACCAGCCGCACGGCGATGGCCAGGAACAGCAGGCCGCCACCGGTGCCGAGGATCAGCCAGATGACCCCGCTGACCTGCGTCGAGCGGACCGGCAGGTCGTCGGTGGACCCGAGCGGGGTGCCGTCGACGGCGACCGCCTCGAGGCGGACGCGGTGGACGGTGTTGGACGTCGTGCGCGCGCCGATGCGGATCGACTGGCGCGAGCCCGGGGCCAGCACGACGGGTTCGGGCACGGTGAAGGTGATCCCGTCGTCGGAGACCGCGCGCACCCCGACGGTGACCCGCTGGTCGAGGTCGTTGGTCAAGGTGGCCTGGAAGGAGCCGGTCTCGCCGGCGAGCGTGATGCCGGGCGAGGAGGTCACCGTGACGTCGGCCAGCCGCTCGTCGACCCAGCGGCGGGAGCGGTCGGTGACGAGGCGGCCGTAGCCCTGGGTCTTGCGCACGGCGTAGGACAGCCCGGTCAGGGCCTCCTCGGTGATGGTGCCGCCGATGCCGGTGTTGTCGACGAGGAGGTTCTGCAGGGTGTCGCCGGCCCGGACGAGCCCGTCGACCTCGTCGACGAGCGGCTCGTCGAGCTGCAGGGCCTCCTGGGTCTCGGTGTAGGTGAGGTCGTCGGGGTCGACGGCGACCGGCTGGGCGCCGGGGGTGCTCGCCGCCTCGGCCTCGGCGAGGGTGCCGAGGTCGAGCCACGGCAC
Source organism: Nocardioides litoris (assembly GCF_006346315.1). Classification (GTDB taxonomy): domain Bacteria; phylum Actinomycetota; class Actinomycetes; order Propionibacteriales; family Nocardioidaceae; genus Nocardioides; species Nocardioides litoris. The sequence goes on along the minus strand of NZ_VDMR01000002.1, from coordinate 327,331 downwards.
GTCGAGGGCGGCCCAGAAGGTGCCGGGGTCGGCCAGCGACCACCCCACCGGCAGGACCGCGACCAGGGGCGGGCGGTCGGGGTCGATGGCGCGGACGGCGGCCTCGGCCAGGAAGCGCTGGCGGATCGCGACGGACGTCAGGGGAGCGCCGGGGCCGGGCCCGCCGTCGGCCACGCCCGAGGAGGTCACGTCGACCCGGTGCCCGTCGGCGTCGACGACGGCCGGGGCGTCGGGCCCGAGCATCCGGTCGGTGACGAGCAGGCGGGTCTCGGGCGAGGCGGCCCGGATGGCGGCGGCGTCGAGGTAGCCGCTGGGGGAGGTCATCACCGGCTCGGTCGGCGTGATGTCGCCGAGGACCGCGCTGCGCTGGGCCAGCGCGAGCTCGAGGAGCCGCGGCTGGTGCTCGAGCAGCGCCGGGACGTCGACGTTGCCGTAGGGCAGGGTGAGCACCTGGTTGCCCGGCAGCACCTGGCGGAGCCGGTCGAGCCAGGCCGAGGCGGCCACGGCCGACTCCTCCTGCGGTTCGCCGGCGCCCTCGCCCGGCGCCTCCGCGTCACCGTCGCCAGCCCCGTCGCCGGCCTCGTCACCGGCCTCGTCACCGGCATCGGGGGCCCCCTCGGACGGCGACCCCGTCTCGTCGGGGCCGGGGGTGCCGGTGCCGCTGCCGGTGGGTCCGAGGTCGCGGCCGCGGTTGCCGCGCGCGAGGTGCGCGACGGCGTCGACGACCGCCGGGTCGACGACCCAGGTCAGCGGGGCGGGGCTCGCCGCACCGAGCTCGAGGAGGCGGGTGAGCCGACCGGTGGGGCCGAGCACGCGGGTCCACGTCGCCACGTCGTCGACCGAGCCGTCGGCGGCGTACCGGACGGGCTGGGTGAGCGGCAGCACCACGGCCGTGGGCAGCGGGGTGTCGTCGTAGCGGCGCGGCACCCAGGGCAGGAAGGTGCGGGCGCGGCCGACCGCGTTGCCGTCGTCGGGCTCCGACGCGCTCGACCCCAGGGCGTGGACACCGAACCAGTAGGAGCCGGGAGTGGTCGTGACGACCGACTCCGCCGGCAGCTCGATGGAGTAGCGCGCGGTGGCCCCGGCGGGCAGCAGCTCGACCTCGCCGGGCGAGCCGACCTCGGTCTTGCGGTAGCCGACGAGGTCGTCGGGCTCGGTGTCGGCCGCCGCGGCCAGCTCGTCGGGGGAGCGCAGCGGCGCGAAGTCGGAGCCGTCGCCGACGAGGGCGAAGAGCCGGATGCTCGACCAGTCCTCGTCGGTGCGGTTGGTGACGGTGCCGGTGACCCGGATCGGGCCGGACGCGGGCAGCGAGCCCGGTGAGAGGTCGTCGATGGTGACGGCGAGGGGGTCGGGCTCCGCGTCCTCCGGGTCGGGCGTGGTCTGCGACCCGCCGTCCGGCACCCCGGGGTCGACCGTGCCGAACCCGTCACCCGGCTCCGGCGAGGGCGCCGAGGGCGCCGAGGGCACCGGACCGGCGGCGCCCGCGGTCGGGGCGGGTGCGGAGCCGAGGAGCGCGAGCCCGAGGACACCGCACGCGGCCGCGAGGGCGCGCGCGTGCTTCCGGGGTCCGACCACCCGCCGAGGGTATCCGGGTCGCCCGTGTGGTCCGTGCGTCCCTAGACTCGCCCGAGTGTCCGACCGCACCCCCGAGCCGCTCTCGATCGTCGAGGTGCAGCGCCGGGTGGGCGCCGAGCTCGACCGCCTCGCCCCCGTGATCGACGGCCTCGGCGCCGTCTTCGCCGACGCCGGCCACGAGCTGCACCTGGTCGGCGGGCCGGTGCGCGACGCGATGCTCGGTCGCTCCCACCACGACCTCGACCTCACCACCTCCGCCCGGCCCGACGAGACCGAGCGGCTGCTCAAGGGCTGGGGCGACGCGCTGTGGGACATGGGCCGCGACTTCGGCACCATCGGCGCCCGCAAGGGGGACTGGCAGGTCGAGGTGACGACCTACCGCTCCGAGACCTACGACCCGTCCTCGCGCAACCCGACCGTGGAGTACGGCGACAGCCTGGCCGGCGACCTCGGCCGACGCGACTTCACCGTCAACGCGATGGCGGTCTCGCTGCCCGGGCGCGCCTTCGAGGACCCCTGGGGCGGCGTGGTCGACCTCGCCCACCGGGTGCTCCGCACGCCCGGGCGCCCCGAGGACTCCTTCGGCGACGACCCGCTGCGGATGATGCGCGCGGCCCGCTTCGCGGCCCAGCTCGGGTTCACCGTCGCGCCGGAGGTCGTGGCGGCGATGACCGCGATGGCCGAGCGCATCGACATCATCAGCGCCGAGCGGGTCCGTGACGAGCTGGTCAAGCTGCTGTGCGCGCCGTACCCGCGGCTCGGGCTGACGCTCCTCGTCGACACCGGCCTGGCCGAGCGCGTGCTGCCCGAGCTGCCGGCCCTGCGTCTGGAGCGCGACGAGCACCACCGGCACAAGGACGTCTACGAGCACACGCTCACCGTCCTCGAGCAGGCCATCGACCTGGAGGACCGGCTCGGCGGTGGCCCCGACCTGGTCTCGCGGCTGGCCGCGCTGCTCCACGACGTCGGCAAGCCCCGCACCCGCCGGCTCCTCGACGACGGCACCGTGACCTTCCACCACCACGACGTCGTCGGCGCCAAGCTGACGACCAAGCGGATGCGGGCCCTGCGCTTCAGCAACGACGAGGTCGACGCGGTGAGCCGGCTCGTCGAGCTGCACCTGCGCTTCCACGGGTACGGCGACGGCGAGTGGACCGACTCCGCCGTGCGGCGCTACGTGCGTGACGCGGGCGACCAGCTCGAGCGGCTGCACGTGCTCACCCGCGCCGACTGCACCACCCGCAACCGGCGCAAGGCCGACCGCCTGCGCCGCACCTACGACGACCTCGAGTCCCGCATCGCCCGGCTCGCCGAGGAGGAGGAGCTGGCCTCGATCCGGCCCGACCTCGACGGCAACCAGATCATGCAGACGCTCGGCATCGGCCCGGGCCGGGAGGTCGGCCAGGCCTACCAGTTCCTCCTCGAGCTGCGCCTCGACCGGGGCCCCCTCGACGAGGACGCCGCCCGTGCCGCCCTGCTCGCCTGGTGGGCCGAGCGGTCCGCCTGAGCGCCGTCCGACTGGGCGCCGTCCGCCGCGGGCCGGCCCAGGGGCGCGGATCGTCCCATGAGCCCCACTTGCCCCACGGCCCACGCGGGGCGGCCAGCGCTGTGGCGCCGGTCACGGCGCTGTTGAACATCGTTCAGTAGCGTCTGCGCGCATGAGCGAGAGCGCCAAGACCCAGGACCACCCCTACGAGGAGCTCGAGGCCAGCATCGACGTCGACGCGCCGCCGGCCCAGGTGTGGGCGCTGGTGAGCGACATCCCCCGGATGGCGTCGTGGAGCCCGCAGGTCGTGCGCTCGACGGTCAAGGGAGGCACGGTCCGGCGGGGCGCGAGGTTCAGCAACCTCAACCGCCAGGGCCCGCTGTTCTGGCCGACCAAGGGCAAGGTCGTCCGGTTCGAGCCGCACCGCGACTTCGCCTTCCGGATCGCCGAGAACCGCACCATCTGGTCCTTCGAGCTCGCCGACAACGGCCGCGGCGGCACCACCGTCACCCAGCGCCGCGAGCTGCCCGACGGCATCTCCACCCTCTCGATCGTGCTCACCAAGACCGTCCTCGGCGGCGTCGAGGGCTTCACCCGGCGCCTGGAGCGGGGGATGCGCGAGACGCTCGACCGGATCAAGGCCGAGGCCGAGGCGGCGGTCCGCGCCTGACCCCCGACCCCCGACTCACGACGGCGTACGACGACGGCCGGAGCTCCTGGGTGGAGCCCCGGCCGTCGTGGTCCTACGCACCGGTCACTGGTAGGTGACGAACCCCCCGACCGCGGCCTGGCCCCGCAGGCGCCGGACCTCGATCCGGTGGGTGCCGGAGCCGAGGCCCCGCAGGCGGACCGGGTTGTCCAGGGTCAGCCGGGAGCCACCCTCGAACGAGATCGAGCGGACCTTGCGGCCGTCGACGTAGATCGCGCCCGTGCCGCCACGCGGCGACCGGCCGAGGTAGACGTCGACGGAGCCGCCCCGGACGGTGGTGCGCACCGCGTCCGTGCCGCGGGTCGAGCGCCGCGTCAGGCAGTAGGTCCCGCCGATGGCGGCCTGCGACCGGACGACCGTGAAGTCACCCACGCGCGTCGTGCCCCGGGCGCCGCAGGCGGTGTGGCGCAGCACCCGCACCGTGAGGGTCCGCACCGCCACGTTGCCGGCCTCGTCGACGACGTAGAGCGTGACCGTCTTGACGCCCGGCGTGGCGTAGCGCAGCGGCAGCGTCGGGCCCTGGGCGTCAACGGCCCCGCCCTCGCCGACGCGGTCCCAGAAGTACCGCAACCTGCCCGACGCCGTCCGGTCGTCGGTCGAGCCGGCGGCCGACAAGGTCGACGTGCGGCCGGTGAGCACCGGGGTGGGCCGGACCGTGGTGCGGATGGTCGGCTTGGTGGTGTCGCCGGCGGGCGGGGTGGTGACGGTCACGGTCGTGCTCGCCGTGTCGGTCAGGCCCTCGGCGTCGGAGACCGTCACGGTCGCGGTGTAGGTGCCGGCCTTGGTGAAGGTCCGGGTGACCTCGGCACCCTCGGCGTCCTTGACCTCGTCGCCGTCGGTGTCCCAGCTGTAGGTCAGGTTGCCCGGGGTCTCCTTGTCGGTGCTCCCCGCGGCCGACAGCGTGACCTGCTGGCCGACGGTCGCGGTCGACGGCGTGGCCGTGGCCGTGGCGGTCGGCTTGGTGTTGGCCTTGGGCGTCTCGGGCACGGCGCCGTAGTTGAACGCGCCGCAGCCCGTGCCGAGCTTGAAGGTCACGTCACCGGTGAGGTTGCTCGCCGCGGCTGCGTCGGTGCCCTCGAGCCGGTCGACCTTGAACGACAGGCAGTCGTAGGCGAACTCCCAGTTCGTCGAGGTCGTGCTCGGGTCGGTGTAGTTGTCCACGTGCGGCGTGGCCGTGGCGTCGGTGTACCTCGACCGGGCGGCCGCCGTGGTGAAGGCGGCGTCGTCGAGCTCCGGCGTCTGCGAGCCCGGGGTGGGCGTGGAGTCGATCGGCGACTGCGCCGGCGGGTCGTCGGTGCCGGCGTTGCCGTAGCCGTGCGCCTCGTCGGTGTAGGCCAGGTAGAGGCCGGCCTCGAACGCGGCCGCCCCGCGGTCGGCCTCGCCGCGACCGTCGAAGTCGAAGCTGGACCGGTCCCGCATCTCCAGGTAGTAGGCGTGGTCCTGCTCGGACTGGGCGCCGGCCTGGAGGTACTTCCAGCCCAGGGTGCAGCGGCCGCCCGTGCTCAGGCTCTCGCGGCACCCGCCGTTGAAGACGGCAGTGTCGCTCGGCCCGCCGGACGTCTCGAAGTCGCTCCTCCACAGGGTCGTGCTGACGCCGCCGGTGGTCGCGACGACCTCCATGTCGTCGATGAACCAGCCCGGCCGGGCCAGGCCAGGGTCGGTGGCGTAGCTCAGGCGGACCGTGCCCTTGTCCTTGCCGACCAGGTCGGAGATGTCGAAGGAGTCGGCGACGAAGACCGGCGCGGGCGTGTTGCCCAGCTTGCGGTCGGTGACCTCGGTGCCGGCGGCGTAGGAGCCGCTGGTCCCGGTGATCCCGTTGTCGTACGTCGCCTGGCAGCCGTTGGAGTTGGGGTTGCCCGCGAGCGGGTCGGTGTTGGAGGTCGTGTAGCCCTCCTGCGAGGCGTGCGAGGTGTAGGTCTCGCCGCCGTCGCTGGTGGTGAGCACGAACCCGTGGTCGAAGTCCCACTCGATGTCCCAGCGCGACTTCATCTTGAGGCTGAGCGTGGTGCCGGCCGGCAGGTTCTCCAGGCCGGGGATGGACACGTCGAAGTTGCGCCCGGAGGTCGGGGAGCAGCCGAAGTCGTTGCCCGAGCCCGACCACCACAGGTGGTCGGCGCTGGCCTTGGCGCCGGTGTCGAACGCAGCCGCGTCGAGGAGCGTGCGGCCGGGCAGCTTGGCGACGTACATCTCGGAGTTCTGCACGCGGCCGTCGGCACCCTCGACGAGGGTGTAGGGCGTGCCGTCGGGGGTCCGCCAGGTGATCCGGTCGATGTCCTGCTTGGAGTTCCTCCAGTCCTTGACGACGGTCTCCTGGCCCGCGGGGAGCACCCGGGGCACGACCCAGCCGAGCTCCTGGCGGGCGTAGGCGTCCATGTTCTGCGACTTGTCGGTCGCCATCAGGTTCCAGTCGCCGTAGGTCTCGCGGCTGCCGGTGGAGTAGAAGTCGGGCAGCCCGAGGGAGTGGCCGTACTCGTGGCTGATGACCGAGGCCTTGTCGATCGCGGTCTCGGGGTTGACGTTGTAGGGGCCGACCCGGACGAAGACCTTGAGGGTGTCGGGCCCGGGGGTCGTGGTCTTCTCGGTGTAGGTGGTGTCGGTCCACCACAGCGGGCGACCCTCGAGGTCCTTGAGCTGGTCGTCGGTCGCGAAGCCGGGCAGCCCGGTCGCGGCGTCGGTGTACTCACCCTCGAGCGAGGAGCTGTGCGGCCAGATGTTGTCGTAGGGCAGCGTGTCGGACTGCGCGTCGCTGCACGCCCCGAGCTGGCTCGCGCCGTTGCCGCCGCACCCGGCGAAGACGACCATGAAGAAGTCGACGACGCCGTCCTTGTCGGTGTCGAAGTCGCTGTAGTCGACCTCGGGGTCGGCCAGCGCGGCCGCGTCGTGGACGAGCTTGCCGGTCGGGCCGCAGCCGGAGTCGATGTTCTGCAGCGCGCCGACGCCGGCCAGCGAGCCGATGACCGCCGAGCCGTTGGAGTCAGCGCCGTAGAACTGGGTCTGGCCCGGCAGGTTGTAGATCCCGTTGGTGATGCGGGCGGGGTAGAGCGGGGTGCCCTTCACGTCGATCGGCAGGTCGGAGACGGTGACACCGGTGCAGGTCTGGCCCAGCACCGTCTTCTGCAGGTCGAAGCCGGGACCGTAGGTGAAGTCGGCCGTGGCCTTGCCGGCCGAGGGCACGGTGCCCTCGGGGTAGAGCTGGCCGAGCGACATCTCCTGGAACAGGTTGTACGTCGAGCCGGCGCCCTCCTCGCGGGAGTTGATCTTCGCCGCGAGGGCCTCGCCGGTGTGGTTGGCCTGGTAGGCGCGGTCGGTGTACTGCACCGGGACGATCGGGAAGGGCCGGTCGCCGTACCGGGCGGTGTCGTAGACGCTGCTCGGCGGGATGACCTTGGGGCCGTGCGCGACGGCCGCGGGGACGTCCTGGCCCGCTGCCGACAGGGTCGCCGTCGTCGACAGGTCGCGCCAGACCACCTCGTCGTCCTGGGTCGTGGTGGCGGCCCGGCTCTCCAGCACCAGCGTGGCCTGGCCGGGGGCGCCGGTCGCGGCGTTGGCCGCGGGCACGGCCGGGAGCTCCCAGGTGACGGCCTGGCCGCCGCTGGCGACCGCGGCCGTGCCGGCCGAGGGCGTGGCCTTCTCGATCGTCGAGCCCTTCGGCGGGGCGGCGACGGCGACCGTGACCGCCGCCACCGGCGTCGTGCCGGTGTTGGTGACGGTGATGGTCGAGGGGTACTCCTCCCCGGGCTTGACCCAGCCGACGGAGGAGACGAAGGAGTTCTGCAGGGCCAGGCCGGTGGCGGCGGCCGCGAGCGGCACGGCCCCGGCGCCGGCGTCGGTCGTGGTGGGTCCGCCGGTGAGCGCACGCACGTCGAGGGCGCGCAGCGCGAGGGTGGTCACCGCGGCCGCGTCGGCACCGCGGGTGGCCGCGGCGGGGACGGCGGTGCGGAAGGACCCGGTGTCGTCGGTGGTGACGTCCTGGCCGGCCAGCTCGGCGCCGGTGGCGTCGACGAGCGCGAGACGGAAGCGCGAGGCCACGCCCCGGTCGCCGGCGGCGGCGTCGGCCGCGCGGACCGTGCCGGAGGCGACGAAGGGCTGGCCGGCCTTCGTCGTCCGGTCGAGGGGGTCGAAGTCGACCGCGAGCTGGCCCGGGACGGTGCGAGGCGCCGAGGCGGCCTGGCCGAGGGCACCCCGGGCCAGCGAGGTGGCCGCGGAGGCGGCCCCCGCCGTCGGTGCGACGGCGAGCGGTGCGACGGCCAGCCCGAGCAGCGTGACGGCGGTGACCGTCACGGCGCGGGCACGCCGGGTGGTGGGAAGCGGTGACATGTCGTCCTCCGGCTGAGGGCCGCGGATGGCGGCCGGACAGGCTGGGCAACGACGAGATTTGCCACCGGGTCACGGGCTCGGACCCGGCTTCACGGTTCCTGCACGCCGATCTGGCCCGACCGGCATACCCGGGGGGGACATGATGGGGCCAGGCGGGCATGGCCCGTCCGGACCACCGCTTGACCTTGACCCAGGGGCAGGCGCCACGGTCGGGACCGCCGGCGGACAGGCCGCCGGCCACGAGGGGGTCGCGGGGCGTGGGACGCACGAGGTTGATGTCGATCGGCGACGCCGCCCGGGCCACCGGGCTGAGCCCCAAGGCCCTGCGCCTGTACGACGAGTCGGGGCTGCTGCCGCCGGCCGAGGTCGACCCCGTCACCGGCTACCGCTGGTACGCCGAGTCCCAGCTCGACCGGGCTCGGCTGGTCGCGCGGCTCCGGCTCGCCGGGATGCCGCTCGCCCGGATCCGGGTGGTCGCCGACCTGGCCGGGCGGTCGCGCCCGGCCGCGGCCGCCGCGCTGGTGTCGTGGTGGCGGCAGGCCGAGGCCGACCTGGTCGCGACCCGCGCGCTCGTCGCGTCCCTCGTGCACGACCTGCACCGGGAGGAACCCATGACCGCACCGACCCCACCCACCACCCGTCCCACGTCCCTGGCCGTCGACGTCGCGTCCTACGTCGAGCGGGGTGGCCGCGAGCACGCGTGCGACGCCGTGCGCACCGAGGGCGGCGTCCTCGCCGTCGCCGACGGCGTCGGTGACGCCCCCGGCGTGGCCGCCGACGTGCTCGCCGCCCTCGCGGGCGACACCCTCGACGCGCTCGACGCCTCCGTCACCCGGGCCGCCATCCTCGTCGCCGAGCGGTACGCCGACCGGCCCGGCGCGGCGACCACCGTCACCGCCGCCGTGGTCAGCGGCGACCAGGCCCTGCTCGTCCACGTCGGCGACTCCCGCGCCCACCTGGTGCGTGCCGGCCGTCTCGAGCGGCTCACGCGTGACCACACCGTGGTCCAGACCCTCGTCGACGAGGGTCGGCTCACGCCCGAGGAGGCCCGCCTCGACGACCGTCGGGTCGTGCTCCACCGGGCCGTCGCCGGCGACCGGCCTGCCGCCCCCGACCTCGCGGTGCACGCCCTGCAGCCGGGCGACCGGCTCGTGCTGACCACCGACGGCGTCCACGGCGTGCTCGAGCCCGCCGTGCTCACCGACCTGGTCACCACGGGCACGCCGGCCGAGGTCGTGCGCGCGGTCGCGGGCGCCGTACGGGCCGCGGGGGAGCCGGACAACCACGCCTGCGTGGTCGCCGACCTGCACTGAGCCCGCGCCGACCCCACCGACGCGAGACGGGCGGGCACCCCGGTGGGGTGCCCGCCCGTCAGCGGTGGTGCGTCAGTGCGAGGAGGTCACTCGTCGCCGGCGATGAAGGCCTCGACGCGGCGGCGGCCCTCGTCGTCGGGCAGCTGCACCGGCGGGGACTTCATCAGGTAGGACGAGGCGCTGATGATCGGGCCGCCGATGCCGCGGTCCTTGGCGATCTTGCAGGCGCGCAGGGCGTCGATGATGATGCCGGCCGAGTTGGGGGAGTCCCAGACCTCGAGCTTGTACTCCAGGTTGAGCGGGACGTCGCCGAAGGCGCGACCCTCGAGGCGGACGTAGGCCCACTTGCGGTCGTCGAGCCACTGGACGTAGTCGGACGGGCCGATGTGGACGTTGCGGTCGTGGACCTTGCCGGCCAGCTCGCCCTCGAGGTTGGAGGTGACGGCCTGGGTCTTGGAGATCTTCTTCGACTCCAGGCGCTCGCGCTCGAGCATGTTCTTGAAGTCCATGTTGCCGCCGACGTTGAGCTGGTAGGTGCGGTCCAGCGTCACGCCGCGGTCCTCGAACAGGCGGGCCATCACGCGGTGGGTGATGGTGGCGCCGATCTGGCTCTTGATGTCGTCGCCGACGATCGGGACGCCGGCGTCCTCGAACTTCTTGGCCCACACCGGGTCGGAGGCGATGAAGACGGGCAGCGCGTTGACGAAGCCGACGCCGGCGTCGATGGCGCACTGGGCGTAGAACTTGTCGGCCTCCTCCGAGCCCACCGGGAGGTAGGAGACCATCACGTCGACCTCGGCGTCCTTGAGGACCTGGACGACGTCGACCGGCTCCTGGCCGGACTCCTCGATGGTCTGCCGGTAGTACTTGCCGAGGCCGTCGAGCGTCGGGCCGCGCTGGACCTCGATGCCGAGGGTCGGCACGTCGGCGATCTTGATCGTGTTGTTCTCCGAGGCGTTGATGGCCTCCGAGAGGTCCTTGCCGACCTTCTTGTCGTCGACGTCGAACGCGGCGACGAACTCGACGTCGCTGACGTGGTACTCACCGAACGCGACGTGCATCAGGCCCGGCACGGCGCCCGACGGGTCGGCGTCCCGGTAGTAGTGGACACCCTGGACCAGGGAGGAGGCGCAGTTGCCGACGCCCACGATTGCTACTCGGACCGAACCCATGGGATTCCTCTCAGTGAACTGCACCGGGAGCGGTGCGTGGTGCCGCCGGTCGTGGCGGGCTTGGGATGTGGATGGTGTGGATGGTGCGGGTGGTCGGGCCGTCCGGGGAGGGACGGCCCGGGCCGGCCCCCCTCGACGTGCTAGGAGGTGCCCGGCGTCGCAGGTGGCGGCGTCGCCGCCCGGTTGCGCTCGGCGTTGATGAGGTCGGAGAGCCACTGGACCTCGCGCTCGGCCGACTCGACGCCGTGGCGCTGCAGCTCCGCGGAGTAGCGGTCGACCTCCTTCTCGGTCATCGACAGCTCGCGCTGCACCCGGTCGAGGCGCTCTTGGAGCCGGCTGCGCCGGCCCTCGAGCACCCGCAGCCGGATCTCCATGTCGGTGCGACCGAAGAAGGCGAAGCGGATGCCGAAGTTGTCGTCCTCCCAGGCCGCGGGCCCGATGTCGGCCATCAGCCGCTCGAACTCCGCGGTGCCCGCCGGGGTCACCCGGTAGACGATCTTCGGTCGCCGCGACGTGGGGGTCAGCGCCGGGGGCAGCTCCTCGATGAGGTTGCCCTTCAGCATCTTCTTCAGGGTCGGGTAGAGCGAGCCGTAGGACAGCACCCGGCTCCACCCGAGCATCAGGTTGAGCCGCTTGCGCAGCTCGTAGCCGTGCATGGGTCCCTCGTGCAGCAGTCCGAGGACTGCGAGCTCGATGGACTCTGCGCGACGTGCCATGCGACATATCGTAGCGATATATCCGCAGACTAGAAATCCTCGACATCTCACCCCGATGGGTCAGCGACGCCGAGCGAGCGGACTCGGCCGTTGCGGGGTGCGCCCGTACGCTGTGGGGCGGCCCGAGTGCGGCCGGCGCGGCGTCGTGTGCCGTGGCCGGCTCGGTGGTAGGCGCGGTCACCAGGCCGGCCACCCACCCGGGCCGCGGCTGTACCCGAGACCGAGGAGGCGACCAGTGGCAGGCAAGCGGAGGGCGGCGGGAGACCCGTCGACGCCCGAGCGGCTGCGCGGCCGGATGACCCGGAACCCGCGGAGCCAGCGACCGCGCCCGAGCCGCGGCCGGCGGCTGCGCACCTGGGCCCTGCGGCTCGGCGTGGCCTTCGTCGTGCTGGCGCTGCTCGGCGTGGCGGGCTTCGTGTGGCTCTACAAGTCCGTCGACATCCCCGAGGCCAACGCCGAGTTCCTCACCAACGCCTCGATCGTCTACTACGACGGCGGGAAGGACGAGCTCGGGCGCTACGCGATCCAGAACCGCGACTCGATCCCGCTCGGCGAGATGCCCGACACGCTCAAGGAGGCGGTGGTCGCGGCGGAGGACCAGAGCTTCTACTCCAACAACGGCATCGACACCAAGGGCATCGCCCGCGCGCTGTTCAACAACGTCAAGGGCGGCTCGACCCAGGGTGCGTCGACGATCACCCAGCAGTACGTGAAGATCCTCTACCTGACCCAGGAGCGCTCCTACGAGCGCAAGGTCAAGGAGGCCATCCTCTCCCTGAAGATCCAGCGCGAGTTCAGCAAGGACGAGGTCCTCGCGGGCTACCTCAACACCATCTACTTCGGTCGGGGCGCGTACGGCGTGCAGGCCGCCGCCCAGGCCTACTTCCGGGTCCCGGTGGCCGAGCTCGACCTGCGCCAGTCGGCGGTGCTCGCCAGCGTGCTCAACGACCCCAACGACCTCGACCCCGCCGACGGGCGCGAGGCCCGGCAGGCCCTCAAGGGCCGCTACCAGTACGTCTTGGACTCGATGGCCGCCACCGGCAAGGTCACCGACGCCGAGGCGGCCGAGGCGGCCAAGCGGTTGCCGAAGTTCCCCAAGCAGGCGGCCGAGAGCACCTACGGGGGCCAGCGCGGCCACATGCTCACCCTCATCAAGGACCAGGTCCTCGGCCTGACCAACGCCGACACCGGCGAGCGCTTCACCGAGGAGGAGGTCGACGGCGGCGGCCTGCGCATCGAGACCACCATCGACAAGTCGATGATGTCGGCCATGGAGCGGGGCGTGGAGGAGATCCGTCCCACCGAGGCCACCGACACCTTCACCAAGCCCCAGGCCCTGCACGTCGGTGCCGCCACGGTGCAGCCGGGCACGGGGGCGCTGAAGGCGTTCTACGGCGGCCAGGACTACCTCAAGTCGCAGCTCAACTGGGCGGTCGCGGGCGGCCAGGCCGGGTCGACGTTCAAGCCCTTCGCGGTCGCGGCGGCGCTCAAGGACGGCTTCTCCCTCGACGACCGGTTCGACGGCAACTCCCCGATCGAGATCGGCGACACCGAGTTCGAGAACCAGGGCGACCGTGACTACGGCAGCGCGGTCACCTTGACCGCGGCCACCCAGGACTCGATCAACACCGCGTTCATCGACCTCACCGACTCCATGTCCGACGGCCCGCAGAAGATCATCGACACCGCCGAGGCCATGGGCATCCCGCCCGAGAAGGCCCGGCCGCGCAACACCGGCATCCCCAACAACACCCGGGGCCTGGAGCCCAACACCGGGGTCGCGCTCGGCTCGCAGACCGTGAGCCCGGTCAACATGGCCACGGGCTACGCCACGATCGCCAACGAGGGCGTGTTCAACCCCGTCTACGTCATCGACAAGGTCACCGACCGCAACGGCACCGTCCTCTACCAGCACAAGGTCACCGAGAAGCGGGCGCTCAGCGCCGACATCGCCTCCGACGTCTCCTACGCCATGCAGCAGGTCGTCTCCGGGGGGTCCGGTGACCTCGCGCAGCTCGACGACGGCCGGCCGACCGCCGGCAAGACCGGCACCGCGACCAACGACGAGGGCGACGTCGTCTCGTCCTGGTTCGCCGGGTTCACCCCGCAGCTGGCCACCGCGGTCGTCTACGTCCGCGGCACCGGCGTCGGCAAGCTCGACGGGTGGCTGCCCTACTCGGCCGAGGTGGGCCGCGACGGCTACTTCGGCGGCAACTACCCCGCCCGCACCTTCAACGCGATCATGAACGGCGAGCTCGAGGGCGCCGACGTCGAGGAGTTCCCCGACCCGGCGTTCGTCGACGGCGAGGCACCCGACACCTACGACCCGCCCTACGTGCCGCCGCCGCCGGCCCAGACCCGCGAGCCCGACCGCGACGACGGTCCGCGCGAGGAGCCGACGAGGAAGCCGACCAAGCAGCCGACCAAGCAGCCCACGCAGGAGCCGCCGGCGCCGACCACGCCGCCGCCCCCGCCGAGCCCCGAGCCGACCCTCCCGAGCGTGCCGCCGAGCCCGCAGCCCTCCGACCCCAACCCGTCGCCGTCCCAGGGTCCCGCCCGCACCGAGGCGTCCGGCACCGCGAGCGGGCGCCGCGGGTGACCCACGTCCACCCCACCCGCGAGGACGGGGTGGTCCGGGGTCTCAGCGAGGTCGTCGGCGGGCCCGTCGGCGACCACGCCGGGCCGCCCGCGCACCCTCCGGCCGGCCGTGCGGCGGGGGGTGGGCCACGGGTCACGGTGCTCGGCGTCCTGCTCGCCGCGACCGCGCTGACCTTCGCCCTGGGGCTGGTGTCCAAGGCCGCCTGCGCGGGGCAGGACTGGTCGACGACCGACCCGAGCCGCTACACCCACGTCTGCGTCTCCGAGGTCCCCGACGCCTGGACCGGCGAGGGCCTGGCCGAGCTGGCGTGGCCGTGGAGCGGCGACGCGCAGACCCGGCAGCGCTACCCGGTCACCCAGGAGCCCGCCCTCGTGGGCCTGTGGACCTACGCCACGGCCCGCGCCACCCACCTGCTGGCCGGCGCGCCCGACGTCGAGGACCGGTACGCCGCCGCGCCCGGTGACCTCGCGAGCGAGCCCGACGTGGTGGCCGAGCGGCAGGTGTTCGCCGCGGTCAACGCCGTGGGCCTGGCCGGGTCGGCGCTGCTGGCCACCCTGGCGCTGTGGGCGTCCCGGCGCCGGCGGCCCTGGGACGCCGCCGTGCTCGCCGCCGCCCCCGTGCTCGCGCTCGCCGGGTTCGTCTCCTTCGACCTGCTCCCGGTCGTCGCGGTCGCCGGGGCGCTGTGGGCGTGGTCGCGCAACCGCCTGGTCGTGGCCGGGGTGCTCGTGGGTCTCGGCGCCGCGGCCGGCGTGTGGCCGGTGCTGGTGCTGGCGGCGTACGCCCTGCTGTGCCTGCGCGACCGTCGACCGGCCCTGCTCCTGCCGCCCCTGGTCACCGCGGTCGGGGTGTGGGCGCTGGCCAACGCGCCGGCCTTCGTCAGCGGTCGGGCGCAGTGGGAGGTGTTCTGGACCGCGGCCTGGCGGCGCACCGCCGACCAGGGGTCGCTGTGGTTCGTGCTGGACGACGTCGCCGGTCTCGACCAGGCCCTCGTGCGGGGGCTGGCGTGGGGCCTGGTCGGGTCGTGGTGGGCGGGCGTCCTCGCCCTGGTGCTCCTCGCGCCCGAGCGGCCGCGGCTCAGCCAGGTCGCGCTGCTGCTCGTGGCCGGGGTGCTCGTCCTCGGCCCGACCTACGAGCCCGAGCAGGCGCTGTGGCTGCTGCCTCTGGCGGCCCTGGCCCACCCGCGCTGGCGTGACCTGCTGGTGTGGCAGGCCTGCGAGGCGGCCTACCTCGCGTTGCTCTGGTGGTGGCGCGGCGGGCTGCTCTCGCCCGGCAGCGGCGGCTCGGCCGGCTTCTACTGGCTCGCGATCGCGGTGCACCTCCTCGGCACGCTCTGGCTGGTCGCCGCGGTCGCGCGGACGGTGTGGTCACCGCGCCGCGACGTGGTGCGGGCGACCGAGGGCCTGCCGGCTCAGGTCACCTCGACGCGGTCGACGCGCGTGGTGGTGTAGCGCACCCGCACGTCGACCTCCTCGCCGACGGCCGGCACCCGTGCGCCGGCCGGCAGGAAGAGCATCGAGGCCTGCATGTGGGGCGGCTCGGCGAAGAGCCGCTGCTTGCCGTCGATGGAGAACGGCGAGCGCACGAACCCGACGGCGTCGAGGCCGCCCCGGGCCAGCGTGGCCGCGCGCGAGCGGAGGGAGGAGTCGCCCGTGGGCGCCTCCAGGCCGATGCCGTGGGCGGTGCCGCCGCTGACCACGAGCAGGTGACCGTCCTTGGGCGCGGTGCGCGACCGGTAGCCGAACGCGTCACCGCGGGCGACCTCGTGCACGTCGAGCACGGTCGCGGTCACCCGCAGCGCGCCGCGGTCGCCCAGCCACAGGCCGGTGCCGGAGCGCGGCCGCACGGTGAAGTCGGGGAAGGACGTCCGCAGCTGCTCGAGCTCGTCGTCGGTCAGGTGGCTGACCCACACCGTGTCGAGCCCGTCGATGCCCGAGCCGACCGCGTCGTTGATGCGCCGGCGCACCTCGCCGAGGTGGGAGCCCTGGGCCAGCGGCAGGTGCAGGGCCAGGCCCTCCACGCGCGGCCGCAGGCGGCGTACGGGCTCGGCGGCGTCCCACAGGCCGCGGGCGGAGAACCCGTGGCGCTGCATCGAGGTGAGCAGCTCCAGCACCACCCGGGCGCCGGGGTGGCGGGCCAGCAGCGCCTCGAGGTCCTCGACCCGGCCGACGGTGTGCACCACCCGGGCCGCGAGGGCGGGGTCGAGGTCGGGCACGAACGACCGCCACGGCGTCAGCACCAGCAGCGAGCCGTCGAAGCGGGTGGCGACCTCGGGCAGCTCCTCGTAGGTGCCGACGGCGATGGTGTCGACGCCGAGCCACTGGCTGCGCCGGGCGAGCCGGCCGGGGGTGAGGCCGTAGCCGTTGCCCTTGACCACCGGCACCAGGCCGGGGTGGGCGTCGGCGTAGGCGCGGAGGTGGTCGCGCCAGCGGGGACCGTCGACGGTCAGGGTCAGGCCCACGACGTCACCTCCTGCCCATGTAGACGGTGAAGGCCTTGTAGAGGGCCTTGCTGAGGGGGAGGTCCCACTCGCCGGCGAGCTCGACGGCCTCGCCGCCGGTGCCGACCTTGAACTGGATGAGCCCGGCGTGGCCGTCGTCGGCGTCGAGGGTCTCGGTGATGCCGCGCAGGTCGTAGACGTCGGCGCCCGCGGCGATCGCATCGCGCAGCATCGCCCACTGCACCGCGTTGGACCCGCGGACCTCGCGCTTGTCGGTGGAGGAGGCGCCGTAGGAGTACCAGGCGTGGCCGCCCACCCGGACCGCGATGGTGGTGGCGACCAGGTCGCCCTCGTGGTGGGCGTTCCACAGCCGGATCCGCTCGGGCGCCTCGGCGCCGAGCGCGGTGAGCATCGTGCGGAAGTAGCCGAGCGGGCGCGGGGTGAAGCGGTCGCGCTCGGCGGTGTGGACGTAGAGCGCGTGGAAGGCCTCGAGCGCGGGAGCACCCGCCTCGGTCACGGCCTCGGCACCGGGGAGGCTGGTGACCTCGACGCCCGCTTTGGCCGCCTTCTTGATGTTGCGGCGCCACAGCTGGTTCATGCCCGCCAGCACCTCGTCCTCGCTGCGGGCGGAGCCGTCGGGGTGGCGCAGCGGGACCTGGAAGACGTGGCGGGGCTGGCCGGCGGCGAACCCGCCCTCGACGGCCTGCGGCCGCCAGCCGAGCTCGTGCAGCCGGCTGACCACCCGAGCCCCGGCCGGGTCGCGCTCGGTGGGCGCGACGTCGTCGAGGCGGCGTACGGCGGGGTCGGCCAGGCCGGCCTTGATGGCGGCGGCGTCCCAGCGGCGGGTCACCACGGGCGGCCCGATGCGCACCCCGAAGGCGCCCTGGGCCTTGAGGTGGCGGGCGAGCGGCTCGAGCAGCGCGCCGAGGTCGGCGGTGTCCCACGGCAGCAGCGGACCCTCGGGCAGGTAGGCCAGGTAGCGCTTGACCTTGGGCAGCTGGCGGTAGAGGACGAGCGCGGCCCCGACCTGGGTGCCGCCGTCGAACCAGCCCAGCGACTCGTGGCGCCACTCCGCCTTCACCGCACCCCACGCGGGGGTCTGCAGGAAGCTGGCGGAGCGGAGGCCGGCCACGAACGCGAGGTGGTCCTCGGCAGAGGTCACGCGGACGTCGTAGCTCACGTCGTCACGTTAGAGCCGCTCGCGCAGCCAGGCGAAGTCGGCCACGTGCTCCGTCGCGCCGCCGGGCGTCTCGCAGACCACCGGCGCGCCGGCGTCGCGCACGACCGCGGCCAGCAGGTCGGGGTCGATCTTGCCCGCCCCGAAGTTGGCGTGCCGGTCGGCGCCGGAGTCGAACTCGTCGCGGCTGTCGTTGCAGTGCACGAGGTCGATGCGGCCCGTGATCGCGCGGACGTCGTCGACGACCGTCTCGAGCGCGTTGCCGCCGGCGTGGGCGTGGCAGGTGTCGAGGCAGAACCCGACCATGTCGGCCTGCTCGGCGGAGCCGATGGCGTCCCAGACCCGGCCGATGCGCTCGAGGTAGCGGGTCATGGCGTTGTCGCCGCCGGCGGTGTTCTCGATGAGCAGGGGCAGCTTGAGGTCGGTCGCCTCGATGGCCTTGCGCCAGTTGTCGAAGCCCTTCTCCGGGTCGTCGCTCTTGCCGACGTGGCCGCCGTGGACGATGAGTCCCTTGGCCCCGACCTCGGCCGCCGCGTCGACGTGCTGCTGGAGCAGCTTGCGGCTGGGGATGCGGATCCGGTTGTTGGTCGTGGCGACGTTGACGATGTAGGGCGCGTGGACGTAGAGGTCGACGCCGGCCGCCTCGGCCGCCGCGCGCAGGCCCTCGGCGCCGCCCGGGTGACGCACCTCGGGGCCCTTGTAGCCCTGCGGGTCGCCGAGGAAGAACTGCACCAGCGGGGCCCGCCGGGCCTGCGCCTCGGCGACGGGGTCGGTCTGCTCGACGTGGGCCCCGATCGCGAATGTCGACTGCTCGCTCATGCCCGCCACCCTAGGGATCGCCACCGACAGCTCTCCGGGGTGGACCGAGCGGACCGCCGCGGTGGTGGGGTGGAGGTGGGTTGACCCGTCGCGGCGGCGGGGAGGGTCCCTACGATTCGTCCAGCGGACCCCGCCGGCCCGGGAGCCCGTACGACCCGCCACCCCCCGGGGAGAGCCTTGTGAGCACCATCCGCATCCAGTCCGTCGACCGCACCTGGACCGCCGCGAGCAGCGACGGCCGCACGTTCCGGATCGGCCGCGACGAGTCCTCCGACATCCCCGCCCTCGACCCCACCGTGTCCCGCCGGCACGCCGAGGTCCGGCCGCTCGGTGACGGCTGGGAGGTCGTCGACCTCGGCAGCTCCCTCGGCACGTGGGTCGACGGGCGCCGCGTCGACCGGGCCACGCTCTCGGGGAGCGTCACGCTCGGCTTCGGCGACCAGGGCCGCTCCTTCACCCTCCGTGTCACCGTCGGCACCGGCACCGCCTCCAACCCGCCGGCCGCCCCGGCGGCGTACGGACCTCCGGGCACGGCGCCGGTGCAGAAGCCCCCCGCCCCCGCGCCCGCCCCGCAGAGCTCGTACGGCGCCCCGCCGGCCTTCCAGCCGGCGTACGCCCCGATGGGTCCCGGTGGCCCGGGCGGTCCCGTGCCGGACCGGGACCAGACGATCGTGACGGGTGCCGGTGGGCTGCTCGGGCCGGGCGGCCCGGGCCTCCTCGTGCGCCGCCGCTCGGGCGGCACCGACCTGCGCTTCCCCGGTGGCGTCCCGGTGCGGGTGGGCCGCGACGCCTCCCTCGAGGTGCACGCCGACGACCAGGCCGTCTCCCGGCTGCACGCAGTCATCGAGCCGCGGCCCGACGGCTGGTGGTGGGTCGACCGGTCCACGTCCGGCACGTTCGTCGACGGCGAGCGGCGCCAGGCGTTCAAGATCGAGGAGCCGACCGAGATCAGCCTGGGCCACCCGACGGCGGGCTTCGACCTCGAGGTCGTCCCGGTCGTCGCCGCGGGCCAGGCCGCGGCCGGCCTGCAGAAGCGCAGGCGCCGCCGCACCCTGCTGCTCGTCGGCGCCGCCGTGCTCGCCCTGGTCGCCACCACCGGCGTCGTCCTCGGCGTCGTGGCGGTGGTGCGCGACGACGACCCGGGCCCCGTGGCCGGCCCCGACCCCACCGGCGGCACCCAGCCCGTCGGCACCGAGGAGGAGCGCCGGGCCGCGCTCGACCGCGCCAAGCGCGCCTCGGTGCTGCTGCAGGCCGTCGACGAGTCCGGCCAGGTCATGTGGTCGGGCTCCGGGTCGGTCGTGAGCGAGGACGGCCTCATCCTCACCAACGCCCACGTCGGCGACCCCGACGCGCCGGGCCAGGGCTCCTCGCAGGAGGACCCGTCCTACCTCGAGGTCTCGCTGCCCTCGGAGGACGACGACGCCCCGGCGACCGCCGCCTACCGGGCGACCCCGATCGTCTCCGACGGCTACCTCGACATCGCGGTGCTGCAGATCGACGCGGACCTCGAGGGCAACCCGGTCGACACCGCCGACCTCGAGCTGCCGCAGCCGCTCCCGCTCGGCGACAGCGACGACCTGCGCACCGGCGACCGGATCGTCGCCCTCGGCTACCCCGCCATCGGCAACGTGCAGGCCCAGGGCGACCGGCCGCTCACCGTCACCGAGGGCGTCGTGTCGACGTTCCAGGCCGACGACGCCGCCGGCATCGAGCGGGCCGCGATCGACAGCGACGTGCGCCTGGGCTCGGGCAACTCCGGCGGGGCCTCGATCAACGAGGCCGGCGAGATCATCGGCCTCAACACCCGCGTCATCACCGCTGCCTCCGACTCCGCCGGCTCCATCACCCAGGGCTCGGCGCTCATCGTGCCGGTCAACCTGGCCGGCGACGTGCTCGAGATCGCCGAGCAGGGCGGCGACCCCGACTACGTCTCGCCGTACCTCGACTCCCTGCCCGACGACCCGGGCCTGCCGCCGGAGGCGACCGTGACCTCCAACGGGTGGGTGCGCGCCGAGGACGCCGGCAGCTGCGAGGGCACCAGCAGCGAGGCGTCCCCGGCCCAGCTGTCCGGCGTCGCGCCCGGTGACACGCTCGCGGCGGAGTTCACCGCCGAGGGCCTGCCCCAGGGCCTGCCGATCACCGTCGACTTCTTCCTCGAGGACGGCACCCGCCTCGACTCGTTGTCGGAGACGTGGGACGGCACGGCCGACGCCATCTGCCTGTCCGCGCCGCTGCTGCTCGAGCAGGAGGTCCCCAACGTGACCGCGGTGTTCTCCCTCGGCCAGGACGGCCAGGTCGGCGCGGTCAACCCCGTCGTCATCCAGGCCGGCTGAGCCCGCGCTCCCGAGCCGCCGCCGGATTGGGGCGGCGCCGTCGGCCGCTGCTAACCTCTCCTGTCCGCGTCGCGCGCCCACCGACGGGCGTCACCGGCCGGACGTTGTACAGCCCTCCTGCCACGGAGAGACCGTGGCCGCTCTAGTCCAGAGGAGGTGGAGACCGCTGTGCGTTCCTATGAAGTGATGGTCATCCTCGACCCGAGTCTCGAGGAGCGAACGGTCGCCCCGTCGCTCGACAAGTACCTCAACGTCATCCGCAAGGACGGCGGCACCGTCGACAACGTCGACGTCTGGGGTCGGCGCCGTCTCGCCTACGAGATCAAGAAGAACGCCGAAGGCATCTACGCGGTGATCTCGCTGCAGGCCCAGCCCGACACGGTCAAGGAGTTCGACCGCCAGCTCGGCCTGAACGAGTCGATCCTCCGCACCAAGGTGCTGCGTCCCGACGCTCACTGAGCGCCGGGCCGACCCGGCCCGCCCGGGCCGTGACGGCGTCGCCCCCTGTGGACGACGCCGTCGGCCCTACCGGAGTGTCGGTGGCTCGCGCCACCATGGGCCCCGACACCCGGCGGACCCCCGCACGACGTACCCCTAGGAGACCCACATGGCCGGCGAGACCATCATCACCGTGGTCGGCAACCTGACCGACGACCCGGAGCTGCGGTTCACGCCGTCCGGTGCGGCGGTGGCCAACTTCACTGTCGCCTCCACCCCGCGGACGCTGAACAAGCAGACCAACGAGTGGGAGGACGGCGAGGCGATGTTCCTGCGCTGCTCCATCTGGCGCCAGGCGGCGGAGAACGTCGCCGAGTCGCTCCAGAAGGGCGCCCGGGTGATCGTCAACGGCCGCATGCGGGCCCGCACCTGGGAGGACCGCGAGGGCAACAAGCGGACCTCCTTCGAGGTCGACGTCGACGAGATCGGCCCCTCGCTCCGCTTCGCGACCGCCAAGGTCGTCCGCGCCGGCCGCGGTGGCGGCGGCGGGGGCGGCGGCTACTCCGGCGGTGGCAGCTCGGGCGGCGGCGGGGGCTACTCCGGCGGTGGCGGGGGCGGCGGCCAGCAGGCCGACGACCCGTGGGCCACCCCGGCGCCCCAGCAGGGCGGTGGCGGCGGACGACCGGCGGCCAACGACCCGTGGGCCACCCCGGGCGGCTCCGACGAGCCCCCGTTCTGATCGACCAGCACCACCCGTTCCACCGGATCCACCAGGTCCACCTGCACCACTCGCACATCACCTACCCATGCCGACCTCGCGTCGGGCTTCGATGAAAGGGAGCACCACCATGGCCAAGGCAGTCGTGCGCAAGCCGAAGAAGAAGGTTTGCCAGTTCTGCAAGGAGAAGGCGACCGGCGTCGACTACAAGGACGCCACCCTCCTCCGCAAGTTCATCTCCGACCGCGGCAAGATCCGCGCCCGGCGTGTCACCGGCAACTGCGTGCAGCACCAGCGCGACGTCGCCATCGCGGTGAAGAACGCCCGCGAGGTCGCCCTGCTGCCCTACACCTCCACCGGTCGCTGAGAGGGGACGACGAGATGAAGCTCATCCTCACCCAGGAGGTCGACGGCCTCGGTTCGCCGGGCGACGTCGTCGAGGTCAAGGACGGCTACGGCCGCAACTACCTCATCCCCCGCAACGTCGCGGTCCGCTGGACCCGCGGCGGCCAGAAGCAGGTCGACTCGATCAAGGCCGCCCGGGCCAGCCGCTCGGTGCGCGACCTCGACCACGCCCAGCAGCTCAAGGGCAAGCTCGAGGGCACCTCGGTCGACGTCAAGGTCCGCGCCGGTGAGTCCGGCCGCCTGTTCGGCACCGTCACCATCACCGACATCGCCGGCGCCCTCGCCGACGCCGCCGGTGAGTCGGTCGACAAGCGCACCATCGTCGTGCCGCAGCCGATCAAGTCGCTCGGCAACCACACCGTGACCGTCAAGCTGCACGACGAGGTCGCCGCCACGGTCGCCCTCAACGTGATCCCCGCCTGACGCACACGTCCAGCACGGCTCACCACGGCCGCCCCCGGGTCCTCCCGGCGGGCGGCCGTCGTGCATCCGGGGGTCGGTCAGGGTCCTGGGGGCCCGTGCGACGTCATCCGTTCCGGTCCCGCGAGCCGCCGGGGTGGATGACGTCCACCTCGGCCGCCGCCCAGGGCCGGCCCGCGTGCACGAGCAGCAGCACCAGCACGACCGTCGGCACGAGCCCGACCAGCGTGGTCGCGAGCGGCG
The DNA here is from genome assembly GCF_006346315.1 of Nocardioides litoris. Taxonomy (GTDB): domain Bacteria; phylum Actinomycetota; class Actinomycetes; order Propionibacteriales; family Nocardioidaceae; genus Nocardioides; species Nocardioides litoris. Next base: position 304,454 of record NZ_VDMR01000002.1, on the reverse strand, counting down.
CGAGACCGTCGATGCCGCCGCCGAAGACGAGCACGGGCAGCACGACGACCGCGGCGAGGGCGAGCACCACGGTCGACCACCAGCCGGCGGCGCCGCGGTCGCCGGCGGCCAGCGCCACCCGGGACAGGGCGAGCGCGAGCACCAGGTAGCACCCGAAGCGGGGCAGGTCAACGGCCCAGGCGAGCGACTCGTCGGCGTCCTCGACCGCGCTCGCGACCCCCGGCACCCACAGCGGCACCGAGGTGACCAGGGCGAGCACGGCCAGCGCGATCGCCGACGACCGCAGCTCGAACCCCGGCGGGAGGGCCCGCAGCCCCACCAGGACCAGCACCCAGCCGAGCGGGTCGGCCAGCACGTCGTACCCCCCGAGGCGGGCGAAGAGCAGGTGCAGCAGCACCCCGCAGGCGACGGCCTGGAGCGGGCGCATCCGCAGGGGCCGGGCTTCCTCGCTCACGCGGCCAGCGTAGGGCCGGTGCGCAGCCAGGCGTCGCCGCGGGCGCGGCGCAGCAAGGTGACCAGGCGCCCGGTCATGAACACCCCGGCGAACAGCGCCCACACCGCGACCAGCCCGGCCCCGCCCACCGCCACCGCGAGCAGGGTGACCGGGGCGTAGACGAGCGCGACGAGGAGGCCCGCGGCGGCGAGGTAGCGCCCGTCGCCCGCGCCGATGAGCACCCCGTCGAGGACGAACACCACGCCCGCGACCGGCTGCCCGAGGGCCGCGACGAGCAGCACGGGGAGCAGCAGCCCGGGCAGGTCGGGGTCGTCGGTGAACAGCGGCCCGAGCAGCGGGGCCGACGCCGCCAGCAGCGCCCCGGTGACGATGCCGCTCGCCCAGCCCCAGGTGACCATCCGCCGGGTCAGGGCCCGGGTGCCCTCGACGTCGCCCGCCCCGAGGGCCCGCCCGGTGATGGCCTGGGCGGCGATGGCGATCGCGTCGAGGACGAAGGCGAGGAAGCCCCACAGCGTCATCGCCAGCTGGTGGGTCGCGATCTCGTCGGCCTGGTCGCCGCGGCCGGCGGCGCCGAGCGCGACGGCGTACGTCGTGACGAGCAGGGCGGCCCGCAGGGTCAGCGTGCGCACGACCAGCGGTACGCCGGCCCGGGCGGCCGAGCGGACGCCACCGGCGTCGGGGCGCAGCGGCGCACCGTGGCGGCGGGCCCCGCGGACCACGACGGCGGTCAGGGCGGCCGCGGAGAGCACCTGGGCGACCACCGAGCCCCACGCCGACCCGGCGATGCCGATGCCGTCGAAGGACCCGACGCCGTGGACGAGCACGACGTTGAGGACGGCGTTGAGCAGGTTGCCGGCGACCGCGACCACGAGCGGGGTCCGGGTGTCCTGCAGGCCGCGCAGCACCCCGGTGGCGGCGAGCATGACGAGCAGCGGAGGCACGCCGAGCAGGGCGATGCGCAGGTAGGTCTCGGCGTACCCCGCCACCTCGCCCCCCACGCCGAACGCCGCCACCAGCGGCCCGGTCAGCGGCACCCCGACGAGGGTGACCAGCACGCCGATCCCGACCGCGAGCCAGACGCCGTCGAGGCCGAGCGCGAGCGCCCCGCGCAGGTCGTCGGCGCCGAGGCGGCGGGCGACGCCCGCGGTGGTGCCGTAGGCGAGGAAGACGCACAAGCCGACGGCGGTCTGCAGCACGGTCGCCGCGACCCCGAGACCGGCCAGCTCGGCGGTGCCGAGGTGGCCCACGACCGCGGCGTCGGTGAGCAGGAACAGGGGTTCGGCGACCAGGGCCAGGAACGCCGGGCCGGCCAGCCGGAGGATCTCGCGGTCGGGCGGGCGCACTCCTACCACGCTAGTGCGGCGGCCGGTGGAAAAAGTCGGCGGATCTGTGGATGAGCGGGGCGGCGGACGCGTTTGTCGACAAACCGCCAGGACACGCCGAGGTGACACGCCGGTGAACAGGATCCGCGACGGACAAATTTTGCTCCACACCCCGGCCGAGTCCATCGTCGCAGGTCAGAGGGGTCTTGCCGCCGACCGCCGGTCGTCGTTCCACAGGGTCGTCCCCAGTCTGTGCACACCGCAGCGCGTGTCGTCCACGGGTCTCCACCGGTTGTCCACAGGTGGCTGTGGACGAGGTCCTGTCGCGACCCCCAGACCGGCGCATAGATTCGCCGTCCGGCGAGGCGGAGGACCGGTCTGAAGCGGTCCACGGCAGTCCTGGGGGTGGTGACCCCTAGCGTCGCCCCCGTCCCACCAGACCCACCCGTCCCCGCCACCCCACGGAGCCCTCGTTGAGCCTGACCGAGCACGACGACCGCGTCCCCGAGCCGCCGTACGACGGCCCCGGCGACCCCTGGGGCGACGGGCCGATGCCCTACGAGCCGGGCAACGCCCCGCGCTCGCCCGGTGACCGCACGCCGCCGCAGGACATGGCGGCCGAGCAGTCGGTGCTCGGCTCGATGCTGATCTCCAAGGACGCGGTGGCCGAGGTCTCCGAGGTGCTCCGCGGCGCGGACTTCTACCGGCCGAGCCACGAGGTCATCCACGAGGCGATCATCGACCTCTTCGGCCGGGGCGAGCCGGTCGACATGATCACCGTGGCCGCCGAGCTCCAGCGCCGCGGCGAGCTGGCCAAGATCGGCGGCGCGTCCTACCTGCACACGCTCGCGGCCAACGTGCCGATCGCCGCCAACGCCGAGTTCTACGCCCACATCGTCCACGAGAAGGCGATCCTGCGGCGGCTGGTCGACGCCGGCACCCGCATCGCCCAGTTCGGCTACGCCGGCGAGGGCCAGGTCGACGACATCGTCGACCGCGCCCAGGCCGAGATCTACCAGATCACCGACAAGCGCAGCAGCGAGGACTACGCCCCGCTGAGCGACATCATGGAGGGCGTCCTCGACGAGATCGAGGCCATCTCCAACCGCGAGGCCGGCCTGTACGGCGTGCCCACCGGCTTCGCCGACCTCGACGAGCTGACCAACGGCCTCCACTCCGGCCAGATGATCATCGTCGCGGCCCGTCCCGCCATGGGGAAGTCGACGCTGGCCCTCGACTTCTGCCGCGCCGCGTCGATCTCGCACAACCTCACCAGCGCGTTCTTCAGCCTGGAGATGACGCGCTCGGAGATCACGATGCGCCTGCTCTCGGCCGAGGCCAAGATCCCGCTCAACCACATCCGCAACGGCAACATGCGCGAGGAGGACTGGGACAAGCTGGCCCGCCACATGGGCAAGGTCTCCTCCGCGCCGATGTTCATCGACGACAGCCCCAACATGACGATGATGGAGATCCGGGCCAAGGCGCGCCGGCTCAAGCAGCGCCACGACCTCAAGCTCATCGTCATCGACTACCTCCAGCTGATGACCTCCGGCCGCAAGGTCGAGTCCCGCCAGCTCGAGGTCTCGGAGTTCTCCCGGCAGATCAAGCTGCTGGCCAAGGAGCTCGAGCTGCCGATCATCGCTCTCTCCCAGCTCAACCGTGGCCCCGAGCAGCGCGGCGACAAGCGCCCGATGATGAGCGACCTGCGCGAGTCGGGCTCGATCGAGCAGGACGCCGACATGGTGATCCTGCTCCACCGCGACGACGTCTACGAGAAGGAGTCGACCCGCCCCGGCGAGGCCGACCTGATCGTGGCCAAGCACCGCAACGGCGCCACCCGCGACATCACCGTGGCCTTCCAGGGCCACTACTCACGCTTCGTCGACATGGCGCACTGACCCGTCCCCTCGGACGACCTCGTGGCGGGCTGGACCTCGACGATGCCGGAGGTCCGGACGGTCTCGCCCACGGCCCGCAGCGCAGGACCATGGGGTGACCGAGGGGCGGCCCCTCCGCAGGGTACGCCTGCAGGGTGGTGACGCGCCGCGCCGACGGACGCGCAGGGTAGGCCCCATGACCGCCCTACGGCTCACCGTCGACGGCGCCGAGCGCCACCTCGACGTCGACACCAGGACCACGCTCCTCGACGCGCTGCGCGAGCGCCTCGAGGTCACCTCGCCGAAGAAGGGGTGCGACCACGGGCAGTGCGGGTCGTGCACCGTGCTGCTCGACGGGCGCCGCAGCCTGTCGTGCCTCACGCTCGCCGTGGCCCAGGACGGCGCGGAGGTCGTCACGGCCGCGGGTCTCGGGTCGCCCGACGCGCTGCACCCGGTGCAGCAGGCGTTCCTCGACCACGACGGCTACCAGTGCGGCTACTGCACGCCCGGGCAGGTCTGCTCGGCCGTGGGCATGCTCGCGGAGGCCGCGCAGGGCCACCCCAGCCACGCCACCGACGACCTCGAGGCCGACCCCGAGCTCACCGACGCCGAGGTCCGGGAGCGGATGAGCGGCAACCTCTGCCGCTGCGGGGCGTACGCCGGCATCCTGGCCGCGGTCCAGCAGGCGGCAGGCGCGGCCCGGGCGGAGGAGCGGGCATGAGGGAGCTGGCCTACGTCCGCGCGACCAGCCCCGACGAGGCGGTCGCGGCGGTGGCAGGCGACCCGCAGGCGCGGTTCCTCGGCGGCGGGACCAACCTCGTCGACCACCTCAAGCTCGGCATCGCCACACCCGGCACGCTCGTCGACGTGAGCCGGCTCGCGCTGGCCGAGGTCGAGGGGACCGCCGACGGGCTGCGGGTCGGGGCCGGGGTGCGCAACAGCGACCTGGCCGCCCACCCGGTGGTCCGCCGGGACTTCCCGGTGCTGGCCCGCTCGCTGCTGGCCGGCGCGTCCGGGCAGATCCGCAACCAGGCCACGACCGCCGGCAACCTGCTCCAGCGCACCCGCTGCGTCTACTTCCAGGACGCGAGCACGCCCTGCAACAAGCGCGAGCCCGGGTCCGGGTGCTCGGCCGTCGGTGGCCACGACCGCTACAACGCCGTGCTCGGGGCCAGCGAGGCCTGCGTGACCGTGCACCCCTCCGACCTGGCCGTGGGCCTGGCCGTCCTCGACGCCGAGGTCGTGGTGCTCGGGCCTGACGGCGAGCGCCGGCTGCCCTACGACGAGCTGCACCGCCTCCCCGGCCACCACCCCGAGCACGACACGACGCTGGCCCACGGCGAGCTCGTCACCGCCGTCGAGCTGCGCCGCTCGCCGGTGGCCCGCCGGTCGACGTACGAGAAGGTGCGCGAGCGGGCGTCGTACGCGTTCGCGCTGGTCTCGGTCGCGGCGGGCCTCGAGCTGGCCGACGACGGCACGGTCAGCGACGTGCGGGTCGCCTGGGGCGGGGTCGCCCACAAGCCGTGGCGGGCCCGCGTGGTCGAGGACGCCCTGCGCGGCGAGCCGCTCGAGGAGGAGCGGGTGCGCGACGTGGTCGCCGAGGAGCTCCGCGACGCCACCACCACGACCGGCACCGCGGGCAAGCCGGCCATGCTCGCCGGCGTCACCGCCCGCGCGCTGACCCGGCTCGCCGCCCCCGGGCCCCAGGTCGAGGAGGCCGGCCGATGAGCACCGCCGAGCCGATCACCCCCCGCGCCGTCGGCGCCGGCCACGCCCGCGTCGACGGGCCGCTCAAGGTCACCGGCCACGCGCTGTACGCCGTCGAGCACGGCTCCGACGAGGGCGTGACCGACCCGCTCACCGCCTGGGTCGTGGGTGCGCCCGTGGCGCGCGGCCGCGTCGTCCGCGTCGACGCGGCCGAGGCGCTGGCCCACGCCGGCGTCGTCGCCGTCCTCGACCACGAGACGGCGCCGCGGCTGACCGAGACCGGCGACGCCGAGCTGGCGATCCTCCAGGACGACCGCGTCCACTTCCGCGGCCAGGTCGTCGCGCTCGTGCTGGCCGAGACCTCCGAGGCGGCCCGCGAGGGCGCCCGGCTGGTGCGGGTGCACGTCGCGGAGGAGGCGCACGTCGCCGACCTCGACGAGGGCGTCGACGCCGGGGAGGCCTACGCCCCCGAGCAGGCCAACGCCGGCCACGAGACCGACTGGGCCGACGGCGACCTCGAGGCCGCCCGCGGCGCCGCGTCCGTCGTGGTCGACCAGACCTACGCGACCCCGCACGAGCACAACAACCCGATGGAGCCGCACGCGGCGGCCGCGCACTGGGACGGCGAGCGGCTGACCCTGTGGGACTCCACCCAGGGCGTCCACCCCGTCGCCGGCACGCTCGCCCCCCTGCTCGGGCTCGACCAGGAGCGGGTGCGGGTCCGCGCGCCGTACGTCGGCGGCGGGTTCGGCAGCAAGGGCCTGCCCCACCCGCCGGAGGTCGCGGCCGCGCTGGCCGCGCTCTCGCAGCCGGGTCGCTGGGTGCGCCTGGCGATCACCCGGCAGCAGGTCTTCTCCCTCACCGGCTACCGCACCCAGACCCGGTCGCGGGTCCGGCTCTCGGCCGAGCCCGACGGCCGGCTCCTGGCCGTCGAGCACGACGCGCTCAGCCAGACCTCCCGGGCCAAGGAGTTCGTCGAGCAGACCGCCACGGCGGCCCGGATGATGTACGCCGCGCCCGCCCGTCGCACGACCCACCGGGTCGTCCCGCTCGACGTGGCCGTGCCCTCGTGGATGCGCGCGCCCGGCGAGATGCCCGGGATGTTCGCCCACGAGGTCGCGATGGACGAGCTCGCGGTGGCCTGCGGCGTCGACCCGGTGGACCTCCGGGTGCGCAACGAGCCCGACCGCGACCCCGAGACCGGCAAGCCGTGGAACGACCGCCGGCTGGTCGAGTGCCTGCAGCGCGGGGCCGAGCGGTTCGGCTGGGCCGGGCGCCCGGCCGAGCCGCGGGCCACCGTCGACGGCGACTGGCTGGTCGGCACCGGGGTCGCCGCGGCGACGTACCCGACCCTGTGGAACCCCGACAACGCCGCGCGCATCGAGTCGCGCGCCGGCGGCCGGTACGCCGTGGGCATCGGCGCCGTCGACATCGGCACCGGCGCCCGCACCGTGCTCCGGCAGGTCGCCGCCGACGCGCTCGGGGTCGACGTCGAGGCGGTCGACCTCGCGCTCGGCGACACCTCGCTGCCCATGGCCACCGTGGCCGGCGGCTCGGCCGGCACCGCGTCGTGGGGGACCGCGATCGTGCAGGCGGCGCAGCAGTTCCGGGCCGACCACGGACCCGACCCGGCGCCGGGCCTGCACACCGTCTCGACCACCGAGGGCTACCCCGACACCGAGGGCCACGCGCTGCACTCCTTCGGCGCGGTCTTCGCCGAGGTGCGCGTCGACCGCTGGACCGGCGAGCCGCGCTGCACCCGGCTGCACGGCACCTACTCCGTGGGCCGCGTGGTCAACCCGGTCCTCGCCCGCTCCCAGCTGCACGGCGGCCTCGTGATGGGGCTCTCGGCCGCGCTGCACGAGGACGGCGTGCGCGACCCGCGCTTCGGCCACACCGTCACCCAGGACCTCGCGACCTACCACGTCGCCGCCCACGCCGACGTGCCGCCGGACCTCTCGGCGGAGTGGCTGGAGGAGAGCGACCTGCTGGCCACGCCGTTCGGCGGCCGGGGCGTCGGCGAGATCGGCATCGTGGGCACCGCGGCGGCGATCGCCAACGCGGCCTGGCACGCCACCGGGGTCCGGGTGCGTGACCTGCCGGCCACCCCGGCGACGTTCGTGGGTGGGGTGCGGGGCTAGGTCGGGTCGGGTGCGCCGGCTGCGGGGGCCTCGAGGCTCGTCGCCGGCGCTCCGCGCACCTCGGCCACCGTCGAGGTGAGGCCGTCGAAGGTCATCGCGGTGACGGCGGCAGCGAGGCGGTCGGGAGTGATGGGGCCGCCGGGGCGGTACCACTCGACGAGGGAGTTGACCGTGCCGAAGAGCAGCCGGCTGATCACCTCGGGGTCGAGGTCGGCGCGCAGGTCTCCGGCGGCGACGGCCTCGCGCACCAGGACGGCGAGCTTCTCGTCGATGACGCGGCGGCGGCGCAGCGCGTCCTGCTCGACGGGGCTGTTGCCGCGCACCCGCAGCAGCAGGGTGACCGCCGGCAGGTGGGCGGCCAGGATCCGCACCGACTCCTCCACCGTGGCCCGCAGGCGCTGGTAGGCGGTGGCGTCGTCCTCGGCGTGCTCGGCCGCGGCGTCGATGGCCGCGCTCAGCCCGTCGAGGGCCTCGTCGAGCGCGGCGGCCAGCAGGTCCTCCTTGCTGGAGACGTGGTGGAAGACCGCCGACTTGGAGATGCCGAGGTCGCGGGCCAGGTCGGCGACGCTCGTGGCGTCGTACCCGCGCTCGTTGAACAGGGCGATGGCGCGCCGCAGCACGGTCTCCTGGTCGTAGCCGGGCCGGCCGCGCCGGGCCGGCGCGCCGGCGGACTCGCTCACCCGTCGACGACCACGGTGCCGGAGGTGGCGGTGAGGGCGGCGTACGCCTCGACGAGCCGGGCGGTGACCGGTCCGCGCGCGCCGTCGCCGATGCGCCGGCCGTCGACCGCGACGACGGGGGCGAGCCCGCCCATCGTGCCGGTCACGAAGACCTCGTCGGCGGTGTGGAGCTGGGTGGTGGAGAAGTCGCCGACCACGGTCGGGACGCCGAGGTCGTCGCACAGCCGCAGCACGGTGGCGCGGGTGATGCCCTCGGGGCAGGCGCGGGTGGTCGGGGTGCGCAGCACGCCGCCGGTGACGAAGAAGACGTGGGTCGCGTTGGTCTCCGCCACGAACCCGGCGTCGTCGAGCATCAGCGCGTCGTCGGCGCCCGCGAGTGTCGCCTCGACCTTGGCCAGGATCGAGGTCAGCAGGTTGTTGTGGTGGATCTTGGGGTCGAGCGAGTCGGGCCGGTGGCGGCGCACGGACGAGGTGGCCAGGGTGATGCCGGTGTCGTCGTAGACCGGCGACTTGAACTCCGCGAGCACGACGAGCGTCGGGCCCGACTGGTTGAGCCGCGGGTCCATGCCGCTGGTGACCTTGACCCCGCGGGTGAGCGTGAGCCGGACGTGCACGTCGTCGCGCATCCCGTTGGCGGCGAGGGTGGCCCTGATCCGGTCGGTGATCTCCTCGTCGGAGGGGATCTCGGTGAAGGCCAGGGCCTTCGCCGAGCGGCGCAGCCGGGCCAGGTGCTCGTCGAGGGCGAAGATGCGGCCGTCGTGCAGCCGCAGGCCCTCCCACACGCCGTCGCCGCCCTGCACCACCGAGTCGAACGGCGACAGGCCGGGCTCGTCGCGGTGGCGCAGCACGCCGTTGACGGAGTAGACGAGGTCGTCGTTGCGGGGGTCGTAGCTCTGCTTCACGGGGTCCTTCGGGTCGGGTCAGGCGTGCAGGCGGTACGGCGCGAGCGCGTCGTAGCAGGGCCGGCAGCGCTCGAGCAGCGGCTGCAGGTGGTCGGGCAGGGAGTCGCCGGCCCCGGGGGACTCGGCGCCGAACCCGGTGGAGGCCTCGACGCCGGCGTACCAGTGCGGAGCCCACACGCCGTCGGTCTCCCGCGGACCGGCCGGCCACGTCAGCATCGCCTCGTCGAAGGCCACGTCGAGGACGGCGCACAGCGCGCCCAGGGTGGCCCGCGGGTCGCGCAGCACGTCGGCGGCGTCGACCACCGGGCCGCCGTACCGCTCGAAGAGCTCGACCTGCTGCGGCAGCCCGAGGTCCTCCAGGGTGGGCGCCTCGCGCACCTTGGCGTACGACGTCAGCACCCGCTCCGGGTCGCGCACCAGGAACGCGTGCTGGAGCCCCCCGAGCGCGCCGCGGTCGATGCCCGGCAGCAGGTGGTGGGTCATGTGCTTCTGGTACTGCAGCGGGGTGCCGACCGCGCCCGCGGTGAGCTCGGCGCACACCGCGCGCCAGTCGGTCGGCTGGGAGGCGATGACCTCGTCGCGGCCGGGGTGGTCGAGGCCGGTGGTGGTCAGGTAGGCGGCGTACAACGGCTCGTCGACGACGGTGCAGTCGGCGCGGTTGCCCCAGCTGCGCATCATCGCGGTGGACAGGTTGCGCGGGCCGGACCACATCGCGATCCGACGCACCCCCTGCCCGGTCGTCACCACGGGGCGACCCTACGGGGCGGGCTCCCCGGTGTCGTCGGCGTGCGCGATGTGCGAGAGCTGCGGCCAGACCAGCACGAGCAGGACCGCCGACCCGGCGAAGGCGAACCAGAACGGCGTGGTCACCGAGCCCACCTGGGCGAGCACGCCGCCGACGCCCGCGCCCACCACGAGCCCGCCGAAGACCGCGACCCGGTAGGCCGCACCGACCCGTCCCTGCAGCTCGGTCGGCACCGCCCGCTGCCGCACGGTCGTCGAGGTGGTGCCCCACACGAAGGCGTGGGCGCCGAAGACGAAGAAGACCGGCAGGGCGACCCAGGCCGAGGTCGTCAGGGCGAGCGCTGCGTGAGTGAGGGTCTCGATGACCAGGCCCACGCGCATCACGTCACCGAGGCTCAGGTGCCGGGTGATCCAGCCGTAGGACACGATGCCCAGCAGCCCGCCGGCGGCGGTGACGGTGGTGACCAGGCCGAAGCCGACCTCGCCGAGGCCGAGCCGCTCGGTGGCGTAGAGGACGAGCACCGACCAGGCGGCGCCGTAGGTGACGTTGAAGACGAGGATGACGATCGCCAGGGTGCGGACGGCGGCGTGGTGCCACAGCCAGCGCAGGCCCTCGGCGATCTCGTGGCGCACCGAGGTGCCGGTCGGCCCCGACCGTCCGGCGCGCGGCGCGGTCGGCGCGGCCACCCGCGCGACGAGCACGGCCCCGAGGAGCACGAGCACGGCCTGGGCGCCGAAGGCCCACGCCGCCCCGGCGGCGAACAGGGCCGCCCCCAGGGGCGGGCCGGCCAGCTGGTTGACCGTGAGGAACCCGGTCTGCAGCCGGGCGTTGGCCACGGCGAGGTCGTCGCGGGCCACCAGCATCGGCAGCAGCGCGGCCGAGGCGTTGTCGGCGAAGGTCTCCGCGGTGCCCAGGGCGAGCAGCGCGACCAGCACCACGGCGATGGAGACGGTGTCGGTGAGGATCGAGGCGGTCAGCACCACCAGGACGGCCACCCGCACCAGGTCGACGGCCACCACGATGCGCCGCCGGTCGACCCGGTCGGTGACGACGCCGGCGTGCAGGCCGACGAGCAGGGCGGGTGCCCAGACCGCGGCCGCGGCCATCGAGACCAGGAACGCCGAGTCGGTCTGCGCGGCGACCAGCAGCGGGCCGGCGGCGACGGCGATGCCGTCGCCGAGGTTGGAGGTCCACGACGAGGCGAGCAGCCACCGGAACGGGGTGCCGAGGCGCCGCGGCGCGACGACGTCGACGACCCGTCCGCGCCTGCCCACCGTCACGCCCACGGTCGCGGGACGCTACCCCGCGAGCAGCTGCTCCAACAACGCCTCGGCCTCGGGGCCGCGGGCGACCTCGTCGTCGGCGGGCGCCGCGGGCGGCGCGACCTCCTCGCCGACGTCGCTGAGCTCGAGGTCGTAGGTGCCGTCGAGCTGGATGCCGGGGGGTGCCTGCACGTCGATGGCCAGCCGGCGCACCACGTCGTCGGGCCCGACCCAGGCCTCCACCGCGAGGTCGGAGCGCGCGCCCTCCCCGGTCAGGGCGAAGGCCGTGCGGAACGCCTCGGCGTCCTCGCCCGCGGCCGTCTCGGCCTCGGCGTAGGTGGTGGTCCAGGCGTACCTGCGGGTCTCGACGCCGTCGACCTCCTCCGTGCCCTCCTCGGTGGCCTCGGCGCCGCTGCGGGTCACGTAGACGACGCCGAGGAGGTCCTCGGGGGTGAAGGTCTCGTCCTCGGCCAGCTGGGTCGCGTCGCCCTCGAGGTAGGTCGCGCCGTCGGGGAAGGCGGGCACGCCGGTGCCCTCGGCCGCGACCCACAGCGACTCGCCGTCGGAGAGGATCGTCACCTCCTGGGTCGCGCCGTCCTGGTCGACCGCGATGGTGGTCTCGGAGACCGGCACGTCGTAGTCGATGCGGCCGTCGGTGCTGAACCGCAGCTCCTGGGTGGCGATCTCCAGCTCGGCCGAGGACGCGATGGTGAAGCGCCGGGTCGCCACTGTCGCGTCGGCGGCCGCCTCGAGCACCTCGGCAGGCGCGCGGTCGTCGGGCTCCTGCTCGGGCTCCTGCTCGGTCGCGCTGGTGCTCGCGCTGGGCTCCGGTGCGGTGCTGCCGGCCGTCCCGCCGCCGCCGCCACCGCCTCCGTCGTCGTCGCCCTCTCCCAGGATCGCCCCGCAGCCGGAGAGGGCCAGGCAGGAGGTGAGGGCCAGGGCGGACAGCCGGGTGCGCAGGGCCGTGGTGGTGACGGCCCTGGTGGCGGTCGTGGTGGCGGTCGTCAGCGTGGTCATCCCCGACCTGTGCCCGCCCGCGGCGCGTCCGAACCGGCCCCTAGGCTCGGCAGGTGCCCGCCGACCACCCGCCGCTCGACCGGGCGGGGCTGGTGCGCGGCGTACGACTGGGGGTGCCGTACGCCCTCGTCAGCTTCGCGCTGTCGCTGTCGTTCGGGGTGCTGGCGGTGCAGGCCGGGTTCACCGTGCTGCAGGCCATCGTGACCTCGGGCCTGGTCTTCGCCGGCTCGGCGCAGTTCGCGGCCCTGTCGATCCTGGCCGGCGGCGGCAGCCCGGCCGCCGCGCTGTCGGCCGCGACCCTCATGCACTCGCGGTTCCTGGCCATGGGCGTGGCGCTCGCGCCGTCGCTGCCCGGCGGGCCCGTTCGCCGCGCCGTCGAGGGCCAGGCCGTCGTCGACTCCTCCTGGGCCCTGGCCAACCGTGGCGACGGGACCTTCGACCGGGCCCTCATGCTCGGCACCACCGCCCCGCAGTACGTCGCCTGGCTGCTCGGCACCGTCGTCGGCGCGCTCGCGGGCGACCTCCTCGGCGACGTCGAGCGCTACGGCCTCGACGCGCTCTTCCCGACGTTCTTCGTCGGCATCCTGCTGGCCGAGCTGCGCCGGCCCCGCGCCCGGGTCGCCGCCGCGCTGGGCGCGGTCGTGGCGCTGGCCCTGGTGCCGGTCGCGCCCGCCGGCGTCCCCGTGCTCGCCGCCGCGGCGGCCGCGCTCGTCGGCCTCGGCGTCGACCCCGGCGGAGCCCGGCGCACGGACGACCGGGCGGGGGAGGGCGGATGAGGCTCAGCGAGGGCCAGGTCTGGCTGCTCATCGCCGCCCTGGTCGCCATCACCGCCCTGACCAAGGCCGTCGGTCCCGCGCTCGTCGGCGGTCGCGAGCTCCCCCGTTGGGCGGGCGGCGTCATCGGCGCCATGGCCCCGGCCCTGCTGGCCGCGCTCGTGGTCACCGCGGTGCTCTCCGACGGCCCGCGATTGACCGTCGGCGCCGACACCGTCGGCGTCGCCGTGGCCACCCTGCTGCTCGTCCTCCGCGTCCCCCTCGTCGCGGCCGCCACCGTGGCCGTGGTCGTCACGGCCGTGCTCCGCGCCGTCACCTGAGGGGGCGGGCCGGTCAGCCCGGATACTGCGTCACCCCGTCAACCTCGGGCGGGTCACGCCACGTTGATGGGGTGACGCACTATCCCCGGCCCAGCGACTTCTCGTAGCGGTGGACGGCGAGGAGGGCGGGGGCGGAGCCGGGGACGACGGCGGCGACCTGCTCGGGGCCGCGGTCGAGCCAGCCGCGGCGGGCGTAGAAGCGGCGGGCGCGGTCGTTGGGGGCCAGGACGGTGAGCCAGGCCGTGGCGTGGCCGGCGGCGGCGATCCGGTCCTCGGCGGCCGCGAGCAGCGTGTCGGCGACGCCGGTGCCGCGCGCGGGCGCGGCGACCATGAGCTGGTGCACCTCGTCGTCGCGCACGGCGACGAGGCCGAGGAGCGCGCCGGCCCGCTCGGCCACCACGGTCCCGGGCAGCAGCTCGCGCACCCAGCCCTCGACGTACGCCGGGCCACGCGCGGCGAGCAGCGCAGGCGGCAGGTGGTCGCGGTGCGCGTCGTGCCAGGCGTCGTGCAGCAGGACCGCGAGGTGGGCGAGGTCGGCCGGCGTGGCCGGGCGCAGCACGGGTCCGGCGGTCACCGGGACACCCTGCGGGACCCCGGCACGGGTGTCCAGGCTCACATACGTACAGAATGTACGGAAGTGGTCGGGTCGTCCTACCGTCGGACCATGCGCCGCCCCGTCCTCCCCGCCGTCGTGGCGGTCCTGCTCGTCCTGGTCACCCTGCCGCTGGCCCTCGGGGCCGGGCCGGCCACCGCCGCCGACCGCGTCCGCGACCGGGCCCGCGACCGCCAGGTCGTCAGCCGCGAGGTCGTCTTCGAGGTCGACAACACCACCTCCGGCACCCTGACCTCGCTCGGCTGCCCGCTGCAGCCCGACCGCCGCGAGCACCGGGTGCGCGCCACGATCGTCGGCCCGCGCCACGTCGTCGTCGGCCGCGGCGGCGTCGAGACCTTCCACCTGCTGGTCCACGACGCCGGCACCGGAGGGTGGTTCTGGAACCTGCGCGGCACCCCCACCTACGACTACGCCGGCCAGCTGGCCCGCCAGGGCGAGACGTCGGTCGTGCTCGACCGGCTCGGCTACGACCGCAGCCCGCTGCCCGGCCGCGCCACCTGCCTGGCCGCGCAGGCGGAGGTGCTGCACCAGGTCGTCCAGCACTTGTACGCCGGCACCTACGCCAAGCCGGGCCGCCCGCGCGAGAACACCCAGAACGCCGCGCACGTCGTCACCCACGGCCACGGCACCGGCGCGACCATCACCCAGCTCGAGGCGGCGCGCTACCGCGACGTCGACGGCGTCGTGCTGATGTCGCCCACCTCGACGAGCCCGACCACCGCCGCGCTCCGCGTGCTCCAGCAGCAGTCGCTGACCTGCCTGGGCGGCGCCGGCTCGGCGGCGTACGGCGCCTCGGCGGCGGAGTTCCGCCGGCTGCTGTTCGCCTCGGCGCCGGCGGCGGTGCAGCGCGCCGCCGCCGCCCGCCGCAACCCGACGCCCTGCGGCGACGTGGCCAGCCTGGCCCAGACGGTCCTCGAGGCCGGCTCGGCCCGCCTGCACGCCCCGGCCCTGGTGCTCACCGGCTCGCGCGACGGCCGCAACCGGGCCGCCGCCGCGGTGGCCTCCGACGACCGGGTCGTGCGGCGCACGGTCGCCGGCGCGGGCTCGGCGCTCCCGCTGGAGCGCCAGGCCCCCGCCGTACGACGCGAGGTGCTGAGGTTCGTCCGCTCGCTGTGAGCGGGCCCCGGCCCGGCCGGGTCAGACCTCGAACTCCCCGAGGCGGTCCCACTCCTCCGGCTGGTCCTGCCAGTTGCGGATCTGCGGGGTCTCCACGACGTACTGCGGGAGCTCGGCCTGGGCCTTCTTGAAGTGCTCGGAGGTCACGTGGGCCTCGGCGGTGCCGTCCTCGAACGCCTCGATGAGGACGTATTCGGTCGGGTCGTCGAGGCTGCGCGACCAGTCGAAGAACCTGTTGCCGGGCTCGGCGCGGGTGGCCTCGGTGAACTCCCGCGAGAGCTCGGGCCAGGCGTCGGCGTGCTCGGGTTTGATCTTCCACTTCACCACGATGAGGATCATGCGCCCGACCCTGCCAGCGGCCCCGGGGAGCGACCACCCCCCGTCGACGTCAGCCGACCACGTCAGCCGACCCGCTCGAGCTCCTCGCCCGGCCGGTCGGGCCGCCACCCGGGCGGTCCGAGGAGGTGGCCGAGCCGGTGCCGCCAGCAGGTCGCGGAGCGGACGTCGCGCCAGATCGCCGCGTAGTCGCCGTACTGGAGCGCGAAGATGTTGTAGGTCTCGACCGGCTTGGTCAGGCCGTACGTCGGCCGCTGCCGCTCCTCGACGAACGTGCCGAACACCCGGTCCCAGACGATGAGCATCCCGCCGAAGTTCGCATCGAGGTACTCCGGGTCGGAGCCGTGGTGGACGCGGTGGTGCGACGGCGTGTTGAGGACGAGCTCGATCGGCCGGGGCAGCTTGCCGACCAGCTCGGTGTGCACGAAGAACTGGAAGACCAGGTTGACGCCGAAGGCGACGTAGATGGTCCACGGCGCGAAGCCCAGGAAGGGCAGCGGCAGCCAGAAGAAGAACTCGAACCACGGGTTCCACTTCTGGCGCAGCGCGGTGGCGAAGTTCATGTGCTCGCTGGAGTGGTGGGCCTGGTGCGCGGCCCAGCCGATGTTGACGCGGTGCACGAAGCGGTGCGAGCAGTAGAACGACAGGTCGATGACGACCACGAGCAGCACCCAGTACCACCACGTGCCGGTCGGGAGCGTCCAGGGCGCGAGGTGGGCGAAGACGACGGTGTAGACGACGAACGACCCCACCTTGAGCGCCAGGCTGAAGACCAGCGAGATCGCGCCCATGGCCAGGGAGGCCTGGGTGTCGCGGCGCTCGTAGCCGGTGAGCGGGCGACCGTCCTCCTCGTCGTGGTCGAGCCACCGCAGCGCGGCCAGCTCGAGCAGGATCGTGAGCGCGAAGAACGGCAGGGCGTAGGTGACCGGGTTCCCGAGCGGGTCGAGCAGGTCGTGCACGGCGGCCTCCCTTGATATGACTTCGGAGTAACTTACCCACGGATCAGTTCGCAGCGCAAGAGATCGCGCCGATCCGCCCTAGGGTGTGCGCGTGCAGGTGGAGGGCAGGGTGCGGACCGGGACCAAGGGCGTCCCGCGCCTGGACCGCGAGGCCCAGATCGTCGCGGTCGCCTGCCGCCGCTTCGGCGAGCAGGGGTACGCCGGCACCTCGGTCGCCGACGTCGCGCTGGCCGCCGGCATCTCCAAGCCGCTGATCTACCAGTACTTCGGCTCCAAGGACGGCCTGTACGTCGTCGCCCTGCGCGAGGCGGCCGCCGTGCTCGTCGCCGAGATCGAGCGCACGGCCGCGCTGGGCGCGGTCGGGATCGAGCGGGCGGTGCTGACCCTCGACGGGATGTTCCGGGTGCTCGAGCCCCAGCCCTGGTTGTGGCGGCTGGTCTTCGACCCCAGCGCGCCGCGCACCGGCGAGGTCGCCGAGGTGCTGGCCGAGCACGAGGAGCGGCTCGTGGTCCTCGGCACCGACGGCGTCCGCGACCTGCTCGAGCTGGTCGGCAACGACGACCCCGACGACCTCTCCGCCCTGCGCGCGGTCTGGGAGAACGCCTTCCGCACCCTGGTCGGCTGGTGGCTCGACCACCCCGGCACCACGCCCGAGGAGATGACCGCCCGCTGCGAGCGGCTGCTGGCCACGCTGTTCGGGGGCTCTTGAGAGGATCGGGGCCATGACCGTCGTGATGGGCATCGAGACCTCCTGCGACGAGACCGGCGTCGGCTTCGTCAAGGACGGCGTGCTGCTCGGCGACGCGCTGGCCTCGAGCATCGACGAGCACGTGCGCTTCGGCGGCGTCGTGCCCGAGATCGCCGCCCGCGCCCACGTGCAGGCGATGGTGCCGACGATGCAGGCCGCCCTCGACGACGCCGGCCTGGCCTGGCACGAGGTCGGCGCGGTCGCCGTGACCGCCGGTCCCGGGCTCGCCACCGCACTGCACGTCGGGGTCGCCGCGGCCAAGGCGACCGCCCTCGCCCTCGGCGTCCCGCTGTACGGCGTCCACCACCTCGCCGGGCACGCGGCGGCCGACACGCTGGTGCACGGCCCGCTGCCCGACCGGAGCATCGTGCTGATCGTCAGCGGCGGCCACACCAGCCTCCTCGCGGTCGACGACCTGGTGCGCACCCCGATCGTGCACCTCTCCGACACCCTCGACGACGCGGCCGGGGAGGCCTTCGACAAGGTCGCCCGGCTGCTCGGCCTGCCCTACCCCGGCGGCCCGTCCATCGACCGGGTCGCGCGCGAGGGCGACCCGGCCGCGATCCGGTTCACCCGGCCCCTGATGGGGCAGCGCGACCCGGCCTTGGGGTTCTCGTTCTCCGGGTTGAAGAGCGCGGTGGCCCGCTACGTCGCTGGCCCGCAGGACCCGGGCGTCTCGGTGGCCGACGTCGCGGCGTCGTTCCAGGAGTGCGTGGCCGACACCGTCGTGACCAAGGCGATCCGGGCCTGCCGCCAGGAGGGCGTCGACACCCTCGTCATCGTCGGCGGCGTGGCGGCCAACTCCCGCGTCCGGTCGCTGGCCGAGGAGCGGTGCGCCGAGGCCGGCATCGAGCTGCGCGTGCCGCCGCTGCGCCTGTGCACCGACAACGGCGCGATGATCGCCGCGATCGGCGACCTGCTGGTCCGCGACGGCGCCCGGCCCTCGGTGCCCGACCTCGGGGCGCGGTCGTCGGTGCCGCTGGAGCTGAGCCAGCTCGGGGCGGGCTAGGCGGGTCGCCGCGGCCTGAGGGCAGCCTTCCCTTTCTGGAACCACTCCAGAA
The DNA here is from genome assembly GCF_006346315.1 of Nocardioides litoris. Lineage (GTDB taxonomy): Bacteria > Actinomycetota > Actinomycetes > Propionibacteriales > Nocardioidaceae > Nocardioides > Nocardioides litoris. Next base: position 286,418 of record NZ_VDMR01000002.1, on the reverse strand, counting down.
AACCTGGCACAGTCGTCCTCATGACCGAGACGATCGACCGCCACCAGACCACCCACAGCGCGCACCCGGCGTTCCGGGCGTCCGAGCAGCTGGCCGCCCACCTGCAGCAGGTGCTCGTCGACCTCACCGACCTGCACATCCAGGGCAAGCAGGCCCACTGGAACGTCGTCGGCAAGAACTTCCGCGACCTGCACCTGCAGCTCGACGAGGTCGTCGACGACGCCCGCACCTTCAGCGACACGATCGCCGAGCGCATGCGCGCCCTCTACATCACCCCCGACGCCCGCGCCGCCACGGTCGCGCACGGCTCGAGCCTGCCCGCCTTCCCGGCCGGCGAGGTCGACACCGCCCAGACCGTCGACCTGGTCGTCGGCGCCCTGTACGGCGTCGCCGCGACCGCCCGCCGCGTGCACGACGAGGTCGACGCCGAGGACCCCACCTCTGCCGACATCCTGCACTCGATCCTCGAGCGCATCGAGCAGCTGGCCTGGATGGTCGACGCCGAGAACCGCACCGCCAACCGCAGCGTGCCCGCCAACGTCCCGGTCTGACCCTGCTCGACCTCGGGGTGGGGCCTGGGCCCCTGCCCCGGGGGCGCGCCGCCAGGTGAGCCCGGACACTCAGGGGAGACCCAGGGCACATCCTCATGCCACCGGGGGCACGGCTCTGGGACGATCCATCCCATGGGAGCACTCGGACGGGTGAAGCGGCGGGTCGGGCAGGCACTGCTCGAGCGGTCGATGCGCGACGGCATCGACCTGCGCAGGCTGCGGTTCCTGCCCGACGCAGTGACGATGCCCTTCCAGCGCGACGGCCTCGACCCGCTGCCGGAGATGGCCGAGGTCCGCGCCGCCGAGCCGGTGACCAAGCTGGCCACGCTGTTCGGCCGCGGCGTCTGGCTGGTCAGCGGGTACGCCGAGGCGCGGGCCGCCCTGGCCGACAGCACGTCCTGGTCCAACGACATCGGTCAGCTCGTCTCCCAGCAGGGGCGCAGCGCCGAGGAGCAGATCGGCGGTCTCGGCATGACCGACCCGCCGCTGCACACCGCACTGCGCCGCTACCTCACGCCGGAGTTCACGATGCGTCGGCTCGCCCGGCTCGAGCCGGTCATCGAGCGGATCGTGGCCGCGCGCCTCGACGCCATGGAGGCGGCGGGGCCCGAGGTCGACCTGGTGCGCGAGTTCGCGTTCCCGGTTCCGTTCGAGGTGATCTGCGAGCTGCTCGGCCTGCCGGTGGCCGACCGCGAGCGCTTCCTCGAGCTCGGCGTCGCGCGGTTCGACCTCAGCCAGGGCGGGGTCGGGGTGTTCGGCGCGGCCGCGCACACCCGCGAGTTCCTCATCACCGCGGTGGCCGAGCAGCGCGAGGCGCCCGGCGACGGGCTGATCGGCGCCCTGCTCGTCGAGCACGGCGACGAGCTCGACGACGTGACCCTGGGCGGCATCGCCGACGGGGTCTTCCTCGGCGGCTACGAGACCTCGGCCTCGATGCTGGCCCTGGGCGCCTACCTCCTCGCCGAGGATCCCGACGCCATGGACCTGCTCCGCCGCGACCCCGAGAGCGTCGACCGCGTGGTCGAGGAGCTGCTGCGCCACCTCACCGTCGTGCAGCTGGCCTTCCTCCGCTTCGCCACGGTCGACGTCGAGCTCGGCGGGCAGCAGATCAAGGCCGGCGACGCCGTCGGCATCTCGCTGCTCGGCGCCAACCGCGACCCGGCCCTGGCCGGCGACCTGCCCGACGCCTTCGACCCGCACCGCGCGCCCACCCGCCACCTCGCCTTCGGCCACGGCATGCACCGGTGCGTGGGCGCCGAGCTGGCCCGGATGGAGCTGCGCATCGCGCTGCGCGCCCTGGCCCACCGCTTCCCCGACCTGGCCGTCACCGCCGACCGCGACGACCTCGAGTTCCGCAAGCTCTCCGCGGTGTACGGCGTGGAGGCGCTGCCGGTGCACCTGCACGGCGCGGCCGCGGGCACGGCCCCGCGGTCGTCTCCCTCACGCTGTTAAGCATTTGCCTATATCCCGTAGGTCGCCCTAGCGTCGGTGGCATGGACAGGGCCACCCCGCGCGAGATCCGCGCGTCGTTCGTCAACGCCACCCGGGGGGAGGCCCAGCGCCTCAACCTCCCCGACGACCTCGCCGACCTGCCCTGGGGTCCCGACCTCGACTTCCTGGGCTGGGCCGACCCGCGGGCCCCGCAGCAGGCGGCGCTCGTCGTCCTCCGCGAGGGCCGGCTGGTCGGCGTACGGCTGCGGCGCAACAACGGTGGTGGCGGCGGGCGCACCCGGATGTGCTCGCTGTGCTGCACCGTCCACCCCGGCAGCAACGTGGCCCTCATGGTGGCCGCGCGCGCCGGGAAGGCCGGTCGCGACGGCAACACCGTCGGGCTCGACGTCTGCGCCGACCTGCGCTGCCCGGGCTACGTCCGCGGCTGGCTCCCGCTCCCCGCGATCAGCCTGGTCGCCGAGACCACGACGGTCGAGGCCAAGGTGGAGCGGATGAACGGCAACCTCGACGCCTTCCTGCGGCGGGTGCAGCGGTGAGCCGGGCCGGCGTGACGCCGGCGCGGATCGTGGGGACCGCCGCCGACCTCGCCGACGCCGACGGCCTGGCCGCGGTCACCCTGAGCGCGGTGGCCCGGGTGCTCGGCGTACGCCCTCCCAGCCTCTACGCCCACGTCGCCGGCGCCGACGAGCTGCACGCCGCCCTCACCGCGCTCGCTCTCGACGAGCTGGCCGACCGCGCCGACCGGGCGCTGGCCGGGCTCGCCGGGCGCGACGCCCTGGCCGCGCTGGCCCAGGTGCACCGGGACTACGCCCGCGAGCACCCCGGCCGCTGGGCCGCCGCCGGCGCCCTCGACCGGCCCGTCACCGACGACCTCGCCCGGGCCGGCGCCCGCCACCACGACCAGGCCCTCGCCGTCCTGCGGGCGTACGCCGTCGCGCCGGCCGAGCAGGTGCACGCGGTGCGGCTGGTGGCCAGCGTGCTGCGGGGCTTCGTGCAGCTGGAGGCGGGGGGCGCGTTCGGCCACTCCGACCCGCCGCCCGACGGCTCGTGGGAGCGCGCCCTCGACGCCCTCGACGCCGCCCTGCGCACCTGGCCGCCGGTCGAGCGGTCTCGAGACAGGCGCTAGCGCGCCTTCCTCGACCACCGGGTGCCCCGGTCCCCGACGGTGGTCGAGGAGGGACGGAGTCCCGTCTCGAGACCACTGCTGGCGCGCCTTCCTCGACCACCGTGTGCTCCGGTCCCCGACGGTGGTCGAGGAGGGACGGAGTCCCGTCTCGCCACTGCTAGCGGGCGGGCAGCACCTCGCCGCGCACCTCGCCGAGCGTGATCGTGCCGCCCGAGGTCGAGGGTGCGGTGTAGCGGAGCACGACCTCGTCGCCGTCCTCGAGCCAGGTGCGCTCGCGACCGTCGGCGCCGGTCCACGGGTCGCGGCCGCCCCAGGTCAGCTCGAGCAGGCAGCCGCGCTCGTCGTCCCCGGGGCCGCTGATCGTGCCCGACGCGAAGAGGTCACCGACGCGCAGCGAGGCACCGTTGGAGGTCAGGTGGGCGAGCATCTGGGCAGGCCCCCAGTACGTCGAGGCGTGGGGCGCCGTGGCCACGACCTGCCCGGCCACCTCGACCTCGACGGTGAGGTCGAGCCCCCGGGCCCCGTCGGGCGCGAGGTGGTCGGCGGGGCGGGGGTCCTGGCTGGGCAGGTCGCACCAGGCGGCGTCGAGGGCGGCGAGCGGGGTGACCCACGCGCTGACCGACGTGGCGAACGACTTGCCGAGGAACGGGCCGAGCGGCACCGTCTCGAAGGCCTGCAGGTCGCGGGCCGACCAGTCGTTGAGGCCGACGACCCCGAAGACGTGGTCGGCGAAGGACTCGGCCGCGACCGGGGTGCCCTGCGGCGAGGGGACGCCGACGACGTACCCGAGCTCGGCCTCGAGGTCGAGGCGCTGCGACGGGCCGACGTCGCCGGGGCCGCGCACACCGGAGGGCCGCACGACCGGGGTGCCCGAGACGACCACCGTGCCCGCGCGGCCGTGGTAGCCGATCGGCAGGTGCTTCCAGGCCCGCGGGAGGGCCGGGGCGTCGGGGCGGAAGACCTCGCCGACCCGGGTCGCGTGGTGCTCGGAGGCGTAGAAGTCGACGTAGTCGGCCACCTCGACCGGGAGGTGCAGCACGACGTCGGCCAGCGGCAAGGTCGGTGCTCCTGACTCGGCCAGCGCCACCACCTGCTCGCGCAGCTCGCGCCAGACCTGCGGCCCGAGCGCCAGCAGCGGGTTGAGCGACGACGCGGCCATCTCCGGCCGGTCGGTGAGCTCGGCCAGGTCGAGCACGCCGTCGGCCAGCCGCACCCCGACCCGGCGGAGCCCGCCCGCGACCGAGAACACGCCGTACGGCAGGTGCTCGATGCCGAACCCGGTCGTGCCGCTCACGACCGGGTCTCCAGCTGGGTCACCGCGGCGGCGGCGTCGTCGGCCAGCCAGGCCCGGCACCAGCGGCGCCCGGCCGCGAGGTCGTCGGCGTCGCCCCACAGCCGGGCCGTCGTCGTCAGTCCGTCGACGGCCGCGTCGGTCGAGCCGCCGACGAGCGAGACGGGCAGCTCGCGGTCGAGCGCGGCGTCGACCCGCTCCTCGACCGCGGTGCCGTCGAGCGGCAGGGCGACGACGGCCTCGACCTCGGCCAGCAGGTCGAGGGCCCGGAGCCAGGCGGGGGTGACGGGACCGGCCAGCCGCACGTGCAGCTCGGTCTCCCCGGGCAGGTCGGTCGTGACCGTCAGCAGCCGCTGGGTGGCGCCGGCGGGGTCGTCCAGGTCGCGCACGGTCACGTCGAGCCGCCCGAGGGCGAGGCCGTGCTCTGCGCACCAGGCCACCGGCCCGGCGACCTGCCCGGCGCCGCCGGTGACCACGACCCGCACCGGCCCGGCGTGGGCCACCGTCGGCAGGTCGGTGTCGGGCACCGCCAGCATCCCGGCCAGCGGCGACTCCGGCAGCGGCGCGAATCCGTCGACGAACCCCTCGAAGCTCACGGGTCTAACCTGCCAGGCATGTACTACCGACGGCTCGGCGAGGTGCCGCCGAAGCGGCACACCCAGCACCGCGACCCCGAGGGCCGCCTCTACCGCGAGGAGCTGATGGGGGAGGAGGGGTTCTCGTCGGACTCCTCGCTGCTCTACCACCGCGGCGTGCCCTCGGCCGTCGTCGCCTCGGAGGTCTGGGAGCTGCCCGACCAGGTGCGGGTGCCCAACCACCCGCTCAAGCCGCGGCACCTCAGGCTGCACGAGCTGCAGACCGGCACCGACCCCGTGCTGGACCGCCGGGTGGTGCTCGGCAACGCCGACGTGCGCATCGCCTACGTCGTCACCGGCGGCGCCGAGGCCGGGCCCAGCCCGCTCTACCGCAACGCCGTCGGCGACGAGTGCGTGTACGTCGAGGCCGGCTCCGGCGTCGTGGAGACGGTCTTCGGCGTGGTGCCCTACCGGGCTGGCGACTACGTCGTCGTCCCGCGGGCGACCACGCACCGCTGGGTGCCGGCGGAGCCGTCGCGGCTCTACGCCATCGAGGCCAACAGCCACGTGGCGCCGCCCAAGCGCTACCTCTCGCGCTACGGCCAGCTGCTCGAGCACGCGCCGTACTGCGAGCGCGACCTGCACGGTCCCGACGAGGTGCACCTCGTCGATGACGCGACGTACGGCCAGGAGACGGAGGTGCTGGTCAAGCACCGGGTGAGCGGGCTGCCGGGCGGCATCGGCGGCACCCGGCTGACGTACGCGACGCACCCGTTCGACGTGGTCGGGTGGGACGGGTGCCTCTACCCCTACACGTTCAACGTCGAGGACTACATGCCGATCACCGGCAAGGTGCACCAGCCGCCGCCGGTGCACCAGGTCTTGGAGGGCGGCAGCTTCGTCATCTGCAACTTCCTGCCCCGCAAGGTCGACTACCACCCGCTGGCGGTGCCGGTGCCCTACTACCACTCCAACGTGGACTCCGACGAGGTCATGTTCTACGTCGGCGGGGACTACGAGGCCCGCAAGGGCTCGGGCATCGGGCTCGGCTCGATCTCCCTGCACCCCGGCGGCCACGCCCACGGCCCCCAGCCGTCGGCCATCGAGGCCTCGCTCGGCGCCGAGCACTTCGAGGAGTCGGCCGTCATGGTCGACACCTTCGCCCCGCTGGAGGTCGGCGAGGGCGGCCTGGCCTGCGAGGACCCGGCGTACGCCTGGACCTGGGCCCGCGACCAGGGTTGAGCGCCCTGGCCGCGGGTCTGGGCCGGGCCTACTTCGAGGTGCGCTTGAACTGCCGCACCGACAACGGCACGAAGACCGCGACGAACAGCGCCGACCAGATCAGCGTGTAGACGGCCGGGTGCTCCATCGAGAACGCCTCGGACGGCGGCGGTTGACCGCCGGTGTTGCCGAACAGCTCGCGCGAGGCCTGGGTGAGGGACGAGACGGGGTTCCACTCCACGATCGTCTTGAGCACGCCGTCGAAGGCCTCCAGCGGCACGAAGGCGTTGGAGAGGAAGGTGAGCGGGAAGATCACCACGAACGAGGCGTTGTTGACCACGTCGACGCTCGGCACGATCAGCCCGACCCACGCCATGATCCAGCTGATCGAGTAGGCGAAGACCAGCAGCAGCGCGAAGCCGAGCAGCGCGTCGAGCGCGCCCTCGCGGATGCGCCAGCCGACGAGCAGGCCGGTCAGGGCCATGATGACGAGCGAGCAGACGTTGTAGACGACGTCGGAGGTGGTGCGGCCGACCAGCACCGCCGAGCGCGACATGGGCAGCGACCGGAAGCGGTCGATGATGCCCTTCTGCATGTCCTCGGCGAGGCCGGCGCCGGTGAACGTCGCGCCGAAGACCACGGTCTGGGCGAAGATGCCCGCGACCAGGAACTCCTTGTAGTCCACGCCCGCGGGCACCTGGATGGCGCCGGCGAAGACGTAGGCGAAGAGCAGCACGAACATGATCGGGCTGATCAGCACGAAGACGAGCACCTCGGGCACCCGCTTGATCTTGATGACGTTGCGCTGGGCCACGACCCAGCCGTCGGTCAGCGCCTTGGTCGCGCTCATGCCGGCACCTCCTGCTGCTTCTCGTGTGCCTCGGGGGACTGGTCGTCGGCCTCGGCGACGCGGCCGGTGAGGGCCAGGAACACGTCGTCGAGGGTCGGTCGGCGCAGGCCGACCTCGAGCACGGTCACCGGCTGGTCGCGCAGGTCGGCGAGCAGCCGGGCCAGCGCGGCCTGGCCGTCGTCGACGGTCGCGGTCAGGGTGCGCTCGTCGCGCTGGACCTCGCCCATCGCGACGCCGGCCAAGAGCCGGGTGGCGGTGTCGACCTCGTGGGCCTCGGCGACCACGAGCTCGAGCCGCTCGCCGCCGGTCTGGGCCTTGAGCTGGTCGGCCGTGCCCTGGGCGATGGCCCGGCCGTGGTCGATGACCACGATGTCGTCGGCCAGCTTGTCGGCCTCCTCGAGGTACTGCGTGGTGAGCAGCAGCGTGGCGCCGGAGGTGACGAGGTCGCGGATGACGTCCCACATCTGCTGCCGGGCCCGCACGTCGAGGCCGGTGGTCGGCTCGTCGAGCACCAGCACCGGGGGTGCCGAGACCAGCGCTCCGGCCAGGTCGAGGCGGCGCCGCATGCCGCCGGAGTAGGTCTTCGACGGCCGGTCGCCGGCGTCGGAGAGGGCGAACCGCTCGAGCAGCTCGCGGGCCCGCTCCCGCGCCTGCTTCTTGCCCATGCCGTAGAGCCGCCCGACCATCGTGAGGTTCTCGAACCCGGTCAGGTGCTCGTCGACCGCGGCGTACTGGCCGGACAGGCCGATGCGGCGGCGGACCTCGGTGGGGTCGGCCAGCACGTCGACGCCCGCCACCACGGCGCTGCCCTCGTCGGGCCGCAGCAGGGTGGTCAGGCAGCGCACGGCGGTGGTCTTGCCGGCGCCGTTGGGGCCCAGCAGGGCCAGCACGGTGCCCTCGGGCACCTCCAGGTCGAGGCCGGCGAGCGCCGTGACCTCCTTGTACCTCTTCACCAGGCCCTGGGCCTGGATCATCGCGGTCATGCGGCTCCTTCGTGCGGGGGTCGAGCGGGGGTCGCGCGGCTGACGCGCGACGCCTGCGATGGTGGCAGCGACACCGTAGGGACCGCCACCGACATCCGGACTCATCGCTCCGCGCGCCGGGTGCGAGGATCCGGGGGTGGCGGGGGGACGGGTCGTGGTCGTGGGCGGCGCCAACGTCGACGTCGTCGCCCGGCCCGGACGGGCACCGGAGCCCGCGACCAGCAACCCCGGCCGGGTCACCGTCACCGCGGGCGGCGTCGGCCGCAACGTCGCCGAGGTGCTGGCCCGCCTCGGTACGCCGACCAGCCTGGTCAGCGCGGTCGCGGGCGACGCCCACGGCGACCTGGTCGTCGAGGCCAGCGCCGACGCGGGCGTCGACCTGACCCACGTGCGCCAGGTCGAGGGCCGCACGGGTGCCTACGTCGCCCTGCTCGACGACCACGGCGAGCTCGTCGGCGGCGTCTCCGACATGGACGACTGCGACCTGCAGCCGGGCGACCTGCCCGCGACGACCCTGGCCCGGGCCGCGCTCGTCGTGCTCGACGGCAACCTGCCGCCCGCGACCGTCGCCCGGGCGCTCGAGCTGGCCACGGGCCCGGTCGCCCTCGACCCGGTGAGCGTGCCCAAGGCCCAGCGGCTGCGGGACGTGGTCGCCGCGGCCGACCGACGCCTCTTCCTCGTCTCGGCCGGCGCGGCCGAGCTGGCCGCCCTCGGCCCCGTCGTGGCCGACCTGCTCTGGGAGCGCCGCGGCCCGGCCGGCTCGGTGCTCACCGGGCCCGACGGCGCCGTCGAGCTGTCCTCGCGGCCGGTGCCCGGTGGTGCCGTGGTCGACGTGACCGGCGCCGGCGACGCCATGCTGGGCGCCTTCGTGCACGCCTGGCTGGGCGGCGACGAGCCGACCCGGGCCGCGGCGTACGCGCACGCGGCGGCCGCCCTCACCGTGGCCAGCGAGCACACGGTGCGACCCGACCTGACCGACGACCTCGTCCGGAGCCTCCTGTGACCCTGCCCCACGCCGTCGCGGCCTCCGCGGCCCACCCCGTGCGCCTGTCGGAGGAGGTCGCCGACGCCCTGGCCGAGGGCCGCCCGGTGGTCGCGCTGGAGAGCACGATCATCAGCCACGGCATGCCCTACCCCGACAACGTCGCCATGGCGACCGAGGTCGAGGGCATCGTGCGCGAGCACGGCGCGACGCCCGCGACGATCGCGGTGCTCGGCGGCGTCCCGCGGGCCGGGCTCGACGAGGCCGACCTCGACCTGCTGGCCTCCGACCCGGGCGTCAGCAAGGCCAGCGTCCGCGACCTGCCGCTGCTGCTGGCCCGCGACGCCCACGGCGCGACCACCGTCGCGGCGACCATGCGGCTGGCCGCGCTGGCCGGCATCGACGTCTTCGTCACCGGCGGCCTCGGGGGCGTGCACCGCGGCGCCGAGCGCACCCTCGACGTCAGCGCCGACCTGACCGAGCTGGCCGTCACCCCGGTCACCGTGGTCTGCGCCGGGGTCAAGAGCATCCTCGACATCGGCCTGACCCTGGAGGTGCTCGAGACCAACGGGGTGCCGGTGCTGGTGCACGGCAGCGACGAGTTCCCGGCCTTCTACTCCCGCAGCAGCGGGTACGCCGCCCCGCGCCGCACCGACACCGTCGAGGAGCTCGCGGCCACCATGGCCGCGGCCCGGTCGCTCGGCCTGGCCAGCGGCATCGTCGTCGCCAACCCCGTGCCCGAGGCCGACGAGGTCCCGGCGGCCGAGATCGACGGCGTGATCCGCCAGGCCCTGGCCGACCTCGACGCCCGCGGCACCACCGGCCAGGACGTCACGCCCTACCTCCTCGGCCGCATCGTCGAGCTCACCGGGGGCCGCAGCCTGGCCACCAACATCGCCCTGGTCCGGCACAACGCCCGCCTCGGCGCCGCCCTGGCCGTGGCCCACGCGGCCCGGCGCGCCTGAGGCCGGGAACAAACCGCGCCGCCGGGGGCGCTGCCCCCGCATGAGCGACGCACGAGCGCGGTGGCGGATGACCTCCGCCCGCACCGAGGACCTCCCGCCCGGCGCGACGTACGACGCCCACGGCCCGCGCTGGCTCCTCGTCGTCGCGGGGACCGGCCACCTCGCCGGCGGCGGCGTCGAGCGGCGGCTGCGCGCGGGCGACGCCGTGCTCGTCGCGCCCGGCCAGGCGGCCGTCCTGACCACCTGCACCACGACCCGGCTCGCCACCAGCGACCTGGCCCCGGAACACCTGGCCCACCCGCTGCCGGCCGTGCTCGTCGCCGAGGGGTTCGCCGCCCACCACGACGGGGTCGCCGCCCTGGTGACGCTGTGCCCGGTGGTGACCGGGTGCCGGTCGTCGCTGCTGACCGACGGCTACGCCGACCTGGTCGGCGCCGCGATGACCACCACCTGGCTGGAGGAGTCGGGCCGCACGGTCCCGGACGAGCCCCGCACCGACCCGGTGGTCGCCGCCGTCGTCGCCGCGGTGGGCGAGCGGCCCGGGGAGGCCTGGACCGTGGAGCGGATGGCGGACCTGGTGCACCTGTCCCGCTCGGCCCTGGCCGAGCGGTTCCGGCGCGAGCTGCGGCGCACGCCGGCCGAGGTGCTGCGCGAGGCCCGGATGCGCGAGGCGCGGGTGCTGCTGCGCGGCGGGGCGCGCGCCGACCGGGTGGCGCACCTCGTGGGCTACGGCTCCGCGGCGGCGTTCAGCCGCGCCTTCGCCGCCCACCACGGCGTCCCGCCGCAGGCCTGGCGGGACGCCGGGCGCGCCTCAGGCCCGCGACGCCCGCAGGCCCGCGAAGGCGAGGCCGCCGGTCACGGCCAGCGCGGACCCGAGGCCCAGCGCCGCCACGACGCCGTGCGCGTCGACCAGCAGGCCTCCTGAGACCGCGCCCAGGGTGATGGCGACCTGGAACGCCGTCACCTGCAGGGCCACGGCCGACTCGGCGTGGTCGGGCTCGACCCGGGTCACCCACAGCTGGGTGGCCACCGGCACCGCGTTGAAGGCCAGTCCCCACAGGGTGACCCCGACCGCGAGCACCGCCACCGAGGTCGCCTGCGACGTCAGCACCAGGGCCGCGGCCAGCAGCAGCGGCGCCACCGTGACGACGACGCGCAGGTGGGTGGCCCACCGTCCGGCGAGGAGGTTGCCGGCCAGGCCGCCGAGGCCCCACAGGACGAGCAGGAGCGTGGCCGCGTCGGGCGCGACGTCGTCGATCGCGAGCCGGATGAAGGGGTAGGCGGCGAAGTTGCCGAACGCGACCAGGCCGACCGCACCGATGCCGGCCATGAGGTGCCGGTTGGCCAGGGCCCGGCGCAGCATGGCCAGGCCCGCGCCCGGACGGGCGGGCACCGGCGGCATCGTGCGGGCCACGGCGAGCGCGGACAGCACGGCGAGGCCGGCGGCGATGCCGAACACCGGGCGCCACCCGACCGCGTCACCGAGCAGCGAGCCGAGCGGGACGCCGACGATGGTGGCCACGGTGACACCGAGGGCCAGCGAGGTGGCGACGACGTGGTCGCGTCCGGGCAGCGCGGTCGTCCCGGCGCCGAACGCGAAGGCCCAGTAGCCGGCCAGCGCCAGGCCCAGGAGCACCCGGCCGACCAGCAGCAGCCCGAAGCTGGGGGACAGCGCCACCGCGAGGTTGGCCACCGCGGCCGCGAGCAGCAGCGCGACGAGCACGGTGCGCCGGTCGGCGCGCGGCAGCAGGATCGCGATGGTCGGGGCGGTGAGGGCGCCGGCGATCGCCGTGGCCGCGACCGCGAGGCCGGCCGTGCCCTCGCTGACGCCCACGTCGGCGGCCAGCGCGGGCAGCACGCCCGCGGGCAGGAACTCGCTCGAGACGAGCAGGGCGATCCCGGCCACCAGGGCGGCGAGGCCCGCGGGGGAGCCGGGCGGGGTGGTCGGCCGGATGGTCGGCTGGGCGGGCGGCTCGCTGGTCGAGCCGGTCGGCAGGTCGGAGGTCGTGGTCACGGTCCCAGCCTCGGTCGGCGCGCGGCCGCACGGTTGACCGTCCGTCGCGGGTGCTTGACCCAGACGCTCGACCCGGACGCGCGACGCGACGCTCGACCCGGCGCCCCACCCCCGCTGTCCCCGGCTGCCCCTACGGTGGGGCTCGTGCACTTCGTCGGGATCGACCTCGCCTGGGGGGAGAAGAAGCCCACGGGCATCGCGGTCCTCGACGGCGACGCCCGGCTGCTCCACCTCGACACGGTGCAGACCGACGACGAGGTGGTCGCCGGCATCGCGCCGTACGTCGAGGGCCCCTGCGTCGTCGGCATCGACGCGCCCCTGGTCGTGGTCAACCCCACCGGCTCGCGCCCGGCCGAGCAGCAGCTGGGGGCCGACTTCCGCCGCCACGACGCGGGCTGCCACCCCAGCAACACCGGCAAGCCGGAGTTCGCCGGCGGCAGGACGCGCGGCGCCCGGGTGGCCAAGCTGCTCAAGCTCGACCTCGACCCACGCTCGGGCCGCCGCCGGCGCGCCATCGAGGTCTACCCGCACGCCGCGACGATCGTGCTCTTCGGCCTCGACAAGGTCCTGAAGTACAAGGCCAAGCCCGGTCGCGACCTCGAGCTGCTGCGCTCGGAGCTGCTGCGGCTGATGGCCTTCGTCGAGACGGTGGTGACGGTCAGCGACCAGTGGACCGTGCTGCGCACGGCCGTCGAGGGCGCCACCCGCAAGTCCGAGCTGCGCCGCGTCGAGGACCAGGTCGACGCGGTCGTGTGCGCGGTCGTCGCCCGGTTCGCCCACCAGCACCCCGACCGGGTCACCGTCTACGGCGACGCCGAGACCGGCGCCATCGTCACGCCGAGCAAGGAGCAGCCGGCGGACGCGCCCGCGGCCGAGGCCGCCTCGCGCAGCCACGACGACGTCGTCCGCGACGCGGTGCGCTCCTACGCCGAGCGCCACCCCGAGCTGACCCGCGCCGGGCAGGAGGCGGTGGCGCTCGTGCAGGGCCTGCTCGACGAGGCCGGCATCAACTACCTCTCCGTCACCGGCCGCACCAAGGCCGTCGCCTCCTTCGCCGAGAAGGCCACCCGCCCGGCCCCGGGCGGCGGCCCGCTCTACCCCGAGCCGCTGACCGACATCACCGACCAGGTCGGGGTCCGGGTCGTCACCTACGTCAGCGGCGACGTGGCCGCGGTGGCCGACGTGCTCGGCGACCACGCCACCGTGCTCGACGACCGCGACCTGGGCCGCGAGACGGCCAGCGAGGGCCGCTTCGGCTACGCCAGCCGCCACCTGCTGCTCGCCGTCGGCCCCCCGGTGGGCACCGAGGCCGCGCCCCGGGTCGTGCAGGTGCAGGTGCGCACGGTGCTCCAGCACGCGTGGGCGGAGTTCGAGCACGACATCCGCTACAAGGGCTCAGTGCCGGAGGCGCACGCCCGCGAGTTCGACCGCCGCTTCACCCTGGCGGCGGGGCTGCTCGAGCTCGCCGACCGCGAGTTCGGACAGATCCGCGACCGGCTCCGCGGCGCCGCCGCGGCCGTCTCGCCGCTGCCCGGCGACGACCCGCGCCTCGAGCCCCGCGAGCTGGCCGCCTTCCTGGCCGGCCAGTACTCCGACGCCGAGTGGTCGCGCACCGACCACTACGGCTGGATCGCGGGCCTGCTCCTCGAGCTCGGCGTCACCTCGCTGGCCGAGCTGGGCGACGTGCTGCGCGAGGCCGACGAGTCGTCGATCGCCGAACGCATGGGCTACCGCCACCCGCCCGGCGCCGTGCGCCGCCTCGACGACGCGCTGCTGTGGGTCTTCGCCGAGCGCTACGTCGCCCTGCACGCCAACGCCCACCGGCGCCCGCTGCTGCAGCAGCGGCTGGAGCGGATGCGCGGCTGAGGAGCCGGCCACGCGGTGGTCTCGGCTCAGGCCGGGATGCCGGTGTCCTCGGGCGTCGCCGGGCCACCCGGCGGCACGTCGTAGGCGCACTCGCGGAGCGTGAAGTCCTTGTAGCGGGCGAACTCGGGGTCGGAGGCGTTGGCGTCCTGGTAGTCCTCGGCGGGCAGCGCGGCGTAGTAGCGCACGGCCTCGAGCAGGTAGCGCGTGGCGTCGGAGGGCTCGTCCTCGGCGAGGTCCTCGGCGACGGCGACGGCGTCGGCGAACGTCTCGACGGTCGCGTCGAGGTCGCCGAGGTTGAAGGCGTCGATCCCCCGGCGCACGAGGTTGCAGGTCTCCGAGCCCGCCAGGTCGGTGCCGGGCGGCGGGGACGGGACGCCGGTGCCCGACGGCGGCGCCGACGGTGACGAGGGTGCCGATGGTGCTGCCGACGACGGGCCCCCGGCCGTGGCCCGCTCGCCCTCGTCGTCGGCGCCCGCGCACCCGGTCAGCGCTAGCACCACGACGGCCATGGCCCAGGTCCACCTCACGCCCGCGAGCGTACGCCCGCAGGGTGGGCGCCCGGCCGGGCCGGGCGTCGTACGGTCGCGAGGTGACTCCCTCCGAGCTGCTGGCCGACGCCTTCGGTCGCACCCACGACAACGTGCTCGCGGTCCTCGACGGCCTCACCGACGACGAGCTGCGGCACCGCCCCGGCCCCGAGGCCAACCCCATCGGCTGGCTGGTCTGGCACCTGCTGCGGGTGCAGGACGACCACGTCGCCGGCGTGGGCGGGCACGACCAGGTGTACGTCGACTTCGTCGACCGCTTCGACCTGCCCTACGACGCCACGGCGATCGGCTACGGGCAGGACAGCGACGAGGTGCAGGCCTTTGCGGCGCCGGCGGCGTTGCTGGCCGAGTACGCCGACGCCGTGCACGAGCGCACCCTGCGCTACCTCGACACCCTGGCCGCCGACGACCTCGACCGCGTCGTCGACGAGCACTGGGACCCGCCCGTCACCCTCGGCGTCCGCCTCGTGAGCGTGGCCGACGACGACGCCCAGCACGTGGGCCAGGCGGCGTACGTGCGGGGGCTGCTCGGCCGCTAGGAGCCTGCGGGACGAGCCGCGCGGCGCCAGGCGCCGCGAAAGCCGCGCGCTGGCTTCGTCGCCGGGTCCTCGCCAGGCGCCCAGCCTGGCAGCGGACCGGACGCCTCGCCAGCACACGACTGTCGCGACGCTGGCATCCACGCCTCGTCGTCCACCAGTCTCCTAGGCCAGGACGCGCGCCACCTCGGTGACCAGCGCGTCGACCTCGCCGGCGTCGGCGTCGCGCTCGGGGACGGTGACGGTGAGCAGGAAGCCGCCGGCGGCGAGCACGCCGGTGTGCACGCCGCCGCCGGTGATCCGCACGGCCTTGTCGCCGGCTCGGAGGTCCTCCTGCTGCAGGTCGACCGGTCCGGCGAGGCCGCGGCTGAGGTCGACCATGTAGGCGAACGCCTCCAGCCCCGTGCGGCCGCCGATGTCGGCAGGGCGCATGGCGGCGAGGGTGGCGGTGGAGTCGTCGCCCGCGGCGTTCTCGTAGCCGTAGGTGCACTGCGGGGTGGCGGTCTCGCCCGGCTCGGCCGACTCCACGGCGACGCCGAGCGCCCGGCCCGCGGCGTCGGCCGGCAGGTCGGCGCACAGCTGCTTCCCGGTGAGCTCGAGCGGGGAGCCGTCGGCGTTGCGGGCGCGCCTCGGCTCGCCGGCGGCGCTTCGGTCCTCCTTCCCCCGGGCCTTCCCCGAGCGCTGGCCGCCCGCGGCCGCGGCCGCCGAGGGAGCGGCGCTCGAGGCACCGGGGGAGGCCGGGTCGGCGGGGTCGAGCGAGGACCCGCAGGCCGAGGCGGTGAGCGGAAGCAGGAGGGCACCCGCGAGCGCGGCAAAGTGTCTTGACCCGAGTGACATGGTCGACAATGTACGCCTCGCCGGCGAGCCGTCCTAGGAGGGCTTGGCCGCCGAGGTCACCCGGTAGCGGACGAACGACGGCACCAGCACTGCCGCCACGACCACCCCGACCACGACGAGCACCCCGCCGCCCGCCGCGGCCGCCGCCGTGCCGACCACCGCCGCCGCCGCCCCGTGGGCCACGTCGGCCACCCGCGGCCCGCCGGCGACGACCACGATGAAGATGCCCTGCAGCCGTCCGCGCACCTCGTCGGTCGCGGCCGCCTGGAGCATCGAGCTGCGGAACGCCGCCGAGGCCATGTCGGCGGCGCCGCCCACGGCGAGGAAGAGCACGGCGGCCACGAGCAGGGGACCGCGCGCTCCGGCGTACGCCGTGGCCAGGCCGACGCTCACCCCGAAGCCGACCATGGCCAGGCCCCAGAGCACGATGCACAGGACCACGGCGCGGCCCTGGGCCGAGACCCGCGAGACCCAGCCGGAGAAGATCCCGCCCAGCACCGAGCCCGCCGGGATCGCCGCGAAGAGCAGCGCGAAGGCGAGGCCGCCCTCGGGGTGCCCGCCGAACGACTCGTCGGCCACCTGCGGGAACAGCGCCCGCGGCATGCCGAAGACCATCGCGATGATGTCGACGACGAACGACATCAGCAGCACGGGCTGGCCGCGCAGGTAGCTGAAGCCCTCGATCACCGACCGCAGCCCGGGGGCCCCGGTGGCCGCGCCCTCGACGGCCAACGACGGCAGCCGCCACACCGCGGAGAGCGTGGCCAGCAGGGTGAAGGTGTCGATGAGGTAGAGCCACTCCAGCCCGGCGACCGGGATGAGGGCGCCGGCGACCAGCGGCCCCGCGATGCCGCCGGCGGTGAAGACGGTCATGTTGAGCGAGTTGGCCGCCGGCAGCAGCTCCGGCGGCAGCAGGCGTGGCAGCACGGCCGAGCGGGTGGGCTGGTTGACCGCGAAGAACGCCTGCTGCACCGAGAACAGCGACAGCAGCAGCCACACGTTGGTCGAGCCCAGCGCGGCCTGCACCCAGAACAGCCCGCTCGTGACGATCAGGCCGATCGTGGTGCAGATGAGGATGGTGCGCCGGTCGAACACGTCGGCCAGCGCGCCGCCCCACAGCCCGAACACGACGAGCGGCACCAGGCCGAAGACGCCGGTCAGCCCGACGTACGCCGAGGAGCCGGTGTCGGCGTAGATCTGCGCGGGGACGGCGACGACGGTCAGCTGGGCGCCGACGACCGTGACGATGTTGGCGACCCACAGCCGCCGGAAGTGGTCGTCGGCCAGCGGCCGGGTGTCGGCGACCAGCCCGCGCAGGCGGCTCACGACCGGTCGGCGGAGGGTTCGTCGGGCTCGTCGGGCTCGACCACCACCGCGCCGGCGGCGTGCCGCTCGGCCAGCTCGCGGTAGTAGGCCGCGTTGGTCTCGACCCACAGCTCCGAGGAGGTGCCGCCGACCGGCTTGGTGGGCCTGCACGGGATGCCGGCCGCGACCATGCCGCCGGGCAGCACGGTGCCCGGGGTGACGACCGAGCCGGCGGCGACGAGCGTGCCGGGGCCGACGACGGAGCCGTCGAGGAGCGTGCTGCCGTTGCCGACGAGCGCCTTCTCCTCCACCGCGCGGCCGTGGACGACGCAGCCGTGGCCCACGGTGGCGTTGGGGCCGACCTCGAGGACCTCACCGGGGGCGGCGTGCAGGACCGAGCCGTCCTGGATGTTGGAGCCCTCGCGCACCACGATCGTGCAGATGTCGGCGCGGAGCACCGCGCCGTACCAGACGCTGGCGCCGGCCTCGACCGTCACGTCGCCGATGAGGACGGCGGTGGGGGCGACGAAGGCGTCGGGGTGGACGCGCGGGCGCTTGCCCTCGAACTCGACCAGGGTCACCCGGCCACGCTAGACCTCCGCGCCCGGCACCCGGCGCCGGGGGCGGGCGACCTGTGCGGCAGTCGGGACGGTCGAGACGCTCAAGAATAGTGAATCACTAGTCTTCATGGTTAGACTCCCTGACGGCCACCCCGGCCACTCGACCTCGGAGGGTGCACTCCATGGAGAAGTTCCTGATCTTCGTCCTCGTCGGACTGGCCGCCCAGGCCGTCGACGGGTCGTTGGGCATGGCGTACGGCGTCACGTCCAACTCGTTGCTCGTCGCGACCGGCGTCTCGGTCGCCGTGGCCTCGGCCTCGGTCCACTTCGCCGAGGTCGGGACGACGCTCGTCTCCGGCTTCTCGCACTGGCGCTTCGGCAACGTCGACTGGCGCGTCGTCGGCCTGCTCGCCGTGCCCGGCGGCGTCGGTGCCTTCCTGGGCGCGACGGTGCTGTCCACCATCTCCACCGAGGCCGCGGTGCCGTGGGTGGCCGGCCTGCTCATCGTGCTCGGCGTCTACATCATCGCCCGGTTCGTCTTCCGCCAGCCCAAGGTGCCGGGCGCGGGCTCGCGGCCCGGCCCGTGGCTGCTCGGCCCGCTCGGCCTGGTCGGCGGGTTCATCGACTCCACCGGCGGGGGCGGCTGGGGCCCGGTGACCACGCCCACCCTCATCTCCTCCGGCACCCTCGACCCGCGCAAGGTCATCGGCTCGGTCTCGACCTCGGAGTTCGTCGTCGCCGTCTCGGCCAGCATCGGCTTCCTCGTCGGCCTCTCCGACGAGGCCATCGACTGGCGCATCGTCGGCGGCCTCCTCGCCGGCGGCGTGGTCGCCGCCCCCTTCGCCGCCTACCTGGTCCGGCACCTCTCGCTGCCCGTCCTGGGCGCGATGGTCGGCAGCCTCATCCTCGTCACCAACTACCGCACCCTGATCCGCTCGCAGGACGTCGAGTCGCTGCCGGCGTACATCCCGGTCGTGCTGGTCGCCGTGGCCGTGCTGGTCATCGCGCTGCGCCGCACCGGGGGCAAGGTCATCGCGGGCGGGGCCGAGGCCGCCGAGGACGTGGTCGACGACGTGGACCCTGCCCCCGTCCGCTAGCCTGCCGCCCCTCCACCCGGAGGGGCTTGCGCGCCGCGGGAGGGTGGAGCCGTGAGGCACCCGCGACCCGACCAGCGCACCACGCCCGGCCCCGGCCAGGAGTCCTGCTGGGACTACCCCCGTCCGCCGGCCCTGGAGACCTCGAGCGAGACCGTGAGGATCGTGCTCGGCGGCGAGGTCGTCGCCGAGACCACCCGGTCCTGGCGGGTGCTGGAGACGAGCCACCCGCCGACGTACTACCTGCCGCGCGAGGCGTTCGTCCCGGGCGCGCTGCGTGAGGCGCCCGGGACGTCGCACTGCGAGTGGAAGGGGCAGGCCACCTACTTCGACCTGCTCGGCGGGGGCCAGGTCGCGCCGCGCGCGGCCTGGACCTACCTCGACCCCACTTCCCGCTTCGCCGACCTGGCCGGCGCCGTCTCGGTCATGCCGGGCCAGGTCGACCGCTGCCTGGTCGACGACGAGGTCGTCCAGCCCCAGGCCGGCGGCTTCTACGGCGGCTGGATCACCTCCCGGGTGGTCGGGCCCTTCAAGGGCGAGCCCGGCACCTGGGGCTGGTGACCGCGCCGGTCAGGCGGCGGCGCGCAGGGCGTGCCGCGAGACTTGCAGGACGGTCGTCGCGAGGCCGGCGCAGCACGCGCACACCGCGGCGCCCCGGTCGACCCCGCTGCCCGGGACATGCCGGCCGAGCCGGTCGGCCGCGTCGAGCAGGCACCGCCCGCAGCGCGTGAGCTCCCGGCCGGTCGAGCTCGGGCGTGCCGAGTCCGTCGGCCAGTTGGTGCAGACGCTCCGCGCCGTACCGGGCGAGCAGCAGCAGCGCCTCGCCCGGGAGCCCGCGAGCTCCTCGCCCGCACGTCCGGTGAGCACCAGGCGGGCCAGGTCGTCGACCTGGCGGAAGGCGCGGGCCACGTCGCAGAGCAGCTGCCGCTCCGCGACCGCCGTCCGGGGACGGCTCGACCCGATGATCCCCCGCTGCGCCCGGTCCTGGGCCGCGGTCAGCATCGACTCGCGGCCCGCGCCGTCGCGCAGCACGAGCCGGGCTGCGTCGCGGTCGGCGTCGAGCGCGGCCCGCACGGCGACCCCGACGGCGGTCCCGACGGCGTCGAGGAGGGCGGCGGACGGGGCGGGGTGCTGGTGGGGGAGCTCGCTCGTGGTCACGGGTCCCGTCCAGGCCCGTGCGACCGTCGTGCCGCCGCTCCCTGACGCGACCCTGACGGTCGAGGTGGCGTTCCTGACGGGATCCGGGCGCCAGGGTGGGGA
The DNA here is from genome assembly GCF_006346315.1 of Nocardioides litoris. Taxonomy (GTDB): domain Bacteria; phylum Actinomycetota; class Actinomycetes; order Propionibacteriales; family Nocardioidaceae; genus Nocardioides; species Nocardioides litoris. Next base: position 266,402 of record NZ_VDMR01000002.1, on the reverse strand, counting down.
ACACCCGGTCGACCGGGTGTTCCGCCAGCTGGACGGGCAGTTCTCGCGCTGGACGGGCAATGCATTGCCCGCCCAGCGCAAGGAGACCGTGCCCAGCAGTCGCCCCGCCGGCGCCCCCGCGCCCCGCGCCCCGAGCCCGCTCAGCGCGGCACGCGGACCAGCAACCGCCCGTGGATGCACTCCATGTGCAGCTCGCGCCCGGGGCCGATGGAGTCGCCGTCGAGCTGGCGGGGGGTGTCGGCGCCGGCGCGGATCGACACGGTGCGGCCGGTCATCCGGTTGACCAGGTCGTCGGTGTGCCGCCGCTTGGCCAGCACCCGCACGGCGAGCGGGATCCAGGACAGGAAGCGGCGCGGGTAGAGGAGCACGACGTCGAGCTGGCCGTCGTCGATCGCGGCGTCGGGCAGCAGCGGCATCCCGGCCTGGAGGTGGCCGACGTTGCCGACGACGACGGTGCGGGCGCGGTGCTTGGTCCACTCGCCGCCGTCGACGGAGATCTCGATGCGGGTCGGGGGGAACATCAGCGACTTCAGGGCCGAGAGGACGTAGGCCAGCCAGCCGATGCGCTTCTTGATGTCCTCGTTGACGCCCTCCATGATCGCGGCGTCGAAGCCCATGCCGGCCATGACCATGAAGTGGCTCTCGAACTCGCGGGGCGGCACCCCCTCGGCGGCGGCCTCGGCGACCGGCTCGGCGTGCTCGTCACCGCCCGCCGGTCCGCGGTCGCCGCGGACCGAGACCATGTCGATGGCGCGGTCCTGGCCGGTCAGCGCGATGTCGATCGCGGCGCGGATGTAGAGCGGGATGTCGAGGTTGCGGGCCAGCAGGTTGCCGGTGCCGGCGGGCACGATGCCGACCGGGATGCCGGTGCCGGCGAGCTCGGCGCACACCTCCCGCACGGTGCCGTCGCCCCCGCACACGATGACCAGGTCGGCCCCCTCGACCGAGGCCGCCTCGGCCTGGCCGGTGCCGGAGTCCTCGGGCGTGGTCAGGTGCCAGGTCGGCTCGCGCCACCCGGCCTCGAGCGCCATGGTCGTCACGGTCTGGCGGAAGACCGCGACGTCCTCGACCTTGATCGGGTTGAGCACCACGGCGAGGCGGCGGTCCGAGGGCAGGGTCTCGGGCAGCGGCTCGATCTTGGCCGCGTGGCTGCGGGGGAGCGGGCTGTGGAGGCCGAGGACCACCAGGCCGAGCCCGGCGCCGAGCAGCACCCCGCCCACCGCGTCGGAGGCGAAGTGCCGGCCCAGCAGCACCCGGTCGGCACACACCAGCAGCGTCAGCAGCACCGCCAGCACCCCGACCAGGCGGCGTACGACGGCGCGGCGGACCAGCATGACCACGAGCACGACGAGCACGGTGGCGAAGGCGGCGGTGCCGGAGGCGTGGCCGGAGGGGAAGGCGTTGTTGGACAGCAGCGCCTCGGGGTTCTGCCAGTCGGGGCGCTCGCGGCCCACGACCGTCTTCAGCGCCGTGGTCGCGACCGACGTGGCGGCCATGACCAGGGCGGCGTAGATCGCGGCGCGGCGGTGCCCCTTGGCCCACATGGCCACGACGAGCACGACGGTGGCGACGGTCAGGCCGATCGTGCCGAAGAGTGCCTCGACGACCCGCAGCGGTCCCACGAGCCCGGCGTCCTCGGCCCACTCCCGGGCCTCGCGGCCGCGGACGTCGACGTCGGAGAGCCAGCCCCAGTCCTGCTGGACGCCGAGGGTCAGCAGGCCCAGGACCAGCAGGCAGCCGACACCCCAGGCGAGGGGCGTGGTCCGGGGTCGGTCGAGCACCGCACAAGTATGGCGACCACCCGCCCCGGTCCCGGCCCCGCCGTGGGGGTGAGGGGTGACACAGGCCCCGCGCGGCGACGACTAGCCTCGGCCCCATGATCGACGCCCGCCTCCTGCGCGACGACCCCGACCGCGTCCGAGCCGCCCAGGCCAAGCGCGGCCTGTCGGCCGAGGTGGTCGACCGCGCCCTGTCCGCCGACGCCGACCGGCGGGCCGCCATCGCGTCGTACGAGGCCAAGCGCGCGGAGCAGAAGCGGCTCGGCGGCCAAGTCGCCAAGGCGCAGGGCGAGGAGAAGCAGGAGCTGCTCGGGCAGACCCGCGCCCTGGCCGCGGAGGTCAAGGAGGCCGAGGCCGCCCGGGTCGCCGCCGAGGAGGCCTGGAACGACGCCGTGCTGTCGATCCCCAACCCGGCGGCCGACGAGGCCCCCGAGGGTGGCGAGGACGACTACGTCGTGCTCGAGACGGTCGGCACCAAGCCGGAGTTCGACTTCACCCCGCGCGACCACGTCGAGCTGGGCGCGATGCTCGGTGCCTTCGACCTCGAGCGCGGCGCCAAGGTCTCGGGCTCGCGCTTCTACTTCCTCACCGGCATCGGCGCCCGGCTGCACCGCGCACTGGTCACGATGGCGATGGACATGGCCGCGGCCAACGGGTTCACCGAGGTCGTCGCCCCGGCGCTGGTGAAGTCGCGGGCCATGGAGGGCACCGGCTTCCTCGGCCAGGCCGCCGACGACGTCTACCGGATCGAGGGCCAGGACCTCTACCTCGTCGGCACCTCCGAGGTCCCGCTCGCGGCCTTCCACTCCGACGAGATCCTCCCGGCCGACTCGCTGCCGCAGCGGTACGCCGCGTTCAGCTCCTGCTTCCGCAAGGAGGCCGGCTCGCACGGCAAGGACACCCGCGGCATCTTCCGGGTGCACTGGTTCGACAAGGTCGAGATGTTCGTCTACACCACCGTCGAGGAGTCCTTCGCCGAGCACCAGCGGCTGCTGGCCTGGGAGAAGGAGTTCATGGACGCCCTCGAGCTGCACTACCGCGTCATCGACGTGGCCGCGGGCGACCTCGGCACCTCCGCGCAGCGCAAGTTCGACTGCGAGGCCTGGATCGCCAGCCAGGAGCGCTTCCGCGAGCTGACGTCGACCTCCAACTGCACCGACTTCCAGGCCCGCCGCCTCGACATCCGCACCCGCGCGGGCAGCAGCGGCGAGACGACCCCGGTGGCCACCCTCAACGGCACGCTCTGCTCGACCAACCGGCCGATCATCGCGCTGCTCGAGACCCACCAGCAGGCCGACGGGTCGGTGCGGGTGCCGCAGGCCCTGCAGCCCTACCTCGGCGGCCTCGAGGTCCTCGAGCCGCTCGCATGACCGGCACCCCGGCGCCCGGCGCCGACGGCTGGCGCCCCGGGCTCGTCGCGCTCGACATCGACGGCACCCTCCTGGCCTGGGTCGAGGGGGGCGGCACGACCTACGAGCAGGTCACCGCCGCGACGTACGACGCCGTGCACCGCGCCCTCGACGCCGGCGCCCACGTCGTGCTCTCCTCGGGCCGGTCGCCGCACGACATGACCGGCATCGCCGACCTGCTCGACCTGCGGGGGCGGCCGGACGCCGGCGGCGACGACCGGCTGTGGGTGGTGGCCTCCAACGGCGCCGTGATCTTCCGCTACCGCGTCGGCGACGACGAGATCGACGTCGTGCACGAGGAGACCTTCGACCCCGGCCCGGCCGTGCGTGCCGTGCTGGAGAAGCGTCCCGGGGCCCGGGTCGCGGTCGAGGAGCGCGGCAGCGGCTACCGCGTCACCACGCCGTTCCCCGAGGGCGAGCTGGCCGGCGACATGATCGTCACCGACCTCGAGGAGCTCATCAGCCGGCCGGTGAGCCGGGTCATCATCCGCGACCCCGACGCGACGGCCGACGACTTCGTGGCCCTCTCGGAGGACCTCGGCCTGCACGGCACCGACTACGTCGTCGGCTGGACCGCCTGGCTCGACCTCACGCCCGTCGGCGTCTCCAAGGCCTCCGGCCTCGACCACGTGTGCCGCGAGGTGGGCCTGGAGGCCGCCGACGTGCTCGCGGTCGGCGACGGCCGCAACGACGTCGAGATGCTCGCCTGGGCCGGCCGCGGCGTCGCCATGGGCCAGGCCGTCGAGGCCGTCCGCGAGGCCGCCGACGACGTCACCGGCACCGTGTACGACGACGGCGCGGCCGCCGAGCTCGGCCGCTGGTTCCCTTCGTGACCGACGGGGGCCCGGCGGGCCCGGAAAGCCCGGACAGCCCGGCGAGCCCGGCGGGACCGGCCGAGCGGCTGGCCACCGAGCGGCTCCGGCTGATCCTGGTGACCCCCACCGACGCCGCCGACATGCGAGAGGGCCGGCGCCAGGACCGCTGGCACCCCGACTACCCCCGCACCGACGACGTCGACGCGGCCTTCCTCGCCCGGGACGGCAGCCCGTGGGGGCCGCGCCACGTGGTGCTCGGCCACCTCGCCGTCGGCTCCATCGGCTTCTTCGGCCCGCCCGAGGACGGCGAGGCCGAGGTCGGCTACGGCCTCGTGCCCGAGGTGCGCGGGCGGGGGCTGGCCACCGAGGCGCTGCGGGCGGTGCTCGCGGAGACCGACCGGCTCGGCGTACGCGTGCGGGCGCGGACCGAGGCCGGCAACCGGGCCAGCGTCCGGGTGCTGGCCAAGGCGGGATTCACCGAGCTGCGCGGCAGCGACGAGGAGGGTCTGCTCGTCATGGCCCGGCCGCTGCCCGACCGTGCGGGCGGCGCCTGATGCTGGCCGCGACCGACCTCGACGGCACCCTGCTGCGCTCCGACGGCACGGTCTCCGGCGCGACCCGGCGGGTGCTGGCCGCGGTGGAGGAGGCCGGCGTGCCGGTCGTCTTCGTCACCGGGCGGCCGCTGCGCTGGATGCGTGACCTGTTCTCCATGGTCGGCGCCCACGGCGTCGCGGTCCTCGGCAACGGCGCCGTCGTCTACGACGTCGGGGCCGGCGAGGTGCGGCGGCTGCGCGGCATCGAGCGCGACGCTGGTGACCGGGTGATGGCCGCGGTCCGCGCCGGCGTCCCGGGTGCGCTGATGGGGCTGGAGGACCTCGACGGGCTGGCCGCGGAGCCGGGGTTCGTCGACGAGTCGCGCACCGACCGCGTCGGGCCGCTCGCCGACGTGTGGAGCGATGGCGTGACCAAGGTGCTGGTCCGCGCGCCGGGGCTCGAGCCGGAGGCGCTGCAGGACCAGGTCGCCGCCGCCGTCGGTGGCCTGGCCACGGTGACCTGGTCGATGCCGGGCCTGGTCGAGATCAGCGCCACGGGCGTCACCAAGGCCTCCGCGCTGGCCGAGGTGGCCGCCGACCTGGGCGTGGCCGCCGCCGACGTCGTGGCGTTCGGCGACATGCCCAACGACCTGCCCATGCTGGGCTGGGCCGGCACGTCGTACGCCGTGGCCAACGCCCACCCCACCGTGCTCGAGGCGACCGACCACACCGCTCCCGCCAACGACGCCGACGGGGTCGCCCGCACGCTGGCCCGGCTGGTCCCGATCACCCCCGACCTGGTGTGATGTGCGCGTGAACCCCGTCCTGCGCGCCCTCGCGTCCGGCGCCCTGGTGGCCCTGGCCGCGGGCGGCTCGGTGCCGGCGGCCCACGCCACGACGACCCCGCAGCCCACGGCCCCGGCCGAGCAGCGGGTGGTCTTCACCGGCACCTTCGTGCGCCCGCCGACCACGTTCGTCGACGACGGTCGCACGCTGCGCCGCTACCAGGTCGAGGTCGAGCTCGTGTACGGCGAGGGCGACGTCGACCGCCGCGTCACGGTCACCTCGCCCGTCGCCCTGGAGCGGTGCCGCACCGGCTCGCAGGGCGGCAGCACCGGCTCGGGCGGCTCGGGCGGGGCCCAGCAGGAGCAGGCGCCCGGCAACCCGACCCCGTCCTCACCGACGACGACCGCACCCGCCGAGCCGGGCCAGGGCATCGACAAGCAGCTGCGGCTCTTCGCCACGACCCCCGACGACGGCCGCTTCGCGGTCGCCGGGTGCGACGGCGTCACGCTCGCGACCGCCACCGTGCTCAACGGCCTCGGCGACGGCAGGCCCCCGGGCCGGGAGGGCGGCACCGCCGACGGCGGCACCGGCGCCGTCCCCGACGTGGGCTTCCTGTGCCCCGACACCCGCGACGCCGCCGACCTCGACGACGCCGCCTCCTGCGACGCGCTCGCCCCTGGCGACGACGTCGCCCGGATGGCGGCCCCCGGCCTCGCGATCCTCATCGTGGGCGGCCTCGGGCTCCTCGTCGCCCGCCGCCTCGGCCGCCAGCGCTGACCCTCGCGCCGACGACGTCTCGACGACGCCGTCCCGCACCGGGCTAGAGGTACATGCCCCCCGAGCGGGAGTCGTCGTCGCCGGAGGTCGGGCGCCCGCCCTGACCGGGCTGGACACCGGGCTGGCCCGGCTGGCCGCCGGGGATGACCATCCCGGGCGGCAGGGCGCGGCGCATCTGCTCGAACTGCGCCTTGGCCGCCAGCTGCTGGGCGTAGATCGCGGTCTGGATGCCGTGGAAAAGGCCCTCGAGCCACCCGACGAGCTGGGCCTGCGCGATCCGCAGCTCGCCCTCGGACGGCGTGGTGCCCTCGGCGAAGGGCAGCGAGAGGCGCTGCAGCTCCTCGACCAGCTCGGGGGCGAGGCCCTGCTCGAGCTCGGAGATGGAGGAGGCGTGGATCTCCTTGAGGCGGGCGCGGCTGGCCTCGTCGAGGGGCGCGGCCTTCACCTCCTCGAGCAGCTGGCGGATCATGCTGCCGATCCGCATCACCTTGGCCGGCTGCTCCACCAGGTCGGCCAGGCTGCGCTCCTCGCCGTCGTCGTCACCGTCGTCGTCGGACGACCCGCCGCCGGCCGCGGGCACGCCGCCCTGGGCCACCAGGGCCGAGGCGGGGACGGCGCCGATCGCGGTGCCGTCGGGGCCGATGATGACGACCTGCTGGTCCTCGCCCTCGGGGGCGTCGTCCGACGGGGGCTGCTGCTCCTCGGTCATGGCTCCCACCGTAGCCAGCCGGGGTGACGGTCCAGCCCACCCGCCCGGGCCAGGTCGGGCGGGCCGGGCGGGCCGGGCAGGTCGGGCAGGTCGGGCAGGTCAGTCAGAGGGTCAGGACGATCTTGCCGGTGTTGTCGCCGGAGTCGAGGTGCTCGTGGGCGCGCTGCACGTCCTCCAGCGGCATCGTCGTGCCCACCACCGGGCGCACGGACCCGTCGGCGACCAGCGGCCAGACGTGCTCGACCACCGAGGCGCAGATGGCGGCCTTGCCCTCGGGCGGGCGTCCGCGCAGCGAGGTGGCGATGACCGCACCCCGCTTGGCGAGCAGCTTGCCGAGGTCGAGCTCGCCCTTGCTGCCGCCCTGCATGCCGATGACGACGATCCGGCCCTCGGGCGCGAGCACGCTGACGTTGCGGCCGAGGTAGGAGGCGCCCATGTTGTCGAGCACCACGTCGACGCCGCCGCCCGTGGCCTCGCGGGCCACCTCGACGAAGTCCTGGTCGCGGTAGTTGATCGTCACGTCCGCGCCGAGGTCGGCGCAGAAGGCCAGCTTGTCGGCCGACCCGGCGGTGGTCAGCACCTGCGACCCCAGTGCGTGGGCCAGCTGGATCGCGAACGTCCCGATGCCGCCGGCCCCACCGTGGACCAAGAACGACTCGGTCGGCTTCAGCCCGGCCACCATGAACACGTTGGACCACACCGTGCACGCCACCTCCGGCAGCGCGGCCGCGGTCACCAGGTCGACCCCGTCGGGCACGGGCATCACCTGCCCGACCGGTACGACGACCCGCGAGGCGTACCCGCCGCCGGCCAGCAGCGCGCACGCCTCGTCGCCCACGGCCCAGCCGGTCACGCCCTCGCCGACCTCGGCGACGGTGCCGCTGCACTCGAGGCCGATCACCTCGCTGGCCCCCTCGGGCGGCGGGTAGTGCCCCTGCCGCTGCAGCACGTCGGCCCGGTTGACCGCTGTGGCGGCCACCTCCAGCGCCACCTCGCCCGGCCCGGGGTGCACGTCGGGCACCTCCTGGACCGAGAGGACCTCCGGCCCGCCGGCCCCGTCGGCCACGACCGCCCTCATCGTGCGTCCCCCTCGTCGTCGGTGTCGTCCCCGGTGCCGCCCCCGGTGGCGTCCCCGGCGTCGGCGAGGTCGCCCGTGTGGTCGATCCCGCGGTCGTCGGGCACGTCGTCGTCGACGTCGTCCGGGTCGGGCGCGTCGGCCGGTCGGTCCCAGCCCTCGGCCAGCGCCTGGGCCGCGGCCGCCATCCGCTCCACGTCCGCCGGCCCGGCGGCGCGGCTGCCGGCGGCGTACCCCAGCAGGTAGGTGGCGACCGGCCCCGACCCGCGGCCGACGCTGTCGTGGACCAGCTCGTCCAGGTCGGCCAGCAGGCCCTCGTCGACCTCGGTCTCCAGGTCGAGCACGTCGCTGAGCTCGTCGATCCAGTCGTGGAGGTTCACGGGTCCCACCCTGGCCACGAGGAGGCTCGCGCCGCAACCGCTACCGGGTGGTCATCACCGGGGCTCGGCGATGTCGCGCAGGTCGGCCCAGGTGTCGACGTCGCGGTGCTCCTCGCCGATGGCCGCCACCTCGGCGAGGTCGAGGCGCGCGAGCAGCCGGTGCACGGCGTGGCCGTGCTGGGCCTCGCGGTCCGGCCGCACCGCCTCGAGCCGCTCCCGGTCGACGACGAAGGCCAGCTGCCGTCGGCCGTCGGGCCCCACGAGCACCGCGCCGTCCCGGCCCTCGGCCGCGGCCTGCATCCGCCGGATGGTGGCCGGGGTGACCCGCGGCATGTCCACGGCCAGGACGACCACGGTGCGGGTGCGCCGCAGCAGGGAGTCGACGCCCGTGAGCAGCCCGGCCACGGGGCCGCCGTGGCGAGGGTCCTCGACGACGAAGGTGACCGGCCGGTCGGCGTAGGCCTGGTCGCCGACGACGACGACCTCGGCGGCGTCGACGACGGCCTCGAGGGCGTGCGCGAGCAGCGAGCGCCCGCCGACCTCGACGCTGCCCTTGTCGAACCCGCCGAGCCGGGTCGCCCGGCCGCCGGCCAGCACGACGGCGCAGTAGGAGTCCAGGAGAGCGTCCGAGGCCACGCCACCAGCGTGCCACCCTGGAGCGGTGACCTCTGACGTTCGCGGCGTGATGCGCGTCGCCCTGGTGCAGGAGGCCTCCGGCCTCGAGCCCGGGCCCAACCGGGCCCGCCTGGCCGCGCTCACCCCCGACGACGCCGACCTCGTCGTGTGGCCCGAGGCCTTCGCCCGCGACTTCGGGGAGGCCGGCTCCGACGTCAGCCCGTACGCCGAGGCCGTGACCGGCCCGTTCGCGACCGAGCTGGCGGCGGTGGCCGACCGGGTCGGGACGACCCTGGTGGCGGGCATGTTCGAGACCAGCGCCGACGCCGGACGACCCTGGAACACCCTCGTCGTCCGCGGCTGCGGCCACACCGAGGCCTACCGCAAGGTCCACCTGTACGACTCGTTCGGCTACCGCGAGTCCGACCGGCTGCTGGCAGGCGACCCCGCGCCGGTGGTCGTGACCGTCGACGGGTGGGCCGTGGGCCTGATGACCTGCTACGACCTGCGCTTCCCCGAGATGGCCCGGATGCTCGTCGACGCCGGTGCCGAGGTGCTCGTCGTGCCCGCCGCCTGGGTCGCGGGCCCCCGCAAGGTCGACCACTGGCGCACCCTCGCCCGCGCCCGGGCGATCGAGAACACCGTGTACGTCGTCGCCGCGGCCCAGCCCGGCCCGCGCTACTGCGGCCACTCCACGGTCGTCGACCCGCTCGGCGACGTGCTCGTCGAGGCCGGCGACGGCCCCGAGGTGGTGCGGGCCGAGCTGCGCCGCGAGGTCCTCGACGAGGCACGCCGCACCAACCCGTCGCTGCGCAACCGTCGGCTGTAACCTCGGCCGACGTGTCCAGGTCAGCGGGTCGTCGTCGGGCGGGGGTCCCCCCGACCCCGGCGCACGGCACCGAGCTCCCGCCGACGACCACCGTCGAGCCCCCTGTCGAGCCCGCTGCCGACCCCGCGGTCGGGCCGTCGGCTCCCGTCGAGGAGCCTGAGCCCGACGCACACCGCGACCGGCGCTCGCTCGAGGACCGGGTCTCCGCCCTCGCCGGGTCGCGGTGGCCGCGGGTGGCGCTCGGCGTCCTGGTGCTGGTCGGTCTGGCCGCGCTGGTCGCGGCGATGGTGCCGGTCGGCCCGATCTGGCTCGGCAGCGCGGGCAGCGTCGTGGTGGTCTCGGCGTACTCCTGGGCGCTGGCGGCCCGCACCGGCGGCCGCCCGGTCGTCTTCGGCACGCTCGCGGCCGTGCTCGGCACGGTCGTGCTGGTCCTCGACGAACCCTCGCTGCGCACCGGCGCGGCCGTGATGACGGCCGTGGTGGCCGCGGTGCTGGGCGTGATGACGACGGTCCCGGCCGTCACCTACTGGCGCGCCGCCCGCGAGTGCGTCGTGGCCGTGGCCGTGGCCGCGGTCGGTGCGGTGGCGGTGCTCGGCTTCGAGCCGACGCTCACGGTCACCCGCTTCGAGTACGCCACGTTCGGCCTGGCCCTGGCCGGGGCGTTCGCGGTCGTCTACCGCCTCGGCGCGGGCCTGCACGGCCTCGGCCGCCGCGGGGTGCTCATCGTCGTGATCGGCGGCGTCGTGCTCACGGTGACCCTGCTGTACGCCGAGCTGCTGCGCCGGTACGGCGAGCCCGAGCTGGTCACCTCGCTGCTCGACGGGGTGCGCTGGAGCCGGGCCGAGCTCGGCGCCTTCCCCCGGCCGATCGAGTCGGTGCTCGGCATCCCGGCCCTGGCCTACGGCTGCCACATGCGCGCGCGCCGTCGTCAGGGCTGGTGGGTCTGCGCCTTCGGCGCCGCCGCCACCTCGGCCGTCGCCAACGCCCTGGTCAACCCGACGATCTCCCGCACCGAGAGCGGCCTGTCGGTGCTCTACGGCCTCGTGGTCGGTCTGGTGATCGGGTTCGTCGTCATCCGCCTCGACCTCTTCCTCACCGGCTCCACCCGCGGCTCCCGCGGTCGTCGCAGCCGCGCCGACGAGCAGGCCCACGCCCTCCGCCCCGAGCCCACCCGCGCCCAACCCCTCCTCTGACCCACGGACGGACCGGCCCACGGTGGGCCTCCGCCTCGAGCCCAGCCGGCCCAGCCCCCTCCGACCGACGGGCGGACCGGGCCCCACGGTGGTCGAGGAAGGCGCCCTGGCGCCTGTCTCGAGACCACGTCCGAGGTCAAGGTCGTGTGGTCTCGAGACGGTTCCTGGCGGAACCTCCTCGACCACCGTGGACGCAACCACGGGACGCAACCACCGGACGCAACCACCGGGACGCAACCACCGGGACGCAACCACCGGGACGCAACCACCGGGACGCAACCACCGGGACGCAACCCACCAGGAGGCGCCCGGGCCACAGCAGGACCGGGCCCCAGGGCGCACGTCGAGGTGGCCCGGCCCCAGCTGCCGGAGGGCCCGCCGGGCCAGGCCGGCGGCAGCGGTTCCAGGTGGCGCGGGCCCGCGGCAGCGGGCCGGGACAGCCTCGACCAATCAACGCAGAGGGGGCGGGATTCGAACCCGCGGTGGGTCTCCCCACGACCGCTTTCAAGGCGGTTCCGATCGGCCGCTCCGGCACCCCTCCTCGCCCGGTGCGTGCACCGGACGGCAGGGAGTCTAGGCGCTCAGGCTGATGAGGACGTCGCCCTCCTGGACGACGTCGCCGGGGGCGACCTTGACGGCGAGCACGGTGCCGGCGTGCTCGGCGACGACGGGGATCTCCATCTTCATCGACTCCAGCAGGGCGACCTCGTCGCCGACGGCGACGGCGGCGCCGGGCTGCACGAGCACCTCGAGCACGTTGGCGACCATCTCGGCGACGACGTCGACACGCTGCTCCCGGGCCATGGGTCGACCGTAGCCATTACCCCCGGGTAGGCGGATTCGGACCGACCCGGGCCCACCCGGGCCCACCCCGGCCTACTCGGAGCCGCCGAGCTCCATCTCGACCTCGTCGTAGGCGAGGTCGTGGACGCGCTGGAGGTGGCGGGTGACGTCGGCGACGAGGCGGGCGACCTCGGCGCGCACGGCGGGCACGTCGGCGTCCTCGAGGACCCGGGTTCCGAGGGCGCCGAGCCGCATGAGGAGGGCGTTGCGCTCGCGGAACGCGGCACCGCCACGGGCGGCCAGCCAGCCGTCGCCGGAGGCCTGGCCGGTCTCCTCCAGCAGGGCGTCGCGGACGGCGCCCATGCGCTGGCGCATGGTCCAGCGCCAGCTGCCCAGGCTCGGGCCGTCGCGGCGTGGCGCCTCGTTGGCCGCGGCGAGGCCGCGCAGGGCGGCGGTGAGGCCGGCGCTGGTCGTGGGCACGACACCTCCTGGTGAGCCTGGTGTGACCGGGCTCACGAGCATGACGCCCCGGTGGTGAGGGTGGCAAGACGGCGGCCCCCGCCCTCGGGGACAATGGTCCCGTGGACGACAGCACGGCCGACTACCGCCTCTCGCCGGCCTTCGCGGCCCGCCTGGTCGGGCTCGGCCTGGTGCTGCTGGCGCTCGTGGTGTTCGCCTACGTCGTCGTCTCGGCCGCGCTCGGCTGGCCGCCCGACACGATCGTCGTGGTCGTGGTCCTCGGCCTGGTCGGGGTGTTCGGCGGCGCGTCGTGGCTGCGCTCCCGGGCCTACGTCGTCCGGCTGACCGCGACCGGCTACGACGTGCGCTTCGTGCGCGGGGCCGGCGTGGCCCGCGGGCGGTGGGACGAGGTCAGCGAGGCAGCGGTGGCGCACCCCCGCGACGTGCCGTGCGTCGTGCTGACCCGCACCGACGGCACCACGACGTCGATCCCGGTGGGGCTGCTGGCCGCCGACCGCGACGACTTCGCCAACGACGTGCGCGACCGGCTCGCCGCCGCCCGGCGCGAGGGCTGACCCGGGCTCGTCGGGCGCGCATCCGATTGGCCGCGGGTCGACCCGGCCTTGTAGCCTGCTCCCGCCGCATCCGTGCGGCGAGGAGGCGTCGCCTAGTCAGGTCTATGGCGCCCGCCTGCTAAGCGGGTTTGGGGTAATACCCATCGCGGGTTCAAATCCCGCCGCCTCCGCCGCGGGGTCCGCCGCCAGCCAGACTGGCGGCGGGCACCCGGCCGACCACTGGTCTGCACCAGTGGTGCAGACCGGGGTTCCCGGGATACCGTGAAGAGGTCGCCGGGCCGGAGGACGGGCCCGCGACGCGCGGGACTCGGCCTGCAGGGTGTTGCACGTCCTCGCATTGCACGAACCTGCAGAGCCGATCGTCGGACAACGTCCCCGACGACCGCGAGAATACGATCACGGGCCATTCCGTGGGCCCGAGACCCGAAGTGTGGAGACAACCATGAACATCGCTCGCAAGCTCGGCCTCACCGTGGCCGCCGCCCTCCTCGGCGCCTCCGTCGTCGGCATCGCCGCCCCCGCGGCCCACGCCGGTGACTCCAGCTGGGGTTGTGGCGGCAGCTGCCGCCCCGGTCGCTGACCGACCTCCCCTGAGGCGGCTCCGGCCGCCCACCGACGCACGACGCCTGGCCCGACGGGTCAGGCGTCGTCGTCGTCCACGGGCTCGTGCCCCGAGACCCCGGCCTGGCCCATCGCGTAGCCGAGCTGGAAGCGGGTCTCCTGCTCGTACTCCGCCTTGAGGTCGGCCACGTAGCCGGCGTACGTGCGGGGGCTGACGCCCAGCCGCTTGGCGCTCACCGGGTCGGAGTGGCCCTCGATGAGCATCCGGATCGTCATCGCCCGCTGCTCGGCGGCGATGCCCTTGAGCGTGGTCGTCTCCTTGTTGGTGAACGGTCGGGCCCGCTCCCAGGTGCGGTCGAAGATGTCGACGAGGTAGGCCAGCACCGACGGCTCGCGGACGACGACGGCCGTGGTGAGGTCGTCGTTGGCCGGGATCACCGCGACCCGGCGGTCGACGACGATGAGCCGGTTGAAGAACTCGTCGAGGGTGCGCACCTCGGCGCCGCGCTCGCTGACCGCGGCGACGTACTTGGCCGTGAAGGCGCTGCGCCGGGCGCTGTGCTGGTAGAGCGTGCGCATCTTGGCACCTCGCTCGAGCATCGCGGTGTCGCGCAGGGCGGCGGCGGCCAGCGACGCCGCGTCGCGGCCGGCCTGCGGCTGCGCGGTGAGCATCTCCTCCTCGCACTCCGAGACCAGCCCGGCCAGGAACGGCCCGATCGCGCCGTGGCGCAGGTAGGTGAACGGCCCGCGGGCCTGCGACATCGGGGAGCGGCGCCAGGACTGGCTCAGCGCGCCGAACGTGCGCGCCCACTGCGTCGACTCCTCCAGCAGCTGGGCGGCCTGCTGGCTCAGCGGCGAGACGACGCGCGACTGCACGGTCGCGGGGTCCTCGGGCAGCCAGCGCCCGAGCTCCCGGTCGAGCTGCAGCAGGCCCAGCTCGACGAGCAGGTCAAAGGCCCGCTTCTCCGGGCCGCCGTCGGCGATGCGCGGATCGTGCTCGGCGATGCCCTCCTCGGCCACCGCCTCGTCGTACAACGTGGCTCCGGCGTCGGCGAACAAGGCGCGCTCGTCGGGGCCGTGGGTCACCCGGCGATCGTATCGACGACGACGGCCCCCCACCCCCGGGTTCGGGGTGAGGGGCCGTACGACGTCGCGCGGTGCGTGCGGGGCGCTCAGGCCTCCAGGCGGGCGCGGAGGCCGTCGAGCTCGGTCCAGAGCACGGCGGGCAGGTCGTCGCCGAACTTCTCGAACCACTCCTGGATCTGCGGCAGCTCGGCCTTCCACTCCTCGGGGTCGACGTGCAGCGCGGCGGCCAGGGCCTCCTCGCTCATGTCGAGCCCGTCGGTGTCGAGCGAGCCCGGCGCCGGCACGTGGCCGATGGGGGTCTCGACCGCGGCGGCCTGGCCGTCGATGCGCTCGACGACCCACTTCAGCACGCGGCTGTTCTCGCCGAACCCGGGCCACAGGAAGCCGCCCTCGTCGTCGCGGCGGAACCAGTTGACGTAGAAGATCCGCGGCAGCTTGGAGGCGTCGTTGTCCTTGCCGATGTTGATCCAGTGGCCGAAGTAGTGCCCGGCGTTGTAGCCGATGAACGGCAGCATGGCCATCGGGTCGCGGCGCACGACGCCGGTGGCGCCGACCGCGGCGGCGGTGGTCTCCGAGGACAGCGTCGCGCCGAGGAAGGTGCCGTGGGTCCAGTCGCGGGCCTCGAAGACCAGCGGGATGGTCGTCTTGCGGCGGCCGCCGAAGAGGATCGCGTCGATCGGGACGCCGCGCGGGTCGTCGTACTCGGGGGCGAGGATGTCGCACTGCTTGATCGGCGTGCAGTAGCGGCTGTTGGGGTGGCTGGAGACGAAGTCGGACTCGGGGGTCCACTCCTCGCCCTTCCACGAGGTGGCCTTGGCGGGCGGGTTCTCCAGGCCCTCCCACCACACGTCGCCGTCGTCGGTGAGCGCGACGTTGGTGAAGACCGAGTTGCCCTTGTTGATGGTGGCCATCGCGTGCGGGTTGGTGTGCTCGTTGGTGCCCGGCGCGACGCCGAAGAAGCCGTACTCCGGGTTGACGGCCCACAGGCGGCCGTCCTCGCCGATGCGCATCCAGGCGATGTCGTCGCCGATGGACTCGACCTTCCAGCCCGGGATGGTCGGCTTGAGCATGGCCAGGTTGGTCTTGCCGCAGGCGCTGGGGAAGGCGGCGGCGACGTACTTGGTGACGCCGGCGGGGCTGGTGAGCTTGAGGATGAGCATGTGCTCGGCCAGCCAGCCCTCGTCGCGCGCCATCACCGAGGCGATGCGCAGCGCGTAGCACTTCTTGCCGAGCAGCGCGTTGCCGCCGTACCCGCTGCCGAAGGACCAGATCGCGCGCTCCTCGGGGAACTGCACGATGTACTTGGTGTCGTTGCACGGCCAGGAGACGTCGGCCTGGCCCTCGGCCAGCGGGTGGCCGACGGAGTGGATGGCCTGCACGAAGGGGGCGTCGAGCTCGGTCATGCGCTCGAGCACCGCGGAGCCCATGCGGGCCATGACCCGCATCGAGACCGTGACGTAGGCGGAGTCGGTGAGCTCGACGCCGAACATCGGCTGCTCGGCCTCGAGGTGGCCCATCACGAAGGGGATGACGTACATCGTGCGGCCCTGCATGCAGCCGGCGTACAGACCGCGCATGCGGTCCTTCATCTCCTCCGGCGCCATCCAGTTGTTGGTGGGGCCGCAGTCCTTCTCGTCGACCGAGCAGATGTAGGTGCGGTCCTCCACGCGCGCGACGTCGATCGGGTCGCTGGCGGCGTGGAAGGAGTTGGGCTTGATCTCGGGGTTGAGCCGCGTGAAGGTGCCGGTGCCGACGAGGGCGTCGGTCAGCTCGGTCCACTCCTCGTCCGACCCGGTGCACCACTGGATCCGGTCGGGCTGGGTGAGCGCGGCGACCTCGGCGACGAAGTCGAGGATGCCCTGGTGGGTCGTCGGGGCGCCCGCCGTGGGATCGGTGGAGCGGTCCTGGGTGGCAGTCATGCGGTGTGGGTTCCCTCTCGCGGGTTCGCGACGCGGAGGGTCCGGACTGGCTGGCCCCACCGGCCGGCCGTCGAGCGTGTCGACGGTGTTCTTGAGACGATCTGCAGTCGCGTGCTCCGTTGCGAGCGACCTCGGTTCCTGGGAGGCTAACGCCGCTCTTTCGGCGCCACCTATTGGCACGATCCAAGGTCCGTGGCCCGCGTCACACCGCGGTTTTTGGCCGATTTACGGACAAAAGCGGCGCCGGCTCGAGGGTCGGCCGTGACATCCCGATTGGGCCGCTCCGGTCGTCTCGGCTATCCTCGACCAGTCCGCACGGCACCCCTGGTGCAGCAGCGGACGAGCGCCTGTAGCTCAACGGATAGAGCATCTGACTACGGATCAGAAGGTTTGGGGTTCGAATCCCTACAGGCGCGCAGGACTCCTGCACAGGCCATCACCGCTCCGGCGCTGATGGCCTGTCGTGCGTCCGGGGTCCACGCCCGGGAGCCGACCCACCGCCGGTCCGGACGCACCCGCTCTGCGCCCGTGGTGCGACATCCTCCGCACCGGCACCGGCGCCAACCCACGACCGTCCCGGACCTCCGGCTCACGTCCGAGGACCAGCCCGCAGCGGTGGGCCCCGGAGAGGGCACCGACGCCCGGGTGCCGGACCCCGGGCACGGTCCCAGGGTGTGGGCCGCCCCCAGGCCAGCGGGACCGGCCAGGGGGGCGGGCTCTCGATCACCCTGCGCGGGTGGACGACCACCCGGAGGCGGTGAGGTCACTCGAGAACGTCTCCAGCATGCGGGCGGGCCACGGCCGCCCGAGCCACCCGGTGGGGCGGCAGGACCTCGCCGGCCGGCCCGACCCCGGCCTCAGCCCGATCGGGTCCAGGACAGGTCGACGCCGCGCTGGACGATGGCCAACGCGATGGTCTGCTCGTCGCGGTAGTCGATGCGCAGGTCGAGGTCGCGGCCCGCAGCCGTCCCGCGGGCGGCGAGGTGCCACAGGTCGGAGGTGTCGTCGGAGCCGGCGGGGACGCCCAGCGCCTGGTGGGCGGTGTCGCGGGACGCCGGCAGGGGGAGGCCGTCGACCAGGTCACCCGGGCTGGGGTGGGCCTCGCGGTCGGGGGAGACGTGGACCACGGCGCTGGCCAGCCAGCCGTCGCGGAGCCGGAGGTCGACCCCGCGGAGGCCGACCGAGAGCCACTCGACGCCGTCGCGCTCCTCGACCTCGCTCGACATCCCCGGCTCGGTGCCGGTCACGACGACCAGCAGGTGCAGCACGTCGTCGGTCGCCAGCTCGCCGACGGACTCGATGAAGTCCTCGATGCCGCCGAAGGGCGGCTCGATCGTGCCCGCCGGGGTCACCGGGCGGGGCGCGGTCTGCAGCACGGTGGGCTCGGTCGCCACCAGCGTCACTCGCGTGACCGAGCCGTCGAGGTCGAAGGAGACGTTGGCGAAGCGGTCGTCCAGGGCGAAGAGGTCCCAGGCGGGGTCCTCGGAGGAGCCCAGCGGCGCGCCGAGGAGGGCGCGGACCGCTTCGCGGTCGGGCGGGTCCGGCCACCCGACGACGAGGGCCGCGGGGTCGGCGTGGGCCGCACCGTCCTCGTGGTCGGTGAGGTGGACGAAGACCGCCTCGACCAGGTCCTGCTCGACGAGGAGCTCCACCCCGGCGTCGGGGAAGGACAGGTAGCGGCCCCGACGGCCCGGGCCGTCGGAGAAGGACTCGACGTCCGGCGAGCCGCCGAGACGCTCGAGCACCGCCTGGACGGCCGGGTCGGGCTCGGGCCGGCCCAGGGCAGCGAGGAAGGTCGTGATGTCACCCGTGAGGTGCGTCGCAGTCACGGCGGCGTCGTACCCCGCCGCCGGGCGGGCAACCCCCGGCCGACGGTCGGGCCGCGGTCGGCTGCACCCGTCGGGGTGATGGAGGCCCCGATCGCCGCGCGGGGCCGTGGTCGCCTTGGCCCTCGCCGCGCACGCCCCGATGATCGGCGCATGCACGACGCACCGACGGGCCTCGAGCTCGGCACCCTGCTCGCCGCGGCCGAGGACGCCTCGCCGGCCGAGGCGGTCCCGACCGTGGCCCGGCACCTGGAGGAGAGCCTCGGGGTGGCCGGGGTCGACTACCGGATCGCCGACGCCGCCGGCCAGGCCCTGCTCCGGCTCTCCGACGGGGAGCAGCGGTCCACGCACGCCGGTCCGGTCTCCCGTGCCTGGCGCGAGCAGCGCGTCGTCGGGCCCGACGAGTCGGACGACGGCCGCTGGTGGGTGCCGGTGACCGTGCGCGGCGACGCCCTCGGGCTGCTCGAGGTCCACCCCGGAGCGCAGCGCCGCGGCGACGGGTTCGGCCGGGAGCTGGCCACCGTCGCCCACCTGCTGGGCTACCTCACGGTGGCCAACCAGCGGCACACCGACGCCTACGAGACCGCCCGGCGGTCCGAGCCGTTCGACCTGGCCATAGAGATCCAGCGGCGGCTGCTGCCGCAGGCCTTCGTGTGCGAGGGCGGGTCGTTCTCGCTCGCCGGCTGGCTGGAGCCGAGCAGCACGGCCGGGGGCGACACCTTCGACTACATCGCCTCGGCCGACCGCCTCTCGGTCGGTCTCGTCGACGCCGTGGGCCACGACGTCCGGGCCGCGGTGCTGGCCACCCTCACCGTCAACGCGCTGCGCAACGTGCGCCGCCAGGGCGCCGACCTGCAGGAGCAGGCCGACGAGGCGCACCGGGTGCTCGACCGGCACAGCACGGGGGAGCAGTTCGCCACCGGCGTGCTGCTCGAGCTGCCGCTCACCGGGGCCGGTCGGGCCGACGGCGGCGTGGCGTGCCGGGTCGTCAACGCCGGCCACCCGCAGGTGCGCCGGGTCCGCGACGGCGAGGTCGTGCACCTCGACGTGCCACCGGACCCACCGTTCGGGATGCCGCTGCCCCGCGACCGCCAGGGGTACGCCGTCCACGACGTCGAGCTGCAGCCCGGTGACCGGCTGGTGCTGCTGACCGACGGCATGTTCGAGCGGTCGGCCTCCGACCTCGACCTGGACGGCCTGCTGCGCCGGGGTGCGGGCGAGCACCCGCGCAACGCCGCCCAGGACCTGGCGGCGGCGTTCCGCGACCACGTCGGCACGCCGCAGGACGACGCGACCTTCGTGATCCTGGACTGGCACGGCGGCACCACCAGCCGGCGCACGTCGGGCGGCGCTGACTCCTGAGAGCCCCGGGAGGCATCCGCGAGACATCCGGACGGGCGTCGGCTCCGAATGACGGGTTCCCTCTGACAGGAGCTCCATCCATGAACGCCATCCCCACCCGCCGTCTGCTCGCCGGTCTCGCCGGCCTCGCACTGGTCGCGTTGCCGCTCTCGGCCTGCGGCAGCGAGAACGACAACGACTCGAGCTCCGAGAGCAGCAGCTCCAGCGAGTCGTCCGGACCCATCGAGTACCTCGCCCAGATCGACGACCTGAGCACCAACGGCGGCACGACCGAGGTCGCCCTCGACGCCGGGTTCGTCGAGGCGCTGACCGCGCTGAAGGTGACCCCGTCACCCTTCCGCGACGCCAAGGTCCAGGACGGCGTCGCGTCGTTCCCGATCACCGGCGGCAACGTCGGCCTCTTCGAGCCCGGCTCCACCCCCGACTACGTCGTCGGCCAGGTGCAGCACGAGAACTCCGGCCTCAACCTGGAGGCCGGCGGCACCACCGTGACCATCGGCAACTTCGACGTCGACCCGGTCGCCTCGGTCGTGTACGGCGACGTGGCCGTCGACGGCGACGTCGCCGCGACCAGCGTGCGGATCTTCACCCTCGACGGCACCACGCTCGAGGAGCCCGACCTCTCGGCCGACGCCGACGAGGTCGTGCTGCAGGGCTCGGGGGTGTTCCTCGACGAGGGCGCGGCCCAGCTGCTCAACGACACCTTCGGCATCGACGACCTCAGCGGCGAGGTCAAGGTCGGTGTCGCCCGGATCGCCGTCAACACCTGAGCCCGACCCCGACGCCGCACGGCCCCCCGACCAGTCGTCGGGGGGCCGTGTGCTGCTGCGGGTGGGGTGCCGGCCCGGCTCAGCGGACGGTGACCCGGCGCGGAGCCGACTGCGACGGCTTGACCGTGCCGGACCCGGCGTACCGGACCACGAGGACGTGCTTGCCGCGGCGCAGCTTCGGGAGCGCGATGCTGGTCCGACCCGCGTGGCCGGCGGTCAGGGTGGCGGCGCCGACCTGGCGGCCCCGGTCGAGCACGACCACGCGGCCGGTGGGCGTGCGCGAGCTGCGCACGGTGACGACCGCGCGGCCGCGCTTGGTGCGGCTGACCACGAAGCCGGCCCCGGTGCTGGACGCGGCCCTGACCGCCGGCGCGGGGTTGCCCGGGTTGCCCGGGTTGCCGGAGCCCGGCTTGCTGGCGAACAGGCCGACGTACGGCGTCACGTAGGACTTGGTGCCGCCGTGCCCGCCGACGGTGAAGGCGACCTGCAGGTGGTCACCGGACTGCGCGACGGGGCAGGGCGCCCGGCCGTCGCGGCGGTCCTGGCACTCGGGCTGCTGGGTGGCCGGGCCCTTGAGCTCCCTGGTGGCGCGGACCGGGACCTGGATCTCCAGCACGTCGCCCTGGCGCACGGTCCACGGCTGGCCGTCGGGCGTGCCGAACAGGACGCCACCGTTGGTGCCGCGGTCGTAGGTGAGCTGGTCCTCCCGCAGGACCGTCGACTGGCCGCTCGGCGTGAAGGACCAGCGGACCGGGGCGGTGTCGTCGGCGTACTCGAGGCCGGCCGGGAGCAGGAACTCCGGCAGCACGGCGGCCTTGCCGCTGGCCGGGAGGGAGACCAGGCCGGCGTAGGCGCGGACGTAGAAGGTCTCGCCGACCTGGGGCACGCGGTCGCCGTTGCCGCGCCACCCCACGTTGGCGCTGATGCCGGTGCCGGGCCTGCCGGTGACGAAGTCGATGACCTGGTCCTCGTCGTGCTTGCCGTCCTGCCACTCGCCGGCCGCCTGGGCCTGGACGGTGGTGGGTGCGGCCTCGGTCGCAGCGGTGGGCGTGGCGGCCGTCGCGGCCGTGCTGACCGTGCCAGCGAGCAGCGGCAGCAGGGCCGCCGCGGCGAGCGTGGTGCGGAGGGTGGATCGGGTGGTGCGCATGGCGGGTTCCTTCGGTGTCGGGTGTTCGGGTGCTCGGTGTGGGCGGTGGCGGGTCAGGAGGCGATGAAGGTGACGGAGAAGCGGCCCTCGACGGGCGCGGAGACCTCGACGCCCACGCCGCCGAGGTCGGCCGAGACGGTGTCGCCGGCTCCCCGGTCCTCGCGCACGACGTCGTACGACGCGAGCGCGGTCTCGTAGCCGTCGAGGACCGCGTCGGCGTCGGAGGTCGTGGCGTAGCCGGCGATCTCGGCCGAGCCGTCCAGCATCTGGCTGGTCTCGCAGAGGGTGGCCTCGACGGGCGGCTCCGGGAAGTCGGCCGGGCGCAGCGTGACGTCGGCGAGGTCGGCGGCCACGAGGGCCGCCGGGAAGGCGGCGGCGCACTCCTCGGGCACGTCGGCCAGGTCCCCGGCCACGTCGCCGGAGCCGCACCCGGCCAGGGCGAGCAGCAGGGCGGCGGCGGCCAGGCCGCGGCGGGGGGCGGAGCGGTGGAGCATCGGGGGTTTCCTCTCGGTCGCGGTGCCCGGGGGCGGGACGGTGCCGGGGCGGTGGCGGGACGGTGGTGGGACGGCCCGAGCCTGGGTCGACGGGCTTGCCGCGCCCTTGCCGTGGGCGAGCAGCGACTGCCAGCGGGTTGTCAGCGGCGCGGCCCGGTGCGCGGCCCGGCGCGCGCGAGCGCACGCGCCGCAGGGCGACGGGCGGGCTAGACCGGTGCGGTTCCGGTGGTGCGGAGCCGGGTGGCGGGGTACAACAGAGGGGCTCCCTGTCCACGCCTCCCCCCGGTGCGTCCCGTGACCCCCCACTCCCCCCGCCCCTCCCGCCTGCCGTTCGCCGTCCTGGCCGCGGCCGTGGCGCTGCTGCTCGCGCTGCCCGCGGGTGCCCTCGCGCCTCGACCCGCCGCGGCGGCCGACGGCTACGGAGGCACGGTGCCGTCGACCTGCTCGGTCGCCCTGCGCACCACCGCCTCCGGGGTGCTGCGGGCGACGGTGGGCGCGACCCTGCCGGGCAACGTGCCGGCACAGGGCCGCTTCAGCGTCACCTTCGACCGGGACGGCCGCACGCTCCGCTCCAGCGAGGTGCCCTACGACGGCGGTTCCGTCACCGTCGACGGGCCGCGTGCGACCGTGCCCGGTCGGTACGGCGTCACGGCGGTCTTCACGCCGCGCGAGCCCTCCCGGGCCGCCGGCTGCCGCGGATCGGCCGGGGCGCGGGCCGGCGTGCTCGACGAGAGCGGCGCGGCCAACGACCCCGAGCAGGGCGCGCCGGGGGCCGACCCCGGGGCCGTGCTGGCCTCGGGCGGGGGCACCGGTCCCGGAGGCGGCGCCGTCTCGCCGGCCACCGGGGCCGACGCGGGCACCGACGGCACCGGCATCGACCTGCCCGGGACGGGCGGGCCCGCCCTGTGGCTCCTGGCGCTGGGCGCCGCCCTGCTGCTGGTCGGCGCCGGCGCGGTCGCGCGCGGTCGACGGCCCCGCTCGCGGCGCCGCTGACGCCCGGCACGATGCTCGGGTGACCCCGGCCCCGCACCCGCTCGACGCCGCGGTCGCCGCCTCCCTCGCCGGCGCCCACCGGGCCCTGGCCCGCTCGCGCGGCCGCGCGGCGACGTACTCCGCGGGCGTGGCGACGTTCGCCGCGCTCCCGCCCGACGCGGGCCCGGCCGACTGGGCCGACCTCGCCGGCCTGCTCGGACCCGGCGCGCTGGCCGACCTGTTCTCGGCCGAGGTAGGGCCGCCGCCGGACTGGCAACCGGTCTTCCGGCTCGCCGGCGTGCAGATGGTCCTCGACCGCGCCGGGCCGGCCGGCCCCTCGTCGTACGACGGGGAGGTGGTCGACCTCGGTCGCGCCGACGTCGGCGACGCCCTCGACCTGGTCGAGCGCACCCGGCCGGGCCCGTTCGGGCCGCGGACCCTCGAGCTCGGCCGGTACGTCGGGGTGCGGGTCGACGGCTCGCTGGTCGCGATGGCCGGTGAGCGGCTGCGGCCCGCGGGCTGGACCGAGCTCAGCGCGGTGTGCACCGCCCCGGAGGCGCGCGGCCGCGGCCTGGCCGGCCGGCTCGTCGCGGTCCTGGCCGCCGGGGCCGCGGCCCGGGGCGACGGGGTCTTCCTGCACGTCGTCGACGGCAACCCCGCCCGGGCCCTCTACGAGCGCCTCGGGTCCGTCGTCCGTCGCCCGGTCCTCTTCTCCGGGTTCCGGGTGCCGGAGGTGCCAGGCACAGTGGTGGGGTGACCGACGACCTCGTCCGCGCCGCCCTCGACCACGCCACCGACCAGCACCGCGCGGTGCTGGTGACGCGACGCCGCGACGGCAGCCTGCAGTCCTCCCCGATCACGGTGACGACCTCGCCGCGCGAGACGTTGTGGATCTCCGCCCGGGCGGGCTCGGCCAAGGCGCGCAACCTGGCCCGCGACCCGCGCGCGACCCTGTGCCTGGTCAGCGACGCCTGGTACGCGCCGTGGCTGCACGTCGACGGCACCACCGTCGTCCACCGGGTGCCGGAGGCGGTGGACCTGCTGGTGGAGTACTACCGGCGGGCGTCGGGCGAGCACGAGGACTGGGACGACTTCCGGCGCTCGGTGGTCGAGGAGGACCGGGTGCTGCTGGAGGTCACGCCCGAGCGCGTCTCGGCGCCGGTCGCCCCGTCCTGACGGCGTGCTGCACCGGCCCGTGGCCGCGGTAGGGCCCGGGGTCGTGGCCGGTCCCGCCGATGACCAGGTCGTCGGCGGCGGAGAGGGCGGCGTGCAGGTAGTCCTTGGCCGCGCGCACGGTCGCGGGCCAGCCCCCGGCCCCGGCGTACGTCGGGCGCAGGGCCGCGCAGGCCGAGGACAGCGTGCAGCCCGTGCCGTGGGTGCTGTTCGTCACCACGCGTGGTGAGGCCAGCGCGTGCCGCTCGCCGCCGGGCCCGGCGAGGTGGTCGACGGCCTCCGCGCCCGGCAGGTGGCCGCCCTTGACCAGGGCCCAGGTCGGGCCGAGGTCGAGCAGGGCGGTGGCCTGGTCGGCGGCCTCGGCGGCCGTGCGGGCGGGCTCGCGACCGAGCAGGACGGCGGCCTCGGCGAGGTTGGGCGTCACCAGGTCGGCGAGGGGCAGCAGGTCGGTGCGCAGCACGTGCTCGGCCTCGCGGTCGAGGAGCCGGTCGCCCGAGGTGGCGACCATGACCGGGTCGAGGACGACCGGCGCCCCGGTGCCGGTCGGTCCGCCGAGCGCGGCGGCGATGGCCCGGGCCACCTCGGCGTTGCTGGTCATGCCGATCTTGACCGCGTCGACCGCGATGTCGTCGAGCAGCGTCTCGAGCTGGGCCGCGACCATCGCGCCGGGCACGGCCGCCACCTCACGCACCCCGACCGTGCTCTGGGCGGTGAGCCCGGTGAGCACCGCGCAGCCGTAGGCGCCCAGGGCGGCGAAGGTCTTGAGGTCGGCCTGGATCCCCGCCCCGCCGCTCGGGTCGGACCCGGCGACGGTCAGGGCCACCACGGGGTGCCCGGCAGGCCGGGTGCGGGCGCTCACGCCGCGCCCCGGGCGTCGTGCCAGGCCGCGACGAGCTCGGCCGCCGCGTCGGCGGGCGACGCCGCGCCGCACACCGCGGACACGACCGCGAGCCCGGCCGCCCCGGCGGCCCGGGCGGGCGCCGCGTCCGCCGCGGTCACGCCGCCGATGACCACGCAGGGCAGGGTGGACGCCGCGCACAGCGCGGCCAGCCCGGCCGGGCCGAACGGCGGGGCGGCGTCGGGCTTGGTGCTGGTCGCCCGCAACGGACCGACCCCCAGCAGGTCGACCGTGCCCGGCGGCAGGGCCGCGGCGGCCCGCGCCTGCGCAGGCGTGCTCACCGACAGGCCCAGGTGCGCCTCGGGCCCGAGCAGCCGCCGGGCACGCACCGGGTCGAGGTCGGACTGGCCGACGTGCGCCCCGTCGGCGCCCACGGCCAGGGCCACGTCGACCCGGTCGTTGACGACCAGCGGCACACCGGCCGGGCGGGTCACGGCGAGCAGCGCCTCGGCGAGGGCGACCAGGTCGCGCGTGGTCGAGCCCGGGTCGCGCAGCTGCACCGCGGTGGCGCCGCCGGCGACGGCCGCGGCCACGGTGGCCACGACCCGGTCGGGCCCGCCGCACTGCGCGGTGTCGGTGACGACGTACAGGGTGGGGTCGAGGGGCCTCACGACAGCGCCTCGGTGGCCCGGGCGGCGACCGCGTCGGGGGTGAGGGAGGCCAGGTGGTCGAGCAGCGCCACGGCGAACGAGCCGGGTCCCGAGGCCCCTGCGGCCGCTCGCTCCCCGGCCAGGCAGACCCAGGTCGTGGCGGCCGCGGCGGCGACGAGCCTGTCGTCGGTGACCGCGGCGCAGGCGGCGACGAGGGCGCCGAGGGCGCACCCGACCCCGGTGACCCGGGTCAGCAACGGGTGGCCGGCGTCGACCCGCACGACGCGCCGGCCGTCGGTCAGCAGGTCGACCGGCCCGCTGGTCGCGACCACCGTCGGCGTCGAGCCGGCCAGGTCGCGCGCGACGTCGGCGACGTCGTCGGGGGACTCGAGCGAGTCGACGCCCCGTCCGCCCGCGCCGCCGGCCAGGGCTGCCACCTCGGAGGCGTTGCCGCGCACGACGGCCGGGCCCCGCGCCACCAGCTCGGCCGCGAGCGCGGTGCGCAGGGGGAGGGCGCCGATGGCCACCGGGTCGAGCACCCACGGCACCCCGGCGTCGCGGGCTGCGGCGACGGCGACCCGCATGCCCCGCGCGCGGGGCTCGTCGACGGTGCCGAGGTTGACCAGGAGCGCGCCCGCCACGGCGGCCAGCACCCCCGACTCCTCCTCGGCGTCGACCATGGCCGGCGCGGCTCCGGCCGCGAGGAGCACGTTGGCCGTGAACCCGGTGACCACGCTGTTGGTCATGCAGTGCACGAGGGGCGCCGCGGCGCGCACCGCCTCGACCACCTCGCCCACCTGCTCGCCCGTGGGGGCAGGATCGATCGCACTCGTCATCTGGCGTCCCTCCGCTAGCACTACCTAGACAGGTTCGACGGGTGCTTCTCAGCCGGAGCCGACCCGACGGCCGACCCGGCGCCCCGCGCCGTGTGCTCCGACCCTACGGCTCGACCGGGCCGGCCGGCGTACGCCGAAGGGGTGGGGGTGGGCCGCTGTGGGCCGTTGCCGGGGGCCCCGGGGGTCGCCGTAGTGGCGGGACCGACGAAGCCCAGGAGCCGTCGGCCCCCGGGGCAGCCACCCTCACGGGCCGACGCGCACCGGCTCGACCCGCTCGAGGGCCGCGAGGTCGTCGGCGTCGAGGTCGACCTCGAGGACGGCCATGTTCTCCTCCAGGTGGGCGACCGACTTGGTGCCGGGGATGAGCAGCAGCCGGTCGTACTGCGCGAGCAGCCAGGCCAGCGCGACCTGGCTCGGCGTGACGCCGTGCTTGGCGGCCACGGAGGAGACGTGCGGGTCGGCGGCGAGCGCGGCGGGGCCGCCGGTGAAGGCGGAGCCGAGCGGGAAGTACGGCACGTAGGCGACGTCGTGCCGGCGGCAGAGCTCGAGCACGTCGGCGTCGGAGCGGTCGAGCAGGCTGTAGGGGTTCTGCACCTGGCCGATCCCGACGGTCTCGATCGCGGTGCGCACCGTCTCGGCGCCGACGCTCGAGACCCCGACGAGGGCGAGCTTGCCCTCCTCGCGCAGGTCGGCCAGGGCGCCGAGCTGGTCGGCCAGCGGCGCCTCGTCGGCCTCGGGGTGGTCGCGCTCCTGGCGGCGCAGGTTGACCAGGTCGAGGCGCTCGACGCGCAGGGAGCGCAGGTTGGCCTCGACCTGGGCGCGCAGCTGCTCGGGCCGCGAGGCCATCACCCAGGCGCCCTGGTCGTCGCGCTCGGCGCCGACCTTGGTCACCAGGCGCACGCCCTCGGGGTAGGGGTGGAGGGTCTCGCGGATGAGGTCGTTGACCACGTCGGGTCCGTAGAACTGCGCCGTGTCGATGTGGTCGACCCCCAGCTCGACGGCCCGGCGCAGCACGGCGCGGCAGGCCTCGGGGTCGGCGGGCGGGCCGAACACCCCGGGTCCGGCGAGCTGCATCGCCCCGAAGCCGATGCGGTGGACGGGCAGGTCGCCCAGGGAGGAGGTTGAGGTGCTCATGCCTCCACAGTGGCACCCCGACCCCACGTCACCCCCATGGGTGACCGTGTCCGCGACGGCGTCGAGGGCGGTGGTCCGTGGGGGTGGCCCGGTTATCCTCAGCGCCGTGACCGACCAGCCCGACGACGGGGGTGTGCTGACCCTCACCGGCGACGTGGAGGAATCCGCCCTCCCCGAGCTTCGCGAGCAGGTCGCCGAGCTGCTCGACTCCTACCAGGTCGTGCGGGTCGAGCTGGTCGAGGTGACGTTCCTGCCGAGCGCCGCGCTCGGCGTGCTGGTGCAGGCGGCCGGCCGCGCCCAGCGCCGCGGCCAGGGGTTCGCCATCGTCGCCGAGCCCGGCAGCCACGCGGCCCGGGTGCTCGACGTCACCGGCGTCCCCTACGTCGGTCCCGGCTGAGCGGACCCGGCCTCAGGGGCGCGGAGCCACGAGGGCGGTGACGAGGGTGCCGTCCGAGGTGTCGACCGACCACTCGCGGCTGAACGCCTCCACCAGCCGCATCCCGCGGCCGCCCTGGTCGTGCGCCGAGGGCGCCTGCACCGCCACCCGGGCGCCGGGCGCGTCGACGCCGGCGGACTGGCCCTCGTCGCGCACCTCGATCCGCACGGCGCCGTCGGGCTGGACGTCCCAGGTCAGGCGCACGCAGTCGTCGGCGTCGGGGGAGCCGTGGACCAGGGCGTTCATCACCAGCTCGCTCATCACCGCGACGGCGTCGGTGACGTGGCGCTGCCCGAGCCCGGCGGCGGTCAGGTGCTCGACCATCTCGCTGCGCACGGGCGCGACCGCGTCGATGCTGCACGGCACCGACGTCGTACGACGGCGCCTGTCGACCTGCTCCGACACCAAGGCGTGCTCCTCCCGCTCCGCGCTGCCGCGCGTGAGCCTATCGACACCGGTCGACCGGTGGTCGCGGCTTCCCCTGCCGGGGTGAGCGTGCGGGTGGCACCATGTCGGCAGTCGGTCCACGTCCCGGCCGCGCACCGGCCGCGGCCATCCCGTAGGGAGCCCTGGTGACCGACGTCGAGCAGCCGCCCCTCACCGGGCCGTTCGGCGCACCGCTCACCGACGAGGTGCTCCGGCTCCGCACGGCCCGTCGCCTCGCCGCCACCCCCGGCGGCGTCCCCGCGCTCGACCGGCTCGCGGCCCTGGCGGCCCGCCTGGTGGGTGCCGGGTCCGGCCAGGTCTCGGTGATCACCGACGAGCAGACCGTGATGGGCGGCTCCGGTGCCGCCAACGCGTCGGTGGGGGCGACCTCTCCCGCCGCCGAGTCCTTGTGCTCGGTCGTGGTCAAGGCCGCGCGACCCGTCCCCATCCCCGAGACCGCGGTCGACGACCGGGTGCGCTCGCTGCCGCCCGTCGTCGCCGGGGTCGCGGCCTCCTACCTCGGTGTCCCGCTCCGCTCCGGGCCCCACGTCGTGGGCGCGCTGTGCGTCTTCGGCGAGCAGGCGCGCGCATGGTCCGACGCCGACGTGGCGGTCCTGGAGGACCTGGCCGGCCCCGTGATGGCCGAGCTCGAGCTCGCCGCCGTCGAGGCCGAGCACCGCGCCGACCGGCTGCTGTGGGAGACCGCGGTCGACGCGGCCGGCGTCGGTGCCTTCGACTGGGACCTCGCGACCGACACGCTGCGCTGGGACGACCGGCTCCTCGACCTGTTCGGCCTGACCCGCGAGACGTTCGGGGGCACCATCGGGGCGTTCACCGACTGCGTCCACCCCGACGACCGCTCGCTGGTCGGGGCGGCCCTGCAGGCGGCGGTCGACGCCTGCAGCGTCTACGAGGCCGAGTACCGCGTCGTCCTCCCGGACGGCGAGACCATCTGGGTGGGCGCCCGCGGCCGCGGCGTCGCCGGACCCGACGGCACCGCACACCGGCTGGTGGGGGCGGCGTACGACGTCACGCCGCGGCGCCACGCCCAGGAGCTGCTCCAGCGCGAGGCGACCCGCGCGGCCCTGGTCGCCGAGGTCACCTCGGTGCTCTCCGACACCCTCGACCGCAACGAGGTCGCGGAGCGGGTCGTGCGCGCGGTGGTGCCGGGGATGGCCGACTGGGGTGCGGTGTGCCTGGCCGAGCGCAGCGGTCCGCCGGGCCGCGCGCGGCTGGCCAACTGGCGCGGCGGGGTGCGCGACCTCGGCGTCTGGCACCACGACCCGGCGAAGCGGGTCGCGCTCACCGCGCTGTGCCGCCACGACCGCTCGGTGCTGGCCGGCATCCCCCAGGTGTCGTGGCTCGTCGGCGCGGTCGACGGGGCCGCCACCCACCGCCACGTCGCCGACGCCGCTCGCGAGCTGCGCGAGGGGGTCGACGACGAGCGCACCCTGCGGCTGCTCGACGAGATGGACCCCGTCTCGGCCGTCCTGCTGCCCCTGACCTGGCACGACGTGGTCGCCGGCACGCTGGTGCTGTTCCGGGGTGCGGGCTCCTCGCCGTTCACCGCGGCGGAGCTGGCGCTGCTCGAGGAGGTCGCGACCCGTGCGGCGCTGGCCCTGGAGAAGGCGCAGCTCTACACCGACCAGCGCGACCTGGCCGAGGGCCTGCAGCGCTCGATGCTCACCGCGCCGCCCACGCCCGACCACCTCGAGGTCGAGGTGCGCTACGCGCCTGCCTCGGTCGCCGCCCAGGTCGGGGGCGACTGGTACGACGTGTTCCGCCAGCGTGACGGGGCGACCTGCCTGGTGGTCGGCGACGTGGTCGGTCACGACGCCGCCGCGGCGGCGACGATGGGCCAGCTGCGCAGCCTGCTGCGCGGGGTGGCCGTGACGACCGACGACGGCCCGGCCCAGGTGCTGAGCCGCGTCGACGAGGCGCTCGCGCTGCTGGAGATGGAGACCCTCGCCACCGCGGTCGTCGCCCGCTTCGAGCAGGGAGCCGACCAGCGGGTCGCCGGCGTCACCGACCTGCGCCTGAGCAACGCGGGCCACCCGCCGCCGCTCCTGGTGGAGCCGTGCGTGCCGGGGGCGACGCCGCAGGCCCGGTTCCTGTGGTCCGAGCGCACCCGCCCGATGCTGGGGTTCCTGCCCGAGACCGACCGGGCCGACGACGTGGTGTCGTTGCCGGTGGGGTCCACGGTCCTGCTGTTCACCGACGGCCTCGTCGAGCGCCGGGGGGAGTCCATCGACACCGGGCTCGACCGGCTCCGCACGGCGGTGGTGGCCCTCATCCGGGCCGGGGTCCCCCTGGCGGAGCTGGCCGACCGACTGGTCGAGCGGATGCGGCCGGCCGGGGCGGAAGACGACCTCGCCCTCGTCGCGGTCCGGGTGCACGGCCAGGCTCCTCGCCCCCTCGGGTGAGGTCGGACCACCCCGTGTGAGCGGGGCACCGACCGGACCAATCGTCGACGTGAGGGGTTCGTGAGCGCCGCGGCGATCCCGTGCGCGTGACCCGCGACCGACGCACCCTTGTCGTCAGGGGCTCACCACAGGCCGGATGACCGCGTCCCCGGTCATCAGGCCATCCACGGGGTGGACCCCCCACTCACTGCGCGGGCGCCCGGACCGCTTGCGCAGGGTCCCGGGAGCCACCACAGGTGGCCCCCGGGACCGCTGGGGTCACCGGCCGCTCGGCACGGCCCGCACGGTCGCGGTGACCCAGTCGTGGTCGGACCCCGTGCGCGAGCGCGGCAGCACGTCGAGGTCGCCGGTCGGGGTGAACGCCGCCGGGTCGAGCACGACGCCGTCGAGGCCGTGCGGGAGGTAGGTCCGACCCGCGTCGGCGACGGCCCGGTGCGGCGCGTGCGTCCAGGCCTGCGCCGGGGTGCGCACCGCGCCGCACGGCACCCGGTAGTTGTAGTCGCCGCCGCCCAGCACCGGCCACCCCTCGGCCGCCTGGGCGTCGAGCAGCGCCCGCTCGGCCCGCGCGTGGTCGCGGTAGCGACGGGTGCCCCGCCACAGCGGTCGCACCCGCCCGTCGCGCCGCTGCACGTAGGCGTTGCGATGGGTCGACCACGCCAGCGCCCGGACACCGCCGGGCAGCTCGACCCGCGCCCAGGCCGCCCACCGGTCGTGGGCCACCGTCGAGCGCGGCACGGCCCGCGACATGGGCGCGACCCCGTGGTCGACCACGACCACGTCCGCGCGGACGAGCAGCCCGACCTCGCGGCGCCCGTGGCGGGCGTCGGGCCCGGCCCCGAGGTAGCGGTAGCCCTCGACCTCGCGCACCACCTCGACCCACCCGCCCCCGACCTCGCAGACCGAGACCAGGTGCGGTGACCCCGCGGCGAGCGCGGGCACGTCGTCGCGCGGCCGGGGGTTGCGCACCGAGAGGTTGGCCACGCGGACGGCGTACGTCGGGGGGCCGGGCACGGCTCCATGCTGGCACGGGCGTGGACGCCCGGCGGGGGGCCCGGGCGCCGTCACTTATGTTTGTTGATCGAACCAATCGACTCAGACGACTCAGACGGGAACCCCATGTCCTCCATCCCCACCCTCTCCGGCCTGACCCGCCGCACCCTGGCCGGCGCCGCCGTCGGCGCGCTCGGCGCCGCGGGCGTCGTCGCCGCGGCCGACGAGGCCGCCGCCGAGCAGCCGTTCCGGGCCGTCGCCCGCCGCGGTCGGCTGCCGCGGCCCAACATCCTGGTGATCCTGGCCGACGACCTCGGGTGGGCCGACCTGTCGTCGTACGGCGCTCCGCACATCAAGACGCCCCACCTCGACCGGCTGGCCCGCGACGGCGTGCGCTTCACGCAGGGCTACTCCGCGGGCGCGGTCTGCTCTCCGACCCGCTTCGCGCTCTACACCGGCCGCCACCCCGGCCGCACCCCCGGCGGCCTGCAGGAGCCCATCGGCGCCCCGAGCCCGACCAACGGCATCCCGCCGGAGCACCCGACACTGGGCTCCCTGCTCGGCGACGCGGGCTACGCCACCGCGATGGTCGGCAAGTGGCACGGCGGGTTCCTGCCGTGGTTCTCGCCGCTGAAGTCCGGCTGGGACTCCTTCTACGGCAACTACTCCGGCGGCATCGACTACTTCAGCAAGCTCTACGCCAAGGACGGTTACGACCTCTGGGACGACGAGGAGCAGGTCGAGGACCCGCGCTACTACACCGACATCCTCACCGAGAAGGCCGTCGAGGTCGTCCGCCGCAACGCCCGGCTGCAGCAGCCGTGGCTGTTCAACCTCAACTTCACCACCCCGCACTGGCCGTGGGAGGGCCGCGGCGACAAGGCGGTCAGCGACGAGCTCACCCGGCGCGTCCAGGCGGGCGAGCAGCGGGTGCTCTTCCACGAGGACGGCGGCTCGCTGGAGACGTACGTCGAGATGGTCGAGGACCTCGACCGCTCGGTCGGCCGCGTGCTCGACGAGCTGCGCCGCACCGGCCAGGACAAGGACACCGTGGTGCTCTTCCAGAGCGACAACGGCGGCGAGCGCTTCTCCTACAGCTGGCCGCTCACCGGCGCCAAGGCCGGCCTCACCGAGGGTGGCATCCGGGTGCCGATGATCGTGTCCTGGCCCGGGCACCTCGGCCAGCGCCAGGTCGACGACACCCCGGTCTACACGACCGACTGGACCGCGACCTTCCTCGAGCTGGCCGGCGCGACGCCGGACCCGACGTACCCGCTCGACGGCACCAGCCTGGTGCCGCACCTCTTCCAGGGCCGGGCGGTGCCGGAGCGCGACCTGTTCTGGCGGACGCGCTCGGCGCGGGCGCTGCGTCGTGGCAACCTGAAGTACTCGCGCATCGGCGGCGTCGACCGGCTGCACGACCTGGCGGCCGACCCGCGCGAGCAAGCCGACCTGGCGCGCCGGCGGCCGGCCGACCTGGCCGCGCTGCGGGCGGCCTGGGAGGCCGTGGACGCGACGCTGCTGCCCTACCCGGCCTGAATGCGACCCGCCCCCGGCACCGGGACGGTGCCGGGGGCGGGCCCTCTCGGGGGCCAGGGGTCAGCAGCGGCCCCACACGCCGCGGTGGGCGCGCTTGGCCTGCCGCTGCGCCGAGGCGTACGCCGCCCGCCGGGTCGGCGGGGCCTCGCGGGTGTCGAGGCGGGCCAGGCCGCGGCCCAGCTGGGCCTGGGCCAGGTCGCGCGTGCCGACCAGGACGGTCCAGGGGGTCGCGCCGGTGCCGGTGGTGCGCGAGCCCCGGACGGCGATGAGCCGCACGGTGCTGCCCGGTCGGGCGGCCCGGACCAGCGCGCGCTTGCCGGAGCGCACGGTGCAGCGGGGCCTGGCGGGCGGGGTGAGGCCGGCGAGGTCGACCCGGAACCGGGCGCGCCCGGCCTGGACGAGGAGGGTGTCGGCGTCGACGACGGAGACCACCCTGGCCGTGGTGGGCAGGGTCGGGGTCACCGGACCGGGGCCCGGGTTGCCGGGGCCCGGGTCGGGGCCGGGGTCCGGGGTGCGCACGCTGAAGGAGTGCACGACCGGCGTCGGGTCGACGCGGCCGGCGTCGTCACGCGCCCGCACCTCGAACCGGTAGTCGCCGTCGGGCAGGTCGTCCAGGGTCACGGGGGACTGGCAGGCGACCCAGTCGTAGGTCCAGCCCTCCGGGCCGTCCATGCGGCACTGGAAGGAGTCGTGGTGCTCGCCGTGGAAGCGCGCCTGCACCTGACGTCCGTCGAGGACGGCCGAGTCGAGCACGGTCTCCGGCAGGTAGCCCATCTGCCACTCCCAGCGGGCGGGGACCTCGTCGACGCTGCCGTCACGGGCGCCGCGGACGGCCAGGGAGTACAGGCCGTGCGCGGTCCGGGTCACGGTGAGGGGCTCACCGGGGGTGCCGCACGTGGACCAGGCGCCGCCGTTGACGGCGCACTCGATCGAGGTCGCCTCGGGGCTGTCGACGACGAACTCGGCCGTCTCGTGGCCGGTGCGGTCCGTGGGACCGCTGCGCACGACGGTGTCGAGGTGCCAGTCGGCGAGCGCCTCGGGGTTGCTCGTGTTGCCGGAGGGGTCCACGGCGCGCACGCTCATGACGTGCTGCCCCGCCGCGGGCCAGGTGTGCTCGACGCCGCTGCTGCACGGCCGGTACTCCGTCGCCGGCCAGGGACGGCACTCGAGGGTGCCCTGGGTCGCGCTCATCGTGTAGGTCGAGGTGAGGTCCTTGGTCGTCGAGCGCTGCTGCGACCACGACGTGAGCACGGGCCTGGTGTTGTCGTAGGCGCCGCCGCGCACGGTCTTCTCGGTGCTGCTGAAGGCGGCCGACTCGACCATGCAGTCGTACTGCCGGCCCTTGACGTGCCGGACGCTGTCGCAGCCGGTCCAGTTGTCGGCGACCCACTCGTCGGTCTCGGAGACCAGGGGGGTGACCCGCAGCCACACGACGGACGCGAAGACCGCCGAGCTGCGGATGCGGGCACAGGTGTGGACGACGCGGTCGTCGAGGTTGTCGCGGTGGTCGCAGCTGCGGGAGGCGCCGTCGTCGACGGCCCCCTCGATGACGGAGATCTCGGCCGCGCCGCGGACCTCGATGGTCAGGCCGAGCTGGCCGGC
The DNA here is from genome assembly GCF_006346315.1 of Nocardioides litoris. Taxonomy (GTDB): domain Bacteria; phylum Actinomycetota; class Actinomycetes; order Propionibacteriales; family Nocardioidaceae; genus Nocardioides; species Nocardioides litoris. Next base: position 231,502 of record NZ_VDMR01000002.1, on the reverse strand, counting down.
GGCCGCCGGTGGGGCGGTGGCGAGCTGCAGGCCGGCTGCGGCGCCCAGCACGGCGAGCACGACGGCCAGCAGGCGTCGGGCGTGGGTGGCGGCAGTGGGGCTGGAGGTGGTCACGGGTCTGCTGCTCCGGGTCGGTGCCCCGGTCGGGGGTGGTGTCGGTCGGGTGGTCATGACGAGGAGCCTGGTGCCGACCCCTTGGCGCTGGCTGGCCGCGCGCTGGTCGGTCGCCCCCCGCGCTGCCAGCGACCTGCAAGGTGGGTGCCCGTGCCGGCGGCCACCCTCGGGGGCATGAGCGTGCCTGCCGTGCCCGTCCCGCCGTGGCTGGAGCCGTGGTTCCAGGTCCCGACCCGCGTGGAGCTCGCGAGCGGCCACCACCTGCGCCCCCTGCGCGCGGCCGACGAGGGACTGCCCGGCCTGCCCGTCGGGCTCGACCTGGGCGCGGCCGTCGCGGCCGCCACCGCGCGCAGCTCCTTCTGCTTCGGGGTCTTCGACGACGAGGAGCGATCCGTGCTCGGCTGGGTCACCCTCGACCCCGGCGCGGCGCCGTACGACGTCGAGGTGGGCTGGGCGGTCGCGCCCGAGCAGGTCGGCACCCACCTGGCCGAGACGCTCGGCGCGGCGCTGCCGGGGTGGGCGACGTCGGCCTGGCCCTGGACCAGCCCGCGCGTCACGCGTCGCTGAGGACCCGCGCCGCCGTCACCCGGCGGGGGCGGCCGCGTCCGCGCTTGTGGGCGACGACCTCGCCGTCGACCAGCACCCGGCCGCCCCACACCCCCCACGGCTCGCGGCGCTCCAGCGCGCCGGCCAGGCAGGCCTCGCGCTGGGGGCAGCCGCCGCAGCGGGCCTGGGCGACGGCGAGGGCCTCGGGCCGCTCGGCGTACCACAGCTCGAGGTCGGTGCTGCACGGCAGCGTCCAGGACGCCGTCACGGGGGTGCTCACGGGTCCACCGTGCGCGGTGCCGCTTGCCGTCGGCTGGCATCCGCGCTGCCCGCGGACCCGGCCCTCGACGCACGACGACGGCCGGGTGGGCGACGCGCGTCGCTCACCCGGCCGTCCGGGGGTCGTGCCGGGGCGCGTGCTCACCCGCGCCAGGCGAGGACGTCGCCCCAGCCGTTGGTGTCTCCGGCGACGAGGTGGTCGTCGAACGACTCGTAGACCAGCGTGTGCCCGTCGGCGCTGATCGCGATCCCGGTGCGGGCGGACTCGTCGTAGATGCCCTCGGGGTCCTCGGGTCCGGGGGAGGCGAGCACGGTGGTGCCGGTGACCAGGTCGACCACGACGGCCTCCCCGTCCCCGGCCTCCGGGTCGCCCGCGACCAGGTTGCCGGCGAACGTGCTCACGCCGACGCGGGTGCCGTCGAAGGACAGCGACGGCAGGCCGCTGTCGCCGTCGGGCGCCGTGCCGCCCAGGCCGCGGGTGACCCGCACGACCTCGCCGGTGCGCAGGTCGCGACGCCAGACGTTCTGCCGGCCGGCGGTCGGCCCGTGGCCGGTGACCTGGGCCGAGGGCCAGGCGACGTACCGGCCGTTGCCGGACACCGCGGGTCGGCCGACGCTGCCCATCGGGAACGGGCTGTCCGGGTCGATCCCCTCGCTCCACACCAGGGTCGTCCGGCCGCGGACCACGTCACGGGCCCACGCGTGCCGGTCGTCGCCCATCGTGACGACCCGGCCGTCGTGGGAGATGGTGCCGACGAGGTGGGGCTGGGTGATGTCTCTGCCGTGGGGCCGCCAGGACGCCTTGCGGGTCGTGCGGCGGGCGAGGTCGCGGACGTAGACGTCTTCGCGCTCGTCGGTGTCGGCCCGGGTGAGGGCGGCGAAGGTCTGCACGGCGACGTGCCGGCCGTCGCCCGAGATGGCCGAGGCCACGCTCTCGGCCCGGTGCTGGCGGCCGCGGCCGTCGACCGAGGCCAGGACGGTGCGTCCGGTGCGCAGGTCGCGGACGACGACGTCGTTGACCTCGCCGTTGCGGTCGCGGCGGCCGGTGAGGAGGTCGGTGGCCGAGGTCGTCCAGGCGACGACCGTGCCGTCGGCGGAGATCGACGGCTCGACGCTGCCGCCGTCGCCGGCGCGGCCCTGCGGTGTCCGGCTGACGAGGACGGTGCGGTCGGCCTGCGTGTCACGCAGGTAGACGTCGCTCTGCTCGTTGCGGTCGGCCCTGACGAGGGCGCCGGAGGTCGCGAACACGACGTAGCGGCCGTCGGCCGAGGCCGCGGCCGCCGACCCGGCCAGGTCGGCGTGGGCCTCGCGCTGGGTGCCGTCGGTGGCGCGGGAGACCAGCTCGAGGGTCGGGACGGGGGCGGGGGTGGACGAGGGCGCGCCGGCCGCTGACCCCGCCGCCGGCACGGCGGCGAGGCCGAGACCGACGGCGGCGGTGGCGAGGGTGAGGGCGGCGAGCCGCGGGAGGGGGGTCATCGAGAGCTCCTGGGGTGCGGGGTGCGGATGCGGGGTGCGGATGCGGGGTGGGGGGTGCGGGTCAGGTGAGGACGGTCAGCCGGCGGATGTCGGCCGTGACCTGCGCCTGCTGGCGGCGCCGCAGGGCGGCGAGCCGCACGGTGCGCTGCTCGGCGTGCAGGGCGCGGGGGCGGCGCAGGGGGCGGGCGGTGGTCATGGCGTCTCCTCGGGGGACCGGGTCGCGGCCCGCCTGGTGCGGGCCGTCGACGAGGAGCCTGGGGGGCCGGGCTTGCAACACCCGTGCAGTCCGCCGACAGCGCCTTGCTGTCGGCGCTGTCGGCGCTGTCGGCGCTGTCGGCGCTGTCGGCGCTGTCGGCGCTGTCGGCGCTGTCGGCGGCCAGGGGCGCAGGATGGGGACGTGACCGTCGTCCTGCGTGCCTTCGCCCGGCCCGACCGCGACCGGCTGGCCGCGCTCGCGGCCGAGCCGGGGGTCGCGCTGTGGAACCCCTTCCCGCCCGGACCGCTCGGCGCCTGGGCGGGGCGGAGCAACGCGGGCGGGCACGGCACCACCCACCGCACCTGGGCCGTGGCCGATCCCGCCGACGACCGGCTGCTCGGCACGGTCGCGGTGTTCGGCCGCGGGCCGGTCCCCGGCGGGTCCGGCCACGAGGCCGAGGTGGGCTACCGGGTGCTGGCCGCGGAGGCCGGCCGGGGCGTGGCCACCGCGGCGGTGTCGGCCGCCGTGGCGCGGGCGGCCGCCGAGCTCGGCGTACGACGGGTGCGGCTGTTCCACGCGGTGGCCAACCCGGCGTCGTGCCGGGTGGCGGCCAAGGCCGGCTTCGTGCTGTCGGGCGAGCTGTGCGGGCTCGTGCCCTACGGCGACGGGGCATGCCACCGCGAGCACGTCCACCACCGCGCGGTGTGACGAGCGCCCCTCCCGGGGTCTCTTGTCGGGGCCCGACGCGCTGGCGCACCATGGCGAGGTCGACGTGGCGACCGTCACGTCCGCTACCTCGTCGGGGGTCCTCGTGGGTCGGTCCAGGTCGTTGCTCGTCACGCTGCTCGCGCTGGTGCTCGGCGCCGGTGTCCTGGTCTCGGTGCCGGTGGCCCCCGCGTCCGCGTCCGCGGCCACGGCGCCGGTCGCCGCACGCCAGGCCGCGGCGGCGCCGTTCCAGAGCTACCAGGGCACGCGGGCGCAGCTGCGGAAGATGAAGCGCGGCCAGGTCATCAAGACCCGGACCCTCACCTACTCCGTGCAGGGCATCCCGCTGCCGATCCGCGTCGTGCAGCTGCTCTACCGCACCACCGACCAGCGCGGCCGCGCCACGTGGAACGCCACCTCGATCCTCAAGCCGCCCGTCGCGCTCCACCCCGACCGCGTCGTGGCCTACGGCTCGTTCTACGACTCCCTCAACCCCCTCGACGGCCCGTCGTACGCCGTCGCGGGCGGCCGCAGCAGCGGCACCTCGGCGGTGCACGCCGAGACCGCCCTGGTCACGCCGTTCCTGCTGGCCGGCTACTCCGTCGTCATGGCCGACACCCAGGGCCGCACGGCCGACTTCGCCGCCGGCCCGGAGTACGGCTACACCACCCTCGACTCCCTGCGCGCCGCGCTGGCCTCGCCCGCCGCCGGCATCGCGGCCCAGCCCGACATCGCACTGTTCGGCTACTCCGGCGGCGCCATCGCGACCAACTGGGCCGCGACCCTCGCCCCGACCTACGCCCCGGACATCAACCGGCGGCTCGTGGGCGCCGCGGAGGGCGGCGTGCTCGTCGCGCCCGACAACAACCTGCCCTACGTCTCGGGCTCGCAGGTGTGGGCCGGCGTCGCCCCGATGGCGCTGGTCGGCGCCGCCCGCGCCTTCGGGATCGACCTCCGGCGCTACCTCAGCGCGCGCGGCAAGCGGATCTTCCGGGCGCTGCAGAAGGCCCCCATCGCCGACGTGCTCGGCCGCTACCCGGGCCTGCGCTTCGAGCAGCTGGTCAAGCGGCGCTACCGCGATCCCGCCTCGATCCCGGAGTACGTCCGCACCGTCAACCAGCTCAACCTCGGGCTGCGCCGCAGCCCGACCGTGCCGATGTTCATCGGCCAGGGCGCCGGCGGCGAGGTCGAGGGCACCCCCGGCGACAAGCCCGGCATCGGCCCCGGCGACGGCGTGATGATCGCCGGCGACGTGCGCACCCTGGCCCGCAAGTACTGCAACGCCGGCACCCGCGTCCGCTACCAGCAGTACCCGCTGTCGCACTTCACGACCGTCCCGCTGTGGCTGCCCGACGCCATCGCCTGGACCGAGGCCCGCTTCGCCGGCCGGGCCGCGCCGTCCTCGTGCGGGTCGATCCCGCCCGGCACGTCGCTGGCGCGGTTGAAGGTCCGCCGCTGACGGGGTTCGGGCCGACCCCGCCCCTGAGCCCGACCGGCGTCGGTGCGGAACACCCACGCCCGCGCGGCGGTTGACGGCGTACGTGACCACGACGGCGAGCGAGACCAGCACAGCCAGGACCGGCCGGCGGGTCGGGGCGGTCGGGGTGGCGGGGGCGTTCGCCCTCGTCATGTCGTTCATGACCGTGCCGACGCCGCTGTACGGCCTGTACGAGCAGCGCGACGGGTTCGGCGCGTTCACGGTCAGCCTCGTCTTCGCGGCGTACGGCGTGGGCGTGGTCGCCGGGCTGGTGCTCGCGGGCCACGTCTCCGACCACGTCGGCCGCCGGCCGGTGCTGGTCGGGGTCGTCGCGCTGGAGGTGGTGCTGGCGGTCGGGTTCGTGCTGCTGGCCGACACCGCGTCGCTGCTCGTGCTGCGCTTCCTCACCGGTCTCGGCGTCGGCGGCCTGTCGGCGACCGCGACGGCCGCGGTGGCCGAGCTGCACGAGCGCCGGGCGGGCGCCGACCCCGTCGTCGGCCGCACCCTGGCCAACGTGGCCAACCTCGGCGGCTTGGCCGTCGGCCCGTTGGTCGCCGCGCTGCTGAGCCTGGCCGGTGACCCCATCGTCACGCCGTACGCCGTCTACGTCGGCGTCCTCGTCGTCGCGGGCCTCCTGCTGTGGCTCGCCCCCGAGACGGTCCCCGACGAGGCCCGCGCCCGGCCGTGGCGCTACCGGCCGCAGCGGGTGGGTGTCGACCCCGAGGTGCGCGGGCCGTTCGTGGGCGCGTCGGTGGCCGCGCTGGCCGGCTTCTCGGTCCTCGGCTTCATCACCGGCCTGACCGGCACGTTCCTGGTCGAGGTCGTCGGCACCACCTCACGGGTCGAGGTCGGCGCCGTGGTCACCGGGGTCCTGGCCGGCGGGATCGTCAGCCAGGTGCTGCTGTTCCGGGCCGGGCGGCGTACCCAGCTGGTGGCGGGCGCGGCCCTCGTCGCGGTCGGCGTGCTCGTGGTGGCCGTGGCCGGCCTGACGGCCTCGCTGCCGGTCTTCGTGGGCGGCGGGTTCCTGGCCACGGGCGGCGTCGGCCTGGTGTTCGCGGCGTCGGTGGCCACCGTCGCCGGGCTGGCGGCGCCCGAGCGCCGCGGCGAGACGCTGGCGGCGCTGTTCCTCAGCGCCTACGTCGGCATCACGATCCCCGTCGTGGTCATCGGCGCCCTGCTGCTCGTGGCCGACGTGGTGCCGGTGCTGGTGGGGTTCGCCGTGGTCGTGGCCCTCGCCGTGCCCGCCGGCATCTCCGTGCTGGTCCGCCGCTCCTGACCCTGCTCCCGGCCCTGCTCCGGGCTCTCGTCCTGACCGGCCGCCGGTCGTGGCGGCCCGTGGTTCCATGGGCGCTGTGACCGACACCACCGTCGACCTCGACTCCCTCGTCTCCGCGCTCCCCGACGGTGTCGTCACCGTCGACCCCGACGTCGCCGAGCCCTACCGCTGGGACTGGTCGCACGACGTCACCGCCGGCACCCCGCTCGCGGTGGTGCGCGCCGAGACCGCCGAGCACGTGCAGGTCGCGGTGCGGTGGGCGGCCGAGCGCGGCGTGCCCGTGGTCCCGCGGGGCGCGGGCAGCGGCCTGTCGGGCGGCTCGTCGGCCGTCGACGGCGGCATCGTGCTCGCCCTGGAGCGGATGCGCGCCATCGAGATCGACACCGAGTGCCGGGTCGCCGTGGTCGAGCCGGGCGCGTTGAACATCGAGGTCAAGGCGGCCGCCGCCGAGCACGGCCTGTGGTACCCGCCCGACCCGTCGTCGTACGAGATCTGCTCGATCGGCGGCAACGTCGCCACCAACGCGGGCGGCCTGTGCTGCGTCAAGTACGGCGTCACGACCGACTACGTGCTCGGGCTCGACGTCGTGCTGGCCGACGGCACCCTGGTCACCCTGGGCGGCAAGCGGATCAAGGACGTCGCCGGGTTGTCGCTGCTCAAGCTGTTCGTCGGGAGCGAGGGCACCCTCGGCGTCGTCACCCGGGCCACGCTGCGGCTGGTGCCGGCCCAGGCCGTGCGCTCCACGCTGGTGGCGTCGTTCCCCTCGGTCGGCGCCGCCGCCGACGCCGTCGTGGCGGTCGGGCGCACGCTGCGCCCCTCGATGATGGAGCTGATGGACCAGGCCTCGATCAACGCCGTCGAGGACTACAAGCCGATGGGCCTGGACCGCTCCACCGCCGCCCTGCTCGTCGCCCAGTCCGACGCGCCGGGCGCCGCCCGCGCCGAGGAGATCGAGGTGATGCGGGCCGCGTGCGCGGAGCAGGGCGCGACCGAGGTCTTCGTGACCGACGACCCCGACGAGGGCGAGATGTTCGTGGCGGCTCGCCGGATGGCGTTCCCGGCCATCGAGGCCCGCGGCTCGATCCTGCTCGAGGACGTCGGCGTCCCGATCCCGCTCCTGCCCGAGCTGCTGGCCCGGATCGCCGCCATCGCCACCGAGCAGGACGTCGAGATCCCCGTCGTCGCCCACGCCGGCGACGGCAACACCCACCCGATCATCGTCTACACGCCCGAGTCGGAGGAGCGCGCGCGGACGGCGTTCGCCGAGGTCATGGCCTGCGCCATCGCCCTCGGCGGCACCATCACCGGCGAGCACGGCGTCGGTCGCGCCAAGGCCCCCGCCCTGCCCGACCAGCTCGGCCCGGACGTCATGGCCCTCACCCGGCGGGTCAAGGCGGCGCTGGACCCGCAGGGCATCCTCAACCCGGGGGCGCTCGGGTTGTAGGCCGGTCAGGGCGTCGACACGCCCGCCGGCCGGTGCCGGCTAGTTCCTGTTGTGGCCGAGCGACCGCGCGTGCAGCACGTCCTTCCAGTACGACTCCCGCTCGAGGACGTGGTCGTCGTCGGTCCGCATCGACCAGTACTCCAGCAGCGCGAAGCGCATGTTGGTCCGGTAGTACTCCTCGCCCTTGTCCTCCACGAGCGCCTGGAGCCCGACGTTGCCGCCGTGCAGCGTGGCGGCGTACGTCGACCAGCGCTGCCAGATGCCGGTGTCGCCGTAGGCCGAGCCCACGTACCGCTGCCCGGTCTGCTGGTCGTGGATGACGTAGACGCCCTTCATGCTCTCCAGCGCGATGCGCCAGTCGGCTCGAGCCTGCGCGACCACCGCCTGGAGGTCGGCGAGGCTGTGGTTGATGCGGTCGTGCCCCGGGAACGGGTCGCCGGTGAAGGGCTCGGGCAGGACCGAGGCGACCGTCATCGTCGGCAGCACCGACTCGAAGGTCCGTCGGATGTTGCGGCCGGTGCGGCGGTGACGGACGTACAGCCGGCGGATCCAGGCGCCGAGCAGGTCCTCCCGCAGCTGCACGCGGTAGGACTGGGTGTACTGCTCGGGCCGGCGCTCCAGGACCTCCCAGACCCCACCGAAGAGCCAGAGCGAGGCGTCGCCCTTGTCCTGGGCGACCGAGAAGACGAAGCGGCGGTTGAAGTCGTCGTTGGCGCTGCGGTAGGAGTTCCACCCCTGCCACTCCGCCCAGTCCGCGGCCAGCACGTCGATCGGGTGCTTGACCTGGTTCCAGACGGCGAAGTGCACCTTGACGTCCGTCGGAGCCAGGTCGACCGGGAGCAGGGATGCGAGCGGGATCGGCTGCACGGCTCGAACCTAGCCCCGTCTCGGCTGGTCACCGGACGACGACGGACCGCCCCGGCTTGCCGGGCCGCCGTACCGTGACGCACATGCGCCGAGGGCTGGTCGGAGTCGTGCTCGCCGGGACCGTGCTGGCCGGGTGCTCGAGCGGAGCCGAGGACGAGGCGGGTCCGGAGGCGCCCGCGCCGACGTCCACCACCGCCTCGAGCGCGCCACCGGGCGAGGAGGCGCCGACGCCCGACCCGACCGCGCCGAGCGAGACGCCCACCGAGGAGCCCGAGCCCCTCGCGCCGCCGGTCTCCGTGCTCGGCCTCTCCCAGCAGGAGCACCGGGGCGACCGGCTCCGCCTGGGGGCGGTGCGGGAGGAGACGGCCGCCTTCACGTCGTACGACGTGAGCTACCGCAGCCGCAGCACGACGCCCCAGGGCGAGACCGAGGCGTACACGATCACCGGCGTGCTCAACGTGCCGAAGGGGCGCGGGCCGTTCCCCGCGGTGGTGCTGGCGCACGGCTACATCGACCCCGACGTCTACGTGCGCGGGCAGGGGATGACGCGCGAGCGGGGCTACCTCGCCGACCGGGGGTACGTCGCGCTGCACGTCGACTACCGCAACCACGCCGAGTCCGACGACGACCCGGACTTCCAGCTCGACATGCGGCTGGGCTACAGCGCCGACGTCATCAACGCGGTCAAGGCGCTGCGGGCGTCGAAGGACGTGCCGGTGGCCGACGACCGGGTGGCGCTGTTCGGCCGGTCGATGGGCGGCGGGGTGGTGCTGAAGTCGCTGGTCGCCGCGCCGGGGCTGGTGCAGGCCGCGGCGCCGTGGGCGTCGGTGTCGTCGCTCGAGGCGCAGAACTTCGAGCAGTTCCAGCGCGACGACGCCGCCGACAGCGCCGACACCGCGGCCCTGCGCGAGCGGCACGGCCTGCCCGAGGACAACCCCGCGTTCTGGCGCCGCAACTCCTCGCGGCCCTACGTCGACCGCATCACCGAGCCGGTGCTGATGGTGCACGGCCGCTTCGACGACACCTGCCCGCCGCCGTGGGCCACCGCGACCACCGCCGCGCTCGAGGAGGCGGGGGTCGACGTGCGACTGGCGGAGTACGACGACGGCCACGCCTTCGGCCCGGCGTTCTTCGAGGCGATGGACCGGACCATCCGGTTCTTCCGCGCCCAGGGCGTCTGACCCGTCCCACCTGGCTCGACCCACCCGACGGCCGGATCGCAAGCGGGTTGCAAGCGGGCCGCGCCACCCTGGAGCCATGTCGTCCTGCCCCGCCGTCCGCCTGCGCGTCCTCGGCCCCCTCGTGGTGGTCGAGGCCCGGTTGTGGGGCGAGTGCAGACCCGGGTCGGCGACCGGCCTGCACTCCGTCGTCTCCCGGCTGCGCGTCCGGCTGTGCGACCGGACCCGGAGCGGGTGGTCGACCCACACCGCGGCCGGGCGCCCGGCCGCCGACGTCGGGCGCGAGCAACATGCGACAAGCCCGCCGCAAGCGGCACCCGCCACCGTCGTACCGACGCCGACCGACCGGTCGGCCCGAGACCCCGAGGACCCCGAGGACCCGAGATGACCAGCACCGAGACCACGCCCTGGCTCCCCACCGACTGGGCGCACCCCACCCGCGTCGAGCTGCCGACCGGCCACCACCTGCGCCCCATCCACCCCGACGACACCGAGCTCGACATGCCGGCCGTCATGGGCTCGCGGGAGCGGCTGTGGTCGATCTACGGCGAGGCCTGGGGCTGGCCGCCCGCGGAGATGACCGCCGAGCAGGACCGCGAGGACCTCCAGCACCACTGGGACGAGGTGCAGGCCCACCAGTCCTTCAACTACGCCGTCCTCGACGCCGAGGAGACCGAGCTGGTGGGCTGCGTCTACATCGACCCCACCGACAAGGCCGGGGCCGACGCCGACATCTCGTGGTGGGTGCGCGACGAGCACCTCGGCTCCGAGGTCGAGGCCGCCCTCGACGCGTTCGTGCCCTGCTGGATCGCCGAGGAGTGGCCCCTCCAGGCACCCCGGTACGTCGGCCGCGACCTGACCTGGGCCGCATGGTTGGCCATCCCGCGCCAGCGGCCCGGTGGCGCGACGACGGGTGCGAGCGGGACGCTCGAGGAGCTGTTCGGCGCCTGAGCGGCCCGCCCCGGGGTGTGGCCGCCGCCACTAGCGTGGTGGGCATGACCCTGCTCGAGCGCAAGCTGTTCGGCCCCGGGCCGTCCAATCCCTACCCCGAGGCCACCGACGCCCTGTCCCGGCCGATCCTCGGGCACCTCGACCCGGCATTCGTCGCGCTGATGGACGAGACGTGCGACCGGCTCCGGCAGGTGTGGGGCACCGACAACGCCCGCACCCTGCCGCTGTCGGCCACCGGCTCGGCCGGCATGGAGGCGGCGTTCGTCAACACCGTCTCCGACGGCGACGTGGTCGTGGTCGGCGTCAACGGCCTGTTCGGCCAGCGGATGTGCGAGGTCGCCGCGCGCTGCGGCGCCGAGGTCGTGCCGGTCGAGCACGACTGGGGCACCCCGGTCGACGTCCAGCGGCTCGTCGACGCCCACCCCAGCCCCAAGATCATCGCCGCGGTGCACGCCGAGACCTCCACCGGCGCCCGCTCCGACATCGCCGCCCTCGGCGAGGCCGTGCGCCGCGACCGGCCCGACGCGCTGCTGCTGGTCGACGCCGTCACCTCCATCGGCGGCATCGAGCTGCGCGCCGACGACTGGGGCGTCGACCTGGGCTACGCCGGCACCCAGAAGTGCCTCGGCGTCGCCCCCGGCCTGGCGCCGTTCACCATCGGCGAGCGGGCGTGGGAGCGCCGGGTCGAGAAGCCCCGCTCGTGGTACCTCGACCTCGGCCTCCTCGGCGGGTACGTCGGTGAGGCCGGCGCCAAGGGCGGCCAGCGCACCTACCATCACACGGCCCCGGTCGCGATGGTCGCGAGCCTGCACGCCGGCCTGGGCCGGATCCTCGAGGAGGGCCTGCCCCAGGTCTGGGCCCGCCACGAGGCCGCCGGCCGGCAGCTGCAGGACGGGTTGGAGGCGATGGGCCTGGAGCTGTTCGCCCAGGCCGGGTCGCGGCTGCCCGACCTCACGACGGTCAAGGTCCCCGACGGCGTCGACTCCGCCGCCGTGCGGAAGGAGCTGCTGGAGCGCCACGGCATCGAGATCGGCGCCGGCGCCGGGCCGTACGCCGCCACCGTGTGGCGCATCGGCCTCATGGGCCACAACGCCCGCCCCGACGCCGCGCTGCTCGTGCTCGCCGCCCTGGGGGAGGTGCTCGACCGCTCCGCGGGGTGAAGCCCGGGCCGCCGCCCGCTGACGACAGTGGCGGCATGGCGAAGAACGGGCACACGCCGCCGAAGGGCGTGCAGGAGAACGGCAAGCGCGCGGTGAAGTGGATCGAGGACGGCAAGGCCGGCAAGAACTTCACCGACGTGGGCAAGCACCGCGCCCACCAGATGGCCAACGGCGAGGACCTCAGCGACGAGGACGTGCAGAAGATGCAGGCCTACTTCAAGCGGCACGCGGTCGACAAGGACGCCGAGGGCTTCAAGCAGGGCGGCGACGGGTTCCCCTCGGCGGGCCGGGTGGCCTGGGACGCCTGGGGCGGCGACGAGGGCGAGCGCTGGGTCGGGGGCATCGATGTCTGAGGCCGGCACGGGCCAGCCGACCACCCAGCGCCCCACGGTCGTCGTCACCGGCGCCAACGGCCTCGTCGGCCACCACGTCGTCGAGGCGCTCGTCGAGCGCGGGGCGGCCGTGCGGGCCGTCGTACGCCGGGAGGGCGGCGCGCCGCAGGGTCCGTACGTCGAGGAGCGGGTCGGCGACTTCACCGACGCCGGCTTCGCGGCCGAGGTCGTCGCCGGCGCCGACGCGCTCGTGACCACCGTGCACCCGATGGGCGACGACCTCGAGGCCCAGCGCCGGGTCGGGGTCGAGGGCACCACCGCGCTGGCGCGGGCAGCCGCCGACGCTGGCCTGGCCTGGGTCGTGCACGTCTCGACCGCGGCCGTCTACGACCGCAGCCCGGGCCAGGGCGACGTCGACGAGACGGCCCCGCTCGTGCCCGACGACGCCGGCGACTACCCGGTGACCAAGCGCGACCTCGACCTGGCACTGGCCGAGGTCGAGGGCCCGACCCGGGTGCTGCTCCGCCCGCCGGCGATCCTCGGACCGGGGGAGTCCTCGGTGTGGAACTCCCTGCGCCCCGCCGGCTTCCGCGACGACCCCGACCAGCGCCGCGCCGACCCGACGAAGTCGTTCGCGTGGGTCCATGTCCGTGACCTGGCTGCCCTCGCCGCCGACGTCGCCACCGGCCGTGTGCCCACCAGCGACGACCCCGACGCCGGCCCCGTGCCCGGCGGCTGCACCCCGGTCAACGTGTCCGGTGAGCCCGCCTCGTGGCGCGACTACCTCGGCGCCGTCGGACGCGGCACCGGCGTCGACCCCGAGTGGGTCGAGCAACCTGTGTGGACCGGCGACGTCCTCGCCGACCGCGCCCGCGGCTGGGGCTGGACGCCGCAGGTCTCCCTCGCCGAGGGGCTCGACGAGCTGGAGGCGGGGCTGCGCTGAACCGGGCTCGCGCTCCGGGCAGAATCTCCGGTTAACCGGAGGAACTGCCACTCCTGGCGGGGAAATACCCACCAGAAGTGGGAGTTTCTCCGCTTAACCGGAGGTTTTGCCGCCCGCCGCCCAACTCCCCCCGCGCGCCCGGGCCCGGACGGGCCGAGGGAGAGCACGACCCGTCCCGTACGGTCGCCCCGTGCCCTCCGCCGACCGCATCCTCGACGCCCAGGTCGCCTTCCACCTCGACCGCCTCACCGGGCCCGAGGCCGAGCACGCCGTACGCCGGCTGGCCGCGTCGCTGCTCGACGGCGCCGGGTCGCGACCGTTCGTCGACCTGGTCGACGTCGACGACGTGAAGGAGTCCGTGACCCGGGTGCTCACCTCCGCTCCCGACGGGGCGGCGGTGCACCTGGTGGTCGACGTGGTGCGCGAGGTCGTGCGCGCCGGGCCGCAGGAGCCGTTCCGCGTCGACGAGGTGGTCGACCGGGCCCAGGTCGAGGCGGTCGTCGATGCGCTGCTCGCCCTGACCCCGGCGGCCGAGCGGGCGCTCGACCGGCTCAGCACCAGCCCCGTCGTCTCCGCCGTCGCGACCCGCTTCATGGCCCGCGTGGTCGGTGAGGCGCTCAAGGCCAACCAGGCCGCCGCGGAGAAGGTCCCGGGCATCGGCGGCCTGCTGTCCCTCGGTGCGACCCTCGCCACCGGGGTCGCCACCGGCGCCGTCGGTGCGGCCGACAAGCAGCTCGACGGCCTGCTCGGCCAGACCGTCGGCCGGGGCGGCAGCCTCGCGGCGGGCCGGCTCAACAAGATCGTCCTCGAGACCCTGCGCGACCCCGCCACCCGCGAGGCCGTCCTCCAGGCCTGGGACGTCGCGGCCGCCTCTCAGGTGCGCGGCACCGACGACCTCCGCTCGGCCGAGGAGCTGACCGCGGTCGCCGACGCGGTGCGCGACCTCGTCTCCTCGACCCTGGCCCACCCGCACACCCTGGCCATGGCCCACCAGGTCGTCGACGGCCTCGTCGAGGGGTACGGCGGATACTCGCCGCTCGAGCTGCTCACCGAGCTCGGGGTCGAGCGCGACGAGCTGCTCGACGACCTCGTGCGCCGCACGCCCCAGGTGGTCGCCGCGTGGCGGGCGTCCGGCGAGCTGGAGGCCTGGCTGCGGGCCGAGCTCGGCGCGTTCTGGGCCACCGACGAGGCGGCCGCCCTCCTCGCCGACTGAGCGAGGGTCGCCCTCAGAGCAGCGTGCCCTGGTGGGCGACCTGCTGCCACTGGCCGTCGCGGCGGCACCACAGCGACGTGCGCCGCGCCCGCCGGTCGCCGCGCTCCGAGCGCCACGACACCTGCACGACCCCGGGTGCGACGACCCGCCCGGCCAGGTCGAGCACCGCGATCTCGGCAGCTGCGGAGTCGGGCTCCGCGGCCAGCAGGTCGAGCACCGACGCCCGGTCCCACACCCTGCCGCTGGCGCCGACCTCGACGAAGTCGGGCGCGAGCAGGGCCAGCAGCCGTGGCGGCGCGGCCCGGCAGGCCGGCGTCTGCAGCTCGCGCTCCAGGGCGAGGACCTGGGCGACCTGGTCATCCTCGGCGTTGGGCGTGTCCGGCGCGTCGGGCTCGCCCAGGAGGCTGGCCAGCGCGGCCGCCCCGGGGCCTGGAGGCAGGGCCGCCGCCGTGGCCCGCACCTCCGACCACGTCCAGCCCGCCCAGGCCTTGGTGTCAGCGATCCCGGCGGCGATCCAGTCGGCGTGGTTGTCGTCGGCCTCCGGCAGCGCGGCCGCCAGCACGCCCAGTGCGGCGGTGTCACCGCGGCGCACCAGCGCCTCGGTCACCGCCCGGGTCGGCCACGTGTCGTCGGGGTCGAGCACCAGTCCGGCGAGCCGGGTGGCGACCCCGGGCACGTCGAGCAGAAGCACCAGCGCGACCCCTGCGTCGCCCCGGTCGGCGTACGACGACGAGCGGGCGAGCTCGAGCAGGGCGTCGGCGGCGGCGCGACGGGCCTCGGTGGTCACCGGGCCATGGTGCCGGGTCGCGTCGCGGCCAGGCCTCGAGGCTCGTCGCCGGCGCTGCTCGCGCCGCAGCCACCGCGGGAGGGTGGCCGCCCCCGCCCCGCTCTCGGGGCGGAGGGCGAGGACGGCCTGTGGGCCCGGCACGTGACCAGCCGGGCCGACGACGTCAACCTAGCGATCGCGCGGGCACCGCGGGGCTGGCAGGCTCACCCCGTGACCCGCTCCCCCCGCGCCCGGCCGACGGGTCCGCCCGCCGCCCGGCGCGTGCCCGGGGCGGGCCCGATGGTGCTCGAGCGCCTCGTCCGTCGGGTGTACGTCGCCTCCGGCCGCCGCCACCGCCTCGTCGTGGTCGCCGGCGAGCTGGTGACCACGACGCTGGTGGCGGTCGTCTCCGTCGCGGTCGTCTCCCGCTTCTACGCCCCGCCGCTGGTCGACGTCGTGGGCGTCGGCCTGGTCGCGGTGGTCGCGACGTCGCTGGCCGTGACGGTGGCGGCGGCGTCGTCGGCCCGCCGGCTGCGCCCGGTCGAGCGGTGGCGCAGCGCCTCCTACCCGACCCCGCAGGAGACGCTGGCGGCCTGGCGGGCCGCGACGTCGTTCACCCTGGCGCAGTACCGCCGGGTCTCGCCGTTCGTGGGTGTCGTGGCCGTGCTGCCCACGGTCGTGGTCGCGACCCTGGTCTGGGACCTGGGCTGGGCCGGGCTCGGCGCCCTGCTGGTCGCCGCGGTGGTGCCGGGCTGCTACGGCACCATGCTGGCCTTCAGCGCCGGCGAGCTGCTGCTGCGGCCGCTGGTGGAGGAGATCGCCGACGGCCTGCCCGACGAGTTCCGCTTCGAGCCCCAGGGCCTCCCGCTCGGGTGGCGGCTGCGCCTGTCGGTGCCCGTCTACACGACCACCACCGGCACGGTCGCCGCCGGCCTGCTCGACGGGGCGGCCGGCTCCGGCGGGCTGGTGCTCACGGTGCTCGTCTCCGCCGGCGTCGGGCTGTTCCTCTCCCTCGAGCTGACCAACCTGCTCACGGCCAGCGTGACCCGCCCCGTCGGCGTCGTGCGGGCCCAGCTCGCACGGGTGCGCGACGACGACTACGACGCCCGGGTGCCCGTGGTCAGCAGCGACGAGCTCGGCGAGCTGGCCCACGACTTCAACCAGATGGCCCGCGGCCTGGCCGAGCGCGAGGAGCTGCGCGAGGCGTTCGGCACCTACGTCGACAAGGAGGTCGTGCGCGTCATCCTGTCCGGCCGGTTCCCGGCGACCGGCGTGACGGTCGAGGTGTCCATCCTGTTCTGCGACGTGCGCGGCTTCACCGCCTACGCCGAGCGGTCCGAGGCGACCGACGTCGTGGCCACCCTCAACCGGCTCTTCGCCGAGATGGTGCCGGTCATCGAGGCCTACGGCGGCCACGTCGACAAGTTCCTCGGCGACGGGCTGATGGCCGTCTTCGGCGCCCCCGACCAGCACCCCGACCACGCCGACCGCGCCGTCGAGGCCGCCCGGATGCTCGTCGACGTGGTCGACGTCGGCGAGAGCGGCCTGCGGGTCGCCGCGGGCGTCAACTCCGGCGAGGTCGTGGCCGGCCCCCTCGGCGGCGCGGGCCGGCTCAACTTCAGCGTCATCGGCGACCCGGTCAACGTGGCCGCGCGGGTCGAGGCCGAGACCCGACGCACCGGTGACGACGTGCTCGTCACCGCCGCCACCCGGGCCCTGCTCACCCGCCAGCACCACCTCGTCTCCCGCGGACCGGTCGAGCTCAAGGGCAAGACCGAGCCCGTCGAGGTCTTCGCCCTGGTCCCCGAGCCCTCCCCGGCGGATGGTCCGGCCGTGGCTGCCGGGCGGCTTGACTGACCGGGTGCCGACCCCGCCCCTGCCTCGCCCGTGGCACGACGACAGCGGGAGCGGCTCCGGGCCGCCGCTGGTCCTGCTGCACGCTTTCCCGCTGTCCTCGGCCACCTACGACCGGCTCGTCGACGCGCTGCCGGACCGGAGGGTGCTGCGGGTCGACCTGCCCGGCCTCGGCCGCAGCGCCGCGTCCGCGACGGGGGAGACGTCGGTGGCGGCGATGGCCGACGCCGTGGTCGCGGTCCTCGACGCGGCCGGGGTCGAGCGGTGCGTCCCGCTCGGCACCTCCACCGGTGGGTACGTCGCCCTCGAGCTCGCGGCCCGGCACCCGGACCGGCTGGCCGGGCTGGTGCTGAGCAGCACCACGACCCGGGTGGGCCCGCCCGACGAGCCCGAGGAGCGGCGCGGGCTGGCCGACGACCTCGAGCGCACCGGCGACCTCGGGCCGCTCGTCGACGGCGCCGACGCCGGCCTCGGGCCGACGGCGCAGCGCGAGCAGCCCGACCTCCTGCCCGTGCTGCGCGACGTCGTGCGGGCGGCCGACCCCGCCGGGGTCGCGTGGGTGGCCCGCGCGCTGGCCGCTCGGCGCGACACGACCGCCGACCTGGCGTCGTACGCCGGGCCGGTGCTGCTCCTGGCGGGCGCGGAGGACACCGAGACGCCGCCGGCGCGGGCCGCGGAGATGCGTGCGGCCCGCGCCGGCGGGACGGAACAGGTGGGACAGGTGGGACAGGTGGAGATGACAGAGCTGGTGGAGCTGGCCGCCACCGGCCACCTCACCGCGACCGAGCGGCCGCGGGAGGTGGCCGACGTGCTGGTGGCCTGGCTGGACCGGGTGGTCCGGGGGTGAGGGTCAGCCCTCGAAGCAGGCGCCGGTGAAGTCGAAGCCGGCCGCGCTCGGGCCCTCGGTGAAGTCCTGGAGCACGGTCAGGCCGGCGTCGGCCTCGGGGTCGACCGAGCTGAGCACGGTCTGGCGGAAGATGTCGTTGTCCTGGGTGCGGTCGCCGGCCTCCTCGGGCAGCATGCCCTCGAAGTCGACCGACTCCAGGTCGCCGACGGCCTCGACGAGGCCCTCGCGGGTCTTGTCGTAGTCACCGGAGAGCCAGGACTCGAGCGCGGCCTTGAGCGGGTAGCTCCAGGCCCAACCGGAGGTGTAGCCGTCGTTGGGGTCGACGTCGCCGAGCGCGGTGCGCATGGCCTCGTGGCCAGGGGTGTCGGTGCCGAAGCTGCCCCACGGGCCGGCGTGGGTGAACAGCCCCTGCAGCGCCTCGGCGGCCGGGCTCTCCAGCAGCGCGGGGTTCCAGGTCGGGGCGAGGCCGACGAAGCGGCCCTGGTAGCCCTGCGCCGCGGCCTGGCCGACGATGACGGCGGTCTCGGTGGGGCCCACGCCCAGGATGACCACGTCGGGGTCGGCGCGCACGATGGCGCTCACGGCGCCCGCCTGCGCCTCGGCGCCGGGAGCGGTCTCGACGAACTCGGCGAACTCGATGCCGTTGGCCTCGGCCGCCGCCTCGGCGCCCGCGGCGCCGTCGCCGCCGTAGTCACCGGGGAACCCGACGGCCATGACCGACTGGGCGTCGTCCTGCTCGACGTAGTAGTCGACGGCGTTCATCGCGTCCACGCAGTACGACGAGCCGGACTCCAGGATGTTGTCCTCGAAGCCCCACAGCGAGGTCCACGAGGCGGGGGCGCCGATGACCGACTGCTCCTTCATCCGGTCGAGGATGGCCAGGGTGGTGGGCGAGCCGAGGGTCTGGGCCAGCGCGAGCACGTCGGGCTCGATCTCGGTGTAGAGCTGGCTGTGGGTCTCGGGGTTGTAGAGGTTGTCGCGGACGTACTCGGTGGCGTCGATGTCGTAGCCCTCGATGCCCCCGTCCTCGTTGACCCGCTGCCAGAAGGCCGCCTGGGCGTCGGTGATCGGCCCGCCGAGCGCGGCGAACGGGCCGGCCGAGAGGTCGGAGATGGTGCCCAGGTAGATGCAGCCGTTGTCCTGGTTGACCGCGTCGGGGCAGGGCTCGCTCGTCACGCCGGGGGCGTCGATGGCGCCCTCGCCACCTCCACCGCCCCCGCCGTCGTCGCCGCCCCGGCACCCGGTGGCCACCAGGGCCAGGGCGGCCAGGACCGCCCCGGTCTGCAGGCCCAGCTTGTTGATCCTCACAGCAGTTCTCCTTCGTTGTCCCGCCATGACGGGCGATCGACGCCGGCGCTCAGTCGTGCTCAGTAGCTGAACGGCCAGCTCTTCCAATAGGTGCGGAACCGCACCCAGATGCCGAACAGGCCCCGAGGCTCGAACAGCAGGAACACCACGATGAGCAGCCCGTAGAGGATCTGCTCGACCTGGAAGACGTTGGGGGTCTCGCTCGGCAGGGTGCTGATGAAGGTCAGGTTGGGCGCCACCAGGTTGCGCACGATCGTCGGCAGCATGGCGACGAAGAGGGCGCCCGCGATGGTGCCGCTGACCGTGCCGGCGCCGCCGATCAGCACCATGGCGATGATCTGCACCGACAGCAGCAGGTTGAACGAGCCGGGGTCGAAGTACCCGGTGATCGTGTAGAGCAGGCCGCCCGCGCAGCCGGCGTAGAACGACGAGAGCGCGAAGGCCAGCGTCTTGGTGCGCGGCAGGTCGATGCCCATCATCTCCGCGGCCATGTCGCGGTCGCGGACGGCGGCGAACGAGCGCCCGACCTTGGAGCGGCCGATGTTGCGCGCGGCCAGCGCGAAGACGAGCAGCAGCACCAGCATCAGGACGTACATCTGCTGGTCGCGGGTGAACATCGAGTCCGAGCCGGCGTCGCTGAAGTCGAAGCCGAACAGGACGGGCTCGGCCGCGCTGCGACCGACGCCGGCGCCGCCGGTCAGGCTGCTCCACTCGCGGAAGACGTGCTCGCCGAGGAAGACCAGGCCGAGGGTGACGATCGCCAGGTACAGGCCGCGCAGGCGGGTCGCGATGGGGGCGACGATGACGCCGAAGACCGCGGCCACCAGGCCGGCGGCGGGCAGCCAGATCCACATCTCCTCGATGCCGTAGCCGATGGTGCGGGCCTCGGGGTCGCCGGAGATGGCGGCGGCGGTGTAGGCGCCGATGCCGATGAAGAAGGCATGGCCCAGCGAGACCTGGCCGGCCAGGCCGGTCACCATGTTGAGGCCGAGGGCGGCGATGGCCAGCACGAAGGCCAGGGCCAGCGAGCGCAGGATGTCGTCGGAGAAGACCTGGGTCAGGGCGAACCCGACCACGACGACCACCGCGACGCCGACCCGCTTGGACCAGGTGTCGAACAGCGCGAGCTGCTGCTCGTAGGACTGGAAGAACGCCGGGCGGCCCCACAGGCGGGTGCGCTTGGCGCGCCGGTCGGTCGGCGTGGCCGGGGCGACCGGGCTCGAGCCGTCCTCGGTCTTCGGGGGCAGCGTGGTGCTCATACTCGACGAACCTCCGGGGTGCCGAACAGGCCGTAGGGGCGGACCAGCAGGACGAGCAGCATCAGGGCGTACGGCGCGACGGTGGCCACGTTGTCGCCGAGCCACGGCGCGTAGTCGCGCTGGTAGGAGCCGACGAGCTGCTCCACGACCCCGACGGCCAGGCCGCCGATGACCGCGCCGCCGAGGGAGTCCAGGCCGCCGAGGATGATCGCGGGCAGCGCGATCAGGGCGATGACCCACAGCTGCCGGTCGACGCCGGCGCCGGTGGAGACCAGCGCCCCGGCCACGGCGGCCAGACCGCCGGCCAGGGCCCAGGAGGTGCCGAAGACGGCGCCGACGCTCACGCCCTGGGTCATCGCCGCCTCCTGGTCGAAGGCGGCGGCCCGCATGGCCAGGCCGAACGGCGTGCGCTGGAAGAACAGGTAGAGCAGGCCGCCCAGCAGCGCGACGGTGCCCATCATCACCAGGTGGCGGATCTGCACCGACAGGCCGAGGACCTGGATGGTCTCGATGCCCCACGGGAACCCGATCGGCCGGGCGCCGATGCCGATGTAGCCGGTCACGACGGTCCGCACGGCGATGTCGATGCCGAGGGTGATGATCGCGATGACGAACACCGCCCGCCCGACCATCGGCCGCACCAGGACCCGCTCGAGCACCAGCGCCAGCAGCGCGGTGACGATCGCGGCCGCGGCGACGGAGAGGAAGAACGACAGCCCGGTGACGAGCACGAAGCCGAGGGCCGGCGTCAGGTAGGAGGTGACGACCGCGCCGGTGAGCATGAACGCCGGCTGGGCGAAGCTCACGACGCGGGTCGCTTTGTAGATGATGACGAAGCCCAGCGCGAGCAGGGCGTAGACCGAGCCGATGCCCAGCCCGCGGATGAGTGCCTCGAGGAACTCGGTCACGACTTGCTCCCGTCGTACATCTGGTCGACCAGGTCGGAGAACGTCGCCACGACCGCGGCCCGCTTGAGCTTCTGGGTGGCGGTGAGCTCGCCGTCCTCGTGGTCGAGCTCCTTGGGCAGCAGCCGGAACTGCTTGACCTGCTCCACCGAGGCGAGGCGGGTGTTGACGTCGTCGACCACCGAGCGGACGAGGTCCTGGACCTCCTGCTTCTCGGTGAGGTCGCGCAGCGTGCTGTAGCCGAGCCGCTGCCGCTGCGCCCAGTCGCCGACGGTGTCGAGCTCGATGCCGATCAGCGCGGTGAGGTACTTGCGGCCGTCGCCGACGACCAGCGCCTCCTTGACGTACGGCGAGGCCTTGAGCTCGTTCTCGATCTGCGAGGGCGAGATGTTCTTGCCGCCGGCGGTGATGATGATGTCCTTCATCCGGTCGGTGATGCGCAGGTGCGTGCCGTCGACCCACTCGCCGACGTCGCCGGTGTGCAGCCAGCCGTCGGGCTCGAGCACCTCCGCCGTGGCCTCGGGGCGACCCCAGTAGCCGGCGAAGACCGACGGGTGGCGGGTGAGGATCTCGCCGGTGCGCTCGTCGACCTTGACCTCGATGCCCTCGTGGGCCTCGCCGACGGTGCCGAGCTTGATCCGGCCGGGCTTGGCGGCGGTGGCGACCGCGGTGTTCTCGGTCATGCCGTAGGCCTCGTGCATCGGCACCCCGATGCCCATGAAGAACTTCAGCACCTCCGGCGCGATCGGCGCGGCGCCCGACGTCGCGTGCCGGACCCGCCGCATCCCCAGCCGCTCGGTCAGCGCGCGGTAGCAGAAGAACCAGCCGAGCGTGTAGGTCAGCCGGGTGGCGGCGGTGTGCCTGCCGCCGGTGGCGGCCAGGGTCTCGGCGATGCCCCGCGCGCGGGCCAGCCAGAAGCGGGTCACCGAGCGCTTGAACCAGCTCGCGCCCGACAGCCGGGTCTCGACGCCGGCGAGCAGCTTCTCCCAGATCCGGGGGACGCCGAACAGGATCGTCGGCTGCACCTCCCGGAGGTTCTGCGGGACGGTGTCGATGGACTCGGCGAAGCTGACCTGGGTGGCCGCGGCGGCGTTGAACCACGTGGTGAAGATGCGCTCGGCGACGTGGCTGAGCGGGAGGTAGGACAGCAGCAGGTCGCTCGGGCCCGGCGGGGGCGAGGTGAACGCGCCCTCGTCGCAGAGGATCTTGATGGCGAACTCGACGTTGGCCACGGTCAGCATCGCGCCCTTGGGCGGCCCGGTGGTGCCGGAGGTGTAGATCAGGGTCGCCAGGTCGTCCGGCTGCGTGGCGTCGGCGACCGCGTCGACCGCGCCGGGGTGGTCCTCGCGGTGGCGGGCGCCCTCGGCCAGCAGGGCCTCCCAGGAGACGAGCTCGACCCGGCCCCCGGCGTACGTCGCGTCGTAGCGTCCGCGCAGGCCGCGCGGCTCGACGTACACGATGGTGCGCAGGTCGGGGCACTCGTCGAGCACCTCGAGGGCCTTGTCGACCTGCTCCTGGTCCTCGGCGACCAGGATGGTCGCGCCGGAGTCGGCCAGCAGGTAGCCGACCTCGGCGGCGGGGTTGGTGGGGTAGAGACCGACCGAGGCGGCGCGCACGGCGAGCGCGCCCATGTCGGCGACGAGCCACTCGGGGCGGTTCTCGGAGTGGATGGCGACGCGATCGCCGGGTCGCACGCCGCGGGCCAGCAGGGCGTGGCCGACCAGCTGCACCTGGTCCCAGTAGTGCGCCCAGGTCCAGGGTCGCCACACGCCGAGGTGCTTGTCGCGCAGGGCGACGGCGTCGGGGCGGGTGCGGGCGTGCTCGCGGATGCGGGTGGCCGGGCTGGCCGACGCCGCGGTCGGGGTGGGCGCGTCGGGGCGCTTGTCCAGGACGGTCACGTCGCCTCCTCGCCGAGGTAGGCGCGCACGACCTCGGGGTGGGTCTGCACCTCGGCCGGGGTGCCGGTGGTGACGGGGGTGCCGAAGTCGACGACGAGCACCCGGTCGGCCAGGTCCATGACCAGCCCCATGTCGTGCTCGACCATGATGATCGGCACGTCGAGCTCGTCGCGGATGTCGAGGACGAAGCGCGCCATGTCCTCGGTCTCCTCGAGGTTCATCCCGGCCACCGGCTCGTCGAGCAGCAGCAGCTTGGGCTCCATGGCCAGCGCCCGGCCCAGCTCGACGCGCTTCTGCACGCCGTACGGCAGCAGGCCGACGGGCAGGTGGCGCCACGACCCCAGCTCGAGGAAGTCGACGATCTCCTCGCAGTGGCGGCGGTGCTCGACCTCCAGCCGGCGGGCACGGCCGCGCCAGAGGATCGCCGAGGCCGGGCCGTAGCCGATGTGCTGGTGCCGCCCGAGCATCAGGTTGTCGATCACCGTCAGGTGCTCGAAGAGCGCGATGTTCTGGAAGGTGCGGGCCACGCCGCGGGCGGCGATCTTCGACGGCTTGGCGCCGAGGACGCTCTCGCCGAGGAAGCGGACCGCGCCCTGCTGTGGCCGGTAGACCCCCGACATCACGTTGAACAGCGAGGTCTTGCCCGCGCCGTTGGGGCCGATGATGGCGAACAGCTCGCCCGGGTCGACGTGCAGGCTGACGCCGTTGACGGCCTTGACGCCGGCGAAGGACAGGTGGACGTCGTCGAGCTCGAGGACGGGGCTGGCCGATCCGTTGGCCACGCTCATGCGCTCCACCTCTTCTTGCGTCGGTAGTGCTTGGTGTCGCGGAAGGACTTGCGCTCGCCGTCCTCGCCGGGGTGCAGGCCGAGGTAGAACTCGCGGACGTCGTCGTCGCGCAGCAGCGCCTCGGCCGGCTTGTCGAGCACGACCCGGCCGGTCTCGAGGACGTAGCCGTGGTGGGCGACCGAGAGCGCCATGGCGGCGTTCTGCTCGACGAGCAGCACGCCGGTGCCGGCGGCGTTGATCTCGGCGATGACGTCGCGGATGGCCTCGACCATGAGCGGCGCGAGGCCGAGGCTGGGCTCGTCGAGGAGCAGGTAGCGCGGGTCGGACATCATCGCCCGGCCCATGGCCAGCATCTGCTGCTCGCCGCCGGAGAGGTAGCCCGCGGTGCGGTTGCGGCGGTCGGCCAGCACCGGGAACAGGCCGTAGACCCGCTCGAGGTTGGTGGCGATCCGGCCGCGGGCGGTGTGGCCGCCGACGCGGAGGTTCTCCTCCACGGAGAGCTCGACGAAGACCCGGCGGCCCTCCATGACCTGGCGCACGCCGCGCTTGACGATCTTCTCCGGCTTCACCTTGTGCAGGTCGTCGCCGTCCAAGGTGACCGAGCCCTTGGTGACCTCGCCGTCGTGGACGTCGAGCAGGCCGGTCAGGGCCCGGAGCAGCGAGGTCTTGCCAGCGCCGTTGCTGCCGAGCAGGGCCACGATGCGCTGGTCGGGGATCTCGAGGCTGACCCCGCGCAGGGCCAGCACCGTGTCGTCGTAGACGACCTCGAGGTTGCGCACGGCGAGCACGGGCGGCTCCAGGGGCTCGTGAGGCGGGGTGACGACTGTCACACCGGGGTGCGACCAACCCTGGCGGGTGCCGGCCGGGGTGTCTTTGGGTCCGCGTCACAAAGAACGGCCGCCGTCGTTCGTCACGAAGTCACAACGGCCCGGCCCATTCGGTGGGATTCGGTGGTGTGACCGCGGTCACCGCGGCAGACTCCGCTGGCATGGCCAGTCCTCGTGCGCAGCGCGCCTCCGACCCCCGGGGGCGGGGTGGGCATCCCGACGGCCAGGGCGTCGACCGGATCGCGGCCGTCGTGCGCCGCCGCAACGACGAGCTCGCGGCCGACGCCGCCGAGACGATGTGGGTCGACATCGCCTCCTACGCCCGCTACGACGACCGCGGGTTCCGGGCCGAGGTGGAGCAGCACTGCGCCCAGGTCTTCGGGGCCATCACCGACATCCTCGCCGAGCGGCGCGACCCGACCCGGTCGGACTTCCCCTGGACGGGCCGGCACGCCATGCGCCGCGTCGACCTCGGCATCTCGCTGGCCGACTTCATGCAGGCCTTCCGCATCGGGCAGATCACGCTGTGGGACGGCGTGCTCGACGGGGTGGGCGACGACCCCGTCGCCAAGGACGCCGCCCTGCTCATCGTCGGCCAGATCATGCGATCCATCGAGGTGGGCAGCACCGCGGCCGCGGAGGCCTACCTGGAGGCGCAGCAGTTCAAGGTGGCCGACTCCGCCCGCCTGGCCCGCGACCTCCTCGAGGACCTCCTCGAGGGCCGCCCGCCCACCGTGCGCCCCCGGCTCGAGGCGCTGGCCGACGTCGGCATCGGGGAGGGCAGCCCCCTGGCCGTCGTCGTCGGCTCCCTCACCGTGCCCGCCGGCGGCAGCGCCGACCGGGCCGCCCACGCCCTGCTCCGCTCGGCGCTCAACAACCCCGGGCGCGGGCTCGTCGTCGTGCGCCACGACGAGGTGGTGGCCGTGGTGCCGGTCGAGGACGGTGGGGAGGACCGGATGATCACCCGGGTGCGCGGGGGCGTCGCCTCGCTGGCGGGCCACGGCGTCTTCCCCAGCGTCGGCGTCAGCTCGGTGCACCCCGGGTTCACCGAGATCCCCGAGGCCTACGAGGAGGCGCGGATGGCCCGCCGCTCGTTGCGCGGCCGCGCCGGGGTGCAGTCGCTGTCACGGATGTCGACGCTCGACTACCTCGTCCAGACCCACGACCGGACCGCGCGCCGCCTCGTGCGCCCGCAGGTGCGGGCCTTCGTGCAGGAGGACCTCGCCGCCGGCGGCACGTTCGTCGAGACCCTGCGCCGCTACGTCGCCTGCGACCTCAACGCCAAGCTCGCCGCCGTCGAGCTGCACGTGCACGCCAACACCGTCTACTACCGCCTCGAGCGGATCGCCGAGCGCACCGGCTGCGACGTACGCCGCGTGGAGGAGCTGATCGACCTGCTGCTCGCCGTCAGCATCGTCTCCGGGTCCGACTGACCCCGGTCCGCCCGCCCGGTCTGTCCGGTCAGGAGCGGGCGGCGACGGCCGCCTCGGCCTCGGCCTGCGGGCCGGGCACGAGGTGGGTGCGTGCCTTGACGACCGGCACGAGGACCGCGACGAGCGCGGCCAGGGCCGAGGTCACGACCAGCACGGCGAAGCCGTGGGTGTAGCCGGACTCGACCGGGAGGCCGTCGGGACGGGCGCCCGCGGTGACGACGCTGGCCAGCACCGCGCTGCCGAGGGCGCCGCCGACGGTGCGGATGTTGGCGTTCATGCCGCTGGCGACGCCGGTCTGCGACTGCGGGACGGCGTCGACGATGAGGTTGGACAGCGCGGCGAAGGCGATGCCGAACGCGAGGCCGAGCACCGTCGTCTCGACCAGGACGAGCCAGAGCTGGTCGTGGGCGAAGGCGAGGCCGGCGGTGCCGACCGCGGTGGTGGCGGCGCCGGCGACGAGCAGGGCCTTGGAGCCGAACCGGGCCGCCAGGCGACCGGACCAGACGCCGGCGAGGAACGTGGCGACGGTCTGCGGGAGGAGCATCAGGCCCGACTCGGTGACCGAGGCGCCGAAGCCGTAGCCGGTGACCTGGTCGGGCGTCTGCAGGAACTGGGGCAGGAAGGCGAACATCGAGTACATCCCCATGCCGAAGAGCAGGGCGACGAGGTTGACCGTCCAGACCGTGGGGATCCGCATCATCTGCATGTCGACCAGCGGGCTGTCGCTGCGGGCCTCGGCCCGCACCCAGACCGGCAGCACGACGGCGGTCGCGACGAACAGGCCGACCGTCACCGGCGACCCCCAGCCCCAGCTGTGGCCCTGGCTGACCGCCAGCAGCAGGGTGACCAGCCAGGTCGACATCAGCAACGCACTGGTGACGTTGATGCGGCCGGGGGTGCGCTCGGGCGACTCCGGCACGACGAGGTGGGCGGCGATCGCGGCGAGGACGGTCAGGCCCATCGGCAGCCAGAACAGCCAGTGGTAGCTCAACGCGTTGACCACGGGGCCGGCCAGCACGAGCCCGAGCCCGCCGCCCACGGCCAGCAGGGCGGCCGAGGTGCCGACGGCGCCGGCGACCTTGTCGCGCGGGAACTCGTCGCGGATGATCCCGAAGGTCAGCGGCAGCACGCCGCCGCCGACGCCCTGGATGGCCCGGGCGACGATGAGCACCTCGATGCTGGGCGCGAGCGCGGCGAGCAGCGAGCCGACGGCGAGGGCGCCGAGGGCCACGACCAGCATCCGCTCCTTGCCGACCTTGTCACCGATGCGGCCGACGATCGGCGTGAACACCGAGGCCGAGAGCAGGTAGGCGGTGAGCACCCACGTCACCGTGGCCTGGTCGGTGTCGAGCGCGGCCTGGATCGTCGGCAGCACCGGGTTGACCATCGACTGCAGCAGCGAGAACGACGCCACGCCGGCGCACAGCACGACGAAGGTGACGCGGTGGTCGGTGCGGGGCTTGGCGGACGGGGGCTGCGCGGTGGTGCCGGTCGTGCCGGTGGTGCCGGGGGTGGTGGAGCCTGGCATGGGTGGGTCCTGTCGTGCTCGTCGGTGGTGCAGGCGGTCGACGTCGACGAGCCCGGCATGGGGTGACCTCGGTCCAGCAACCGTCGGGTGCCGGTTGTTCCGAGATCCGCGTCACGTTGGTTGACCTGGCCAACCACATCACGGGTGCCCGACCTCCCGCCGCCCGGGGTGGGCCGAGGGGGTTGCCCGGCCCGGTAGACCGGATCCATGCAGACACGACACATCGGCAACGACACCGTCGGGCGGCACGAGGTGGGGGCGATCGGGCTGGGCCTGATGACCTTCGACCAGACCGGCACCCAGCCGCGCGAGCAGCTGCTCGACACCCTGCGCGCCGCGGTGGACGCGGGCGTGACGCTGCTCGACACGGCCGACGCCTACGGCCCCGGCGAGGAGAAGGGCGGCGACGCCCAGGGCGCCAACGAGACCCTCGTGGCCGGCCTGCTCGACGAGCTCGGGCTGCGCGACCGGGTGCTGCTCGCCACCAAGGGCGGTCACGTCCGCACCGAGGGCGGCGGCTGGGCGACCGACAGCAGCGAGGCGCACCTCAAGCAGGCCGTCGACGCCTCGCTGCGGCGGCTCGGGGTCGAGCAGGTCGCGCTGTGGCAGCACCACCGCCCCGACCCCGACGTGCCCTACGAGGACGTCATCGGCACCCTCAAGCAGATCGCCGACTCCGGCAAGGTCGCCATGGTGGGCCTGTCCAACGCCGACCCCGACCAGATCCGGCTCGCCCACTCCGTGCTGGGCGACGCGCTCGTCTCGGTGCAGAACCAGTTCAGCCCGGCCTTCCGCTCCAGCGCCCCCGAGATCGAGGTGTGCGAGGAGCTCGGCCTGGCCTTCCTGCCGTGGAGCCCGCTCGGCGGGCTCGGCGACGCCAAGGAGCTCGCGACCAAGCACCCCGCGTTCGCCGAGGTCGCCGAGGCCCGCGGCGTCAGCCCGCAGCAGGTCGCCCTGGCCTGGGAGCTCGCGCAGTCGCCCGTGGTCATCCCGATCCCGGGCGCCAAGCGGCCCAGCTCCATCATCGACTCGGCCGCCGCCGCCGACATCGAGCTCACCGCCGACGAGCTCGCCGCGCTCGACGCGAGCTGAGGCCTCGGCGGGTCGGCCGCCCCCGCCCGGGCCACGACGGGCACCGGCCGCGGGGGCGGCAGACTGGACCCGTGACCGCGCACCTGACGGGCAAGCCCGTCCACACCTGGCTCACCGACATGGACGGCGTCCTCGTGCACGAGGAGGTGCCGATCCCCGGGGCGACGGAGTTCGTCGAGGCGCTCAAGGCGTCCGGTCGCCGCTTCCTGGTGCTCACCAACAACTCGATCTTCACCCCGCGCGACCTCCGCGCCCGCCTGCTCGGCAGCGGCATCGACGTGCCCGAGGAGGCCATCTGGACCTCGGCGCTGGCCACCGCACAGTTCCTCGCCGACCAGCGACCGCACGGCACGGCGTACGTCGTGGGGGAGGCGGGGCTGACCACGGCGCTGCACGACATCGGCTACGTCATGACCGATCGCGACCCCGACTACGTGGTGCTGGGGGAGACCCGCACCTACTCGTTCGAGGCGATCACCCGGGCCATCCGGCTCATCGACGGCGGGGCCCGGTTCATCGCCACCAACCCCGACCCGAGCGGGCCGAGCCAGCAGGGCATGCTGCCGGCCACCGGCTCGGTGGCCGCACTGATGAGCACGGCGACCGGGCGGACGCCGTACTTCGTCGGCAAGCCCAACCCGCTGATGATGCGCAGCGCGCTCAACCGCATCGACGCGCACTCGGAGTCGACGGTGATGATCGGGGACCGGATGGACACCGACATCATCAGCGGGCTCGAGGCCGGCCTGCGCACGGTGCTCGTCACCACCGGCTCGACCCGGCCCGAGCAGGTCGAGCGGTTCCCCTACCGGCCCACCGAGGTCGTCGACTCGATCGCCGACCTGGTCGCGCTGGTCAAGCACGAGGAGCAGCAGGCATGAGCACGTACGACGTCGCGGCGGTGCGCGCCGCCTTCCCGGCCCTGACGGCGGGCCCGTCGGCCGGGCTGGCCCGGTTCGACGGGCCGGGCGGGTCGCTGGTGCCGCAGGTCGTGGCCGACGCCGTGGCCGCGGCGATGACGGCGGGGATGTGCCAGCGCGGGTCGCTGACCGCGCCGGAGCGGGCGACCGAGGCCGTCGTGGCCGGGGCCCGGGGAGCCATGGGCCGCTTCCTCGGCGCCGACCCCGCGGGCATCGCCTTCGGCCGCTCCATGACGGCGATCGCCTTCGACCTCGCCCGCACCCTGGCTGCGGACTGGGGTCCGGGCGACGAGGTCGTGGTGACCCGGCTCGACCACGACGCCGACGTGCGGCCGTGGGTGCTGGCCGCCGAGGCGGTCGGGGCGACGGTGCGCTGGCTGGGCTTCGACCCGGTGACCACCGAGCTCGACGACGTGACGAGCGTGCTGTCCGACCGCACCCGGCTCGTCGCGGTCACCGGGGCCTCCAACCTCTTCGGCACCAGGCCCGACGTGCGGGCCGTGGCCGACGCCGCGCACGCGGTCGGGGCGTTGGTCCACGTCGACGCCGTGCACCTGGCCGCCCACCAGCCCGTCGGCGTGGCCGAGCTCGGCGCCGACCTGGTCACCTGCTCGCCGTACAAGTTCTTCGGGCCGCACCTCGGCGTCCTCGCCGCCGACCCCGCGCTGCTCGACTCGCTGCGCCCCGGCAAGCTGCTGCCCTCCAGCGACGCGGTGCCGGAGCGGTTCGAGCTCGGCACGCTGCCCTACGAGCTGCTGGCCGGCGTCCGCGCCGCCGTGGAGTTCGTCGAGGGCCTCGGGGGCATGGCGGCGGTCGCCGCCCACGAGGAGGCCCTGCTCGCCCGCCTGCTCGAGGGGCTCGACCGGCTGCCGCACGTGCACGTCCACGGCACCCCGGCCCGCCGCACCCCGACCCTGCTGCTCCACGTCGACGGCCTGCAGCCCGAGGGCGTGCGGGTCGCCCTCGCCGGCGCCGGGGTGCTCGCGCCGGCCGGCAGCTTCTACGCCATCGAGGCCTCCCGGCACGCCGGGCTCGGCGACGAGGGCGGCGTGCGGGTCGGCCTGGCCGCCTACACCGACACCTCCGACGTCGACCGGCTGCTGGAGGGACTCGCCGCCCTGGGCTGAGCGCGCCGCCATCGGGCACCGGGTGGGATGACGACCTCCGCGCCCGACCCCGCACCCGACCCCGAGCACGACCAGGACGCCGAGCCGCCGACCCCCGACGGCCAGCCGCCGGCGTACGTCGACCCCGACGACGACACCCCCGGCAGCGACCCGGACCCCGAGCCCGGCGCCGAGGACCCCGGGTCCCGCTGACCCGTCGTCGATCTACGACGGGTCAGCGCGCTCGCGGGGGAAGAACCCGCGCAAGGTGCAGGAACACCCGGTCAGCCGGGGATTCCCCAGCACGCCTGGGGCTGGTGTGGCGCGCCACCGGTGTGCTGCCGGACGCCGGTCGAGCTGGCCAGGGGTTTCCTGCGCTTGTCAGGGGTTGCAATGCCCGTCAAGCGGCAGGACTCCCTGCCCAGGTGGAGGAAACCCCGGTCAGCCGGGGGTTCCGCACGACTCCTGGGGCCGGAGTGACGACGGGCCAGCGGGCGGTCAGGTCAGGCGGGCGAGCGTGACGCCGAAGTCGCCTGCGGGATCGGTGTAGAGCTCGACGGTCTCGAAGCCGGCGGCGGCGAGCTCGTCGCGGATGCCGGCGGGGCGGAACTTGGAGGAGATCTCGACCTGGATCTCCTCGCCCAGCCCGAGGTCGACCTCGAGGTCGGCGCCGGGGATGCGCACGTGCTGGGGCGTGTCGGCGCGCAGGCGGAGGTCCATCCGCTCCAGGCCGCCGTCCCAGAAGGGCACGTAGGAGAAGGCGCCGGGGTCGAAGTCGGCGCCGAGCTCGCGGTTGAGCACGACCAGGCTGTTGCGCACGAACTGCTCGGTGATGCCCTGGGAGTCGTGGTAGGCCGCGACCAGCCGGTCGGCCGGCTTGACCAGGTCGGTGCCGAGCAGCAGGGAGTCGCCGGGCTCGAGGGAGTCGGCGAGCGCGCCGAGGAACGCGGCCCGCTCCTCGACGTACAGGTTGCCGATGGTGCCGCCCAGGAACGCCACCAGCCGCCGCTCGCCCGGCTCGTTGGCCGGCAGGTGCTGCAGGTGCAGGGTGAAGTCGCCGACGACGGCCTCGACCGCGAGGCCGGGGTAGCGCTCGGCGAGCATGTCGGCGGCGTCGCGCAGCGTCTGCTCGGAGACGTCGACCGGCACGAACCGCCGCAGCCGGTCGGCGGCGGCGAACGCGTCGAGCAGGGTGCGGGTCTTGTCGCTGGTGCCCGAGCCGAGCTCGACGACCGTGGTCGCCCCGCTGGCCGCCACGACGTCGCCGGCGTGCGCGGCGAGGACGGCGCGCTCGGCCTCGGTGGGGTAGTACTCCGGGAGCCGGGTGATCTCGTCGAACAGCCGCGACCCCTCGTCGTCGTAGAGCCACTTGGGGGGCAGCCGCAGCGGGCGCGAGCCCAGCCCCCGGCGTACGTCGTCGACGAGCGAGCCCGACGCCCAGTCGGGGTCGATGAGCACGGACACCGTGGGTGCGGTCGGTTCGGTCACTGCGGGGAGCCTCCATCGGCCAGGCGCACGCCGGAGACCGCCCAGCGGGAGGCGTGCGGGAAGAAGTTGCGGTAGGTGGTGCGGGCGTGGCCGGGGGAGGTGAGCGCGCAACCGCCGCGCAGCACCATCTGGCCGGACATGAACTTGCCGTTGTACTCGCCGATCGCGCCGGCGGGCGGGTGGAACCCCGGGTAGGGGTGGTAGGCCGACTGCGTCCACTCCCAGCAGCCGCCGCCGACCTGGCGCAGCCCGCCGGTCGACGGGCCGGCGGCCTCGGGGTGGAACGTGCCGTCGGGGGCGGCCGTGGGCGTGGCGCCGGTCGAGACGACCGCGTGCTCCCACTCGCCCTCGGTGGGCAGCCGCTTGCCGGCCCAGGTGGCGAACGCGTCGGCCTCGTAGAAGCTCACGTGGCACACCGGCGCCCCGCGGTCGACCGGCCAGGTGCCGTGCAGGGTGTGCTCGAGCCAGGTGCCGTCGTGCTCGGTCCAGTAGAGGGGCGCCTGCCAGCCCTCGGCGTTGACCCGCGACCACCCGTCGGAGAGCCACAGCTCGTGGCGCCGGTAGCCGCCGTCGGCGACGAAGTCGAGCCACTCGCCGTTGGTCACCAGGCGGTCGGCGAGCCGGTAGGGCTCGAGCCACTGCTTGTGGCGGGGCAGCTCGTTGTCGAAGCAGAAGTCGACCGGCACGCCCTCGGTGACCGGGTCGTGCCCGACCTCCACCAGGCCGCCCTCGACCTCGACCCAGCCCAGCTCGTCGGGCACGCCCGGTCCGGCGTACGACGCCGGGCGGCCGGCGTAGACCGGTTGGAGCGGGTTGCGGGAGAGCACGTGCTTGATGTCCATGAGGAGCAGCTCCTGGTGCTGCTGCTCGTGGTGGAACCCGAGCTCGATCGTGGCCGCGAGCTTCTCGAGTGTGCCGTGGTCGAGCGCGGAGACGAGGTCGCGCACCCGGTCGTCGACGTTGCGGCGGTAGTCGCCGACCTCGTGGACGCCGGGGCGGGTGATCAGACCGCGGTCGGCCCGGCTGTAGCGCGGGCCGAGGGTCTCGTAGTAGCTGTTGAAGAGGAACCAGTACTGGTCCTGGAAAGGCGAAAAGCCGACCTCGTGGTCGGCCAGCAGGAAGGTCTCGAAGAACCAGGTGACGTGCGCGCGGTGCCACTTGGTCGGGGAGACGTCGGGCATCGACTGGACCGTCTGGTCCTCGGGGGAGAGCGGCGCCGCGAGGCGCTCGGTGTGGGCGCGCACCGCGTCGTACCGCTCGACGAGGGAGCTCGGGTCCCAGTCGGTGGGCCGCCAGTCGGCGGGGGTCTGGACTGTCATGCGGTCCAGACAACACGACGCCACCGACAGGGTCGACCACCTCGGTGGGTAACTTCCGGCGAACGGCTGCGGTCACCTGGTCTCGGGACAGGACTCCGTCCTCCCTCGACCACCGTGGGGTCGGGCGCGACCGCACGACCGCACCCACCGGGTCAGAGGAACGTGCGGCCCTCGCCCCGGTACGTCGGCACCACGTCGACGACCTCGTCGCCGCCGGGCCCCCCGACGAGGTGCAGCACGTCGACCCGCTCGCCGAGCTCGCCGGCCTTGGCGTGGCGGAACCACACCCGGCCGCCCAGCGCGAGCCCGTCGGCCGCGCGCCCCCGCAGCGGCGTCTGCACCTCGCCCGCGCCCTCGGCGCCGAGCAGCGCCAGCCCCGCGGGGTACGTCGGCACCGGGAGCCGGTCGGCGCCGGCGGGGCCGGAGGCCACCCAGCCACCCCCGGCGACGGTGACCAGCCCGGGGCCGGGCCGCCGGGTCACCGCCAGGCCGAAGAAGGCGGCCGGGGTCGGTGAGAAGGCGTCGTACCCGTCGAAGAGGGCGGGCGCGAGCAGGCCGGAGCCGGCCGCGACCTCGGTGACCGCCGGCTCGGCCGCGGTCGTCTCGAGCGAGCCGGTGCCGCCGCCGTTGACGAGCTCGAGGTCGAGACCGGCCTCGTCCGCGACGGCCCGCACCGCCGCGACGACCTCCGCCCGCCGCGAGGCCAGCTCGCCCACCGACAGCGCCTTCACCCGACGCACGGCGACGCCCCGCAGCGCCCCGAGGACCCCACGGCCGCGGTCCTGCAGCCCGGCCACCTGGCCCTCGTAGGCCATCAGCCCGGCGAGCAGGAAGGCCGGGTCGTCGACGACCGCCCGCGCCAGCGCGACCGCCTCGGCGACGTCGTGCACGGGGGAGCGGCGCGGGCCGAGGTGCACCCGGCCGGCGAGCAGCCGCAGCGAGGCGTCGAGGTCGAGGCAGACCCGCACCGGCAGCTCGGCGCCAGCGGTGGCCGCGCGCACCAGGTCGAGCGACTCGGTCGAGTCGACCATGAGCGTCACCCGCTCCAGCAGCACCGGGTCGGCGGCCAGCGCCCGGAGCGCGGCCCGCTCGGCGCTCGGGTAGCCGACGACGACGTCCTCGTGCTCCTCGGCCAGCCACAGCGCCTCGCCGAGCGTGAACGCCAGCACCCCCGCCCACCCCGGCCGGTCGAGCACCCGGTCGAGCAGCGTGCGGCACCGCACCGACTTGCTGGCGACCCGGATCGGCGTGCCCGCGGCCCGGCGCTCAAGGTCGGCCGCGTTGGCGTCGTACGCCGCGAGGTCGACGACGGCGACGGGGGAGTCGAGGTGCTGCGTCGCGCGCTCGAGACGGGCATGCTGGTCGGTCATGACCGCGCTCTCGTCCTCACCCACGTCCGCGAGTCAAGCCACCCGCACCACGTGGCGCAACTGGGCGGGCAACCAGCGCGTCGCGGACGTCGAGGTCCTCACCCCGGGCAGCGCCGCCGAGGTCGCCGCGGTGCTGCGCCGGGCCGCCGAGACCGGGCGGCGGGTCCGGCCGATCGGCAGCGGGCACTCCTTCACCGCCATCGGTGCTCCGGTCGACGTGCAGCTGCGGCTCGACCGGCTCGACCGGGTGCTGCGCGCCGACCTGACCACCGGCGTCGTCACGGTCGGCGCCGGCACCACGCTCCGGGCGCTCAACCACACCCTCGCCTCCCTCGGCCTGGCCCTGACCAACCTCGGCGACATCGACGCCCAGACCGTCGCGGGCGCGATCAGCACGGGCACGCACGGCACCGGCGCGACGTACGGCGGCCTGGCCACCCAGGTGGTCGGGCTCGAGCTCGCCCTGCCCGACGGCACCCTGCTCACCTGCTCGGCCACCCAGCACCCCGACGTGCTGGCCGCGGCCCGCGTCGGCCTCGGCGCGCTCGGCGTGGTCACGGCGGTGTCGTTGCAGTGCGTGCCGGCCTTCGGGCTGCACGCCCGCGAGGCGGGCTCGACCCTCGACGCGGTGCTCGAGCGCTTCGACGACGACTGCGCGCGCACCGACCACGTCGAGTTCTACTGGTTCCCCCACACCGACCGGGTGCTCACCAAGCACAACACGCGCGTCGGCACCGACGACCTGCACCCGCTCTCGCGCCGGCGCGCCTGGTGGGACGACGACCTGCTGAGCAACACCGTCTTCGGCGCCGTCGTCGCCGCCGGTCGCCGGGTGCCCGGCCTGGTGCGTCCGCTCGCCCGGGTCTCGGCCTCGGCGCTGGGCGACCGCGAGTTCAGCGACCTCTCCCACCGCGTCTTCGCCTCTGAGCGCCGGGTCCGCTTCGAGGAGATGGAGTACGCCGTCCCGCGCGAGCACGGCCTCGACGTGCTGCGCGAGCTGGTGGCCGCGGTCGGCCGCAGCCGCTGGCGGATCGCCGTGCCGGTCGAGGTGCGGGTCGCGGCCGCCGACGACGTGCCGCTCTCGACGGCCGAGGGTCGCGACACCCTGTACGTCGCGGTGCACGTCGCCCCGGGCAGCCCCGACCGGGCGGCGTACTTCGCGACGCTGGAGGCCATCGCCGCCGACGTCGGCGGCCGCCCGCACTGGGGCAAGCTGCACTCCCTCGACGCCGCGACCCTGCGCGAGCGCTACCCGCGCTTCGAGGAGGTCGTGGCCCTGCGCGACCGCCTCGACCCCGACCGGGTGCTCGGCAACGACCACCTGTCCCACGTCCTGGGACCCTGACGGCGGGGCGTGACCCGAGCGGGGTCGGCCTCGTTGGACGCAGCGACCCCGACCCCCGGAGGACCCGTGTCCCGCCGTACCCGCCTGCTCGCCGTGCTCACCGCCGTCGTCGCGGCCGCCTCGCTGCTCATCGCCCCCGCGCCCGGCCAGGCCGCGGGCCGCAGGACGACCTGGACGCCCGCCGCGCGGGCCACGATCACGCCCGGGGTGCAGATGTACACCGCCGGGGCGCAGTGCACCGCCAACTTCGTCTTCACCGACCGGCGCGGCGGCGTCTACGTGGGGTACGCCGCCCACTGCGCGGGCCAGGGCTCCTCCAGCGACACCGACGGCTGCTCGACCCGCTCGCTGCCGCTCGGCACCCGGGTAACGTTCGTGCGGGGCGGCACCCCGGTCAGCAGCGGCACCCGCCTCGGCGGCGGCACGCTCGCCTACTCGTCCTGGGCCACGATGCGGCGCCTCGGCACCCGCGACCCCAACGCGTGCGCCTACAACGACTTCGCGCTGGTCAAGGTCGACAAGCGCGACATCGGCAAGGTCAACCCCTCGGTGCCCCACTTCGGCGGCCCCAGCGGCATCGACACCAACGGGGTCCGGCTCGGCGAGAAGGTCTACAGCTACGGCAGCTCCAGCCTGCGCGCCGGCGTCACCGCCCTGTCCCCCAAGTACGGCGTGGGGCTCGGCGACGACGCGGCCGACCGCGGCTGGTCGCACCCGCTCTACACCCTCACCCCCGGCATCCCGGGCGACTCCGGGTCGGGCTTCATGACCGCGGGCGGCAAGGCCGTCGGCACCCTGTCGACCGTCGTGCTGGCCCCGCTGGCCGGCTCCAACAACCTCGGCGACCTCTCCCGCGAGCTGGCCTTCGCCCAGCGCCACTCGGGTCTCAAGGGCCTGCGGCTCACGCCCGGCACGGTGCGCTTCCGCTCGGCGCTCTGACCCTCGCGGGGGCCGCGTTGCTGAACGCCACCTGAATCCTCGGCTGCCGGGAGGGTTTCGGGGTCCCCCACCCGGGAGCCGGTGGTCTAATGGGTCACCTCGGTGGGCACGGCACCTGTGGCCCGACGCCTTCCCCACGACCGACGACGCAAGGCAGACCTCTCCCATGACTGGCAGCACCTCCCGCACCCGCCGGGTGGCGACCGTCGTCCCGCTCGCCCTCGTGTCGGTCGCGTGGACCACGCACCTGGCCGGCGCCGGCTCCCTCACCGGCGGCACCGCCGCCCCCGTCGCGCCCGCGCCGCAAGCACTGCCCGACGGCACCCGGCTGCCCGGGGCCCCGGTCGACTACCCCGCGAGCCTGTCCGAGCCCGACCAGCTGACCGCCTCCGACGGCCGGTTCACCCAGGTCGCGGCGACCGGCTCGTCGTCCGACGTCCCCTCGCCCGCGCTGGCCGCCTACCAGCGCGCCGAGACCGTCATCAACGCCGCCGACCCCGCCTGCCGCCTCAACTGGCAGCTGCTCGCCGCCATCGGGCGGATCGAGTCCGACCACGGCCGCTTCGGCGGTGCGGCCCTCGGCGCCGACGGCGTCGCGACGCCGGCGATCGTCGGGCCCGTGCTCGACGGCCGCAACGGCACCGCGCTGATCCGCGACACCGACGCCGGCGACTACGACTCCGACACCGCCTTCGACCGCGCCGTCGGCCCGATGCAGTTCATCCCCTCGACCTGGGCCGCGGTCGGGGTCGACGCCGACAACGACGGCAAGCGCGACCCCCAGGACATCGACGACGCCGCCCTCGCCGCCGCCGTCTACCTCTGCTCCGGCGACGACGACCTCGCCACCCTCGGCGGCAGGCGCGCCGCCGTCCACCGCTACAACCGCAGCGACGCCTACGTCGCGATGGTGCTGCAGGTGATGGACGGCTACCTCCAGGGCGACTTCTCCACCGTCCCCGGTGGCGGCAGCGTGCTCAACGCCCGCACCAGCCCGACCGGTCCCTACGCCCCCGGCACGTACGTCGTCGGGGTCGACCTCACCGCGACCGCGGCCCGCCCCTTCAGCCCGGTCACGGCGGGCGCCGACCCCGCCGGCCAGCTCGTCGCCGGCCCGCCGCGCCCGGGCGCCGAGGTGCTGCCGACCGAGCCCGCCGCGCCTGCCGACCCGGCGACGCCGGCCGAGCCCACCACTCCCGCCGACCCGACGACGCCGGCCGAGCCGACCACGCCCGCCGACCCGTCGACGCCGGCCGAGCCCACCACTCCCGCCGACCCGACGACGCCGGCCGAGCCGACCACGCCGGCCGAGCCGACCACGCCGGCCGAGCCCACCACTCCCGCCGACCCGACGACGCCGGCCGAGCCGACCACGCCGGCCGACCCGACCACGCCGGCCGAGCCCACCCCGGCCGAGCCCGAGCCCGGCAGCCTGACCGCCGACGAGGCCGCCGACTACTGCGAGGGCGAGGGCCTGTCGGGCGACGAGCTCGACGCGTGCCTGGTCGAGCTCACCGACCCCGACGAGCAGCAGCCCTCCGACACCCCCGACAGCCCGCTGCGCGACGAGACCACGGCCCCGAAGGACTGACCCCCGGCCGGACCCGTCCGGCAGGTCCGGTTCAATGGGGGGCATGGCCACTACTGCCCTGGGCGGCAACCCCTGCGAGACCGTCGGCGAGCTGCCGGCCGTCGGTGCGAGCGCGCCGGCGTTCAGCCTGATCGGCTCCGACTTCAGCGAGGTCACCCTCCCCGAGGGCTCCCGCACGGTGCTCAACATCTTCCCGAGCGTCGACACCGGCGTCTGCGCGGCGAGCGTCAAGCGCTTCAACGAGCTGGCGGCCTCCCTCGACGACACCTCCGTCATCTGCGTCTCCGCCGACCTGCCCTTCGCCCAGGCCCGCTTCTGCGGCGCCGAGGGCATCGAGGCGGTCACCGCGGCCTCGGCGTTCCGCTCCGACTTCGGCGACGCCTACGGCGTGCGCCTGCTCGACGGCAAGTTCGAGGGCCTGCTGGCCCGCGCCGTCGTCGTGGTCGACCGCGACGGGAGCGTGCTGCACAGCCAGCTCGTGCCCGAGATCGGCCAGGAGCCCGACTACGACGCCGCGGTCTCCGCGCTCTCCTGAGCCCGCTCCCGCGCGTCGGCCAGCACGGCCACCGGGGTCGGTGAGGTCCGCCCGCGCAGGGTGACCTCGCCGTGCGGGGTCCAGTGCCCCGCCTCGGCGTCGCCGGCCGCCTCGACCGAGGCCCGGGCGACGAGCACGGTGCCGGGCGCCTCCTTGGCCAGGTCGGTCAGGCGGGCCGCGGAGTTCACCGCGTCGCCGATCACGGTGTACTCGAAGCGGCTGCGGTGGCCGACGTTGCCCGCGACGACCTCGCCGGTCGCCACGCCCACGCCTGCGCCGACCTCCGGCACCTCCTCGGCCAGCCGCGCCGCGACGGCCCGCGCGGTGGCCAGCGCCTGCGCGGCGTGGTCCTCGCGCTCGACGGGCGCGCCGAAGACCGCGAGCACCGCGTCGCCGATGAACTTGTTGACCAGGCCGTGGTGACGGTCGACCTCGTCGACCACGACGCCGAAGAAGCGGTTGAGCACCTCGACGACCTCGGTGGGCCCGTGCTCGGTGGCGTACGTCGTCGAGCCGACCAGGTCGACGAAGAGCACGGACGCGGTGCGGGTCTCCCCGCCCAGCTCGACGTCGCCCGCGGCCGCGGCGGCGGCGACCTCCTGGCCGACGTGGCGGCCGAAGAGGTCGCGCAGGTGCTCGCGGTCGCGCAGGCCGTGCACCATCTGGTTGAACCCCGACTGCAGCAGGCCGAGCTCGGTGCCGTCGTACACCGGCACCTCGCGCTCGAGGTCGCCGCGCTCGACGTCGAGGAGCGCGTCGCGCACCGACAGCACGGGCGCGACGACGGAGCGGGCGTTGAGCACGGTGACCATGAGGCCGAACAGCAGCACCACCCCGCCGATGACGAGCGAGGTCACGGCCAGGCGCTGGAGCGAGGTGCCGTCGGGCTGGGCGAGGGCCAGGACCGAGGCCAGCACCAGCCCGGCCACGGGCGCACCGGTGCCGACGCACCAGAAGATGACCATCCGGTCGCCGACCCCGACGCCCCGCGGACGGTCCATCAGGGGCGCCGAGGCCAGCGCCCGCGCCGAGATCGGGCGCAGGGTGAACTGGCTGAACAGGTAGGCGATCGCGCTGACGACCAGGCCGGCGATGCCGACAGTGACGCCGGTCGAGAGCGCGCGGTTGGGCTGCAGCACGACCGCGAGACCGGTGAACAGCGCCACCGCCCCGGCCCACAGGCCGACCTGGAGCTGGGTCAGCCGCAGCGGTGCCTTGAGCGCACGCTCGCGGTCCTGCTCGTCGGGCTCCTCACCGCGGGTGGCCCAGCGCAGGACCCGCAGCGTGGTGGTCGTGCCGTACACCACGCCCACCACCACGGCGACGAAGACGTAGACCGGGATGGCGATGGCCAGCGCGACCAGGGTGTCACCCTCGGGCCGCGGCGCGGGGACGAGCACGGTCCCGATCACCGCGACGACCCCGGCGCCCACGACGTTGGTGCTCACCAGCAGCCCGGTCAGCAGCAGTTGCACCCGGACCCGCAGCGCTCGCCGGGACTGGTCGGCGCGCCCGAGCAGGCGGGAGCCGAACGGGCGGCTTCCGGCGTCGCTCACGGCCTCACAGTAGGGCGCGGGGCCGCGCGGATCCCCGCGTTGGTTCACATCGGTGGGGTGTCGCACCCCATACTGGTCGGGCTGTGACGGCGGGCCCGGCCGAGGTGCGGGCCGCGGGACGAAAGGGTTCGAGCTTGTGAGTGGGTCCACCCTCGCCCCCGAGCGTGCCGAGCCGCAGCCCGAGGACGGCCCCGGTGCCACGCCCGCCCGCACCCAGGACACGCCCGACCTGCTCGTGAAGCCGGCCGCCACCGCGACCAGCAAGCAGTCGCGCGGCGAGTACCGCCCCGACATCGACGGCATCCGCGGCGCCGCGGCCATCATGGTGATGGGCTTCCACGCCAAGGTGCCGGGCTTCGAGGGCGGCTACATCGGCCTCGACCTGTTCTTCGTCGTCTCGGGCTACGTCATCACCGGCCTGCTGATGCACGAGTTCGTCAAGACGGGCGGCGTGAAGTGGGGCGCGTTCTACGCCCGCCGCGCGCGCCGCCTCATCCCGGCCAAGGCCACCATGCTCATCGGCGTCCTCGCCCTGAGCTACTTCCTGCTGCCCCCGACCGCGGTCGACGGCGACGGGCCCCAGCAGCAGACCGCGGAGTCCGCCGCGGCGGCCGCGGCGTTCGTGTCCAACTTCTTCTTCCTCAACGCCACCGGCAACGGCGACGTCGACTACTTCACCCACCAGCCCGGCACCGGCGTCCTGCTGCACACCTGGTCGCTCTCGGTCGAGGAGCAGTTCTACCTCGCCCTGCCGCTGATCATCCTGCTCGCCTGGGCGGTCTCCCGGCTGCTCCGGGTCCGGCTGGTGCCGATGCTGCTCGCGACCACCGTGGTCCTCGGCGTCGCCTCGGCGTGGCTGGCCATCGCCTGGGCCGACACCCACCCCGACGCCGCCTACTACCTGCCGATCACCCGCGCGTTCGAGTTCCTCATCGGCGTCGCGCTCGCCCTGCTCGTGCGCAAGGTGCGCGTCGCCCACGACCTGCGCGAGGTCATGGGCCTGGCCGGCGTCGCGATCATCGCGTTCCTGCTGTGGAAGCCGATGCCGACCGAGGGCTACCCCAGCTACTGGGCCCTGCTGCCGTGCGCGGCCGCCGCCCTGCTCACCTGGGCCGGCGTCGGCGCGCCCACCGTGGCCACCCGCGTGCTCTCGGTGCGCTTCCTGGTCGGACTCGGGCTGGTCTCCTACGGCTGGTACCTCTGGCACTGGCCGTTCCTGGTGCTCGGCGAGTCGGTCAACCTCGCCCCGCCGCCGCTCTACGTCCGGGTGCTGCTGGTCCTGGCCGCGCTGCTCGTGGCCTACCTCAGCTACCGCTTCATCGAGGGCTTGTTCTACAAGCGCTCCGGCACGGTGAGCAAGAGCCGCACCTGGGGATCGCGCCGGGTGATGGTCAGCGGCGTCCTGGCCATGTCGTGCGTCGCCGGCCTCAGCGGCGGCGCCCTGGCCATCGCCGACGACGCCAAGACCTCCCCGCACTGGGAGGAGATCACCGCCCAGCTCACCAACGTGCCCCCGATGCCCGCGGAGTGCCTGGGCGAGCAGAACTTCATCCCCGACCGCCCCGGCCGCTGTGACCTGGTGCCCTACGAGGCCGGCCGCCCGACGGTGGTGCTGTGGGGCGACTCCCACGCCTGGATGTTCATCCCGGCCCTCGAGGCCGCCGCCCGCAAGAAGGACGTCAACCTCGTCGCCTTCGTGATGGGGGCCTGCCCGATGTTCCTGCCGTCGGCCACGGCGACCGGGGGCTGCGCGCGCAACAACCAGGCCGCCGTCGACTACATCGAGCGCCACGTCGACGACAAGGCCGGCCTGAAGATCATCGGGTCCTTCAGCTACGAGACCTACCGGGGCACCCCGACGATCGGCCTGATCCAGGAGCGCGACCTCGACAACGCCAACGACGAGTACGTCGAGAAGATGGCCGGCTACGTGCGCGTCGGCACCCCGGCCCTGTTCTCCCTGCTCGGCCGCATCGACGCCGACGTCGACATGATCGGGCCGACGCCGATCATCCCGCGCAACGCACCGCTGTGCGAGGCCATCTCGCGGCCCTACTCCTGCGACGTGCCGCGCGAGGACGCGATCATCGACGAGGCCGACAACGTGGCGTGGCTGACCGGCATGATGGCCGGCCTCGACGGGGCGGCCGATCCCGGGGGCGAGCCGCGGGTCGTGAGGACCACCGCCGACGGCCCGCCGGCCCGTGCCCGCTCCGCCGACGACGACGACCCCACGCCGCCCCGCCTCATCGACGTGGCCCCGGCGCTGTGCGACGAGACCACCTGCTTCGCCGAGGCCGACGGCATCACCTTCTACTTCGACGACAACCACCTCAGCGCCGCCATGGCCTCGACGTTGAAGAAGTACTTCGTGCCCAGCGTCCGCGAGGTCACCGGCGAGGGCTCCGGCGGCAGCGCCGGCGACGAGGAGTGACCGGCGGTCGTCCGCTGCGCTCGGCCGTGCTGTTCCTCCTCGCCCTGGCCGCCGCGGCCGCCGTGGTCTTCTGGCTGCAGCAGACGCTCTACCTGCGCCCGCCCGCCGACGACCTGACCCCGGCCGACGGCGTCGCGGCCGTCGGGGCCCCGGCCACCCGGCCCGTGCGCACCGGCGGCGACGGGGCCGCCGGGGCTGCCGCGCCGGGTGTCCCGCAGGTCGACCCGGCCTGGCTGCGGCGCACGGCGCGGGCGGCTGGCCTCGACCCCACCGCCCTGGCGGCCTACGCCCGGGCCGAGCTGGCCGCGCCCACCGGGTGCGGCCTCGGCTGGACCACCCTCGCCGGCATCGGCTGGG
The DNA here is from genome assembly GCF_006346315.1 of Nocardioides litoris. Classification (GTDB taxonomy): domain Bacteria; phylum Actinomycetota; class Actinomycetes; order Propionibacteriales; family Nocardioidaceae; genus Nocardioides; species Nocardioides litoris. The sequence continues at coordinate 187,880 of NZ_VDMR01000002.1, read as the reverse complement.
TCGAGTCGCACCACGGCACCATCGGCGGCCGCACGCTGGGCGCCGACGGCCGGCCCTCGAGCGAGGTCCTCGGCCCGGCGCTCGACGGCCGCGGACCGGTCGCCGCGATCCCGGCGACACCCGCCACGACGGCGTACCACGGTGACCCGCGCTGGGACCACGCCGTCGGCCCGATGCAGTTCATCCCCACGACGTGGGAGACGTGGGGAGCCGACGGCGACGGCGACGGCGACGCCGACCCCCACGACCTCGACGACGCGGCGCTGGCCGCGGCGCGCTACCTGTGCGCCGGCGGGCGCGACCTGACCACGGGGCGCGGCTGGACCGACGCGGTGCTGTCCTACAACCGGTCGCGGGCCTACCTCGACGCCGTGCACCTCGCCGCCACGACGTACGCCGGCCGCCCCGGCTGAGCGCGGTTGCCGTCTTCGGCTGCGCCGGGGGAGGGGCGGTGGCACGATGACGCCACCATGACCAAGCGTTCCCCCCTCCCCGCGGTCGTCGGCCTGCTCCTGCTCGCCCTCATCGCCGGTCTCCTCGCGTCCGCCCCGACGGCCTCCGCGGCCGACCCCGGCTCCCGCCTCCCGGTGGCGGCGAAGGTCAAGCCCGGCCAGGACTTCCCGACGCTGCCGCCGCGCTGCGCATCGCGCAAGGACAAGATCCCGCCCGAGCCGGTGGTCTGCCAGCTCAACGGCTTCGACGCCGCCAAGCCGACGGTGCTGCTGTGGGGCGACTCGCACTCGTGGATGTTCATCCCGGCGCTGAAGAAGGCCATCGCCGGCCGTGGGGTCAACCTGGTCGCGGTGATGATGGGCTCCTGCCCCCCGATGGACAACCAGACCACGCCGACCAGCAAGGTCCCGGCCTGCTACCGATCCAACGCCCTGGGCATCGACGCCGCCCGCCGCCTGCAGGCCTCCGGCCGGCCCTACCGGATCGTGCTCGTCAGCAGCTGGCAGCGCTACGTCCACGCGTTGCAGGTCCGCGACACGACGTCCTACGTCGGCACGATGGCCCTGGCGATGCGCGAGGGCACCCCGCGCCTGGTCCGCACCCTGCGGTCGATCGGGTCCCCGGTCGACGTCGTCGGCCAGGTCGCCACCGTGCCGGTCAAGCACCGCCGCTGCGCCAAGGGCAACCTGCCGTTCGCCTGCCGCCTGCCCCGCAAGGCCTCGCTGCCCGGCGAGGGCGTCACCCGCCGCTACGTCCAGCGGACCTTCGCTCCGCTGCTCGGCTCGCGGGCCGCGATCAACGTCAACCGCACCATCTGCAACGCGCGGTGGTGCCAGGGCAAGATCGGGTCGATCCGCACGTGGTTCGACGACCTGCACCTCAGCGCCACCCGGTCGGCCACCATGTCGTCGTACTTCGCCGGCACGGTCGAGGCGGTCGCCCCGGCCCGGCGCACCACGTCGACCGACCCGACCGCGTCCCCGACCGAGGAGCCGGGCGGGTCCTGCTTCCCGCTCCTGCCCTGCTGACGGGCTCGACGGTGCCGACCGCCGGGCGCCACAGCGCCGAGGAGATCTCCGAGGCGTACGCCGCGATGCACCGCCGGGTCGCCGAGCACGTGCGCACCGGCGACTGGACCGGCTACTGCGAGAACTTCACCGAGGACGCCGAGTACGTCGAGCACGCCCACGGCACCTTCCGCGGGCGGGCCGAGATCCAGGCGTGGTCGGTGGCGACCATGACGTCGTTCCCCGGCTCGGTGATGACGGCGTTCCCGCTCGCCTGGCAGAGCATCGACGCGCCGGCCGACCGGCTGGTCTGCGAGGTCCGCAACCTGATGCCCGACCCGGGCGACGGGTCGCTGCACGAGGCGTCCAACCTGACGATCATGACCTACGCCGGCGACGGGGTGTTCTCCCGCGAGGAGGACGTCTACAACCCGCTCCGCTTCCTGTCGATGACGCTGCGCTGGGCCGCGGTGGCGCAGGCGCACGGCACCCTGTCCGACGAGGGCCGGGCCTACGTCGCGGCGTACGGCCCGCAGGCTTGACCCGGTCTGGCATCCTGCGGCCATGAAGGCAGCCAAGCGCATCGGTCTCGAAGTGCTCGGCTGGGGGCTCTTGGTCGCCGGTCTGGCCATGATCTTCCTGCCCGGCCCGGGACTCCTCGGCATCTTCGGCGGCCTCGCGATCCTCTCCCAGCAGTACGAGTGGGCCGAGCGGCGCCTCGCGCCGGTCAAGTACCGGGCGCTCAAGGGTGCGGCCGAGAGCGTCGAGAGCCCCTTGCGCATCGCATTCTCGCTGCTGGGGTGCTTGTTCCTGGTGGCCTGCGCCTGGGTCTGGTGGATCGGCGACAGCGGCACGCCCGACCCCGGTTCCTCGGCGCCGAGCTGGACCGTGCTGCCGGACTGGTGGTTCCTGCCTGACGGCCTCTGGCTGATCGGGGGGCGCGCCACCGCGGTGACCCTGGTGGCGTCGATGTTCATCGCCCTGGCCCTGCTCGTCTACTCCTACCGTCGCTTCCACGGCAAGCCCGAGGCCGTGGCCGAGCTCGACGCCGAGATCAAGGACGCCGACGAGGACTACCACGAGCAGCAGCGCTGACGCCGTCCCCCCTCAGCCCAGCCCGCCCCCGAGGTCGACCACCCCGAGCCCCAGCCACCGCGCGAGGTCCTCGACCTCCCGTCGTACGGCGGCGCGGCAGGCGTCGTCCCACGGCCGGTCCTCGTGCACCGCGTCGACCCGCAGCTCTCCGGCCTCGCGGTCGGCGGCGGCGTCGAGCTTGCCGACCAGGTCGGCGCCCCACAGCACGGGCATCGCCCAGTAGCCGAACCGGCGGGCGGCGGCGGGCTTGTACATCTCCAGCAGGTAGTCGAAGTCGAACAGCTCGGCCATCCGCTTCCGGTCGGCGACGAGGCGGTCGAGCGGGGACAGCACGGCCGCCCGCCCGGCGAACGGGCCCGTGGCCGCGTCGAGCCACGCCGGGTCGACCCGCCACGTGCCGCGGACGCCCGCGACGGTCGCGGGCTCCCCGGCCTCGCCGACGCCGTGGGGCTCGGCCGGGACCGCGGCCGCCTTCCCCCGGGCGATGCCGAGCGAGGCCAGGCGGCGTCGGTCCCGCTCGCGCCGCGCCGTGTCGACGTCGGGCACCGGGTCGTCGGGGTAGACCCGCTCGGCGAGGTCCCACAGCACCTCGGGCACCGGCCCGTCGGTCCGACCGGCACGGGCCACCTCACCGCGCTCGACGAGCTGGGTGAGGAGCATCTTGACGTTCTTCTCGCCGTTCCAGCCGGTGGAGCGCCACGGCACCCGGGTGGTGTCGGGGATCTCCGAGCGCGGCAGCGGACCGTCGCCGCGCAGCAGCTCCAGCACCTCGCGCCGCGACTCGTCGTTGGCCTCCACCCAGGCGACCAGGGCCTCCTCGTGCGGCTTCCACGGCTCCGGCCCCGGCCATCGCGCCATCTCGGCCCGGTGCAGCGCCAGGTCCTCGGCCGGCCGCGCGAGCTGGTGGTGGTCGAGCAGCACCTGGCGGTCGAGCAGGTCGCGCAGCTCGCCGGCGTCGTACGCCGACCCGAACCGGCTCCACAGCACCAGGTCGGCGCTCGGGGCGACGTACCGGGTCGGGTCGAGCTGCAGCACGGTCAGGTGCCGGACGACGTCGAGCACCCCGCCGTCGGGTCGGTCGGCGGTGAGCAGCTGGGCGCGCACCGCGACGCGGCGCGCCTCGGCCAGGGTCAGCTCGTGCACCCGCCCGATGCTGCCACGGACCACGGTGCTCGAGGAGGGACCAGGGCCCGCCTCCCGGGGGTCGAGGAGGGACCAGGTCCCGACCCACAGTGGTCGAGGAGGGGCCAGGTCTCGCCCCCCGGGGTCGAGGAGGGGCCAGGTCTCGCCCCCCGGTGGTCGAGGAGGGGCCAGGTCTCGCCCCCCGGTGGTCGAGGAGGGACGAAGTCCCGTCTCGAGACCACGCGACCGCAGCCGTGGTGCGGTCCCGACCCACGGTGGTCGAGGAGGGACGGAGTCCCGTCTCGAGACCACGCGCCACCACCGCGCCCCGGCCCCGGACCGGCGCCCCCGCACTGTCGGAGGTCCCGCCTAGGGTCTGCTGCGATGGCCCTCCACCTGCACCGCGCGCCGCGCACCGACCAGCTCGCCGACGCCCTCGGCGAGCTGCTCCTGCGTCCGCTCGACGACCCGTTCGCCGAGGAGGTCGTGGTGGTGCCGGCCAAGGGGGTCGAGCGGTGGCTGACCCAGCGCCTGTCCCACCGGCTGGGCGTCGGGCCGCGTGGCGGCGACGGGGTCTGCGCGGGCGTGCGGTTCCTCGCGCCCGGATCGCTGGTGGCGCTCCTCCTCGACCGTGAGCGCGACGACCCGTGGGCGCCCGACCGGCTGGTCTGGCCGCTGCTGGAGGTGGTCGACGCCTCCCTCGACGAGGCCTGGTGCGCCGCCCTCGCGCGCCACCTGGGCCACGGGCTGAGCGGCGAGCTGGCCGACCTGCGCCGCGACCGCCGCTGGTCCGTCGCCCGGCGGCTGGCCGGCCTGCTCGCGGGCTACGCCGTCCAGCGCCCGCAGCTGGTCGCCGACTGGGGCGCCGGCCGTGACACCGACGGGGCCGGAGGGCCGCTCGCCCTCGACCTGGCCTGGCAGCCCGAGCTGTGGCGCCGTGTGGTCGACCGGGTCGGGGGCGAGGCGCCCGACGCCCGGCACGCCCGCGCCCTCGACCTGCTCCGCGCCGGCGGCGAGGCCCTCGACCTGCCCGGACGGCTGTCGCTGTTCGGCCACACACGCCTCTCGGTCTCCGAGGTCGAGCTGCTCGGGGCGCTCGGGTCCTCCCGCGACGTCCACCTGTGGCTGCCCCAGCCCTCCCCCGCGCTCTGGGACGCCCTCACCGCGGCCGGGGAGACCGGGCCGGTGCCGCGCGTCGACGACCGCTCCGGCGACCACGTCGGCCACCCGCTCCTGGCCTCCCTGGGCCGCGACGCCCGCGAGCTGCGCCGCACCCTCGCCGTCCCCCTGGTCGACGAGGTCGTGCCGACGCCGTCGGTGGCCCCGACCGGGCTGCTGGGGTGGCTGCAGCACGACCTGCGGGCCAACCACGCCCCGACGGCCGACGAGCGTGCGGCCCGGCCCGTGGCGGCCGGCGACCGCAGCCTCCAGGTGCACGCCTGCCACGGCGACGCGCGCCAGGTCGACGTGCTGCGCGAGGTGCTGGTCGGGCTGCTCGACGACGACCCCACGCTGGAGCCGCGCGACATCCTCGTCATGGTCCCCGACATCGAGACGTTCGCCCCCTTGGTCTCGGCCGGGTTCGGACTGGCCGACGTGGTGGCCGATGCCGCACCCACCGGTCCCGGTCGACCCGGCCAGGCCCCCACCGGCGGCCACCCCGCCCACACCCTCCGGGTGCGGCTGGCCGACCGGTCGCTGACCAGCACCAACCCGCTGCTCGCCGTGGCCGCGACGCTGGTCGAGCTGGCCGGCGGCCGGGTCACCGCGGCCGATCTGCTCGACCTGGCCGGCACGCCGGCGGTGCGCCGGCGCTTCGGGTTCGGCGACGACGACCTCGAGCGGGCCACCGGCTGGGTCCGCGAGTCCGGGGTCCGGTGGGGCCTCGACGTCCGGCAGCGCGAGCGGTTCGCCATGCAGCGCTTCGAGCACAACACCTGGCGGGCCGGCCTCGACCGCATCCTGCTCGGCGTCGCGCTCAGCGGCGACGACCACCGCCACCTCGGCCGGGGCCTGCCCCTCGACGATGTCGGCAGCTCCGACGTCGACCTGGCCGGGCGGCTGGCCGAGATGGTCGACCGGGTCGCCCGCTGCCTGGCCGCGCTCGACGAGGCCGTCGACGTCGAGGCCTGGACCCGCGCGCTCGGCGAGGGCGTGCGCGGGCTGACCGACGTCGGCCCCGACGACGCCTGGCAGGTGCCCCAGCTCGACCGCGAGCTGGCCCGGGCGGCGGGCGACGGCACCCCCCGGGTGCCGCTGCGGCTGGCCGACGTGCGGGCGATGCTGGCCTCCCGGCTGGGCGGCCGGCCCACCCGGGCCAGCTTCCGCACGGGCACGCTGACGGTCTGCACGATGGTCCCGATGCGCTCGGTGCCCCACCGGGTCGTGTGCCTGGTCGGCCTCGACGACGGCGTCTTCCCGCGGCAGGTCGTGCCCGACGGCGACGACGTCCTGGCCCGACGTCCCCTGACCGGCGAGCGCGACGTGCGCAGCGAGGACCGCCAGCTCCTGCTCGACGCCCTGCTCGCCGCGACCGAGCGCGTCGTCATCACCTACACCGGCGCCCACGAGCAGTCCGGCGCCGAGCGCCCGCCGGCGGTGCCCCTGGGCGAGGTCCTCGACGCCGCCGACCGCACGCTGGCCGAGCCAGTCCGCGACCGGGTGCTCGTCCGCCACCCGCTGCAGCCGCACGACGCGCGCAACTTCGTCGCCGGCGAGCTCGCCGGTGGTCCCGACCGCCCGTTCAGCTTCGACCTCGCCGCCGTCGCCGGAGCCCGGGCGCTGGTCACCGAGCGCCGCCCGCCCGGGGGCCTGCTCGCCGCCCCGCTCCCGCCGGCACCGGCCGCCGACGTGTCGCTGGCCGACCTGCGGGCCTTCCTGGTCCACCCGGTCCGCGCCTTCGTGCGCCAGCGCCTCGACGTGACCGTGCCCTTCGCGCCCGACGAGCTGGCCGATGCCATCCCGGTCGACCTCGACGCCCTGTCGTCCTGGGCGGTCGGCGACCGGCTGCTGCGCGAGGTGCTCGCGGGTCAGGACCCCGCCGCGGTGATGACCGCCGAGCAGCTGCGCGGCACCCTGCCGCCCGGGAGCCTCGGCTCCGGGGCGCTGGCCACGGTCACCGAGGAGTGCCAGAAGCTGTTCACCCGCACGGCCGACCTGCGCACCGGCGCCGCGCGCTCGGTCGACGTCGACGTGGACCTCGGCGGCGGTCGCCGCCTCACCGGCACCGTCTCCGGCGTCCACGGCAGCCGCCTGGTCTCCCTCGGCTACTCCCGGCTGAAGCCCAAGCAGCGCCTGGCCGCGTGGGTCGACCTGCTGGCGCTGAGCGCCTCCGACCCCGACACCAGCTGGACCTCCCACGCCGTGGGCCGCGAGAAGGCCGGCCCCCGCCGCGCGCTCGCCGGCCCCCTGGACCACCGCGCGACCGCGTGGCTGCGCACGCTCGTCGAGCTGCGCGACCGCGGCCTGTGCGAGCCCCTGCCCCTGCCCGTCGCCACCGCGGCCGCGTGGGCCGAGGGGCACCGCCGCGAGCTGCAGGGCGAGGACGTCTCGCCGCTCGAGCTGGCCCGCCGCGAGTGGACCACCGACCCCTACAACGCCTGGGGCATCGAGGCCGAGGACGCCGACGCCCACCACCGACGCGCCTTCGGTGACCGGGTCCCCGTCGAGGCACTGGTCGAGGCCGGACTGCCGACCTACGCCTGGCAGGTGTGGGAGCCGCTGCTCTCCGGCGCGGAGAAGGTGGCACCGCTGTGACCGCCCCACGACGTCCTCCGTGTGGTGCAGCCGGCCCCGGAGGTGCGGCATGAGCCTGATGCACGACGAGCTGGTCCCGTTCGACATCACCGCGCCCCTGCCGGGCGTCGGCACCACCCTGCTCGAGGCCAGCGCCGGCACCGGCAAGACCTGGACCATCGGCGCCCTCGTCACCCGCTACGTCGCCGAGGGCGTCGCCCGCCTCGACGACATGCTGGTGGTGACGTTCGGGCGCGCGGCCAGCCAGGAGCTCCGCGAGCGGGTGCGAGCCCAGCTGGTCGAGGCCGAGCGCCTCCTGGCCGGTGAGCCCGACACCACCGCCGACGGGTCGGCGCTGCTGACCCTCCTCCTCGACTGCGACGCGGCCGAGCGGGCCGCCCGGCGCCGGCGGGTCGTCGAGGCCCTGGCCGGGTTCGACGCCGCCACCATCGCCACGACCCACCAGTTCTGCTCGCTGGTCCTCGGGTCGCTCGGCGTCGCCGGCGACACCGACGCCCGGGCCCGGCTCGTCGAGGACCTCGACGACCTGGTCCGCGAGGTCGTCGACGACCTCTACCTGCGCGCCTTCGCGTTCGGCGACGGGGCGCCGGCCTTCAGCCACGACGAGGCCGTGGCCATCGCCCGGGCCGCGGTCGGTGACCCGCAGGCCCGCCTCGAGCCCGCCGGCGCCGAGCGGACGACGTCCCACGGCCGCCGCGTCGCCTTCGCCGAAGCGGTCCGCACCGAGGTCGACCTCCGCAAGCGGCGCCTCGGCATCCTGTCCTACGACGACCTGCTCGAGCAGCTGGCCCACGCGCTCGAGCCCGAGGACTCCCCGGCCCGCACCCGGATGCGCGAGCGGTGGTCGATCGTCCTGGTCGACGAGTTCCAGGACACCGACCCGGTGCAGTGGCAGGTGCTCGACCGCGCCTTCAGCGGCGTGGCGACGATGGTGCTCATCGGCGACCCCAAGCAGGCCATCTACGCCTTCCGCGGCGGCGACGTCGTCACCTACCTCCAGGCCGCCGCCACCGCCGGCAGCCGCCAGACCCTGGCCGTCAACTGGCGCAGCGACGACGGGCTCCTCGAGGCCTTCCAGCGCCTGCTCGTCGACGCCGAGCTCGGCGACGAGCGCATCGTGGTCCGGCCCGTCGTGGCCGAGCACGGCCACGAGGGCAGCCGGCTGGCGGGCGCCCCGTCCTCGGCGCCGCTGCGGCTGCGGGTCGTGCGTCGCGACACCTTCGGGCGCGGTCCCCGCACCCCCCTGCCGGTCGGCGAGGTCCGGCCCCACGTGGCCCGCGACCTCGCCCTCGACGTACGCCGCCTGCTCGCCTCGGGCGCCACCTTCTGCGGCGAGCGGCTCGAGCCGCGCCACGTCGCGGTCATCTGCTACCGCCACGCCGACCTCGCCGCGTCCCAGCAGGCGCTGCACGAGCTCGGGGTGCCGGCCGTCATCGCCGGTGGCGGCAGCGTGTTCGCCACCCCGGCCGCGGTCGAGTGGCTCACGCTGCTCGAGGCGCTCGAGCAGCCCCACCGCAGCGCCCGCGTGCGTGCCGCGGCCCTCACCTGCTTCGTGGGCCTCACGGCGGCCGAGCTCGACGCCGGCGGCGACGAGCTCACCGACGAGGTCGCCGAGCGGCTGCGGCGCTGGGTCGACGTCGTCTCCCGGCGGGGCGTGGCCGCGGTGCTGGAGGCCGCCTCGGCCGGCGGCCTGCCGGCCCGGGTGCTCGGCCTGGTCGGCGGCGAACGGCTGCTGACCGACCTGCGCCACATCGGCGAGGCCCTGCACGAGGTCGCCCAGACCGAGGGCCTGGGCACGGCGGCGCTGCTGGCCTGGCTGCGCAGCCAGGTCACCGAGGGCCGGGCCGGGCGCACCGCCGAGCGCACCCGGCGCCTCGACTCCGACGCCGCGGCGGTGCAGCTGGTGACGATCCACGCCAGCAAGGGCCTGCAGTACCCCGTCGTCTACCTCCCCGCCCTCGCCGACCGGCACGTCCCCAAGCCGACCCGCCCGCTCTTCCACGACGCCGACGGCCGGCGGTGCCTCGACGTCGGGGGCGGCGGTCCCGCGTGGGGCGACCACGTGCAGCGCTGGACCGACGAGGAGGCCGGCGAGTGGCTGCGGCTGCTCTACGTCGCCATCACCCGCGCCCAGTCGCAGGTGGTGTGCTGGTGGGCTCCCACCAAGAACGCCGTCGCCTCCCCGCTCCACCGCCTCCTCGCCCGGCCCGAGGCCGAGACGGTGGTGCCGGCGCAGCCGCCCGTGCCCGCCGACGACGACGTGGTGGCCTGGCTCGCAGCCTGGCGCGACCGCGGTGGGCCCGTGCCCGAGCCGGCCCTGCACGCCGAGCCCGGTCCCGACCCCGAGCTCGACGACCCCGGCCCGCTGTCCGCGCGGCGGCTCGGGCGCGAGGTCGACACCACGTGGCGCCGCACGTCCTACTCCGCCCTCAGCCACGTCGAGGCGGCTGCGCCGCCGGCGGTGGGCAGCGAGCCCGAGGTGGTGCCCAAGGACGACGAGGGCGTCGAGGTCGTGCCGCTCCCTGCCGCCGGCCAGGACGCCGGGACCGCCGACCCCGTCCCCTCGCCCATGGCCGGCCTCCCGGTCGGGGCGACCTTCGGCTCCCTCGTCCACGGCGTGCTCGAGCACGCCGACCCCGACGCACCCGACCTGCGGGCCGAGCTCGCCGGGCACGTGGCCGAGCAGCTGCAGCGCTGGCCCGTCGACCTCGACCGCGACGAGCTCGTCGACGCCCTCGTCGCGGTCTGCGACACCCCGCTCGGCCCGACCCTCGGTGGCCGGAGCCTGCGCCGGCTCCCGCTGCGCGACCGGCTGCGCGAGCTCGACTTCGAGCTGCCCCTCGCCGGCGGCGACCTCGCCCGCGACGACGACCCCGCCCCGCTCCTCGGCGACCTCGCCCCGCTGCTGCGCGCCCACCTCCCGGCCGACGACCCCGTCCGCGGCTACGCCGACGCCCTCGACGTGCCCGCCCTCGGCGGCCAGGCCCTCCGGGGCTATCTCACCGGGTCGGTCGACGTCGTGCTCCGGGTGCGCGACGACGGGCCCGGGGCGACCGGCGAGCCGTCGTACGTCATCGTCGACTACAAGACCAACTGGCTCGGTCCGCGCGACGAGCCGCTCACCTCCCACTCCTACCGCCCCGCCGCGCTCGACGCGGCGATGAGCGGGTCCGACTACCCCCTGCAGGCCCTGCTGTACGCCGTCGTGCTGCACCGCTTCCTGCGCTGGCGCCAGCCCGGCTACGACCCCGAGCGCCACCTCGGCGGTGTGCTCTACCTCTACCTGCGCGGCCTGTGCGGCCCGACGACGCCGACGGTCGACGGCGGCCCGTGCGGGGTGTTCGTGTGGCGGCCGCCCGTGGCCCTGCTCGAGGCCGTGTCCGACCTGCTCGACGGAGGTGCCCGGTGACCGCGACCCCGATCGCCCAGCTGCAGCCCGAGCCCTGGGCGGCCCACGACCGGCGCCTCGCCGCCGGGGCGACCGGCGCGCTGGCCCCGCTCAACGCCGCCGGGGTGCTCGAGGCGGCTGACGTCCACGTCGCGACCCGCCTCGGTCACCTCGGTGACGAGCCCGACGAGAGGGTGCTCCTGGCCGTGGCGCTGGCCGTGCGGGCCGTGCGGTCGGGCTCGGTGTGCGTCGACCTCGCCACGATCGCGGGCCTCACCGCGGGCCCGGGGGAGGCCGACGACCCCCTCCCGTGGCCCGACCCCGCCGCCTGGCGCGCCGCGGTCGCCGCCTCCCCGCTCGTCGCGGCGGGCGTGGTCCGGCTCGAGGGCGACCTCGTCTACCTCGACCGCTACCACCGCCTCGAGCGCCATGTCTGCGACGACCTCGTCGAGCGGGTCGAGGCTCCGGCGCCCGAGGTCGACGAGGCCGCGCTCGCCGCCGCGCTCGGCCGGGTGCGCGGGGAGCACTTCAGCGAGGAGCAGGAGGCGGCCGCCGTCCAGGCCGTGCGGCGGCGCACGACCGTGCTCACCGGCGGACCCGGCACCGGCAAGACGACCACGGTCGCCCGGGTGCTGGTGCTGCTGGCCGACCAGGCCGCCGCCCGCGACGAGCGGCTCTCCGTCGTGCTGGCCGCGCCCACCGGCAAGGCCGCCACCCGCCTCGCCGAGGCCGTGGCGACCGAGCTCGCGGGCCTCGACCCGGCCGACCGCGAGCGCGTCGGCACGCCCGAGTCGCTGACCCTGCACCGGCTCCTCGGCTGGCGGCCCGACAACAGCACCCGCTTCCGCCACGACCGCGGCAACCGGCTCAAGCACGACCTCGTCGTGGTCGACGAGTGCTCGATGGTCGAGCTGACGATGATGGCGCGGCTGCTGGAGGCCGTCCGGCCCGAGGCCCGGCTGCTCCTCGTCGGCGACCCGCAGCAGCTGACCTCGGTGGGCGCCGGCGCGGTGCTCGGCGACGTCGTCCGCGGCTTCGAGGGCCACCCCGCCTCGCCCGTGGCCTCGCTGGAGCGCAACCACCGCTCCGAGCTCGACATCCAGGAGCTGGCCCAGGCCCTCCGCGGCGGTGACCCCGACGAGGTGCTGGCAGTGCTGCGCCGCCCCAGCGACGAGGTCGAGCTGGTCGAGACCGACGACCCCGTCGAGGTGCTGCGCGAGGACGCCCTGGCGGCCGCCGTCGCGGTCCGCGAGGCCGCCGCGGCGGGTGACGCCGAGGCCGCGGTGGCTGCCCTCGACCGGCAGCGACTGCTGTGCGCCCACCGCGAGGGCCCCTACGGCGTGCGCCGGTGGAACCGCCAGGTCGAGCAGTGGCTCACCGACGCCGGCCACCCCGTCCACGGCGAGTGGTACGTCGGGCGACCGGTCCTCGTGACCAGCAACGACTACGCCCTCGAGGTCTACAACGGCGAGACGGGCGCCGCGGTCGCGATGCCCGACGGACGGCTGCGAGCCTTCGTGGCGGGCTCGGGCCGGCTGCGCGACCACGCGCCGGGCCGCCTCGACGCCGTCGAGACCATGCACGCGATGACCATCCACAAGAGCCAGGGCAGCCAGGCCACCCGGGTGACGGTGCTGCTGCCCGACGACACCTCCCGGCTGCTCACCCGCGAGCTGTTCTACACCGCGGTCACCCGGGCCCGCTCCCACGTGCGGGTGGTCGGCACCGAGGCGGCGGTCCGGGCCGCGGTGCTGCAGCGCGCGCAGCGGGCCACCGGCCTGGCCGAACGCATCCGGGGCGCCACCAGCGGGGCCGAGGCCGCCGAGGCCGGCTCCCGGCACGCGGACGCACGCAACGGCGGCGAAACGAGCGCCGGTTAGGGTCGCCCGGTGCCCTTCCTCCTGCGCGTCGAGCTGCCCGACGTCCCCGGCTCGCTGGGACGGCTGGCGAGCGCGATCGGTGAGGCCGGCGGCGACATCGAGGCCATCGAGATCGTCGAGAAGCGCCACGACGGCACCGCCCTCGACGACGTGATGCTCGACGTCGCCCCCGGCGTCATGCCCGACTCGATCGTCTCGGCCTGCCACGCCCTCGACGGCGTCCGGGTCGTGTGGATCAGCCGCTACGTCAGTGGCGGGCTGGTCCTCGACCTCGAGGCCGTCGAGGAGGTGACCGCCGAACCCGCGCAGGCCCTCGACCGGCTCGTCGAGGTGCTGCCCGGCACCTTCCGCGTCGACTGGGCGGCCCGGGTCCACCGCGGCAAGGGCGTCCGGCACGCCACCGGCGCCGCCCCCGCCGACCTGGAGTTCGTGGAGATCGAGCGCGCCACCCGCCTCGAGGTCGACGACGGCTCCGGTGGCGAGACCCTGTACGCCGGCGCCCGCATCGACGGCAACGAGGTCGTCATCGTCGCCCGCCGCGGCGGCCCCGAGTTCCTCGACTCCGAGGTCGCCCGCCTCGGCCACCTCGCCGGCCTCGCGGCCTCGATCCACCGCGGCTGACCGACCCGACCGGGACGGTCCTCAGACGCGCTCGAGCAGGAACACCGGGATCTCGCGGTCGGTGTTGTCCTGGTACTCCGCGTAGGGCGGGTACGCCGCCACCGCGCGCTCCCACCACTCCGCGCGCTCCGCGCCCTCGGCGACGCGGGCGCGGTAGGTGTGCGGGGTGTCGCCGTCCTGCAGGTCGACCTCGGGGTGGGCGAGGAAGTTGTGGTACCAGGTCGGGTGCTCGGGGGCGCCGCCCTTGCTGGCCACGGCGGCGTACACGCCGTCCTTCTCGACCTTCATCACCGGGTTCTTGCGCAGCTTGCCCGACTGGGCGCCGCGGGAGGTGATGACGACGATCGGCCACTCGGGGTGGTCGGGCAGGGTGTTGGCCTCGCGGCCACCGGAGGCCTCGTAGGCCTCGACCTGCTCGCGGACCCACTGGGTGGGGCTGGGCTCGTACTCGCCTTCGAGAGTCATGTGGCCCACAACAGCACCCGGCCGGGCGGTGTTCCACACCCAGCGGTGGCAGGGGTGCGGGCGGGGCGAGCGTCGACGCCCCGCGGCCGCGCCCGCCGCCCCGCCCACTAGCCTCGCGGCCATGAGCGCCATCGAGGGTGTGTCCGAGACGTTCGACGCCGAGGCCTGGGACGTCGTCCCCGGGTTCGAGGACCTCACCGACCTCACCTACCACCGGGCCAGGGCGCACGGCACGGTGCGGATCGCCTTCGACCGGCCCGACGTGCTCAACGCGTTCCGCCCGCACACCGTCGACGAGCTGCTGCGCACCCTCGAGCACGCCCGCACCACCGCCGACGTCGGCTGCGTCGTCCTCACCGGCAACGGCCCGAGCGCCAAGAACGGCAAGTGGGCGTTCTGCACCGGCGGCGACCAGCGCATCCGCGGCCGCGCCGGCTACCAGTACGAGACGCCCGGGCACGACGACGCCGGTGCCCCGCCGAACCCCATCGACGCCGCCCGGCTCGGCCGTCTGCACATCCTCGAGTGCCAGCGGTTGATCCGCTTCATGCCCAAGGTCGTCATCTGCGTCGTCCCCGGCTGGACCGCCGGCGGCGGCCACTCCCTGCACGTCGTGTGCGACCTGACCCTCGCCTCGGCCGAGGAGGCGCGCTTCAAGCAGACCGACGCCGACGTCGGGTCCTTCGACGGCGGGTTCGGCTCGGCGTACCTCGCCCGGCAGGTGGGCCAGAAGGTCGCCCGCGAGATCTTCTTCCTCGGCCAGGAGTACTCCGCCGAGGACGGCGTCCGCATGGGCACCGTCAACCGCGCCGTCCCGCACGCCGAGCTCGAGGCGACCGCGCTCGAGTGGGGGCGGCTGGTCAACGGCAAGAGCCCGACCGCGCAGCGGATGCTCAAGTACTCCTTCAACCTCATCGACGACGGGCTCGTCGGCCAGCAGCTGTTCGCCGGCGAGACGACCCGGCTGGCCTACATGACCGACGAGGCGGCCGAGGGGCGCGACCAGTTCCTGGAGAAGCGCGAGCCCGACTGGTCGCCGTACCCCTGGTACTACTGATCGTTCCCGTTTGCGCAGTTCGAAGGGAGTGTCTGGCGGTGATGTCCGTGCCTGGTCCGCACCCGGCCTGGAGGAGAAACCGTCATGGCTACCGCCACTGAGCCCATCAAGGTCGACGCTGCGACCGACGAGCTCGTCTCGCACGCAGCTCACTTCATGTCCCGCTCCACGAAGGACATCGTTGACGCCGCCGTTCGCGAGTACATCGACGCCCACCGCGACGAGATCAACGCCGGCATCAAGGCTGCGCTCGGCCAGCTCAACGGCACTGACGCTGCTGCTGTCTCGATGATGACTGGCCTGAGCGCCGAGGAGCTCGACGACCTCGGCGGACTTCCGCAGCAAGCCCTGCTCTTGGTCCGCCCGGCCGGACCCTGCCTTTGACCTCCACCGCCTGGCCTCGGAACCGATCAGCGTTCGCCCCACCAAGCGCTGCATTGGCAATCTCGGCGTCGCCCCGCCCGATCTGGGCCAGCCGCTCGACCTGATCAAGGATCCGGTCGTGGCCTACGCGCAGGTGGTGCCGGAGCAGCGCGATGCTGGCGGCGGTGAGCGGGTCGTCTCCCTGACCGACCGAGTGTGGTTCGAGGTGAAGACGGCCGATCGGCGGGCGGTCGTCACTGAACTGCGCGCAGCGACGAGTTTCCGGACTGACTGGCCCCAGCGTCCGGGCGCACGGTGGATCGGCGCTGCGGGCCATCGTCAGGACGACAGCCCGCAGCGCGACTTCTGTGCGGTTCTTCAGCGGGAGTGCACGGACGCAGCTGGGCGATCTTGTCGTCGCGGTGGTCGCGTTCGTCGCGGTCGTCGGGAACCCGCCCCGGGCCGGGCGCGGCCGTCACCGCGGCCCGCCCGTCGATCCGCCCGCGGCGAGGAGCAGGCCGGGGAACGCCGCGGGCCACCGACCCGGGGAGGCGGGGGCGTAGACCCACCGGCGACGACGGCACCCCTCGCCGTCCTGCGCCACCCAGGTCACGCGGGCCAGGAACGGGTCGCGCTCGACGTCGAGACCGACGGCGACCGTGTCGGGCCGGACGCCGTGGTGGACCAGCCAGTCGGTCGCGGCCGCCCGCGCAGGTCGGTCGACCTGGGCGAGGGGGACCAGCAAGGTGAGGGCCCGCGGCGTGCAGACGAGCTGCGGCGGCGGCCCCACGGCGCGCGGCCCCGGCCACCGCAGCGAGGGCACGGCGCGCGGGTGACGGACGGGGGCCCGGTCGCCCCAGGGCACGGCGACGAGCGGCCTAGACGCCATGACGCAGCCCCTGCAGCGGGACCAGGTCGGAGCCGGTGCACAGCCCGATCGAGCACCTGTGGCCCCGTACGGCCGGGAGGGGACGCGGCGGTCCGGTCGGCGCCGAGGGGAGGTCGGGGAAGCGGGTCATGCCGTGCTGGAGGGTCATGGGGGATTCCTGCCGCTGGCTGCGTGTTGGACCTCATGTCGGACACGGCGGATGCGGCGGGTGACCCTCGGACGAGGACCCACGGCACACCTGCCGCGCGCTACCGGGGTCCGGGGCAACTCACGAGAAGCAGCACCGTACGCCTCCTGCGCCCGACGTGCCACGGTCGGCCGCGCCGGTGCGGTGCCGGCGGCGTGTCCGCTAGGGTGGCCGGGCGCCCCACCCCTGCGGCTCCAGCTCCGGGCCCCCGACCCGGGCCCCCGACCAGGGCCTGAACGCGCTGAGGAGCAGGGCCATGGCGGCATCTTTCGAGGTGATGCGCGCCCAGTTCGTCCTCGCGGTGGAAGACGCCGAGCCCGGGCTGGACGCCGCCAACGGGCTGTGCGTGGCGTGCGCCGGCCTGCTCGGGGTCGACGGAGCAGCGGTCTCGATGGTCTTCGACGGCGAGTCGCGCGGCACGTTCGGGTCGAGCGGGGCCGACAGTCGGCGCCTCGACGAGTACCAGTACACCTACGGCGAGGGCCCCTGCCTCGACGCGGTGGCCTCCCGCCGTCCGGTGCTCGCGCCCGACCTCGACTCGCCGCACGAGCGGCGCTGGCCGGCCCTCGCCGGCGCCCTGCTCGAGGACGGCGTGCGCGGGGTCTTCGCCCTGCCGATCTCGGTGTCCTCGGTCTGCGTGGGCGCGCTCGACCTCTTCCGCGCCGAGCCCGGTCCGCTGCAGGGAGTCCAGCTGGCCGGGGCCCTGGTCGCCGCGGAGCTGGCCGCGGTCACCGTCCTGGAGCTCCTCGCGGTCCAGGGCGCCCTCAACCCCGACGAGGACGCCTCGACCCTGGGGGACACGTGGGCGGGCGCGGCCGGGATGGACCGGATCGAGATCTACCAGGCGACGGGCATCCTGGTCTCGCAGCTCGGGGTGGGCCCCGACGAGGCCGTCGCCCGCCTGCGGGCGCACGCCATCGCCACCGGGCAGACGGCGAGCTCGGTGGCGTGGGCGATCATCGCTCGGGAGCTCGTGCTGGAGCGCGACCGACCGCCGACCGAGGAAGGTGGACCACCATGACCGAGTCCCGGGAGCGTGAGGTCGTCGCCGCGTTCGTGGAGGTCGCCAACGAGCTCGTCGACGACTACGACGTCGTCGAGATGCTGACGCGGCTGACGATGAACTGCGCCCGGCTGCTCGATGTCGCGTCGGCGGGCCTGCTCCTCGCCGACGCCGGCGGGGTCCTGCACCTGGCGGCGGCCTCGTCGGAGCGGGTGCGCGACCTCGAGGTGCTGCAGCTGCAGCGTGACGAGGGCCCGTGCCTGGACTGCTTCCACCGTCGCGAGGCCGTGGTCTCGCTCGACCTCCAGCGCGACCACGAGCGGTGGCCGCGGTTCGTCCAGGCCGCGGTCGAGGCCGGCTACGGGTCCGTGCACGCGCTGCCGATGCGGCTGCGCGACACCGCGCTCGGCACGCTGGGTCTCTTCGGCAACGACCCGAGCGGACTCACCGACGACGACCTCGCCCTGGCCCAGGCCCTGGTGCACGTCGCGAGCGTGGTCATCGTCAACGACCGCATCGCGACCGACCGCGACCTGCTCAACAGCCAGCTCCAGCACGCCCTGACCAGCCGCATCGCCCTCGAGCAGGCCAAGGGGGTGATGGCCCACGCGGGTGGGTTGTCGATGGAGGACGCGTTCGACGCGCTGCGTCGCTACGCCCGCGACCACGGTCGCCGGCTCACCGAGGTCGCGCGCGCCGTCGTCGCGCGCGACCTGCCCGCGGACGTCCTGGTCGCGCACCTGCGTGGTTCCGTCCCGCCGCCCCCGCCTGGCTGACCTGGGGCGGGGCCCTCCTCGACCCGCCCCAGCCGGTCCCGCTGCCGTCGACATGGTCCCGCCGGGGCAGGCGCACGACCGCGTCGACCTCGTCTCGGAGCTCCTGCGCTTCGTCCCCGCCGAGCTCGACGGCGTCGAGGCCCGGTCGGCGGACCCGGTGCGCGCCGGCGCGGGCGGTCTCAGCCGGGTGGGAGCAGGCCGCGCTCGACCATGCGCTCGGACGCGGCGATGGCGTCCTCGACGAAGCGGGCCGTGAGCCGGGTGTAGCGGTCGACGTCGGCGGCCGACCACTTCTGCAGGACCTCGGTGATCATCCGGTCGCCGAGGGCGTAGACGCCGCGGGCGGCCTCCTCGCCCTCCTCGGTGAGGGCGATGAGGGTGGCGCGGCGGTCCGACGGGTCCGGCGTACGACGGACGAGCCCGTCGGCCTCGAGGCGCCGGACGATCTTGCTGACGTGCGAGGCGCCGGTGCCGAGGACCTCGGCCAGGACGGTGGGCCGCATGGAGCCCCAGGCCAGCAGGTGGCGCAGGGCCTGGTGCGCCGGCTGGTCGAGCGTCTCCCCGCTCCGGGCCAGGATCTGTCCCTGCACGGCGGGGGTCTCCCAGAGCAGGATGAGGGCGCTGAGGTGGGAGAGCAGCTCGGAGCGGTAGGGGAAGTCGGAGCCGACGCGGGCCCGCGGCCGCGGGGCGGTCTCGTCGCTGTCCACGGACGAGACCCTAGCCGCCGGTGCTGGTCCCGACGACAGTTTACTGTCCTGCATGACAGTAGTTGTGCTACGTTCGACAGGTGGGGCGGACGCCGCCCCGCTCGCCCGGGGCCCGTCCCGGGCCGGCCCCGTCGTGCGGCGGACCGGCTCCGGTCGCGCCCCGCCGCAGCGCCACCGGCGCGCTTCCGGCGCGCGCCGCCGGCGCGCCCCCACCCACCCCGAGAGGATCCGTCATGACCACGCCCACCCCCGCCACCTCGCCCCCGACCGCGCAGCCGTTCACCTGGAGCGCCCTCCCCGCGGTGGTGCAGGACTACCTCCGCGCCCACGTGGAGCAGGACTTCGCCACCGCCGTCACCCACCTGCCCGACGACGTGGTCGTCGTCGACAACGGCGAGACCCTCGAGGGCCGCGCCGCGACCCTCACCGTCTTCGAGGAGTCCGCCGAGCTGTACGACGTCACCACGACCCTCCTGACCGTGGCCCGTCCCGCGGACGACACCTGGGAGGTCGGCACCCACCTGTCCGGCACCTTCCCCGGCGGCGAGGTCGACCTGCGGATGCTCTTCACCCTGGTCGAGGGCGTGGTCCGCCGGCTGGAGATCACGGCGTGACCGCCGCTGACCGTGACCGCCTCGACGGACGCCGGGCGCTGGTCACCGGCGGGTCGAAGGGCACGGGCCGGGCCGTGGTGGCCCGGTTGCGCGAGCTGGGCGCCGACGTCTGGGCCACGGCCCGCACGGTGCCCGACGGGTACGACCGGCCCGACCGCTTCGTCGCGGCCGACACCGCCACCGCCGCGGGCGCCGCGGAGGTGGTCCGCCGGGTCGCCGAGGGCGGGCCGCTCGACGTCCTCGTGCACGTGGTCGGCGGGTCGACGACCCCGGCGGGCGGGTTCGAGGCCGCCACCGACGAGCACTGGGCGCGCGAGCTCGACCTCAACCTGCTCGGGGCGGTGCGCCTGGACCGGGCCCTGGTCCCGGCGATGGTCGCGGCCGGGTCCGGGGCCGTGGTGCACGTGACCTCGATCCAGCGGCAGCTGCCGCTGCACGACGCCACGCTGCCGTACGCCGCGGCCAAGGCCGCCCTGCGCACCTACAGCAAGGGCCTGGCCAACCAGCTCGCGCCGGCCGGTGTCCGGGTCAACGCCGTCAGCCCCGGCGGCATCGCGACCGAGACGTACGGCGACTTCCTGGCCCTGCTGGCCGACGGCGGCGGGACCACCCGCGACGAGGCCGAGCGGGGGCTGCTCGACGCTCTCGGCGGGGTGCCGCTGGGTCGCTTCGCCCAGCCCGAGGAGGTCGCCGACCTGGTCGCCTTCCTCGTCTCCGACCGGGCCTCGGCCGTCGTCGGCGCCGAGTACGTCATCGACGGCGGCACCGTCCCGACCACCTGAGCGGCGCCACCGGGGCGGACGGGGTCGGGGTGCGCGCGGGTCGTCCGGGCCGAGACCCTTGACGGCCCTTGTTGTGAGCGCTAACAATTGGGTGGCGCTCGTCACACGCGCACGCTTCTCGGTCCCGTCCACCCGCGACCCCGCCGCACCGGCCGGGTCGACGTCGGCGCGCGCCCCGGGCGCGTGCCGGGCCGGCGTCGGCGTACCCACCACGACGAACGGACACCCCATGCGACCCAGGAGCACCAGGCTGGTGGCCGCGCTCGCGGCCCTGGCCACGGGAGCGGCACTCGCCGTCTCGATCAGCAGCCCACCCGCGGCCCAGGCCGCCGAGGTGGGGGAGGACCTCGTCGTCAACGGCGGGTTCGAGGCCACCGCGGTCACCCCCTGGGTCGGCCGCGGCGGCGGCCAGGCCCTGGCCCGCACCACCGAGGACAAGGTGAGCGGCGACGCCGCGCTCGCGGTCACCGGCCGCACCTCCTCGGTCACCGGACCGCAGCAGCGGCTCGCGGTCGAGTCGGGGGCGACGTACGACGTCTCGTTCAAGGTCAAGTACACCGACCCGGCCTCGAGCAGCCCGGTCACCTTCAACGGCACCGTCGACTACGGCAGCAACGTCGGCGGCGAGCAGTACGTCGTCCTGCTCAGCCGGTCGGTCCCGAAGGGCGAGTGGACCGAGGTCTCCGGCGAGGTCGTGGTGCCGGCCGGGCGCGACCTCAGCGGCTACCAGTTCTACATCGAGAACACCTACAACCTGCCGACCGGCGCCTACCCCACGTCGTTCCTGGTCGACGACGTCAGCTTCGTCAAGACCGCCGAGGGCGACGGCACCGACCCGGAGCCCGAGCCGGTGGTCGACCAGCTCGAGCGCAACGACAACACCGCGCCGGGCAGCTTCGGGGCGTTCGCCAAGACCCCGGGCACCGACGCCGCCTCGCGTCGTGGCAACCCGCTGGTCACCCAGAACTTCGGGGCCGACCCGTGGGCGATGGAGGTCGACGGGCGGGTCTACGTCTACACGACCAACGACACCCAGGAGTGGCCCGAGCACCTGGCCACGGGTGAGGCCAACAACTACGGCTCGATCAACCAGGTCAACGTGTGGTCCAGCGCCGACATGGTGAACTGGACCAACCACGGCTCGATCAACGCCGCCGGGGTCGAGGGCATCGCCCGCGACGCCACCGGCGCGCCGGGCAACTCGTGGGCCCCCGCCGCGGCGTCGCGCGACGTCGACGGGGATGGCGAGGAGGAGTTCTTCCTCTACTTCGCCAACAGCGCCGGCGGCATCTGGGTGCTCCAGGGCGAGTCGCCCACCGGCCCCTTCACCTCGCCGCTCGACCGCTCGCTCGTCGGCTTCGACACCCCCGGCGTGCGCGGGAACTCGGATCCCGACGCCACCGACGTCGTGTGGCTCTTCGACCCGGCCGTGCTCGTCGACGACGACGGCCAGGCCTACCTGTACTTCGG
Source organism: Nocardioides litoris (assembly GCF_006346315.1). GTDB lineage: Bacteria > Actinomycetota > Actinomycetes > Propionibacteriales > Nocardioidaceae > Nocardioides > Nocardioides litoris. The sequence continues at coordinate 166,245 of NZ_VDMR01000002.1, read as the reverse complement.
TGGCGGCGTGCCCACCACCGGCGGTGGCGCCGACGACCCCGACACCGCCCGCGTCATCAAGCTCGGTGACGACATGACCAGCGTCGAGGGCGAGGCCACGCTCATCAACGCCCCCGGCATCTTCGAGGACTCCGGCATCCACAAGGTCGGCGACACCTACTACTACACCTACTGCACGAACTTCTCCCACAACGTCCCCGGCCTCGGCCGCGGCGACATCGTGGTCATGCAGTCCCAGGACCCGATGGGGCCGTGGTCGGCGCCCCGCCTGGTGTTCCCCAACCAGCAGCGGTTCTTCGGCCAGGGCACCGGCGGCAACAACCACCACGCCTTCTTCAGCTTCGGTGACGACTGGTACCTGACCTACCACGCGCCCACGCTCGACGCGGCGATCCAGGGCCCGGCCAACGCCGCCGGCTTCCGCAACGCCCACATCGAGCCCGTCACCCTCAACGCCGACGGCAGCGTCCAGGAGGTCGTCGGCACGTACGCCGGCCCGGGCCAGCTGGCCACGCTCGACCCGTACGCCGCCCCGGTCTCCGCGGAGACCATCGCCTGGCAGGCGGGCACCCGGCAGGGGTACGCCGGCACGTCGACGTTCGAGGGCCAGACCCCGACGCCGATCCTCACCAGCGTCCACGACGACGACTGGACCTCCCTGGCCGGCGTCGACCTCGGCACCGACGGTGCCGCCAGCATCACCGCCCGCGTCCGCCCCGAGGCCGGCGGCACCATCACCATGAGCACCTCGCCCGACCCCGCCTCCACCGACAGAGTCGTCGGCACCCTCGCGGTGCCCGCCGGCGACGGCACGACGTGGACCGACCTCACCGCCGAGCTGCCCGCCGGGGCGCTCACCGGCGTGCAGGACCTCTTCTTCCGCTACGCCGGCGACCCGGAGGCCACCGACGAGGGCGAGCTGTTCGACGTCGAGACCTGGACCTTCGCCCCCGCCGGCGAGGACCCGACCGAGCCGGCCGAGCCCCAGCCGACCACCGTCTCGGCCGGTCCCGCGTCGGTCGTCTACGGCCAGGCCGGGTCGCTGCCGGTGCGCGTCGCCGGCGCCACCGGCGGCACCGTCGCCGCCACCGTCGGTGGTCGCGAGGTCCGCGCCGCGGTCGACGCCCGCGGTCGCGCCACCCTCGTGCTGCCCGCGCGCTCGCTGGCCCCGGGTCGCACCACGGTCACGGTGCGCTACCTCGGCACCACCACCAGCGCCCCCTCCAGCGGCGCTGCCCGTGTCGACGTCCGCAAGGCGCGGGCCCGCCTCGTCGTGCGGCTGCGCGACCAGGTCCGCGCAGGGAAGGTGCTCGTCGTCCGGGTCCAGGCGGCAGCCACCGGTGTCGTGCCCACCGGCACGGTCCGGGTCCGCCTCGCCGGCGGCCGCGCCGTGACCAAGGCGCTGCGCCAGGGGCGGGCCACCGTCCGGGTCGCCGTCCGTCCGCGGGCCGACGACGGCCGCACCCGGGTCGTCGTGACCTACCCCGGCGACCGGTACGTCGACCGTCGGTCCGTCACGCGCTCGGTGCGGGTGGTCCGCCGCTGACCCACCAGCAGCACCCAGCAGCCGGGGCCGGTCGTCCACGTGGACGGCCGGCCCCGGCCGCGTCCACCGGGCCCGGGACCGGCCAGGACGTCAGCCCAGGGCCTCGACCCGCTCGCCGGGGAACGTCGCGCCCGCCAGCTCGGCCGAGACCCGCCAGGCCCGGCGGGCGTCGTCGGTGCTCCGCAGCGAGCGCCACAGCCGCTGCTCGGCCGGTGCCCCTCCGACGTGGCCGAGCCCGCGCGGGCCGTACAGCCGACCGCCGGCGTCGGGCGCGGTGGCTGCGAGGAGGGCGGGCAGCGCGGCGCTCCGGGGCGTGCCGACCAGGATCCCGCGGGCGGAGAGGGCGCGGATGAGCCGCACCTCGCGGGTGTCGTCGGGCCGGCCGAGCTCGGGCCGGGCGGCGAGCAGGCTGGTCGGGGCGACGCCGGGGTGGGCGACGTTGGCGGACACGCCCCGGCCGCGGTCCCGGCTCACGCGGTCGAGCTCGAGCGCGAACAGCCCCAGGAGCACCTTGGAGCGCCGGTAGGCCCCCATCGCGTCGTAGCGGCGCTCGGCGCCGAGGTCGTCCCACGTCGTCCGGCCGCGGGCCGCCGCGATGCTGGACTGCACGGTCACCCGCGCCCGCCCGGCACGCAGCAGCGGGAGCAGGTGCGCCACGAGCGCGACGTGGCCGACGTGGTTGGTGCCGAGCTGCAGCTCGAGGCCGTCGATCGTCGTACGCCGCTCGGGCGGCGTCATGACGCCGGCGTTGCCGATGAGCAGGTGGACCGGGCGGCCGTCGCGCCGCAGGTCCTCGCCCAGCGCGGCGACCGAGTCCAGCGACGCGAGGTCGAGCGCGGCCAGGGTGACGGTCGCGTCGGGGTGCGCGGCGGTGATGGTGCCGGCTGCGGCCCGGCCCTTGGCCTGGTCGCGCACGGGCAGGACGAGGTCGGCGCCGGCCGCGGCGAGCCGGGTGGCGACGACGAGGCCGATGCCGTCGCTGCCACCGGTGAGCAGCACGCGGCGTCCGGTCAGGTCGGGGAGGTCGAGGTCGGGGGTCAAGCGGGCCATGGGGTGCTCCTGGGTGGTCTCGTCGATCGGGTCTGCCTCGACGATCGCCGGATCCGGCGGACCGACCCAGGGCCTGCCGGTCCCCCCTCTCCGAGGGGGATCGACGGTCCGTGGCTCCGGTCGCCGGTCCGCGGAAGGATCGGGGCGTGCCGACCGACCGTCCCGCCCTCGCCGACTTCCTGCGCCGACGGCGCGAGGCCCTGCAGCCCGAGGACGTCGGCCTCCCGCGTGGGCAGCGGCGGCGCACGACGGGCCTGCGCCGCGAGGAGGTCGCGGTGCTGTGCCACATGTCCACCGACTACTACGCCCGGCTCGAGCGCGAGCGCGGCCCGCAGCCGTCGCGGCAGATGGCGGCCGCGATCGCCCAGGGCCTGCACCTGAGCCTCGCCGAGCGCGACCACCTCTTCCGCCTGGTCGGCCACGAGCCGCCGCCGCGTGGGGTGGCCAGCGAGCACGTCAGCCCGGGCCTGCTGCGCATCTTCGACCGTCTGGCCGACGACACCGCCGCTGAGATCGTCACCGAGCTCGGCGAGACCCTGCGCCAGACCGACCTCAGCGTGGCCCTGGTCGGTGACCTGCGCGCCCACACCGGGCCGATGCGGAGCCGCGGCTACCGCTGGTTCGCTGATCCCGCGTCCCGCGCGATCCACGCCGCCGAGGACCACGACCACCTCTCCCGCCTGTACGCCGCCGGCCTGCGTGCCCTCGTCGCGCAGCGCGGTCCGGGGTCGCCCGCCGCGGGGCTCGCCGACGACCTGCTCACCCGCAGCGAGGAGTTCGCCGCGCTGTGGGCAGCGCACGAGGTCGGCGGCGAGGCCGACGTCGTCAAGCGCTACGACCACCCCGAGGTCGGGCGCCTCGAGCTGGACTGCCAGACCCTGCTCGACCCGCACCAGTCGCACCGGCTCATGGTCTACACCGCCGCCCCCGGCTCGGAGAGCCACGGCAGGCTCCAGCTGCTCGCCGTGCTCGGGGGCCGACGCGTGGTCTGAGGCGGTCGGGTCCGCAGCGAGCCCCCGGTCGGCGCGACCGGCCCGGCCCGCGCTGGGTACCGGCACCGGGTCCCCACCTCGATCCCGCCCCGGAGGGCCCCATGGCTCGCAACACCATCTCCCGCTCCCTGCACGACGTCGGTCTGGCGGCCTGGTTCGGCGGCACCCTCGCCAACGCCGTCGCGCTCAACCCAGCCGCCGGCGCCGTCGACGACCCCCACGACGCGGGAGCGGTCGCCAACACCGGCTGGGACCGGTGGACCCCGGTCAACGCCGCCGCCATCGGCGCCCACGTGGTCGGCAGCGTGGGCCAGCTCGCCGCCCACTCCGGCCGTGCCACCCGGCAGCAGGGCGTCGGCGAGATGGTCGCGGTCAAGACGGGGCTGACGGTGGCCGCGCTCGGCGTGACGGCGTACGCGCGCCAGCTCGGCCGCACGGTGTCCGAACGCACCGACGTGCCCGCGGAGGCGGGCACCCAGCCGTCGGCGTCCACCCCGGCCGACGTGGCCGCGGCCCAGAAGCGCCTGGCCGCGCTGCAGTGGGTGGTGCCCGCGCTGACGGGCGCGCTGCTCGTCGTCTCCTCCTACGCCGGCGAGCAGCAGCGCGCGAGCGAGCAGGCCCGCGGGATCCGCCAGCGCCTGGTCGGCTGACGGGCGGGACCGGGCGAGCCAGCCGCTACGGTCGCCCCGTGCCCGCCGCTGCGCCCTCGCCCGAGGTGCTCGACCTGTTCGCGGTGCCGGGTGCCCTCGAGCTGCTGCCGGGCGGCCAGGGCGGCTCGTGGCGCGCCGGCGACCTGGTCTTCTCGCCCGACCGCGACCCCGCGACGGCGGCCTGGCTCAGCCCGGTGCTGGCGCGGCTCTCGGTCACCCTCGACGAGGACCCGCGCCGCCACCACCGCGACCTGCGGGTCGCCCTACCGGTCCCGGCCCGTGACGGGTCGTGGGTGGTCGAGGGCTGGGGCGCCAGCCGGTTCGAGCCCGGGGCGACGCCCTGCACCGACCTCGAGGTGACCCTGGCCGCGGGCCGGTTGCTGCACGCCCGGTTCGCCGTCGCCGTGCCCGAGCGCCCAGCCGCGCTCGCAGAGCGCGACGACCGCTGGGCGCGCGCCGAGCGGCTGGTCTTCGGGCCGGTCGACGACCTCCTCGCCGCGTCCACCGGTACGCCGGCCGGCCCGGTCGTCGAGCGGGTGGCCGCCGCGCTCGACCCGGCCGCCGACCTCGGCGCGGTCCAGCTCGTGCACGCCGACCTCGCCGGCAACGTGCTCCTCGACGCCCTCGGCGCGCCCCTCGTCATCGACGTCGCGCCGGCCTGGCGCCCGCTGGCCTGGGCCGAGGCCGTCGCCGTGCTCGACGCCGTGCTCTGGCTCGGGGCCGACCCGGCGGCGTACGACGCGTGGGCGGTGGGTGCGCGCCGGCAGGCGCTGCTGCGCGCGGTGGCCTGGCGGGCGCTGGCCGACCAGCGCGAGGACAGCGAGGCGCTCTACGCCGACGTGCTGTCGGTGACCGCCTCGACGTAGAACCACCGGCCCGCGCGCTGCGCGAACACGCTGCGCTCGTGCAGCCTCCCCGGCTGCCCGAGGCGCTCGAAGGACGCGGTGAACTCCACCTCGTCGCCGGTCGCCTCGTGCACGACGAGCCCGGTCCAGCGCACCTCGGGGTCGGGGGTGACGGTGAGCGGGCGGGTGCGCGGGTGCCAGGTGCGCCAGACGTGGTCGGTGTCGCCCAGGGCGTACGCCGCGTAGCGCGAGCGCATCAGCTCCTCCGGCGTCGCCGCCTGCGCGGCGCCGCGGTGCAGGCGGCCGCAGCACGCGTCGTACACCGTGCCGGACCCGCACGGGCAGGGCCCGGCGCCGGGGAACGCCGTCACCGGGTGCGCAGCCGGAAGAGCTGGTGGGTGCCGGGCAGGCCCTTGAGCTCGACCTCGCCCATCTCGGTCAGCTCGACGGCGGCGTCGTCGTCGAGCGCGTCGACGACCTCGCTGGTCACCAGCACCTCCCCGCCGGTGGCCAGAGCGCCGACGCGGGCGGCCATGGCGACGTTGCGGCCGAAGTAGTCGCCGTCCTTGGTGACGACCGGGCCGGTGTGGATGCCGATGCGGACCTTGAGCGGGGCGACGACGCGCAGCCGCGGGTCGAGGGTGCGGCGCAGGTCCTTCTGGATGCCGCGCGCGGCTCGGCAGGCGGCCTCGGCGTCGCGGAAGGCGAGCATGAAGCCGTCGCCGAACCCCTTGACGACCTGGCCGCGGTAGCGCTCCACGCGCTGGCGCACCAGCTGGTCGTGCGCGGCCAGCACCCGCACCCAGGTGTCGTCGCCGAGCCGCTCGTTGAGCGGGGTGGAGTCCTCGATGTCGGAGAAGACCAGCGTCACCCGGCCCTCGACGTCGGCCATCGTGACGATGTCCTGCTGCTCGGACTCCGCCCACGCCTGCAGGTCGTCGATCGAGCTGGCCAGCAGCCCGCCCAGACCCTGCTCGCGCACCCTGGTCGCGGTCTTGACGACCCGTCGTACGGCGCGCTCGGTCGCCGTCGACGCCGGCCGTGGTCGCAGCGCGGCCGACAGGTCGGCCTCGAGCTGCTCGATGCGCTCCGCCTGCTCCTCGATGCGTTGCTGCTGGCGTCGGTTCATGCCCACCAGTACCCCGACGGCGATCCCGAGTGCCACGGCCAGCGCGACCGCCACCGCCAGCGCCGTCATCACGGTCCGGATCGTAGTCGCCGTCCGGCCGGAGCGGCGGGTGTCGGTGACCCCTGACGAGGTGTCGGGATTCCCTGGCAAGGTGTCGGAACTCCCGGTCAGCCGGGTGTTCCGCACACCCCCCAGGGCATCACCCGCCCGCCCCCTCAGTCGCCCGCGTCGACCAGCCCGTACGTCGCCTCGAGCTGCTCGAGCGCCTCGCCGGCGTACACGGCGATGCGCTGGAGGCTGGGCACGGAGTCGCGGCAGCCGGTGAAGCCGATGTTGAACTCCCCGGCGTAGCTGACGGCGGTGATGTTGAGGGCCTGGCCGTTGAACAGCAGGCTGACGGGATAGATCTCCTCCATCCGCGAGCCGTCGAGGTAGCGCGGCTCGGCGGGGCCGGGGACGTTGGAGACGACGAGGTTGGAGTCGGGCCGGCCGCGGCCGCCGACGCCGAGCATGGCCTGGCCGAGGAACGGCGCCATCAGCACGGCGGTGTAGACCTCCATGCCGCCCTGGCCGACCGCGGGGAGCCGGTCCTTGGCGAGCTGGGTCGAGGCCCGGATGGCGTCCATCCGCTCCTTGGGGTCGGCCACGTCGGTGCCGAGGCGGGCCCGCAGGAAGGTGACGGCGTTGCCGACCCGGGCGCCCTCGTGCGCGCGCACCGACATCGGCACGTTGGCGGTCAGCGACTCCGACGGCAGCGCGCCCCGCTCCTCGAGGTAGCGGCGCAGCGCGCCCCCGACGACGGCCAGGAAGACGTCGTTGAGCGACCCGTCGGCGGCCTTGGCCAGCCGACGCATGCGCTCGATGGAGTAGTGCTGGGTGGCGAACCGGCGCGGGGTGTGGATGCGGCCGTTGAAGATCGACTTGGGGGCGCGGAAGGGCGCCGCGCGGTCGGCGTCGACGATGCCCACCGCGGTCTCGGCGTACGTGCGTGCGAGCGATCCCGCGATCGAGGTGCCGGCCCGGACGCCGCCCCCGACCGCCCCGAGCGCGGAGCCGAGCAGCCCGCCCGGCCCGCCGGAGGACGCGGGGGCCTTCTCCACCGCCCGCGACCGCTCCTTGGGCGGCAGCCCGCTCTGGTCGGGCCCGTGGGCGCCGACCGCCCACGCGGGCAGCATGTCGCGGGCCTCGGGGTCGACCGAGAGCATCCGCCGCAGCAGCCGGATGCCACCCACGCCGTCGACCTGGGAGTGGTGGGCCTTGAAGTAGAGCGACCAGCGCGGGGCGCCGTCGTCGTCCATCAGCCCCTCGATGACGTGCGCCTCCCACAACGGGTAGCGCCGGTCCATCTTCTGCGAGTGCAGGCGCGAGACGAGCACGCCGAGCTCGCGCTGGCTCCCCGGGGCCGGCAGCGCGGAGTGCCGCAGGTGGTAGTCGAGGTCGATCTCGTCGTCGGGCAGCTCGACCCAGGTCGGCACCGGCGTCTTGCGGAACAGGTAGTTGTACGGCGCCTCGAACTGCCGCACCTCGCGCCACCGCGCCACCAGGTCGGCGACGAAGGTCGGCCGGTCCTCGGGCACCCGGAAGGTCGCGAGCATCCCGACCTGCATCGGCGTGCGGTAGGTCTCGGCGAACAGCCACGCGGAGTCGTTGACCTTGATGAGCTTGCGGGCCACGGTGATCCCCCATCGATCGGGCCTGGTGCCAGGTCCCCGACTGTAGTGGCGCGGGTCACGTCGCGGGCGGCCGTCCGAGAACCCCGTGGACGGCAGGAGCCGGCGACACCCCCGAGGGTGCCGCCGGCTCCGATGGGTGGCGCCGGGTCAGCGACGCCGCACGGTCACCTTGTAGCCGTCGCGCGAGCCGTCGACGTCGGCGTTGCCGGCGTAGACGACCTTGACGAAGCGGCGGCCGGGGAGGGCGAACCGCTGGAGCCGCAGGTCGGCGGTCCCGTCGGCGCGCACGCGGCCGCGGGCGACGACCTTGCCGCCGCGCAGGACCTTCACCGGGCCGGCCACGGCGACGCCTGGGGGTGCGGAGACCCGCACCCGCAGGACGGCGCGGGTGCGGCCGGGTGGGCCGCTGGTCAGCACGACCCTCGGCGCCTGCCGGACCACCCGCGTCGTCGAGGCGGCCTTGGCCACCTGCACCGTCGCGGGGGCGGCCGTGGCGGCCGCCGCGACGTCGTCGCCGGCGTACGCCGCGGTGACCGTACGACGCCCGGCGGTCGTGAACGGGCCGAGCACGACCTCGCCGCGACCAGCGGCGTCGAGCTGCACGGTCCGGGTGGTGCCGTCGACGGTGACCGCCACCGGCCCGGACGGCGCGAGGCCGAAAGGGTTCTCCGCGGCCGCGGTCACGGTGGCCCGGACGGTGCCGGCGCCGGCTCGCACCGCGGCCGGGCGGACCTGCAGGGTGAGCGTCGAGGCGGCCGGGGCGTCGTCCCACCCGACCTCGGCGATGGCCTTGCGGTAGCGGCGGTCGGCCGGGTCGGCCGGGTCGTAGCCGCGCTCGACGTTGCCGGCGGTGTCGACGGCGTACCAGCGCACCTGGGCGCCCTCGTCGACGGTCAGCAGCTCGCCGCCCTCGCGGACCCCGCGCGGCTGGTAGACCCGCAGCGCCGGGTTGCTCCTGGTGGGCGCGGTCCCGTCGAGGGTGTAGCGGACCTCGGCGGCCTCGTCGGTGGAGAACTCGAGGCTCACCTTGCCCTCGGTGGAGCTCGCGGTGACCACGGCGGTCGAGGTCGGCGCCGCGGCGTCCTGGTCGAGGTCGCGGGCGACCCGCATCAGCTCCACGAGGCCGTTGGCGTACTCCATCGTCTCCTGGTGCGCCGAGGCGCCCGTGGGGCCGGTGGTGCTCTCGAAGGGCGGCTGGAAGGCCGTGCCGACCTCGAAGTTCCAGGCGTAGAGACCGTGCTTGTACCAGTTCATGTCGCCGGAGTTGCCGGCCGCGGAGTAGAGCACGTCGGAGGTCACGCCGGTCCGGGCCGGGGTGACCGACAGGCCGCGGTGGCGCTTGATCGCGGTGAGGATCCGGTTGGAGGCCTGCCAGAAGTAGTTCTCCTGCTCCAGGGTCGGGCGCGGGGCCGAGACGCGGCCGGGCAGCTTGTAGGCGCCCGGCGACCACATGAAGTAGTTGCCCGAGCTGTGCATGTTCATCGAGAACTTCATGTTGGGCTTGGCGGCCACCCAGTCGACGTTCCTCGACTCGGCCTCGGAGAGCTCCGCCGGACCGGAGAACACGTCGCTGGTGCAGGAGTCGGACGCGCCGTCGTACCCGTCGAGGCGGCTGTACGCGTCGTAGTTGCGGTTGACGTCGACGCCCCAGCTGTTGCGCGCGCCGGCGTCGTAGGCGCCGGTGGGCGGGCAGTAGCGGACCATGTTGCGGCGCTGGGAGGCGAAGTCGAAGAACGAGTAGTGCCCGCCGTCGGGGTTGACCGACGGCATGATCCAGACCTCGAGGTTGTCGACGAGGTCCTTGGTCGGCGCGTGGCCGCTGTAGTTGCGCAGCAGTCGCTCGGCCGTCTCGATCGTCACCAGCGGCGGCACCCACTCGCGGGCGTGCTCCTGGGCGTAGGCGAAGACGCCGGGCTTGGTGCCCTCGGGCGCGGTGCCGATGCGCAGGGCGTAGACCGTCTGCGGCTCGTGCGAGACGCGGTCGGGCGCGTTGAGGTTGTCGTCGAGCCCGAGCAGCCGGGTCGGCAGGACCGTGCCCGTGCCCGCCGAGCCGCGGTAGGTGTACGCCGTCAGCAGGGCCGAGGCGCGCGGGTCGGCGTTGAGCGCGGCGACGACGGCCGCCGCGGTCGAGGTGACCGCGCCGGAGGCGTCGGTGGCCGGGCTGACCTGCACGCTCTTGCCGGCCACGGCGACCGCCAGCTCCTGGTCGGCGGCCCGGGGGTCGACGACCTGGACCGAGACGTCGTCGCCGCCCTCGTGGCCCCAGGCCTCGGAGTCGACGCCGAAGCGGCGCTCGGGCACCAGGGTGGCGCCGGGCAGCAGCCGGGCGGTGGGCTCGGTGAGCGCCCGCAGGCGGGCCCCGTCGGCCTGGGAGATGCCGACGACGGGCACGGTCACGGCCGCGGGGATGTTGCCGGGCGAGGCCGCGGCGCCGCTGACGTTGTTGACCACGACGACGGCGCTGGCGCCGGCGGCCTGGGCGTTGGCGGCCTTCTCGGCGAAGGTGCACTCACCGCGGTCGACGAGCGCGATCGCGCCGGCCGGGAGGCCGCTGATCGTCCCGCAGCCCTGCGCGGGCGTCGCGAGGGGCCAGGCCGGGTTGGCGGCGGCGGCGACGGTGACGACCGGGGTCGACGTGGCGGGCAGGCCGTCGGCCGGCACGGTGCCGACGGTGCCGGTGCGCGGGACGTAGGTGACCTCGCCGGCCGCGGCGCCGCCGGAACGGAGCACGAGGCGGGCGCCGGGCGGGTCGACCAGGGCCTGGGAGACGCGGCGGTAGCCGTTGGTCTTGTTCGGCAGCGCGACCAGGTCGGTCAGCTCCGGGAAGTCGGCCGCGAGCTGCTCGACGCGGTCGTAGAGCTGGGTCGGGTCGTGGTAGGAGCGCACGAAGTCCTGCTGGTAGTCGCCCGTGCCCTTGAACGGGTCGCCGCCCTCGGTGGGCAGCCAGTCGCGCACGGTGGCCTCGGCGACGTCGCCGCTGGGGCTGGTGATCCGCACCGAGGAGGGTCGCACGGGGGCGGCGCCGGGGACCCCGCCGACGGTCGGCACCGCGGTCGCGCCCCGGTGGTAGAGGTAGACGTCGGCGTCGACGAACCGCTGGATGACCTGGGTGCCGCCGGTGCCGATCTCCGTGCCGGGTCCGCTGTCGCGCTCGACGGTCAGCGGGGTCGTGGCGGTCTGGCCGTCGGCCCACTTGGCCTCGACCGAGAGGTAGCCCACCCCGAAGCTCACGTAGTAGTCGGCCCGGATGATCCGCACGTCGGAGACGTCGGGGTTGGTGGCCCGCGCCGCGAAGGCCCGGTTGGCCTGGCGGGCCTCGGCGCGGGTCTCGGCGCGCTCGGTGACGGCGCGGCGCGCGTCGTCGGCGGTCCACACCACGTCGCCGACGGAGAAGCCGAGCTGGCGCAGCACGGCCATCTCCGACGGCGTGACCACGGCCTTCACGTCGAGGTGGTCGCCGTGGCGCTCGACGCCGTGGTCGAGGTCGACCCCGGTCGCCACCAGGCGGTCGAGCTCGGCGGTGTCGGCGACCTCGACGACGGCGACCACGGCCTCCTCGTCGGCCGAGCGCTCGAGGGTGGGCAGCACGTCGGTCCCCGTGGCGGCGCCGAGCGTGCCGGCGGCGTACGACGGGGGCGCGGAGGCGACCGCGGGGCTGCCCTGCGGCAGGGCGGCGGCCGCGAGGGCGGGCGCGAGGAGCACGGCGGACAGGGCGGCGAGACGGCGGCGGAGCGGTGGCGGGGGAGCCGGCAGAGCAGGGGGCACGGGGGTCCTCGGGGTCGTCAGGACGGGCAGGTGGGCTGCCGCGGGGACGACCGGACCCCCGGTGGTCGACCGGGCAGGCGAGCGCCACCCCGGAGTGCGGCGGAGGGGCTCGGACCTGGTGCGTCTTGTCTGACAACCAGCGGGGTGCCCGCACCCCATCAGGTACGTCTCTCAGCCGTCAAGGGTTACCTCGCGGTAACGGACCAGCCACGCGTGTTGGGATGCGGAGTAGTCTCGAGGAGGTGAGTGCTCCGACCATCAGCACCGTGGGCGAGCTGCGCGCCTCCGGCCACGTCCACAAGCCCCTCCGCACCGAGATCCGCGACAACCTGCTGGCCAAGCTGGCCGCCGGCGAGGACCCCTGGCCCGGCCTCCACGGGTTCGAGAACACCGTCCTCCCGCAGCTCGAGCGGGCCCTGATCGCCGGGCACGACATCGTGCTGCTCGGCGAGCGCGGGCAGGGCAAGACCCGGCTGCTGCGCACCATGGTCGGCCTGCTCGACGAGTGGACGCCGGTCATCTCCGGCTCCGAGCTCGGCGAGCACCCCTACGACCCCGTCACTGTCACCTCCCAGGCCGCGGCCGCGACGTACGGCGACGACCTGCGCATCTCCTGGCGCCACCGCGACGAGCGGTACGCCGAGAAGCTGGCCACCCCCGACACCTCGGTCGCCGACCTCATCGGCGACGTCGACCCGATGAAGGTCGCCGAGGGCCGCTCGCTGGGCGACCTGGAGACCATCCACTTCGGGCTCATCCCGCGCAGCCACCGCGGCATCGTGGCCATCAACGAGCTGCCCGACCTCGCCGAGCGCATCCAGGTCGCGATGCTCAACGTGATGGAGGAGCGCGACATCCAGATCCGCGGCTACGTGCTGCGGCTCCCGCTCGACGTGCTCGTCGTGGCCAGCGCCAACCCTGAGGACTACACCAACCGCGGCCGCATCATCACCCCGCTCAAGGACCGCTTCGGCGCCGAGATCCGCACGCACTACCCGACCGAGCTGGCGGCCGAGATCGCCGTCATCCGGCAGGAGGCCGACCTCACCGCCGAGGTGCCCGACCACCTCGTCGAGATCCTGGCCCGCTTCACCCGCCAGCTGCGCGAGTCGACCGCGGTCGACCAACGCTCCGGTGTCTCGGCCCGCTTCGCCATCGCCGGCGCCGAGACCATCGCCGCCGCCGCGCTGCACCGCTCGGTGCGCCAGGGCGAGGACGAGGCCGTGGCCCGCATCGTCGACCTCGAGACCGCGGTCGAGGTGCTCGGCGGCAAGGTCGAGTTCGAGACCGGCGAGGAGGGTCGCGAGCAGGAGGTGCTGACCCACCTGCTGCGCACCGCGGTCGCCCAGACCTCCCGCAGCTACCTGCGCGGCCTCGACCTCGGCCTCCTCGTCGACGCCATCGAGGCGGGCTCGATGGTCACCACGGGCGAGCAGGTCGGCGCCCGCGACTTCCTCACCGGTCTCCCCGTCCTCGGGGAGTCCGACCTCTACGACCAGGTCTGCGACCGCCTCGGCGCCACCAACGACGGCCAGCGCGCCGGCGCCATCGAGCTCGCCCTCGAGGCGCTCTACCTCGGCCGCAAGATCGGCAAGGACACCGACGGTGCCGAGACGGTCTACGGCTCCTGAGCCTGCGGGTCGAGCCGAGCACACGGTGGTCGAGGAGGGCGCCCTGGCGCCCGTCTCGAGGCCACGGAACCAGCACAGGGAGCTGAGATGACCGAGACCCGACGCTCCCGCTTCAAGCGGTACGACGGCGGCGACCCGCTCGCCGCGCCGGTCGACCTCTCCGAGGCGCTCGACGCCATCGGCGAGGACGTGATGGCGGGCTACAGCCCGGAGCGGGCGATGCGGGAGTTCCTGCGCCGCGGCGGGCAGGACCAGCGCGGGCTCGACGAGCTGGCCCGCAAGGTGGCCGAGCGGCGCCGCGAGCTGCTCGGCAAGCACGACCTCGACGGCACGCTGCGCCAGGTGCGCGAGCTGCTCGACAAGGCGGTGCTCGAGGAGCGCAAGCAGCTGGCCCGCGACGCGATGATGGACGACGACGACCGGGCGTTCCGCGAGATGCGGATCGACAACCTGCCGCCCTCGCCGGCCGCGGCCGTCACCGAGCTGGCCGACTACGACTGGCAGAGCAGCGACGCCCGCGCGGCGTACGAGGAGATCAAGGACCTGCTGGGGCGCGAGCTGCTCGACCAGCGGTTCCAGGGCATGAAGCAGGCCATGGAGGGCGCGACCGACGCCGACCGGGCGGCGGTCAACGAGATGCTCGGCGACCTCAACGAGCTGCTGGCCAAGAAGGCGGCGGGGGAGGACACCCCCGAGGACTTCCGCGACTTCATGGACAAGCACGGCGACTTCTTCCCCGAGGACCCGCAGGACGTCGACGAGCTGCTCGACGCCCTGGCCCAGCGCTCGGCGGCGGCGCAGCGGATGCTCAACTCGATGACGCCCGAGCAGCGCCAGGAGCTGATGGAGCTCAGCGCCCAGGCGTTCGGCTCGCCCGAGCTCATGGACCAGCTCGGCCAGCTCGACGCCAACCTGCAGGCGCTGCGGCCCGACCTCGACTGGGGCGGGTCGGAGCAGTTCGGCGGCGAGGAGGGCCTCGGCCTCGGCGACGGCACCGGGGTGCTCCAGGACCTCGCCGACCTCGACGACCTCGCCGAGCAGCTCGCGCAGTCCCACCGGGGCTCGCGGATGGACGACGTCGACCTCGACAAGCTGGCGCGCCAGCTCGGCGACGAGGCGGCCGTCGACGCCCGCACCCTGCAGCAGCTGGAGAAGGCGCTGCGCGACGGCGGCACGCTCGAGCGCGGCTCCGACGGCCAGCTGCGGCTGACCCCCAAGGCGATGCGCCAGCTCGGCAAGGCGCTCCTGAAGGACGTCGCCCAGCGCATGGGCGGCCGCCAGGGCCAGCGCGACATGGACAAGGCCGGCGCCGCCGGCGAGCGCTCCGGCGCCACCCGCGCCTGGCAGTACGGCGACACCGAGCCCTGGGACGTGCCCCGCACCGTGCTCAACGGCGTCCAGCGCCGCGTCGCCGACCCCACCGGCCCGCGCCTGTCGATCGACGACGTCGAGGTGCAGGAGACCGAGGCCCGCACCCAGGCCTGCGTCGCGCTGCTGGTCGACACGTCGTTCTCGATGGCCATGGACGGGCGCTGGGTGCCGATGAAGCGCACCGCGCTGGCCCTGCACACGCTCATCAAGAGCCGGTTCCGGGGCGACCACCTGCAGCTGATCGGCTTCGGTCGGCACGCCGAGGTGATGGACATCGAGCAGCTCACCGCGCTCGACGCCCAGTGGGACAAGGGCACCAACCTCCACCACGCCCTGCTGCTGGCCAACCGCCACTTCCGCAAGCACCCCAACGCCCAGCCGGTGCTGCTCGTCGTCACCGACGGTGAGCCGACGTCCCACCTCGAGCGCAGCGGCGAGGTCTACTTCTCCTACCCGCCGCACCCGGTGACCATCGCCCTGGCCGTCCGCGAGCTCGACAACAGCCGCCGGATGGGCGCCCAGACGACGTTCTTCCGGCTCGGCGACGACCCCGGGCTGGCCCGGTTCATCGAGCAGATGGCCCAGCGGGTCGACGGTCGGATGGTCAGCCCCGAGCTCGACGACCTCGGCGCGGCGGTGGTCGGGTCCTACCTGGGCTCCCGCGACGCCGGACGGCCCGGTGGGACGGGCGGCGGCATGGGCGGGCTGCGCTCGGCGTACGGCGACTGGTTCGGCGGCCGCGGCTTCTGGGTCGACGACTGACGTAACGTCCCGGCCCCCTCGCGACAGGTAGGTGAGGGGTGGGGGCGCGTGTCCGGCGCGCCCCCACCTGCACGTCCTGACCTGCACGCCGACCGAGGGAGCCCCCGGTGACGACCGACCAGCAGGTCGCGCCCGACCCGCGCCACGAGGCGCGCCGGCCGCGGCCCGCCGACGACCTGACCGTGATCGTGCCCGCCTACGACGAGGCCGCCTCGATCGCCGACACCGTCCGCAGCATCCTGGGGCAGACCACGCCCCCGGCCCGGGTGGTCGTGGTCGACGACGGGTCGACCGACGACACCGGTGACCTCGCCCGCGCGGCCGGGGCCGAGGTCATCCGCAACCACGTCGGCACCGGGTCCAAGGCCGGGGCGCAGAACGTCGCGCTGGCCGACGTCACCACGACGTACGCGATGGCCATCGACGCCGACACCACACTCGCCCCCGACGCGCTCGAGCTGCTGATGGCGCCGCTGGAGGCCGACGAGTCGGTGGTCGCGGCCTGCGGGTTCGTGGTGCCGCGGCACGTCTCGAGCGTGTGGGAGCGAGGGCGCTACGTCGAGTACCTGCTGTCGTTCACCTTCTACAAGCCCACCCAGGACTACTTCGGCACGCCGCTGATCTCCTCCGGCTGCTTCTCCGCCTACCGCACCGAGGCCCTCCAGGCCGCCGGTGGCTGGTCGGAGCGCACCCGCGCGGAGGACATGGACCTGACCTGGACCTTCTACCAGGCCGGCCACCGGGTCCGGTTCGTGCCGGAGGCGGTCTGCTACCCGATCGAGCCGCACGACCTCGACTTCATGGCCACGCAGCTCAAGCGCTGGTCGCACGGCTTCGTGCAGAACGTCGCCCTGCACTGGAGGGGCGTGCTGCGGCTGCCGTTCCTGCGCACCGTCGTCGGCGTCGCGATGTTCGACGCGGTCGTGGCCTCGCTCGTCTACCTGCTGGTCCTGCCCCTGCTCGCGGTGCTCGTCAGCCCCTGGGTCCTCCTCGCGTACGTCGTCGACGTGCCCGCCGTGCTGGTGCCGGTGCTCGTGGCGGCGCGACGTCGGCGCGAGGTCGGCCGGGCCCTCCTGTCGGTGCCGTGCTTCCTGGTCCTCCGCGTGGTCAACGGGCTCTACATGCTCGAGGCGCTGGTCACCGAGGTCGTCCTGCGCCGCCCGCTGCTGGTCTACGAGAAGGGGCACTGAGATGACCGCCGGACTCCCGGGCACCGGGCTCGGAGGCCTGTTCTACCTGGTCCTCGCGCTCTGGATGCCGGTCCACGAGCTGGTCCGCACCCTGCGCGGCCGGGGCTCCCGCGAGCGGTGGCGCCTCGCGCTGACCCAGCTCGACATCGCGCTCGGCATCATCGCCTCGGTCGTGCTCGTCGTCGTCGTGCTGACCCACCTCGTGCCCGGCGCCCGCGGCGGCGGGGTCCTCGCGCTGCTCGCGCCCGCGGTCGCCCTCGGCGTGCTCGCCGCGCTCACGGGTGTCGTCGCGCTGTGGGGCGCGGTGGTCAACCGGCGGTCGGCGCCGTCCGCGGCGTGACGCCGGCCGAGGTCCCGGCCAGCACCTGCGCCAGCTCCTCGACCCCGTCGACGATGCGCGGGCCCGGCCGCGCCCACATGCCGTCGGCGTCGACGGCGTGGACCACGACCCCGTCGGGCAGCAGCCCCGCCGCCACGAGGGCGTCGGCCTGGGCCTGGGCGCCGTCGCGGCCGTAGCCGCACGGCGCCACGACCACCACGTCGGGCCGGGCGGCCGCGACGTCCTCCCACCGCACCCGGAACGACTTCTCCCCGGCCGCGCCGAGCACGGCCTCCCCGCCGGCGAGCTCGACCATCTCTGGCAGCCAGTGGCCCGGGGCGTACGGCGGGTCGGTCCACTCGAGCACGGCCACCCGGGGGCGCGCGCCCGCGCGGCGTCGTACGTCGGCGGTGACGGAGGCCAGGCGTGCCCGCAGCGACGCCACCAGCTCCTCGGCCGCCGCGGCGCGGCCCACGGAGGCGCCGAGCGTCGTGATGGAGGCGAGCACCTCCTCGACGGTGTGCGGGTCGAAGGTCAGCACCTCGGCCGTGCAGCCCAGGTGGGCGAGCGCGTCGTCGACGACGGTGACGTCGACGGCGCAGACCGCACAGAGGTCCTGGGTGACGACGAGGTCGGCGTCGAGGCCGGCCAGCGCTCCGGCGTCGAGCCGGTAGAGGTCCTCGCCGCGGGCGAGCGCGGCGGCGACGTGCGCGTCGATCTCGGCCGGTGACAGCCCCTCGGGCATCGCGGTGGTCGACACGATCGTGCGGGTGCGGGCCTCGGCAGGGTGGTCGCACTCGAACGTCACGCCCACGACGTCGTCGCCCGCCCCCACCGCGAAGAGGATCTCGGTGGTCGAGGGCAGCAACGAGACGATCCGCACGCGGCCACGCTAACCGCCGTCCCTAGGGTGGTCCGGTGCCCGAGCCGTCGACGACCGTGCTGGTGCTGCTGGCCCTCGCGGCCCTCACCGCCGGGTACGTCGACGCCGTGGTCGGCGGGGGCGGGCTGATCCAGCTGCCGGCCCTCCTCATCGCCCTCCCGGGCGCGGCGCCGGTGCAGCTCCTGGCGACCAACAAGGTCGCCTCGATCTGCGGCACCACGGTCAGCTCGATCACCTACTACCGCCGGGTGCGCCCCGATCCACGCACGTTCCTGCCCCTGATGGCCGCGGCCTTCGTCGGGTCGGTCGGCGGGGCGCTGGTCGCCAGCAGCCTGCCCCGCAGCGCGTTCGACCCCGTGGTGCTGGTCGCGCTCGTCGTCGTCGGCGCCTACGTCCTCTTCCGGCCCGACCTCGGCCAGGAGACCGAGCTGCGGCACACCGGCCGCCGGCACACGTCGCTGGCCGCGCTCGCCGGGGCCGTGATCGGCTTCTACGACGGGGCGCTCGGGCCGGGCACGGGCAGCTTCCTGGTCTTCGCCCTGGTGGGGCTGCTCGGTTACGGCTTCCTCGAGGCCAGCGCCAAGGCCCGGCTCGCCAACTGGGCGACCAACGCGGCCGCCCTCGTCGTCTTCGTCCCCCAGGGCGCGGTGCTCTGGCACGTCGGGGCCGTCATGGGCGTGGCCAGCATCGTCGGCGGCTACCTCGGCGCGCGGACGGCGGTCGCCCGCGGCGCCGGGTTCGTGCGGGGGTTCTTCGTGGTCGTCGTCGCCGGGTTCGTCATCCGCATCGGCGGGGGCGTGCTCGGCTTCTGGTAGCCGCGCGTCGCCGGTCGGTCCGGACCGCAGCGGCCGTCGCGACCGGCGTCAGGCGCGGGCGACCGGGTCGCGCAGGACGCCGGCCAGCACCAGCTCGGCCGCTCCGTGCAGCTGGGCCTGCCGGCCCTGCGTGCCGGGGACGACGTGCGCGGCCGACCGGGGCTGGGCCAGCGCGCGGGCGGCGAGGGCGGTCTCGAGCGAGGGACGCAGGTGCTCGTGCAGCTGCTGCAGGTGACCGCCCAGCACGACCACCTCGGGGTTGAGCAGGTTGACCAGGTTGCCGAGGCCGACCCCCACCCAGTGCCCGACGACGCCCACGGCGTGCTCGGCCTGGGGGTCGCCCGACCGCAGCCGGTCGCGGAGCAGCGCGAGGGCCCGCGCGCCCGGGGCGTCGTCGATCCCGGCGGCGCGCAGCAGGGCCTCCTCGCCGGCCACGGTCTCCCAGCAGCCACGGGCGCCGCAGCGGCAGTCGCGGCCACCCGGGTCGACCAGCATGTGGCCGGCCTCCCCGGCGTACCCGGTGGCGCCGAGCATGGCCCGCCCGTCGATGACCAGCCCGGCCCCGATGCCGACGTCGCCGGAGACGTAGACCATGGTGCCGACCCCGCGGCCGGCGCCGCGGCGCAGCTCGCCGAGGGCGCCGAGGTCGGCCTCGTTGGCCACCTGGACCGGCAGCGGTCGGTCGCCGGGACCGAGGGCCCGGCCCAGCATCGAGGCGAGGGCGACCTCCTGCCACCCGAGGTTGGGCGCCACGTGCACGAACCCGTCGCGACGCCGCACCAGGCCCGGCACGGCCACGCCGACCCCGACCGGCCCCTCCGCGTGCTGCGCGAGCAGGGGGCCGGCCATCGCGGCCACCCGGTCGACCACCTCGGCCGGCGCGAGGGCGTCCACCGCGCTCTCCACCCGCTCGGTGGCCAGGACCTCGCCGCCGAGGCCCACGGTGGCGACCGCGATCGACTCGACCGCGACCTCGACCGCCAGCGCCACCGCACCCTCGGGCCGTGCCCGGACGACGGCCGAGGGCCGTCCCGGGCCGGTCGGTCGGGCGCTGCCGCTCTCGACGGCCACGCCGCAGGCGACGAGGTCCTGCACGAGGTCGGCGATGGTCGAGCGGGTCAGGCCGGTCGCGGTCCCCAGCTCCGAGCGCGAGGCCGGGCCGTCGCGGTGCAGCAGCTCGAGCACCACGCCCATGTTGTGCCGCCGCAGCTGCGACGGGGTCGACCCGGCGCGCGCCGGCACGGGCGCCACGACGTCGTCCTGCTGCGGCTGCACGGCCCGATGGTCGCAGACGGGAGCGCCGTTGCGCCCGCGGCGCGGCAGAAGAGTGTCCCGAGCCCGTTGACGCGCAGTGACGTGGATCACTAGCGTCCCGGAAGCAGAGATTTGTAGGACTTGACGACAAATCTGCCCTCCCCGACGTGCAGAAGGAGCTCCCCATGACCCGCCCCCAGAGCCGACGCCGCCGCCTCGGCGCCGCGGCCCTCGGCGCCGCCGCCCTGGCCCTCACCGCCGCCTCGCTCACCCCCGCCGACGCCGCCCCGCACGCCGACCGGCCGGGCGCGAGCGCCCCCGCGGCCTCGCCGTACAAGGTGCTCGTGGTCGGCAAGACGCTCGGCTTCCGGCACTCCCACATCGACGAGACGACCAACGCCGTCATCAAGCTCGGGCAGGAGAACGGGTTCACCGTGGACGTCTGGGACCCGCCCACCGGCGCCTCGGCCGGCCAGCCGACGCTCACCATGGCCTCGACCCCGTTCACCAGCGCCGCGGCCCTGTCGCAGTACGCCACCGTCCTGTTCGCCTCGCCCGTCGACGGCACCAACAACCAGGACCCGGCCAAGCCGCGCACGCTCGACGACACCGAGCTGGCTGCGCTCCAGGGCTACATCCGCGGTGGCGGCGGCTTCGTCGGACTGCACGCCGCGACCGACGAGATGCACGCCGTCCCGTGGTTCAGCCGGCTGACCGGCGGCTCGGCCCGCTTCGCGAGCCACCCGGCCCAGCAGCAGGCCACCATGGTGGTGGAGAGCCCGAACCACCCGTCGACGACGATGCTGCCGAAGCAGTGGTCGCGCTTCGACGAGTGGTACAACTTCACGTCCAACCCGCGCAAGGACGTCCACGTCCTGCTGACCCTCGACGAGTCGACCTACAACCCCGGTCGCGGCGCGATGGGCGCCGACCACCCGATCGCCTGGTGCCACAACTTCGAGGGCGGCCGCTCCTGGTACGAGGGCGCCGGCCACGTCGACTCCTCCTACAGCGACCCGGTGTTCCTGGCCCACCTGCTCGGCGGCATCGAGTGGACCGCCGGTCGCGTCGAGGGCGGCGGCGACTGCGTCACCTTCCCCGAGGTCGAGGGCATCGTCGCGGGCGTCCAGGGCCCGGGCAACGGCAACGGCCACGGCAACGGCCCGAAGCACGCCGCCGACCTCGCCCGCTACCTCGAGCAGGCAGAGGCCGCGGCCGCCGCCGGTGACCACGCCGAGGCCGCGCACATCCTGAAGAAGGCCAAGGGCAAGGCCCACGGCGTGAAGGACCCGGTGCTGGTCGACAAGCTCGCCGACCTCGAGGAGTGGCAGTCCGGCCTCGTCGGCTGGTGACCTGACCGCCCGCCGCGTCGCCCCCCCGGCAGCCCTCGTCGCACGACGGGGGCTGCCGCGCGCTCGGGACTACCGTGGCGCCATGAGCATCCCCGTCGACGTCGACCGGCTCGCCGAGACCCTCGCCGACTTCGGCGCCGCCTACCTGCTCACGAGCCGCGAGGGCCGGGTCAAGGTCGTGAGCGTCCGGCCCGACCTGGCCGGCGGGGTGCTGCGGGCGGCCGCGCCGGGGCGGGGGAGCGTGGCCAACGTGGCGGCCAACCCGGTCGTCACCCTGCTCTGGCCGCCCGACCCGTCGGCGCGCGCGGCGCACCCCGGGTTCTCGCTCCTCGTCGACGGCACCGCCGAGACCGACGGCGACGACGTCGTCGTCACCCCGACCGGAGCCGTGCTCCACAAGCCCGCCGGGTGAGTCCGGAGCAGGCGGAGCCGCCGTACGCCGCTGACGAGGTGACGATGCTGCGGGCCTGGCTCGACCACCAGCGGAGCACCTTCCGCCGCAAGACCCGGGGCCTCACCCGCGACCAGATGACCACCACCCACCCGCCGTCCACGTCGACCCTCGCCGGCCTCGTCCACCACCTCACCTACGTCGAGGACTGGTGGTTCTCGGTGGTGCTGCACGGGCGGGAGTCCAGGTCGCCGTTCGACGCGGTCGACTGGGACGCGACGCCCGACTGGGAGCTCGACACGGCCGTCGACCACGAGCCCGAACACCTGCACGGCTTCTTCGACGACGTCGTCGCCGCCTCCGATGCCGATCTCGACCAAGCGCTCACCGGAGGCGGTCTCGACACCCGGGCCGCTCGCACCCGGCGTGGGGAGGCGCCGACCCTGCGCTGGGTCCTGCTGCACCTGATCGAGGAGTACGCCCGCCACAACGGTCACGCCGACCTGATCCGGGAGGCGGTCGACGGGAGCACCGGCACGTGAGCGCGTGGACCGTGCGTCCCCTGACCGAGGACGACTGGCCGCAGGTCTGGCCCTGGTGGCGCGAGACGGTCGAGGCCGGTGAGACCTACGCCTACCCCCTCGGCAGCACCAGCGAGGAGGCCCGGGCCCTGTGGACGACGAACCCTCCCGGCCTGACGGTCGTGCTCCACGACGAGGGCGGGGAGGTCCTGGGGACCGCGACCATGGGACCCAACCGGCCGGGGCGGGGCGGCCACGTCGGCACGGGCTCGTTCATGGTGGCGCCGCACGCGCGGGGGCGCGGGGTCGGCCGGGCGCTGGGCGAGCACGTGGTCGCCTGGCACCGCGCCCAGGGGTACGCCGCGATCCAGTTCAATGCGGTGGTCGAGACCAACGCGGCCGCCGTGGCGCTGTGGACCTCGCTCGGGTTCCGGGTCGTGGGCACCGTGCCGGAGGCGTTCGAGTCACGTCGCCACGGACGGGTCGGCCTCCACGTCATGCACCTGCCCCTCGGCTAGGGCTTCCAGGAGCGCCAGGCCGTCGCCCACCGGGCCGGCCGCCCGCACCACGCGGTCGGCGTCGACCACCAGCGCCACCGGTTGCAGCAGCAGGGTCGCCCCGTCGCGCTGCAGCGGCAGGCGCAGCGCGGTGGCCAGGCGCAGCTCGGCGTCGGAGACGAGCGGTGAGCGGGTGCGGTGGCTGCGGGCCAGGTCGTCGAGGTCGTCGGGGTCGACCGTCGCCACGCCGACCAGGCGGGCGCCCAGGGCGGCGAGCTCGGCCGCGCGGTCGTCGTAGGACCGCACCACGGCGGCCAGGATCGCCGGTCCGGGGGCGGCCACCACGACGGTCCACCGGGTCGGGCCGCCCACGGCTGGCGGCGCGAGGGGGTCGGGGTCGAGCGGAGGCACCGTGGCCCCCACCAGCTCCTCGGCGCGGCGCGCGCCGGCCCCCGGGCCGAGGCGCCAGGTGTCGCCCCACTCCTGCAGCGCGGCCAGCACGGGCAGCAGGGCGAGGCCGGCTGCCGTGAGGTGGTACTCGAACCGCGCCGGCGACTCCTGGTACTGCCGACGCTCGAGCACGCCCGCGCCCACGAGGGACCCGAGCCGGGCGGTGAGGACCTTGCGAGAGATCCCGCAACCCAGCAGCGCCTCGAAGCGGCGGCGTCCGCGGGCCACGTCGCGCAACAGCAGGGGTGACCAGGGATCACCCACCACCGCGGTGGCGGCCTCGGTCCCGCAGGTCGTGTCCATGCGCCGGACCGTACCGCGTCTCCTCTGGAGACTGACGGCGCGACACCGGGTCTCCCAGAGCGACCCAGCAGGTCAGTCGGCGAATCCTGGGAGGTACTGCTCGAGGATCGCCCGGAACGGGGCCTCGGCCTCGAGCTGGCTCAGCATGCCGATCCCGCCGATCCAGGTGCGGTGGATGAGCATGTACGACGGCGGCAGGTTGAGCTTGACCGCGATCGTGTAGGCCTCCTCACGCGGGTTGTTGATGCGCTGGAACTGCCCGCGCATCCACTCACGCGTGAACCGGAACCGCTCGACCTGGGCGGGCTCGACGAACGGCGCCAGGTAGTCCGTCAGCAGCCGCGGGTCGAGGGAGATCTTGTCCTTGACGAAGCCCTCCGCCCGCAGGCCCGCGAGCACCTGGTCGGCGTCGCCGGAGGCGCACGCGCGCATCAACCGGCCCATGGCGGCCGGCAGCTGCCCGTCGGGGAGCCGGGCCACGGCGCCGTAGTCGAGCACGCCGAGCCGCCCCGGTCCGCCGTCGGCGTCCCGGACGACGCGGAAGTTGCCGGGGTGGGGGTCGGCGTGCAGCATCCCGGTCTTGTCCGGTCCGGAGAAGAGGAACCGGACGAAGAGCTCGCCGTAGTGGTCGCGGTCCTCGGGCGTCCCGTCGGCGATGACCGCGGCGAGCGAGGACTCGGAGTCGAGCCACTCAGTGACGAGGACCGTGGGTCCCACCTCGACCACGTCGGGCACGACCACCTCGGGGTCGTCGGCGTAGGCCCGGGCGAAGGCGCGCTGGGCCTCGGCCTCCAGGGCGTAGTCGAGCTCGTCCTTGGCCCGGGCGAGCATCTCGTCGACCAGGGGCTTGACGTCGATGCCCGGGAACAGTGGCCCGATGGTGCGGCCCAGCCGCGCCAGCTGGCGCAGGTCGGCGAGCAGGGCGTCGCCGGCGCCGGGGTACTGCACCTTGACGGCCACGTCGCGCCCGTCGTGCCAGCGCCCCTTGTGCACCTGGCCGATGGAGGCCGAGGCGGTCGGTCCGCCGTCGAGCCAGACCAGGCGCTCCTTCCAGTCGGCGCCGAGCTCGGCCGCGAGCACCTGCCGCACGGTGGAGGTGGGCATCGGGGGCGCCGCGTCCTGCAGCTTGGTCAGCTGCTCGCGGTAGGGGCCGGCGACCTCCTCGGGCAGAGCCGACTCCAGCACCGACAGCGCCTGGCCGAACTTCATCGCCCCGCCCTTGAGCTCGCCCAGGGTGCGGAAGAGCTGCTCGGCCGTGCGCTGCTGGATCTCGGTCATCACCGCGTCGGCGGGCGCACCACCGATCCGCCGCCCGAGGCCCATGGTCTTGCGCCCGGCGTAGCCGAGGGGGAGCGCGGCCAACCGTGCGGTCCGAGCGGCGGCCTTGCGGGGGAGGTCCGGCATGTGCTCATCCTCTCAAGACCGCTGCCGCCTGCCACTCACCCGACGGGTGCGTCTCTGCTGGAGACCGAGCAGCGACCCGTCCCGTCTCCCACGGAGACGGAGCAGGTCAGGCGTCGGCGGGGAACGGCACGCCCGTGTTGGCGTGGCAGCGGTAGCCGTTCGGGTTCTTGGCGAGGTACTGCTGGTGCAGGTCCTCGGCGTAGAAGTACGGCGTCTCGGCGGCGGGCCGGACCTCGGTGGTGATCTCGCCCAGGCTCCGCCGGGCCAGCTCGTCGCCGTACACCTTGGTGAGGTCGCGGGCGACCTGCTCCTGCTCGGGCGTGGTCCAGTAGATGGCCGAGCGGTACTGCGTGCCCACGTCGTTGCCCTGGCGCATGCCCTGGGTCGGGTCGTGCACCTCGAAGAACTGCTTGACCAGGTCGGCGTAGGAGACCTGTTGCGGGTCGAAGACGACCCGGACCGCCTCGGTGTGCCCGGTGCGTCCCGTGCACACCTCCTCGTACGACGGGTGCGGGGTGTGCCCGCCGGCGTAGCCGACCGAGGTCGACCAGACTCCCGTGCGCTGCCAGTAGACCTCCTCGGCCCCCCAGAAGCACCCGAGGCCGAACAGGGCGACCTCGAGGCCGTCGGGCACCTCGTCGGTCACGACGGGCGTGCCGAGCACCACGTGGCGGTCGGCGCGGCGGAACGGGTCGGTGTCCCGACCGGGGAGAGCGTGGTCGGCGTCGACGAGCGTGGTCTTGGGTCGGGAGAACATGTCTCCATAGTCTCTCGCCGGGCAAGCGGTCCAGACCGCTCAGCAATCACTCAGGAATTTCTTTACCTGCTGTCTAACCCCCGACGGCGTGGGTACGGACGCCGCGCGAACGGCGTCATGGGGCGTCGTCGCAGGTCAGCCGGCCCGATCGGGTGACGACTCCGAACCCTGGGGGCATCGTGCGGCGGTCACCACTCGTGCACCATCAGCCCCGCGTGTCACACATCCTGAGAAAGAGCTCCCGCCTGTGATGACGGCTCCCGCCGTGCTGTGCCTCCCGCTGTCGACCGTGCCGGTCGCCGGGCGAGCTGTCATTCCCACGGACCCGGGTGTTCTCCCCGGTCCTGGCGTGAGGAAAACGTGCGACATCCCGCAGGTCTCCTCAACACCGTTCACCGCCGGCGCTCGCGCTGGTATCTCTTCCCCGATCCCGCGACGCAGGAGCACCACGTGAACAGCCGTCCCACCCGTCGCGGCGATCGCCGACGCAAGCGCTTCCTCCTCCCCACCTCGAACCAAAGGCCGACCGTGACCGGTTCTCCCCACCGCGTGCTCCGCACCGTGCTCTCCGCCGCCCTCGTGGCCGCGCTCGTCGCCGTCGTGGCGCCCCCGGCCGCGCAGGCCGACACGGCGCCTGCGCCGGGCGCCACGCGCAACACCCCGCTCAACGGCCGGTCGGGCACGATCACCATGCCGTCGGGCCTGGTGCAGTCGCTGACGCTGACCGACGGCGGTGGGGCCACCACCACGTTCAACGACGTCGACGGCACCGTCGGTGACGACGGGGCGACCACGTTCGTGCCCCAGCTGCCGGCCACGACGCCCAACTTCAGCGTCAACACCACGATCCCGGCCTCCTGCACGGTCAAGGGCGGCATCTGCGCGGGGTACGGCACGGTGCGGCTCGACTTCAGCCAGCCGGTGACCAACCCGTCGCTGCACATCACCAGCCTGGGCACCCAGGGCACCAACCTGGCGCGCGGAAACGCCCGCCTCACCCTGGCGTCGAGCACCAACCCCGCGGGCGGCGCCGGCAACCTCACCCTCGGGACCGTCCAGCCGGGCGCCAACAACCTGAGCATCACCGGCGGCAACACCATCACCGCGACGACCACCGAGAACAACGCGGTGTGCGCCACCACCGGCACCAGCGCGGGCTGCGGCACCGTGACGACGGTCGGCACGGTCACCTCGATCACGTTCAACCTGTCCTTCGCGACGGGCTCGGGCGCCGGCACCAACCCCACCGCCGAGCAGTGGGGCATCATCGCTTCCACCGACGAGGACCAGGGCGATGCGCCGACGTCCTACGAGGCCACCTCGGCCGCGGCCAACACCATCGGCGACCTGCGGCTCGGCGGCGCGATCGACTCCAACAGCGACAACGCGATCAACCCGACGACCAGCGACAGCTCCGTGGCGGCCGGCGCCAGCAACAACGGCACCGCCGGCGACGGCGCCGACGAGGACGCGTTCGCCACTGCGCCGCCCAACATCCCCAACACCGCGATCGGCGCCACCAACGGCTACTCGATGACCGTGCCGATCTCGGGCGCCAGCAAGGCGGGCACGGTCTGCGGCTGGATCGACTTCGACCGCAACGGCACCTTCGACGCGGGCGAGCGGGCCTGTGCCAACTTCGTGGCCGGCGCGGCGAACGCCACCCTCACCTGGAGCGTCCCCGCCGGCACCGCCGTCGGCCCGGCCTACGTGCGCCTGCGCGCGGCGTACGGGACCACGACCACCCTGTCGAGCCCGACCAGCCGCCTCGACTCCGGCGAGACCGAGGACTACCGGATCTCGGTCCTCGCGACCAACCTCAGCTGCAACAACATCTACGCCCTGCAGGGCGCGGCGCCGCGCAACGTCTGGCAGGTCGCGCCGGCCACCGGCGCCCTGTCGGCGACCGGCTCGCTCTTCGGCACGCTGGCCGGCGTGGCCGACAACGCCAACCTCAACGCCCTGGCCATCAGCGACGACGGCGGGACGATCTTCGGCGTGGCGCCGACCTCGGCCGACGGCGCCGTGCGCAACATCTACGCACTCGACCGGGCCACCGGCACGGCCTCGCAGGTCGCCTCCATCACGATCCCCACGACGACCCTCGGCACCGTGACCCACGGTGCGGTCAACCCGCGCACCGGCGTCTACTACTTCGGCGGCGTCACCAACAACACCGCGGTCATCTACGGCTACAACCCGCTCACCAACACCGTGCTCGGCCAGGTCGCGACCGCGACCCTCACGGGCACCGGCGACAACGGCGACATCGCCTTCGACGAGCAGGGCAACCTCTACGTCGTCCGGTCCGACAACACCTCGGCCACGGCCTTCGCGGTCACGCAGGCCCTGCCCACGACGGCCGGCACCCCGCTGACGATCGCCGCCAAGCCGATCATCTCCTTCACCGGGGCCGACTCCGGTGCGGCCCTGGCCAACGGCATCGCCTTCGGCTCGCAGGGCAGCCGGCGGATCTTCCTGGCCAACCTCACGACCATCCGCACCTACAACCCGAGCACCGGGGCCCTGGAGAACACCGCGACGTTCAACGGCGCCGCGACGACCGGCTCGGTCGACCTCGCCTCGTGCGCCTCGCCCAACACCATCGAGGCCCAGGCGAGCTTCCCGCAGGGCCGCTCCACCCTCAGCCCCGGCGACCAGGCCACGCTGGCCATCACCGGCGGCGGCATCGACGAGAACAACACCGGCACCACGACCGGCACCGACAGCGGCCTGCAGGACCTCCCGGCCGAGACGGCCGGACCGGTCTTCGGCCTGGACGGCGTGTCCTACACCGTCACCCAGACCGGCATCGACACCAACCGGTACGCCGTCACCTACTCCTGCACCAACCTCAACACCGGGGCGGTGCTGGCGTCCGGCACGGGCAACGTCGCGACCTTCACCATGCCGACCAACCAGGGGCCCGCCGGCACCGCGGCCTACTGCCAGTTCACCAACACGCCGTTGGTCCCGAGCATCACCCTGACCAAGCAGGCCGGGACGCCGAGCGGCGTGACCGCGGGCTCGACGGTGCCCTACACCTTCGTCGTCACCAACAACGGCAACGTCGCCCTGTCGTCGGTCAGCGTGACCGACGCCAAGGTCGGCACGGTCACCTGCCCGACGGGCTCGCTCGCGCCTGGCGCCTCGCGCACCTGCACCGCGACGTACACGCTGACCCAGGCCGACGTGAACGCCGGTCAGGTGCTCAACAACGCCTCCGCGGCAGGTGTGTCGTCGATCGCCGGGCTGCCCAACCCGACGGCGTCCGCCAGCAACACGCTGAACCTGACCCGCAACCCCGCGATCAGCATCGTCAAGAACGCGACGCCCAACCCGGGCGCGGACACCCGTCTCAACGCCGGGGACACGGTCACCTACTCGTTCGTGGTGACCAACACCGGCAACGTCACGCTGACCAACGTCGGGGTCGTCGACCCCAAGGTCGGCACGGTCACCTGCCCGGCCGGCGCCGCCTCGCTGGCCCCCGGCGCGTCGGTCACCTGCACCGCAGCGCCGTACGGCGTCACCCAGGCCGACGTCAACGCCGGCACGATCAACAACACCGCGACCACCACGGGCACCGGGCCCGCCGGGGGCACCGTGTCCGCGACCGCGAGCCGGTCGGTGCCGGCGAGCACGCTCAAGTCGATCGCGCTCGACAAGACCAATGCCGCCCCGGTCGACCAGAACGGCAACGGCCGCATCGACGCCGGCGACCGCATCACCTTCAGCTTCCTGGTCACCAACACCGGCGACCTCACCCTCACCAACGTCGGGGTCACCGACACCAAGGTCAGCGGCACCAGCTGCCCGGTCACCACGCTCAACCCGGGCCAGTCGACCACCTGCACCGCCGCGCCCTACGTGATCACCCAGGCCGACGTCGACTCCGGTGCGGTCAACAACACCGCCACCACGACCGGCACGCCCGCCAACGGCACCGCCGCCGTGACCGCGAGCGACACCAACAGCGTCGCCACCAGCCAGGCCGCCACCGTCGGCCTCGTCAAGACCGCGGGCACCCCGGTCGACCGCAACACCAACGGCCGCGTCGACGCCGGCGACACCATCGCCTACAGCTTCGTGGTGACCAACACCGGCCCGCTGACGCTGACCGGCGTGGCCGTCACCGACGCCAAGGTCGGCACCGTCACCTGCCCGTCGACCACGCTGGCCCCCGGCGCCTCGGTCACCTGCACGGCGACCTACACCATCACCCAGGCCGACGTGAACGCCGGCACCGTCGTCAACAGCGCGAACGCCGCCGGCACCACGCCCAACGGCACCCGGGTCAGCTCGCCCGCCGCCACCACCTCGACGACCACGAGCACCGTGCGCTCGGTCTCGCTGGTGAAGTCCGTCGCGAGCACCACCGACGTCAACGCCAACGGCCGCCTCGACACCGGTGACCGCATCGCCTACAGCTTCCTGGTCACCAACACCGGAGCGCAGACGCTCACCGGCGTCGCCGTGACCGACTCCAAGGTCGCCGGTACGCCGAGCTGCCCGGTCACCACCCTGCAGCCGGGTGGCACCACCACCTGCACCGCGACCTACACCGTGACCCAGGCCGACGTCGACGCCGGCGCGGTCAACAACACCGCCACCGCCACCGGCACCCCGCCGACCGGTGCGGCGGTGGCCTCCGCCCCGAGCTCCACCTCCACCGCGACCTCGACGCTCTCCACCCTGACGCTGGCCAAGACGGCCGGCTCTCCGGCCGACAGCAACAACAACGGTCGCGTCGACGCCGGGGACGTCATCACCTACAGCTTCCTGGTCACCAACACGGGCTCCCAGACCCTCACCGCCATCGCGATCTCCGACCCCAAGGCCGGTGCGGTGACGTGCCCGACCGCCCCGCTCGCCCCGGGCTCGTCGGTCACCTGCACGAAGACCTACACGATCACCCAGGCCGACGTGGACGCCGGCACGATCGTCAACACCGCGACCGCCTCCGGCCGCAACCCCGCCGGCACGACCGTCACCTCAGCCCCCTCGAGCACGACGACCACGCCGTCGGGCCAGGCCGCGATCGCGCTCGTGAAGACCGCCGGCACTCCCGTCGACGTCAACGGCAACAGCCGCGTCGACGCCGGCGACACCATCACCTACAGCTTCCGCATCACCAACAACGGTGCGGTCACCCTCAACCCGGTCGCCGTCAACGACGCCAAGGTCGGCGCCGTCACCTGCCCGACCACCTCGCTGGCCCCGGGCGCCTCGGTCACCTGCACCAAGGCCTACACGATCACCCAGGCCGACGTGGACGCCGGCGCCGTGGACAACTCCGCCACCGCGACGGGCACGCGGCCCGGCGGCGCGACGGCCACCTCGGCCCCGTCCACGACCAGCACGCCGACCTCGGTCGTCCGCTCCCTCGAGGTCGACAAGGTCGCCTCGACCCCGACCGACGTCAACAACAACCAGCGCGTCGACGCGGGCGACACCATCACCTACAGCTTCCTGGTGACCAACACGGGCGCGCAGACCCTGACCGGCCTCGTCATCAACGACGCCCGACTGGCGCCGGTCACCTGCCCGACCACGACGGTGGCCCCGGGGGCGACCGTCACCTGCACCAAGAGCTACACGATCACCCAGGCCGACGTGAACGCCGGCGCGGTCAACAACACCGCCACGGCCACCGGCACCCCGCCGACCGGTGCCGCGATCACCTCCGCGCCCGACACCACCTCGACCCCGACCAACGCCACCGCGACGCTCGTGCTCGACAAGCAGGCCGCGACCCCGGTCGACAGCAACAACAACCAGCGCGTCGACGCCGGCGACACCATCGCCTACAGCTTCGTGATCACCAACAGCGGCGCGGTCACGCTGACCAACGTCGCGGTCAACGACGCCAAGGTCGGCGCGGTGACCTGCCCGGCCACGACGCTGGCCCCCGGGGCGACGGTCACCTGCACCAAGACCTACACGGTCACCCAGGCCGACGTGAACGCCGGCACCGTCACCAACACCGCGACCGCGACCGCCACCAACCCCGGCGGCGCCACCGTGACCTCGGCGCCCGACACCACCGCGACCGCGGCGACCGTCGTGCGGAGCATCCTGCTCGACAAGCAGGCCGCCGCGCCCGTCGACACCAACGGCAACGGCCGGGTCGACGCCGGCGACTCCATCACCTACAGCTTCGTGGTGACCAACACCGGCACGGTGACCCTCAGCGCGGTCGGCATCACCGACAACAAGGTCGGTGCGGTCAGCTGCCCCGCCGGCGCGGCCAGCCTGGCCCCGGGCGCGACGATCACCTGCACCCGGACCTACACGATCACCCAGGCCGACGTGAACGCCGGCGCGGTCAACAACAGCGCAACCGCCCAGGGCACGCCTCCGGGGGCCGGCGCCATCACCTCGGCACCCGACACGACGTCGACCCCGACCGCCACCGCGACCACGCTCTCGCTGGTGAAGACCGCCGGCACCCCGACCGACGTCAACGGCAACGGCCGCGTGGATGCGGGCGACCGGATCGCCTACAGCTTCGTCGTCACCAACACCGGTGCGCAGACCCTGACCGCGATCGCGGTCAACGACGCCAAGGTCGGCACGGTGACCTGCCCGGCCGGCGCTGCCTCGCTCAACCCGGGCGCCTCGGTGACCTGCACCGCGACCTACACGATCACCCAGGCCGACGTGAACGCCGGGACGGTCAACAACACCGCCACCGCGCGCGGCACGACCCCGGCCGGCGCGACGGTGACGTCGCCGGCCTCGTCGACGCAGACGGCGACCAGCGTCCTGCGCTCGATCACCCTGGACAAGCAGGCGGCCACGCCGGTCGACGCCAACGGCAACGGCCGGGTCGACGCCGGCGACACCATCGCCTACTCGTTCGTCGTCACCAACAGCGGGGCCCAGACGCTCACCACCGTCGGCATCACCGACGCCAAGGTCGGCGCCGTGACCTGCCCCGCCGGAGCGGCCACGCTGCAGCCCGGCACCTCGGTCACCTGCACCGCGTCGTACGCGATCACCCAGGCCGACGTGAACGCCGGTGCCGTCAACAACTCCGCCACCGCGCAGGGCACGCCGCCCACGGGTGGCCCGATCAGCTCGGCACCCGACACGACGTCGACCCCGACTGCGGCCACCCGCACGCTGTCGCTCACCAAGACCGCCGCTGCCCCGGTCGACGCCAACGGCAACGGCCGCACCGACGCCGGCGACACCATCACCTACTCGTTCCTGGTCACCAACACCGGTGCCCAGACCCTGACCGGCGTCGGCGTCACCGACCCCAAGGTCGGCACGGTGACCTGCCCGACCGGCGCAGCCTCGCTCGCGCCGGGCGCCTCGGTGACCTGCACCGCGACGTACGCGATCACCCAGGCCGACGTGAACGCCGGCACGGTCAACAACACCGCCACCGCGCAGGGCACGGCCCCTGGCGGTGCTGCGGTCACGTCCAACCAGTCCTCGACCCAGACCACGACGAGCACCCTGCGCTCTCTCACGGTCGACAAGACCGCGGGCACCCCGGCCGACACCAACAGCAACGGCCGGGTCGACGCGGGCGACACCATCGCCTACACCTTCGTGGTCGCCAACACGGGCGCCCAGACGCTCACGGCGGTCGGGGTGACCGACGCCAAGGTCGGGGCCGTCACCTGCCCCGCCGGCGCCGCGACGCTGCAGCCCGGTACGTCGGTGACCTGCTCGGCGAGCTACACGATCACCCAGGCCGACGTGGACAACGGCGCGGTCAACAACTCCGCGACCGCCCAGGGCACGCCGCCGACCGGGGGGCCGATCAGCTCCGGCGCCGACACCACCTCGACGCCCACCTCGACCCTCGCGACGCTGACGCTGTCGAAGACCGCAGCACCGCCGGTCGACGTCAACAACGACCAGCAGATCGGCGTCGGCGACACGGTCGCCTACAGCTTCCTGGTCCGCAACACCGGGTCCCTCACCCTGAGCGGCGTCACCGTCAACGACCCCAAGGTCGGCGCGGTGGGCTGCCCGGCCACCACGCTCGCCCCGGGGGCCACGACCACCTGCACGGCGACCTACGCGATCACCCAGGCCGACGTCGACGCCGGCGCGGTCACCAACACCGCCACCGTCTCGGGCACCCGGCCCGGTGGTGGGACCGTGACCTCGGCCCCCGACTCGACGACGACGCCGACCTCGGCCGGCACCGGCCTCCTGCTCGACAAGTCCGTGACGGCCATCAGCGACCCCGACGGGGTCGTCGAGGCCGGCGACACCATCACCTACACCTTCACCGTCTCCAACACCGGTGGGCAGACGCTGAGCGGCCTCGTGGTCACCGACCCGAAGATCGGGCCCCTGACCTGCGCGCCGACCACGCTCGCCCCCAACGCGACGGCGACCTGCACGAAGGCCTACACCGTCACCCAGGCCGACGTCGACAGCGGCACGGTGGCCAACACCGCCCGGGCCGCCGCCACCGCGCCGGGTGGCGTGACGGTGCAGTCCAACATCGACACCACCGCGACGCCGGCCTCCACCCTGGCCGCGCTGTTCATCGACAAGACCGCGGGCACCCCGACCGACCCCGACGGCAACGGCGTCGACGCCGGTGACCAGATCACCTACAGCTTCTTCGTGGAGAACCGCGGTGCGGTGACCCTGAGCCTGGTCGGGATCTCCGACCCCAAGGTCGGTGCGGTCACCTGCCAGCAGACGACGCTCGCCCCCGGCGCCAGCACCACCTGTGCCGTGACCTACACGATCACCCAGGCCGACGTGGACGGCGGCTCGGTCGGCAACACCGCCACCGGTCGCGCGACGACGCCGTCGGGGACCGTCATCACGAGCCCGCCCGACTCGACCAGCACCGCGACCGCGACCACCCGGACCATCGCGCTGCTCAAGCAGGCCGGCGCCCCGGTCGACGCCAACGGCAACGGCCGCACCGACGCCGGCGACACCATCGCCTACACCTTCCGGGTGACCAACACCGGTGTGGTGACCCTCACCAACGTCGGCGTGGACGACGCCAAGACCGGTCCGGTCAGCTGCCCGGCCACGACCCTCGCCCCCGGCGCAGCGATCACCTGCACCGCGACCTACACGATCACCCAGGCCGACGTCGACAGCGGCACGGTCGCCAACACCGCGACCTCGCGGGGCACCGCCCCCGGCGGCCAGGTCGCGACCTCGGCCCCGTCGACGACCACGACCCCGATCGCGGGCACCTCGGGCCTGACCATCGACAAGCAGGCCGGCACCCCGGTCGACGTCAACGCCAACGGCCGGGTCGACGCGGGTGACACCGTCGCCTACCGGTTCGTGGTCACCAACACCGGCAGCCAGACCGTGTCCGGCGTGGCCGTCGCCGACGCCAAGACCGGCCCGGTCGCCTGCCCGGTGACCACGCTGGCCGCCGGTGCCACGACGACCTGCACCGCGACGTACGTCATCAGCCAGGGCGACGTGAACGCCGGCTCGGTCCTCAACTCCGCCACGGCGAGCGGCACGCTGCCCGGTGCGGGCGGCACCGTGACCGCCCCCGCGGACACCACGTCGACCCCGACGTCGACCGCCCGCGGCATCAGCCTGGACAAGCAGGCCGGCCCCGTGGCCGACACCAACGGCTCGGGCCGCACCGACGCCGGTGACACGATCAGCTACACCTTCGTCGTCACCAACACCGGTGCGCAGACGCTCACGGCGGTCGGCATCACCGATCCCAAGATCACGGGCGTGACCTGCCCGGCCACGACGCTGCAGCCGGGTCAGTCGACCTCCTGCACCGCGTCGTACGTGATCACCCAGGCCGACGCCAACGCCGGCGCGGTCAACAACACCGCCACCGCCCAGGGCACCCCGCCGGGCGCCGGCCAGGCGCCGATCAGCTCGGCGCCCGACTCCACGTCGACCCCGACGGTCGTCGACACCCGGCTGTCGCTGGTCAAGGGGGCCGCGGCCCCGGTCGACGTCAACACCAACGGTCGCGTCGACGCAGGCGACACCATCGCCTACACCTTCGACGTCACCAACAACGGCACGCAGACCGTCACCGGCGTCACCATCAACGATGTCAAGATCGGTGCGGTCTCCTGCCCCGGCGGCCCGCTCGAGCCCCGCCAGACCGTGCGCTGCACGGCCACCTACACGATCACCCAGGCCGACGTGAACGCCGGTGGCGTCACCAACACCGCGACCGCCTCGGCCACGCCGCCGACCGGTGGCACCACCACCTCGCCGTCGGACACCGTGGTCACCCCGACGACCCGGGTCGCCACGCTCACCGTCGACAAGCAGGCGGCGACGCCGGTCGACGTCAACGGCAACGGCCGCCGCGACGCCGGCGACACCATCGCCTACAGCTTCGTGGTCCAGAACACCGGCTCGGTGACCCTCACCGGCCTCCGCATCAACGACGCGAAGATCGTGGGCGTGGCCTGCCCGGCCACCACCCTGGCGCCCAACCAGGTCACGACCTGCACCGCGACGTACACGGTGACGCAGGCCGACGTCGACGCCGGGACGGTCAACAACACGGCCTCCGCCACCGGTACGCCGCCGACGGGTGCCGCCGTGACGTCGCCCAGCGACAGCACCTCGACCCCGCTCACGGTGACCCCGCAGCTGGCGCTGGACAAGACGGCCGGCGCCCCGGTCGACGTCGACACCGACGGCCGCATCGACGAGGGCGACACCGTCCCGTTCTCCTTCGCCGTCACCAACACCGGGTCGGTGACCGTCACCGGCCTGGTCATCAACGACCCCGAGGTCGGGGCCACCACCTGCCCGACCACCACCGTCGCGCCGGGCCAGACGGTCACCTGCACCGCGTCGTACACGATCACGCAGGCCGACGCCGACGCCGGTGAGGTCGTCAACACCGCGACCGCCACCGCCACCTCGGGTGGCCCCGGCGGCGGCACCGTCACCTCGCCGTCCGACACCGTGCGGGTGCCCACCACCGTCCAGCGCTCGATCGCGCTCGACAAGACCGCGGAGACCCCGGTCGACGTCAACCGCAACGGCAACGTCGACGCGGGCGACACCATCCGCTACAGCTTCCTGGTGACCAACACCGGCACGACCACGCTGACCGGCGTGACGGTCAACGACCCCAAGGTCGGCCCGATCACCTGCACGCCGGCCACGGTCCTGCCCGAGGACTCGGTGACCTGCGTGGTCGTCTACACGATCACCCAGGCCGACGTGGACGCCGGCTCGGTCGTCAACACCGCCACCGCCACCGGCACCCCGCCCGGCGGCGCTGCCGCCGTGACCTCGACGCCCGACTCCACCACCACGCCCACCAGCACGGCCAACGCCCTGACCCTCGTCAAGCGCGCAGCCGCCCCGCAGGACGTCGACGGTGACGGCCGCGTCGAGGCCGGCGAGACCATCGCCTACACCTTCGAGGTCACCAACCGCGGCTCGCAGACCCTGACCGGCGTGGCCGTCAACGACGCCCGCGTCGCCGCGGTCAGCTGCCCGGCCACGACCCTGGCCCCGGGCCAGGGCACGACCTGCACCGCGACCTACACCCTGACCCAGGCCGACGTGAACGCCGGCACGGTCATCAACACCGCCACCGCGGTCGGGACGCCGCCCTTCGGGCCCCAGGTCTCCTCGGCGCCGAGCAGCACGACCTCGACGATCGCCCCGCAGCCGAGCCTGTCGGTCGACAAGCAGGCCGGCCAGGTGCTCGACACCAACACCGACGGTCGCGTCGACGCCGGCGACACCATCGGCTACACCTTCGCCGTCACCAACACCGGCAACGTGACCCTCACGCGGGTCGCCGTGACCGACCCGAAGGCCGGCACGGTCGCCTGCCCGACCACGACCCTGGCCCCCGGCCAGTCCATCACCTGCCGGGCGACGTACACCATCACGCAGGCCGACACCGACGCCGGCGCGGTCAACAACACCGCCACCGCCGCCGGCACCCCGCCGACCGGCCCCGCCGTGACGTCCCCCAGCGACTCGACGTCGACGCCCACCACCCGGACCAGCGAGCTGACGATCGACAAGGTCGCCGGCACGGTCGTCAACGCCAACAACAACGGCCGGGTCGACGCCGGGGACCGCATCCCCTACACCTTCGCCGTCACCAACACCGGCTCGGTCACCCTGACCGGAGTCACGGTCGTCGACCCCAAGGTCGGCACGGTCGCCTGCCCGAGCACGACGCTCGCCCCGGGTGAGTCCGTCACCTGCACGGCGACGTACACGATCACCCAGGCCGACGTCGACGCCGGCGCCGTGGTCAACACCGCGACCGCCACCGGCACCCCGCCGACCGGCCCGGCCGTGACCTCGCTGGCCGACGGCACCTCCACCCCGACCTCGACCGTGCGCCGCCTCGGCTTCGACAAGACCGCGGGCACCCCGGTCGACGTCAACGCCAACGGCCGCCTCGACGCCGGCGACCGGATCCCGTTCAGCTTCCGCGTCGACAACCAGGGCGCCCAGACCCTGACCGGCATCGCCGTCACCGACGCCAAGGTCGGCGCGGTCACGTGCCCCACCACGACGCTCGCCCCCGGCGCCTTCGTGGTCTGCACCGCGACCTACACCGTCACCCAGGCCGACGTCGACGGCGGCGCGGTCGTCAACACGGCCTCGGCGTCCGCCACCGGGCCGGGCCAGCAGCTGGTCACCTCGCCGGCCGACACCACGAGCACCCCGACCTCCGTGGTCGCGACCCTGGTCCTGGACAAGGTCGCCGGTGCCGTCGTCGACGCCAACGCGAGCGGTCGCACCGACGCCGGTGACACGATCACCTACACCTTCACGGTCACCAACACCGGTGCGGTCACCCTCAACGGCATCACGGTCGACGACCCCAAGGTCGGCGCAGTCACCTGCCAGGCGACCACCCTCGCCCCGCAGGGGACCACCACCTGCCAGCGCACCTACGTGGTCACCCAGGCCGACGTGAACGCCGGTTCCGTGGTCAACACCGCCACCGCCACCGGCGAGCCGCCCACGGGCCCGGCGGTCACCTCGGAGCCCGACCAGACGAGCACCCCGCTCGTGGCCCAGCCGACCATCACCCTCGACAAGCAGGTCGGCACCGTCACCGACGTCGACCGTGACGGCCGCATCGAGGCCGGCGACACGATCGCCTACGCCTTCGTCGTCACCAACACCGGTGCCGTCACGGTCGACGGCGTCGCCGTGGACGACCCCAAGGTCGGCACCGTCACCTGCCCGGTGACCACCCTCGCGCCGAGCGCCTCGACCCGCTGCACGGCGACCTACACGATCACCCAGGCCGACGTCGACGGTGGTTCGGTCGACAACACCGCGACCGCGACCGGCACGGCCGCCAACGGCGACGGTGTGGAGTCCACGCCGGACTCGACGTCGACGCCGACGTCCGTCGCGGCGTCCCTGACCCTCGACAAGCAGGCCGCCGCGCCGATCGACGTCAACGGCAACGGCCGCACCGACGTCGGCGACACGATCGCCTACAGCTTCGTCGTCACCAACACCGGCGCGGTGACCCTGACGGGCGTCGCGGTCGACGACCCGACGGTCGGCACGGTGGCCTGCCCGGCCACCACCCTGGCTCCGGGCGCCTCGGTCACCTGCACCGCGACGTACGTCGTGGTCCAGGGCGACCTCGACACCGGCGCGGTCGTCAACACCGCGACCGCCAGCGGCACCTCGCCCGCCGGCGCTGCCGTCACCTCGCCGGCCGACTCCACGTCGACGACGACCACGCCGGTGGCCTCCCTGACGATCGACAAGACCGCCGCTGCGCCGACCGACGGTGACGGTGACGGCCGGGTCGAGGCGGGCGACACCATCGCCTACAGCTTCCTCATCACCAACACCGGCAACGTGCCGCTGGGTGACGTCGCGGTCAACGACCTCCTCCTGGTCGCGGCTGCGGACTGCGGCACCACCGACGCCCTGGCGCCCGGTGCCACGCGCACCTGCACCGCGACGTACACCGTCACCCAGGCCGACATCGACGCCGGCTCGGTCAACAACACCGCCACCGCCACCGCCACCCCGCCGGCCGGCGGGTCGGTGAGCTCGCCGGCCGACGGCACCTCCACGACCCTCGTGGGCGCACCCGCCATCGACCTCGACGAGACCGCCGACGCCCCGTTCGACGCCAACGGCAACGGCACGATCGACGCCGGCGACACGATCGACTACTCCTTCGTGGTCACCAACACCGGCTCGGTCACCCTGACCGGGGTCACCGTGACCGACGGCCTCGACGACACCACCGTGGTCTGCCCGGGCACGATCCTGGCGCCGGGTGCGAGCTTCACCTGCACCGCGACCCACACGATCACCCAGGGCGACATCGACGCCGGGCAGGTCGTCAACCCGAGCTCGGTCACCGGCAACCCGCCGACCGGCGCCCCGGTGACCGACGCCGACACCGAGACGACGCCGCTCACCGCCACGCCGAGCATCGACCTCGACGAGCAGGCCGACGCGCCGTTCGACTTCAACGGCAACGGCCGCATCGACGCCGGTGACACGATCGACTACTCGTTCGTGGTCACCAACACCGGTGGCGTCACGCTCACCGGGGTCACCGTCACCGACGGCCTCGGCGACACCGCGATCGTCTGCCCGGGCACGACGCTGGCGCCGGGTGCGAGCTTCACCTGCACCGCGACGCACACGATCACCCAGGCCGAGGTCGACGCGGGCCAGGTCGTCAACCCGAGCTCGGTGACCGGCAACCCGCCGACCGGTGCCCCGGTGACCGACAGCGACACCGAGACGACCCCGATCAACGCGACCCCCTCGATCGACCTCGACGAGACCGCGGCCGCCCCGGTCGACGCCAACGGCAACGGCCGCATCGACGCGGGCGACACCATCGCCTACACCTTCGAGGTGACCAACACCGGCGGCACGACGCTGACCGGCGTCACGGTGACCGACACCCTCGCCGGCACCACCGTGGTCTGCCCGACCACCGTCCTCGCGCCGGGTGCGAGCACCACCTGCACCGCGACCTACACGCTCACCCAGGCCGACATCGACGCCGGCCAGGTGTTCAACGGCAGCACCGTCGTCGGCACCCCGCCGACCGGCCCGAACGTGACCGACACCGACAGCGAGACCACCCCGCTGGTGGCCACGCCGTCGATCACGCTCGACGAGACCGCCGCCGCCCCGGTCGACGCCAACGGCAACGGCCGCATCGACGCCGGTGACCGGATCGACTACAGCTTCCTGGTCACCAACACCGGTGGCGTGACGCTGAGCACCGTCACCGTGACCGACGGACTCGCCGGCACGACCGTGGTCTGCCCGACCGCCACGCTCCTGCCGGGCGCGACGACGACCTGCACGGCGTCGTACACGATCACCCAGGCCGACATCGACGCCGGCCAGGTGACCAACCCGAGCGCCGTCGTCGGCACCGCTCCCAACGGCACCCAGGTCCGCGACACCGACACCGTGACGACGCCCCTGGCTCCGTCGGCCTCGATCACGCTCGACGAGACCGCGGCCGCCCCGGTGGACGCCAACGGCAACGGCCGCATCGACGCCGGTGACCGGATCGACTACAGCTTCCTGGTCACCAACACCGGCACCGTCACGCTCACGGGCGTCACCGTGACCGACGGACTGGCTGACACCACGGTCGTGTGCCCGGGCACGGTCCTGGCGCCGGGTGCGAGCTTCACCTGCACCGCGTCGCACACGATCACCCAGGCCGAGGCCGACGCCGGGCAGGTCTTCAACCCGAGCACGGCCACCGGCACCCCGCCGACCGGTCCCGCGGTCTCGGCCAACGACGCCGTCACCACGCCGATCGCCGGCACCCCGGCCATCACGCTCGACGAGACCGCC
The DNA here is from genome assembly GCF_006346315.1 of Nocardioides litoris. Taxonomy (GTDB): domain Bacteria; phylum Actinomycetota; class Actinomycetes; order Propionibacteriales; family Nocardioidaceae; genus Nocardioides; species Nocardioides litoris. The sequence goes on along the minus strand of NZ_VDMR01000002.1, from coordinate 124,894 downwards.
GCCGCCCCGGTCGACGCCAACGGCAACGGCCGCATCGACGCCGGTGACCGGATCGACTACAGCTTCCTGGTCACCAACGCCGGTGGCGTGACGCTGAGCACCGTCACCGTGACCGACGGGCTGCCGGGCACGACCGTGGTCTGCCCGGTCGCCACGCTCCTGCCGGGTGCCTCGACGACCTGCACGACGTCGTACACGATCACCCAGGCCGACATCGACGCCGGCCAGGTCGTCAACCCGAGCACCGTCGTCGGCACCGCTCCTGGTGGCGCGACCGTCACGGCCTCCGACTCCGAGACGACGCCGCTGGGTGCCACGCCGGCGATCGACCTCGACGAGACCGCATCGACCCCGGTCGACGCCAACGGCAACGGCCGCATCGACGCCGGCGACCGGATCGACTACAGCTTCCTGGTCACCAACACCGGCGGAGTCACCCTGACCGGGGTGACGGTCACCGACGGGCTGCCGGGCACCGTGGTGTCCTGCCCGACCACGGTGCTCGCACCGGGCCAGGCCACGACCTGCACCGCGTCCTACACGGTCACCCAGGCCGACATCGACCGCGGCTTCGTGACCAACCCGAGCTCAGTGACCGGCAACCCGCCGACCGGTGCTCCGGTGACGGACTCCGACACCGAGACGACCCCGCTCGCGGCGGCCCCGTCGGTCGACCTCGTGGTCACCAACGGTCCGGTGACCGACGCCAACGGCTCGGGCACCCTCAACGCCGGTGACACGATCACCTTCACCTACGAGATCACCAACACCGGCTCGACGACGCTGACCAACGTCGGTGCGACCGACGGTCTGCCGGGTGGTGTGGTCTGCACGCCGACCACGGTGCTGCCGGGTGGCACGGCGACCTGCACGGTCGTCTACACGCTGACCCAGGGCGACATCGACGCCGGCCAGGTGACCAACACGGTCGTGGGCTCGGGCACCACGCCCGGTGGCGGCACGGTCACCGACACCCAGACCGTCTCGGTGCCGGTCACCGCGACCCCGTCGATCGACCTGGACGAGTCGGCTGCTGCGCCGTTCGACTTCAACGGCAACGGCCGCATCGATGCCGGCGACACGATCGACTACTCCTTCGTGGTCACCAACACCGGTGGCACGACGCTGACCGGTGTGACCGTGACCGACGGCCTGCCGGGCACGACCGTGGTGTGCCCCGTGACGACGCTGGCGCCGGGTGCGAGCACGACCTGCACCGCGACGTACACGGTCACCCAGGCCGACATCGACCGCGGCTTCGTGACCAACCCGAGCTCAGTGACCGGCAACCCGCCGACCGGTGCTCCGGTGACGGACTCCGACACCGAGACGACCCCGCTCGCGGCGGCCCCGTCGGTCGACCTCGTGGTCACCAACGGTCCGGTGACCGACGCCAACGGCTCGGGCACCCTCAACGCCGGTGACACGATCACCTTCACCTACGAGATCACCAACACCGGCTCGACGACGCTGACCAACGTCGGTGCGACCGACGGTCTGCCGGGTGGTGTGGTCTGCACGCCGACCACGGTGCTGCCGGGTGGCACGGCGACCTGCACGGTCGTCTACACGCTGACCCAGGGCGACATCGACGCCGGCCAGGTGACCAACACGGTCGTGGGCTCGGGCACCACGCCCGGTGGCGGCACGGTCACCGACACCCAGACGGTCTCGGTGCCGGTCACCGCGACCCCGTCGATCGACCTGTACGAGACCGCCGGCACCCCGGTGGACGCCAACGGCAACGGCCGCATCGATGCCGGCGACACGATCGGCTACTCCTTCGTGGTCACCAACACTGGTGGCGTGACGCTGACCGGCGTCACCGTGACCGACGGCCTCGGCGACACCACGGTGGTCTGCCCGGGGGCGACCCTGGCGCCGGGTGCGAGCTTCACCTGCACCGCGACGCACACGATCACCCAGGCCGAGGTCGACGCCGGCCAGGTCGTCAACCCGAGCTCCGTCACCGGCAACCCGCCGACCGGGGCCCCGGTCGGCGACACCGACTCGGAGACCACCCGCCTCGACAACGCGCCGTCGATCGACGTCGTGGTCTCGGCCGGCCCCGTCACCGATACCAACGGCTCGGGCACGGTAAACGCGGGTGACCAGGTCACGTTCACCTACGAGATCACCAACACCGGCCCGTCGACGCTGACCGACGTCGGTGCGGTCGACGGCCTGCCGGGCAACGTGGTGTGCACGCCGACCACGCTGCTCCCGGGTGCAACTGCGACCTGCACGGTCGTCTACACCGTCACCCAGGCCGACGTCGACGCCGGCCAGGTCTTCAACCCCGTCACCGTGACGGGCACGACGCCGGGCGGCGGCACCGTGACCGACACGGGCTCCATCACCGTGCCGGTCCCGACCACCCCGGCCATCGACCTGGTCGAGACGGCCGGCACCCCGGTCGATGCCAACGGCAACGGCCGCATCGACGCGGGCGACACGATCGGCTACGAGTTCGTGGTCACCAACACCGGTGCGACCACGCTGACCGGGGTCACCGTCACCGACACCCTCGGCGACACCACGGTGACGTGCCCGGGGGCGACCCTGGCGCCGGGTGCGAGCTTCACCTGCACCGCGACGCACACGATCACCCAGGCCGACGTCGACCGCGGCTACGTCACCAACGGCTCGACGGCCACCGGCACCCCGCCGACCGGCCCCGCCGTGACCGACACCGACTCGGTGACCACGCCGCTCGACGCCCCGCCGTCGATCACCGTGGACGTCACGGCCGGCCCGCCGACCGACACCAACGGCTCGGGCACGATCAACGCCGGTGACACGATCACCTTCACCTACGAGATCACCAACACCGGCTCGACGACGCTGACCAACGTCGGTGCGACGGACGGCCTGCCGGGTGGCGTGGTCTGCACGCCGACCACGCTGCTCCCGGGTGCGACCGCGACCTGCACGGTCGTCTACACGATCACGCAGGGCGACATCGACGCCGGCCAGGTGACCAACCCGGTCGTGGGCTCCGGCACCGCGCCCAACGGGTCGACCGTCACGGGCAACGACACGACCACCGTCCCGCTGGCCGCGACTCCGTCCATCGACCTGGACGAGTCGGCTGCTGCGCCGTTCGACTTCAACGGCAACGGCCGCATCGACGCCGGCGACACGATCGACTACTCCTTCGTGGTCACCAACACCGGTGGCGTGACGCTGACCGGCGTGGCCGTGACCGACGGCCTGCCGGGCACGACGGTGGTGTGCCCCGTGACGACGCTGGCGCCGGGTGCGAGCACGACCTGCACCGCGACGTACACGGTCACCCAGGCCGACATCGACCGTGGCTTCGTGACCAACCCGAGCTCGGTGACCGGCAACCCGCCGGCCGGTGCTCCGGTGACGGACACCGACACCGAGACGACCCCGCTCGACGCCCCGCCGTCGATCACCGTCGACGTCACGGCCGGTCCGGTCACCGACGCCAACGGCTCGGGCACGATCAACGCCGGTGACACGGTCACGTTCACCTACGAGATCACCAACACCGGCTCGACGACGCTGACCAACGTCGGCGCGACGGACGGTCTGCCGGGTGGTGTGGTCTGCACGCCGACCACGCTGGCTCCGGGTGCCACGGCGACCTGCACGGTCGTCTACACGCTGACCCAGGCCGACGTCGACGCCGGCCAGGTGGTCAACCCGGTCGTCGGCTCGGGCACCGCGCCCAACGGGTCGACCGTCACGGGCACCGACACGACCACGGTCCCGCTGACCGCGACGCCGTCGATCACGATCGACGAGTCGGCTGCTGCGCCGTTCGACTTCAACGGCAACGGCCGCATCGACGCCGGCGACACGGTCGACTACTCCTTCGTGGTCACCAACACCGGTGGCGTGACGCTGACCGGGGTCACCGTGACCGACGGCCTCGGCGACACCACCGTGGTGTGCCCGGGCACGGTCCTGGCGCCGGGTGCGAGCTTCACCTGCACCGCGACGCACACGATCACCCAGGCCGAGGTCGACGCGGGCTCGGTCGTCAACCCCAGCTCGGTGACGGGCAACCCGCCGACCGGTGCCCCGGTCACCGACACGGACTCGGTGACGACGTCGCTGACCGCGGCTCCGTCGGTGAGCACCGTGGTCACGGCTGGGCCGGTGACCGACGCCAACGGGTCGGGCTCGCTCAACCCGGGTGACACGATCACGTTCACCTACGAGATCACCAACACCGGCTCGAGCACGCTGACCAACGTCGGCGCGACGGACGGCCTGCCCGGCAACGTCGTGTGCACGCCGACCACGCTGGCTCCGGGTGCGACGGCGACCTGCACGGTCGTGTACACGATCACGCAGGGCGACATCGACGCCGGCCAGGTGACCGACCCGGTGACGGGTTCGGGCACGGCTCCGGGTGGCGCGGTCGTGAGCGACAACGACACCATCACGGTCCCGCTGAGCTCGGCCCCGGCGATCAGCCTGGAGGAGACGGCTGCTGCGCCGTTCGACTTCAACGGCAACGGCCGCATCGACGCCGGCGACACGATCGACTACGAGTTCGTGGTCACCAACACCGGTGGCGTGACGCTGACCGGTGTCCAGGTGGCCGACGGCCTGCCGGGCACGGTCGTGTGCCCCGCGACGACGCTGGCGCCGGGTGCGAGCACGACCTGCACCGTGACCTACACGGTCACCCAGGCCGACATCGACCGCGGCTTCGTCACCAACCCGTCCACCGCCACGGGCACCGGCCCGGGTGGCGCCACGGTCACGGACACCGACACGGTGACCACCTCGCTGGCCGCGGCTCCGTCGGTGAGCACCGTGGTGACGGCCGGTCCGCCGACCGACACCAACGGGTCGGGCACGATCAACGCCGGTGACCAGGTCACGTTCACCTACGAGATCACCAACACCGGCTCGACGACGCTGACCGACGTCGGTGCGGTCGACGGCCTGCCCGGCAACGTGGTGTGCACGCCGACCACGCTGGCTCCGGGTGCGACGGCGACCTGCACGGTCGTCTACACGATCACCCAGGGCGACATCGACGCCGGCCAGGTGACCAACCCGGTGACGGGTTCGGGCACGGCTCCGGGTGGTGCCGTGGTCTCCGACAACGACACGATCACGGTCCCGCTGGCCGCGACTCCGTCGATCACGATCGACGAGACCGCTGCTGCGCCGTTCGACTTCAACGGCAACGGCCGCATCGACGCCGGCGACACGATCGACTACGAGTTCGTGGTCACCAACACCGGCGGCGTGACGCTGACCAACGTCCGGGTCACCGACACCCTCGGAGACACCACCGTGGTCTGCCCCGCGACGACGCTGGCGCCGGGTGCGAGCTTCACCTGCACCGCGACGCACACGATCACCCAGGCCGACGTCGACGCGGGCCAGGTCACCAACGGCTCGACCGTGGTCGGCACCCCGCCGACCGGGGCCGACGTGACCGACACCGACACCGTCACGACCCCGCTGGACGCGGCTCCGTCGGTGAGCACCGTGGTGACGGCCGGGCCGCCGACCGACACCAACGGGTCAGGCACGATCAACGCCGGTGACCAGGTCACGTTCACCTACGAGATCACCAACACGGGCTCGACGACACTGACCAACGTGGGTGCGACGGACGGCCTGCCGGGTGGTGTGGTCTGCACGCCGACCACGCTGCTCCCGGGTGCGACGGCGACCTGCACGGTCGTGTACACGATCACCCAGGGCGACATCGACGCCGGCCAGGTGACCAACCCGGTGACGGGTTCGGGCACGGCTCCGGGTGGTGCCGTGGTCTCCGACAACGACACGATCACGGTCCCGCTGACCGCAACTCCGTCCATCGACCTGGACGAGTCGGCTGCTGCGCCGTTCGACTTCAACGGCAACGGCCGCATCGACGCCGGCGACACGATCGACTACGAGTTCGTGGTCACCAACACCGGCGGCACCACGCTGACCGGCGTGACCGTCACGGACACGCTGGGCGACACCACCGTGGTGTGCCCGGGCACGGTCCTGGCGCCGGGTGCGAGCTTCACCTGCACCGCGACGCACACGATCACCCAGGCCGACGTCGACGCGGGCCAGGTCATCAACGGCTCGACCGTGGTCGGCACCCCGCCGACCGGGGCCGACGTGACCGACACCGACTCGGTGACGACGTCACTGACCGCGGCGCCCGCCATCGAGCTGGTCGTCACGGCCGGTCCGCCGACCGACACCAACGGGTCGGGCACGATCAACGCCGGTGACCAGATCACGTTCACCTACGAGATCACCAACACCGGCTCGACGACGCTGACCAACGTCGGTGCGACGGACGGTCTGCCGGGTGGTGTGGTCTGCACGCCGACCACGCTGGCTCCGGGTGCCACGGCGACCTGCACGGTCGTCTACACGATCACCCAGGGCGACATCGACGCCGGCCAGGTCACCGACCCCGTCACCGCGACGGGCACGGCGACCGGGGGCGGCACCGTCACCGACACCGGTTCGGTCACCGTCCCGCTGACCTCGACGCCCGCCATCTCCCTCGAGGAGTCCGCGGACGCCCCGGTCGACGCCAACGGCAACGGCCGCATCGACGCCGGCGACACGATCCGCTACGAGTTCGTGGTCACCAACACCGGTGGCACGACCCTGACCGGCGTCGTCGTGACCGACGGCCTCGCCGACACCACGGTGGTCTGCCCGGGCACGGTCCTGGCGCCGGGTGCGAGCTTCACCTGCACCGCGACGCACACGATCACCCAGGCCGAGGTCGACGCCGGCTTCGTGACCAACCCGAGCACCGCCACGGGCACCGGCCCGGGTGGCGCGACGGTCACGGACACCGACTCGGTGACGACGCCCATCGCGGACACGCCGTCGATCAGCCTGGTCGAGACGGCCCAGCCGCCGTTCGACGCCAACGGCAACGGCCGCATCGACGCCGGTGACACGATCACCTACAGCTTCGAGGTGACCAACACCGGTGGCACGACGCTGACCGGCGTCGGCGTGACCGACGGCCTGCCCGGCACGGTGGTCTGCCCGACCACCACGCTGGCCCCGGGTGCGAGCACCACCTGCACCGTCGTCTACACGCTGACGCAGGCCGACATCGACGCCGGCCAGGTGACCAACCCCTCCACCGCGACGGGTACGGCGCCGGGCGGCGCCACGGTCACCGACAACGACAGCGTGACGACCGTCCTGCCGACCGGCCCGGCCATCGACCTCGAGGAGACCGCGGGCCCGATCGTCGACGCCAACGGCAACGGCGTGGTCGACGCGGGCGACACGATCACCTACGAGTTCGTGGTCACCAACACCGGCAGCACCACCCTGAGCGGCATCACCGTCACCGACGGCCTCGCCGACACCACGGTGGTCTGCCCGACCACGACCCTGGCGCCGGGTGCGAGCACCACCTGCACCGCGACGCACGTGATCACCCAGGCCGAGGTCGACGCCGGCTTCGTCACCAACCCGAGCTCGGTCACCGGCAACCCGCCGACCGGCGCTCCGGTGACGGACACCGACACGGTGACCACGCCGATCGCGGGGACCACCCCGGTCGCGTCGCTGACGGTGGACAAGCAGGCCGGCACGCCGGTCGACACCAACGGCAACGGACGCGTCGACGCCGGTGACACGATCGCCTACACCTTCGTGGTCACCAACACCGGCGACGTCCCGCTGACCTCGGTCACCGTCGACGACCCGCTGGTCGCCGTCACCTGCCCGACCGCCACCCTGGCGGCCGGCGCGACGACGACCTGCACCGCGACGTACACGATCAGCGCGGCCGACGTCACGGCGGGCTCGGTGAGCAACACCGCGCTCGTCACCGGCACCGCGCCGGGCGGCGGCACGGTCACCTCGCCGTCCGACACGACCAACACGCCGGTCCCGGCAGCCCCGGGTGAGTCCGGCCTGGCGATCGACAAGAACGTGCGCCGGGTCATCGACCGCGACGGCAACGGGACCGACGTCGGCGACGGCATCGTCTACGAGTTCGTCGTGACCAACACCGGCACCGTGCCCTTCACCGACGTCGAGGTCGACGACCCGATGCTGGTGGCGGCGGGCGTGGCCGTCCGGTGCCCGGGTGGGACCCTGGTCCCGGGCGCCTCGGTCACCTGCGTCTCGGCGCCGTACACGATCACCGCGGCCGACGTGGAGAACGGTGAGGTCGTCAACTCCGCGACCGTCGTCGCCACCGGCCCGAGCGGCGACGTCGTCGACGGCGGCGACGACACCGTCACCCTCGACCTCGGCGGCGACAACGGCGGCCCGGGCACCAACCCCGGCACCAGCCCGGGCACCAACCCGGGCACCAACCCGGGCACCAACCCCGGCGGTGGCGGCAGCGGTCCGGGCATCACGCTCCCGGGCACCGGCACCACGGTCGAGGTCTGGCAGCTGCTCCTGGGCCTTGGTGTCCTGCTGGCCGGTCTGCTGCTCATGGTCGGCGCCCGCCGCCGCCGCGAGCAGGACTGACCGGCCGGCCGACAGCCCCTCGGCACCGCTCCCCGGGCGGGCCCACCCAGCCGCTGGCTGAGTAGGCTCGCCCGGTGAGCGACCAGCCCCACGAGACCACCGCCAAGGGCGGCTTCGAGACGCGTGCGATCCACGCCGGCTACGAGCCCGACCCGACGACCGGGGCGGTCATCCCGCCCATCTACGCCACGTCGACGTACAAGCAGGACGGCGTGGGTGGGCTGCGGGGCGGCTACGAGTACAGCCGGTCGGCCAACCCGACCCGCACCGCCCTCGAGGGCGCCCTGGCCGCGGTCGAGGACGGCGAGCGCGGCTTCGCCATGGCCTCCGGGCTGGCGGCCGAGGACACCCTGGTCCGCGCCACCTGCCGCCCCGGTGACCACGTGGTCCTGCCCGACGACGCCTACGGCGGCACGTTCCGCCTCTTCGACAAGGTCGAGAAGGCGTGGGGCCTGGAGCACACGCCGGTCGACCTGACCGACCTCGACGCCGTCCGCGCCGCGATCCGCCCGGGCTCGACCCGGCTGGTGTGGCTGGAGACGCCCACCAACCCGCTGCTCAACGTGGGTGACATCGAGGCGCTGGCCGCGGTGGCCCACGACGCCGGGGCGATGCTCGTGGTCGACAACACCTTCGCCTCGCCGTACCTCCAGCAGCCGCTGACCCTCGGCGCCGACGTCGTCGTGCACTCGACGACCAAGTACGTCGGCGGGCACTCCGACGTCGTCGGCGGCGCCCTCGTGGTGCGCGACCTCGAGCTGGCCGAGCAGGTCGCCTTCCACCAGAACTCGATCGGTGCCGTGCCGGGGCCGTTCGACTGCTTCCTGACGCACCGCGGCCTGAAGACCCTCGGCGTGCGGATGGACCGCCACTGCGACAACGCCGAGAAGGTCGTGGAGTTCCTGACCCGCCACCCCGCGGTGACGCAGGTGCTCTACCCCGGCCTGCCCGAGCACCCCGGCCACGAGGTCGCCTCCCGCCAGATGAAGCGGTACGGCGGCATGGTGGCCTTCCGCGTCGCCGGCGGCGAGCAGCAGGCGCTGGCCGCGTGCGAGCGCGCGCAGGTCTTCACCCTCGGCGAGTCGCTGGGCGGGGTCGAGTCGCTCATCGAGCACCCGGGCCGGATGACCCACGCCAGCGTCGCCGGCACCGACCTCGAGGTGCCGGCCGACCTGGTGCGCCTCTCGGTGGGCATCGAGACGGCCGACGACCTGCTGGCCGACCTCGACCGTGCCCTCGGCTGAGACCCCGCCCGACGGACCCCGGGTCGTCTGCGTCGACGTCGGGTCGACGTTCACCAAGGCCACGCTGGTCGAGACCGGCTCCGGCGAGGTGGTCGGCCGGGCCGAGCACCGCACCACCGTCGAGACCGACGTCCTCGACGGTGTCGACGCCTGCCTGGACGTCCTCGACGCGGCCCGAGCGCCGGTGCTGGCCTGCTCGAGCGCCGGCGGCGGGCTGCGCATCGCGGTGGTGGGCAACGAGGAGCTCGTGACCGCCGAGGCCGGACGCCGGGTCGCGCTGTCCAGCGGCGGGAAGGTGGTCGCCGTGGTCGCCGCCGCCGGCGGGGCCCTGATCGCCCCCGGCGACCTGGCCGAGCCCGACGTGGTGCTGCTGACCGGCGGCACCGACGGCGGCAACGCCGACGTCGTCACCGGCGCGGCCGCGGCGCTGGTCGCCGGCGGCTGGCGCGGCCCGGTCGTGGTCGCCGGCAACGCCGACGCCGCCGGGGCCGTGGTCGAGCGGCTGGACGGCCTGCCCCACGTGGTCACCGACAACGTGGTGCCGCGCATCGGGGTGCTCCGGCCCGAGGGCGCCCGGGCCGCGATCCGCGAGGTGTTCCTCTCCCACGTCATCGGCGGCAAGGGCCTCAGCGCCCGCGCCGGGGGAGCGGCCTTCGTCCGCCTCGTGCGCGGCGCCACCCCCGACGTCGTGCTCACCGGTGTCGAGGTCCTCGCCCGGGAAGCCGGTGCCGACGTGGTCGTCGTCGACGTCGGCGGCGCGACGACCGACGTGCACTCCGTCGTGGAGCTCGACCCCGAGGACGCCGGGCTGGCCCGCGACGTCGTCGCGCCCACCGCCGTCACCCGCACCGTCGAGGGTGACCTCGGCATGCGCTGGTCGGCGGTCTCCACCGTCGAGGCCGGGGAGCGCGACGACCTGCGGGCCGCGGCGCGCGCCCGGGCCGAGCGGCCGTCGTACCTGCCGGGGAGCGAGGCCGACCTCGACGACGACGAGGCCATCGCGCGGATCGCGATCGGCCTCGCGCTGCGCCGGCACGCCGGGCGCTCGCGGGTCGTGGTCGGCCCCGAGGGTCGGGTGGTCGAGCGCAGCGGCACCGACCTGCGCGGCGTCGGCCTGGTCGTCGCGTCGGGCGGGGTGCTGCGGCACGGGCGTCCCGGGGTCGCGGCGCGGGTGCTGGACGGCAGCCTCGGCACCGTCCCCGGCGCGTGGCAGCTGCCCGAGCAGGCCCGTGTCGTGGTCGACGCCGACCACGTGCTGGCCGCCGTCGGCCTCCTCGCCGGCAGTCACCCCCGCGCGGCATGCGGGCTGGCCCGTGGGCTGCTTAGGCTGACGGGGTGACCCCCCGCAAATCCGAACCGGACGGGGTCACCGGCGAGCCCGAGCTCCGGCGCCGCATCCGCCGCCGTCGCATCGGCCAGGACCTCGAGGACGCCGCGCGTGAGGAGCGCATCACCGCGCGCATCGTCCAGCACTGGGCCTCGATGCGCGACGAGCGCCGGGCCGAGCCGGCCCCGGTCACCAGCGGCACCTCCGACTTCCGCCCCGCCCAGGTGCCGTACGGCGTCGACCTGGCCTCCGCGTGGGCCTGGCGCTTCCTGGTCATCGCGATCGCCGGCTACGTCATCGTGCTGGCGCTCGACCGGCTGCGCGAGATCACCGTGCCCCTGGCCGTGGCGCTGCTCCTCGCGGCGCTGGTGAGCCCGCTGGTGCGCGTCCTCACCCGTCTCGGGCTGCCGCGGGGGCCGGCGTCGCTGGTCACCGTGGTGCTCACCTTCGCCGCCATCGCCGGCCTGCTCACCCTGGCCACCCAGCAGATCGCGGCCGGGTTCACCGACCTGGCCAGCTCGACGGCCGACGGCCTCGGCGAGATCCGCCGGTGGCTGAAGGAGGGCCCGCTCCACGCGAGCGACAGCCAGATCAACGACGTGATCGAGCGGGCCCAGACCGCGCTCAACGACACCGTGACCGAGGGCAACATCGCCTCCCGGATCACCGAGGTCGGCTCCACGATCACCAACGTCTTCGCCGGGCTCTTCATCGTGCTCTTCGGCACCTACTTCTTCCTCGCCGACGGTCGGCGCATCTGGTCGTGGCTGGTCCGCCTGGCGCCGCGCGCCGCCCGCGCGCGGGTCGACAGCTCGGGCCGGGTCGCCTGGACGTCGCTGACCCAGTTCGTCCGGGCCACGGTGATCGTGGCCGCCACCGACGCGGTCGGGGTGATGATCGGCGCCCTCGCCCTGGGCGTGCCGTTCGTCTTCCCCATCGGCGTGGTCGTCTTCCTCGGGGCGTTCGTGCCGCTCGTGGGCGCCTTCGTGGCCGGGGGCGTCGCGGTGCTGGTGGCCCTGGTGGCCGAGGGCCCGGTGGTGGCGCTGCTGATGCTGCTCGTGGTCGTGGTGGTCCAGCAGATCGAGTCGCACGTCCTGCAACCGTTCCTCATGGGCCGCTGGGTCTCCATCCACCCGCTCGGGGTGATCGTGGCCATCGGCACCGGCATCGTGCTCGCGGGCGTGACGGGCGCGCTGATCGCCGTCCCCCTCGCGGCCGTGGTCAACGCCGTCGCGGTCCACCTCGCCTCCCACACCGAGCCCGAGAACCCACCCGACGAGGAGCTCCACGACGACTACGCCGAGCAGCGTGCGAAGGTGCCGGTGACGGAGGTGACGCGTGAGGACCACTGACCCCGAGACCGGCGGCGCCCGCGTCGGGCCCGTCGGCCTGGCCGAGATCCGGGCCGCGCGCGAGCTGCTGCGCGGCGTCGCCATCGAGACCCCGATGGAGGAGTCGCGCTGGCTCTCAGCGGTCGTCGGCGGCCCGGTGCACCTGAAGTGCGAGAACCTCCAGCGCACCGGGTCCTTCAAGGCCCGCGGCGCCTACGTGCGCATCGCGCGCCTCGCCCCCGAGGAGCGGGCGCGCGGCGTCGTGGCCGCCTCGGCCGGCAACCACGCCCAGGGGGTCGCCCTGGCCGCCCAGCAGCTCGGCATCCCGGCGACGGTGTTCATGCCCGAGGGCGCGCCCATCCCCAAGGAGAAGGCCACCCGCGGGTACGGCGCCGACGTGGTCTTCGTGCGCGGCTACCTCGAGCAGTGCCTGGTCGCGGCGCAGGAGTTCGCCGACCGCACGGGCGCGGTGCTCATCCACCCCTTCGACCACGCCGACGTGGTGGCGGGCCAGGGCACCGCGGGCCTCGAGCTCCTCGAGCAGGTGCCCGACGTCGAGACGGTCGTCGTGCCCACCGGCGGCGGAGGCCTGCTGGCCGGGGTCGCCCTGGCCGTCAAGGCGCTCAAGCCCGAGGTCAGCGTCATCGGCGTGCAGGCCAAGGGGGCCGCCGCCTACCCCGGGTCCCTGACCGCCGGGGCGCCGACCCCGCTGGCCGAGATGAAGACGATGGCCGACGGCATCGCGGTCGGCCTGCCCGGTGAGCTCACCTTCGCCGCGGTGCGCGACCACGTCGACGAGGTCGTGACCGTCACCGAGGAGGAGATGTCGCGGGCCCTGCTGGCCCTCGTGGAGCGGGCCAAGATGGTCGTCGAGCCCGCCGGGGCCGCCGCCGTGGCCGCGCTCCTGGCCCGGCCGACGGCCTACCGCACGCCGGCCGTCGCGGTGCTCTCCGGCGGCAACATCGACCCGATCCTGCTCGGCAAGGTCATCCAGCACGGCATGGCCGCGGCCGGGCGCTACCTCAACCTGCACGTCAACATCCCCGACCAGCCGGGCGGGCTCGCCCGGCTGCTGGCCGAGGTCGGCGAGAGCGGGGCCAACGTGCTCGAGGTCGCCCACGAGCGCATCTCGCCCTCGCTCAACCTCGACGAGGTCGACGTGCACCTGCAGCTCGAGACCCGCGGCGAGCAGCACGCCGCCCTGGTGGTCGGCCGGCTCCGCGAGCGCGGCTACCGCGTCCTCGAGTGACGCTGGGGTGACGCCGCTCGAGGGCCTCGCCGCCCACCACGCGCCGACCCGCGAGGCCGCGGCCCGGGCGCTGGCCGCCGAGCCCACCACGGGCGCCGACCGCGACGAGGTCGTCGCCGCCCTGGCGCGGCTGGCCCGCGTCGAGCGGGAGGAGACGGTGCTCTCGGCCGTGCTCGACGCCCTGGCGTCGTACGGCGAGAGGCCGGTGGACCACCTCGACCGGCCGCGTCTCGACGCGGCCGCCGCGCGCGCCGCCGGCCGCGCGCTGCCGGCCGCCCTGGCCTGGCTCGACGTCGACGCGCTGCCCGTGCTGACCTGGAGCGACACGGGCGCCGAGGTGCCGCGGGCGACCGTCCGCTCCTGGGTGCAGCAGGCGGTGCGGGCCCGGTCGACCGCGCCCGGCGCGGTGCTGCGCACCCTGCTCGCCGCCGTCGAGCCCGGTGGCCGGACCGAGCTGGGTCGGTTCCTGCTCCACGGTTGGCTGTCCGCCGGGGCACCGGGCGCAGCCCGCTGGGTCGTGGCCGTCGTGGTCCCCGGTGACGACGACGAGGTGGTCGGCCTGGCCGCCGACCACGTGCGCACCCGCGCCAAGGCCCAGCCCGCCCAGGCCGCGGCCCTGCTGGCGCTGCTCGCCCGGGCCGAGCAGCCGCTGGCGCTCGAGGTGCTGGTCGAGGCCGCCGAGGGCGCGCCGGTCACCAGCGTCCGCACGGCCGCCATCGCCGCGGTCGACGACGTCGCCGAGCGCCGCGGCTGGACCGCCGAGCAGGTGGGCGACCGCGGCGCCCCGACGGGCGGGTTCGACGCGACCGGGCGGCTGCGGCTCGACTACGGTCCCCGCGGGTTCACCGCGGTCCTCCAGCCCGACCTGACCGTGCGGGTCGTGCCCGACGAGGGCGGCGCCGAGCGCACCTCGCTGCCGCCGGCCCGGGCCGCCGACGACGCCGGGCGGGTCCGGGAGGCCAAGGCCGTCCTGGCCGCGGCGAAGAAGACCGTCGGCGCCGCGGCCCGGTCGCAGGCCGCGCGGCTGCGGCAGGCGATGGCCACCCAGCGCGGCTGGACCGTCGCCGACTGGCACACCGACGTCGCCGGCCACCCCGTGCTCGGTCGCCTCGCCGCCGGGCTGGTGTGGTGGGTCGGCGACCCGGCGACCAGCTTCCGCCCCCTCGACGACGGCAGCCTCACCGACGTGGACGACGAGCCGGTCGACCTCGACCCGCACGCCGCGGCCGGCGACCTCGTCCGGCTCGCCCACGACGTGCTGCTGCCGCCCGACCTCGTCGAGGCGTGGCGCTCCCACCTGGCCGACTACGAGGCCGTCGTCCCGTTCACCCAGCTCGGCGAGCCGCTCCCGGCCCACGACCCCGAGGCGACCGGCCTGACCGACGTCGCCGGCACCGAGGTGTCCGCCGGCGGGCTGCACCGGCTCGCCGAGCGGCTCGGCTTCCGTCGCCTCGTGGGCGACGGCGGCGTCGTGGCGGCGTACGCCCGGGAGCTGGGCGACGGCGTCGGCGCCGTGCTCGCGGTGCGCGGCGGCTCGTGGGTCGGTGACTGGTCGGCCACGGTCGAGCTCGGTCCGTTGCTGCTCGCCGGGCCCGACGGACCCGTCACGCTCGGATCGCTGCCCCCGGTGCTGCTCGCCGAGCTGCACCGCGACCTGCTCACCCTCGGGTCAGGCTGAGGCTCAGCTGCGGTAGTCGAGGTCGGCGTAGTCCGGGTGCTTGTGCAGGAAGGCCTGCACGTAGGGGCAGGTCGGCAGGACCTTCAGGCCCTCGGCGCGGACCTCGTCGAGGGCGTGCCGCACCAGGATCCCGGCCAGGCCGCGGCCCTCCATCTCCGGGCGGACCTCGGTGTGGGTCATCACGAGCATCCCCGGGGCCTCCTGGTACGCCGCCAGGCCGGCGAGCTCGCCGTCCACGTGGATCTCGAACCGGCTCTCCGCAGGGTTGCGGCTCACGCTGACCTCGGGCTCGTCGCTCACGTCGACCGACGTTACCGCCCCGTGGGGGAGCCGAGCGCGGTCTCGAGGCACCCGCGGTCGGGGGCGGCGCCGCTGCGGATCCAGTCGGCGGTGGCGCGCATGCGGGCCGGCTCCTCGACGCGCTCGACGAGCACCGCGGGCTCGGTCCACGACACCCGGCTCCCGGCCCGGTCGCCCCACCCGACGGCGGCGACGGCGCCGCGGTGGCAGGGCCCCAGGCAGCTGGTGGTGACGAGCACCGAGCGCGGACGGGAGCGGACCGCCGCCGCGAGGGCCGGGTCGCAGGCCGGCCGGTGGGGGTCGCGCAGGTCGGTCAGCGCCCGGCAGCGCTGCCCGGTGCACTGCACGACCACCAGCAGCCGGTCGGGCGGGGTCGGGACGGGTGGCACGGCAGCCCTCCAGAGTCGAGAATGGTTCTCAACAACATAGCAGGTCGGTCCGGTGCGGCGTCGTGACTTTGACATGCGTACGTGCGCATATCACCATGTCTGCATGGACGGCGCGGGGTCGACGGAGGACTACTCCGGCGTCTCGGAGCTCTTCGCCGCCCTGGCCTCGCCGGTCCGTGCCGCTGTGGTGCACCGGCTGACCGAACGACCCTGGTCGGTCACCGAGCTCGCGGAGGAGCTCGGCGTCAGTCAGCCCTTGATGAGCCAGCACCTGCGGGTGCTGCGCACCGCTCGTCTCGTCACAGCCTCGCGCGCCGGCCGCAGGACGACCTACGCCCTGATCGACGAGCACGTGGCCCACGTGTTCCTCGACGCCTTCACCCACACCCAGGAGCACTCCGGATGACCGTCACGACCGACCACCAGACCGCCGAGAAGCACGCCCACACCCACGGCCCCGGCTGCGGCCACGTCGCCGTGGTCCACGAGAACCACGTGGACTACCTGCACGACGGACACGTGCACCACGAGCACGACGGCCACTACGACGAGTGCACGAAGTGCGAGTGCGCCGACTGCAGCGACAGCTGCGCCACCTGCACCTGCACGTCGTGCACCTGCTCGACCTGCAACCACGCCACCTGCTCGTGCGCGCACTGCGGCGGCGAGCCCTGCTCCTCGTGCGTCTGCGCCGACTGCGACTGCGCGACCTGCAAGCACGCTGCCTGAATTGTCGGCCGGACGGTCGGATCCCGGCCGGCGTCGGCGGACTCGGTCTGGCTCCGCCGGCTCGGGCTTCGACGCCGGCCAGGAGCCATACCGACCGCCGGCCGACGTGCCGCGCTCCGCGCGGCCCTGGTTGTCGGCCTGAACCGTTGGCCGGACGGTCGGATCCCGGCTTGCCTGGATTGTCGGCCGGACGGTCGGATCCCGGCCGTCGCCGGCGGCGTGGGTGCGGCTCCGCCAGCCCGGGCTTCGCCGTCGGCCACGAGCCGTACCGGCCGCCGGCCGACGTGCCGCGCTCCGCGCGGCCTGACTGATGGGCCCCACGCCTCGGCGTGGGGCCCGTCCGCTTTTCCGGTCCCGGTCTGCCTGCTACCTTCCTCGCACTGAGAATCATTCTCGACAAGAACCGAGGACAGGGAGGCGCAGTGCAGGCAGGCATCCACCCGGAGTACGGGCCGGTGGCGTTCCGCGACCGTGGGACCGGGACGGTGGTCGTCGTCGGCTCGACCCTCGCCGGCCGGTCCCGCGACCAGGGGCCGACGATCGAGGTCGACGGGACGACGTACCCGCTCGTCGACGTCGACGTGAGCAGCGCCAGCCACCCGTTCTGGACCGGCACCGCGCGCGAGCTCGACACCGAGGGGCGCGTGGAGGCGTTCCGGCGGAGGTACGGACGATGAGGAAGCCCGTCGTCGTGCTCACCGGCGTCGACCCCGAGGCCCTGGACGTCGCCATGCTCGGCCTGACGCTGGACCTGCCCGGCGCGGTCGCGGTGCGCCACCACATCGACCCGGTGACCCAGGTGCTCACCCGGGTCGTCAGCGACGCGACCGGCCTGGTCGCGCGGGTCGAGACCGACCTGGCCCACGCTTGCGTCGGCTGCGCGCTCCGCGAGGACGTGCTGCCCGTGTTGGAGCAGCTGGCTGCCGACGACCGGTGGCGCGCCATCGTGCTCTGCCTGCCCGTCGCCGCCGAGGCCGACCAGCTGCGTCACGTCCTCAGCCGTGACCCGCGCCTGGCCCGCCGGCTCCGGCTCAGCGCGGTCGTCGCCGTGGTCTCGGGCGAGCGCACCGTCGACGACCTCCTCGGCGACGACCGGCTCGCCGACCGCGGCCGGCACACCAGCGACGACGATGAGCGCGGGGTCGGCGAGGCGGCCTGCGCCCAGGTCGAGGCCGCCGACTGGGTGCTCGTCGACGGCGAGCCCGAGGCCGACGCCACCGCGCTCGTGCGCGCCCTGGCCCGCCCCGACGCCCGGGTCGTCCACGGCGTCCACCGCCTCGACGCCGTCGAGGTCGCCGCCGGGCGGCACGAGCACCGCCGGGCCGGCGAGTGGCGCCTGCCCACCGCCGAGACGCCCGTCGAGCCGCTGGCCGGCCCCGCCTGGCGGGTCGTGCTCACCTCCGAGCGCGCCTTCCACCCCGATCGGCTGATGGACGGCATCGAGGTCCTCGGGGGCGGGCTCCACCGTTCCCGTGGCTGCTTCTGGGTGCCGACCCGCTCCGGCGTCCTGCAGGAGTGGAGCGGCGCCGGCGGCCACCTGAGCATCGGCAGCCACCGTGACTGGGGCCGCCAGCGGCCGTCGACCCGCCTCGTCGTCACCGGCCTCGGGCCGGTGCCGCCTGAGCTCGCCCCGGGCTTCGAGGACCTCCTGCTCACCCCCGTCGAGGCCGCACGCGGCCGCGCCGCCTGGCGCGTGCTCGAGGACGGCCTCGAGCCGTGGCTCGGCGACATCTGCGGCGCCGCCTGACCTCCCGCACACCCCCGTCCCACCGTCCCGAGAGAGGACCCACCCATGGCCGTGCCCAAGCGCCGGACCTCCCGCAGCAACACCCGCCACCGCCGCGCGCAGTGGAAGGCGACCCCCGCCGACCTCGTGCCCGTCGTCGTCGCCGGCGAGACCCACCACGTCCCGCGCGCCCTGGTGCGCGCCGTCCAGCGGGGGTACGTCGACCCCGCGACCGGGGCCCGTCGGTGAAGGGCCGGGCGCCGACCGGGCGTCGTACCCGGAAGCCGCTGCTCGGACCGACCGTGCGGTCGGTCGACTACAAGGACGTCGACCTGCTCCGCACGTTCGTCTCCGACCGCGGCAAGATCCGCTCCCGCCGGATCACCGGCATCACCCCGCAGCAGCAGCGGCTGGTGACGCGCGCGGTCAAGAACGCCCGCGAGATGGCCCTCCTGCCCTACGGGAGCAGCCGGTGAAGGTCCGCAACTCGCTCCGCTCGCTCAAGAAGCAGCCGGGCTCGCAGGTGGTGCGCCGTCGCGGCCGCACCTATGTCATCAACAAGCAGAACCCGCGCCTCAAGGCCCGCCAGGGCTGAGGCGCCGGGACGAGGAGAGGAGGGCCCGTGGCCCGCACCTGCCAGGTGACCGGCAAGCAGCCGATGTTCGGCAACAACGTCTCGCACAGCCACCGGCGCACCCGCCGGCGGTTCGACGTCAACGTGCAGTCCAAGCGCTACTGGGTGCCCAGCCTCGGCCGGCACGTCACGCTGCGGCTCAGCGCCCGCGGCATCAAGACCGTCGACCAGCGCGGCATCGAGGCCGTCGTGGCCGACCTGCGCGCCCGGGGCGAGCTCCGGTGAGCCGCAGCAGTGACGTCCGACCCAAGATCAAGCTCCGCTCCACCGCGGGCACCGGCTACACCTACGTCAGCACCAAGAACCGGCGCACGACGCCCGACCGGGTCGTGCTGCGCAAGTACGACCCCCGCGTGCGCCGGCACGTCGAATTCCGCGAGGAGCGCTAGGCATGGCCAAGAAGTCCAAGGTGGTGGCCAACGAGCGCCGCAAGGCCGTCGTCGCGCGGTACGCCGAGCGACGGGCCGCCCTGAAGGAGGCCGTCCGCACCGCGGGGTCGGTCGAGGAGCGCGAGGCAGCAGTGCGTGCGCTGTCGCGGCTCCCGCGCGACGCCAGCCCGGTGCGGGTGCGCAACCGCGACCAGGTCGACGGCCGCCCCCGCGGCTACGTCGGCAAGGTCGGCCTCTCGCGCATCAACCTGCGCACCCTCGCCCACCGCGGCGAGCTGCCAGGGATCCAGAAGTCCTCCTGGTGAGGCTGCGTCAGGCCGGGGTGCCGGTCTTGCCGGTGGCGCCCCGGCCGAGGCGGGAGTGGCGGTAGCCGTAGCCGGCGTACACGGCGAGGCCGATGACCAGCCACACCAGGAACCGGAGCCAGGTCTCCACGGCCAGGCTCGACATCAGGCCGACGCAGCACACCGCGGAGACGATCGGCAGCAGCGGCACCTGCGGGGTGCGGAACGGCCGCTCCATCCGCGGCTTGGTGCGGCGCAGCACGGCCACGGCGATGGCCACGACGACGAACGCGAACAGCGTGCCGATCGAGACCATCTCGGCCAGGGTGGCCAGCGGGACGAACGCCGCGATCACGGCCACGACCAGGGTGGTGCCGACGGTGACCCGGAACGGCGTCTGGAAGCGCGGGTGGATGGCGCCGACCGACTTCGGCAGCAGGCCGTCGCGGCACAGCGCGAAGGCGATCCGGCCCATCGCGACGATGTCGACGAGGATCACCGAGCTCAGCCCGGCCACGGCGGCGATGCCGATGAGCACGCCCGCCCACTCCAGCCCGACGCTGTTGAACGCCTCGGAGATCGGGGCGCCCTCGTCGAGGTCCTTGAAGTTGACCATGCCCGTGAGCACGAAGCAGACCGCGAGGTAGAGCAGCGTGCAGATGACCAGGGTGCCGATCAGGCCGCGGGGCATGTCGCGGCCCGGGTCCTCGGTCTCCTCGCCGAGGTTGGCGACCGCCTCGAACCCCGAGTAGGCGAAGAACACGACCGCCGCGGCCACGAAGACCCCCGCGACGCCGTACGCCGACGGGGTGACGCCCGAGACCCACTGCCACAGCGGCTGGGCGAGGCCGGAGGTGGTCGCGTCGCCGGAGACCGGCTCGGACGGCGGGAACCACGGCGTGAGGTTGCTGGCCTTGACGAAGAACGCGCCGGCCACGATGACGAAGATGCAGATGCTGACCTTGACGACGACCAGGCCGTTGGTGACCAGCTTGGACTCGCGGATGCCCACGGCGGCGACGGTCCCGAGCACCAGCACGATGAACACCGCGCCCAGGTTGACCGTGGAGTCCTCGCCGAAGAACGCGGTCGGCAGGTCGAGGGCGCTGCCGAGGTAGCCCGACCAGCCGCGGGCGACGACGGCGGCGCCGAGGGCGAACTCGAGCACGAGGTCCCAGGCGATGATCCAGGCGAAGATCTCGCCGATCGTCGTGTAGGCGTAGGTGTAGGAGGACCCGGCGGTCGGCACCGCGGCGGCCAGCTCGGCGTAGCAGAGGGCGGCGAGCATGCTCACGACGCCGGCGATGAGGAACGAGACCACGATGGCCGGTCCGGCGTGGTTCTTGGCCTCGACGCCGGTGAGGGTGAAGATGCCGGTGCCGATCACGATGCCGA
Organism: Nocardioides litoris; assembly: GCF_006346315.1. Lineage (GTDB taxonomy): Bacteria > Actinomycetota > Actinomycetes > Propionibacteriales > Nocardioidaceae > Nocardioides > Nocardioides litoris. The sequence continues at coordinate 103,756 of NZ_VDMR01000002.1, read as the reverse complement.
CGCCGAAGCCCATCAGGTCGCGCGCCGAGAGGTTCTTGCGGAGCCCGCCCGAGCCACCGTCCTCGCCGTCACCGTGGCCGTCCGGGGCCTCGTCGTTCTGGTGGATGACGGTGTCGACGTCCTTGGTGCGCACCAGCGCGTGGAACAAGCTCACCGGCCGACGGTAGGACCGCCCTCCGGCCCTGGACTCACCCCTCGGGGCTGCTGGTCAGCTGCTCACTTGATGCCGGAGCGGGTGATGCCGGCGACGAACCACCGCTGCAGGACCACGAACATGACCAGCAGGGGCAGGCTGGAGAGCAGCGCCATGGCCATGATGCCGCCGTAGTCGTTGTCGTAGGCGTTCTGCAGCAGCCGCATCGCCACGGGCAGGGTGTACAGGTCGGGGTCGCGGAGCGTGATGAGCGGCCAGAGGAAGTCGTTCCACTGCGTCATGAACGCCAGCAGCGTCATCACCGCGACCAGCGGCCGGGCGTTGGGCAGCACGACCCGCACGAACGTCGTCAGCGTCGAGCAGCCGTCGACGCGGGCGGCGTCGAGCAGCTCGGTCGGGAACCCGACGAAGAACTGGCGGGCCAGGAAGACGCCCAGCGCGGTCGCCGCCGAGGGCAGGACGACGGCCCAGAAGAAGCCGACCAGCCCGAGCCGCGCGACGAGCTCGAACTGCGGGATCATGATCACCTGGGTCGGCACCAGCAGCGTGGCCAGCACCAGGCCCAGCACCAGCCCGCGGCCGCGGAAGCGCAGCGTGGCCAGGGCGTAGCCCGCGAGCAGGTTGACCACGACCGAGAGCAGGGTGGTCAGGGAGGCCACGACGAGGGCGTTGCCGAACCACCGGGCCACCGGGAACTGGTCGAACAGCCCGCGGAAGTTCTCCAGCGTCCAGTCGTCGGTCCACAGGCTCGCGCCGTCGTCGAGGATCGCCTCGCGCGGGGTGAAGGCGATGACCACCATCGCCACGAGCGGCAGCGCGAAGACCACGGTGACCAGCAGGCAGACGGCGACGCGGACGGGCTTGCTCACGGGTCAGTCCTCCTGGCGCGCGTTGCGGCGCAGCTGCAGCAGGGTGACCGCAGCGGTGAGCACGAACAAGACGATCCCGACCGTGGCGCCGTACCCGAAGTTGCGGGCCGGGCCGAAGCCCTCGTCGTAGGCGTAGGTGACGACCATCGTCGTGGAGTAGCCCGGGCCGCCGTTGGTCATCACGTAGACCACGTCGAAGACCTGGAAGGACCAGATCAGGTTGATGACGACCAAGAAGAACGTCGTCGGCCGCAGCTGCGGCACCACCACGTGGCGCACCACCGCCCAGCGGCCGGCGCCGTCGACGCGGGCGGCCTCGACGGTCTGCGGGTCGACGTCCTGCAGGGCGGCGATGTAGACGACCATCGAGAAGCCGGTGCGCGACCACAGGGTCATCACGACCACCGAGGCCATGGCCAGCGCGCCGTCGGACTGCCAGGCCACCTCGCCCAGGCCCAGGTCGCGCAGGAGGCCGTTGATGATGCCGACCGACTCGTCGAAGAGCAGCAGCCCGATGAGCGAGACCACGAGCGTGCTGACGACGATCGGCAGGTAGACGACCGTCCGGAACAGGCCGCGACCGGGCAGCGCCTTGTCCATCAGCAGCGCCAGCCCGAGCCCGAGCAGCACGCCCACCGGCACCGTGGCCACGGTGAAGATCGCGGTGTTGAGCACGGCTCGCCAGAAGACGTCGTCGCCGAGCAGCCGCTGCAGGTTGTCGAGCCCGCTCCAGCGGCCCGGCCCGAAGGACCGCTTGTCCTGGAAGGCCATGAGGAAGGCCCAGACGAGCGGCCCGAGCAGGAACAGCACGATGAGCAGCAGGTTGGGCGCGAGCAGGGCCCACGCCGCGCGGCCGTCGCCCCGCACGCGCCGGGCGGGCGGCGTACGCCGGGGCTCGGGCGGCTCGGGCGGTGGCGCGGCGGGGCGCTCGTCGACGGCGGTCACGCGCCGGTCCCGTCGTTGAGGGCGGCCGCGGCGTCGACCTTCTCGGCCAGGGCGCGCAGGGTGGCGTCGGTGGCGCGGCCCCCGAGGAAGGTCTGCTCGAGCTCGTTGGCCAGGTCGACGTTGGTCTCGGCGAAGGTCGGGGTGGTCACGTCGGCCACGTCGCGGTCCTCGATGGTGGTGATCTGGTCGGCGTAGACCGGCATCAGGTCGCCGCCGACGGAGAAGTCGAGACGGCGGTCGGCCAGCGACTCGCGGGTCGGCAGCAGCACCGACTCGGCGCAGAACTCCGCCATCGCGTCGGGGGAGCCGAGGTAGGCCAGGAACTCCGCCGCCAGCTCGGGGTTGACCGCGTCCTTGGTCGCCACCACCGCGTTGCCGCCGAGCTCGGTGGCGCGGCGCTCGTCGCGGGGCTGGTAGGTGACGGCGTAGTCGAACCGGTCGCCGATGGTCTCCGCGAACGCCGGCACCAGGAAGTTGCCCGCGAACAGCATGGCCAGGCGGCCGGCGGTGAACTGGGCGTCGGGGAACGTGGCCGACTTGGTCGACGTCGTGCCCGGCACCCACCCGCGCTCGAAGAACGACCGGGTGAAGTCCAGCGCCCGCGTGCCGGCCTCGCCCTCGATGACGCAGGAGGTGCGCGCCTCGTCGTACAGGTGGCCCCCGGCCATGAACAACCAGGTCAGCCAGCGGAACGCTCCCGCCGACTGCCAGTTGACCGCGAACGGGCTGAACCCGTCGGGGGCGCCGTCGCGGAGCCGGTCGGCGACCTCGCCGAACTCCTCCCAGGTCCACGCGTCCTCGGGCCGGTCGGGCACCGCGGTGACCCCGGCGTCGCGCAGGACGTCGGGCCGGTAGACGAGCGCGGTCGTGTCGACGTGCTGCGGGACGCCGTACACGCGGTCCTCGAAGGAGACCGCGCCGACGAACGCCGGCCGCAGGTCGGCGGTCAGGTCGGCCAGGGGGTCGGTGACGTCGAGCAGCTGGCCGGTGCTGGCGTACAGGCCCATCGTCGGGTAGTCGACCCGGAACACGTCGGGCGCGGTGCCGGAGAGCAGACCCGCGTCGATGCCGGTCGCGAAGTCGGAGAACGGCACCACCGTGAGGTCGACGCTGACCCCGCGGTCCTGCGCGAACTGCCGGGCCAGCCGGTCGTAGACGCCGGTCTCGGTGTCGGTGCCGTAGACCTGCACGGTCAGCCGGTCGCGGTCGCCCCGGCGGGTGCTCGAGACGCGCTCGGTCAGGCCGGCGCACCCGGCCAGCCCGGGACCGAGGGTCGCGGCCGCCAGACCCGCCAGCCCACCGCGCACCACCGCACGCCGCCCCACCGAGACCATCTGCGCACGCAACCACCCCTCGCGCCGCTCCGGGACCACCCCCCGCGGTGGCTGAGGCGCGAGCGGAGCGCGCGCGGGCGCTCCTCGCACCTCAGCGCGCCGCGGCGGGACCACACGGTGGTCGAGGAAGGCGCCCTGGCGCCTGTCTCGAGGCCACCCACCGCGGTCGACGAGCCGGGCTGCCGGGGGGCTGGGGCGGCCTGGGACACTGGACGGCATGTCCGCAGGTGAGGGCGGTCGACGACGCCGGCTGCTCACGATCGCGCCGTGGGCGGTCGTGGGGGTCGTGATGGCGGCCCTGGCCGCGGTCGCGGTCCTCCGGGTGGTCGTCGACCCCGACGACGAGCCGGGCGAGGCGACCACGGTCCGCGAGGTCGCCGACCAGGCCGTGGACGTCGCCGAGTCCCTCGACATCTCTGGCGGCACCGCCCTGCTCTGCGAGGCACCGATCGACCTCTACCGCCAGGCCGTCGAGTCCACCGTCGTCCGCTGGCAGTCCCTCAGCGGCGAGGACCTGCCCGCGGTCGAGGCCGGCGTGGAGGACGTCGACAGCGGGCCGGAGGGGTCCTTCGTGCTCCGGGTCGACCCCGAGTCGCCCGAGCTCGACGGCGAGGAGCGCGCCTTCCGGGTGTTCGTGCAGCAGCGCGGCAGCCGTTCCTGCGTCGTCGGGGTCGGCGGCCCGCGCGCCGAGCGCCCCACCACCCGCTTCTCCCGCGGCGGCTACCAGGGCGTCACGAGCCCCACGCCGCGGCCGACCCCGACCCCCACCCCCACCCCGACAGCGCCGTGACCCGCTGGGAGGACGTCGCCCGGGCGCGGCACGGCGACGACTACGCCGCGGCGTACGCCGAGCGGTTCCGGGCCCTGGCCGCCGAGGGGGACGACGTCCACGGCGAGGCCGACGCCGTGGCGGCCCTCCGTCCGCCGCCCGCCCGGGTCCTCGACGCCGGCTGCGGCACGGGCCGGGTCGCCCGCCGCCTGGCCGAGCAGGGATACGACGTCGTGGGGGTCGACGCCGACGCCTCGATGGTCGCGGTGGCGCGGGCCGACGCGCCCGACCTGGACTGGAGGGTCGCCGACCTCGCTGACCTGGCCGGCCTCGACCTCGGCGCGGCGCACGACCTCGTGCTCGCGGTCGGCAACGTGCTGCCGCTCGTCGAGCCCGGCACCCTGCCCGCGGTGCTGGCCGCCCTGGCCGCCCACCTGGGCGACGGAGGCCTGCTCGTGGTCTCGATGGGGCTCGACGTCGACCACCTGCCCGAGGGCTGCCCGGTCACGCCGCTGGCCGACGTCGAGGCGGCGTGGACCGCCGCCGGGCTGGTGGAGCAGGCCCGCCACGGCACCTGGGCCGGGGACCCGTGGACGCTCGACCACGGCTACCTGGTGACCGTGCTCACCCGCGCCTGACCCGATCTGGGACAGTGGCCCGGTGCGCGTCGTCGTCCTGACCGGTGCCGGCATCTCCGCCGAGAGCGGGGTGCCGACCTTCCGTGACGCCGACGGCCTCTGGGAGGGCCACCGCGTCGAGGACGTCGCCACGCCCGAGGCCTACGACGCCCAGCCGCAGCTGGTGCAGGAGTTCTACGACGCCCGCCGGGCCGCGCTCGCCCACGTCGCGCCCAACCCGGCCCACGAGGCGCTCGGCCGGCTCGAGCGCGCCCTCGGCGACGACCTGTTCCTCGTCACCCAGAACATCGACGACCTCCACGAGCGCGGCGGCTCCCAGCACGTCCACCACATGCACGGCGAGCTGCGCTCCGCGCTGTGCCGGGCCTGCGGGTCCCGGGTCGCGTGGGACGGCCCGCTCGTCGACTTCCCCGGCTGCCCCGGCTGTGGTCTGACCGAGCTGCGCCCCGACGTCGTCTGGTTCGGCGAGGTGCCCTACGGGATGGACGAGATCCTGGTCCACCTCCAGCGGGCCGACCTCTTCGTGTCCATCGGCACTTCCGGCGCGGTCTACCCCGCGGCCGGGTTCGTCACCTTCGCTGCCCGGCACGGCGCCCGCACCCTCGAGCTCAACCTGGTCCCCAGCGAGGGCAGCGCGTTCTTCGACGAGGCCCGCCACGGCCCGGCCGGCGTGCTGGTGCCGGCCTGGGTCGACGAGGTGCTCGGCGAGGTCATGGCCTGACCCGGACCAGTCCGCCGCGGGCGATCCGTTCGAACCCCTGACGGATCGCCGTCGGCTGTCCACACTCTCGCCCGTGGTCGAGCTCGAGGATCGCCTGGCTCGTCGCCGGCCGCCCCGAGACCGGTCCGCGACGCCCCTCGGCCCACGAACCCGGGGCGCCGGCCTGCCCCGAGCACGACCGGCCCGGCGGCGCCGCCGCCGTGGATCCCGAGCGGGACGAGGCGTTCCTCCGCCAGGTCCGGTCGCGGGCCGAGGCGCAGCGGCGCCGGCACGACGAGCAGCGCCGTGAGCGGGAGAGGCCCCGGCAGGACGACGGCGCCTGAGGGCCGTCAGGCCGTGGCCACCACGGCCCCCGCGTGCGCGGGAAGGCGGACGCCGCCGTCGACGACCTCGGCACCCGACGGCGTCGTGAAGAGCAGGGTCGCGGGCGACGCCCCGGTCGCCCCGGTCGCCCCGGACGCCTGCAGGGGGACGGTGCCCTCGCTGTCGCCCAGGTTGATGACGACCTCGAGCCGGCCCCGGCGCATCGAGAACAGCCGCGCGTCCTCGTCGTACCAGCAGGTGGTCGCGCCGAACGACGGGTCGGTGAGCTCCTCGTGCTCGCGGCGCAGCCGCGCGAGGTCGCGGTAGACCCCGAGCAGGCGCTCGCCACGCTCGGTCGTGGTCTCGGACCAGTCGAGCTTGGACCGCTCGAAGGTCGCCGGGTCCTGCGGGTCGGGGACGACGTCGGGGTCCCAGCCCATCTGCGCGAACTCCTCGATGCGGCCCTTCGCGGTCGCCTCGCCCAGCTCGGGCTCGGGGTGGGAGGTGAAGAACTGGAACGGCGTGCGCGCCCCCCACTCCTCGCCCTGGAACAACATCGGCGTGAACGGCCCCGTGAGCACCAGCAGGGCCGCGCAGGCCAGCTGGTCCTCGTCGAGGTGCTCGGTGAGCCGGTCGCCGACCGCGCGGTTGCCGATCTGGTCGTGGTTCTGGCTGCACACCACCAGGCGCCAGGTCGGCATCGTCGCGGTGTCGACCGGGGCGCCGTGGTCGCGGCCGCGGAACGAGCTGTAGGTGCCGTCGTGGAAGAAGCCCTTCTCCACCACCTTGGCCAGGGCCGAGAGCGGCTCGAAGTCGGCGTAGTAGCCGGTCGTCTCGCCGGTCAGGGCCACGTGCACCGCGTGGTGGAAGTCGTCGCTCCACTGCGCGTCGAGGCCGTAGCCGCCGCCCTCGCGGGGCGTCACCAGCCTGGTGTCGTTGAGGTCGGACTCGGCGATGAGCGTCAGCGGCCGACCCAGGTGGGCCGACAGGGCCGCGGTCTCGACCGCCATCTCCTCCAGCAGGTGCACCGGCGACTCGTCGTGCAGGGCGTGGACCGCGTCGAGCCGCAGGGCGTCGACGTGGAAGTCCTCGAACCACATCCGCACGTTGTCCAGGATGAGCCGGCGCACCTCGGTCGAGCCCTCGCCGTCGAGGTTGACCAGGTCGCCCCAGGTGTTGCGGCCCTGCTTGAGGTAGGGGCCGTACTCGGGGAGGTAGTTGCCCGAAGGGCCGAGGTGGTTGTAGACGACGTCCTGGCACACGCCCAGCCCGGCTGCGTGGGCGGCGTCGACGAACCGCTGGTAGCCCTCGGGGCCGCCATAGGGCTCGTGCACGGCCGACCACAGCACGCCGTCGTAGCCCCAGTTGTGGGTGCCGTTGACCGCGTTGACCGGCAGGAGCTCGACGAGGTCGACGCCGACCGAGCGCAGGTGGTCCAGCTTGGCCGCCGCCGCGTCGAACGTGCCCTCGGGGGTGAACGTGCCGACGTGCAGCTCGTAGACCACGGCGCCGGCCAGCTGCCGACCCCGCCAGGTGTCGTCGCTCCACGAGAAGGCCTCGGGGCGGTGGGTTCGCGAGCGCTGGTGGACGCCCGCCGGCTGGCGCCGCGACCGCGGGTCGGGTCGGGGCGCGTCCGCGTCGTCGATCAGGTAGCCGTAGTCCAGGTCTCCCTTCGCCGGGTCCGGTGTGGGCTCGGACGGGGTCCACCACCCGCCGTCCGACTGCTGCATCTCGACGATGTCATCGACCACCGACAAGCGGAGCCGGGAGGCGCTCGGCGCCCACACGTCGAAGGGGCCGCGGACGCGGCGGGGGGTCGGGTGGGCCATCGGTCAGTCCTCCTCGCGCACGAGCAGCGCGACGCCGTACGTCGCCAGCAGCGGCCCGAGCTCGCCGTCGGTGGTGCGGTCGGTCAGCAGGTCGCGCCAGGTGCCCTCGGGCAGCACGAGCCGGGTGTCGCCCCAGCCGCCGCGGGCCTCGAGGCCGACGGGCAGGCGGGTCGCGACGGCGAGCGCACCGCCGCGGTCGAAGGCGACGACGTGGTCGGCGGCCTCGCCGGTGGCGCGGACCGGGGTGTAGCCGGTGAACAGCTCGGGCCGGTCGCGGCGCAGCCGCAGCGCCTCGGCAACCAGGCGGAGCTTGGGCAGCTGCACGTGGGTCGCCTGGCCGGCGAGCAGGTCGGCCCGGAGGTCGAAGTCGACCGGGCGTCGGTTGTCGGGGTCGACGAGCGACAGCTCCCACAGCTCGGAGCCCTGGTAGACGTCGGGCACGCCGGGCATGGCCAGGGCGAGCAGCTTGGCCGCCAGCCCGTTGGTCGCACCGGGGCCGAGCAGGTCGGCGTACAGGCCGGTGACCTCGGCGTGCACCCGTTCGTCGTCGAAGGCGGCGTCGACCGCGGCGTGCACCGCGCCCTCGAACTCCTCGTCGGGGTCGGTCCACGTCGTGTGGTCGCCGGCCTCGCGCATCGCCTTCTCGGCGTAGGCGTGCAGCCGGGACCGCAGGTCGGCGTCGTCGGGGTCCCACGCGCCGACCACGGCCTGCCACAGCAGGCAGGCGAACGCCGCGCTGGGCACCGGCGCGAGCGCCTGCAGCCGCTCGAAGGTCGCGGTCCACCGCTCCGGCACCTCGGCCAGCACGGTGATGCGGGCGCGGGTGTCCTCGCTGCGCTTGGTGTCGTGGGTCGAGAGGGCGGTCATCGCGTGCGGCCAGGCCGACTGTCGGTGGGCCATGGCATCGTGGAACGCGTCGACGCCCACGCTGAAGTGGCTCGGGTCGCCGCCGACCTCGGTGAGCGAGGTCAGCCGCGGGTAGCGGTAGAACGCGCAGTCCTCCACGCCCTTGGCCATCACGGCCCCGGTGGTCTGCTGGAAGCGCCACGCCGCCGACTGGTCGGGGTCACCCAGCACGGGCACCAGCGCGTCGACGGCCTCGGTGAGGTCGGGCCGGGCGCGCCGGGCCGCCTCCGCCGCGGCCTCGAGGTGCTCGCGGCCCTCGGGCAGGTAGGAGCGGTAGACCGGGAAGCAGGCGGCCAGCTCGGCCACCGCGTCGACGAGCACGTCGGCGTCGTGGGGGAGCGGGGGCAGCTCGCGCACGACCCGCCGCACCTCCGAGCCCAGGATGCCGTCGGTGACCTCGCGCTTGGTGCCGCGCACGAGCTCGTGCCAGTCGAGGTCGCTGAAGGGCAGGGCGTGCTCGGCCGCGGGGTCGGTGAGCACCCGGTCGACGAGCCCGAGGGCGTCGTACCCGGTGGTGCCGGCGGTGGCCCACGAGGCCGGCATCTCCTCGCCGGGCTCGAGGATCTTCTCGACCAGCACCCACGCGTCGCCGGTGAGGGCGGCCAGGTCGTCGAGGTAGCGGCCGGGGTCGCGCAGGCCGTCAGGGTGGTCGACGCGCAGGCCGTCGACCAGGCCCTCGTCGAACCACCGCTTGATCTCGGCGTGCGACTCCTCCAGCGCCCAGGGCTCCTCGACCCGGATGCCGGCGAGGGTGTTGACGGCGAAGAAGCGCCGCCAGTTGAGCCGGTCGTCGGCGGCGCGCCAGGAGACCAGCTCGAAGCCGTCGCCGGCCGGGAACTGGTGGTCGTGGTAGTGCACGCCGTCGGCGGAGCGCTCGACCGAGCCCTCGTCGCCGTCGCCCACGACGGGCACCAGCACCTTGCCGCCGCCGGCCTCCCAGTCGACGTCGAAGGCCTCGGCGTACCGCGACCGGCGGCCGTGGTCGAGCAGGTCCCACCACCACGGGTTGGCCGACGGCGTCGCGATGCCGACGTGGTTGGGCACGATGTCGACGAGCACGCCGAGCCCGAGCCGCCGCGCCTCGGCCACGAACACGTCGAGACCCTCCCGGCCGCCGCGGGCCGGGTCGACCCGGTCGTGCCGGACGACGTCGTACCCGTGGTCGGAGCCGGGCTCGGCCTCGAGCAGCGGGGACAGGTAGACCCAGTCGACGCCGAGGTCGCGCAGGTAGGACAGCCGGGACGCGGCCTCGTGCAGGTCGAAGGACTCCCGGACCTGCAGCCGGTAGGTGCTGGCGGGGACCTTCACGACTCGCGCACCGTCCCGGCCTGGGCCGCGACCGACGCCGCGACGGAGTGGTCGGGCTCGGCCTCGGGCTCGTGGTGCTCGCGCAGCACGAGCAGCGACCGCGTGCTCATCTCGTACGACGCCCCGGCGGGCAGCACGTCGACCGCGTCGGCGTCGGCGCCGGTCGCCACGACCACGTCCCAGGCCTCGGCGTACTCGGCGGGGGGCAGGACGACGGTGGCCTGGCCGTCGGCGTTGAAGTACAGCAGGAAGTGGTCGTCGGTGATGGGCGCGCCGCGCTCGTCGACGCCGGCGATGCCGTGGCCGTTGAGGTACATGCCGATGGCCTTGGCCGCGGCGCCCTCGGTGGCGTCCCAGTCGCCCTCCTCCATCGGCCGGCCGTCGAGGTGCAGCCACACGATGTCGTTGAGCCGGTCGCCCTCGCCGCCCTTGACGGGCGTGCGCACCGTGGAGCCGGTGAAGAAGCGCTTGCGGCGGAAGGTCGGGTGGTCGCGGCGCAGCCGCACGACGGCAGAGGTGAAGTCGAGCAGCGGCTTGTCGACGTCGGACCAGTCCATCCAGGCGATCTCGGAGTCCTGGGCGTAGGTGTTGTTGTTGCCGTCCTGGGTCCGGCCGAGCTCGTCACCGTGCAGGATCATCGGCACGCCCTGGCTCAGCAGCAGGGTGGCCAGGAAGTTGCGCTGCTCGCGGGCGCGGGCGGCCAGGATCTCCGGGTCGTCGGTGGGGCCCTCCGCGCCGTGGTTGTCGGAGCGGTTGTGGTCCTCGCCGTCGCGGCTGTCCTCGCCGTTGGCGTCGTTGTGCTTGTCGTTGTAGGACACGAGGTCGCGCAGGGTGAACCCGTCGTGGGCGGTGACGAAGTTGATGCTCGCCACCGGGCGGCGCCCGGTGTGCTCGTAGAGGTCGGAGGACCCGGCCACCCGGGAGGCGAACTCGCCGAGCGTCGGCTCGCCGCGCCAGAAGTCGCGCACGACGTCACGGTAGGCGCCGTTCCACTCCGTCCACTGCGGCGGGAAGCCGCCGACCTGGTAGCCGCCGGGGCCGATGTCCCACGGCTCGGCGATGAGCTTGACCTGCGAGACCACCGGGTCCTGCTGCACGAGCTCGAAGAACGTGGCCAGGCGGTCGACCTCGTAGAACTCACGGGCCAGGGTCGAGGCCAGGTCGAAGCGGAAGCCGTCGACGTGCATCTCGGTGACCCAGTAGCGCAGCGAGTCCATGATCAGCTGCAGGGCGTGGGGGTTGCCGACGTTGAGCGAGTTCCCGGTGCCGGTGTAGTCCATGTAGAACTTCTTCTCGTCGTCGACGAGCCGGTAGTAGGCCTGGTTGTCGATGCCGCGCATGGAGAGCATCGGGCCCATGTGGTTGCCCTCGGCGGTGTGGTTGTAGACCACGTCGAGGATGACCTCGATGCCGGCGGCGTGCATGGCCTTGACCATGGCCTTGAACTCCTGCACCTGCTGGCCGAGCGCCCCCGGCCCGTCGACGCGGCCGCTGGCGGCGTAGTCGGCGTGCGGGGCGAAGAAGCCGAGGGTGTTGTAGCCCCAGTAGTTGCGCAGGCCCTTGTCGAGCAGCGTGCTGTCCTGGGTGAACTGGTGCACCGGCATGAGCTCGATGGCGGTGACCCCGAGCCGGGTCAGGTGGTCGGTGACGGCCGGGTGGGCCAGCCCGGCGTACGTGCCGCGCAGCGACTCGGGCACCTCCGGGTGCTGCTGGGTCATGCCCTTGACGTGCGCCTCGTAGATGACGCTCTCGTTGAGCGGGTAGTCGAGGCGGCGGTCGCCCTCCCAGTCGAAGTACGGGTTGATGACGACGCCGTGGGTGACGTGGGCGGCGGAATCGTCGTCGTTGCGGGAGTCCTCGTCGCCGAAGGTGTAGCCGAACAGGCTCTGGTCCCAGTCGATCTCGCCCGCGGTGGCCTTGGCGTAGGGGTCGAGCAGCACCTTGGCGGGGTTGCAGCGCAGCCCGTTGGCGGGGTCCCACGGACCGTGCACGCGGTAGCCGTAGCGCTGGCCGGGCTGCACCTGGGGCAGGTAGCAGTGCCAGATGTAGGCGTCGACCTCGGTCACCTCGACGCGGGTCTCGCCGCCGTCGCCGTCGAACAGGCACAGCTCGACGCGCTCGGCCACCTCGCTGAACAGGGCGAAGTTGGTCCCCGAGCCGTCGAAGGTCGCGCCCAGGGGGTAGGCCCGGCCGGGCCAGACGGGCAGGTCGTTGGGGGTCTCGGACACGGGTCCTCCGGGTGGTCGAACGGGCGTGCAGGGGCGTCGGGCCGAGTCGCCGACGGTGGATTTGATCGATCCAAGCACCCCGGGTGGGCCGCGCGTAAGCCACGACGGGGTGATGCCGGTGACGCCAACCACGTTCCCCGACCCCGACGGTTACCGAGCAGTAGGATCAGGCCCCATGAAGCGTGAGATCTACGACGAGGACCACGAGGCCTTCCGCGGCTCGGTCCGCGAGTTCCTGGAGCGGTCGGTCATCCCCCACGTGGAGGACTACGCCACCAACAAGGCCATCCCGCGGGAGTTCTGGCTCGAGGCGGGCAAGCAGGGCCTCCTGGGCCTGGAGGTCCCCGAGCAGTACGGCGGCGCCGGCGCCGGCGACTACCGGTTCAACGCCGTGGCGACCGAGGAGATGAACAAGGTCAACGCCGCGCTGGGGTCGTGCTGGGGCATCCACGCCGACATCTGCGCGCCGTACCTCGTCGAGCTCGGCACCGAGGAGCAGAAGCAGCGCTGGCTGCCCGGCGTCGCCTCGGGCGAGATCCTGCTGGCCATCGGCATGACCGAGCCCTCGGGCGGCTCCGACCTCGCCGCGCTCAAGACCACCGCGGTCAAGGACGGCGACACCTGGGTCATCAACGGCTCCAAGACCTTCATCACCAACGGGTACGCCGCCGACCTGGTCATCACCGCGGTGCGCACCAGCCCGGAGAAGAAGGCCCGCGGCATCACGCTGTTCGCCATCCCCTCCGACGCGCCGGGCTACAGCCGCGGCCGCAAGCTCGACAAGGTCGGCCAGGACGAGTCCGACACCGCCGAGCTGTTCTTCGAGGACGTGCGGCTCTCCGACGAGCACATCGTCGGCGAGCTCGACGGCGGCTTCATCCACATGATGCAGAAGCTGCCGCAGGAGCGCCTGGGCTGCTCGATCTCCAACATCGCCCACGCCAAGCAGATCCTCGTGGAGACCCTGCAGTACACCAAGGACCGCCAGGCCTTCGGCCAGGGCATCGGCTCCTTCCAGCACAACAAGTTCCTGCTGGCCGAGCTGTTCACCCAGATCGAGGTCAGCGAGGCCTTCGTCGACAAGTGCGTCGAGGCGCACGACAAGAAGGAGCTCACGCCCGTCGACGCGGCCAAGGCCAAGTGGTGGACCTCGCAGATCCAGAACGACGTGCTCGACCACTGCGTGCAGCTGCACGGCGGCTACGGCTTCATGAACGAGTACCGCGTGGCCCGTGCCTGGCGCGACGCCCGCGTCTCGAAGATCTGGGCCGGGTCCAACGAGATCATGAAGGAGCTCATCGGCCGCGACCTCGGTCTGTGACGGGCCGCTGACGCCACCTGCGACGATCCTCGGATGCCTGACGACGCGCCCGCCGTACGCCGCCTGGAGCCCGCCGACCTCGACTGGCTGGTCGAGCGGGCCCGGGCGCGCCGCGAGCGCCTGGCGGCGCACGCGCCGCGCTTGTGGCGGCCCGCGGCCGACGCGACGGAGCGGCACCGGGCGTTCCTGGGCCGGCTGCTGGCCGATCCGGCGACGACCGCCCGGCGCACCGACCGCGGGTACGCCCTCGGCCTGGCCGGCTCCGGCGGTGCCCGCACCGTTGTCGACGACATGGACGTCGACGAGGACGCCTGGGCCACCGAGGGGGTGGCGCTGCTGCGGTCGTTCGCCGGTCCGGTGCGCCTGGTCGCGCCGACGCACGAGCTCGCCCGCCGGGCGGCGGCGGAGGCCGTCGGCCTGGCGCCGGTCGAGTCGTGGTGGCACCGCGACCTGCCGCTGGTGCAGGTGCGTGGCGAGGGTGGCCGGGTGCAGCTGTCCGCGGCCGGCGCCACGGGCCGGCTGGTGCCCGCGCCGCCGGTCCACGACCCCGGCGGCAGCGTCCTGCTGGTCACCGGCGCGCCCGACGCGGCCTCCCTCGACGCGCTCGAGGCCGAAGCCGCCGAGCGGGGCGCCACGGTCTCGGTCGTCGTCCAGCGCGTCGGCGACCTGTCCCTCGAGCTCCTGCTGACCACGAGCGGCCACGTGCGCACCACCGACTTCCTCGAGGGCGTCCCGGCGTGAGCGAGCCGGCCGAGCACACCAGCGGCCTCTCGCAGCGCCTCAGCTGGCTGCGCGCCGCCGTGCTCGGCGCCAACGACGGCATCGTCTCCACCGCGGGCATCGTGGTCGGCGTCGCCGGCGCGACCACCGACCGCGGCGCGATCCTCGTCGCGGGCGTCGCCGCCGTGGTGGCCGGAGCGCTCAGCATGGCCGCCGGCGAGTACGTCTCGGTCTCCACCCAGCGCGACTCCGAGCGCGCCCTGCTGCGCACCGAGGAGCGCGAGCTGCGCGAGGAGCCGGAGCACGAGCTCGAGGAGCTCGCCGCGATGTACGTCGAGCGCGGGCTCGACGACGACCTCGCCCACCGGGTCGCCCGCCAGCTCACCGACCACGACGCGCTCGCCGCGCACGCGGAGGTCGAGCTGGGCATCGACCCCGCCGACCTGACCAGCCCCTGGCGCGCCGCGGTCGCCTCCATGGTGGCCTTCACCCTCGGCGCCCTGCTCCCGCTGCTGACCATCCTGCTCGTCCCCGCCGGCGGCCGGGTCGTGGTCACGGTCGTCGCGGTCGCCGCCGCCCTGGCCGCCACCGGCTTCACCAGCGCCCGCCTCGGCTACGCCCCGCCCGGCCGCGCCGTGCTGCGCAACGTCAGCGGCGGCCTGCTCGCCATGGGCGTGACGTACGCCGTGGGCTCGGTGCTCGGCACCCGCGTCGGCTGACGTCCCGGGCCCGGCCACCGGGCTGGACCAGCGTTTCCGCACCCGGCGCCCGGGCACGCTGGTGCCATGGCATGGGGGCGTGGGTCGGTGCTGCCCGGCTCCGCCCTGGCCGCCCGGGCCGCCCTGGCCCTGGTGGTCGCCGTGGTCGTTGCCGGGTGCTCGCCCGAGCCGACCGGGGTCCCGGTCGGGCAGGGCACGCCGTCGGCGTCGCCGGCCGCCCCGACCTCCGGTGCGACCGAGCCGACGCCCACCCCGACCGCGCCCGCCGCGCCTGCCGAGCCCGCCGCGCCGGAGCCCTGGGCCACCGACGGCCCGGCCGTCCGCCGCGCCGCCCGGACGTTCCTGCGACAGGTGGGGACCTACGACCGCGACGCCCTCGACGGGCGGGGTCGTCTGGCCGCGGTCCGCGACGTCGTCCGCCGGCTGGCGACCCCGGCCTTCCGGGACTCCCTGCTCGGCGGGCTCCCCGCCATCGAGGAGCAGGTGGCGACCACGGGCGCGTCGCTGCGCACCCGTGTGACCACCTCGTCCGTGGCGGCCCTGACCGGCGACGGCGCTCGCGTGCTCACCACCACCGTCTCGCGGGGTGGCACCGGGACCAGCGCCAGCACGGTGCCTGGCCGGTTCCTGGTCCAGCTGGCCCGGCGGGGCGAGCGCTGGCTCGTCGCGGGCTTCGAGGCGGTCGTCGACCAGGGGCCGGGGCTGCGGGCGAGCGGCAACGGGGAGGTGCCGGACGCCGGGGTGCAGGCGCGCGCCCGCGCCCTCGAGGCGGTCACGGCGACCCTGTCCTACGACCACCGCTCCCTCGGCCGCGACGTCACCCGGACCGTGCCCCTGCTGACCGAGGCGTACGCCGCGCAGTACCGGACCCTCGTCGACACCGTCCGGCCCCAGGTCCGGCGCGACCGCGTGGTCGTCACCGCCCGCCCGGTGGCGGCCGGCGTCGTCGACGTCGGGGCCGACCGGGTCACCGTCGTGGTCCTGCTCGACCGCGAGGTCCGCAGCACCGCGCCCACGCAGACCGTCGCGACCGTCGCCACGGCCACCATGGAGCTCGTCGACGGCGCCTGGTTGCTGGCGGCCGTGCGCGAGGAGCGGTAGGCCTGGACCGTGCGGATGTTCGTGGCGGTGCGACCCCCGGAGGCGGCGGTCGAGCACCTCGAGGCGTTCCTGGCCGACCGGCGCGAGCACGCGGCCTTCCGCTGGACCCCGGCCGAGCAGCTCCACCTGACCCTCGCCTTCGCGGCCGACGTGCCCGACCACGACGTCGAGCCGCTGCTCGACGGCCTCGAGGCCGCCGCCGGGCGGCGTACGCCGTTCGAGGCGCGGCTCGCGGGCGGCGGCTCGTTCCCCGACGCAGCCCGGGCGCGGGTGCTGTGGGCCGGTCTCGACCTCGGTGCGGCCGCGGCGGCCCGGACGGAGCTGGACCGCCTGGCCGCCGGCGCCCGGACGGCCGTGGCCCGGGCCGGCCTCGCGGTCGACGGGCAGCGGTTCCGGCCGCACGTCACCGTGGCCCGGCTCGGCCGCCCGGAGGACGTCACCCGCTGGGTGCGGGTGCTGGACACCTACGACGGACCGGCGTTCACCGTCGACCACGTCGAGCTGGTGGCCAGCCACCTCGGGGAGGGCCCCCGCCGTCGGCCGCGCCACGAGGTGCTCGCCGAGGTGCCGCTCGGGGGCGCGCCGCGGGAGTAGGTTGCGGACCGTGAAGGTGGCAGTGGCCAGGGAGACCCGCGAGGGCGAGACGCGGGTCGCGCTGGTGCCCGAGCTCGTCGGCAAGCTCACCGCGCTCGGGTACGACGTCGCGGTGGAGCCCGGGGCCGGCCTCGGCGCCCTGGTGGCCGACGCCGACTGGGCCGCGGCCGGGGCGTCGGTCGACGAGCGCGCGCTCGACGACGCCGACCTGGTCGTCTCGGTCCAGCCGCTGCCCACCGCCGCCGTGCAGCGGCTGCGCGAGGGCGCGACGACGGTCTCGTTCCTCCCCGTCGCCCAGGAGCTCGGGCTGGTCGCCGACCTGCGCGACCGTGGCGTCACCGCGATCGCGATGGAGCTCGTGCCGCGCATCTCCCGCGCGCAGTCGATGGACGCGCTGTCGTCGCAGTCGCTGGTCAGCGGCTACCGCTGCGCGATCGTCGCGGCCGGCCTGCTGCGGGAGTTCTTCCCGCTCAACATGACCGCCGCCGGCACCGTGCAGCCCGCCGAGGTGCTGGTGCTCGGCGCCGGGGTCGCGGGCCTGCAGACCATCGCCACGGCCAAGCGCCTCGGCGCGGTCGTGCGCGCCTACGACGTGCGCGCGGCCGCCGCCGAGGAGATCCGGTCAATGGGCGCCAAGGCGGTCGAGCTCGACCTGCCCACCCTCGACGGCGCCGGTGGCTACGCCCGCGAGATGAGCGAGGAGCGCTCCGCCCTGCAGCGCGAGCTGCTCACGCCGTACGTCGCCGCGGCCGACGCGCTCATCACCACCGCCGCCGTGCCGGGCCGACGGGCGCCGGTGCTCGTCACCCGCGCCATGGTCGAGCAGATGGGGCCCGGGTCGGTGGTCGTCGACCTGGCCGCCGACAGCGGCGGCAACGTCGAGGGCTCGGTGGCCGGCGAGGTCGTCCGCATCGGCCAGGCCCAGGTGTGGGGCGGGCGCAACGTGCCGGCCCAGATGCCGGCGCCGGCGTCGCGGCTCTATGCCCAGAACGTGGTCAACCTCGTCGCCCTGCTCACCCCCGAGGTCGACGGCGAGCGCCGCCTCGCGCCCGACCTCGACGACGAGATCGTCGCCGGCGCCTGCGTGACCCACGCGGGCGCCGTGCGCCACGAGCCCACGCGGCAGCTGCTCGAGGGAGGACCGGCATGAACCCCGACGTCACCTGGCTCACCTACTTCGTGCTCAGCGTGTTCGTGGGCATCGAGGTGATCGCCAAGGTCAGCTCGACGCTGCACACGCCGCTGATGTCGGGCGCCAACGCGATCCACGGCGTGATCCTGCTCGGCGCGGTGCTCGTCGCCGGGTCCTCCGACGGGCTCGCGCTGGTCGTCGCGCTCGTGGCGGTGGTGCTGGCCGCGGTCAACATGGTCGGCGGGTTCGTGGTGACCGACCGGATGCTGCAGATGTTCACCCGCCCTGCCCGACCGGGTGCCGCGGCGCGGAAGCGGGTCGACTGATGCCGGTCTGGGCGCAGCTGGTCTACCTGCTCTGCGCGGTCGGGTTCGTCCTCGCCCTCAAGGGCCTGTCGGGTCCGCGCACCGCCCGCACCGGCAACCTCGTGGGCGCCGCGGCCGCGGTGGTCGCCTGCGCGCTGCCGTTCTTCTACGCCGACCTCGACCACGTGGTGCTGATCCTGGTCGCCATCGCCGTCGGCTCGGTGGTCGGCGTGGTCGGCGCGCAGCGGGTGCAGATGACCCAGATGCCGCAGCTGGTCGCGCTGTTCAACGGCGTCGGCGGCGGCGCTGCGGCGCTGGTCGCGCTCGTCGAGCTCGAGCTCTACGCCTCCTTCGCCGGCTCGAGCGACCTGCCGCTGGCCCCCCTGGTCTTCACCGCGTTCACGATCCTCGTCGGCGCCGTGTCGTTCTCCGGGTCGGTCGTCACCTTCGCCAAGCTGCAGGAGCTGATGACCTCGCGTCCCGTCGTGCCGCCGGGGCTGCCGTTCGCCTTCGTCGGCAGCGGCCTGGCCGCGCTGGTGCTGGCCGGGGTGCTGGTCGACTCGCCCGCGGTGTGGGTCGGGGTGCTGCTCGCGCTGGTCGGCCTGCTGCTCGGCGTCCTGCTGGTGCTGCCCGTCGGCGGCGCCGACGTCCCGATCGTCATCTCGCTGCTCAACGCCTTCACCGGCCTCACCGTCGCCGCCGGCGGCTACGTGCTCGGCAACACCGTGCTGCTCGTGGCCGGCACCCTCGTCGGCGCGTCGGGCACGTTCCTGACCCTCCTCATGGCGCGCGCCATGGGCCGCTCGGTCGGCAACATCCTCTTCGGCGCCCTCAAGGGCGGCTCCACCCTCGGCGCGGGCGAGGCCTCCGACCGGCCGGTGCGCAGCGCCGGGCCCGAGGACGTCGCCATCCTGCTCGGGTACGCCGAGCGGGTCATCATCGTCCCCGGCTACGGCCTGGCCGTGGCCCAGGCCCAGCACACGCTGCGCGAGCTCGTCGAGGTGCTCCTCGAGCGCGGCACC
This sequence comes from Nocardioides litoris, assembly GCF_006346315.1. Taxonomy (GTDB): domain Bacteria; phylum Actinomycetota; class Actinomycetes; order Propionibacteriales; family Nocardioidaceae; genus Nocardioides; species Nocardioides litoris. The sequence goes on along the minus strand of NZ_VDMR01000002.1, from coordinate 84,838 downwards.
GAGGTCGACTACGCCATCCACCCGGTCGCCGGACGGATGCCCGGCCACATGAACGTGCTGCTGGCCGAGGCCCAGGTGCCCTACGAGCAGCTGCGCGAGATGGACGACGTCAACGGCGAGTTCCGCCAGACCGACGTCGTCCTCGTCGTCGGCGCCAACGACGTCGTCAACCCCGCCGCCCGCACCACGCCGTCGGCCCCGATCTACGGCATGCCGATCCTCGACGTCGACGAGTCGCGCCAGGTCGTCTTCCTCAAGCGCTCCATGCGTCCCGGCTTCGCCGGCATCGAGAACGAGCTCCTCTTCGACCCCAGGACCACCCTGCTCTTCGGCGACGCCAAGGACTCCCTGGGCAAGCTGCTCGCCGCCGTCAAGGCGCTCTGAGGTCAGTCGGCCGACCGGGTGCGCAGCGCCTCGCCGTACCCGATCTTGCGGCCGGTCTGCAGCAGCGTGGCCTCGTAGACCCGGGCCGCGACCCGCACGAGGAGCACCGCGGCGAGCAGCGTGGTGGCGATGGCGACACCGAGCTGCCACAGCGGCACGTCGCCCTCGGCGAGGCGCGACGGCATCAGCATCGTCGAGACGATCGGGAACATCGACATCACCGTGCGCACCGACTCCCCGGCGGTGAAGGTCACGATGTACGGCGCGAACAGGATGACCTGCAGGGGCAGCGTCGTGGCCTGCAGGTCCTGCTGGCGGCCGGCCAGCGAGCCCGCGACCGACCAGAAGCTGGCCAGGGCGACGAAGCCGATGACGAAGAACAGCACGTACCAGGCGATGGCCGGGCCGATGAGCTCGAGCGTGGTGGTGTTGCCGGTGACGAGGAGGCCGACGACCCCCACGACGGCGAGCACCACCGTCTGCCCGATGGCCAGGATGCTCGTGCCGATCACCTTGCCCCACAGCAGGGTCCGGATCGGGATGGCGGCGGCCAGGATCTCCACCACCCGGCTCTCCTTCTCCTGCGTGACGGTGGAGGCGATCTGCATGCCGAAGCCGAGCGCGGTCAGGTAGAAGAGCAGGACGAAGACGAACGAGGCGACCTGGCGCAGCCCGGCGTTCGCGGCGTCGGGGTCGAGCAGCCGCTCCGACACCTGCGTCCCGTCGCCGAGGGCCTGCAGGTCGACGCCGTCGCGCTCGGCGTTGGCCTGGGTGACCACGGCGGCGACCGAGGAGGTCAGTGCCCCGGAGACCGAGGCGTCCACGGCGTCGTCGCCGACCAGCTCGTAGCCGGCCCCGCCGCCGGCCGGCAGCAGGGCGACGTCGACGTCGCCGTCGCGGACGGCGCGCTCGGCGGCCGCGGCGTCGTCGTACCGCTCGACCTCGAGCCGGTCGCCGTCGCTGGTGCGCTCCAGGACGGTGCTGCCGGCCTCGACGGCCGTGGCCGCGGTGTCGTCGACGACGGCGACCGTGTCGGTGCTGGTGCGGCCCGAGAGCAGCTCGAGGACGACGATGAGCACGACCAGGCCGAGCACCAGGACGGCGCCGGAGGCCAGGAAGGTCTTGCTGCGCAGCTGGGTGGTGACCTCGCGCTCGGCGACGACGCGCCACAGGCCGCTGGTCTGCTGGGGCTGCTCGCTCATCGGGTGACCTCCCGGAAGATCTCGGTCAGGGGCTGCTGGACGCGGGCGACCTCGACCACCGGCCCGCGGGCCACGGCGGCCGCGACGAGCTCGGAGGCCGGCAGGTCGTCGAGGGTGAGGAGCGCGGTGGGACCGTCGACCGACTCCACGCGTACGCCGCGCAGGTCGCGCACCCAGGCGGCGTCGTGGCCGTCGAGCACCACCCGGTAGCGCTCGGCCCCCCGCGAGCGCAGGTCGGCCACGCTGCCGGCGGCGACGACGCGGCCGCCGGAGAGCACGACGAGGTCGTCGCACAGGCGCTCGACGAGGTCGAGCTGGTGGCTGGAGAACAACAGCGGCACGTCGCTGGCCTCGGTGCGCAGCAGGTCGGTCATGGAGTCGACGGCGAGCGGGTCGAGCCCGCTGAAGGGCTCGTCCAGCACCAGCGCCGTGGGCCGGTGCACGAGGGCGGCCGCGATCTGCACGCGCTGCTGGTTGCCCAGCGACAGGTCGTCGAGGACGTCGCCGGCGCGGTCGGTGAGGTCGAAGTGGCCGAGCAGGTCGTCGGCCCGCTGCCGCGCCTGACCGGTCGAGAGGCCGTGGAGCCGCGCGAAGTAGACCAGCTGCTCCCGGATGCCCATGCGCGGGTAGAGCCCGCGCTCCTCCGGCATGTAGCCGAACGTGCGGCGCACCTCGGCCGTGATCGGCTCCCCACCCCAGAGGACCTCGCCCGACGACGGGGCGAGGACACCCATGAGGATCCGCATCGTGGTGGTCTTGCCGGCGCCGTTGGCGCCGACGAACCCGGTCATCCGTCCGGGCTCCACCCGCAACGAGACGTCGTCGAGCACCGTGGTCGACCCGAACACCCGGGTCAGGGACTGCGCCTCCAGCATGCTCGCGACCCTACGGAGGCGGGGGCGCCCGGCACGAGGGTCGAAGGTATGACGTGGGGTCGGTCGGAGGTCGGAGGACGGGGCCGCGGGTGGGGGCGTCGGTGGGGGAGCGGCGAGGTGGCGACCGGACGGGACCGGGGAAGGGGCGCCAGGTCACCGCAGCTGTGGGTCGGTTGGGGGTAGCGGTGGGGTGGCGACCGGATGGGATCGGAGAACGGTCGCCACGTCACGGCCGCCGGGCCGTGGGCCGGGAGACGGGTCAGCCCGCGACGCCGTACAACCGGTCGCCGGCGTCGCCAAGGCCGGGGACGATGTAGCCCTTGTCGTTGAGGCGCTCGTCGAGCGCCGCGGTCACCACGGTCACGGGGACGTCGAGGCCCTCGAGCTCGCGCTCCAGGTTGGCGCAGCCCTCGGGAGCCGCGAGCAGGCAGACGCAGGTGATGTGGTCGGCGCCGCGGTCGGTCAGGAAGCGGATGGCCGCGGCGAGGGTGCCGCCGGTGGCGAGCATGGGGTCGAGCACGTAGCACTGGCGGCCGCTGAGGTCGTCGGGCAGCCGCTCGGCGTACGTCGAGGCCTGGAGCGTCTCCTCGTTGCGCAGCATCCCGAGGAACCCGACCTCGGCCGTCGGCAGCAGCCGCATCATCCCGTCGAGCATGCCGAGCCCGGCGCGCAGGATCGGCACGACGAGGGGCTTGGGGGAGGCCAGGGCGGTGCCGGTCATCGGCGAGACCGGCGTCGTGATCTCGCTCGGCACGACGCGCACCTCGCGGGTGGCCTCGTAGGCGAGCAGGGTGACCAGCTCGTCGGTGAGGAGGCGGAACGTCGGGGAGTCGGTGCGCTCGTCGCGCAGCACGGTGAGCTTGTGGGCCACGAGCGGGTGGTCGACGACGTGGGTGCGCATGGTGCGGAGCCTAGAGCCCGACGCCGCCCCGAAAGGGGTTGGCCGCGGCTCGGCCGGGTGCCAGGCTGGGGCCATGGTCGAGCAGCTCGACGACGTCGACTTCGCCCTTGCCGCCTTCCGCCGCGACGGCGCCTGGGTGGTCGACGAGCTCGCCCACGACCTGCCGGGCGAGGTCGAGGCGCTGGCCGAGGCGCTGCGCCGCTTCTCCGGCGACGACCTGGTGGTGGCCCTGCTCGGCCTCGACGAGGAGTCGTTCCTCGTGCTGCGGGTCGACCCCGACCGCACCCGCCTGCTGCTGTGGGACGCGGCCGCCGCCGAGGAGTGGGACGTCGCCGCCTCCGCCCTCGACTTCCTCGGGCTGGCCGACGACGAGGGAGACGACGACGGCGACCTGGTGGGCGACCTCGACCTCCTGGCCGACCTCGGGCTGTCGGGCGAGGAGCTCGAGGACATCCTCGACGACAGCGACGGCTTCGCCGACGAGGTGCTGAGCGAGGTCACCCGGGTGCTCGGCTTCGGCCCGCAGTTCGACGACGCCGTCGGCTTCGTCCCCGCGTGAGCGCCGGCCCCGCCGCCTCCCGGTGGGAGGGGCCGATGCGCGCCGCTCTCGAGGAGGCCCGGGCGGCGCTCGCGACCGGCGACGTGCCCATCGGCGCCGTGGTCCTCGACCCGTCCGGCGCGGTCGTCGCCACCGGCCGCAACGTCCGCGAGGCCGACCACGACCCCACCGGCCACGCCGAGGTCGTCGCCCTGCGCGCCGCCGCCCGCGCCCGCGGGGAGTGGCGGCTCGAGGGCTGCACGCTCGTCGTGACCCTCGAGCCCTGCACGATGTGCGCCGGCGCGGCCGTGCTCAGCCGGGTCGAGCGCGTCGTCTTCGGGGCCTTCGACGACAAGGCGGGCGCGGTCGGTTCACTCTGGGACGTCGTGCGCGACCGCCGCCTCAACCACCGCCCCGAGGTGGTGGCCGGGGTGCTGGGGGAGGAGTCGACGGCGCTGCTGGAGGGGTTCTTCGCCGCCCACCGATGAGTGGCTCGCCGGCGCCCGGTCGGCACACCCATGAGCGACCTCCTCGACCTCGGCCCGGCCACCCGCGAGCTGGCCCGGCTGGTCCGCGCCACCCGTGACGACCAGCTCGACGGGCCCACGCCGTGCCCGTCCTACCGCGTCTCCGACCTGTGCGACCACGTGCGCGGCCTGGTCGTCGCGTTCACCCACGCCGCCACCCGCGAGCCCCTGCCCGGGGGCCCGGCCGGGCCGGTCGCCGACGGCACCTCGCTCCCGCCCGACTGGCGCGAGGAGGTCGTCGCCTCCCTCGACCGGCTCGCCGCCGCGTGGACAGACCCGGCGGCACACGACGGGGTGACGTGGGCCGGCCCGGTGGAGCTGCCCGGCCCCGTCGCCGCGCAGGTCGCGCTCGACGAGGTCGTCGTGCACGGCTGGGACCTCGCCGTCGCCACCGGCCAGGCGTACGACGCCGACCCGGCGGCCGTGGCCACCTGCCTGGACTTCGTCACCTCCTTCGCGCCCCCCGAGGGCGGGCCCGCCGACCAGCCCGCCGACGAGGGCGGCCTCTTCGGCCCGCCCGTCGAGGTGCCCGCCGGCGCCTCCGACCTCGACCGTCTCGTCGCGGCGGCGGGCCGCCGCCCCGACTGGACGCCGGGGTCGTGACGGACTGCGGGCGCACCGGATTCGGCGCGCCCACCGCGCTCCGGTACATTCTCCGGCGGTGGCGTGTCCGAGCGGCCTAAGGAGAACGCCTCGAAAGCGTTTGTGGGTGCAAGCCCACCGAGGGTTCAAATCCCTCCGCCACCGCCAGTCGTGAGACACCGACGCCGGTCCCGCCCGTGAGGGTGCGGGGCCGGTGTCGTCTGCGTCTGCCCGGGGGTGCTGGGTTGGCCCGGCTCCGACCGGGGCATGGTGCAGCCCCGCCTCCCGACGAAGGAGCACACCATGACCGGACCCGTCAGCCAGGCCCGCCGCATCGTGGACGAGCACAGCGACCTCCGCCCGGCCTCGGCCGGACGGCTCCAGGAGGCCCTTGGTCGGGTCGTCGTCCGGCACGGCTGGGCCGGCGATCGCAGCCGTCCGGCCCTCGCCGGGTCGATCGTCGGCGTGCTCGTGGCGCTGTTCCTGGTCGCGGTGCCGTCGGCGATCCTCGCTGCCGTCCGCTCCGAGCGGGAGGGGGCGAGCAGCGACCCGTTCCTCGCCGACGCCGGCCCGCCGGTGTGGTTCGACACGTTCCTCTGGTTCTTCATCGCCGTGGCCCTGCTCGTCCTGGCCCGGTCGGCGCTGGCGGTCGTGCGGGGCCTGGTGCTCGTGGCCGCCGGCACCCGGATGATCCGCGCCGGGCGCCCGTATGCCGGCGAGCCGCTCACGGCGCACGAGGACAAGCGCATCGCCGCGGCCGAGGAGCGGCTGGCCGCCTCGCTGGCTCCTCCCGCCGTGCCGGCCGGGCGGAGCCGCCGCGGTCGCACCGGGTTCGGTCCCGACCCGGCGGTGGGCGCCTCGTCGGTCGCGGGCTGGTCGTGGTTCATGGGCGGTGGTGACGCAGGTGGGGGCCACGGCCACCACGGCGGGCACGACGGCGGCGGGGGCGGCTGGGGTGGCTGGGGTGGCGGCGACCCGGGCGGCGGCTCCAGCGGTGGCGGCGGCGACGGCGGCGGAGGTGGCGGCGGCTGCTGACGCCCGGATGGGTCGGAGGGTGTCCCTGGCGTCTGGCCCGTGGACACCACGCTCAAGATGCTGCGCACCGAGCAGCGGAGACGACACGGCGAGGAGGTCACGCCCGCGATGGGCGACCGGCTGGAGCGCCGGCTGCTGGAGCGCGAGCGGGACGGCTCGGTCGTCGACCATGACCCGGCCGACCCCGACGGGTTCCGCTACGTCCCGCGCCGCCCCGACGATGCCGACCTCGTCCGCGCCCCGCGCACCGCCTGACCGGCTCAGCTCGGCCGGTAGCGCCGCTCGGGCCGCCCGGCGGTGCCGTAGCGCAGCCGCACCTCGGCCTCGCCCGTGGCCACGAAGTGCTCGAGGTAGCGCCGCGCGGTGACCCGCGACAGCCCGACCGACTCGCCGGCCTCGGTCGCCGAGATCTCCTCGCTGCTGCGCACCGCGGCCAGCACCAGGTCGGCGGTCTCGGGGCTCAGCCCCTTGGGCAGCCGCACCGGCGCGGCCGACCCCGGCCCCGGCGCCCCGCCCGACGTGCCGAACGCCCGGTCGATCTCGGCCTGGTCGGCCTCGCCGTCGACGAGCGCCTCGAGGGTGGCCGCCACGCGGTGCAGCCGGTCGGCGAGGTCGGCCTGCTCGAACGGCTTGACGAGGTACTGCAGCGCACCTCCGTGCAGGGCCGCGCGCACGGCGTCGGCCCCGCGCTCGGCCGTCACCATGACCACCGCGGTGTGCCGGCCGGCGCGGCGCAGGCGGTCGAGGACGTCCAGGCCGCTCAGGTCGGGCAGGTGCACGTCGAGCAGCAGCAGGTCGGGGTCGAGCTCCTCGACCAGGTGCAGCGCGTCGGCCCCGGTGTGGGCGCTCCCGACCACCGCGAACCCGTCCGTCGCCTCCACGAACCGGGCGTGGATGCGCGCCACCATGAAGTCGTCGTCGACGACGAGCACCCGCAGCGTCACGACCGCACAGCCTGCCGCACGCCGACCGGCAGCACCACGAGGAGCTCGGCGCCGCCCTCGGCCTCGGCCCGCCCGACGGTCACCGAGCCGCCGTGCTGGGCGCAGATCATCCGCACCAGCGGCAGCCCGATGCCCCGGCCACCCGGCACCGACGGCTTGGTCGACCACCCGCGCACGAAGACCTGCTCGCGCTCCGCCTCCGGTACGCCGGGCCCGTTGTCGCGCACCCGCACGTGCACCACCGGGCCGGCGTCGTGGGTGCCCTCCATGGTGGTGATCCACAGCTCGACCTGCGGCTCCGGGCGCCCGGCGCAGGCGTCGATCGCGTTGTCCACCAGGTTGCCGACCACCGTGGTCAGGTCGGAGCTGTCGCCCGGCTCGAGCCGGTCGAGCCGCGACCCGGGGTCGAGCACGAGCTGCACCGCGCGCTCCTCGGCGACCGCGTGCTTGGCCACGACGAGCGCGGCCACGGCGGGGTCGTCGATGCGCGCCGCGACCGACGCGGCGATCTCGGAGCGGTGCCGGGCCAGGTCGCCCACGAGGGCCCGCACCTCGTCGTACTCGCCGAGCTGGACGAGGCCGGAGATCGTGTGCAGGCGGTTGTCGAACTCGTGGGTTTGCGCCCGCAGGGTGTCGGTGAGCGACAGGGTCGAGGAGAGCCGGCTCTGCAGCGAGAGCAGCTCGGTGCGGTCGCGCAGCGTGGTCACCGAGCCGATGCCCCGGCCGCCCGACGACGCGGCGCGGCGGTTGAAGACGAGCACGCGGGTGCCGACGAGCGCCACGGCGTCGACGGCCTCGCCGTCGGTCAGCAGCTCCACGACGTGCTCCTCGAGCCCGAGGTCGTCGACCGACCGGCCGACGGGGTCGTGGTCGACCCCGAGCGCCGCCCGGGCGGCGTCGTTCATCGTGGTGACCCGGCGGTCGGTGCCGACGGCCACGACGCCCTCGCGGATGCTGTGCAGCAGTGCCTCGCGGTGGTCGGCCAGGGTGGCGATCTCGGTGGCCCCCATCCCCTGCGTACGACGCTTCACGACCCGCGAGACCACGTAGGTGCCCAGCACGCCGAGGGCCGCGCCGATGCCCAGGAACAACGCCAGGTCGCTCGCCGCGCCGGTGACCCGCTCGCCCAGGCCGGGGAACTCCTGCTGGGCCACGACCAGGCCGAGCACCTCGCCGTCGTCGGCGTAGACCGGGGCGTGGTCGACCACGCTCCGCACCCCGTCGACCTCGACCGTGCCGAGCCACCCGCTGCCGCGCAGCGCGTCGCTGTCGCCGAGCTCGACCGGCTGGCCGACCTGGGAGGGATCGGTGGAGCCGAGGGCCACGCCCGCGGGGTCGACCACGACGACCAGGGACGCGCCGGCCAGGTTGAGCCCGCGGTCGACGAAGGGGGCCAGCTGCTGGGCCAGCGCGGCCGGCGACGGGGGCGGGTCCATCAACGTGCTGCGCAGCCCCGGGGTGTTGGCGAGGTCCTCGGCCATCGACCGCATCGCCCCGCCGCGCTCGACCTCGAACGACGCGTCGGACTGGCGCACGCTGAGCACGCCGACGATGAGCAGCACCACCCCGACGACGACGAGCTGCAGCAGCAGCACCTGGGCGGCCAGGGTCGGCTCGCGCCGGCGGGGACCCGCACCCGTCGTCCCTGCGACCACTACGAACTCAACCTCCTTTGCCACCGCAACAGTGACGACCGCCACAACCGCCGCGCATGCTGCTCGACGTGTCACCCACATCACACCACCGACGCGCACGCGCCGGGTCCCGGTCCGCGCTGCTGGCCGTGCTCACGGCCCTCGTCCTGCTCGGCGCCACCGGCCTGAGCGGGTGCGGCGTCACCCGCGGCTCGGACGACCCGAGCAACCGGCGCCTGCAGATGATGATCCCCAACAGCCCCGGCGGCGGCTACGACCTCACCGGTCGGGCCGCGGCCAAGGCCATGGAGGACAACGACCTCACCGGTCGCTTCGAGGTCAGCAACGTCCTCGGCGCCAGCGGCACCGTCGCGATGCAGCGGCTGGCCAACTCCGAGGGCGCCGACGACCTCATGATGACGATGGGCCTCGGCGTCGTGGGGGCGGTCTACACCAACGACTCCGACGCCCGCGTGTCCGACATGACGCCGATCGCCCGGCTCATCGAGGAGCAGGAGGGCCTGCTCGTGCCGGCCGACTCGCCGTTCCGCACCGTCGGCGACCTGGTCGAGGCCTGGAAGGCCGACCCGGGGTCGATCACCATCGGCGGCGGCTCGTCCAACGGCGGCCCCGACCACCTCTTCCCCCACCAGCTCGCCCAGACCGTCGGCATCGACCCGCGCCAGGTCAACTACGTGCCCTACGACGGCGGCGGCCCGCTCACCACGGCGCTGCTCGGGGAGAAGATCACCGTCGGCACCTCCGGCCTCGGCGAGTTCGAGGGGCAGATCGCCGACGGCTCCCTGCGCGTGCTCGCCGTCTCCGGCGAGGAGCGGGTGCCCACCGTCGACGCCCCGACCCTGACCGAGGAGGGCATCGACTTCGTCTTCACCAACTGGCGCGGCGTGCTCGCCCCGCCCGGCATCTCCGAGGAGCAGCGCGACTACCTCGTCGGCCTCCTCTCCGACATGCACGACACGCCCGAGTGGCAGGCCGCCCTCGAGCGCAACGGCTGGACCGACAACTTCGCCACCGGCGAGGAGTTCGCGACGTTCCTGCAGGAGCAGGACCGCCGCGTCGCCGACACCCTCGAGGAGCTGGGACTCTGATGACCGCCACCCACACCCCGCCCACCGCGGAAGAGACCCGGCCCGCCCGGCTGGTCGACAAGGCGCAGTACGGCCTCGCCGCGTTCCTGGTCGTCGTCGGCGCCTACACCCTGTACGACGCCACCACGCTGGAGGACGGCTTCGCCGACCAGCCCGTGCAGCCGTACGCCGTCCCGTACGTCGTCGGCGCCGTGCTGGTGCTCCTCGGCGTGCTGCTGGCGGTCGCCACGGCCCGCGGCGACGTGGCCGAGGCCGAGGACGGCGAGGACGTCGACCTCTCCGCCGGCAGCGACTGGCGCACCGTCGGGCTGCTGACCGCGGTGTTCGTGCTCAACATCCTGCTCATCGACTGGCTCGGCTGGGCCATCACCGGCGCCCTGCTCTTCGCCGGCGCGGCCGGGGTGCTGGGCAGCCGCAGCCACGTCCGCGACCTCGCCATCGGCGCCGCCCTCTCCGTCGGCACCTGGTACGGCTTCTACGTCGGGCTGGGCATCCCGATCCCGGCCGGCGTCCTGGACGGGGTGCTGTGATGGACCTCCTCCTCGAGGGCTTCCAGACCGCCCTGACCCCGCAGAACCTGCTCTTCGCCGTCCTCGGCGTCCTGCTCGGCACCGCCGTCGGCGTCCTGCCCGGCATCGGCCCGGCCATGACCGTGGCCCTGCTGCTCCCCGTGACCTACAGCGTCGGTCCCGACAGCGCGATCATCATGTTCGCCGGCATCTACTACGGCGGCATGTACGGCGGGTCGACGACCTCGATCCTGCTCAACACCCCGGGCGAGTCGTCCTCGGTCATCACCGCCATCGAGGGCAACAAGATGGCCAAGAAGGGCCGAGCGGCCCAGGCGCTGGCCACCGCGGCCATCGGCTCCTTCGTGGCCGGCACCATCGGCACCGTCCTGCTCGTGCTGCTGACACCGACCGTCGCCGACGTCGTGGTCAAGCTCGGGGCGCCGTCGTACTTCGCGATCATGCTGCTGGCGCTCTTCGCGGTCACCGCGGTGCTCGGCTCGTCCAAGCTGCGCGGCTTCGTCGCGCTCTTCCTCGGCCTCGCCGTCGGCCTGGTCGGCACCACGACCGGGCAGGCCCGGCTCACCTTCGACCAGCCGCTGCTGGCCGACGGCATCGACATCGTGGTCGTCGCCGTGGCGATCTTCGCGATCGGCGAGGCGCTGTGGGTCGCGGCCCACCTGCGCCGCAAGCCGCTCGAGGTCATCCCCGTCGGCCAGCCCTGGATGAGCAAGGCCGACTGGGGCCGGTCGTGGAAGCCGTGGCTGCGCGGCACCGCGTTCGGGTTCCCCTTCGGTGCGCTGCCCGCCGGCGGCGCCGAGGTGCCGACGTTCCTGTCCTACGTCACCGAGCGCAAGCTCTCCAAGCACCCCGAGGAGTTCGGCAAGGGCGCCATCGAGGGCGTGGCCGGGCCCGAGGCCGCCAACAACGCCTCGGCCGCCGGCACCCTGGTCCCGCTGCTGGCCATCGGCCTGCCGACCACCGCCACCGCGGCGGTCATCTTGCTGGCGATGCAGAGCTACGGCATCCAGCCCGGCCCGCAGCTGCTCGACAACGAGCCCGGCCTCGTCTGGGCCCTGCTGGCCAGCCTGTTCGTGGCCAACACGCTGCTGCTGGTGCTCAACCTGCCGCTGGCCCCGCTGTGGGCCAAGCTGCTGCGCATCCCGCGCCCCTACCTGTACGCCGGCATCCTGTTCTTCGCCTCGCTCGGCGCCTACAGCGTCAACTTCCAGGCCTTCGACCTCGGCCTGCTGCTCGCCTTCGGCCTCCTCGGCCTGGCCATGCGCCGCTTCGGCGTCCCGGTGCTGCCGCTCATCATCGGCGTCATCCTCGGGCCCCGCCTGGAGGAGCAGCTGACCACCGCGCTCGCCCTCTCCCAGGGCGACGTGAGCACGCTGTGGGGCGAGCCCGTCGCCATCGCGGTGTACGTCGTCATGGCGCTGCTGCTGGGCGGCATGGTGCTGCGCGGCCTGCGCAAGCCCGAGCCCGTCGCCGAGGCCCCCCAGGGCGGCCCCGAGTCCCCCGAGAGCACCGAGACCGTGGAGGTCGGCCGATGACCATCGTCGTGGGCTACACGCCCGACACCTACGGCCGCGCGGCCCTGCAGCACGCCGAGGCCGAGGCCCGCGAGCGCGGTGAGCGCCTCGTCGTGGTCAACGCGACCTCGGGCCAGAGCCTGGTCGACAAGCGGTTCGCACCCGAGTCCGACATGGCCGAGGTCGAGGCCCGCCTCGCCGACCTCGACCACGCCGTGCGCCACGAGGTCGTCCCCGACGTCGCCGACGCCGTGCTCAAGGTCGCGGCCGAGGAGCAGGCCCGGCTCGTCGTGGTCGGCGTGCGGCGTCGTACGCCGGTCGGCAAGCTGCTGCTCGGCAGCGTCGCCCAGCGGGTGATCCTCGAGGCGGCCTGCCCGGTGCTGGCCGTCAAGCCCGACTGACCGCACACCGCCTGCTGACGGGGCGGCCGGCCCCCCATGGGCCGACCGACCCGTCAGGTCCGGGGTGGGCCCGCCTCAGCGGGCCACGTCGGCGCGGCACACGGCGACGAGCCGGCCGTCGGCGTCGCCGGTGAAGACGGCCCAGCCGTCGTCGAAGCCCACCTGCTGCACCCGGTCGCCGCGCTCCACGAGCGCCGAGCCGGGGATGACGTCGGGGCCGAGGCCGTCGGTCGAGCAGCCGTGGCGCTCCATCAGCGCCGCCACCCGCGCGTCCTCGGCCCGGTCGGCCGGCGTCGGACCGGCCTCGGCCTGCGAGGTGACGGGCGCCGTCTGGAGCACGGGGCTGACCGCGACGACGGCGACCACGCCGACGACGGCGACCTTGGCCGCCTCGACGGCGAGGCGGACCGCGCGGCTCGGCGTACGCAGCATGGGGGTGCTCCGGGAGGACGTGGGGGGTGGGGGAGGTGCGGGTCGTGCGCCGAGATGCCCGTTCAACGAGCACTCCGTGGCCGCGTCACGGACGAGGCCCACTGGTCAAGACCACCGGTGGGCCGGTGGGCTGCGAGGATGACGGGATGAGCGCTCCCTCCTGGTTCGCCTCGCCCGCGGAGGCGACGAGCCGCCTCGACGCGGTGGGCTACCTCGCCGACCTGCCCACGGCCACCACCGCCTTCCTCGCCGGTGCGCTCGAGAAGCCGCTGCTCGTCGAGGGACCGGCCGGCGTCGGCAAGACCGAGCTGGCCAAGGCCGTGGCCCGGGCGACGGGCGCGGAGCTGGTGCGGCTGCAGTGCTACGAGGGCCTCGACGAGGCCCGGGCGCTGTACGAGTGGAACTACAAGAAGCAGCTGCTGCGCATCCAGTCCGCCGGCGACCAGGAGTGGGACGCCACCCACGACGACATCTTCACCGAGGAGTTCCTCCTCACCCGGCCGCTGCTGACCGCGATCCGGCGCGACGAGCCGACCGTGCTGCTCGTCGACGAGGTCGACAAGACCGACATCGAGGTCGAGGGCCTGCTGCTCGAGGTGCTCTCGGACTTCCAGGTGACGATCCCCGAGCTCGGCACGGTCACCTCGACCCGCCGCCCGTTCGTCGTGCTGACCTCCAACGCCAGCCGCGAGCTCTCCGAGGCCGTCAAGCGCCGCTGCCTCTACCTCCACCTCGACTACCCCGACGCCGACCGCGAGCGCGAGATCGTCGCCTCCCACGTCCCCGGCCTCGACGACCGCGTCACCACCCAGCTCGTCGCCACCGTGGCCCGGCTGCGCGAGCTCGAGCTGAAGAAGGCGCCCTCCATCGCCGAGTCCGTCGACTGGGCCCGCACCCTGGTCGCCCTCGAGATCGGCGACCTCGACGAGAAGGCCGTCGCCGACACCCTCGGCGTCATCCTCAAGCACCGTTCCGACCACGACCGCGCGGTCAAGGAGCTGAAGCTGCGATGACCCGCCGCTCCCGTGGTCTCGAGACAGGCGCCAGCGCGCCTTCCTCGACCACCGTGTGCCCCGGTCTCCACCCACGGTGGTCGAGGAGGGACGGAGTCCCGTCTCGAGACCGCGTGACCGCAGCGGCTCCGCGGGACTCGCCGTGACGGAGTCGCGCAGCGGGCTGGTCGACCGGCACGTGGCGTTCCTCGAGGCGCTGCGGGGGGCGGGGCTGGCGGTCTCGCTGGCCGAGGACCTCGACGCCGTGGCCGCCCTCACCGCCCTCGACTGGACCGACCGCACCCAGGTCAAGGAGGGGTACGCCGCCACGCTGGTCAAGAAGCAGGCGCAGCGGCCGACCTTCGAGGCGCTGTTCGACCTCTACTTCCCGCGGATGGTGGGGGGCGGGGCGCGGTCCCTCGACCCGGACGGCGACCCCGACGTGGGGGACGCGGGCGGCGACGCGGCGCCGGCGTCCCTGGTGCGCGACAACGCCGAGGCGCTGGCCGACTTCCGGGAGCGGCTGGCCGAGGCGCTCGAGGCCGGGGACCAGCAGGCGCTCGACGCACTGGCGGCCGAGATGGTCGGACGGTTCGGCGCGATGCCGGGCCGCGGTCCGGGGCTGTCGTCGTGGTCGGCGTACACCGCGCTGCAGCGGGTCGCGCCGACCGAGCTCGTCGACCGCATCGTGGCGGCGCTGCTCGGCCAGGGCCTGACCCAGGAGGAGGCCGAGCGCGGCGCGGGCCGCCGGGTCGGGGCGTTCACCGCGACCGTCGAGGCCGACGCGCGGCGCCGGATCGCGGAGGAGAAGGGCGCCGACCACGTCGCCAACGTCGCGCTGCGCCCGAGCATCGACCGGCTCGACTTCACCGCCGCCCGCCGCTCCGACCTCGAGCAGATGCGCCGCGAGATCTACCCGCTCGCCCGGCGCCTCGCGGCCCGGCTGACCAAGGAGCAGCACGCCCGCCGCCGCGGGCCGCTCGACTTCCGCCGCACCGTCCGGGCGTCGATGTCGACCGGCGGCGTGCCGATCGCGACCCACCACCGGCCCAAGCGGCCCCATCGCACCGAGCTCGTGGTGCTGTGCGACGTGAGCGGGTCGGTGGCCAGCTTCGCGCAGTTCACCCTGCTGCTGGTCTTCGCGCTGCGCGACCAGTTCCAGAAGGTGCGGGCCTTCACCTTCATCGACCACGTGCACGAGGTCACCCACCACTTCACCCCCGGCGCCGACGTCGTCGACGTCATGGCCGACCTTGCCGCCAGCACCGCGCACGCGGCGCTGTGGGGGCGCACCAACTACGGCCGCGCGCTGACCAAGTTCGTCGAGCAGCACCCCGACGCGGTCGGGCCCAAGACCTCGCTGCTCGTGCTCGGCGACGCCCGGTCCAACTACAGCGACCTGCACGAGGACGTGCTCCGCGACCTCGCCGGCACGGCCCGGCACGCCTGGTGGCTCAACCCCGAGCACCGCCGCCACTGGGGCACCGGCGACTCCGCCGCCCGCGCCTACGGCGAGATCGTGCCGATGGTCGAGTGCCGCAACCTGACCCAGCTCTCGGAGTTCGTGCACGAGCTCGCCCGCTGAGCCGCCGCGAGCCGCTGCGTGGCGCGGCGGCGGGGTCAGCCGGCGAGGTAGCCGAGGTCGACGAGCCGGGCCAGCTCCTCGCGCAGCGCCGGGTGGTCGGCGGCGTCGGCGGCGCGGCCGCCGTCGACGTACCCCTCGTGGCCGCCGTCGTAGACGACCGTGACCCGGTTGGGCGCGCCGGTGCCGCCGATGAGCGAGCCGAGCAGCGCGACGGGGTCGGAGCGGTCCTCCAGGGCCAGGACCCGGGTGGGCTCGGGGATGCGCGGCACGTGGGCCGAGGGCGCACCCGCGGTGACCACCTGGTCGACGGTGAACCGGGCGCCGCCCTCCTGCGCCGCGACCTCCGCTGCGGCCACGCCGCCCTGGCCGACCCCGACCAGCATGACCCGGGGGTCGGTGACGCCGGCGACGGCCCGCTCGATCGTGCGCACCACCTGGGCGGCGTACGACGACTGGTCGCCGCCGACCAGCCGCAGCCGGCGCGGGACGGCGCCGTCGGGGCCCGGCAGGAACGCCACGAACCGGTGGTCGCCGACCCGGCGCACCGTGACCGTGGCCGTGGTGCGCGAGAGCTCGGTGAGCAGGTCGGCCAGGCTGCGCGGCGCTCCGCCGGCCGCGGTGCCGTCGGCCCCCTCGACGCCGGCGCCACCCTCGGCGGGGTCGCCGTCGTCGTCGACGAGGCCCCCGGCGACGTCGCGCAGGGCGGGTCCGAGGTCCTGGACCAGCGGGTCGACGCCCAGGGCGCGCAGGCCGCCCTGGGCGGCCTGGCGGCCGCGGTCGCCGGCGAGCACGCCGGTGGTGAGCAGCGAGCGCATCCGCAGGCCGTCGAGGAGCCCGCCCCCGCCGCTGGTGACGTGCTCGAGCAGCTCGGGGTTGGCGCCGGCGAGCTCGTCGAGGTAGGCCGCGACCCCGTCGCGGTCGAGCGCGTCGGTCTCGATCAGGCCGGCCGAGACGATGGCGCCGCCGAGGGCGACCTCGGGTGCAAGGTAGCCGATGGCGCGGCCGGCGATCGAGCCCAGCGTCTTGTAGGCCGCGGTCTGCAGCTCGTCGATCCAGCGGTAGGTCAGCACCGTCGCCCGCAGCACCAGGGCGTCGGCGTCGAGCTCGATGGAGCGGTTGAGCAGCCCCCGCTTGCCGGAGGTGGTGCCGCGCAGGTCCTCCTCGGCCTGGTCCCACGTGGCGGGGGACAGGGGCCGGGAGTCGGTGAACGCCGGGTCGGTGGCCACGTCGGAGCCGAGCCCGGCTTGGTGGCGGACCTGCTCGGCCGACTCGTCGAACAGCGCGGCCAGGCGTCCCATCCGGTCGTAGCGGTCGGCCATCGCGGCCGCCTCGGCGGGCGTGGTCGCGGCGCGGCCGTCCTCCGCCGCCGCCGCGGCCAGGACCGCCTGGTCGTCGGGGACCGCGCGCAGGCGGTGGGGCTGCTCGGTCATCGGGCCACCTCTCGCAGGACGGGCGCCAGGTCGCGGGCCAGGTCGGCGGCGTCGACGGACCGGAGCTCCACGCGCGGGGTGCCGCGGTCGCGGTGGGGCCGCAGGCTTCGCCAGCCGTCGGCGAGCAGCACCCACGACCGCACGCCGACCACGTCGGTGCGCTCGGTCGAGACGTCGGCGACGAGCACCCGCAGCCGGCCCTGCGCCTCGGCCCCGAGGGCCTGCAGCAGCGCGGGCAGCTCGGCGGCGAAGACCGGACGGCCGTGGGCGTCGAGCACGCTGCCGGCCCGCTGGTCGGCCAGGAGCGGCAGCAGGTCGGCTCGCCCGGTCGTCACCGCCTCGACGGTGGCGTCGAGCAGCTCGTAGGGCAGGTCGACCCCGGGCGGCACGGCCGACGAGCGGAGCTCGAGGTCCTCGGGCAGCACGGCGACCCGGCCCAGCTCGGCCGGCCAGGCCGAGGTGGCGAACCAGGCCAGCTCGAACACGACGCCGTCGCTCGTGGCGAGCGTGGCGACGGCGTCGTCCTGGGCACGGTGCCAGGCCTTGACCTGGGCGTCGCCGACCGCGACGTCGAGGTCGACGGCGTACGTCGGGGTGGCCAGCAGGCCCACCGCGCCGGCGAGGCCCTCGTCGAGGACGTCGTCGCGCAGCAGGCCCCGGCGGGCCAGGGTGGTCACCGGGTCGTGCAGGGCGTCGAGGGCGGCGCGGTAGGCCTGGTCGTCGCTGGAGCCCCTGCTCGCGCCGAGGCGGGCCTCGAGCGCGCTCACCGCGGCCGGGGCGGCGACGTCGAAGGGCAGCGGTGCGCCGCCCGCGCGCTCGGCGACGAGCTGCAGCTCGGGCAGGGTCAGGGTGACCCGGCGGGGCAGCCCGTCGAGGAGCGAGGACGGCGGCGGCGGTGGGGTGCTGAGGTCGATGGTGGTCACGCGCGTCCCTCCAGGCCGGGCAGCTCGACGGCCAGCCAGTCGGGATGGCCGGTCGGCGGCGGGTCGAAGGCGGCCAGGGCCACGTCGTCGGGGTCGGGCCGGAGGTCGGCGGCGGCCGCGCCGCCGTCGTGGCGCCGCCGCTCGAGGTCGGCGACCCGGGCCCGGGCCTCGGCCACCAGTCCGGTCGCCCGGCGCTCGACCGCGGCGATCCGCTCGGCCGTCGACTCGACCGCGAGCAGGTGCCGCTCGAGGGAGTCGGCCGCCGTCTCGTGCTGGGTCGCGGCCGTGCGCAGGTGGGTGGCCCGCTCGGTCACCCGGACCCGCATCGAGTCAGCGGCCCGCCCGGTCCAGCCGACCGCCTCGGTCTGCGCGACCAGCCGGTCGGCCAGGGCCCGGACGTCGTCGGCCTGCTCGCGCAGCTGCTCGACCCGGCGCCGCAGGACGTCGGTGTCACCGGTACCACCGGGGGTGCGGTGCATGGGGGTGCCTCTCGGTGCCGTCACCGGCCGTCGTGTGGGGGGCGGACGTCTCCGGGCCCGTTCCCCGCAACCCGAGCGGCGAAACGCCGGGACGGGCACAATGTCGTGGTCGTCACGCGCCGTCCGTCGGCCGGCGTGCAGCCACTCGAGCAGGGAGCGACGCAACATGGGGTTCGTCCGACGCCTGGCCGCGCTGGGTCTCTCCGCGGTCGTCGCCGCCGGCGGCGCGCTCGCCGCACCCACCGCCGAGGCCGAGGTCGCCTCGTCCGGGGCGAGCGATCGCCGTACGCCGGCGGCGCAGCTGCGCAGCGACGCCACCGGACCGGGCACGGTCGCCAAGGGCGCGCGGCGCGTGGTGTTCGTCGGCGACAACTGGGAGGGCACCGCGACCCTGCTCGACCCGCGCACGTTCAGGCGGGTCGCCTCGATCGACGTCGTCCCCGACTACCAGGCGCGCATGCGCGAGATCGCGCTCAACCCCTACCGCCTCGCCTACTTCCTGGCCATCCGTGAGCTCATCGGCGAGGGCAACGACCAGTTCGTCGACGACATGTACTCCAGCAACGACGGCCGCCTGGTGGTGATCTCGCGGCCGTCCTTCGCCGACGTCGTGGCGATCAGCCTGCAGACCAAGAAGATCGTGTGGCGCTTCCCGGTGGCGGGGGTGCGCTCGGACCACATGGCCGTCTCGCCCGACGGCCGGCGCGTCGTGGTCAGCGCCTCGACCGGCAACGTCGTCCACGTGCTGCGCATCCGCGACGGCAAGGAGGTCGGCCGGTTCGCCTCCGGCGGCTCCCCGCACGAGAGCATCTTCATCGACGGCGGCAAGCGGATCCTGCACGCCAGCATCGGCACCGTCTACAGCCCGCTCGACGAGCCCGGCATCCCCGACCCGCTCGAGGGTGACCGGGTGCTGCAGGTCGTCAACGCCAGGACGCTGAAGATCGAGCGGCGCTACGACCTGCGCAAGGCGCTCGACGAGCGTGGCCTGCGCGACACCTCCATCTCGGTGCGGCCGATGACCCTCTCGCCGGACCAGCAGACGTTCTACTTCCAGCTCTCGTTCCTCCACGGCTTCGTCGGTCTCGACCGCCGCACCGGCAAGATCACCCGGGTCGAGCGGCTGCCCAACCTCGTGCCCGACCTGCCGCGGCCGGCCTACCTGCTCGACTCGGCCCACCACGGCATCGCCATGGACCCGAGGGGCAAGCGCCTGTGCGTCGCGGGCACGATGAGCGACTACGCCACGATGGTCGTCGCGGGCCGGCGCTGGGGCCACACCAAGCTGCTCAAGGGTGGCCTCAAGCCCTACTGGGTCACGCCGAGCTGGGACGGGAAGTACTGCTACGTCTCCTGGAGCGGCTCCGACACCGTCTCCCGCATCAGCTACAAGACCGCCCGCATCGTCTCGACCACCCGCGTCGGCGACCACCCGCAGCGGGTGCGCAACGGCTTCGTCCAGCGGGCGTTCGTGCGAGGCCTCGGCTTCAACGAGTCCTCCGTGCCCCTGCGGCTCTCGCCCCAGACGCTGTGGGAGACGCCGTCCCAGCTGTTCCCGCGCTGACGCACCGCACGACCGCAGCCGGTCGGCTGGGTCGAGGTCCGCGGTGAGTGGTCTCGAGACAGTCGCTAGCGCGACTTCCTCGACCACCGTGTGGCCCGACCACCGGGTGGCTCGACCCGACGGTGGTCGAGGAGGGACGAAGTCCCGTCTCGAGACCACGCGACCGCCGCCGGTGGGCTGGGTCGAGGTGCGCGGTCGACGGTCTCGGGACAGTCGCTAGCGGGACGTCCTCGACCACCGTGCGGCCCGGGTGAGGACGGGCTCCAGGCGGTCGAGGGCCTGCTCGATCTCCGCGCCGGGGCCGGCGAAGGAGAAGCGGACGAAGCGGCCGCCGTCGGCGGTGTCGAAGTCGACGCCGGTGGCGAGCGCGACGCCGGTGCGGGCGAGCACGTCGTGGGCGAAGGCCATCGAGTCGTCGGTGAGGTGGCCGAGGTCGGCGTAGGCGTAGAACGCGCCGTCGGCGGGGGCGAGGCCGGTCACCCCGAGGCGGGCGAGCCCGTCGAGCAGGAGGGTCCGGTTGGCGGCGTACCGCTCGACGTGGCCGTCGAGCTCGGCGTACGCCGCCTCGGTGAACGCCGCCACGCAGGCGCGCTGGGCCAGCACCGGGGGGCAGATGGTGAAGTTGCCGGTGAGCACGTCGACCGCGCGGCGGAGCCGGTCGGGCACCAGCATCCAGCCGATGCGCCAGCCGGTCATCGAGAAGTACTTGGAGAACGAGCAGAAGACCACGGCCTCGCGGCTGGTCTCCCAGGCCGAGCGGGCCAGCCGCTCGCCGGCGGGGGCGTACTCGATGCCGTGGTAGATCTCGTCGCTGATCAGCTGGACGCCCGCCTGCTCGCACCACGTCGCCAGCGCGGCGAGCTCGCTCGGCAGCAGCATGGTGCCGGTGGGGTTGGCGGGGGAGGCGACGACGAGGCCCTTGAGGTCGGGGATGGCCGCCACCTGGTCGACCGTGGGCTGGAAGCGGGTCTCGGGGCCGGTCGGGATCTCCACGACCTCGCAGCCGAGCGCGGCGAGCACGTTGCGGTAGCAGGGGTAGCCCGGCCGCGCGATGGCCACGCGGTCGCCGACCTCGAACGCCGCCAGGAAGGCCAGCAGGAACCCGCCGCTGCTCCCCGTGGTCACCACGACCTCGTCGGGGTCGACCGCGACGCCGTACCGGCTGGTGTGGTGGCCCGCGATGGCCTCGCGGAGCTCGCGGATGCCGGTGGCGGGCGTGTAGCCCAGCGGGTCGCCGCTCTGCAGCAGCCGGACGGCCTCGTCGTTGACCGCCCGCGGGGCGCCGGTGCTGGGCTGGCCAGCCAGGAGGTTGAGCAGGTCGCCGTGGCTGCGCTGCCGCTCCGCCGCGGCGGCCAGCAGGTCCATGACGTGGAACGGCGGCACGTCGGCCCGCTGGGCGGCCTGCAGGCGGTCGGTGCTCACCACCTGGCCGAGGCTACGGCGTGGGGTGGCGTGGTCGGGCCCGGGGCTTCGAGGCTCGCTGCGCTCGCACCTCAGCCACCGGAGGGTGGCTGAGGTGCGACGAGCGCCAGCGAGGAGCCTGGAAGCCCCCGAGCCGGTCTACGAGACCCGACCCGCGAGCCCCGCTCGCGCCCGCGCCGCGGCGAGGCCGGCGCGACGGCCGAAGAAGGAGCCCTCGCCGAGCTGGGTGCCGGAGCAGTAGCCCTTGCCGTCCTGGGCCAGGTTGGACGCGCACGCGCCGGCGGCGTACAGGCCGCGGACGACCGAGCCGTCGGGGCGCTGGGCCTCGCCGTCGACGGTCACCCGGATGCCGCCGAGGGTGAACCCGGCGTAGATCGCCTTGCCCAGGGTCAGGTCGAAGACGGCCCACGGGCCCGTCGACTGCGGGGCCAGCCACTCGGGCGCCTTGTGGAAGTCGACGTCGTCGCCGGCGGCGGCCAGCTCGTCGTACCGGGCGAGCGTGCGCTGCACCGAGCCTGCCGGCAGGTCGAGGGCGGTCTCGAGCTCGGCGAGGGTCTCGTAGCCGTCGACGAGCGGGGCGAGCGGGAAGGCGGGGTACTCGACGTGGTCGCTGTCGACGACGAGGTAGGCCGCGCTGTCGGGCTGCTCCATGACGAACTGGGAGGTGCGCGAGTGGTAGCCGTCCTCGTTGCAGAACCGCTCGCCGCGCTTGTTGACCAGCACGCCGAAGACGAGCTTCGACGGCGGGTAGAAGGGCGCGGTGATGAACGGCTCGTCCATGTGCTTGAGCTCGGCGCCGACCGAGGCGCCGAGGCGGATGCCCAGCCCGTCGTCGTACGTCGAGCCGAGGGTGAAGGGCTTCTCGGCCAGCGCGGGCGTGTGGGCAGCCACCATGTCGGGGTTCATCACGAAGCCGCCGGCGGCCAGCACCACGCCGCCCGCACGGACCAGCCCGGTCTCGTCGAAGGAGCGCCAGGCCAGGCCGGTCACCGCGCCGGACTCGTCCACCACCAGCTGGGTCGCGCCGGTCTCGTAGCGGACCTCGACGCCGGCCTCCTCGACCCGGTCGCGCAGCAGGTCCATGACCAGCTTGGTGCCCTCGGTCTCGCCGGGCGCCGGCACCTTGTGGCCGCGCGGCGCGGGCGTGGCCATGGTGCTGAAGGGCCAGACCTTCTCGTTGCCCGTGTACATCAGGCCCTGGGTGCCGGGCTGGATGACGGCCTTCTCGGGGTAGTAGGACCGCTCGAACTCGAACCCCAGCGCCTCCAGCCAGTCGAAGTGCTCGACCGAGCCCTCGCAGTAGGCGCGGATCTTGTCGTGCTCGGGCTCCTTGCTCACCGCGACGAGGTAGTCGTGCATGGCCTCGACGGAGTCGTCGTGCCCGGTCGCGCGCTGCACCGCGGTGCCGGCGCCGAGGTAGAAGTGGCCGCCGGAGAGCGAGGACGTGCCGCCGTGCACGGCCGCCCTCTCCAGCAGGAGCACCCGCGCGCCGGCGCGCGCGGCCTCCAGTGCCGCGCAGCCGCCGGCGATGCCGAACCCGACCACCACGACGTCGTACGACGGCGCGTCGGCGGGCAGGGCCGCGGCGGGGACGGTCTCGGGGATCGCGGTGCCCTTGGTGCCGGGAGCGGCGGGCTGGAGGGTCATCCGTCCATGGTAGAACAGGTTCTACTTCTGCGGAGTCCTAAGGTCGGCCGGTGCACTACACCGAGGTCGACACCCGCGTCGCGGCGTACGCCGTGGTCGTCGACGAGATCGCCGAGCTCGAGGGCCGTCGCAGCATCCTGCTCACCTGGTTCAACGGCGAGGGCCGCACCGACCCGAGCTGGTCGCTGCCCGGCGGCGGCATCGACTACGGCGAGACGGTCGAGGAGGGCCTGGCCCGGGAGGTCGTCGAGGAGGCCGGGTACGACGTCGCCGTCGGCGCCCCGCTGCTCGTCGACCTCCACCACGGCAGCGCCTCGCCCACGACCGGCCGGCTCTTCCGTGCGGTCCGGCTGCTGTACGCCGCCACCGTCACCGGCGGCGAGCTCGGCACGACGGAGGTGGGCGGGTCGACCGACTTCGCCCGCTGGGTGCCGCTCGAGGGCCCCGGTTCGTTGGGTGCCGAGGAGCCGCGGGCCCGGGTCGTCGACCTCGCGCTCGGCCTGGTGCGCGGGGCCTGAGGCCTCACAGCTCGTCGAGCACCCGCCCCATCTGCCGGGCGGCGTCGTCGGCGACCCGGCGCATCGCGAGCACGGCGAGGGGCGTCAGCACCCGGGCCGCGCCGCGGACGTCGAACTGGACGGTGTAGTCGACCCGGGCCCGGCCGGCCCTGACGTCGTGCACCTCGATCGTGTCGAGGAACTGCACCCGTCCGGCGTCGCCGCGCAGCCGCAGCCGCCGGGGCGGCTCGTGGTCGACGACGGTGTAGGTCACCGGGGCGTCGACGCCGAACAGGTGGGAGCCGTTGCGGTAGACGGTGCCGACGCCGCCGTCGCCCGCCGTACGACGGGTCTGGCGGGTCGGCGGGTCCCACTGCTCGGTGGTGAAGTCGGCCAGGAAGTCCCAGACCAGCTCGGCCGGGCGGGAGGTCGCGACGTGGCGCACGAGTCGGGGCACGGGGTCCGGTACCCCGTCGGCCGGTGGATAGGATCGGGTCCCGCCGCCCCCGCCGTGAGGTGACACGTGAGCTTCGACGTCCACCAGCTCGACGCGTTCGTGCTGGTGGGGTCGGCGGTCACGCTGGCCGCCATCCTCGCCGTCCGCCTCTCCAGTCGCGCCGGCCTGCCCAGCCTGCTGATCTACCTGCTCATGGGCGTCGCGCTCGGGGAGGCCGGGCTCGGCATCCAGTTCGAGGACGCCGAGGTCGCCCACGCCCTCGGCTTCGCCGCCCTGGCGGTGATCCTGGCCGAGGGCGGCCTGACGACCAACTGGCGCGAGGCTCGCACCTCGATGCGGCTCGGGCTGTCGCTGGCCACGGTCGGCGTCGCGGTCTCGGTGGGCGTGGTCGCGGTCGGGGCGCACTTCCTGCTCGGGCTCTCCTGGCAGGTCTCGGTCCTGCTGGGCGCGGTCTGCTCGCCGACCGACGCGGCGGCGGTCTTCTCGGTGCTGCGGGTCGTGCCGCTCTCGCGCCGGCTCATCGGGTCGCTCGAGGCCGAGTCGGGCCTCAACGACGCCCCGACCGTCGTGCTGGTCACCCTCGTCTCGACGGGCGCGGTGGCGTCGTACGGCGTGGTCGGCACGGCCGCGGTCATCGTGGGCGAGCTCGCCCTCGGCTTGGCGGTGGGGCTGGCGATCGGGTTCGGCGGAGCCTGGGTGATGCGCCGGGTGGCCCTGCCCTCCTCCGGCCTCTACCCCCTGGCCGTCCTGTGCCTGACCTTCCTGGCCTACGGCGCGACGGTCGGGCTGCACGGCAGCGGGTTCGCCGCGGTGTACGTCGCCGCGCTGGTGCTCGGCAACGCCGACCTGCCCCACCGGGGCACCACCCGGTCCTTCGCCGAGGGCATCGCGTGGCTGGCGCAGATCGGGCTGTTCGTCATGCTCGGGCTGCTGCTCTCGCCCGGGCGGATCTCCCTCGAGACCGTCGGCCTGGCGCTCGTGGCCGGCCTGCTGCTCACCGTCGTCGCCCGGCCGGTCTCGGTCCTCGTCAGCAGCGTCGTGCAGCCGATGCCGTGGCGCGAGCTGGGCTTCCTGTCCTGGGCCGGCCTGCGGGGCGCGGTGCCGATCGTGCTCACGACGATCCCCCTCAGCGAGGGCGTCCCCGGGGCCGAGGGCCTCTTCGACATCGTCTTCGTGATGGTCATCGTCTACACGCTCGTCACGGCGCCGTCGCTGCCCCTCGTCGCGAGGATCCTCAAGGTCACCCGCCGCTCCGAGCCCCGCGACCTCGACCTCGAGGCCGCCCCTCTCGAACGGGTGCAGGCCGACCTGCTGCAGATCACCGTCAGCCCCGTCTCCCGGCTGCACGGCGTCGAGGTCGGCGAGCTGCGCCTGCCCCGTGGCGCGTCGGTCAGCATGGTGATCCGCGACGGCGAGACCCTCGTGCCGGAGCGGCGCACCGTGCTGCGCCACGGCGACGACCTGCTCGTCGTCACCCCCCGCGCCCTGCGCGAGGCCACCGAGGAACGCCTCCGCGTCGTCAGCGCCCACGGCCGCCTGGCCCGCTGGCAGGCCGACTGACCGGCGTACGGCGGCACGGCGAGGCGGCCGTACGGCGAGGCGGCGAGGGGTCAGCTGAGGGCGGCGGGACCGCAGACGGTGCTGTCGGCGCCGGCCTTGACCTGACCACGGCCGTCGCGGACGCCCTCGAAGTCGTCACCGACGACGACGGTGACGCCGGCCACGGTCGAGGCGCGCTCGACGAGCTCGACGTCGCCGCGCAGGTAGCTGCGGACCAGCCGGATGGCGGGGCCGCCGCCGGTGGTCGACCACACCTGGGCCGAGCGCACGCCCTCGTCGCGCTGGTTGGTCACCTCGCCGCGGGCGAAGCCGGCGTCGACCAGGGCGTCGAGGGTGGCGCGGGCGCGGCCGGCCTGCGTGCCGGCGTTGACGACGCTGACCGTCACGCCGCCGGGCCGCACGACGTCGCCCGCCGAGATGGCCTCGTCGACGCAGATCGGCGGGTCGGCCGACTCGGGGAACGGCTCGGTGACCGCGGCCAGGCCGCGCTGCACCGCGAGGAGCAGCAGGAGCGCGAGGACCACGAGCGTCGCCACCGTGCGCAGCTGGGTCGCCGCGCGGGGGCTCACGAGGCCTCCTCGAGCTGGTGCACCCGGGCGTGCAGGACGTGGCGCTGCTGCAGGGCCGCGCGGAGCGCCCGGTGCAGGCCGTCCTCGAGGTAGAGCTCGCCGCGCCACGCCACCACGTGGGCGAACAGGTCGCCGTAGAACGTCGAGTCCTCGTCGAGCAGGGCCGCCAGCTGCAGCGTGTCCTTGGTCGTGACCAGCTGGTCGAGGCGCACCTGGCGCGGCGGCACCGAGGCCCACGCGGCGGAGGTGAGCCCGTGCGCGGGGTAGGGGCGGCCCTCGCCCACGCGCTTGAAGATCACGCCGGGAGTCTAGGGCGTGCCCTGCGGGCCAGCCCTATCCTCCTGGCATGAGCGACTCCGGGGACGCCGCCCCGCCCAGCACGCCCAGCACGCCCGCCGAGGACCCGATCAGCGCCGCGGTCCGGGCGGGGTACACCTTCGAGGGACCCGCGCTGGAGCTCGGCGGCCTCATGCTCGACGCCGAGACCCTGACCCAGGTGCCGGTGCGCGTGCCGCTGGGGATGCTCAACCGGCACGGGCTCGTCGCCGGCGCGACCGGCACCGGCAAGACCAAGACGCTCCAGCTGATGGCCGAGCAGCTCAGTGCGGCCGGGGTCCCCGTCTTCGCCGCCGACGTCAAGGGCGACCTGTCCGGCCTCGCGACGCCGGGCGAGGGTGGGGAGAAGATCGTCGCCCGCGCCGCCTCGGTCGGCCAGACCTGGACCGCGGCCGGCTTCCCCGTGGAGTTCTACGCCATCGGCGGCGAGGGCACCGGCGTCCCGCTGCGGGTGTCGATGTCGGGGTTCGGGCCGGTCCTGCTGAGCAAGGTGCTGGGCCTCAACGAGACCCAGGAGTCGAGCCTCGGCCTCGTCTTCCACTACGCCGACCAGGCGGGTCTGCCGCTGCTCGACCTCGCCGACCTGCGCGCCGTCGTCGCCCACCTCGTCAGTGACGAGGGCAAGCCCGAGCTCAAGGCCCTCGGCGGCCTCTCGCCCGCCACCGCCGGTGTCATCCTGCGCGAGCTGATCACCTTCGCCGACCAGGGCGCCGACGCGTTCTTCGGCGAGCCGGAGTTCGAGTCCGCCGACCTGCTCCAGACCGCGGCCGACGGCCGGGGGACGATCTCGCTCGTCGAGCTGCCTCGGCTGGCCGACCGGCCGGCGGTGTTCTCGACGTTCCTCATGTGGCTGCTGGCCGACCTGTTCCACGACCTGCCCGAGGTGGGCGACGTCGACCGGCCCAAGCTGGTGTTCTTCTTCGACGAGGCCCACCTGCTCTTCCGCGACGCCTCCGACGCCTTCCTCGACCAGGTCGCCCAGACCGTGCGGCTCATCCGCTCCAAGGGCGTCGGCGTCTTCTTCGTGACCCAGAGCCCGACCGACGTGCCCGACGAGGTGCTCGCCCAGCTCGGGTCACGGGTCCAGCACCAGCTGCGCGCCCACACCCCCAACGACGCCAAGGCCCTCAAGGCCACCGTCAACACCTACCCCGAGGGCGGGTACGACGACCTGGGGGAGGTCATCACCTCCCTCGGCATCGGCGAGGCCGTGGTGACGGTGATGAACGAGCGCGGAGCGCCGACGCCCGTCGCCTGGACCCGGCTCCGGGCCCCCGAGTCGCTCATGGGGCCCAGCGACCCCGCGGCCATGGAGGCGGCGGTCACCGCCAGCCCCCGGCACGCCAAGTACGCCGCCGCCGTCGACCGCGAGAGCGCCCGCGAGGTGCTCGCCGCCCGGCTCGAGGCCGGCGCCGCCGCGGCGGGGTCCGAGCCGGAGCCGGCCCGCGCGCCCCGGAAGGAGGCGCCCCGCCGCCCGTCGAAGCGGGTCGTGGCCGAGGAGCCCGGACTCGTGCACGACGTCGTGACGTCGGCGGCGTTCAGAGACCTCCTCCGCACGGCCACCCGCGAGGTGGTCCGGGGGATGTTCGGGACCGGCCGCCGGCGTCGCTAGCCGGTCCCCGGTCCCCTGTCCCCGCTGACCCCTCGCGGCGACGGGTCAGCGGGTCAGCGGGGGACCAGGGGTCAGGCGGTCCAGCGCACCGACTCGTCGACGAAGTCGGCCAGGGCGTGCACGCCGCGCAGGTCGTCGCGCTTGCCCATGAGCTTGACGACGCCCTGGGAGTGGCGGTTCTTCAGCGCCGCCCGCTGCTCGAGCCGGCGGTCGACGGTGGCGGTCGGGCCGGCGGTCAGGCTGGTGGTCAGGCTGGCGGTCGGGCTGGTGGTGGGGGTGAGGGTCTTCTCGTCCATGCGCACCAGCGTGTGGGGGCAAGTTCTCCGGCAGGTTGACCGAGGGTTACAACCACGTCTCGCGGCCACGTGATCCGCCTTACATTGCTCCGGTGACGACCCTCGAGGACCTCATCGACGTCCACGACATCAGCCAGCTGAAGTACCGCTACCTGCGCTGCCTGGACACCAAGGACTGGGACGGCTTCGCCGCCTGCTTCGTGCCGGAGGCCACGGCCGACTACAACGGCCTCACCTTCGCCGACCGCGCCGCCCTCGTCGACTACATGCGCACCAACCTCGGCGACGGCCTGATCACCCTGCACCAGGTCCACCACCCCGAGATCACCGTCGACGGCGACTCCGCCACCGGCCGCTGGTACCTCGAGGACAAGGTCGTCGTCGAGGCCTTCCGCTTCCAGCTCGAGGGCGCGTCGTTCTACGAGGACCGCTACGTCCGTACGCCGGAGGGCTGGCGCGTCACGCACACCGGCTACGTCCGCACCCACGAGGTCCACCACCACCTCGACGACACCCCGCGCGTGAAGGTGACGGGGGCCGGACAGGGCCTGCACTGATGGTTGGTCCTGGCCGGGCTGGCGCGGGAATTGCCGCCGCCACCCACCCGGGCAGCGACGGCAAGAAACACCCCGCGCCACCCCACCCGAGACGTGCCTGGCTCCGCTCGGCCTCGATGGTCAATCGGTCAGGCCCGGTCGACGCGTCCTGGGGTGGCGCCGGAACGGTCCGAGAAGGGCTAGAGGGAAGGTTCGGTCCAGGCGGTCTGGACGGTCTCGACGCCGCGCTCGCGGGTGACGAGGCGGCCGCGGCCCGGCGGGAGGGGCGTGGGGCGGAGGTTGCCGACGAGGGGGCCCTCGTCGGGCGAGCCCGAGAGCAGCAGCTGGGGCATCGCGAGGTCGCGGATGCCCTGGATGACCGGCTCGTAGAGCGCCCGGGACGCCCCGCCCGAGCGGCGGGCGACCACGAGGTGCAGGCCGACGTCGCGGGCCTGCGCCAGCAGCGGCTGCAGCACGGCGACGGGCGAGGCCTGCTGGGTCGAGACGAGGTCGTAGTCGTCGACGACCACGAACACCTCGGCGCCGGTCCACCAGCTGCGGTTGCGCAGCTGCTCGGGCGTGACGTCCCCGCCGGGCAGGCGGCTCTCGAGGTAGGTCGCGAGCTCGCGCAGCGCCGGGCCGGCCTGGGCGGCGGAGGTGAGGTAGTCGAGGAGGAAGTCCTCGGGCACCTCGCCCAGCAGCGACCGGCGATAGTCGACGACGACCAGCTGCGCGTCCTGCGGGGTGCGGCCACGCACGACCTCGCGGCACAGGGCCCGCAGGAGGGCGCTCTTGCCGGAGCCGCCGTCACCGAGCACGAGCAGGTGGGGCTCGGTGTCGGGGTCGAGCGCCACGGGCGCCAGCTGCTTCTCGTCGACACCGAGGTGGAGGCGCCGGGCGAGCGCCGGGTCGACTGCCGCCTGGTCGACCTCGGGCCCCAGGCCGGCGAGCTCGAGGACCCGGTCGAGCCCGACGACGTCGGGCAGCAGCCGCAGCTTCGGCCCCTCGGGACCCCGCCAGGCGGCGCGGGACCGGGCGACGAGCGCGGCGAGCCCGTCGGCCGCGGAGGCCGGGTCGCCGTCCCCGTCGATGCGGGGCAGCGCGGTGAGCACGTGCAGCCCGCCGGCGACCAGGCCGCGCCCGGCTCGGCCCGTGGGCACCAGCGCGGCGGCCCGCCGGTCGACCTCTGAGTCGGTCGGGTCGCCGAGCCGCAGCTCGACCCGGGTGCCGAGGACGTCGCGCATCGCGGCCCGGAAGTCGGCCCACCGGGTCGCCGAGGCCACGACGTGGAGACCGAAGGCCAGGCCCCGCGCGGCCAGGGCCTGCACGACGGGCTCGAGGTCGTCGAAGTCGGAGCGCAGCCCGCCCCAGCCGTCGACCACCAAGAACACGTCGCCGTGCCCGTCGTCGGCGCGGCCCTGGGCCCGGCGGGTGCGGTAGCTCTCGACGGAGTCGATGCCCTCGGTGCGGAAGTACTCCTCGCGACGGTCGACGAAGGCCTGCACCTGCGCCACCGCCCGGCGTACGGCGTCGGGCTCGCCGCGCGTCGCCACGCCGGCCACGTGGGGCAGGCCGGCCAGGGCGCCGAGCGCGCCGCCGCCGAGGTCGAGGACGAAGAAGGTGGCGTCGAGCGGGGTGGCGACCAGCGAGAGCGTCGTGACGAGGGTGCGCAGGGCCGTGCTCTTGCCGCTGCGCGGGCCGCCCACGACGCCGACGTGGCCGGCCGCGCCGGTGAGGTCGACGGTGAGGGTGTCGCGCCGCTGCTCGCGCGGACGGTCGATGGTGCCGAGCGGCACCACGAGGCCGCCCGCGGCCCGCCAGCGCGGGGAGACCAGCCCCAGCGCGGGGTCCTCGACGAGGTCGGGCACGAGGCGGTCGAGGGTGTCGGGCCGGTCGAGCGGCGGCAGCCAGACCTGGTGGGCGGGCGTCCCCTGCCCGGCCAGGCGGCGCACGGCGACCTCGAGCAGCGTGGCCTCGGGGGCCGATCCGTCGGCGTCGCCCGCGGGCACCGGCTCGGGGTCGGGGTCGGTCTCGAAGGCGACGACCTCGGAGATGCTGAAGGGGAGGATGCCCCGCAGGTGGCCGCCCTCGTCGCGCGGCGCCGGCCGTCGGGTCGTGACCGGGGGAGCGGAGACGTAGGCGGCCTGGAAGCGGGTGAGCGTGGCCGGGTCGGGCTTGAGCAGGCCGAGCCCGGGCACGGCGGGCAGCTCGTAGGCGTCGGGCACGCCGAGGACCGCGCGGGACTCCTGGGCGCTGAAGGTGCGCAGCCCGACGCGGTAGGACAGGTGGGACTCGAGCCCGCGCAGCCGCCCCTCCTCCAGCCGCTGCGAGGCCAGCAGGAGGTGCAGGCCGAGCGAGCGACCGGTGCGCCCGATCGTCACGAACAGCTCGAGGAACTCCGGCTTGGCCGAGAGCATCTCGG
Organism: Nocardioides litoris; assembly: GCF_006346315.1. Taxonomy (GTDB): domain Bacteria; phylum Actinomycetota; class Actinomycetes; order Propionibacteriales; family Nocardioidaceae; genus Nocardioides; species Nocardioides litoris. The sequence goes on along the minus strand of NZ_VDMR01000002.1, from coordinate 53,903 downwards.
AGAACTCGTCGACCACGATGAGCAGCGACGGCAGCGGCACGAGGTCCTCGCCCGCCGCCCGGGCGCGCTCGTAGTCGCGGACCGAGGCGAAGCTGCCGGCCCGCCGCAGCACCTCCTGGCGCCGGACCAGCTCGCCGGTGAGGGCGTCCTGCATGCGGTCGACGAGCGTGAGGTCGTCGGCGAGGTTGGTGATGACGGCCGAGACGTGGGGGAGGTCGGCCATGCCGGTGAAGGTGGCGCCGCCCTTGAAGTCGACGAGCACGAGGTTGAGCTGGTCGGGCGGGTGGGTGAGGGCGAGCCCGAGCACCAGGGTGCGGAGGAACTCCGACTTGCCCGAGCCGGTGGCCCCGATGACCAGGCCGTGCGGGCCCATGCCCTGCTGCGCGGACTCCTTGAGGTCGAGGTGGACCGGCGCCCCGCGCTCCCCGAGGCCGACCGGCACCCGGAGCCGGTCGCGGGCCGGGCGGGTGCGCCACGCCGCCCGCGGCTCGTAGGCGTGCACGTCGCCCAGGCCGAGCAGGTCCATCACGTCGGCGGGTCCGGTGGCGGCGCCGGCGGCGTCGGCGCCCGGCGCGGCCACCGCGCCCTGCAGCGGCGTCAGCCGGCGGGCGAAGGCCTCGGCCGTGGCGATGTCGCACTGGTCGGCGCGACCCAGGACCGGTGCCTGGCGCAGCCGGGCCAGCTCGGCCGGGACACGCCCGTCGGCGTCGGCGTCGTCACCGAGCCGGACCCGCACGCGGTGGGGGTCGTCGAGCTCGGTCGCGCCGCGGGGCAGGTCGAGCACGGTGACCCCGTCGAGGCCGCCGGGGGGCACGACCGGCCCGCCCGGGGCGGCCTCGACCCCGTCGAGGACCAGCAGGACGTGGGGGAGCGAGGAGCGGTCGCCGGCGGCGTACGGCGGGCGGTCGCGCAGCCCGGCCGGGAGCATCGCGGCCAGGTCGGTGGCCGAGGCCGAGACCATCCGCATCGGGCCGACCGCGTCGCGCTCCTCGGCACTGAGCGCGTGCGGGAGCCACTTCAACCAGTCCCACCGGGCCAGGTGCTCCTCGGCGCACAGCACGGCCACGACGAGCTGGTCGGGGGCGTGGAAGGCCGTCGCCTGGCACACCAGTGCCCGGGCGAGCGCGCGCGGCCGGTCGTCCGGGCCGTGCACCGCGACCCGGTCGACGGCGCGCAGGTCGAGCGCGGCCGGCAGGTCGGGCTGCACGCGGTGGACCTGCAGCAGCCGGTGGAGCGCCGAGACGGCCGCGGGGTCGGCGTGGTCCTCGGTGGTCGAGTCGGGCGGGACCAGCTCGAGGGTCAGGGCCTGGGTGCTGGTGCCCCAGCGGACGTGGAGCCGCCGCGGGTCGCCGCCGCCGCGCTCCCAGACCCGGCTGCGCTCCTCGGCCAGGGCGGGCAGGGCCTCGGGCGCGGGGTGGTGCCAGGTGAGGGCGTCGCGCTGCTGCCGACCGGCCTGGCGGACGAGCGAGCGGACGCCGGCGAGGTAGCGGAGGTACTCGGTGCGGGACCCGCTGACCTGCTGCCCGCGCTGGCGGCGCTGGCGGTCGACCTGGAGCACGACGAACCCGACGGTGGCCAGCAGGAACATGCCGGCGGCGAGGAGGCTGCGGACGCCGGCCTCGGAGCTGGCCCCGGCGCTGCGGGTGATGGTCGCGACCAGCACCACCGAGCCGAGGCTGCCCAGCATCGGGATCGCGGTGAGCGCCACCCCCGACACGCCCTCGCCCGGCTGCAGCCGCGGCGGCGCCTTGAGCACCAGCTGGCCGCTCGGGGGCTCGGGCCGCTCGCGGCCCGCGGGCGCCGCGGGGCGGGCGGGGGTCGGCGTCGTCGTCACGGGGGTCCGTCCGGTCGTGCCGCGACCCGGCGGCCGCGACCTGCGGCGATGATAGGGCCGGGCGCCCCCCGGACCGGTCCGGTGCGCGCCCCGTCCACAGGCCGCGGAGGAGGCGCGATGAGCAGCACCCGCTCGAGCGGCGCCGACCTGCTCGCCCTCAGCGTCCACGGGCCGGCGGGCGTCGTCGACCTGCAGGTGCCCTCCGCGGCGTCGGGTGCCGACGTCGCCCGGGAGTACGCCCGCCAGGCGTCCCTGCGCGCCGTCCCCGCCCTGCACACCCGTCTCGGTCGGCCGCTCCCGGCGGGCGCCTCGCTCGCCGACGCGCGCGTGGCGACCGGGTCGGTGCTCGTCGCGACGGTCGCCGACGACGACCCGAGCGGTGGCACCCGTCGTCAGCGGCGACCGCGCACCCGACGCTCCGAGCCGCCCGGCCCGGGCCGCGCGACCCCGCTGGCCGCCGGAGCGCTCTCGGTGCTGTGGTGCGCGGTGGCCGTCGGCGCCGTCGCCGTGGCGGCCTGGTCGGCCACCCGCACCCCGGACGCCTCCGCGGCCCGCACGGCCACCGTCGTGCTGCTCGCCGTCGCGACCGCGGTGGCCCTCGTGCCCCTCGGCGCGCTCGCCCGGCACCGCGTCGTCGGTGCCCCTGCCTGCGCGGGGGCGGCCGCGGCGGTGGTGGTGCAGGACCCCGGGTCTGGTCTCGGCCTGCACGCGGTCGCCCTGGCGGCGGGGTGCGCCGCTGCCACTGCCGCCCTCGCCTGGGGCCTGCGCCGCGGACGCGACGAGGGCCTGCGGGTCTGGCTGGCGGCCGCGGGCACCGTGGCGGTCGTCGCGGGCCTCGGGGCCGTGGTCGAGGTCGAGCCGCAGGCGGTGTGGGCGGTGCTCCTGCTCCTCGGGGCGCTGGCCGCCCGCTGGGTGCCCGCGCTCGCCGTCACCGTGCCCGACCACCACCTGCTCGACCTCGACCGGCTCGCGGTCTCGGCCTGGACCGCCCACGACCGTGCCGGGGCATGGCAGCGCCCGGTCGTGCCCCGCGAGGCCGTCGTCGACGTCGTGGAGCGCGGCGCGCGGACCGTCCGGGCGGCCTCGCTCGCCACCGCCGTGGTGGTGCCCGCCGCTGCGGTGCTGCTGCTCCACGAGATGACCCGCGCCGTCGACCTGGTGGGCGCCCGGCTCCTCGTGGGCCTCGCGGGCGCCGCCGTGCTGCTCGCCTCGCGCAACCACCGCCACCCCGCCGCGCGCCGCCTGCTGCGCCTCGCGGGGCTCGCCTGCTGGGCCGCGCTCGCCCGGGTGCTCCTCCTCGACGGGGACGGCGGCGCCCTGGTCGTGCTCGCCGCGGCCGCCGTGGTCCTCGGGGCCGCGGTCCTCGCCGCCGCGGTGGCCCTCGGCCGCGGGTGGCGCTCGACCTGGTGGAGCCGGGCCGCCGACGTCGCCGAGACCGCGTGCGGCGCCCTCGCGATCGGCGCGGTCGTCGTCGCCTCGGGCCTCGTGCGGGCCCTGTGGACGATCGCCGGCTGACGTTTCCGCCCCTCGACGGCCCGGGCACCCCGGTCGGCACCGCGCCACCGGCGCGGGCCACCGCACCGCCGAGCAGAGGAGCACCCCATGGACCACCCCACCCCCGGCCACCCGTCCGGCCACCCGTCCGGCCACCAGTTCGGGCACGGCGAGGGCACCCTCGCCCGCGGCGCCGACCTCGTCGCCGAGGCCCGCGCCGACCTGACCGCGACCAACGCCCGGCTCAGCGACCTCGTGGGCAGGCTGCGGGCCGGCTGGCAGGGGCGCGGCGCGACGTCGTTCTTCGCGCTGCACCAGGCCTGGCACGACCGCCAGAGCCGGGTCGTCGCGACCCTCGACGAGCTCTCGACCTCGCTCGGCGACACCGAGCGCGCCGACGCCGCCACCGACGAGCAGCAGGACGCGGCCTTCGCGCGCCTGGCGACCCGCCTCGGCTGACCCGACCCACCGCCCGACCCGACCCGACCCGACCCGACCCGACCCGACCCGACCCGACCCGACCCGAAGGAGCACCCATGTCCACCCAGCCCGCCGGCGCCATCCGCGTCGACCACCTCGCCCTCGACAGCACCGCGGAGTCGATGCGCCGCTGCGTCGCCGACATCGGCCGTCGCCTCGACCGCCTCCACAGCGAGCTCGCGCCGCTGCGCGAGGACTGGACCGGCGAGGCCCAGCACGCCTACGCCGCCGCCAAGGCGGCGTGGGACCGCACGGTCGCCGAGATGCGCGACCTCCTCGACCTCACCCAGGGTGCCGTCGTCACCTCCAACCAGGACTACCGCGACGCCGACCGCCGCGGGGCGGCCCGGTTCGGGCACTAAGGTCCGGGGGACACCCGTCCGAGCACCCCAGGAGGATGACGATGAGCCAGGCGCCCGCCGGCACCTCTGGCCTCGTGCGGGTCACCGTCGCCTCGGGCACCCGGCGCGTCGACCTCGTGCTGCCCGGGGCGGTGCCGGTCGCGGAGCTGGTGCCCGAGCTGGCCCGCAGCGTCGGCCTCCTCGACGCCGCCACCGTGCACGGGGGCTACCGCCTCGTCACCGCCGACGGCCAGCGCCTGGCCGGTGACGCCGGCCTGGTGCTCCAGGGCGTCGAGGACGGGGCCGTGGTCACCGTGACCGCCGGCGTCGACGTCCCCGTGCCCCCGGTGTACGACGACGTGGTCGAGGCCATGGCCGACGTCGTCGAGCGGCAGCTCCGCCCGTGGTCACCCGAGGCCGGCCGGCGCACGGCGCTCACCTCGGCCGCGCTGCTGCTCGCCCTCGGCGCGGCCGCCCTGCTCGCTCTAGGCACCTCCCTCGCGGGCGCGGCCGCCGCGGCCGTCGCGGCGGTGCTGCTCGCGGGCGCCGTCGTCCTCGGTCGCGCCCACGACGAGGGCGAGGCCGCGGTGACCGTCGCCTGGACCGCCGTCGGGTACGCCGCCACGGCGGCGCTCGTGGTCGCCCACGACGAGCCGCTGCTCGGCGAGCGGCTCGCCCTCGCGGGGGCGGCGGCCGCCGCGGCCGGGCTGCTGGCCGTGATCGGGCTGGGCGCGGGTCGCGCGCTGCTGCTGCCGGCCGTGGTGGTCGGGGCGGTGCTGGGCGCGGCCGGGCTCGTCGTCGCCGGGACGGGGGCCGACCCCGACGTGCTGCTGGTCTGCCTGACGACGTTCGTCGTCCTGGTCGGCAGCGTCTTCCCGTGGCTGGCGCTCGGGGTGACCGGCACCCGCGCCGCCGCGCCCGAGGTCCCGGCCGCTGCGGCTGCGACGGCCGCGGCGCCCGGCCCGGTCGACCCGCAGGCGCTGCCGGCCGCCGTCGAGGTCGATGCCGAGCGGGTCGCCGCCGACGCGCGCGTCGCCCACGAGATCCTGCTCGCCATCACCGTCACCGTCGGCCTGCTGCTGGTCAGCGCCGCGCCCCTGGCCGTCGGCCTCGGCCTGGCGGGCACCCTCCTGGCCGCCGTGGCCTGCGTGGTCGTGATGCTGCGCACCCGTCAGTACCGCGCCGGTTCCGAGGTCGTCGCGGGCGTCGTCTCCGGGGTCGCCGGCCTGGCCGTCGTGGTCGTCACCGTGCTGCTCACCCGGGAGGAGTGGCGCCCGACGCTCGCGGTCGTCCTCGCTGCCGGCGGGCTGCTGCTGCTCGCGCTGACCCTGGTCCCGAGCGGGCCGTCGCTGCGGCGCGGCCGGGCGGGCGACCTGCTCGAGAGCGCCGCCCTGGTCGCGCTGGTCCCGCTGCTGGTGGTCGCCGTGGGCGTCGTCGACCTGGTCCCCGCCTGAGGCGCCCGTGGCGACCAAGAAGGACCTCGTCGAGGCCCACGCGTTCAGCCGCCGGCGGCTGGTGGCGGCGTTCGTCTCCGGTGCGCCCGGCGGTCGCGAGGTCGAGCCCGCCCGTCCCGCCCGCACCGTCGCCGCCGGGCTGGCCGTGGCCGTCCTGGTGCTGGCCGGCTCCGCCGTCTACGGCGCCCTGGCCTCGCCCTCCACCGCCGACCTCGACACCCCCGGCCTGGTGACCGAGCGCGGCACCGGCTCCTCCTTCCTCCTCCTGCCCACCGACGACCCCGACGACGGCGACGCCCTCGAGCTGCGCTCGTTGGCCAACGTCACCTCGGCGCTGCTCGTGCTCGGTGACGGCGTCCGCGCGAGCGAGGCGACCACCGAGGAGCTCGCCGCGCTCCGGCGCGGCGCCCCCGTCGGGATCCCCGACGCCCCGGAGGCACCGCCCCCGGCCGACGACCTCGTGCAGGGCGGCTGGGTCGCCTGCACCGCCGACGGCGCCGGCACCCGCGTCTCGGCCGGCTCCCCCGACGACGGGGCGGCCGTGGACGCCGCCGTGGCCGGGCTGGTGCGGTCGACCACGGGCGACCTCTTCCTGCTGGCCCCGTCCGCGGAGGGCGGAGTGCACGCCCTGCCGGTCCCGTCCGGCCCCACCGACCCCTCGCCCGACCCCGTGCTCGACGCCGTCGCCGCCACGCCGGCCGACGCCGCCGTGGTGGTGCCCGACGCGTTCGTCGAGCTGCTCCCCGCCGGCGCCCCGCTGGCCCGCTCGACGTTCGGCCTCGACGACGCCTCGCTCGGCTCGCCCTGGCCCGTCCGGACCGAGGTCGCCGACCTCGCCGTCCGGGCCCGCGCCCAGGTGGGCGACCTGCTCGAGGTCGACGACCGCACCTACCTGACCACCCCCGACGGCGTCCGCCCCCTCGACGCCTTCGAGCGCGCCGTGTGGCGGGCCGTGGGCCGGGTCGGGACCGACGCGCCGGCGGTCTACGACGACGTCGCGTCGCTCGGTGACGTCGACTTCACCGCGGGGGAGCCCACGTCGTGGCCCGCCGCCCCGGTGCCGAGCTCCGCACCGGCGACCGCGGGCCTGTGTGCCGTCCTCGACACCAGCGGACCCGCCCCGGCCGTGCTCCTGGCCACCACGGACGCCGGCAGCCCCGTCGCCGCTGACGGCCTGGTGCCCGACGCGGTCGCCCGGTCGGTGGCCCCCGGTCGCGGCGCGCTCGCGCGCCCCGAGGCCGACGCCCCGCCCGTGCTCGTCGACGACCGCGGCACCGCCTCCGAGCTCGGCGACGCTGACGTGCAGCGGCGGCTCGGCTACGCCGGCACCGAACCCGTCGTGGTCCCCCCGGCGTGGCTGGGCCTGTTCGCGCCCGGACCCGACCTCACCGTCGCCGCGGCCCGCTGTCCGGACACGCCCGACGACTGCCCGGGGGCCTGAGCGGCCTGAGCGGCCTGCGCGGCCTGGACGGTCGGTGTCGCGTCAGGCCTGTCCGGCGGCTGGCGCGTCGTCGTACGCCGCAGGGGCGCCGGCGCGCAGCAGCTCGTCGGGGAACGCGGCGGGCCACGCACCTGCAGGCGCGTGGGGCGCCCGGGGGGCGAACCGCCACCGGCGCACGCCGACGTCGTCACCGCCGTCCTCGTGCCAGACGAGCACCCCGTCGTCGGGCCGGCGCTGCAGCGGCCGGCCGAGGGCCAGCGCCGCCGGTGTCGTGCCGTGCTCCCACAGCCATCGCGTCACCGCGCGCCGGACGGGCGCGGGCGCGCCATCGAGCGGGCGGAGCAGCGTCAGCTCCGTCGGTGTGCAGTGCAGGTACCTGCGCATGTCGCGCCCCATCGAACCCCCCGAGAATGGCGTCGAGCCTCCAGGGAACCAGAGCGAGGGCCGTGTCGTCCCCCTGGCACAGGTTCTGTCCACAGTTGACGACGGGGACTGGTCCGGTGGACCACCGCCCCAGACGCGCGACGCCGGCCCCGACCCGTGCGGGTCGCGAGCCGGCGTCGAGTGCCGTGCGGCTGGCGGAGGTTCTGGGACGGTATTCCAACCACACCGCCACGGGTCTGAGCGTCAGGGCCGTTCGTGACGGCGCGTCGGTCGGCGTGCGCGACGAGCCGTGGGACGCGCCGAGGCTGGTCGGGACTACCCGTATCCGTCGCCTCCTCGCGAGAGAGTTGGACGCGATGATCGCGGACTATGAAGGCGGCATGGGTTGCGTATTGCTGTCACGCAAGTACGGGATCGGCGAGAACACGGTGCTCGCCAGGCTGAAGGAAGCCGGTGTCGTAATCCGGTCGAAGGGGTCTCTCGACCCCGAGACAGTGCGGGAGATGGCGTCTCTTCGTGCGGGTGGCTGGACGCTCAATGCGCTGGCGGACAGGTACGGCACGACACGACAGACGGTCGCCGCATATCTTCGGCGCGCCTACGTTGTCCTGCGATAGCGCACTCTTCGCGGGAGATCCGTGCACCTGAACTGCGTCGTTACGCAAAGCAACTTCTCAAGACCCGCGTCGGCACGAGTGGGCGACGTGGCGGCTAACGCCAAGGAACGCCGCTGTCCGCTGGCGCTAGGCGATCGAAGATCGTGAAGTCGAGAGTCCGCAACCAGTCCTGGACCTCGACGCCGAACGCCTCATACAGGAACGACGCCGTGCAAACCCAGAAGTTCTCCATCATCAAGTTCCAGGGGTCCTTCACGACGTAGTCCTGGTCGTACTCGTCTATGTCGAGCGAGAGAAGGCCATGCGTCGTAAGTTCTTGGGTCGTCTCCCCAAACGTCTGGTCCATCCCGTGCTTGACACGGTTCTCGACCGTGGCGATTGGCAACCGCACGCTCGCATCCCCCGGGTCTCCGAAGTCGTACTTTCTGGTCTTGTCGTCTCGAGAAGTCACCAGCCACACAGCAAGGAACTGGGCCAGCATGTCCAGCGCTGGTTGGGAAAGTCGTTCCAGACACGATCTGGCTTCCTCGAGAGCTGCCAGGAGACTCTTCCTGCTGGAGTCGTCGGTGAACATCATCGACTCGGCCAACCCTGCCGCTGTTGACGCGGCATTTGAGGGGCGAAGCGAGATGTCAAGCAACCCGGTGGCAGTACGCACTCCAGTGAGTTCTTCCTCCACCGCAGCCATGACCGCCTCTGAAACCTTGGTCTCGTGGGCGGCCTTGAGGGCGCGCATCTTCTCGATCGGGAAGAACTTCTCTCCCGTTTCTGGAGAATCGACGTCGCGGCCGTGGGTGGCGCACATGAGGACGAGGTTGTCGAAGGCACGTCGTTCCTCCGCCGTTTCCGGTCCACCGCCTCGCGGGCCGCCCTTCTCGGCGCCGACGATATGAGCCACGGTTCCAATCCATCCCCCAGTCGGGGAAACGAGGGGAAGACCGCACCCAGTCATCGCGCAACGCCCACCCGAGGCGAACATTAGTCGGCGCATCACAGGTGTAGTAACGGGCAAGCGGGTACCCTTCTTGGTCAGCGACTTCTTCTTCGGGTCAGACTTCGCCACGTCAAGATCTTGTCATCTAGTCTGCTGGCCCCTGATCGACCGCTGTGCGTTCGCGAGATCAGCTGGCTGCATCGACACCGCAAGCAGCTCGCAGCCGCGAACCGCCCAGCCCGCGGCCACGACCGCCAGGTCAGAGGGCGTCGGGCTGGGCACGGCAAGATTGATCCCGTGAGTGAGGTCATCGAGCATCCGGCGCCAACGGACGCCACCAACAAGGAGCTCTACGCCCACGCCTTCACCTGCGCGCGGCCAGACTGCGCCGAGTGGCTGTACCGGCAGGAGCCCGGGGTAGCGGACCGAGTACTCAACAGCCGTGTTTGCCACATCCACGCCCGCCGGTCGAACGGCCCTCGCTGGCTGGAGGGGATGACGTCCGAGGCCAACCGCAGCGTCGCGAACCTGCTCATCCTGTGCATCCCGCACTCCTACGAGATCGATGAGCACGCCGACCGTTTCCCCGCCGAGCTGCTGCAGGAGTGGCGGGCGTCGCAGCTCGCTGAGTACGAACGCAGCCGACAGGGCTGGGTCCTCACCGACGAGCAAGCTCGAGAAGTCGCGCGGGAGTCTTTCGAGTCGCCGACGATCGCTGCCCCGATCCTGGCTGCCCTGGTTCGCTGCGCCGAACGGCTCTGCGTGCGCGCCGAAGCCACCCGACCTGCTGTCACCGCCGAGGCGATGCGTTGGCGTGCGACCTGGCAGGCAGTCCGCGCCTCGCTCTCTGGCTGGGACGAAGACGGCAACACGGTCTACGCCGAGCCATCCCGACAGGAGACCGATCGCCACAAGGCGGCGCTTCTCGAAGCTCTCGTAGCCGCGCGCGAAGCGGTTGTGCCCCTCGCCGAGGAACTCAAAGGAGACATAGCAGCTGCCAGGCATTCGCAACCGCGGTCTGCTCCGTGGTGTGACTGGCTGGTGCGGGCCACCGACGAGCTGCTAACGGCGGTCGCGTCATGGCCCGGTCCACCGCCGGCCGAGGACGACTCCCGTCTCACGGAGGCGTGCTCTGAGGTGCGGAGCGCGGCGCGGTCGCTCGCCGCGTCGCTGCGGGGAGAAGCCCCATCGGCGCCGCCTCCTCTCGATGAGCTCGACAGCGCCGTCGATGGCTCGGCCGAGGATGACCCTGCGGCGATGCTGGACCAGCACCTCGAGCTTCTTGACCGAGCCCGGCCATGGCATCGGGTCAAGCACCTGGCCTATGACGCGGAGCTGCGAACGGACCTGGCCGAAGCAGCCGTTCAAGCCTCAGTGGTGCCCCGGGTTCTGTCGATGAGCACGTTCGGTCTCGATACCACCGCCGCGTTGGCAGCTTCAGTCGCACGGAACGCACCCGATGAGGTCTTGGCCGACCTGATCGAGACGGACCGCCAGGCGCGCCCCTTGGTGGTCATGTCTGCCCTGCTGGTCGAGATGTGGAGGATGCTGACCGACCGTGGCCTGGAGGACCTGGCGCAGCGGGCCCGAGAATCATTGGTGGAGGAGTTGACCGGGCAGGATTGGAGCGATGACGCGGCCTGGGCTGGTAACGAGGTCTGCGGCGCTGAGATGTTCACCGCTTGGGCGGCGTTGGGAAGCGGCGAGGACGCGCATGAGGCGCTGTTGGCCGCCCTGAGCGCGAAGCCCGAGCTAGTGCGCGAGGTCGTAGTCAGTTGCTCGGGCTGGACCGAGAGGCACAGCACGCGCGACGGCAGCATGTCGTTCCACCGCAGCTATCGGACGCTTCCCGAGTGGTTTCCTGCGGACGCCGTCGTCGAGGCTTGCGCCGAGACGATGCCAACAGTGACGGCCGCGGGAGACTCGTACGATGCTGGACCAGAGGAGGGCGAAGACGAGGTGGAATACCTAGTCTCGCGCTTGCTGCGAGTCATGTCTGAGACCGAGACGGGGTGAGCTCCGAGCAGCCTTGACGGTGACGACGGGCAGCCAGCATCTCTCGAGCCGAAGCCCGGCGGCCCGCCGTGTAGACCGCCTGAGCCGCTACTTCGTGGCCGCAACCCGGCCAGCGATCGGACCCCGTACTCGATAGCGAGTCCTGGCGTCGCCCGTGTCAGGCGACAGTTGGACGATGCCTGCGGGACCGGTCGGGACGTGGCCTTTCGTCCTAGCCTCGCGGGCCCACCATGCTTGCCACGCAACCTCATCCCGTGCCATCTCATCGCCCTCGAACTCCGCCGTGAACGCAGTCATCGTCGTCCTCCAGATGTGTGGTGTCGATGTGACTGTGACCGCTCTACTCCCCGGATACCAAGCGGTTTCGTTGTGACAAATACGCTGTCCCTGAAGACCTGTCCGGCAGCCCACGAGACCTACGAAGGGGGTTGAGCTCGATCAACCTCGCCTGGCTGTCCGGAATGGGGGTGTGTCATGTGCCGTCGGGGCCCGTCGCCCGGCTGATATCCCGACATAGGTCAGGGTCCAAGGAGCGCGGAACGACGGCGATCTGGTCTGGGCGCTGTCGCCGAGTGTGGTGTGGCGAGAGGTAGTTCACGTGGTCCCAGACGCTGTCGGGGGCCACACTCGGAGCTCGGCAGATCCGGATGCCGGGCGGCGGTCCGCCTATAGACAGCGAAGTTGCCCGCGCCATGGGGTTGGAAGAAGAACCGCAGGGGCGCGCTCGGCGGAGGTTCTGGGACGGTATTCCAACCAAGGCGTCGTAGCGGCGAGCGTCAGCGCACTGCGAGCCAGGGCTTCTGCTGACATGCGCGACGAACCCTGGAGGGACTGCTGCACGAACCGGTGACAGGTTTGGTTAGGCCGCCTGGGTCGCGGTTGGTTTCATGATCAGTTCGTATTCGACCGGGGTCAATCTTCCGAGGGCGGCTTGTCGTCGGCGTCGGTGGTAGGTCTTCTCGATCCAGGTCACGATGGCGATCCGCAGCTCCTGACGTGTCGCCCAGGTCCGTTGGTTGAGGACGTTCTTCTGCAAGAGCGCGAAGAACGACTCCATGGCTGCGTTGTCGCCGGCTGCTCCGACGCGGCCCATGGAGCCGACCATCGAGTGGCGGTTGATGGCGTGGACGAACTTCCTGCTCCGAAATTGCGACCCGCGGTCGGTGTGGATCACACAGCCGGCCACATGACCGCCCTCGATGCGGCGGCGAGCAGCGGCGTTGTTCAGCGCCGCGACCGCCAGCGAGGACTTCATCCGTGAGTCGATGGAGTAGCCGACGATCCGATTGGAATAGGCGTCCTTGATCGCGCAGACATAGAGCTTGCCTTCGCCGGTCCAGTGTTCGGTGATGTCGGCCAGCCACAGCTCGTTCGCGTTGCCGGCCTTGAACTCGTGGCGAGTCACACCGTGCTTGTCGGTCACCGCGCACAGGTCGTCGTGGACCGGCGGTCCTGGCTTCTTGGCGTTGGCGCCGCGCTTCTTGCCGTGCGAGGACCACCACCCCAGCTGTGAGCAGATCTTCCAGGCCGTCCGCTCGGCCATCGGCTCGCCGACCTCCTTGGCCTCGTCAAGGAGGAACCGGTAGCCGAACTCGGGGTCGTCGCGGTGAGCGTCGAACAGGGCGTTGGCGCGGTAGGCCGCGGCCAGTTCGGCGTCGGTGACCGGACTGCGCAGCCAGCGGTAGTAGGGCTGGCGGGTGATCTTGAGCACCCGGCACGTCACCGCGACGGGGACCCCGTCGGCGGCCAGCTCGCGGACGAGCGGGTACATCATTTTCCCGGCAGGTTCGCCTGGGACAGGTAGGCCGCTGCGCGGCGTAGGACCTCGTTCTCCTGCTCGAGCAGCTTGATCCGCTTGTTGGCCTCACGCAGCGCGTCTGACTCGCTGCCCGAGCTCAGTGAGCCCGACGAGCGGGTTGAGGTTTTCTCATCGATCGCAAGCCAGCGCTTGAGGCACGACGGTGAGATACCGAAGTCCTTCGCGACCTGGGCCATCGAGGCATCGGAGTCCTTGTAAACCCGGATCACGTCCTCGCGGAACTCCTGGGGGAACGCCTTCGGCATAGTGCACATCCTTCCAGCGCCGACACACATCGACGCAGATCAGATGTCACCTATCCGTGCAGCAGTCCCGGGCGCTCAATCTCGCCCTTCGCGACGAGTTGGTCGCACACAACGCTGCTCAGGGTCTGGACCTGCCGAACTACACGCGTAGACCGGTCAAGCTTTGGACGCCGGAGCAACTCGCGCGCTTCTTCGAGGCGACGAAGGACCACAGGTGGCACGCCGCGTTCTTGATCTCGGCAATCTGCGGCCTGAGGCGCGGCGAGGTTATCGGCTTGCAGTGGCGCGACATCGACTTTGCCGACCGCGTCATTCACGTGCGCCGCCAGCGGTAGGCGCTTCGTGGGCAAGGGGTGGTTACTTCGACCCTGAAGACCGACGCGGGGCTTCGTGACGTTCCGATTCCCGATGCCGTTGGCACCGCGCTCCTGCGGCTCGACTCGGACGGTCAGGCAGATGACTTCGTGTTCGTCGGTCGCGGCAACACTCCGGCGAATCCCAACCGGTACTACCGGGACTTCAAGGAGGCTGCGGAAGCAGCTGGTTTGCCGCCGATTGCACTCCATCACCTACGTCATGGCGCGGCAACGATGGTCAAGGACTTCGGAGGCGCACCCAAGGATGCCCAGGCGTTGCTCGGGCACGCCGATATTTCTACAACGCAGCAGATCTACCAGCACGCGAATCTGGACGCTCAGCGGGCCGTGCTTGATCGCGTGGCGGCGAGCGTGGTGGGCGGCGTGGTGACAAAACGGGTGACACGCGTTGTTCTTTCCAAGGGTCAAAACACCGAAATCGCTGCTGTGACCTCTGGAGGGCCAGGAGGGGCTCGAACCCTCGACACCCTGCTTAAGAGATGGTCCACGGCCCCAGGGGTCAACACCTTGACCCCTGTCATGCGCGAGCTGGACGTGTGGACGCAGTCGCTCATGTTGGGGCGTGTGGTGACACAACTGGTGACACAAGCCGCTGGCGACGCGGCCCCAGTCTTAACCGACCGTCGCGTCGTCGATGCTCGCAACGACCAGCTGCAGGTCCGAACCTTCGCCGAGGGACTCGAAGCCGAGCGTCTCCGGACTCTCTGCTTCCCATACTCGTTGCTCCCGCCAGCCTGACCGCCCCGACCGAACGAAAGTGATTGCCATGGCAGACACCTCTCCGCGATGCGCGCTCTACCTTCGGGTGTCTAGCAAGTCCCAGGTCGACACCGATTTCGACCCAGAGGGCCTCTCTATCCCGGCCCAGCGCGCGATCTGCCAGCGCAAGGCAGAAAGTCTCGGGCTAACCATCGTGGCCGAGTACGTCGAGCCCGGGCGCAGCGCGACGACGGTCCAGAACCGTCCGCAGTACCAGGCGATGATGCAGCGCATCAGCGCCAAGCGTGACGTCGAGTACGTCATGGTCTACCAACTCAGCCGGCTCAACCGGAACCGCATCGATGACGCTCTCGTCATGCTGCAGATGGACGCTGCAGGCGTTCAACTGATCTCCGCCACGGAGAACATCGACGACTCCCCGGCGGGCCAGATGACGCGCGGCATCCTCGCGGCGATCAACCAGTACCGGTCGGCGTCCGAGGGCGAGGACATCGCTCGCAAGCTCGCGCACAAGGCGAAGCTCGGCGGCACCATCGGACGGGCGCCGCTCGGATACCTGAACGTCAAAGAGGACATCGATGGGCGGCTAGTCAGCTCGGTCGCCGTCGACGAGGAACGTGCACAACACATCCGCGCTGGCTTCGAGTTGTACGCGAGCGGCAACTACTCGCTCGAGCGGTTGGCGCGCGAGATGAACGACCGGGGGCTCACCGTCCGCGCGACCCGTCGTCATCCCGGTGCCAATCTGGTGTCTGTGAGCAAGTGGCACTCGCTGCTCGCCGACCCGTATTACATGGGACTCGTCCGCTACAAGGGTGAACTCTTCCCGGGTCGTCACGAGGCGATCATCACGGCGGAACAGTTTGCGATTGTCCAGCAGATCCTTGCCGAGCGATCCGTGCCGACTCGTCGCGACCGCACTCACTTCCACTACCTCAAGAAGCAGCTGTACTGCTTCCGGTGCGAGCAGACCGGGCAGCGAAGCAAGCTCGTCTACACGCGGGCGTCAGGGAACGGCGGCCAGTACGAGTACTTCGTCTGCATCAACAAGAAGAAGGGGCTGTGCGACCTGCCGCACTTGCCCACGGAACTCGTCGAGGATCACGTGGTCGAGCACTACACCGCCGTCGAGCTTCCGTCAGACTTCACCGAGCTTGTAACGGCGAACATGCACGAGGCACTCGCCGACGAGCAGGTGAGCCTCCGTGAACTCCACGTCTCACTCGCCAGGCGCCTCGCCGACCTCGACAAGCGTGAGGAGCGCCTTATCGACCTGGCCGAGGAAGGACTGCCGCAGCACAAGATCCGCGAGCGCCTGAACAAGCTGCGCGAGGATCGCGCGCGGCTCGAAGCCGATCACGCGACTAGCGGTGCGGCGCTCGCCACGGGTGCCGACGTCCTGACGGAGTGCCTCGGACTGCTTGCCGATGTACGGACGCTGTACCGGAACGCCAACGACGATGCCAGGGGTGCACTCAACGACGCGGTCTTCACCCGCCTCCTCATCGACGAGGACGGCGTCCACGGTGCCGACCTGCGTGAACCGTTCCTTGAGGTCGTGGAGGCGGTCCAGGCGTTCCGGGGCGACGCGACGGCGCCGGGACACACGGGACGCATCCGGGGCGCCCAGATCGCGCCCAAGCGGCGTGGGACGACGGTCCGGTTGTGTGCAGTGATCCCAACCGTGGGGGTCAAGAACCCTCACGGTTGGAATAAGCACCTCATGGCGGAGGATAGGGGATTCGAACCCCTGAGGGCTGTTAACCCAACCCGCTTTCCAAGCGAGCGCCATAGGCCACTAGGCGAATCCTCCGCGGAGGAGCGTACCCGTCCGGTCGCGGCCCCGACCAATCGCCTATGCTCGGGGCCAACCCCCCGCGTGGCGGCACCTCGCCCAACTCCCCCAGGGCCGGAAGGCAGCAAGGGCAAGCGAGCTCTGTCGGGTGCGCGGGGGGCCTTGTTCTTCGTGCAGGGCGGGGCGACCCCCGCCCCTCCCCGCGGGGATCGAGCGGCGAGGGGCGAGCGACCGGTGCTGACCGGGCCACACGGTGGTCGAGGAAGGCGCCCTGGCGCCTGTCTCGAGACCGCACGACCCCCGTGGCATGGGCTCCGCCGGGTGCAGTGGTGTGGTCTCGAGACGGGACTTCGTCCCTCCTCGACCACCGTGGATCGGGCGGCGAGGGGCGAGCGACCGGTGCTGACCGGGCCACACGGTGGTCGAGGAAGGCGCCCTGGCGCCTGTCTCGAGACCGCACGACCCCCGTGGGCGGGCTCCGCCGGGTGCGGTGGTGTGGTCTCGAGACCGGACCTCGTCCCTCCTCGACCACCGTGGGTCGGTCGACGAGGGCGCCCCAGCGCCCGTGTCGCGACCACGCGCCGCCGCCGGTGGGGGTTGTCGGTGGCCGTGGCTAGGGTCGGGCCCGTGGACTCACCGCTCGCGCTCTACCGCCGCTACCGGCCGGAGACCTTCGCCGAGGTCATCGGCCAGGAGCACGTGACCGAGCCCCTGCGCGCCGCGCTGAGCCACAACCGGGTCAACCACGCCTACCTCTTCTCCGGGCCCCGCGGCTGCGGCAAGACGACGTCGGCGCGCATCCTGGCCCGGGCGCTCAACTGCGCGCTCGCGCCGGTGGCCGACCCGTGCGGGGAGTGCGACAGCTGCCGCGACCTCGCACGCGGCGGGTCGGGCTCGATCGACGTCATCGAGATCGACGCCGCCTCCCACGGGGGCGTCGACGACGCCCGTGACCTGCGGGAGAAGGCGTTCTTCGCGCCGGTGCGCGACCGCTACAAGGTCTACATCATCGACGAGGCCCACATGGTCACCACGCAGGGCTTCAACGCCCTGCTCAAGCTCGTCGAGGAGCCGCCGCCCCACCTGCGGTTCATCTTCGCCACCACCGAGCCCGAGAAGGTCATCCCGACCATCCGCTCGCGCACCCACCACTACCCGTTCCGGCTCATCCCGCCCCGGTCCCTCTCGGCCTACCTGACCGAGCTGTGCGAGCGCGAGGGCGTGGCCATCGAGCCGGCCGCGCTGCCGCTGGTCGTCCGCGCCGGCGCGGGCTCGGCGCGCGACACCCTGTCGGTCCTCGACCAGCTGCTCGGCGGTGCCGGGCCCGCGGGGGTCACCTACGACCTGGCCAGCGGGCTGCTGGGCTACACCCCCGACACCCTGCTCGACGAGGTCGTCGACGCGTTCGCCGCGGGCGACGGGGCGGCGGTCTTCGGAGTGGTCGACAAGGTCATCGAGACCGGCCAGGACCCGCGCCGGTTCACCGAGGACCTCCTGCGCCGCCTGCGCGACCTCGTCATCATCGCCGCGGTGCCCGACGCCCCGGCCACCGGACTCATCGACGTCGCCGCCGACCAGGCCGAGCGGCTGGTCGCCCAGGCCTCCCGGTTCGGCCGGGCCGACCTCAGCCGGGCCGCCGACCTCGTCGCCCTCGGCCTGACCGAGATGCGCGGCGCCACGGCGCCCCGTCTCCTGCTCGAGCTGGTCTGCGCGCGGGTCCTGCTCCCGGGTGCCGACCACGGCACCCAGGGCGTCCAGGCCCGGCTCGATCGGCTCGAGCGCCGCGTCTCCATCTCCCCGGTCCCCCCGACCGCGCCCGCGACGGGCGCCTCGGCCGCGCCCGCGGTAGAGCCCGTGCGCACCCTGCCCCCCGAGCACGAGACCCCGCGGCCCGCGCCCGTCGAGCCGGCGCCGGCGCCGCCCGAGCCGGTTGCGGCTGCCCCGGCAGCCCCGGCTGCCCCGGCCCGTGCGGCCCCGGCGACCCCCGAGCCGCGGCCCACCGCGGTCCCGGCGGCCGAGCAGGCGATGCCCACGCCGCCGCCGCGGGTGCCCGAGTCGTTCCCGGCGCCCCCGCCCCGCGTCCCGGAGCAGACCCCCGCCCGTCCCGAGCCCGCCCCCGCGGAGCCGGCAGCGTCCGCGCCCGACCCGGCCCCCGAGCGCCCGGCCGCGCGCGTCTCGGCCCCCGGCAGCGGCCTCACGCTCGTCGACGTGCGCCGGCTGTGGCCCGACATCATCGAGGCGACCAAGCAGCGCCGCCGCATCACCTGGATCCACCTCTCGCAGAACTCCCAGGTCGTGGCCGTCGACGGCGCGACCCTCACCCTCGGCTTCGCCAACGCCGGGGCGCGCGACTCCTTCGAGGCGGGGGGCAGCGCCGAGATCGTCCGCCAGGCCGTCATCGACGTCATCGGCGCCGACTGGCGCATCGAGACGATCATCGACCCCGGGGCCACGGCCGACGCCGGCCCGCCGCCCACGGCCACGCCGGCGCCGCAGGCCCGACGCGAGCCCGACCCCGCCCCGGCGGCCGCGCCGGCGCCCACCGCCGCGCCCGCGCCCCGCGACCCGGCGCCCCCGCCGCCCGACGAGCCCCCGGCCTGGCTGGACGAGGAGCCCGAGCCCCCGCCGCCCGGCGCCCAGGCCGCTGCCCGCGGCGCCATCCGGCAGACCCGGCCGGCGGGCGAGCGGCCGCGGGCCGACACCTCCTCGATGGAGGAGGCCGACGCCGCGGCCAGCCCCGACGACCTCGACGCCGACGCCGACCAGCTCGGCACCGACGACCTGCTCGCCCGCGAGCTGGGCGCCCAGGTGATCGAGGAGATCCCGCACCAGTGACCACGACCACCACCGAGAGGCCCCACCCATGACCGACAACCCCTTCGGCGGAGCCGGCGGCTTCGACATGAACTCCCTGCTCGAGCAGGCCCAGGCGATGCAGGCACAGCTGGTCGAGGCTCAGCAGCAGCTGGCCGACATGGTGGTCGAGGGCACCGCGGCCGGGGTCACCGTCAAGGTCGCCGGCACCGGCGAGCTGGTCGGCGTCGAGATCGGCGTCGGCGTCGTCGACGGCGGCGACCCCGAGTCGCTCACCGACCTGGGCGACGTGATCGTCGCGGCCTACCGCGACGCCAAGGCCAACGCCGACGCCGCGGCCGCCGGGGCCCTCGGCCCGCTCGCCGGTGGCGGCGGGCTGCCCGGGATGCCCGACCTCGGCGGGGGCGCGGCCCCCGGCAAGCTCGGGTTCTGACCACCCGTCCCGCCGCGGTGACCGGGTCGCCACGCCCCCGGGCGGGTGCGGCCCGGCGCCCCGGCCGCTGAGTAGGCTCACGACGTGTACGAAGGCGTGGTCCAGGACCTCATCGACGAGCTCGGCAGGCTGCCCGGCGTCGGTCCCAAGAGCGCCCAGCGGATCGCCTTCCACCTGCTCCAGGCCGACCCGGTCGACGTACGCCGGCTGGCCGACGTGCTCGTCGAGGTGAAGGCCCGGGTGCAGTTCTGCTCGACGTGCTTCAACGTCAGCGAGGACGAGCAGTGCCGCATCTGCCGCGACCCCCGGCGCGACCCGACCGTGCTGTGCGTGGTCGAGGAGTACAAGGACGTCGTGGCCATCGAGCGCACCCGTGAGTTCAAGGGCCGCTACCACGTGCTCGGCGGGGCGATCTCGCCGATCGACGGCATCGGGCCCGACCAGCTGCGCATCCGTGAGCTGGTCTCCCGGCTCTCCGACGACCAGATCGGCGAGATCATCCTCGCCACCGACCCCAACCTCGAGGGCGAGGCCACCGCCACCTACCTCACCCGCCAGCTGCGACCCCTGGGGTTGCGCGTGACGCGGCTGGCGAGTGGACTGCCGGTGGGTGGAGACCTCGAGTACGCCGACGAGGTGACCCTCGGACGAGCATTCGTAGGAAGGCAGGCCGCACCGTGAGCCAGACCCCCCAGACGCCCCTGTTCTCGACCCCGCAGGCGGTCCTCGACAGCGAGACCGAGGACTTCGCCCAGCAGATCGCCGACTCGGTGACGGGCTTCCTGCTCGCCCTGCGGGCGATCGCGCGGGAGGCCGACGGCGGCCGCGCCATCTCGCTGCTGCTCCTCGAGATCAGCCAGGTGCTGCTCGCCGGCGCCCGGCTCGGCGTGCAGCGCGACTTCGAGCCCCGCCTGGAGTACCAGCCCGACGTCGGGCCGGAGGCCGACGTCGACGAGATGCGCATCCGGCTCGCCGAGATGCTCGGCGACGTCGACACCTACAGCTTCGTCTTCGACCCCTACGTGCCGGAGGTCGTGGCCAGCCAGCTCTCCGACGACCTCACCGCGATCGCCACCGACCTGGAGAACGGGCTGCGCCACTACCGCGCGGGTGACGTGGCGGAGGCGCTGTGGTGGTGGCAGTTCTCCTACGTCTCCTCGTGGGGCAACCTCGCCGGCGCGATCCTCAACGCGCTGCTCTCCGTCGTGGCCCACGACCGGCTCGACGTCGACAACGACGCCGAGCTGGAGCAGATCGAGGCCGCCGAGGCCGTCCTGGACAGCAAGGGGTCCTGACCCCCGTCGCCAGTAGGCTTGAGCACCGGAACCACGTCCAGCAAGACCACAGCCAGGAGTGAGCCCGGTGGGCATTGTCGTGCAGAAGTACGGCGGGTCGTCCGTCGCCGACCCCGAGGCGATCAAGCGCGTCGCACGGCGGATCGTCGAGGCCAAGAAGGACGGCCACGACGTGGTCGTCGCGGTCTCGGCCATGGGCGACACGACCGACGAGCTGCTCGACAAGGCCAACGCCGTCAGCCCGCAGCCCCCGGCCCGCGAGCTCGACATGCTGCTGACCGCGGGCGAGCGCATCTCGATGGCGCTGGTGGCGATGGCGATCTCCGACCTCGGCTACAGCGCGCGGTCGTTCACCGGCTCCCAGGCCGGCGTCATCACCGACTCGGTGCACGGCAAGGCCAAGATCCTCGACGTCACCCCGGGTCGCATCCAGGAGGCCATCGCCGACGGCCACATCGTCATCGTGGCCGGGTTCCAGGGCGTCTCGCAGGACACCAAGGAGATCACCACCCTCGGCCGCGGCGGCACCGACACCACCGCGGTGGCCCTGGCGGCCGCGCTCGACGCCGACGTGTGCGAGATCTACACCGACGTCGACGGCGTCTTCACCGCCGACCCGCGCATCGTGCCGAAGGCGCAGAAGGTCGACACCGTCACCTACGAGGAGATGCTCGAGCTCGCCGCGTGCGGCGCCAAGATCCTCCACCTGCGGTGCGTCGAGTACGCCCGCCGCCACGACATCCCGATCCACGTCCGCTCGTCGTTCAGCCACCTCGACGGCACCCTGGTGCAGGGCTCGATCGACGACGTGCGCCACCACGACCAGGAGAACACCACCATGGAGCAAGCGATCATCGCCGGCGTCGCCCACGACCGCAGCGAGGCCAAGGTCACCGTGGTCGGCGTGCCCGACAAGGTCGGCGAGGCCGCCCGGATCTTCTCCGCGCTGGCCGAGGCGCAGATCAACCTCGACATGATCGTGCAGAACGTCTCCGCCGCCGAGACCAACCTGACCGACATCTCCTTCACCCTGCCCCGCACCGACGGGCAGACCGCGATGACGACGCTGGCCGGCCTGCAGGCCGAGGTCGGGTTCGACTCCTTGCTCTACAACGACCAGATCGGCAAGGTCTCGCTGATCGGCGCCGGCATGCGCTCCCACCCGGGCGTGACCGCGAAGTTCTTCAGCGCGATCTCCGAGGCCGGGGTCAACCTCAGCATGATCTCCACCTCCGAGATCCGCATCTCGGTCGTGGTCGACGAGGCCGACGTCGACGCCGCCGTGCGGGCCACGCACACGGCGTTCGACCTCGACGCCGACGAGGTCGAGGCCGTCGTGTACGGCGGGACGGGTCGCTGACATGGGTGCACGTATCGGCATCGTCGGCGCGACCGGGCAGGTCGGCGTCGCCATGCGGCAGATCCTCGAGCAGCGGGCCTTCCCCGCCGACGAGGTCCGCTTCTTCGCCTCCGCCCGCTCTGCGGGCACCGTGCTGCCCTTCGCGGGCGGTGAGGTCACCGTCGAGGACGCCGCGACGGCCGACCCGACGGGCCTCGACATCGCCCTCTTCTCTGCCGGGGCGACGACGTCCCGCGCCCAGGCGCCGCGGTTCGCCGAGGCGGGCGTCGTCGTGGTCGACAACTCCTCGGCGTTCCGCCGTGACCCCGAGGTGCCGCTGGTGGTGTCCGAGGTCAACCCCGGCGACATCGAGCTGGCGACCCGCGAGGGCGGCCGCCGCATCATCGCCAACCCCAACTGCACCACGATGGCCGCGATGCCGGTGCTCAAGCCGCTGCACGACGAGGCCGGCCTGCAGCGCCTGGTCGTCTCGACCTACCAGGCCGTCTCCGGCTCCGGCGTCGCCGGTGTCGAGGAGCTGGCCTCCCAGGTCGCCGCGGCCGGCGACAAGGCGCGCGAGCTGGCCTACGACGGCCAGGCCGTGGCCTTCCCGGAGCCGCAGAAGTACGCGCGCACCATCGCCTACAACGTGCTCCCGATGGCCGGCTCGATCGTCGACGACGGTCTCGGCGAGACTGACGAGGAGCAGAAGCTGCGCCACGAGTCGCGCAAGATCCTCGGCATCCCCGAGCTGCGCGTCTCCGGCATCTGCGTCCGGGTGGCCGTCTTCACCGGGCACTCCCTGGCCATCAACGCCGAGTTCGCGCGGCCGCTGCCCGTCGAGCGGGCGCGCGAGCTGCTCGACGGGGCCCCGGGCGTGGCGTCGAGCGACATCCCGACGCCGCTGCAGGCGGCCGGCCAGGACCCGTCGTACGTCGGCCGGCTGCGGCAGGACGAGGGCGTCGACGACCAGCGGGGCCTGGCCCTGTTCGTCTCCGGCGACAACCTGCGCAAGGGCGCGGCGCTCAACACCGTGCAGATCGCCGAGCTGCTGCTGCGCTGACCCGACGACCTCTGACCAGGTCGCTGACCGTCGTCAGCGTCACTCGGGGTCGATGTAGGTCGTGGTCACCCACCACGAGGCCAGGAACGTCAGCGCGGCGATCGCGGGGATGACGACGACCATCGACCAGTGGTCGAGCTGGTCGACGAGGAAGAGCAGGCACACGACCCCGGTCAGGCCGGTGCCGAGGAAGCTGGTGGCCCCCGGGTCGGGCACCCGCACCCAGCGCAGCAGGAACGCACCCACGACCACCGCCAGGACCAGCACGACCAGCAGCGCGGCCATGCCCGGGCCCGTCCCGCACGACGACGTGCCGCGGGCGACCTCGCAGCCGCGGAAGCCGAGCCAGGTGAAGGCGAGCAGGGCAAGACCCACGACCACGCCGGTCAGCGCTGCGGCCGGGGCGCCCTGGACCGGGGGCTCGCCCGAGAGCCGCGGCAGGGACGGCAGGGACGGCCTCGGTCGGCGCGGTGCCCGGCGGCTGGTCCCGGCCGTCGGCTCGGAGCCGGGCCCATCGGCGGTGTCGTCGAGCTCCTGCAGCACCGCGGTGCGCTCGGCGGGCGTCTCGTCGGCCGGTGCCGGTGCCGGTGCCGATGTCGATGCCGGGCGGCGGCGCTTGAAGAGGCGGGGCGCCTCGAGCGAGGGACGTTCGGTGTCGTCGTCGGCCACCGGAGGATCCTCCCACGGACGACTCGACCCCGGCCGGGGATCCGGACCGGGGTCGGGTGGTGCGGTGCGATGAGAAGTCGGGCTGACAGGATTTGAACCTGCGGCCTCCTCGTCCCGAACGAGGCGCGCTACCAAGCTGCGCCACAGCCCGATGGCGATCGGCACGGGGCCGGTTCACCAGTCGGTGAGCATACCCGAGCCGTCACGCGCCGCCGCAATCGGGATGAGCGCGGGATCAGCGCGGGACCAGCCGCAGGAGCGTGGCCTCGGGCCGGCAGGCGACCCGGAACCGGACGTAGGGGTTGGTGCCGAGCCCGGCCGAGACGTGCAGCCAGGCCGAGCCGGGTTCGCCGGGCTGCGAGTCGGCGGGGTGGCGGTGCAGCCCGCGGGCGCGGGCCGGGTCGAGGTCGCAGTTGGTGGTCAGCGCCCGGCCGCCGGGCAGGCAGACCTGGCCGCCGTGGGTGTGGCCGGCCACGACGGCGTCGTACCCGTCGGCGGCGTACTGGTCGAGGACCCGCAGGTACGGCGCGTGCGCGACCGCCAGGCGCAGGTCGGCGGAGGCGTCGGCGGGGCCCTGCACCTCCTCGAGCCGGTCGTAGGCCAGGTGCGGGTCGTCGACGCCGGCCAGGGCGAGGGTGAGGTCGCCGACGGCGAGCCGGTCGCGGCGGTTGGTCAGGTCGAGCCAGCCGGCGTCGGTGAACCGGCGGGAGAGCTCGCGCCACGGCAGCTGCGGGGTGTGGGTGTGCCGGCGCCCGTCGTCGGGGAGCAGGTAGCGCAGCGGGTTGCGCACGGTCGGCTCGAAGTAGTCGTTGGACCCGTGCACGAAGACCCCCGGCACGTCGAGCAGGCCGCCGAGCGCGTCGACGACGGCGGGCACGGCGTCCCGGTGGGCGAGGTTGTCGCCGGTGTCGACGACCAGGTCGGGGCGCAGGTCGGCGAGCCCGCGCACCCAGTCGAGCTTGCGCCGCTGGGTCGGCACGACGTGCAGGTCGCTGAGGTGCAGCACCCGCAGCGGGCGCGCGCCGGCGGGCAGCACCGGCACCTCGACGTGGCGCAGCGTGTAGGCCCGGGCCTCGTGGGCGGCGTACGCCGCGACGGCGGAGCCGAGGAGGGCGCCGGCCCCGAGGAGGCGCGTGGGGAACCCGGTCGGAGGCACGGCGCCAGGCTGCCACAATGCTGGGCATGACCCTCAAGGAGCAGCTGCGCGCCGACCTGACCGCCGCGATGAAGGACCGCGACAAGCTCCGCTCCTCCACCTTGCGCATGGTCCTGACCTCGGTCACCACGGCCGAGGTCGCGGGCGAGGAGTCGCGTGAGCTCAGCGACGCCGAGGTGCTCGACGTGCTGACCAAGGAGGCCAAGAAGCGCCGCGAGGCCGCCACCGCGTTCGAGGACGGTGGTCGGGCCGAGAGCGCCGCCCAGGAGCGGGCCGAGGCCGAGGTGATCGCGGCCTACCTGCCCCAGCAGCTCACGGCCGAGGAGGTGGTGGCGATCGTGGCCGCGGCGATCGAGCAGACCGGCGCCGCCGGCGAGGGCATGCGCGCCATGGGCAAGGTCATGGGCGTCGTGCAGCCGCAGGTCAAGGGCCGCGCCGACGGCGGCGCCGTGGCCGCGGAGGTACGCCGCCAGCTCGGCTGAGCCGGCGCAGGGTCAGCCGCCCAGCAGCCGGGCCACTGGCACCACGGCGAGCGCCACGGCCGCGAGACCCGCGAGCCAGGCCCGCCGGCCGGTGACCAGGGCCTGTCAGGCCGGGGTCGGTGCCGGAACGGTCCCGCCCGAGGTCCCGCCCGTGGTCCCGCCCGCGGTGGCGCTCACCGCGCGCCGGCCACCTGCGGCGGGTCGAAGTCGACGTAGTCGAGCCGGGGGGCGATCGCCTTCATCGCGGCGCCCCACATCGGTGCGGCCAGGCCGGACCCCGAGGCGCTGACGACGCGGCCGTTGATGACCTGGCCGTCGAGGCCGAGCGGGCTGCCGAACTCGTTGGCGCCGGCGATCATGGCCGCGGTGGCGAGCTCGGGGGTGTAGCCGTTGAACCACACGGCGGGGGAGCCGGCCGCGCCGCCCGTCGTACCGGTCTTGCCCGCGGCCGGCACCGGCAGGCGCTGGGCGGAGGCGAAGCCGTTGTCGATGACGCCGCGCAGGATGTCGTTGACCGCGTCGGCGGTGGACTCCGACATCACCTGCTCGCAGCGCGAGGAGTACTCCTTGAGCGGGTTGCCGTTGGCGTCCTCGATCTTGGTCACCGGTCGCGACGGGCAGTGCGTGCCGCGGGCGGCGAAGGTGGCGTAGGCCTCGGCCATCTCGAGCGGGCTGACGTCGGCGACGCCGAGGGTGAAGAAGGGGACGCGCTCGGGCGACACGCCGGGGCAGCTGCCCTGGTCGGGGCAGGTGAGCCGCACGCCCATCTTCTTGGCCAGCTCGTAGGGGTCGCAGATGCCGGTGCGCTTCTCGAGGTTGAGGAAGAACGTGTTGATGGAGTTCTGGGTGCCGGAGTAGAGGTCCTCGGTGCCACCGGACTGCACCGAGTTGGAGATCGGGAAGCTGCCGTAGCCGTAGGGCTCGCCGTCGCAGTTCTCGTACTCGCTCTCCTGCATCGTCACCGGGCCGTTGGGCGAGGGGATGCGCTGGTTGAGCGGGGTGCCCTTCTCGATGGCGTCGGCGAGCACGAAGGCCTTGAACGTCGACCCGGCCTGGAAGCCGTTGGAGTCGCCGTACTTGGAGGGGACGACGTAGTTGAGGAAGGTCTGGCCCTCCGCCTTGTTGCGGCCCATGGGGCGCGACTGCGCGAGCGCCTTGACCTGGCCGGTGCCGGGCTCGACCATCGCGAGCGCCCCGATGGCCTGGTCGGTCGGGCGCACGCTGGCGGCGACCGCGGCGTCGGCGGCCTCCTGGTCCTGCAGGTCGACGGTGGTGTAGATCTTCAGGCCGCCGGACTTGATGAGCCGGTCGCGCTCCTCCTTGTTGCGGCCGAGCGACTTGTCGTCGAGGAGGTACTCCAGGACGTAGTTGCAGAAGAACGGTGCGCGACTGCTGATGCAGCCGTTCTCGCGCGGCTGGGGGTCGAGCCGGAGCCGACGGGCCTTGACCTCGTCGGCCTGGGCCTGCGTGATGGCGCCGAGCTGGGCCATCCGGTCGAGGACGACGTCGCGCCGCTCGAGGGCCCGGTCGGGGTGGTTGGTGGGGTCGAAGCCCGTGGGGTTCTGCACCAGGCCGGCCAGGATCGCGGACTGGTTGAGGTTGAGCTTGCGGGCGTTGACGTCGAAGTAGTGCCGGGCGGCGGCCTGGATGCCGTAGGCGCCGTCACCGAAGTAGACGGTGTTGAGGTACTGCTCGAGGATCTGGTCCTTGGAGTACTTCTTCTCCACCGCGATCGCGTAGCGCAGCTCCTGCAGCTTGCGGGCGTAGGTGTCGTCGGTGACGGCCTGCCGCTCCTCAGCGGTGTCGGCGGCGTTGAAGAGGGTCTGCTTGACCAGCTGCTGGGTGATCGAGGAGCCACCCTGGACGACGCCGCCCGAGCCGAGGTTGGTGACCAGGGCGCGCATCGTGCCCTTCACGTCGAGCGCCCCGTGCTGGTAGTAGCGGTAGTCCTCGATCGAGATCAGCGCCTCCACCATCGTGCGCGAGATCTGGTCGAGCGGGACGTTGATGCGGTTCTGGTCGAAGACCGAGGCCAGGACGCTGCCGTCGCCGGCGTAGATCGTGGTCTTCTGCGGCAGGGCGCCGAACTCCAGCTCCAGCGGCAGGTCGTCGGTGGTCTCGGCCGTGCTCTTGGCCGCGAAGCCGAGCAGGCCCGCGAACGGGATCGCGAGCCCGGAGACGACGACGCCGAGCACGACGGAGACGATCGCCATCACTCCCAGGTGGGAGAGGACGGTCGTGGGGCGGGGACGCTCGGACCGGGGCCTGGACACGGCCACCAGGGTACGTGAGCCCTGTCGACCCCCGGATTCCTCGCGCCGCGGCTGCGTCGTGACCGGCTCGCTCGCCGACCCCAGCCCGGGGGTGGTCATGGTGGACTAGTCATTTGTGACTAGCGAAGTTGGGTCTAACGAGCCCTGTCGCGACCTGGGGATGGTTCCTTAACTTTGTCCTTGAGAGTCAGGGACAGGGACGGCGTCATGGGGCGCACAACCGCTCTCGTCTGATGTGGGGACATCATCATGTGGGTTGAGGACTGGGCGCCGCGCGCCGCGTGCAAGGCCGAGCAGCCGGACAAGCTGTTCGTTCGAGGGGCCGAGCAGAACAAGGCCAAGCAGCTCTGCCAGGGGTGCCCCGTGCGCACCGAGTGCCTCGCCGAGGCCCTGGACAACCAGATCGAGTGGGGCGTCTGGGGTGGCATGACCGAGCGCGAGCGCCGGGCGCTGATCCGCCGCCGGCCCAACGCCTCCTGGCGCACGGTCCTCGAGACCGCCCGCCGCGACGCGACCAAGGTCAGCGTCACTGCCTGACCCGCTCCCTGCGAGCACCCGCCGGCCCCGCGCCGTACGCCGTCACCGGCGTCGCCGCGGGGTCGTCGCGCGTCCGGGGCTTCGAGGCTCGCTGCGCTCGCACCTCAGCCACCGGTGGCCGCGGTGCGAGGAGCGCCGGCGACGAGCCTCGAGGCCACCGCGGCCGGCGTGCCGGGGCCGCGCGGTCTCAGGCGTCGGCGAGCAGGGTGCCGATGCGGCGCAGGCCCTCGAGGTCGTGGACGTCTGCCGGGAGCGCCGGGACGACGGCCGTGGCGACCTGAGGGTGGGCGGTGGCGAAGCCGCGGCGCAGCTGGCCCTCGCGCTCGACGAGGCGGACCCGGTCGGCGTGCAGGCGCAGCAGGCCGGCGGTGACCGAGCCGGGGTCGTCGCGGCGCAACCGGGCCGCGACGCTGGCCGCCTCGTCGGCGTCGAGGTCGCCGGCCGGCGCCTGGGCGGCGCGGTTGACGACCATGCCGGCGAGCGGCATCTGGTCGCCGCTGAGCCGCTCGACGAAGTACGCCGCCTCGCGCAGCGCGTCGGGCTCGGGCGCGGCCACCACGACGAAGGCGGTGCCGCGCGCCTGGAGCAGCGCGTAGGTCTTGGTGGCCCGGGCCCGGAAGCCGCCGAAGACGGTGTCGATGGCCGCCACGAACGTCTGCAGGTCGCGGAGCACCTGGGCGCCCAGGATCTTGGTGAGCGCGTTGGTGATGAGGCCGAACCCGGCGCCCATCAGCTTCATCGGACCGCGGGCCGGGGCCAGCATCAGCCGGATGAAGCGGCCGTCGAGGAAGCTGGAGAGCCGCTCGGGGGCGTCGAGGAAGTCCAGCGCCGAGCGCGACGGCGGGGTGTCGACGACGATCAGGTCGTAGCGGCCGTCACCGCCCGGGGCGACGGAGTCGGCGTGGATCTGCCCGAGCTTCTCCATCGCCATGTACTCCTGGGTGCCGGCGAAGGAGCTCGACAGGGCGATGTAGAAGGGGTTGTCCAGGATCTGCTGGGCCTTCTCGGGGCTGGCCTGGCTCTCGACCACCTCGTCGAAGGTGCGCTTCATGTCGAGCATCATCGCGTCGAGGCTGCCGCCGGCCCCGGTGTCGACGTCGGTGACCGGGCGCGGGGTGTTGTCGAGGGCCTCGATGCCCATCGACTGCGCCAGCCGCCGGGCCGGGTCGATGGTCAGCACCACGACCTTGCGGCCGCGCTCGGCCGCGCGCAGGGCCAGGGCGGCCGAGGTGGTGGTCTTGCCGACCCCACCGGAGCCGCAGCACACGATGATGCCGACCTCGCGGTCGTCGAGCAGCGCGTCGACGTCGAGCGGGGGAGCGGGGGAGGCCGCGGTGGGCCCGACCCGCGACGCCGGGCTCACGCCAGCCCCTGCTCGCGCAGCGAGCCGGCCAGCTCGTAGAGCGCGCCGAGGTCGACGCCCTGCGGCAGCCGCGGCAGCTCGTACGCCGGCACGTCGAGCCCGGCGACGATGGCCCGTTGGGAGGCCTCGAGCGTGCGGCGCTCGGCGTGCTCGCGGCCCTCGGTGACCAGGGAGTCGACCAGCGTCGGCACCGGCGCGACGCCGGCCGCCTCGAGGTCGGCGGCCACGGTGCCGGCGTCGACGGCGGCGAGCTGCTCGGGGGTCAGGTCCTGGGGCCGGACGAGGTTGACCACGACCCCGCCGACCGGCAGGTCGACCGAGCGGAGCTCGGCGATGCCGTCGCTGGTCTCCTGCACGGGCATCTCCTCCAGCACGGTCACCAGGTGCACCGCGGTGCGCGGCGAGCGGAACAGCGTCATCATCGTGTCGGCCTGCGACCTCACCGGGCCGACCTTGGCCAGCCCGGCGAGCTCGTTGCTGACGTTGAGGAACTGCACGATCCGGCCCGTCGGCGGGGCGTCGAGCACCACGGCGTCGTACTCGATGGCGCCCTTGTTGCGGCTGTTGCGCTGCACGGCCTCGAAGACCTTGCCGGTGAGCAGCACGTCGCGCACGCCCGGGGCGATGGTGGTGGCGAACTCGATGACGCCGAACCGGTCGAGCGCGCGGCCAGCGCGGCCGAGCTTGTAGTAGAGGGCGAGGTACTCCAGCAGCGCGGCCTCGGGGTCGATGTGCAGCGCGTGGACGACGCCCGGCGTGCCGTCGGGGCCGGGCAGGCCGGTGGTGAGCCGCCGCTCCTCGAAGGGCAGCGGGTCGACGTCGAACATCCGGGCGATGCCCTGGCGGCCCTCGACCTCGCAGAGCAGGACGTTCTTGCCGCCGGAGGCCAGGGCCAGCGCGAGTGCCGCCGCCACCGTCGACTTGCCGGTGCCGCCCTTGCCGGTCACGACGTGCAGCCGGACCTTCGGCCAGTCGCTCATGGTCCGCGAGCGTAGGGGATGGGGCCGACCCGGGTGGGTGAAGCAGGGGCGCCGGGGGCCGCCGGGCGGCGTGAGGCCGGTCACCCCTCGTGACGGCACCGGACTAGGGTGCCGAGCATGGACAAGGTGGTCTCGTCGGCGGCCGAGGCGGTCGCCGACATCGGGTCGGGCTCGACGATCGCGGTCGGGGGGTTCGGGCTGTGCGGCGTGCCCGAGGTGCTCATCGACGCGCTGCTGGCAGCGGGGGTCGACGACCTCGAGGCCGTCTCCAACAACGCCGGCGTCGACGCGGCCGGCCTGGGCAAGCTGCTCTTCGCCGGCCGCCTGCGCCGGATGGTGTCGTCGTACGTCGGGGAGAACAAGGAGTTCGCCCGGCAGTACCTCGCCGGGGAGCTGGAGGTCGAGCTCACCCCGCAGGGCACGCTCGCCGAGCGGATGCGGGCCGGCGGCTCGGGCATCGCGGCGTTCTACACCGCGACCGGCGGCGGCACCCAGGTCGCCGAGGGCGGGCTGCCCTGGCGCTACGACAGCGACGGCGACGTCGTGAAGGCTTCACCGCCCAAGGACACCCGCACGTTCGAGACCGCGGACGGCCCGCGGGAGTTCGTGCTGGAGGAGGCCATCGTGGCCGACTTCGGCCTGGTGCGGGCCTGGAAGGGCGACCGCCACGGCAACCTCGTCTTCCGCAAGTCGGCGCGCAACTTCAACCCGCTGGCCGCGATGTGCGGTCGCACCACGATCGCCGAGGTCGAGCACCTCGTCGAGCCCGGCGAGATCGACCCCGACGCGGTCCACACGCCGGGGGTCTTCGTCCAGCGGGTGGTGCAGCTGACGCCCGAGCAGGCCGCCGACAAGCCGATCGAGAAGAAGACCGTCCGGCCGCGGCCGGACGGGGCGGGGGAGCAGGCATGAGCTGGACGCGCGAGGAGATGGCGGCCCGGGCCGCCGCCGAGCTGGCCGACGGGTCCTACGTCAACCTCGGCATCGGCCTGCCGACGCTGGTGCCCAACTACGTGCCCGACGACGTCGAGCTGGTGCTGCAGTCGGAGAACGGCGTGCTCGGCACCGGCGCCTACCCCTACGACGGCGAGGAGGACCCCGACCTCATCAACGCCGGCAAGGAGACCGTCACGCTGCGGGCGGGGGCGTCGTTCTTCGACTCCGCGACGTCGTTCGGGATGATCCGCGGCGGCAAGATCGACGCCGCGATCCTCGGAGCCATGCAGGTCTCGGCCGCGGGCGACATCGCCAACTGGATGATCCCGGGCAAGATGGTCAAGGGCATGGGCGGTGCGATGGACCTCGTGCACGGCGCCAAGCGGGTCATCGTGCTGATGGAGCACGTCGCGCGCGACGGGTCCTACAAGATCGTCGAGCAGTGCTCGCTGCCCTACACCGGCCGCGGGGTCGTGGAGCGCATCATCACCGACCTCGCCGTCCTCGACGTGGCGCGGGGCGGCGAGGGCGGCCTGCGGCTCGTCGAGCTCGCGCCCGGCGTGACGCTGGACGAGGTCCGCGAGAAGACCGAGCCCGAGGTGCTCGCCGACTGAGGGTCGGCTGCGGGCCCGGTCCGGAGCTGCAGCTCCGTGTCCGAGGCACTACCCCTGCGGTAGACCGCAGGGGTGGTGCACGGGACACCCGGTTGCATCCCCGGGGAGGCCGGGCGGCTGGGGCGGGCCTGCTCAGCGCCTCGGCGGCAGCCCGCGTACGACAGCCAGCCCGCGCTCGACCCACGACGCCAGCGCGTCGTCGGCGACCAGGGCCCGGTCGGCGACGCGGACCCAGGTGCGTGCGGTGCGGGCACCCATCGCCATCCACGCCACGTCGCCGGTGTCCCCGCTGGCGGCGACGAGCGCCTCGCCGTCGGGCTCGGGCACCCGGACCAGCAGGCCCTCGCCCCGGCCGCTGACGCAGACCGGCATGTGGCCGGCGACCAGGAACCCCAGCCCGCCGAACAGCCGTTCCTCCTCCACCGGCCCGCCGCCCGACCCGTCGACCAGGTCGCCGAGCAGCGACCTGACCCGCGCGGCCAGCGCGTCGTCGTACGTCATGGCGCGACGATGCCACGTCGTGCGGGCGCCGTCCCCCGTCTCCTCGGGCTCGCAGCTGTGGCACGGAGCTGCACCACCCGGGGCGACCGCAGGAGTCCCACCGACCCCAGGAGCAGGCGTCGGGTCGGCCCCCGACGGGTCGCGGCGACCGCGGACCGGGTGTTTGACGCCGACGGTCGCGGGGGTGCAGGTTCACCCGGGTGAGCCTCTTCCGGACGAAGTCGATCGAGCAGTCCATCAAGGACACCGACGACCCCGACCACCAGCTGAAGAAGGACCTCGGGGCCCTCGACCTCATGGTCTTCGGTGTCGGCGTCATCATCGGCGCCGGCATCTTCGTGCTCACCGGCACGGTGGCGGCGTCCAACTCCGGCCCGGCCCTCGCGCTGAGCTTCCTCATCGCCGCCCTGGCCTGCGGCCTGGCCGGGCTCTGCTACGCCGAGTTCGCCTCGACGGTGCCGGTCGCGGGCAGCGCCTACACCTTCAGCTACGCCACCCTCGGTGAGTTCGTCGCCTGGATCATCGGGTGGGACCTCGTGCTCGAGTTCACGATCGGCTCGGCCGCGCTGGCGTCGAGCTTCTCGGGCTACCTCGCCCAGGTGCTCGACATCGTCGGCATCACGCTGCCGACGTCGATCTCGTCCGCCTCCGACGGGTTCGTCGACCTGCCGGCCCTCGTCATCGCCCTGCTGGTGATGGGGATGCTCGTGCGCGGCACCAAGTTCTCCAGCCGGTTCAACCAGGTCGTCGTGGCCATCAAGCTGGTCGTCGTCGCGGCCGTCATCGTCGTCGGCGTCACGCTGGTCAAGGTCGACAACTGGACGCCGTTCATCCCGCCCTCGCAGCCCGTCGACGAGTCGGGCGGCGGCTTCCGCGACCTCCCGCTCATCACCTCGCTCTTCGGCATCGAGCCCGCCGTCTTCGGGGTCGCCGGCGTCGTGTCCGGCGCCGCGATCGTGTTCTTCGCCTTCATCGGCTTCGACATCGTCGCGACCACGGCCGAGGAGGCCCGCAACCCCCAGCGCGACGTGCCGATCGGCATCCTCGGCTCGCTGGCCATCGTGACGGCGCTGTACGCCGCGGTCAGCCTGATCGTCACCGGCGTCCAGAGCTACACCGAGATCGACCCGAACGACGGCGCCCCGCTGGCCACCGCCTTCGACGCGGCCGGTGTCACCTGGATGGGCAACCTGGTCGCGATCGGCGCCTGCATCGGCCTCGTGGTCGTCGCGATGATCCTGATGCTCGGCCAGAGCCGGGTCGCCTTCGCCATGGCCCGCGACGGCCTGCTGCCGGCCAAGCTCGCACAGGTGCACCCGACCTACGGCACGCCCCACCGCATCACGCTCATCGCCGGTGTCGCGATCGCCCTGATCGCGGGCTTCGTCGACCTCGAGACGCTCGCCAACCTGGTCAACATCGGCACCCTGTTCGCCTTCGTGCTGGTCAGCATCGCGGTGCTGGTGCTGCGGCGCACCCGCCCTGATCTGCCCCGTGCGTTCCGCACGCCGTTCGCCCCGGTCGTGGCCAGCGTGGCGGTCATCATGTGCGTCTACCTGATGCTCAACCTGACCGGTGAGACCTGGGAGCGGTTCCTGATCTGGATGGCGCTCGGCGTCGTCGTCTACTTCGCCTACGGACGGCGGCACAGCAAGCTGGGCCTGCGCCAGCAGCCGCACACCGCTACGCCAGGGCCAGGCCCGCGGAAGGACTGACCCGGGCCGCCCGCCGCGCTGGCAGCAGGCAGGCCGCCAGCCCGGCGACGGCGGAGACCGCGACGACCAGCGCCAGCTGTGCCCACGGCAGCACCAGGGGTGCGCCGGGCACGACCGCGGCCACCATCACCTGCACGGCCACCCGGGCGAACGCCACCCCGATCGCGGTGCCGACGAGCGTGGCCACGACCGAGAGCAGGACCGCCTCCACGGCCAGGGTCGCGCGCAGCTGGCGGCGGGTGAGCCCGACCGCGCGCAGGAGGGCGTGCTCCCGGGCCCGCTCGAGGACCGACAGGCCGAGGGTGTTGGCGATGCCGACGAGGGCGATGAGGATCGCGACACCCAGCAGGCCCACGACGACCGCGGTGACCACGTCGAGCTGCAGCTCGACGTAGGCCCGGTCGGCCAGGCCGTTGTCGACGACCCCGCCGACACCGGCGGTGCGCGCCTCGAGGTCGGCCTGGAGCAGGTCGGGGTCGGCGCCGTCGGCCGCGTCCACCCACAGCGCACGCGGCTGCGGGTCGTCGGTGAGCCGGGCCAGGGTGGTGGGGGTGACGAGCACGGCGTCGCCGAACCCCTCGCCCCCGACCACCTCGACCGGCACCGCGCGGTCGCCGACCGCCAGCCGGTCGCGCAGCCCCGCCGCGACGTCGTACGGCGCCAGGACCTGCCCGTCCACGGGTGCGACGCCCCCACGGTCGCGGGCCCGGGTGAGGGCCTCGTCGTCGACGGCGAGCGCGAGCACGGGGGTGTCCCCCAGCCGGGCCTCGACGCCGCGCAGCACCGTCGCACCGGCCACCTGGTCGCTGGCCCGCACGCCGGCCAGCGTCTCGTCGTCGAGCGGGTCGGCCGCGGTCACGACCGCGTCGACCGGGTGCTGGACGTCCATCTCGCCGGCCAGCGCGTCGCGGCCGCTGGCCATGCCGGTCAGCACGGCCGTGGTGAGGGTGACGCCGACGAGCAGGGAGGCGGCGGTGGTGGCGGTGCGCTTGGGGTGCCGGGCCGCGTTGCCCGCGGCCAGGCGGGCGGCGGGTCCGGCCACCCGGCCGAGCGCGGCGCCGACGACCCGCAGGACCGCGGGCACCAGCCACGGGCCGAGCACGAGCACCCCGGCGAAGGACGCCATGCCGCCCAGCAGCATCGGCGGGAGCGTCTCGGTCACGACCGCCAGCCCGAGCAGGGCCACGCCGCCGGCGACCAGCAGCACACCGAGCGCGAGCCGGAGCACGCCGGCCCGGGACCGCGCGTCGACGCCGGCGTCGGGACGCAGCGCCGCGAGCGGGTCGGCGCGGGTCGCCGAGCGGGTCGGCAGCCAGGACGCGACCAGGGTGACGAGCACGCCGACGACGAGGGCGCCGGCGTACCAGGCGGGGGAGACGGTCGCCTCCCCGAGCCGCGCCTGCGGCCACCGGCCGGCGACGACGGCGGCCGCGACCCGGGCCACGACGGTGCCGGCGAGCAGGCCGACGACCGTCGCCGCGACACCGAGCGCGAGCGCCTCGGCCCGCACCGACCGGAGCAGCTGGCGCCGGGTCGCGCCGACGCAGCGCAGCAGCGCGAGGTCGTGGCGGCGCTGGGCGAAGAGGATCGCGAAGGTGTTGGCGATGACGAGCACGCCGACCGTCAGGGCGATCGCGGCGAAGACGAGCAGCAGGATCGTGACGACGTCGACGCCGTTGTCGACCTCCTCCTGCAGGTCGGCCACGTAGGTCGCGCGGTCGGTCACGGTCGCGTCGGGTGCCGCGGCGCGCAGGGGTGCGGCCGGGCCCGCCCAGGCCACCGCGTCGACGCCGAGGCGGCCGGAGGAGGTCGCGGTCAGGTCGGGCCAGGTGAGGTAGAGCGACCCGCCGAGCATCGTCGGGGCGTCCACGAGGGCCGTCACCTCGACCGTCCGTGCCGTCCCGCCCGAGCCGACCTCGAGCCGGTCGCCGAGCCCGAGCCCGTGCTCGCGGGCGGCCCCGGTGTCCAGGGCGGCCTGCCCGGGGCCTGCCGGCCAGGTGCCGTCGACGAGCTGCTGCCACCGCAGGTCCTCGGTCGGGGCGAGGGCGCCGACCTGGGTCTCGCGGTCGACGAGGCGCCCGCCCTCCCGGACCGGTTCGAGGCTCCAGGCCAGCGGGGAGACGCCGGCGCCGCTCTCGGCCGCCGCCGCGACGACGCGGTCGGCGGCGGCCTCGTCGAGACCGGTGGCCACGACGTCAGAGCCGGCGTACGGCGCCCCGACCCCGGAGGTGAGCCCGCTGCGCGCGGCCGACGACAGTCCGGCGACGACGACCACGAACCCGACACCGACGACGATCGCCAGCGCCGCCGAGACGTAGCGGCGGGTGTGGGTGCGCAGGGAGGCGAGCACGACGGTCCTCATCGGGTCACCACCGCCTCGCGGACCGGGCGGCCGGCGAGGGTCTCGACGAGGCGCTCGCGGTCGGGGTCGACGAGGTGGGCGCGCACGGCGCCGTCGGCCAGCACCACCACGTCGTCGGCGTACGCCGCCGCCTCGACCTCGTGGGTCACCATGACCACCGTCTGGCCGAGCTCGCGCACGGAGCGGCGCAGGAAGCCGAGCACCTCGGCCGAGGCGGTGCTGTCGAGGTTGCCGGTGGGCTCGTCGGCGAACACGATCGCCGGGCGGGTCGCCAGCGCACGGGCGATGGCCACGCGCTGCTGCTGGCCGCCGCTGAGCTCCGAGGGCCGGTGGCGCAGCCGGTCGCGCAGGCCCAGCACGTCGACCACGGCGTCGACGTGGTCGCGGGCCTCGGCGACCGCGCGGCGTCCTTCGAGCTCGAGCGGGAGCACGATGTTCTGCTCGGCGGTGAGCATCGGCAGCAGGTTGAAGGCCTGGAAGACGAAGCCGAGGTGCCGGCGGCGGAACAGCGTGAGTGCGGTGTCGTCGAGCCCGGCGAGCTCGCGCCCGGCCACGGTGACGCTGCCCGCGGTCGGGGTGTCGAGGCCGGCCAGGCAGTGCATGAGCGTCGACTTGCCGGACCCCGAGGGGCCCATCACGGCGGTGAACCGGCCGGTGGGCAGGTCGAGGTCGACGCCCCGCAGGGCATGCACGACGGTCGCGTCGCGGTCGGGTCGGCCGTAGGTGCGGACGAGGCCGCGGGCGGAGGCGGCGGGGCCGGGGGAGGGGTTCTCGATCATGGCCACGACGCTAGGAATCCGGCCCCCTCCCCGTCGTCCGGCGACGGGATGGTCCTGGCGTCAACCCGCGGGATGACGGGTCCGGGTCGGGTGGCCCCGACCACCGTGCACCCCGGCCGACCCCACGGTGGTCGAGGAAGGACGGAGTCCTGTCTCGAGACCACGTCCAGCAGGTGGCCTCGAGACAGGCGCCAGGGCGCCTTCCTCGACCACCGTCGTGGCAGCCCTCAGCCGCCGACGAGGCCGGTCTCGTGGGCGAGGACGACGAGCTGGACGCGATCGCGGGAACCGGTCTTGGCGAGCAGGCGGCTGACGTGGGTCTTGACGGTGGCCTCGGCGACGACGAGCTCGACGGTGATCTCGTGGTTGGACAGGCCGCGGCCGACGAGCACGAGCACCTCGCGCTCGCGGTCGGTCAGGTCGCGCAGGCGCGGGTCGTCGGCGGCCGGCGGGCTCGCGGGGGAGGGGGCCGCGGCGAGGTGCTCCAGCAGCCGCCGGGTCGTGCTGGGGGCGACCACGGCGTCGCCGGCGTGCACCGTGCGCACCGCGGCGAGGAGGTCCTCGGGGGCGGCGTCCTTGAGCAGGAACCCGGCCGCCCCCGCCCGGATCGCCGCGAACGCGTGCTCGTCGAGGTCGAACGTCGTCAGCACCAGCACCCGGGGTGCGTCGGGCAGCGCGGTGACCTCGGCGGTCGCGGCGACGCCGTCGAGCACGGGCATCCGGACGTCCATGAGCACCACGTCGCACGGCGTGCGCCGCACCAGGTCGACGGCCGCGCGCCCGTCGCCGGCCTCGCCGACGACCACGAGGTCGGGCTGGCTCTCCAGCAGCATCCGGAAGCCCGCGCGCACCATCTGCTGGTCGTCCACCAGCACCACCCGGATCACAGGGGGATCGTCGCCGACACGCCGAACCCGCCGCCGGGCCGGGGTCCGGTGACCAGGTCGCCGCCGTGCACGTCGAGCCGCTCGCGCATGCCGACGAGGCCGTGGCCGTGGCCGTCGTCCGGCTCGCCGGCCGCCGCGCCGCGGCCGTCGTCGACCACCTCGACCTCGACCGCGCCGTCGTCGACGACCACGCTGACGTGCGCCCGGGCACCCGGCCCGGCGTGCTTGCGCACGTTGGTCAGCGCCTCCTGCACGACCCGGTACGCCGTGAGCGCGGCCGCCGGCGGCACCGGCCGGTCGAGCCCCACGAGGTCGGCGTGGGCCGCCGACTCCTCGCACAGCGCCGGCAGGTCGCCGAGCCCGGGCAGCGGCGAGCGCCCCGTCCCGTCCTCGGCCCGGAGCAGCCCGAGCAGCTGGCGCATGTCGCCCAGCGCCTCGCGACCCGTGGCGCCGATGCGGGCCAAGGTCTCCACGGCGACCTCGGGGTCGCGTGCGGCGGCGTACCGGGCGCCGTCGGCCTGTACCACGATGACCGACAGGCCGTGGGCCACCACGTCGTGCATCTCGCGGGCGATGCGGGCCCGCTCGTCGGCCGCGGCCAGGGCGACCCGCTGCTCGGCGTCGCGGCGGATCCGGTCGGCCCGCTCGACCAGCGAGTCGACGTACGCCGCCCGGGTGCGGCCGAGCGTGCCCAGCGCCCAGGCCGTGACGACGATCCCCGACAGCGTGAGGAAGAACGACGTCACGGCCTCGTCGACCAGGGTCCCGGCGACGTCGCTGGTCCAGTCGAGTGCCGCGACGGCCGCGCCCACCTCGCCGAGCACGAGGGCGACCAGGCCGACCCGCGCCGACCCGAACCGGGCCGCGGAGAAGACGGCGATCGGCACGGCGAGCTGGGAGTGGAGGGGCAGGTCGTTGACCGGCACCTGGGCGGCCGTGGCCAGGGCGACCGCCGCCAGCACCGCGGCCGGGCGGGTCCGCCGCCACAGCAGCGGCACGACCTGGGCCACGACGAGGGGCACCGAGGCCAGGTCCTCGTCGATCGCGTAGATCGGCGCCGGCAGCAGCAGCACGACCACGATCGCGACGTCGAGCACCCGCCGGCCGCGCGGACCGAGCCGCCACGGACGGCGTACGCCGTCGGGGTCGGCGGGGAGCGCGGGAGCCACGGCCACACCGTAGGCGGGCCGGGGCGCGGGGTCGTCAGACCACGGGATGACGTCGGCGCGGTGCCGGTGTAGACCTGGCACGTGCCGCTGCGACCGACTTCTGGATGGCTGGCCGACGAGTGCGCGCGGCTCCTCGACTTCAGCGCCGACCCGCGCCACCCGCGGGGCGGGTTCGCCTGGCTCGACGACGACGGTCGCCCCGTGGCCGACCGCCCGGTCGAGCTGTGGATCACCTGCCGCGGCGTGCACGTGCACGCCCTGGGTCACCTGCTCGGCCGCGACGGGTCCGCCGCCCTGGCCGACCACGGCCTGGCCGCCCTCGCCGCGGGCGGGGTGCTGCGCGACGACGAGCACGGCGGCTGGTGGGCGCGGGTCGGCGCCCAGGGACCGGTGACGAGGAGCAAGACGGCCTACGAGCACGCGTTCGTCGTGCTGGCCGGCGCGAGCGCGACCGCCGCGGGCCGGCCCGGCGGCCGCGCCCTGCTGGAGGAGGCGCTCGACGTGCTGCTGACCCGCTTCTGGGACGACGACGCGGGCATGGTCGTCGAGGAGTGGGACGAGGCGTGGACAGTGCTCGACGGCTACCGCGGCCTCAACGCCGCCATGCACACCGTCGAGGCGCTGCTCGCGGCCGCCGACGTGCTCGACGGCGACGACCCGAGCGGCGCGACCCGGGCGGCCGGGCTCCGGGCCCGCGCGCTCCGCTCGACCGACCGGGTGCTGCGCGACCTCGCGCCGGCACACGACGGGCGGCTGCCGGAGCACTTCGACGACCGGTGGGTGCCCGACCTGGCCTACCACCGCGACCGACCCGCCGACCCCTTCCGCCCCGCGGGCGCGACGGTCGGGCACTGGATGGAGTGGGCCCGGCTCGCCCTGCACCTGCGCGCCGCGCTCGGCGAGGATGCGCCGGACTGGCTGCTCCCCGGCGCCGAGGCGCTGTACGCCGCCGCCGTGCGCGACGGCTGGGCGGCCGACGGCCACGACGGGTTCTGCTACACCGTCGACTTCGACGGCCGCCCGCTGGTGCGCCAGCGGATGCACTGGGTGCTGGCCGAGGCCGTCTCGGCCGCGGCGGCCCTGCACGCCGCCACCGGCGAGCCGTCGTACGCCGAGGACCACGCGACCTGGTGGGCCTGGGCCGAGGACCGCCTCCTCGACCGCGAGCGCGGGTCGTGGCACCACGAGCTCGCCCCCGACGGCACGCCCGACGGCGCGACCTGGCCCGGCAAGCCCGACCTCTACCACGCCGTCGGCGCCACCCTCGTGCCCCGCCTGCCGCTCGCCCCGGGGGTGGCCGTCGCGCTCCGCGAGGGCCTGCTGGACCCCGGCCCGACGTGAGTAGGGTGCGGAGCATGACGACGTGGGAGTACCAGGTGGCGCCGATCCCGCTCCACAACGAGGCGCTGATGCTCAACAACTTCGGCCAGGACGGGTGGGAGCTGGTCGCGATCCACACCAACGCCCAGGGCGGGCTCGTCGCCTTCCTCAAGCGACCGAAGGCGTCCTGATGTCCGAGCCGACGGCCGAGGGCGCGACGCCGGAGGAGCGCATGGCCTCGCTGGGCCTGGCGGTCCCCGAGGTCGCGGCGCCCGTCGCGGCCTACGTGCCGGCGGTCCGGTCCGGGGAGCACGTCTTCACCTCCGGCCAGCTGCCGATGCGCAAGGGCGAGCTGCTCGCCACCGGCAAGGTCGGGGGCGAGGTGAGCGCCGAGGAGGCCTACGCCTGCGCCCAGCAGTGCGCCCTCAACGCGATCGCGGCCGTCAAGGCCGTGCTCGGCGACCTCGCGCTCGTGGAGCAGGTGGTCAAGGTCGTGGTCTTCGTGGCCTCGACGCCCGACTTCAGCGGCCAGCCCGCCGTGGCCAACGGCGCCTCTGAGCTGCTGGGTGAGATCTTCGGCGACGCGGGTGTCCACGCCCGCTCGGCCGTCGGCGTCCCGGTGCTGCCGCTCGACTCGCCCGTCGAGGTCGAGCTCGTCGTCCGCGCCGCGCTGGCCTGACCCGGCCGCCGACCCCGCCATGCAGATCCCCCTCCCGCCCGTCCTGCTCTCCGACGACCTCGTCGCCGTCGCCGCGGCGTACGCCAACGGCACCCGCGAGCCCGTCTCGCCCCGCGACGCCGCCACCGTCGTCCTGGTCCGGCCCGGCCCCGACGGGACGGGCGGGTCGGACGGCCCCGAGGCCTACTACCTGCGCCGCCAGCTCTCGATGGACTTCGCCGCCGGCATGGCCGTCTTCCCCGGCGGCGGCGTCGACCCGCGCGACTTCGACACCGAGGTCGCCTGGGCCGGCCCCGCGCCGTCCGCGTGGGCGGCACGTCTCGGCTGCGACGAGGAGACCGCGCGGGCCCTGGTCTGCGCGGCCGTGCGCGAGACGTTCGAGGAGTCCGGCGTCCTGCTCGCCGGGCCCTCGGAGCACGAGGTCGTCGCCGACACCACGGCGGAGGACTGGGAGGCCGACCGGGTCGCCCTCGAGTCGCGCACCCTGTCGCTCTCCGACTTCCTCGTACGCCGTGGC
Source organism: Nocardioides litoris (assembly GCF_006346315.1). Classification (GTDB taxonomy): domain Bacteria; phylum Actinomycetota; class Actinomycetes; order Propionibacteriales; family Nocardioidaceae; genus Nocardioides; species Nocardioides litoris. The sequence continues at coordinate 12,069 of NZ_VDMR01000002.1, read as the reverse complement.
CTGGTGCTCCGCACCGACCTGCTCGGCGTCTGGGACGCCTGGCTGACGCCGGTCTTCGAGCCCAAGCGCTACCGCACGTGGTTCTTCGTGGCCACCCTGCCCGAGGGCCAGCGCACCCGCGACGTGTCCTCGGAGTCCTCCTCGGTGCTGTGGCTGGCCACGGGCGAGGCCGCCGACCGGGCCGACCGCGGCGAGCTGGCGATGATGCCGCCGACCTACCTGACCTCCATGGAGGTGGCCTCCTTCGTCACCCCCGAGGCGGTGCTGGCCGAGGCCGCCACCCGCTCGGTCGAGATGTTCACCCCGACCGTCGAGCCGCTCGGCGACGGGTTCACGCTGTCGATGCCCGACCGGCTCCGCCCGCTCGTCGCGGAGCGCCGCTCGTGAGCGGCGACTGGTCCGGCGGCGAGTTCGGCGAGCGGGGACGTTGCCTGCTCGCGCCCAACCCCGGCCCGATGACGCTCGACGGCACCAACACCTGGGTGCTGCGCGAGCCCGGGTCGTCGCGGTCGATCGTGGTCGACCCGGGCCCGGTGGAGGACGGCCACCTCGACCGCGTCGACGAGCTCACCGGCGACGTGGCGGTCGTGCTGCTGACCCACCACCACCACGACCACTCCGAGGTCGCGGCAGACCTGGCCGAGCGCAAGGGCTGCGCCGTGCGCGCCCTCGACCCGGCCTTCTGCGTCGGCGCCGACCCGCTGGCCGACGAGGAGGTCGTCGACGTCGACGGGCTGAGGCTGCAGGTCGTCACCACCCCCGGCCACACGGCCGACTCGGTGTCGTTCCTGCTGCCCGCCGAGCGGGTGCTGCTCTCCGGTGACATGGTGCTCGGCCGCGGCACCACCGTCGTGGCCCACCCCGACGGCCGGCTCGGCGCCTACTTCGAGTCCATCGAGCGGATGCGCTCCCTCGTCACCGACGGCGCGGTCGAGACCATCTGGCCCGCCCACGGGCCCGTGCTCGGCGAGGCCGGCGCCGTCCTCGACTTCTACCTCGCCCACCGTCGCCAGCGCCTCGACCAGGTGCGTGCGGCGCTGGCCGAGCTCGCCGACCAGCCCCACCCCGAGGGCATCAGCGAGGACGAGCTCCCCCGCCGCGTCGTCGAGGTCGTGTACGCCGACGTCGACCGGTCGGTGTGGGACGCCGCCGAGCTGTCGGTGCGGGCCCAGCTCGCCTACCTGCGCGACCAGGAGTCCTGAGCCCGGCCCACCTGCGCCGTGGCCCGGGTGTTGCGTCAGACGAGGTGGTGGCTCGGGCGACCAGCGACGCCCCCGCCGGCCCCCACCGGCCTCCACCGGCCTCGCCGGGGGAGCGAGGGGCAGGGAGGGAGAGGGGCCGTCACCGCGCGCGGCGGGCGAGCCGCTCGACGTCCATGATGACGACCGAGCGGGGCTCGAGGCGCAGCCAGCCGCGGGAGGCGAAGTCGGCCAGCGCCTTGTTGACCGTCTCGCGGGAGGCGCCGACCAGCTGGGCGAGCTCCTCCTGGGTGAGGTCGTGGTGCACGTGCACGCCGTCGTCGGCGGTGCGGCCGAAGCGGTCGGCGAGGTCGAGCAGCGCCTTGGCGACGCGGCCGGGGACGTCGGAGAAGACGAGGTCGGCGACGACGTCGTTGGCCTTGCGGAGCCGGCCGGCGAGCTGGGAGAGCAAGCCGCGGGCGACGACCGGTCGGCCCTCGAGCCAGCGCAGCAGGTCCTCGTGGGAGAGCGAGGCGAACTCGGCGTCGGTCACCGCGGTCACCGTGGCCGAGCGCGGGCCCGGGTCGAACAGCGACAGCTCGCCGAACATCGAGCCGGGGCCGAGGATGGCCAGCAGATTTTCCCGGCCGTCGGCCGAGGTGCGGCCGAGCTTCACCTTGCCCTCGAGCACGATGTAGAGCTTGTCGCCGGAGTCGCCCTCGTGGAAGAGCACCTCGCCGCGCCGCAGCCGGGTCTCGCTCATCGAGGAGCGCAGCGCGCTGGCCGCCTCGTCGTCGAGAGCGCTGAACAGCGGGGCCTGTCGCAGAACCTCGGTGTCCACGGGAACCTCCTCGAGCCTGGGCGCGGGCAGGCGCCCGCAGTCGCGATCCTAGAGGGTGGCCGACCTCACAGAGGAAGCCGAGGTCGGCGTTTCCCGCTCTGCTGCGCGCCGTACCCGCCTCGAGCCCGGCCTACCCGTACCTCCTGCGGTGCCGGGACTGTCGGTGCCGGACCGTACGCTGGCGGGGTGCCGAAGCCCGTCACGCCTGTGCCGCCCGCGCCCACGAGCCTCGTGCGGCGCGCCCGCAAGGTCGACCGCGTGCTGGCCGAGACCTACCCCGACGCCGGGTGCGAGCTCGACTTCGACAACGCCTTCGAGCTGCTCGTCGTCACCGTGCTCAGCGCCCAGACCACCGACCGCCGGGTCAACGCGGTCCGCCCGACGTTGTTCGCCGCCTACCCCGACGCCCGCGCCATGGCCGCGGCCGACCGCGAGGTGCTCGAGGGCATCGTCGGACCCCTGGGGTTCTTCCGGGCCAAGACCGAGTCGCTGCTCAAGCTGAGCGCCGCCCTGGTCGAGCACCACGACGGCGAGGTGCCGCCGCGCCTCGACGACCTCGTGCAGCTGCCCGGTGTCGGCCGCAAGACGGCCAACGTCGTGCTCGGCAACGCCTTCGACGTCCCCGGCATCACCGTCGACACCCACTTCGGCCGGCTCGCGCGCCGGCTCGGCTGGACCGAGGAGACCGACCCGGTCAAGGTCGAGCACGCGATCGGGGCGCTGTTCCCCCGGCGCGACTGGACGATGCTGAGCCACCACCTCATCTGGCACGGCCGCCGCCGTTGCCACGCCAAGAAGCCGGCCTGCGGCGCCTGCCCGGTCGCCCGCTGGTGCCCGGCCTTCGGCGAGGGCCCCACCGACCCCGAGGCCGCGGCCGCGCTCGTCAAGACCCAGGGGCCTGCGTGAGCCGCTGGCGGGCCGCGCTCGCGGCCGTCCTGCTGGTGCTCGCCCTCGCCGGCTGCTCCGATGCCGTCCCCGCACCCGGCCAGAGCGACGTCGACGTCGACACCCCCGAGCTGCAGGCGCAGAAGGCGGCCGCCGGCATCGAGGACTGCGAGCCGGGCGACGCCACCAACGAGCTGCCCGCCCTCGTGCTGCCCTGCCTGGGCGGCGGGCCCGACGTCGACCTGTCGACCCTGTCCGGACCGGTGCTGCTCAACGTGTGGTGGTCGGGCTGCGCGCCCTGCCGCGACGAGATGCCGGCCTTGCAGGCCTTCCACGAGCAGCACGGCGACGAGGTGCAGGTCATCGGCATCGACGTCGAGACCTACCCCGGTTCCGCGATCGGGTTCGCCGAGACCGTCGGGGCCACCTACCCGCAGCTGGCCGACCCCGGCGGCACCGTCTTCGACGGCGACCTCGGGCTTCGCTCGGCCTTCCCGCAGACGCTCGTCGTCGACGCCGACGGCCGGGTGGTCTTCAAGGAGGCCCGCGAGTTCGACTCCGCCCAGGAGATCGCCCAGGTCGTCGGTCAGGCCCTCGGGACCCGTCTGTGAGCGACGGCCACCCCGGCCTGCCCGCGTGGCTGCGGCCGGTCGAGGCGGCGATGCACTCGATCTCGGTCCACGACCTGACCCGGTTCCAGGTGCCCGACGACGCCGACGGCGTACGCCGCTCGGCCGTGCTCATGCTCTTCGGGGAGGGCCCCGCCGGGCCCGACCTGCTGCTGACCGAGCGCGCCCACCACATGCGCTCCCACCCGGGCCAGGTCTCGTTCCCCGGCGGCAGCCTCGACCCCGGCGAGACGCCGCGGCAGGCGGCGCTGCGCGAGGCCGAGGAGGAGACCGGTCTCGATCCCGCCGGCGTCGACGTCCTCGGCGAGCTCCCCGAGCTGTGGCTGCCCCCCAGCAACTTCGGGGTGACGCCGGTCCTGGCCTGGTGGCGCGAGCCGAGCCCGGTCTCGGTGCGCTCGCCCGACGAGGTCCACGAGGTCTACCGCGTGCCCCTCGCCGAGCTCCGCGACCCCGCCCACCGCATCGTGGTGCCCGGCCCCCGCGGGTGGTCCTCGCCCGGGTTCCTCATCGGTCCCGACAAGGACGTCATCCTCTGGGGCTTCACCGGCGGTATCGTGGCGCGGCTGTTCGAGTACCTCGGCTGGATCGAGGACCTGCCGGACGCGCCCCGGCGTGACCTCCCGGCCTACATGCTGGGCGGCCGCCCGCCGCAGAACACCGACGTGCGGCCCAACACCGACTTCGAGGAACGGCGCCGCGGATGAACCTGCTCGACTGGCTGCTGCTCCTCCTCGTGCTGGCCTACGCCCTCTCGGGCTACTGGCAGGGCTTCGTGACGGGCGTGTTCGCCACCGTCGGGCTGCTGGCCGGTGGCCTCCTGGGCATCTGGCTCGCGCCGCGCATCCTCGGCGACGCGGCCCCGTCGCTCACCGTCAGCCTGGGCGCCCTGTTCATCGTCATCGTCGGGGCCTCGCTCGGCCAGGCGCTGCTCCAGCTCGCCGGGTCCAAGCTGCGCGACCGCATCACCTGGCAGCCCGCCCGCGCCCTCGACGCTGTCGGCGGCGCGGCCCTGAGCGCGCTGGCCGTGCTGCTCGTCGCCTGGGCGCTCGGCGTCGCCGTCACCGGCTCCCGCATCGGACCGCTGACCGAGCTGGTGCGCTCGAGCACCGTCCTGCGCACGGTCAACAACGCGCTGCCCACCTCGGCCCCCACCGTCCTGCAGGCCTTCAACAACGTCGTCGGCACGTCGTTCTTCCCGCGCTACCTGCAGCCGTTCGCCGACGAGCGCATCCGCGAGGTCAGCCCCGGCGCCCAGCGCCTGCTGCGCGACCCCGACATCGCCGCGGCCGAGCAGAGCGTGCTCAAGATCCGCGGCAACAACAGCTGTGGACGCGGGGTCGAGGGCAGCGGCTTCCTGTACGCCGACGACCGGCTGATGACCAACGCCCACGTCGTCGCCGGCGTCGACGAGCCGACCGTGCTCATCGGCGACGAGACCGTCGACGCCACCGTCGTCTACTACAACCCCGACCTCGACGTCGCCGTCCTCGACCTCGACGACCTCGGCCGCCCGACGCTGCCGTTCGTCGACAGCAACGACGAGGAGCGCCGCTTCGTCACCGACGGCCGCGACGGCGTCGCGATCCTCGGCTACCCCGAGGACGGCCCGTACGACGTCCAGCGCGGTCGGGTGCGCGAGGAGCGCACGCTGGAGTCACCCGACATCTACGGCCGGGGCAGCGTCATCCGCGAGGTCTACTCCCTGCGCGGCCTGGTCCGCCCCGGCAACTCCGGCGGGCCCGTCGTCACCACCCAGGGCCACGTCGCGGGCGTCGTCTTCGCCGCGTCGGTCACCGACGACGACACGGGCTACGCGCTCACCTGGGAGCAGGTCGCCGACGCGGCCGCCGCCGGCGAGGACGCCTCCCGCCAGGTCGACACGGGCGCCTGCGCCGGCTGAACTACGCCGGCGGTGGTGGCCACACGGTGGTCGAGGAAGGCGCGCTGGCGCCTGTCTCGAGGCCACTTGACCGCAGCTGCTCGGGTGTGTCGTTGCGGTGGTGTGGTCTCGAGACGGTTGCTAGCGCAACCTCCTCGACCACCGTGGGGTCCGGGTCGGACGGTGGTCGAGGAAGGCGCGCTGGCGCCTGTCTCGAGGCCACTTGACCGCAGCTGCTCGGGTGTGTCGTTGCGGTGGTGTGGTCTCGAGACGGTTGCTGGCGCAACCTCCTCGACCACCGTGGGGTCCGGCCTGACGGTGGTCGAGGGGCCACCGGGTGGCTGGCGCCTACTTCTTGCCCTTGAGGGCTGAGGGGATCTGCTTGCCCTGCTTGATCGCCTTCTCCGGCGGGCGGGCGCGCTTGACCTTCTTGATGCCCAGGAAGGCCAGCAGGCCGGCGAGGAGGAGGTAGGCGCCGAAGACGATGAGGAAGGCCCAGTGCAGGTCGAGGCCGTCGCCGTTCCAGTGGATCAGGTAGGCGAAGGCGACCGAGAGCATGATGATCGCCAGCAGGGCGAGGAAGCCGGCCAGCACGAAGAACACGACGCCGGTGAGGCCGAACCGGACGCTGACCTTGAGCTCGGACTTGGCGAGCTCGATCTCCTTCTTGACCAGCAGCGAGATGTCGCGCGTGGCGTCGTTGACCAGCCGCCCGATCGTGGGCTCGTCGGGGGAGGGGGCCACCTGCTGGGCGGACTGCTTCGCGGGCTGGTGCTGGGCCATGGGGTCCTCGAGTCGTTCAGGTCGTGGCGGTGCCGCCGGAGGGCGGACGTCGCTCCGACCCTACTGGTAGACGTCGGGGATCCCGTCGCGGTCGTCGTCGACGCTCTCCATCTCGCACAGGCGTCGGTACACCCGGTTGCGGGAGCGCAGCACGGCCGTGGCCAGCAGGGCGGCCAGCAGGGATCCGACCAGCACCCCGACCTTGACGTGCTCGTCGGCCACGCTCCCGGGCCCGAAGGCCAGCTCGCCGATGAGCAGGGAGACGGTGAACCCGATGCCGGCGAGCATGGCCATCCCGACGACGTCGACCCAGGCCAGCTCGTCGTCGAGGTCGGCGCCGGTGAAGCGGGCGAGCAACCAGGTCGACCCGGCGATGCCGATCGGCTTGCCGAGCACCAGGCCGAGCACGATGCCGATGGCGACGGGGTCGGTGATCGCCGAGGTCAGGCCGTCGAGGCCGCCGACGGTGACCCCGGCGGCCAGGAACGCGAACACCGGGACGGCGACGCCGGCTGACACGGGCCGCAGCCGGTGCTCGAAGTGCTCGGCCAGCCCGGGCCCGGCGTCGGGCCCGCCGGCGGCCTCGCTGCGCAGCACCGGGACCGTGAAGGCCAGCAGCACGCCGGCCACCGTCGCGTGCACGCCCGACTCGTGCACCAGCGCCCACGTCACCGCGGCCAGTGGCAGCAGCAACCACCACGAGCGCACCCGGCGCTGCACGAGGACGCCGAACAGGGCCAGCGGCACCAGCGCGGCGAGCAGGTAGCCGACCTCCAGCGAGGCGGTGAAGAACAGGGCGATGATCGTGATCGCCAGCAGGTCGTCGACCACGGCGAGGGTCAGCAGGAAGGTCCGCAGGCCCGAGGGCAGGTGGGTGCTGATGACGGCCAGCACGGCCACGGCGAACGCGATGTCGGTCGCGGTGGGGATGGCCCACCCCTCACCCCGACCGCCGGGGTCCAGGGCGTTCCAGGCGACGTACACCAGGGCGGGCACGACCATGCCGCCGACGGCGGCGGCCACCGGCAGGGCGGCGCGGTGCGGGTCGCGCAGGTCCCCGGCGACGAACTCGCGCTTGACCTCCAGCCCCGCGACGAAGAAGAAGATCGCGAGCAGCCCGTCGGCCGCCCAGGTGGCCAGGCTGAGGTCGAGGTGCAGCCCGAGCAGGTCGCTCGGCCCGACGACGAGCCCGCGCAGGTCGTCGTACGCCGGGGCCCAGGGGCTGTTGGCCCACACCAGCGCCACCACGGCACCGACCACGAGCAGGACGCCGCCGGTGGTCTCGGCGCGCAGGATGTCGGCGACGCGGGAGGCCTCGGGCCACGTGCCGCGGGCGAAGAGCCGCGGGCGGTGGGGCAGGTGGTGCTTCGGCACAGGAGGTCCCTCGGGGTCGGCGGCACGACTGCCGACCAGACTTCCCGGCGCACCGGTGCCCCAGCCTAGCGGGGGCTGGGGCACCAGGTGGGTGGGGTCGGGCTCCGGTCAGTCGTCGCCCTTGCCGCCGGACAGGCCGGAGGAGATGAGGTCCATGACCGAGGAGTCGGCGAGCGTGGTGACGTCGCCGACCTCGCGGTGCTCGGCCACGTCGCGCAGCAGGCGGCGCATGATCTTGCCGGAGCGGGTCTTGGGCAGCTCGGGCACGACCATGATCTGCCGGGGCTTGGCGATGGGGCCGATCTGGGTGCGGACGTGGTTGCGGAGCTCCTCGACGATGTCCGCGCCGCCGTCGCCCGCCTCGTCGCGGAGGATGACGAAGGCACAGACGGCCTGGCCGGTGTCCTCGTCCTTGGCGCCCACGACCGCGGCCTCGGCGACCTTGGGGTGGGAGACCAGGGCCGACTCGATCTCGGTGGTGGACAGGCGGTGGCCGGAGACGTTCATGACGTCGTCGACGCGGCCGAGGACCCACAGGTCGCCGTCGTCGTCGAGCTTGGCGCCGTCGCCGGCGAAGTACCAGCCCTGCTTGGCGTACTTCGACCAGTAGGTCTCCTTGAACCGCTCGTCGTCGCCCCAGATGGTGCGCAGCATCGAGGGCCACGGCTCGGTGAGCACGAGGTAGCCGCCGGAGCCGTCGGGCACCGACTCGCCCTCCTCGGTGACCACGTCGGCGGCGACGCCCGGGATCGGCACCATGGCCGAGCCCGGCTTGCCGTGGGTCACGCCGGGCAGCGGGCTGATCATGATCGCGCCGGTCTCGGTCTGCCACCAGGTGTCGACGACCGGGGTGCGGTCGCCGCCGATGACCTGGCGGTACCAGACGTAGGCCTCGGGGTTGATCGGCTCGCCCACCGATCCGAGCACCCGCAGCGACGACATGTCGTGCTGGTCGGGCACCTCGCGGCCCTGCTTCATGAACGACCGGATCGCGGTGGGGGCGGTGTAGAAGATCGAGACCTTCTTGTCCTCGATGATCCTCCACCAGCGGCCGCGCTCGGGGCTGTCGGGCGTGCCCTCGTAGAGCACTTGCGTGACGCCGTTGGCCAGCGGGCCGTAGACGATGTAGGAGTGGCCGGTGACCCAGCCGATGTCGGCGGTGCACCAGTAGACGTCGGTCTCGGCCTTGAGGTCGAAGACCGCCCAGTGCGTGTAGGCCGCACCGGTGAGGTAGCCGCCGGTCGTGTGCAGGATGCCCTTGGGCTTGCCCGTGGTGCCCGAGGTGTACATGACGTAGAGCGGGTGCTCGGCGTCGAACGCCTCCGGGGTGTGCTCGGTCGAGGCCTGGTCGACGGTGTCGTGCCACCACACGTCGACGGCGTCGTCCCAGGCCACCTCCTGGCCCGTGCGGCGCACGACGAGGACCTTCTCGACCGTGTGGCCGAGGTCGGCGGCCTTGGTGCGGGCTTCGTCGACGGCCGGCTTGAGCGCCGAGGGCGCGCCGCGGCGGTAGCCACCGTCGCTGGTGACGACGACCTTGGCCTGGCAGTCCTCGAGCCGCGAGGCCAGCGCGTCGGAGGAGAACCCGCCGAAGACCACGGTGTGGGGCGCCCCGATGCGGGCGCAGGCCAGCATGGCCACGATGGCCTCGGGGATCATCGGCATGTAGATCGCGACGCGGTCGCCCGTGGCGACGCCCAGGTCGGTGAGGGTGTTGGCGGCCTGGCTGACCAGGTCCTTCAGCTCGGCGTAGGTGATGTCGCGCTCGTCGTCGACCGGCTCGCCCACGAAGTGCAGCGCGACCTTGTCGCCGCGCCCGGCCTCGACGTGCCGGTCGACGCAGTTGTACGCCGCGTTCAGGCGGCCCCCGACGAACCACTTCGCGAACGGCGGGTCGTCCCAGTCCAGCACCCGGTCCCAGCGCGTCTCCCAGGTCAGGCGCTCGGCCTGCTCGGCCCAGAACCCCTCCCGGTCGGTCGCGGCCCGCGCGTACGCCTCCTCCTTCAGGTTGGCCTCGGCGGCCAGGTCCTCCGGCGGTGCGAAGCGGCGGTCCTCGGAGAGGAGGTTGGACAGGGTTTCTTCACTCACGAGTGTCCTCCTGCGGGTCGTTCCGGGTGCCCTCGTCACAGTAGCCAGGGCGGGTTGTCTGGGCGATGGTCCTCGCTGGTCGCGCACACCGCGCTGACCCGTCGTGGAGCCACGACGGGTCAGCGGGTCGGGTGCTAGTGGCTGATCGCCTTCTCGGAGCCGGCGCCGGTGAGGGCGCGGACCTCGAGCTCGGTGTAGCGGTCCTCGGCCGTGGGCTCGCGGGTGGTGAGGGTGCCGATGATGCCGAGGAGGAAGCCGAGCGGGATCGAGACGATGCCCGGGTTGCTCAGCGGGAACCACGCGAAGTCGGCGCCGGTGACCAGCGACGTCTCCGCCCCCGACATGACCGGTGAGAAGACCACCAGGCCCACGGCGGAGACCAGGCCGCCGTAGATGCTCCACAGCGCGCCCCGGGTGTTGAACCGGCGCCAGAACATGTTGAGCACGATGTTGGGCAGGTTGGCCGACGCCGCGACCGCGAAGGCGAGCGCCACGAGGAAGGCGATGTTGAGGCTCTGGGCCGGGATGGCGAGCAGGATGGCGACGAGGCCGATGGCGCCGGCGGCGATCCGGGTCACCTTGATCTCCTCGGCCTCGGTGGCCTTGCCCTTCTTGATGACGTTGTTGTAGACGTCGTGCGCGACCGAGGCCGACGAGGTGAGGGTCAGGCCGGCGACGACGGCGAGGATGGTCGCGAAGGCCACCGCCGCGATGAGGGCGAGCAGGATCGCGCCGCCGGTCGAGCCGGCTCCGCCACCGACCTCCTCCGCCAGGCGCGGGGCGGCCAGGTTGCCGGCCGGGTCGAGCGTGCTGGTGTCGAGCAGCGCGGCGGCACCGAAGCCGAGGACCAGGGTGAAGAGGTAGAACACGCCGATGATCCCGATCGCCCACAGCACCGACTTGCGGGCGTCGCGCGCCGTCGGGACGGTGTAGAAGCGGATGAGGATGTGCGGCAGGCCGGCCGTGCCGAGCACGAGCGCCAGCCCCAGGGACACGAAGTCGAGCTTGCTGGTCAGGTCGGCGCCGTACTTGAGGCCGGGCTCGAGGAACGCGTCGCCCTTGCCGCTGTTGCTGGCGGCGGCACCGAGGAGCTCGGAGAGGTTGAAGCCGTACTGGGCGAGCACGAGCACGACGATGAGCGCCGAGCCGGTCATCAGCAGGACGGCCTTGACGATCTGCACCCAGGTGGTGCCCTTCATGCCGCCGACGGTGACGTAGAAGATCATCAGCACGCCGACGCCGAGGATGACGATGTTCTTCACCGTCTGGCTGTCGACGCCGAGCAGCAGGGCCACGAGCGTGCCCGCGCCGACCATCTGGGCCAGCAGGTAGAAGATCGAGACCACGACGGTGGACGTCGCGGCGGCCATGCGCATGGGGCGCTGCTTCATCCGGAACGCCAGCTGGTCGGCCATGGTGAACCGGCCGGAGTTGCGCAGCATCTCGGCCACCAGGAGCAGGGCGACGAGCCAGGCCACCAGGAAGCCGATGGAGTAGAGGAACCCGTCGTACCCGGACAGGGCGATGATGCCGGTGATGCCGAGGAACGACGCCGCCGACATGTAGTCGCCGCCGATGGCGAGGCCGTTCTGCACCGGGGAGAACGAGCGGCCGCCGGCGTAGAAGTCCGACGTGCCCGAGGAGCTGCGGCTGGCGCGGACGGTGACGAAGATCGTCAGCGCGACGACCGAGAGGAACAGGACGGTGGTGAGCACCTGGTGGTCCATCAGCGCTTCGCCCCCTTGCCGGCCTCGTAGCGGTCGTTGAGCTTCTCGGCCAGCGGGTCGAGCCGCGCGGTGGAGTAGCGGCTGTAGGCGTAGGCGATGGCGAACGTCGTCACGAACTGCAGCAGCCCGAAGACCAGGGCGACGTTGATGTTGCCGACGACCTTGGTCCCCATGAAGTCCGTGGCCCAGTTGGACATCACGACGTACAGCAGGAACCAGGCGAGGAAGACCGCCGTGGCCGGGATGACGAACGCGCGGTAGCGGCGCCGCAGCTCGGCGAAGTCGTCGGCGGCGTGCAGCTCGTCGTAGACGGGGTCGTGGCGGCTCGCCTGCTCGTGGGACGGTGCTTGGGCCATGGTGCGGGCGCCTTCCTGCGCGGGGACGTGACGCCGGTCACGCTAGGGAGTGGCCTGCGTCACGCGGCAGGGCTGCGTCGCCCCCCTGCGCCGGGCGGGGATCGTCGTGCGACGAGCGGTCGGTCGGGCGCGACGAGCGGTCGTGGTCCCGACCGACGGTGGTCGAGGAAGGACGGAGTCCTGTCTCGAGACCACGCACGTCAGGTGGACGCTCCTATGTCTGGTCAAGGGGTGTTTGGGTGTCGCCGGCTTCGAGGGTTCGGTAGAGGTCTCGGGCGATGTAGCGCTTGAGGCAGCGTCGGATCTCGCGGGGGTTCTTGCCTTGGCTG
>NZ_VDMR01000001.1 GCF_006346315.1 Nocardioides litoris | reverse complement strand
CGATCACTGACTATCGCTAGCCAGAATCATTGCCGAAAAAAACTATCAACCCATCCAACAAACAGACGAGCCTACAAACTAATCCGTCGACTATGACACACTGTTGAGTTCTCAAACATCAGGCGCATGCCCCCTCGTGATCCTTGCGGGATCCGCTCTGGGGCAACCTGGTAAACCTTACGGATCCGAGTGGTCCGCGTCAACTCCGGGGAGCTGGGCGGCTTCGAAGCCGTTGCCCGGACGTGCCGAACCCCTTCGATCTTGGGCCTCCTGGCCCCGAGGGGATTCGCTGACCGCGACGAGAAGAACGTTAGGGCACGTCATCTGCCGTTCACAAATCGGGGTGTGGCAGGACCGCTCGCGGATGCCTCCGGTACGCCGAGACCGTGGGTTCCCCGACCTCGTAGAAGCGCCACGGCCGCTCGGTGGCCAGGCGCAGCCCGGTGCGCGGACTGGTGGCGATGGCGGCCGGCGGCGCCCCGAGCTCGAGGGTGACGGGCCCAGCGTGAAGGTCGGTCCCGTCGTCGCCGAGGACGATGCCCAGGGCCTGGCACAACCGGCCGGGGCCCCGCGCGAGGTCGCGGTCGACCCGGGCCGCGGGCCGCAGGTCGCGGGCGACCGCGAGGCCGTCGACGACCTCGCCGGCGCGGAGGAGCACGGCCGAGGCGGTGCCCTCCTCCCCCACCACGACGTTGGCGCACACGTGCATCCCGTAGCTGAGGTAGCAGTACAGGTGGCCGGCCGGGCCGAACATGACCTCGGTGCGCGGCGTGCGGCCCCGGTAGGCGTGGGAGCCGGGGTCGGCCGAGCCGGCGTACGCCTCGACCTCGGTCAGGCGCACCGCGACCGGCCCCTTGCGGAGCACCGCCCCGAGCAGCCGGGGCGCGACGACCTCCGCGGGCCCGCGGAGCTCAGGCCAGTCGGCCACGGTGGGCGGCCACCAGCGACCGCACCTCGGCGAGCTGCTCGGCCACCCGCACCGGGGCGGTGCCGCCGCGCCCGTCACGGGCCGCCACGGAGCCGGCGACCGTGAGGACCGATCGGACCTCGGGGCGCAGGTGCGGGGAGATCTCGGCGTACTGCTCGTCGGTCAGCTCGTCGAGCTCGACCCCCAGCTCCTCGCAGCGCTGGACGCAGGCTCCGGCCACCTCGTGCGCCACCCGGAACGGGACGCCCTCGCGGACCAGCCACTCGGCGACGTCGGTGGCCAGGGAGAACCCCTGCGGGGCCAGGGCCGCCATCCGGTCGGTGTCGAAGGCCAGCGTCGCGACCATGCCGGTGAACGCCGGCAGCAGCACCTCGAGGGTGTCGACGGAGTCGAAGACCGGCTCCTTGTCCTCCTGGAGGTCGCGGTTGTAGGCCAGCGGCAGGGCCTTGAGCGTGGTGAGCAGGCCGGCCAGGTTGCCCACGAGCCGGCCGGCCTTGCCGCGGGCCAGCTCGGCGATGTCGGGGTTCTTCTTCTGCGGCATGATGCTCGACCCCGTCGACCAGGAGTCGTGGAGCCGGGCGAAGCCGAACTCGCGCGTCGTCCAGAGGATGACGTCCTCGGCGATCCGGCTCACGTCGACGCCGACCTGGGCGCACACGAACGCGAACTCGGCCACGAAGTCGCGGGCCGCGGTGCCGTCGAGGGAGTTGGCCGAGGAGCCGGTGAAGCCCAGCTCGGCGGCGACCAGCTGGGGGTCGAGGCCGAGGGTCTGGCCCGCGAGCGCCCCCGAGCCGTACGGCGAGTCGCCGGCGACCCGGGCGTCCCAGGAGAGCATCCGGTCGACGTCGCGCAGCAGCGGGTGGGCCAGGGCCAGCAGGTGGTGGGCGAGGAGGACGGGCTGGGCGTGCTGGAGGTGGGTGCGACCCGGCATGACGGCCTCCCCGGCCGCGTCGGCCTGCCCGACGAGGGCGTCGACGAGGTCGAGCACCAGGCCGGCGACGGTGCGGCCGTGGTCGCGCAGGTACATCCGGAACAGGGTGGCGATCTGGTCGTTGCGGCTGCGCCCGGCGCGCAGGCGACCGCCGACGTCGGGGCCGACCTCCTCCAGCAGCAACCGCTCGAGCGCACCGTGCACGTCCTCGTCGGTGGGGTCGGGCTGCAGGCTGCCGTCGCGGAACCGGTCGGCGAGCACGTCGAGCCCGCGGTGGACCTCGGCCTCGTGCTCCGGCGAGAGGTAGCCGGCCGCGCCGAGCGCCTTGGCGTGGGCGTGGGAGCCGGCGATGTCGTACAGCGCCAGGCGCCAGTCGAAGTGCGTGGAGCGCGAGAGCGCCTCGAGCTCCGGCGAGGGCCCGCTCGCGAACCGGCCGCCCCACAGCTTGCCCTCGTTGGTCGTGCTCATCGGTGTGCCTCCAGTGCCGCGACCGCGGCTCGCATCGTGTCGGGCAGGTCGGGGGTGATCGCGGAGCCGTCGGCCGCGAGGTCGTCGGGGGTCCACCAGCCGTGGCCGGTGACGGTGTCGACCTCCTCGGGCGCGAGGTGGTCGAAGGACACCTCGACCACGTCGTCGAGCGCGAGGGCGAAGAAGGTCGAGTCGCCCAGGAACGGCCGGCCGTCGTAGGTGAACTCACGCACGTCGCGGTGCACGGGACCGACCAGTGCGGACGGGTCGACCACGAGGCCGGTCTCCTCGAAGGCCTCGCGCACCACCGCCACCTGCAGGCTCTCCCCCGGGTCGACGGCCCCGCCGACGGTGCCCCAGCGCAGCAGCCCGGGCACCGCAGGGTCCTGGTCCTGCAGCAGCAGGACGGCTCCGTCGGCGCGCACCGGCAGCACCCGCGCCGTACGACGCGAGGTCGGCGCGACCGGGTCGCCCGACCGCACCGCCGCGACCGCCCGGGCGGCGAGCGCGGGCAGGTGCGGGTTGCGCAGGCGCGGGTCGTGGGCCAGCTGGGTGGGGGTGAGCCAGGCGTGGTCGACGAGGAAGTCGAGCTCCTCGGGCGTGCGCCCGGCGGCGCTGACCTCGGGGCCGTCGGCGTCGGCGGTGCCGACGGCGAAGACCGTGGCGTGCATGGTGCGGAGCACGCCGGACCGGTCGCGCCACCGCGTGGGGCCGTCGTGGAGCGGACCGTGCAGGTGCGCCGGGTCGACGTCGATCCCGGTCTCCTCGCGCAGCTCCCGGACCGCGGCGGCGCGCGGCGCCTCGCCGTCCTCGACCTTGCCGCCGGGGGTGAGGATGCCGAGGCGCTGGTCGTCGAGGCGGGCGAGGAGCACCAGCACCTCGTCGCGTCCGTTGACGACCAGCACCCGCGCGGTGCCCCGCGGCCGGGTCCTCGCTCCCGTCGGCTGAGCGGTCATCAGTCGGTGCCGAACTCCATCGCGGCGGCGTCGAGCGCCTCCCCGTCGGCGTCGGTGGCGGCCGGGTTGCTGGCGATGCGGTCGGCGCCGCCGGCCTCGAGCTCGCCGTACAGGGTGCCGTGCTCGACGAGCACCTGGCCCTGCTCGACGGGCTGGGCGGCGTACAGCTCGAGCTTGGCGCGCGAGTCGGCGATGTCGAGGTTGCGCATGGTGAGCTGGCCGATGCGGTCGGTCGGGCCGAACGCGGCGCTCTCGGTGCGCTCCATCGACAGCTTGTCGGGGTGGTAGGAGAACGCGGGTCCGCTGGTGGCCAGCACGGAGTAGTCCTCGCCGCGCCGGAGCCGCAGCGTCACCTCGCCGGTGACGAGCGAGGCGATCCAGCGCTGGATGGACTCGCGCAGCATCAGGGCCTGCGGGTCGAGCCAGCGGCCCTCGTAGAGCAGCCGGCCGAGGCGGCGGCCCTCGGAGTGGTAGAGCGCGATGGTGTCCTCGTTGTGGATCGCGTTGAGCAGCCGCTCGTAGGCCGCCCACAGCAGCGCCATGCCGGGCGCCTCGTAGATGCCGCGGGACTTGGCCTCGATGATGCGGTTCTCGATCTGGTCGCTCATGCCGAGCCCGTGGCGGCCGCCGATGACGTTGGCCTGGTGGACGAGGTCGACCGGGTCGTCGTACCGGGTGCCGTCGATGGCGACCGGCCGGCCGGCCTCGAAGGCGATGGTGACGTCCTCGGTCTCGATGGCGACCGCGGGGTCCCAGAACTTCACGCCCATGATCGGCTCGACGGTCTCGAGCGAGACGTCGAGGTGCTCCAGCGTCTTGGCCTCGTGGGTGGCGCCCCAGATGTTGGCGTCGGTGGAGTAGGCCTTCTCCTGGCTGTCGCGGTAGGGCAGGCCCTGCTCGGTCAGCCACTGGCTCATCTCGGCGCGGCCACCGAGCTCGGTGACGAAGTCGGCGTCGAGCCAGGGCTTGTAGATGCGCAGCTCCGGGTTGGCCAGCAGGCCGTAGCGGTAGAAGCGCTCGATGTCGTTGCCCTTGAAGGTCGATCCGTCGCCCCAGATGTCGACGCCGTCCTCGTGCATCGCGCGGACGAGCAGGGTGCCGGTGACCGCGCGGCCCAGGGGCGTGGTGTTGAAGTAGGTGCGGCCGCCGGAGCGGATGTGGAAGGCACCGCAGGCCATCGCGGCCAGGCCCTCCTCGACCAGCTGGGTCTTGCAGTCGACGTGGCGAGCGATCTCGGCGCCGTACTCGAGGGCGCGGTGGGGGACGCCCTCGATGTCGGGCTCGTCGTACTGGCCGATGTCGGCGGTGTAGGTGCACGGGACGGCGCCCTTGGCGCGCATCCAGGCCACGGCGACGGAGGTGTCGAGGCCGCCGGAGAAGGCGATGCCGACGCGCTCGCCGACGGGCAGGGAGGTGAGGACCTTGGACATTCAGGACTCCTGGCTGGAGGACGGGGACGTGGTGGCGTCGGCGTGCGCGGAGGCCAGGGCGAGGAAGCGGTCGGCGAGCGCCGCTCCCCCGGCCGGGTCGCGGCCGATCACGAGGACGGTGTCGTCGCCGGCGATGGTGCCGAGGACGTCGGGCAGCTCGGACTTGTCGAAGCCCGAGGCGAGGTACTGGGCCGCCCCGGGGGGCGTGCGGAGGACGACGAGGTTGGCGCTGGCCTCGGCGCTGACCAGCAGCTCCCCGCACAGCCGGGCCAGGCGCTGGGCGCCGGCCGCGGACTCCCCCGGGGCGGTGCGTCGTCGGTCGCCGCCCTCACCGGGGACGGCGTACACGAGGGTGCCGGAGGCCGAGCGCACCTTGAGGGCGTCGAGCTCGACGAGGTCGCGCGAGAGCGTGGCCTGGGTGACCGTGACGCCGTCGTCGGCCAGCAGCTGGGCCAGCTCGACCTGGGAGTGCACCTCGTGGGTGGTGACCAGGTCGACGATGCGCTGGTGCCGGGCGTTCTTGGTGGACGCGACGCGGCTGGTGCCCACGGCCCTCACCGCCCGGCCTGCTCGAGCAGGAACGCGATGACCGCCTTCTGGGCGTGCCGGCGGTTCTCGGCCTCGTCCCAGACCACGCTCTGCGGGCCGTCGAGGACCTCGGCGGAGATCTCCTTGCCGCGGTAGGCAGGCAGGCAGTGCAGCACGATCGCCTCGCGCCCCGCGTGGGCGAGCAGCTCCTCGGTCAGCGAGTACGGCGCGAGGACGGCGGCCCGGTCGGCCTCCTCGGCCTCCTTGCCCATCGAGATCCAGGTGTCGGTGACCACGACGTCGGCCCCGGTCACGGCCTCGGCCGGGTCGGCGCACGACGACGCGGACCCGCCGGTGGTCGCGGCGATCTCCTCGGCCCGGGCGAACATCGCCGCCGAGGGCCGGTAGCCCTGGGGGGCGGCGATGCGGACGTGCATGCCGGCGGTGGTGCCGGCCAGCAGCCACGAGTTGCCCATGTTGCAGGCGCCGTCGCCGACGAAGGCCACGGTGAGGCCGGCCAGGGAGCCGTCCGGCCCGCCCTTGTGCTCGCGCACCGTGAGCAGGTCGGCCACGAGCTGGCAGGGGTGGAAGTCGTCGGTGAGCGCGTTGACCACGGGCACGCCGGCGTGGGCGGCCATCAGGTCGAGGTCGGACTGCAGGAAGGTGCGCCACACCACGACCGCGACCTGGCGGCCCAGCACGCGCGCGACGTCCTCGACGGACTCGCGCACGCCGATGCCGGCGAGCTTGCCCTCGACCAGCATCGGGTTGCCGCCGAGCTCGGCGATGCCGGCGCCGAAGGACACCTGGGTGCGCAGGGTCGGCTTGTCGAAGATCATCGCGACCGACTTCGGGCCGGCGAGCGGGCGCCGCATGAACGGCGTGGTCTTGAGGTCGGCGGCCAGGTCGAGGAGGCGCCGCTGCTCGTCGGGGGTGAGGTCGTCGTCGCGCAGGAAGTGGCGCATCAGGAGCTCCCTCCCGTAGCCGCGGCCTCGGCGGCCGCACCGCGTGCCCACGCGTCGTCGAGGATCGCGGGCCAGGCCGCGACGAGCGCGTCGACGTCGGCGTCGGTGACCACGAGCGGCGGCGCGAACCGGATGCGGTCGGGACCGGTGGCGTTGATGATCCAGCCGGCGTCCTGGGCCGCGGCCACGACGTGCGGGCCGTGGGGCGCCGCCAGGGTCAGCCCGACCAGGACGCCCTCGCCGCGCACGTCGACGACCCGGTCGTCGGCCCCGACCCCGGCGCGGAGCCGCTCGCCGGTCTCGCTCGCCCGGGCCAGCAGGCCCTCGGACTCGAGGGTGGCGATGACGGCCAGCGCCGCGGCGCAGGCGACCGGGTTGCCGCCGAAGGTCGTGCCGTGGTTGCCGGGCTGCAGCAGGCTGCCGGCCTCGCCGAAGGCCACGCACGCACCGATCGGGATGCCGCCGGCCAGGCCCTTGGCCAGGGTCACGACGTCGGGCGCGACGTCGTACGGCGACGAGGCGAGCCAGTGGCCGGTGCGGCCCATGCCCGACTGGATCTCGTCGAGCCACAGCAGGGCACCGCGCTCGGTGGTGACGCGCCGGGCGGCGCGCAGGTAGTCGGGGTCGGCGACGTTGACGCCGGCCTCGCCCTGCAGCGGCTCGATGACGACCGCGGCCGTCTCGTCGGTGACGGCGGCGGCCAGCGCGTCGACGTCGCCGAACGGCACCCAGGTCACGTGCCCGGGCAGCGGCTCGAAGGGCTCGCGGTAGGCGGCCTTGGAGGTCAGGGCGAGGCTGCCCATGGTGCGGCCGTGGAAGGCGTCCTCCATCGCGACCAGGTGGGTGCGGCCGGTGCGGCGGCTGAGCTTGATCGCGGCCTCGTTGGCCTCGGCGCCGGAGTTGGCGAAGAACACCCGGCCGTCGCGCCCCGGGCCGGTGACCTCGAGCAGCTTCTCGGCCAGCTCGACCTGGGGCCGGGTGGCGAAGAAGTTGGACACGTGGCCGAGCTGCTGGAGCTGGGCGGTGACGGCGCCGACCAGCGCGGGGTGGGCGTGGCCGAGGGTGTTGACCGCGATGCCGCCGAGGAAGTCGCGGTACTCGCGGCCCTCGACGTCGCGGACGACGATGCCCTCACCGCTCTCCAGCACCAGCTTGGGTGGCCCGAAGGTGTTCATCACCGCGCCCTGGTAGCGCTCGGTCCACTCGCTGGTGGCGCTCACGACGCGCTCCCGTCACGGGCCTTGCGGGTCTTGGTCTCGACCCCGGGCAGCACCTGGGTGCCGACGCCCTCCTTGGTGAACAGCTCGAGCAGGACCGCGTGCGGCTCACGCCCGTCGACGACGGTGGCCCGCGGTACGCCGCCCTGCACGGCCTGCAGGCAGGCGCCCATCTTGGGCACCATCCCGCTGGCCAACGACGGCAGCAGGGCCTCCAGTGACTCGGGGCTGATCTCGCCGATGACGTCCTCCGAGGCCGGCCAGTCGAGGAACAGCCCCTCGACGTCGGTGAGGACGAGCAGCTTCTCGGCGCCGAGGGCCACCGCGAGGGCGGCGGCGGCGGAGTCGGCGTTGACGTTGTGGACCTGGCCGTCGGCGTCGGGGGCGACGCTGGAGACGACCGGGATGCGGCCGGCCCCGATGATGTCGAGCACGGCCTCGGGCCGCACGTTGGTGACCTCGCCGACGAGGCCGAGGTCGACCTCCTCGCCGTCGACGACGGTGTTGGTCGGGGTCGCGGTGAAGAGGTGGGCGTCCTCGCCGGACAGGCCGACGGCGTACGGGCCGTGGTCGTTGATGAGGCCGACGAGCTCGCGCTGCACCTTGCCCACGAGCACCATGCGGACGACCTCCATGGCCTCGGGCGTGGTCACGCGCAGGCCGCCGCGGAACTCCGACTCGATGCCGAGCTGGTCGAGCATGGAGGAGATCTGCGGGCCACCGCCGTGGACCACGACGGGGCGGAAGCCGGCCAGGCGCAGGAAGACGACGTCCTCGGCGAAGGCGCGACGCAGGTCGTCGTCGATCATGGCGTTGCCGCCGTACTTCACCACGACGATCTTGCCGTGGTACTGCTTCAGCCACGGCAGGGCGGCCGCGAGCGTGCGGGCCTTGGCCTGGTCGGGCTTGCTGGTGTCGAACTCGCCGGTGGCGAGGCTGCTGTCGTTCATGATGAGTAGGCGCTGTTCTCGTGGACGTAGGCGTGGGTGAGGTCGTTGGTCCAGACCGTGGCGCGCTCGGTGCCGGACTTGAGGTCGATCGTGACGGTGACCTCGCGCGGCTCGAGGTCGACGCCGGCGGGGTCCTCGGCGGGGGTGGACCGCCGGCAGACCCAGGTGCCGTTGATGGCGACGTCGAGGTCGGCGGGGTCGAAGGCGGCCCCGGTGGTGCCGATGGAGGCCAGCACCCGGCCCCAGTTGGGGTCCTTGCCGAAGACGGCCGCCTTGAACAGGTTGCTGCGGGCGACGCTGCGGCCGACCTCGACGGCGTCGTCCTCCGTGGCCGCGTTGAGCGTGGTGATCGCGATGTCGTGGTCGGCGCCCTCGGCGTCGCGCAGCAGCTGCATGGCCAGGTCGGTGCACAGCTGGGTCAGGGCGTCGGTGAAGTCCGGGAGGGCCGGCGTGATGCCACTGGCGCCGCTGGCCAGCACGGTCACGGTGTCGTTGGTCGACATGCAGCCGTCGGAGTCGAGCCGGTCGAAGCTGACCCTGGTCGCGGCGCGGAGCGCGGTGTCGAGGTCGGCGGCGGGGACGACGGCGTCGGTGGTGATGACGACCAGCATGGTGGCCAGCTGCGGGGCGAGCATGCCCGCGCCCTTGGCCATGCCGCCGATGCTCCAGCCCGAGCCCTCGACGACGGCCTGCTTGCTCACCGAGTCGGTGGTCATGATCGCGGTGGCCGCGTCGCCGCCGCCGTCGGCGGACAGGGCGGCGTGGGCGGCGTCGACCCCGGCCAGGACCTGCTCGCGCGGGTTGGCCAGGCCGATGAGGCCGGTCGAGCAGACGACGACGTCGACCGCGCCGATCCCGACCTTCTCGGCCACCCGCTCGGCGACGGCGTGCGTCGTGGCGAAGCCGTCGGGGCCGGTGTAGCAGTTGGCGCCACCGGAGTTGAGGACGACGGCGCGCACGACGCCGTCCTTGACGACCTCCTTGCTCCACAGGACCGGGTTGGCCTGGCAGCGGTTGGCGGTGAAGACCGACGCGGAGTCGAAGCGGGGGCCCTCGTTGACGACGAGGGCGACGTCGGGCGCGCCGGTGGACTTCAGTCCGGCGGCGACGCCCGCGGCCTGGAACCCGGCCGGGGTGGTGACGCTCATGGGTGTGCTCCTGGAGGTGGGTCTGTCGACCGACGTCAGTCGACGGGGGCGGGGGCGACGGTGTGCCCCCGTCGTCGCCACGCCTCGGCCGCCCGCTCGGCGTCGGTGGCGGGCACCAGCACCCACACCGTGGTCGTCGTGGTGACCGTGTGGACCGAGAGGCCCTCCTCGGCCAGCGGGGTCAGCAGCTCGACCAGCACCCCGGCCGAGGGTGCCTCGTCGGCGAGGGCGAACCCGGTCAGGCCGCGGTCACCCGGCACCTTGGTCGGCACCGACCGGCCCGCGCAGACCACCGAGGTCTCGGTGGCCGTGGCGGTGATGGAGAACAGCGAGGACGACTCCGCCCACTCCGGCACGTCGGCGCCGGGCGCGAGCCGCAGGACGGCGATCTTCTCGGGGTAGGTGTGCAGGGTGCTCACGGCGCGACTCCCACGCTCGTCAGGCCCAGGGTCTCCTCGAGACCGAGGGCGAGGTTGAGGCACTGGACGGCGGCGCCGCCGGTGCCCTTGGCCAGGTTGTCGACCGCGCCCACGGCGACGAGCCGGCCGGCGGCCGCGTCGACGGTCACCTGGACGTGCACGGCGTTGGAGCCGAGCACCGACTGGGTCTGCGGCCACTGCCCCTCGGGCAGCACGTGCACGAACGGCTCGTCGGCGTAGGCCTCGACGTACGCCGCGCGGGCCTCCTCGGCGCCGACCTCGCCCCGCAGCGGGGCCGAGCAGGTGGCCAGGATGCCGCGGGACATCGGGACGAGCAGCGGGGTGAAGCTGACCGACAGGCTGCCCGCGGGGCCGGTCGGGGCGAGGGGCGCGAGGTTCTGGGTGATCTCCGGCGTGTGCCGGTGGACCCCGCCCACGCCGTACGCGCTGGCGTTGCCCATGGTCTCGCTGCCCAGCAAGTGCGGCTTGGCCGCCTTGCCGGCGCCGCTGGTGCCGGAGGCGGCGACCACGACGAGCTCGGGCTCGACGAGGCCGGCAGCGAGGGCGGGCGCCAGGGTGAGCGAGCTGACGGTCGGGTAGCAGCCGGGCACGGCGACCCGGCGGGCACCCCGGAGCGCCTCGCGCTGTCGACTGCCGTCGGCGAGGGGGAGCTCGGGCAGGCCGTAGGGCCAGGTGCCGGCGTGCTCGCCGCCGTAGAAGGCGTCCCAGGCGGCGGCGTCGCGGAGCCGGTGGTCGGCGCCGCAGTCGATGACGACCACGTCGTCACCGAGGGCGGCTGCGAGGACCGCCGACTGGCCGTGGGGCAGGGCGAGGACCACGACGTCGTGCCCGGCGAGCGTCTCGACGTCGGTGGCGCCGAGCACCCGGTCGGCCAGCGGCACGAGGTGCGGCTGGAGCGAGCCGAGGGTCTCGCCGGCGTTGCTGCCCGCGGTGAGGGCGCCTATCTCGACCCCCGGGTGGCCGAGCAGCAGCCGGAGCACCTCGCCGCCGGCGTACCCGCTGGCTCCGGCCACGGCCACGCGGACCGCGGGCCCGGTCGTGCCGACAGGGGGTGACGTCGATGTCATGTGCATGACCATACAGGTGTCGGAATCTTCATGCACACCGGGGTCGAAACGCGGTGCGCCCGTCCAGGACCGACCGTAGCGTCGCTCCGGTGCCCCGACCCGACGCCACCACGTACCTGACCGCGATCAGCCGCGAGTCCGCCCGCTTCGCCGCCGCCCTCCGCGAGGCCGACCCCGCGGCGCGGGTGCCCGCGTGCCCCGACTGGGACGCCGCCGACCTGCTCTGGCACCTCACCGAGGTGCAGTGGTTCTGGAGCGAGGTGGTCACCCACCGCCCGGCCGGGCCGCCCGACGACGACCGCCGCCCGACCCGCGCCGACTCCTGGGCGGGGCTGCACGACCAGCACGCCACCCACGCCGACGCCCTCGTCCGCGCCCTCGGGGCCGCCGACCCCGAGGAGCCGGCGTGGTCCTGGGCCGGGCACGTCCCCGACGGGCAGACGGTCGGCTTCACCTTCCGCCGCCAGGCGCACGAGGCCCTGGTGCACCGCCTCGACGCGGAGCAGACCGCCGGGCCGGCGCACGTCACGCCGCTCGACCCGACCCTCGCCGCCGACGGCGTCGCCGAGCTGCTCGAGGTGATGTACGGCGGCGACGCGCCCGCCTGGGGCCGGATCGAGCCGGGTCCGCACCTGGTGCGGGTGGACCTGACCGACGTCGGCACCTCGCTGTGGGCCCGGCCGTGCACGTTCCTGGGCACCGACCCCGAGTCGGGCAGGACCCACGACGGCCCGCACGTGCTGGTGGTCGAGGCACCCGGCGACGGCACCGCCCCGTCGGCGGTGGTCAGCGGCACCGCGGAGCAGGTCGACGTGGCGTGGTGGAAGCGCGGCGGCACCGAGGCCCTCGCCGCCGACGGCGACCCGCAGGCCCACGCGGCGCTGCGGGCCGCACTCGACCCGCCGCTGGACTGACCCCCCGCGACCCCGACCTGGCGGCCAGGGTGTGAGCGGGGCAGGCGGCGGGGAGCGTGGCCCCATGCGCCGACCCACCGCCCTGCTCGCCGTCGCGGGCCTCGTGCTCACGCTCCTGTCCGTCCTGACCGCGACCGCGCCGAGCGCCTCGGCCGTCGTGCGCCGCGACGACCCCGACGACTCCCCCGTCGCCCTCGACACCCGGGTGGTGCGGCTCTTCGCCAGCTTCCGGGGCACCGTCACCACGCAGATGATCGGCAGCCGCTACGCCTACGGCAAGAAGTTCAACGGCATCGAGGTCTACTACGACACCCGGGGCGGACGTGGCGCCGACTACCGCCTGATCTGGGGCTTCAACCGGGACGGCGACCGCTACCAGCAGTTCGGCCTCTACCGGGTGCAGGGCCGGCGGGTCCTCGCCCCCGTCCCCTGCCGGGGCCTGGACGCCAAGGCGCGTCCGCGCAAGCGCACGATCGAGGTCTACGTGCCCCGCGCGTGCCTGTCGATCACGAAGCGACCCGGGGTCTACACCCAGAGCTGGGACTACACCCGCTACCGCGACGGGCGCCCGGTGCGCGGCCGCGTCGACCGCGCGCCCGACCGCGGCTACGTGCGCTGACCCCGCCGTCGACCCGCCGTCGACCCGTGGAGCCACGGCGGGTCGGCGTGAAACCGGCGTGAAGGCGGCGTGAAGGCGCGAGCCACCACGGTGGGCCCGTGACCCAGACCAGCCTCCCCCGCTCCCCCGACCTCGCCGTGGTCGCCCGCGGCCTCGTCAAGACCTTCGGCGGCGCTCGCGCCGTCGACGGCATCGACCTCGACATCCGCCGCGGCGAGGTGTTCGGCGTGCTCGGCCCCAACGGCGCCGGCAAGACCACGACGCTGCGGATGCTCGCCACGCTGCTGCCCATCGACGGCGGCCGGGCCGAGGTGTTCGGCGTCGACGTCGCCACCCGCGGCCACGAGGTGCGCCAGCTCGTCGGCGTCACCGGCCAGTACGCCTCGGTCGACGAGAACCTCACCGGCCGCGAGAACCTGTGGCTCTTCGGGCGCCTCCAGGGCCTCTCGTCCCGCCGCGCCCGGACCACGGCCGCGGAGCTGCTGGAGTCCTTCGGGCTCCACGAGGCCGCGGACCGGCGCATCGCCACGTTCTCCGGCGGGATGCGCCGCCGCCTCGACCTCGCGGCCAGCCTGATCACCCGGCCGCCGCTGATCTTCCTCGACGAGCCCACCACCGGGCTCGACCCGCGCACCCGCGGCCAGATGTGGGACACCATCCGCACACTGGTCGCCGACGGCGCGACTGTGCTGCTCACGACGCAGTACCTCGACGAGGCCGACCAGCTCGCCGACCGCATCGCCGTCATCGACCGCGGCCGCACCGTCGCCGAGGGCACCCCCGACGAGCTCAAGAGCTCCGTCGGCACCTCGACCCTCCAGCTGCGCCTGGCCGACCGCGAGCGCACCGCCGAGGCCGCCGAGGTCGTACGACGCCTCCTCGGCGAGGAGCCCGCCCGCACGCCGGAGGCCGGCGGGTTGCACGTCTCCCTGACCGACGCCGACCGGGCCGGTGACGTGCTCATCGCGCTGCGCGAGGCGCGCCTGTCCGTCGCCTCGGTCAGCGTCGCCAAGCCCACCCTCGACGAGGTGTTCCTGGCCCTCACCGGCCACGGCACCTCCGACTCCAGCCCCGGCACCGACTCGCACCTCGCCCAGGAGGCCTCCTGATGACCACCCTCATCGCCCCCGCCGCCGACCGCGCCGCGGTCGAGCGCGCCCTCGACCCCACCCGCGACCTGCAGCCCCGCGTGCCGCTGCGCGCCGCGGTCTCGCAGACCCTGTCGATGGCCTGGCGCGCCACGAAGAAGATGCGCCGCAACCCCGAGCAGTTCTTCGACGTGACCGCCCAGCCGCTGCTGTTCACGGCGATGTTCGCCTACATCTTCGGCGGCGCGATCTCCGGCGGCGTGACGGCGTACTTGCCCATCGTCATCCCCGGTGTGCTCGCCCAGACCGCCCTCACGGCCTGCATGGCCACCGGCGTGCAGCTGCGCGAGGACATGGACAAGGGCGTCTTCGACCGCTTCCGGTCGCTGCCCGTGGCGCGGATCGCGCCGCTGGCCGGCCCGATGGTCGCCGACCTGCTCCGCTACACCACCGCTGCGGTGCTCACCGTCGCCGTCGGCCTGGCCATGGGCTTCCGCCCCGGCGGCGGCGTGCTCGGCACGCTCGGCGGCATCGTGCTCACCGTCGTCGCCGGCTGGTCGCTGGCCTGGATCTTCACCTGGCTCGGCACCGTGGCCCGCTCGGCCCAGGGCGGGCAGGGCATCTCGATGATGATCATGTTCCCGCTGACCTTCCTGTCCAACGCCTACGTGCCCGTCGACACGCTGCCGGGCTGGCTGAAGGCGTTCGTGCAGGTCAACCCGGTCAGCCACGTCGTCTCCGCCGTGCGTGACCTGATGAACCAGGGCGCGGTCACCGCCCAGGTCGGCTGGGCCCTGCTGGGCTGCGCAGCCGTCGTGGCCGTCTTCGCCCCGCTGGCCCTGCGGTCCTACTCCCGCAAGCTCTAGCCGGTCGCGGCCCCGGACCCGGCCTCGGCCGACACCGCGGCCCGGGCCTCCGCCAGGAGGTCCGGGCCGCTCCGTCCGTCGTACGCCGCCCGGCGGGCCTCCAGCGCGCCCGGCGCGGCGGCCTCCGCCTCGGTCTCCAGCGTGCCGAGGGCCATCGACGGGGTGTGCCGGCTGTAGCCGAACCGCTCGGCGAGCGCGACCAGCTCGACCGCGGCCGCCGGGCGCCCCTCGCGCAGCAGCGCCCAGACCCCGAGGGCGAAGAGCAGGCAGCCGATGGCCGGGTGGTCGACCCGCCCGCGCCCGGGGGCCAGGGCCCGGCGGGCCTGGTCGACGACGTGGGCGTGCAGCTCGACCCCGGACCCGTCGGCGCCGTGCCGGGCGTGGGAGGCCAGCGCGCTGCTCTCGGCGTACAGCGTCCAGGGCTCCAGACCCACCTCGGTGCCGAGTCCCGGGAAGGCCAGGGCCGCCGCGGCGGCCACCGACTGCTCGTAGAGCGCCAGGCCGGTCTCGACGTCGCCGCGGGCCAGGGCCAGCTCGGCCCGGGTCGCGGCGAGCACGAAGCCGCCGCCCCACAGCGCCGACTGCGGTCGGGACGCGGCCTCGTCGACCTGGCGCTGGGCCTCGTCGAGGTCGCCGCGGGCGATGGCGCCCGTGGCCAGGACGGCACGCAGCTGCACGGCGTCGTCGACGGCGAGCAGGTCGTCGAGCACGTCCAGCGCCTGGGCGGCGTGCCGGTCGGCGGCGTCGGGGTCACCGAGCTGGGAGTGCAGTCCGGCGAGCTGGGTGTGGTGCATGGCGTGCGGCCACGGCCCGTCCTCGGGCCGCCACAGGCCCAGGGCCCGCTCGGAGGCGGTGACCGCGGCCGCGAGCTCACCGGAGTTCTCCAGGGCGTGGCTGGACCACCGCAGCGCGAGCCCGGCGACGTGGCGGTCGGGGTGGTCGACGAACCGCCCCAGGTCGAGCCGGTCGCCGCCGAGGAGGCTCGTCCCGTCGGCGGTCAGCACCGCGAGGGCACGCACCTCGGGCTCGGTGGAGGCGGGCCCGCAGGTGGTGAGGACGGCGAGCAGGGCAGGCGGGGTGGGGACGCCGGAGACGGCGGTGTTGACCACGACGGTGGCCGCGGCCCGCGCCGCCGCGTCGGCCAGCGGGCCGGCGGGCGGGGTCCAGCCCGACAGCGCCTCCCCGACGGCCGCGGCGAGGGCGACGACGCGGTCGTGCTCGCCGCGGATCGTCCAGCTCGACGCCAGGGCCGCCACCAGCACCGCGACCGCCGGGGGGTCGGGCTCCGCCAGGGCCTGGCGCAGCACGTCGGCCAGGTTGTTCTCCTCCCCGCCCAGCCCGCGCACGGCCGCGACCTGGTCGGGGCCGTGGAGCCGCAGGCGGGCCTCCTCGGCCCGGGCGACCGCCCAGCGGCGCAGGGCGGAGCGGGCGTCGTCCTCGTCGCCGGCCTCGCGCAGCCGGAGCCGGCCGAGCTCGCGCACGGTCTCGAGCATGCGGTAGCGGACCCCGTCGCCGTCGCCGTCGCCCTCGCCCGCGGCGTCGCGGACCACGAGCAGCGACTGCCCGACGAGCGTCTCGACGGCGCTGAACGCATCGGGCCCGACCACCGCCTCGGCGGCGTCGAGCGCGAAGCCGTCGGCGAGGACCGAGAGACGGCGGAGCGCCGCGCGGTCGGCCTCGCCCAGCAGGTTCCAGGACCAGTCGATGACGGCCAGCAGGGTCTGGTGGCGGTCGGGGCGGCCCCGGTCGGTGCCGCGGAGCAGCGCGAACCGGTCGTCGAGGCGCCGGTCGAGGTCGGCCACCGACATCGCGCGCACCCGCGCCGCGGCCAGCTCCACGGCCAGCGGCAGCCCGTCGAGCCGGGCCACCACGCGTCGTACGACGGCGTCGTCGAGGTGCACCGCGGGGCGGGCCGCGCGGGCGCGCTGGACGAACAGCTCGGCCGCGGCGTCGTCGTCGAGCTGGTCGAGGGCGAAGACCTGCTCGGCGGCGATGGCCAGCGGCGCGCGGGTGGTGGTGAGGACCCGCAGGGTGCGGGTCGTGGCGACGAGCGTGGCCACGAGGTCGGCGACGGCGTCAACGACGTGCTCGCAGTTGTCGAGCACCAGCAGGGTCGGGGCGCGGTCGAGCTGCGCCGCCATCCGGGCCCGCACGTCGGCCCGCTGCTCCGGGGTGAGCACCCGCCGCCCGCTCACGGAGTCGCGGACCCCCAGGGCCGAGCCGACCTCACCGACGACGTCGTCGGGCGAGACGACGCCGACCAGCTCGACGACGTGGACCACGGGCTGCTCGGCCTCGCGGGCCAGCACCTGGGCCAGGCTCGTCTTGCCGAGCCCTCCGGGGCCGAGGATGGAGACCACGCGGCTGCGGCGCAGCAGCGCGCGCAGGGCCCGCAGGTCGTCGGCCCGCCCGACCATCGAGGTGGCGTCGTAGCGCACGCCGGTGCGGACGGGGTTGTCGGCGGCGAGCAGCTCGGCGTGCACGGCCTGCAGGAGCGGACCGTGGTCGACCCCGAGACGGTCGCGCACGGCGGCGCGGTGGCGCTCGTAGCGCTCGAGCGCCACCGGGGCACCGTGGACCGCCGCCTCGCTGCGCAGCAGCGCGGCCAGCGTCGTCTCGTCGGGGTCGGGGACCGCGAGCAGGTGGACCAGGGCGTCGTCGTGGTCGCCCAGGGCCGCGAGCGCGCGGCCGAGCACGGCGCCCGCGCGCTCGGCGCGACCGGTGGCGGCGGCACGCAGGGCGGCCAGGGGCTCGACGCCGCCGGGCACGACCGGCACCGCCAGGGCCTCGCGGGCCCGGTCGCGGGCGGTCGCGGTGTCGCCTGTCCCCTCGGCCCGCTCGGCGGCGGCGAGGGCCGTCGCCTGTCCCGCGACGTCGGTGGTGGCCGGACCGAGCCGGTAGCCGCCGTCGGTGCGCTGGACGACGTCGGGCGCGGTCTGGGCGCGGGTGCGGCTGACCACCACCTGCAGCGCCTTGCCCGGATGGGCCGGAGCGGGGCCGTCGCCCCACAGGGCCTGGACCAGCGTGGTCTCGGGCACCGGGCGGCCGCCCGCCGCGGCGAGGGTGGCGAGCAGAGCCAGGGTCCGGTCGCCGGTGACCGGCCGGTCGCCGTAGGTGACGTCGTCGAGCAGCCGGAGCCCCACGACGCCGGTCACCTCAGCGCTGGACGGCGCCGCAGCGCTCGGCGGCCACGGCGACTGCGGCGTCGCGTGCGGCGCCGGTCTCCTGCTCGGTCAGGGTGCGGTCGGGCGCCCGGAAGCGCAGCGCGAAGGCCAGTGACCGGCTGCCGGCTCCGACCTGCTCACCGGTGTAGACGTCGAAGAGGCGGATCGACTCCAGCAGCTCGCCCGCGCCGTCGCGCAGGGCGGCCTCGACCTCGGCCGTCGTGGTGCCGGCGTCGACCACCAGGGCGACGTCCTCCTTCGCCAGCGGGAAGGAGGAGAAGACGGGCGCCGGTGCCGTGGCGGGCACCGCGGCCAGCAGCGCGTCGAGGTCGAGCTCGAGCGCGGCGCTGCGCTCGGGCAGGCCGGTCGCCCGGCAGGCCCGCGGGTGCAGCTCGCCGGCGTGCCCGACGACGCGCCCCGCCGGGCCGGCGAGCACGAACGCCGCGCACCGGCCGGGGTGCCAAGGGGCGCGCACGTCGGAGCGCACCTCGAGGGGCACGCCGAGCTCGTCGGCCAGCCGGTGCACGAGCGCGACGGCGTCGGACCACGCGGCCGCCCGGGCCGGGCCCCACCAGCCGGGCCGCTCCTGCTCGCCGGCCAGCACCGCACCGAGGTGGAGCGGCTGGCGTGGCACGGCCGTGAGCAGCGCCGTCAGCTCCTCCGGGGTCGGTCGACGGTCGACGCCGTAGATGGGCGCCGGCCCGGCGTCGGCGGGGAAGGCGACGGTGCCGGTCTCGAACAGCGCGACGCCCGGGGCGCCGCGGCCGAGGTTGCGGGCGGCGGCCTTGACCAGGCCCGGCAGGAGCGTCGTGGCGTAGCCCGGCTCCTCGGAGCTGATCGGGTTGGCCAGGCGCACGGTCCGGCGGCGCTCGTCGTCGGCCGGGAGCCCGAGCTGGTCGAAGGTCGCGTCGCCGACGAACGGGAAGCTGACCACCTCGACGCACCCGGCCCCGGCCAGGGTCCGTCCGACCCGGCGTCGCAGCTGCTGGTCACGGGTCAGGCCGCGGCCCGCGTCCGGGGTCGGCAGCACCGAGGGGACCGTCTCGTAGCCGACGACCCGCGCCACCTCCTCGACCAGGTCGTGGGGGTCGGTCACGTCGGGCCGCCAGGACGGCGGGGTCACCACGAGGGTGCCGTCGCCGCGGTCGTCGACGGTGCAGCCGACGGCCTCGAGATGGGCCACCGTCGTGGCGTGGTCGACGTCCATGCCGCTGATGCGCGCAGCGAGGTCGGCCGCCGCGGTGATGGGGGCCCGGTCGGGCACGGACCCGGCGACGGTCACGCCGCCGGCCGACCCGCCGCCGTACGTCGTCAGGAGCTCGACGACCCGGTCGGCCGCGGCCTCGGTGATGGCCGGGTCGACGCCGCGCTCGTTGCGCTTGCCGGCCTCGGAGCTGATGCGGTGGCGCTTGCCGGTGCGGAACATCGACGTCGGGTCCCAGTGGGCCGACTCGACGAGCACCCGCGTCGTGGCGGCCGAGATCTCGGTGGCCTCGCCACCCATGACGCCGCCGAGGCCGACGGGCCCGGACTCGTCGACGACGACGAGGTCCTGCTCGGACAGCGTCCGCTCGGTGCCGTCGAGGGTGGTCAGCCGCTCCCCCGCCCGCGCCCGGCGTACGCCGACCGGCCCGGTGAGCGTGTCGGCGTCGTAGGCGTGGATCGGGCGGCCGAGCTCGAACATGACGTAGTTGGTCACGTCGACGGCGAGCGAGATGGAGCGCTGGCCGACCTGGGTGAGCCGGCGGACCATCCAGTCGGGCGTCGGCGCGGCCGGGTCGAAGCCCTCGACGAGGCGGGCCACGAACAGCGGGCAGCCGTCGGTGTCGTGCAGCTCGACCGGGTGGCCGTCGTCGGTGGGCGCCGGGACGTCGCGGTCGGCCGGGTCGCGGAAGGTCGCGCCCTCGGCGGCGTAGGCCAGGGCGGCCTCGCGGGCCACGCCACGCACGCTCAGGGCGTAGGCGCGGTCGGGGTTGATCTCGAACTCGATGACGTCGTCGTGCAGGCCGAGCACGTCGAAGGCGTCGTCGCCGGGCGCGCCGGCGTCGGGCGGCAGCACGATGATGCCGTCGTGGTCGCCGGACAGGCCCAGCTCGGCGGCCGAGCAGATCATCCCGGCCGAGACGTGGCCGTAGGTCTTGCGGGCGCTGATGGCGAAGTCGCCCGGCAGCACCGCGCCGGGCAGCACGACCACGACGAGGTCACCCACGTCGAAGTTGTGGGCGCCGCAGACGATGCCCTGGGGCTCGCCGGTGCCGTTGGCGGCGCCGACGTCGACCGCACACCAGTTGATGGTCTTGCCGTTCTTCTGCGGCTCGGGCTCGCGGGAGAGCACCTTGCCGACGACGAGCGGGCCGGTGATCTGGTCGCCGGGGCTCTCGACGGCCTCGAGCTTGAGGCCGAGGGCGGTCAGCCGGGCGGCGAGCTGCTCGGTCGTGGTGCCGGCCGGGAGGTCGACGTGCTCGGTGATCCAGGAGACGGGGGCCTTCATGTCTAGAGCTCCGTTCCGAAGGCGGTGGTGAAGCGGACGTCGCCCTCGAAGAGCTCGCGCATGTCCTCGATGCCGTGGCGGAACATCAGCGTGCGGTCGATGCCCATGCCGAAGGCGAAGCCGCTGTAGCGCTCGCTGTCGACGCCGCAGGCGGTGAGCACCCGCGGGTTGACCACGCCGCAGCCGCCCCACTCGATCCAGCCCTCGCCGCGGCACGTGCGGCAGGTCTCGACCCCGTCGGCGGTCGTGACGACCTGCGCGCCGCGGCACACGAAGCAGACCAGGTCGACCTCGGCGGACGGCTCGGTGAAGGGGAAGAACGACGGGCGGAAGCGGGTGCTGATGCCCTCGCCGAACATGGCCGCGGCGAAGTGGTCGAGCGTGCCCTTGAGGTGGGCCATCGAGATGCCCTCGTCGATGGCCAGCCCCTCGACCTGGTGGAAGACCGGCGAGTGCGTGGCGTCGTACTCGTCGGTGCGGAAGACGCGGCCGGGGCACACGACGTAGATCGGGGGCGTGCGGGTGAGCATGGTGCGCGCCTGCACGGGCGAGGTGTGGGTGCGCAGCACCAGGCCGTGGTCCTCCGGGTCGGTCCAGAAGGTGTCCTGCATGGTGCGCGCCGGGTGGTCGGGCCCGAGGTTGAGCGCGTCGAAGTTGAGCCACTCGGCCTCGATGACCGGGCCCTCGGCGACCTCCCAGCCCATGGCCACGAAGATGTCGGCGATGTGCTCGGCGCCGGTGGTCAGCGGGTGGCGGGCACCGCGGGGCAGCCGGTCGGTGGGGAGGGTGACGTCGACGGTCTCCTCGACCAGCATCCGCTCCTCGTGCTCGGCCTCGAGCACGACCTGCCGCTCGGCGAGCGCCTTGCCCACGGCCCCGCGGGCCTGGCCGACGCGCTGGCCGGCCTCCTTGCGGGCCTGCGGCGGGAGGGCGCCGATCTCGCGGTTGGCCAGGGCCAGCGGCGAGCGGTCGCCGGTGTGGGCGGTCCGGACCTGCTTGAGGTCGGCCAGGTCGGCGGCCTGCGCGATCGCGGCGAGCGCGGCGTCGCGCGCGGCCTCGACCTCCTCGGGCTTCAAGGCGTCGACCTCCACGGGGTCGTAGTCGGTGTTGGGTCCGGACACGAGGGCGAGTCTAGGAACGGGCCGCCGTGGCCCGCGAACCGGTTGTCCGCGACGTACGCTGGCCCATGCGCTTCCTCGTCCAGCTGGTCCGCTTCGGCTGGGCCGAGGCGCAGTCGTGCCTCTTCGCGGCGGTGCTGTTCGCCGGGCTGCTGGTGGCCTACGTCGTGCCGCTGCCGATCGCCCGGTACGACGCCCTGCTGGTCTGGTGCGTCGCGCTGACGCTCGCCTTCTGGGCGCTGGGGCTGGAGACGTGGCGCGAGGTGCTGGTGGTGGTGGCCTTCCACCTGCTCGGCCTGGGCCTGGAGCTGTTCAAGGTGCACGTCGGGTCGTGGTCCTACCCCGAGGACGCGGTGACGAAGGTCGCCGGCGTGCCGTTGTTCGCCGGGTTCATGTACGCCGCGGTGGGTTCCTACGTCTGCCAGGCCTGGCGCCGCCTGTCGCTGCGGGTCTCGGGGTTCGACGCCTGGCCGATGACCGTGGTCGCGGTGGCCGTCTACGCCAACTTCTTCACCCACCACTGGACCGTCGACCTGCGGGTGCCGATCGCGGTCGTCGGGCTCCTGGTGCTGCGCCGGGCGTGGGTGCACTTCAGCGTCGGCCACGCCCGCTACCGGATGCCGCTGGCCGTCTCGTTCGTGCTGATCGGGCTCTTCTTGTGGGTGGCGGAGAACCTGGCCACCTTCCTCGGCGCGTGGAAGTACCCCGGCCAGCTGGAGGTGTGGGAGGTCGTGCACACCTCCAAGATCGGCTCCTGGGCGCTGCTGGTGACGATGAGCTTCGTGCTCGTCGCGGCGGTCAAGCGCTGGGAGGGCGTCCTGTACGCCGCCGGCCCGGGCTCCTCACGGCCGCGCGGGTTCGCCGGCGTGCCGCTCGATGACGGCTCGAGCCGCGCCGAGCAGGTCGGCCCGCAGGTCGGCCGGTGAGAGCACCTCGACGTCGCCGCCGAAGGTGAGCACGAGGCCGAGGGCCTGCCGCCGGGCGCGGACGGTCAGCCGGAGCCGGGGACGGTCGTCGTCCGCCGGGACGTCGAGGGTCTCGACGGTGGTGCCGGCGGTGGCCTGGGAGGCGGCGAGCCGCCGGAAGATCGCGAGGGCAGCCGGGGCGACGGCGACGTCGAGCGTCACCTGCTCGCCGACCTCGAGCACACGCCGGGTGTCCTCCCACTCCCGGGCCAGGTCGAGGTGGGCGGGCCGCTGCGCCGGCTCGTCCAGCACCACGGCGTCGACCACGCGCGAGACGCGGTAGGTGCGGCGGCGGCCGCGGTGGGCGGCCAGGAAGTACCAGCGGCCGGCGTTCTCGACCAGGCCGTAGGGGTCGACCGTGCGGGTCGTCGGGTCGGCGTCCCCCGCGCCGGCGTACCGCATCCGGACGCGGCGGCCGGACGCCGAGGCCTCGCGGAGCAGCGGGAGCACCGGGACGTCGTCGACCGCGGCGAACCAGCGGCGCCGGTCGACCACCAGCACCGACGCCAGCGCGTCGGCCTGGTCCATCGCGCCGGTGGGCACGGTGGCGGCGAGCTTGGCCAGCGCGTTGCCGAGCTCGGGGCCGAGACCGAGCTCGGCCGTGGCGTCGCGGCTGCCCCAGAGGAACAGGGCCTGCGCCTCGCCGGTGGTCAGGCCGCTGACGTCGGTGCGGTAGCCCTCGACGAGCCCGCAGCCGCCTCCCCGGCCGCGCTGGGCAAAGACCGGCACCCCCGCGGCCGACAGCGCGTCCATGTCGCGCAGGACGGTGCGCTCGCTGACCTCGAGCATCGTGGCCAGCCGCGCTGCGGGCAGGGTGCCGTGGCGCTGGAGCAGGTGCAGGAGGCGGAGCAGGCGGTCGGCGCGCACGTCGTCATCCTCCCAGCAGAACCTGACAGTGCGTGTCTGGTTTGGTCGACATCCTGGACGACATGACCCAGCAGACACCGCCCCTGACCGACCCGCGACCCGCCCTGCTCGCCGCCGCGGCCCAGCTCACGCCGTACGTCGAGGGCGTCGGCGAGACCGACCTCGACCGACCCACGCCGTGCGACGGCTGGGTGGTGCGTGACCTGCTCGCCCACCTGCTCGCCGTCGCCGACCGGGTGCCGCACGTGCTCGGGGGCGGCCACCCGTCCGAGGTGCCGTCGATGGTGGGCGGGCTCGACGACGCCGCCGGTCTCGTGGCCGGCTGGACCGACCGGCAGCCGGCTCTCGCCGCGGCGCTGGCCGACGACGACCTGCTCGGCCGGACGGTCCACCACCCGGCCGGCGACATGCCCGCCGCGGCCGCCATCGGGACCTACGTGAGCGAGCTCCTCGTGCACGCCTGGGACCTCGCCGCCGCCCTGGGCGACACCTC
Source organism: Nocardioides litoris (assembly GCF_006346315.1). Taxonomy (GTDB): domain Bacteria; phylum Actinomycetota; class Actinomycetes; order Propionibacteriales; family Nocardioidaceae; genus Nocardioides; species Nocardioides litoris. The sequence continues at coordinate 1,676,531 of NZ_VDMR01000001.1, read as the reverse complement.
CGGGCTCGACGACCGGCAGGCCGAGGCCTGCCTGCCCGCGATCGTGCGCGCCCTGCCCGCGGAGATCCGCGGCGAGGAGTGGGTGCCGTTCGGCGAGGTCGTGCCCGTGGCCGACGACGCCCGTGCCACCGACCGGCTCGTCGCCTGGGTCGGCCGCGACCCCGGGTGGCGCGCCGGCTGAGCGGCGGCCCTGGCGGGGAGGGGTCGGTCAGACGACGAGCTCCTCGGGGACGCCGGGCCAGGTCACCGAGAGCACCGCGCCGCCACCGGGGGCGTCGTCGATGCTGACGACGCCGCCGTGAGCGCGGACGAGGCCGTTGACGATGTAGAGCCCGAGGCCGGAGCCGCCGGACACCCCGCCCGTCCAGAACTTGGTGAACACGCGCCGCCGCAGCTCGGGCTTGATGCCCTCGCCCTGGTCGCTGACCGTGACCCGGAGGCCGTCGGGGGCGTCGGGGTGCGGCTCGGGCTCGGCGAGCACGGTGACCAGGCCGTCGCCGTGGCGCACCGCGTTCTCGACGAGGTTGGTGACGACCTGGGTGAACTTGTCGGGGTCGACCATGACGTCGGGCAGGGCGCCCGCGACGGCCAGGTCGATCTCGCGCGCCGTCGCGGCGCGCACCGACTCCACGACCCGTTCGACCAGCACGCCTCCGTCGGAGGGCCGGGGGTAGAGCTGCAGACGACCGGTGTCGATGCGGGCGACGTCGAGCAGCTCGGCGATCAGCCGGCTGAGCCGGTCGGAGTCGGCGGCGACCGTCTCGAGCATCAGCTTCTTCTGCTCGTCGTTGAGCTTGTCCCAGCGGTTGAGCAGCGCCTGCACGAAGCCCTTGACGCCGGTCAGCGGCGAGCGCAGCTCGTGGGCCACGGTGGCGACCAGGTCGGAGCGCTCGCGGTCGAGGCGGGCCCGGCCATGGCCCCACCGGATGGTGACCACGACCTGCGTCACCGGGCCGAGCCGCTCGGCCCGGTGCAGGGCAGCCGTCACGAGCACCTCGACGCCCCCGGGGGTCAGCCACGGCTGCTCGGGCACGCCGGTGCGGGTGCGGAGCCCGGCGTACGGCGTGTTGCAGGCGGTCCAGGCCTGCGCGTCCTGGTCCTGCAGCCGCAGGACCTCCGCGAGCGGGCGCCCGACGTCGTCGGACCCGACGCGTCCGAGCATGCGAGCGGCGACCGTCGAGACCAGCGTGACCCTGCCGTCGGCGTCGGCGACGACGACGCCGTCGGGCAGCACGTCGGCCAGGTCCTGCGCGCTCGACTGGGGCACGTGGACCACACTACGGCGCGTGGACCTCGTGACCGGTGGTGCCGACCCCGCCCTGGACCAGCGCCTCAGCGACGAGCTCGACGCCTGGAACGCCGCCGCCACACCAGGGGTCGAGCCGGCCCGGGAGCTGACGGTGCGGGCGGGCACGGGTGACGCGGGTGACGCGGGTGACGACCTGGCCGGAGGGGTGAGCGGCTGGACCTGGGGCGAGGCAGCCGGGATCGCCATGACCTGGGTGCGGGAGGGCGACCGGGGCACCGGGCTCGGTGCGCGGCTGCTCGCGGCCTTCGAGGACGAGGCCCGGGCGCGCGGGTGCACGCACGTGTTCGTCACCTCGTTCACGTTCCAGGCGCCCGCGTTCTACGAGCGCGCCGGCTACCGCGAGATCCTCCGGTGGGAGGGCGTGCCCTCCGCCGGCGCCGCCGACGTGCACCTCCGCAAGGACCTCTGAGGGCGCCCACCGGGGATCGAGCGGATCAGTCGCCGAGCTCGCGGTCGACCTCCTCGAGGAGGACCGGGAGGGCCGCGAACACGGCGTCCGCCCCCGCGACGTCGGTCGGGACGGTGATCGAGGCCGTGACGCCGTCGCGCACCCAGGTGACCACGGTGGCGTCCTCGTTGCCGAAGCCGACGTAGTGCTCCTCGTCGAGGCCCTCCGCCTCGCCCTCGACGACCCGGCGCCCCTCGCCGGTCCCGACCTCGACGAGCGCGGCCCGGTCGAGGTCGGTGGTCCCGACGGTGACCCCGGCCGAGCGGCCGGCCGGGTCGCGCAGCGTGCAGCTCGCCCGCTCGGCGTCCTCGGGGCCGGCCACGAAGCCGGCGCGCGCCTCCGGGTCGTCGATGCCGACCGCCGCCCCGACGGCGTCGACCCCGGCGTCGTCGAGGACCAGGCACGAGGTCCGGACCCCGCGTTGGAAGTCCTCGGCCCGGTCGAGGCCCTCGTCGTCGTACGCCGCCGCGGCCCGCTCGCCGAGGCCCGCCCGGACGGCGTCGGTGTCGACGTCGACGGACCCGCTGCAGCCGGCGGCCGCGAGGACCAGGACGAGGAGGCCGGGGACCAGGCGGGGGGCGGGGCTCACCCGGGGACGATGACCGCCTAGGAGCGGTGCAAACGCGCCGACTCGTAGAGGCACAGCGCCGCGGCGGTGGCGAGGTTGAGGCTCTCGGCGCGGCCGTGGATCGGGATGCGGACCCGGTGGTCGGCGCGCGCGGCGAGCTCGGCGGGCAGTCCGTGGGCCTCGTTGCCGAACAGCCACGCGGTCGGACGGGCGAGCAGGTCGCCGGCATGGTGCAGGTCGACCTCGCCGTCGGCGGCGGTGGCCAGGACGGTGAGGCCGGCCGCCCGCAGGGCGTCGACCGCAGCGGCCGGGTCGGGCTCGACGGCCACCGGCAGGTGGAAGGCGCTGCCGACGCTGGCCCGCAGGGTCTTGGGGTTGTAGAGGTCGACCGAGTCCCCGGCCAGCACCACGGCGTCGGCGCCTGCGGCGTCGGCGGTGCGCACGACCGTGCCGGCGTTGCCGGGGTCGCGGACCTCCGCGCAGACCGCGACCAGCCGCGGCGAGCCGTCGAGCAGGTGGGCGAGCGGCCGGTCGACGTACCGGCACAGGGCGACGACACCGGCTGGGGTGACCGAGTCGCTCAGCAAGGCGAGCGCACGGTCCTCGACGAGGGTGACCGGGACGCCGTCGGGCACCGCGGGCACGAGGCCGACGGCGGCGGGGGTGGTGAAGACCTCGACCACGCAGCCCGCGACGCCGAGCGCCCCGGCGACGGCCTTCGGGCCGTCAGCGAGGAAGAGCCGCCGCTCGGTCCGGACCGAGCGGCGGCTCACCTTGCGGATGTCCTTCAGCCGGGCGTTGCCGGCCGAGAGCGGGACGACGCTCAGGCCGAGACCTCGGCGCGCGGGGCGTTGACGTCCTCGGGCAGGGCGGCCTTGGCCGCGGCGACCAGGGCGCTGAAGGCGGCCGGGTCGTTGACGGCGAGGTCGGCGAGGATCTTGCGGTCGACCTCGACGCCGGCCAGGTTGAGGCCCTGGATGAAGCGGTTGTAGGTCAGGCCCTCGGCGCGCGCGGCGGCGTTGATGCGCTGGATCCACAGGCGCCGGAAGTTGCCCTTGTTCTTCTTGCGGTCGTTGTAGCTGTAGACCAGCGAGTGGGTGACCTGCTCCTTGGCCTTGCGGTACAGGCGAGAGCGCTGGCCGCGGTAGCCCGCGGCCCGGTCGAGGGTGGTCTTGCGCTTCTTGTGGGCGTTCACTGCGCGCTTGACGCGTGCCATGGTCGTACTCCTAGGTGCTCGGGATGCTCGGGGCGGTGCGGGTGGTGCTGGCGGTGACGCGTGGAGGCGTCAGATGCCGAGCATCTTCTTGGCGCGCTTGACGTCGGCCTTGGCGATCTCGGTGTGGCCGGCGTTGCGACGGTGCTTCTTGCGGCTGCCCGTGGTCGGGGCGGAGGCGAACGCAGCGCCCGACTTGCGGCCGGCCTTCAGCCGCATGATCTTGCCGGAGCCGGTGACCTTCAGGCGCTTGCTGGCGCCGGAGTGCGGCCTGTTCTTGGGCATCGTGTGTCTCCTCGGGTGGGTGGTGCTGGTGCGCACCGTGCAGCGGGCTGCGGTGGACCGGGTACGGCGGCGGCCGCCCCGGCGGGGTCTCAGGCCTCGATCTCGGGGTCGAGGTTCTCGGAGCGGCCGCGCTCCTTCTTCTGCGCCACGGGGCCGGCGGCGTGCGCGGCGTCGCGCTCGGCCTGCTCCTCGGCCTTGTTGGCCGCACGCTCGGCCTCCCTCTCGGCCTTCTGCGCGGCGTGGTCGGCCTTGGCCTCGGCCTTCTTCTTGTGCGGGCCGAGGACCATGATCATGTTGCGGCCGTCCTGCTTGGGCGAGGACTCCACGAAGCCGAGCTCGGTGACGTCCTCGGCCAGGCGCTGCAGCAGCCGGAAGCCCAGCTCGGGGCGGTGCTGCTCGCGCCCGCGGAACATGATGGTGATCTTGACCTTGTCGCCGGCCTTGAGGAAGCGGACGACGTGGCCCTTCTTCGTCTCGTAGTCGTGCGCGTCGATCTTGGGACGAAGCTTCATCTCCTTGATGATCACGTTCGTCTGGTTGCGGCGCGCCTCGCGGGCCTTCTGGGCGTTCTCGTACTTGAACTTCCCGTAGTCCATGAGCTTGCACACGGGCGGACGGGCCATCGGGGCGATCTCGACCAGGTCGAGGTCGGCCTCCTGGGCAAGGCGCAGCGCGTCGGCGGTGGGCACGATGCCGACGGTCTCGCCGCTGGGGCCAACGAGCCGGACTTCCGCCACGCGGATCCGGTCGTTGATGCGGAGCTCGGTGCTGATGGGTCCTCCAGTGGATCGGGGTCGTGGTCGGCGACGCCCCCCAAAAGCACGAGAGGCCTCCGCCGGTGACACAAGCGGAAGCCAGTCAGGACCACCTCACCTCGCGGTCGCGCCACGTGCACGCGAACCCCGGGCCGGAGCCTTCGGACCGGACCCGACGACCTGTGCTCCCGTGGTGGCGAACGACGGTCGGTGCGGGTGGGAGGCGATCGAGCCTGGCCTCCGCTTGTGGATCTGCGGGCACACGGGTGTGCGCCCACTGATCGGTCAACACCACACAGTAGGGCACGCATTCCCCCCTGCCCAATCCACGCGGCCCTCGTCCGACCGGCCGGGGCACGGCTAGGACGGGGTCGGCTCCACCCAGCCGTGGTCGTCGCCGATCCGCACCAGCCGCCACCCGGCGGCGAGCGCGCGCAGGTGGTCGCCCTCGACGACGAGCGAGGCCGGACCGGCCAGGTCGACCAGGAGCGCGTCGGCGCCGTCCTGCACCGCGGCCAGTGCGGCGGTGCGGGCCGGGACCGGCACGGGGCGGGCCGCGGGGTCCCAGGCCGCCATGGTCGTCGTCGCGGTGAACGCCAGCAGCCCGCGTCGGCCGCCCGGGCCCTGCACGAGCACCGCGGCCATGTCGCTCGACTTCTCGCGGGCCAGGCCCTGCTCGTCGACCTCGACCTCGTCGGCGACCGCGACGACCGGCACGAGCAGCCGGGCGTCCTGGAGCGCGCCGAGCGCCTGCGGCAGGAGCATCCGGTCGGCGGCGTGGGCCGTCAGCGCGGCGGTCAGGGCCGCATCAGCGCTCCCGTCGTCGTCGGGGTACGCCGGCGCGAGCAGGTCACGGTCGGGCACACCCCGATCCTCCCAGTGCCTGCCGGGTGGGCCGCGGCCCGGGGTGTGGGTTGGGGCGTGCGTGGGAGGCTGACGGGCATGGACGACGCGAGCTACGGCGTGCTGGCCATCGCCCTCACGATCCTGGCCGGCATCGGCACCTGGGTCGCCTACCAGCGACGCGGGCTCGGCGCCGGGCTCAAGGGCGCGGGCATCACCCTGCTCCCGATCGCGGCCTGGCTGACCGAGACGCTGCGGATGCTGGCCCGGGTCGGTGACGCGGTCGGCGACTGGGCCACCCGCCTGGTGCTCAGCCCCGCGGTGTGGGCGGGCATCGTCGTCGCGGGCGTCGCGGTCGTGCTGTACGGCGCCGGGCGGGTCGTCTCCGCCCGCGGCGGCGACACGCCTCCCGAGCGCCGCGCCCGCCGCCCCCGCCGTGGGCGCGAGGAGCTCCCGGCGGCCACCTCCCCCGGGCCGCAGCCGCCCGCCGGGCGCGGCACGCCCGCGGTGGCCGACGACGACCTCGCCGACATCGAGGCCATCCTGCGCAAGCGGGGCATCAGCTGACCGACACGGTGGGGCGCGTGCGAGCCCTGCTCGACGAGCGGCCCGCCACGCTGGCCGGCGCGCGCCTGCTGTGCGTCGACGGTCCCGGCGGGTCGGGCAAGACCACGCTGGCCGCGGGTGTCGCGGCGGCCACGGGCGCACCGGTCGTCCACATGGACGACCTGTACGACGGGTGGGCCGGCCTCGAGGGCGTCGACGGCCAGCTCGGCACGCTGCTCCGCCCGCTCGCCCAGGGACGCCCCGGCGCCTACCGCCGCTACGACTGGCACGCCCATGCGTTCGCGGAGACCGTGGCGCTCCCCCACCCCGGGCCCGGCGGCCTGGTCGTGGTGGAAGGCGTCGGGTCGGGCTCGCCGGAGGTGGCCGACCTGGTGACCGTCCTGGTGTGGGTCGAGGCGCCCCGCGAGGTGCGGCTGCGGCGCGGGCTGGCCCGCGACGGCGAGGACCTGCGGGCGGAGTGGGTGGCCTGGCAGGCTCGCGAGGACGCCCACCACGCCCGCCACCGCACCCGCGCCCGGGCCGACCTCGTCGTGGACGGGACGGCCTGAGCGCCTGTCCCCCGGTGCCGCCGACCGGTGGCAGGGTGGTGCCATGCTGCCTCCCAGTGGTGACCAGTTCCGCATCTCCGCGGGCGGGTACGACGCCGTCGTGACCGAGAGCGGGGCGGCGCTGCGCACCCTCGCCCACGCCGGCCGCCCGCTGCTCGACGGGTTCGCCGAGGACGAGATGTCCGCGGGCGGGCGCGGCCAGCTGCTGGTGCCGTGGCCCAACCGGGTGCGCGACGGGCAGTACGCCTTCCGCGGCCGTGACCTGCAGCTCCCCCTCACCGAGCCGAAGCGGCACCACGCCTCCCACGGCCTGGCCCGGTGGGTCGCCTGGACGGTCGAGGAGCACACCAGCGGCTCGGTGTCGCTGCAGTACCGCCTGATGGCGCAGACCGGCTACCCGTGGACCCTCGACCTGCACGTGCTCTACGACCTGTCCGCCGACGGCCTGACCGTCACCCAGACCGCCACCAACGTCTCGGCCGAGCCGGCGCCGTACGCCTCGGGCGCCCACCCCTACCTCACCGTCGGGCCCGGGCCGGTCGACGACTGGGAGCTGACGCTGCCCGCGGCGACCCGGTCGGTCGTCGACGACGTGCTCATCCCGGTCGGGCGCGAGCCGGTCGACGGCACGGTGTACGACTTCCGGGTGGCGCGGCCGCTGGGAGACCTCGAGCTCAACACCGGGTTCACCGACCTCGAGCGCGACGCGGCCGGCGTGGCCACGACCGTGCTGCGTGACCGGGCCACCGGCCGCGCGGTCTCGTTGTGGGTCGACGGCGGGGTCCGCTGGCTGCTGCTCTACACCGCTGACGACGTGCCGGCCACGGCCCGCCGGTCGCTGGCGGTGGAGCCGATGACCGCCAACGCCGACGCGTTCCGCAGCGGTGAGGACCTGCTCGTCCTCGCGCCCGCCGGGGAGCCCGGCGACGAGGTGTCAGTCTCGTGGGGTGTGCGCGTCGTCGACGATGGCGCGTAGCTCGCGGACCGCGGTCGTGGCCCGCGACCCGTCGGAGCCCTGGATGCCCATGACCGAGGCGGTCTCGCCGTTGGCCAGGTCGAGGGTCACCCACGGCGCGCCCGGCGGCAGCCGGACGGCGACGATCTCGGCGTACTCGTACTCCCGACGGCGGTAGCCGTTGACGACGGTCAGGCCGTCGGGCCGGGCCGTGGCCCGCGACCGGACGAGGGCGTAGAGGCAGGCGAAGCCGCCGAGGAAGGCGGCGATGACGATGCCGCGCTGCAGCCCGGTGACCGAGTCGCGCACGTCCTGGTCGAGCTGCAGCCAGAGCACGGTCATGATCGCCACCAGCGAGCCGCCCCCGAAGATCCCCGCGATGCGGGGGCCGAGCGGGCGCCAGGTGCGCGGGAGGTCGAGGCCGTGCGCGGGCGCGTTCACAGCCGGCAGGCGTGGATGTCGGTGAGCAGGATGCCGCGAGCACCGACGTCGAAGAGCTGGTCCATCAGCCGCTGCGAACCCGCCCGGGGCACCATCGCGCGGACCGCGACCCAGCCCTCGCGGCCCAGCGGCGCGATGGTCGGTCCCTCGATGCCGGGGGTCAGCGCCGTGGCGGCGTCGAGGTGCTCGCGCGCGACGTCGTAGTCCATCATCACGTAGCTGCGGGCCACGAGGACGCCCTCGAGCCGCCGCTTGAAGATCTCGTAGGACGCCGGCAGGTCGGCCCCGGCCCGGGTGACGAGCACGGCCTCCGACTGCAGCAGCGGCTCGCCGAACGTCGCCAGCCCCGCCTGGCGCAGGGTCGCACCGGTCTCCACGACATCAGCGATGGCGTCGGCCACGCCGAGCTGGATGCTGGTCTCGACCGCGCCGTCGAGCCGGGTCACGGTGGCGTCGACGCCCCGCTCCTCCAGGAACGCCCGCACCACGCCGACGTACGACGTGGCGATGCGCAGCCCGGCGAGGTCGGCGACCTCGGTGAACCGCCCCGCCGGACCGGCGAAGCGGAACGTGCTGCGCCCGAACCCGAGCGTCAGCACCTCCTCGGCCTTGGCGCCGGAGTCGCGCAGCAGGTCGCGGCCGGTGATGCCGACGTCGAGGGTGCCCTCGCCGACGTAGAGCGCGATGTCGCGGGGGCGGAGGTAGAAGAACTCGACGTCGTTGTCGACGTCCATCACCGTCAGCGACTTGGAGTCGTCGCGCTGGCGGTAGCCGGACTCGCGCAGCATGTCGCTGGCCGACTGCGACAGCGAGCCCTTGTTGGGCAGGGCGATCCTGAGGGTCATCGGTCTCTCGTCGTGCGGTTCAGAGGTGGGTGTAGATGTCGTCGGGCTCGAGGCCGAGGGCGAGCATCATGACCTGGGCGTGGTAGATCAGCTGGCTGATCTCCTCCGCGGCCCGCTCCTTGCCCTCGTGCTCGGCGGCCATCCAGGACTCGGCGGCCTCCTCGACGAGCTTCTTGCCGATGGCGTGGACACCGGCGTCGAGCTCGGCGACGGTGCCCGACCCCGCGGGCCGCGTGCGCGCCTTCTCGGACAGCTCGGCCCACAGCGCGTCGAACGTCTTCACGGGGGTCGATCCTAGGCCGTGGGTGCCTCCTCGGCCGCGCCGGTGGGGCGGGCGGGACGGGTGGGGGCCGCAGGGCCGGCAAAACCTCCGGTTGACCGGAGAAACTGCCACCTCTGGCGAGGAGTTCCCACCCAGGAGTGGGAGTTCCGTGCCAGGAGTCGCGCCGCGGCGGGAGAACCTCCGGTCAACCGGAGAAACGGCCACTCCTGGCACGGATCTCCCGCCCCAAGGCCGCTCAGTCGTCGTCGACGTCGCCGAGGTCGCGGAGGGTGCGGGCGGTCTGCAGGGCGGCCGCGGTGGCCTCGTAGCCCTTGTCCTCGGCGGAGCCGTCGAGGCCGGCCCGGTCGAGGGCCTGCTCCTCGGTGTCGCAGGTGAGGACCCCGAAGCCGATCGGGACGCCGTGGTCGAGGGCGACCCGGCCGAGGCCGTCGGTGGCGGCGGAGCAGACGTACTCGAAGTGCGGGGTGCCGCCGCGGATGACCACGCCGAGGGCCACGATCGCGTCGACGCCGTGGTCGGCCAGCGCGTCGGCGACCACGGGCAGCTCGAAGGTGCCGGGCACCCGGACCTCGCGCACGTCGGTGACGCCGTACGCCTCGAGGGCGCGGCGGGCGCCGGCGAGGAGCCCGTCCATCACCTGGGTGTGCCAGCTCGCGGCGACGACGGCGACCCGCAGGTCGCTGCCGTCGATCGGGGTGTCGGCAGGGGCGCCGTGTCCGGCCATCAGTCGGTCTCCTTCGTCTCCACGGGAGTGCTGGGGGTGCTGGGGGTGCTGGGGGTGCTGGGGGTGCTGGGGGTGACGGGCCCGAGGTCGGGCAGGTCGTGGCCCATGCGGTCGCGCTTGGTGAGCAGGTAGGCCAGGTTGTGGTCGTTGGGGTGCGGGGTGAGCGGGACGCGCTCGGCGACCGGGACGCCGTACAGCTCGAGGTTGGCGATCTTGTCGGGGTTGTTGGTCAGCAGCCGCACCGACTCGACCTTGAGGTCCTTGAGCACCTGCGTCGCGGTGCCGTAGTGCCGGGCGTCGGCGGGCAGGCCGAGGTCGAGGTTGGCGTCGACGGTGTCGCGCCCGCCGTCCTGCAGCTGGTAGGCCTGCAGCTTGGCGACCAGGCCGATGCCGCGGCCCTCGTGGCCGCGCAGGTAGACCACGACGCCGCGTCCCTCGGCCACGATCCGCTCCAGCGCCTCGTCGAGCTGGGGGCCGCAGTCGCAGCGGTGGCTGCCGAAGACGTCGCCGGTCAGGCACTCGGAGTGCACGCGGGTCAGCACCGGGTCGGGGCCGGTCACGTCGCCGTGGACCAGCGCGACGTGCTCGGAGCCGTCGACGGAGACGCGGTAGCCGTAGGCGGTGAAGTCGCCGTGCCGGGTGGGCAGGCGGGTCTCCGCGACGCGCTCCACGAGGTTCTCGTGCCGGCGGCGGTAGCGGACCAGGTCCTCGATGGAGATCATCGCCAGGCCGTGCTCGTCGGCGAACGCGCGCAGCTCGGGCGCCCGCTTCATCGTCCCGTCGTCGTTGACGACCTCGACCAGCACGCCGGCCGGCGTCAGCCCGGCCAGGGTGGCTAGGTCGACCGCGGCCTCGGTGTGGCCGCGGCGCGCGAGCACCCCGCCGTCGGCGTACCGCAGCGGGAAGACGTGGCCGGGCCGGGTGATCTCCCACGGCTCGGTGGCACTGTCGGCCAGCACCCGCGCGGTGTGGGCGCGGTCGGCGGCGCTGATGCCGGTGGAGACACCGTCGCGGGCGTCGACCGAGATCGTGTACGCCGTGCGCAGCTTGTCCTTGTTGTGCGGGGTCATGAGGGGGATCTCGAGCCGGTCGAGCATCGGGCCCGGCATCGGCACGCAGATCACGCCGCTGGAGTAGCGGATCGTGAATGCCATCAGCTCCGGCGTCGCCTTGGAGGCGGCGAAGATGATGTCGCCCTCGTTCTCGCGGCCCTCGTCGTCGACGACGACGACGGCCCTGCCGGCGGCGATGTCGGCGATGGCCCGCTCGACCGGGTCGAGCCGGACGCCGCCGTGCTGCTCCTCGACCGTGAGGGGCGGGATGGGGGTGGTCATCGGGGGTTCCTCTCGGAGGTGGCGGCCAGACGGGCCTCGAGCAGCTTCTCGACGTGCTTGGCCAGCACGTCGACCTCGAGGTTGACCCGGTCGCCGGGCTGTCGGTGGCCGAGCGTGGTGCGGGCCAGGGTCTCGGGGATCAGGCTGATGGTGAACGACTCGTCGCGAGCCTCGACGACCGTCAGGCTGACGCCGTCGACGGTGATCGAGCCCTTGTCGACGAGGTAGCGGCCGAGGGTGGCGGGCATGGAGACCTCGACCACCTCCCAGTGCTCGCTGGGGGTCCGGCTGACGACGTGGCCGACGGCGTCGACGTGTCCCTGCACGATGTGGCCGCCGAGCCGCTTGTCGGCGGTGACCGCGCGCTCGAGGTTGACCCTGTCGCCGGGCCGGACGCCGGCCAGGCTGGTCTTGTCGAGCGTCTCCTGCATGACGTCGGCGGTCCACAGGCCGCCGTCCTCGAGCGTGGTGACGGTCAGGCAGCACCCGTTGACGGCGATGGAGTCGCCGAGCCCGGCGTCCTCGGTGACGGTGACGCCGCGGACGGTCAGGCGGATCGCGTCCCCCTGGTCCTCGATCGCCTCGACGGTGCCGAGCTCCTCGACGATGCCGGTGAACATCAGGCTTCCTCCTGCGGTCGCGTGGGGTGGGGGGTCATGGTGAAGCGGACGTTGTGCTCGGGGTCGTCGGGCAGCACGGTCACGTCGGTGACCGTGGGCCGCAACGCCGCGGACATGGTGGTGATTCCGAGGTCGGCGACCGAGGCGAGGCCGGCGCCGAGGAAGGCGGGCGCGACGTAGGCGACGACCTCGTCGACCAGGCCGGCGGCCACGAAGGCCGCGGCCAGGGTGGGTCCGCCCTCGAGGAACACGTGCTGGCGGTCGCGGGAGCGCAGCTCGGCCAGGGCCGCGTGCGGGTCACGGGTCCGCAGGTGGACCGTCTCGGCGCCGCCCGAGCGCAGGGGGTCGAGGACCCTGCGGTCGGCGGGCAGGTCGCGCTCCCCCATCACCGCACGCAGCGGCTGGCGCTCGACGGGGTGGCCGTCGTCGTCGCGCACCGTCAGCAGCGGGTCGTCGACGAGCACCGTGCCGGTGCCGACCAGCATGGTGTCGGCGAGGGCACGCAGGCGGTGGGTGTCGCGTCGGGCCGCGGCGCTGGAGACCCAGCGCGAGGTGCCGTCGGCCGCGGCGGAGCGCCCGTCGAGCGTCGTGGCGAGCTTCCAGGTGACGAACGGCCGGCCGCGCTCGACGGCGAAGGTCCAGGTCCGGTTGAGCGCGCGGGCCTCGGCGGTCATCACCCCGTGCACCACCTCGACGCCCGCGGACCGCAGGGTCTCGGTGCCGCCGGCCGCGACCGGGTTGGGGTCGCGCTGGGCGACGACCACGCGGTGTACGCCGGCGTCGACGAGGGCCCGGGCGCACGGGCCGGTGCGGCCGGTGTGGTTGCAGGGCTCCAGGGTGACCACGGCGGTGGTGCCGCGGGCGGCCGCGCCGGCCCGGGCCAGGGCGTCGGCCTCGGCGTGGGCGGTGCCGGCGCCCCGGTGGAAGCCCTCGGCGACGGTCGCGCCGTCCTCGGCCAGCAGCACGCAGCCGACCCGCGGGTTGGGACCGAGCGGGACCCCGTCGGTCGCGGCGAGGGCGAGGGCGCGCGTCATCGCGTCGCGCTCGGCGGGCGTGGGTGCCGCGCTCATCTCGCCTCCGGTCCGGTCGGGCTCACGGACTCCGGGGCTGGCGGGACGGGTCGTCGCACAGGGGTGCGGCGAGGGCCGTCCGCCTGCGTGCGCTTCCCATCCGGACTCTCACCGTCGGTCCAGGAATCCCACCTGGTCAACCGGCCGCTGGCTGCGGTCGGGTCGCGGACTGTCACCGCCGGCTCGGAATTTCACCGACCCCAGAGCACGCGAGCGATAGATCACTCGTCAGGTCGAGTTTGCCACACGCCTGCCCGCGGCTCGCTGTGGCTCGTGTCACGCGGCCGGGCGTCGTACGCCGACAGCCCGGCCAGCCACGCCCAGGCCAGCCAGAGCGCCCACGGGAGGCCGGCGACCGCGTGGAGGCCCGCCAGCAGCGCCCCGGCCAGGGCGCAGCCCCGCACCCAGGGGTCGACGAGCAGCGCGGGAGCCACGGGCCGCAGTCTCGCGACCGAGAGGGGCGAAGGCAAGTACGTCAGTCGTCTTCGTGGGCATTGAACGAGGTGACCGGGTCCACCGACCTCACCGACTCCGACCCCGACTCCGGCCCCGGCGCCGGGTGCGGCGTCCGCTGCGCGGTGCGCGCGTCGCGGCCGTAGAGCGCGAGGACGCTGGCCCGGCGGCCGTGCTCGGGGCCGATGAGGAGCATCTCGAACTCGCCGTCGACGTAGAGCTGCTCGCCGGCGTCGACGGCGAAGGCGGTGAGGAAGTCGAGGGTGACGTCGTCGAGGTCGGCGGACATGCCGCGGGCGCGGGCGACGTCCCAGGCGTGGAGCGTGAGGTCCAAGGCGTCGACGAGGGCACGCGGGCGGCGGGAGAGGTGCTCGTCGTAGACCTCGAACAGGTCGGCCGAGGTCTGCTCGATGCCGCTGTGGGCGAGCACGGCCGCGTGGTTGTCGGCGACGTGGGTGAGCACGTCGGAGACCGTCCAGCCCGGGCAGGAGGGCACCGGGAGGTCGAGCTCGGCCACGCCGATGCCCGCGGTGGCGGCGCGGAACAGCTCCACGCCCCGTCGGTACGCCGTCACGAGCCGGCCCCGTCCCGGGCCGCCTCCGCCGCGGCCCGGAGCTCGGCGACCATGCGGTCGGGGTCGTCGGCGGAGAAGACCGCACTGCCGGCGACGAAGGTGTCGGCGCCGGCCTCCGCGCAGCGCCCGATGGTCTCGAGCGAGACGCCGCCGTCGACCTGGAGCCAGGTCTCGACGCCGTGCTTGTCGAGCAGGGCCCGCGCCCGGCGGATCTTGGGCAGCACCAGGTCGAGGAACTGCTGCCCACCGAAGCCCGGCTCGACGGTCATCAGCAGCAGCATGTCGAGCTCGGGCAGCAGGTCCTCGTAGGGCTCGACCGGGGTGGCCGGGCGCAGCGCCATGCTGGCCCGCGCGCCGGCCGCCCGCACCTCGCGCGCGAGCCGCACGGGGGCGCTGGCCGCCTCGACGTGGAAGGTCACCGAGCCGCAGCCGGCCTCGACGTACGCCGGGGCGTGGCGGTCGACGTCGGCGATCATCAGGTGGGCGTCGAGCGGGGTCTCGGTGCTGCGGGCCAGGGCCTCGACCATGGTCGGCCCGAAGGTCAGGTTGGGCACGAAGTGGTTGTCCATGACGTCGACGTGCACCCAGTCGGCGCCGGGGATCCGGCCCACCTCGGCGCCCAGGGCCGCGAAGTCGGCGTTGAGGATCGACGGAGTGATCTGGACGTGTCCCACGGGGTCCGAGCCTAGGCGCGGGTCGGGCGGGTCAGGCCGGGAGGTCGGGGTCGAGCAGGTCCCCGAGGTCGCGCAGCGCGTCGTCGAGGTGGCCGGGGCGGACGGCGAGGCGGTGGGTGCGGGGGCGGGCGGCGACGACGTCGGCGAGGCCGTGGGCGTGGGCGACGAGGTGGCCGAGCGCCTCGTCGGGCACGCGGGACTCCACGACCGCCCCGTGGAGCACGACGTGGACGAGCTCGGCGCCGACCTCGTCGGCCACCTGCTCGAACCGCTCGAGCTGGTCGAGCCGGGCCAGCAGCTGCGGGACGACCACGTCGCACCCGGTCTCCAGGTGGGCGCGGGCCAGGGCCAGGGCGAGGACGCGGGCGGCCTCGCCGTGGCCGGCCGGGTCGCCCCCGATCCAGGTGCGCAGCAGGTCGGCCTCGACGACGAGCACCCCGGCGTGGTCGTCGCGGTAGCGCGCGGCGAGGGTCGACTTGCCGGCGCCCGGCATGCCGTTGAGGAGCACGAGCCGGGCGCCCGTCGGCCGGTGGTTGCCCAGCGGGGTGGGGGTGGAGGGGCTCATGGACCTCAGTCCCCCGGCTCCTCGTGGACGAGCTCGACCTCGAGGTCCTCCACCTCGCACCCGAGGGTCTGCAGGGCGCGCACCGTGGCCAGCGCGACCAGGTTGGCGCCGGTCAGCGGGGCCTCGCGGGAGAACGTGCGGTACTTCTCCGACCAGGGCTGCTCCCAGCCCTGCCGCAGCAGCGCGGCCTCGGTCTCGGGGGTCATCTCCCACTCGCCGCCGAACGAGGTCGACCCGACGCACTCCGCGATGAGCACCCGGGCGGCCGCGGTGACCTGCACGTAGCGGCGCGGCGCCGCCGCGGTCCGGCGCGACCCGAAGAGCCCGCGCCTGACCGGCGCCGGTGCCTTCTCGCGGATGACGAGCCCGTCGTCGAGGTCGAGGGCGAGGATCGCGCCGGTGAGGCGGCGGTTGAGGTCGTCCCAGGTGCCCCTCACGGTGCCTCCCCCTCCCCGTCGCCCGGCTCCTCCGGCGTCTCGGCACCGTCGGCCTCGTCGCGGTCGGCCCACTGCAGCAGCGGCGCGATGTCGAAGGTCCGGTCGGGGTCGTCGATGTCGGCGTGCAGGTCACCGATCTCGGCGAACCGCGCCGGCATGGTGGTCATGGTGAAGTCCTGCGGCACGCAGTCGTCGACCTCCTCCCACCGCACCGGCGCCGAGACGCGCGCGTCGGGGAAGCCCCGCACCGAGTAGGCCGCGGCGATGGTGTGGTCGCGCGCGTTCTGGTTGTAGTCGACGAAGAGGTGGTGGGGGTCGCGGTCCTTGCGCCACCACGTCGTGGTGACGTCGTCGGGCGCACGCCGCTCGACCTCGCGGGCGAAGGCCAGCGCCGCGCGGCGGACGACCTGGTGGCCGTGGTCGGGCCGGATGCGGACGTAGACGTGCAGGCCGGACCCGCCGCTCGTCTTGGGGTACCCCACCGCGCCGAGCTCGTCGAGCACCTCGCGGCAGACCCGCGCCACGCGGCGTACCTGGGCCCAGTCGGACTCGGGACCGGGGTCGAGGTCGATGCGCCACTCGTCGGGCTCCTCGGTGTGCCCGCGACGGCTGTTCCAGGGGTGGAACTCCACGGTCGACATCTGCACCGCCCAGATGACGGCGCCGAGCTCGGTGACGCACAGCTCGTCGGCCGTGCGGTCCCAGCGGGGGAAGTGCAGGCGCACGGTCTCCACCCAGGCCGGGGCGCCGCGTGGCAGCCGCTTCTGGTGCACCTTCTCCCCCGTCAGCCCGGTCGGGAAGCGGTGCAGCATGCACGGTCGCTCGAAGAGGGCGTTGACGATGCCGGGGCCGACCGCGAGGTAGTAGTCGACCAGGTCCTTCTTGGTCGCCCCGGTCTCGGGGAAGTACACCCGGTCGGGGTTGGAGACCCGCACGACGCGGCCGTCGACCTCGATCTCGACCGACGGGGACTTCGACGCCACCCCTCGACCCTAGTGTGGCTGCTCATGGACTTCGACCAGCCGCCCGTGGTGCGCGTCGAGTACGTCGGGTCGCAGGACCTCGAGCCCGGCCGGTGGCCGCTCTCTGTCCCGGCCGTGGCGCAGGTCGAGCGCGAGGGCCTCGACCTGGACCCGGGCGTGACGTTCCTGGTCGGCGAGAACGGGTCCGGCAAGTCAACGCTGGTCGAGGCGGTCGCGATGGCCTTCGGCCTCTCGCCCGAGGGCGGCTCGACGTACAGCGAGCACCGCACCCGTCCCTCGGAGTCCGACCTCGGCCGGGCCCTGCGGCTGCAGCGCGGGATCGGGGCGTCGCGGTGGGGGTTCTTCCTGCGCGCCGAGACGATGCACGGCTGGTACACCTACATGGACTCCCACCGCGGGCCGCGCGACCCGGACTACCACGCGATGAGCCACGGGGAGTCCTTCCTCGCGGTCCTGCGCACCAAGTTCGACAGCCCGGCCTTCTACTGCCTCGACGAGCCGGAGGCCGCGCTGTCGTTCTCCTCGACCCTCGGGCTGGTCTCGGTGCTGGCCGAGGTCGCCTCCGCGGGCGGCCAGGTGCTGTGCGCGACGCACTCACCCGTGCTGGCCGCGCTCCCGGGCGCCACGGTCCTCGAGGTCGGCGAGTGGGGACTGCGTCGCACGGCGTGGGAGGACCTGGAGCTGGTGCGGCACTGGCGTTCGTTCCTCCACGGCCCCGGTCGCTACCTGCGGCACGTCGTCGACTGACCCCTCGCTCAGGGACGGCGGCGGACCAGGGCGACGAACATCGCGTCGGTGCCGTGCCGGTGCGGCCACAGCTGCACCGTGCCGGGCAGGGGGCCGGCCAGGTCGGGCCACGCGTCCGCGCCGGGCAGACCGGCCGTGGCGTCGACCAGCTCGACGTCGTCGCGGCCCGAGACGACGCTCTCGACGACCCCGGAGGTCTCGGCCAGCACCGGGCTGCACGTGGCGTAGACGGCGAGACCGCCCGGCCGCAGCAGGTCGAGGGCGCTGCCGAGCAGGGCCCGCTGGAGCAGCACCAGCTCGAGGAGGTCGTCGGGCCGGCGGCGCCAGCGCGACTCGGGCCGCCGCCGCAGCGCGCCCAGGCCCGTGCAGGGCACGTCGGCCAGCACGCGGTCGACCGTGCCGGGTCGCACCGGGGCGCGGGTGCCGTCGGCGGCGACCACCCCGGCGACCCCGGCCGCGCCGGCCAGGGCCCGGCGCACCAGACCGGCTCGGTGCGGGGCCCGCTCGACGGCCAGCAGGCGGGCGCCGCGCTCGTCGGCCAGGCCGGCGAGCAGGGCCGCCTTCCCGCCGGGACCGGCGCACAGGTCGACCCAGCGCTCGTCGGGCCCGTCGAGCGGCGCCGCGGCGAGGGCGAGCGCCACGAGCTGCGAGCCCTCGTCCTGGACGCCGGCACGGCCCTCGGCGACGGCCGGCACCTGCGAGGGCCGGCCACCCTCCAGCACCACGCCGTACGGCGAGAAGCGGGTCGGCTCGCCCGGCAGCTCGTCGCGGGTGGCACGGCCGGGGCGGGCGACGAGGGTGACGCGGGGCGCGACGTTGTCGGCGGCCAGCAGCGCGGGGAGCTCGTCGTCGCCGACCGCGCGGCGCAGCTCGTCGACGACCCAGGCCGGGTGGCTGTGGGCGACCTCCAGGTGGCGGCGCGAGCCCGGAGGGGCGACCTCGGCCGTCCACGCCTCGAGGTCGCGGGCCGCGACCTTGCGCAGCACCGCGTTGGCGAAGCCCGCCGCGCCGTCGTGGGTGACCGCGCGCACCAGGTCGACGGTGGTGCTGATCGCGGCGTGGGTCGGCACCCGCATGGCCAGCAGCTGGTGGGTGCCCAGGCGCAGCGCGTCGAGCACCTTGGCCTCCACCTTGCTCAGCGGCCGGTCGACGCAGGCGGCCAGCACGGCGTCGTACAGGCCCCGCCAGCGCAGCGTGCCGGAGGCCAGCTCGGTCGCGAACGCGGCGTCGCGGGCGTCGAGACCGAAGTGGTCGACGACGGCCGGCAGCACGAGGTTGGCGTAGGCGTCGTCGACCCGGACCGCCTTCAGGACCTCCCAGGCGGCGCGGCGCGACGGGTCGGCCGCGGCGGGGCGCCGGCGTCCACGCTCAGCCACCGGTCGTCCCCCCGTCCCCGGGGTCGGCGAGGTGCTCGCGGACGAGCCGCTTCGGCGCCATCGCCGCCCAGGCGTCGGTGATGACCTCGGCCAGCTCGGCGCGGGTGATCTCGCCCAGCCGCGACTGCTGGACCAGCACGGCGCTGGTGCGGTCGAAGTGCGGGATGGTGAAGAACGGGGTGGCCGGGTCGGCCACCAGGGCGTGCTTCTCGACCTCGGTGGGGGTCTGGACGACCAGCAGGTCGTCGTACATCTCGCCCGTGTCGGGGTCGACCGCGGTCGGGTGCGGCGCGCGACGGAGGAGGAAGCCCTTGCCCTTCGGCCCGCGGGGGACCTTCCAGGTGGGGCGGTCGCCCCACGACGTGCCCAGCTCGGTCTCGGGCAGGGCGGCGCAGATCTCGTCGACGTCGTCGGGCCGGGCGGGGCGGTCGGGCGTCACCCAGCGCCGCCGAGCGGGGTGCCCGAGGCCAGTCGTGTGCCGCGCGCCCAGTCGGCCGCGGGCATCTGCTTCTTGCCGAACGGCTTGACAACGCCCAGGCGGACGGCCGTCGTGCCGGTGCCGACGAGCACCTCCTGCTTGCGCACCTCGAGGGTGCCGGGGGCGAGGGTCTCGTCGGTCGGCTCCACGGGCCCGAGCTTGAGCCGCTCGCCCTCGTGGGTCGTCCACGCGCCGGGGGCCGGTGTGCAGGCGCGCACCCGCCGGTCGACGGAGGCGGCGGGTTCGTGCCAGTCGACCTCGGCGTCCTCGACGGTGATCTTGGGGGCCATCGAGACGCCGTCGGCGGGCTGCTCGCGGGCCTCGATGTCGCCGTCCTCGAGGTGGTCGAGCGTGGCCAACAGCAGCCCGGCCCCGCCCTCGGCCAGCCGGCCCAGCAGGTCGCCGGCGGTGTCGGTGGGCCGGATGCGCTCGGTCATCACGCCGAACGTGGGGCCGGCGTCCATGGCCTTGACGATCCGGAACGTCGTCGCGCCGGTGACCTCGTCGCCGGCCCAGATCGCGTGCTGCACCGGCGCCGCGCCCCGCCACGCGGGCAGGCAGGAGAAGTGCAGGTTGACCCAGCCGTGCGGCGGGATGTCGAGCGCCGACTGCGGCAGCAGCGCGCCGTAGGCCACGACCGGGCAGCAGTCGGGCGCCAGGGCTCGCAGCTCGGCCTGGAACTCGGGGTCGCGGGGGTGCTCGGGCTTGAGGACGGGTACGCCGAGCGCCTCCGCGCGCTGGGCGACGGGGCTGGCCACCAGCCTGCGGCCGCGCCCGGCCGGGGCGTCGGGACGGGTCACCACGCCCACCAGGTCGTGGCGGGAGGCGACGATGGCGTCGAGGGCGGGCACGGCGACCTCGGGGGTGCCGGCGAAGACGAGGCGCACGGCTAGATCCCGAGCCCGCGGGTGGCGTGGGGGCTGATCTTGACCGTGGGCGCACCCGACCCGGCCAGCCCGAACCACTCGCTCTCGCGGATCTCGCGCATCGCGGCCTTGCGGGCCTCGGTGTCGAGCCGGTCGAGGAAGAGCACGCCGTCGAGGTGGTCGGTCTCGTGCTGGATGGCCCGCGCCAGCAGCTGCGAGCCCTCGACGGTCACCGGCTCGCCGTGCACGTCGAAGCCGCGCGCGACCACCGACAGGGCCCGCCGGCAGTCGTAGGTCAGGCCCGGGATCGACAGGCAGCCCTCGGGGCCCTCCTGGACCTCGGTCGACAGCGTGAGGTCGGGGTTGACGAGGTGGCCGACCTCGCCGTCGACGTACCAGGTGAAGACGCGGAGCCCGACCCCGATCTGCGGCGCCGCGAGCCCCGCGCCGGGGGCGTCGCGCATGGTGTCGGTGAGGTCGGCGACCAGCTGGCGCAGCTCCTTGTCGAAGTCGACGACCTCGACGGCGCGACGGCGCAGCACCGGGTCACCGAAGAGGCGGATGGGCTGGATCGCCACGGGGTCGGACCTCCGGAGGTACGTCGGGAGCAGGCCGTCCCAGCGTACTGGCGCGGCACCGGGTCACAGGGAGACCGGGTCGACCCGGACGCGGACGGCGTCGAGCTTGCGGGCGCTGCGGACCCGTTGCAGCTCGCCCAGCGAGCGGGAGAGGTCGGCGCCGCGGGCGAACGGGGTGCGCAGGACCAGGCGCTCCTCCCCCTCGTGGCCCGCGCTGCCGGTGGGCACCGGGCCGAGGACCTCGACGTGCGCCGGGGGCGCGAGCAGGGTGAGGGCGTCGTCGACCGCGCCGGGCTCGCCGGTGACCGTGGCGAGCCGGGTCGTCGGCGGCAGCCGGGCCTCGCGGCGCTCGGTGGCCTCGCGGCGGGCGAAGCCGGCCTGGTCCCAGCGCACCAGCGCCTGCAGGGCGGGGTGGGCGGGGTCGCCGACCGCGATCGCCCGGCCGCCGGGACGGACGAGTCCCACCGCGCCGCTCCAGCGCCGCAGCGCCTCCTCGGCGGCGCGCAGGTCGTCGCGGCCCAGGAGCAACCAGGTGTCGAGGAGCACCACGGCGGCGTACCCACCGGCTGCGACGGGCTCGGCCCCCGGGGTCGCGACGACGACCGCGGGGGTGGCGGGCACGTCGGCCAGGACCGACCCGGCGGCCGAGGTGCGGACCCGGGTGGCGGGGAACGCGCGCCCGAGCTCCTCGGCGGTGCGGGCCTCGCCCAGGACGGGGGCCCGCAGGCCGCCGGCGCCGCACTCGCGGCAGCGCCAGCCCGTCGCCGGCGTCGCGCACCAGCGGCAGGCCGGCGGGGTCGTCGGCGAGGTCAGGGCGAGCGGGCCGGCGCAGGTGGCGCACCGCGCGGGCGTGCGGCAGCGCTCGCAGGCCAGCGCCAGGGCGTAGCCGGCGCGCGGGGTCTGCACGAGCACCGGACCCTCGGCCAGGGCCTGCTTGACCACGCCGTGGACCTCGCTCGGGATGCGCGCGGTGGACCCGCTCGGGTCGCGCTCGCGCATCCGGTCGCTGGCGCCCGCCACCGCGATGGTGACCGTCGCGCGGAGCCGGTCGCGCGGGGCGAGGAGCTCGTGCGCCCACCCGACCCGGACCAGGTGCTCGGCCTCGACGCTGCGGCTCAGGCCCCCGACCAGCACGGCGGTGTCCTCGCGGGCCGCCCGCAGGAGCAGCACCTCGCGGGTGTGGGGGTACGGCGCCCGCGGCTCGGCGTGCAGGTCGTCTCCGTCGTCCCAGCAGACCACGAGGCCCAGGTCGTGCACCGGCGCGAAGGCCGCGGCGCGGGTGCCGACCACGACGCGGCGGGTGCCGCGGGCGACGGCGAGGAAGTCGCGGTAGCGCCGGGCGGGGCCGGCGTCGGCGGTGAGCGTGACGTGCCGGTCGGGGCCGAGAGCGGCGGTCAGGGCGGCGTCGACCCGGGCGACGTCCTTGCCGTCGGGGACGCAGACCAGGGTGCCGCGGCCCGACCGCAGGGTGGCCGCCGCGGCGGCGGCGACCAGCGCCGGCCAGTCGTCGCCCGGCGCGACCGACCAGACCGCGCGGGGGCTGCCGCCGTCGGCCAGGTGGGCCAGGTAGGCGGGGCCGGCGGCGTACCCGGACCAGGCGGGGGTGCCGGGCGCCTCGGGGAGCTCGGTGGGCGGCTCCGGGGGGCTGGGCTGCTTCTCGGTCGTGGCGTGCCGGGGCGGCACGGCCAGGCGGAGCACGTCGGAGCGCGTCCCGGCGTACCGCTCGGCGACGTCGGCGGCCAGGCCCGCCACCGCGGGGCTCAGCACCGGCTCGGGGCTCACCACGCGGCGCAGCGGAGCGAGGCGGCCGCCGTGGTCGGTGGCGTCGGCGCGCTCGAGCAGGTAGCCGTCGACGTCCTGGCCGGCGAAGCGGACCTTGACCCGGACGCCGGGCACGGCCTGCTCGGCCATTGCCTGCGGCACGGCGTAGTCGAAGGGCCGGTCGAGGTGGGCCAGGGGCACGTCGACGAGCACCCGGGCCACGGGCTGCTCGGTGGCCAGGGCGGCCTCGGCGGCCTTGCGGGCGCGGGTCTGGCGGGCCTTGGCCTGCGCCTGCTTGACCGTCGAGCGCACCAGCCCGGGCAGCAGCTCGGGCTGCTCCTCGGGTGGGCCTGCTCGGCGGGGGCGCTCGGTCACGTCCTGTTGTCTACCAGCGGGGTCCGATGTCCGGGGCGGCGCTCCACAGGGTCGGGACGGGTGCCCCGGGACGCCGCGAGCCGGCACCCCGCGGACGGGGCGCCGGCTCGGCACTGGTGCTGGTGGAGCGGCTGCGGGTTCAGACGCCCGCGGCGGCCTTGAGGGCGTCGGCGCGGTCGGTCTTCTCCCAGGTGAACTCGGGCAGCTCGCGGCCGAAGTGGCCGTAGGCCGAGGTCTTGGCGTAGATCGGGCGGAGCAGGTCGAGGTCGCGCAGGATCGCGGCGGGGCGCAGGTCGAAGACCTCGAGCACGGCCTCCTGGATCTTCTCGTCGGAGACGACGCCGGTGCCGAAGGTCTGGACGAACACGCCGACGGGGTGGGCCTTGCCGATGGCGTAGGCGACCTGGACCTCGCAGCGGCGGGCCAGGCCCGCGGCGACGACGTTCTTGGCGACCCAGCGCATCGCGTAGGCGGCCGAGCGGTCGACCTTCGACGGGTCCTTGCCGGAGAAGGCGCCGCCACCGTGGCGGGCCATGCCGCCGTAGGTGTCGACGATGATCTTGCGACCGGTCAGGCCGGCGTCGCCCATGGGGCCACCGGTGACGAAGCGGCCGGTGGGGTTGACCAGGAGGCGGTAGCCCTCGGAGGGCAGCTCGAAGGTGGCGAGCACGGGGTCGATGACGTGCTGCTTGATCTCGGCCTCGAGCTTGTCGAGGTCGGTGTCCTCGGAGTGCTGGGTGGAGAGCACCACGGTGTCGATGCGGACCGGGCGGTCGTCCTCGTCGTACTCGACCGTGACCTGGGTCTTGCCGTCGGGACGCAGGTTGGCCATCGTGCCGTCCTTGCGGACCGCGGTGAGCTTCTCGGCCAGGCGCTGGGCGATGACGATCGGCAGCGGCATGAGGACGTCGGTGTCGTCGCAGGCGTAGCCGAACATCAGCCCCTGGTCGCCGGCCCCGCGCAGGTCGAGCTCGTCGACGGACTCGCCGACGCGGGCCTCGTGGCCCTGGTCGACGCCCTGGGCGATGTCGGCGGACTGGGCGCCGACCGCGAACTGCACGGCGCAGGTGTCGCCGTCGAAGCCCTTGTCGGAGTGGTCGTAGCCGATCTCCTTGACCGCGTCGCGGATGATCTGCGGGCCGGGCAGGGCGGCGGTGGAGCGCACCTCGCCGGCCACGACGACCAGGCCGGTGGTCAGCAGGGTCTCGCAGGCCACGCGGAGGTCGGCGATCTGCTCGTCGTTCTCGATGAAGTAGTCGAGGACCGTGTCACTGATCCGGTCGGCGATCTTGTCGGGGTGACCCTCGGTCACGGACTCGGAGGTGAACAGGCGTCCAGCCACGGTGGATCTCACTCTCGATCAGACGGGTTCGGCTCGGTGGAGCCGGGGACTCGGGACAGCGTCAAACAACAGGGAAAGACTAGAGAACGCCCAGCATGCGGGACGGCGGTCTCACGGTGCGAATCGCCGGGCGACCTCGTCCCAGATGACGTGGGCCAGGGCGCCCTTGGTGCCGCGGGGCACCTCGCGGACGCCGCCGTCGGCCCCCAGCACGACCGCCTCGTTGTCGGGGCTGCCGAAGACCGCCCCGCCGCTCACGTCGTTGACCACGAGCAGGTCGCAGCCCTTGCGGGCGAGCTTGGCCCGGGCCAGGTCGAGCACGCTGCCGGTCTCGTCGCCGGTCTCGGCCGCGAAGCCCACGACCACCGAACCAGGCCGGGCCCGGTCGTGGGAGATCGCGTGCAGGATGTCGGGGTTCTGCTCGAGCTCGATCGAGGGCGCCGAGCCGTCGGCGGCCTTCTTGATCTTGGCTCCGCTGACCGCGACGGGCCGGAAGTCGGCCGGAGCCGCGGCCATGACCACGGCGTCGGCAGTGGCCGCGGCGGCGACCACGGCGTCGTGCAGCTCGGCGGTGGTCGAGACGCGGACGACGTCGGCGCCGGCCGGGTCGGGCAGGTCGACGTTGGCCGCGACGAGCGTGACCGCGGCGCCGCGGGCGACCGCAGCCCGGGCCAGGGCGTACCCCTGGCGGCCCGAGGACCGGTTGCCGAGGAACCGCACCGGGTCGAGGGGCTCGCGGGTGCCGCCCGCGGAGACGACGAGCCGGCGACCGGCGAGGTCGGGCGCCACCGGGCCGCGCAGGAGCACGTCGGAGGCCACCTCGAACAGCTCGGCCGGGTCGGGCAGCCGGCCCTTGCCCGTGTCGGCGCCGGTGAGCCGGCCCGAGGCGGGCTCGACCACGACGACACCACGCGAGCGCAGCGTCTCGACGTTGGCGCGGGTGGCGGGGTGCTCCCACATCTCGGTGTGCATCGCGGGCGCGAGGACGACCGGGCAGCGAGCGGTGAGCAGGGTGTTGGTGAGCAGGTCGTCGGCCAGGCCGTGGGCGGCCTTGGCCAGCAGGTCGGCGGTGCAGGGGGCGACGACCACGAGGTCGGCCTGCTGGCCGATGCGCACGTGGGGCACCTCGTGGACCCCGGTCCACACGTCGTCGGCCACCGGCCGGCCCGAGAGAGCAGCCCAGGTGGGCGCGCCGACGAACTGCAGGGCCGAGGCGGTCGGCACGACGGTCACGTCGTGGCCGGACTCGGTGAACCGGCGCAGCAGCTCGCAGGCCTTGTACGCCGCGATGCCGCCGCCGACGCCGAGGACGACCCTCGGGCGGCCGGGGCCGTCGGCCCGGTCTCCACCTGCGGCCGGGACGACGACGGGCCGCGCCCCCGTGGGGGTCGCGGCCTCGTCGTGGTGCTCGGTGGTCAGCAGAGGACCTGGTGCGGCGGGATCGTCACTCGCCGGCCGGCGCGGCGTCGGTGGCCGCGGCCTGGGCGGCGGCCTCCTCGGCGGCCAGCTCGGCCGGGTCGATGTCCTCGCAGGTCAGCTTGTCGTCGGCGATCTCGCGCAGCGCGATCGAGAGCGGCTTCTCCTGGACGTGGGTGTCGACCAGCGGGCCGACGTACTCCAGCAGGCCCTCGCCGAGCTGGGAGTAGTAGGCGTTGATCTGCCGGGCGCGCTTGGCGCTGTAGAGGACCAGCTTGTACTTGCTGTCGGTCTTGGTCAGGAGGTCGTCGATCGAGGGGTTGGTGACCCCGACGGCGTCGATGTTGGGCGCAGACACGCGTGAGCCTCGCTAGCGATAGAGAGCTCGGAGGGATGGATCAACCGAGCATCATCAAGGCTACCAACTCGTCGGCTGCCTCATGAACTTCGTGGTTGACGACCGTCCTGTCGAACTCCGACTCCGCCGCCAGCTCGTCGCGGGCGGTGGCGAGCCGCCGCTCGCGCTCCTCCTCGGTCTCGGTGCCGCGGCCGACGAGCCGGCGGACGAGCTCGTCCCACGACGGCGGCTTGAGGAAGACGAACAGCGCCTCGGGCATGGTCCGGCGCACCTGCCGGGCACCTTGGAGGTCGATCTCGAGCATCGAGGGTCGGCCGGCGGCCAGGGAGGCGACGACCGGGCCGCGCGGCGTGCCGTAGCGGGCGGCCTTGTGGACCACGGCCCACTCGAGCAGCTCGCCCTCGGCCACGAGCCGGTCGAACTCGGCGTCGTCGACGAAGTGGTAGTGCACCCCGTCGACCTCGCCGGGCCGGGGCTTGCGGGTGGTGGCGGACACCGAGATCCACACGTCGGGGTGCCGCTCGCGCACGGCGGCGGCGACGGTGCCCTTGCCGACCGCGGTGGGGCCGGCGAGCACGACGAGACGACTCACTCCGCCGCGAACTCCTTGGCCAGGGCGGCGATCTGCTTGGTGCCGAGCCCGCGGACCCGCCGGGACTCCGCGATGCCGAGCCGCTCCATCACCTGGCGGGCGCGCACCTTGCCCAGCCCGGGCATCGACTGCAGGAGCTCGACCACGCGCATCTTGCCGATGACCTCGTTGGTCTGGCCCTCGTGGACGACGTCGATGATCGAGGCACCGGAGTTCTTGAGCCGGTTCTTCACCTCGGCCCGCTCACGTCGCGAGGCGGCGGCCTTCTGCAACGCCGCCTGGCGCTGTTCGGGTGTCAGCGGGGGCAGTGCCACGGGCGAGGGGTCCTTCGGGTGGGTGGGTGCAACGCGCTGCGGAGGGAGCCCGCAGCGCTGGGTCACAGTAGCGACCCCGCTCGGGGAGCCACAACGGCAGGCGGTGGTGGCCGAGCCGGGTGGGGCTGGTGGTGGGGCTGGTGTCGTCTGGTGGCGCTCTGGTGGTCGGTGTGGGCGGCGGCCGCGCCCGTGGTCCGTCCCGCCGGTGGTCTGGTGTGGCGGGCCGGAACACACGGTGGTCGAGGAAGGCCGCCTGGCGGCCTGTCTCGAGACCACGCGCTGCAGCCGGTCTGCGGGGCTGGTGCGGGCGGCCGCGCGCGTGGTCGATCGGGTCTCCGGTCAAGGACGCCTGCGGCGCCGGCTTCGCCGGCCGCTTCGCGGTCCTTGACCCGGAGCCTCGCCCGATCGACTGACGGCGCGCTCAACGGCACGGGCTCCGCCCGCGCCGCCGCTGGCGCGGCCGCCCCATCCGTCAGACCCGCGACACTCCTGCGACGCAACTCCCACTCCTGACGGGTAGTTACCGACCGGGAGTGGGAGATCCCTGCCAGGAGTGGGGTGGCTGGTGCTGGTGGGGCGGGTGGCCGCGCCAGCGGCGGCGCGCCGGGCACGGGACACGAGACGCGGCCTGCCACGCGCGCGGCCACCCGACCCACCCCGGGTCACCAGCCCTGCACCACCAGCCCCGCAGGAACAGTCAGGACAGCGTGAGCTCCGTGCCGCACACGTCGCGGGCCTGCTGCTGGACGACGCCGAGGGCCTCGCGGACCTCCTCGGTGGCCACGGCGCCGGCGGCGAGGCCGATGGCCTCGCGCTGCTCGGGGGTCGTGTCGGCCGGCGGGTCGGTGGCGTCGTACGTCGAGGGGTCGACCCCGGCGTCGTCGAGCGCGTCGGCCAGGCCGGTGAGGCGCTGGGTGATGACCGACCAGTCGTCGGCGATGTCGTCGGGGGCGGCGTCCTCGAGCCGCTCGAAGGCCGGCAGGGCCGGCAGGAGGCCGGCCGTGCCGGCGTCCCCGAGGTCGCGGGTCAGGCCGGCCTGCTCCTCGCGCACGACGTCGCAGTAGCGCTCGAAGGGGTCGTCCTCGCCGCAGGCGGACAGCAGCCCGACCAGGGCTGCGACCGCGAGGGCGGCGGCGAGGGCGCGCCTCACGGGAGCCGCAGGTCGTCGTTGGCGCGGCGCACGGCGTCGCGCATGGCGTCCAGGTCGGGACCGGCGCGCAGCACCTCGCGCGAGGAGCTGGGGGCGACGTGCGCGGCGGCGGGGCCGAAGATGCGGCGCACGTCGGCCGAGGTGCCGCCCTGGGCGCCGTACCCGGGAGCGAGGACGGGGCCGTTGAAGGAGAAGTCGGCACCGGTGTCGCCGATGGTCGCCCCGACGACCGCGCCGAAGGAGCCGAGCGGCCGTGCCCCGTCGTTGAGGCGGCGCAGGTGGGCCAGGACGCGGTCGGCCACCCGTTCGCCGGTCACGCCGCCCGCGCCGTCGACCACGACGGCGTGCTGGACCTCGGGGCCCTCGGGGTTGGAGGTGAGGGCGAGCACGAACAGGCCCCCGCCGTGGGTGCGCGCGGCGTCGACGAACGGGTCCAGCGACCCGAAGCCGAGGTAGGGGCTCACGGTGACCGCGTCGGAGCCGAGGGGGCTCGCGGGGTCGAGGTAGGCCTCGGCGTACGCCGCGGAGGTGGAGCCGATGTCGCCGCGCTTGGCGTCCATGAGCACCAGCGCCCCGGTGGCGCGGGACTCCGCCACGACCCGCTCGAGCACGGCGACGCCGCGTGAGCCGTGGCGCTCGTAGAACGCCGACTGCGGCTTGACCAGCGCGCACAGCGGGGCCACGGCCTCGACGACCGTGAGGGCGAACCGCTCGAGGCCGGCCGGGGTGTCGTCGAGGCCCCAGTCGCGCAGCAGCCCGGCGTGGGGGTCGATGCCGACGCAGAACGGTCCGCGGTCGGCGACCGCCGCCACGAACCGCTCGCCGAACGTCGCCCCCGCCGTCACCGGAGCCTGCGCAGCGCGTCGCGGCTGAGGTCGGCGACGGTCGGGTAGCCGTCGACGGCCATCAGCAGGTCGGCCTCGGCGAGGATCGAGCGCAGCACGTGCACCGCACCGGGGACGCCGCCGTGGGCGAGGCCGTAGACGTAGGGCCGGCCGACGGCGACCGCCGTCGCACCGAGGGCGAGCGCCTTGACGACGTCGGCACCGGTGCGGACACCGGAGTCGAAGACGACCGGCGCGCGGCCGGCCACGGCGTCGACCACCTCGGGCAGCCAGGTCAGGGCCGCTCCCCCACCGTTGGCCTGGCGGCCGCCGTGGTTGGAGCAGTAGATGCCGTCGGCACCCTCGTCGAGGGCGCGGCGGGCGTCGTCGGGGTGGCAGATGCCCTTGAGCACCAGGGGCAGGTCGGTCAGCGACCGCAGCCAGGCCAGGTCGTCCCAGGTGACCGGGTGGCCGAACAGGCCCACCCACGTCATCACGATGGTGCCGATGTCGGGGTCGGGGCCGACGAGCTCGCGGAAGACCGGGTCGGAGGTGTAGTTGGCCAGGGCCTTGCCCCGTAGCTGCGGGAAGTTGCCCGAGGCCAGGTCGCGCGGGCGCCAGCCCGGCACCCAGGTGTCGAGCGTGACGACGAGGGCCTCGGCGCCCGCGGCCTCGGCCCGGGAGACGAAGCTGGCGGCCAGGTCGCGGTTCTTGGGCGTGTAGAGCTGGAACCAGGCCGGCGTGTCGCCGGTGGCGGGCAGCACGTCCTCGACGGGGTCGCTCATCAGGGTCGAGCCGATGAACGGCACCCCGGTGGCGGCCGCGGCCTCGGCGCCGTGGACGTCGCCGTGCTGGTCGGGCGAGCAGATGCCGAGCACGCCGACCGGCGCCATCAGCAGCGGCGACGGGAGGCGCTTGCCGAACAGCTCGATCGACAGGTCGCGCTGCTCGCTGGCCCGCAGCATCCGTGGCACCAGCGCCCAGTCGTCGAACGCCGCCGCGTTGTCGCGGGCGGTCTGCTCGTTGCCGGCCCCACCGGCGACGTAGCTGCGCAGCTCCGGCGTCAGCGTCGCCAGCGCGTGCTGCTCCAGCTCGGGGTAGGAGAACGGCTGCTGGGGCAGTGAGCCGCCGAGGCTGCCGAGGTAGAGCTCGATCTGGTAGTCGCCGTACGCCATCAACCCAGTCCCTTCGCGATGCGGCGGGGCCACAGCGGCCCCTCGTAGATGAACGCCGTGTAGGCCTGCAGCAGGTCGGCGCCGGCCTCGAGCCGCTCGCGGGCGTCGTCGACGGTGCTGATGCCGCCGACGCCGACGAGGGCCAGGTCGGGCCCCACACGCTCCCGCAGCATCCGTACGACGTCGGTCGCACGCGCGGTCAGCGGTCGGCCGGACAGGCCACCGGCGCCCACCTCGGCCACCTGCGAGGGGTGGGAGCGCAGGCCACCGCGGCCGATCGTGGTGTTGGTGGCCACGATGCCGTCCAGGCGCAGCTCGAGCGCGAGGTCGGCCACGGCGAGCACGTCGGCGTCGGCGAGGTCGGGGGCGATCTTCACCAGCAGCGGCAGCCGGTCGCGGGTGCCCGGTGTGGCGTCGTCGGCCACCCGACGCACGTGCCCCAGCAGCGGGCCGAGCCGCTCCACGGCCTGCAGGGACCGGAGCCCGGGGGTGTTGGGCGAGGACACGTTGACCACGAGGTAGTCGGCGTGCGGCGCGAGCAGCCGCGTGGACAGGGCGTAGTCGTCGAGCACGGCGGCCTCGTCGTCCTCGGGGACGACCTTGGTCTTGCCGATGTTGACGCCCAGCACCGGACCGGCCGGACGGCGACCGCGGGCGGCCAGCCGGGCGGCCACCGCCTCGGCGCCGTCGTTGTTGAACCCCATCCGGTTGACCACGGCGCGGTCGGCGACGAGGCGGAACAACCGCGGCTGGGGGTTGCCGGGCTGCGCCTGGCCGGTGACCGTGCCGACCTCGACGTGCCCGAAGCCGAGGGCGCCGAGGGCGTCGATGCCGGCGGCGTTCTTGTCGAACCCGGCGGCCAGGCCCAGCGGGTGCGGGAAGGTCAGGCCCATCGCCCGCAGCGGCGTGCCGCGCGGGCGGAGCCGGGTCGCGACCGGCCCGCGGGTCGGCACCGCCCGGATCGCCCGGAAGCCGAGCTCGTGGGCCCGCTCGGCGTCGAGACGGCGGAAGCCGTGCTCGAACACCCGCTGGTAGACGCTCATGCCCGGCTCCCGTCCCGTCGTCCTCGTCGTCGCGTCTCAGGCCCGCAGGGTCGCGGCCCAGTCCTGCAGCGACCGGACCCCGATCTCGCCCCGCCGGCGCGCCTCGATGCCCTGCACGGCCGCGCCGAGCCCCTGCACCGTGGTGATGCACGGGACGTTGGCCATGACGGCCGCGGTGCGGATCTCGTAGCCGTCGAGCCGGACGTTGCCGCCGCTGCCCGCGCCGTACGGCGTGTTGACGATGAGGTCGATCTCGCCGTCGTGGATGAGCTGCACGGTGGTCTTCTCGCCGTGGGGCCCGGCACCCTCGTGCTGCTTGCGCACCACGGTGCACTCCACGCCGTTGCGGCGCAGCACCTCGGCCGTGCCCTGGGTGGCCAGCACCTCGAAGCCGAGGTCGCGCAGCACCTTGACCGGGAAGATCATCGACCGCTTGTCGCGGTTGGCCATGGAGACGAAGACCCGGCCGCTGGTGGGCAGCGGGCCGAACGCCGCGGCCTGGCTCTTGCTGAACGCGGTGCCGAAGTCGCGGTCGAGGCCCATGACCTCGCCGGTCGACTTCATCTCCGGGCCGAGCACGGTGTCGACCTGCTGGCCGTCGGGGGTGCGGAACCGGTTGAACGGCATCACCGCCTCCTTGACCGCGATCGGCTGGTCGGCCGGCAGCGCGCCGCCGTCGCCGGTGGCGGGCAGCAGCCCGAGGGCGCGCAGGTCGGCGATCGACTCCCCCAGCATCACCCGGGCCGCGGCCTTGGCCAGCGGCGTCGCGGTGGCCTTGGAGACGAACGGCACCGTGCGCGAGGCGCGCGGGTTGGCCTCGAGCACGTAGAGGATGTCGGAGCCGAGGGCGAACTGGATGTTGATGAGCCCGCGCACGCCGACGCCCCGGGCGATGGCCTCGGTGGCCTCGCGGATGCGGCCGATCTCGTGGGCGCCCAGGGTGATCGGCGGCAGGGCGCACGAGGAGTCACCGGAGTGGATGCCGGCCTCCTCGATGTGCTCCATGACGCCGCCCAGGAAGAGCTCCTCGCCGTCGAAGAGCGCGTCGACGTCGACCTCGACGGCGTCGTCGACGAACCGGTCGACCAGCACCGGCGCCTCCCGGCTGATGAGCCCGGCGGCGACGTACTTCTCGAGGTAGACGCGCAGCGTGTCCTCGCCGTACACGATGACCATGCCGCGCCCGCCGAGCACGTACGACGGCCGCACGAGCACCGGGTAGCCGATCTCGGCCGCCACGCGGGCCGCCTCGTCGACCGAGGTGGCGGTGCCGTGCTGGGGGGCGACGAGACCGGCCTCGGCCAGGACGCGGCCGAACAGCCCGCGGTCCTCGGCGAGGTCGATGGCGTCGGGCGAGGTGCCGACGATCGGCACGCCGGCTGCGGCCAGGCCCTGGGCCAGGCCGAGCGGCGTCTGGCCGCCGAGCTGGCAGATGACGCCGGCCACCGGGCCGGCCTGCTGCTCGGCGTGCACGACCTCGAGGACGTCCTCGAGCGTGAGCGGCTCGAAGTAGAGCCGGTCGGAGGTGTCGTAGTCGGTCGAGACCGTCTCGGGGTTGCAGTTGACCATGACGGTCTCGTAGCCGGCGCCGCCCTTGCTGTGGCTGAGGGCCAGCGAGGCGTGGACGCAGGAGTAGTCGAATTCGATGCCCTGGCCGATGCGGTTGGGACCGGAGCCCAGGATGATCACCGCGGGCCGCTCGCGCGGCGCGACCTCGGTCTCCTCGTCGTAGGAGGAGTAGTGGTAGGGCGTGCGCGCGGCGAACTCGGCGGCGCAGGTGTCGACGGTCTTGTAGACCGGCCGGATGCCGAGCGCGTGCCGGACGCCGCGGACGACGTCGGGCGTCATGCCGCGGATCTTGCCGATCTGGGCGTCGGAGAAGCCGTGCCGCTTGGCCCGGCGCAGCAGGTCGGGCGTCAGCTCGGGTGCGGCGGTGACCTCGGCGGCGACCTCGTTGATGAGGGCCAGCTGGTCGACGTACCAGGGGTCGATGCGGGTGGCCTCGAAGACCTCCTGCGCCGTGGCGCCGGCGCGCAGGGCGTCCATGACCTTCTTCAGCCGGCCGTCGTGCGGGACCGCGATCTCCTGCAGCAGCGCGGCCTTGTCGAGGTCGACCCACTCCTGGTGCCAGTCGAACGGCGCGTCCTTGCTCTCCAGGGAGCGCAGCGCCTTCTGCAGCGCCTCGGTGAAGCTGCGGCCGATGGCCATGGCCTCGCCCACCGACTTCATGTGGGTGGTCAGCACGGGGTCGGCGCCGGGGAACTTCTCGAAGGCGAACCGCGGCACCTTGACCACGACGTAGTCGAGCGTGGGCTCGAACGACGCCGGGGTCTCCTGGGTGATGTCGTTGCGGATCTCGTCGAGGGTGTAGCCGACCGCGACCTTGGCCGCGATCTTGGCGATCGGGAACCCGGTGGCCTTGGAGGCCAGCGCGCTCGAGCGCGAGACGCGGGGGTTCATCTCGATGACGATGACGCGGCCGTCGGCCGGGTTGACGGCGTACTGGATGTTGCAGCCGCCGGTGTCGACACCGACCTCGCGGATGATGCCGATGGCCAGGTCGCGCAGGTGCTGGTACTCGCGGTCGGTGAGCGTCATGGCAGGCGCGACGGTGATCGAGTCGCCGGTGTGGACGCCCATCGGGTCGAGGTTCTCGATGGAGCAGACGATGACGACGTTGTCGGCCTTGTCGCGCATCACCTCCAGCTCGTACTCCTTCCACCCGATGATCGACTCCTCGATCAGCACCTCGGTGGTGGGGCTGGCGGCCAGGCCGGCGCCGGCGATGCGGTGCAGGTCGTCGGGGCCGTAGGCGATGCCCGACCCGGTGCCGCCCATGGTGAACGACGGCCGCACGACCGCGGGGTAGCCGAGCTCGGCGACCGCGGCCTCGCAGTCCTCGATCGTGTGGCAGATGCGGCTGCGGGCGACCTCGCCGCCGACCTTGTCGACGATGGCGTTGAACTTCTCCCGGTTCTCGCCGCGGTGGATGGCCTCGAAGCTGGCGCCGATCATCTCGACGCCGTACTTCTCCAGCACGCCCGCCTCGTGCAGGCCGATGGCGGCGTTGAGCGCGGTCTGGCCGCCCAGGGTCGGCAGCAGCGCGTCGGGGCGCTCGTGGGCGATGACCGCCTCGAGGTACTCGGTGGTGATGGGCTCGACGTAGGTCGCGTCGGCGAACTCCGGGTCGGTCATGATCGTGGCCGGGTTGGAGTTGACCAGGACGACCCGCAGGCCCTCCTCCTTGAGCACCCGGCAGGCCTGGGTGCCGGAGTAGTCGAACTCGCAGGCCTGGCCGATGACGATCGGGCCGGAGCCGATGACCAGGACGCTCTGGATGTCGGTGCGCTTGGGCATCAGGCGTTCTCCTCCCCCACGGTGGTCGAGGAAGGCGCGCCGGCGCCTGTCTCGAGACCACGCGAGCCGGACATCAGGTCGATGAAGCGGTCGAACAGGTACGCCGCGTCGTGCGGGCCGGCGGCGGCCTCGGGGTGGTACTGGACCGAGAAGCCCGTCAGGCGGCCCGCGGCGTCACGCAGCTCGAGGCCCTCGACCACGTCGTCGTTGAGGCACACGTGGCTCACGCTCGCCTCGCCGTACGGCGTCGTGGTGGGCGCGTCGAGCGGGGCGTCCACGGCGAACCCGTGGTTGTGGGCGGTCACCTCGACCTTGCCCGTGGTGCGGTCCATGACCGGCTGGTTGATGCCGCGGTGGCCGTACTTGAGCTTGTAGGTGCCGAACCCGAGGGCGCGGCCGAAGAGCTGGTTGCCGAAGCAGATGCCGAAGTAGGGCAGGCCCTGGGCCAGGGCCCCCTGGAGCACCTCGACCTGGTGCGTCGTGGCCGCGGGGTCGCCGGGGCCGTTGGAGTAGAAGAGCCCGTCGGGCCGGAGCGCGGTGATCTCCTCCAGCGAGGCGGTCGCCGGGACGACGTGCACCTCGCAGCCGCGCTCGGCCATCCGGCGCGGCGTCATGGTCTTGATGCCGAGGTCGAGGGCGACGACGGTGTGCTTCTTCTCGCCCCAGGGTCCGGGGTGTGCGGGGACGACGTAGGTCTCGGTGGTGGAGACCTCCGAGGCCAGCTCGGAGCCGGGCATCGCGCCGGCGTCGCGCACCCGCGCGAGCAGGGCGGTCGGGTCGGCCACGTCGGTCGGCGCGGTGGAGATGGCGACCCGCATGGCGCCGCGCTCGCGCAGGTGGCGGGTCAGGGCGCGGGTGTCGACGCCGGAGATGCCGACGACGCCTTGGGCGCGCAGCTCGTCGTCGAGGCTGCGGCGGCTGCGCCAGCTGGAGGTGACCCGGGCGGGGTCACGGACGACGTACCCGGCGACCCAGAAGCGCGAGGACTCGTCGTCCTCGTCGTTGACGCCGGTGTTGCCGATGTGCGGGGCCGTCATGACGACGACCTGGCAGTGGTAGGACGGGTCGGTCAGCGTCTCCTGGTAGCCGGTCATGCCGGTGTTGAAGACGGCTTCGCCGAAGGTCTCCCCCTCGGCGCCGTAGGAGTCGCCGCGGAAGGTGCGACCGTCCTCGAGGACGAGGATCGCCGGGGCATGCGCAGGCACGCCGTACCTCCTTCTCCGCCTCACGGGACGGTGCTTAAAGGATGGATCGAGCCGGGTCAGACCCTATCAGCGGCGCAGCCGGGCGGTGCCGCGCGTCGGCGGCGCGGACAGCGGGTCCTCGGGCCAGGCGTGCTTGGGGTAGCGGCCACGCAGGTCGGCGCGGACCTGGGGGTAGCCGGTGCGCCAGAACGACGCCAGGTCGGAGGTCACCGCGGCCGGCCGGCGCGCGGGCGAGAGCAGGTGCAGCACGACCGGCACACGACCCTCGGCCAGCCGGGGCGTCTCGGCCAGGCCGAAGACCTCCTGCACCTTGACCGCGAGCACGGGCGGGTCCGCCGCGTAGTCGACGCGGACGGCCGAGCCGCTGGGCACGGCGATCCGCTCGGGGGCGAGCTCGTCGAGGCGGGTGGCCGCGGGCCAGGGCAGGAGCCCGCGCAGGGCCTGCAGCACGTCGACCCGGCGGGGGTCCTGGCCGCCGAGCCACTCGGGCGCCCGGTCGAGCAGGGCCTCGTCGCCGACGTCGGGCCAGGGAGCGCCCAGGGTGCGGTGCAGGAAGCCGAGCCGCTGCCGCAGCGAGGTCGCCGCGTCGGTCCAGCGCAGCACGCCCAGGCCGTCGCGGCGCAGGGCGTCGGCGACGGCGCCAGCCACGGCGGCCGGGTCGGGGTGCGCGACGGGCGCCGCGGACAGCTCGATCGCCCCGAGGCGGGTGACCCGCCGGGCGGTGACCCGGCCGTCGCGCCAGGCGACCTCGTCGGCCTCGACGAGGAGGGCCGCCGCGGCCTCCAGCGCGAAGTCCTCGTCGACGGGCGCGGCACTGCGGATGGTGGCGTCGCGATCCCCCGGGCGGCGGTCGGCGTCGGCGACGGCGAGCCACGGCGTGCCGAGCAGCGGCGAGCCCGGTGGGAGCACGGCACCGGTGCCGCCGACGGTCGCGTACGCCGTCCCGCCCGGTCGGCGGAGCCGGGCCAGTCGGCTCGGGTGGGCCAGGGCGACGACGACACCGACGGCCTGGTCGTCGGTCGGTCCCGGCTCGCCCCCGGTCGGCGGGACGAGCCGCTCGAGCCGCCGGGCGGTCTCGCGCCACGGGCCCGTCGTCCGCAGGGCGGCGGCCAGGTCTCCGCCGGGGGGTCGCACGTCCTCGGCGAGCAGGGCCACGACCCGGGCGGCCCGGCGGGCACCGACGAGGGGGGCGCCGTCGAGCAGGGCGCGGGCCAGCCGCGGGTCGGCCGGCACCCGGGCCATGGCTCGGCCGCGGTCGGTGACGACGCCGTGGTCGTCGACGGCGCCGAGGGCGAGCAGGGTGTCGCGGGCGGTGTCGAGGGCGGCGTGTGGCGGCGGGGTGGGCAGGGCGAGGTCCGTCCCGTCGGGGCTCCCCCACACGGCCAGCTCGAGGGCGAACCCGGCGAGGTCGGCCGTGGCGACCTCCGGCTCGGGGTGCTCGGCCAGGTGGGCGTGGTCGGCCTCGGACCAGCAGCGGTAGGCCGCGCCCGGCGCCTCGCGGCCGGCGCGGCCGGCCCGCTGGTCGGCCGCAGCCCGGCTCACCCGGGTCGTGACGAGCCCGGCCAGGCCGCGCCGGTGGTCGGTCTGCGGGCGGCGGGCCAGCCCGGCGTCGACGACGGACCGGACGCCGGGGACGGTGAGGGAGGACTCGGCGACGCTGGTCGACACCACGACGCGGCGGCGGCCGGTCGGGGCGGTCAGGGCGCGGTCCTGGTCGGCCGCGTCGAGGCGGCCGTGCAGCTCGAGCACGTCGACCCCGCGACCGCCGGTCGACCGCAGGCGCCGGACGACCTGGCCGACCTCCCCCACCCCGGGCACGAACACGAGCACGTCGCCCGGCTGCTCGGCCAGGGCCCGGCGGACCGTGGCGGCCACGTGGTCGAGGAACGCCGGCGTCACCCCGCGGTCGTCGCGGGCCAGGACGCCGGGGGGCGGCGGAGCCCACCGGCGCTCGACCGGGTGCAGCGCCCCCGGGACGGTGACGACCGGCGCGTCGTCGAGGAGCGCAGCGAACCGCTCCGCCTCCAGCGTCGCCGACATCGCCACGAGCCGGAGGTCCTCGCGCAGGTGCCGCCGCACGTCGACCAGGAGCGCGAGCACCAGGTCGGAGTCCAATGCCCGCTCGTGCACCTCGTCGAGGACCACCGCGGCGACCCCCGGGAGGTCGGGGTCGCGCTGGAGCCGGCGCAGCAGCACCCCGGGGGTGACCATCTCGACCAGGGTGTCGTCGCCGGCCCGCCGGTCGCCGCGGACGGTGTAGCCGGCCGTGCGGCCGACGGGCTCGCCGAGCAGCTGCGCCAGCCGGACCGCGGCGGCCCGGGCCGCGATCCGCCGGGGCTGCGTCACCACCACCCGACCCCCACCCGCCGCGAGCACCACGGCCGGCGGGACCAGCGTCGTCTTGCCCGAGCCCGGTGGCGCCTGCACGACCGCCGCGCCCCGTCGTCGTACGGCGTCGGCGAGGGGGTCGAGGCCCGCGGCGACGGGCAGGTCGGGCGGATCGGCCAGCAGGCGCTGCAGCGCCGCGCCCCGGTCGTCCACCACGTCCGTCAACCTAGTCCCGGCCGCCGCCAGCCGGGGGCGCCGACTCCGGGTACCGATCTCCCACTCCTGGTGGGGAGTTCCCCGTCAGGAGTGGGAGATCCTCCGGTTCACCGGAGAATCTGCCAGGACCGCAGCCACCGTCAGGCCAGCGTCCCGTCGAGCACCGTGGGCACGCCGCGCAGGAACGTCGCGACGACGGACGCGCCGAGGGTGCGGCCGTGCCAGGGGTTGTTGCGCGAGAGCGAGACCGAGGCGTCGCGGTCGACGACGAGCGGGGTGGCGGGGTCGACGAGGACGACGTTGGCCGGCGCCCCGACCCCGAGTCCCTGCCCCTGGTCGTCGAGGCCGGCGATGCGGGCCGGCGCGGTGGACATCACCCGGGCGACGTCGGCCCAGCCCATGAGGCCCGACTCGACCATCACGTGGGCCACCACCGGCAGCGCGGTCTCGAGCCCGAGCATGCCGAACGCCGCGTCGACGAAGGCGTGCTCCTTGTCGTGCCGGGCGTGCGGAGCGTGGTCGGTGGCCACGGCGTCGATGGTGCCGTCGGCCAGCGCCGCGCGGAGCGCCTCGACGTCCTCCTGCGGCCGCAGCGGCGGGTTGACCTTGTAGGTCGGGTCGTAGCCCTCGAGCAGGTCGGTGGTGAGGAGCAGGTGGTGCGGGGTGACCTCGGCGGTGACGTCGATGCCGAGGCCCTTGGCCCAACGCAGCACCTCCACGGTGCCGGCGGTCGAGGCGTGCGCGACGTGCACGCGGGAGCCGGTGTGCCGGGCCAGCATGACGTCACGGGCCACGACGACCTCCTCGGCGACGCCGGGCCAGCCGGGCAGGCCGAGGCGGCCGGACAGCTCGCCCTCGTGGCAGCACGACGCCGGACCGGCCAGGGAGGGGTCCTGGGCGTGCTGGGAGACGACGCCACCGAACGCCCTGACGTACTCCAGCGCACGCCGCATCACGCGGGCGTCGGCCACGCACCGGCCGTCGTCGGAGAAGACCGAGACTCGCGCCCGGGAGCGGTGCATGAGCCCGAGCTCGGCGAGCTCCTCCCCCGCCAGGCCGCGGGTGACCGCCCCGACCGGGTGCACGTCGACGAGCCCGGCGGTCCGGCCCAGGTCGTGCACCCGCTCGGCGGCCTCGGCGGTGTCGGTGACGGGCGAGGTGTTGGCCATGGCCAGGACCGCGGTGAACCCGCCCACCGCGGCCGCCCGCGACCCGGTGAGCACGGTCTCGGCGTCCTCCCGGCCGGGCTCGCGCAGGTGGGTGTGCAGGTCGACGAGCCCGGGCAGCGCGACCAGGCCGTCGGCGTCGACGACCCGGGCCCCCGCCGGCGCGTCCAGGCCGGGCCCGACCTCGGCCACCACGCCGTCGCGCAGCAGCAGGTCAGCCGGCTCGTCGCCGTACGGGCGGGCGCCCCGGACCAGGATGGTCTCGCTCATCAGTCGGTCTCCTCGCCGGCGAGCAGGTGGTAGAGGATGGCCATCCGCACCGCGACGCCGGCCGAGACCTGGTCGAGCACGACGGACTGGGCCGCGTCGGCGGCGTCGGCGGCGATCTCGAGGCCGCGGTTCATCGGGCCGGGGTGGCAGATCGGCACGTCGGGTCCGAGCAGCCGCAGCCGGTCGCGGGTCAGGCCGTAGCCGACGGTGTACTCCCGGGCGCTGGGGAAGTACCCGCCGCTCATCCGCTCCCGCTGGACCCGCAGCATCATCACCGCGTCGGCCTTCGGCAGCACCTCGTCGAGGTCGTACGACGTCGCGAACCCGGCCGCGGCCGACCAGGCGCCGACGCCGCTGGGCATCAGGGTGGGCGGGGCGACGACGGTCACCTGGGCGCCCAGCTTGGTGAGCAGCTTGACGTTGCTGCGGAAGACCCGGCTGTGGGTGAGGTCGCCGACGACGGCGACGTGCCGGCCCTCGAGGGAGCCGAGCCGCTGCTGGAGCGTGTAGGCGTCGAGCAGCGCCTGCGAGGGGTGCTCGTGGGTGCCGTCGCCGGCGTTGAGCACGGCCGCGTCGACCCACTGGCTGACCTGCAGCGCGGCCCCGCTGGCCGGGTGGCGCATGACGAGGGCGTCGACGCCCATCGCGGCGATGGTGAGCACGGTGTCGCGCAGGCTCTCGCCCTTGCTGGCCGAGCTGCCCTTGCCGGTGATGTTGATGGTGTCGGCACTGAGCCACTTGCCGGCGATCTCGAAGCTCGACCGGGTGCGGGTGGAGTCCTCGAAGAACAGGTTGATGACCGTGCGGCCGCGCAGCGCGGGCAGCTTCTTGACCTGGCGGCGCTGCACGTCGTGCATCTCGGCCGCGGTCGCGAACAGGGTGGCGGCGTCGTCGGCGCTGACGTCGTCGATGGAGAGCAGGTGCTTGCGCATCAGGAGATCCAGACCCCCTCGACGTCGTCGAGCTCGTCCAGGCGCACCATGACCCGCTCGGTGCGGGCGCTGGGGAGGTTCTTGCCGACGTGGTCGGCCCGGATGGGCAGCTCGCGGTGGCCGCGGTCGACCAGGACCGCGAGCCGCACCACGTCGGGGCGGCCGAGGTCGTTGAGCGCGTCGAGCGCCGAGCGCACCGTGCGTCCGGAGTAGAGGACGTCGTCGACGAGCACCACGGTGCGGCCGTCGACGCCGCCGGGCGGTACGTCGGTCGGCTGCGGGCTGCGCGCGGGGTGGCGGCGCAGGTCGTCGCGGTACATCGTCACGTCGAGCGCCCCGACCGGCACCTCGACGCCCTCCACGTCGCGGATGCGGGACGCGATCCGGCGGGCCAGCGGGACGCCGCGGCTCGGGATGCCGAGGAGCACCAGCTCGCCCGCACCCTTGTTGCGCTCGAGGATCTCGTGGGCGATGCGGGTGAGGGCCCGGGCGATGTCACGGGCGTCGAGGACGACTCGGCCCTCGGGGGGCTGGGCACCAGGCTGGGCGGGCTGGACGGTCACGCCCGGACCTCCTTCTCCGCCTCACGGGACGGCTCGTTAAAGGATGTCGATCGGCCCGACCCTATCGTGCGTCCCGTGGACGTCGAGGCCGTGCTGCGCGAGCGCTGGGGACTGGTCGACACGGTCCTCGAGCCCCACGAGGGCCCGACGGCCGGCATGGACAGCCGCACGTGGTGGGTGACCACCGACGTCGGCCCGTCGACCCGTCGGTACGTCGCGAAGTGGGTCGCCGACGACGCCGTCGGCTCCCTGGCCGCCGGGGTCGCGGCCGCGGCGCTCGCGGAGACCTCCGGGGTGGCGACCGGCGCGCCGCTCGAGAT
This sequence comes from Nocardioides litoris, assembly GCF_006346315.1. GTDB lineage: Bacteria > Actinomycetota > Actinomycetes > Propionibacteriales > Nocardioidaceae > Nocardioides > Nocardioides litoris. The sequence continues at coordinate 1,635,285 of NZ_VDMR01000001.1, read as the reverse complement.
GGTCGGCGGTGACCGGGTGCTGCTGGTCGAGGGCGGCTCGATGGTGCTGCTCCACCGCGTGGAGGGCGAGCCCCTCGACGGGTCGGGACCCGACGACGCGGCTGTCGTGGGCGCCACGCTCGCCCGGGTGCACGCGGCGACCGCCGGCCAGGACCTGGTCCTCGGCCTGCGCTGGCCCTGGGTCGAGCCCGACGGACCGCACCTCGCCGACCGCCCCGACCAGGCCGACCTGCGGGCCGCGGTGGTCGGTGCCCTCGCCGCGGTGGAGGCTCTCGGGCCCCTCGTGACGGGCGTGGCCCACGGCGACCCGGCGCCCGAGGCCTTCCTGCGCTGCGCCGACGGGTCGACCGCCCTCATCGACTGGGCCAGCGCGCTGGCCGGCCCGCTCCTGTACGACGTCGTCTCGGCCGTGATGTACCTCGGCGGGCTCGACGCCGCGGAGCCCCTGGTGGCGTCGTACGCCGGGGCGGGCGGCGCGGCGGCACCCGACCTGCCGCACCTGGCGACCATGCTGCGCTTCCGGTGGGCGGTGCAGGCCGACTACTTCGCCCGCCGGGTCGCCACGGGCGACGTCACCGGGACCGGCGCCGCGGGCGACGAGAAGGGTCTCGAGGACGCCCGTCGGGGTCTGCTGGGCGGGTCCTGAGCCTCTGTAGGTTGGGGGTCATGGCCGACCTGCCCTTCCCCGACGACGTCCGCGCGATGCTCCGCAAGCCCAACCCCTCGGTGGTCGCGACCCTCCGCTCCGACGGCGCGCCCGTGAGCGTCGCGACGTGGTACCTGCTCGAGGACGACGACCGCATCCTGGTCAACATGGACGACACCCGTGTCCGTCTCAAGCACCTGCGCCGCGACCCCCGGATCGCGCTGACCGTGACCGACGCCGACGACTGGTACACCCACGTCTCGATCGTCGGCCGCATCGACGGCCTGACCGCCGACGAGGGTCTCGCCGACATCAACCGGCTCAGCCGCCACTACCGGGGCAGCGACTACCCCGACCAGGAGAGCCCGCGCACCAGCGCCCGGATCGTCGTCGAGCGCTGGCACGGGTGGGGTGCCCACAAGGACGACTGAGTCCTCGACCCGGAGCCCGCCGTCAGGCGAGGTCGATGAGCACCTTGCCGACCGCGCCGCCCTCGACCGCGTCGTGCGCGGCCGCGGTCTCGGCGAGCGGGAAGTGGTGCAGCGGCACGCCGGCGTCCTCCCCTGCCCGCAGCGCACCCGCGGCCACGGCGGCGGTGACGTCGTCGGCCGCGGCCTGCAGCCGCTCGGCGGGGACGGTGTAGAGCAGCACGCCCTGCAGTCGCAGGTTCTTGGAGAAGCTCGGGCGCAGCGGGAGCGTGGCCTCGTCGCCGCCGTCGTTGGCGTAGAAGGCGATCGTGGCGCCCTGGGCGACCAGCTCGAGGTCCTGCGCGAGGTTGACCGCCGGGGCGACCTCGACGACGAGGTCGACGCCGTCGGGCGCCACCTCGAGCACCCGGGCCACGACGTCCTCACGCTTGTAGTCGACGACGTGGTGGGCGCCGGCGGCGCGGGCGAGGGCGGCCTTCTCGTCGCTGCTGACCGTGGTGACCACGGTGGCCCCGGCCCACACGGCCAGCTGGATCGCGGCGTTGCCGACCGCGCCGGCCCCACCCTGCACGAGCACCGTCCGGCCGGCGTACGACCCGGGCTCGAGGCGGCGCTCGTCGAGCGTCAGCGCCCGGTGAGCGGTCACGGCGGGCACGCCCAGCGCCGCACCGAGGTCGTACGACGCGTCGTCGGGCAGCGGCGCGGCCAGCTCGGCCGGGACGACGACGAGCTCGCTCGCCGTGCCGATGGGGCGACCGTGCTGCACCATGCGCAGCCACACCCGGTCGCCGACGGTGAGACCGGTGACGCCGTCACCGACGGCCTCCACCGTCCCGGCGCCGTCCTGGCCCGGCGCCACGACCTCGTGGGCCTTGGGCATCATCCCGGCCCGGAACTTCCAGTCCGTCGGGTTGACCCCCGCGCGGACCAGACGCACGACCACCTCGCCGGGCCCCGGCGTGGGGTCGGGCAGCTCCTCGAGCCGCAGGACGGAGGACGGACCGTTCTCGGAGTAGACGACTGCTCGCATGGAGGTCACAACGGCGCCGGCGCGCCGAGGATTCCGCTCAGAGGGCGTCGGCCATGGCCGCGCAGGCGCGCAGCCACGACATCCGGGTCTCCTCCGAGAGCTGGCTGTAGGGCACCACGCCGCCCGCGACCAGCGCGGCGTCGTACGGCACCCGGTGCACGCCGCGGGTGCGCTGCTCGTAGACCTGGACGAGGTCGGCGGCCAGCTTCTGGTCGACCTGCGGCGAGGGGTCCGACAGCACGGTGACGCACTTGTACTTGAGGTTGTCGAGGCCGGCGTCCTGCAGCGCGTCGAGCATCCACAGCCCGCTGTAGCCGGTGTCCTCGCGCACGGTGCTGGTGACGACGAGCAGGTCGGCGGCCTCGGCGGCGGCCAGCCAGTTCTCGGCGCGCATGTTGTTGCCGGTGTCGACGAGGATGATCCGGTAGAAGCGCTCCAGCAGCTTGTGGACCTCGCGGAAGTCGTCGGCCTTGATCATGCCGGTGACGTCGGGCCGCTCGTCGGAGGCGAGCACGTCGAAGTGGGCGTCGCCCTGGGTGCGCACGAACGAGCCCAGGTCGCCGATGCGCGACTGGTCGACGGTGCGGAAGCGGTCGAGGTCCTCGAGCAGCTCGCGGGTCGTGTTGCGGTGGGCGCCGCGGGTGCCGCGGATGCCGAGGGTGCCGCGGGTCTCGTTGTTGTCCCAGGCGATGACGCCGCCGCCGCGGACGGTGCCGAACGTGTAGCCCGCGGCCAGCACGCCGGTCGTCTTGGCCGCGCCGCCCTTGGGGTTGATGAAGGCGATCGTGCGCGGGCCGTCGAAGTCGCGCTGGATGATCGCGCGGTCGCGCTCGTAGGCCTGCTCCTTCGGACCCATCGCCGGCTTGACCAGCCCACCGGACCAGCGGCGGACGCGGCCGCGCCAGCCCCACGTCGCCGGGCCCTGCTCGCGCTGGCCGTCGCGACGGTCGAGGAAGTCGGTGGCCGTCATGAAGCGCTTGGGCTCCTGGGCCGGCGCGGGGGCCTGCGTCGGAGCCGGCGGGGCCGCCTGCTGCGGCCCCTGCGCGGGTGCCTGCTGGGGCGGGGCGGCGGCGACGGGCGGGTACGCCGGCGGCGGGCTCGCCGGCGGACCGACGGGCGGTCCGCTCGGAGGCGCCGCGGGCGGGCCGGCCGGGGGCACGGCGTAGGACGGCGGCGGGCTGCTCGGTGGGCTGCTGGGCGGGCTGCTCGGTGGGGGCCCGGCCGGCGGGGCGACGCCGGGCGGCGGCCCGGCGGGTGGGGTCACCAGGCCGGGCGGGGGCTCGACGAAGCCCGGCACCGGGTCGAGGAGCGGGTCGTCGAGGCGGCCCCAGGGATCGGTGCCCTCCGCCCCCGACGACGGACCGACGGGCTCGGCCGGCGGGTCGAGCTCCCAGGTGGCCGGGGCGGGCGCACCGAGCGGGTCGCTGAGGGGGTCGACGAGGGGGTCGTTCAGCGGGTCGCGCTCGCGGGTCCGCTCGGCGACCTCGTCGGGCGTGCGGAGCCGGTCGTCGGCGTCACCGGGCTGCTCGTCGGGCGTGGGGGTCTGGCTCATGGATCTCCTCCGAGACGGGACGCCCCGACCCTAGGAGGTGGCGGAGCGACCCGGACCACCTGCCCGGGGTGACCCGGCGCCCAAACCCGGTCTGGACCAGGCGCGACGTCGCTCCGGGCGGTCAGCGGGACAGGTGGCGTGACCAGGCGAAGCAGTAGACGCCGAAGGCCGCGAAGCCGAGGCCGAGGAGGCCGACGACCACGGGCCCGCCCGACTGGTCGAGCACCTGGCGCAGCGCCTGGTCGACCCCACCGGACTTCTTGGCGTCGTGGGTGGCCGCGGCGTAGCCGAACAGGACGCCGACCGCGCCGAGCGCGAGCCCCTTGGCGACGTGGCCGACCCGGGCGAGCACCCGGTAGGCGCGACCCGCGTCCCCGCTGCGGCCCCGGCCGTCGAGGTGGTCGAGGTAGGACTCGGTCCAGGCCTGCCACAGCAGCGCGCCCCCGACCGCGACCACGCCGAGCCCCACGGCGCCGACGAAGAGCTGGCCACCCGGGGCGTCCATGAGCCGGGCCGTCATGCTGTCGGTGCCGCCCCCGCCGCCGGAGCCGGTGGCCACCCGCACGCCGCTGACCCCGATGACGGCGTACACGACCGCCCGTCCGGCGTGGACGAGGCGGTCCTTGGTCTCGTCGTCGGTCCAGGCCTCGACGGCCTGCCAGACCACGAGGAGGAACATCCCCAGGGACACGGCCCACACCAGCGCCCCGCCGAGCGGCTGCTCGTCGAGCTGGCGCATCGCGCCGGTGGTGCTGGCCGAGCCCTCGCGGTCGCCGAGGGCCAGGGTGACCACCAGCCAGCCGAGCACCAGGTGGACGACCCCGAAGGCGACGAGGCCGACCTGGGCAATCTTGTCGACGACGTCGTCGGACGTGGCGGCCGCGCTCACGCCAGCTCGCCGAGCGCGGTCTCGATGGCGCGGTGGAAGGTCGGGTAGGCGTAGATCATCGTCCGCAGCACCTCGACCGGCACGGCCGCGTGGACCGCGACGGCCAGCGCACCGACGATCTCGCCGCCCGCCGGGCCGACGACGGTCGCCCCGACGAGCACGCCGCGGTCGGCGTCCTCGACGACCTTGATGGTGCCGGTGGCGCCGGGCCCGTGGGTGAAGCCGCGGGAGGACTGCTCGAGCGGCGTGCTGCCCACCCGCACCGTGAGCCCGGCGTCGCGGGCCTGCTGCTCGGTCATGCCGACACCCGCGACCTCGGGGTCGGTGAAGGTGACGTGGGGCAGCGCGTGGTAGCTGGCCGGGTGGCCGTCCTCGCCGAGCAGGGCGCGCTGGGCGATGCCGGACTGGTACATCGAGACGTGCGTGAACGCGCCCTTGCCCGTCACGTCGCCGATCGCCCACAGGCCCCGGACCGCGCCGTCGGGACCGGTGACCCGCTGGTGGTCGTCGACCTCGATCGTGCGTGCCGACGGGTCGAGCCCGACGGTGTCGAGCCCGACGTCGTCGAGGTTGGGGGTGCGGCCCGCGGCGACGAGCAGCCGGTCGGCGTGCAGCACTTCCTCGCCGACCTCGACGGTGAAGGTGCCGTCGGCGTGGGTCACCCGGCGGGTCTCGGCGCCGGTCACGACCCGGACCCCGTCGGCGACGAGGGCGTCCTGGAGGATCGCCGCGGCCTCCGGCTCGTCGCCGGGCAGCAGTCGGTCGCCGCGCTGCAGCAGCGTGACCCGCACACCGAAGCGCGCGAAGACCTGGGCCAGCTCGCAGCCGATCGGCCCACCACCGAGGACGACCAGGGAGCCCGGCACCTCGGTGGCCTTCAGGGCGTCGCGGTTGGTCCAGTAGGGCGTGCCCTCGAGCCCGTCGACGGGCGGCGCCGCGGGCCGGGTGCCGGGGTTGAGCACGACGTCGGTCGCCGCCACCTCCCGCGTCGCCCCGTCGGGCGTCGTGACCGTGACGCGGCCCGGGCCGGCGAGCCGCGCCACCCCGTGCAGCACCTCGGCGCCGGCGTCCTCGAGGCGGCGTACGGCGGCGGTGTCGTCCCAGCCCGCGGTGGCCTCCTCGCTGACCCGGCGGGCCACCGGGGCCCAGGAGGCGGTGACGCTGACGTCGCCGGCCAGCGTGTCGGCGCGGCGGGCCTCGGCCAGCGCGTCGGCGGCGCGGAGCATCATCTTGGACGGGATGCAGCCGTAGTAGGGGCACTCACCGCCGACGAGGTGCTTGTCGACGGCGAGCACCCGGCGGCCGGCCTTGGCCAGCGCCGTGGCCAGCGCCTCCCCGCCGGGGCCGAGACCGACCACGACGGCGTCGTACGGGTCGGGCTGCTGGCTGTCCTCGTGCTCGCTCATGGGCGCCAGCATGGCAGCGCCCGGGGACAGCCCTCAGCCCACGCCGGGGTGGGCGCGCTGGATCGCGCCGAGGACGCCGTTGACGAACTGCGGCGACTCGTCGGTCGAGAGCTCCTGGACCAGCGCCATGGCCTCGCTGACCGCGACCGGGCCCGGCACGTCATCGGCCCACAGGAGCTCCCAGACGCCGAGGCGCAGCACGTTGCGGTCGACCGCGGGCATCCGCTCGACGGTCCAGCCGGTGGAGTGCTCGCGCAGCAGCTCGTCGATGCGCTCGCGCTGCTCGGCCACCCCGCGGACGAGGACCGCGGTGTAGGGGTTGGGCGGCGCGTCGCCCGCCGCCTGGACCCGCTCGAGGGCCTCGACGGCCGACTCACCGCGCAGGTCGGCGGCGTACAGCACGTCGAGCGCCCGCTTGCGGGCCTTGGAACGGGCTGACATCAGGACTTGACGCGACCCATGTACGACGAGTCGCGGGTGTCGACCTTGACCTTCTCGCCCTGGTTGATGAACAGCGGGACCTGGATCTCGTGGCCGGTCTCCAGCGTGGCCGGCTTGGTGCGGCCGGTGGCGCTGTCGCCGGCGAGGCCGGGCTCGGTGAAGGTGATCTCGAGCTCGACCGAGGCCGGCATCTCGATGAAGAGCACCCGGCCGTCGTTCTGCGCGACCACGGCCTCCTGGTTCTCGAGCAGGAAGTTGGCGGCGTTGCCGACGATCTCGGGCGCGATCTCGATCTGCTCGTAGGTGCCGGTGTCCATGAACACGTAGGACGTGCCGTCGTTGTAGAGGTACTGCATCGTGCTGCGGTCGACCGTGGCGGTCTCGACCTTGGTGCCGGCGTTGAAGGTCTTGTCGACGGTCTTGTTGGACTCGACGTTCTTCAGCTTGGTCCGCACGAACGCGGGGCCCTTGCCCGGCTTGACGTGCTGGAACTCGACGACGGCCCAGAGCTGGCCCTCGAGGTTGAGGACCATGCCGTTCTTCAGGTCGTTGGTGGTAGCCATTGCGCGCGGGTCAGCCTTCGGTTCGGGTGGTCGCCGGGCGCGAGGCCCCGGCGCTGGGACGGCCCGGCCGTTCGCGTCGTACGCCGTCGGGCGTCGTCGCGGCACTCCCCGGGCAACAGCCCCCGAGTCTATCCATCCCCCTCCCCGCCCCGCGAAAGCCCGCCGCGACAGCGCGGATACTGCGTCACCCCATCAACCTTCCGAGCCTCGGAAACGTTGATGGAGTGACGCACTATCGACCGCGCGGCTCACCAGACCGCCAGTCGCTCTGCCTGGCCGGTCCGCTCGAGGTAGGAGTCGAGGGTCTCGGGCGCGGGGTCCCAAGCGGGGCGCTCGACCGTCCAGCGGGCGGCTCGGCCGGACGCGGCGACAGCGCGCCCTCGCACCTGCAGGATGCGGGACGCAGCCTCGCGCCGGGTGTCGCCGGCGACCACCTGCACCAGGTGGACCCCGTGGTCGCGGAACCTCTCGGCCCGCACCACGTCGCGGCGGTGGCGAGCCCGCCCGCGGTGGATCTCCCCGTCGTACTCCGCGGCGAGACCGAGCACCGGGTCGAAGAGGTCGGGGACGCCGAGGAGCGATCCGTCAGGCGTGTACACCGGATGGTTGACCAGGGGCGGTTCGAGGCCGGCCACCAGCTGCCAGACCAGCCACAGCCACGGTTCCCGTGGTGAGAGGAACTCGTCGGCCGATAAGGACACGACCTCGCGCACGAGCGGCGCACCCAACCTGCTGTGGCACTCACCGGCGTACCGCGCGAACAGCCAGGTGGAGATCAGGCCGGCAGCTGCGGCCATGCAGACCGCCTGGACACCTGACCAGAGCTCGTCGCGACGCACCACCTCGTCGAACAACGACCGCGCCACCGTGGTGCACGGCAGCCCGTCGACCACCTCGGCCTCCTCCGGCCCGATCGAGCGTCGCGACACCACCACGCCGTCCCAGGCCCGGCAGTTGCGGTGCCCGGGGAAGGTGACCTGCACCGGGACCTCGTGCTGACCCGCGGAGTCCAGGCCGTCGAAGTACGCCGCACCGCGCCAGCGCAGGCTCGCCCAACCGGTGACGTGACCGTGCGATCCGTCCCCGGCGAGGCGGGCGGCGGCATCGACCGCACGTTGCTCGGGCGTGCGGGCGCGGCCGGCCGGGACGTAGAGCCCGCGACCGACGCGCTCGAAGGTGGGACCAGACGCCACCCGCCACGTCGGGTCGGTGCTGCGGCGGCCGACCCTGATCGGCCACGTCAGGTCATGCGGCCGCTCGCAGGTCGGCTTCCATGCTCCTCGTTCCTCCACGCCGAGCCACCGTGCGCGCGGCTAGCGAACTCCAATCCGGCGCCCACCTGACCTGTGGAGGGGACACAGAGGACCGCACCCTGTGGACACCTCCACGACAGAGGCGTACGTCGGGATAGTGCGTCACTGTGTCAACGTCCGAGAGACGCCAGACGTTGACTGGGTGACGCACTATCCCCCTGGACCGCTCCGGACGTGCTCCGCGAGGGCCTGCAGGGCGAGGCGGTATCCGTCGACGCCGTGGCCGGCGATGACCTGGGCGGCGTGGGGGGTGACGACGGAGGTGTGGCGGAAGACCTCGGGGCGCTGGGTGGGGTCGGAGATGTGGACCTCGACGAGCGGGGCGGTCAGCTGGGCGCAGGCGTCCCACAACGCGTAGGAGTAGTGGGTCCAGGCCGCGGCGTTGAGCACGACCGGGGTGGCGTCGTCGGCGGCGGCGTTGAGCCAGTCGAGCAAGTCGCCCTCGTGGTTGGTCTGGCGCACCTCGACCTCGAGTCCGAGGGCCGCGCCCCACTCCACGCACCGGGCCGCGAGCTCGGCGTGGGTCGTGCGGCCGTAGATCTCCGGCTGTCGTCGCCCGAGCCGGCCGAGGTTGGGACCGTTGAGGACCAGCGCCCTCACCGGCGCGTGCCGCTCACGCGATCGCCTCGTACGCCGCCCGCAGGTGCTCCTCCGACGGGCCGGAGAGGATGCGGGGGGCGCCCACGTCGTCGAGCACCACGAACCGCAGCGTGGCGCCACGCGACTTCTTGTCGACCCGCATCGTGGCCAGGAGGTCCTCGAACGACGCCCCGGCGTACGACGTGGGCAGGCCGACCCGCGCGAACGCGGCCCGGTGGCGGTCGACCAGCTCGGCCGGGAGCCCGGCGGCCCGGTGGGCGAGCTCGGCGACGAAGACGCAGCCGACGGCGACAGCCTCGCCGTGGCGGATGCCGTAGTCCTCGGCCCGCTCGATGGCGTGGGCGAGGGTGTGGCCGTAGTTGAGGGCCTCGCGCCCGGGGTGCCCGGACCCGGACGAGCCGCCGGTCTCCTTGAGGTCGGCGACGACCACGTCGATCTTGACCTGCACCGCCCGCTCGACCAGCTCGCGCAGCACGGGCGAGGACGGCACGAGGTCGGCGGGGTCGGTGGTCTCGACGAGCCGCAGGATCTCGGGGTCGGCGATGAAGCCGCACTTGACGACCTCGCCGAGGCCGGCGACCAGCTCGTCGCGGGGCAGCGTCTCGAGCAGCGACAGGTCGCAGAGCACGCCGGCGGGCTCGTGGAAGGCGCCGACGAGGTTCTTGCCGGCCTCGGTGTTGATGCCGGTCTTGCCGCCGACGGCCGCGTCGACCATGGCCAGCAGGGTGGTCGGCACGTGCACCACGCGCACGCCGCGCAGCCACGAGGCGGCCACGAAGCCGCCGAGGTCGGTGGTCGCCCCGCCGCCGAGCGTGACGACCACGTCGGAGCGGGTGAACCCTTCCTCCCCCAGCGCCTCCCAGCACGCGTTGGCGACCTCGGCCGTCTTGGCCTCCTCGCCGTCGGGCACCGCGAGCACGGTCACGTCGCGCTCGGGCATGCTCTCGACCAGCGGGGCGACGACGTCGTCGACGAGCTCCTCGAGCGCGTCGGGCACGACGAGCGCGACCCGCAGGGCGTCGCCGACCATGCCGGGCAGGTGGTCGGCGAGGTGGTGCCCCACCACGACGTCGTACGGCGACGCGCCGCCGACGTGCAGCACGGACTCCTCCGGGTGGTCGGTGTCGGGCTCGCTCATGCCAGCGCCTCCTCGATGCGGTCGGCGACCTCGTCGGGGGTCGCCTCGTCGGTGTCGACGACCACGGTGGCCACCGACGTGTAGACCGGCTCGCGCTGCTCGAGCGTGGCCTTGATCTGAGCCCGCACGTTGCCGAACAGCAGCGGGCGGCCGGCGCCGAGCCCGACGCGCTTGACGGCCTCGGACAGGCCGACGCGCAGGAAGACGACCCGGTGGCCGGCGAGCACGTCGCGCGTGTCGGCGTCGAGCACGGCCCCGCCCCCGAGCGACAGCACGCCGTCGTGCTCGGCGACGGCCGCCGCGACGGCCGCGCGCTCCAGCGCGCGGAAGTGGGCCTCGCCGGACTCGACGAAGATGTCGGAGATGCTGCGGCCCTCGGTCGCCTCGACGTCGGCGTCGGTGTCGCGCACCGCGACGCCCCACCGCTGCGCCAGCACCCGGGCCACGGTGGTCTTGCCCGCGCCCATCGGCCCGACGAGCACGGCCCGCGGACCGGTGCCCGCGCCAGGACCGGTCACCGGTACCTCAGCGCCTCGAGGTACGACGTGCAGTTGCGTCGGGTCTCCCCCACCGAGTCGCCGCCGAACTTCTCCACCACGGCGTCGGCGAGCACCAGGGCGACCATGGCCTCCGCGACGATGCCGGCGGCGGGGACGGCGCACACGTCGGAGCGCTGGTGGTGGGCCACGGCCTCCTCACCGGTGGCGACGTCGACGGTGCGCAGCGCGCGCGGCACGGTCGCGATGGGCTTCATCGCGGCCCGGACGCGCAGCACCTCACCGGTCGTCATGCCGCCCTCGGTGCCGCCGGACCGCCCGGAGACGCGGCGGATGCCGTCGTCGGTGGGCACGATCTCGTCGTGGGCGAGGGAGCCCGGGGTGGCGGCGAGCTCGAACCCGTCGCCGACCTCGACGCCCTTGATGGCCTGGATGCCCATGAGGGCGCCGGCCAGCCGCGAGTCGAGACGGCGGTCCCAGTGCACGTGCGAGCCGAGGCCCGGCGGCAGGCCGTGCACGACGACCTCGACGACGCCGCCGAGGGTGTCGCCGTCCTTGTGGGCCTGGTCGATGCGGGCGACCATCGCGGCCGCGGCCTCGGGGTCGAGGCACCGCACCGGGTCGTCGTCGAGGCGGGCGACGTCGTCGGCCTCGGGCCACAGGCCCGCGGGGGCGCGCACCCCGCCGAGCTCGATGACGTGGGAGACGATGCGCGCGCCGACGGCCTGGTCGAGGAAGTTGGACGCCACCCGGCCCAGCGCCACGCGCGCCGCGGTCTCGCGGGCCGAGGCCCGCTCCAGCACCGGACGGGCCTCCTCGAAGTCGTACTTCTGCATGCCCGCGAGGTCGGCGTGGCCCGGGCGCGGGCGGGTCAGGGGCGCGTTGCGGCCGGTGTCCTTGAGCAGCGAGGGGTCGACCGGGTCGGCGGCCATCACCGTCTCCCACTTGGGCCACTCGGTGTTGCCGACGGTGATCGCGATCGGGCCGCCCTGGGTGCGGCCGTGCCGGACGCCGCCGGAGATCGTCACCTGGTCCTGCTCGAACTTCATCCGCGCGCCACGCCCGTAGCCCAGCCGCCGCCGGGCCAGGGAGTCGGCGACGTCGGCCGTCGTCACCTCGACGTGGGCGGGGAGGCCCTCGAGGATCGCGGTCAGGGAGGGGCCGTGGGACTCACCCGCGGTCAACCAGCGCAGCATGCCGCCAGTCTCCCACCCGGCACCGACAGCGCTGCGCCGGTCACCTCGCGGCGAGACCCAGCAGCTGCGGCCCGAGCACGATGCCGAGCAGGGCCCCGGCGGCCATGAACGGCCCGAACGGCAGCTGCACCTTCAGGTACGACGCGCGCCGCTTGGCCACTGCGAGGAGCAGCCCCGGGAGCCCGAGGAGCAGGAAGCCGGCGTACATGCCGACGATGAACTGCGGCCAGCCGAGGTAGCCGAGCACCAGCGCCAGCACGGCGGAGAGCCGGACGTCGCCGAACCCGAGCCCCGAGGGGTGCACGAACCACAGCACGAAGTAGAAGAGGTAGCCGACCACGAGCGCGATGGCCGCGCGCTGCAGGTCGTGCCCGGTCGCGACGAGCAGCCCGTGCAGCACGACCGCCGCGAGCGCGTAGAGGAAGGTCGGCCACACCACGACCGCCGGCAGCAGCCGGGTGCGCAGGTCGACCACGCTGAGCAGCACGGCCACCGGCACGACGGGCACGACCACGAGCAGCACCCACGACCACCCGAGCGTCCACCCGACGAGCCCGCCGGCCACGCCGGAGACCACCATCGCGGTCGGCGCGAACCACGGCAGTGCGGCGATGGCGGCGTAGGTCTCCTTGGGGCCCTCCGCGCGCTCGGCGGCGCTCTGCTCCTCCTCGGGCTTCTCCGGTGGCTCGGGCAGCCGGCGGACCAGCAGCGGGGCGAGGTAGCCCGCCACCGCGCAGACCACCGCGGCGGCGATCGCGCCCTGCACCTCGTTCACCGCGACCGGCCCCGCGTCGCGAGCTCGGCCTCGCCGGCGGCCCGCATCGCCGCGAGCGGTCCGGGCCGGCCCGTGAACAGCTCGACCTGCAGCACGGCTTGGTGCACCAGCAGGTCGAGCCCGCCCACGAGCACCCGGCCCGACGCCAGCGCGGCCGCGGCCAGCGGCGTCGGCCACGGGTCGTAGACCACCTCGAAGACCACCGGTACGCCGTCGCAGCGCCGCACCAGGTCGGGCGACTGCGCTGCGGCGGGCACGGTCGCGACCACCACGTCGGCCACCACGGGCTGGTCGCCGTCGAGCGGGCCGACCTCGACCCGCGGGCCGGACGGGTGGGCGGCGATCGTGGCCGCGGTCTCGGCCGCCCGCTCCGGCGACCGGGCGAGCAGCCGCACCGACGTGGCCCCGAGGTCGCACAGCGCCAGCCCGGTCGAGGCGGCGGTCGCCCCGGCGCCGAGCACGGCCACCGTGTCGACCGGGTCCGACCACCGCTCCCGCACTGCGGCGGCGGCCCCCGGGAGGTCGGTGTTGTCGAGCCTGGGCGGCCCGTCGCCCAGGACGACGGTGTTGGCGCCCCCGGCCAGCCGCACCCGGTCGGAGCGCTCGGCGACCAGGGCGAGCACCTCGCGCTTGAGCGGCATGGTCAGCGACAGCCCGCCCCACTCCCCCTCGGCCAGCGAGTCCAGGAACGCCGACAGCCCACCCGAGCCGACCCGGACCGCGTCGTAGGTCCAGTCGAGCCCCAGCGCGTCGTACGCCGCCCGGTGCAGCACCGGGGACAGCGAGTGGGCGATGGGGTCGCCCAGCACGGCACACCTCACCGCAGGTCGTCCCGCTCGCTCAGCAGCGGTCGGACTGCGTGGCGCAGTACTCGTCGAACTCGGCCTCGATGACCGAGAACTCCTCCGGCGTGGTCGCGAACTTGGTCTCGCCGGTGCGCAGGTTGACCGTCACGTAGTAGAACCACGGACCCTTGGCCGGGTTGAGCGCGGCCTCGAGCGCGTCGGCGCTCGGCGTGGCGATCGGGCCCGGAGGCAGCCCCTTGGTCTTGTAGGTGTTGTAGGGGCTGTCGGCCACCGCGTCGATCTGGGCGAAGGTGAGCTTGGCGACCTTCTCGCCGAGGACGTAGTTGACCGTGGCGTCCAGCTGCAGGAACCCGGCGCTGGGGTTGCCGGGGATCTCGAGCCGGTTGTAGATGACCCGGGCGATCTTGGCCTTGCCGGGCTCGTCGAGCAGGCTGCCCTCGGCCTGCACCAGGCTGGCGATGGTCACCAGGTCGTGCTCGGAGTAGCCCAGGCGCTCGGCGGCCGCCGCGAGGCCGACCTCGTCGAAGGTCTGCACGCTGCGCGCCACCATCGCCGAGAGGATCGTGACCGCGTCGTCCTCGGGGAAGAAGACGTAGCTGCCGGGCGAGAGGTAGCCCTCGGCGCTGCCCTCGGCGGCCTCCGGGAGGCCGATCGCGGCCGGGTCGGCCAGGGCGGCGTTGAGCTGCTTGCGGGTCACGTCGGTGTCCTGCACCAGCAGTCCGACGATCTCGTCGACGGTCTTGCCGGCGGTGAAGGTGAAGGACGCGCCGCGGGTCGTGCCCCCGGCGAGGAGGTCGACCACGTCAGCGGCCTTCATCTCCTCCCGGACCTGGTAGACGCCCTCCTGGATCGTGCTCGCCGCGGCGTCGGCCTCGGCCGCCTCGACGTACGCCGCCGAGGAGGCGACCACACCGAGGTCGGCGAGGTTGCGGGCCTGGACCGAGATCGAGTCGCCGGCCGAGACCGTGAAGGTCACCGCGCCCGAGCCCGGGCCCGGGAAGTCCTCCGCCGGACCGTCGGCGAAGGGGTTGGACAGGTCGATGCTGCGCACGAAGAACCAGCCACCGACGACCACGATCGTGAGCACGACGAGGATCGGCAGGCAGCCCGACCGGCGTCGCCCGCGACGCCGTCCACCCGAGGACCGGGGACGAGCGGGCGCCGCGGCCGCCGGCTCGTCGAAGAGCGGCGACCCGTGGGTGTCCCCGTGGTCGTCGTGGTCAGGCATCCGGCTCCTTCGTCGGCAGGAGCTCCCCTGGCGGGACTCCGGTGGCACGTTCGGTGTCGAGGGCGTGCTGCAGGATCACGACCGCGGCGGCCTGGTCGACCACCGCACGGCGAGCGGCGCCCTTGGTGCCTCGGTCGCGCAGCATAGCCTCCGCCGAGACGGTGGTGAGCCGCTCGTCGACCAGGCGTACGCCGACCGGCCCGGTCGACAGGGTCGCCGACGTGGCGAGCCGGGCGGCGAAGTCGCGCACCTTGGCCGCCGCCGGGCCCTCCCCACCGGACAACGAGCGGGGCAGCCCGACGACGACCTCGAGCACCAGCCCGCCGGTCTCCTCGTCGAGGTCGCGGAGGATGCGCCGGATGCGCTTGAGGTCGCCCGGGCCGCGCCGGACGGTCTCGACGGGGGTCGCGAGGACCCCGGCCGGGTCGCTGCGCGCGACCCCGATGCGGGCGTCGCCCGGGTCGATCCCGAGCCGCACCCCGCGCCTCACGCGCCCTCCCTCATGCGACCGGGCTCACGCGCCCCGCACCGCGGCGTGCACCGCAGCCAGCGCCTCGTCGATGCGCGAGGTGTCGGTGCCACCGCCCTGGGCGACGTCGGCCTTGCCGCCGCCCTTGCCGCCGACGTACGGGCCGACGGTGCGGACGAGCTCGTTGGCCGACAGGCCGCGGGCCTGGGCGGCGTCGTTGAGGGCCGCGACGACGGAGACCTTGCCGTCGGCCGCGCCGATGACGACGACGACCGCCGGCTGGTCGCCGGTGAGCCGGCCCCGGACGTCGAGGGCGAGGGTGCGCACGTCGCCGCCGCCGGCACCGTCGACGCGGTGGGCCACGACCCGCACGCCGTCGACGTCGGTGGCCGCGGCGGCGAGCTCGGCGCCGCCGGCCAGCAGCTGCTGCAGGCGCACCCGCTCGAGCTCCTTCTCGGCCGAGCGCAGCCGGTCGACCAGGTCGCCGACGCGGCCGACGAGGTCGCCGGGCTGGGTCTTGAGCAGGCCGGTGAGCTGCTGCACGACGTCGCGCTCGCGCGCGAGGTAGGCGAAGCCCTCGACGCCCGTGTGGGCCTCGATGCGGCGGTTGCCGGAGCCGACCGACGCCTCGCCGGTGACGACGACGGTGCCGATCTGCGAGGCGTGGTCGACGTGGGTTCCACCGCAGAGCTCGCGCGACCAGGGGCCGCCGATCTCGACGACCCGGACCTTGGTCGCGTCGTAGGTCTCGCCGAAGAGCGCGACCGCGCCCCACTCCTTTGCCTCGGCCAGCGTCATGTACTGCCAGCCGACCGGCAGGTCGGCGCGGAGCGCCTCGTTGGACACCTGCTCGATGTCGTGGACCTGCTCCGGGCTGAGCGCGGTGGTCCACCCGAAGTCGAGGCGCAGGTAGCCGGGGCGGTTGTAGGAGCCCGACTGCAGCGCGCTGGGACCGAGCACCTCGCGCAGCGCGGCGTGCACGACGTGGGTGCCGGAGTGGGCCTGGCGGGCGCCGGTGCGCCACTCGGGGTCGACGCGGGCGTGCAGCAGCGGGGCGTCGGCGGGCAGCTCGCCCTCGAGCACCCGCACCTGGTGCACCACGAGCCCGCGGACCGGGCGCTGCACGTCGACGACCTCGAGCACGCCGCCGTCGAAGGTGATCTGGCCCGCGTCGGCGACCTGGCCGCCGGACTCGGCGTAGAACGGCGTGCGGTCGAGCACCAGCTCACCGACCTCGCCCTCGCCCAGCACCGGGACGGCCGCGCCGCCGGAGAGCAGCGCCAGAGGCCGCGACTCGGTCTCCAGGGTCTCGTAGGCCAGCCACTCGGTGGGGCCGTGCTCGTCGAGCACGCCGCGGTAGACCGAGGTGTCGGCGTGCTGGCCCTTCTTGGCCTTGGCGTCGGCCTTGGCCTGCTCGCGCTGCTCGGCCATCAGCCCGCGGAACCCGGCCTCGTCGACCCCCAGCCCGGCCTCGGAGGCCATCTCGAGGGTCAGGTCGATCGGGAAGCCGAACGTGTCGTGGAGCTGGAAGGCCTGCGCACCGGGGATGGTGGTGCCCCCGGACGCCTTGACCTCCGACGCCGCGAGGTCGAAGCGGGTCGTGCCCGCCTGCAGCGTCTTGCGGAACGCCTCCTCTTCGGCGTACGCGACACGGGCGATGCGGTCCCAGTCGGAGACCAGGTCGGTGTAGGTCTCGCCCATCTTGTCGCGGCTGACGGGCATCAGCTCGGGCAGCGCCGGGTCGTCGTACCCGAGCAGGCGCATGGACCGCACGGCGCGGCGCAGCAGCCGCCGCAGCACGTAGCCGCGGGCCTCGTTGCCGGGCGTCACGCCGTCGCCGATGAGCATCATCGAGCTGCGCACGTGGTCGGCCACGACGCGCAGGCGCACGTCGTCGCCCGGGTCGGCGCCGTACTTCTTGCCGGTGAGCTCCATGGCCCGCTCGATGACCGGGAACATCACGTCGATCTCGTACATGTTCTCGCGGCCCTGGAGCAGGTAGGCGACGCGCTCGAGACCCATGCCGGTGTCGATGTTCTTCTGCGGCAGCGAGCCCGCGATGTCGAAGTCCTCCTTCGACCGCACGGCGCTGAGCTCGTCCTGCATGAAGACGAGGTTCCAGATCTCGAGGTAGCGGTCCTCGAGCTCGGTGGCCATCTGCGGGCCCATCGCGGCCCAGTCGGCCTCGGGCCCGTACGCCGGCCCGCGGTCGTAGAGGATCTCCGAGCAGGGTCCGCCGGGGCCGGGCACGCCCATGGACCAGTAGTTCTCCTTGGGCCCGAGCTGGACGATGCGGTCGGCCGGCAGCCCGGTGACCTTCATCCACAGCGCCAGGGCCTCCTCGTCACCGGCGAGCACCGAGGGCCACAGCCGGCCCTCCTCCAGCCCGAACCCGCCGTCGGCGACGGACTTGGTGACCAGGTCCCAGGCCAGCTCGATGGCGCCTTCCTTGAAGTAGTCGCCGAAGGAGAAGTTGCCGCACATCTCGAAGAAGGTGCCGTGCCGGGTGGTCTTGCCGACGTCCTCGATGTCAGGGGTGCGCACGCACTTCTGCACGCTCGTCGCGCGGTCGTACGGCGGCGTCTCCTGCCCCAGGAAGAACGGCTTGAACGGCACCATCCCGGCGTTGACGAACAGCAGGTTGGGGTCGTCGAGCAGCAGCGAGGCCGACGGCACCGGCGTGTGCGCGGCGCGCTCGAAGTGCGCCACGAACCGGCGTCGGATCTCTGCGGTGTCCATCAGGTGCCTGCTTCCTGGTCGTGCGTCTGCGGGTGCGGTGCGGCCTCGAGGGCCCGCCGTTGGTCTCGTCCATCGAGCGCGAGACCCATGCGGTCGCGCAAGTCGGTTTCTGCGTCGGCCTTGCCCTGGGCGACCTCGTCACGGAACATCCGCAGGCCGACCACGGCGGCGCCGACGCGGTCCTGCAGGCCCTCGACGGTGAGCAGCTCGGCGGCGCGGCGGGCGCGGACGGCAGCCCAGAGACCCGCGCCCGCTCCTGCGGCGAACCACAAGGACCGGCTCATGCCGCCTGCCGCCCGCTGCGCTGCCGGTCGCCGAGCTCACGCTTGGCCTGGCGCAGGTCGGCCCGGCGCTGCTTGCGGGCGCGCTTGACCTCGCGCCTCATCTCGAAGCGGATGCGGTGGCGCACCTCGGGCGCCAGGGCCCGGCGCAGTCCGGCGGCGAGCGAGGCAGCCTGGACCGCGCCCTCGCGCAGCACCAGGTCGGCGAACAGCGGCGCCGGCACGACGGGCGCGGCTGCCGGCTCCTCGTCGGGGTCGTCGGCCTCGTCGCGGCCGAGCACGGTCACGACGTACTCCCTCTCGTCGGTGCGGGCCGCGGGACGGGCCAGCCGCCGCTCGATGTCGTGCACCTGGGCGGCCAGGGCCGCGACGTCGGCCCGGGCCGCGGCGAGCGCGGCGGTGGTGCGGGCGCGGGTGCGGACCAGCGCGACGGTGAGCACCACCACCGCCACGAGCAGGACGGCCCCGACGACGAGGGTCGCGAGCACGGGCAGGTCCATGGTGGTCGACCCTATCGCCCGCGGATGATGCGCCGGACCCGCTCCCAGCGCTCCTTGATCGCGGCCTCGGCGCCGATCTCCTTGGGCCGGTAGTAGGCCGCGTCGGCGACCACGTCGGGGGCGTACTGCTGCTCGGCGATGCCGTACGGCGCGTCGTGGCTGTAGCTGTACGACGAGCCGTGGCCGAGCTTCTTCGAGCCGGCGTAGTGGGCGTCGCGCAGGTGGGCGGGCACCGGTCCGACCTTGCCCGCCCGCACGTCGGCCGAGGCCGCGCCGAGGGCGGTGGTCACGGCGTTGGACTTCGGGGCCACGGCCAGGGCGATGACGGCGTGGGCCAGGTTGAGACCGGCCTCCGGCATCCCGATCAGCTGGACGGCCTGGGCGGCGGCGACCGCGGTCGGCAGCGCGGTCGGGTCGGCGAGCCCGACGTCCTCGGAGGCCAGGATCACCAGGCGGCGGGCGATGAACCGCGGGTCCTCCCCCGCCTCGATCATCCGGGCCAAGTAGTGCATCGCGGCGTCGGCGTCGGAGCCGCGGATGGACTTGATGAAGGCGCTGGTGACGTCGTAGTGCTGGTCGCCCTGCCGGTCGTAGCGCACGGCGGCCCGGTCGACGGCCGTCTCGGCGGTCTCGAGGTCGACCCGGTCCGAGCCGCGCGCGGTGGCCGCGCCGGCGGCGGCCTCGAGGTAGGTCAGCGATCGCCGGGCGTCACCACCGGCCAGCCGGACCAGGTGGTCGAGGGCGTCGTCGTCGACCGCGACCCGGCCGCCGAGGCCCCGCTCGGGGTCGGCCAGTGCCGCGGTCATCACCCCACGGACGTCGTCGTCGCCCAGGGACTCCAGCCGCAGCAGCAGGCTGCGGGACAGCAGCGGGGAGATGACGGAGAAGAAGGGGTTCTCGGTCGTCGCCGCGACCAGCGTCACCCACCGGTTCTCGACCCCGGGCAGCAGGGCGTCCTGCTGGGCCTTGCTGAAGCGGTGCACCTCGTCGACGAAGAGCACCGTCTCCTCGCCGCCGCGCACCAGCTCCGAGCGGGCGGCGTCGATGGCCGCCCGCACCTCCTTGACGCCGGCCGAGACCGCCGAGACCTCCACGAAGCGGCGCCCGGTCTGGTGGGACAGGATCGAGGCGATGGTGGTCTTGCCCGTGCCCGGCGGTCCCCACAGCAGCAGCGACATCGACTGGTCACCCTCGACGAGGCGGCGCAGCGGGGAGCCGGGGGCGCGCAGCTGCTCCTGGCCGACGAGCTCGTCGAGGGTGCGCGGCCGCATGCGTACGGCGAGCGGCGCGTTGGCGTGACCCGTGACGGCCAGCGACCCGCCGCCACCCCTGGCGGGTGGCGGCGGGCCGGC
This sequence comes from Nocardioides litoris, assembly GCF_006346315.1. Lineage (GTDB taxonomy): Bacteria > Actinomycetota > Actinomycetes > Propionibacteriales > Nocardioidaceae > Nocardioides > Nocardioides litoris. Next base: position 1,615,436 of record NZ_VDMR01000001.1, on the reverse strand, counting down.
GGCGAAGAGCGCCTCGGGCTCGTCAGGCTCGGGCAAACGTCTTCGTGTCCAGGTCGAACCAGGTGTCGTCGTACCCCGGCTTGGTGTCCAGGTCGGTGCTCGGTGACGCGCCCGGGTCGGGGTTGCCCGCGTGGTCGACGCCCAGCAGCCGTGCGGTCAGCGGCTCGGTGGGGTGCTTGCCGATCTCGCCCGGGAAGTGGCAGGCGACCTTGTGGCGCTTGCCGATCTGGAGCAGCGGCGGCTCGTGCTTGGCGCAGATCTCCTGGGCCAGTGGGCACCGGGTGCGGAAGCGGCAGCCGGACGGCGGGTTGATCGGGCTGGGCACGTCGCCCTCGAGGCGGATGCGCTCGCGCCGGCCGCCGATCACCGCCTGCTTGACGTCGGGCACGGCCGAGAGCAGCGCCTGGGTGTAGGGGTGGCGGGCGTGGGAGTAGATGCTCTCCCGGTCACCGATCTCGACGATCTTGCCGAGGTACATGACCGCGACCTCGGGGCAGAAGTGCCGCACGATCGCCAGGTCGTGGGCGATGAAGAGGAACGCCACGCCGAACTCGGCCTGGATGTCCTGCATCAGGTTGATGACCTGCGCCTGGATCGAGACGTCGAGGGCCGAGACGGGCTCGTCGGCCACCATCACCTTGGGCTGCAGCGCGAGCGCGCGGGCGATGCCGATGCGCTGGCGCTGGCCGCCGGAGAATTCGTTGGGGTAGCGGTTGTAGTGCTCCGGGTTGAGGCCGACGACCTCGAGCAGCTCCTGCACCCGGCCGAGCACCTTGTTCTTCGGCACGATGCCGTGCACCTGCAGCGGCGTGCCGATGATGGTGCCGACCGTGTGGCGCGGGTTCAGCGAGCTGTAGGGGTCCTGGAAGATCATCTGCACCTCGCGGCGCAGCGGCTTCATCTCCTTGTCCGTCAGCTGGGCGAGGTCGTGGCCCTCGAACCTCATCGAGCCGCCCGTGGGCTTGTACAGGCGGGTGATGAGGCGACCCGTGGTCGACTTGCCGCAGCCGGACTCCCCCACCAGGCCGAGCGAACCACCGGCGGGCACCTCGAAGCTGATGCCGTCGACCGCCTGCACGTCGCCGACCTTGCGGCGGACCACCCCGCCGGACTTGATCGGGAAGTACATCTTCAGGTTGTCGACGGTGAGGATCGGCTTGGCCGAGGGGTCGAGCACGTTGGCGGTGTGGGTCTGCTCGACGAGGTCGTCGAAGGCGGGTGCCTCCCCGACCTCGTCCTTGGCCAGCACCGGCTTGTCGTCGGGAGTCGGCTCGGACTCGGGACGCAGGTGGGACATCAGTTCTCCTTGGCGAGGTCAGGGGCGATCTCGGGGAGCACCTCGGCCTCGTAGATGGCGTCCGGGTCGGGCAGGTGGCACCGCTTGACGTGCCCCGCGCCCCGCCCGCCGGGCCGCAGCTCGGGCAGCGTGGTGGAGCACAGGTCGCCCGGCACCTTGTCGCGGTGGGCGCAGCGCGGCTCGAACGGGCACCCCGGCAGCGGGTTCAGCAGGCTCGGCGGCGTGCCCGGGATCGGGATCATCCGCGCGTTGGTGTCGGAGTGCACGTCGGGCACGCTCGAGAGCAGGCCCCAGGTGTAGGGCATCTCGGGGTGCGACAGGATCTCGCGGGTCGAGCCGTACTCGACCGCCCGGCCGGAGTACATGACCAGCACGTCGTCGGCGATCTCGGCGATCACGCCGAGGTCGTGGGTGATCATGATGATGGCGGAGTTGAACTCCCGCTGCAGGTCCTGCAGCAGGTCGAGGATCTGGGCCTGCACGGTGACGTCGAGCGCGGTCGTGGGCTCGTCGGCGATCAGCAGCGCCGGGTCGTTGATGAGGCCCATCGCGATCATCACGCGCTGCCGCATGCCGCCGGAGAACTGGTGCGGGAAGTCGTCGACCCGCGACTTCGGCGACGGGATGCCGACCCGGTCGAGCATGTCGATGGCGCGCGCGCGCGCCTCCTTCTTCGACGCCGACGGGTGGTGCACCCGGTAGGCCTCGGCGAGCTGCTGCCCCACGCGGTAGAACGGGTGCAGCGCGGCCAGGGCGTCCTGGAAGATCATCGACACGGTGTTGCCGCGCAGCGAGCGCAGGTCGCGCTCGTCCATGCCGACGACCTCGCGGCCGCCGACCTTGATCGAGCCGGTGATGCGGGCCGACCGGGCGTCGTGCAGGCCGAGCACGGCCATGCTCGAGACCGACTTGCCCGACCCGGACTCGCCCACGATGCCGAGCGTGCGGCCCAGCGGGACGCTGTAGCTCAGGTCGCTGACCGCGTTGACGAGGCCGTCGGCGGTGGGGAACTTGACGGTGAGGTCGGTGACCTCGAGGTACGGCGCGCCGTCGGGCGTGCCAGTGGTGCTGGTGGTCTGCGTGGAGGTCATCCGATCCTCACCCTCGGGTCCAGGAAGCCGTACGCGATGTCGACGACCAAGTTGGAGACCACGATGAACGTGGCCCCGACGAGGACGGTCGCGGTGATCACGGGCAGGTCGAGCGGCGAGTCCAGGGCCTCCAGGCCCCACCGGCCGATGCCGTCGATGCTGAAGATGGCCTCGGTGAAGATCGTGCCGGCGAGCAGGGCACCGAAGTCGAGGCCGAAGATGGTCACGATGGGCACGATCGCCGCCCGGAGCGCGTGCCGGAACAGCACCCGCCTGCGGGGCAGGCCCTTGGCCGAGGCGGTGCGCACGAAGTCGTCGCCGAGCGTCTCGACCATCTGGCCGCGCGTGTAGCGCGCATAGGCGGGTGCCGTGGCGAAGCCGAGCACCAGCGAGGGCAGCAGGAGCCCGCCGATCGTCTTGAGGGGGTTCTCGGTGATCGGGAAGTAGCCGGTCGCCGGGAAGATGTTGGTCTGCAGCGTCAGGAAGATCCACGCGATCAGGCAGAGCAGGTAGTACGGGATCGAGGAGACCAGGAGGCTGCCGCTCACCAGCAGCCGGTCGGTCGATGACCCCCGTCTCGAGGCGGCGAGGATGCCGGTCGTCACGCCGACGACGAGGAACACGATCGACCCACCGATGGCGAGCAGGATCGTGGGGACGATGCGTTCCTTCAGCTCGTCGGTGACGAAGTTGCGGGTGTCGTAGGACACCCCGAGGCAGGGAGCGGTGCAGTCGTAGGCGCTGGCCCCGAAGTCGATCTCGCGGCCCTTGACGATGCCGCCCATGAACTCGCCGTAGGCCGACAGGACGGGCTTGTCGAGGCCCATCTGCTTCTCGATCGCCACCAGCCGCTCGGGCGTGCAGCGGCCGCCGGCCCCCTCGCACACCGGGCGCGCCGGGTTGCTCGGGCCCAGGTAGAAGACGGCGAAGACGACGAAGGACGCCAGGAGCAGGACGATGAGCGACGAGAGCAGTCGCCGCACGACGAAGCCGAGCATGGGGTGGACCTCTCCTCGAGGTGGTGGACGTGCTGGACGGGGCGGGGGACGACGGTCGAGACGCCGGGTGGCACCGCCCCGGGCACAAGGGCGATCGCCGGGTCACCGCACCGAGGTGCGATGACCCGGCGACCAGGTGGAGCTGACCCTCAGGTCACTGCGTGACGTGCAGCGACTTCCAGGTCGGCTGACCGATGGTGTTGTCGATGTTCATGCCACCGACCTTGGAGCCGTGCATCTGCGCGACGCCGCCGTAGCCGGTGACGAAGAGCGGGAGGTACTCGGTCATGACCTGCTCGTCGAGCTCGCCCCAGGCGTCGGCCTGCTCGTCGACCGGCATCTCCTGGATCTCGGCGATCTTCTCGTCGACGGTGGGCTCGCTGAAGATCGAGTAGTTGGAGCCCGTGCCCTCGGCCTTGAGGTTGGTGCTCTCGATCAGCGGCGGGAACCACGACGAGCCGGACGGCCAGTCCGCGATCCAGCCCGCGGTGCGGACGTTGATCGGGGCGTCGGGGTCGGAGCGGACGGTCGAGACGTCGGCGACGGTCGAGGCCAGCGGGCTGGCCTTGAAGCCGGCGTCGTTGAGCGAGGCGACGACGGCGTCCTTCGCGGCGACCGACTGCGGGTCGTCCTTGGCGTAGGGCCAGATGATCTCGTAGCCCACGGCGTCGGCCTCCTCGAGGAGCTGGCGAGCCCGCTCGACGTCGGTGCCGGCGTCCTCCATGTCCTCGATCGCGGGGAAGTCCTTGCGACCCACGGTGCCCGGCGGCATGAGCGCCTGGCCGGGGATGGCCGTGACGCCCTCGATCAGACCGCCGGCCTTGTAGGCGTCGGCGTAGGGGTAGGCCAGGGCGAGCGCCTGGCGGACCCGGACGTCGGTGATCTTGCGGTAGTCGGGAGCCCAGTAGCGGGTCAGCGGGAAGCCACCGACGACGAGACGGCCGGTCTCCTCCATCGCGCGGTAGTTCTGGTTGAGCACGTCGTCGTAGGAGATCGTGGTCTGGTCGTCACCGGAGTCGGCCAGCATGCGCTGGTCGATCTGCTCGGATTCGACCTGGAACTCCATGGAGTACGAGTCGGGGTACTGCGTGCGGCCCGGGTCGGTCGCGGGGTCCCACTGGTCGTTGCGGACCAGGGTGAGCGACTTCTCGGGGGTGTACTGGTCGAACTTGTAGGGGCCGGTGGCCAGCGGCTTGCGGGCGTAGGCGGCCGGGTCGGCCGAGGCCTGCTCGTTCTGCGGGCCCATGGCCGGGAAGGTCAGCCAGTAGGGCAGGTCCGGGAAGGGCTTGCGGGCCTTGTAGGTGATGGTGTTGCCGTCGGCCTCGGCACCGGTGAACCCGTCGAGGGTGTTGCCGGCGGTGAAGTAGCCCTCGTAGGTGTCGCCGCTCTCCAGGTAGTCGTTGGAGTAGGCGGGGCCCTCGGGGAACTGGGTGCGGTCCATCGACGCGGCGGCGGCGAAGACGAGGTCCTCGGCCGTGACCGGCGTGCCGTCCTCGTACTTGATGCCGTCCTTCAGCGTGAAGGTCCACTCGGTGAAGTCGTCGTTGGGCGTGCCGAGGTCGGTGGCCAGGTCGGGGATGAGCACCATCGACTTGCTGTCCTCGTCGTACACGTACTGCGTCATCTGGCGGGTGATGAGGCCGCTGAGGATGGTCGAGGTGTTCTGGTAGTACGCCTCGCTCGGGTGCATGGTGTTCAGACCGGCCGCCGAGATGACATTGATGTTGCCACCCTCGGTGGCGCCGTCGATCTCCACGGGCCCGTCGACGCGCGACGCGTCCTGCGCACTACCGGTGTCGCCCAGGGTCTCCTGGTCGACGTCGCCCTCGGTCCCACCGCCGCCGCCACCGTTGCCACCGCTGCCACCACAGGCAGCGAGGGCGAAGGTCGTGACGAGGGAGACGGCGATCAACGGCTTCTTGAACCGCATCGTGTGCCCACCCTTCTCTTCTGTGTTTCTCCCGAGGCCGCGGATTCGGCTCATCGGCGAGTCTTGGGGTCGAAGGCGTCTCGCACGGAGTCGCCCAAGAGGTTGAGGGCGATGACGAGCACCATGATCGTGCCGACCGGCACCCACAGGTAGAGCGGGTACGTGTCGTAGTAGCCGCGCGCGCTGGCGATGGTCTTGCCCAGCGAGGTGCCCTCGCTCAGCCCGATGCCGAGGAAGGACAGGCCCGCCTCGGCGGCGACGTAGGCCGGCAGCGCGAGGGAGAGCGAGACGACGATCGGGGCCACCAGGTTGGGCAGCAGCTCCTTGAACAGGATGCGCCGGGTGGGCACGCCGATGACCTGGGCGGCCTGGACGAACTCCCGCTCGCGCAGCGAGAGCACCTGGCCGCGGACCAGGCGAGCCAGGCCCATCCAGCCGAAGAGCACGAGCACGCCGACCAGCGAGAGGAACTCGGCACGGCCGAGCGTCTCGGAGTTGCCGCCGAAGCGGGTCGTGATGATCGGGGCGAGCGCCAGCGCGCCCAGGATGAACGGGAACGACAGCATGAAGTCGATGAAGAACGACAGCAGCGAGTCGACCCAGCCCTTGGCGTAGCCCGCGACCAGGCCGAGCGTGACCCCGACGACCGTGGAGACCACGGTGGCCAGGACGGCGATGAACAACGAGGTGCGCAGGCCGTAGAGCAGCAGCGCCAGGTTGTCGTAGCCGGTGTTGGGCTCGACGCCGAGCGGGTGGTCCCACGTGAACGGGTAGTAGGGCGGGCCCACCAGCGGGTAGCTGTCGAAGTCGAGGACGTCGCTGGCGCGGGGGGCGCCCGGCGAGTAGTCCTTGTAGATGTTGAGCGCGTTGCAGATCACCGGCGCGAACAGGCCGGCCAGCACCAGCAGCAGCAGGACGAGCCCGCACACGACCGCGACCTTGTCCTTGGCCAGGCGGGCCAGGGCGATCCGGGTCGGGGAGCGCCCCGCGATGTCCTTGGGCGCCGGGGGCTCGGTCGACGGGTTGATGTCGCTTCGGGCCTCGAGGGCCTCCGTGCCCGCAGAAGTCATGTCCGCCTCTGAGGACCCCCGAGATGGGGTCCGATGCCGTGTGCCGGAGGCCTTGCGTGCCACCGGCGCGCCTGTGCGCCGCGGAGGACTCTAAGCGACCTGCAGGCGACGGAGCGACACGTCGAGGTAACGATTGCATCAAGCCGAGAAGCCTCCCGGCGTCCGGCGACAACCCCCGGACAGATGAGATCTTCCGGCGTCCGGGCCGGTGGCACGATGCCCGTGCGGGCATGGCGCAGGTGGGCCGGACGGTGCGCCCGAGGACGGGCGGGGGTGGTCTCAGCCCGGGCGGACGGTGCCGGCGCGCAGGTCGGCCGCGGGAGGCACCCACGCCGCGACGTCGGCGGCGACCTGGTCCCCGGAGCGGATGTCCTTGACCTGGTGCGAGCCGTCGTCCTGGACGAACCAGACGAACGGGATGCCGCGACGCTCGGCGACGCGGATCTGCTTGCCGAAGCGGGCGGCGGTCGGCGCGACCTCGCAGGGGACGCCGCGCGAGCGCAGCGCCCGCGCGACCTCGTCGCTGGCGGGTCGCGTCTCCTCGTCGGCCACGGCGACGAGCACCGCGCTCGGCACCTTGCGGCTGCCGGCGAGGACGCCGTCGGCGATCAGCGGCACCAGGGTGCGGGTCAGTCCGAAGGAGACCCCGACGCCGGGGTAGACGTTGCGGCCGTCGTCGGCCAACCGGTCGTAGCGCCCGCCACCACCGACCGACTTGAGGTGCTCGTAGCCCTCCATGAAGATCTCGACGACCGTGCCGGTGTAGTAGTCCAGGCCGCGCGCGATGCGCAGGTTGGCCTCGACGGTGACCCGCTCCCCCGCCGCCGAGGCGCAGCCCTCGACCACCGCGGCCAGCTCGGCCAGGCCCTCGTCGAGCAGCTCGTCGGTGACCCCGAGGGCACGCACGCGTTCGACGAAGGAGGTGTCGCCGACCCGGATGGTGGCCAGCTCGAGGCAGCGCGCGGCTTGCTCCTCGCTCGCGCCGACCTGCTCGACCAGCAGGGCCGCCACGGCCTCGGGGGCGAGCTTGTCGAGCTTGTCGATGACCCGGATGGCAGCGGTGAGGTCGGTCAGGCCCAGCCCGCGGTAGAAGCCCTGGATGAGCTTGCGGTTGTTGAGCTGGAAGGAGACCGGCGGCACCGGGAGGGCGCTGATCGCCTCGACCATGACCCGCATGACCTCGACGTCGTGGTGGAAGGGCAGCTCGTCACGACCGACGATGTCGATGTCGGCCTGGGTGAACTGGCGGTAGCGGCCCACCTGGGGCCGCTCCCCCCGCCAGACGGGCTGCACCTGGTAGCGCCGGAAGGGGAACTCGAGCTTGCCGGCGTTCTCCAGCACGTAGCGCGCGAAGGGGACGGTGAGGTCGAAGTGCAGCGCGAGACCGGCGTCGGAGGCGCTGTCGTCGGCCTGCAGCCGGCGCAGGACGTAGATCTCCTTGTCGATCTCGCCGCCCTTGGCCAGCCGGTCGAGGGGCTCGACGACCCGGGTCTCGATGCCGGCGAAGCCGTGCAGCTCGAAGGTCCGCCGGAGGGTGTCGATCGCGTGCTGCTCCACGACGCGCTGCTCGGGCAGCAGCTCGGGGAACCCGCTGATCGGGGTCGGGCGCGCCATGCTCACAGCCCTCGCGTCGTACGGCCGACGGGGCCGCCGTCGAGCAGGTCCTGCAGGAACGGGTTGGTCGCGCGCTCGCGCCCGATGGAGGTCTGCTCCCCGTGGCCGGGCAGCACCACCACGTCGTCGGCCAGGGGCAGCACCTTGGTGCGCAGCGAGTCGAGCATCGTCGCGTGGTCGCCACCCGGCAGGTCGGTGCGGCCGATCGAGCCCGCGAAGAGCAGGTCGCCGGAGAACATCAGCTCGGAGACGTCGGCCAGGCCGTGGTCCTCGCCGTACGGCGTGCGGAACGCGACCGAGCCCTCGGTGTGGCCGGGCGCGTGGTCGACGACGAAGGAGAGACCGGCCAGCTCGAGGGTCTGGGCGTCGGCGAGCTCCTGCACGTCGTCCGGCTCGGCGAACTCGTAGCGGCCGCCGAGCAGCATCGAGGTCGTCTCGGCCGACATGCCCTGCATCGGGTCGGCCAGCAGGTGCCGGTCGCGTGGGTGGATCCAGGCCGTGGCGTCGTAGGTGCCGGCGACCGGGGCCACGCACCACATGTGGTCGACGTGGCCGTGGGTGACCAGGACCGCGACCGGCTTGAGGCGGTGCTCGCGCACGACCTCGGCCACGCCGTCGCTCGCGTCCTTGCCCGGGTCGATGACCACGCACTCGGAGCCCTTGCCGGTGGCCACCACGTAGCAGTTGGTGCCCCACGGGCCGGCAGGGAAGGCGGCGATCAGCACCGGCTCAGGGTAGCGACCAGGCCTTCAGTCCTCGTGCCCTGGTGCGGGCTGGGGGCCTCCGTCGCGTCGGGGCGTGCCCTAGGGTGGTCCCGCGCCACGACCGACGAAGAGGGAACGCAGTGACGAGCAGTGAATGGGGTCGCGTCGACGACGACGGCACCGTGTACGTGAAGACCGCCGACGGAGAGCGCTCGGTGGGGTCCTACCCCGCGGGCACGCCCGAGGAGGCCCTCCAGTTCTTCACCGAGCGGTTCGACGCGCTCGCGTTCGAGGTGCAGCTCCTCGAGCAGCGGGTCAACTCGGGCAAGCTCTCCCCCGAGGAGGCCGCGGAGTCGATCAAGACCGTCCGGGCGCAGGTGACCGACGCCAACGCCGTCGGCGACCTGGCCTCCCTGAGCGCCCGGCTCGACGCCCTCGCCCCGGTGCTGGCCGCGCAGCGCGAGACCCGCAAGGCCGAGAAAGCCGAGAAGGCAGCCGAGGCCAAGGCCGCCAAGGAGGAGCTCGTCGCGGAGGCCGAGCGCATCGCCGAGGGCACCGACTGGCGCAACGGCGCCAACCGCCTGCGCGACCTGCTCGACCGCTGGAAGGCGCTCCCCCGCATCGACCGTCCCTCCGACGACGCGCTGTGGAAGCGGTTCTCCAGCGCTCGCACGGCGTACACGAAGGCCCGCAAGGTCCACTTCGCCGAGCAGGACGAGAAGCGCCAGGGAGCCCGCGTGGTCAAGGAGCGGCTGGCCAAGGAGGCCGAGGCGCTCGCGACCTCGACCGACTGGGGCCCGACCGCCGGCCGCTACCGCGACCTGATGCGTGACTGGAAGGCCGCCGGCCCCGCACCCAAGGACGTCGACGACGAGCTGTGGAAGCGGTTCCGCGGCGCCCAGGACACCTTCTTCGGTGCCCGCGACGCCGCCAACGCCGCACTCGACGCGGAGTTCGAGGCCAACGCGGTCGTCAAGGACGAGCTGATCGTGCAGGCCGAGGCCCTGGTCGGCGCCCTCGAGGGCGGCCAGGAGCTCGAGTCGGTCAAGCGCGCCTACCGCGACATCGCCGAGAAGTGGGAGGCCGCCGGCAAGGTCCCGCGCGCCCGGGTCAAGGAGCTCGAGGGCCGCATCCGCGCCGTCGAGAACGCCATCCGGGCCGCCGAGGACGAGCAGTGGCGGCGCTCTGACCCCGAGAAGTCGGCCCGCGCCAACGACATGGTCACCAAGCTCGAGGACGCCATCGCCAAGGTGGAAGCCGACCTCGAGAAGGCCCGCGCCGCCGGCAACGACCGCAAGGTCAAGGAGCTCGAGGAGAACCTCGAGTCCCGGCGGTCGTTCCTCGACATGGCGCGCCGCGCCTCGGCGGACTTCTCGGGCTGACCTGGTCCTCCCGCGGGCCGGTGACCCGGGGTGGGTCGGGTGGCCGCGCGCGTGGCAGGCCGCGTCTCGGCGTCAAGGACGCTCGCTGCGCTCGCGCCGCTGCGCGGCGGCCTCCGGCCGTCCTTGACCCCGAGCCTCGCGCAGCCTGCCTGACTGCGCGCTGTCGGCGACGCCTCGCAGGCTCGGCGCGCCGCCGCTGGCGCGGCCACCCGCCCCACACGTCACATCGGCACCACGCATGGCGGGAATCTCCCACCCCTGGTCGGTAACTACCTGCCAGGAGTGGGAGTTGCGTCGCAGGAGTGACACCCGTGTGACGGATGGGGCGGCCGCGCCAGCGGCGGCGCGGGCGGAGCCCGTGCCGTTGAGCGCGCCGTCAGTCGATCGGGCGAGGCTCCGGGTCAAGGACCGCGGAGCGGCCGGCGGAGCCGGCGCCGCAGGCGTCCTTGACGCGGAGACCCGATCGACTACGCGCGCGGCCGCCCACACCAGCCCCGGGAAGACATCGGCCGGCCAGGCTCAGGCGGTCACGCGGTAGGCGTCGAAGACCCCCGGGACGCTCCGCACGGCCTTGAGCACGTTGTCGAGGTGCTTGGCCTCGGCCATCTCGAAGGTGAAGCGTGACTTCGCGACGCGGTCGCGGGTGGTCGAGAGGTTGGCCGACAGGATGTTCACGTGGGCGTCGGAGAGCACCATGGTGATGTCGGAGAGCAGGCGGGCGCGGTCGAGCGCCTCGACCTGGATGTTGACCAGGAAGGTCGACTGGCCCGTCGGGGCCCACTCGACCTCGAGGACCTTCTCGGGCTGGCGCTGCAGGTCACCGGCGTTGGTGCAGTCGGTCCGGTGCACCGAGACGCCGCCGCCCTTGGTCACGAACCCGAGGACGTCGTCCGGCGGCACGGGGGTGCAGCACTTGGCGAGCTTGACCCACACGTCGGGCGAGCCCTTGACGATGACGCCGGCGTCGGCGCCTCCGCCGGCGCGGGAGTGGCTGCGGCGGCCGGTGATGGTGACGGCCTCGGCGAGGTCCTCCTGCACACCCTCCTCGCCGCCGTTGAGCTCGATGACCCGGCGTACGACGGACTGGGCGCCGAGGTTGCCCTCGCCGACGGCGGCGTACAGCGCGGTGACGTCGGCCAGCTTGAAGTGGGTCGCGACCAGGCTGAGCGAGTCGTGGGTCAGCAGCCGCTTGAGGGGCAGGCCCTCCTTGCGCATCAGCTTGGCGATCGAGTCCTTGCCGCGCTCGACGGCCTCCTCGCGGCGCTCCTTGGTGAACCACTGGCGGATCTTGGAACGCGCCCGGGGTGACTTGACGAAGGTCAGCCAGTCGCGGGAGGGGCCGGCGTTGACCGACTTGGAGGTGAAGACCTCCACCACGTCACCGTTGTCGAGCTGGGACTCCAGCGGGACCAGCCGTCCGTTGACCCGGGCGCCGATGGTGTGGTGGCCGACCTCGGTGTGCACGGCGTAGGCGAAGTCGACCGGCGTCGACCCGGACGGCAGGGCGATCACGTCGCCGCGGGGGGTGAACACGTAGGTCTCGGCGCGGTTGATCTCGAAGCGCAGCGACTCGAGGAACTCGCCCGGGTCCTCGACCTCGGACTGCCAGTCGAGCAGCTGGCGGACCCAGCCCATGTCGCCGCCGGAGCCCGGCCCGTCGAGGCGACGGTCGGTGTCGCGGCCCTCGCGGCCGTCCTCCTTGTACTTCCAGTGCGCCGCGACGCCGTACTCGGCGCGACGGTGCATGGAAAAGGTGCGGATCTGCATCTCGACCGGCTTGCCCTGCGGGCCGATCACGGTCGTGTGCAACGACTGGTACATGTTGAACTTCGGCATCGCGACGTAGTCCTTGAACCGGCCGAGGACCGGGTTCCACCGGGAGTGGAGGACACCGAGCACGCCGTAGCAGTCACGGTCCTCGTCGACGAGGATGCGGATGCCGACCAGGTCGTAGATGTCGGAGAACTCGCGGCCGCCGACGATCATCTTCTGGTAGATCGAGTAGTAGTGCTTGGGCCGGCCCGTGACGGTGGCCTTGATCTTGCCCTCGCGCAGGTCCTTCTCGACCTGGCTGATCACCTCGGCCAGGAAGCTGTCACGCGACGGGGCGCGCTCGGCCACCATCCGCACGATCTCGTCGTAGATCTTGGGGTGGAGGGTCGCGAAGGCGAGGTCCTCGAGCTCCCACTTGATGGTGTTCATGCCGAGCCGGTGGGCCAGCGGGGCGTAGATGTCGAGGGTCTCGCGGGCGGTGCGCTCCTGGCTCTTGAGCGGCACGTAGCGCAGCGTGCGCATGTTGTGCAACCGGTCGGCGAGCTTGATGACCAGCACCCGGATGTCGCGCGACATCGCCACGATCATCTTGCGGATCGTCTCGGCCTGCGCCGAGTCGCCGTAGACGACCTTGTCGAGCTTGGTCACGCCGTCGACCATCTGCGCGACCTCGTCGCCGAAGTCCTCGCGGCACTGCTCGAGCGTGTAGGGCGTGTCCTCGACCGTGTCGTGCAGCAGCGCCGCGACCAGGGTGGGCTCGGTCATGCCGATGCCGGCGAGGATGGTGGTGACCGCGAGCGGGTGGGTGATGTAGGGGTCACCGCTCTTGCGCATCTGGGTGCCGTGCATCTGCTCGGCCGTGCGGTAGGCCCGCTCGAGCAGCGCCAGGTCGGCCTTGGGGTGGTTGGCCCGCACGGCCCGGAAGAGCGGGTCGAGGACCGGGTTGGCCACCGGGGCGCGGGTGCCGATGCGGGCGAGCTTGGCCCGCATGCCCCGGCCTGGCCCGGGCGGGGCCGACACGGGGCGGGGCGGCTCGGCCGCCGTCTCGTGCCGGGCCGACGGGGTGCTCGCACGCGGGCCGGTGGTCGTCGCCGCGGTGCGCTCCTCCGTCATCGTCCCAGTGTAGGCAGGACGTCAGACGGTCGTGAGGGCATGCACCGGAAGGTCGCCGACCGCGGCCCGCCCGGGAAGGAAGGACAGCTCCATCAGGACGGCGACGGCCGTGGCGGTGCCCCCACAGGCGGCGACCAGGTCGCGGGTCGCCGCCACCGTGCCGCCCGTGGCGAGCACGTCGTCGACGAGCAGGACCCGCTCCCCCGGCGCGATCGCGTCGCGGTGCAGCTCGAGCGTCGCCTCGCCGTACTCGAGGGCGTAGGACACGGCATGGGTCTCGCGCGGCAGCTTGCCCGCCTTGCGCACCGGGACGAACCCGACGCCGAGGGCGAGCGCGACCGGGGCGGCCAGGATGAAGCCCCGGGCCTCCATGCCGACCACCTTGTCGACGACGACCTCGCCGTCGCGCCGGCCGACCTCGGCCAGGGCGTCGACGACGGCCCGCAGCCCGGCCGGGTCGGCCAGCAGCGGCGTGATGTCCTTGAACACGATCCCCGGCTCGGGGAAGTCGGCGACGTCGGGGACGAGGGTCGCCAGCGCCTCGGCCGCAGCCCGGCCGACGTCCGCGGTGTGGCCGAGCGTCACGCCTGGGGCTTCCCGCGCTTGGACTTCGGCTGGCGGGTGGGCTGCTGGCGCCCGGAGCTGCCGCTCTGGGACACCGGGCCCCGCGAGGGCGGCACGGCGCGACCCCGGCCGGGCTCGGAGCCGGCGCCCGAGGACCCCTGCTTGGCCAGCTGGGGACGGACCCGACCGGGCTCGTCGGTCCCGTCGAGGTCGTCGAGGTCGTCGCCGTCGGGGTCGTCCTGCACCGGCAGGTCGTCGGTGAAGGCGGGCACCGCGGCGTACCGGTCGGCCTGGGCCTTGGCCCGTGCCTTGGCCCGGCGCTCGGCCAGCTTGACCTCGGACTCGTTGGACTTCAGGTGCACGACGACGCGCGGGGCCAGGGCGACCGAGGAGTAGACACCGACGGCCATGCCGACGAACTGCGAGAGCGCGAGGTCCTGCAGCGAGCTGGCGCCCAGCTGGGACGCGCTGACGACGAGGATCGCACCGATCGGGATGAGGGCCACGATGCCGGTGTTGATCGACCGCACGAGCGTCTGGTTGACCGCCAGGTTGGCCGCCTCGGCGTAGGTCTGGCGGTTGGCCCGCATGTCGCGGGTGTTCTCCTTGATCTTGTCGAACACCACGACCGTGTCGTAGAGCGAGAAGCCGAGGATCGCCAACAGGCCGGTGACCGCCGACGGCGTGACCTGGAAGCCGGAGAGGGCGTAGACGCCCATCGTGATGACCACGTCGTGGATGAGCGCGACGAGCGCGCCGATCGACATCTTCCACTCGCGGAAGTAGAACGCGATGAAGATCAGGACCAGGACGAGGAACACTGCGACGCCGATGACGGCGCGGGTCGCGACCTCCTGGCCCCAGCTCGCGCCGATCTCGTTGATCGTCAGCTGGTCCTCGGCGACGCCGGAGGCCTCCGAGAGCGCCGCGGCGATCTGGTCGCCCTCGTCCTGGGTGATGTCCTCGACCTGGATCAGCACGGAGCCGCCCGCGGTGGTGACGATGGGTGACTCGGTGCCGGGGATGCCGCTGGCGGCCACGACGTCGCCGAGCTCGTCGGCGCGCTCCTGCGTGGCGGAGGCGACCGGGACGCGGTACTCGGTGCCGCCGGTGAACTCGATGCCGAAGTTGAGGCCCTTGATGAAGAGGGCGCCGAAGGCCAGCAGCACGATGACGCCCGTGATGGCGTACCACCGGGACCGGTTGCCGACGAAGTCGTAGGACTTGCGACCCGTGTAGAGGTCGTTGCCCAGACGCGATGCCTTGCCCATCAGGCCTTCCCTCCAGCCGTGACGGCCGTCTTGGTCGGTTCGGTGGTCGACTGCTCAGCACGGTCGATGCCGAGGGTCTCCGGGCTCAGGCCGGACCAGCGCGAGCCGGAGTTGAAGAAGTGGAACCGGGCCAGCCAGGACACCATCGGCTTGGTGAACCAGAACAGGATCGCCAGGTCGACGATCGTGGTGAGCCCGAGCGCGAAGCCGAAGCCCTTCACCACGCCGGTCGCGAAGATGTAGAGCACGGCCGCCGAGAGCAGCGAGACGACCTGGGCGGCCAGTCGGGTGACCTTGGCGCGCTTCCAGCCGGTCTCCACCGCGACCCGCATCGACTTGCCCTCGCGCATCTCGTCGCGGATGCGCTCGAAGAAGATGATGAAGGAGTCGGCGGTGACACCGACCGCGATGATCAGGCCGGCGATGCCGGGCAGGGTCAGCACGAAGCCCGCGGTCTCGCTGAGCAGCAGGACCAGGGCGTAGGTGACGGCCGCGGCCGCGAGCAGCGAGGCCACCACGACGAGGCCGAGCCCGCGGTAGTAGAGCAGGCAGTAGATGAGCACGAGCCCCAGGCCGAACGCACCCGCCACGAGACCCGCACTGAGCTGGTCACCGGCGAGCGAGGGGCCGATCGTCTCGACCGTCGGGTCCTGGAAGGCGATCGGCAGCGAGCCGAACTTCAGCGAGTTGGACAGGTCGCGCGCCTCGGCCTCGGTGAAGTTGCCCGAGATCTGGGCGTTGCCGTCGCCGATGACGCTGGAGAAGTACGGCGCCGAGAGCACGGTGCCGTCGAGGACCATGGCGAAGTTCTCGCCGTTCTCGCCCTTGACCAGGCCACCCTCGCTCGAAGCGGCGGCGAAGACCTCGCGTCCCTTGCCACCGAGCTGCAGGGTGACGACGTAGCGGACCTCGTTCTGGGGGATCTGGTAGCCGGCGTCGTCGAGGTCGGTGCCCTGGATGACGGCGGGAGAGAGCAGGTACTTCGTCGCTGCGCGCGCCGGGATGTCGCCGACGGCCGGGGCGGCCGGCTCGCAGCCCACCAGCGGCTTGCTCGGGTCGTCGACCGGGCGGTCGGGCACGTCGGCGGCGGCGTCGGGGTTCTTGGTCACCGTGCCGTCGTCGTTGCAGGAGTAGCTGTCGAACAGGTCGACGTCGGCCTGGGTGTAGCCACCACGGATGAAGGCGATGGCGTCGTCGAGCGGGACGACGGCGTTGGTGTCGAAGTCCTGCGTGTCGGCCGGCGCGGTCGGGGTCGCGCCCTCGGTGGGGGCGGTGCCGTCGGCGGGCGATGCGCCGTCGCTCGGCGAGGCGGGCGCGCCGGGGGCGGGCGTGGCCGTGGCCGAGGCGCCCGCGGACGGGGCGGGCGACGGGGTCGTGCCCGCGCGGGCCCAGCCCGGCGCGACACGGTTGGCCGAGGCCGGCGCGGACGACGGCGCGGCGGGGGCCGAGGGGGCCTCCTCGGCCGGCGGGGCAGGCACCTCGGCACCCGTCGAGGGGACCTCGTCGACGCCGGGGACGTCGGTGGCGCCCTGCGCGCCCGTCGGCGGCTGGCAGATGTCGCGGCAGGCGACGAGGCGGAACCGCAGCTGCGCCTGGCGCTGGACGACCTCGACCAGGTTGCGGTTCTGGCTGCCGGGGATCTCCACGACGATGTTGTCGCCCTGGGTGATCACCTCGGCCTCGGAGACACCCGAGCCGTTGACGCGCCGGTCGATGATCGAGCGCGCCTCCTCGAGGTTGTCACGGCTCGGGTTGCCCTGCGCCTGCAGGGTGATGCGGGTGCCGCCCTGGAGGTCCAGGCCGAGCTCGGGCTTCCAGGACCCGGCCAGGGCCACCAAGCCGTACAGGATCGCCGTGCCCAGGAGGAACACCACGAGGGTGCGTCCCGGTCGGGCCTGCTTCTTCGCCAACGTTCAGCTCTCCTCGGACTCGGGCGTCTGCGACGACCCGGTGTCGGACTTCTTCTGCAGGGTGGGTGCGCTGGTGTGCTCGGGCTCCGGGGCGAGGCCGCCGACGGCGCCCAGGGCGACGGTCACGACCGTGCCGGGAGCCAGCTCGACCTCGGCGCGGTCGTCGTGGAGGGCGACCACGGTGCCGAAGAAGCCGGACGTCAAGACGATGCGGTCGCCGGCCACGAGGGCCGTCTGCATCGCGCGACGCTCGCGCTCACGGCGTACGCCGGGGCGCACGACCAGCAACCAGAACACCAGGAGCATGCCCACGAGGAGCAGCGGCGGGACGAGCCCTTCCACGGACGAGACCTCTCACATGAGTCGAGCAGGAGCACAGGGCCGCAGGACAGCGGACCGGGCGACGGGCAAGCATAGCCGCGGTGGTCCCGGCACGGACCAATCCGCACCTCCTGCACCAAGGACCCCAACGTGTCAGGTGTCGAAGAGAGTTCCCTCGTCGGCGGGCCGATCTGGGGCGGCCGGGGCCGGGAGGCCGAGGTGGGCCCAGGCGGCCGGGGTCGCGATGCGCCCGCGCGGGGTGCGGGACAGGAAGCCCAGCCGGACCAGGAAGGGCTCGGCGACCTCCTCGACCGTCTCTCGCTCCTCCCCCACGGCCACGGCCAGCGTGGACACGCCCACCGGACCGCCGCCGAACCGGCGGCACAGCACGTCGATGACGGCGACGTCGAGCCGGTCGAGGCCGAGGGCGTCGACCTCGTAGAGGTCGAGGGTCGCGTGGGCGACCTCGAGGGTGACCACGCCGTCGGCGCGCACCTGGGCGTAGTCACGGACCCGGCGCAGCAGCCGGTTGGCGATGCGCGGGGTGCCACGGGAGCGGGAGGCGATCTCGGCGGCGCCCTCGTCGGTGAGGCGTACGCCGAGCAGGTCGGCCGAGCGGTGCACGATGAGGTCGAGCTCGGCCGGGTCGTAGAACTCGAGGTGGCCGGTGAACCCGAAGCGGTCGCGCAGCGGCCCGGGCAGCAGCCCGGCACGGGTCGTCGCGCCGACGAGGGTGAAGGGCGGGATCTCCAGCGGGATGGCGGTGGCGCCGGGCCCCTTGCCGATGACCACGTCGACCCGGAAGTCCTCCATGGCGAGGTAGAGCATCTCCTCGGCCGGCCGCGACATCCGGTGGATCTCGTCGATGAAGAGGACGTCACCCTCGTTGAGGCCGGACAGGATGGCGGCGAGGTCGCCGGCGTGGGTGATCGCGGGGCCGCTGGTCAGGCGCAGCGGCGAGCCGAGCTCGGCGGCGATGATCATGGCCAGCGTCGTCTTGCCGAGCCCGGGCGGGCCGGAGAGCAGGACGTGGTCGGGGGCCCGACCGCGGGCCTTGGCGGCGTCGAGGACCAGGCCGAGCTGCTCGCGCACCCGCGCCTGGCCGACGACCTCGTCGAGCGTGCGCGGACGCAGCGCCGCCTCGATGGCCCGCTCGTCGCCCTCGGCCTCGGCCGCGGTCAGCGACCCGGTGCGGGAGCGCAGGTGACGCTCCTCCGCCTCCGTGAGGTCGTCGAGGTCGTCGAGGTCGTCGAGGTCGTCGAGGTCGTCGTCGTGCACGTCAGGCCTTGCTCAGGGTGCGCAGGGCAGCGCGCAGCAGCGCACCCACGTCGGGGGCGTCGCCGGCCTGGTCGGCCACCGCCTCGACCGCCTTGTCGGCGTCCTTGGCCGGCCAGCCGAGGCCGACCAGTCCCTGGTGGACCTGGCCGCGCCAGGCGTCGACGACGGGAGCGGCCGGCGCGCCGGGGACGCGGGGCCCGGTCGGCGCGCCGATGCGGTCCTTGAGCTCGAGGATGATGCGCTGCGCGCCCTTCTGGCCGATGCCCGGCACCCGGGTCAGCGTCTTGACGTCGTCGGAGGCGATGGCCCGGCGCAGGTCGTCGGGGCTGAGGACCGCGGTGATGGCCTGGGCGACCTTGGGCCCGACGCCCGAGGCGGTCTGCACGAGCTCGAAGACCGCCTTCTCGTCGTCGTCGACGAACCCGAACAGGGTCAGGGAGTCCTCGCGCACGACCATGCTCGTGGCCAGCCGCGCGGGCTGGCCGGTGCGGAGGGAGGCGAGGGTGCCGGGGGTGCACATCAGCTCGAGACCGACACCGCCGACCTCGAGGACGGCGCTGGTCAGGGTGAGGGCGGCGACCTCGCCGCGGACGTGGGCGATCACGGGGTCCAGGTCCTCCGTCGGGTGGGGGCGGTGCGGGCGACGGCCGCGTCGAGGCGGGCCTGGGCGCCACCGCGCCAGATGTGGGTGATGGCGAGCGCCAGGGCGTCGGCCGCGTCGGCGGGCTTGGGTGGCGCGTCGAGGCGCAGGATGCGGGTGACCATCGCGGTCACCTGGGCCTTGTCGGCCCGGCCGCTGCCGGAGACGGCCGCCTTGACCTCGCTCGGCGTGTGCAGGGCGACCGGCAGGCCCCGCCGCGCCGCGCACACCATGGCGATGCCGCTGGCCTGGGCGGTGCCCATCACGGTGCTGACGTCGGAGCGGGCGAAGACCCGCTCGACCGCGACGGCGTCGGGCTGGTGCTCCTCGATCCAGGCGTCGACACCGCGCTCGATCGTGACCAGCCGCTCCGGGACGGGCAGCGTCGAGGTCGTGCGCAGCACGCCGACGTCGACGAGGCGCAATGGACGGCCGACGTCACCGTCGACCACCCCCATGCCGCACCGGGTCAGCCCGGGGTCGATCCCCAGCACGCGCACCTCGACCGCCTCCCACCGACACACGTTCGGTCGAACGTGTGTTCGCAGCCGACGCTAGCCCGACCGCCAGCCGGGTGGGAGCGCGACACGCGGTCGGCCCACGGTCGCCTCAGCGGTTGACCTTGTCCACGTAGGTGCCGTACTGCAGCTGGGCGATGCTCTGGCCCGAGACCGTGCCCGGGAGCACCCGCCCGACGCAGCCGGGGGCGAAGGTCACGCGCACCCCCTTCTTGCTGTCGATCCAGGTGGCGTTGGCACGACACCGACGGGTCGCGTCACCGCTGCGGTAGATGCCGGCCGTCCAGGAACCGTTCCACACGGCGTAGGCCTGCCAGGTCGGCGCCCCCGTGCGGTTGTTGCGGAACCACACCTGGGCGTAGACCTTGGCGGCGGGCTGGGGCGAGCCGTACCAGCGCAGCTCGGTCGAGTAGGTCCGACCGGTGCGCACGGCGACCGAGCGCGCGTCGCCCCGCACGTCGCGCACGTCGCCGCGCGGGTCGCTGCGCTGCTGCGCACTGCCGCCGCTGACGTCGGCGTGAGCGGTCGGCGAGGTGACCGGCAGGACGGTCAGCGCCGTGGCGACGGCCAGCGTGAGAGCGCCCAGGAGGCGCGGGCGGGAACGACGGGAGAGGTCGGTGGAGGGCACCGGCCCAGGGTACGGCGTCCGGCGTCCTGCGCCTCAGGCGTCGGCGCCCTCGAGCTCGGCCATGACGTCGTCGGACACGTCGTAGTTGGCGTAGATCGTCTGGACGTCGTCGAGGTCCTCGAGGACGTCGATGAGCCGGAACAGCTTGGCCGCGCCGTCGGCGTCGAGGGCGACCTTGTTGTCGGGCACGAAGGAGGCGTCGGCGGCGTCGTAGTCGATGCCGGCCGCCTGGAGGGCGGTGCGGACCGCCACCAGGTCGTTGGACTCCGAGACGACCTCGAGGGTGTCGCCGAGGTCGTTGACCTCGTCGGCGCCGGCCTCGAGGGTGGCCTCGAGGACGTCGTCCTCGTCGACCTTCTTGCCGTCCTGCTCGACCGGCACCGTGACGACGCCCTTGCGGTGGAACAGGAACGAGACGGAGCCGGGGTCGGCGAGGGAGCCGCCGTTACGGCTCATCGCGGTCCGGACCTCCATCGCGGCGCGGTTCTTGTTGTCGGTGAGGCACTCGATGAGCAGGGCCACGCCGGCCGGGCCGTAGCCCTCGTACATGATCGTCTGGTAGTCCGCCCCGCCGGTCTCGGCGCCCGACCCTCGCTTGACCGCGCGCTCGATGTTGTCCTTGGTGACCGAGGACTTCTTGGCCTTCTGGATGGCGTCGAACAACGTGGGGTTGCCCGCGGGGTCTCCCCCGCCCATGCGCGCCGCGACCTCGATATTCTTGATGAGCTTGGTCGTCATCTTGCTGCGCTTGGAGTCGAGCGCGGCCTTCTTGTGCTTCGTGGTCGCCCACTTGGAGTGGCCGGACATGCGTACCTCTTCCTACGTCTGCGTCTGGGTCACCAGGTCCAGGAAGAGACCGTGGACCCGGGGGTCGTCACCCACCTCGGGATGGAAGGACGTCGCCATCAGCGCGTCCTGTCGCACCATGACGATCCTATCGGGGTCGTCGGTCCGGGCGAGCACCTCGACCCCGGGGCCGGTCGACTCGACCCACGGAGCACGGATGAACACCCCGTGCACCGGCTCGTCAAGGCCGGCGACCTCCACCGGCCCCTCGAAGGAGTCCACCTGGCGGCCGAAGGCGTTGCGACGGACCGTGACGTCGAGTCCGCCCACCGTCTCCTGGCCCTCGGCGCCGTCGAGCACGCGGTCGGCGAGCAGGATCATCCCGGCGCAGGTGCCGAGCACCGGGAGCCCGTCGGCGATGCGTGCGCGGAGCGGCTCGAGCAGGTCGAAGGTGCGGGCGAGCTTGGCGATCGTCGTGGACTCACCACCCGGCAGCACGAGACCGTCGACCGCGGCCAGCTCCTCCGGTCGTCGTACGGCGACGGCGTGGGCGCCGAGGCCCGTCAGCGCCCGCAGGTGCTCGCGGACGTCGCCCTGGAGGGCGAGGACGCCGATGGTGGTCACGGGCCGCGACCCTAGCGGCTGACGTCAGTACTCGATGGGCGAGGAGGTGCGAACGTTGCCGTACGAATCGACCAGGCGGATGATCAGCGTGAAGTCCTGGCTGTAGCCCACGGGAGCGGGTGCGTAGGCCGTGGACTTGGATCCCGGCACCGACCACGAGGTGGTGCCCGTGGCCAGCTGGAACGTGGGGCACGCCCCGTTGGTGGCGCCGACGTAGGCCGACCCGTTCCAGCACTGCGCGGTCGCGGACAGGTTGAGGATCAGCGTGCGGACCCGCAGGAGCGAGAACTCGACCCGAGCGACCGTTCCCCCACCAGAGTCTGAGGCCGTGCCGCAGGCGAGCTGCGTGTTGGTGCACGAGGTGAGCACGGGCGTCTGGTAGTTGCCGCCGGGCGAGATCACGTCGGGGGTGTAGGCGCGGCGTGTCGTCGACTCCGAGGTCCAGTTGGCGCCGTACCTGGCCCGGACGCCGTAGTAGTAGGTGGTGTTCGCAGCTGCGGTCGCCGGCTTCGGCTCCGTGCAGCTCAGCGGGGACGTCACGTCCTGGCACATCACCGTGCCCGTACCGCCGGTCGCCTGGGTGTAGCGGACGATGTCATAGGTCATGGCGCCGGTGTCGCCCGTCTTGACCGGGGCCCAGGAGATGGGCGCCGCGCCGGTCCCGGTGGTCTGGGTGATGACGTCGGGCTGGGCGGGTACAGCGATGCTGCCGCTCGTGCTGGTGCTGGTGGCCGCCGTCGCGCGATCGGTGAAGGTCGCCAGGGTCCCGCTGGTGCCGATGACCGCCGCCGTGGCCACGGAACCGGCGACGAGCACGGTGGCCGCCCGACGACGTCGTCGTCGCGTTCCGGTGTCGGCGTGCCGGCCACCGCGGGGAACCGCTGGCGCACGGTCCTTTTGACGACCAGACGTGAGCAGGAGCAGCATCGCGCTGAGCGCGCCGAGGGCCACGAGCCCGGGCGGCGTGAGCAGGTGCGCGACGACGTAGCCGCCGTAGGGCATCGAGGCGATGACTCGCTCGGCCGAGGTGACGACGTACACCTCCGAGTCGGCGGTGTTGTTGGCGTCGCCCTTGAGGACGAGCGAGGCCTGGTCACCACGCAGCGTGGTGCTCTGGACACGGTGGGTGATCCGCTCACCACTCGCGGCGGTGACGCTGACGACGTCCCCCGGGCGCAGGTCGGAGGCGTCGACGGTGCGGGCGAGGGCGAGTCCGCCCGTCGGGATCTCGGGAGCCATGGAACCGGACCGGAAGACCAGGAAGCTGAAGCCGCCGAGGGCGACGGCCAGGGCGGTGACGACGGCGAGGAGCCCGAGAGCAGCCCCCACCCAGAGGACGAGCTCCCGCAGGCGCGAGACCACGGTCAGGCCCCGACCTGCTTGGAGTCGAGCACCAGGGTCGCGCTGCCCGACTTCCCCTGCAGGTCGTTGCCGGCGTTGAAGTTGAGCCGCGCGATCACGCAGACCGTCTCGGTCGCGGTCGGGGCAAGGGTGCGGTCGGCGTTGGTCAGGGTGGCCGAGGTCGAGGTGAGCGGCGTGGTGTTGCTGTCGGTCGCCGTCGCCGTGCCGCAGGCACCGGCCCGGGTGCCGGCAGCCGCGGTGCCGGTGTTGGTCGCGGCGGAGCCGAAGTACACGGCGTACTGGAGGCCGTTGGCCACGGCCAGCGCACCCGAGCCCGTGCCGGTCACCTTGTAGGTGAACGGGACCGTTCCCTCGTTCTTGACCGGGAAGGAGAACGCGACGCTCTCACCGGGGACCATGGTGTCCATCTTGAACGCCGTCAGCGCGGTGGTGCCACCGTTCTGCTGAGCGAGAGCGCCGTTGACGGAGATGTCGAGGGTGCCGGAGGTGAACGAGCCGGTGCTGGCCGTCGCCGCGTCGGTCCAGAACGCGAAGGTGCCCTTGACGCTCATGCCGGTCGCGAGGACCGCGATGGCGCCGAGCGAGATGATGGCGCGCGTCCGACCGCTGCGACGACGGGGGGCGCGACGGGTCTTCGGGGCGCGGTGGCTGCTCATGGGGAGTGCTCCTGGGAGGGGGCCGTGGGGGGCCAGGTGTCGCGGCTCGTCCGAGCCACGAGAAGAACGGTAGGAACCGGCGATCAAGCCGGCCGCAAGCCGGGGAACGGCCTTGCTCAAGATCGGGTCAAGCCGGCGTCACCCAGCGGTGGTGTCGTCGCGGCGCCGTCGGCGGGCGCCGGTCAGCCACCAGCCGGCGACGACGAGCCCGAGCCCGAGCGGCGGGACCCACGGGGCGACGGCGGACCCGGTGTCGGGGAGGACGCCGCTGCCGGAGGAGGTCGGCTGCTCGACCGCGGCCGACCGGGCATCGCGGACGGTGACCCGGAAGTCGAGGTCGCTGGAGAGGACCATGGTCCCGTTGGGGGCGTCGATGCCCATGGACACGCGCACGTCGACGGGCACGGCCCGGCCGGAGCGGATCGCCTCCTCGTCGACGAGGCGGGAGACGCCGTCGGTGGTGATCGTGGTCCAGGGACCCCCGTCGGCTCGCGCGGCCATTCTGAGGAACCCGGTGTCGACGAGCGCGACCCGCCGGGTGCGCTCGACGTCCATCGAGACCAGGCCCGGGTCGGGGGCGTCGTTGCGCAGGTAGAACCGTGCCCGGCGGACGTCGCCGGGCACCCAACGGACGTCGGGGTCGAAGAGCGGCCGCTGGAGCCGATCGACCCAGTGCCGACCGTCGTGGCTGAGGACGAGCTCGCCGTCGGCGAGAGCCGGGACAGGGACGGCCAGCGGGACGGCGCACCCGAGCGCGGTCGCGACCACCGCTGCGCGGCGCATCAGCGCCTCCGGCGGACCCGGTCGCGCCCGGCGCCGGCGAACATGCGCAGGGCGTAAAGGGCGAGGCCGGCCGCGGCGGCGTACACCAGGAGCTGGCGCTGGTCGCCGTTGAGGACGCCGTTGAGGCGGCCGAGGTGCGGGACGGCGTACCAGAGCTCGCCACGCACCTGCTCGGGGCGGACCCACTTCTCATCGGCGACGTCGTTGGCGTCGCCCTGGGTCTGGAGCTCCAGGTCGCCGTCGAGTGACTGGCGGACCGCGATGACGCGGTGGGTCACGACGGTCGGTTCACCCGAGTTGAGCTGGTAGGTGATGACCGTGCCGACACCGATCTCGGCGGGGTCGACCGGCTTGGCCACCACGAGCGTGCCGGGCGGCAGGCCGGGACGCATGGACCCGGTCAGGATCGCGTACGGCGTCGCGCCCCCGATCCGGGGGACGACGACCGCCGCGGCGAGGACGGCGAGGCTGGCCAGGATGACCAGCCAGGCGACGACCTGCAGGCAGAACCTCACCGGACCGCCACCGGCCGAGGCAGGAGCCTCGGCGCGGTGGCGGCTCGGCGCCACAAGGGTCGACATGACCGTCAGGTGCGGCAGGGAGCCCGGCGGATCAGGGAGCGACCGGGGCGTTCGGGTCGACCTGGGTCAGGCTGACCTTGAGCCCGTCGACCGTCCGCGTGATCTTCTGCATGTCGTTGGCGTTCACCTTCGGGTTCCCCTGCTCGCTGGAGCCGAAGTCGAAGGTGGAGACGATGGTCGCGGTGAGGATCGACCCGTTGTCGGCCGAGGTGATCTCCTTGCCGTTCAGGAGAGCCTTGTCGACCCCACCCTTGCTGAGCTTGTAGCTGGCGGCGTTGACCACTTTGAAGGAGGTGCCCTCCGTGCCCTGGACGGGGATCGTGCCCGGCAGGTCGACTGCCGCGCGCAGGTTGTCACCCGAGCCGGTGACGGTGAAGGTGCAGTTCTTGGTGATCTTGTCGCCGGGGACGAACTTCGTCACCGTGGTGCCAGCCTTGGCGTTGCCGGGGGCGTAGACCCAGTTCGCGTCGCAACCGACGGCGGTGATGTCGAGGTCGCCGGAGGTGAAGCTGCCCCCGTTGACGGTGTCGGCGTCGGTCCAGAAGGCGAGGGACCCGGCGCCCCCCATCAGGAGAGCAGCGGCGGCGGTGGCGGCGAGGGCGCCCTTGGCGGTCTTGTTCATGGTGGTCCTTCGTGGGAGGAGCCGGAACCCCTGTTCCGGCGACAGGACCAATTCAGCCGGACCAAGCGCAAGTGCCGCCCCACGTCAGGACGGCACTTGCGCAAGAGAAGGGAAACCCTCCCGGGCATCACCTCAAGAAAGGCTCTGGCGGAGCGCCGCGAGCCGCGGCAGCGCGGTGTCGTCGTCGTGCGGGACGGGCCGGTCAGGGCCGAGCTGCATCCAGGCCCCGGGCGATCCGGCGGAGACCTGGGGCCACGCGGGATGACCGTCGGCCTCCAGGCTGCCCGAGGTCACGAACCCAGCCCAGTAGTCGGCGACCGCGTCGCTCAGCGCCGCCCCGCCACCGTCGGGGACGAGGTCGAACACGTAGGCCGACTCCGCGCCGTGCCGGGCCTCCGCGGGTCGGGCGAAGACGTAGCGGTACGTCGGGGCGCGGCGAGCGTGCTGGACGGCGAGCTCGACGGCGGGCAGCCCGAAGACCAGGTCGTTGAGCACGTCGGCCTCGTACGCCTGCGCGCCGTACGCCGACACGAGGGCCGCGTGCTCCGGACCGCCGAGCCCGTCGCGCAGCCGGGCGGCGTCGACGCCGAAGCTCGCGAAGGCGTCGTCGCCGAACTCCGAGGCGGTGGTGCCGAGGAGGTAGGGCACAGTGGCCTCGTCGCCGGCGGCGAAGGTCGCCGCGGCCGAGCGGGGCATCACGGCGTCGACGAGCGGTGCGTCGCCGGCGAGGGTGTTGAAGCTGCCGTCCAGCAGGGCGCGACCCGGCAGCGCGTAGAGCTGGGAGCGCGTTCGCCCCGGCAGGAACGCCTCGCCGGTGCGGCGCGCCTGCGCCATCGTCTGGGCGCGGGAGTCGCCGGGTGCGGACTGGGCGATCGCCCGGGCGAAGAGCCCGTCGGCGGCGGGCGTCGCCATCAGGGCGTTGACCGACATCGCGCCCGCCGACCCGCCCGCGACGGTCACGGCGCCGGGGTCGCCGCCGAAGGCGTCGATGTTGTCGCGAACCCACTGCAGGGCCGCCACCTGGTCGAGCAGCCCGAAGTTGCCGGTCTCGCCCGGCAGGGACGGGTGCGCGAAGTAGCCGAGACGGCCCAGGCGGTAGTTCAGGGCCACCAGGACGACGCCGCGGCGCGCGAAGCCGGCGGCCACGTCGGTCGCGGACGACCCGGAGCCGGCGAAGAAGCCACCGCCGTGGATCCACACCATCACGGGCAGTCCCGTGCGGTCGTCGTCGGGCCGCGAGACCTCGAGGTAGAGGCAGTCCTCGGAGGTGCCGGGGCGGGGCACGAGGCTGCGTGCTCCGAAGGTGTAGGGCTCGGGCTGCAGGCAGCCCGGGCCGGGGGTGTCCGCGTTGCGGACCCCCGTCCACGGCTGCGCCGCCGCCGGCGGGCGCCACCGCCGCTCCCCCGTCGGCGGTGCGGCGAACGGGATGCCCCGCCAGGAGCGGGTCGTGCCGTCGTGGACGCCGCGCAGGCGGCCCGCCGTCGTGGTCACGACCTCGTCGTCGGGCGCGAACGTCCCGCTGCCCACCTCCGCGGGCGCGCGGTCGGACCCGGTGGTGAAGATCGTCACGAGCAGCGCCGCGACCGAGGCCACCGCGAGGGCGGCCGCGCCGACGACGGCCGCCGTGCCGACCGTGGCGGCCCGTCGGCGCACGGCGCCGCTACCAGCCGCGCTCGGCGAGCCGGTGCGGCTGGGGGATCTCCTCGACGTTGATGCCGACCATCGCCTCGCCCAGGCCGCGCGAGACCTTGGCGACCATGGCGGGGTCGTCGTGGAAGGTCGTGGCCTTGACGATCGCCTCGGCCCGCTGGGCCGGGTTGCCGGACTTGAAGATGCCGGACCCGACGAAGACGCCGTCGGCTCCGAGCTGCATCATCATCGCCGCGTCGGCCGGGGTGGCGATGCCGCCGGCAGTGAACAGCACGACCGGCAGCGCGCCGGTGCGGGCGACCTCGGCCACCAGGTCGTACGGCGCCTGGAGCTCCTTCGCGGCGACGTACAGCTCGTCGGGCTCGAGCGAGGACAGGCGGCGGATCTCGCCGCGGATGGTGCGCATGTGGGTGACGGCGTTGGACACGTCGCCCGTGCCGGCCTCTCCCTTGGAGCGGATCATCGCCGCGCCTTCGGTCAGGCGCCGCAGGGCCTCGCCGAGGTTGGTCGCCCCGCACACGAAGGGGGCGGTGAACTGCCACTTGTCGATGTGGTGGGCGTAGTCGGCCGGGGTCAGCACCTCGGACTCGTCGATGTAGTCGACCCCGAGGCTCTGCAGCACCTGGGCCTCCCCGAAGTGACCGATGCGGGCCTTGGCCATCACCGGGATCGAGACGGCCTCGATGATGCCGTCGATCATGTCGGGGTCGGACATGCGCGAGACGCCGCCCTGGGCGCGGATGTCGGCGGGCACCCGCTCGAGCGCCATGACCGCCACGGCCCCGGCGTCCTCGGCGATGCGGGCCTGCTCGGGCGTGACGACGTCCATGATGACGCCGCCCTTGAGCATCTCGGCCATGCCCCGCTTGACGCGGGTGGTGCCGGTGCCAGGGGTGCCGCCAGGGGTGGGCTCAGACGTGTCGACCATGCTCCCGATCGTACGGCGCCGGGTCGGCCCCGTCCGCGTCGGGAGCACCCGCGGGGGTGGGGTCGACGCCGGGGGCCACGTCGCGGACGGCGTCACGGGTCGCGTCGCGCTCGACGGCCTGGCGGTGGACCTTGCTGACCCGCACGTAGACGGTGATCGTGCTGGCCACGGCAAGCACCCACAGCGCGACGTAGGTGAGCAGCACCAGGTCGATGATGGCGCCCACGCCGGTCAGCACGAGGACGAGCACGAGCCGGTCGGCCCGCTCGGCCAGGCCGCCCCGGGCGTCGAGGCCGAGGGACTCGGCCTTGGCCCGGGCGTAGGAGGTGACCGATCCCGTGACGAGGCAGTAGAGCGAGAGGCAGAGGTAGAGGTAGCTGTCCCCCGGCCCGGCGAAGTAGAGCGCCAGGCCGACGAAGATCGCGCCGTCCCCGAAGCGGTCGAGGGTCGAGTCCCAGAAGGAGCCGAACGTCGAGGACCGGCCCAGCTCGCGCGCCATCTTGCCGTCGATGAGGTCGCTGAAGACGAAGGCGGTGATGAACAGGACACCGGTCAGCAGCTCGCCCTGGGGGAAGAAGACCAGCGCCCCGGTGCAGACCCCGACGGTGCCGACGAAGGTGACGGTGTCGGGGCTGATGCCGAGGCGGATGAACAGCCGCACGAACGGCAGGAGCACGACGCCCTGCCAGAAGTCCTTGAAGCGGTCCAGCACGCTCGTCTGCAGCACCCGAGGAGGGTACCGGCGGCGCCGGCCGACGGGCTCAGCGCCGGGGCGACGCGAGGCGGGTCGTCGCCGGGCCAGCGGCGCAGGCGAGGGCTTGGGGGTCCTCCAGCACGGGGTTGAAGGCCATCTCGGCCGCCCCGACCAGCGGCGACTCGCCCCCCAGCCGGGAGGCCGTGATGGTCACCTCGCCCCGGGGCGCGAGCAGGGCCGAGCGCTCCACGGCGGCGTTGATGGTGTCGGCCTCGACGTCCCACACCTGGGCGAGCGCGCCGCCGAGGACGATGACGTCGGGGTTGAAGAGGTTGATGACCGCCCGCAGGCCCGCCCCGATCCAGGTGGCGACGTCGGCCAGGGACGCGGCCGCGCGCTCGTCGCCCGCGCGCGCCGCGGCGATGACCTCGGCCACGGCGCTCGGGCCGCCTCCGGGGAGCCGCCCGGCGAGCTGGAGCAACCGGTTCTCGCCGACCTTCATCTCCCAGCACCCGGTGGCACCGCACCGGCACTGCGGCCCGGTGGCGTCGACCTGGAGGTGACCGACCTCGCCGGCGTACCCGGCGGAGCCGCCGAGGGGGACGCCGTCGACGAGGAACCCGCCACCGACGCCGACGGAACCGGCGAGGTAGGCGGCGTGGGTGAACCCGGCCGCGGCGCCCCGCAGGTGCTCGGCGATGACCCCCAGGTTGGCGTCGTTGCCCGCGGTGACGGGTCGACCCAGGCGCTCCCCCAACCGCTCGGTGAACGGCTCGCGCGTCCAGCCCAGGTTGGGGGCGAACTGCACCATCCCGTCCTCGGCCCGGATCGCACCGGGCACCGCCACGCCGACGCCGAAGCACCGGGCGCCGGCGCACGCGGCGAGCAGCTCCTCGACCATCTGGGCCACCGACTCGACCACGTGGTCGACGTCGTGCTCGCCCCGCTGGTGCAACCGGGTACGCCGCTCGAGCACCTCGCCCCCGAGGCCGACGACGGCCGCCGCGATGCGGTCGACGCCGAGGTCGACCGTCGCCACGAGGTTGTCGGCGCGCGGGACGACGAGGTGGGAGGGCCGCCCGGAGCGGCCGGCCTGCACCGCCGTCTCCTCGCTGACCAGCCCGAGCGCCTGCAGCTCGCCGGTCAGTCCGCCGATGGTGCTGCGGTTGAGCCCGAGCTGGCGGGTGAGCTCCGCGCGCGTGGTGGGCCCGTGGCGGTGGACGGTCTGCAGGATCGTGCTCAGGTTGGCCCTGCGCACCTCGTCGGTGCCCACCCCGGTGGGGCGAGCCACGGCGCTAGCCCCTGCCGGTCGCGGCGCTGCGTCGGCGGCTCAGCGCGTCGACGGTGGCGGCGAGCAGCAGGACGGCGCCGGTGACCATCTGGAACGTGCTCGGCGGCTGGTCGAGGATGAGCAGGCCGTTCTGGATCACGGCGATGAGCAGGCCACCGATGATCGCGTCGACCATGCGGCCCTTGCCGCCGAAGAGGCTGGTGCCGCCGATGACCGCGGCGCCGACCGCGAGCAGCAGGGTGTTGGCGCCGCCGGTGTCACCGGTGACGCCGTTGTTGCGGCTGGCGATGGCCAGGCCGGCCACCGCCGCGAGGGCGCCGGTGAGCATGAAGCAGCTGACCTTGACCCAGACGACGTTGATGCCGGCGCGGCGGGCGGCCTCGGCGTTGCCGCCGACGGCGTACACGTGGCGGCCCCAGCGGGTGCGGTTGAGCAGCAGGGTCAGGACCACGAGCAGGCCCACGACGACCAGCACGATGGCGGGCACGCCCTTGAGCGAGCGGAACGCCGGGTTGATGGCGCGCTCCTGGGACAGGTAGGCCACCGCGCCGAGGACGAGCACGGCGAGGACGACGGTCTTCAGGCCCCACAGCAGCAGCGGCTCGGCGGCCAGTCCGAGGCGGCGGCGACGGAGGTTGCCGAACAGGCGCGAGCCCGCGAAGGCCGCGAGGCCCACGACGGCGGCGGCCCAGCCGAGCCAGACCGGGAGGGTCGCGTTGTTGATGTCGATGAGGAAGCCCTCGGGCAGCGAGATCGTCTTGCCGTTGCCGACGATGCGCAGCAGCAGGCCCGCGAGGCCGAGGAAGAAGGCGAGGGTGACCACGAAGGACGGGATGCCCAGGAACGCCACCAGGCTGCCCATGACGAGGCCGATGAGGATGCCGGCCAGCAGGCCCAGGAGCAGCGCCACGGGGACGGGCCAGCCCTGGTTGGTCGCGGCGACGCCGATCACGCCGGCGCAGGTGCCGGCGGTGTAGCCGGCGGCGAGGTCGATCTCGCCGAGGAGCAGGACGAAGACCAGGCCCATCGAGAGGATGACGACCGCGGCCGACTGGTTGATGAGGTTGGCGAAGTTGAGCGAGGTCAGGAAGCTGTCGGGACGCAGGATCGAGAACAGCAGGACCAGGGTGAGCAGGCCGAGGACGGCGGGCAGCGAGCCGATGTCGCCGCCGCGGACCTTGACGAGGTAGTCGTGGACGATCTCGCGGGGACCGACCTGCTTGGTGTCCGCGGCGCCGGTGCGGCCCGGTCCGGTGGGCCCGGTGCCGGGGGTCTGGTGGGTGTCGACGGCGGTCATCGCGCGTCCTCCTCGTAGCGGCCGGCGGTGATGAGCTGGACGACCTGGCCGTGCTTGACCTCGCTGGTCTCGACCTGGGCGACCATGGTGCCGAGGTAGAGGACCGCGATGTCGTCGGCGACCTGGAAGATGTCGTTGAGGTTGTGGGAGATGAGCACGACGCCCAGGCCCTGGTCGGCCAGGCGGCGCACGAGCTTGAGCACCTGCTCGGTCTGCGCCACGCCGAGGGCGGCGGTCGGCTCGTCGAGGATCACGATGCGGGAGTTCCACAGCACCGCCCGGGCGATGGCCACGGTCTGGCGCTGGCCGCCGGAGAGGGAGGCCACCTTGGTGCGCACCGACGACAGGGTGCGCACCGAGAGGCCGTCGAGGGTCTCGCGGGCGCGGCGCTCCATCGTGGTGTCGTCGAGCACCGGCCCGCGGGCCAGCTCGCGACCGAGGAACATGTTGTCGACGACGTCGAGGTTGTCGCACAGCGCGAGGTCCTGGTAGACGACCTCGATGCCCAGGGCGTTGGAGTCCTTGGGGCTGGTGACGCTGACCTCCTTGCCCTCGAAGGTGTAGCTGCCCTCGTCGAAGGTGTGGATCCCGGCGATGCCCTTGATCAGGGTGCTCTTGCCGGCGCCGTTGTCACCGACGAGCGCGGTGACCCGGCCGGGCCGGACGTCGAGGTCGACGCCCTTGAGCACGTGCACGGCGCCGAAGCTCTTCTGGACCCCGCGCAGCGAGAGCAGCGGCGGTGAGGCCTTGCTCGGCGGGTTCTTCTCCAGGGCGGCGGAAGTCATGGGTGGTCCTCCAGCGGACGGGGTCGGGCAGGTCGGGCGGGGCTGCGGGCGTGCGGTCGGGCGCCCGTGGGCGCCGCACGACCGAGGCCGCCGCGGGTGGGGCGGCCCCGGTCGTGGGTGGTGCAGGTCGTGCCGGGGTGCGGTGTACGGCGGCGATCAGCCGCCGACGCCGGCCTCCTCGCACAGCTGGGCGAGGTCGCCGGAGCAGACCTCGGCCGGGTCGGCGCTGCCGTCGTCGAAGACCTGCTGCATGTTCTCGGTGGTCACCGAGACGGGCTCGGCCAGGATCGACTGGACGTCCTCACCGGTCTCGGTGTCGGGGACCGTGCCGGTGACGAGCGCGTCGGCGTCGTCGGTGGAGCCGGTGATCAGGGCGATGGCCACCTTGGCGGCCGTCTCGGCCTCGAGGTTGGTGTTCTTGTAGACCGTCATGCACTGGTCGCCGCGCAGGATGTTCTGCAGGCCCTCGACCGAGGCGTCCTGGCCGGTGACCGGGATCTGGCCGTTGAGGTTCTGCGCACGCAGGCGGGCGATGATGCCGCCGGCCATGGTGTCGTTGGCCGACACGACGCCGTCGATCTTGCCCTGGTTGGCGGTGAGCAGCTGCTCGAACGCGTTGCCCGCGACGGTGGCGTCCCAGTCGCCGGCCTGGTCGCCGACGAGCGTGTAGTCGCCGCTGTCGATCTTGTCGGCCAGGCCCTGCTCGTAGCCCTGCTTGAACAGCGAGGCGTTGTTGTCCGCCGCGAGGCCGTTGATGTAGACGATGTTGGCCTGGGCCTTGTCCTCGGCGTCGAGGCAGGAGATCAGGCCCTCGCCCATGAGCTCGCCGACCCGGACGTTGTCGAACGAGACGTAGTACGATGCGCCGCCGCCGAGGGTCAGGCGGTCGTAGTCGATGCTCGGGATGCCGGCGTCGGCGGCCTTGCTCAGGCAGGCCTTGCCGGAGTCGGAGTCCAGGTTGGTGATCATGATGACGTTGACCTGGTCGTTGATCATGCCGTCGCAGATGCGGCCGAACTGGTCGACGTCGCCCTGGGCGTTCTGGATGTCGGCCTCGATGCCGGCCTCGTCGAAGGCGGCCTGCAGGCTCGGCCGGTCCTGGGTCTCCCACCGAGGCGAGGTGGTCGCGTCGGGCAGGATCACGCCGACCTTGCCGGAGGCCTCGCCACCGCCACCGCCGCCGCTGCCGCCCGAGCCGCTGCCCGAGCCGCCGTCGTCGCCGCAGGCGGCCAGCGTCCCGAACGCCAGCACCCCCACCGCGGCCAGGGCCGCCGTGCGGGCGCCCTTCGTCATTGCCTTGCGGCCCGTCATCTGGCGCATGCGCCCCTCCATCGCTCGGGTGTGACCTGGGTCTGTGACCGCCGTCACGGATATGTTGCGTCGCACAACATAGGGGTCACGAAACCCCCTCCACAAGGGCCTTGAGCAAATCTTTGTTGTTCACCCCAACGAACGGCGGACGCACGGCGCCCTCGCGACGTCGTCCCGTCGTCGAACGACGACGGGACGGTGCCGGGACGGCTCAGACGGCCCAGGCGCCGGCGAGGAGGGCGCGGGTG
Source organism: Nocardioides litoris (assembly GCF_006346315.1). GTDB lineage: Bacteria > Actinomycetota > Actinomycetes > Propionibacteriales > Nocardioidaceae > Nocardioides > Nocardioides litoris. Next base: position 1,581,716 of record NZ_VDMR01000001.1, on the reverse strand, counting down.
TCGGTGAGCAGCTCGGGGAGGGTCTTGGTGCGGCCGATCACCGGCATGAAGTTCTGGTCGCCGGGCCAGCGCGGGACGACGTGCTGGTGCAGGTGGGCGGCGATGCCGGCACCGGCGACCTCGCCCTGGTTCATCCCGACGTTGAACCCACCCGCGCCCGAGACCGCGCGCAGGGTGCGCATGGCCTGTCGGGTGAGGTCGGCGACCTCGGCCGCCTCGGCGTCGGTGGTCTCGGTGTAGTCGGCGATGTGGCGGTAGGGGCAGACCATCAGGTGCCCCGGGGCGTAGGGGTAGAGGTTGAGCACCGCGAACGCCAGCTCCCCGCGGCGTACGACGAGGCCGGCGGCGTCGTCGAGGCCCGGGATGCGGCAGAAGGGGCACAGCCCCGACGAGGCGTCGGCGGGCTTGTTCTCGCCCCGGATGTAGGCCATCCGGTGCGGGGTCCAGAGGCGGTCGAGCTCGTCGCCGTCGCCGATCCCGTCCTGGCGCAGCGGCTCGCTCACGTCGCGGGCTCCCCGTCCGGGTCGGGCAGCAGGTCGGCGAGCGGGAGGTCGGGGTCGATCTCGAGACCGAAGCGCCGGGCGTGCCCGCTGAGCAGGTTCCAGATCGACTGCGAGAGCAGCTCGACCAGCACCGACGCGTCCGGGGTGCGGGGCTCGCGGGCGATCCAGCGGCGCACGGTCGCGAACGCCGCCCCGACGAGGCCGTGGGCCAGGGGGTCGACCAGGGCGCGCTCGTCGTCGTCGAGCTCGGGCCCGAGCATCTCGATCGCTGCCTCGATGATGCCGCCGACCGCGCCGGCGATGCGGTGGGCGCCGCTCTCGACCGGACCGGTCATCTCCTGCACGGCGAAGTCGTGGGCCGCCGGGTGGGCGACGACCCAGTCGACGTAGGAGGTGATGATGCGGCGGATGATCTCGTTGACCGTGCCGTCGAGGCTGACCTCGGGGATCAGGACCCGCGTCAGGTCGTCGAGGATGTGCCCGCGGATGGCGCGGTCGAGGTCGGCACGGTCGTCGAAGTGCCGGTAGACGACCGTGCGGTTGAGCCCGGCCTGCTGGGCGATCTGCTGGACGTGGAACTCCTCGCCCGTCGCCGACTCGCCGATGACGGCCAGGGCGGCGTCGAGGATCTGGGCACGGCGCTCCTGGTTGTGCCTGTCCCAGCGCGCCTGCCGGCCGTCCTGCGCCATCCCGCCCCGTCCGCCAGTCGCTTCCGTCAGCCGCCGGTGCGGCCACTCCGGCTGGCGGGGGCGCCGGTCACGACCGGGCGAGCCTCCCGACCAGCTCCTTGACCGAAGGGTAGCGGCGCTCCGGGGCGGCGGGGACGGCGAGGGCGAGGCGATGCATCTCCTCGACGTCGACGACCTTGCTCCGGGGTCGGCCGCGGGCGGCCCCGCGGCGACGCTCCTCGGCGTCGAGCGCGCGCCACCCGGCCAGGTCGACCGGTCGGGCGCCTCGCTCGCGGAGCAGCGCGTCGAGGGCGGCCGTCGGTCGGGGCGCCCGCGGCAGGCCCGCGTCGAGGTCGTCGAGGAGGGACGCGACCGTCTCCTCGGCGCAGGTCTTGTTGGTGCCGATGAAGCCAGTCGGACCCCGCTTGACCCACCCCGCGACGTACAGGCCGGGGCGCACGCGGCCGCCGGCGTGGGGCACGGTGCCGGTGGCCTCGTCGAAGGGCAGGTCGGCGACGGGCCGGCCGCGGTAGCCGATGGCGCGCAGCAGCAACCCGGTCTCGAGCACCTCGCGCACGCCGTCGCGCTCCACCTCGACGCCGCTCACGCCGGTCGTGGCGTCACCGAGGACCCGCACGGGTCGGGTGTGGAAGCGCAGGACCACGCGGCGCAGGCCCGGGCGCGGCGTACGGGCGGCGAGCTCGGCCAGCAGCTCGGCCTTGCGACCGCCCGGTGCCCCGCCGCCGGGCAGGGCCGCTCCCCCGGTGTCGACGACGACGTCGAGCTCGCCGGCCTCGACGAGCCCGGCCAGGCCGACCAGCTCGGGCAGCGTGAACGCCGCGTCGGCCGGACCGCGCCGGCCGAGCACGACGACCTCGCGGACCGGGCTGCGGTCGAGCGCGGACCACGGGACCGCGGCCAGGTCGGTGCGGGCCAGGGCCGCCGGGTCGCGGGTGAGGATGCGGGCCACGTCGAGGGCGACGTTGCCGTTGCCGACCACGACCGCCCGGCCCGAGGCGGCGCACGCCTGGAGGGGCACGGCGAGGTCGACCCGGTCGGGGTGGCCGTTGTACCAGGCGACGACCTCGGTCGCCGAGAGCGATCCGGGCAGGTCCTCGCCCTCGATGCCGAGCGTCCTGTCGGCGCTGGCGCCGACGGCGTACACGACGGCGTCGTAGTGCTGCTCGAGGTCGGCGAGCGAGAGGTCGCGACCGACCTCGACGCCGAGCCGGTAGCGGAAGCCGGGCTGCTCCTCCACGGCCCGGAAGAGCTGCTCGACCTTCTTGGTGTGCGGGTGGTCGGGCGCGACCCCCGCCCGCACCAGCCCGTACGGCGTGGGCAGCCGGTCGAGCACGTCGACGGTGACCTCGGGGTGCTTGAGCAGCTCGTCGGCGGTGTAGAGGCCCGCCGGTCCGGCACCCACGACGACCACCCGCCGCGGACCGCGGTCGGCGAGCCGCCGCTGCGGGGGCACGACGGCCAGCGGCCGCCGGTCGGCGTGCGGGAAGCAGGCGTAGTAGTCGGCGTTGATCCCGACGAACGGCTGCTCCTCGGGCGTCAGCGCGGTCTCGGGCTTGATGGCCTCGACCGGGCACGCCGTCGCGCAGGCCCCGCACCCGACGCAGGCGGCCGCGTCGACGTACAGCATCTCGGCGGTGGCGAAGCCGGGCTCGCCGGGCGCGGGGTGGATGCAGTTGACCGGGCAGGCGACGACGCACGAGGCGTCGGCGCAGCACGACTGCGTGACGACGTAGGCCATGACGGGTCCGTGGCTCAGGCGGCAGCGGAGGCGGGCTGGCTGCGGAAGCGCGAGCTGCGCCCGGCGATGCCCAGGGCGCGCCACACGCGACGGGAGACGGGGTTCATCATCCCGGTGTCCTCGGCGAGCATCCGCACGTCACCGAAGAGGTCGCGCAGGAACTTCTGGGCCTCCTCGCCGCTCCAGTAGAGCTCCTTCATCACCGAGTCCGGGATGCCCATGTCCTGCTGGGCCTTCTTGCTCGGGACGATGATCTCGTTGCACAGCCACTTCATGACCACGGGCACCACGATCGACAGCACGGCACGCTCGGCGCGGGAGAGCCGCGGGGCCTTGTGCTCGAGGTACTGGTGGGCGAAGCCGATGTGGCGGGCCTCCTCGGCGACGTGGATCTGCATGATCCGCTCGAGGAGCGGGTGCATCTCGCGACCGGCGCGCAGCACCGACTTCTGCACGTGGTCGATCGGCTCCTCGCCGGCGAGGACGCCGTAGAAGAAGCCGAACGGCGCGATCCGGGCGGCCAGCGGGAGGAACGGGCTGATGCCGCGGAAGAACACCGACCCGCCCCGGACGTCCTGGCCGGAGCGGTTGACGAACTCCTGGAACATCTGGGTGTGGTGGCACTCCTCGGTCGCCTCGTGCGTGGAGTAGCGGAACTCCGGGGAGCCGTTGGGCAGGCCGAAGGCGTAGTTCATCAGGCCGGCGATCAGCACCTGCTCGAACTGCAGGCCGACCTTGGTGATGTTGGCCTGGCGGTAGAGGCCGATGCGGATCTGCTCGTCCTTCGGGAGCCCGCGGTACCACGCGTGCCGCCCGAGCACGTCGGTGGCGGGGAGGACCCAGCGCTCGTCGGTCGGGTCGATCGCGAAGTCGGGGTGGTCCCAGTCGATGTCGAGGAAGGCGTCGAAGTGCTGGTCGACGGAGGCCTCGCTGAGCGTGCGCAGGCGCTCCTCGTAGGTCTGGAACGGCGCCTCGTGCCGCTCGGCGGCGGTCTCGGTGGGCTCGAGCGTGCTGGTCATGGGGTCACCTCGCGTCGTCGGGAGCGAACTCCGTCGACGTTAGTGCGACACGTGTTGCGTGTAAAGAGTTACCGCGACACTACGTCTCGGTAACTTGTGCGGACCTCGTCAGGGCGTCGTCACAACACCCGTTCGCCGTACATCTCGCCCAGCGGGTCGGCGATCAGCTCGATCCGCGCCCCGTCCGGGTCGCGGAAGTAGACCGACACCCCGCTGTGCACGACGTGCTCGACGCCGGCGGCCTCGAGCTTGCCGACCAGCCGGTCCCAGTGGGCCGGGTCGACCGAGATCGCGCAGTGGTGCAGGCCGCCCAGCACCTCGGCGTACGGGCCGACGTCGAGCCCGGGGAAGTCGAAGAACGCGAGCAGGTTGCCGTGGCCGATGTCGAAGAAGAAGTGCGAGGACCCCGGGTAGTCCCGGTTGTCGATGAGCTCGGTGAGCGGGAACTCCAGGAGGTCCTGGTAGAAGCGGACGGTCCGCTCGACGTCGCTGCTGATGAGCGCGGTGTGGTGCAGGCCGCGGGCCGACGACGCCGGCCGCTCCCCCGCGGGTCGCAGGTGCGCCTCGCGGATGCGGGCGCGCTCGGCCTCCACGGCCTCCAGGTCGATCGGCGCGTCGGTGTCGGGCTGGGTCATCTCGTCGTCTCCTCGGTCTCGGGTGGTCAGGACGCGATCGCGGCGTGCATCTCCCACACCAGGACCTCGGCGGCCTCGGTCGCGGTGACGCGTTGGCCGCCGGTGGCGGTGAAGCGGACCGCGTCGCCCGTGGCGAGCTCGCCCGCGCCCTCGAGGACCACCGCACCGCGGGGGACGAACAGGTGCAGGAACGGCGCGTCCGGCAGCTCGACGGACTGGCCGGGCTGGAGCCGGGCGGCGTGGAGCGCGGCGTACCGGTTGCGGATGCGGATGGCCGAGGCGCCGTCGTGCTCGGGCATGCCGGAGGCGACCGGGACGAGCGCGCCGCTCATCAGCTCGGCGTCGACCTCCAGCTGCTCGTAGCCCGGGTCGATGCCGCGCTCGTCGGGCACGACCCACATCTGCACGAAGTGGACCGGGTCGCGGTGGGCGTCGCCCTGCAGCCGCCAGGAGTCGTTCTTCTCCGAGTGCAGGATGCCGCGGCCGGCGCTCATCCGCTGGGCCAGGCCGGGGTAGATGACGCCGTTGTGGCCGGTGGAGTCCTGGTGGACCAGGGAGCCCTGGAGGACCCAGGTGACGATCTCCATGTCGCGGTGCGGGTGAGTGTCGAAGCCGGTGCCGGGGTCGACGACGTCGTCGTTGTTGACCAGCAGCAGCCCGTGGTGGGTGTTGCGCGGGTCGTGGTGGTGGCCGAAGGAGAACGAGTGCTTGCTGTCGAGCCAGTCGATGCGGGTCTTGTACCGGTCCTCGGCGCGGCGGACATCGATCATGGGCTCGAGCTTCATGGTCGTCATGCTGCTCGCAACTTAGGTGACGTGTCAACTATTCCGTAGGATGGCCTGCGTGACCGACGACGAGCCCTGGCTCTCCCCCGACCAGCAGCGCGCCTGGAGGCACTGGGTCGCACTCGGGACGGCCCTGCCCACCGCCCTCAACCGGCAGCTGCAGGAGGACTCCGGCCTGTCGTTGAGCGACTACGACGTGCTCGTGGCCCTCACCGAGGCCCCCGACGGGCGGCTCCGGGTCGGCGACCTGGCGTCGTCGCTGGGCTGGGAGCGCAGCCGGTGCTCCCACCACGTACGCCGGATGGCCGGCCGCGGCCTGCTCGACAAGACCGACCACGCCGACGACGGCCGCGGCGCCTGGGTGGTCGTCACCGACGCCGGCTGCGCGGCCATCGACCGCGCCGCCCCGGGGCACGCCCGGCTCGTGCGCGACCTGGTCTTCGCCGACCTCTCCCCCGCCGAGGTCGACGTGCTCCAGCGCGCGCTCGGCGCCGTCGTACGACGGCTGGGGTGAGGGGCCCTCAGGCGTCGGCGAGGCGCGGCGGGAAGCCGCCGGTGGCGACGGGTCCCCACCGGGTCGGGGTGATGCGGAGCAGGGACTTGCCCTGGTCGCGCATGGCCCGGCGGTACTCGTCCCAGTCGGGGTGCTCGCCCGCGATGCTGCGGAAGTAGTCGACCAGCGGCTCGACCGAGTCGGGCGGGTCGATGACCTCGCAGGTGCCGTCGACCTGCACCCAGGCACTGTCGAACTCGTCGCCGAGCACCAGCACCGACACCTCGGGGTGGCGCCGAGCGTTGGCGGTCTTGGCGCGCTCGGGGTAGGTCGAGACGACCAGGCGGCCCTCGTCGTCGACGCCGCCGGTGACCGGGCTGACCTGCGGGCTGCCGTCCTGGCGCCGCGTCACCAGCACGAAGTGGTGACGGGGCCGGACGAAGTCGAGCAGCTCGTCGAGCGAGACGCGGTCGGCGGTGGCGATCTTGCGCGGCATGCCGACCACCCTAGGAAGGGCGGCCGGCCCGCCGCTCACCCCTCGGTCGGGGCGGGGTCCTGCGGGGCGCCGGTGCGCCAGGAGTAGCGCACGCGGTCGCGGTCCTCCTCGGCGCCGCGGCTGGCGAAGGTCGCCCGGGCGCCGGCGTTCTTGTCCCCGGTGCCGGTGACGACCCAGACGCCCTCGCACAGCGTGTCGTGGGCCAGGCTCTCGAGCGAGTCGAGCATCGCGTGGGCGATGCCGCTGCCGCGGTGGTCGTCGTCGACGCGCATGTCGTAGATGAACATCTCGGTGCCGCGGTCGGGGTAGGTCAGCTCGATCACCGTGATCATGCCGACCGGGGTGCCGTCGAGCCAGGCGAGCACGAGGTGGTGGCCACCGTCGCCGAGGAACCGGCGTACGGCGTCGGGGCGCAGGTCGTACTCGAACAGGTGCGCCGCGGCCTCGACGTCCTCGGGCGTGACGGCCAGCCGGATGTGCACCTCGCCGTCGTCGGTCGGGGCGCTGGTGGCCTGCATCGCCGGGGTGGCCTCGGTGGTCTCGGTGCTCATCGTGTCCTTCGGGTGGTTGGGGCGGATCAGACCTGGTCGCGGGAGGCGACGGCCGTGGCGACGCGGGCGATGGCCTCGTCGACCGGGACGCCGTTGTCCTGGCGCCCGTCGCGGTAGCGGAAGGAGACCGCGCCCGCCTCGATGTCGTCGTTGCCGGCGATCAGCATGAACGGCACCTTCTGCAGCTGGGCGTTGCGGATCTTCTTCTGCATCCGGTCGTCGGAGTCGTCGACCTCGACGCGCAGGCCCTGGGTGCGCATCCGGCGGGCCACGTCGTGCAGGTAGTCGGAGGCGAAGTCGGCCACCGGGATCGCCTGCACCTGCACGGGGGCCAGCCACGGGGGGAACGCGCCGGCGTAGTGCTCGACGAGCACCCCGAGGAACCGCTCGATCGAGCCGAACTTGGCCGAGTGGATCATCACCGGCTGCTTCCGACTGCCGTCGGAGGCCTGGTAGGTCAGGTCGAAGCCCTGCGGCTGGTTGAAGTCGTACTGGATGGTCGACATCTGCCAGGTGCGGCCGATGGCGTCCTTGGCCTGCACCGAGACCTTGGGACCGTAGAACGCCGCGCCGCCCGGGTCGGGCACCAGCTCGAGGCCGGACTCCTCGCAGGCCACCCGCAGCACCTCGGTCGCGGTGTCCCACTGCTCCTGGGAGCCGACGAACTTGTCGGGCTTGGAGTCGTCGCGGGTCGACAGCTCGAGGTAGAAGTCGTCGAGGCCGAAGTCGCGCAGCAGGCCGAGGACGAAGTCGAGCAGGTGCTTGATCTCGCCGGGCGCCTGCTCCTCGGTGACGTAGGAGTGGGAGTCGTCCTGGGCGAAGCCGCGGACCCGGGTCAGGCCGTGGATGACGCCGGACTTCTCGTAGCGGTAGACGTGCCCGAACTCGAAGAGCCGCAGCGGCAGCTCGCGGTAGGACCGACCGCGCGAGCGGTAGATCAGGTTGTGCATCGGGCAGTTCATGGCCTTGAGGTAGTAGTTCGCGCCCTCGAACTCCATGGGCGGGAACATGCCGTCGGCGTAGTAGGGCAGGTGGCCCGAGAGGTGGAAGGTGTGCTCCTTGGAGATGTGGGGCGTGCCGACGTACTCGAAGCCCTCCTCGATGTGGCGCCGGCGGACGTAGTCCTCCATCTCCCGCTTGATGACGCCACCGCGCGGGTGGAAGACCGGCAGGCCCGAGCCGATCTCGTCGGGGAAGCTGAACAGGTCGAGGTCGCGGCCGAGCTTGCGGTGGTCGCGCTTCTCGGCCTCCGCGATGCGGTCGAGGTGGGCCTCGAGGGCCTCCTTGGACTCCCACGCGGTGCCGTAGATGCGCTGGAGCTGCTTGTTCTTCTCGTCGCCGCGCCAGTACGCCGCCGCGCTGCGCATGAGCTTGAAGGCCGGGATGCGCTTGGTGGTGGGCAGGTGGGGCCCGCGGCACAGGTCGGACCACACGGTCTCCTTCGACCGCGGGTTGACGTTGTCGTAGATCGTCAGCTCGCCGGCCCCGACCTCGACGCTCGCGCCCTCGGCGGCGTCCTCGACGCCCGCGCCGCCCTTGAGGCCGATCAGCTCGACCTTGTAGGGCTCGTCCTGGAGCTCGTCGAGCGCGTCGGCATCGGTGGTGACGCGGCGCTCGAAGCGCTGGCCCTCCTTGATGATCTTGCGCATCCGGGTCTCGATCTTCTCGAGGTCCTCGGGCACGAAGGGGGTCGGCACGTCGAAGTCGTAGTAGAAGCCGTCGGTGATCGGCGGCCCGATGCCGAGCTTGGCCTCGGGGAACAGCTGCTGCACGGCCTGGGCCATCACGTGCGCGGTCGAGTGGCGCAGGATGTCGTGGCCGTCGGGGCTCGCGATGGCCACCGACTCGACCTCGTCGCCGTCGGCGAGCTCGTGGGAGAGGTCCTTGAGCTGGCCGCCCACCCGCGCCGCGATGACGTCGGCGTCGTCGGCGAACAGCTCCCACGCCCTGGTGCCCGTCGTGGTGGTCCGCTCCTCACGCTCACCGGCGTGGATGCGGACGACCTGGATGTCGGGCACGGGGGTTCCTCTCGAGAGCTCGTCGCCGGCGGTCGGCGGACCTCGCGATGCTATCGGCGGACCCGGGGCCGCCGCCGCCCGGTTGTCCGGCCGGTCGCGTGGCCCGGTGGCTGCGGTGCGAGCGGAACGAGCCTTGAAGCCCCCGGGCCGCTCACCTCAGTCCATGTCGCGGTAGCGCTGGGCCTGCGCGAGCAGCCGGTCGAGGTGCTCCGGCGTGGCCGGTCGCGGGTTGCTGAAGTCGCCGTCGGGGGCGTAGGCGCCGGCGTACGCCGCGGTGTCGCGCTGGTAGCGCCAGCCCTCGGCGAGCGGGCCGACGTCGTGGGCGTCGTACCCCAGGGAGTCGAGGAACGCGGCGGCGGTCTGCTTGGCCTCGGCGTCGTCGCCGGCGATGAGGAGGGCGCTGCGGTCGGGCGCGCCGCTCGGGCGGGCGAGGGTGCGCAGGTGCTCGAAGTAGATGTTGTTGAAGCCCTTGACGACCTCGGAGGTCGGCAGGTGGGCCTGCAGCAGCTCGGACGTGGTCGTGGACTCGTCGTCGAGCTCGGCGATGTGGCCGTCGCGCTCGGGGTAGTAGTTGTTGGTGTCGATGACGACCTTGCCGGCCAGCGGCTCGACGGGGACGTCGCGGTAGGCCTTGAGGGGCACGGTGACGACCACGATGTCGCCGGCCGCGGCCGCCTCGGCGGACGTCGCGGCGCGGGCCTGCGGCCCTAGCTCGGCCACCAGGTCGGACAGCGTCTCGGGGCCGCGGCTGTTGGACAGGACGACGTCGTGGCCGGCGTCGACGGCGAGGCGCGCGACGGTGCTGCCGATGTTGCCGGCGCCGATGAGTCCCAGGGTGATGTTCTCGGTCATGCCAGGCACATCGCCGTCCGGCGCTGAGTTGTTCCCCGGCGGTGGCGCCTCAGGTGGGCTTGACCGGGTCCGGGAGCCGGTCGGCGCCACGCTGCCAGGGCAGGGTGCCGTAGCTGTTGCGGTAGACCTTGCCGGGCTTGGGATGGGTGAAGCAAAGTGCCGTCCAGGTGTCGTCCACGCGCACGTTGGTGCTCTCGACCATCGCATGGTCGTAGCCGACCTCGATGACGACGGGCAGGCCGAGGTCGGAGCCGAGGGCACGCCCGCGCGGCCACGAGACCCAGAGACGACCGCGCGGGGCGACGTACGGGACGAGGGGCGGGAACCCCGCCTCGAGCTCCGCGCGGGTGCACACGAAGAGGTGCACGTGGTCGAGCTCGGCGCCAGTCAGGTCCATCACGAGCCGGTGGGGCGGGAGACCGAGCGTCTCGACGACACCGGGCGGAGCCCCGACGACGTGGACCCGGCAGCCCGGAGCGACGCGCATCTTGTCGGCGACGGTGCGTGGGGAGGTGGTCATAGATCCACCGTGCCTCCCGCTGCGGTCAGCGAATGACCTCTTGGCGGCGAAGGCTGTGCAAGGACGGGTGGGCGATACTGGGTTCGAACCAGTGACCTCTTCGGTGTGAACGAAGCGCGCTACCACTGCGCCAATCGCCCGCGTTGCGCCGCAGACAGTAGCGCACCCCGACCGCGACCTCCCACCCGGTCACTGTTTGGTAACGGTCGGCCACGATTTCCGCCGTTCGAGCAACGGAATCGGCCCCGGCTGCGTCCATAGAGGTGAGAGCGCACCACCGTGCGCCATCGCCCCCTGCTCTCGGACATTGGACTACCCCCCATGAGCCAGCCGCTCGCCCCCGCCGTCACCGCCGACATCGCCCTGCACTGCGACGACGAGCACGGGCGCCCGATGGCCTTTATCGCGACGTTCTGCTACGACGTCGCCGACCCGTACGCCGTCCAGGTGACCTTCCACGTGCCGGCCGGCGACATCCCGTGGGTGGTGTCCCGGTCCCTGCTGGTCCGTGGGCTCGGCGAGCCGTGCGGTGACGGTGACATCCGGCTGCGGCCCGGCCTCGACGAGGACGGCCGCGCGGTCGTGCGGATGGACTTCCACTCCCCCGAGGGTCGGCTCCAGGTCGAGGTGCGCACGGGCGAGCTGCTCGGCTTCCTCGGTCGCACCTGGATCGCCGTCCGTCCCGGCGAGGAGAGCGTCGACATCGACGACTTCCTCACCGGGCTGCTGGCCTGAGCCTGGCTGGCGGCCTCAGCGGCCGAGCAGCTCCGGTTCCCGGCGGCGCCAGGCCTCGGCCGCCGCGCGGGTGACCGGCCCGACCTCGAGGGTCCGCGCGCCCCACCGCACCACCGGCTGCACGTCGCGCGTCGTCGAGACCAGGAAGACCTCGTCGGCCCCCTCCGCGACCTCGATGGGCTCGTCGACCTCGCGGCCGCCGTACCATTCGAGCAGCAGGGCGCGGGTGACGCCGGCCAGGCAGCCCGAGGCGAGCGTCGGGGTGCGCAGCTCACCGCCGACGACGTAGAAGACGTTGGAGCCGGTCCCCTCGCACAGGTGGCCGGCCAGGTTGGCGAAGACGGCCTCGCTCGCGCCCTGGCGCTGGGCCTCGGCGAGCGCGACCACGTTCTCGGCGTACGACGTGGTCTTCAGGCCCGCGAGGGCGCCGTGCTCGTTGCGGCGCCACGGCACGGTGACGACGGCCGTCGCGGCGCCCTGGGGCTGCATGGGGGCAGCGACGACGACCACGGTCATCGGGTGGTCGCCCCGGCCCGAGCCGAGCGGTGCCGGGCCGCCGGTGAGCGTGATGCGGATGCGGCCGAGTGGCAGGTCCTGACCGTCGAGGGTCGCGGCGACTCCGGCCTCGACGAGCTCGCGGTCGACCTCCCCGAGGCCGAGTCCGGCGGCGGACCGCTGCAGGCGGTCGAGGTGGAGGCCCAGCGCGAAGGGCCGCCCGTCGACCACCTTCACGGCCTCGAAGACGCCGTCGCCGACGGTCAGGCCATGGTCGACGACGCTCACCGCCGGGCCGGTCGGATCCGCCAGCAGCTGCCCGTCGACCCATGCGCGCATGGCCGCCAACCTAGCCAGGACGGGCCGCCGACACGGCGGACCGGGTACCGGTTTTGGCAGGCCCGACGGTGTGGGCTACTGTTCACACGCACTCAGGGGAAACCCGGAGCCGCAAGCGGACGTAGCTCAGTTGGTAGAGCGCAACCTTGCCAAGGTTGAGGTCGCGAGTTCGAGCCTCGTCGTCCGCTCTGAGAGGTCAAGTGTCACGGCCCGACCTCCAGCCAGTAGCACGGTGGGTTGGCCGAGAGGCGAGGCAACGGACTGCAAATCCGTGTACACGGGTTCAAATCCCGTACCCACCTCGGATGCGACAACTCAACATCTCCACCACGGGCGATTGGCGCAGCGGTAGCGCGCTTCCTTGACACGGAAGAGGTCACTGGTTCAAACCCAGTATCGCCCACCAGCGTCACCGGCCAGAGGCTCCCCAGCGGGGAGCCTCTGCTGGTTTTCGGACCTCCCGGCTCAGTAGACGACGCCGAGACGGGCGGTGGCGCAGCCGTAGCAGGTGTCTCGGGCGAACCTCGCGTCCGGCGCGAGCATCTGGCCGCAGTACCGACACCACCTGAACCCGCGCCGCCGACGACGCAACAGCGGCGCGACGGCGTCGCGCACCTCCTCGTCGGTCTGGTCACCGGTGACCAGGCGCCGGTCCAGCACCTCGTAGTGGCTGAGGTGGGTGGTCCAGCGGGCGCGCGGGGTCCCGATCTCAAGGCCGTCGAGGACGGGCTCGGCGGCCAGCTGGGCGGGCTCGCCCCAGAGGTAGGTGCCGAGCGGGCCCTCGCCCGGCACGGCCCGCCAGACGTCGCCGAGGAGCTCGATGAAGCGGTCGAGGTCCATCCCGGCCGCCGCGGCCAGGACCTCGGCCGGCGTCTCCGGCCGGGCCGGCTCGTGGGCGACCCGCACGTCGGCCACACGTACGTCACTCACCGGGCCGTCCCACGGCCGCCCGGACGGCGACTCCAGCAGCTCGCCCGTCGTGCGCGGCGTGGTCAGCAGCCGCTCGACCAGGTCGCGCCACTCGGCCACCCGCCCGCGGACCCGCGCCGGCCCGAGGGTGATCTCGACGTGGTCACCCTCGCGCCGGTGCGGCAGGCCGTGCAGCGGTACGCCGTCCGGGCCGGCGCACAGCAGCTCCAGCTCGTGCACCGGGAGCGTGCCGATCCATCCGGGCCCGTCGACCCGGACGACCGCCCAGGCCGAGCGATCGGCGTACTCGCCGCGGAAGGACTCGAGCACGACGACGGGGGTGGGCCGTGTGCTCACGTCTCCCCCACGGGTCCGCGCGTGCTGCTTCGCCGGCAGCAGTGGTCGATGTCCTCCATGACGCCGACCGTGCCAGGAACCCCCGACGCAACCGCCGGCGCGGGCCGACTCGGTCGGGGCGGGCGCCGTCGAGGTCCCGGTCGAGCAGGAGCCGTCTAGCCGGCCTCGGCAGCGAGCGGACCCGTCGATGCCGTCGACGCGGCCGAGAGGGTCAGGCGGAGGCTTGTGCGGGGTGGTGGCGCCGGAGCACGACGACGGCCGCGCGGACCGTGACGACGACGGCCAGCACGGTGATCGCGATGGTCGCGCTCGTCTTGACCAGCACGAAGTCGGCGGTGTCGAGGGTCTCGAGGAGCCAGAAGCCGACGCCCGCCTTGAGCAGGCCGACGCCGGCCCACATCAGCGTGAGCCGCTGGAACAACCGCGCCACCTTGGGGCACCTCTTGAGGTCGGCGGTCATCGGGTAGAAGTCGGCGGCCACCCGCGCCACGAGCGGGCGCGCGGTCGCCAGCGAGCCCAGGAACATCAGCGCCACGATGCTGTCGGTGACGATGGGCTCGAGGAAGTAGACGTAGGTGTTGCCGGTGGAGAGCGTGAACACCGTCCGCACGGTGAGGATCGCCGCCGCGATCACCAGCAGGCCGGAGGTCTGGCGGCCCGTGGCCCGGCGCCAGGCCATGGCGGCGTACGACCACGCGAGCGCGCTCAGGACAGCCGGGGCGACGCCGGCGAGCTGCAGCACGACGTAGAGCAGCAGGGCCGGGACGACGCAGGCGACGGTCAGGTTGGCGGCCAGGCGGCGCAGGACCTGGCCCAGCATCGAGTCGGTGGCGGCGCGGGGGGCGGGCGCCACCGGGGCGGGCACAGCAAGGGCGGACATGAGGCTCCGAGACGGGCGTCGGGGGCTGGTGTGCGTGACGATGTCACCACCCGGAGCATCGGTCCGGCGAATCCCCGACTTGTGGCCGAGCGTTCCGCCCGCCCCACCCGAACGGGTCAGGACCGCCGTCCGGGGCCGTCCGCGGCGGCGTACGTTGCCGACATGAGCAAGGGCACGCCGGACCTGGGGACCGGCCGTGAGGGCAGCGACGCGGGCGCGAGCGACGTGGAGGGTCTCCAGCACCACGGGGCGCCCCGCGGGGCCACGGCGGCGCTGACGCTCGGCGCGCTGGGCGTCGTGTTCGGCGACATCGGGACCAGCCCGATCTACACCATCCAGACCGTCTTCGACCCCGGGGACCCGCACCCGGTCGCGGTCACCACCGACCACGTGTACGGCGTCGCGTCGCTCATCTTCTGGGCGGTGACGCTGCTGGTCACGATCAAGTACGTCCTCATCGTGCTGCGCGCCGACAACGAGGGCGAGGGCGGCATCCTCTCCCTGATGACGCTGCTCGTGCGGCGACGCGCCCCCGGGTCGCGGCGTACCAAGGCGGTGCTGGCGCTGCTCGGCATCTTCGGCGCCTCGTTGTTCTTCGGCGACAGCATGATCACCCCGGCCATCTCGGTCATGTCGGCCGTGGAGGGGCTCGAGCTGGTCGAGCCGTCGTTCGAGGCCCTCGTCGTACCGCTGACCGCGGTCATCATCGTCGTGCTCTTCGCCGCCCAGCGGTTCGGCACCGCGCGGGTGGGGCGGTTGTTCGGCCCCGTGATGCTCGTGTGGTTCACCCTGCTCGGGGTGACCGGGCTGGTCGGCGTGGTGGGCGACCCGGCCGTGCTCAAGGCGCTCTCCCCGACGTACGCCCTGGGGTTCCTGGTCGGCGACTTCGGCACGGCGTTCTTCGCGCTCGCGGCCTGCGTGCTCGCGATCACCGGCGCCGAGGCGCTGTACGCCGACCTGGGCCACTTCGGTCGCCCCACCATCACCCGGGCCTGGCTGGTGGTCGCCTTCCCCGCCCTGGTGCTCAACTACCTCGGCCAGGGCGCGCTGATCCTGGAGGACCCCGCCAACAGCCGCGCGCCGTTCTTCCTGCTCGTGCCCGACTGGGCCCTGGTGCCCGTCGTGCTCCTGGCCACCGCGGCCACCGTCATCGCCTCCCAGGCGGTGATCAGCGGCGCGTTCTCCGTGGCCCGCCAGGCCACCCAGCTCGGCTACCTGCCGCGGCTGCGGGTGCTGCACACCTCCGAGGAGACGGCCGGCCAGATCTACGTGCCCTGGATCAACTGGGTGCTCATGGTCGCGGTGCTGGTGCTGGTCTTCTCGTTCCGCTCCTCGGCGTCGCTGGCCTTCGCCTACGGCGTCGCGGTCACGGGCACGGTCAGCCTCGGCACCGTGCTGCTGGCCTTCCTGGCCTGGAGGCACTGGGGCGTGCCGCTGCCCCTCGTCGTGCTCGTGGGCGCGTTCTTCCTCCCGCTGGAGCTGCTGTTCCTCGCCGGCAACCTGACCAAGCTCTTCAGCGGCGCCTGGCTCCCGCTGCTGATCGCCGCCGCCGTCTTCACCGTCCTCACCACCTGGCACGCGGGCCGCCGCCAGGTCTCGCGCCAGCGCGAGAGCGCCGAGGGCGAGCTGCGGGCGTTCGTCGACGACCTGCACGCCCAGGACCCGCCGCTGCGCCGGGTGCCCGGCACCGCGGTCTTCCTCAACCGCACCAAGGAGACGACGCCGCTGGCCATGCGGACCAACGTCGAGCACAACTCGGTGCTGCACGAGCACGTGGTCGTGCTGTCCGTGCACACGGCGCTCGTGCCCACCGTGGCGCCCGAGGACCGCGTCGTGGTCGACTCCCTCGGCTGGACCGACGACGGCATCATCCACGTCCTCGCCCGCTACGGGTACGCCGAGAGCCCGGACGTCCCCGCCGTGCTCGACCAGGTCCGGGGCACCTCGACCGAGCTGCCGCTCGAGCCGGAGGCGACGACGTACTTCGTCTCCACCATCGAGCTGCGGGTCGGCTCCGAGCCGGGCCTGGCGCGCTGGCGCAAGCGGCTCTTCGTCGCCACCGCCGGCATCTCCGCCGACGCGGTCGGCTACTTCAACCTGCCCCGCGACCGGACGGTCATCATGGGGTCGCAGATCGACGTCTGAGGCCTTCACGACATCTTCACGGCCTTTCGTGGGCGAACCTGCTGCGCGCAGACACCGAGCCCCGTAGTGTCTTACCTACCGAGCCGCTGGTGACCCGAGACGCCAGCGGCTCGGTTCTTTTTTTCCTGCGACTTCTTCTCGCATCTCGCTGCGGAGCCCCTCGGCGGCCCGCTAGCCTCGGTCTCACCGAGCCGCTGGTGACCCGAGACGCCAGCGGCTCGGTTTCTTCTTTCCCTAGGCTGGCGGCATGCCCGCCGCCCGCACCGTCGCCCGCATCGCTCTCAGCTCGTTCATGGTCGCGGCCGGGACGCTGCACCTGACCACCCAGCGCCAGGAGTTCCAGGCCCAGGTGCCCGACTGGTTCCCGGTGGACCCCGACCTCACGGTCGTCGCCTCGGGGGTCGTCGAGGTCGGACTCGGCGCCGCCTTCATCGCGCTCCCCCGCCGACGACGCCTCGTCGGCGGCCTGCTGGCGGCGTTCTTCGTCGCGATCTTCCCGGGCAACATCGCGCAGTACGTCGAGGGCACCGACGCGTTCGGGCTCGACACCGACACCAAGCGGCTGCTGCGGCTGCCGTTCCAACCGCTGCTGGTGCTCCTCGCGCTGTACGCCGGCGGTTGGGTCGGGAAGGGCCGCGGGCGCGAGGAGTGAGGGGCTTCGAGGCTGCGGCCAGGTGGTCTCGAGACGGGACTTCGTCCCTCCTCGACCACCGTGGGGTCAGTCCTCGTCGGTGGCGAACTCCTCGTTGTGGGTGCCCGGACGAGGCGCCCAGGGCAGCTCCTTGGCCGGGCGAACGACGATCAGCTTGTCGCCGCGGGCGAGCAGGGCGACCACGGGGTCGAAATACCGGTAGACCTTCTCGTCGCGCACGACCGAGATGACCTGGTCGGGCAGCGACTGGGGCTGCTTGCCGACCTCGGAGACGAGCAGCTCGCGCTCGGCGACCTCGAGGCCCTCGCCGTAGGAGAGCAGGTCCTCCATGACGGTGCCGAGCATGGGCGAGACGGTCGACAGGCCGAGGAGCCGGCCGACGGCGTCGGAGGAGGTGATGACCGAGTCGGCGCCCGACTGGCGCATCAGCGGCGCGTTCTCCTGCTCGCGCACCGAGGCCACGATCCAGGCGTCGGGGCTGAGCTGGCGCACCGTGAGGGTGGCGAGCACGTTGGAGTCGTCGCGGTCGGTGGTGATGATGACCTGGTCGGCGGTCGCGACGCCGGCGCGGCGCAGCACCTCGCGGCGGGTCGCGTCGCCGGTGACGACCGCGAGGCCGTCGGCGTGCGCCTCGGCCAGCGCGGTGGAGCTGGGGTCGACCACGACGATGCTCTCGACGTCGTACCCGTTGCCGATGAGGGTCTGGACGGCGCTGCGGCCCTTGGTGCCGTAGCCGACGACGACCACGTGGTGGCCCATGTTCTTCCTCCAGCGCGAGATGCGCACGAGCTCACGGCCCTGCGAGGCGAGGACCTCCAGGGTGGTGCCGATGAGGAGCACCAGGAACCCGATGCGGGCGGGGGTGATGACGAACGCGTTGACCAGCCGGGCGCCGTCGCTGACCGGGGCGATGTCGCCGTACCCGGTCGTGCTGAGCGTGACGGTCGTGTAGTAGATCGCGTCGATGAGGCTGATGGTGTTGGTCGGGTCGTTGCCGTCGCGGTAGCCCTCGCGGTCGAGGTAGACCAGCGCCACGGTGCCGACCAGGATGCCGAGGGCGAGCAGCAGCCGCCGGGCCAGGATGAACAGCGGTGAACGGCGGCGCTCGGGGAGGTTGACCTTGCCCCGCGCCTGCAGCGCGGCCTCGCTGACCTGCCCGTCCACGACGCCGAACCTAGGCCATCGGGGTCGGGGGCGTGCCGTCGCGCCCCTCGCGGGTCACGGCGGTCCGCAACCGGGCGACGAGCTCCCGTCGAGCCCGGGTGGTGGTCTGCTGCGGGAAGACCTCGTCGAAGGCCGCGTTGACCGCCGCGCCGATGAGCACGGCGATCGAGAGCAGGTAGAGCCACAGCAGCACCGCGATCGGGGCGGCCAGCGGACCGTAGATCGAGGTGGAGTCGGTGGCGGTGACGGTGAGGAACCAGCGCAGCACCGACGAGCCCACGATCCACAGGGCGAGGGTGAACACCGCCCCGGGCAGGTTGAAGCTCCAGTTGGTCCGCACCGGTACGGCGACGTGGTAGAGCGTGGCCAGGAAGCAGATGCACAGCGCGACGACGAGCGGCCAGTAGAACGACATGAGCACGTCGAGCCGGGGCGGCAGCGCGTCGCGCACCAGCTGGGGTCCGGCGACGACCAGCGGCAGCGACACGGCCCCGGTGAGGACGGCCAGGAGGTAGAGGCCGAAGGACAGGGCCCGGGTCTTGACGATCCCGCGGTGCCCGCCGAGCCCGTGCATGATCGTGATGGTGTCGACGAAGACGTTGAGGGCCCGGGAGCCGGACCACAGCGCGAGCACGAAGCCCAGGGAGATCACGTCGAGGCGCCCGCCGCCGAGCACGTCGTCCATCGTCGGCGCGACGACCTGGTCGACCGCGCCCTCGGTGAGGAACCGGGAGCACAGCTCGATCACGGCCCGCTCGACGTCGGCGACCTGGGCGGCGCTGAACTGCTCGGAGACGTAGCCGACGGCGCCGGCCAGCGCGAAGACGAGCGGCGGCACGGAGACCACCGCGAAGAAGGCGCCCTCGGCGGCGAGGCCGGTGACCCGGTGCCGCAGGCAGGAGCCGACCGTGGTGACGACGATCCGCCAGAGCAGGTGGGCCACGGCGCGGGCCCGGACGAGCAGCCGGTCGAGCAGCCGACGGACCGGGTGCACCGCGGGCGCCCTCGTCGTCGTCTCGCTGCTCACCCGGACACGCTAACGGCGGGTGGGCCCGGGTCCGGGGACCCGCGCCCACCCGCCGGTGGAGGTGTGAGGCGGCTCGCGCCGGCCGAGCGTCAGACCTTGGCGAGCGGGTCCTTGGCGTCGTCGTACGACGAGGACTCGGCCGGGGCGCCGTGGCCGTGGTCGTCGACCATGGTCAGCTCGTCGAACGGGTCGTCGCCGCGGAGCACGGTGTCGAGCTGCTTGCGGTCCAGGCCGCCGGTCCAGTGGCCGATGATGACGGTGGCGATCGCGTTGCCGGCGAAGTTGGTGACCGCGCGGGCCTCGGACATGAACCGGTCGATGCCGACGATGAGGCCGACGCCGTCGACCAGCTCGGGGCGGTGGGAGCTGAGGCCGCCGGCCAGGGTGGCCATGCCGGCACCGGTCACGCCCGCGGCGCCCTTGGAGGCGATCATCATGAACAGCAGCAGGGAGATCTGCTCACCGATCGACAGCGGGGTGCCCAGCGCCTCGGCGATGAAGATCGAGGCCATGGTCAGGTAGATCGCAGTGCCGTCGAGGTTGAACGAGTAGCCGGTCGGGACGACGACGCCCACGGTCGGCTTGTCGACGCCGGCGTGCTCCATCTTGGCGATCAGGCGCGGCAGGGCCGACTCGGAGGAGGAGGTCGAGACGATGAGCAGGAACTCGCGGCCGAGGTACTTCAGCAGCGAGAAGACGTTGACGCCGGTGGTGACCTTCAGCAGCGTGCCGAGGACGACGAAGACGAACAGCGCGCAGGTGATGTAGAAGCCGAGCATCAGCACGGCGAGGCTCTTGAGCGCGTCGACGCCGGTCTCGCCGACGACGGCGGCGATGGCGCCGAAGGCGCCGACCGGGGCGGCCCACATGATCATCGCGAGCACCCGGAAGACCAGGCGCTGGACGTGGCCGATGCCGCGCAGGACCGGCTCGCCCGAGCGGCCCATGCCCTGCAGGGCGAAGCCGACGAGGAGCGCCACCATCAGCGTCTGCAGCACGTCGCCGGAGGTCAGCGAGGAGAGCATCGAGTCCGGGATGATGCCCAGCAGGAAGTCGGTGGTGCTGCCGTGGCCGTCGGTGGCCTGCTCCTGGCCGGACGCACGGGCCGCCTCGGAGAGCTGGAGGTTGTCGCCGGGGTGCAGCAGGTTGCCGACGACCATGCCGATGGCCAGGGCGAAGGTCGACATCGAGATGAAGTAGACGAGCGCGAGGCCGCCCACCTTGCCGACCCGGGCCGCGTTGGCCACCGAGCCGACGCCGAGCACGATCGTGCAGAAGATGACCGGCTGGATCATCATCTTGATCAGCCCGACGAACGCGGTGCCGAGCGGCTTGAGCTCGACCGCGAACGACGGGAACAGGAGCCCGATCGCGATGCCGGCCGCCACCGCGGCGATGACCGCGATGTAGAGGTAGTGGGTCCGGTCGCGGACCTTCTGCTTGTCCGTCGTCGTCCTCGTCGAGCTCATCGTGCCTCCTGGTGCCGAGCCGGGCGCTTCCCGGCCATCCCGAGGTTCGCGGACCATGTGACCGCGGTCACCCTTGTGGTCGTTGAGTACATGACGCGGGTCACCTCCTCGGTTCCACCCGTACGGGGGGCTGTCGAGCGGTCGTGGGTGAGGATGGTCACGTGAGCCGCCCCGTCCCCGTCGCCCGCCAGGTGCTGGCGCTCCAGGTGCTCGTCGTGGTCGCCCTGGTCGTGGCCTCGCTCGGGCTGGCGGCGTACGACGCCCGGCGCGACGCCCGGACCGACGCGACGTCGCAGGCGCTGGCCATCGCCCGCTCGGTGGCCGACTCCCCCGCGGTGCTGACCGCCCTGGCCACCGCGGACCCGTCGGCCGAGCTCCAGCCCTTCGCCGAGCGGGTGCGTCGCGACACCGACGTCGACTTCGTGACGATCATGGCGCCCGACCGCACGCGCTACACCCACCCCGACCCCGCCAACATCGGCAAGCCGTTCATCGGCGACCTCGGCCGGGCGCCGCAGGGCGAGGCCTTCACCCAGGAGTACGCCGGCACCCTCGGCCCCTCGATGCGGGCCGTCGTGCCCGTCGTCGACACCGGTCGCGGGCAGCGGGGCGACGCCGTGGTCGCGCTGGTCTCGGTCGGCATCACCGTCACCGCGATCGACCGGCGGCTGCGCGACGACCTCGCGGCCATCGCCGTCGCGGCCGGCGTCGTGCTCGCGGTGGGCCTCACCGGCGCCTGGCTGGTCAGCCGGCGGCTGCGCCGCCAGACCCACGGCATGGGCGAGCTGGAGATGGCCCGGATGTACGAGTACTACAACGCCGTGCTGCACGCCGTCCGCGAGGGCCTGCTGCTCGTCGACCCTGACGGCCGGGTGCAGCTGGTCAACGACGAGGCCCGCCGGCTGCTCGACCTGCCCGACGACGCCGAGGGCCGGCTGCTCGCCGACCTCGGCCTCCCACCCGGGCTGGTCGAGGCGGCGCAGGGCAGCACGGCCGAGGCCGACGACGTGTACGCCGCCGGCGACCGCCTCCTCGTCGTCTCCTCCTCCCCCGCCTCCTGGCGGGGCCGCGACGTCGGCGCGGTGGTCAGCCTGCGCGACCACACCGAGCTGCGGTCGGTCACCGGCGAGCTCGACGTCGTCCGCGGCCTGACCGACTCCCTGCGCGCCCAGACCCACGAGGCCGCCAACCGGCTGCACACCGTCGTGTCGCTGGTCGAGATGGGGCGGCCCGAGCAGGCCGTCGCGTTCGCCACCGAGGAGCTCGAGCTCACCCAGCGGCTGGCCGACGAGGTCGTCGACGCCACCGGTGACCCGGTGGTGGCCGCCCTGCTGCTCGGCAAGAGCGCCGAGGCCCGCGAGCGCGGGATCGAGCTGGACGTCTCGGGCCACCTGCCGCCCACCGACGTCCCCGGCCGCGACCTGGTCACGGTCATCGGCAACCTGGTCGACAACGCGTTCGACGCCGTGGCCGACCGCGAGGGCGCCGCCGTCCGCCGGGTCGCCGTCGAGCTCGACGCGGAGTCCGGGCGGCCCGTCGTACGCGTCGACGACAGCGGTCCCGGCCTCTCCGACGACGAGGCGGTGCACGTGCTCGAGCGCGGCTGGACCACCAAGGCGGAGGGCCGCGGCGTCGGCCTCGCGCTGGTCGGGCAGGTCGCGCGGCGCCACGGTGGCGAGGTGCGGATCGACCGGTCGGCGCTCGGCGGCGCCACCTTCACGGTGACGCTGGGGGCCGACGCATGAGCGGCTTCCGGGTGCTCGTCGTCGAGGACGAGGAGCTCGCCGCCGAGGCGCACGCGACGTACGTCGGGCGGGTGCCGGGCTTCGAGCTGGGCGGCGTCGCCCGGTCGGCCGGCGACGCCGCCCGCTTCCTCGAGCGCGACCGCGAGGTCGACCTGGTGCTGCTCGACATGCACCTGCCCGACGGCCACGGGCTCGGCCTGCTGCAGCGCCTGCGCGCCGGCGGCGACCTCGTCGACGTCATCGCGGTCACCGCCGCTCGCGACAGCGACGTGGTGCGCCACGCCGTCGCCCACGGCGTCGTCCTCTACCTGCTCAAGCCGTTCACCTTCGCGACGTTCCGCGCGCGGCTCGAGCAGTACGCCGAGTACCGCCGCGGCCTCGAGTCCGCCTCTGGCGACATCGCCCAGGACGAGGTCGACCGGATGCTCTCGACGCTGCGCACCAGCGCCCCGGCGCTGCCCAAGGGCATGAGCCCCGAGACCCTCCGCGACGTCACCGCCGCGGTCCGGGGCGCCGAGCACCCCGTCTCGGCCTCGGAGGTCGCGGCCCTCGTCGGCTCCTCACGCGTCACCGCCCGCCGCTACCTCGAGCACCTCGCCGACACCGGCGTCCTGGTGCGCGGCCAGCGGTACGGCGGCGGTGGGCGTCCGGAGGTGGAGTACCGGCGGGCGTGAGGGTGCGCCCGCCTGCCCCGCCGGGAAAACCTCCGGTTAACCGGAGAAACTGCCACTTCTGGCAGGTAACTCCCCGCCAGGAGTGGCAGTTCCGTCGCAGGAGTGTGGCTGGTGGGCCACTCCCGACGGGAAGCCGCCGCGCCCGGGTCCGTCAGGCGAGCTCGAGGCCCGGGTAGAGCGGGTGCCTGTCGAGGATCTCGGCGGAGGCGTCCTTGACCTTCTCGGCCACGCCCTCGGCCAGGACGTACGACGCCTTGGAGGGGCCGCCGGCCTTGGTGGTGCCGGCCTCGGTGTTCTCCAGGACGTGCACGATCAGCTCGGCGACCCGGTCGAACTCGTCGTGGCCGAAGCCGCGGGTCGTCAGGGCAGGCGTGCCGAGGCGGATGCCGGAGGTGTACCAGGCACCGTTGGGGTCGGCGGGCACGGAGTTGCGGTTGGTGACGACACCGGCCTCGAGCAGCGCCGACTCGGCCTGACGGCCGGTCAGGCCGTAGGAGGACACGTCGAGCAGCACGAGGTGGTTGTCGGTGCCCCCGGTGACCAGGGTGGAACCGCGCGTCAGGAAGCCCTCGGCCAGCGACTTGGCGTTGTCGGCGACCTGCTGGGCGTAGGTGCGGAACGACTCCTGGCGGGCCTCGGCGAACGCGACGGCCTTGGCGGCCATGACGTGCGACAGCGGGCCGCCGAGCACCATCGGGCAGCCGCGGTCGACCGAGGGGGCGTACTCCTCGGTGGCCAGCACGATGCCGCCGCGGGGGCCGCGCAGGGACTTGTGGGTGGTGGAGGTGACGACGTGGGCGTGGGGCACGGGGTCCTCGTCGCCGGTGAACACCTTGCCGGCGACCAGCCCGGCGAAGTGGGCCATGTCGACCATGAAGGTGGCACCGACCTCGTCGGCGATCTCGCGGACCTTGGCGAAGTTGACCCGCCGCGGGTAGGCGGAGTAGCCGGCGACGAGCACGAGCGGCTTGAACTCGCGCGCCTTGGCGGCGAGCGCGTCGTAGTCGAGCAGGCCGGTCTCGGGGTCGGTGCCGTACTGCTGCTGGTGGAACATCTTGCCGCTGATGTTGGGCCGGAAGCCGTGGGTCAGGTGGCCGCCCGCGTCGAGGCTCATGCCCAGCAGCCGCTGGTTGCCGAGCTCGCGGCGCAGGGACTCCCAGTCCTCGTCGGTGAGCTCGTTGACGTTCTTGCTGCCGGCCTCCTGCAGCCACGGGCCCTCGATGCGGTGGGCCAGGATCGACCAGAAGGCGACCAGGTTGGCGTCGATGCCCGAGTGGGGCTGGACGTAGGCGTACTCCGCCCCGAACAGCTCGCGCGCGTGCTCGGCCGCGAGCGACTCCACCGTGTCGACGTTCTGGCAGCCCGCGTAGAAGCGGTGGCCGACCGTGCCCTCGGCGTACTTGTCGCTGAACCAGGTGCCCATGGTCATCAGCACCGCGGGCGAGGCGTAGTTCTCGCTGGCGATGAGCTTGAGGGAGCCGCGCTGGTCGGCGAGCTCCTGCTTGGTGGCCTCCGCGATGCGGGGCTCCACCGAGGCGATCACCTCGAGGGCCTGGGCGTAGGCGGAGCTGGTGAGGGCGCTGAGGTCGGCCATGCGCTCGATTTTATGGCCCGGGGGTCGATCGGCCCATTCCCCGTCCGCCGCCCGGCCGGCGCCGGATCAGAACCAGTAGGCGTACTTGCTCGTCACGACCATGGGCGCGCGGTACACGGTCTCGTAGGAGCCGTAGTCCTCGCAGTCCTCCTCGTACCCATCGCCGTCGAAGTCGTAGCAGACGACGTCGGGCACGTAGACCTCACGCTCGGACATCTCGGTCGAGACGCTGATGGAGGAGTAGGTCCAGCTGCGGCCACACTGGCGGAACTCGACCGTCGCCATGGCGTCCCCGTCACCGAACGACGCGTGCGACACGGTCTTGCCGCGCTGACCGACCAGGGCACGCACACGCTTGATGGACATGCCCTTCTTGATCTTGCGGTACTCAGCCTTGGTCACGCACCCGGGCGTCTTGTTGGCGGCATCCGCCGGACCGGCGGTCACGACGGCGAAGGACAGCAGACCGGGCAGCAACGCTGCGAGGAGAAGGCGGGCGAGGGCGTGCATGATCGCTCCCAGAGACGGACGATGACGCCGCCTTGCGAGGGGCGGCGGGGACACCACCAAGGTAAAGAACTTCCGACATCGATGTGGCAGAACACCGGGAACGAGCGGCTCTGCGGGTTCTGGGCCCATCCCCCGCCTCCGACCCCCGGCCGGCCAGCCCTGTCCGACCCGGCCCAGACGGGCCCCGGAAGCGACCGGACAGGACGCCGGCCGCCCACACAGCGCTTCAGCTCCCTCGGCGCGACGACGGCCGCAGACCCCCCACCCGCGGCCGGCGTCGGCGTGTGACGTGCCTCGCACCAGGACCCCGTTGCCCCGCGCCGCCACGCGGCTCGGCCTGTCTCAAGAGTCCGTATCGCGGACACGCATCTCACATCACGAGATCGGCGATTGTGGCGGGCCTGTCCACGCCGTGAGACTCCATCCCATGGTCACTGCTGAGACGAGCGCCTTCCTCGTGGTACGCCGCCACGTGGACCTCGGGCGCACGCGCAGCATGATGTGTCGCTCCTGCTGACCGCGAGACCTCCCCGGCGCGCCCTCCGAGCTGCGCGCCCCCCAGCAGAAGGACCTACCTGAGTCATGCCTGACCTGCGCTTCCAGTCCCAGAAGGCGAAGCACACCGAGATCCCCCGACCCAAGCGGTCGGAGGGCCAGTGGTCGCTGGGCTACACCGAGCCGCTGAACAAGAACGAGCAGTCCAAGAAGGACGACGACCCGCTCAACGTCCGCGACCGGATCCTCTACACCTACTCCAAGCGCGGCTTCGACTCGATCGACCCGGCCGACCTGCGCGGCCGCTTCCGCTGGATGGGTCTGTACACCCAGCGCGCCCCGGGCTTCGACGGCGGCAAGACCGCCCAGCTCGAGGAGGAGGAGCTCGACGACCGCTACTTCATGTTGCGGGTGCGCTCCGACGGACGGCTGCTCACCCCGTCCGCGGTCCGCGCACTCGGCGAGATCGGGGTCGACTTCGCCCGCGACACCGCCGACGTCACCGACCGGGAGAACATCCAGTACCACTGGATCCGCATCGAGGACGTCCCCGCGATCTGGGACCGCCTCGACGAGGCCGGCCTGTCGAGCCTCGAGGCCTGCGGCGACTCGCCGCGCCCGTTCCTGGGCTCGCCCGTGGCCGGCGTGGCCGCCGACGAGATCATCGACGGCTCCTCGGCACTGGAGGAGATCTTCGACCGCTTCATCGGCGACAAGGACTTCTCGAACTTCCCGCGCAAGTTCAAGACCGCGCTGACCGGCCACCCGAGCCACGACGTCTCCCCCGAGACCAACGACATCTCCTTCGTCGGCACGGTGCACCCCGAGCACGGGCCCGGCTTCGACCTCTGGGTCGGTGGTGGCCTGTCGACCAACCCGATGCTCGCCCAGAAGATGGGCGTCTGGATCCCGCTCGACGAGGTCGCCGACGCCTGGGCCGCGGTCGCGGGCGTCTTCCGCGACTACGGCTACCGGCGGCTGCGCTCGCGCGCCCGGCTGAAGTTCCTGGTCGCCGACTGGGGCATCGAGAAGTTCCGCGAGGTCGTGGAGAAGGAATACCTGGGCCGCGAGCTCGTCTCCTGCCCCTCTCCCGACTCCCCCGTCGGCCACCGCGACCACGTCGGCGTGCACGACCAGAAGGACGGCCTGAAGTACGTCGGCGTCGCGCCCGTCGCGGGCCGCGTCTCGGGCACCCTGCTCGTGCAGCTGGCCGACCTCCTCGAGGAGTACGGCGTCGCGGGGGCCCGCCTGACGCCGTACCAGAAGATCGTGCTGATCGGCGTGCGGCCCGAGGTCGTCGAGGAGCTCGTCGGCCGGCTCGACGCCATCGGCCTGTCGGCCCGGCCGTCCAACTGGCGGCAGAACACCATGGCCTGCACTGGCATCGAGTTCTGCAAGCTGGCCATCGTCGACACCAAGGAGCGCGCGCGCCGACTGGTGGCCGAGCTGGAGCAGCGCTTCCCCGAGCTCGACGTGCCGATCACGGTCAACGTCAACGGCTGCCCCAACGCCTGCGCCCGCACCCAGGTCGCCGACATCGGCCTCAAGGGCCAGCTGGTGATGGCCGACGGCCAGCAGGTCGAGGGCTTCCAGGTGCACCTCGGCGGCGCCACCGGTCTGCAGGCCAACTTCGGCCGCAAGCTGCGTGCCCACAAGGTCACCAGCGCCGGCCTCGACGACTACGTCACCGCCGTCGTGACCAACTACCTCGTCGACCGCGAGTCGGCCGAGGAGAGCTTCGCGACCTGGGTCGCGCGGGCCGAGGAGGAATTGCTCCGCGGCGAGAAGGTGTTGTCCACCTCATGAGCGAGCGCGCCGTCCCCTTCCACTGCGCCTACTGCGGTGACACCAACCTGTGGCCCCACGTCTCCGAGGACGGGTCGAGCCAGCACGGGGCGTGGGAGTGCCGTGACTGCCAGCGCATCTTCTCGGTGAAGATGCTCGGCACCCTGCGGCCGACGGGGGTGCAGCGCTGATGGGCACCCTGACCGACACCGCGCGGGTCAACCGCGGCATCGCCACCGAGGGTCGCTCCTCGGAGGAGCTGCGCGACCTCGTCTCCCACTGGGGCGCCGAGCTCGAGCTCGCCCCCGCCGAGACCATCATCGAGTGGGCGGCCGCCACCTTCGGCGAGCGCTTCTGCGTGACCTCCTCGATGGGCGACGCCGTGCTCGCCCACGTGGCCAGCAGGGTCGTCCCCGGCATCGACGTGGTCTTCCTCGACACCGGCTACCACTTCGCCGAGACGATCGGCACCCGCGACGCCGTGCAGCACACGATGGACGTCACCCTGCTCTCGATCACGCCGAAGCAGACCGTGGCCGAGCAGGACGCCACCGAGGGCAAGGACCTCTTCCGCACCGATCCCGACCGGTGCTGCGCGCTGCGCAAGGTCGCCCCGCTGGCCGACGCGCTGTCGTCGTACGACGCCTGGGCCACCGGCCTGCGCCGGGCCGAGACCCACAACCGGGTCATCGCGCCGGTCATCGGCTGGGACGCCAAGAAGGGCAAGGTCAAGGTCTCCCCGCTCGCCCGCTGGAGCGACGAGCAGGTGGAGCGCTACATCCAGGACAACGGCGTCCTGGTCAACCCGCTCGTCTACGACGGGTACCCCTCGATCGGGTGCGCCCCCTGCACCCGACGCGTCGCGCCCGGCGAGGACCCGCGCAGCGGGCGCTGGGCCGGCACCAACAAGACCGAGTGCGGGATCCACCAGTGATCCCCCGCTCACCGGCACGAGAGGAGGCAGTCCGATGACTGCTCCCGCCCTGGTGGCCCTGGCTCCCGCGAGCCGCGACTCCCGCTCCACCAAGACGATCACCGCCCTCGTCGACCAGGTCAAGGCGCAGCGCCCCGACCTGCGCGTCGAGCGCGCGTTCCTCGACGCCGAGGGCACGGGCGGCCGCTGGGTGCGACCCGAGCTCCAGGCCGTGGTCGACCGGCTGGTCAAGGCCGGCCACGACGAGGTCGTGGTCGTGCCCCTGACCCTCACCGAGACCGACGTCGCGATGCCCGGCCTGGCCGCCGCCGTCGAGGCCGCCACCGGCCGGCACCCGGGGCTGCAGCTGCGCGTCACCGCCCCGCTCGGCCTCGAGCCCTGCTTCCTCGAGGTGCTCGACGAGCGCCTGCGCGAGGAGCTGCGCGCCTCCCGCGTCCGCGAGCTCGACGCCCTCGTGCTGGCGGCGGCCGGGTCCCCGGACCCGCTGGCCAACCAGTCCGTGGCCCGCCTGGCCCGGCTCTGGGGCACCCACCACCGCCTCCCTGTCAGCGCCGCGTACGCCGCCAGCGCGCCCCCGGCCACGGGCGAGGCCGTCCGCGCCTTCCGCGGCGAGGGCCGGCGCCACATCGCCGTCGCCTCGCTGTTCCTCACCCCGGGCGAGCTCACCGACCGCGCCGCCGAGCTCGCCCTCGAGGCCGGCGCGATCGCGGTCTCCGAGCCCCTCGGGGCGCACCCCGAGGTCGCCCGCGTCGTGCTCGCCCGCTACGCGGTCGGCGCCGTGGAGCTCGTCCCCGTCTGACCCGCTGCGCCCCGGTGACCCCGCTGCTCATCTACGAATGAGAACGATTATCATTCAGGGGTGAGTGGGGGTCAGGCGCGCGCGTGCGCCGTCGAGGTCGATGGCTTGGTCGTCGCCACCCCGGGCGGCCGGACCCTGCTCGGGCCGGTCGACCTCCACGTGGCCGCCGGGGAGCGGGTCGCCGTGCTCGGCGTGTCCGGGGCCGGCAAGTCGCTGCTGGCCGCGGCGCTCACCGACACGCTGCCCGCCGACCTGGTGCGGAGCGGGTCGGTGCGCACCGGCACCAGCCGTGTCGCCCTGGTCCAGCAGGACACGGCGGCGGCCCTGAACCCGCTGGTCCGGGTCGGCGCGCAGGTCGGCCGGCCGCTGCGCCGCACCGTGCGCGACCGGGCCACCCGCGCTCGCCGGACCGAGGCGCTGCTGGCCCGGGCAGGGCTCGAGGACCCGTCGACCGTGGCGCGCCGCTACCCCGGCGAGCTCTCGGGCGGCCAGCGCCAGCGCGCCTGCCTCGCCCTCGCCCTGGCCTGCGGGTCCCCGGTCATCGTGGCCGACGAGGCGACCTCCGCGCTCGACGTGGTCACCGAGGCCGCGGTGCTGACGGTCCTGGCCGAGCTCCCGGCGACCCTCGCGCTCGTCACGCACGACCTGGCCGCCGCCCGGCGCACCTGCGACCGCGCGGTCGTGGTCGACGCCGGCCGGGTCGTCGAGGACGCACCTCTCGCCACCCTCCTCGCCGCGCCCCGCCACCCGGCCGCGCGCGAGCTCGTCCGCCACCACCGGCTGCTCGAGGACGCCTGGTGACCCCGGTCCTCCAGGCACGGGGCCTCCGCGTCGTGCACGGCCGGGGCGGTCGGCGCACGACGGCGCTGGACGGGGTCGACCTCACGGTGGCCGCCGGCGAGGCGGTCGGCGTCGTCGGCCGGTCGGGCTCGGGCAAGTCGACCCTCGTGCACGCCCTCCTCGGCCTGCGTCGCCCCGATGCCGGCTCGGTCGCCTGGGGCGGCGTCGAGCAGCGGGCGGGCTCCCGCACCCGGGAGTTCCGGCGCGCCGTCCAGTACGTCGCCCAGGACCCGGCCGGCTCCCTCGACCCGCGCTGGCGGGTGCGCGACCTGGTGGCCGACCCCCTGCGTCGGCTGCGCGTGTCCTGCGACGTCGAGGCCCGCGTCGCCGAGTCCCTCACCGCGGTCGGCCTCGACCCCGACCTGGGCGACCGCCGCCCGGCCCAGCTCTCCGGCGGCCAGGCCCAGCGGGTCGCGGTCGCGCGCGCCCTGGCCACCCGGCCGCGTCTCCTGCTCGCCGACGAGCCGACCAGCGGGCTCGACCTGCCCCGGCGCCACCAGGTCCTGGAGCTGCTGGCCTCGCTGCACGAGACCCAGGGCCTCGGCGTCCTGCTGGTCTCCCACGACCTGCGCGCGGTGGCCCGCCTGGGCCGCCGCACCGTCGTGGTCGACGCCGGGCGGGTCGTCGAGGACCGCCCGACCTCCGACCTCCTCACCCGTCCCGAGCACCCCGCCACCCGCGCGCTGCTCGACGCCGTCACCCCTGGCACCCCTGGCACCACCGACCCCACCCGAGAGGAACCCCTGTGCTCCTGAAGTCCCTGTCCGGCGGCCTGCTGCTCGTCGGCGTCGCCGCCCTGACCGCCTGCGTCCCGAGCGACGGCGAGGAGGCGACCGAGGGCGACGACCGGCTCTCGATCGCCATGCTCCAGCCCCCGCGCTCCGGCCTGTCGCCGTTCAGCGACGACGCGTTCAAGCTGTCCCGCTGGCGCACGGCCGAGACGCTGGTGAGCCTCGACGCCGACGGCCTCGCCAGGCCCGCGCTGGCCACCTCGTGGGAGCAGACCGACGACCGTACGTGGCGCTTCGAGGTCCGCGACGGGGTCCACTTCCACGACGGCGCCGGGCTCGACGCCGCGGCGGTCGTCACCGCCTTGACCGCGGCCGCAGCTTCTACGCCGGTGCCCCGCATCCTCGACGGTGTCGACCTCGAGGTCACGAGCCCGGAGGCCGGCGTGGTGGAGGTCCGCACCGGCGACACCGACCCCCTGCTCCCCCAGCGGCTGTCCAGCCCGCAGCTGTCCATCCTCTCCCCCGCGGCGTACGACGGCGGGCCGGTCGACCCGGTCGGCACGGGCACCGGCCCCTTCGAGCTGGTCGCGAGCAACGGCACCTCCGGGGCCACCCTGGACCGCTTCGAGGACTACTGGGGCGAGCCCGCCCAGGTGTCCGGCCTCGACGTCGCCTACGTGCCCGACGGCACGGCCCGCGCGGCGGCGCTGCGCACGGGCGAGGCCGACGTCGTCGAGGCCGTGCCGGTCGGCCAGGCGGCCCAGGTCGACCCCGACCTCGTCCACGAGGTGCCGATGCCGCGGACCAACACCCTCTACCTCAACACCTCCGAGGGCCCGTTCGCCGACCCCGCCGTGCGGGCCGCGGCCCGGCAGGCGGTCGACCGGGCCCGGCTGGTGGCCGACGTCTACGAGGGTCGCGCCGACGTCGCGGCCGGCCTGCTCGGCCCGGCGCTGCCGTGGGCGGCCGACCTGCGGGCGGAGCCGGAGCGCACCGCGCCCGCCCGGGTCGACGGCGTGCCGATCACGCTGGGCACCTTCACCGACCGGGCCGAGCTGCCCGAGGTGGCGGTGCTGGTGGAGCAGGAGCTGGAGGCCGCGGGCTTCGAGGTGACCCAGGACGTGCGGGAGTACCAGTACATCGAGGCCGACGCCCTCGACGGCGCCTTCGACGTCTTCATCCTCTCCCGTGCCACCGTGCTCGACTCGGGCGACCCGGTGGCCTACCTGGTCAGCGACTTCTCCTGCGACGGGTCCTTCAACATCTCCCAGTTCTGCGACCGCGAGGTCGACCGGCTTCTCGCCGAGGCGGGCCGCACCCCGGCCGGCGAGGAGCGGCAGGCCGCGATCATGCGCGCCGAGGCCGCGATCCTGGCCCGCGACGCCGCCGTCCCGCTGCTGCACGAGCGGGTGGTCCAGGGCGAGGCCGCCGGGGTCGGCGGCGTCGCCCGCGACCCCCGCGAGCGCGAGCTGGTGCTGGCCTCGACCACCCTGGAGCCGTGAGGGGCCTGACCGCGCTGTCGCGGGCGGGCGCCCTGGCCGGGCTGCTCGCCCTCCTCGGCGCCCTCCCGTGGCTCTCGGGCCGCAGCCCGGAGTACACCGTCCTGCGCGCCCGGTACGCCGACCGCGAGGCGACCCCGGAGGCCCTCGCCTCCGTGCGGGCCGAGCTCGGTCTCGCCCGCGGCCCGCTCGCGACGACCACCGAGTGGTGGGGCGGCGTCGTGCGCGGCGACCTCGGGCGGTCGTGGATCTCCGGCGCCGAGGTCGGCCCCGGGGTGCTGGACGCGCTGGCGGTCTCGCTGACCTTGATGGCCTGGGCCGCGGTCGTGGCCCTCGTGGTCGCCGCGCTGCTCGTCGCCCCGGCGGTCCGGCGCGGGCTGCGGGGGCGGGCGTCGGCCGGCTCCGGGGCCGGCGCGGCGGCGCTGACCGCGCTGCCGGAGTTCCTCCTCGCCCTGCTGCTGCTCGTGGTCGGCGCGGTGTGGCTCGGGTGGTTCCCGCCCTACGGCTGGTCCGGGCTGTCCTCGGTCGTCCTGCCCGCCCTCGCCCTCGGGGTGCCGGCCGGCGGCCTGCTCGGCCGGGTCACCGCCGAGTCGGTGACCGCGGTGTTCGCCGAGCGCTGGCTGCGCACGTGGCGGGCGGCGGACTGGACCGACAGAGAGACCACCCTCGCCGTCCTGCGACGCGCCCTGCCGTCGGTGCTCCCCCAGGCCGGGCTCGTCGTGGTCGGGCTGACCGGCGGTGCGGTCGCCGTGGAGGAGGTCTTCGCCGTGCCCGGGCTCGGCCGGGCCACCCTCGGCGCGGCGTCCGCGCAGGACCTGCCCGCGCTCCAGGCGGGCGTGCTGGCCCTGCTCGGGCTGGCCGTCCTCGTCGGCCTCCTGGCCGCGGCCGCCCGCCGGGCCCTGCTCGGCCCCGCGCTGAGGGCCGGCGTGCTGCAGGTGCCCGCGCCCGTCGTCGTACGGCGGCGGGGGGAGCGGGCGCTCCCCCTGGCGTGTGCCGCGGCGCTGGCCACGGTGGTGCTGGTCGGGTTGCTGCGCGACCCCTACGCCTCGGACCACGCGCGGCTCGCCCCGCCGTCGTGGTCGCTGCCGCTCGGCGCCGACGCCAGCGGGCGCGACCTGCTGGCCCGGGTGGCGCACGGGGCGGTCACCACGGTCGGCACGGCGGTCGTCGTCACCGCGTGCTGCCTGGCCGTCGGGCTGCTGGTGGGCCTGGCCCCGCGCCTGTCGGTCGGGCCGGTCGAGGTGGCCAACGCCGCCCCGCCGGTGGTCGTCGGCATCGTCGTCGCGTCGGTCAGCGGCCCCTCGCTGGCCGGCGCTGCGGCCGCGGTCCTGCTGGTCTCGTGGGCACCGCTGGCCGCCCACACCGCCGCCCTCGTCGTCGAGTCGCGGGCGCAGCCCCACGTGGCCGTGCTGCCCACGCTCGGGGTCGGGCGGGCCCGGGTCGTGTGGCGCCACCTGCTGCCGACCGTCGCCGGTCCCGTCGCCCGGCACGCCGCGCTGCGCCTGCCGGCCGTCGTGCTGGCCCTGGCCGGCCTCGGGTTCCTCGGTCTCGGCCCGGCCCGGCCCTCGCCGGAGTGGGGGCTGCTCCTGGCCGACGGGGCGCCGTACGTCGAGCGCGCGCCGTGGGCCGTCGGCGCCCCGGCGCTGGCCCTGGTGCTGGTCGGCGTGCTCGCCGTCTCCGGCGGGGCCGTAGTCCGCCGCCGCGACCACGACCGGGGCTCACCGAGTGATGTGAACGCGTTCAAATCTGAGATAGCCTCCGTTCCGTGAACCAGCCCCCGGTCGCCCTGCCGCACGTCGTCGAGCGCGGCCAGCCCTACCCCACGTCGGTCGTAGGCGCCGTCGTCGGGTGCCTGCAGGCCATCGCCCTCAGCCCCGTCCTGGCCCTGTTCGCGGCGTACTTCTGGCCCCTGCTGCCCGTCTGCCTCATCGCCTGGGGCGGCGCGTTCTGGATGGTGCGGTGGGCCACCGGTGGCGCCGGGTGGGCGGTCATCCTGACCGTCGTGGTGCCGGTCGTGCTGGCCCTCACCACCTGGGAGGCGATCCTCTGAACCTCAGCCGGTCAGCCGGTCCAGCAGGTGTCCCAGCTGCCGGGCCGGATCGGCGGTCACTCCCCCGTGCACCGGACCGGGCTGCAGCACCGTGCTCCGCGGCGCCTTGAGGAAGCCAAAGCGCTGGCTCACCGGCACCCGCCCGGCTCCCCCGGCCCGCTCCGTGCCGGCGCACACGGCGTCGACGAAGGCCAGGGCGTCGCGGACCAGGGCCGGGTCGACGTCGCCGAGCGCAGCCAGGCGCGCCTCGTCGACCCGCCAGGCGGCGGCGAGGTAGTTGGTGGCGTGGCAGTAGAGCACCACGCCGACGTTGCAGAACTCCTCGCGCTCCACGCGCGGCACGCAGCGCAGCGCGACGTACTGGTAGGCCTGCACCGCGACCGCGCCGCTCACGCCGGCAGCCACTGGCGGGTGCCGAGGCGGGCGACCAGGAACGCGACGTACGCCGCCCGCAGCTCCTCCGGCGTCCCCGCTCCCGGTACCGGGTCGAGGAAGGCGTCGGGGACCAGGGCCACGACCTCGGCGAGGAGCTCGGGCGTCACGAGCGCGGTCAGCTCCGCGTCGACGGCGGCGAGGTCGCCCGCACGGCCGACCAGGACGTGGTCGGCGGGGTCCCACGGCTGGGCCGCGAACCGGGCCGGGTCTCCCACCCCGCCGGGCCAGGCGTGGTGGAAGTACAGCGACGCGCCGTGGTCGATGACCCAGAGGGCGCCGTTCCACAGCAGCAGGTTGGGGTTGCGCCACGAGCGGTCGACGTTGGCGCAGAACGCGTCCAGCCAGACCACCCGGCCGGCCACGGCGGACTCGATGCCGGTCTGCCCGTCGTACCCGAAGGAGCCGGGGAGGAAGTCGCTGCCGAGGTTGAGCCCCGTGCTGGCGGTCAGGAGGTCCTGCACCTCCTCGTCGGCCTCGTAGCGGGCGATCTCCGAGGACAGGTCGAGCACGACCTGGCGGGGGGCGTCGAGGCCGATGGCGCGGGCGAGCTCGCCCACCACCACCTCGGCGACCAGGACGCGCGGCCCCTGGCCCGCGCCGCGGAACTTGCACACGTAGGTGCCGAGGTCGTCACCCTCGACGACCCCCGGCAGGCTGCCGCCCTCGCGCAGCGGCGTCACGAAGCGGGTGACGGTGACCGTCTCCAGGGGGCTCACGCGAGCGGGTCCTCGCTGAGCAGGCGCTGGCGCTGCTCGGCGACGTCGAAGTCGGCCGCCGGCCACTGCGGGTCGAGCCCCCGCAGGGTCTGCAGCAGCAGCGCCCCGACGGCGAGGTTGCGGAACCACTTCTTGTCGGCCGGGACGACGTGCCACGGTGCGTGGTCGGTGTGGGTGCGCTCGAGCGCGACCTCGTAGGCCTCCTGGTAGGCCGGCCACTGCGAGCGCTCGTCGATGTCGCCGGGGTTGAACTTCCAGTGCTTGGTCGGGTCGTCGAGGCGCGCCAGCAGGCGCTCCTTCTGCTCGGCGGCCGAGACGTGCAGCATGCACTTGACCACCGTCGTCCCGCCCTCGACGAGCCGCTGCTCGAAGTCGTTGATGGCGGCGTACCGGCGCTCGACCTCCTCGGGCGGGGCGAGCGAGCGCACCCGCGCGATGAGCACGTCCTCGTAGTGGGAGCGGTCGAAGACGCCGATCGTCCCGGCCCGCGGCAGGGCCCGCTCGATGCGCCACAGGAAGTCGTGGCTGCGCTCCTCCTCGGTCGGCGCCTTGAACGAGGTGATGCGCACGCCCTGGGGGTCGACCAGTCCGACGGTGTGGCGCAGCGTGCCGCCCTTGCCGGAGGTGTCCATGCCCTGCAGGACGAGCAGCACCGAGCGGGTGCCGCCCGCGGTGCCCTCGGCGAAGAGCCGCTCCTGCAGGTCGGCCAGCTCGGCGCCCATCGCGGCGAGGTCGGCCGCCCCCTGCGCCTTGCCCCCGTCGTACGCCGGCGCCGCGTCGGTCTCGATCGCGGCGAGGTCCACGGGGCCGGCGGCCAGGCGGAGGGCGGCCGGGATGCCTGCGGTGCTGGTGGTCACCGACCCAGCCTAGGAGCCGACCGGGACCGCCGACCACGCGAAGTCGACCCACTTCTCGGTCCGGCGCCAGGCGTAGTCGGGCCGCAC
The DNA here is from genome assembly GCF_006346315.1 of Nocardioides litoris. Classification (GTDB taxonomy): domain Bacteria; phylum Actinomycetota; class Actinomycetes; order Propionibacteriales; family Nocardioidaceae; genus Nocardioides; species Nocardioides litoris. The sequence goes on along the minus strand of NZ_VDMR01000001.1, from coordinate 1,545,494 downwards.
GACCGAGCGGTCCTTCTCGAAGACCACCGCACTGCGCACGTCGGCGACGTGGCCGGCGCAGAACTGCTGGACGTGCCGCAGGGTCAGCCCGGTGTCGGCGATGTCGTCGACGACGAGCACCGTGCGCCCCTCCAGCTCGACGGGGGCAGGGGTGGGCGGACGGACGACGGGGGCGGGCAGGCGCTCGTCGACACCGGTGTAGAGCTCGACGTTGATGACGGCGACGTCCTTGACCCCCAGCGCGTAGCCCAGGCCCATGCCGAGGGCGAGCCCGCCGCGGGCCACGGAGAGGACGAGGTCGGGCTGGTAGCCGTCGGCCCTGACCTGGCGGGCAAGGTCGTCGACCGCCTCGCCGAACGCGGTCCAGGTGAGCACCTCGCGGTCGTCGGTCACCCTCCGAGTGTGCCCAGGATCGGCGCCGCGCAGGTTACGGCGGCGTGTCGGATGGGTTCGAACACGTGTTCGTCCTAGGCTGGTCGCGTCGCGAAGGCGCAGTCGATCCAGGCGGTCGTCCACAGGCCCACCGTCACCGCAGGCGTTGTGTCGGTGGTCGCCCCTAGCGTCTCGGCCGACGGATCACGACGACCGACCACGACACCCCTGTGAAGCAAAGGACGGACACCATGGCTGGAGACCGCGACAAGGCCCTCGACGCGGCGCTGCTCAACATCGAGAAGCAGTTCGGCAAGGGCTCGGTGATGCGCCTCGGCGACGAGACCCGCGCGCCCCTGGAGATCATCCCCACCGGCTCGATCGCCCTCGACGTCGCGCTCGGCCTCGGCGGCCTGCCGCGCGGCCGGGTGGTCGAGATCTACGGCCCGGAGTCCTCGGGCAAGACGACGGTCGCCCTGCACGCGGTGGCCAACGCCCAGGCCCGCGGCGGCATCGTGGCCTTCATCGACGCCGAGCACGCGCTCGACCCCGACTACGCCAAGGCCCTCGGCGTCGACACCGACGCCCTGCTGGTCTCCCAGCCCGACTCCGGTGAGCAGGCCCTCGAGATCGCCGACATGCTCATCCGCTCCGGCGCCCTCGACCTGATCGTCATCGACTCGGTCGCCGCGCTCGTGCCCCGCGCCGAGATCGAGGGCGAGATGGGCGACAGCCACGTCGGCCTGCAGGCCCGCCTGATGAGCCAGGCGCTGCGCAAGATGACCGGTGCCCTCAACAACTCCGGCACCACGGCCATCTTCATCAACCAGCTCCGCGAGAAGATCGGCGTCATGTTCGGCTCGCCCGAGACCACCACCGGTGGTCGGGCGCTGAAGTTCTACTCCTCGGTCCGCCTCGACGTGCGGCGCATCGAGACCCTCAAGGACGGCACCGACATGGTCGGCAACCGCACCCGGGTCAAGGTCGTCAAGAACAAGGTCGCCCCGCCGTTCAAGCAGGCCGAGTTCGACATCATGTACGGCAAGGGCATCAGCCGCGAGGGCGGCCTGATCGACGTGGGCGTCGAGGCGGGCATCATCCGCAAGGCCGGCGCCTGGTACACCTACGAGGGCGACCAGCTCGGCCAGGGCAAGGAGAACGCCCGCACCTTCCTCAAGGACAACCCCGACCTGGCCAACGAGCTGGAGAAGAAGATCCTGGAGAAGCTGGGCGTCGTCCCGAGCGTCGACGACGACGTGCTCTCCGACAAGCCGATCGGCATCGATGACTTCTGAGCCCGTCGTCGGTCGGGCCGACCCCTGGCGCGGCGACGTCCACGGGGGCGTCGCCGCCTGGACCCGGTCGGCCGGGCCGGCTCCGGAGCCGCCGGTCGACGTCGAGGCTCTCGGTCCCGAGGCGGACCCGGAGTCGGTGGCCCGCACGATCCTGCTCGACCAGCTCACCGGTCGGGCCCGCTCCCGGTACGAGCTGGCCGAGAAGCTGCGCGGCAAGGACGTGCCCGACGACGTCGCGGCCCGGCTGCTCGACCGGTTCACCGAGGTCGGCCTGGTCGACGACGCGGCCTTCGCCCGTGCCTGGGTGGCCGGCCGCCAGTCGGCCAAGGGCCTGGCCCGGCGGGCGCTGGCCCAGGAGCTGCGCCGCAAGGGCGTCAACGACGAGGTGGCCCGGGAGGCCCTCGACGAGCTCGACCCCGACGACGAGGACGCCGCCGCCCGGGCGCTGGTCCGCAAGAAGCTGCGCTCACTGGCCCGGGTCGACGACACCACCGCCACCCGGCGGCTGGTGGGCATGCTGGCCCGCAAGGGCTACCCTCCCGGCACGGCGTACGCCGTGGTCCGCGAGGAGCTGGCCGGCGCCGGTCGCGAGGCCCCCGAGGCGGACTGAGCAGCAATCCCAGGGCCGGGACCGGCCGCGGTCTGGACCGGGCACGCGACCGCCACCGATTGAGGGGGTTCGACGGGCTCCGGAGTGGCTATGGTGCCGCTCATGTTCAAGAAACTGCAGGCCGCGCTCGGCAAGGGCGGCGCCAAGGTCGACACCGTCCTCGACAACCCCACCGTCTACCCCGGCGGAGTCCTGACCGGACGCGTCGACGTCCGCGGCGGCGAGATCGAGCAGCAGCTCGAGGGCATCCGCGCCGCGATCTCGGCCGTCGTCGAGGTCGAGTCCGGCGACGACGAGTGGAGCTCGGCCCGGCTCATCGGCGAGCAGCGCATCAGCGGGCCGTTCGCGGTCTCCCCCGGCCAGCACGCCTCGCTGCCCTTCCAGCTGCAGGTGCCGATCGAGCTGTCGCCCAACCTGGTCGGCAGCCAGCACATCCACGGCCTCAAGATCGCCGTGGCCACGGTGCTCGAGATCGACAACGCCGTCGACGCCCGCGACAACGACCCCATCCGGGTGCAGGCCCTGCCGGCCCAGGAGGCGGTGCTGTACTCGATGCAGCAGCTCAACTTCCACTTCAAGAGCGCCGACTTCGAGGCCGGCCGGGTGCCGGGCTCGACGCTCGGGTTCTACGGCGAGTACGAGTTCGACGCCCGCAGCTCGGGCCGCCGGTTCAAAGAGGTCGAGCTGACCTTCCTCACCCGGGCCCACGACCTCGACGTGCTCATCGAGGTCGACAAGAAGGGCGGGTTCTTCCTCGAGGGCTCCGACGTCACCCGTCGCTTCACCCTCAACCACCAGGACACCGACGTCCAGTCGATCACCCAGCACATCAACCACGTGCTCGGCACCGTCTGAGCCACCCACCCCGCTCGCACCCCCGAGGCGACGCCCCGCGACCGACCGGTCGCGGGGCGTCGTCGGTCCCAGGCGGTCCCGGGCGGTCCCAGGCGGTCTCAGGCGGTGTCGGCGTGCCGGAGAGCGGCGTGCGCCCGGGTGTGCTCGAGGATCGTCGCGGCGACGAGGTCGGGGTCCTCGAACATCGGGATGTGCCCGATGTCGGCCAGGGTGACCACGTCGGCGTCGGGCATGGCGGCGGCGTACGGCGCGCCGTACCGCTTCGGCGGGAGCAGGAGGTCGCGCTCGCACAGCACCAGCCGCACCGGGACCTCGCGGTCGAGTCCGCGCACGTCGGTCGCGTCGGAGCTGCGCACCTCGGAGAGGATGAACGGCAGGAACGACGGGCAGCGCGAGGCGGCGCGGACGAAGTTGTCGGCGCGCTCGCGCGAGACCCGGCGCGGGTGGTGCGAGACGGTCTTGAGCACGAGGGAGTGGAGCGGCAGGTCGAGCGCCCGCTCGCCGAGCGCGTGCCCGAGCAGCGCGGCGGCGTACAGGCCGGCGAACTTGCCCGCCACGACGATCTCCTCGCGCGACCACTTCGTCCAGCTGCCGGCCGGCGCGATGGCGGTGACGCTCCGCGCGCGGCCGCGCTGGGCCAGCTCGAACGCGAGCCAGCCACCGATGGAGTTGCCGGCCAGGTGGCAGGTGTCCCAGCCGAGCTCGTCGAGCAGGGTCTCGACGCCGTCGGCGTAGGCCTGCAGCGAGACGTCGCGGCGGCGCAGCGGCGGACCGCCCCAGTGCCCGGGCAGGGTGGCCGCCACGACCTCGTGCTCCTGCGCCAGGGTCGGGACGACCTCGGCCCACACGTCGTGGGAGGTGGTGAAGGGGTGCAGGAGCAGGAGGGGCTCCCCGGTGCCCGTGTGCACGGTGGGGGCCGGGACGGGCTCGCGGCGGCGCCGTCGGGCCGAGGTCCGGTTTGTCTGCGACACGGTGTCACGTTAGCCGCGGTGGCCCGCGCTGTCACCCACCTGGGTCCGGGTGGCGCGACGCGGGCTGGGCACCGGACGGCATGACCAGCGACCCCCGCGACGTCCACGACCACCCCGACACCGACGGCGAGCAGCTGCCCGACCCCGGCCACCCCGGCTCGGTCACCTCCGCGATGGGCGAGGAGCCCGACCACGGCGAGGAGGGGTACGTCGGGCACGACCGGCTGCCCGGCAAGGTCGCCCTGGTCACCGGCGGTGACTCCGGCATCGGCCGGGCCGTGGCCATCGCCTTCGCACGCGAGGGCGCCGACGTGGCCATCGTCCACCTGCCCGGCGAGGCCGAGGACGCCCGTCGTACCGCGGAGTGGGTCGAGGACGCGGGCCGACGAGCGCTGCTGCTGCCGGGCGACCTGCAGGAGGAGGCGTTCTGCCGCGAGGTCGTCGAGCGGACCGTGCGCGACCTCGGCGGCCTCGACGTCCTCGTCAACAACGCCGCCTACCAGCAGGCCCAGCCCGGCGGTCTGGCCGACATCTCGACCGAGCAGCTCGACCGCGTCTTCAAGACCAACCTGTACGCCATGTTCTGGCTGGCCCAGGCCGCGCTGCCCCACCTGCGACCGGGGTCGAGCATCATCTCGACCAGCTCGGTCCAGGCCTCCTCGCCCGCGCCGCCGCTGCTCGACTACGCGGTGACCAAGGCCGGCATCGTCAACTTCACCCGCGGCCTGGCCGAGGCGCTCGGCGGTGACGGCATCCGGGTCAACGCGGTCGCCCCGGGCCCGATCTGGACCCCGCTCATCCCCGCCACCATGCCGGAGGACCAGGTCTCCTCCTTCGGCGAGTCGACACCGCTGGGCCGCGCCGGCCAGCCGGCCGAGGTCGCCCCGGCGTACGTGTTCCTGGCCTCCGACGACGCCACCTACGTCACCGGCGAGGTCATCGCCGTGACCGGCGGCAAGCCCGTCTCCATCTGATCCACGCTCGCCCGCCACGCTGGCCCGTCGTGACGGCGCGGCGGGTCAGCGATCAAGAGCCGGCGGCGGCCTTGTCCTGCTCGGACCTCAGGAGCAGGGCGATGTCGATGAGCTGGTCCTCCTGGCCGCCGATCAGCCCCCTGCGGCCGGCCTCGAGGAGGATCTGGGCGCCGGAGACGCCGTAGCGTTCGGCGGCGTTGCCGGCGTGCTTGAGGAAGCTGGAGTAGACGCCGGCGTAGCCCATCATCAGCGTCATCCGGTCCAGGCGGCACTCCTCGGGCATGGCCGGGCGGATGACGTCCTCGCTGGCGTCGACGACGGTGAGGAAGTCGACGCCGGTGGTCCAGCCGAGCTTGTCGCAGACGCCGATGAACGCCTCGAGCGGGGTGTTGCCGGCGCCGGCACCGAAGCGACGGACCGACCCGTCGATCTGGGTGGCGCCGGCCCGGGCGGCGATGACGGTGTTGGCCACGCCCAGGCCCAGGTTCTCGTGGCCGTGGAAGCCGACGTCGGCCTGGTGGCCGATCTCGGCGACGACGGCCGAGACCCGGTCGGCGGTCTGCTCCATGACGAGCGCGCCGGCGGAGTCGACGACGTACACGCACTGGCAGCCGGCGTCGACCATGGTGCGGGCCTGGCGAGCCAGCACCTCGGGGGGCTGGGTGTGGCTCATCATCAGGAACCCCACCGTCTCCAGGCCGAGCTCGCGGGCCAGGCCGAAGTGCTGGATCGAGACGTCGGCCTCGGTGCAGTGGGTGGCGATCCGGCAGATCTGGCCACCGTTGTCCTGGGCCGCCCGGATGTCGTCCTTGGTGCCGACGCCGGGGAGCATGAGGAAGGCGATCTTGGCCCGGGTCGCGGTCTCGGCCGCGATGGCGATCAGCTCCTGCTCGGGCGTGCGGGAGAAGCCGTAGTTGAACGACGACCCGCCGAGCCCGTCGCCGTGGGTGACCTCGATGACCGGGATGCCGGAGGCGTCGAGCGCGCCGACGATGTCGCGCACCTCGGTGGCGGTGAACTGGTGCCGCTTGTGGTGCGACCCGTCGCGCAGGCAGGTGTCGGTCAGGCGGAGGTCGAGGTGGCCGAACGGCTCGTCGCCGTGGGTGCCCGACCAGGTGCGGGACAGCGTGTTGAGGTCGGGGTCGGAGAAGGTCTGCGTCATCGGAGGCTCCTCGCGATCTCGTCGCCCACCCGGGCGGCGGCGGCGGTCATGATGTCGAGGTTGCCGGCGTACGGCGGCAGGTAGTCTCCCGCGCCCTCGACCTCGACGAACACCGAGACCTTGACCTGGCCCCGGGTGGCTTCGGACGGCCCGTCGACCTGCGGCTCCTGCAGCAGCCGGTAGCCGGGGACGTACTCCTGCACGGCCTGCTCCATCGCGTGCACGGAGGTGACGACGGCGTCGAGGTCGGCCTCGGGCGGGACGGCGCAGAAGATCGTGTCGCGCATGATCATCGGCGGCTCGGCGGGGTTGAGGATGATGATCGCCTTGCCGACCGCGGCCCCGCCGATGGTCTCGACGCCGGCGGCGGTGGTGCGGGTGAACTCGTCGATGTTGGCCCGGGTGCCGGGACCGGCCGACATCGAGGAGACCGAGGCGACGATCTCGGCGTAGGACACCCCACCGACGTCGGCGACGGCCCGCGAGACCGCGGCGACCATCGGGATGGTGGCCTGGCCGCCGCAGGTGATCATGTTGACGTTGGCCGCGCCGAGGTGCTCCGCGCCGTTGACCGGCGGGATGACCGCGGGCCCGACCGCAGCCGGGGTCAGGTCGACCGCGCGGATGCCGGCCTCGGCGTAGCGCGGGGCGTACTCGCGGTGCACGTAGGCCGAGGTGGCCTCGAAGACGAGGTCGGGCAGCTCGTCCTGCTCCAGCAGCCAGTCGACGCCCTCGTGGCTGGCCTCCAGTCCGTGCTCCGCGGCGAGCCGCAGGCCCTCGGAGGTCGGGTCGACGCCGATCATCCAGCGCGGCTCGATGACGTCGCTGCGCAGCAGCTTGTGCATCAGGTCGGTCCCGATGTTGCCGGGCCCGACGATGGCGGCGGTCTTCTTGCCTGTGCTCACCGTGCTCAACCTGCTCACTCCTCGAAGGTGGCGACGAGCGGCGCGAAGCCGCTGATGGACGCCTCGACGCGGTCGCCCGCCGCGAAGGGCACGAAGGGCCCGAGGGCCCCCGACAGCACCAGGTGGCCGGCGCGCAGCGGGTCGCCGAACCGGGCGCACTGCACGGCCAACCAGCGCAGCGCCTCGAGCGGGTCACCCAGGCACGCGGCGCCGTTGCCCGACGAGCGGACCTCGCCGCCGACGGCCAGGGCCATGTCGACCTCGCGGGGCTCGAGCCCGTCGGGTCCGTCGAGCGGGCGGCCCTCGGTGCCCACGACGAACAGCCCGCTGGAGGCGTTGTCGGCGACGGTGTCGGTGAACCCGATGTCCCAGGCGGCGATCCGCGAGTCGACGACCTCCAGCGCCGGGAGCGCGACCTCGACCCGCTCGCGCACCGCCTCGAGGGTGATCTCGTCCTCGGGCAGGTCGACGTCGGCAGCCAGCCGGAAGGCCACCTCGGCCTCGACCCGGGGCTGCACCAGGGTCCGCATGGAGACCCGGTCCCGGCCCGAGACGTCCATGTCGTCGAGCAGGTAGCCGAAGTCGGGCTGGTCGACGCCGAGCTGGTCCTGCACGGCCTTCGACGTCGCCCCGATCTTGCGCCCGACCACGCGTGCTCCCCCGGCGACCCGCGCCTGCACGAGACCCTGCTGCACGGCGTACGCCGCGGGGAGGTCGTCGGTGCCGATGAGGTCGCGCACCGGGGGGCACGGCACCCGCTCGCGCTGGGCGGTGGCGAGGCGGTCGACCGCCGCGCGGACGGCGTCAGGAGACGTCACGCGGCAATACTAGAACCTGTTACAGTTTTGCGCCATGACGGGTCAGCTGCCGGACGAGGTCGACGTCGTGGTCGTGGGGGCGGGTGGTGCCGGCATGTCGGCCGCCCTGGCCGCCGGGGCCCAGGGCCTCGAGACGGTCGTGCTGGAGAAGTCGGCGCACTTCGGCGGCTCCACCGCGCGCAGCGGTGGCGGGGTCTGGATCCCCGGCAACTACGCGCTCCAGGCGGCCGGCCAGACCGACGCGGCCGACGTCGAGGAGTCCAAGCGCTACCTCGACTCCATCGTCGGCGACGACGTGCCCAAGGTCCGTCGCGACACCTACATCGAGCGCGGCGCGGAGGTCATGGAGTTCGTGCGCGACCGCACCCCGCTGCGGTTCGCCTGGGTCGAGGACTACGCCGACTACCACCCCGAGGCGCCGGGCGGCCGGTTGAAGGGCCGCTCCTGCGAGCCCGTGCCGATGGACGCGCGGTTCCTCGGCGAGGAGCTGGCGCGGCTGCACCCGCAGTACACCAAGGCGCCGGCCAACATGATCGTCACCCAGGCCGACTTCCGGAGGATCAGCCTGGGGATGCGCACCATCCGCGGCCCGGTCACCATGGTGAAGGTCCTCGCGCGACGGGTCGTCAGCCTGGTGCGCGGCCAGAAGATGTACGCGATGGGCAACGCCATCGCCATCGGCCTGCGGCAGGGGCTGGTCGACGCCGGCGTGCCGGTGCACTACGAGACCGAGCTGCTCGGCCTGGTCCTCGAGGACGGCCGGGTGGTGGGCGTCCGGGTCCGCCACGGCGGTCCCGAGGGCGCCGAGCGCGTCGTCCGGGCCCGCCACGGCGTGGTGCTCGGCAGCGGCGGGTTCGAGCGCAACCTCGAGATGCGCGAGCGCCACCAGCCCCGGCCCACGTCGGTGGAGTGGACGACGGGCAGCCAGTTCAACACCGGCGCCGGCATCGAGGCGGGCCAGGAGGCCGGCGCCGACGTCGGGCTGATGGACGACGCCTGGTGGGGACCGACGATCCCACTGCCGAGCGGGCCGTGGTTCTGCCTGGCCGAGCGCAACCTGCCCGGGTCGATCATCGTCAACCAGGCCGGCCGCCGCTACATGAACGAGGCCCTGCCCTACGTCGAGGCCGTGCACGAGATCTACGCCGGCGAGGCGACCGGCGTCGGCCACGTGCCGTCGTGGATGGTCATCGACCAGCGCTACCGCAACCGCTACCTGTTCGCCGGGCTCGGACCGCGCCAGCCCTTCCCCGGCCGGTGGTACAAGAACGGGACGGTCAGGAAGGCCGCCACGCTCGAGGCGCTGGCCGCCGAGATCGACGTGCCGGCCGCGGCGCTGCGCGAGACCGTCGACCGGTTCAACGGGTTCGCCCGCTCCGGGGTCGACGAGGACTTCGGCCGCGGCGAGTCCGGCTACGACAAGTACTACTCCGACCCGACGGTGAAGCCGAACCCGTCGCTGCACGTCATCGACCAGGCGCCGTTCTACGCCGTGAAGATCGTGCCCGGCGACCTCGGCACCAAGGGCGGACTGGTCACCGACGAGCGGGCCCGGGTGCTGCGGGCCGACGGCTCGGTCATCGACGGCCTGTACGCCGCCGGCAACTGCTCGGCCGCGGTCATGGGGCACACCTACGCCGGACCCGGCGCGACCATCGGCCCGGCCCTCGTCTTCGGCTACCTCGCGGCCGAGGACATCGCCCGTACGGCGGCCGGTCGGCGTACCGCGGCCGTCACCGAGGCCGTCACCGAGGCCGTCACCGAGCAGAGCGCCTGATGCCGATCGACCCCACCGTCGCGGTGGGTGCCGACCTCGGCGAGCGGACGTTCTCCTGGGGCGCGAGCGACGTGCTGCTCTACCACCTCGGCGTCGGCGCGGGCACGCGCGACGGCGACCACGTCGACCCGGGCGCGCTGCGCTGGACCTTCGACGGCCCGGACCTGCAGGTGCTGCCGTCGTTCGGGGTGGTCGCGCCGACGTTCCACGAGACCGACCCGCCGCCGCTCGACCTGCCGGGCTGCGACATCCAGCTCTCCCAGGTCGTGCACGGCTCCCAGTCCGTCGCCGTGCACGGGCCGCTGCCGACCTCGGGCACCGCGACGATCAGCACGACGCTCACCGACGTCTGGGACAAGGGCAAGGCCGCGGTCATCTGGCAGGAGGGCGTGGCTCGCGACGAGTCCGGCTCCGCCCTGTGGACCGTGCGGTCGTCGATCTTCGTGCGCGGCGAGGGCGGGTTCGGCGGAGAGCGCGGCTCGGCCACGCCCGTCGAGGTGCCGCAGACCGCCCCCGACTGCGACGTCACCTGCACCGTCACGCCGCAGCAGGCCCTGCTCTACCGCCTCTGCGGCGACCGCAACCCGCTGCACGCCGACCCGGCGTTCGCCCGCGCCGCCGGCTTCCCGGCGCCGATCCTGCACGGCCTGTGCACCTACGGCATCGTGCTGCGCGAGCTCACCGACGCCCTGCTCGACGGCGACGCCAGCCGCGTGACGTCGTACGCCGCCCGCTTCGCCGGCGTCGTCTTCCCCGGCGAGACCCTGCGCGTCCGTGGCTGGCGCACCGGTGACGACCGGGTCGTCGCGTCGGCCACCGTCGTCGGCGGCGAGCGCGACGGCTCCCCCGCCCTGGCCGACGTCGAGGTCGGCGTCCGGGGCTGACCGCTCGGGGACGGCGGGTCTGCGCGGGGGTTTCGTGCCAGAAGTGGCAGTTTCTCCGGTGAACCGGAGATCCTGCCGCCACCAGCCGCACCCGTCCCGGCCGGACGGGTCGGGAGCCCGCGCCTAGGGTGGTGCTCGTGCGCGGGGCGGGCGAGGTGGTGCAGGCCGTGCGCGGGGTGCTCGGACCCGACCTCGCCGCGGCCTACCTGGCCGACGGGGCCGTCGTCGTGGTGACCGCCGGACGGGTCGAGGGGGCGCGCCGGGCCGAGCTCGACCTGCTGCACGCCGCGGCGGGCGGCACCTGGCCGCCCGTGGTGTACGCCGACGCGGCCGACCTCCGCAGCCCGATGACCCTCGGGCGGCGCTGGCCGCGGGCGGAGGCGGGCGCCGACCGGTTGGTCGACGCGGCCGGGTGGCCCAACACCGCCGAGGGTCGGTGGCGGCTGCGCCGGACCGCGACGGTGCTTGCCGGCCCGCCGGCATCAGACCTGGTGGCCGAGGTCGACGAGGTCGCGCTGCGGGCCGAGGCGCTGGGCCTGGCCCGCGACCTCGCCGAGCGGTACGACGACGAGCGCGGGCTCGAGCCGCTGCCGGCGCCGACGCGGGCGACCCGGGTGCTCACGGCCTGCCGCCTGCTGCACACCGCTGCGCGGGCCGCCGTGGTCGACGACGACGCGGCGGCCCGATGGGCGCTGGCCGAGCCCGACGTGCTGGACCCCCGGCACCGGCCCACGGTCTCCACCGCCCTCGCCGGCGGCGAGCCCGACGACGCACCCACCCGCGACCTGCTCTGGGACGTCATGCGGCTGACCGGCGGCAGCGCGCTCCACCAGCGCGGCCGACCTGACCGGGCGGACGGGCGCTAGCCCGCGTCGGCCGCCTCCGCGGCCTCGGTGGCGGCGGTGACGTGCCGCAGCAGCTGCTGGAGGGCGGCGATGTCGCGCTCGCCCAGGCCGATGGCCTCGGCGACGTGGCACTGCACCTCGTCGCGGTGGACCCGCAGTGCGTCGCCGGCCGGGGTCAGCGCGACGAGCACGGTGCGCTCGTCGTCGGTGCCGCGGCGTCGGGTCAGCAGGCCGGCGGTCTCCATCCGCCGCAGCAGCGGGGTGAGGGTGCCGTGGTCGAGGCGCAGGGCGTCGGCGACCTCGCGCACGGTGCACTCGCCGCGGCCCCACAGCAGCACCAGCACGAGGTACTGCGGGTAGGTGAGCCCGAGCCGCGCCAGCACGGGGCGGTAGGCGGCGGTGACGGCCCGCTGCGCGGCGTACAGGTCGAAGCAGAGGAGCTCGTCGAGCTCCACCGCTGAGGGCGCGAGGTGGCTCGTGGTGGACATGGCTTGATTCTACCGCGTGCCCGAGTATCTTGTGCACAAGACAGTTCAGCCCACCGAGGAGGACCCCATGCCCACACGTACCGCCCGCACCGCCTGGAACGGCTCGCTGCAGGAGGGCTCCGGCCAGGTCGAGCTCTCCAGCTCGAAGGTCGGCACCTACGACGTCTCGTTCCCCAAGCGTGCCGCCGACGACGCCGGGGGGACCACCTCCCCCGAGGAGCTCGTCGCCGCCGCCCACTCCTCCTGCTACGCGATGCAGCTCTCGGCCCTCATCGCCGAGGCCGGCGGCACCCCGCAGTCGCTCGACGTGACCGCCGACGTCTCGCTCGGCCCGGACCCCGACGGCGGCTTCCGCCTGACCGGCATCAAGCTCACCGTCGTCGGTGAGGTCGAGGGCCTCGACGAGGCCGGCTTCAAGGAGGCCGCCGAGGGCGCCAAGAAGGGCTGCCCGATCAGCAAGGCCCTCACCGGCGTCGAGATCACCCTCGACGCCTCCCTGGAGAGCTGACAGCGCGCTCTCACGGGGCGCTCATCGCCCGCCCCTAGGCTCGACGCATGAGCAGCGCCGAGACCCCTGACTTCGTCCCTCCCGGCCCCGCCCCGCGCCTCGACGACGTGGCGCTCGTGGTCAACGGGGGCTCGCGCAAGGGCCTCGACGCCGCCGACCTCGCCCGCGACCGGCTCACCGCAGCCGGCGCGGGCGAGGTGCGTCTGTACGCCGCCCCCGACGGCTCCCGCCTGCTGGCCACCCTCGACGAGGCCCTCGCCAGCGCGCCCGGCATGCTCGTCATCGGCGGCGGCGACGGGTCGGTCGGCGCGGCCGCCGGGCGTGTGGCGGGCACCGACACCATGCTCGGCGTGCTCCCCCTCGGCACGGCCAACGACTTCGCCCGCACCCTCGAGATCCCCGCTGACCTCGACGGCGCGGTCGCGGCGCTCGTCGACGGTCGGGTGGTCGACATCGACCTCGGCCGCGCCGGCGAGCACCCCTACCTCAACGTCGCCTCGCTCGGCCTGTCCGTCGCCACCACGCAGCGGCTGACCCCGGGCATGAAGAAGCGGCTGGGTCCGGTGGCCTACCCCGTCGCCGCCGCCCGGGCCTACCGCGACCACGTGCCGTTCGCAGCGCGTCTGGAGTTCCCCGACGGCGACCACCCCACCCTCGAGGTCGCCGACGTGCTGCAGGTCGCGGTCGGCAACGGCCGCTACTACGGCGGCGGCATGACCGTCGCCCCCGGCGCGGGCATCGACGACGGCACCCTCGACGTCTACTGCATCGAGAAGGGCCGCGTGCGCGACCACTTCTCCATCGCCCGGCTGTTCAAGACCGGCAAGTTCGTGGAGCACGAGAAGGTCCACCACGCCGTCACCCGGGCCGTCCGCGTCGTCACCGACCCCGCCCAGCCGGTCAACCTCGACGGCGAGGTGCTGGCCACGACCCCCCTGACCTTCCGGCTCGAGCGCAACGCCGTGCACGTCGTCGTCCCCACCACCAGTCGCGCGGCGCGCTGGGACGGGTGATCGGGAACGGCTGCGGAGGCTTCGAGGCTCGTCGCTGGCGCTCCTCGCACCTCAGCCACCAGAGGGCCCGACCCGCTGGCTGAGGTGCGAGCGGACCTCGATGCGCCAGGCCCTGCCCAGCCGGGTCAGGGCTTGCGGGCCACCAGGTAGACGCGCTCGGTGGACTCGCCGCGGGCGGTGAGCGGCCCCCGGCGGTACCACTCGACGTCGACGAGGCCGGCCTGCTCGGCGAGGGCGACCAGCTCGTGCGGCTCGTGGGCGACGAAGTCGAGCTCGACTGGCTGCTCGAACCACGTGTCATGGCGCCGCACCCCGCTGCCGGCGTGCGCGGCGACGACGAGCGTGCCGCCTGGCTGCAGCGGCCGCACCAGCGCCTCCAGCACGGCGGGCAGCTCGGCCGGCGCGGTGTGGACCAGGGAGTACCACGCCAGCACCGCGGCCCACCCGGACCCGGTGGCCGGGCGCATCAGGGTGCGCAGGTCGCCCTGCTCGTAGACGCCGTCGGGGAAGCGCCGGCGAGCCTCCTCGACCATCGCGGGCGACAGGTCGAGGCCGGTCGCGTCGGCGCCCGCCTCGGCCAGGTGGGCCGTGACGTGGCCCGGGCCGCAGCCGACCTCGACCACCGGGCCGGTGCCGGCGTCGGCGGCCACCCGCTCCAGCAGCCAGCGCTCGAAGGGCAGCCCGTCCAGCTCGTCGGTGAGGGCGTCGGCGTAGGACCCCGCGACCGCGTCGTACGACGTGCGGACCCGCTCGTCTCGCCCGGCCGATCCCCCGACGGACTCGGCGACCACCGCGTCGCGGTCGGCCTCGGGCGCGGCGACCGCGGGCGCGCCGGCGCCGGGCACGTCGACCGGGCCGAGCAGGTGGACCCACCGGGCGTCCTGCTCGCGAGGCTGGCGCGGCAGCTGCTCGACCAGGGGGTGCTCACGCCCGGCCATCCGGGCCAGGCAGGCCTCGACGGCGCCACGGTCGGCGAAGGTGTGCAGCCGCTCGGTGCGGGTCCGCAGTGCACCCGGCGGCTGGGCGCCCCGGAGCAGCAGCACGGTGAGCAGCGCGCGCTCGTCGTCGGCGAGGTCGAGGACGACCGAGAGGCGCTGGAGGTACTTCAGGGTGCGCTTGCCGCGGTCCTCCCAGGTGACGGCGGCCAGCTCGCGGTTCTTCAGCTCGCGCAGCACCTCGTGCACCGTGCGCTCGTCGTAGTCGACCACCGGCTCGCGGCTGCTGGACTGGTTGCACGCGGTGCGGATGCTGTTGACGGTCATCGGGTAGGACGCGGGGACCGTCACCTCCTTCTCCAGGAGGCTGCCGAGGACGCGCTGCTCCTCGGCGCTCAGCACCGGGAGGGTGCTCGGGGCGCTGGTCTCGCTCACGTCGCCCGACGTTAGCCGAGGTCGGCAGGTCGACCCGCCGGGGTGACCATGCGGACCCCTGCGGGCGGTCAGGGTGGGGGCATGACCGACGCCATCGCCCCGCTCCAGGGCCTGCACCACGTCCGCCTCACCGTCACCGACATCCGCCGGTCCAAGGCGTTCTACACCTCCGTGCTGGGCTCGGAGCCCGCGATGGACTTCAGCGACGAGGTCGACGAGCCGGGCACGACCGAGGACCAGGAGAAGCTGTACGGCGGCTGCGTGTTCGACCTGGGCGGCCAGCTGCTCGGACTGCGGCCAGTGGCGCAGGCGGGCGACCGGTTCGACTCGACCCGGGTCGGCCTCGACCACGTCTCGCTCCAGGTCGGCCGCCGCGAGGACCTCGACGCCGCCGCCCGGCGCCTCGACGAGGCCGGCATCGAGCACGGGGAGGTCTACTCCGCCGGCGCCGTGACCATCCTGTCCTTCCAGGACCCCGACGACATCAACCTCGAGCTCACCTTCGCCGGCTGACGGCGCGGCCGAGGCCGGCGCGTTCAGCGGCGAGGAGGAAGGCGACGATCCCGGCGCTGCGCTGCATGTAGCCCGGCCGCGGCGGGAGCAGGGGGTCCTCAGCGGTGTGCTCGACGAACCGCCAGCAGACCTGGCCCCCGGGGCCGGCCACGACTGCCCGGTCGACCAGCGCCTGGGCGCACGCCACGGCCAGCCGGTGGCGACCGGCCGCGACGGCGTGCGCGCCCACCCCGGCCGTGCCGCAGCACCACCCGTCGTTGTCCCACTCCCCGGGCTCGCCGCGGGCCGGCACCCCCGAGGCCTCGACGGTGTCCCAGCACCGCGCGACCCAGGTGGCCGGGCTCTCCCCGGCGACCTCGGTCACGCCGGCGCGCCCCAGGGCCCCGAACAGCTGCTGGGTGCCGGTCGGACCGTGGCACCAGCCCATGGCGTACGCCGGCAGCGGGTCCTCGGGACGCTGCAGCGGGATCGTCGAGGGCACGCGCAGCAGGCCGCCGTCCGGTCCGGTGTCGGCCAGGGCCACCAGGCGTGCGGCGGCCCGGGCACCGAGGTCGACCCAGTCGGGGCGACCCAGCGCGACACCGGCCTCGACCAGTGCGTGGGCCACGCCCGCTGCGCCGTGGGACCAGTTGGGCATCTCCGCCGGCGGGGTGGGGTCGAGCCGGAACCGGTGCGGCGCGTGGGGCCAGGTCGGCCCGTGGTCGTCGGTCTCGACCTCGGCCTCCAGCACGGCCGCCGCGCGGCGGGCCAGCTCCTCGGCCCCGGCGACACCCGAGGCCCGCGCCGCGGTCGCGGCTCGCAGCACGCCGGCGGTGCCGAGCGTGACGTCGGTGACCCGCGCCTCCTCGGCCCACCGGGGCGGGAGCAGGACCGCCGTCGGCCACCCCGTCGGCGTGGCCAGCTCGAGGAGCCGCGACACGACCCGGTCGACACCACCGGCCCCGAGGGCCGTGAGCACCTCCGCGTGCCCGGGGAGGCCGTCGAACCAGGAGCAGTCGGTCGTCTCCTCCACGTCGGCGCGGACCGCCTCGACGACCTCGTGGGCCAGGTCGGCCTCCCGCGGGGTCCACGGCCGCGTGCGGCGCACCTCGGCCAGGACCAGCCCGAGCCCGCCGAGCCCGCTGTGGAGCCCGGCGCGCGGGCCGTCGGCCTCGGGGGGCTCACCGGCGACGACGGTGCCGGGCAGCAGCAGTCCCTCGTCGTCGCGGACGACCTGGTCGAGCGTCCAGGCCCACCCGGCCTCTGCTGCCTCCCGGACGGGCGAGGAGGCGCTCACGGGAGCAAGGTTCGCACGACCTTCTCGTCGGGGTCCCAGCGCCGGAGGCCGGCGAAGACCACCTCGTCCTCGCCCCGGGCCAGGTCCTGGGCCTCGGCCAGCCGGTCGCGCGGCACGCGCATGCCGAGCGTCAGGTGCGGCAGCCATCCAGCGAACCGGTCGTCGCCCACGGCCGCCCGCAGGCCGAGCACGGCCACGACGACGGGGTCGGGCAGCTCGACGACCCGGGCCAGCACGAGCGGGTCGTCTCCGAACGTCACCAGCCCGGCCACCCGGGCCGTCACGGGGAGCAGCGGCCCGAGCGCGTCGACGGCGCGGCGCTCGTCGTCCTCCGTCAGCCCCGGCACGGCGACCACGGTCACGTGCGGGGTGTTGGACTCGCCCGTGTGGTCGGCCATGGAGGGGATGCCGGCCTCGCGCAACGCCTCCCACTGCCGGCGTACGACGGCGGCGGAGGCGTCGTCGGGCAGCAGCTCGATCGAGTGGCGGCGGGGCACGGCGCGGCGGGGCTCGGCGGGGCTCGGCGGCTCAGGCCAGGAACGGCTTGGCGTTGCGGGTGTGCTTGGCCTTGGTCGCGGCGTCGAGCCCGTCGTAGGTGCGCACCGCGAACCCGGAGCGGGCGTTGCGCTCGAAGACCTCGCGGTGGTCGCGCACGAAGGTCCAGTAGAGGCCGTCCCACGCGGCCTGCCAGTCCTCGTCGTCGCCGTCGAGGCCCGCGCCGGCGTAGTCGCTCATCTTGCGCAGGTAGTTGCTGCCCGAGACGTAGGGCTTGGTCGTGATCGCCTCGCCCGCGGCGAACTGCGACATGGCGTAGACGTTGGGCACCATCACCCAGTCGTAGGCGTCGACGAACATCTCCATGAACCACTCGTAGGCCGCGTCGGGGTCGGTGCGCTGCAGGCACATCGCGTTGCCGAGCACCATCAGCCGCTCGATGTGGTGGGCGTAGCCGCGCTCGAGCACCCGCTCCAGCACGTGGTCGACCGGGCCCAGCCCGGTGCGGGCGGTCCACCAGCCCTCGTCGAGCGGCCGGGCGTGCTGCAGCCGGTTGCCCGAGCGCATCGTGCGACCGAAGAGGACGTAGGTGGCACGCATGTACTCGCGCCAACCGATGACCTGGCGCACGAAACCCTCGAGGCTGGCAATGGGGACGTCGTTGCTCTCCCCCACCTCCAGCGCCCGCGAGAGCACCGTGCGCGGGTAGATGAGCCCGACGTTGAGGCCCGGGGTGAGCAGGGAGTGGAAGACGAACGGCTCACGGGTGGACAGGGCGTCCTCGTAGGGCCCGAACTCGGCGAACCGCTCGGCCAGGAACTCCTCGTAGGACGCGCTCGCCTCGGCGTGGCTGGTGGGCCAGGCGAAGGCGTCGGCGTCGCCGGGGTTGTCGGGGAACGCCTTCTTCACCCAGGCGATCGCCTCGTCGACCGCCTCGTGCCGGTCGCTCGGGTCGACGCGCCGCGGCGTCGGGACGGGGTGGTCCTGGGGCAGCTTCTTGCGGTTGTCCTCGTCGAAGGACCACTTGCCGCCCTCGGGCTTGCCCGAGCCGGTGACGAGCACGTCGAGGCGCTGGCGCTGCCAGGCGTAGAAGTGCTGCATCCGCGCCGACCCGCCCTGGTCGGCGAAGTAGTCGGAGAGCTGGCGGCGCGTGGTGAGGAAGTTGGGGGTGTCGAGGACGTCGGCGTCGCGCAGCTCGTAGCCGCCGTCGGCCAGCCCGCCGAGCAGGTCCTGCCCGAGCCAGTCGTCGACCACGTCGTACGCCGTCACGCGGCTCGGCGCGAGCTTCTTCACGAGCTTGGCCAGGGCGGCCCGCGAGGTCGTGCGCCCGTCGGTCTCGAGCACCTCGACGTCGTACCCGCGACCGCGCAGGCGCTCGGCGAAGCGGCGCATGCTCGCCCGGTGGAGCACGAGCTTCTGGGTGTGGAAGCGGTACTGGCGGAACAGCAGGTCGTGCTCGACGAGCACGAAGGTGGTGCCCTCGGCCGCGTCGAGGTGCGACTCGAACAACTGGTGGGGCAGCACCAGGCGCACGGTTCGCTCGGATCGCTGAGCCATGTGCTCGACGCTAGTCGGGGCGCCGGGGGCCTATGTTCACCCCATGAGCCTGCTGGCGACCTGGACCCGGGGCGAGCACACCGACCCCGCCGGCACCACCCACCCCACCTACCGCAAGGGGACCGGGCCGGGGGTCGTGGTCATCCACGAGGTCCCCGGCCTGACCGCCGACGTCATCGGGTTCGCCGAGGAGGTGGTCGCGGCGGGGTTCACCGTCGTGCTGCCGCACCTGTTCGGCCGGCCGGAGACCGGCGACGGGCCCCTGGCCATCGCCTCGTCCCTGCGCCAGGTCTGCGTGAGCCGCGAGTTCACCAAGCTCGCCACCGGCGAGACCGCCCCGGTGGCCGGCTGGCTGCGCAGCCTGGCCCGCGACCTGCACGCCGACCTCGGCGGGCCCGGCGTCGGGGCGCTCGGCATGTGCTTCACCGGCGGGTTCGCCCTGGCCATGATGGTCGACGACGCCGTCGCGGCCCCCGTGTTGTGCCAGCCCTCGGTGCCCTTCCCCGTCGGCCGGGCGCGGGCCGCCGACGTCAACCTCTCCCCCGACGACCTGGCTGCCGTGCGCCGGCGGGCGGCCGCGGGGTGCGAGGTGCTCGGCGTGCGCTACGCCCGCGACCCGGCCACCGGCACCCGGTTCGAGACCCTCACCCGCGAGCTGGGCGACGCCTTCCTGCGTGTCGAGCTCCCCGGCCGCAAGCACGCCGTGGTCACCCGGCACCGCCAGGACGAGGCCGTCACCCGCATCCTCGACTTCTTCCACGGCAAGCTCCACACTGACCCGTCGTGAATCCACGACGGGTCGGCGTCAGAGAGGCACGGACTCGCCGCGGGCGACGGGGCGGAGGCGGTCGGCGAGCCCGCGACGGGTGCACTCGGCGACGAAGTCCGAGAGCGGGGAGCGGAAGACCCGGTAGTCGTCGTGGTGCACCGGTACGACGGCACCCGGCTCGAGCAGGTCGACCAGGTCGGCACCCTGGCGACCGTCCATGGTCACCAGGACCCCGGCGACCCGGGTGCCGCCGAGGTGCAGCACCGCGGTGTCGACCGGACCGCAGCGCTCCACCACCTCGCGCAGCCACGGGCGGAGCAGCGTGTCCCCGCTGACGTAGACCCGACGGACGAGCCGCGCGCCCTCCCGCAGCTCGAGCACGCTCCCCATCACCTCCGGCAGCAGGTGCCGCACCGGCCCGGGCCCGTGCACGCCGGGCGCGCTGGTCACCGTGAGGGTCCAGCCGTCGCGGGCCAGCTCGACGGTGTCCCACGTCCGGAGCGCCTGGGCCTCGCCGAAGCCCCACCGGTCCAGGCGCCGGGCCGCCGCGGGCGTGGTCAGCACGGGGAGCGACCGGTCGAGCGAGCGGCGGGCCACCCGGTCGAAGTGGTCGCCGTGCAGGTGGGAGAGCAGCACCGCGTCGAGGGCGGGCAGCCCGGCGAGCGTCTCCGGGGTGATGGCCGGCTCGGTGAGCCGGCGCGACCACAGCCCCTTGCCGAGGTAGGCGCGCTGGCCGCGGTGCAGGAAGTTGGGGTCAGTCAGCAGCGTGAACGGGCCGAGGTGCAGCAGCGCGGTCACCGTGCCCCCGAAGGTCAACCGACTGCTGGGGTGCTCCATCGGGCCCGGTACCCCGAGCCGCCAGGTCGACCGGGTCGCCCAGCCGCACCGTGCCGCCCTCGAGGACCCGGCAGATCGACCCGCCGCGGTGCCGCAGGGCGTGCTGCGCCCCGCGGCCGATGGTGTCGTCGAGCAGCTTGCACGGAGCGGCGACGCGGACGACCTGCAGCAGCACGTCGCCGACCCGGATGAGCGCCCCGGGCTCGCGAGGCACCGTCCCGGCGCTCACCGTGAGGTTGCGCCGGGTCAGGTGGGCGGGCACGTCGGCGCCGTACAGCTCGGTGGCCTCGGCCAGCGCGTCGAGGCTCTGCACGCTCACGTGCCGGTGCCGGGTGCCGTGGTAGCGGTCCCCCACGATGCCCCGGCCCGCCTCGACCTCGACGGCCTCGACCGCCCGCATCGGCAGGCGGGTGGCCTTGGCGACGTGCAGGGCGGCGACGGTGCAGGATTCCTCGGGGACCACGCCCCTAGGATCCCAGTGCCGTCCAACGACGCCCGCTCGGAAGGGGCCCACCATGAACGCGACTCCGCCACCCGACGCCGGCTGGTTCGACGACCCGACCGGCCGGTTCGGCCGCCGCCACTGGGACGGGCACCGCTGGACCGAGCACGTCGTCGCCACCAACGGCGAGACCGTGACCGACCCGCTGCCGGCCGGCGGCGCGCCGCTGGCGCCACCGCGCGGCACGTCCGGTGGCCCGGGCACCCCCGGCTCCTCCGGCTCCTCTGGCACCCCGACCCCCGGGTGGAGCCCCCCGCCCCCGCAGCAGCCCGGCCCGCCGGCGTACGACGCGACCTCGCCGGTGCCGCAGGCGGCCTACCCGCCGCCCCCGACCGCCGGCCACCCCGTGGCCGGGTCGCCCGGACGGTCGTACGGCGCGGGCGAGCGCGGTCGACCCGGGTGGGGCCTGCTGGCCGGCGGTGGCGGGCTGGCCATGATGCTGCTCAGCCTGCTGGTGCTCCCCTGGTACGACGGCGACGACAGCCGGTTCACCGACATCTCGACGGCCTACCGCGACGCCGGGCAGATCGCGGTCGGCAACGACGTCGTCTGGCTCTGGGCGATCGGTGGCGCGTACGCCGCCGTCCTGGTCGTCGCGGTCGCGGTGGCCGTGGCCGCCGTGCCGCTGGTGCACTCCTCGGGCGTGCTGACGTGGGTCGTCATCCTCGGCGGCATGGCCGCCGGCGCCGGTGCGGCCGTCCAGGGATGGCTGCTGCAGCAGGCCAACGTCGGGGAGGTGCAGTTCTCCCTCGGCGGCTGGATCGGGATGCTCGGGCTCGCCGTGCTCGGGGCGGGCGTCGTGCTCGGCGCGCGGTGGGCGCCGCGGCCCGCGGCTGCCCCGGGGATGCCCCGGCCGCCGGCTCCGGGGCCTGACGGCACGACGAAGGTCATCGCCGCCGCCTCGATCGGCCTCGGCCTGCTCGTCGGCGTGGTGCTCTCCTTCACCCAGCCCGACCTGGGCACCCCGGGCGGCGACACGCCCGCCGGGGGTGGCGACGGGGGCAGCGCCGCCGCGGTGACGACCGTCGGCTGACGCTCACGCGCCCAGCAGGGCGAGGCTGCCCAGCGAGACCGTCCAGCTGACGAAGCTGCCCACGAGGAAGTACTCGGTGACCTCGTGCAGGCCCGGGCGGGAGCCGTCGGCCCGCGCCGCCTGCAGCTCGGGGAAGCGCAGCAGCGCCTTGGCCGCGACGACGATGCTGGCCGCGGTGGCCTCCCCGGCCAGCCACAGGACCACGATGAAGACCCGCTCCAGCGGGCCGAGGATGCGTCCGCCCTTGAGCGAGGGGGCGGGCGAGGCGGCGACGGTGTCGCGCAGCGGGTTGGTGGTGCCGGTGACCCCCAGGACGAGGCGGACCAGCACGTTGCCGGTGGACAGCTGCACGAGCAGGACACCGGTGACGAGCAGCGCGCGGTCGGGGTCGAGGCCGTCCAGCGGCGCCAGGTCGGTGGCCTCGAGCCACTTCTCGAGCAGGCCGTGGGCCGCCGGAGCCGGGCCGGAGGCGACCAGCCCCGCCACCACGAGCAGGCCGAGGACGCCGAGCGGCACGGCGTACCGGCGGGCCCCGAAGCCGTAGGTGACGCTCTCGCCCCACGCCACGACGCCCAGGCCGATGACGACCAGCCCGAGCAGGTGCCGCGGCTCGTCGAGGCCGGCGAGGACGCCCAGCAGGAGCACCGCGACCGCGGCGCCCGCCTCGGCCGTGCGGGCACGGCGCAGCGCCGACCACCCCGAGGCGCGGGTCAGCGAGAAACCGACGTCGGCCAGCGCCACGCCGACCAGCAGCAGCCCGAGCCAGCTCATGCGAGTCCTCCCAGCAGGTCGTCGGTCGTCACCACGACGCCGAGGGCGTCGGAGCGCACCCGCTGCGAGACCGCCGACGGGCTGATGCCCAGCTCGACGGCGACCTCGGCCTGGGTGCGCCCGGACAGCAGACCACGCAGCACCGACAGTGAGCGGTCGTCGAGCCGCCCGACGAGCTCGTCGCGCGCCAGCAGCGCCGCGTCGACGGCCCCGGTCTCCCCCGCCACGCCGTCGGCGAGCCGGTAGGCCGTGCGTGCCCCGCGCGTGGCCGCCCGGGCCGCCGCCTGGTGGGTGTCGTCGATGGCGCGGCGGGCCGCCCACCACGCCGAGCCGTCCTCGATGCCGGTCTCGTCGTCGAGCACCCGGCGTGCGCCGCGGCCGATGCCGTGGCGCACGTCGTGGTCGGGCAGCAGGGCGAGGCGGACGGCCAGGGTGACCGCGCACGCGGTGCCGAGGCTGGGCACGACGCCCTGGTACTCGTCGCCGGCGGTGACGCGCAGGGCGAGGTCCCACCGCCCGTTGACCTCGGAGAGCGCCCGCTCGAGGCGGCGGTGCAGGGCGCGGCGGTCGGACGCCCCGCGCGACCCCACCAGGTCACCGATGAGGACGACAGCCTCCTGCTTCACCGTCATGAGATGAAGTTATCACCTTCATCTGCTGCGGATGAAGCAAAAGGCTTCACACTAGGGCCGCGCCGAGCACCAGCCCGCTCGTCGGGACGCCGGTGCCGGCGGTCACCAGCACGTGACCGTCGACCGCCGCGGGCACCTGGTTGACCGAGGTGCCGCGCACCTGGCGGACCGCCTCGGCGATGCCGTTCATCCCGTGCAGGTAGGCCTCCCCCAGCTGCCCGCCATGGGTGTTGAGCGGCAGCCGGCCCCCGAGCTCGATCGCTCCGTCGGCGACGAAGCCGGGTGCCTCGCCCCGCCCGCAGAAGCCGAGCTCCTCCAGCTGCATCAGCACGTACGGCGTGAAGTGGTCGTAGAGCACGGCCGTCGGCACGTCGGCCGGCGTGAGGCCCGACTGCCGCCACAGCTCGCGGCCCACGACACCCATCTCGGGGATGCCGATGTCGTCGCGGTAGTAGGAGGTCATCACGAACTGGTCGCGCCCGCTGCCCTGCGCCGCGGCCACCACGTGGGCCGGGCGCTGCGGGAGGTCGCGGGCGCGCTCGGCCGAGACGACCACGATGGCCTGGGCGCCGTCGGTCTCCTGGCAGCAGTCGAGCAGGTGGAGCGGGTCGACGATCATCCGCGAGGCCTGGTGGTCCTCGATCGTGATCGGCCGCTCGTGGAAGAACGCGTGCGGGTTGGTCGCCGCGTGCCGCCGGTCGGCCACCGCCACCGCGCCGAAGTCGGTCGAGGTGGCGCCGTACTCGTGCATGTAGCGGCGGGCCTGCATCGCCACCGTCGCGGCCGGGGTGCCGAGGCCGAGGGGGTAGGTCCAGGCGTTGTCGAGGCCGTTGGTGTTGACCTGGGTCGCCGCGGCCACCGAGAACTGGCCGAACCGGCTCTCCGAGCGCTCGTTGAACCCGCGGTAGGCGACCACGACGTCGGCGACGCCGGTGGCCACGGCCATCGCCGCCTGCTGCACGGTCGCGCACGCCGCGCCCCCGCCGAAGTTGATGCGGCTGAAGAACCGCAGCTCGGGCAGGCCGAGCTCACGGGCCACCGCGATCTCGCTTGAGGTGTCCATCGTGAACGTCGTCAGGCCGTCGACCTCGCCGACCTCGAGACCGGCGTCGGCCACCGCCGCGCGCACGGCCTCGACCGAGAGCTGCAGCTCCGAGCGCCCCGAGGCCTTGGAGAACTCCGTCGCGCCGATGCCGACGATCGCCGCCTTGCCGCTGAGGGTCCGGGTGGTCATGGGCGCTCGGCTCGCGTGGTCTCGAGACGGTTGCCAGGGCGACCTCCTCGACCACCGTGCGGCCCGGTCACGGCACGACCACCCGCACGGTGCCGGTCACGTGGTCGCCGAGGGAGACGCGCCCGGTGACGCGCACGGTCGCGAGGCCGTCCGCGACCTCGGTGACCTCGCCGCTGAAGGTCAGCGTGTCGTAGGGGTGGGCCGGGGCGCCGAGCCGGATGGCGATGCCGCGCAGGTCGGCGTCGTGGCCGAGCCAGTCGACGACGTACCGCTCGACGAGGCCGTTGGTGGTCAGGATGTTCATGAAGATGTCCTTCGACCCGGCCGCCTGGGCGACGTCGCGGTCGTGGTGGACGTCCTGCCAGTCGCGGGTGGCGATGGCGGTGCTCACGATGGTCGTGGGCGTCATCGGCAGGCTCCACTCGGGCAGCACCTCGCCGGCGGTCACGGTGCGCATCAGACGGTCCTCCAGACCGGCAGGGTGAGGTCGTCGTCGACGCGGCGGAAGTCGACCCGCAGGCGCTGGCCGATCTCGAGGTCGTCGACGCCCTCGACCTCCCCCACCATCCGGACGCCCTCGTCGAGGTCGATGAGCGCGATGACGATCGGCAGCTCCTTGCCGGGCACGGGCGGGTGGCGGTGGACGACGTAGGAGTAGACCGTGCCCTCCCCCGCCGCGACCTCGTGGCCGCGGTCGTAGGCCTCGCACTGCTGGCACGCCGGCCCGGGCGGGAACCGCGTGGCCCCGCAGGCGTTGCAGACCTGGATGCGCAGCTCGCCCACCTGCGTGCCGTCCCAGAAGAACTGCGAGTCGCGGTTGACCATCGGGCGCACGGCCATCAGGGACGCTCCCCCGGGACGAACTTGAGCACGCGGAACAGCATGGTGGCGACGTGCTCGTCGTCGACGTACCAGCGGTTGCGGGAGGTGACGAAGTAGCCGATCCCCATGCCGGTGGTCTTGGGGCCGACCACGGAGTCGAGGGCGGTGGTGACCCGCAGCTCCTCGCCGACCCGCAGGTAGCGCTCGTAGGTCTGCTCGCAGTTGGTGCCCAGCACAGCGGTGTACCCCTCGGCGGTCAGCACCTCCATCATCGCGTGCAGCGGGTCGTCGTCGGGCCGCCGGCGGCCGAGCCCGGGCATCGTCCAGACCTGCGCCATCGACGGCGGCGCCTCGCCCTGGCGGAACCGGTCGTTGTCGTAGCCCAGGGCATCGAGCCAGGTGCCGATGGTGGGCTGGTTGACCGCGTACGGCGCCCACGACTCCGACGCCTCGCCGAGCGCCTGCACGCGGGCGGCCTCGGCCATGATCCGGTCGTGGCGCTCGTCGGCCTGCCGGGTGCTCACCGGGGCACCCGCGGCAGGCCGAGCCCGAACATGCCGATGAGCTCGCGCTGGACCTCCTGCACGCCCCCGCCGAAGGTGAGGACGAGGTTGCGCTTGGCCTGGTCGTCGAGGTAGCGGAGCAGGTGCCTGGTCTCGGCCTCGGCCGGGTCGCCGTACCGGTGGACGACGGCGACGAGGTCGGCGGCGAGGTGCTGCACCTGGTCGGCGGCGAAGACCTTCGACGACGACGCGTCGCCGACCGAGACCTCGCCGTCGGCGGCGGCGCGGGCGACCTGCCAGTTGAGCAGCTCGTTGACCCGGAAGGCCGCGGTCACCCGGCCGAGCACGTCGCGGACGTCGGGCCGCTCGAGGACGCCGGCCTTGCCGGCCCACTCCACGATCCGGTCGCGCAGGCCCTCGATGCGGCCGGCGGGGCCGAGCATCACGCGCTCGTGGTTGAGCTGGGTGGTGATGAGGCGCCAGCCCTGGTTCTCCTCACCGACGAGCATGTCGACGGGGACGCGGACGTCGTTGTAGTAGGTCGCGTTGACGTGGTGGGACCCGTCGGCGGTGATGATCGGGGTGAAGGAGTAGCCCGGGTCGGAGGTGTCGACGATGAGGATCGAGATGCCCCGGTGCTTCGGCGCGTCGGGGTCGGTGCGCACGGCGAGCCACACGTAGTCGGCCTGGTGGCCGCCGGTGGTCCACATCTTCTGGCCGTTGACGACGTAGTGCTCGCCGTCGCGGCGGGCGGTGGTGCGCAGCGAGGCCAGGTCGGTGCCGGCGTCAGGCTCGCTGTAGCCGATGGCGAAGTGGACGTCGCCGGCCAGGATCCGGCCCAGGAACAGGTCCTTCTGCTTCTGGGTGCCGTAGCGGATCAGGGTGGGCCCGACGGTCTGGAGGGTGACCGCCGGCAGGTGGACGTCGGCGTGCTGGGCCTCGTTGGCGAAGATCGTCTGCTCGACCTCGCCGAGCCCGTGGCCGCCGTGCTCGGTGGGCCAGCCGACGCCCATCCAGCCGTCCTGGCCCATCTGCCGGATCACGCGCTGGTAGGTCGGGCCGTGCCGGTCCTTGCCCATGTCGAGGTGCTCGTCGTCGGAGGCGAGCCCGTGGAAGTAGGTGCGCAGCTCGGCCTTGAGGGCGCGCTGGGCGGCGGTGAGCTCGAGGTTCTTGGCCGCGGGGTCCTCGACCGCGACGTCGCCCGGCAGCGTGCCGAGGGCGTGTGCGACGTCGACGACCCAGGAGTAGTAGTGGTGCAACGGGTAGGTCTCGTCGACGCCCATGCCGCCGTGGAGGTGGTGGCAGGTGCGCAGGGCCTTCGGCGCCTCGGCGACCGTCCACCACGCCGCGACGGCGAGGTCGTCGGTGGCCTCCAGCCCGGCGCCGACCCGCCAGGCGGCGTTGTCGGCGGCGAGGTCGAGCGTGCGGGAGGCGATGTAGAGGTCGGCGGCCTGCATGGCGACGGCCTGGAACTCCGCCAGGGCCCGCCCGAACTGGCGACGGCCCTTGATGTAGTCGGCCGTCAGGTCGACCGCCCCGCGCACGACGCCCGCGGCGGTGAGGGTGAGACCGGCGACGGCGTGCTCGACGAGGGTGCGGGCCGCGGCGCCGGCCAGGTCGGTGCCGTCGCCCAGCACCCCGGCGGGCGCGCCGTCGAGGACGACGGTGTGGGTGGTCAGCCGGGCCGACGAGCCGGACTCCTCCAGGGTCACGCCCGGCCCGTGCGGGTCGACGAGGACGACGACGTCGCGGTCGGTCGCGGCGTCCCGGGCGGTCACGAGCAGCCGGGTGGCCTCGGCAGCCCGGGTGACGCCGACCTTGCGGCCGGAGACCGCGCCGGCGTCGTACGTCGCGGCGGGGCGGTCGGTCAGCCGACGGCCGACCTCGCGCAGCGCCGGGGCCAGCTCGACCTCGCCGGCCGCGACGCCGGGCAGCAGGGCCTCCTGCTGGGCGGGCGTGCCGACGGCGGCGAGCACGAGCGCTCCGCAGCACAGCGTCTCCCACACCGGCAGGTGCACCGCGCGGGCGCCGGTCTCGCGCAGCAGCACCGCGACCTCGGCCAGGCCGAGGCCCTCGCCGCCGTGGGCCTCGGGCACTGGGAGCGCGGTGAGCCCGGCCTCGGCGACCGCGGCCCAGGTGGGCACGCGGTCGTGGGCCGCGGCCTGGTCGAGCACGGAGCGGACGACCGAGCGCACGGCGTCGAGCGACTCGGGGTCCGCGGGCGAGAACCCGTCGATGGTCGTCACGGCCGAAACTGTAACCTGTTCTAGTTCTCGCTGCCACGCCGTCCGAGGAGGTCCGGGTGCCCGCTCGAAGCACCGCCGTGCGGCTGGCCCGCCGGGTCTACCTGCCCTGGGCGCGCATCCCCGAGGGCCGTCTCGTGGAGCTGCCGGGCCGCGGGACGACGTACGTCACCGACACCCCGGGTCCCACGCCCGGGGCCCCCGTCGTCGTGCTGCTGCACGCGCTCGGGTGCACCGGGCTGCTGACGTGGTACCCGGTCGTCGAGCGGCTCGCCCACCGCCACCGCGTCGTCACCCTCGACCAGCGCTGGCACGGGCAGGGCATCCAGGGCGAGGCGTTCTCCCTGCGCGACTGCGCCGACGACGTGGCCGCGCTGTGCGACGTGCTCGGCGTCGAGCGGGCGGTCGTCGCGGGCTACTCGATGGGCGGCGTCGTCGCGCAGCGGGTCTGGCGCCAGCACCCGTCGTACGTCGCCGGGCTGGTGCTCTGCTCGACCACCGACCGCTTCCAGCTCAACCCGGCCGAGCGGGCGTTCTTCACCGGCATGGGCGTCTCGATGCTCGGCCTGCGGGGCGTGTCGCGGTCGCGGACCGCGGTGGCCACTGCCCGCCGCGCCGCTGCGTCCGTGGACCTCGCGCCCACCGACGTGCAGGAGTGGGCGATCGGCGAGTTCCGGTCCACGAGCCCGTGGGCGGTCGGCCAGGCCCTCGCCGCCCTCGGTCGCCACCACTCCCGCCCCTGGCTCCCCCGCGTCGACGTCCCGACGGCCGTCGTCGTCACCGCGCGCGACCGGGTGATCCCCGCCGAGCGCCAGCGCGGACTGGCGCGGGCGATCGGCGGCGCGACGACGCACGAGGTCGACTCCGGCCACGCGGCGTGCGTGCTGGAGGCGGAGAGGTTCGTGCCGGCGTTCCTGGAGGCGGTCGCGGTCGTCAACGCGCGGCGGTGAGTCCTGGTCTGCGGGGCTGGTGACCCGATCGACTACGCGCGCGGCCGCCCACACCAGCCACGCGGAGCAGACGGTTCACGCCGGCAGGAGCGGCAGCCGCCTCGCGCTCACGTGGTGCCGCGGCCGGCCGTCGACCGGGTCGACGTAGGCGAGCTCGGCGGCGAGCAGCTGGAGCGGGTCGGAGAAGTCGTCGATGTCGACGTGCCGGTCGACGGGGTAGAGCGGGTCACCGACGATGGGCGCGCCGAGACCGAGGAGGTGCAGGCGGAGCTGGTGGGTGCGGCCGGTGCGCGGGTGGAGCCGGTACGTCGCCAGGTCACCCCCGCCCGCGACCCGCGACTCGACCTGCAGCAGCGTCTCGGCGTTGACCGGCGCGCCGGGCACGGTCTCGGCACGGCCGGTGCGCGGGACCGGCCGGATGTGGGTGCGGACGGTGGTGGGCATCTCCAGCGCATCGACGTGGGGGGCCAGGGCCCGGTAGGTCTTGCGGACGGTGCCGGCGGCGAACATCGACTGGTAGGCCCCGCGGTCCTCGCGGCGCACGACGCAGAGCACGAGGCCGGAGGTGATCCGGTCGAGCCGGTGCATCGGGGTCAGGTCGGGCAGGCCGAGCCCGTCGCGCAGCCGCACCACCAGGCTCTGCACGACATGGTTGCCGCGCGGCACCGTCGAGAGGAACGCGGGCTTGTCGACCACGACCACCCGCTCGTCGCGGTGCACGACCGTGATCTCGCCCGGCACCACCGGTTCGGCCCGCAGGTCGCGGTGGAACCAGACGAACGTGTGCGGGCGGTAGGCGTCGGACTCGGTCACCGCCGCTCCGTCGGCGTACACGAAGCGGCCCTGGGCCAGCAGCGCGTCGACGTCGACGCGGTCGTCGACGGCGGTGCGCAGCCACCCCGCCATCGAGGCGTACGACGCCGGGTCGGCCGTGTGCCGGTCGGGCGACTTGACCCAGGCGGGCTGGAGGCCGTGGCGCGGCGGGAGGGGCGAGCGGGGCGGCACCGGGCTAGCTGGCGCCGGGCGGCAGGCCGGCGAGCTCCTCCAGCCGGGCCACACCGGGGCCGGTGTGCTCGGCCAGGTCGGCCCGCGCGGCGTCGAGGGCCGGCGAGGAGGGGTGGCCGGGCGGGACGCGGGAGGGGTTGAGCGCGACGGTCGCCGCCCAGGCAGCGATGTCGGGCTCGGCGCCGAAGGCGGTGGCGGCGCGGGAGCCGAGGGCGTTCATCGCGGCCCAGTCGGCCAGGGAATTGCCGAAGGACGACGGCGGGGCGAGCCGGTTCTTCTCGGCGTCGCTCACCGGGTCGCCCGCAGGCCCGCCGGGGCGGGTCGCCTCGACGTACCCCACGAGCGCGGCGCCGAAGCACGGGAACCCCGACCGCACCGGCTGCAGCGTGATCGCGTCGGCGGACCAGATGGGGGTGCGGGGGCGTCGGCGCAGGCCGTCAGCCGCACAGTCGACCACCAGGGCGTCGGGCGCGACGTCGACCGTGCCCTCGTCGAGGTGCAGGCGGCCCCGGGAGACGCGCCGCAGGTGGCCGAGCCGGACCACGCGGTGCACGGTGCGGAGCAGGTCGAGCTCCCACGCGCCGAGGGTCGGCGCCTTGGCCATGGTGGGGGTGAGGGAGCGGTCGATGCGGATCATGGTCCCCGCGTCCTCGAGGCGCAGGAACAGGTCGTCGAGGGAGGACGCCGCGGCCGCCGAGCGCATCACGCTCGCGGCCATGCCGAGGAAGACCGTGGGGTCGGGCTGCACGACGGCGCGGTCGAGCATCCAGGGCTCGCGCGGGCGGACCCACACGATCGCGTCGGGGTCGGTGCCCTGCTGCAGCAGCCAGACGACGGCGTCGGTGGCGGTCTTGCCCGACCCGACGACGACCACCTCCGGGGCGTGGCCGGCCTCGGGGAGCAGGTTGACCGCGACGGCGCGGGCGTCGTCGTCGACCGCGAACCCGGCCGGCGACTCCGAGGGCACGCGCGGCGAGAGGTAGGTCGCGTCGACGACCCGGGCGCCGGGCCGGACGGCGTACGACGTGCCGTCCGCGGCCCGCACCACGCCGTCGCCGACGTGCTCGGCGCCGAGGAGCAGGTCGACCCGGCCGGGGCCGACCATGCGGTGGGCCACGACGCGCTCGTAGTGGGCCAGCACCGTGTCGCGGTCGGCCCGCTCGAACAGGCCCGCCTCGGGGCCCTCGGTCTGGCGCTCACCGCCGAGCACGGTCGAGGCGACGCCGTAGAACTGCGAGGCCTGGTGGAGCCGGACGAAGGGGTACGCAGCGCGCCAGTGCCCGCCGACGCCGTCGCGGCGGTCGACGACCGCCACCCGCACCGAGGGGTCGGTGTGGTCGATGAGCGCGTCGGTGAAGGCGAGGCCGGCCGCCCCGGCGCCGACGACGAGGTAGTCCACGTCGAGCTGGTGCACGGGGCCACCACACCACGAGGACGCTCCGGGTCGACACCCGGGTGGGTGGGTCGCGACCGCTGCGGCGGCTAGGGTGCGCGCGTGCGGCAGCACCTCCTCGAGACGGTTGGCCGACGCGCGTCGTCGGTCCACCTCCCCGGGGCTACCCCGGGGGCCACCGGCACGTCCGGGCACGGCACCGCGCGCGACACGCTGCGCTCCGCGGCAGGAAGCCGCGCGCACGACGGGACAGGTCGAGCGGTGCTGCCGCACACCCCCTCCGGGCCGGGGTCCCGGTGAGGGAGGACCTCGCGCGCGCCCTGGCCGCCGGGTTCCTCGCCGGCGCGTGGGACCGCGACGGCCTGCTGGCCAGCGGCCGCGGGGTGCTGGGCCGCCGCCCGGCGTGGTTGCGGCCGCTCGTGCGCGACGTCCTGCTGCACTACCCGCGTCCACCGCACGACCGGCCGCGCGAGCTGGCCACCGTCATCGGGGCGTTCCTCGCCGCCGACCGCTCGTACGCCGACGCGCCGGCGCACCGGCCGCTCGCGCCGACCCGGATGCTGGCCAACCGGTGGGGCGTCCCCGCGCTGCACGACCTCGCCGACCTGGCCGACCTGCTGGACCTCGACACGGGCGAGCTGGACTGGTTCGCCGACCCCAAGCGGTGGGCGCGGCGCACGAGCGAGCCGCGCCTGCAGCACTACCGGGTCAGTCACCGCGTCGTGGCGACGGGCGCGGTGCGGGTGCTGGAGGCACCCAAGCACCGGCTCAAGGTCCTCCAGCGCCGGCTGCTCGACGAGGTGCTCGCCGTCGTGCCGCCCCACGACGCGGCCCGCGGCTTCCGTCCCGGCGGGTCGGTCCGCCGCCACGCCGCGCCCCACGCCGACCGGTCGGTGGTGGTGCGCCTCGACCTCGAGTCGTTCTTCGCCAGCGTGACCGTCGGTCGCGTCTTCGGCACCTGGCGCACGGTCGGCTACCCCGAGCCCGTCGCCCACGCCCTGGCCGGGCTGACCACGACCGTCCTGCCGCACGCGGCGTGGCGGGCGGTCCCCCGCCCGGCGCCGGAGCACCTGCTCGACGCGCACTGGCGGCTCGGGCGCCGGCTGGCCGCCCCGCACCTGCCCCAGGGCGCGCCGACCTCCCCCGCGCTGGCCAACCTGGCGGCGTACCGCCTCGACGTGCGGCTGTCCGCCCTGGCCCGCGCCTGGGGCGGGCGCTACACGCGCTACGCCGACGACCTGGCCTTCAGCGGCGACCGCGGCTGGGGCCGCGGCACGTCGCGGTTGCTCGACGCGATCGAGGAGGTCGTGGTCGACGAGGGGTTCCGGGTGCACCCGCGCAAGACCGCCGTCATGCCCCGCGCCGGGCGGCAGGTGCTCGGCGGGCTGGTCGTCAACGACCGGCCGCGGGTGCCGCGGGCCGAGGTCGACCGGCTCCGCGCGATCCTGCACAACTGCCGCCTGCACGGCCCGGCGAGCCAGGACCGCGACGGCCACCCTGCCTTCGCCGCGCACCTGCGCGGCCGGATCGCCTGGGTCGCCCAGCACGACCCGGCCCGGGGCGAGCGGCTGCTCGCCGCCTGGGAGTCCGTCGACTGGACACGCTGAACCGGCAGCGGACCGGGCCGCACGGTGGTCGAGGACGGCGCCCTGGCGCCGGTCTCGAGACCCCTGCGGTGAGTGGTCTCGAGACGGGACGTCGTCCCTCCTCGACCACCGTGGGGTCAGTCGGGCACGCGCTCGCCGACCGTCGGTGCGGCAGCGGCCACGGCGTCGCGCACCCGGGCCAGCTCGGTCGGGAAGTGCCGGACGAGCGCGTCGGCGTCGGGCACCGACTCGCGGCAGGCGATGGCGCCGACGTGCACCTTGCCGTCGTTGCTCATCACCGTGATGTTGAGGCCGGCGCTGTGGAAGATCGGGCCGAGCGGGTAGAGGGCCAGCACGTGGCCACCGAGGAAGTAGATCGGCACGGGCGGGCCGGGCACGTTGGAGACGACGAGGTTGATGGCCGGCGGGTGCTTCTCGGCCAGCCGCAGCCCGGCGTACGCGCGGACGGCGAGGCCGAAGGTCCGCGGCGCGGCGAACTCGGCCCAGTCCTGCAGGGAGTCGGCGCTGATGGCCTGGTGGTGGTCCTTGGCGTTGCGGTTCCAGCCGGCCATGGCCTCCAGCCGCTCGAGCGGGTCCTCGATGTCGGTGCCGAGCCGGGCGAAGAGGGTGGAGACCTTGTTGGAGCCGCCCGAGCGCTTGGAGACGTCGCGGACGCTGACCGGGACCGAGGCGATGAGTGTCGAGTCGGGCAGCTCGCCGCGCTCGTCGAGGTAGGCGCGCAGCGCCCCGCCGGTGACCGCGAGCACGACGTCGTTGACGGTGGTGCCGGTGGCCTTCTTGACCGCCCGCACCTCCGCGAGGTCCATGTCGGCCAGCGCGATGGAGCGGTGGCCGGTGATCGTGCCGTTGAACGACGTGCGCGGGGCGGTCAGGGGCGCGGCCATCGCGGTGCCCTGGGCGGCGCGGCGCGCGCTGCTGACCACGCCCTTGACCGTCGGCGCGACCACCCGGGCCGCGTGGACCGGCAGCGCGGTCCGGCTGGCCAGGCCGCGCACCAGCAGCTCGCCGCGGGAGACCGCGCGGCCGTGCTCCTGCGAGCCGCCGAGGGCGAGCGGGGCCTCGTCGGGCGAGAGCGAGCACAGGTGGGAGACCAGGCTCGCGCCGGACACGCCGTCGACGGTCGAGTGGTGCATCTTGAAGAACACCACGAGCTGGTCGTCGCGGTAGCCCTCGATGACCCACATCTCCCACAGCGGCCGCGACCGGTCGAGCGGCAGGGAGGCGAGGTGGGCGACCAGCCGCGCCATCTCGTCGTACCCGCCCGGGCTCGGCACCGCGAGCCGGTGCACGTGCCGCTCGACGTCGAAGGTCCGGTCGCGCACCCAGATGGGGTGGTCGAGGCCGAGCGGCACCCGCCGCAGCTTGCGGGTGAACTCCGGCACGTCGCGCACCTGCCGCTCGATCCCGGCCTGCAGCGCGTCGAAGGTGTACGGCGTCGGCATGGTGCTCGGGTCGATGACGATGACGCCGCACACGTGCATGAGCTGGGCGGGCGTCTCGAGGTAGAGGAAGCTGGCGTCGAGGCCGGACAGGCGGTCCACGGGGTCTCCGAGTGCTGGTGCGCGGTCGAAACGAGAACAAGTTCTTGTTGTACAACGGCCCTCCGCCCGACCGGGCTACGGGTGACGGACCTCTCATCCGGCCCGGTCAGAGCCGGGCCTACAGTCGATGGCCATGGGGTTCCTGCGTCGCCGCCTGCTCACCGCCGCGCTCACCGCCAACGCGCTGCGCCCGCTCCCGGGCTACGAGGCCGCCGTGCCGTCGTTCTTCGCCGGCTGGCTGACCACCGAGCTCGCTCCCCACGTGCTCGCCGGCACCGCCGCCGACACCGTGCTCGCGGTGCGCCGGGGCAGGGCCGACCGGGCCGGGCTGGCGCTGGCCGCGGTCAGCGCCGTCGGGCTCGCCGCGATCCTGGCCCAGAGCCGGCGTACCGGCGAGGTCGCCGAACGGGCGCTGACCGAGGCCCTG
Organism: Nocardioides litoris; assembly: GCF_006346315.1. Lineage (GTDB taxonomy): Bacteria > Actinomycetota > Actinomycetes > Propionibacteriales > Nocardioidaceae > Nocardioides > Nocardioides litoris. Next base: position 1,510,537 of record NZ_VDMR01000001.1, on the reverse strand, counting down.
GGCACCGACTACCAGGACGTCCTCGACCCCCGGCCGACCGCGGCCGACCTCGCCACCCCGTGGCGGCGGCTGGTGTGGCCGTTCCGGATGAAGGACCCGCGGGTCCACGTCGAGCGCGACATCGCCTACAACGACCACGGCAAGCGCGGGCGCCTCGACGTCTACACGCCGGCCTCCGGGCTGCAGCCCGGCGCCGGGGCCCCGGTGCTCTTGCAGGTGCACGGCGGTGCGTGGTCGATCGGCGAGAAGGAGCAGCAGGGCGTCCCGCTGATGCACCACCTGGCCGCCAAGGGCTGGGTGTGCGTGGCCATCAACTACCGCCTCTCCCCCCGCAACGCCTGGCCCGCCCACGTGGTCGACGTCAAGCAGGCCCTGGCCTGGGTCAAGGAGCACATCGCCTCCTACGGCGGCGACCCCGACTACGTCGCCATCACCGGCGGCTCCGCCGGCGGCCACCTCGTCGCCCTGGCCGCGCTGACCGCCGGCGACCCGACCTGGCAGCCGGGGTTCGAGGACGCCGACACCTCGGTGGCCTGCGCGGTCCCCCACTACGGCGTCTACGACTTCGCCGGCGCCACCGGCCTGCGCACCGCCGAGCAGATGCGCGACCGCTTCCTCGCGCCGCGGGTCCTGCAGAAGCGGTGGAGCGAGGACCCCGAGGCCTTCGAGCAGGCCTCCCCGCTGCTGCGCATCACGCCCGACGCCCCCGACTTCTTCGTCCTGCACGGCGCCCGCGACACCCTCGTCGACGTCGAGCAGGCCCGGCTGTTCGTCTCGCGGCTGAAGGAGGTCTCCGAGCAGTCGGTGGTGTACGCCGAGCTGCCCGGCGCCCAGCACGCCTTCGACGTCTTCCCCTCGATCCGCTCGGCCCACGTCGTGCGCGCCATCGACCGCTACCTGCACTGGCACTGGCACACCTGGCGGGCCGGCCTCGACCACGACGCCCAGGTCGACCAGCCCGACCCCACCGCCTGACCGGTCCCGGACCAGGGGTGAGGCCGCGCGGGTGGCCCGGCCGCCGGTCGGTGCTGCCTAGCGTGGCCGCCATGAGCGAGCAGACCTCCCCCGTCGACCCCGACCTCGTCGCCCGCTCGGTCGACCTCGCCCGCCGCAACGTCGCCGAGGGCGGCAAGCCCTTCGCCTGCATCGTGGTCGACGTCGCCAGCGGCGAGGTGGTCATCGAGGCCACCAACCAGGTCGTGCAGACCGGCGACAAGACCGCGCACGCCGAGGTCACCGCCATCCGCGGCCTCGCCGTCCAGGGCCGCACCGACCTGCGCGGCTGCGAGGTCTACGTCACCGCCTACCCGTGCCCGATGTGCCTGGGCGCGCTCTACTACGCCGAGCCCGAGCGGGTCGTGTACGCCGCGACGCGCGAGCAGGAGGGCGAGCACTACGAGGACGGCGGCCGGTGGATGACGCTGGCGACGTTCTACGACGAGTACGCCAAGGACCCCGCCGACCGGTCGCTGCCGGCCGTCCAGGGCCCGCACGACCACCCCACCGCCCCCTTCGAGGACTTCGCCGCCCGCGGCGACGGCTGAGCCCGCCCGGACCACCGAGTGGCCCGACCCACGGTGGTCGAGGAGGGACGGAGTCCCGTCTCGAGGCCACCTGACCTCAGCCGCGGGGCAGCCCCAGGATCCGCTCGCCGGCGACGTTGCGCAGGACCTGCGTGGTGCCGCCGGCGATGGACAGGCAGCGGGTGTTGAGCAGCTCCCAGACCGCGCTCTCGGCGCCACCCGCGTCGCGCGCGGGCACCCCCGCCGCGAGCACGTCGGCCCCGTGCAGGCGGACGACCAGCTCGGCGGCGTCCTGGCGGTTGCGCACACCGAGCAGCTTGGCCACCGACGACTCCGGGCCGGGGCCACGGCCGTCGAGCGAGCGCAGGGCGGTGCGGGTCGCCAGCAGCCCGCACACCGTCGCCAGCGCCACCGCGCGGCCCACGGCGGCGCGCTCACGACCGGTCGTCGTACGGCCGGGGTCGGCGAGGAGGGCGACGGCGCGCTCGACCGAGGTGTCGAGACGCGAGCCCGCCATGGCGACGCGCTCGTTGGCCAGCGTGGTGCGGGCGAGCCGCCAGCCGTCGGTCGGGCCGGCGACCAGGCAGTCGTCGGGGACGACGACGCCGTCGAGGAACACCTCGTTGAACAACGCCTCGCCGGTGATCTCGCGCAGCGGGCGGACGTCGAGGCCGGGGCTGCGCATGTCGACGAGGAAGTAGCCGATGCCCCGGTGCGGCGGCGCGTCGGGGTCGGTGCGGGCCAGGCAGATGCCCCAGTCGGCCTCGTCGGCGAGCGAGGTCCAGACCTTCTGGCCGTCGAGCCGCCAGCCGCCGTCGACCTTGGTCGCCCGGGTGCGCAGCGAAGCCAGGTCGGAGCCGGAGCCCGGCTCGGAGAAGAGCTGGCACCACACCAGCTCGCCCAGCAGCGAGGGCCGCACGAACCGCTCGCGCTGCGCGTCGCTGCCGTGCTCGAGGATCGTCGGCAGCGCCCAGGCGGCGATGACGATGTCGGGGCGCTCGACCCCCGCCTCGGCCAGCTCTTGGTCGATGACGAGCTGGGTGACCGCGTCGGCGGCGAGGCCGGCCGGAGCGGGCCAGTGCGGCGTGAGGTAGCCGGTCTCGACGAGCAGGGTCCGCCGCTCCTCGGGCCCGGCCGCGGCGATCCGCTCGACCGTCGCCCGCACGTCGTCGCGGACCTCCTCGTCGCGGCCGTCGAGGTCGACCTGCACCCGCCGCCGGGTGCCACCGGCGGCCCGGTCGGCCAGCCGCTCGGCCGCCTCGTCGGGGTCGCCGACGAGGGCGCGCAGGGCCAGGGCCCGGCGCAGGTAGAGGTGGGCGTCGTGCTCGAACGTGAACCCGATGCCCCCGAGCACCTGGATGCAGGTCTTGGCCACCTCCACCGCCCCGTCGACGCAGGTCACGTGGGCCACGTCGGCGGCGTACGCCGCCTGCTCGGCCGCGCCCTGCCCGACCTCGTCGGCGGCCGAGGCGGCGTCCCAGGCCGCGGCGGCGACCGCCTCGACGGTCTCGAGCATCTCGGCGCACAGGTGCTTGACCGCCTGGAAGGCGCCGATCGGCTGGCCGAACTGCTCGCGGACCTTCGCGTACGCCGTCGCGGTGTCGAGGCACCAGCGGGCGACCCCCGCGGCCTCGGCGGCCGCGAGCACGACCACGGTCCGCCGCACGACCTCCGTGGTGACGCCGGGCAGGCGCACCGCCCCCGTGAGCGGGTCGAGCGCGTCGGGGCCGAGCCGCCCGGACGCCGTACGTCGGGTCAGGTCGAGGCCCACCGACGGCACGCCGTCGACGGCAGCGGCGGGCACGACCCACCAGCCGTCCGCACCGGTGTGGCCGACGGGGAGCAACACCTGGGTCGCACCCGGCAGGTCGAGCACGACCCGCAGCCCGGGGTCGAGGGCGAGCGCGCACCGCTCGTCGCGCCCGACCAGCGTGGCGGTGACGGCCGAGGTGAGCAGCGGCCCGGGCAGCAGCTCATGGGCGCAGGCCTCCAGCGCGACCGCGAGGTCGAGGGTGCTGCCGCCCCCGCCACCGGCGGACTCGGGCAGCGCGATGGTGGTGACGCCCATCTCGGCCGCGGCCTTGACGACCTCGTCGAACGTCGCCGCCGGCTCGCCCTCGGCCCGGCGGGCGGCCTCGCGTCCCTCGAGCGCCGCGGCCCAGCCGCGCAGGCTCGAGGCCAGCTCGCCGTGCTCCTCGGTGATGCCGATGCCCATGCCGCTCCTCCACCACGCCACCGGAACTAGAACGTGTTCCACCCTACTAGCCTGGCGCCGTGACCGACATGCCTGCGGGCCTCCTCGCCCACGCCCTGGCCGCGAAGGGGTTCATGCCCGAGGACGAGGGCGCGTTCCTGTTCCGCTGCGCGGTGGAGCGGGCCCCCCACGGGCCACTGCTCGAGGTCGGCACCTACTGCGGCAAGTCGGCGGTCTACCTCGGCGCCGCCGCGCGCGAGGCGGGCGGCGAGGACGCGGTCGTCCTCACCGTCGACCACCACCGCGGGTCGGAGGAGAACCAGGCCGGCTGGGAGCACCACGACGCCACCCTCGTCGACCGCGACCTGGGCGTCATGGACACCCTCCCGGTCTTCCGCCGCACGATCCACGACGCCGGCCTGGAGGACCTCATCGTCGCCGTCGTCGGTCGCAGCACCACCGTCAGCCGCCACTGGCGCACCCCGCTGAGCCTGCTGTTCATCGACGGCGGCCACGCCGAGGAGCACGCGCAGGCCGACTACACCGGCTGGGCACCCTGGGTCGCTCCCGGCGGCCTGCTCCTCATCCACGACGTCTTCCCCGACCCGGCCGACGGCGGCCAGCCGCCCTTCCACGTCTGGCAGCGCGCGGTCGCCAGCGGCAGCTGGACCGAGGTCGGCACCGTGGGCTCGATGCGCGCCCTGCGTCGTACGGCGGGCGAGGCGGGCGACCCGGTCGGGTGAACGCCGCGCCGGACGACCTCGGCCACCGCCCGAGCTGGTCCGGCGGCTGCGACGAGCTGTCGATCCACCTCGGCGCCCCCGACGACGATCGGCTCGAACGGGCGGCCCGGGCGCTGTGGGTGGCGGCCCGCCTGCAGGCCGACCGGTGCGACGACGGCGACTGGCTGGACCTCGGCGTGCCGCTGGGCGCGCTGTCGGAGGCCGACCGACGGGTCGGCGGGTTCCCGTTCGGGCCGAGGGAGGGCTGTCGTCCCGCGCCTGGCGGGAGCCGCTCGACGCCTGGCTCGCCGGCCTCGGCCGGGCCGTCGACGCGGCCGCGCCGTACGACCACGCGGTGAGCGGCTCCGAGGTCGCCGGCGAGGACGCCGTCACCGCGGGCAGCCACGTGTCGCGGCTCGCCCGGGTCGACGGGCGGCTGGTCCACCTGACCCCGGTGGCCTGGGACGGCGGCGCCACCTCCACCTGAGCCGGGAGCCGGGGGCCGCCAGCAGCAGCCGGGGGCTCAGACCCGGGCCGACTCGCAGCCGCACTCGAGGCCGATCTCGGCGAAGTGCGGGGCGAGCGAGGTGCCGCGCATGATGCCCGACCCGGCCGTGCCGTGGCCGTAGGTCTCCCCGAGGGCGTCGACGGCCAGGATCATCGCGGCCGCGGTGTAGGTCGTGTGCTCGACGGGCCAGTAGACGTCGCTGGCCTCGCCCGGTGCGGCGGCCTCGTAGACCCACCCGGTCCAGTAGGCGCCGGCCTCGCCGCGCAGGTGCTGCATGTCGCGCAGCAGCTCCAGGCCGCGCCGCTGGTCACCGATCGCATCGACGGCCATCGCCAGCTCGCAGGTCTCGGCGCCGGTCACCCAGGGGTTGGTGTCGACGCAGCGGATCCCCAGCCCGGGGACCACGAAGTCGTCCCACCGCGTGGCCAGCAGCTCGCGGGCCGCCTCGCCGCGCACGGCGCCGCCGAGGACCGGGTAGTACCAGTCCATCGAGTACGTCGACTTGTCGGCGAACCGGTCGCGGTGGTGGCGCACCGCGTGGCCGAGGCGGCCGCCGGCCAGCTCCCACTCCGGCTGCGGCTCGCCGAGCAGCTCGGCCAGGGCGACACCCGCGCGCAGCGAGTGGTAGATCGAGGAGCTGCCGGTGAGCAGGCAGAAGTCGTCGACCGGCGTCCACCGGATGCCGCCGAACGGCGCCTGCAGGGAGACCACCCAGTCCAGGCCCGCGCGCACGGCGGGCCAGTGCCGCACGACGTAGGCGATGTCGTGGCGCACCAGCCAGTGGTGCCACAGGCCGACCGCGAAGTAGGCGCTCATGTTGACCTCGCCGCGGTCGTCCTCGACCTCGCCGGCCACGATCTTCATCGGCCACGAGCCGTCGGCGCGCTGCATCGTGGGCACCCAGTCCAGGGCGCGCTCGGCGGCCTCGACCTGGCCGCCGACGAGCAGGGCCATGGCGGCCTCGGTGTGGTTCCAGATGTCGACGTGCTCGCCGACCGTCCACGGCACCGCGCCGCTCGGCTCCTGCATGGAGGCGATCGACGCCGCCGTCTCGGCGACCTGGCTGGGGCTGACGACGCCCGTGACGTAGGGCAGCGCCCCGGCGGCCTCAGGCATCGGCACCGGTCTCGGGCTTGCGGAAGTAGAGCACCATCGACTTGCCGATGAGCGGGTCGAGCACGCGGCCGGCCAGCCGCAGCGCCCGCGGCTGCTTCATGATCTCCCAGACCAGGAGCCGGTGGTAGGCCTTCGCGGCGGGGTGGTCGTCGTTGGTCACGCCCACCGCGCACTTGATCCACCAGTACGGCGTGTGCAGCCCGTGCGCGTAGCTCTTGCCCTCGAACACCATGGCGTCGCCCGGCGTGCCGTCGTTGGGGCGGCCGGCCTTGGTCACCTTGTCGACCAGCTCGTGGTCGGTGTAGATGCGGATGTGGCCGCCCTCGGCGTGGTGGTAGTCGTCGGAGAGCTTCCAGTTGACGACCTCGGGCAGCCAGCGGGGCACGGAGACGGCGAGGGTGCCGCCGGGGCGCAGCACCCGGACGAGCTCCTTGATGGCGTCGACGTCGGCGTGGATGTGCTCGAGCACCTCGGCGGCCACGACGCGGTCGAACTCGCCGTCGGCGAACGGCAGCGACAGCGCGTCGCCCTGCTTGATGTCGGCCTCGGCGCCGGCCGGCACCTCGCCGGCCTCCTTCATCGCACCGAACAGCTCGAGCACGCCGGCCAGCTCGTCGGCATCCATGTCGAAGGCGACGACGTCGGCGCCGCGGCGGTACATCTCGAACGCGTGGCGTCCGGCGCCGCAGCCCATGTCGAGCACGCGGTCGCCGGGCCGCAGGCCCAGCCGGTCGAAGTCGACGGTCAGCATGGCGGTCAGCCCTCCTGGCTCGGGGTCGTGGGGGTCGTGGGGGTCGTCGTACGGCGCGGGGTCGTGCCGTGCTCGCGGTGGTGCTCGTCGATGACGTGCTGGTAGGCCTCGGCCACGGTGGCGGCGACGGCGCGCCAGCTGAAGGACTCCTCGACGCGGCGGCGGCCGGCGGCGCCCATGCGGGCCCGGCGCTCGGGGTCGTCGAGCAGCGCGGCGACGGCGGTCTTGAGCTCCTCGACGTCGCCGGGGGTCACCAGGTCGGCGCACTCGCCGTCGGTGCCGACGACCTCGGGGATGGCGCCGGCGCGCGAGACCACGAGCGGGGTCGCGCAGGCCATCATCTCGGCCGTGGGCAGCGAGAAGCCCTCGTACAGCGACGGCACGCAGGCGACCTCGGCCGAGCCCATCAGCTCGACCAGCTCGGGGTCGGTGAGGCCGGAGACGAAGCGCACGTGGGCGCCGATGCCGAGCTTCTCGATGAGCTTCTCGGTCCGGCCGCCGGGCTGGGGCTTGCTGACGAGCACGAGCTCGACGTCCCGCTCGGTGCGCAGCTTGGCGAAGGCCTCGAGCAGGGTCGCGATGCCCTTCATCGGGGCGTCGGCACTGGCCATGGCCATGATGCGGCCGGGCACGCGCGGCTTGTCGACCGGCGGCGGCACGAACATGTCGTCGACCCCGAGCAGGATGACCTGCATCTTGGCCGGGTCGACGCCGAAGTCGCGGGCGATGTCGCGCTTGGAGGTCTCCGACGGCGTGAGGATCCAGCGGGCGCGGCGCGCGACGTGGCCCTGCATGCGCAGGAAGCCGTACCAGCGGCGCAGCGTGACCTTGCGCCACGGGTGGCGGGTCTGGGCCAGGTCGATGCGGCGGTCGTAGGTGATCGGGTGGTGCACGGTCGTGATGAGCGGCAGGCCATGGCCCTCGAGGTCGAGCATGCCGTGCCCGAGCACCTGGTTGTCGTGGGCGATGTCGAACTCGCCGGCCCGGTCCGCCATGATCCGGCTGATGCGCCGGGCGAAGGTGCGCGGCTCGGGGAACCCGGCCAGGCACATGATGAGGAACTCCTGCACGTCGACCAGGTCGCGGAACTCCCGCAGCCTGGGCACGCGGAACGGGTCGGGCTCGCGGTAGAGGTCGAGGCTCGGCACCTTGCTCAGCGCCACCCCCTCGTCGAGCTCCGGGTAGGGCTGGCCGGAGAAGACCTCGACCTCGTGACCGAGGGCGGTCAGCTCACGGCTGAGGTGGCGCAGGTAGACACCCTGGCCCCCACAGTGGGGCTTGCTGCGGTAGGACAGCATGGCGATGCGCATGGGGCGGCTCGACCCTCCGGTGCTGGGCGACCCGCGGTCGCGCGACTAGAACGTGTTCCTATACTGGCCCACTGGGCCCTAGCCTAGTGACGCAGTACCAGACATCGAGCAGCAGCCGTCCCCGGCGCACTCCCCCGTACGCCGAGGTGCGCGGGATGGTGCAGGGCCACGACCCGACCTTGGGGGTCCCCGTGAGCACCGCCAACTCCCTCACCGCCGACGAGCTCGGCTCCGCCGCGCAGCGCGAGCGCCGCCAGCGCATCCTCGACGCGACGTACGCCCTGGCCCGCGAGGGCGGGTTCGAGGCCGTCCAGATGCGCGCCGTGGCCGAGGAGGCCGAGGTCGCCCTCGGCACCCTCTACCGCTACTTCCCCTCCAAGATCCACCTGCTGGTCTCCGCGCTCGCGCGGGAGTTCGAGCGCAGCGAGGCGGCGTTCCGCGAGGTCGAGATCCCCGGGGAGACCGCCGCCGAGCGGGTCATCTGGGTCATGAAGGGCACCACCCGCGGCCTCCAGGGCGACCCCAAGCTCACCGAGGCGCTGACCCGCGCGTTCATGTTCGCCGACGCCTCGGTCGCCCAGGAGATCCACACGGTCGGGATGCTGCTCACCTCGATGCTCACCCGGGCCATGCGCCCCGAGGGCTCCCCCGGCGACGCCGACCCCGCCGACCTGACCGACCTCACCGACGAGGACGTCGCCATCGCCCGCGTCATCGGCGACGTGTGGCTCTCGGCCCTCGTCGCCTGGGTCACCGGCCGCAGCACCGCCGCCCAGACCGGCGCTCACCTCGAGACCGCCGTCCGGCTGCTGCTGCGCGACTAGGACTGTCCCGCGGGGTTGGTGTGGACGGCCGCGCGCATAGTCGATCGGGTCTCCGCGTCAAGGACGCCTGCGGCGCCGGCTCCGCCGGCCGCTTCGCGGTCCTTGACCCGGAGCCTCGCCCGATCGACTGACGGCGCGCTCAACGGCACGGGCTCCGCCCGCGCCGCCGCTGGCGCGGCCGCCCCCGATGACTCCTGACGCCGATCTCCCACTCCTGACGGGGAACTACTGACCACAAGTGGGAGTTCCGCACCAGGAGTGGTGACGGTGCGCCACGTGTGACCTGTGGGGCGGGTGGCCGCGCCAGCGGCGGCGCGCCGGGCACGGGACACGAGGCCGCGCCGACAGCGCGCAGGTCGGCGGGTCGCGCGAGGCTCGGGGTCAAGGACCGCCGCAGGCGGCCGGCGGAGCCGGCGCGAGCGCAGCGAGCGTCCTTGACGCCGAGACGCGACCTGCCACGCGCGCGGCCACCCGCACCAACCAAGGATGACGGTCAGTCGAGGAACTCCGCGGTCGAGCCACCGAGCTCCATGACGGGCAGGCCGAGCTTGCGGTGGTCCCAGGAGCGGGTGCGGACGGGGTCGAGGCGGACGACGACGCGGTTCTTGGCCATCACCTCGACGAAGGGCCGCAGCTCCTCGGTGTACGGCGCGTTGTAGCGCTCGAAGACGTTGACGCACACGTCCCAGACGACCGACTCGTCCTCGATGATCGTGGCGGTGCCCTCGAGGGAGACGCCGCGCAACTGGTCGTACGTGTGGCCCGTCTCGACGAGGAAGGACATGGTGGGGTCGCGGCGGAGGTTGACGACCTTCTGCGACTTGGCCTTGGTCTCGATCCACACCGCGCCGTCGTGGACGGCGTACCACATGGCGACGAGGTGGGGACGGCCCTGCGGTCCGAGGGTGGCGATGGTCGCCGACCGCTGCTGGTGCAGGAACTCCTCGACCTCGTCGTCGCTCATGACGACCTGGGCGCGCTGGTTGGCCATGGGGGCGAACCTAGACCGGGCCCTCAGCCGCCGAAGCCGTGGGTGGCCGTCACGCCGCCGTCGATCGCGATCTCCGCGCCCGTGATGTACGACGACTCGTCGGCGGCCAGGAAGACGTAGAGCGGGGCGACGTCCTCGGGGTGGCCGACGCGGCGCAGCGGGACCTTGGAGGCGCCGTACTCCATGGCCGCGTCGCCGCCGTGGACCCGGGTCATCGGGGTGTCGATCATGCCGGGGTGCACGGAGTTGACCCGGATGTTGTGGCGGCCGAGCTCGTGGGAGGCGCCCTTGGTCATGCCGCGCACCGCGAACTTGGTGGCCCCGTAGGCGACCGTGCCGGCCATGCCGCCGAGGCCCTCGGTGGAGGAGGCGTTGATGATCGAGCCGCCGCCGATGGAGCGCATGTCGGGCACGACGGCCTGCATGCCGAGGAAGCAGCCGAGCTGGTTGACCCGGAAGAGCAGCTCGACCTCGTCGACCGGCATCTTCTCCACCGAGCCGAAGCGCAGGATGCCGGCGTTGTTGGCCAGCGTGGAGACCGGGCCGAAGGCGTCGTGGGTGGCGGCGAGGAGCGCCTCCCACGAGGCGGGGTCCCCCACGTCGTGGCGGCAGAAGATCGCGGCGTCGCCGAGCTCGGCCGCCAGCGTCGCCCCCTCGTCGACGGCCACGTCGGCCACCACGACCCGGGCGCCCTCGGCCACGAACGCGCGGCTGATGCCGGCGCCCTGGCCCATCGCACCGCCGGTGACCACGGCCACCTTGCCGTCCAGACGACCGGTCATCGTCACACCTCCAGCTTCATGATCGAGTCGGCCGCGAAGCCCACGGACGGGTCGCGGTCGGCGAAGAACCCGCCCAGCTGGGCGGTCAGGTCGTCGGCGGTCCAGCGGTCGCCGGTCATGTCGAAGCGCTGCTCGACCACCGGGGCGGCGACGACCGCGACCATGCCGCCGTACACCACGAGCACCTGGCCCGTGACGGACTCGGCGGCCGGGGAGGCCAGCCAGGCGACGAGGGGCGCGACGTGCTCGGGCGAGTAGGGGTCGACGGCCTCGCCGGAGGTGTCCTCGCCGAAGACCTGGGCGGTCATCGCGGTGCGGGCGCGCGGGCAGATGGCGTTGGCGCGCACCCCGACCCGCTCGAGGCCGCGGGCGGTCGAGAGGGTCAGCGCGGTGATGCCGGCCTTGGCCGCGGCGTAGTTGGCCTGGCCGGGCGAGCCGCCGAGGAAGGCCTCGGAGGCGGTGTTGACCACCCGGGCGTAGACCGGGGCACCGGTCTCCTTCGACCGGCCACGCCAGTAGGACGCCGCGTTGCGCGAGAGCAGGAAGTGGCCGCGCAGGTGGACCCGGACGACGTCGTCCCACTCCTCGTCGCTCATGTTGAACAGCATCCGGTCGCGGGTCATGCCGGCGTTGTTGACGACGACCTCGAGCGACCCGAACCCGTCGACGGCGGCCTTCACCATCGCCTCGGCGACCGAGGAGTCGGACACGTCGCCCTCGACGACCGCGACCTCCGCGCCCAGGTCGCGGACCTCGGCCGCAGCGTCGTCAGCCGCGCCGGGCAGGTCGTTGAGCACGACCCGGGCCCCGGCCCTCGCGAGCGCGACGGCCTCGGCCCGGCCGAGCCCGGCGCCCGCACCGGTGACGATCGCGACCCGGCCGTCCAGCGAGGTCTCGGACGAGGCGCCGGCCACCTCAGGCCCCCTCGAGGGTGATCGCGGCCCGCGGGCAGGCGGCCACGGCGCGCTCGACGTCCGCGACGTCCTCGGGCGTCGTCTCCTCCTGCTTGAGCTGGAGGTAGTCGTCGTCGTCGAGCTCGAAGACGTCGGGCGCCATCGCCTCGCACAAGGCGTTGGACTCGCAGAGGTCGAAGTCGACCTTGATCCTCATGTACGTCGGTCCCTTCTGACCTGGTGACGGCGGGTGGTGCGGGCTAGGAGCCCTCGGAGGAGTGGCCCGGGAAGACCTTGGCGTCGGGGTTGATGACGACGGTGGCGTTGTTGACCGCGGTCGCGGCCTCGCCGAAGCCCACGGCGATCAGCCGGACCTTGCCGTCGTACTCGGTGATGTCGCCGGCGGCGAAGACGCGCGGCAGGTTGGTCTGCATCGCGGGGCTGACGCAGATGTGCCGCTTGTGGACCTCCAGGCCCCACTGCTGCATCGGGCCGAGGTCGGCGACGAACCCCAAGGCGGCGACCACGGCCTGGCAGGGCCGGGTGACGGTCTCGCCGTCGACCTCGATGTCGACCTCGGCGACCGTCGGCTCTCCGCGCAGCGCGGTGACCTGGGCGCGGGTGATGATCTCGGTCGGGGTCGCCCGCACCTGCTCGATCGTGCGCTCGTGGGCCCGGAACGCGTCGCGGCGGTGCACGAGGGTGACCGACCGGGCGACGGGCTCGAGGTGCAGCGCCCAGTCGAACGCGCTGTCGCCGCCGCCGACGATGACGACGTCCTTGCCGGCGTACGGCGCGAAGCTGGGCACGAAGAACTCCAGGCCGCGCCCGAGCCAGCCCTCGCCGGCCGGCAGGGGCCGCGGGCTGAACTTGCCGATGCCGGCGGTGATGAGGACCGCGCCGGCGCGGACCTCGGTGCCGTCGTCGAGCCCGACCACGACGCCGTCGTCGTGGTGCTCGAGGGTGGTGGCGGTGCGGTCGAGGAGGTACTCCGGCTTGGCGGTGCCGGCCTGCTCGACCAGGCCCTCCACGAGCTCGCGGCCCTTGACCGACGGGAACCCCGCCACGTCGAAGATCTGCTTCTCGGGGTACATCGCGGTGACCTGGCCGCCCAGCTCGGGCAGCGAGTCCACCACCGCGATCCGGTGGCCGCGGAAGCCCGCGTAGTAGGTGGCGTAGAGGCCCGTGGGCCCTGCGCCGATGACGAGGAGGTCGACGTCGACGGTGGTCACGCGGTGATCCTCCCGTCGGTCCCGCCCCAGCACCAGCAAACTGGAACGTGTTCTAGTTCGGCGGGAGCCTACAGCGCCTGCAGGTCGCTGACCAGCCATCCGTCCGGGGTGTCGACCATGGTCACCGTGACCCGGTACTGCACCGGCGTGACCTGGGGCGGGTTGCCCTTCTGGGTGGTCTGGGTGAGGAAGAGCAGCGCGGTGACCTCGGTCGGCGTCGCACGCACCACGCCCTGGTAGGACACCTCGGCCACCACGGTGGTCCCCTGCGCCACGAACTCCGCCTGCACCTGCTCCTTGGTCTCGCGGAACGTCGCGGCGAACGGCTCGGTCATCAGTGCCGCGGCCGCGTCGACCTCGGCGTCGTAGCCGTCGGCGGTGGCCGAGATGATCGAGTCGGCGGCCTTGGCCGCCTGGTCGACGACCGAGCGCACGGTGAGCTCGGAGGCCTGCACCGGCCGCTCCGCCGTCGGCGCCACGGCTTCCGGTACGTCGGGGCCCGAGGCGAGGTAGGCGACCTCCGCCACGCCCAGCGCGAGCAGCAGCACGGCCACCACGGCCAGCACGACGAGCGGCCGTCGGCTCGGCGTACGGCGGTCGGGCGGGTCGGGTGGGGTCTCGTCGCTCGAGTCACGTGGTCTCGAGACAGGCGCTGGCGCGCCTTCCTCGACCACCGTGGATGGCGCTTCCTCGGCCGCCGTGGGTGGGGCGTCCGTCTCGGGCTCGACGCGCCCCTGGCCCGCGACCCGGCGGGGGCGGGAGGTGGGCGTGCGGGTGGGCCGGGCCGGCCGGGTCGGCCGGCGGGGCGGCTGGCTCATCCGGCGAACTCCAGGTCGTTGGTCAGCCAGCGGCCGTCGGTGTTGACCAGGGTGATGTAGAGCCGGAAGTTGCGGGCCTGCCGGTCCTCCCCGGTCTGGGCGTTGCTCACCGTGCCCTCCGTGGCCACGAGCACGGTGGCGCTGTCGGCGTCCAGGTCGTCGACCGCGGCCTCGACGACCTCGCCCTCCAGCACGGACTTGAAGGAGGTCACGAGCTGCACGAGGCTCTGCGAGGAGGCCTCGTACTGGTCGAGGAACGTGCCGGTCGCGGTGGCCGCGACGGCGTCCTGGCTGTCCTGGGGCGAGCGGTAGTCGATGTTGACCAGCGCGGTCGCGGTCGCCCGGGCTGCGGCCAGCACCGCGCCGTACCGCTCCTGCACCGCGACCGACGGCGGCCGGTCCTCCCCGGCGGCCGAGGAGCGGTCGGAGCGCTCCCGCCACGTGGCCACACCGCCGACGACCACGGCACCGGCCAGCAGCACCACGACCACGGCGAGCGCGGTCACGGCCCGGCGGGAGGCCGTCACGGTGAGGCCACCGGCCCGACCACGAGCCACTTCCAGGAGTCGTCGCCGAGGATGCCGAGGTCGCCGGCCTGCCCGAAGCGGACGGGCCGGCCGCGGGCGTCCACGACGTCGTCGGCGAGGCCGGTGCGGGGGTCGTAGTGGCCGGGCACCGGCCGATCGTAGGTGCGCCCGGGCGACGGGGTCGGGTTGCGCGCGCCGCCGGGGACGTAGTCGACACCGCGCTGGACGTACGGCGGCCCGCTGGTGCACCTCGCCGGGAAGATCGGGCCGTCGTCGAGCTGGTCGCCGCGCAGCCACTCCGCGCGCGGCTTGTAGCCCTCGGTGCAGGGCGGCACCGAGTAGTCGAGCTGCAGGTTGACGTGGCCGAACCCGTCCGGCGGTGATCCGGTGAAGCCGCCCGCGATGACGCGCGGGAAGGTGACCAGCAGCTGCTCGACGCCGGGCAGGTGGGAGACCACGGTCTGGTTGACGGTGACCAGGTCGCTGAGCAGCACCGGCAGCGTGGGGCCGAGGTCGTCGAGCAGCTCCTCCAGCTCGCGCGCGGCGGGGGGGGTCTCGTCGAGCACCGTCCGCAGGTCGCCGTCGGCGTCGCGCAGGGTGTCGGTGAGGGCGGCGAGGTCGCGCGAGAAGGACCGGATGTTGTCGCCGTTGTCGCGCTGGGTGCGCAGCACCGTCAACGCGGTCTCGAGCAGCCGCACGGTGTCGTCGGTGTGCTCGGCGGCCTCGTCGACGAACCGGCCGCCGTCGTCGATGAGCTGCTGGAGCGGGCCGGCGGTGTCGGTGAACATGTCGCCGAGCTCCTCGACCAGCACCTGCAGGCTGCGCTCGTCGACCGAGCGGACGAAGGAGTCGAGCTCGACGAGCAGGTCGGCCTCGTCGACCGGCAGGGAGGCCTCGGAGCCGGCGAAGGTCGTGCCGTCCTCGGCGTACGGGCCGTCCTCGTCGGGCGGGACGAAGTCGAGGTACTGCTCCCCCACCGCGGATAGGTTGTGCACGAAGACCGGCGAGTCGGTCGGGATGCGGACGCCGTCCTCGATGGCCAGGTCGACCTCGACGCCCTGGCGGGTGGCCGCCATCTGGGAGACCTTGCCGATCTTGACCCCGCGGTAGGTGACCTCGCTGCCCTCGAACAGGCCGCCGGACGTCGGCAGCGTGACGTGCACGGTGTAGCCGCGGCCCAGGACGCGGTCGACCAGCCCGAGGTAGGTCGCGGCGACGTAGGTGACGCCGACGGCCGAGAGGACGACGAAGACGATCAGGCGGATGCGGACGGCGGCGCTCACCGGGCCCCACCCCCCAGCAGGGAGGACGTGTCGGCGCGGGGGGCGGGGTCGCCGCTGGACAGGGCGGTGGTGAGCCGACCGAGGCCGGGCAGGTCGAGCAGGCCCCCACCGCCCCCGCCACTGCCCCCTCCACCGGTCACGCCCAGGCCGTCGAGCAGGCCCTCGACGGGGCCGAGGGCCCGGCACACGCCCGACCGGCCCCACTTCACACCGGCGCAGCGGAGCACCAGCTCGGGCAGCAGCGTGGCTGAACGGAGCACGGCCGTGCAGGCGGCCGACCCCAGGGTGCCGCTGCGCAGGCACGAGAGCACCTTGTCGAGGGCGGGGCCGACGACGGGCAGGTCGGGCAGGTCCGGCAGGCCCGGGAGGTCGGGCAGCAGCCCGCCCTTCGGCAGGAAGTTCTCCAGGCTGATGTCGGCCCGGATGGCGGTGTTGGCGTAGTCGCCGAGCACGATCTCCGAGGCCTCCTTCGGGAACGGGAAGCTCACGAGCAGGTTGAGGCCCGGGGCGAGCTGGTCGCCGGCGGCGGCGAGGTTGCGGACGATGGGCGCGAGGTCACGCAGCTGGGCGAGCAGGTCGTCGCGGCTGGCGTTGATGACCCGGGTACCGACGACGCCGAGCCGGTCGAGGGCGCTGAGCATGCCGACGAGCTCGTCGGTCTGCCGGCCGAGCACGTCGATGGCCGGGCCCGTGACGTCGAGGGCCTCCTCGATGGTCCGGCGGGACCGGTTGAGGGTGGCGGTGAGCCCGTTGAGGGAGTCGAGGGCGCGGATGATGTCGCGCTTCTGGCCGTCGAGGGTGCCGACGAAGCGGTCGAGGTTGCCGAGCAGGCTGCGCAGGTCGTCCTGGCGGCCGTCCATGGCCGCGTTCAGCTCGCGGGTGATCGTGCCGAGCTGGGCCACCCCACCGCCGCTGAGGAGGAACGACAGCGCGCCCAGCACCTCCTCGACCTCGGGGTTGCGGCCGGTGCGGGCGAGCGGGATGACGTCGTCGGGGCTGTCGCCGAGCCGACCGGTCGCCGTGGCGCCGGCGGGCGCCTCGAGGGCGACGTACTTCTCGCCGAGCAGGCTGACCTGGCGGATCTCGGCCACCGCGTTGTCGGGCAGCACCACGTCGTCGCGCACCCGCAGCACGACCTCGGCGTGCCAGCCGACGCGCTCGACCTCGGTCACCTCGCCGACGGTGACGTCGTCGACCATCACGGGCGAGCGCGGCACGACGTTGAGGATGTCGGCGAACTCGGCCCGCACCTCGTAGGCCTCGTCGGCGTCGACGGGCGAGCCGGGCAGCGGCAGGTCGTAGGCGCCGTCGAAGTCGCACCCGGACAGGCCACCGGCCAGCAGGCTGCCGGCGAGCGCGGCCAGCAGGCCGGCCCTCCCCCGCCGTACGACGGAGCGCGCGGTCACGACGCACCTCCGGCCAGCAGGTCGGCCAGGCTGGGCGCCGGGGCCTGGGCGGACGGCTGGCCGACCGGGACCGCGGGGCCGGACGTGGTGGGGGCGGTCCCCGTCGTGCCGGTGCGCGGCGCGGCGCCCGTGCGGCCGGAGGCGGGCGGGATGGTGGGCAGCTGGTCGGTCACGGGCTCGACGAGGGCGGAGAGGATCTCGCAGGTGAGGTCCTTGGCCACCGTCGGCATGGCGGGGTTGGCCTGCACGACGGCGCACAGGAAGCCGTCGGCGTCGAAGACGTTGCCGCTGACGCCGATGCGCGAGCCGATCGAGCCGGTGTCGGTGTTGAAGGCGAGCACGAGGTTGCCCATGGCCACGGGGGCGACCTCCAGGGCGTCGTCGAGGCTCTGCTTCTCCGAGGCGATGACCCGCATGACCCGCGACAGCTTGCGCACGTCGGTGGCGAGGGCCTTGCGGTTGCGCTGCACGAAGCCGCGCACGGTGCCGACGGTCGAGGCGAGGGTGGCGACCGTGCGGCGCAGCTCGACCCGCTCGCCGGCCAGCTGCTCGGAGACCACGGCGAGGTCGGCCATGAAGGCCCGCACCAGCTCGTCGTTCTCCGCGAGCGTGGTGGTGAACTGCGCCAGCTGCTCGACGGTGGCGAAGAGGTCACCGCTGCTGTTGCCGAACGCCGTGGCGGCGTCAGCCAGGTTGCGCAGCATCGCGTTGCCGGCCCTGCCCTGGCCCTCCAGCGCGTCCGCGCCCGCGCTCACCAGGTTGTCCAACGTGCCGTTGCGGTTGACGCCGTTGGGCCCGAGGGTCGCGGTCAGGTCGCGCAGCGAGGCGTAGATGCGGTCGAGCTCGACCGGCACCATCGTGGTCTGCACGTCGATCTGGGCGCCGTCGGCCATCACCGGGTCGCCCTCGGCCCAGACCGGGGTCAGCTGCACGAACCGGTCGGCGACCAGGGTGGGCGTGACGATCGCGGCTGTCGCGTCGGCGGGCACGTCGACCTTGCCGTCGTACTCCATCTCCACGCGGACCGACCCGCCCTCGGGCGTCACCTCGGTGACCCGGCCGACGGTGACGCCGAGCACCCGCACGTCGGTGCCCTCGTAGACGCTGACGGCCCGGTCGAAGTGGGCCGTGACGCGCTTGGGCGGGGCGGCGTCGCCGCGGCCGCCGAGCACGATGCCGCCGACGAGCAGCGCCACCACGACGACCAGGACCGTCCGCACGGTCACGAACCGCGTCACTGCAGCACCTCCGAGGTGCCGGGCACGAACTCGCCGGTGGGGATGCCGAGCAGGTTGACGGCGTAGGCGTCGAACCAGGGGCCGGTGCCGATGATGTTGCCGAGGATGTTGACGTAGGGCCCGAGCGCGGCCAGCGTCGCCTTGAGCTCCTTCTCGCGGCTGATGAGGGTGTCGAGCAGGTCGTCGACCTCGCGCAGCGCTGGTGCGATCTGCCGTTGGTTGTCGCGGACGAGGCCGCGCAGCTCGGTGGCCAGCAGCCGGGCGTTGACCAGCAGCCGGTGGACCGCGTCCTTGCGCTTCTGCAGCTCCTCGAAGACCAGCCGCGAGCTGCCCATGAGCTCGACCAGGTCGTCGCTGCGGGCGGCCAGCACCTCCGAGACGTTCTTGGAGCTCTCGAAGAGGTCTCGCAGCTGCTGGTCGCGGCTGGCCACGGTCCGGGAGAGCCGGCTGATGCCGCGGAAGCTCTCGGCGATCTCGGGCGCCGCGGAGTCGACGGTGTCGCTGAGCACGTCGAACGCCTGGACCAGCGCGTCCTTGTCGATCTGCTCGGTCGTCGTGGTCAGGTCGCCGAACACCCCCACGATGTCGTACGCCGCCCGCGTCCGCTCGAGCGGGATCCGCTCGCTGCGGGAGAGCTCACCGGTGCCGTCGGGGGTGATGCGCAGGTACTTCTCGCCGAGCAGGTTGAGCACCTCGACGGCGGCCGTGGTGTCCTCGCCCATGTCGATGCCCTGGTCGACGGTGAAGGTGACCAGCACCCGGGAGCCACGCAGCTGCACGTCGGAGACCCGGCCGCTGCGGATGCCTCCGACCTGGACGCTGCTGCCGCGACGGATGCCGGAGGCGTCGGAGAACCACGCCTGGTAGCTCTCGCCGCGGAAGCCGGGGAACTTGGAGAGGTTGAAGGAGGCGGCCGTGACGAGCAGCACGAGCACGAGGGTCACCGCGCCGTAGCGCATCGCGCGGGCCTCGGCCGACCGCTGCCGGCCCGTCGCGCCGGTCCCGCCGCTCACCGGTTGCACCTCGGCGCGGTGGAGCGGAACTCGATCTTGTTCAGCTGCTCGTTGAGCTGCTTGATGATCGGGAGGCCGCTGATGACGGGCAGCTGGATGCGGCCGGAGAAGCCGCAGATGTAGTAGTTGTACCAAGACCCGTAGGTGCCGGTGCGGGTCTGGTCGGTCATCGACTCGGGCAGCCGGTCGAAGATCTCCACGACCAGCTTCTTGTTGCCGGGCTCGTTGAGCAGGGCCGAGAGCGAGCGCAGCTCGGCGATGTCGCGCTTGACCAGCGGGCGGGCGTCGGTGAGCAGGTCGGCGACGACCTGGGTGAGCCGGGAGATGCTGTCGAGCGAGCCGCCGATGGTCTCGCGGTCGGCCGCGAGGTCGCGCATCCAGTCGCGCAGCTCGACGACCAGCCGCTCGAGCTGCACGCTGCGGGCGTCGACGGTCTCGAGCGTGGTGCCGAGGTTGTCGATGACCTCGCCGATGAGCGCGTCGCGGTCGGCCAGGGCATTGGTGAGGGACGCGGCGTTGTCGAGCAGCGAGCGCACGGTGCCGCCCTCTCCCTGGAGCACCTGGACGATGTTCATCGTCAGCTCGTTGACGTCCTCGGGCCGCAGCGCGGTGAACAGCGGCTTGAAGCCGTTGAACAGCACCGTCAGGTCGAGCGCGGGCTCGGTGCGGTCCATCGGGATCAGGTCGTCCTCGCCGAGCCGATCGGCCCCGCGGCCGGCTCCCTCCTGCAGCGCCAGGTAGCGGTCGCCGACCAGGTTGAGGAAGCGGATCTGCGCCGTCGAGGCCGAGGTCAGCGGCACGTCGGCGTCGATGCGGAAGGTCACCGTGGCGTTGGCGTTCTCCGGGCCCGAGTGCTCGACCTCCCGGACCTCGCCGACGCTGACGCCGGCGACGCGCACGTCGTCGCCCTTCTCCAGCGACGAGGCGTTGACGAACTCGGCGCGGTAGGTGCGGCCCTCGCCGAACCCGATGTTGCCCATGATGACCGCGAGCAGGCCCGTCACGAGGACCGAGACGACGGTGAAGATCCCCAGCTTGACGCCCGCGGCCAGGGTGGTGCGGTTCTGCTGGGAGGCGCCGGTCATCGCTCGCCCCCCGTTGCCCGCGAGCCACCGGGCCCCCGCACGACCGGGCCGTAGAGCAACGAGCCCAGCGCGCCGTACGCCGACGCCGCGGCGCCCGTGCGGCCGGCCAGCAGGGCGTTGAGGACCTCCTGCTCGCCCCGCGTGCCGGCGTACCCGCTGGACATGCCGGTGCCGAAGCCGCGCCGGCGTGCCTCGCGGGCCCAGCCGGGGGCCGCGCGCTCGCGCAGACCCGGGAGGGTGGGCAGCGGGCTGGTCGGCGGGTCCTCGTCGATGTCGGTGCCGTCGTCGAACGAGACGGGCCCGATCGGCACCGGCGGGTCGGGCAGGCCCGAGCACCAGGGCCCGTGGCCGACCTCGCCGTATTCCGGGCGGTCGTCGGGGCCGTAAGCCTCGTACTGCGCGGAGCCGAGCTCGATGTACTGCTTGACCTGGTTGCCCTCGAAGGTGCGGGCCAGGATCGGGGCGTAGCGGGCCGCGCCCTTGAGCAGGCAGGGCAGCTCGGGCGAGTACGTCGCCAGCAGCTTCAGCACCGGTGCGCCGACCCGACCGACCTCGATCAGGTCGGCCTCGTTGTCGGCGAGCAGGGTCCGCCCACGGTCGGCGAGGCCGGTGAGGTCGGAGAAGAAGACGTCGAGCGACCGGCGTTTCTGCAGCACGGTCTTGGCGGTGACGGTGAGGTTGTCGAGCACCCGCAGCAGGTCGGGCGCGGCGTCGTCGTAGGTGTCGGCGACGTCCGCCAGCGCGGCCAGGTCCTCGCGCAGCGTGGGCAGCGAGGGCTGGATCGCGGTGAGGTAGGAGTCGAGGTCCGCCAGCGTCGCGCCGAGCTGGTCGCCGCGGCCCTCGAGGGCGTCGGCCAGGGCGCTCAGCGTGGCGTTGAGGTCGGCCGGTCGCACGGCGCGCAGCAGCGGGAAGAGCTCGGCCAGGATGCGGTTGAGCTCGACGTTGGTCTCGACCCGGTCGGACGGGATGACCTCGCCGTCGCGCAGCGGGGTGGCCGAGGGCACGTCGGGCTCGACGAGGGAGACGAACTTCTGGCCGAACAGCGTCGTCGGGAGGATCTGCACCTCGACGTTGTCGGGGATGCGGGCGGCCTCGGCCGGGTCGAGGGCCAGCACGATCTCGGCCTCGCCGTCGGACTCCCCCACCGAGCGCACCTGGCCCACGAGCACGCCGTTGCGGCGCACGTCGCCGAGCTTGGCCAGCTGCAGTCCGGCACGGTCGGCCCGGACGGTGACGGTGGTGACCGAGACGAGCTGCTTGTCGTAGATGGCGATGGACAGCGCCACGAGCAGGGCCATCGCGGTCAGGAACGCCACCCCGGCCACGAGCAGACGGCGGTGCTCGCCCGGTGTGTCGTGGTGGATGTTGACCAGCAGCGGCATGGCTCTCCCCCGCCCCGCTACCCGGTGATCCGGACGGTGGTGGTGGAGCCCCAGATGGCGAAGCTGAGGAAGAAGTCGGCGACGACGGTGAACACGATGCTGGTGCGGATCGCCCGGCCCACCGCCTGCCCGACGCCGGCCGGGCCGCCGGAGGCGGTGTAGCCGTAGTAGCAGTGGATGAGGATGATCGCGGCGGCCAGGAAGAGCAGCTTGGCGAACGACCACAGGATGTCGATCGGCGGCAGGAACTGCAGGAAGTAGTGGTCGTAGGTGCCGCTGGACTGGCCGTAGACGTAGACGACGATCAGGCGCGGCGAGAGGTAGGACGCGCTCAGCGCCACGATGTAGAGCGGGATGACCGCCACGAAGGCCGCGATCATCCGGGTCGTCACCAGGAACGGCAGCGACGGGATTCCCATGACCTCGAGCGCGTCGATCTCCTCCGAGATCCGCATCGCGCCCAGCCGCGCGGTGTAGCCGCAGCCCACCGTCGCGGCCAGCGCTATCGAGGAGATCAGCGGCGCGACCTCGCGGGTGTTGAAGTACGCCGAGATGAACGCGCTGAACTTGGCCACGCCGATCTGGCTCAGCGAGGCGTAGCCCTGGATGCCGACCTCGGTCCCGGCGAAGAAGGCCAGGAAGGCGATGACTCCCACGCTGCCGGCGATCAGGGCCAGCGCGCCCGACCCGAACGTGACCTCGGCCAGGGTGGCGGTGATCTCGCGCGGGTAGCGCCGGATGGCCCGCGGGACCCAGAACAGCGCGCGGGCGTAGAAGAGCAGCTGGTCGCCGTACCCCTCGAGGGAGCGGCGGGGCGCGCGCACGGCGGCGCTGGCGACGGAGCCGATGGAGATCGCCACGGGTCAGATCCCCACCGGCGGGACGACCTGGAAGTAGATCGCCGTGATGACCGCGTTCAGGAAGAACAGCAGCATGAAGGCGATGATCACCGACTCGTTGACCGCCCGGCCGACGCCGCTGGGGCCGCCGCCGGCGTTGAGGCCCTTGTAGGCGCCGACGATCGCGGCCATCGCGCCGAAGACGACCGCCTTGATGATGGCGATCCAGAGGTCGGTGATGGAGGCCAGCGCGGTGAAGTTGGACAGGAACGCACCGGCGGAGCCGCCTTGGACCACGACGGTGAAGAAGTAGCCGCCGCCGATGCCCGCGCCGATGACGATGCCGATGATCATCAGCGCCACGAACATGGTCGCCGCCACCCGCGGGGCGACGAGTCGCTCGAGCGGGTCGACGCCGAGGACCTCCATGGCGTCGATCTCCTCGCGGATCTTGCGCGCGCCCATGTCGGAGCAGATCGCCGAGCCCGCGGCGCCGGCGATGATGAGCGCGGCCGCGATCGGGGCGGCCTCGCGCACCACCGCGAGGACCGCGGTCGCGCCGGCGAAGGACTGGGCGCCGAGCTGGCCGGTCAGGTTGCCGACCTGCAGCGAGATGACCGCGCCGAACGGGATCGAGACCAGGATGGTCGGCACCAGGGTGACGCTGGTGATGAACCACGCCTGCTCGATGAACTCACGCAGCTGGAACCGCGTCGTGAAGAGCCGCTTGAGCACGTCGACGACCATGACCGCGATCTCGCCGGGTCCTCGGATGACCCCGGCAGCACTGAAGGCCATCGGACGGTCACCTCTTCTCGGCTCGGCTGCGGTCGGGTCGGGCTGGGCGGCGCGGAGCCCCGACGATAGAACGTGTTCTCGTTTTGGACAACGGGAGGGAGTGACGTGACCGTCGTCACCCTGACGAGCCAGGGTAGGTGTGGAGCCCCTCTCTAGGATGAGAACCCGTCGAATCGCGACCAGGAGGAGGACGACCGCCGTGGCCGCCGACCTCTGGGCCCAGTTCGCCCACGACCCGCGCCAGCGCGCCCACGCCGGCCTGCGCTGCTCGGTCGACGACCGCGAGCGCATCCACACCGTGCTCTCCGAGGCGTACGCCGACGGGCGGCTCGAGCGCGACGAGCTCGACGACCGGATGGCCGCCACGGCCCGGGCCCGGACGCTGGGCGAGCTGCCGCCGCTGGTGGCCGACCTGGTGCCGCTGCGCACGCCCGCGCCCCGCCCGGCGGGATCGCTGGTCGGTGTGCCGCACGACGAGCTGCGGCGCCGGGCCGAGGACGAGTGGGCGGCCCGGCGCCGGAGCGCACTGACGTTCCTCGTCAGCGCGGTCGTCGTCAGCTCGGCGCTGTTCGTGGCCCGCGGCGTGGAGTGGGAGACCCCCTGGCTGGCCCTGGTGAGCCTGCTGGCCGTGCTGCGGGTGTCGCACCTGCAGGTCGGCCACCGCGACATCGTGGCCACGCAGGTGCGCCGCCTGGAGAAGAAGCAGGCCCGCCAGCAGCGCCAGGCGCAGTGGCCCTGGCCGAAGGGCCTGCCGCCCGGACCCTGGAGCCCGTGAGCCCCCGCCGGGCCCTCGTCGCCGTGCGCGGCCACCCCTCCGCGGCGGTGCTGGCCCTGCAGCTCTTCGCGGTCCTGGCCTACCCGTTCCTCGACGACAACGTCGCCGGCCAGTCCGTGCTCGGGCTGCTGCAGGTCGGGGTCGTCGTCGCCGCCGTGGCGGCCGTGCGCAACACCCCGACCCTGTCGTGGGTCGCGCTGGTGTTCGGGGCGCCGGGTGCGGTCTTCAGCGTGCTGGAGGCCGTGACCGACGAGGCCGACTGGGCCGTGCTCGGCTCCGCGGCCTTCCACGTGCCGTTCTACCTGTTCGTCTCCTACGCGATGATCCGCTACCTCTTCCACGACGACCGGGTCACCCGCGACGAGCTGTTCGCCACCGGCGCCGCCTTCACGGTGGTCGCCTGGGCCTTCACCTACGTCTACGCCGCCGCCCAGGTCGTCTGGCCGGGCTCCTTCATCTCCAACGCCGGCGAGGGCCAGCGCGAGTGGTTCGAGCTGCTCTACCTGTCCTTCACCACGCTCACCTCCGTCGGGCTCTCCGACGTCGTGCCGGTGCGCGACCACGCGCGCTCGCTGGTCATGATCGAGCAGGTCGCCGGCGTCTTCTACGTCGCGCTCGTGGTCGCCCGCCTGGTCGGGCTCAGCGCCCGTCGTCCCAGCCCGGGGGACGGTGCCTGAGGGGCAGCCCGACCACCACCAGGTCGTAGGAGGTGTCGACGGCCTCGAGCAGGTCGTCGTCGGGGATGCCGTCGAGGGCGAGGTCGTTCCACCCGCTGCGGCCGATGTAGGCCATCACGCGGGCCGCGCCGGGGTACCGCGCCAGCCACGCGTCGGCCACCTCGCGGGACCGGGCGGCCTTGACCCCGACGCTGGTCGCCCCCAGGAACGCGAAGATGCGGCCCCGCTCCCCCTCGCCCACCTTGACCACGGGCCACAGGTGGCCCCACGGGTCGTCGAGCCAGGCGCCGGGCTTGGCCAGGCAGTGCTCCTGCAGCGTCCCGACGTCCACGCCGGGAGCGTACGGCGCCCACGGCCGGGGCTGAGTCGACTGGATCGGTAGTCTTTGCGGGTGGCCGACTCCCCCGTGTCCTGCTGCGCCCCGAGCACCGGGAGCGCGGCTGCTGCTCCGCGGCCGCGGGCGACGCCCGCGGCTGCGCCGGCGCCGGGGGCGCCGGCGGGCCGGCCACGCACCGCGGGCCTCGTCGACGTGCCCGCCGGCACGTTCGCCATGGGGTACGACGGCCCGCTGGCCAACCCGGGCGAGGGCGAGGGCCCGGTGCGCGATGTCACCCTGCCGGCGTACCGGATCGGGTCGACGACGGTGACCAACCAGCAGTTTGCGACCTTCGTCAAGGCGACCGGGCACGTCACCGAGGCGGAGCGGACGGGGTGGTCGTTCGTCTTCCACCTGCTCGTCGCCGACCCCGCGGCGGTGCGTGGGCGGGCAGCGGGCTCGGAGTGGTGGCTCGGCGTCGACGGCGCCGACTGGCGCCACCCGCACGGCCCGGGCAGCGACGCGGGCCGGATGGCCCAGCACCCGGTCGTGCACGTCTCGGCCCAGGACGCCGAGGCCTACTGCGCATGGGCGGGCGTCCGGCTGCCCACCGAGGCGGAGTGGGAGCGGGCGGCCCGCGGCGGCCTCGAGGGAGCGCTCTACCCGTGGGGCGACGAGCACCCCGAGTCGCTGCGCACGCCGCCCGCGACGATCTGGCGCGGTGAGTTCCCGGTGCGCCACGACGACGGGCGGGGTGCGATCGGCACGGTGCCGGTGAAGTCCCACCGGCCCAACGGCCTCGGCCTGCACCAGGCCTCCGGCAACGTGTGGGAGTGGACGGCCGACCCGTGGTCGCTCGACGGCCGGGTGGTCGACGACGACCTGCGGGTGCGTCGTGGGGGGTCCTACTTGTGCCACGACTCCTACTGCAACCGCTACCGGGTCTCCGCGCGCGACCACAACCGGCTCGACGACCACACCGGCAACATCGGGTTCCGGGTGGCGGCCGACGCCGCCTGAACGCCCGCCTGGGTCACCCGGGCTCGGGGACCTCGGTCTCCCACCGCGCCCGCCGCTCGGCGTCGCTCTGCTCCCACCACGGCGTGCCCCGCTCGCCCAGCGCGACCTTGGCCGCCTGCACCCCGTCGCGCGAGCGCCGCTCCTCCTCGGTGCCCTTGGTCCGGCGCACGTCGCGGCGCCAGGCCATCAGCACCCGCTGCAGCTCGTGCCGGCGCTCGTCGGGGATGGCCGGGTCGGTCGCCCGCCAGCGGCGGCCGTCGACCACGATGTAGCGCCCGTCGTCGGTGTGCTCGACCATCAGGCGTTGATCCCGGCCTCGAGCGCGGCCCGGTCGATGACCCTCCGGGCGCGGCGGCGGTAGCGGACGATCTGCACGGTGCCGAGGGCCCACAGGACGTACTGGACGCTCATCGCCCACCGGAACGCCTCGGGCGTGTAGTCGGTCGACGCCCCCGGCGTGCGCCAGTCGAGCACCAGCCCGACCGCCACGACCAGGACCAGGCTGGCGGCGAACCCGGCCTGGTTGATGATCCCGGTGGCGCTGGCCAGGCGGTCGGCCGGGTTGGAGGTGCGGGCCAGGTCGAACCCGATCACCGACGCCGGGCCGCCGAGGCCGATGACCTGGGTCAGCAGGACCAGCAGCCACAGCGGCGCCTGCCCCGGCCAGGCGAGCACGGCCGTCCATACGACCACGATCGCCGCGACGACGACCAGCACCATGGTCGAGCGGTGCCACGGGTGCCGGGAGACGAGGTAGCCGAGCAGCGGGCCGGCGTACATGATCGCGACGACGACGAGCGTCAGGAGCAGGCCTGCCGTGGCCTCCGAGAGGCCCTCGCCCTGGACCAGGAACGGGTAGCCCCACAGCAGCGACAGCGTCGTGGCGCTGAACTGGGTCGTGAAGTGCATCCAGAACCCGAGCCGGGTGCCCGGGTGCGCCCACGACGCGGCCAGGCTGCGGCGGACGACCGCCAGCGAGAGCCGCGGGCCGAGCACCCGCCGCTGGTCGGGGGCGTCGCGCACGACGGCGACCAGCGAAATCGTGAGCACGACGCCGAGCGAGGCGGTGAGCAGGTAGGCGCCGGTCCAGCCCAGCTCGCGCAGCGCGATCGTCATCGGCACCGCGGCCAGCACGGCGCCGAGCTGGCCGAGCGTCCCGGTGAGCTGGGTGACCAGCGGCACCCGCCGCGGCGCGAACCACCGCGACACCAGCCGGAGCACGCAGATGAACGTCATCGCGTCCCCCATGCCCACGAACGTCCGCGCAGCCAGCGCCGCCGGGTAGGACTCGGCCAGCGCGAACCCGGCCTGGGCGAGCGTCAGCACCACGGTCCCGGCGAGCATCACCGCCAGCGGGCCGTAGCGGTCGACCATCAGTCCCACCGGCACCTGCATCAGCGCGTAGACGAGCAGCTGCAGCATGGTGAAGGTCGCCAGCTGCGAGGCCGAGATGTCGAACCGCTCGGTGGCCAGCAGCCCCGCCACGGCCAGCGAGCTGCGGTGGAAGACCGCCACCAGGTACGTCGCCAGTCCGACCCCCCACACCGCCCACGCCAGGCGGGGCTGGGCAGTCCGGGTCACTCCCCCGAGGTTACGACCGTGCCCGGGTCGGCCCGCACGGTGGTCGTGACGGTGGACCGGCTGCGGTCGGGTGGTCTCGAGACAGGACTCCGTCCTTCCTCGACCACCGTGGATCGATCACCGCGGATCGACCACCGTCAGGCGCCCCGACCACAGCAGCGCCGGGCCACAAGGCGCACGGGAGCGCAGCGGAGGCCAGGGTGGCGGTCGGCCCTGCGTGCCCAGACCGCGGCAGCCCTCCACGAGCGGCGCAGGGCCGCGCCACGGACCGCAGCGGAGCGACCCATCCAGCTACTTCGTCGCCGGTGCTCGCTCCGCTCGCCGGGCTCCTCGCTCGTCGCGATCGCTCGACCTCGTTCCTCGGTCGGCGTCGCTCCTCACTTCGTCGCCTCCATCATCTGCCGCAGCTCCTTCTTGAGGTCGTTGATCTCGTCGCGAAGGCGGGCGGCGAGCTCGAACTGCAGCTCGGTGGCGGCCTGCTTCATCTGGTCGGTGAGGTCCTGGATGAGCTGGGCGAGCTCGCTGCTGGGCAGGCCGGCGAGGTCCTTGGCGTGGTGGCCGCTGGCCTTGTCGCCGAGGACGGGGACGGGCTGGCGGGTCTTGGCGCCGCCAGCACGGCCCTTGGCCTCGGTGCCGGCCCAGGTCTCGAGGAGGGCCTGGGTGTCCTCGCTGTCGCGGGCGAGCATCTCGGTGATGTCGGCGATCTTCTTGCGCAGCGGCTGGGGGTCGACCCCGTGGGCCTTGTTGTAGGCGATCTGCTTCTCGCGGCGGCGGTTGGTCTCGTCGATGGCCGACTCCATCGAGGGCGTGACCTTGTCGGCGTACATGTGGACCTGGCCCGAGACGTTGCGGGCGGCGCGGCCGATGGTCTGGATGAGCGACTTGTCGGAGCGCAGGAAGCCCTCCTTGTCGGCGTCGAGGATCGAGACCAGCGAGACCTCGGGCAGGTCGAGGCCCTCGCGGAGCAGGTTGATGCCGACCAGGACGTCGTACTCGCCCATCCGCAGCTCGCGCAGCAGCTCGATGCGGCGCAGGGTGTCGACCTCGGAGTGGAGGTAGCGGGTGCGGATGCCGGCGTCGAGGAGGTAGTCGGTGAGGTCCTCGGACATCTTCTTGGTCAGCGTGGTGACCAGGACGCGCTCGTTCTTGTCGGCGCGGGTGCGGATCTCGTGGATGAGGTCGTCGATCTGGCCCTTGGTGGGCTTGACGACGACCTCGGGGTCGACGAGCCCGGTGGGCCGGATGATCTGCTCGACGACGTCGCCCTGGACCTTGTCGAGCTCGTAGTCGCCGGGGGTGGCGGAGAGGTAGATGGTCTGGCCGATGCGGTCGAGGAACTCCTCCCAGCGCAGGGGCCGGTTGTCCATCGCGCTGGGGAGCCGGAAGCCGTGCTCGACCAGGTTGCGCTTGCGGGACATGTCGCCCTCGTACATGCCGCCGATCTGCGGCACTGCCACGTGGGACTCGTCGACGACGAGCAGGAAGTCCTCGGGGAAGTAGTCGAGCAGGGTGTTGGCCGCAGACCCGCGGGTGCGGCCGTCGATGTGCATCGAGTAGTTCTCGATGCCCGCGCACGACCCGACCTGTCGCATCATCTCGATGTCGTAGGTCGTGCGCATGCGCAGGCGCTGGGCCTCCAGCATCTTGCCCTGGCGCTCGAACAGCGCCAGCTGCTCCTCCAGCTCGGCCTCGATGCCGGCGATCGCGCGCTCCATGCGCTCGTGCCCGGCGACGTAGTGGGTCGCGGGGAAGATGTAGAGCTCCTCGTCGTCGGTGAGGACCTCGCCCGTCACCGCGTGCAGGCTCATCAGCCGCTCGATCTCGTCGCCGAAGAACTCGATGCGCACGGCGTGCTCCTCGTAGACCGGGAACACCTCGAGGGTGTCACCGCGCACCCGGAAGGTGCCGCGGGTGAAGGCCATGTCGTTGCGCGTGTACTGGATCTCGACCAGGCGGCGCAGGATCGAGTCGCGGTCGTGCTCCTCGCCGACCTTGAGCCGGATCATCCGGTCGACGTACTCCTGCGGGGTGCCGAGGCCGTAGATGCAGGACACGGTCGAGACCACGATGACGTCGCGGCGGGTGAGCAGGCTGTTGGTGGCGCTGTGGCGCAGCCGCTCGACCTCCTCGTTGATCGAGGAGTCCTTCTCGATGTAGGTGTCGGTCTGGGGGACGTAGGCCTCGGGCTGGTAGTAGTCGTAGTAGGAGACGAAGTACTCCACCGCGTTGTCGGGGAACAGCTGGCGCAGCTCGTTGGCGAACTGCGCGGCCAGCGTCTTGTTGGGCTGCATGACGAGCAGGGGGCGCTGCACCTGCTCGGCCACCCAGGCCACGGTCGCGGTCTTGCCGGTGCCGGTGGCGCCGAGCAGCACGACGTCCTGCTCGCCGCCCTCGATGCGGCGGGAGATCTCCTTGATGGCGGCCGGCTGGTCACCGGACGGCTGGTAGTCGGAGACGACCTTGAAGGGGGCGACGCGGCGCTCGAGGTCGGTGACGGGACGCATGCTGCGAGCGTAGACGGGACCACGGACAGTCCTCGTCGCCCGAGGAGAGGGGCCGGGCCCGCTCAGTCGAGCGAGTGGCGCACGTGCAGCGCGAGGCGGGTCGCGACCCGGCCCGGCGGGGACGCCAGGGCGACCTCGACGGGCAGCAGCGGCAGCGGCAGGCGCCGCCGGGCGGTGGTCGTGCGGGCCCGGGCGAAGGTGCGCAGGCCCTGCTCGCCGGCGAACGGGCCCCACCCGCGGGCCCCGAGCGCCGCACGCGGCAGCCCGCCCTCGGCCGCGGCCTGTGCGGCGGCGGGGAGGTTGACGCTCACCTCGGACGCCCCGAGCAGACCGGCCAGGTGGGCGCCGTGCCGGGCCGAGTGCACCGCGACCTCGGCGCCCGGGTGGGCGCGCAGCCGCTCGACGAGCACCTCGAAGGTCGGCGCCGTCTCGACCCGTACGTCGACGCGCGGCCCGGGCAGGGCGAGCGGGTCGGACCCGCCGCGGCGGCGTCCGAGGGCCCGGGGCAGGCCCCGGCGGGGCGCGGGTGCCCCGGCCCGGTCGAGCTCGCTGCGGAACGCGTCGAGGACCGACGGCGCGACGTACACCTCGGGCGGGGGACCGTCGTCGCCGCGGCCGAGCCCGGCGACCGCGGCCGCGGCGGCCGCGAGGTCGGCGTCGGGGGCGACCAGGGTCACGGGGGCGACGACGGGCACGACCGTGGCGGGCACCATGGCCCGGGCAGCGGCGGTGCTGACGCGGACGCCCGCGACCGGGGAGCCGAGGTAGCAGAGGCGGTCGACCGCGCTGCCGGCGAGCGCCACGGCGGTCGTGTCGTCGCCGGTGACGGCCTGCAGCAGGCCGCCCGGTGCGTCGGGCTGTGCCCGGCCCAGGGCGTCGACCCAGGCCGAGAGCACGGCGGTGAGGCGTCCGCCGGGCTGGAGCACGACGGGGTTGCCGGCGAGCAGGGCGCAGGTGGTGGCCGACGCGGCGGCGTACAGGGACGGGCGGCCGGCGGTCACGACGGCGACCACGCCCTCGGGCACCCAGGACTCGGTGCGCCCGAGCTCGGGGCTGAGCCGTCCGGCACCGACGCCGCGGCTGGCCAGGACCGACGGGGCGGCGCGCTCGGCCCACCGCAGGTGCTCGACCGACCGCAGCACCTCGACCATGGCCTCGTCGAGGTCGAGGCCGGCCTCGCGCTGGAGCAGGCCGGCGAGGTCGACGGCCGAGCGCCACAGCTCGCCTCGCCAGGTGCGCAGCGCCCGTGCCCTGGCGCCTGGCGACGCCGCGGCCCACGGGGCGGCCGCCTCCCGGGCCCGCGCGACGGCCGCGCGCACCCCGGCCTCGCCCACGACCGGGAACGACCCGAGCACGGACCCGTCGGTGCGGTCGACGACGTCGAAGGTGGTCGGGGGCACGGGTCCACGGTGGCATCCCCCTGGGCGCGGTCCACGACGACCCGCCGTGGCGTCGGCCACACGCGGGCCCGCCCGGGCCAGGCCACGGGCCTCGACCAGCGTCAGCGGGGACGGTCGGGGGGCACGCGGGCGACGCGGAGGGCGGTGGCGAGCATCCGGTAGTGGCCGGCGAGCAGCACGACCTCGAGGGCGCGGGGCTCGTCGTAGGCGTCGACGAGCGCGGCCCAGCTGTCGTCGCCGAGGTCCTCGGTGGCGTGCAGCTCGTCGGTGACGCGCAGCAGCAGCGCCTCGGTGGCCGACCAGCCGGCGGCGTCGGGTCCGTCGGCGACCCGGTCGACCTCGGCCGCGGAGAGGCCGGCCGCGCGGGCGATGTGGCGGTGCTGGGCGAGCTCGTAGTCTGACCCGGCGAGGGTGCCGACGCGGAGGATGACGAGCTCGGTCTCGCGGCGGGTCAGCCGGCCGCCGCCGAGCAGCGCCCCGGCGAAGGCCAGCCACGGCCAGAACACGCGCTGGTGGCGGCCCAGGGTGCGGAAGACGCCCGGCGGCTCGGTGCCGAGCCGGCGCCCGGCGACCGCCGCGAACCCCCGGACCAGCAGTCCGCGCCCGGGCGCCACCCGCTGCGCCCGGCTCACAGGTCGCTCCGGCGGGCCCGCTCGACCTCGGGCAGCACCCGGTGGGCACCCGCGCTCATCGCACGCATGGCCAGCACGTAGACGGGCGGGGCCCAGCACTGGAGGGCGTGGATCGCCCGGACGTCGGGCGAGGTGTAGACCCAGTACCGACCGTGCCGTACGCCGTCCCAGATGGCCGTCGCGGCCTGCTCGGGCGTCACGGCGCGGCGGCGGAAGCCCGCGTGCGCCCGGCGGAACGCCTCGCCCTGGCGGTCGACGCCGGCGATCTGCACGGTCTCGGTCAGCGGCGTGGCGACGCCGCCGGGGACGACCAGGCTGACCCCGATGCCGTGGCGGCGCAGGTCGAAGCGCAGCACCTCCGACACGCCGCGCAGGCCGAACTTCGACGCGCTGTAGGCGGCGTGCCACGGCATGCCGATGATCCCGGCGGCGGAGGACACGTTGACCAGGTGCCCGCCGCGACCGGCGTCGACCATCGGCGGCACCAGGCGCTCGATCACGCGGATGGGACCCATGAGGTTGACGTCGACCAGCCGCCGCCAGTCGTCGTGCTCGAGACCGGTCACCGTGCCCCAGCGCGAGATGCCGGCGACGTTGAGGACGATGTCCATCGACCCGTGCTCGGCCGTGAGCGGGTCGGTGGTCGCGACCACCGCGTCGTGGTCGGCCAGGTCGACCGGCTCGGCCCACCGGGCGTGCAGTCGCTCGGCGACCTCGGCCAGCGGCTCGGCCTGCACGTCGGTCAGGTGCAGCACCGCCCCCTGCGCGGCCGCCTGCTCGGCCACGGCGCGGCCGATGCCGCTGGCCGCCCCGGTGACGAAGACGCGCGCGCCCGCCAGGTCGCGGAAGCGGCGCACGCGTGTCACGGGGCGGCGTCTAGAGCAACGGTCGCAGCGGGCTGAGGAACGACTCGGTGAAGCGCCGGTGGAGGTCGCGGGTCTCCCACTCCCCCAGCGTCAGCGGCACCGCGTTGGACTCGTCGGTGCGGAAGACCCGCTCGAGCTCGGCGGCGAGGTCGGCGTCGATGACCTCGACGTTGATCTCGTAGTTGCCGCGCAGGCTGAGACGGTCGATGTTGGCAGTGCCGACCGTGCTCCACGTGCCGTCGACGGTCGCGGTCTTGGCGTGCACCATCGCCCCCTTGAACCGCAGGACGTGCACCCCCGCCTCGAGCAGCTGGGAGAAGTACCCGCGCGAGATCCAGTCGGCCACGATGTGGTTGGACTTCAGCGGGATGAGCAGGCGTACGTCGACGCCGCGGCGCGCGGCCGCCTTGAGCGCGTCGACGAAGTCCTGGTCGGGGATGAAGTAGGCGGTGGTGAGCCAGACGTTGTTGCTGGCCCGGTTGATGGCCTCGAGGTACATCGCCCGGATCGGGAACATCCACAGCCGCGGCACGTTGCGCTGCACCCGGATCCGCGGCTCCCACGTCGAGGCCGTCTCGAGCAGCAGCGGGCGCTCGCTGTGGCGCAGGCGGCGGCGCCGGTGCAGGTTCCAGAAGTCGGCGAAGGCGCGCTTGAGGTCCCACACGCCGGGGCCGGTGACCCGCACGTGGGTGTCGCGCCACTCGGTGGCGTAGGCGTCGCCGACGTTGAACCCGCCGACGAACCCGGTCTCGTCGTCGACGACCAGGATCTTGCGGTGGTCGCGGCCGTAGCGGCGCAGGTCGAAGAAGCGCCACCCGGCGGCGTACACGGGGAAGCGCAGGACCTTCATGGTCGGCGGGAAGTGCTTGAAGACCGGCGAGACGACGAGGTTGGCGAACCCGTCGTAGATGCAGTAGACCTCCACCCCGCGCTCGCCGGCGCGGGCCAGGGCCTGCTTGAACCGCTCGCCGGTCTCGTCGCCCTTCCAGATGTAGGTCTCGAACAGCACCTGCTTCTGGGCCGCGTCGATGGCGGCGATCATGTCGTCGTACAGGTCGGCGCCGTAGGTGTACGTCGTCACGGTGCTCTCGCCGATCGCGACCGTGCTCGGTGCGGTGACCGGGAAGGGCTTGGGCTTCTTGCCGCGGCGGCGGTAGGAGTCGACGAGCGACATCGCGACCGCGAGGGCGACCTGGAGGCCGAGCACGGTCAGCAGCGTGCGCCGCAGCGCTCCCAGCGCCCGGTCGACGTCGATGCCCCGCACGCGCTCAACCTAGCGGGCGGGCCACGCGTCGGTGAGACGCGGCGTCCGCGGACGTCGGCCGCGTGGTGTGCTCGAGAGGTGACGACCGACGCCCGGACCGAGCCGACGGGTCCCGCGACCGTGGGCGCCGGGCGACGCTGGTCGATGCTCGGGGCGAGCACGCTGGCCCAGGCCTCGGCCGCGGTGATGATGCACGGGCCGGCGTTCCTCATCCCGGCGCTGTGCGAGCAGCGCGGGCTCAGCCTGGCCGAGGCGGGCGCCGTGGCGGCGGCGCCGATGGTCGGCGTGATGCTGACCCTGGTCGCCTGGGGCCTGCTGTCCGACCGCCGCGGCGAGCGGCTCGCGCTCGTGGCCGGGCTCGCCCTGACCGCCGCGGCCGGTGGGCTGTCGCTGCTGGCGGACGGCGACCTGCTGCTCGCCGCCGCGCTGCTCCTCGGCGGGGCGGCTGCGGCGAGCACCAACGCCGCGTCGGGCCGCGTGGTCGTCGGCTGGTTCCCACCGCAGCGCCGGGGCCTGGCCATGGGCATCCGGCAGATGGCCCAGCCGGTCGGCGTGGGCGTCGCGGCCGTGACCATCGCCGCCGTCGCCGACGCCCACGGCGTGCGCGCCGCCCTGCTGGTGCCGACGCTGGCCGCCCTGGTCGCGCTCGTGGTGGTCGCCCTCGTCGTCCTCGACCCGCCGCGCCCGCCGGCGGCCGAGGCGAGGGAGGCGCGCAACCCCTACCGCGCCGACGGCTTCCTGGCGCGGGTGCACGGGGTCTCGGTGCTCCTGGTCGTGCCGCAGTTCGTCGTGTGGACGTTCAGCCTGGTCTGGCTGGTCGAGGAGCGCGGCTGGTCACCCGCGGCCGCCGGCGCGCTCGTCGCAGGTGCGCAGGTGGCCGCCGCCCTCGGGCGGATCGGGGCCGGGCAGCTCTCCGACCTGGTGCGCTCCCGGATGCGCCCGCTGCGCTGGGTCGCGGTGGCCGCCTCGGCCACCATGGCCCTCCTCGGGCTGGCCGCCGGGCTCGGCTCGGCGCTCGCCGTCCCGCTGCTGGTGGTCGCGACCGTGCTCACCGTCGCCGACAACGGCCTGGCCTTCACCGCCGTGGCCGAGCGGGCCGGGCCGTTCTGGTCCGGCCGGGCCCTCGGCGTCCAGAACACCGCCCAGTTCCTCACCGCCGCCCTCGTCCCGCCGCTCGGCGGGCTGCTCGTCACCCACGCGGGGTACGCCGCGTCGTTCGCGATCGTCGCGGCGCTGCCGCTCCTCGCCGTCGGCCTCGTCCCTGTCGCCGCGGAGCGCGACCTGGAGTGACCTGGAGTGACCCGCGCGCGGCCGCTCGCGGGCCGGCGAGGACGTCGACCGGGGCCGCGGTCAGACCCGTCGGGTCACCGAGGCCGGCAGGTGAGTGCGCGGCGCCATGCGCGCCCCGTGCCGCGGCCGGTGCAACCCGGCCATCGCCACCAGGGCCGGCACCCGCCCGCGCTGGGGTCGCCACGGCTCGAGGTAGGCCTCGAGCTCGGCGTCGTCGAACGGGGTGCCGGTCAGCGCCCAGCCGACGTCCTTGGCGACGTGGTAGTCGCCGAACGAGACCGCGTCGGGGTCACCGAAGGTGCGCTGGCGCACCTCGGCGCAGGTCCACCGGCCGATGCCGGGGATGGTGCGCAGCCGCCTCTCGGCCTCGACCGGGCCGACCTCGATCGCACGCTCCAGGCTGTCGGCGACCCGGGCCACGGTGACCACGGCCCGCGACCGGGCGTGGTCGACGTGCATGCGCAGCCACTCCCACGACGGGATCCTGCGCAGGACGGTCGGCGCCGGCTGCACCCAGAGCCGACGCTCGGCGCCGGGCCCGGGCGCGCGCTCGCCGTACCGGTGGACGAGCATGCGGAACCCGGCGAACGCCTCCTGCCCGGTGACCTTCTGCTCCAGGATCGCCGGCACCAGGGCCTCCATGAGCAGGCCCGTGCGACCCAGGCGGGCGTGCGGGTGGTGCTTGCGGGCTTCTGCGAGGACCGGGTGGCGGGGCTCGAAGCCCTCCCAGCTGTCCTCGGCGCCGAGCAGGGCCGGCAGGCCGTCGAGCACCCACGTGGCCCCGGGCCCCCAGGCCCGCGCGTGCACCTCGCCCAGGGCCGGGCGGGCCTCGACGAGCAGGGTGGCCGGGCCCTCGGGCGTGCGGATGCCGCGCCAGGTGCGGCCGGCCTCGTCGACGCGGTAGGTCGGGTCTCCGCCGCCGCGCTTGTGCAGCCGCATCACCGAGCCGACCGGGCAGGGCCAGTCGGGTCGCCAGACCCGCTGCTCCCCCGTCGATCCGGTGCCGTCCACGCCGACCAGGGTAGGTCGGACCACCGACACCGGCCGGCGCGCGGTGAGAAGGTGCGCGCATGGTGCTCCAGATCGCCGACGACGGCCGCGTCCGCACGCTCACCCTCGACCGGCCCGAGGCGCTCAACGCCTTCAACGAGGCCCTGTACGACGCCACGGCCGACGCCCTGCTCGCCGCCGACGCCGACCCCGACGTCGCGGTGGTGCTGCTGACCGGTGCCGGGCGCGCGTTCTCGGCGGGCACGGACCTGCTCGAGATGCACCGCATCGCCACCGACCCGGCGTTCGAGCGCGGCCGGCACGGCTTCCCGGGCTTGGTCGACGCGCTGGAGTCGTTGTCCAAGCCCCTCGTGGTGGCCGTCAACGGCGTCGGGCTCGGCATCGGCGCGACCGTGCTCGGCTTCGCCGACCTCGCGCTCATGGCCTCGACCGCCCGGCTGAGGTGCCCGTTCACCAGCCTCGGGGTCGCACCGGAGGCCGCGTCGTCGTACCTGCTCCCGCGGCTGGTCGGCCACCAGCAGGCCGCCTGGATGCTGCTCTCGGCCGAGTGGGTCGGCGCCGAGGAGGCGCTCGCGACGGGCCTGGTGTGGCGGGTCTGCGAGCCCGACGACCTGCTGGCCGAGGCCCACCGCCACGCCGCCGTGCTCGCCTCGCGGCCGGTGTCGTCGCTGGTCGCGGTCAAGCGCGCGATGACCGCGCCCCTGCGCGCGGGCATCGCCGGGGCCCGGGACCGCGAGAACGCCGCCTTCGCCGAGCTGATGGGCGGCCCGGCCAACCTCGAGGCCCTGGCGGCCTTCGCCGAGGGCCGGGAACCCGACTTCCGCGGGCTCTAGTGGGCTCGGTCCCTACACTGCTTCACGACGGCACGAAAGACCTTCGGCGCCCATGGGGGGATGACGGCATGGCGAGCAGCCCGGCCACCGAGCGGCGCGCCCGCCTCGACCGCGAGACGGTCGTGCTGACGGCCGAGGCCCTCGTCGACCGCGAGGGGTACGACGCGCTCTCGATGACGCTGCTCGCCGGCGAGCTCGAGACCCGGGTCTCCTCGCTCTACAACCACGTCGCCAACCTCGAGGACCTCCGCAGCGACGTCCAGGTGCGGGCCATGGAGCTGCTCGGCCGGCAGGTGCAGCGGGCAGCGATGGGCCATGCCGGCGCCGACGGCCTGCGCGTGCTCAGCCACGCCCTGCGTACCTTCGCTCGCGCCTACCCGCAGCGCTACGCCGCGCTCACGCGTGCCCCCATCGACCGCGACCGCTTCCTCGCCGCGGCCGGCGAGGTGATCGAGGCGATGGGCGTCATGGTCCGCTCCACCGGTCACGACGAGGAGCGCATCCTCCCGCTCGGCATGGCCATCTTCTCCGCCCTGCACGGGTTCGTCTCGCTCGAGGCGAGCGGCTACTTCGACGGCGTCCCGCAGCTCGACGAGGTCTTCGAGCAGGTCGTCCGCGGTGCGGTGACGTCTGCGGTGCTCGACGTCACCCGCTGAGGTCCCTGGTCTCGAGACAGGCGCTGGCGCGCCTTCCTCGACCACCGTGGGCCCACCACAGGCGGGCGCCCCGACCCGACGAGTCCGGGCCACACGGCGCACGGAGCGCAGGGGAGGCGAGGGTGCCGGTCGGGTCCGCCGTGCCAGGTCGCGGCAGCGGCCCGGTGCGACGCGGGCCCGCGGCACGCGCCGCACCGGAGCGCCCCATCCAGCTCAGCGGGGCTCGGTGACCCGGATCGTGTACGACGCCGCGGTGCCGTAGATGAGCAGGAAGCCGCTGTAGACGGCGCCCGGCGGGATGGCGACGGTCTCGCCGTCGAGGACGAAGCCGCCGCCGGCGATGGGCTGGCAGGCCTCGTCGTAGAAGTACAGCTGGAACTCGCCCAGCGGCACGTCGGCGCTGACCTCGGCGGCGTGGCGGCCGTCGCCGGCCCCCTTCGGCAGCCGGGCGAAGTGGGCGTCGCCGCCGTTGGCGCTCGGCAGGCCGGGGCAGGTCCAGGTGAGCTCGGTGGCGCCCGGCTTGTAGGGGTCGAGGCCGAGCAGCGAGCCCTGGGCCGGGTTGCCCACGGCGACCGAGCCCGCGTAGCTCACGGGCTTGTCGGGCTTGGGCAGCCGGGGCTTGATGCCGCGGGCGTCTCCGAAGGCCTGCACCTCGGCCACGACGGCGGTCGAGGCGTTGGTGGCCGCGGTGCCGAAGACGTCCGCGGCCACGGCCCGCACGAACCGGGCCTGGACGGGCTTGCGGAGCTCCAGCGTCCGCAGGTTGAGGTCGGGGGCGGCCGGGCGCGGGGCCCGGAAGGAGAACCGGGCGACCTTGACGGTCCGCCAGCGGCGACCGTCGGTCGAGGTCTGCACAACGACCTTCTTGGCCGCGGCGAAGCGCGCGACGCCGATCGGCTTCATCACGCTGACCGCGACGCTGCGCAGGGTCGAGCGCTTCTTCAGCTTCACGGTCACCGACTGGTCGCGACCGGCGTTGTAGGCCCGCGACGACGGGCCGGTGCGCCAGGCCGTGGTCTCGGTGTCGTCGACCAGGTTCGCGGCCGGGAAGGCCGCGGCCTGGCTGGTGGTCCGCACGACCCGGGCGCCGGACGCCGTCGACAGCAGGTTGGGGCGCAGGCGGACCGTCTTGGTGACGGTCCTGCCGCGCGGCACCGAGACGGTGACCCGCTGCACGCCGTACCCGGGCGCCTGCAGGGTCAGCGTGTAGCGGCCGGCGGCGAACCGGGCCACGCCCACGCCGTTCCGGCCGGTCGTGACGACCGGGGTCGCCCGACCCTCGAACCGACCGCCGAGGACGCGGACACCCTTGGCGGGGCCGCCGGCCGAGGCGTTGCGGACCTTGAGGCGGAGGGTGCCGTTGAGGGCGGACCGCTTGACGTCGAACGCCGGGCGCGGGTCGGTGTCGGCCTCGCCGGTGGTCCTGGCCGAGGCCCCGAAGCCGCGCTCGGCGAAGGCGTCCCAGACCAGGTCGGTGTACCTGCTGCCGAAGCGCAGCTGCGCGGCCTTGATGATCGCGTCGCGCATGTCGAGCATCGAGGGCGCCGGCGGCGAGATCGGCATCGCGTCCATGACCATGTGCTGGGCGACGTCGGAGGCCTTGCGCTGGTCGCCGCCGAGCGCGGCGAGCAGCTTGGTCCGCAGCGTCCAGAGGGTGGCGGTCCAGATCTCGCCGTCGGAGTGCACCTCGGGCCCGCTCATGTCGTAGCCGTAGTCGCCGTACGTCGCGGGGCTCTCGGCGTAGTTCCAGTTGCGGATGCCGCGGTGCGGGTCGCC
The DNA here is from genome assembly GCF_006346315.1 of Nocardioides litoris. Lineage (GTDB taxonomy): Bacteria > Actinomycetota > Actinomycetes > Propionibacteriales > Nocardioidaceae > Nocardioides > Nocardioides litoris. The sequence continues at coordinate 1,470,701 of NZ_VDMR01000001.1, read as the reverse complement.
GACGTACGCCGCGGTGACGGCCGAGCGCGACAGGCCGCGCCGGAAGAGGTCGTTCATGGCGAACCAGTCGCCCCAGCCCTCGCCCATCGCGCCGGACTGGCCGGTGGACAGCGACCCGAGGCCGCCGCCGCCGACGTACCGGTTGCTCAGGCCGTGGGCGTACTCGTGCTCGATGATCGAGGTGTCGAAGTCGCCGTCGCGGTTGGGGCCCTCGAAGACGTCGTCGACGAACTCCCACAGGTACATGTTGGTGAAGCCGGGGATGCCGTCGGGCAGGGTCAGCATGTTGGCGTTGTTGCGGCCCAGCGCCAGCACGGCCTCGGTGGCGTTGAGCGCACCGGACTGCGCACCGCCGAAGATCGGGTCACCGCCGACACCGCCGGAGCCGGGCTTGTTGACGAGCTGGAAGTTGCCGCCGGACTCGGTGAAGCCGAAGGCGTAGAACTCGTCGTGGATCCGGTTGTGGTGGTAGAAGAGGTTGGTCGCCGCGGCGTTGGCGTCGGCCTGGTAGCCGGTCGGTGACGCCTTCGAGCGCTCCCAGCTGTTGGTGAAGCGGTAGCGGAACGAGCCGGTCGGGCTGACGGGCCGGTTGTACTGGTCGGCCGCGACGAGCGGCACGGTCCAGGCGATCGCGGTGTTGGCGTTGTTGCCGAGCGTCGTGACGCCGGGCAGGCCGACGAGGCCGGTGGGGTCGAGGTAGCCGCCGGGCGAGGTGGCCGTCCTGCCGAAGCTCTTGACCACGGGCTTGCCGCCCCGGGCCGCGCCCGGGTGGTTCTCGAAGACCTCGCCGTCGGAGTCGTGCTGGACCAGCGACTTGCGCAGCAGCGGACGACCGGTGGCGGCGTCGACGATCGTGGCCCAGGCCTGGTCGAGGCTGGCGATCGTGAGCACGGCGTACGCCGCGCGCCCGCCCTGGGGGGTCGGTAAGGCGACCTTGCGGACCAGCTGGTCGACGCCGAGCGGGCCGCCCTCGAAGACCTCGTAGCCGCCCTTCTGGCCACCGGTGGAGGTGGCGGTGAAGCGGGTGCCGGGCAGCAGCGCCTGGACGACGCCGGTCAACGCCTGGCCCGGGCTGAGGCGGAACTCCCCGAGCAGCCGTCCGGTGCGCACCGGGTCGCCGGCGTACGAGACGACGCGGCCCTGGCGGTCGAGGACGACGGTGAGGATGCCGCCGATGCCCGAGGGCACGCCGCCGAAGCTCTGGGCGAAGCTGACGACGCGGGTGCCCGTGCCGGGCAGCTCGTGGTCGCGCACGACCGACAGGGCGGCGACGTCGGCGGCCGAGAGGCCGAACGCCGCCCGCTGCTCGGCCAGCCAGCCGCGGGCCGCGGCGACCGGCGCGCCGGCGCGCGGACCGGACAGCACGCCGCCGTCGACGCCGAGGGTGCGCGGGGTGCCGGAGGCGTTCCAGGTCGCGACCGCGCCCCGCAGGCGGGCCACCGCGGCGCGCTGGGCGGCGGTCGGGGCCAGCGGCGCGAGCAGCGAGCGGGAGTCGAAGGAGAGGTCGGCCAGACCGTCACCGGCCGGAGGCACGGCGGTGCTGTCGGCGCCGACGGGCGTCGGGCGCGCCGCGACGAGGCCGGCGCCGTCGGTGGCCGCCTCGGCGAGGCTGGGCAGCCCGAGGGTCAGGGCGGAGACGGCCGCGAGGGCGACCGCACGGGTGAGGGTCGAGCGGGTCAACGGGAGTCCATTCGGTTCGTACGACGGCGCGGGTCGGGGTTCGACCGTGCCCTGCCCACGACAACGACCGGACGGTCCTGGGGGTACGCCCGTGTTTGATGCAGTCATGTTGCTCGCAGATGTCGTCGCGACGTCGACCGCCGTCGCCGCCACCCGCTCGCGCAAGGCCAAGACCGTGGCGCTGGCCGACCTCCTGGGCCGCGCGGCCGCGGCCTCGGCGGGCGGCGGACCCGACCTGGAGCTCGCGGTGTCCTACCTCGGCGGGTCGCTGCGCCAGCGGCGCACGGGGGTCGGCTGGCGGGGTCTGTCCTCGCTGCCGCCCCCGGCCGCGACGTCCTCGCTGACCCTCCGCGAGGTCGACGACGCCTTCGAGCGCATCTCGCTGGTCTCCGGCGCCGGGTCGCAGGCCGCCCGCGGCGCGGCCGTGGCCGAGCTGTTCGGCGCCGCCACGGCCGACGAGCAGCGCTGGCTGCGCAACCTGGTCACCGGTGAGGTCCGCCAGGGCGCGCTCGACGCCCTCGTGCAGGAGGCGGTGGCCCAGGCCGCCGAGGTGCCCCTGGCCGCGGTGCGCCGCGCGGCCATGCTCGGCGGGTCCACGGTGGCCGCGGTGCGGGCGGCGTTCAACGGCGGCGAGGCCGCACTGGCCGAGATCGGGCTCGAGGTCGGGCGGCCGGTCCTGCCGATGCTCGCCTCGTCGGCGACCTCGGTGGCCGAGGCGCTGGCCAAGGTCGGGGGCGAGGGCGCGGTCGACACCAAGCTCGACGGCATCCGCGTCCAGGTGCACCGGTGGCCCGGGGCCGACGGCGCCGACGGCGAGGCCGAGGTGCTGGTCGTGACCCGGTCGCTCGACGACATCACCGCCCGGCTGCCGGAGGTCGTGGAGGTGGTCCGCGCCCTCCCGGTGACCTCGGTCGTGCTCGACGGCGAGGTGCTGGCGCTGGCCGACGACGGCCGACCGCGCCCCTTCCAGGAGACCGCCTCGCGCACCGCCATGGGCGAGGGCGTGCGCGTGACGCCGTACTTCTTCGACGTGCTGCACCTCGACGGCCGCGACCTGATCGACTCCCCCGGCCACGAGCGCGCCGCCGCCCTGGAGGCCCTGGTGCCCGCCGAGCACCGGGTGCCGCGGCTGGTCACCTCCGACCCCGAGGCGGCCGAGGCCTTCGTGGCCGAGGTGCTCGCCGCGGGCCACGAGGGCGTCGTCGTCAAGGACCTCGCCGCGCCGTACGCCGCCGGCCGCCGCGGCGCGGCCTGGGTCAAGGTCAAGCCCGTCCACACCCTCGACCTCGTCGTGCTCGCCGTCGAGCGCGGCTCGGGCCGTCGTCGGGGCTGGCTGTCCAACATCCACCTCGGCGCCCGCGACCCGGAGCGCCCGGGCGCGTTCGTGATGGTCGGCAAGACGTTCAAGGGCATGACCGACGAGGTGCTGGCCTGGCAGACCGAGCGCTTCACCGAGCTCGCCGACGGCCCCGCCGACGGGTACGTCGTCCGGGTGCGCCCTGAGCAGGTGGTCGAGATCGCCCTCGACGGCGTCCAGCGCTCCCCGCGCTACCCCGGCGGCGTCGCCCTGCGCTTCGCCCGGGTCGTGCGCTACCGCGACGACAAGACGGCCGCCGAGGCCGACACCATCGACGTCGTGCAGGCCATGCTCGGGTGAGGGGGACGACACGGGGCTCGCGTCACAGTCGTGCAACTCCGAGTTGCACACGCCGTACGATCGAGCGGTGACCACGACCCAGCGCGCCCCCGAGACCGACGGGCGCCGTCGCGCCGCCGCGGCCCGCCGGCGCGCCCGCGAGGCGGAGATCATCGCCGCGACCCGGGCCCAGTTCGACGAGCAGGGCGTGGGCGAGATGCGCATCGAGGACATCGCCAGCGCGGTCGGCATCAACCGCGCGATCGTCTACCGCGTCTTCACGGGCAAGGAGGAGCTCTTCGCGCTCACCCTGGTGAGCTACCTCGACGAGCTGCGCGACGCGCTCGCCGCGGCCTCGGAGGCGGCGACCCGGCCCACCGACCGGCTCTCCGCGATCGTCGGCGCCTTCGTCGACTACGGCGTCACCCACCCCGCGTTCGTCGACTGCGCGCAGGCGCTGATGCGCCGGCGCGGCGAGGACCTGCTGGAGGAGATCACCGAGAGCGCGCTGTTCCGCCTGGGCCGCGCGATCTCCTCGTGCCTGGCCGTGCTCACCACGGCGCTGGAGGAGATGGGCACCCCCGACCCGGCCCTGATGGCCAACACGCTGTACGCCAGCGGCCTCGGCGCCCTGCAGCTGGCCCGCGTCGGCATCCTGGTCAGCGAGACCGCTCCCGGCGTCCCCACCGTCGGCACGATCACCCCCGACCAGGTCCGTGCCCACCTCGTCGCCTCCGCCCTGGCGCTCGCCGGAGCCTGAGGACGACGCTGACCCGTCGTAGATCTACGACGGGTCAGCGTGAGGTGGATCGGTCAGGCGCGCTCGAGGATCGCGACGACGCCCTGGCCACCGGCGGCGCAGACCGAGATCACGCCGCGACCGGTGCCGCCCTCGGACTGCGAGAGCAGCTTGGCCAGCACGTTGACGATGCGGCCGCCGGTGGCGGCGAACGGGTGGCCCGCGGCGAGCGAGGAGCCCTTGACGTTGAGCTTGGTGCGGTCGATCGCGCCGAGCGGGGAGTCGAGGCCGAGGCGCTCCTTGCAGAACACCGGGTCCTCCCACGCCTTGAGCGTGGAGAGCACCTGGGAGGCGAAGGCCTCGTGGATCTCGTAGAAGTCGAAGTCCTGCAGCTCGAGGCCCTCGCGCTGCAGCATCCGCGACATGGCGTACGCCGGGGCCATCAGCAGGCCCTCGCCACCGTGCACGTAGTCGACGGCCGCGGTCTCGTAGGCGGTGATGTAGGCCAGCACGGGCAGGCCGCGCTCCTTGGCCCACTCCTCCGAGGCCAGCAGCACGACGGACGCGCCGTCGGTCAGCGGCGTGGAGTTGCCGGCGGTCATGGTGGCGGCCTCGCCCTTGCCGAAGACCGGCTTGAGCTTGCCGAGCTTCTCGGCGGTGGAGTCGGCGCGCAGGTTGGTGTCGCGCTCGACGCCGCGGAACGGCGTCACCTGGTCGTCGAGGAACCCGGCGTCGTACGCCGCGGCCAGGTGCTGGTGGGAGGCGGCGGCGAGCTCGTCCTGCTCCTCGCGGCCGACCTGCCACTCCAGCGCGGTCAGCGCAGCGTGCTCACCCATCGACAGGCGGGTGCGGGGCTCGCCGTTCTGCGGGATCTCCAGGCCGATGTCGCCGGGACGGATGGCGCCGAGGGCCTTGAGGCGGCCGGCGGTGTCCTTGGCGGCGTTGACCTTCATCAGCTTCTTGCGCAGCTTGTCGCTGATGGCGACGGGCGCGTCGGAGGTGGTGTCGGTGCCGCCGGCGATGCCGACCTCGATCTGGCCGAGGGCGATCTTGTTGGCGACCTGGATGGCGGCCTGCAGGCCGGTGCCGCAGGCCTGCTGGATGTCGGTGGCGGGCGTCTCGGGCGAGAGCCGGGAGCCGAGGACGGCCTCGCGGGTGAGGTTGAAGTCGCGCGCGTGCTTGAGCACGGCGCCGGCGACGACCTCGCCGAGCCGCTCGCCCTGGAGGCCGAAGCGGACGACGAGACCGTCGATGGCCGCGGTCAGCATCTCCTGGTTGGAGGCGGTGGCGTAGGCGCCGTTGGAACGGGCGAAGGGGATCCGGTTGCCGCCGATGACGGCCACCCGACGGGTCTTGTCGATCATGGGACCATACTGGCGGGTAACCACAGCCGGGCCAAGGGTCTGAGTGCCACGTCACGAAAGGTGGACACTGAGTTACACACCCGGTTGCATCTTCTCGTCCGACTCCCGCGATCCAGATCGAAGGCACGCACCCGCATGAGCGACAAGTACCAGGGCTTCACCAAGACCCCTGTCGGCAAGATCCTCGTCAAGAACCTCGGCCTGCCCGCCCCGGCCAAGCTCGAGCGCTACCGCGACGGTGCGCCCCTGGTCGACGGCACCGTGCTGGTCGGCGGCCGTGGGCGCCTCGCCGAGTCGCTCTCGGGGATGCTCGACACCCTCGGCATCGCCTCCACGCCGGTGAAGCCGGAGGAGGGCAAGCTCAAGGGCCTCGTGTTCGACGCCACCGGCCTGACGTCCTCGGCCGACCTCGTCGCCCTGCGCGACTTCTTCACCCCGGTGCTGCGCAGCCTCGAGTCGTGCCCCCGGGTCGTCGTCCTCGGCACCCCGCCCGAGCAGCTCAAGGGCTCCGAGCGCATCGCCCAGCGCGCCCTCGAGGGCTTCACCCGCAGCCTGGGCAAGGAGATCGGCAAGGGGGGCACCGTCCAGCTCGTGTACGTCGCCGACGGCGCCGAGCACGCGGTGACCAGCACCCTCGGGTTCCTGCTCTCCCCCAAGTCGGCCTACGTCTCCGGCCAGGTCGTGCGCATCGGCGCCCACACCGGCGGCCCGGTCGCCAAGGCCGAGGTGGGCGAGGTCGCCGACCCCGCCAAGCCGCTGACCGGCAAGGTCGCCCTCGTGACCGGCGCGAGCCGCGGCATCGGCGAGCAGATCGCCCGGGTGCTGCACCGAGACGGCGCCACCGTCCTCGGCGTCGACGTGCCCCAGGCCGCCAGCGAGCTCCAGGCGCTGATGAAGGAGCTCGGCGGCGACTGGCTGACCCTCGACATCACCGGCAAGGACGCGCCCCAGCGCATCGCCCACCACGTCAAGACCCAGCACGGCGGGGTCGACGTCGTCGTCCACAACGCCGGCATCACGCGCGACAAGAAGCTGGCCAACATGGACGAGGCCCGCTGGGACTCCGTCATCGCGGTCAACCTCAGCGCCCCCGAGCTCATCACCCGCGAGCTGCTCGAGCAGGGCGCGGTCAACCCGTTCGGCTCCATCATCGGCGTCGCCTCCATCGCCGGGATCGCGGGCAACGTCGGCCAGACCAACTACGCCGCGTCCAAGGCCGGGGTCATCGGCTTCGTCGACGCCTTCGCCGACGAGCTCGACGCCGGCATCACCATCAACGCCGTCGCCCCCGGCTTCATCATCACCCAGATGACCGCGGCCGTGCCGTTCGCCACCCGCGAGGTCGGCCAGCGCCTCAACGCCATGTCGCAGGGCGGCCTGCCCGTCGACGTCGCCGAGGCCGTCGCCTGGTACGCCGACCCGCGCTCGAGCCTGGTCAACGGCAACGTGGTCCGCGTCTGCGGCCAGATGATGCTCGGGGCCTGATCGTGGCCGCGCTCCCGATGCTGCTCAAGGCGGCGCTGCCCTCGATCCCGGTCGTCAACCAGCTGCCGGGGGTCAAGAAGGCGCCCGCGTCGTCGTTCGACGGCCTGACGCGCACCCGTCCCCCGGTCACGGTCGAGCGGGCCGACGTCGAGGCCTACGCCAAGGTCTGCGGCTTCCCGACCAAGGACGTCGTGCCGCTGCCCTACCCGCACCTGCTCGTCTTCGCCCAGCAGATGGCGATCATGAGCGACCCCGCGTTCCCCGCGCCGGCCATCGGCACGGTGCACCTGGAGAACTCGATCACCCAGCACCGCCCGATCGCGGTCGGCGAGACCCTCGACGTGACCGCCCACGTCGGGGCGGCGGTGCCGCACCCCAAGGGCCGCATCTTCGAGTTCGCCACCACCGTCCGCGCCGGCGGCCCCGACGGCGAGGTGGTCTGGGAGGAGACCTCGGCCTACCTGCGCCGGGGCGGGGGCACCGACGGCGCGTCGTACGGCACCGTCTTCCCCGACGCCCCCACCACGGGCGTGGAGTGGCGGCTGCCGGCCGACCTCGGCCGCCGGTACGCCGCGGTCTCGGGCGACGCCAACCCGATCCACCTCTACCCGCTGACCGCCAAGGCGCTGGGCTTCCCGCGCCAGATCGCCCACGGCATGTGGACGATGGCGCGCTGCGTCGCCGCGCTGGAGAACCGGCTGCCCGACGCCGTCCGCGTCGACGTGGCGTTCAAGACGCCCGTGCTGCTGCCCGGCACGGTCGCGTTCGGCTCGACCACGCTCGACCGGGGCTACGCGTTCGCGCTGACCAGCCCCTCGGGCAAGCCGCACCTCGCAGGCCGCACCACCGCCCTCTGAGGCACGTCCACGGTGGTCGAGGAGGGCCGCCAGGCCCGTCTCGAGACCACACCGCCGCTGCGGCAGGTGGCCTCGAGACAGGCGCCAGGGCGCCGTCCTCGACCACCGTGGGTCGGCGTCAGCGCGTGCGCGGCCGGATGAGGCCCTCCTGCGCCGCGGTGGCGACGAGGGTGCCGTCCTGGGTGTAGATGCGGCCGATGGAGAAGCCGCGGGCGCCGGAGGCCGAGGGCGACCACTGGTCGTAGAGCCACCAGTCGTCGACCCGGAAGGGCCGGTGGAACCAGATCGTGTGGTCGAGCGAGGCCATCTGGACCTTGGTCGGGTCGGTGTCGTGCGCGGCCAGCGAGGCACCCAGCAGCGAGACGTCGCTGGCGTAGGTGAACGCCGCCAGGTGGTCGCCGGGGTCGTCGCCCATCTCGCCCTGGATGCGGATCCACATCTGGGCCCGGGACGGGCGGTCGGGATCGGGGTCGAGGCCGTGCAGCGAGCTGCCGAGCCAGCGGACGTCGAGCGCGGCCCACTCCTTGCCCAGCGCCTCGGCGTCCTCGGCGCCCCGCCCGCGCATCAGCTCGACCAGGTCGAGCCCGTCGTCGGGCGACTTCACCTGCGGCATGGCGTCCTGGTGGTCGAAGCCGTCCTCGGCGCGCTGGAAGCTCAGGGTCTGGTAGTAGATCGGGCGGCCGTGCTGGCGCGCCATGACCCGCCGGGTCGCGAACGACCTGCCGTCGCGGATGCGCTCGACGTCGTAGATGACAGGCACCTGGTAGTCGCCGGGCAGCAGGAAGTAGGAGTGCAGCGAGTGCACGTGCAGGTCGTCGGGGACCGTGCGGGTGCCGGCCACGAGCGCCTGGGCGGCCACCTGGCCGCCGTACACGCGCTGGCGGGTGGACTCGGGCTGCCTCCCGCGGAACAGGTCGACGTCGAGGTACTCGAGGTCGAGCAGGGCCCGCAGCTGCTGGGCCGGGTCGAGGGCGGGGTCGTGGGAGGGGTCGGTCACGGCTGGTCGCCTCTCTCGTCGTCCTCGAGCCCGGCCAGGAACTGCTCGAACTGCTGCCCGATCTCCTCGCCGGTCGGGATGGGCTGGTCCTCGGCGAGCAGGCTCGACCCGTTGGCCTCGGCCTCGGCGAAGGAGTCGTACTGGCGCTCCAGGGCGGCGACCACCTCGCCGACCTCGCTGTTGGCGGCGAGGTAGCGGGTGATCTCCTCCTCGCGCTCCACGCCCAGGGCCCGCAGCGGCTCGAGGTCGAGGGTCAACCGACCGGCCCGCTCGACGTGCTCCAGGAGCTCGACCGAGGCGCGGGGGTAGTCGAGCTGGGCGAGGTAGTGCGGCACGTGGGCGACGAACCCGAGGGCGTCGCGGCCCCACTCGCCGAGCCGGATCTCCAGGAGGGCCTGGGCGCTGCTGGGCACCCGCAGCTCGCCCTGCCACGGGTTGGACCCGGTGATCAGGCTGGGGTCGTTGGCGTGGTGGGTGACCGCGATGGGCCGGGTGTGCGGCACGGCCATCGGCACCGAGCCCATGCTCACCACGAGGGTCACGCCGAGGCGCTCGACGACCTCGTGCACCGAGCGGCAGAAGGCCTCCCAGCGGTTGTCGGGCTCGGGGCCGTGCAGCAGCAGGTACGGCGTGCCGCCCACGTCGTGCAGCAGGCGCACGACCAGCCGCGGGGCGTCGTAGGCGGTGTAGTGGTCGCGCAGGAAGGACACGGCGGGTCGCCGGGCGCGGTAGTCGTGGAACTGGTCGACGTCGAACGTCGCGACGACGGACCCGCCGTCGGAGCCCGCGACGAGGTGCTTGGCGGCGAGGGCGGCGGAGCTGCCCGCGTCGAGGAAGCCGTCGAGGGCGACGAGCATCGTCAGGGAGTCCAGCTCGTCGAGGGCGGGCACCTCGTCGATGATGTGGACGAGACGCTCGGGGCGTTCGGTGGCCATCCGGCCAGCGTAGTGACCGGCGCCGGGGCACCTCAGCCTGAGGTGGCGGCGCGGCCCGCGGGTGTGGTCGGCGTCTCGCCCGGGGCGGGCGCGGTCGGGGCCGTCGGGTCGGTCGGTGAGGCCGGGGGCGGGGCGGGCGCATAGGCCTGGGCCAGGAAGGACGCCCCGCGGCGGGCGAGCTGGTCGACGGAGAACCCGAGCGCGTCGCGCACGACCCGGGCCGGGTCGGCGTCGGCGGGGCTGAGCTCGAAGGCCTTGAGCAGCGTGAAGGGGCCGTCGGGGCCGTAGGTGGCGGCCAGCCACTCGCACACCCACCACGCCAGCGCGTAGTGCACCGGGGCGTCGGCGTCGTTGAAGGCCTCGTCGGTGGGCATCGTCCGCAGCTCGCCGCGGCGGGCCTGGGCCACGGCCCGGTCGGGCACGTCGCGCTGCTGGGGCGGCAGGGCCTGGGCCGAGACCCACTCGGCCAGTCCCTCGCCCAGCCAGACCGGGGCGGTGTCGTCGTGGGGGCCGATGGCGACGTGGACCAGCTCGTGCCGCACCAGGCGGTCGAGGTCGGGGTCGACGCGGCGGGCGGCCGCGGCGGGCAGCAGGTCGGGGCTCAGGGCGACCCGGGTGCCGGCCACCGAGGTCTCGTCGGTGCCCGACGGCACCGTGAACGCCACGCCGTCGAGCGCCTCGGGGTCGCCACCGGGCACGTCCTCGAAGCTGTCGAGGAAGCGCGGGTCGGCCAGGGCGTAGACGACCGCCTGGGAGCCCCACTCGGTGAACGGGACCCGGGCCGCGACGTCGACGATGCCGCGCTCGACCGAGCGCACGATGCCCGCGCGCTGGCGCTGGTCGGCAGTGTCGAAGACCCCGAGCACGCCGGCGCCCTCGACCACGGTCACTGGCTCGGTGTCCCACGGCTGGCGCAGCTGCGGGTGCTCGACCTCCCACCGGGTGTCGGTGGTCGAGGCGACCCGGAACGTGCCGCCCGCGGCCGGCACGAACCGGTAGCGGTCGAGCGTGCGCACCGGCGTGGCGTCGTACGGCGTGAGGCGGGTGGTGACGGCCACGACCCCCCAGTAGGCGCGGCCGGTGCGGACCAGGCTGGCCGGCTCGAGGCGGTAGTCGGCCTGCGAGAGCGGCAGCTGGACGAGGTTGTCGAAGTAGCCGCCCTCGGCGGTGCGCAGGTCGGGGTCGTCGGCCAGCGTGGCCAGGAAGCCGGGCCGGTCGCGGTCGAGCACCGCCGCGCCGCGGCGGTCGAGGACGCCCTGGAGGGTGGCGGCGAGGTCGGCGGTGACCCGGGGCAGGTCGGCCGGCACCGTCGGCGTCTCCCCCGCCGGGGCCGAGGGGGCGGCGCTCGCGGTGCCGCCGGCGGCGCTCGGTGAGGCGTCGGAGCGCGGCTCGGGGTCGCCGCCGCAGCCGGCCAGGGCCAGCGCGAGGACGACCGTGGCCACCGTGACCGCGGTGGCCGGCGCGGTGGGCCGCGCGCTAGGGCGCGTCGACACGGTCGACCAGCGAGCCACCCTCGGCGAGGGCGGTGACGTCCTCGACGATGCCGCGGGCGAGTGCCTGGGGGGTCAGTCCGATGCGCTCGAGGATGGCGGCGCGCTTGGCGTGGTCGAGGAACTCCTGCGGGATGCCGTGCAGGCGGACCGGGGTGGTGACGCCGGCAGCGTTGAGGGTCTGCAGCAGCACCGAGCCGCAGCCGCCGACCACGCCGTTGTCCTCGACGCTGACGACGAGCTGGTGGCGGCGGGCGAGCTCGACGACGGCCTCGTCGACGGGCTTGACCCAGCGCGGGTCGACCACGGTGACGCCGATGCCCTGGTCGGTGAGCCGCTCGGCGACGTCGATCGCGACCGAGCCCATCGAGCCCACGGCCACGACCAGGACGTCGAAGGCGCCCTGGCGCACCAGCACGTCGGCGCCGCCGGCCTTGCCGATGGCGGGGACGTCGGCCGGCGGCGGGCCCTTGGGGAAGCGCACCACCGTCGGGGCGTCGGCCACCTCGACGGCCTCGTCGAGCAGCTCGCGCAGCCGCGTGGCGTCGCGGGGCGCGGCGAGGCGCAGCCCGGGCACGACCTGGAGGATGGACATGTCCCACATGCCGTTGTGGCTGGCGCCGTCGTCGCCCGTCACGCCGGAGCGGTCGAGGACGAAGGTGACGCCGGTGCGGTGCAGGGCGCAGTCCATGAGCACCTGGTCGAAGGCGCGGTTGAGGAACGTGGCGTAGACCGCGACCACCGGGTGCAGCCCGCCGAGCGCGAGCCCGGCCGCCGAGGTCGCGGCGTGCTGCTCGGCGATGCCGACGTCGAAGGTGCGGTCGGGGTAGGCGGCGGCGAACTTGTGCAGCCCGACGGGGTGCATCATCGCCGCGGTGATGCCGACGACGTCGGGGCGGCGGGCGCCGAGGGCGACCATGTGGTCGGCGAAGTGGTCGGTCCAGATCGTGCCCTTGGGCTTCTCCTCGCCGGAGGCGACGTCGAAGGCCCCCGGGGAGTGGAACTGGTCGGCCTCGTGGCGCTCGGCGGCGTCGTACCCGAAGCCCTTGCGGGTGATCGCGTGCACGATGACCGGCCCGTCGAAGCGCTTGGCCTGCACCAGCGCCTGCTCCATGGCCGCGCGGTCGTGGCCGTCGATGGGGCCGACGTACTTCAGGCCGAGGTCCTCGAAGAGGCCCTGGGGGGCGAGGGCGTCCTTGAGGCCCTTCTTCATGGCGTGCAGCGCGTCGTAGGCGGCCGGCCCGACGCCCTTGACCGAGGTCAGGCGCTTCTTGACCAGGTCGAGGACCTGCTCGTAGCGCGGGTTGGTGCGCAGCGTGGTCAGCGCGGTGGCCAGGCCGCCGATGGTGGGGGTGTAGGAGCGGCCGTTGTCGTTGACGACGATGACGAGCCGGCTGTCCTGGGCCACGGCGATGTTGTTGAGCGCCTCCCAGGCCATGCCGCCGGTGAGCGCGCCGTCGCCGATGACGGCGACGACGTGGCGGTCCTCGCCCCGGATGCGGTAGGCCTTGGCCAGCCCGTCGGCGTAGCTCAGCGCGGTCGAGGCGTGGGAGTTCTCGACGATGTCGTGGGGCGACTCGGACTGGCTCGGGTAGCCCGAGAGGCCGCCCTCGGTGCGCAGGCCGTCGAACTCGCCGGCCCGGCCGGTGAGCATCTTGTGCACGTAGGCCTGGTGGCCGGTGTCGAAGACGACCCGGTCGTGCGGGGAGTCGAAGACCCGGTGCACCGCGAGCGTCAGCTCGACGACGCCGAGGTTGGGTCCGAGGTGCCCGCCTGCGCGCGCACACGAGCGCACGAGGAGGTCGCGGATCTCTGTGGCGAGCCGGGCGAGCTGGTCGTCGCCGAGGTCTCGGAGGTCGCGCGGGCCGGTGATCGACGCGAGCAGGGACATGGGTCGAGGTTACCTTTCTACAGGTCGACGACGGCGATCGCGGGCTCGTGCAGGCTGCCCATCCAGACCCGGCCCTCGTGCTCCCGCACCCCCGTCACCATGTGGTACGCCGTGCGCTGGCGCGCGACGTCGACGTCGACGTCGTGCACCAGGCGGCCCTCGTCGTCATAGGCCTGGACGTGCACGGACCGCTTCGGTGCGGGCTGCAGCCGCTCCGGCAGCCGGGTCGCCGCGCGCCGCAGCGCCATGGGCGCCGTCTGGAGCCTCTCCACGACGGGGTCGCGCGGGCTGGCGATGGTCACCCAGATGAGCCCGTCGCTGCCGCGAGCGATGTTGTCGGGGTAGCCCGGCAGGTCGGAGCACAGCAGGTCGCGCATGCCGGCGTTGGGTCCGGTCAGCCAGCGACGGACGACGGTGCGGGCGCCGGTCTCGGCGACGCACACGAAGCTCTCGTCACGGGACAGGGCGACACCGTTGGCGAAGGCCAGGCCGTCGAGGACGACGGTGACCGTGCCGTCGAGGTCGAGCCGGCACAGTCGGCCGGTGCGGGTGTGCTGGACGAAGTCGTCCTTCCACTTCTCGATGCCGAACCGCTGCGAGGAGTCGGAGAACCAGACCGTGCCGTCGGAGGCGATGGCGGCGTTGTTGCAGAACTTCATGGGCACGCCGGCGATCTCGCCCGCGACGGCCTCGACCCCGCCGCTGCGGGTGTCGACGCGCAGCAGCCCGCGGTGGGCGTCGCAGACCAGCAGCCGGCCGTCGAGGTCGACCTCGAGGCCGAGCGGGCGGCCCTGGGTGGTGGCGACCAGGTCGATTCTCGACCCGTCGTGGGAGACGCGGAAGACCGACCCGTCCGCGGTGCCGGTGAAGACCGCGCCCTCGTCGCGGCCGGACAGGCCGACGACGACGTCCTCGGCGCCGCGGGCGGGGACGGGGTGGACGGCCAGCTGGTGGGCGGTCATGCGGTCAGCTCCCGGTAGAGGTCGGAGGTCAGGAAGCCGGGCAGCACCACGGCGGTGGCCCGGGACAGCGGCAGCGTCCGCGCGTGGTCGGGGTCGACGAAGACCATCTGCCGGCCCTCGCGGCACTCGACCTCGTCGTCGGTGACGTCGGTGCGCGCGGCCCAGACCTCGAAGCTCGCCTCCGGGCCCTCGGCCGAGACCGCGACGGCGTGCGGGCCCGCGCCGACGCGGCGCAGGTCGTCGAGCGCGAGCTCCACCCCGGTCTCCTCGGCGAGCTCGCGGCGGGCCGCGTCGGCGTACGACTCCCCCGGCTCGAGCCCGCCGCCCGGGAACGACCACGTCTCCGGCGCCACCGGCGCGTGCTCGTCGCGCTCCTGCAGCAGCACCCGGCCGCGACCGTCGACGAGGGCCACGCAGGCGTAGGTGGTGGGTCCGTGCGCCCGCCAGCGCAGCTCGCGGTGGGCCTCGCTGCCGAGCAGGTCGGGCAGCGCGGCGGCGGCGGAGTGCGTGAGGCGCAGCCTGGGCACGGTGGCGGGGTCGACGAAGACGATGCGGCGGCCCTCGTGGCACTCGACGTCGGCATCGGTCAGGTCGACCGCGCCGACGTACACGTGGACCGGGTCGACGGAGCCGTAGTGCTCGTGGAAGACGTCGTACGTCGCGTGGTGGCGCAGCGCCCCCGGGTCGAGCCGCAGGCCGGTCTCCTCCTCGAGCTCGCGGTGGGCGGCCTCCTCGAGGCCCTCCCCCGGCTCGACGTGCCCGCCGCACATGCCCCAGCACTCGGGATCGATCGGCGCGTGCTCGTCGCGCTCCTGCAGCAGCACCCACCCCCGCGGGTCGACGAGGACCACGCAGGCGAACGTCGGCACGTCCGCCACCCTGCCACACCGGCGTGCCACCCTGGCGGGCGTGCTGCGTCGCCTCCTCGCCCTCGTGCTCCCGGTCGTCCTCGGCTCGGCCGTGCTCGTGCCGGCGGCACCGGTCCCGGCCTCGTCCCCGGTCCGGTCCGCCCCGACCGTCCTCCCGTTGACGGCGTACGCCTACGGCTCCTACCCGCTCGACCGCCTCCGCCGGGACGCCCCGGCGATCTCGACCCTGACCGTCGTGGGCGCGGCGCTCCGGGCCGACGGCCGCGGCGTGACCGCCCCGGCCCCCGACGCGGTGCGCCAGGCGCGACGGGCCTCGTCCCTGGGCCTGCGGACCGCGCTGCTGGTGAGCAACTACTCCGACCGGCTCGACGGCTTCGACCCCGTCCGGTTGCACCGGCTGCTGTCCGACCCCGACCGGATCGCCGCGGTCGCCCGTCGCCTCGGTGCGCTGGCGCGGGCCGGCGGCTGGGGCGGGGTCGACGTCGACCTCGAGCTCGTCCGGCGCGGCGACGCGGCCGGGCTGGTCGCGCTGTGCCGGGCCGTCCGGTCGGCGCTGCCGGCGGGGTCGACGGTCACGATCGACATCAGCGCGTCGGGCTCGCTGGCGGGCTATCGCGACCGGGGCTACGACCTGCGCGGCCTGGCCGCGGTGGTCGACCGCGTCGAGCTGATGGCCTACGACCAGCACGGACCGGGCTGGTCCGGCCCCGGCCCGGTGGGCGCCCTGCCCTGGCAACGGCGGGCCGTGGCGACGCTGGCGCGGGTCGTGCCGCGCGACCGGATCGACCTGGGCACCGCCGGCTACGGCTACGCCTGGACCCGCTCCGGGCGCGGCTGGACCGTCACGCCCGCCCGGGCCCGCGCGCAGGCCGCGCGCGCCGGTGTCCGGCCGGTGTGGCACCCGCGGGCCGGCGAGTGGTCGGCCCGGCTGCCGGGTGGACGGGTGCTGTGGTGGGCCGACGCACGGTCGCTGCGGAAGCGCCAGGCCCTCGCGGCGCGGCTCGGGGTGCGCGGGCTCGCGCTGTGGCGCCTCGGGTCGGCCGACCCGCTGCGCTGACCCGTCGTCGGGCTCAGATCGCCGGGATCTCGCGGACCTCGGCCGGCACGCCGTCGGCGAGCACCCGGGCGAGCTGGTCCTCGAGGTCGCGTGGGCTGAAGGTGACCGCTCCCTGCGCCAGCTCGGCCGGGCTGAACCAGCGCACCCCGCTGACCCCCTCCGCCTCGAGGTCGACCTGGGGTCGGGGCTCGAAGCGCGGTGTGCGGACCAGGTAGGTCACGTCGGTCTGCCCGTCGAAGCCGTGCAGCTCGAAGAAGCGGGTCAGGCGCCACACCGCGCCCTGGACGTCGGGGTCGGCCAGGCCGACCTCCTCCCACAGCTCGCGCCTCAGCGCGGCCTCGGGCTCTTCTCCCGGCTCCATCCCGCCACCGGGGCACGACCAGAACCCGCCCGGCACCCATCGGCCCTCGGCGTCGAAGTGCACCAGGAGCACGTGGTCGTCGTCGTCGATCACCAGCGCCCGCACCGCCTGCCTCAGCCTCGGCTCCGTCACGCCCCCATCCGACCACGGCGGGTCCTCAGAGCTGCGCCCGGAACCGGCGGCCGCGCAACGCGTCCTCGACCAGCCCGACCTCCCGTCGTACGCCGAGCAGCCGGGCGTCCTCGGTGAGCCAGGTCGCCACGGCGGCACCGACCACGTCGGGCGGGGCGACGTCGCGCAGCGCCCCGCGAGCCTCGCTGAGCCCCCGCTTGACCGCAGCCTGCATGCCCTCGACGTGCAACACGGCGAACCGGGCCAGCAGCGCGCGGTGCCGACGCAGCGGTGCGTAGCCGCGGTACTCCGGCGGGCACAGGTCGAGCAGCCACGCCTCGGCGGTGCGCTCCCACTCGGGGGTGTCGGGCGGACGGACCCCCGCGGGCCACCCCGGCGGGGCGTACCCGGCCGTCACGCGACCACCTCGACCCGTGCCCGCGCACCCGCGAGCACGGCGGTCTCGTCGAGCCCAGGGGGAAGAGCGGCCATGAGCCCATCGTAATCGAACACGTGTTCGACCGCCAGGCCCGTCAGGCCCAGGTGGACGACGAGGGGCGCAGGTCGACGCCGAGGCTGGTCAGTCCCTCGACCGGCGCGAACCCGAGGTGCGCGTAGAGGCGCAGAGCCGCCTGGTTGTCGTCCTCGGTGACCAGGGACAGCCGCGTCGCTCCGGCCTCCTCGGCCGCCGTCCGCACGGCGGCGACGAGAGCGCCCGCCACCCCGCGCCGGCGGGCCGACGGTCGCACGTACAGGTCGCGCAGCTGCCAGGACCGGCCGAGGGCGAGCGTCGCGGGCACGACGTGGGTCGTGGCCAACCCGACCGGACCCGGCTCCCCCGGTTCGTCGTCCCGCGCCACGACCACCGCGAGCATCCCGGAGCCGACCACCTCGACCAGCCAGTCGAGGACGGCGCGCGGGGCGGCCGGGTCGGCGGCGTAGTGACCGCGGTACTCGGCGAGGAGCTCCGCGGCCGCCCCCAGGGCTGCCTCGTCCTCGCACGCCTCGACCCGGACCACCGGCCTCACCCCAGCAGGCTGAACCGGACCTCGCGCACGTCGTTGTCGACGTTGAGGTCGACCAGGCAGATGCTCTGCCACGTGCCGAGCGCGAGACGGCCCTCGAGGACGGGGACGGTCGCGTGGGGCGGGACGATGGCCGGCATCACGTGGGAGCGCCCGTGGCCCGGGCTGCCGTGCCGGTGGCGCCAGCGGTCGTCGGCGGGCAGCAGGTCGCCGAGCGCGGCGAGCAGGTCGTCGTCGGAGCCCGCGCCGGTCTCGATGATGGCGATGCCGCAGGTGGCGTGCGGGACGAAGACCTGCAGGAGGCCCTCCTGCTGGCCGGTCGAGGCGATGAACGACGAGACGTCGGCCGTCAGGTCGACGACGACCTCGTGGCCGCCGGTGCTGTAGCGGCGGGTGCGGGTGATCACGACTGGTCGAGGGCCTGCTCGAGCCGCTCCAGCTTGGCGGTCATCTCACCCGTCCGACCCGGGCGCACGTCGGCCTTGAGGACCAGGCTGACCCGTGGCGAGACGGCGGCGACGACGTCGACGGCACGCTTGACGACATCCATCACCTCGTCCCACTCGCCCTCGATGTTGGTGAACATCGCGTTGGTCTCGTGGGGCAGGCCGGACTCGCGGACGACGCGCACGGCGGCCGCGACCGCCTCGGCCACACCGCCCTCGGCGTCACCGGTGGCCGGGCTGATGCTGAAGGCGACGATCATGCGGCCACGCTACCGACCGCCACCGACACCTCCCGGGCAGCGCCCGGCACCTCAGGAGGTGAAGGTCGAGTAGTCGTCGCCGCCGAGGTAGAACCCGGACCGCCGCGAGGGCTGCACGCACAGCACGGCGTCGGCCTCGACGAGGCACTCGACGCCGTTGGCCGCCACGACCGAGCCCGCCGGCAACCGCGGCGCGCCGGGCTCGCGCACGGTGTCGGAGTTGCACTCCGGCGTCGGCTTCCCGCTGAGCTCGTCGAACAGGATGCGTCCGATGTTCTGGGTCGGCCCGTCCCCGCAGTACGCCGGGTCGGGGATCCCGCCGCGCCGCAGCTCGCACCCGACGAGCGGCCCGTAGTCGACCAGGCAGTAGCTGCTGGTGGGCGTCCGGAACCGCTCCAGCTGCTGCGGCTGCCCGCCGGCGGTGTCGATGAGCGCCCGCGCCTCGGCGTACGACGACGGCGCGGTCGAGCCCGGCGGCCGGGTCGGCTCGACCGGCGGCGCGGTGGTGGGGGCCTGCGTGGGCTCGGGGGCGGGCTCGGTCGTCGGCTCGTCGCTGGGCTCGACGGGCGACACGCTCATCGAGGGCTCGCTGGTCGGCGGCTCGCTCGTGGGCTCGGTCGTCGGCTCGGACGTGGGCTCGCTGGGCGAGGGGGTCGGCGCGGCGGAGGTCGGCGTCGCGGACGGCTCGTCGTCGCCGCAGGCGGTCACCCCGACGGCGAGCGCGAGGAGCAGCAGGAGGTGGGGAAGGCGCACCGGCCCATCGTCGCGCGAGGAGCGTCGCCACGTCGGCAACTCCGGCGGTGCGGCGTGCCGGTCAGCTCCGCGCGCGGACGTCCCTCGGGCTCCCGGGGCGGCTGCGCTCTGGTCGCGCCACCGGACGCACCGCGGCCGCGACCAGGACCACCAGCAGCCCGCCGAGCAGCGTCAGGCCCACCGCGAGGGGGACGGAGCCGGCCAGGTGCAGCGCCCCGCCGAGCACGACCAGGACCGTGCCCAGGACCAGGACGGGCGGGACCGGACGGCGGGTGCTCACACCACGTCAACGCGGACGCGCGGCGGGGGCTACGACCACCCGAGGGTGGTCTGCACCACCTCCACGGTGCGCGCGGCCGACCGTTCCGTCCCGCCGTCGGCGGCGGCGGGGCCGACTGGACAGGCTCTTCCTGCGCTCGACGGGCAATGCAATGCCCGCCAAGCGCATGAATGCCCTGGCCAGATGGAGGAATCCCCGGTCGACCGGGGTTTCCGCGCCCCGCACAAGAGACTCTCAAGTCACTTCAGCCACAGCCACCCCAGGCGCCCCAGGAACCAGACGACAGCTCGCCGATCCCACCCCGGCCCGGGCGGACGCTAGACGCCGACGCCCCGGCCACCCGCGCGAAGCGGGGACCGGGGCGACGGCGTGGGTCGTGCGGGTGGCGCGGGAGGCTCAGCCCTTCGCGCGCAGGCTGCGCAGCACGTACTGCATGATGCCGCCGTTGCGGAAGTAGTTGGCCTCGCCGGGGGTGTCGATGCGCACGGTGGCCTCGAACTCGCTGGTCTCGCCGTGGGCCTGGTCGGTGCCCGGGGCGGGCTCGACGCGCACGGTGACGGTGCGGGGCGTCTCGCCGTCGTTGAGCGTGGTGACACCGCTGATGCTGATGACCTCGGCGCCGGTGAGCCCCAGGTCGTCAGCGGTCTTGCCGGCGGGGAACTGCAGCGGCAGGACACCCATGCCGATCAGGTTGGAGCGGTGGATGCGCTCGTAGGACTCGGCGATGACGGCCTTGACGCCGAGCAGCGCGGTGCCCTTGGCGGCCCAGTCGCGCGAGCTGCCCGAGCCGTACTCCTTGCCCGCCAGCACGACGAGCGGGGTGCCGGCCTCGGCGTACTTCTGGGCGGCGTCGTAGACCGTGGTGACCGGGCCGTCGGACTCGGTGAAGTCGCGGGTGAAGCCGCCCTCGGTGCCGGGCGCGAGCTGGTTGCGCAGGCGGATGTTGGCGAAGGTGCCGCGGATCATGACCTCGTGGTTGCCACGGCGCGAGCCGTAGGAGTTGAAGTCACGCTGCTCGACGCCGTGCTCGGCGAGGTAGGTGCCGGCCGGGCTGTCCTTCTTGATCGCGCCCGCGGGGCTGATGTGGTCGGTGGTGACCGAGTCGCCCAGCTTGAGCAGCACCCGGGCGCCGACGATGTCGGAGACCGGCTCCGGCTCGTCGGGCATGCCGTCGAAGTACGGGGGCTTGCGGACGTAGGTCGACTCGGGGTCCCAGTCGAACGTCTTGCCCTCGGGCGTGGGCAGCGAGCGCCACCGCTCGTCGCCGGCGAACACGTCGGCGTAGGAGGAGTCGAACATGTCGGAGGAGATCGCCGAGGCGATGACCTCCTCGACCTCCTGCGGCGAGGGCCAGATGTCACGCATGAAGACGTCGTTGCCGTCCTCGTCCTGGCCGAGCGCGTCGTTGAACAGGTCGACGTCCATCGACCCGGCCAGCGCGTAGGCCACCACGAGCGGCGGCGAGGCGAGGTAGTTCATCTTCACGTCGGGGTTGATGCGGCCCTCGAAGTTGCGGTTGCCCGAGAGCACCGAGACGACCGCGAGGTCCTTCTCCTGCACCGCGGCGGAGACCTCGGGGATGAGCGGGCCCGAGTTGCCGATGCAGGTCACGCAGCCGTAGCCGACGAGGTTGAACCCCAGCTTGTCGAGGTACGGCGTCAGGCCGGCCTTCTCGTAGTAGTCGGAGACCACCTGCGAGCCCGGGGCGAGGGTCGTCTTGACCCACGGCTTGCGCTGCAGGCCCTTCTCGACGGCCTTCTTGGCCAGCAGGGCCGCGCCGATCATCACCGAGGGGTTGGAGGTGTTGGTGCAGGAGGTGATCGAGGCGATCGTCACCGCGCCGTGGTCGAGGGTGAACGTGGTGCCGTCCTCGAGCGTGACCTCGATCGGGTCGCTGGGCCGGCCGCCGTCCTTCGGCGTGGCCGAGAGGTGGTCGGTCGGCGGGGCGGACTCGCCGTGGCCGTTGCTGGTGGCGGGGTCGCTGGCCGGGAAGGTCTCGGCGACCGACTCGTCGTACCCGTCCTCCTCGGCCTCGACGTAGTTGGCCAGGGCACCGCGGAAGGACTGCTTGGCGTCGGAGAGCGAGACGCGGTCCTGCGGCCGCTTGGGGCCGGCGATGGAGGGGACGACCGTGGCCAGGTCGAGCTCGAGCCTCTCGGAGTAGCGCGGCTCGGCGTCGGGGTCGTGCCAGATGCCCTGCTCCTTGGCGTAGGCCTCGACGAGCGCGAGCTGCTCCTTCGGCCGGCCGGTGAGCTCGAGGTACTTGATGGTCTCGCCGTCGATCGGGAAGACCGCGATGGTCGAGCCGAACTCGGGGCTCATGTTGCCGATGGTGGCGCGGTTGGCCAGCGGCAGCGCGGAGACGCCGGGGCCGTAGAACTCCACGAACTTCCCGACGACGCCGTGCTCGCGCAGCATCTCGGTGATGGTGAGCACCAGGTCGGTGGCGGTGGAGCCCTCGGGCAGGTCGCCGGAGAGCTTGAAGCCGACGACGCGCGGGATGAGCATGGAGACGGGCTGGCCGAGCATCGCGGCCTCGGCCTCGATGCCGCCGACGCCCCAGCCGACGACGCCGATGCCGTTGACCATGGTGGTGTGGGAGTCGGTGCCGACGCAGGTGTCGGGGTAGGCCTGCAGCACGCCGTCGACCTCGCGCGTGAAGACCGTGCGGGCCAGGTGCTCGATGTTGACCTGGTGGACGATGCCGGTGCCCGGGGGGACGACCTTGAAGTCGTCGAAGGCGCCCTGGCCCCAGCGCAGGAACTGGTAGCGCTCGCGGTTGCGCTCGTACTCGATCTCGACGTTGCGCTCGAAGGCCTCGGGGGTGCCGAAGACGTCGGCGATCACGGAGTGGTCGATGACCATCTCGGCGGGCGCGAGCGGGTTGATGCGGGTCGGGTCGCCGCCGAGGTCGGCCATGGCCTCGCGCATGGTGGCGAGGTCGACGACGCAGGGGACGCCGGTGAAGTCCTGCATGATCACGCGGGCCGGCGTGAACTGGATCTCCTTGTCGGGCTGCGCGTCGGCGTTCCACCCGGCCAGGGCCTTGATGTCCTCGGCGGTGATGTCGGCGCCGTCCTCGGTGCGCAGCAGGTTCTCCAGCAACACCTTGAGGCTGAACGGGAGGCTGGCGACGTCGAGGCCGTCACCGCTCACCGCGTCGAGGCGGAAGATCTCGTACGACGCGCCGTCCACGTCAAGCGTGCTCTTGGCGCCGAAGCTGTCCTTGCTGGGCATCAACCGTCTCCTCGGGGTGCTCGGGTGGCTCCCCCATCCTGCCGCCGCCCCGGTGGGCAGCGGTAGTAAGGGCAGCCTTGGTCGTGTCCGGGTCCCGGCCACGGGCAATCTCTTGATGTCAAGATACATGACGTCGAGAGGACATGCCCGTCGCTGGTGCTGCCCGGCCCGGCGGGGTAGGTTCTCGCGCTTGTGCGTCACGGGACCCGGGTCTACCGCCGCCTCGTGGTCGCGGGGTTCCGGCGCCAGTCGACCTACCGGCTCGCCGCCCTCGGCGGGCTCGTCGCCAACACGACCTTCGGGTTCCTCAAGGTGGCGCTCCTCCTCGCTGCCGTCCGCGCCGCCGACGGCTCACTCGAGGGGTACGACGTGGGCGCGGTCGCGGCGTACGTCTGGGTCAGCCAGGCCATGCTCGGCTCGGTCAACCTGATGGGCCGCAACGACCTGGCCGAGCGCATCCGCACCGGTGACGTCGTCGTCGACTTCCTGCGACCGGTCGACGTGCAGGGCGCGTTCGTGGCCACCGAGGTCGGCCGGTCGCTGTTCACCTTCCTCCCCCGCGGCCTGCCGACGTTCACCATCGGCGCGCTGGTCGTGGGTGTGCCGCTGGCCGGCGGCGTCGCGCCCGTCCTCGGCGTGCTCAGCGTGCTCCTGGCCATCACCGTCTCGGCGACCACCGTCTTCCTGGTCGGCGTGGTCGGGCTGTGGCTGGTCGAGACCCGCGGGGTCCAGCTGTTCTACATGATCGTCTCGGGGTTCTTCGCCGGGCTGTACCTGCCGATCTGGTTCTTCCCCGACTGGCTGGTCGTGGCGGCCAGCGCGACGCCGTTCCCCTCGATGCTGATGTACCCCACCGACATCCTCTCCGGGCGCGTCGACACCACCGGCGCGCTCGGTCACCTGGCCGCCCAGGTCGGCTGGCTCGTCGTCACCCTCGTCGCCGGGCAGCTGCTGGTCCGGGCCGGACGCCGGCGGCTGGAGGTGCAGGGCGGATGAGCCGCTCCCTGACCGCGAGCACCGCGCCGTACCGCGCCGTGCTGGCCTCCCGGATCCGCTCCCAGCGCAGCCACCGCGTCTCCTTCCGCGTCGACGCACTGAGCAGCCTGCTCGTCGGGGTCGTCGAGCTGGCCGAGGTCGCGGTGCTCTACCTGCAGGTGGAGGGCATCGGGGGTCTGGACCTGCGCGCGGTGCTGCTGGTCTTCGCCATCGCCGACCTGTCGTTCTCCCTGGCCGACATGGCCTTCGGGCACTGCGACAACCTGCCGGAGTACCTCCGCGCCGGCACCCTCGACGTGTTCTACCTGCGTCCGCAGCCGCTGCTCCTGCAGCTGGTGACCAGCGACATCCAGCTGCGGCGGCTGGCCCGGGCGGCCGTCTCGCTCGCGGTGCTGGTGGTCGCGGTCGGGCTCAACGACCTGTCGTGGGACCCGCACACCGTGGGCCTGCTCGCCCTCGCGCTCGTCTCCGGCCCGGTCACCTTCGCGGCGATGTTCGTCTGGGCGGCGGGCGCGCAGTTCTTCCTGCTCGACGGCGCCGAGACCACCAACGCCTTCGTGTACGGCGGCCGGTACGCCGCCACGCAGCCCGCCTCGGTCTGGGGCCGGCCGTTGCTGGTCGTCTTCGGCTTCGCCTTCCCGATGGCGTTCACCGCCTACCTGCCCGTGGTCACCCTGCTCGGCCTCGACGGCGCGTCCCGGATCGGGCTGCCCGACTGGGTGGGGTGGCTGGCGCCGGTCGCGGCGCTGTGGGCGTGGGCGTTCGCGGCCGTCAGCTGGCGGCTCGGCACCCGGCACTACCAAGGAGGCGGCGGATGAGCGCGATCATCGAGACCCACGGGCTGGGGCGCGACTTCAAGGTCCGCGACGGCCTGCGTCGGCGCACCCTCGTCGCGGTCGACGACCTCACGGTCCGGGTCGAACCCGGCGAGGCGGTCGGCTACATCGGCGCCAACGGCGCCGGCAAGTCCACCACCATCAAGATGCTGACCGGCATCCTCGTGCCGACGCGGGGCGAGGTGCACACCTGCGGCCTGCGACCCGTGCCCGACCGCCGGCAGCTGGCCCGCCAGGTCGGCGTGGTGTTCGGCCAGCGGACCCAGCTGTGGTGGGACCTGCCGGTGCGGGAGTCGTTCCGCATCCTCGCCGCGATCCACGCCCTCGACGCCGTCGAGGAGCGGGCGCGCACCGACGAGCTGGTCGAGCGGCTGGAGCTGGCCGAGTTCCTCGGTACGCCGGTGCGCCAGCTCTCGCTCGGCCAGCGGATGCGCGCCGAGGTGGCGGCAGCCCTGCTGCACTCCCCCCGCCTGGTCATCCTCGACGAGCCCACGATCGGGCTCGACGTGCTCTCGAAGCAGCGGTTGCGCGAGTTCCTCGTCGCCGAGCGCCGCGAGCACGGCACCACGCTGGTCCTCACCACCCACGACATGGGCGACGTGGAGCGGCTGTGCGACCGCATCCTGCTCGTCGACCGCGGCTCACTCGTCTTCGAGGGCACGCTGACCGGGCTGTCCGCGACCGTGGGGGCCGAGCGGGTGGTCACCGTCGACCTGGCCGAGCCGCTGCCCGACCTCGTCGACGTCGAGGCCACCACCCACCGCGGCAGCGAGGGGGGCGGCCTGCGCCAGCGCCTGGCCTTCGACCCCGGCGCCACCACGGCCGCGAGGGTGCTGGCCGAGGTCTCCCGCCGCGCCGAGGTCCTCGACCTCACGATCGAGGAGCCCGACGTGGAGGACGTCGTCCGGCGCGTGTACGCCGCCCGCCGCTGACCCGCGGTGGCCGAGGTGCGGGCACAGCGCCCGCCGGGTCCTCGCGCGGCCCGGGCACGTCGGCTGCGGTGGCTTCGAGGCTCCTCGCTGGCGCTCGTCGCACCTCAGCCAGCGTGGGGTCGGCCGCGGTGGCTGAGGTGCGCGCGCAGCGAGCCTCGAAGCCCCGCGGCCCGCACACGCTCGGTCAGCAGACGACGACGACGTGGAACGGCCGGTCGGCCGTGGCGCCGGCCTGGTTGTAGGCCACGACGAACAGGCCGGCGGGCTTGTTCTCCAGACCGGTGACGCCGGCGTCACCGCTCGGCGGGAACCCGGTCCCGCCGGGCTGTCCGAGCGAGGCGACGTACGCACAGTCGCTCACGTCGGTGCCGAAGAGCACGTTGTAGACGCCAGCCCCCACCCTGCTGGCGCTCACCGCGCCGTTGGACTGGCCGGGGACGAGGGTCCCGTTGCCCTCGACGACCGCGGAGAGCACGTTGCCCGCACGGGTGCCGGACAGGTCGAGCGTGGACTCGACGACGTCGGCGCCGGTGAGCGAGCCGTCCTTGACGTCACCCCCGGTCACCGAGCCGTCCTTGACCTTCTTGGAGGTCACGGCGCCGGCGGCGAGGTCGGACGTCTTGACGGCGCCGGTCTTGATCTGGGCGGACCCCACGGAGTTCTTGGCGACCCCGGCCGCGACCGCCGCGCCCCCGCCGCCGAGCGCGACGGCGAGGGCGAGGGTGGCGGTGACGTTGGCGTAGGTGAGGGCGCGGGTGCGGGAGGTCGGGCGGGCGGTCATGGGTGTCTCCTGGTCCTGGTGGGCTGCGGAGCCCGGACGGTAGGAGGCCTGATGACCGACCACATGGCACCGACGGGCCTTGACAGGCCGCGTCGGGCCGTGCTCAGGCGAGCAGGCCGAGTCGCCGCGCCTCGGCGACGTACTCGCCGTACTCGTCGAGCAGCGCGTCGATGAGCTGCTCGTCGGACAGCGCGTCGATGGAGCCGATGGGCTTGTAGTCGGCGTTGTCGACGACCCGCTCCTCGAGGTCGTCGAGCCGCTGCAGGAACTCGAAGGACTCCCGCCCGATCGAGAGGAACTTCCAGAAGATCGGGGCCGTGGAGACCTCGATCAGCGCCTGGACGGCCTGGGGCTTGGAGTTGGGCGCGCCGTCGGTGAGGAAGATGGCGAACACGGGCTCGGGCGCCGGCTGCTGACCGGCGGGCACCTGCACGTCGATCGCGCCCTCGACCTTCTTCTTCCGGCCGAAGAGCCCCTTCTTCTGCGCCGGCTGCGGCGGCGGGAAGCCGAAGTGGTCGCGCACCGCGCGGAACGCACCGGCGTAGTCGGTGGTGCCCATCCGGCGGCCCGCGGTGAGCCGGTCGACCGCGCCGGCGTAGTTGTCGAGCGGGACCTCGCCGAGGTGGGCGGCGGTGGTGTCGAAGACGAAGAAGTCGATCGCGCCGTCGTCGTCGAGCTGGGTCGCCAGGGCCAGGATGCGCTCGGTGAGCCGCTGCACGCGGCCCTCCTTGTACTCCCGCGACATCGACCCGCTGTAGTCCATGACCACCGCGACCTTGGCGCGGCTGCCGAAGAGGTTGCGCTTCTCGAGGCTGACCTTGGCCGTCTTGGCCAGGTCGACGAGACCGGGGGCGGTGGACTGGACCTTGTCGAGCGAGATGGGCATCGGGGGCCTTCCGTCGGGGGTGGGGACGTGCCGAGCCTGGCAGCCCGGACCAAGACGTCCGGCCGCCCGCGCCCCCGACCGGGCTCCCCCGACCGGCCGGTCAGCCCTGCGCGGCCACCGCATTGTCCTGCCAGGCCTCCCACTCGGCCAGCCGCGACTCGTAGTCGGCGCGGGCGATGCCCAGCGGCGCCTCGCCGAGGAAGGCCCGCAGCGGCGGCTCGTCGGCGTCGACGAGGCGGAGCACGGCCGTGGCCGAGGCCTGCGGGTCGCCCGGGGTGCCGACCCTCTTGCTGCGCTGCTCCGCGACCTGCTCGAACAGCTCCTCGTAGGCCGGCAGCCGCTCGGAGTGCGAGGCCGACGACCCGCCCCAGTCGGTGGCGAACCCGCCCGGCTCGATGATCGTGACCTTGACGCCGAAGCCCGCGACCTCCTGGGCCAGGGCCTGGGAGAAGCCCTCCAGCGCCCACTTCGAGGCGTGGTAGGCGCCGACCAGCGGGAAGGCCGAGATACCGCCGATGGAGGAGACCTGAAGGACGTGGCCCGACCCCTGCTCGCGCATGATCGGCAGCGCCGCCTGGGTCACCCACATCGCCCCGAACACGTTGGTCTCCAGCTGGGCCCGGAACTCCTCCTCGGTCAGCTCCTCCACGAAGCCGAAGTGGCCGTAGCCGGCGTTGTTGACGACCACGTCGAGCTGGCCGAAGTGGTCCGCGGCCCGCTGGACGGCCGCGAAGTCCGCGGCGCGGTCGGTGACGTCGAGCTGCAGGGGCAGCAGCGCGTCGCCGTACGTCGCCACGAGGTCGTCGAGGGTGGAGGTGTCGCGCGCGGTGGCCGCGACGCGGTCACCGCGCTCGAGGGCGGCGATCGTCCACTCGCGGCCGAAGCCGCGCGAGGCGCCGGTGATGAACCAGGTCTTGCCCGAGGTCTGCGTCATGACCTCGACGCTAGCCCCGTCGGCCAGGGCTCAGGCCGGCGTGGGCTCGAGCAGGGCCACGCACTCCACGTGGTGGGTCATCGGGAAGAGGTCGAAGGCCCGCAGCGTGCGCAGCGC
This sequence comes from Nocardioides litoris, assembly GCF_006346315.1. Classification (GTDB taxonomy): domain Bacteria; phylum Actinomycetota; class Actinomycetes; order Propionibacteriales; family Nocardioidaceae; genus Nocardioides; species Nocardioides litoris. Next base: position 1,442,784 of record NZ_VDMR01000001.1, on the reverse strand, counting down.
GTAGCCGTGCTCGGCGAAGAGCGCGACGTCGCGGGCGAGCGCGGCCGGGTCGCAGGCCACGTGCGCGACGGCCCGCGGCGCGCGGGCCACGACCTGCTCGACCGCGGCGCGGCGGGCGCCCTCGCGGGGCGGGTCGAGCACGACCAGGTCGACGGGCTCGACCGGGAGGCCGGCCAGGACGGTGGCGACGTCGCCGGACAGCGCGGTGGCGCCCGGCACGTTCTGCCGGGCGTACGACGACGCGGAGGCGTCGCCCTCCACCATCGTCACCCGGGCGGGGTCGCCGACCCGCTCGGCCAGGAACCGCGCGAAGAGCCCCACGCCGGCGTACAGGTCGAGGGCGGCCTCGCCGGGGCGCGGGTCGAGGGCGTCGAGGACGGCGCCGAGGAGCACCTCCGGTGCACCCGGGTGCACCTGCCAGAACCCGCCGTCGGCGACCTCGTAGTCGAGGCCGCGGACCTCGTGGCGGGCCGGGACGGGCGACTCCAGCAGGCACGCCTCGACCGGGACCAGGTCGTGGGAGCGGTGCTTGCGCATCGCCCGGCCGCCGTCGGGCAGCCGGGCGTAGCGCTGGCGGGTGCGCCACCCGAGGCCCGAACCGGCGGGGTGGTCGCCGGGCACCTCCTCCACGACGACCTCCACGTCGAGCCCGGCGACGCGGCGCAGCTGCTCGACCACGACCGCCGCCTTCAGCTCGCGCTGGTGGGGCAGGGCGACGTGCTGGAGGTCGCACCCGCCGCAGGCGTCGGGGCCGGCGTACGGGCAGGGCGGGGTGACCCGGTGCGGCGAGGCGTCGAGGACCGACACCGCGTCGGCGCGCCAGAACCGGTCGCCCTCGGTGCCCTCGGTGATCCGGGCCACCACCCGCTCCCCCGGCAGCGCGTGGCGCACGAACACCGCGCGGCCCTCGTGCCGGGCCACGCAGAACCCCCCGTGGCCGACCGGGCCCACCTCGACCTCGAGCTCGCGGCCGACCACGGAGGCGCCGCGCGGGGCGCGCGCCCGGGGCTGCCGGCTGCGCCGGCGGTCGGGTCGGCGGTCGGGGCGGTCGGGCTGGGGCGTCACCGGCGGTCGTCGACGTTGCCGCTGCGCAGGTCGCCGGCCTTGACCCGGTGGCTGCGCTCCTCGCGCTCGACCGCGACCTGCGAGGAGCGCAGCTGGTAGGGCACCGAGGTGACCATGACGCCCGGGGTGAACAGCAGGCGGCCCTTGAGGCGCAGCGCGGTCTGGTTGTGCAGCAGCTGCTCCCACCAGCGCCCGACGACGTACTCGGGGATGTAGACCGCCACGACGCCGCGGGGGTTGGCCCGACGGATCTCGGTCGCGTAGGCGACGATCGGGTTGACGAGCTCGCGGTAGGGCGAGTGCAGCAGCTTGAGCGGGACGCCGAGGTTGCGCCGGTCCCACTCGTCGACGAGCGCGTTGGTCTCGGCGGGGTCGCTCGCGACGTAGATCGCCTCGAGCACGTTGGGCCGCGAGGCCTTGGCGAACGCGACCGCCCGCAGCGTCGGCTTGTGGATCTTGGAGACCAGGACGATGGCGTGCACCCGGGTCGGCATCGCCCGGTCGCCCTCGTCGGCGACGAGCTCCTCGGCCACGTTGTCGTAGTGGCGGCGGATCGCCTTCATGAGCATGAAGAACGTGCCCATGGCCAGGATCGTGATCCAGGCGCCGGCCAGGAACTTGGTCAGCAGCACGACGACGAGCACCGCCGCGGTGAGCGAGAGGCCGACGGCGTTGATCAGGCGCGAGCGCTGCATCCGCCGGCGCTCGGAGGGGTCCTGCTCGGAGGACAGCAGCCTGCTCCAGTGGCGCATCATGCCGAGCTGGCTGAGGTTGAAGGAGACGAAGACGCCGACGATGTAGAGCTGGATCAGCCGCGTCACCTGGGCGTCGAAGGCCACGATCAGCACGATCGCCATGACGGCGAGGAACACGATGCCGTTGGAGTAGGCGAGCCGGTCGCCGCGCGACCCGAGCGCGCGCGGGGCGAAGCCGTCGCGGGCCAGGATGGAGCCCAGCACCGGGAACCCGTTGAAGGCGGTGTTGGACGCCAGCACCAGGATCACCCCGGTCACGATGACCACGAAGTAGAAGCCCGGCGGGAAGTGGTCGAAGACGCCCCGGGCGATCTGGGCGATCAGCGTCGGCTGGTCGTAGTCGGCCGGGAGCGGCGAGCCGTCGGCGTACGTCAGCCGCTCGAGCTCGTGGGGGTCGACGTACTTGACGCCCATCTCGCGGGCCAGCGTCACGACCCCGAGCATGAACGTGATCGCGACCAGGCCGAGCAGCGCCAGGGTCGAGGCGGCGTTGCGGCTCTTGGGCCGCTGGAACGCCGGCACGCCGTTGGAGATGGCCTCGACCCCGGTCAGCGCGGCGCAGCCGGAGGAGAACGCGCGGGCGACGAGGAAGACGAGCGCGATCGTGGTGATCGTGCCCTCGTAGCCCTCGGCCTCGACGATCCGCAGGTCGGAGCTCGCGGCCTGGGGCAGGCTGCCGGTGAGGTCGCGGAAGAGCCCCCACAGGCACATGCCGGCGATGCCGAGCATGAACAGGTACGCCGGCGCCGCGAACGACGTGCCCGACTCCCGCACGCCGCGCAGGTTCATCACGGTGAGGAAGGCGGTGAGCACCACCGCCACCGTGGCCTCGTGCTCGGCCAGCGGGCTGATCGCCGAGGCGGCGTACTGGGCGGCCGAGGACAGCGACACCGCGACGACCAGGACGTAGTCGACGATCAGCGCGGCCGCGACCGTCACGCCGGCGTTGCGGCCGAGGTTGACCGTGGCGACCTCGTAGTCACCGCCACCGCTGGGGTAGGCGTGCACGGTCTGCCGGTAGGACCCGACCACGGCGAGCATCACGATGGCGACCGCGATCGCCACCCACCACGAGAAGGCGTAGGCGCTGATGCCGGCCAGCGACAAGATGATGAAGATCTCGTCGGGGGCGTAGGCCACCGACGACAGCGCGTCGCTGGCGAAGATGGGGAAGGCGATGCGCTTGGGCAGCAGGGTCTCCCCCAGCTGCGCGCTCCGGAGCTTGCGTCCGAGCAGGATCCGCTTCGAGACGTCGCCGACACCCACGAGCGAGGAGCGTACGGCAGCCGCGACCCGCCGCCCCCATCCCGCCGACGCGCGGCTCCGAGGACGGCAGCGACGCCGACAGCGACGCCGGCAGCGAGCCGACACCAGGTGCCAGCTCACCGGCTCCCGCGCGGAGCGAAGCCCGTCGCCGCGGCGGCGCTGGCGCCCGGCGCCGGGCCGCGGGACGGCGAGCCGCGTCGGGGGCGTGGTGCCGGCGGCCGACGCAACGACCACCCCGGCGGAAGACAGTGCGGCCGCCGGTGCCGCGCCCCAGCGGCTCGACACCCGCGGCCCGCCGTCGGGCAGCCGCCGCGGCGACTAGTCTGACGCAGTGCACGTCGTGATCATGGGCTGCGGCCGGGTCGGCTCGACCCTGGCCCGCTCCCTCGAGGACCGCAACCACACCGTCGCCGTGATCGACAGCGAGCCCGACGCCTTCCGACGGCTGGGGCCGGGGTTCAACGGTGAGAAGGTGACCGGCTACGGCTTCGACCAGCAGGTCCTCGAGAAGGCCGGCATCAAGCGGGCCGACGCGTTCGCCGCGGTCTCCAGCGGCGACAACTCCAACATCATCGCCGCCCGGGTGGCGCGCGAGCAGTTCGGCATCCAGCAGGTCGTGGCCCGCATCTACGACCCGGGGCGCGCCGAGGTCTACCAGCGGCTCGGCATCACCACGGTCGCCACGGTGAAGTGGACCTCCGACCAGGTGCTGCGCCGGCTGCTGCCCGCCGGGGCCGAGCCCGACTTCCGCGACCCCAGCGGCGCTATCCGCGTCGACCACGTCACCGTGCCCGAGGTGTGGGTGGGCCACCGCACCATCGCGCTGCAGGCGCAGTCGGGGGCGCGCATCGCGTGGATCGACCGGCTCGGCGAGGGCATGCTGCCCGACCGCGACACGGTCATCCAGGAGAACGACCTGCTCCACCTCGTCATGCGCGAGAAGGACGCGAGCCGGGTCTTCAGGGTCATCAAGGACGGGCCGGAGGAGCACGCATGAGGGTCGCCATCGCCGGGGCGGGCGCCGTGGGGCGCTCCATCGCCCGCGAGCTCATCCAGAACGGCCACGAGGTCCTGCTCATCGACAAGAGCGCCCGCTCGGTGCAGCCCGACCGGGTGCCCGACGCCGAGTGGCTGCTGGCCGACTCCTGCGAGCTGTCCTCGCTGGAGGAGGCGCGCCTCGACCGGTGCGACGTGGTCATCGCCGCAACCGGCGACGACAAGGTCAACCTGGTGACCTCGCTGCTGGCCAAGACCGAGTTCGGGGTGCCGCGCACCGTCGGCCGGGTCAACCACCCGAGCAACGAGTGGCTGTTCACCGAGGCCTGGGGCGTCGACGTCAACGTCTCGACCCCGCGCATCATGTCGGCACTGGTCGAGGAGGCGGTCTCGGTCGGCGACCTGGTGCGGCTGTTCACCTTCCGCCAGGGCAACGCCAACCTGGTGGAGATGACCCTGCCCGCCGACTCGCCGTACGTCGGCAAGCCGGTCGGCCTCATCCCGTTCCCCGAGAACTGCGCGCTGGTGACGATCCTGCGCGACGGCCAGGTCTACGTGCCCGACGGCGAGCAGCCGGTCGAGTCCGGCGACGAGCTGCTCTTCGTGGTCCCGGCCGAGCTCGAGGACGAGCTCGAGCGGCTGCTGGCGCCGTCCTCGCACCCGTCGCCCTAGGGCGGGGCGCACCTCGGCCGGTCGAGGGCCGTTCGTTGGCCGGGGTGCGAGCGGAGCGAGCCTCGAGCCCCGGCCTCAGGCGGTGAGGCCGCGCTGTCCGTCGGGGTCCTCGGCGGGCTCGAGCGGGGTGGCGTTGCGGGCGAGCAGCCAGACCATGGCCGACCACGACGCGATGCGCAGCGGCCAGCCGAGGCCGTAGCGCAGGCCGGCGATGATCGCCACCGCCGTGCCGGTGCCGATGGCCCCCTGCCAGCCGAGCACCCACACGGGGCCCTGCAGGGCGACGCCGACGGCGCCGGGGGCGGCCAGCAGCAGCGTGAGGCGCGAGCAGAGCCGGACGACCTGCTTGTCGGCGTGCCACGCCGTGGGGTCGCCGGTGACGCTGCCGAGCATGAACCCGACCGCGGGCCAGCGGGCGACGCACGACCCGACGAGCAGGATCGTGTAGGCCAGGCTGTAGAGGATGCCCGGCAGGAAGAACGCCAGGGCCTGCTCGTCCTCCGAGCCGCCGGAGCTGGCGGCGATGCGCACGAAGGCGTAGCCGATGGCGATCGAGAAGACCGCGTTGAGCACGAACTGGAGCGTGCTGCGCTGCACCAGCCGGACCGCGAGCTCGATGCCCGCGAGGACGAGCGAGACGGTCAGGGCGAGCGTGAGGTCCTTGGTGGGCAGCCACACGAACGTGAAGGCCAGCCCCGGCACCGCGGCCTCGAGCATGCCGCGTCGGCCGCCGAGCGCAGTCGACATCTGCTGGCGGACCAGCGCCTCAACGGTCGCGACGGTGGGCGCGGGCGTGGGTTCGGTCATGACGACTTCAGCTCGTAGCGCGGGTTGTAGATGACCCGGGCGCCGTCGTGGACACCGATGCGGCCCTGGACCTGCAGCGAGCGCCCGGGGTCGATGCCGGCGATCCGGCGCCGGCCGAGCCACACGATGGTCAGGACCCCGGAGCCGTCGTACAGCTCGGCCTCCAGCGCGGGTACGCCGCCGCGCGGGCGCACCGTGATGGTGCGGACGGTGCCCTGGAGGGTCACGGGCCGGCGGTCGGGGGCGTCGGCGATGCAGCAGTCACCGGCACCGACGTGGGTGGCGCGCAGGTCGCGGGCGTACCGGTCGTCGGGGCTGGCCCAGCGGCTGATCGTGCGCCGCAGGCGGCTCTTCTCGGCCACCGTGGTCCTGCTCAGGCCCCGGCCGGGCGGTTCTGGTCGGCCGGGCCCACCCGACGGGCGCTCTCGGGCAGCACCAGCGGGAGCGGCTCGCCCACCATCATGGGGCCCGTGCCGCGCTGCACGGCGACCGTGGTCAACAGGTGCTCCCACTGGCGGGTGTCGTCGGTGTCGAGCTCGATGGCGGGCCGACCGAGGAAGGTGGCGCGCAGCAGCCAGCGCGGGCCGTTGATGCCGACGATGCGCGAGACCTGGACGCCGTTGCCCTCGGGCCGGCGCACCTGGATCTGGCACTGCAGCTCGGTGCCGAACCGGCCCTCGCGCTCGGAGGCGGTGCCACCGCGCTGCGACATGTCGGCTGCGATCTTGGGACGCACCTCGCTCCACAGGTCGCCGTTGCGGGGCGCGGCGAAGGCCCGCAGCTCGATGGCCCCCTCGGCGCCGGCCAGGATGACGGCCTGCACGGCGCCGGAGGCCTCGTCGACCTGCATGCGCAGCTCGCGGCCCTCGGCGGGCGCGATCAGCAGCGACCCGAGGTCGACACGCTCGAGGCCGTCGTCGGGGACCGCGTCGGCGTCGTAGGGCCCCTCGGTCGGCTCGGCCGGGGTGCCTTCGGCCTCGGCCGGGGCGTCCTCGGCGCTGGACTTGCGGCGGAACCTCACGGGGTCTCTCCTCGGACGGGCTGGTCGGGGGTGGGGCGGCCGAAACCGCCGGTAGAACCGTAGCCCCCGGACCCTCGGGCGCTCGCGGGGAGGCGGTCGACCTCGACGAACGCGGCGGTCTCGAACCGCTGCACCACCAGCTGGGCGACCCGGTCGCCCCGGCGCAGCTCGACGGGCTCGTGGAGGTCGTGGTTGATCAGCAGCACCTTGACCTCGCCGCGGTAGCCCGCGTCGACGGTGCCGGGGGTGTTGACGAGCGAGACGCCGTGGCGGGCGGCCAGGCCCGAGCGGGGGTGCACGAGCGCGACGTACCCCTCGGGCAGGGCGAGGGCGATGCCGGTCGGGACGAGCGCCCGCTCCCCCGGCGCGATCACCACGTCGACGGTGGTGAGCAGGTCGGCCCCGGCGTCGCCGGGGTGGGCGTAGACCGGCAGCGGGAGGTCGGGGTCGAGGCGCAGCACCGGTATCTCGAGGTCGGGCACGCACGGGACCCTACGGCGCGGCACCGACGACGGGGTGGGAGGCTGGGGCCGTGGCGACGGCGTACGAGGAGCGGCTCGCCGTGCCCCTGCGCTGGTGGGTGCAGGGCTCGATGCTGGTCGCCTCGCTGTGGCTGGCGATGATCGTGGCCGTGCCCTCGCCGCTGGCCTGGTCGGTGACCGCGGTGGCCATGCTGCTGATGGCCGCCGCCTTCCGGTCCTACGGCGGCGCGCGGGTGCGCGTGGCCGACGGCCAGCTGCAGGTCGGCCGGGCTCGCATCGAGGCCCGGCACCTCGGCGCGGCCGAGGCCCTCGACGCCGAGCAGACCCGGCGCACGGCCGGTGTGGAGGCCGACGCCCGCGCGTTCCTGCTGCTGCGGCCCTACCTGTCGCGGGCGGTCAAGGTCGAGATCAACGACCCGGCCGACCCCGCGCCGTACTGGCTGGTGAGCACCCGCCACCCCGAGGCGCTGGCCGGCGCCGTCGGGGCGATGTCGGGCGGCGCGGCGCCCCGCTAGGTTTTCGCCATGGCCAAGAAGAAGAAGTCCGGCGGCGCACCCGACAGCTCGAAGATCTGGTCGGTCTTCTCCCTCGCCGCGGCCCTCGGTGCCGCGCAGGTCGCCAAGCGCGGCCTCGACGTCTCGTGGAAGGCCGCCACCCGCAAGCAGCCCCCGGAGAACCCCGCCGACCCCGACGTCGAGCTGCGCGAGGCCGTGGCCTGGGCCGTCTTCAGCGGCGCGGTCGTCGGGCTCGCGCGGATGCTGGCCCAGCGCCGGGCCGCCTCCTACTACCACCGCTCCACCGGCCACCTGCCCCCCGACCTGCGCAAGGACGACCAGCGCCTCTGACGCGCCGCACGGTGGTCGAGGAAGGCGCCCTGGCGCCTGTCTCGAGACCACTGACCGCGAGTGAGGAGGCGTGCCGCGTCTGTCCATGGCCTCGAGACGGTCCCCAGCGGAACCTCCTCGACCACCGGGGCCGACCAAAAACACCGGTGCCCGGGCCGTCGGCCCGGGCACCTTCTCTCGTGACGCGCTCGCGCGTCAGATGCAGTCGCGGCAGATGAGCTTCTTCTCGTCGGCCAGCTGGCTGCGGTGGTGCACGAGGAAGCAGCTCATGCAGGTGAACTCGTCCTCCTGCTTGGGCTTCACCTCCACGGCCAGCTCTTCGTGCGACAGGTCGGCGCCGGGGAGCTCGAAGGACTCAGCGGCCTCGGTCTCGTCCTCGTCGACCTTGCCCGAGTTCTTGTCGTGGCGTCGAGCCTTGAGCTCCTCGATGCTCTCCTCGGACTGGTCTTCCTCGTTCTTGCGCGGTGCGTCGTAGTCGGTCGCCATCGCGTTGCTCACTCCCCTCACGGTCGATGCCCCAGGTGCCCGTTCCCCCGCCTGGCGCGGCAGATCATGCACCATCCGGTCACGGATCGATACACCGGTCCGGGGGCGTCCGGTCCAACGTCGCCCCCCAGTGCCCTATTCCGGCGTGTCGCAGCCCCTACGGGGCCCAGAAACCGGCCTCCTCCGTCGCCGCCCGCAGCTCCTCGACGCCGTGCTCCGGGGCGCACAGCAGGAGCGTCATCCCGCCCCGCCCGCGACCGAGCACGGTGGTCGCGCCCGCGGCCCGGGCCACCGCCCCGGCGGCGGCGTGGTCCCACAGGTTGACGCCCTCCTCGACGTAGGCGTCGACCATGCCCTCGGCCACCGCGCACACGTCGAGCGCGCACGAGCCCATCCGTCGTACGTCGCGCACCCGGGGCAGCAGCTGCGCGACCGCGGCGGCCTGCACGACCTTGACCTCGGTGCGGTAGGAGAAGCCGGTGGCGACCAGGCGCTCGCCGAGCGGGCGCGGCGGGCCGACCGAGATGGGGTCGCCGTTGCGCAGGGCGACGGTGGTGCCGTCGGCGCCGGGCCGGGCGACGTACTCGACCTGCTTGGCGACGTCGACCACGACGCCGGCCACCACCTCGCCGTCGAGCTCGGCGGCGATGCACACCGCGTACTGCGGGATGCCGTAGAGGAAGTTGACGGTGCCGTCGATCGGGTCGACGACCCAGCGCACCCCGGAGGTGCCGGCGACGTCGTCGCCCTCCTCGCCGAGCACGGCGTCGTCGGGCCGGGCGGCGAGGAGCCGCTCGCGCACGAGCGCCTCGCAGTCCTTGTCGACCTGGGTGACCACGTCGATGGCGCTGGTCTTGGTGTCGGTGACCTCGACGGTGCCCCGGGCCCGCTCCCGCACCAGGGCGGCGGCCTCGCGGGCGACGTCGAGGGCCAGGTCGGCCAGCTCGGCGGCCAGGGCGGTCCCGTCGGCGCTCACCGCGGCGTCTCGTCGCCGACGCCGGTCAGGGCGGGTCGCTCGGCGCGCGGGTTGGGGCAGCAGCCGACCGGGCAGCGGTCCCAGCACACGCCGTGCTCGCCCTCGAAGGCCCGGGTGACCTCGACGCCGCGCTCGACGGCGGCCCGCTCCACGAGCAGGTCGCGCACCACGGCGACGAAGCGGGGGTCGGTGCCCGGCGTCGCGGCCCGGGCGAACGGGAGGCCGAGCCGCTCGGCCGTCTCCCTGGCCTCGGTGTCGAGGTCGTAGATGACCTCCATGTGGTCCGAGACGAACCCGACCGGCACCACCGCGACGCCGGGCACGCCCTGCGCGGCCAGGGCCTCGAGGTGGTCGTTGACGTCGGGCTCGAGCCACGGCACCTGCGGCGGGCCGGAGCGCGAGCAGTAGACGAGGTCGTGCTCGTGGCGGGTGCCGGTCTGCTCGGCCACGGCGTCGGCGACGACCTGCGCGACGTCGAGGTGCTGGCGGACGTACGCCGACCCGCCGGCCTCCGGCGGCCCGCTGGAGTCGGCCATGGCGTCGGGGATGGAGTGGGTCACGAAGACGATGCGCGAGCCCTCGGGGAGGCCGGCCAGCGCGGCCAGCACGCCGTCGACGACCGGGGCGACGAACCCGGGGTGGTTGAAGTAGTGGCGCAGCTTGTCCAGCCGCGGCGCCGGGGTGCCGTCGGGGACGGAGGTGACGGCGTCGTACAGGTTCTCGCGGTACTGCCGGCACGAGGACCACGAGGAGTAGGCACTGGTCACGAAGCACGCGGCCCGCTGCACGCCGTCGGCGGCCATCTGCTGCAGCGTGTCGGTGAGGTAAGGGTCCCAGTTGCGGTTGCCCCAGTAGACCGGGAGGTCGATCCCGTGCTCGGCGAGGTCGGCGCGCAGGGCGTCGAGGAACGCACGGTTCTGGTCGTTGATGGGCGACTTCCCACCGAAGAGGTAGTAGTGCTCCCCCACCTCCTCGAGGCGCTCACGGGGGATGCCGCGGCCGCGGGTGACGTTCTCGAGGAACGGCACCACGTCGTCCGGGCCCTCGGGGCCGCCGAAGGAGACCAGGAGCAGGGCGTCGTACGGCGCCACGTCGGGCACCGTGGGTGCGGCGGGGGCTTCAGTCACGACCCCGATCGTAGGGACGGCCGCGCGCCCGGAGGGGTGGCCCCGGGGCCGGCCGGTGGGACCTGCTCCTAACCTCGGGGTCGTCATGCTCTCGACCTACCGCCGCATCCTGTCGCGCCCGGGCACCGCGCTCTTCTGCGCGACCGCGCTCGTCGCGCGCCTCCCGATCTCCATGGTCGGCCTGGGGACGGTCCTGCTGGTCGAGGGTGCGACGGGCTCCTACGGCCTCGCCGGTGCGGTCTCGGGGGTCGGCCTGCTGGCCAACGCCGCCTGCGCGGTGCCGCAGGCGCGGCTGATCGACCGGTTCGGGCAGTCGCGGGTGCTGCCGGTGGCGATCGTGCTGTGGGGCCTCGGCCTCGCGGCGGCGATCTGGTCGGTCGAGGGCGACCGGCCGCTCCCCCTGACCTTCGTGGTGGCGGCGCTGGCCGGCGCGTGCCTGCCGTCGGTCGGTTCGTGCGTGCGCGCCCGCTGGGCCCACGTGCTGCCGGGCGAGGCCGACCGGCACACCGCGTTCGCCCTCGAGGCCGTGGCCGACGAGGCGGTCTTCATCACCGGTCCGATCCTGGTGACGCTGCTCGCGACGGCGGTGCACCCGGTCGCCGGGCTGGCCGCGGCCATGACCGCCGGCGTGACCGGCACGCTCTTCTTCGCCTCGCAGCGGGCGACCGAGCCGCCGCCCCACCCGCCGCTGGTCGACCGCCGCGACCGGGCCCCGATGCCCTGGGCCACGGTGGTCCCCCTCAGCGTCGCCTCGTTGGCCCTCGGCACGCTCTTCGGTGCCGCCGAGGTGACCACCGTCGCCTTCGCCGAGGAGCGTGGCGTCGAGCCCCTCGCCGGCGTCCTGCTCGCCCTGTGGGCGGCCGGCAGCCTCATGGCCGGCGTCATCACCGGCGCCGTCACCTGGAAGCGCACGGTGCTCCAGCGCCTGCGCCTCGGTGCGGTGGCGATGACGGTGGCCATGGCCCCACTGCTGCTCGTCGACAGCGTCTGGGTGATGGGGGCGCTGCTGCTGGTGGGCGGGTTCGCGATCGCCCCGACCCTCATCGCCACCATGGCGCTGGCCGAGCAGACCGTGCCGCCCTCGCGGTTGACCGAGAGCATGGCCTTCGTGCAGACCGGCATCGTGGCCGGCGTCGCCCCGGGCGCCGTGCTCGCGGGACTGGTCATCGACGCCGCCGGGGCCTCGCCGGCCTACCTGGTGCCCGTGGCCGGCGGCCTGCTCGCCCTCGCGGCCAGCCTGGCCGTCCGCCTGCCGACGACCTCGCGTCGCACACCGAACCTTTCCGCCGCCTGATCGCGTCTGGCCAGTCGTGACCGACGACGACGCATTCGCCGCCTTCGTGCACGGCCGCTCGGCGGCCCTGCACCGTGCGGCCTACCTGATGGTCGGCGAGCGTGCGCTCGCCCAGGACCTCGTGCAGGAGGCGTTGGTCAAGACCTACGCCGCCTGGCCTCGCCTGCGGCAGCCCGAGAACGCCGAGGCCTACTGCCGCAAGGCCATCACCACGACCGCGATCTCGTGGTTCCGGCGACGTCGCTGGACGCACGAGCGTCCCGCCGACGCGCTGCCCGAGCCGGCAGGTGGACCCGACGTCGCCGGCGGCGTCACCCAGAGCCGGTGGCTGTGGGACGCGCTGCAGACCCTCCCCGCCCGCCAGCGGGCCTGCATCGTGCTGCGCTACTACGAGGACCTCACCGAGGCCCAGACCGCCGCCGCCATGGGCTGCGCGGTCGGCACCGTGAAGTCCCAGACCGCCGCCGCGATCGCCCGGCTGCGCGACGCCCTCGGCGACGACGACCCCGACCTCCTCCCCTCCTACGCCACGGCGGTGACCCGATGACCGAGAAGCTCAAGACCCTGCTCGACGAGCGCGCGTCCGCGGTCGACTTCCCCCTCCCCGACCTCGACGCGGTCCGCCGTGCCGGCCGGCGCCGGCGGCACAGCCGGTACGCCGCCACCGCGGCCGGCGGCCTGGCCGCCGCGGCCGTGGTGGCCGGCCTGGTCGTGGTCCTCGCCCCCGGCGACGACGCCCCCGGCCGGGCGGTCGACCCGGCGGCGCCCGCGGGACGCCCGCCCGAGCCGACCTACCTCGCCGGCTCCACCGTCCACCTCCTCGACGGCACGACGGTCGTCGACGTCGGGCGGCCCGTGGCGTCGTACGTCGCGACCGGGCAGGGCTTCGTGGCCGCGGGCCGCGACGGGGCGGTGTGGTCGGTGCTGCGCGGCGCCGACGGTGCGTACGCCGTGGAGCGGGTCGGCCAGACCGACGAGCGCGACTCCGACCTGGTGCACGACCCCGCCACCTCGCAAGTGGGGTGGGTCGACCCGTCGGGCGCCGCCCCGGCGTACGTCGTGCTCGACACCGCGACCGGTGAGCAGCAGACCCTCGACGTCGACACCACCGGCATGGCGGTGCTCGACGACGAGGCCGACCCCGCCTCCTTCTACGCCCTCGACGCCGGGACGGCCTACCTGCGGTCGACCGGCGGGGCCGTCGCCCTCGACCTGGCCGACGGCACGACCCGGCCCCTGGGACCGACCGAGAACGGCTTCGACCTCGTGGCGGCCCGCGACGGCGACGTCGTCTTCGGCACCGACGAGGGCCTGGCCATCGGCCCGCGCACCGACCAGCCTCGCCTCCGGCTGGACGGGCAGTACGCCAGCACCGCCGTCTTCTCCCCCGACGGGGCCTGGCTGACCCTCGACGCCGAGACCGCCACGGTGGTCGACACCGCCAGCGGCGAGCTGGTGGAGCTGGGGCTCCCCGGCTTCTCCGTCGGCTACGACTGGCTGCCCGACGGACGGCTGCTGGCCCTGGCGGTGGAGGACCCGGCCCCGGGGGCGTCCTTCCTGGCCTGCACGGTGCCGACCGGGTCGTGCGAGACGCTCGCCGGCGACCAGGTCGACGCCGACACGCTGGAGAGCGGCACCTTCGTGCTCCCCGCCGGCGCCGACATGAGCGACGACTGACCGCTCCCGCGTTGTGGTCTGGACCACACGGCACTACGGTCCCGCCCATGACATCTCGGGAAGACGTCCGTCGTACGACCACGCTCACGGCCGATCCTGCGGCCGCCGGCCTCAGCCGCCGCCGACTCCTCGGTGGCGCTGCGGCCGGTGCCGCGGGGGTCGCCGTCCTCGCCGCCGGCCAGCCCGCCTGGGCCGCCGACGCGGTCCGCCCCGGCGCCCGCACCGCGCCCAAGCTGCGCCCCGGTGACCGCAAGGTCGTCAGCGCGATCCGTCCCCACCGCGCCCTGCGCGACCTGCGCGCGCTCTCGGAGGACATCGGCCCACGCATCGGCGGGACGCCGTCCGAGCGCGCCGCCGCCGACTACATCGCCGCCGAGCTCGACCGGCAGCGGCTCGCGGTGCGGCTCGAGCCGTTCCCGGTGGCCGACAAGTTCCTGGCCGACATCGGCGACCCGGGCGGCCAGCTGCCCGACGACATCTGCTGGCAGGCCGGCGCCTCGCCCGACGCCGCCCACGGTGTCAAGGTCGCCGGCCCGGCCCTCGACGTCGGCCCGGCCGACGCCCCGCGCTGGCCCACCGACGCCGCGGCCACGACCGGCGCGGTCGTGCTGGCCGACGACACCCAGAGCACCGACGCCGCCGCCCGGGTGGTCGCCCGGGCCGCGTTCGTGGCCGAGGCGCAGCGCCGCGGCGCCGTCGCGGTCGTCCTGCTCCCGCTCGACCAGGCCTTCCCCCGCCGCGCCTCGGCCGCCTCCCTGCGACTGGTCCCGACGACGGGCACCACCGCCCCGCCGCCCACCCCGACCGCGGCCGTCCCGGTGGTCGGCGTCGCGCAGGTGCAGAAGCGGCTGCTGCGCGAGGACCTCGCCGTCCGGCCGCTGCGCCTCCAGGTCAGCACGACGGCCCACCGCGGCCTGACCAGCCACAACGTCATCGCCGAGCGGCCCAGCGGCCGTCGCGGCCTCTCGCCCCTGGTGTACGTCGGCGCGCACTACGACACCGTCATCGGCGCCCCCGGGGCCAACGACGACGGGTCCGGCACCGTGCTCACCCTCGAGCTGGCCCGGGTGTTCCGCACGATCGGGGCCACCGAGGCCGGCATCCGCTTCGCCCTGTGGGGCTCGGAGGAGCAGGGCCTCATCGGCTCGCGCCACCACGTGGCCCAGCTGCCGCAGTCCGAGCGCGACCGCATCCGCGGGGCGTTCAACAACGACATGGTCGGCACCAGCTGGGAGCCCGCCACCCGCTACTGGCTGCTGTCCTTCGACGGCCGGGCCAACGCGACCACCGAGACCGTGGCCAGCGCCGCGACCCGGCTCGGCTACGCCCCGGAGATCTCCGAGGTCACCGAGCGTGGGTCGAGCGACCACCAGTCGTTCCAGGAGCAGGGCATCGCCTCGGCCAACTTCTCCTGGCGCGGCGAGGCCTCGCCCGCGCTGCTCGAGCCGCCGTACCACTCACCCGAGGACACGATCGCCAAGAACATCAGCATCGACCGGCTCACGGTGAGCATGGAGCTGATCGGCTCGGCGATGCACGACCTGGCCACCCGCCGCTGACCACCGGAGGGTGAGCGACCGACCCGGGGAGCCGGGCACGATGCAGACGTGCCCGAGCTCCCCGAGGTCGAGACGGCGCGCGCGGCCCTCGAGCGGTCCGCGCTGCACCGCACCATCGCCGACGTCGACGACACCGACACGTGGGTCTGCCGCCCGCACTCGCCCGGCGAGATCCGCGAGGCCATCGTGGGCCGCCAGTTCAGCGCCGCCCACCGGCGCGGCAAGTCGATGTGGCTCTCCACCTCCCGCGACGGGCCGGACCTCGGCGTGCACCTCGGCATGGCCGGGCGGGTGTTCGTCACCGACCCCGACGGCGAGGTCGTCGAGGGAGGCGACCGGGTCCGCGGCGCCCTCGACGGCAAGCCCGAGTGGAACCGGTTCACCGTGACGTTCGAGAGCGGTGCCGTGCTGCGCCTGTTCGACAAGCGGCGCCTCGGGCGGGTGCGGCTCGACCCCGACGTCGACGCGCTCGGGCCCGACGCCGAGCTCGTCGGGCTCGGGGAGTTCCGCGAGGTCATGGGCCGGGGCAAGGCCCCGCTCAAGGCCCGCCTGCTCGACCAGTCGATGCTGGCCGGCGTCGGCAACCTGCTGGCCGACCAGACGCTCTGGCAGGCCCGCCTCGACCCGCGGCGGCGCGTCGACACCCTCGACGACGACGAGGTCGCCCGGCTGCACCGCGAGCTGCGCAAGGCGACCAAGGCCGCCATCCGCCGGGGCGGCGTCCACACCGGCGAGGTCATCGCCCACCGCGGCAAGGGCGAGCACTGCCCGCGCTGCGGCGCCGAGATGACCCGCGCCACCGTCGGCGGCCGCACCACGTGGTGGTGCCCCGAAGAGCAGCGGTGACGGTCGGCTAGACGCTGGCCGACCCGGCCGCCAGGGGCGCGGTCCAGCCGCGCCACAGGGCCAGCAGCCGCCAGACCAGGCACACGGTCGCGCCCGCCACCGCGACGACGTACGCCGGGAGGTCGGTGCGGTCGCCGAGGACCGCCACCGCGGCGCCGGCGAGGGCGGGGGTGGCGTAGAGCTCACCGCGGAAGACCACGGGGACACGACCGGCCAGCAGGTCGCGCACCATGCCTCCGCCGATGCCGGTGACCATGCCCATCAGGGCCGCCGGCACCGGACCGAGGCCGTGGTCGAGGGCCTTGAGCGCTCCCGCGACGCAGAAGACCGAGAGCCCGAAGGCGTCGAAGACGTTGACCTGCCGCTCCATCCGGCCCACGGCCCCGTGGAAGGCGAAGCAGACGAGCCCGGCCGCCAGGGGCACGAGGAGGTAGCGCCAGTCGGCGAGGGCCGCCGGCGGAGCGGCACCGATGAGCACGTCGCGCAGGAACCCGCCGCCGAGCCCCGTCGTGGCGGCCAGCACCAGCACCCCGAACACGTCGAGCTCCTTGCGCACGGCCACCAGGGCGCCCGAGATCGCGAACACGAAGATGCCCACGAGGTCGAGGGTGACGAGGGTGCCGGCCACCGCACGAGGGTAGGGCGGGCCCGCCGGGCGCGCCGCCGGTGGTCGGGCACCGGGCTGGCGTAGGGTCGTCCGGAACGGAAGCAGCACGGGAGGCAGGCACGTCATGGAGAGGGCCGAGCACGTCGCGGGGCACCTCGAGCCCCCGGTGCCCGGTGCGCCGCGGGCCGCCCGCGAGCGTCCGCTGACCCTCACCGGCGTGAGCGACGACCGCACCAGCCTGCTGCTCGCCGACGAGACCGGCGCGACCTACACCCTGCCGGTCACCGCCGGCCTCCGCGCCGCCGTGCGCGGCGAGACCCCCCGCCCCGGTCGGCCCGGCCAGATGGAGACCCCCATGGACAGCGCCCTGCGCCCCCGCGACATCCAGGCCCGCATCCGCGCCGGCGAGACCGCCGAGGCCGTCGCCGAGGCGGCGCAGACCAGCGTCGAGAAGATCATGCCGTTCGTCGGCCCGGTCCTGGCCGAGCGCGAGCACGTCGCCGAGCGCGCCCAGCGCTCGACCCTGCGCCGCCCGGCGGGCGAGCCGTCCACGGGCGCCCGCACGCTCGGTGACGCCGTCGAGACCCACCTGCGCTCGCTCAACCTCGACCCCGCGGCCGTCGAGTGGGACGCCTGGCGCCGCGAGGACGGCCGCTGGACCCTGACCGCCGGGTTCGCGCTCACCGAGCGCACCGGCACCGCCCACCTCACCTACGACGTCCGGGGCAGCTACGTCGTCGTCGACGACGAGGACGCCCACTGGCTCGTCGGCGACGCCGTCGCCGCCCCCGAGCCGGCCCGCGACGACCTGCGCAGCGCCCGCGAGCGCCGCCTCGGCGCACTCCCGCTCGGCGCCGGCCCCGACGACGACGAGCTGCCGCTCGGCGACGACGCCATCGAGCTCGTCTCCGAGCCCGACTCCCCCGTCGAGGCCTTCCTCGGCGACTCTCCCGCCGCCGACGACCCGGCGCTGCGCGAGGAGGCGGCCGAGGCCGCTGCTACCGACCCCGACCCGGAGCCCGAGCCCGCCCCGGAGCCCGCCCGCCGCCCGGTGCAGAAGAAGAAGGGCCGCGCCTCCGTCCCGAGCTGGGACGAGATCATGTTCGGGCCCGGCGACAGCTGAGCGACGGAGCGACGCGGGCCGAGGTGCGAGGAGCCCCAGCGACGAGCCTCGACGCCACCGCAGCCGACCCACCTGGGTCGAGTGGCAGCACCGAGGCCTCGAGGCGCGCTCCGCTCGCACCTCAGCCACCGAGACCGGCTCGCTCCGCCCGCACCTCAGCCGCCGGCACACGCCGCGTCGGAGCGCCTCCGGAAGCACTGCCGCGGGCGGTGACCGGACAGTAGGGTCAGCGCCATGGCCTACTTCGTGACCGGCGCCACTGGATTCATCGGTCGACACCTCGTCCAGGAGCTCGTCGACCACCGCGAGGGCGAGATCTTCGTGCTGTGCCGCCAGGGCTCGATGGGCCGCCTCGAGACCCTGGTGCGGCGCTGGGGGTCCGACCGGGTCGTCCCGGTCGTCGGCGACCTGTCGGAGGACCGCCTCGGGGTCGACCCGGCGTGGGTCACCGAGCACGCTGGCGAGATCGACCACTTCATGCACCTGGCCGCGATCTACGACATGGCCGCCGACGACGCGACCAACGAGACGATGAACGTCGGCGGCACCACCAACGCCGTCGCCCTGGCCTCCGCGCTGCGGGCCGGCACCTTCCACCAGGTCTCCTCGGTCGCGGCGGCCGGCGAGTTCCGCGGGACGTTCGACGAGACGATGTTCGACGAGGGGCAGCACCTGCCCTCGCCGTACCACCGCACCAAGTTCGAGTCCGAGCGCATCGTGCGCGAGGGCGACGTGCCGTGGCGCGTCTACCGTCCCGCGATCGTGGTCGGCCACTCCCAGACGGGCGCGATGGACAAGGTCGACGGCCCCTACTACTTCTTCCCGCTGATGAAGGCGCTGCGTGACCGCCTGCCGGCGTGGCTGCCGCTCGTCGGGGTCGACCTCGGCGAGACCAATGTCGTGCCGGTCGACTACGTCGCCAAGGCGATGGACCACCTGGCCCACCTCCCCGGCCGCGACGGCGAGGCCTTCCACCTGGTCAACCCCGAGCCGCAGCCGACGGTCGAGATGGTCAACCTGTTCTGCAAGGCCGCCGGCGCCCCGCAGCTCGCGACACCGGCGTCGCGGCTGCCCGTGCCGGGCGTGCTGCGCACCTCGCGGTTGATCAACGCCGTGGTCAAGCAGCGTCCGGCCCAGCTGCTGCTCGACCAGACCCTGGGGCGGCTCGGCATCCCGGCCGAGGTCGTGGCGCACACCGGGTTCAGCGCGGTCTTCGACTCACGGCGCACCGAGCAGGCGCTCGCGGGCTCCGGCATCGGCGTGCCCGACCTCGAGAGCTACGCCCGCACGCTGTGGGGCTACTGGGAGGAGCACCTCGACGAGTCCACCGGTCGTGACCCGAAGGTCCGTGGGGCGCTGCAGGGCAAGCACGTGGTCATCACCGGCGCCTCCTCCGGCATCGGCCAGGTCACCGCGCTCAAGGTCGCCCAGGCCGGCGGCATCCCCGTGCTCGTGGCCCGCGGCAAGGACAAGCTCGAGGACACCAAGGCCACCATCGAGATGCGCGGCGGCACCGCCCACGTCTACCCGTGCGACCTCTCCGACCTCGAGGCCATCGACCGGCTGTGCGAGCAGCTCGTCGCCGAGCTGCCCACGGTCGACTTCGTGGTCAACAACGCCGGCCGCTCCATCCGGCGCTCGCTGCGGCTGAGCACCGACCGCTTCCACGACTTCGAGCGCACCATGCAGCTCAACTACTTCGGGGCGATCCGGCTCGTCATGGGCCTGATGCCGGCGATGCAGCGCCAGAAGTCGGGCCACGTGGTCAACATCTCCTCGATCGGGGTGCAGACCAACCCGCCGCGCTTCTCGGCCTACGTCGCCAGCAAGGCCGCCCTGGACTCCTGGAGCAACGTCGTCGCCTCCGAGGTGGTCGGCAACGGCATCACCTTCACCAGCATCCACATGCCGCTGGTGCGGACGCCGATGATCGCGCCGACCAAGATCTACGACAAGTTCCCCACCATCTCGCCGGCCCAGGCCGCCGACACGGTCATCACGGCGATGGTCGAGAAGCCCCACGAGATCAACACCCTGCTCGGCAACCTCGGCGCGGTCGCCCACACGGTGACGCCCAAGATCGCCTTCCGGGTGCTCAACATGGCCTACCACGTCTTCCCCGACTCCGCGGCAGCCAAGGGCGAGGTCGGCCAGGGCGGCACCCGCGAGAGCGAGCAGATCATGCTCGCCAAGGTGTTCAAGGGCGTCCACTGGTAAGGGCCCCATCTCGAAACCACCGCAACCGGGAAGGCGACCGCACCGGTGCCACCCGGTGGTCGTCGCCCCGTCAGCCCGTCTCGACCGGCCGGTCGGGGTCGGCGACCCACTCCGACCACGAGCCGGGGTACAGCGCGGCGCCGGGCAGGCCGGCGACGTCGAGGGCCAGCAGGTCGTGGCAGGCGGTGACGCCGGAGCCGCAGTAGACCGCGGCACCCGCACCCGCACCCGCACCCGCACCTGCGCCCGCGACCCCGGCGGCGGCGTACCGCTCGCGGAGCTCGGCGGGCGGACGGAAGGTGCCGTCGGCGCGCAGGTTGCCCGTGGTCGGCACGTTGACGGCGCCGGGCACGTGGCCCGCCACCGGGTCGACGGGCTCGACCTCGCCGCGGTAGCGCTCGGGTGCGCGGGCGTCGAGGACGATCGCCGCGGCCGGCAGCTCGTCGGGCCCGACCACGGGCAGCCGGCCCGGACCGGCCGTCCAGTCGCCGGGCTCGACGTCGGTCGCCCCGGTCGCCACGGGTCCGCCAGAGGTGACCCAGGCCGACCAGCCGCCGTCGAGCACCCGCACGTCGTCGTGGCCGTGGTGCCGCAGCAGCCACCAGCAGCGGGCGGCGGCGTGGGCGGCCCAGTCGTCGTACACCAGGACAGGGCGGTCCGCACGCACCCCGCAGCGGCGCATCGCGGCCGTGAGCACGGCCGGGTCGGGCAGGGGGTGGCGGCCCCGCGGGCCGGGTGCAGCGGCGAGGTCGGCGTCGAGGTCGACGTACGCCGCCCCCGGCACGTGCCCGGCATCGAACTCCGCTCGGCCGGGCGGCCCACCCATCCGGTAGCGCACGTCGAGGACGGTGACCTCCCCGAGCAGGCCGCGCAGCTCGTCGACGGTCACCAGGGGCGAGGTCATGACGCCATCCTGGCCCATCGGCCGTTTTGACAACGGTTCTCATCAAGAGTGAGACTCGTTCTCATGCGCGTCACCCCCGCCCTCCGTCCCGCCGCCCTGTCCCTCGCCTCCGCCGTCGTCCTGGCCCTGGGCGTCTCGGGCTGCGCCGCCTTCAGCGACGACACCGCGTCGGAGGGCAGTGGAGGCAGCGGCGACGGGCTGACCGTCGCGACCGCGTTCTACCCCCTCGCCTACGTCACGCAGCGCATCGGCGGCGAGGACGTCGCGGTGGAGAACCTGACCCAGCCGGGCCAGGAGCCGCACGACCTCGAGCTGACCGTCGGCGAGACGGCCGAGATCTCCGCCGCCGACCTCGTGGTCTACCTGCGTGACTTCCAGCCCGCCGTCGACGAGGCCGTCGAGCAGAACGCGGCCGGGGCCACCCTCGACGCCGGCGAGGTCGTCGGCCTCGAGCCGTTCGCCGACGAGGACCACGCGGACGAGCACGCGGACCAGCACGCCGACGAGCACGGCGACGAGCACGTGGGCGAGGAGCCCGCCGACGAGCCGGTCGCCGCGACGCCGTCCGAGGAGGAGGGCCACCACGAGGGCGACGGGCACGACCACGAGGGCGACCTCGACCCGCACTTCTGGCTCGACCCCGACCGGATGGCCGACCTGGGCGACGCCGTCGCCGACCAGCTCTCCGAGATCGACCCCGAGCGCGCCGCGACGTACGCCGAGAACGCCGACGCCCTGCGTGCCGACCTCGACGACCTCGACGACGCTCTCACCGACGGGCTCAGCAGCTGCGAGCGGGAGACGATCGTCGTCTCGCACGACGCCTTCGGCTACCTCTCGAAGTACGGCGTCGAGGTGGCCCCGGTGGCCGGCCTCACCCCCGACGCCGAGCCCACCGTGTCGGTCCTCGCCGACCTGCAGGCCCTCATCCGCGAGGACGGCATCACCACCGTCTTCAGCGAGCGGCTGGCCAGCCCGGCGTTCACCGAGTCGCTGGCCGAGGACACCGGCATCACGACCGCCGTGCTCGACCCGATCGAGGGCCTGACCGACGAGACCTCCGGGGAGGACTACCTTTCCCTCATGCGCGAGAACCTCGAGGCCCTGCAGAAGGCCAACGGATGCGGTTGAGCCCCGTCGAGGTCTCCGACGGCGCGGTCGCCATCGGCGGCCGGCCGGTGCTGCGCGGCATCGACCTGACCGTCGCTCCCGGTGAGTTCCTGGCCCTGATGGGCCCCAACGGGTCCGGCAAGTCCACCCTGGTCCGGGCCATGACCGGGCTGCGCCCGCTCAGCCGCGGCCAGGTCACCCTGTTCGGCACCCCGCTGGCGGAGTTCCGCGACTGGCGACGGGTCGGGTTCGTGCCGCAACGCAGCTCGGCCGAGTCCGGCGTCCCGGCGTCGGTGTGGGAGACCGTCTCTGCCGGCCGCCTCACCCGACGGCGGCTGCTGCGGCCGCTCGGGGCCGCCGACCGCCGGGCCATCACCTCCGCCCTCGAGCTCGTCGGCCTCGCCGACCGGGCCCGCGACGGCGTCGGCACCCTCTCCGGCGGCCAGCAGCAGCGCGTGCTCATCGCGCGGGCCCTGGCCGGCGAGCCCGAGCTGTTCCTCCTCGACGAGCCCACCGCCGGCGTCGACGCCCTCAACCAGCGCGCCCTCGCCGACGCGCTGCGCGGGCTGAAGGACCTCGGCGCCACCGTCGTCCTCGTCGCCCACGAGCTCGGACCGATCGCGCCGCTCGTCGACCGCGCCGTCGTCATGCGCGACGGCCGCATCGAGCACGACGGCGAGCTGCGCGAGCAGGACCTCAGCCACCACGACCACCACCACCGCCGGGCCGGAGCGGGCGCCCACGCCCTACGCGTCTCCGCCCCGCTCGACGGCCTCGCCGGCGGTCCTGCCGAGGGGCGCCGCCCGTGAGCCCCGCCGAGCTGTTCTCGCTCCCCTTCATGCAGCGTGCCCTCATCGCCGCGCTGTTCACCGGGCTCGCCGCCCCCGCCATCGGCACCTACCTCGTGCAGCGCCGCCTCGCGCTCATGGGCGACGGCATCGGCCACGTCGCCGTCACCGGCGTCGCGATCGGCCTGCTCACCGGCTGGTCCCCCACCTGGACCGCCGTGCTCGTCGCCGCCGCCGGCGCCATCGCCATCGAGGTCATCCGCGAGCGCGGCCACACCAACGGCGACGTCGCCCTCGCGCTGCTCTTCTACGGCGGGCTCGCGGGCGGCGTGCTGCTCACCGGCATCGGCGGGCAGTCGGCCAGCCGGCTGCAGGAGTACCTCTTCGGCTCGCTGCTGACCATCGGCATCTCCGACGTCATCGTCACCATGGTCCTCGCCACCGTCGTCGTGGTGGTGGCCCTCGGGCTCGCGCCGCAGCTGTTCGCGGTCTCCCACGACCGCGAGTTCGCCCGCGTCGCCGGCCTCGACGTCCGCGTCTACAACCTCCTCGTCGCCGTGCTGGCCGCCGTCACCGTCACCGTGGCCATGCGCACCGTCGGGCTCCTGCTCGTCTCCGCGCTCATGGTCGTGCCCGTCGCCACCGCGCAGCAGGTCAGCCGCTCCTTCCGCGCCACCCTCGTCGGCGCCATGGTCCTCGGCCTCGTCGCCTCCGTCGGCGGGCTCGCCCTCGCCGCCGTCGCCTCCTACCGCGTCAACGTCGCCCCCGGCCCCTCCATCGTGCTGCTCGCCCTCGCGATGTTCGCCGTCACCTGGCCCGTCGGCGTCTGGTTGCGCCACCGCTCCCGCCGCGTCGCCCCCTTCGCCGACGAACCCCTCGGCCACGAGGTCAGCGACGACCACGACCACCGCGAGCACGACCACGGCCCCGACTGCGGCCACCTCGCCGTCCCCCACGACGACCACGTCGACTACGTCCACGACGGCCACCGGCACGCCAAGCACGGCGCGCACTACGACGAGCACTAGCTGGTCTGGTCGCGGCCCGCGTGGGCCGTGCCGACCCCGCGCACCACGCTCCTCGCTGCCGCCGGCCTGGTACGGCGCGGGGTCCGGCACCTGCCCCACCCGGCCGCTCCGTGCGCCCTGTGGCCCGGTCTGAGTGGGGTCAGGGCGCCTGTGCCCCGTACGCCGCCGCCCCGCGCGGTCTACCTCACCGACCGGTGCCCTGCCCCGCCCGAATGCGGGCGGAAGAGTTCGCCCGGCGGCAAGGGAGTCGCGGCCGCCGGCCCGACCAGGCCCCCGGCAGGCAACTCACCGTCCGGTGCACTTCCCCGCCCCAATGCGGGCGGGTAGGTGCACCCAGCGGTGAGGTAGTCACGGCCGCCGGCTCAGCCGGGCCCCCGGCATGCAACTCACCGTCCGGTGCACTTCCCCGCCCCAATGCGGGCGGGTAGGTGCGCCCAGCGGTGAGGTAGTCCCGGCCGCCGGCTCAGCCGGGCCCCCGGCATGCAACTCACCGTGCGATGCACTCCCCCGCCCGAATACGGGCGGGTGAGCGCGCCCAGCGGTGAGGGAGTCGCCGCCGCCCGGCCCGAGCAGGCCCGCCGGCGGGGGTCAGGCCTTGCCGTAGCGGCGGTCGCGCTCGGCGTACGTCTCGATGGCGCGCCAGAGGGCGAGGCGGTCGACGTCGGGCCAGAGGACGTCGGTGAAGACCATCTCGGCGTACGCCGCCTGCCACAGCACGAAGTTGGACAGGCGCTGCTCGCCCGAGGTGCGCCAGACCATGTCGGCGTCGGCGAGGTCGGGGACGTAGAGGTGGCGGGCGAAGACCTTCTCGTCGACCTTGTCGGGGTTGAGCCGGCCGGCGGCGACCTCGCGGGCGATGGAGCGGGCGGCGTCGGCGAGCTCGGCGCGACCGCCGTAGTTGACGCACATGGTCAGGGTCAGCACGTCGTTGTCGCGGGTCAGCTCCTCGGCGACCTGCAGCTCCTTGACGACCGAGCGCCACAGCCGCGGGGCACGGCCGGCCCAGCGCACCCGCACCCCGAGCTCGTGCATCTCGTCGCGGCGGCGGCGGATGACGTCGCGGTTGAAGCCCATGAGGAAGCGGACCTCGTCGGGCGAGCGGGTCCAGTTCTCGGTCGAGAAGGCGTACGCCGAGACCGCCTTGACCCCGATCTCGATGGCGCCCTCGACGACGTCGAACAACGACGACTCGCCCTCCTCGTGCCCGCGGGTGCGGGGCAGGCCGCGCTGCTTGGCCCAGCGACCGTTGCCGTCCATGACGATGGCGACGTGCTTCGGCACCAGCTCCGCCGGGATCGCCGGCGGCCGGGCGCCCGAGGGGTGCGGCGTGGGAGGTCGGACGGCGCGCTTCACGCGCCCACCCTAGGGAAGGTCACCGCTCGCTCAGCGGGCGATGTGCTCCCAGGAGCGCAGCTGCCGCTCCAGGTGCCAGGTCAGGTACGCCGCCACCAGGCCGGAGGCCTCCTTGAGGTGGCGGTCGGCGGTGGCCGCGACGGCGTCCCAGTCGCCGGCGAGCAGCGACCCGAGCACCAGCACCGTCTCCGGCGCCGGCGCGGCCGAGCCGGGGACCCGGCAGGTCGCGCACAGCACGCCGCCCATGGCCGGGTTGAACCACCGGTGCGGGCCCTCGAGCCCGCAGCGCGCACAGTGCTCGAAGGACGGCGCGTAGCCGGCCACGGCCAGCGACCGCAGCACGTAGGAGTCGAGGACCTGCAGCGGCGACCGCTCGGGCATCGTCATGGCCCGCAGCCCACCCACCAGCAGCAGGAACTGCTGCGTCGCCGGCTCCTTCTCCTCCGTGGCCAGCCGCTCGGCGGTCTCGAGCATGGCGGTGCCGGAGGTGTAGCGGTCGTAGTCGCTGCCGAGCCCGGCGTGGAAGAGCGAGCGGGTCTCGGCCTGGGTGACGATGTCGAGGTTGCGGCCCTCGGCGAGCTGCAGGTCGACGTGGGTGAACGGCTCGAGGCGCGAGCCGAACTTCGACGTCGTGCGCCGGACGCCCTTGGCGACGGCGCGCACCCGGCCGTGGTGGCGGGTCAACAGGGTGATGATCCGGTCGGCCTCCCCCAGCTTGTGGGTGCGCAGCACGACCGCCTCGTCGCGGTAGAGGGGCACCGGACCATTGTCCCCCTCAGCTGGTCGAGCCCTGCGTACGCCGCGCCCGCGAGCGACCCGCGGCGGGCGCGTCCCAGCAGCGCAGCGCGAAGCGGGCGGCCTCACCGTTGAGCCGCTCGGGACGCACCCGCCACTCCAGGATCGAGTGCGCGCGCACGAACGTCGCGTGCGGCATCTCCGCGGCCAGCATCGCCGCGTCGGCGGCGGGGTGGATCGGGTCGGCCGGGTGACCGACGACCAGCGCCGGCACGGTCATGGCCTTGCGCATCTTCGACGACGGCGCGACCCGGCCGAAGAAGATGCCGTGCACGACCGCGGCCATGGACGCGGACTCCTGGCCGAGGGTGTCGAGGGCGATGCCGGTCCAGAAGGGCACGATGCCGCGGGGCACCAGCTTGGTCACCCGCCGCAGGCCGTCGACGGTGAAGGGCAGGAACCGCGCGGCGAACATCAGCGGCGCGAACGCGACGATGCCGGCCTCGACGGCGTTGTCGAGGACCGGCATCTCGCAGATCAGCCCGCGCACCCGGTCGGGCGCGATCGCGGCGACCTCCAGGGACACGTTGGCGCCCAGGGAGGTGCCGCCGACGACCGCGGCGGGCGCGCCGAGGTGGTCGAGCAGGGCGACGACCTGCTCGCCGAAGGCGGTCATGGAGTAGCCGAGCGGGTCGGCCGGTCGGTCGGACCGGCCGTGGCCCAGCAGGTCGAGGGTGACGACGTGCAGGCCCTCGGCGGCCAGCGCCCGCGCGAGCGGCTGGCACATGCGGCGCGGCATCAGCTGGCCGTGCAGCAGCACGACCCAGCGGTCGCCGCCGCCGTACTCGGTGTACTCGAGGCGGTCGCGGCCCGACTCGCCGTCGAGGAAGAACTGGCCGATGCGCTCGGAGACCAACACGGCGCGAGCGTAGCGGTCAGTGCCCCCCGGACGACTCACCTCGGCCGGCTCACCTCGACCGGTTGACCGCGCTGATGACCGCCTTGAGGGACGCGGTGACGATGTTGGCGTCGAGCCCGACGCCCCACAGCACCTTCTCCCCCACCGCACACTCGACGTACGCCGCCGCGATGGCGTCGCCGCCGGAGCTCAGCGCGTGCTCGGCGTAGTCGAGCACCCGGACGTCGAGGTCGTGCGGCAGGCCGTTGATCGCGTCGCAGAACGCGGCGATCGGGCCGTTGCCGACGCCCTCGAGCGTGCGGAGCTCGCCGTCGACGTACACACCGACCGTCAGGGCGTCCTTCTCACCCGCCGCCGAGCTGGTGTGCACGGAGTCGAGCCGCAGCGGGACCTCGCGGTCGAGGTACTCGGCGCGGAAGGCCGACCAGATCTGGTCAGGGCTGACCTCGCCGCCCTCGGCGTCGGTGCGAGCCTGGATGACCCGGCTGAACTCGACCTGGGCGCGGCGCGGCAGGTCGAGCTTGTGCTCGGTCTTGAGGATGTAGGCCACGCCGCCCTTGCCGGACTGGCTGTTGACCCGGATCACGGCCTCGTAGGAGCGGCCGACGTCCTTGGGGTCGATGGGCAGGTAGGGCACGGCCCAGGTGTGCTCGTCGACGGCGACGCCGGCGGCCGCGGCGTCGCGCTCGAGGGCCTCGAAGCCCTTCTTGATCGCGTCCTGGTGGCTGCCGGAGAACGCGGTGTAGACCAGGTCGCCGCCGTAGGGGTGGCGCTCGGCGACGGGCAGCTGGT
This sequence comes from Nocardioides litoris, assembly GCF_006346315.1. Taxonomy (GTDB): domain Bacteria; phylum Actinomycetota; class Actinomycetes; order Propionibacteriales; family Nocardioidaceae; genus Nocardioides; species Nocardioides litoris. Next base: position 1,415,334 of record NZ_VDMR01000001.1, on the reverse strand, counting down.
TGCAGTACTCGACGGTCCGGCGCACGTCGTCGATGTCGCTGAAGTCGATCTCGGGGTCGACGCCCTGGGTGAGCAGGTTGAGGCCGAGCGTCACCAGGCAGACGTTGCCGGTGCGCTCGCCGTTGCCGAACAGGCAGCCCTCGATGCGGTCGCCGCCGGCCAGGTAGCCGAGCTCGGCGGCCGCCACCCCGGTGCCGCGGTCGTTGTGCGGGTGCAGCGAGAGCACGACGTGCTCGCGGTGGTGCAGGTGCCGGCTCATCCACTCGATCGAGTCGGCGTACACGTTGGGGGTGGCCTCCTCGACGGTGGCCGGCAGGTTGATGATGACGGGCTTCTCGGCGGTCGGCTGGAACACCTCGAGCACGTCGTTGCAGACCCGGACGGCGAACTCGAGCTCGGTGCCGGTGTAGGACTCGGGGCTGTACTCGTAGAAGACCTCGGTCTCGGGCACCCCCTCCTCGTACTTCTTGCACAGCCGCGCGCCCTGGACGGCGATGTCGGCGATGCCGTCCTCGTCGAGGCCGAACACGACGCGCCGCTGCAGCGTCGAGGTGGAGTTGTAGAGGTGGACGATCGCCTGCTTGGCGCCCCGGATGGCCTCGTAGGTGCGCTCGATGAGCTCCTCGCGGGCCTGGGTCAGCACCTGGATGACGACATCGTCGGGGATGAGGTCCTCGTCGATGAGCTGGCGCACGAAGTCGAAGTCGGTCTGGCTGGCGCTGGGGAAGCCGACCTCGATCTCCTTGTAGCCCATCCGCACCAGGAGCGTGAACATCTCCAGCTTGCGGGCCGGGCTCATCGGGTCGATGAGGGCCTGGTTGCCGTCGCGCAGGTCGACCGCGCACCAGCGCGGCGCCTTCTCCATCCTCTTCGACGGCCACGTGCGGTCGGTCAGGTCGACCGGGATGAACGGCGCGTAGCGCTGGAACGGCATCCCGCTCGGCTGCTGGGCCCCGGTGTGGTGCTGGCGGGAGCGGTGGTCGGGCTGGGTGGTCATGATCTCTCCTGCTGGTGGCTGGGTGCGGCGCCGGCACAGCACGCTCTCCGCAGCGAGGAGGCGGCGGCCTAGGTGGCGGGAGCCTCGCTGCGGCAGCGAAGGAGGAGTCGAGCGCTCGTCATGACGCTGACCACCATAACGGGCGCCCCCCGTCCGCGCAGGTGGGGTCCACGGGGCGGGCCGGTCCTAACGTGGAGGCATGACCGCCGGACCCTCCGGGACGGGCGCGGAGACCGCGAGCGACCGCATCACCCGCAACTGGAACGAGCTGCTCCAGGAGCTCCGGGTCACCCAGACCGGCTCGCAGATCCTGGCCGGCTTCCTGCTGACCGTGCCCTTCTCCACCCGGTACGACGAGCTGAGCGCGGCGCAGGTCCGCGTCTACCTCGCCATCATCAGCTGCTCGGTGCTCTCGACCGGCTGCCTCGTCGCGCCGGTGGCCTTCCACCGGGTGCTCTTCCGGCAGCGGCAGCGGCCGTGGCTGGTCGAGGCGGCCAACCGGGCCGCCCGGGTGGGGCTCGGCCTGCTCGCGCTGACGGTCTCGGGCGTGCTGTCCCTCGTCTTCGACGTCACGGTCGGCCGCGCCCCGGCGTTGGTCGCGCTCGCCGTCGGGCTGGCGTTCCTGCTGGGGCTGTGGGTCGTCGTGCCCCTCCTGCACCGCGGGGACAGCGAGCAGGACGAGCCGCTCAGACCTTGATCAGGACCACCACGAAGGCCAGCAGCGGGCCGACCCACAGCAGCGCATTGGCGACCCACCCGTCGCCGAGCAGGTCGCTCGGTCGGCGTCGGTCGCGGGCGTCCAGGGGCCTGTCTCCAGCCGTCGTCGCCATGCCCCTACGGTCACCCGATCCCGTCGTCGCAGCCTCACCCCGCGGGTGGGCACGGGTGTGCCCGACCTCACCTCCGACCCCGCTCCCGGCCTAGCCTCGGTGCCGTGCCCCGCCTCCTCGTCGTCCACCACGCGCCGACCCCGGCCGTCCGGTCGCTGGCCGACGCCGTGGTCGCCGGAGCCCGCGACGACGCGATCGAGGGCGTCGAGGTGGTGGTCCGCGAGGCCCTGGACTGCCGGGCCGCCGACGTGCTCGCCGCCGACGGCCTCGTGCTCGGCACGCCGGCCAACTTCGGGTACTTGGCGCGTGAAGTGCACTCAGGCGACGCGCCGGGCACACTACGGTCAGTCCCACTGATCTTCGAAGTCATGCCAGGCTGATCTGATGCCAGGACCACGAGCCTATTCAGCGGGCACCCGAGCCGCGCTCGCTGCACTGTCGCGGGCTCGGTGCTACTACCCCGCCTGCGAAGTCCAGGTCATCCGGTTCATTGGTGACGAGCCGTTCATCGACTATCAGATCGCGCACATCCGCGACGCCAACCCTGGGGTTCGATACGTCGAGGACATGACAGACGACCAGCGAAGGTCGTTTGCCAACCTCATACTCCTCTGCAAGCCGCACCACGAACTCGTGGACAAGCGGCATCCGGAGCGTTACTCGATTCCAGACCTAGAGGGTTGGAAGCAGTCTCGCGAAGGCGCCGGACGGACCGCACTGGAAGAGATCGGGCCCATTAGCGAAACCGGTCTCGAGGAGTTGCTCCAGCAGTCCATTGCAGAGGTCCAGGACCGGGTGACTTTGGCCCTTCGCACGCAAGAGGATGAGACCCGTGCTCGCATCGTGGCTGTCCGCACGGATGCCTCCTACAACAACGTCCGCGATGCGCTCGACGCCGCCGATGAACTGGGACTGCTAAGCCCCCTGGGCGTCAGAGCCGCAACCCTGCTGACCGACTTCTACCTGCGCATCCAGCGACTGGAAGATGCGCTGACAGTGAGTCTGGATACGCGCTGGGAGCCCAGCGCCTTTACGACTCGGTGGCAACCGACGGAGTCACTGGCAGACGTGGTGCTGCGCCTGGCAGCAGAGGTACGCCCGACCGATCTGTGGCCAGGTACCGAGCAATGGGAGTTTGCGTCCGCAATCAACGGGATCGTGGACGTCCTGCTCGCCGGAGTCGACCTGAAGGCCAACGGAGGATGGATCGCAAATGCGGTTCAACTCGTCGGCTCGGCGTGGCTCCTGAGCGACTGGGAAGCCACATCGACAGATCGGCCCTATCAGGTCCTCTACAGTCGACTCGACGAGAATGATTGGTACCCGCACCTCGCGTCGAAGCCCTGGACTGATCGGTCAGAGGTCGCGGAGATGTTGGATCAGGCAGTGATTCTCCGCGGCATGGCTGCCCCGTCGAGCACCATCGGCCATGAAGACGAAGAGCCACCGAACGGGCCATGACCCGTCACCGCCCTCAGGGGTCGACTACGGCAACGACGGCAGCAAGAGACAGCGAAACGAAGGCCCCAAGTTGGACTCTCAGCGCCAGGTCGAGCCACCACGCTTTGGCGTTGTTGACCTCTCGCGTTGAGAGCAACGTGTCGAGATCCATCCATGCGCAAGCAAGTAACTGAGACGGTTCGGAGTCCGTCCATCTCGTTCCCAGCATGGTCTTGAAGGTGTTGGCGGTCGGGACCTTGTAAAGGCGCAACATTCCTGCCGTCATCGCGAAGCCGCTTGCGAACGCGAACGCGATCACCGAGATCACCACGAAGACGCCAACCGTGGCACCTACTTGGAACTCGTTGCCCTTCACAAGGGCGATCAACGCAACGATCAGCGAGAGCAACGCCGCGGAACCTGTGGTGACCGCGGATGAGCGATCGTCGAGTCGTTTCCGCCTGTCTTGCTCGGCAGCAAGCCGATCGGCAACCAGGGCTCGATAGTGGACGCCTTGGGTCACCGGCTACTCATCTTCGTCTCGGCGGGTCTCCGCCTCACGGCGTTGACGACTGGCCTTTTCCAACTCGAAGTCAATCCAGGAAGGTCTACCGCCGGGCTCGCTGACCGGTCCCTCCACGTCCTCAGAGGGTTCCGGTTCACTCGTTGGCTCACTCACGAGCCAACTCTGACGGCTGTGACGGCAACACAGCAGCGACGCGCCGCGTCACTGCTCAGGATCAGCCTCCGTGGCGGCGGTGAGGTAGCCGTGGTATCCCTATCGCGGCCGTACAGGTCGGCTAGTGCCGCTTCCGCTCGATGCCGTCGCCCTGCAAGTCGCCGTGCTCCAACTCAGATTCGATCCAAGACGGTCGGCCGCCCGGTTCCGCGGCGGGTTTGTCGACGCCTTCAGTCGGCTCGGGGTCGCTCGATGATTCGCTCATGGCCTAAGTCTCGCCCCCAACCAGCATCTAATCAGACGCCACGCCGAGTCCCCTCCGCGACTGTCCGGATCCCCATCACCGTCAATACCGTCGAGACCGCGGTCGCGCCTGCTGCTGGTCCGCTACCCCCGCCGCTCGTGCGGTCACCTACGGACGCGGCGATCGCCGGAGGCGACGACGACGCGATTGAGGCGTCGAGGCCGCCGCCTGTGAGGCGCTGACCGCCATGCCTGGCGACGTGTGCTCAGGTCGAACTGCTGACGCGGCGTCGTTCTCGCGCAACGTGCGTCGATCGACTCAGGTTCATCCACAGTGCGGCATCGAGGATGCGCAGAGTGCTGATGTCACGAGCGGACTCGGGCCGCAGCCCGTCGATCTGACCGCGTAGGTCGATATCGGAGCGGAGCGCCGTTTGCATAGACAACCACGAGTCAGATCCGAGCGAAGGAAGTGCGCCACGGACCACTTTGTCGATCACCGGAATGAGCCGGGGTCGCTTCCTGGCCATCAACTTGCTGGTTCGCGTGGGCCCAACGCCCTCTAGTCCCATGACAGCGGTCCACAGCAGGCGGGCAGGTCCCAGGTCAGTATCGGTTGCCTCCCACAGATCGACGTTGTTCGGGATCTCCGCCAGAAGGGCATTGAGTTGCTCTCGGCGTTCGTCGACCAGGAGCCCGCGTACCGCCCTGGGCAGGAATCCCACGTCGAGAAGGCTCGCCCCCAGGACGTCGGCCGTTGTGAACTCGTTCGCTGGGTTGTCGCCCAAGAGGTCGAACGTCGCCCCAGCGAATCGACGTGTTGGATCGAAGTACGCCTCAACAAGTAGTCGCGTCCCAGCCATACCGATGACCAGCCGGATCTCCTCGACTAGCGCGGTGGACATGGTCGACTCCCGTCGATAAAGCGCGAGTAGTGCGCCTGGAACTGAACACCGATCCTCGAACACGGACCCCAGCGATGGTGCAGAACGATCAGATCCGCTTCCCCTGCGCGCAGATGCTCATCACCGTCAGGTAGCCCGCGGTGGCGGACCTCGACCACCAGGTCGGCGACCTGAGCCCACGATGGGTCAAGGTCGTCCCGGACCGGATCATTGGAGACAACCTGCGCTCTCGGCAACGTCACCACTAGCGCGGTGCGACTCACGAGGGCGCGGACGGCGTCCGGTTCAATCCCCAACAGGTCGGCGTCGTCGATAACGAGCGTCGATGATCGGCCATCGCCGGGCGTCAGCGCGGCGTGAGGGGGCGGTCCATCCCCCTTTGGAACAACACGCAACGGGAGCGTTGCGACTCTTTCAACGGCCCGAGATCGACGTTCTTTTCCCTCGGTGCCTCGGAGCGGAACCGGACCCGCCTGAGCGATCAGGCGGTCAGCGATATCGGCGGCAGGCTGTCGAGGGGTCCAAAGGACCGTGGCGTGGCCTTGTTCAGCGAACTCTCTCGCCCATTGCACCGCCAGCGTGGTCCGTCCCTCTTCGGGCACGCCAACGACAAGCCACACCTGGCCTCTTCTCAGCCCACCAGTCAGTCGGTCGATGCCCACCAGTCCAGTCGAAGCGCCGGGTGGGCAGACAGTGTCGAGGTGCGTCATCAGTTCGCTCATCGTCAGCACGATCGACATCATGGATCCACCCACCGACAGCGGCACCTAGCCTGGATGACGTGCCCACCCTGTTGGTCGTCCATCACTCTCCAACGCCAAGCGTTCAGACCCTCACAACGGGAGTGATCGCCGGTGCTAACGACGATGCCATTGAAGGCGTCGATGTCGTCGTCCGGGAGGCCCTAGCGGCAACAGCCGACGACGTGCTCGCTGCTGACGGCATTGTGCTGGGCTGCACTGCGAACTTCGGCTACATGAGCGGTGCGATGAACCACTTCTTCGACAGCCTCTTCCTCGAGGTCGGCGGCGCCCTGTCCGACGACGGGTCCGCCGCCGGCGGCACGTCCCCGGGTGGTCGCGTGCCGTTCGGGGTGTGGGTGCACGGCCGCTACGACACCGCAGGCGCGGTCCGCTCGGTCCTGGCCATCGCCGGTGCCCTGCCCTGGCGGCAGGCGGCCGGGGTGCTCGAGGTGCTCGGCGAGGTCGATGCGGACGCCCGCGCGGCGGCCCACGAGCTGGGGGCGACCCTCGCCGCGCTCGTCGCCGACTGACGCGGGGACGGTCCGCGGGCTCAGTGGGTCAGCTTGAGCCCGACCACGCAGCCGACGAGGCCCATGATGAGCAGCACCTTGACCACGCTGACGGGCTCCTCGCCCGTGACCATCGCGACCACCACGGTGAGGGCGGCGCCGATGCCGACCCACACGGCGTACGACGTGCCCACGGGCAGCGTGCGCATCGCCCAGGCCAGGCCGCCCATGCTGAGCACGAGCGCCGCGCCGAACACCAGCGACGGGGCCAGCCGGCTGAACCCCTCCGACCGGCCGAGGGCGGTGGCCCACACGGCCTCCAGCACCCCGGACACCACGAGCACGATCCACGCCATGACGAGCTCCTCCGGCCGTCTTGTCGCGTTCCGGGTACGGCTCCCTCGTCCGGCGCCCGCATCGCGCAGGCGTGGTCCCAGGCTCTCACACCCCGGTCGGTAGCATCGCCCCCTGTGACGACGAGGTCCCCGCTGGCGGTGGTGCTGGCCGTGGTGGCCCTGCTGGCCCTGCTGGCCGGCTGCGGCGAGTCCGCCGGCCAGAGCGGCGAGACCGACCCGGAGCAGGTCGACGCCGTGGAGGCCCCCGACCTCGGCTCCTGCCGCCGGCTCGCCCTGACCGACGTCGCCGCCCCGACCAACGCCAGCCCCGTCGTGCCGTGCGCGGAGCGCCACACCGCCGAGACGTACGCCGTCGGCGAGCTGCCGCCCGAGCTCGACGACGCCGGCTACGACTCCCCCGAGGTCGCCCAGTTCGCCTACGACACCTGCAGCGAGGGCCTGCGCACCTTCGTCGGCGCCGACGAGAGCCTGACCATGCGCACGGTGCTGAGCTGGGCGTGGTTCCGGCCGTCGCCCAAGGCGTGGGAGGACGGCGCCCGGTGGTACCGCTGCGACGTCGTCGGCGGCGGCGCGCAGAGCAAGGAGCTGGTCGCGCTGCCCAAGACGGCCCGCGGGCTGCTCCAGGGCCGGCCCGACGACAAGTGGCTGGCCTGCGTCGACGGCCCCTCCGTCTCCGGCGCCCCCAAGACCCCGTGCTCGCAGCCCCACGACTGGCGCGCGGTGACCACGATCAAGCTCGGCGAGGAGGCCGACGCCTACCCGGGCGACCGCCTCTCCGAGGTGCGCTCCCGCGACTTCTGCAAGCGCTCGGTCCAGGCGTGGCTCAACTACCCCGCGCAGTTCGACTACGGCTACACCTGGTTCCGCGAGCCCGAGTGGAACGCCGGCAACCGACGCTCGGTGTGCTGGGCCCGGACCACCGAGTGAGCCCCGCGTGAGTCCCCGCGTGACTCCCGGCATGGGCCACCCCGTGCCCCGTCGTACGGCGCGCGCGACCGTGCTCGGCGCCGCGCTGCTGCTCCTCGGCGGGCTCGCCGCGGGCTGCTCGGGCAGCGACGAGCCCGACGCCGGCCCCACCGCCTCGCCCAGCGCCGTGGTGACCCCCACCCCGCCGCCCACGGCCGCGCCGGTGGCCGGGCCCGAGGCCGGCGCCTGCTTCCGGCTCACCTTCCGCCAGGCCGTCTCGCCGACCAACGGGGCCGAGCCGGTGCGCTGCCGCCAGCGGCACACGGCCGAGACGTTCGCGATCGGCACGGTCGACAACGTCGTCGACGGGCACCTGCTGGCCGTCGACTCCGAGCGGGTCCAGCAGCAGGTCGCCACGACCTGCCCCGACCGGCTCGGCCGGTTCGTCGGCGGGTCGCTGGAGGACCAGCGGCTGAGCATGCTCCGGGCGGTGTGGTTCACCCCGAGCCTGGAGGCCTCCAGCGAGGGTGCGGCGTGGTTCCGCTGCGACGTCGTGGCCCTCGCCGGCCAGCGCGACCTGCTCGCGGTGACGGGGTCGCTGGAGGGCGTCCTCGGCACCGAGGAGGGGCGGCAGCGCTACGGCATGTGCGGCACCGCCAGTCCGTCGGAGCGGTCCTTCGAGCGGGTGCCGTGCAGCGCCGAGCACTCCTGGCGGGCGTTCTCGGTGCTCCCGCTCGAGCCCGGCGACTACCCCGGCCGCCGCGCGGTCAGCGAGGCCGGCGCCCCCTGCGAGGACGCCGCCGCCGGCATCGCCGACGACCCGCTGAGCTACCGCTGGGCCTCCGAGGGCCCCGACGCGCAGGAGTGGGCCGCGGGCCAGACGTTCGTGCGCTGCTGGACCGAGGACTGACCCACCGGGTGCGAGCGGTCGGTCCCGTCGGAGGGTCGGCGGGGCGCGGGGCTCAGAAGCCGAGCTTGCGCAGCTGCCGCGGGTCGCGCTGCCAGTCCTTGGCGATCTTGACGTGCAGGTCGAGGTAGACCGGGGTGCCCAGGAGCGCCTCGATCTGCAGCCGGGCCCGCTTGCCGACGTCGCGGAGCCGCGAGCCCTTGTGGCCGATCACGATGCCCTTCTGGGAGTCGCGCTCGACGTACAGGTTGGCGTGGATGTCGAGCAGCGGCTTGTCCTCGGGCCGGCCCTCGCGCAGGCCCATCTCCTCGACGACGACGGCGATGGAGTGCGGCAGCTCGTCGCGCACGCCGTCGAGCGCGGCCTCGCGGATGAGCTCGGCCGCGAGCACCTCCTCCGGGGCGTCGGTGAGGTCGCCGTCAGGGTAGAGCTGCGGGCCCTCGGGCAGCCGGTCGACCAGAAGGTCGGCCAGCAGGCCGACCTGGTCGCCGGCCTTGGCCGAGACGGGGACGACCTCGGCCCAGTCGGTGCCGGTCTCGGTGCCGAGTCGGGTGATGTCGAGCAGGTGCTCGCCGATCCGGTCGGGCGCGGCGAGGTCGGTCTTGGTGGCGACGGCGATCTTGGTGGTGCGCTTGACCTTGGCCAGCTCGTTGACGATGAAGCGGTCGCCGGGCCCGATCTTCTCGTTGCTGGGGAAGCAGACCGCGACCACGTCGACCTCGGACCACGTGGTCATGACCAGGTCGTTGAGGCGCTCGCCGAGCAGGGTGCGCGGGCGGTGCAGGCCGGGAGTGTCGACGAGGATCAGCTGGGCGTCGTCGCGGTGGACGATGCCGCGCACGACGGTGCGGGTGGTCTGCGGCTTGTCGCTGGTGATGACGACCTTGCGGCCGACCAGGGCGTTGGTCAGCGTCGACTTGCCGGCGTTGGGGCGGCCGACGAACGAGACGAACCCGCTGCGGTGCGGCCGGTCGGACGGCGGGGCGGGCTGCTCGGTCATGCGTTCCTCCTCGGGTCCACGGCGCGCGGCTGGCGTCCGGCCACCGAGCGCCAGTAGCCCATCACGTCGTAGGCGGCGCTCGGCAGCTGCCGGTCGCGCATCAGGTGCTTGCGGATGGCGCGCATCTGGGCCGACTCCCCCGCCATCCAGAAGTAGCCGTCGCCCGCGGGCCAGTCGATGCCCTCGACGACCTCGGCCAGGTGGCTGACCCCGTCGGCCTCCTGCGCCAGCCAGGTGACCTCGCCGGGCAGGTAGTCGGCCACCGGTTCAGGCGCCTCGGCCCACACCCGGGTGGGCACGTCGACGGTCTCGCGGATGCGGGCCATCGCCGGCAGGGCGGTCAGGTCGCCGACGAGCAGCAGCCAGGCCGCGCCGCCGGGGAGCGCGAAGGACCCCTTGGGCTCGGTGACGGTGACGTGGTCGCCCACGCACCCGCCCCGCGCCCACTCGGTCACCAGCCCGACGTCGTGGACCACCACGTCGAGGACCAGCTCGGCGCCGTCCCAGGACCGCACGGTGTAGTAGCGGCTCTGGAACTGGCCCGGCACGACCAGCCCGACCCACTCGTCGGGGACGCCCGTGGACGTGAAGCCGGACAGGCCGGGCCCGCCGAGCACCAGCCGCACCAGGTGGTCGGTCAGCGGGGTGCGCGAGACCACCTCGGCGTCGTACGTCGCGGCCTTGGTGCTCATCGGCTCGATGCTATCCACGCCGACCCGCCGTGGACCCACGACGGGTCAGCGGAGCACCGGGTCAGGAGGCCCAGGTGGGGCGGAGCGGGAAGCCGTTGCCGCCACCGTCGCCGACCTTGGCCGCCAGCACCTGGTGCAGCTGGACCTCGTTGCGCTCGAACCCGACCCGGCAGGCGGCCATGTAGAGGCCCCAGACGCGGGCGGTGCCGAGGCCGACCTCGGTGACGCACTCGTCCCAGTGCTCGACCAGGTTGCGGTTCCAGTCCCGGAGGGTCATGGCGTAGTGCAGGCGGAGGTTCTCGGAGTGCTGGACCTCGAGGCCGACGTCCTGCATCTCGGTGACGAGGCGACCGGAGCCGGTGAGCTCGCCGTCGGGGAAGACGTAGCGGTCGATGAACGCGCCCGTGCGGACCGGGCGGTTGGTGTGACGGGTGATGCAGTGGTTGAGGAGCCGGCCCTCGGGCTTGAGCTTGTCGTGCAGGAACGTGAAGTAGGACTCCAGCTGGCCCACCCCGATGTGCTCGGTCAGGCCGATCGAGGAGACCGCGTCGAAGTCGGACTCCAGCACCTCGCGGTAGTCGAGGTGGCGCACCTCGGCCAGGTCGCCGAGGCCGGCCTCGTCGATGGCGTTCTTGGCCCACTCGGCCTGCTGGCGGCTGAGCGTGACGCCGAGCGCCTTGACGCCGTACTCCCTCGCGGCGTGCATCACCATGCCGCCCCAGCCGCAGCCCACGTCGAGCAGCCGCTGGCCGGGCTGGAGGTCGAGCTTGCGGGCCACGAGGTCGAACTTCTCGGTCTGCGCCTGCTCGAGGGTGGCCTCGGCCGAGGGGTAGACCGCGCAGGTGTAGGCCATCGAGGGGCCGAGCACGTGGCGGTAGAAGGTGTTGGAGACGTCGTAGTGGTGGTGGATGGCCTCGGCGTCGCGGGTCAGCGAGTGCCGCACGCCCTCCACCATCCGGCGCCAGCGGGGCAGGTGCTCCTGCGGCGGCGGGGCCGGCGGCTTGAGGTTGGACAGGCCCAGGCCCCGCACGATGGTGAGCAGCTCCGAGGGCAGCGGCGCGCGGAACTTGGTGTGGTCCTTGAGCTTCTGCATCACCGCGTACGGGTTGCCCGGGTGCTCGCCGTGCACGACGAGGTCGCCGGCGACGTACGCGCGGGCGAGGCCGAGGTCACCGGGCGCGGTGACGAGGTACTGCAGGCCGCGCCGGTTGACCAGCTCGAGGCGGATCTCGGCGTCCTCGGGGCCGGCGGCACTGCCGTCGTAGGCCTCGAAGCGCAGCGGCATCCCGCCGCGGGTGAGGTCGGCGACGACGTCGGCGATCTTGAACTGCTTGGGGGTGCTCATGGTGGTCACTTCCTGCGGACGGTCTTGTCGTAGAGCCTGGTCAGCCGGTCGTCGGGATCGTGGACCGCCTTGACGCGGGCCACGTGGTCACCGCCGTAGAGGCGGTCGAAGGTCTCGCGGTCGTAGAACGCCTCGGAGTACAGCGACTTGTGGCCGTCGAGGTCGTGCACGGCCGCCTCGATCGCGCGGTTGGTCGGGGCGTCGACGGCCTCGGGGCCGACGTGGACGGTGCCCCAGAAGCCGATGTTGACGTAGAGGTCGCCGGCCTCGAGGGGGTAGGCCGGCCACGCGCGCGTCGTGGCCAAGGGGCACAGCCACACCGGTCGCATCCCGACGTGCTCGTCGAACCAGGCCAGGAACTCCGGCAGCCGCCCGGCCGGCACCTCCACGTCCTGGACGACCCGCTCGCGCAGCGGCCGGCCGGCGCGGCGGTCGAGCCGGTCGGCGACGTCGAAGCGGCGGTCGAGGCCGAGCAGCTTCATGTAGACGTCGGAGCGGCGCAGCGAGCGCGGCCACAGCCGGCGCACGACGGGGTGCTGGGCGCCGAACGCACCCGAGCACCAGAACCAGTCGGTGTCCCAGCGCCACAGGTAGTCGAGCACGGTCAGCACGTCGGTCTCGCGCTCCTGCAGGGAGCGGAAGAAGACCTGCTGGCCGGCGTAGTCGCTGGTCGCCCCGGCGGCCCCGAGGTCGTCGGTCCAGCGGGCCAGGGTGAGGTAGAGCTCGTCGGGCGAGAACGCGACGCCGTCGAGGCCGTCGACCCGCTCCCCCTCGTGCTCGCCGGTGCGGGCGATCTCCTCCATGGTCTTGGTCAGCAGGGCCGCGTCGTCGAAGCGGACGTGGCGCAGCGCGGCGTACGCCGGCACCGGCTCGAGCTCGATGCGCAGCCGGGTGGCGTAGCCGAGCGAGCCGTAGGAGTTGGGGAAGGCGTCGAACAGCTCCTCGCCGGGGCGGGTCGTCACGACCTCGCCGGCGCCGGTGAAGACGTCCATCTCGAGCACCGACTCGTGGGGCAGCCCGTTGCGGAAGCTGGTCGACTCGATGCCGAGCCCGGTGACCGCGCCGCCGAGCGTGATCGTGCGCAGCTGGGGCACGACGAGCGGGATGAGGCCCTGGGCGAGGGTGGCGTCGACGAGGTCCTCGTAGGTGCACATGCCCTGCACCTCGGCCGTGCGCGTCCCGGGGTCGACCTCGATGACCCCGGTCAGGCCCGAGACGTCGAGGCCGGGCGCGGAGGTCTGCGTGCGCTGGCGGAAGAGGTTGGTGGTGCGCTTGGCCAGCCGGACCGGCTGGCCCGCCGGGATCGCGGCGTACGACGCCGCCAACCGGGCGACCGCCTCCTCGTGCTGCTGCCACGCCCGTGCATCCGTCACGTCCTCGCACGTTACTCCCGGGTCGCTCGACCTGCGAGCGGGGTCCTACCTGGGGGTAGCCGATGGGTAGTACGTCACTGGGTCAACCTCTAGGGAGGACTCTCAGGTCGACGGGGTGACGCACTACCCCCGGATCGCGCCCCGGGGGTCGCCGAGGAGGACGACGGCGTCGGGGGCCCACTCGTCGAGGACGGCGCGGTCGGGGGCGGCGAGGTCGGGGGCGTCGCCGAGCACGACCGCGGCGGCGAGGCCGCGGGAGCCGGAGGCCACGGCCATGGCCACGCAGACCTGCAGCGCGCTGACCTTGAGTGACTCGAGGTCGACCGTCGCGGCGGCGTAGGTGCGGCCGTCGAGGTCGCGCACCGCAGCCCCCTCGGCGGCGCCGGTGCGGGCGCGGGTGGCGCGGGCGAGGGTGACGAGCTTGGCGTCCTCGGGGTCGAGCTGCGGGGCGTCGGGCATGCCGTCAGGCTAGTGAGACCGGCGGCATCGAGAGCACACCGTGCGGCACGGCGAGACCGACCGACGCGGCCAGGCCGGCCAGCAAGGCCTCGGGCCCGGTCGGGGCGACGACCGCGGCGGCCGCGGGCGACTCGCTCGACTCGGCCGGCTTGAGGCGCTGCAGCCACTCCAGCGGCGACGCCGAGGGCAGGCGTACGTCGTCGGGGTCGAGCCCGGCGAGGTCGCAGGCGCGCTCGACGGCCAGCCGCAGGCCGCCGAGGTGGTCGACGAGGCCGCGCTCGTGGGCGTCGGTGCCGGTCCACACCCGGCCGCGGGCCAGCGGCTCGAGCACGTCGAGGGCCATCCCCCGGTCGGCGGCGGCCTTGGCCGTGAAGTCGGCGTACACGGCGTCGAGCCAGGCGTCGAGCACGCCCCACTCCTCGTCGCTGAACCGGCGGGTCGGCGCCAGCATCCCGGCCCGCGGGCCGGCGTCGACCGACTCGTGCACGATGCCGAGGCGGTCGAGCAGCCGCTCGACGACCATCTTGCCGGCCAGCACGCCGATCGAGCCGGTGAGCGTGGAGGGCTGGGCGACGATCTCGTCGGCGGGCATGGCCACGAAGTAGCCGCCGGACGCGGCCACGGCCCCCATCGTCGCCACCACCGGGCGCCCGTCGCGCTGGAGACGCTGCACCTCTCGGCGTACGGCGTCGCTGGCGACGTAGGAGCCGCCGGGGCTGTCGACGCGCAGCACGACCGCCTTGACGCTGTCGTCGCGCCCGGCCTGGCGCAGCTTGGCGCAGACCCGGTCGGACCCGGCCTGCGCGCCCGTGCCCGGCCCGAGCACGATCGGCCCGCTGACGTCGACGACCGCGACGGCGGGCTTGTCGCGTCGCGCCAGCGACTGCACCTGCTGCAGCGGCCCGGACTCACCGGTGCGCGCCGCCCACCGGTGGACGTAGGCCGGCTCCCAGTCGGGCGTCCAGGTGGCGCGGGCGTGGTCGTAGACCTCGTCACGGTAGCCGAGCCGGTCGACCAGCCGGGCGGCCAGCGCGTCCGCGGCCGAGAGCGGCGCCAGGGCGATGAGGTCGCGCACGGCCTGCGGCTCCAGGTCGCGGCGGGCCGCGACCCGGGCGACGGTGTCGTCGACGACGGCGTCGGCCAGGCGCTGGACCATCTCGCGGTTGGCGTCGCTGACCTCGGCGGCCGCGAACTGGTCGGCGGCCGACTTGTACTCGTGGCGCTGCCCGAACTCCGGGTCGACGCCGAGCTTCTCCAGCCCTCCGCGCAGCAGCACGATCCGCCCGTGGACGCCGATGAGCCCCACGGCGCCGGTCGGCTGCAGCCAGACCTCCCGGGCGTTGACCGCGATCCGGTACGCCGCCAGCCCGCCGCCCAGCTCGCCGAAGGACGTCGCGAAGGCGATCGAGGGCTTGGCCTGGGAGAAGTCGGCCACCATGGCGCCGACCTCGTCGGCCGCGGCCAGCCCGAGCGCCTCGGTGCCGGTGTTGACGAGCAGGCCCAGCACGTCGTCGTCGACCGCCGCCCGGCGCAGCCCGTCACCGATCGACCGCAGCGACGGCGCGTTGCGGGCTCGCAGCGCCTCGAGCGGCGTCCGCGGCGGCCCGGTCTGCACGCCGTGGGCGAGGTCGAGCTCGAGCACGACCTTCGGCCCGGTCCTCCCCAGGCCGGGGATCGGCAGCGACGAGACGAACGGGACGGGCAGCCGGCGCAGCATGCGGCCAATCTAGGAGGGGGGTGCGCACCGGCTCGGTCGCGTGGTCCTCGAGACGGTTGCTGCGCAACCTCCTCGACCACCGTGGGTGGGCCGGGTCCCACCGGACCACACGCTGGTCGAGGAAGGCGCCCTGGCGCCTGTCTCGAGACCACGGCACGGCCAGGTCAGGCCTCGGCGGCCTCGCGCTCGGGCTCCTCCTGGGCGACGACGCGCCGGATGCGGACCGTGCCGATCTTGTTGCGGCGGCCGGCGGTGGTCTCGGCCTCGAAGCGCAGGCCGTGCGCCTCGACGGAGGAGCCGGGGATCGGGACGCGACCGAGCCGCTTGGCCATCAGGCCGCCGACGCTGTCGACGTCCTCCTCCTCGACGTCGAAGCCGAACAGGTCCTCGAGGTCGTCGACGGGGTAGCGGGAGGAGACGCGGTACTCGGGGCCGGCGCCCTCGACCTCGGGGAGCTCCTCGACCTCGACCTCCTCCTCGTCGTACTCGTCGGTGATCTCGCCGACGATCTCCTCGAGCAGGTCCTCGATGGTGACCAGGCCGGCGGTGCCGCCGTACTCGTCGACGACGACGGCGATGTGCTGGCGGTTGGCCTGCATCTCGCGCAGCTGGTCGTCGACCGGCTTGGACTCCGGCACCCAGGAGACCGGCCGCATGACCTCCTCGACCTGCTGGGTCAGCTCGACGTCGGGGGCCTCGAAGTCGCGGCGGACGATGTCCTTGAGGTAGGCGAACCCGCGGATGTCGTCGAGGTTCTCGCCGATGACCGGCAGGCGCGAGTAGCCGCTGCGCAGGAACAGCGAGAGCGTCTGGCGCAGGTTCTTGTAGGACTCGATGTAGACCACGTCGCCGCGGGGCACCATCACCTCGCGCACGGTCGTGTCACCGAGCTCGAAGACCGAGTGGATCATCCGCCGCTCGCCCTCCTCGATCACCGCGGAGGCCTCGGCGATGTCGACGAGCTCGCGCAGCTCGGTCTCGGAGGAGAACGGGCCCTCGCGGAAGCCCTTGCCCGGTGTGATGGCGTTGCCGAGCAGGATGAGCAACCGCGGCACCGGCCCGAGCACGGTGGTGAAGACGGCCAGGGGCCCGGCCGACCAGAGCGCGACCGTCTCGGAGTGCTGGCGGCCCAGGGTGCGCGGACCGACGCCGATCACCACGAAGGACACGACCAGCATCACCGCGATCGAGATGAGCACGCTCTTCCACCACGCGCCGTCGACGGCCCGGTCGAGCTCGAGGGTGACGAGCACGGTGGCGGAGACCTCGCAGGCCAGCCGGAGCAGCAGCGCCGTGTTGACGTGGCGGGCGGCGTCGTCGAGGACGGTGACCAGCTGCTTGGCCCCCGCGCGCTCGTCGTGGAGCAGCTCGGCGGCGCGCGCCTTGGAGAACGACGCCAGCGCGGCGTCGGCCGCCGTCAGGACACCGGCCAGCACGACCAGCAGCGCCGCGACGACGAGGGTGAGGGTCCCGCCCATCAGCTCGCCATCAGCTCGGCTGCGCGCGCCAGTCGGCGAGCAGGCGGTCCTGCAGGCCGAACATCTCCGCGTGCTCCTCGGGCTCGGCGTGGTCGTAGCCGAGGAGGTGCAGGATGCCGTGCGTCGTCAGCAGCTCGATCTCGGCGAGCGTGCCGTGGCCGGCCGCCTCGCCCTGCTGGGCCGCGATCGCCGGGCACAGCATGATGTCGCCGAGCACGCCCTCCTCGGGCTCCTCGTCGACCAGGCCGGGCCGCAGCTCGTCCATGGGGAAGGCCAGGACGTCGGTCGGGCCCTCCTTCTCCATCCACTTCTCGTTGAGCTCGGTGATGGTGGCCTCGTCGACCGCCTTCACGCACAGCTCGGCGAGCGGGTGGACGCGCATGGCGTCCATGACGAACCGGCTGAGCCGGGCCAGGTGCTGCACGTCGACGCCGGTGCCCGACTCGTCGAGGATCTCGATCGTCACGCCGTCACCGCCCGACCACGAGCGGGGTCACCGCTTGCGCTCGGTGGCGGTGGCCAGACCACCGCGGGCGTCGAAGTCGTCGTAGGCCGCCACGATCTTGCCGACCAGGCGGTGCCGGACGACGTCGTGGCTGGTCAGGACCTGGAAGGAGATGTCCTCGACGCCGTCGAGGATGCCCTGGATGATGCGCAGCCCCGACTTGGTGCCGCCGGGGAGGTCGACCTGGGTGATGTCGCCGGTGACCACGATCTTGGACCCGAACCCGAGACGGGTGAGGAACATCTTCATCTGCTCCGGCGTCGTGTTCTGCGCCTCGTCGAGGATGATGAAGCTGTCGTTGAGCGTCCGGCCCCGCATGTAGGCCAGGGGTGCGACCTCGATGGTGCCGGCGGCCAGCAGCTTGGGGATCGTCTCCGGGTCGACCATGTCGTGCAGCGCGTCGTAGAGCGGGCGCAGGTAGGGGTCGATCTTCTCGCTCAGCGTGCCGGGCAGGTAGCCGAGGTTCTCGCCGGCCTCGACCGCTGGACGGGTGAGGATGATCCGGTTGATCTGCTTGGCCTGCAGCGCCTGGACCGCCTTGGCCATGGCCAGGTAGGTCTTGCCCGTGCCGGCGGGGCCGATGCCGAAGGTGATCGTGTGCTTGTCGATGGAGTCGACGTAGCGCTTCTGGTTGAGCGTCTTGGGCCGGATCGAGCGGCCGCGGTTGCTCAGGATGTTGAGGGACAAGACGTCGGCGGGGCGCTCGGTGGTCTCGGCACGCAGCATCTCGATGGCCCGCTCGACGGTCTCGGACGTGACGCCCTGGCCGGTGCGGATGATGGTCACGAGCTCGTCGAGCAGGCGCTCGGCGAGGGCGACCTCACCGGGGTTGCCGCGCAGCGAGATGCGGTTGCCACGGACGTGCACCTCGGCGTCGAAGCCGCCCTCGATGATGCCGAGGTACTCGTCGCCGGGGCCGAGCAGGCTGACCATGTCGATGCTGTTGGGGACCACGACGGTGTGCCGCGTCTGGAGGTCGCCGGGGGTCTGCGAGTCAGTCATGGGTGCCCGGGTGGGGGCGGCCTTTCGGTGAGGATTTGCTGTGGATCCCATGCTACGCCGGTGGTTGGCACCCGTCGCGGGGGTTCCGCGTCGTACGGTGGGGCCATGAGGCCCGGGGAGCACGTCGACGAGTTCGACGAGGACTACTCCCCCGACGACGAGGCCCCGCCGTACTGGTTCCCCGGCAACCACCTGCCCGACGACGCGCGCCGGCTCGGCCTCACCCACCACGTGCCCGACGGGGCGCTGCTCGACTTCGCCGGCAACCTCGACGGCGCCAAGCCGCTGCACCGCGTCACCGCCTGGGTCCTGCTCGCGGTCTTCGGCCTGCCGGTCGTCTTCGCGGTGATGCGGATCTTCTACGCGCTCTTCTGAGCCCGTCCCGTCCCGCAGGTCGATCGCCCGTCAGCCCGGCGGCCAGGCCAGCTCGCGCCCGGCCAGCACGTGCAGGTGGGTGTGGAAGACCGTCTGCCCGGCCCCGGCGCCGGTGTTGAGGACCAGCCGGTAGTCGTCGGGGTGACCCTCGGCGGCGGCGACGGCCGCGGCCGTGCGCACGAGCTCGGCCGACGCCTCGGGGTCGCCCGCGGCGAGCTCGGCGGCGTTGGCGAAGTGCTCGCGCGGCACGACCAGCACGTGCGTCGGCGCCTGCGGGTCGACGTCGCGGAAGGCGACCGTGCGCTCGGTCGTGTGCAGCACCTCGGCGGGCACGTCGCCGGCGACGATCTTGCAGAACAGGCAGTCCACAGGCTCAATGTACGGCGCCGGTGAACCAGGAGGGCGCGTCGCGCGTCGTACGGGCATGGCCACCCGCACGATCGACCGGGAGGCCGCGGTGGGTGACCCCGACACCTGGGACGCCGACACCGCGGTCGAGTCGCTGTACGCCGCGCACTGGCGGCCGCTCGTGCGCCTCAGCGTGCTGCTCGTGCGCGACCAGGGCACGGCCGAGGAGGTCGTGCAGGACGCGTTCGTGGCCCTGCACGGACGGTGGCGGCGGCTGCGCGACCCCGACCGCGCGCTGGCCTACCTCCGCCAGGCGGTGGTCAACCGCTCGCGGTCGGTGCTGCGGCACCGGGGCGTCGTCGACCGGCACGCCGCACGGCAGCGGCCTCCCGAGCCCGCGGCCCCGGCCGACGGCCCGGCCCTGGCCGCCGACCGGCGCCACGCCGTCCTCGACGCCCTGCGGGCCCTGCCCGGACGGCAGCGCGAGGTGCTGGCGCTGCGCTACTACGCCGACCTGTCCGAGGCCGACATCGCCGCCACGCTCGGCATCAGCCGCGGCGCGGTGAAGTCGCACGCGTCCCGCGGCGCCACCGCGCTCCGCACGCTGCTCCACGACGAGCGACCCGACGAGACCGGAGACCACCGATGACCGCCGACGACCGGCTGCGCGACCTGCTCGACGACGCCGTGCGCGACGTCGAGCCGACCGACCGCCTCGCCGAGATCCGCCTCCGGACCCGCTCCACCACCCGCCGCCACGGCTGGTACGCCGGCGGCTCGGCCCTGCTGGCCGCCGCGGCCGTGGTGACGGTGGCCGTGGTGACCTTCGAGCGGAGCGGGGTCGAGCCCGCACCCACCGACCCGGTGCCGTCCGTGGGACCCGCGACCGGGGGCCTCCCCCCGGCTCCGGGGTCGGTGCCGGGCGGCACGGCGCAGGCCGTCTACTACGTCGGGGAGACCCCGCTCGGGCCGCGGCTGTTCCGCGAGTACCGCTCGCTGCCGCCCGAGCGGGCCGACGACGTCGTCGCCCTCGCGACGACCGACAGCGCGACCGACCCCGACTACCGGACGCTGTGGCCGAGCGCGCTCGACGGCTGGGCGTCCCGGGGGACCGCCGCCGGCGGGTCCCTGTCCGTGCGCCTCCCCGCCGCGCTGGTGGACGCCCCCGCTGGGATGACCGGCGACGAGGCCCGCCTCGCCGTCCAGCAGGTCGTGCTCACCGTCCAGGCCGCCGCGGGCCAGGTCGCCCCCGTCGCCTTCCTCCTGCCTGGCGGCGCGGCCGCTCCCACCGTGCTCGGGCTGCCCGTGCCGGCGGGCGGCACCGACCGCGACTCCTCCCTCCTCGCCGACGTCAACGTCTCCGACCCGGTCGAGGGCACCCGGGTGGGCGAGGCCTTCACCGCCCGCGGCGTGGCCGCCGGCCCGGTCTCCTGGCAGCTCCTCGACGCCGACGGTGGCGTCGCCGCCGAGGGCACGGCCCGCGCCGACGGCGCCGGAGCACGGCGGCCCTGGAGCGTCGTGGTCGACGTCGCCGGCCTGCCGCCGGGCGGCTACCGCTTCGTGGCCCAGCACACCGACCCGACGCGGGAGCCGGAGGAGCGCGAGCAGACGACCGACACCCGCACCGTCGTCGTCGAGGACCAGGCCTCCGCGACCGACGGCACCGAGCTGGTCACGGTGGCGCCCGCCGACGACCTGGCGGTGCGCTCCCCCGTCGACCCGGTCTCCCCGGCTGAGGGCTCGGCACACGCCGCGGGGTCGGGCGTCGAGGCGAGCGGCTGGGGCAACGGCTCCGAGGGGACCTCCTCCTGCCGGCTGCTCGACGACCGCGCGCGCCAGCCTTCGGTCGACGTCGACCTCACCGGCGTCGCGCCCGGCGACCACGCCCTCCGCTGCGACGACGACGGCCCCAGGGCCGGCACCGAGGGCCGGGGCTCCGACGCCGACACGCGCACGATCACCGTCACCGCAGGCTGAGAGGACGTCAGGATGAAGCCCATGCGCACCCCCACCCGTCTCGCCGCCCTCGCCCTCGCCGGCCTGCTGAGCACCGGCCTCGCCGCGTGCGGGGACGACACCGAGCCGTCGTCGTCGCCCACGGCAGCCGACCCGGCCCCCACCGAGGAGTCCTCGGCGCCCACGGACGGTGGCGACTCCAGCCAGGAGCCCGGCACCACCGAGCCGGGCGGCGAGGCCGAGGGCGGCACGGCCGTGCCGGTCTACTTCGTCGGCGAGACCCCCCTGGGCCAGCGCCTCTACCGCGAGTTCCACCGCGTCGACGGCGACCCGCTGCTCGGGGCCGCGCAGGTGCTCGTCGAGGGCGCCGCCGAGGACCCGGACTACACCACGCTCCTGCCGGGCGTGACGGTCGAGGCGGTCGAGCAGCGCGACGGCGCCATCGTGGTCACCCTCGGCGAGGACTCGCCGCTCAGCGCCGACAAGGGCACCTCGTCCGAGCAGGCCGCGCTGGCCGTGCAGTCGCTCGTGTACACGCTGCAGGGCGCCGCCGGCAGTCGTGAGCCGGTCCGGGTCGAGCTGGCCGACGGCTCCCCCGCCGACCTCTACGACCAGCCCACGGGTGAGGGCGTCGAGGCGCAGCCGCAGCTCGACGTGCTCTCGCTGGTCAGCCTGACCACGCCCACCGAGGGCGAGCAGGCCTCCGGCACCCTCGCCGTCGAGGGCGTCGCCAGCTCCTTCGAGGCCACCGTGCCCCTCGCCGTGCTCGACGAGGCCGGCACCGAGGTGCTGACCGACTTCACCACCGCCGAGGCGTTCGGCGACCAGCTCTACCCGTTCGCCACCGAGCTCGACGTCAGCGGCCTGGAGCCGGGCACCTACACGCTCGTCGCGCGCACCGACGACCCGTCCGGCGGCGAGGGCCCCGGCCCGTTCGAGGACACCCGCACCTTCACCGTGGGCTGAGGTCTCCCACACGCCGGGGGTCGCCGCTCAGCCCGGCGGGAGCTCCCAGGCCCGGGCGGACGCCGGACCGTCCCGCCGCTGGGCGCGCAGCGCCCGTCCGAGCAGGAGCGCCCCGCCGCCGAGGAGGACCATCGGCACGGCCAGCAACCACGGCCGGTCGCCCAGGGCCACGAGCGGGCCGGGGTCGCGGCCGAGGGTGACGGCGCGGTCGCAGGAGATCGTGGCCGGCCCGTCGACGTAGTCGCCCGAGAGGCCGATGCTGCTGCGCCCCGGGGCCTCGCCCACGTCGATCGTCGTGGTGGACCCGTCGGCGGCGGTCACCTCGCACGTGGCGTCGAACCGCGAGTCGACGTAGGCGCGGGCGTCGATCTCGGTCCTCGCCCGCCGGTCCTCACCCGCCTCCACCTCGTTGAACCCGGCGTCGGCGAAGCCCATGAGGATCGGCAGGACGACCAGCCCGAGCATCCCGAGCAGCGTCGGGACGAGCAGCACGCGAAGCCAGGTCATGCCCACCGCGCCGTCCGCGCGAGCAGCGCGCCCACGGCCACGACGCCGGCCGTGGAGGTGCGCAGGACCTCCGGGCCGAGGCGGCAGGAGACCGCCCCGGCGGCGGCGAACGCCGCGACTTCCGCCTCGTCGAGCCCACCCTCGGGGCCCACCACGACGGCGAGGGTGCCCGTCGTCGGCACCGTCAACCCCGCGAAGGTCGAGGCAGCGTCCTCGTGCAGCACGACCGCGAGGGCGGCGGCGCCGACGAGCGCGACGGCCTCGGCGGTCGTGGCCATCGGCCGGACCTCCGGGTGCCAGGGGCGTCGGGCCTGCTTGGCGGCCTCGCGGGCCGTGGCGCGCCACCGGGCCAGCGACTTCTCGGCCCGCTCGCCCTTCCAGACCGCCACCGAGCGCGCGGCGGCCCACGGGACGATGGTCCCGACGCCGACCTCGGTGAGCACCTCGACGGC
Source organism: Nocardioides litoris (assembly GCF_006346315.1). GTDB lineage: Bacteria > Actinomycetota > Actinomycetes > Propionibacteriales > Nocardioidaceae > Nocardioides > Nocardioides litoris. Next base: position 1,392,644 of record NZ_VDMR01000001.1, on the reverse strand, counting down.
GAGCTCGCCCCGGTCGCCCTTGGGCAGCGCCTGCACGACCAGGACCTCGGGGTCGGGCCGCGGGGCGTCGTCGACCCGGTCGACCACGACCTCGAGCCGCCGCTTGCCGGTGGCCGCGACGGGCCCGGTGGCCGTGCGGCCGGCCCCGTCAGTCAGCACGACCGGCTCACCGACGCGCAGGCGTCGTACGGCGACAGCGTGGTGGGCCTCGTCGCCCTCGACGACCACGGTGCCACCGGGGGCGGCGGTGGCGAGGGACGGGACGAGGTGGACCGGGAGGCTCACGGGGTCGTCGTGGCTCAGTGGCCGCCGAAGAGCCGGCCGAAGACCGACTTGTGCGGGGCCTTCACCTGGCCGCCGGGGTGCTCCTCGTCGCGGATCGCCGCGAGCTCGCGGAGCAGCTCCTCCTGCCGGGCGTCGAGGCGGGTGGGTGTCTCGACGACCGTGGTTACGACCAGGTCGCCCCGGCCGCCGCGCAGCCCGGGGACGCCGCGGCCCGTGAGGACCTGCTCGTGGCCCGACTGCGTGCCGGCCGGCACCTCGAGCTCGAAGGACGTCTCGACGCCCGACCCGGCTCCGTCCTCGACGTCGGCCTCCAGCGTCGGCAGCGTGAGCGTGGTGCCGAGCGCGGCCGCGGTCATCGGCAGGGTGATCGTGCAGTGCAGGTCGTTGCCGTGGCGGGTGAAGGTCTCGTGCGGGGCGACGTGGATCTCGACGTACAGGTCGCCGGCGGGGCCCCCGCCGGGGCCGACCTCGCCCTGCTCGGCGAGCTGGACGCGGGTGCCGGTGTCGACGCCGGCGGGGATCTTGACCGTCAGGGTGCGCCGGGAGCGGACCCGGCCGTCGCCGGAGCACTCGCGGCACGGCTCGGGGATGATCGTGCCGAACCCGCGGCACGCCGCGCAGGGACGCAGGGTCCGCACCTCGCCGAGGAACGAGCGCTGCACGTGGGCCACCTCGCCCTGGCCGCGGCAGGTCTCGCAGGGCACGGGCTGGCTGCCCGGGGCCGCCCCGTCGCCCTGGCAGGTCTGGCAGACCACCGCGGTGTCGACCTTGAGCTCGCGCGAGACGCCGAAGGCGGCATCGGCCAGGTCGACCTCGATGCGGACGAGCGCGTCCTGGCCCCGGCGCCGGCGGGAGCGCGGGCCGCGCCCACCGCCGGCACCCGGCTGGCCGCCGAAGAAGGCGTCCATGATGTCGGTGAACGAGAACCCGGCGCCCTGGCCGAACCCGCCGGCGAAGGCGTCGCCGCCCCGGTCGTAGGCGGCGCGCTTCTGCGGGTCGGAAAGGACCTCGTAGGCCGCCGAGACCTCCTTGAAGCGCTCCTGGGTCTCCGGGTCGGGGTTGACGTCGGGGTGGAGCTGGCGCGCGAGCCGCCGGTAGGCCTTCTTGATCGCGTCGGCGTCGGCGTCGCGGTCGACCCCGAGGAGGTCGTACGGGTCCTGGCTCAACGGTGTTCCTTCGCTCTACGTCGGGTGGTGCGGGAGTGCGCGGGAGGGTGCAGGCGGGCGAGGCCGGTCAGGCCTCGTCGAGGATGCGGGTCACGTAGCGGGCGACGGCGCGCACCGCCGCCATCGTGCCGGGGTAGTCCATGCGGGTCGGCCCGACGACGCCGAGGCTGGCCAGGGCGTCCTGGGCCGGGCCGTAGCCGGTGGTGACGACACTGGTCGAGGAGAACTCCTCGATCGGGCCCTCGGCCCCGATGCGGACCGTGACCGTGCCGGCCGCGGTGGCCTCGCCCATGAGCTTGAGCAGCACCACGTGCTCCTCGAGCGCCTCGAGCAGCGGGCGCACCGCGGAGTCGAAGTGGTCGCCGTACCGGGCGAGGTTGGCGGCGCCGCCGACCGCGACCCGGCTGTCGGAGCGGTGGTCGGACATCGCGTCGGCGAGGACGTCGGCGACGGTGCGGGTCGCGTCGGGCTGCTCGGGGCCGAGCCGGCGCAGCGCGGCGACGGCGTCGGCGATGACCTCGCCGGTGGCGGCGAGGTTGAGGCGGCTGCGCAGGCGGGCGAGATCGTCGTCGACGAGGGGCTCGGGCAGCTCGACGACGCGCTGCTCGACCCGGCCGGTGCTCAGGATGAGCACGGCGAGGAGCCGCTGGGGCGCCAGCGCGACCAGCTCGATGTGGCGCACGGTGGAGCGCGACAGCGTGGGGTACTGCACGACGGCGACCTGGCGGGTCAGCTGGGAGAGCAGGCGCACGCTCCTGGTGACGACGTCGTCGAGGTCGACCGCGCCGTCGAGGAAGCTGGCGATGGCGCGCTTCTCGGCGGCGCTGAGCGGCTTGACCGACCCGAGCCGGTCGACGAAGAGGCGGTAGCCCTTGTCGGTGGGCACTCGCCCGGCGCTGGTGTGGGGCTGGGTGAGGTAGCCCTCCTCCTCCAATGCCGCCATGTCGTTGCGCACCGTGGCCGGTGAGACGTTGAGGCCGTGGCGCTCGACGAGCGCCTTGGAGCCGACGGGCTCCTCGGTCGCGACGTAGTCCTGGACGATCGCGCGCAGCACGGCGATCCGGCGTTCCTCCTGCACGGCGACCTCCCATCGCGTCGCGGGCCGTCCCCGGCCCTCCTGGCACTCCCCTGATCCGAGTGCCAAGTCTACCGCTCCCGGGGTCGGAGACGGACCTCACGGGGCAGCCCCCTGGCACGATCGACCACGGCAAGGTTAGGCTTGCCTTAGTCTCAGTCCAGGACACCAGGAGAGCCCGCATGACCAGCCTCGACTCCCGCCGCAGCACCGGCACCGGCGACCCCCGGCTGCTGGCCGCGGCCGCCCGCTCGGTGCTCGCCTGCCCCGAGGGCGTCAACCTGGTCGTCGACGGTGTCGACGACGTGCTCGACGACCTCGGCGACCCGGCCGAGGGCGGCCGGGGCGAGCTCGGCATGCAGGACCTCGGCGGCGTGCCCACCTTCTCCTCCCCCGCGGGCACCCGCCTGGTCGCCGCGGCCACCGAGGGTCGCCGCGCGCTGATGACCCTCGAGAGCGGACTGGGCCGCCCCGGCACGCCCGACCGCGAGGCCGTGCTCACCCTCGGTGGGCGGCTCGAGCGGCGCGGAGCCGACCGGTGCGAGTGCTGCACCGAGGAGCGCGAGACCGTCGTACTGGTCGTCGACGTGGTCGTCCTGACCCGTCCCCGGGCGGGCGGCGACCAGGTGCGCGTGCCCGTCGAGCACTTCCGCTCCTCCGTGCACGACCTCAACCGCGGCTACCTCCAGCGCGCCACCGAGCACGCCAACCTCGCCCACCAGGACGAGCTGCGCCGCGCGGTCGCCACCACCGTCGACCTGCCCCTCAGCGCTGTCGTCGGCGTGGCGCTGCACGGCCTGTGCCCGACCGGCGTCGAGGTGCAGTGGGTCGGCCTCGACGGCGCCCACACCCGCCGCCTCGTCTTCGCCCGTCCCGCGACCACCACCGAGGAGCTCGGCGACGCCCTGCGCCGCGAGCTGCACGCCGGCCTCTGCTGAGGCCTGCTACAACGGCAGCATGCCGTTCACCGAGGTCGCCGACCGCGTCTGGGTCTCCCGCTACCCGTGGTTCGACCTCAACGTGACGATCGTGCGCGGCGCGCGCGGCCTGCTCCTGGTCGACACGCACGCCTCCGACGTCGCGGCCCGCGAGGTCGTGGCCGACGTCCGGGCCCTCGGCCTCGGTGACGTCGTGGAGGCCGTCAACACCCACGAGCACGTCGACCACTGCTTCGGCAACGGCGCCGTCCTCGCGGCCTACGGCGACGTGCCGGTGCACGCCCACGAGACCGCCCAGGCGGCGCAGGTGGCCGGGGTCGGCCACGAGGACGCGTGGGACCCCGACGACAGCGACCCGCGATCGGCCGAGGTGCGGGCGACGACGCTCGTGCCCGCCACGCACACCTTCTCCTCGGCCCGGGTCGTCGACCTCGGCGACCGGCTCGTCGAGCTGGTGCACCCCGGGCGCGGCCACACCGCCGGCGACCTGGTCGTCCGGGTGCCCGACGCCGACGTGCTGCTGGCCGGCGACCTCGTCGAGGAGTCGCAGGAGCGGGAGGGCACCCCGGGCTTCGGTGCGGACTGCTGGCCGCTGGAGTGGCCGCTGACCCTCGACGTCGTGCTCGGCCTGACCACCGGCGACTCGGTCGTGGTGCCCGGCCACGGCGCGGTCGTCGACCGGGAGTTCGTCGAGCAGCAGCGCAACGACATCGGGGTCCTGGCGGAGACGATCCGCGACCTGGCCGGCCGCGGGGTCCCGGCGGCCGAGGCCCTCGACGCCGCCGACGAGTGGCCCTTCCCGGTCCGCTTCCTCGACCAGGCCGTCCGGCGCGTCTACGAGCAGCTCCCCCGCGCCCAGAAGCGGCTCCCCCTCCTCTGACCGATCTGGGGGACACCCCGGCGCCCCGGCCGACCCGCGGGGGTGGCGTGCCGGGGAGCGCGGGCGGCGTACGTTGCCGGGCATGAGCCAGTCCGAGAGCGAGCAGGACCAGACCGCCGAGGTGCAGGGCATTGCCGACGAGGACCTCCCCGAGGACCTGCAGCCCGACGAGAACCCGCTCGCCGGGGGCCTCGAGGCCGGCGAGACCGTCGACGACCTGATGGACGGGGGCAAGACCCCCGACGAGTCCGACGGCTCCCAGGGGTCCGAGGGGGCCGAGGGCGCGTCGGGCGGGTCACAGGACGGCGACGACGGCGCGTCCTGACCCGCGCCGCCGCAGCGTCGTCCTAGCGTCGGGGCGTGGATCGATACGGCTCCGACGTCCTGGCCGGTGACTGGCGTGCGCCCAAGCGCGGCCGGGCCACCGAGGCGACCGCCGACCTCGGCCTCGTGGTCGAGGAGGTGATGACCGACTTCGTCGGCGAGGTCGTGCAGGTCGACCGCGACCTGCACGTGCTCACGCTGGAGGACCGTCGGCAGCGGCGCCGGACGTTCCCGCTGGGTCCGGGCTTCCTGCTCGAGGGCCGGCCGGTGGTGCTCGTCGCCCCGGTGCGCGTCAAGGCGCCCGCGGCCCCCACCCGCACCGCCTCGGGCTCGGTCGCCGTGGCCGGCGTGCAGGCCCGGGTCGCCCGCGGCAGCCGCATCTTCGTCGAGGGCCGCCACGACGCCGAGCTGGTCGAGAAGGTGTGGGGCGACGACCTGCGCATCGAGGGCGTCGTGGTCGAGTTCCTCGACGGCGTCGACCACCTGCCCGACATCGTGCGCGACTTCGACCCCGGTCCGGGCCGGCGGGTCGGCGTGCTCGTCGACCACCTCGTCCGGGGGTCGAAGGAGCAGCGGATCGCCCAGCAGGTGCAGGGCGAGCACGTGCTCGTCGTCGGCCACCCGTACGTCGACGTGTGGGCGGCGGTCAAGCCCGAACGGGTCGGGCTGCGGCGCTGGCCCGACGTCCCCCGCGAGGTCGAGTGGAAGAAGGGCGTGTGCGCCGCGCTCGGCTGGCCCCACGACGACCAGGCCGACATCGCCCGCGCCTGGAAGCACATCCTGTCGAGGGTGTCGTCCTACGCCGACTGCGAACCGGCCCTGCTCGGCCGGGTCGAGGAGCTCATCGACTTCGTCACCGCCGACCTCACAGCAGGCGCCTGACGACGCCGTCGGCCAGCAGCCGGCCGGCGCGCGTCAGCACCAGCCGGCCGTCGGCCACGGCGGCCAGGCCGTCGGCGACGACCCGCTCGACCTCGGCGCGGCCGTCGGCGTCGAGCACGGCGAGCGGCAGGCCGGCGCGCAGCCGCACCTCGAGCAGCACCCGTTCGACCCGTCGGGTCTCCGCGTCGAGCACCTCGCGCGCGGCCGCCGGACTGGACCCGGCGGCCAGCCGGTCGGCGTACGCCGCGGGGTGCTTGACGTTCCACCAGCGGGTGCCGCCGACGTGGGAGTGGGCGCCGGGACCGACGCCCCACCAGTCGCCGCCGCGCCAGTAGGCCAGGTTGTGGCGGCACGCGCTGTCGTCGGAGGAGGCCCAGTTGGAGACCTCGTACCAGCCGAGCCCGGCCGCGGTCAGCCGCTCGTCGGCCGCGACGTACTTGTCGGCGAGGTCGTCGTCGTCGGGCACCGGGACGACCCCGCGGCGCACCTGGCGGGCGAGCGCGGTGCCCTCCTCGACGATGAGGGCGTACGCCGAGACGTGGTCGGGCCGGCAGGCCAGCGCTGCGTCGAGGCTGGCCTCCCAGTCGGCCAGGGTCTCCCCCGGCGTGCCGTAGATGAGGTCGAGGCTGACCTGCTCGAACCCGGCCGCCCGCGCCGCCTCCACCACCCGCGGCACCCGCTCGGGGTCGTGGGTGCGGTCGAGCACGCGCAGCACGTGGCCGACCGAGGACTGCATGCCGAACGAGATGCGTGTGTAGCCCGCCTCGCGCAGGGCGACGAGGTCGGCCGGGGTGACCGAGTCGGGGTTGGACTCGGTGGTCACCTCGGCGCCCGGCGCCAGGCCGAGCTCGTCGTCGACGGCGCGCAGCACCCGGCCGAGGTCGGCCGGCGGCAGCAGGGTCGGCGTGCCGCCGCCGAGGAACACCGTCGAGACCGGGCGCGGGTCGTCGCCCAGCACCCGCCGGGCCAGCCGGACCTCGGCGACCGCCTGGTCGGCGTACGACGACCGGCTCGCGCCGGGTCCGAGCTCGTCGGCGGTGTAGGTGTTGAAGTCGCAGTAGCCGCAGCGCACCCGGCAGTAGGGCACGTGCACGTAGACCGACAGGGTGCGCTCGTCGCGGCCGCTGAACGCCTCGGCCGGCAGCCCGCCGTCGACGGGCGCCGGGTCACCGGGAGGGAGGGCGGACGGCACCACCCCATGGTCGCACCCGGTGCAGCACGGCTCAGACGGGCACGTCGAGGACGAACACGTAGCCCTCGTCGACCGAGCCGGTGACCGTGGCCAGCTGCAGGGACCACCCGTCGGAGAAGACCATGTCGGTGTCCAGGCTGACGCTCGCGAAGGTCTCCGCGCTGGAGTCGTAGCCCTCGGCGACGCCGTACACCTCCTGGCAGGTCGCGGCCGGGATGGCCAGCTGGGAGGTGCGGAGCTTGTTCTCGGCCGACGTCGCCTCCTCGAGGCTGGGGTAGACCTCGAAGTGCATGTGCGGCCAGCGGCCGTCGTAGCAGGCCGGGAAGATCGTGGTGAAGCTGAGGTAGCCGTCGGCGTCGGCCTCCTGCACGCCGCGCAGGTAGTTCTGGTCGGCCACCTCGTCGTCGTACATCGAGTAGCGGCCGTCGCGGTCGCAGTGCCACAGGTAGAGCGCCGACCCGGCCAGCGGAGTGGCCTCCTCGCCGGCGAGGTCGTAGACCTTCATCCTCACCGTGACGGGGACACCCTCGGCCACGCCCGTGGACCCGCCGAAGCTGGCCGTGATGTCGCTGCGCACGACGCCGGACTCGCTGAGCACGTCGGGACCGTTGGAGCCGTCGCCCGGGTAGGGGCCGGCGGTCTCCTCGGGGATCTCGCCGTCGGCGACCTCGACGCCGCTCTCCGCACCGCCCGGCACGCCCGCGGGCGGAGCGCCCTGGGACGTGGACGTCGACGCCGCCTGGGTGTCGGATCCCCCGGCACACCCGACGAGGGCCGTCGCGCCCACGCCGCCGAGCAGACCGAGCAGACCGCGTCGGCCCCACGAGCGTCGCTGGCGGGACAGCCGCCCCAGGTCGTGCGCGAGGCCGAGGTCGTGCTCCTCGACGGCGTGGGTGGGCTGCTGCTCGGGGTGGCCGTGGCTGCTCATGCGTGCAGCCTCGGCCGCCCCGCTGTGGGTCGGCTGTGCCTCGCCTGCGGTCAGCCGTAGAAGGAGTTGATGAGGTCCTTGTTGTTGGACTCCACGACGTTGCGCTTGACCTTCATCGAGGGGGTCAGCTCCCCCGACTCGATCGTCAGGTCCTCGTCGAGGACCCGCCACTTCTTGATGGTCTCCCACCGGTTGAGCTTGGCGTTGAGCTGCTCGACGTAGTCGTCGACCATCGCCTGCACCTTCTCGGAGCGGACGACGTCGCCGTACGACGCACCGGCCATGCCGTTCTCCTCGGCCCAGCCGGCCATCGCGTCGGGGTCGAGCGTGACCAGGGCGACGACGAAGTTGCGGTCGTTGCCGAAGACCAGGAACTGGCTGGCGTAGGGGCACAGCGCCTTGAACTTGGCCTCGATGGCCGAGGGAGCGATGTACTTGCCGCCGGAGGTCTTGAACAGGTCCTTGATGCGGCCGGTGATGGTGAGGAACCCGTCGGCGTCGAGCGAGCCCTTGTCGCCGGTGTGCAGCCAGCCGTCGTCGGTGAGCGCCTTCGCGGTCTCCTCGGGCAGGTTGTGGTAGCCGGCCATGATGTGCGGCCCGCGCAGCAGGACCTCGTCGCCCTCGCCGATCTTGACCTCGGCGCCGGGCAACGCGCGGCCGACGGTGCCCATCTTGTAGTCGTCGGGGTGGTTCACCGTGGCGCCGGCGGCGTTCTCGGTCATGCCGTAGCCCTCGAGGATGAGGACGCCCGCGGCGTGGAAGAACTGGGCGATCTCGGCGTTCAGCGCGGCCGAGCCGGAGATGAAGAAGCGCACCCGGCCGCCGAAGCGGTCACGGACCTTGCTGAAGACCAGCTTGTCGAACAGGCCGTGCTGCAGCTTCAGCGGCAGCGGCACGCCCTTGCCGGCCAGCTCCAGCTCGTCGACCTGGGTGCCGACCGCGAAGGCGCGCTTGAAGATCTTCTCCTTCAGCCCGCCCTCGGCGGCCTGCATGGTGACGATGCGGGCGTGGGCCTTCTCGAAGATGCGCGGCGCGGCGCCCATGAACGTCGGCTTCACGACCGCGAGGTTGTCGACGATCTTGTCGACCCGGCCGTCGATGGCGGTGGCGAAGCCGCAGGCCAGCTGGGCCGAGAGCAGCACCTTGCCGAAGGAGTGGGCCATCGGCAGCCACAGGAACTGCAGGTCGGTCTCGTCGAGGATCTGCTGGGCCTGGATGGCCGAGCCCTCGTAGACCCAGGAGCGGTGCAGCAGCCGCACGCCCTTGGGACGGCCGGTGGTGCCGGAGGTGTAGATGAGGGTGGCGAGCTGGTCGGCGGGGATCTTGCGCGCGGTCTCCTCGATCACCGAGGGGTGCTCGGCCAGGTAGGCCTCGCCGAGCTCGGCCAGCGCGTCCATCGTCAGGACGCGGTCGCCGTCGGCGGTGCCGTCGAAGGTGATGATCTTGACCAGCGCACCGAGCTCGGACTCCTGCTCGCGCAGCTTGGCCAGCTGCTCGTCGTCCTCGGCGAAGACGACGCGGCACTCGGAGTCGCTGAGGATGTAGCCGACGTCGTCGGCGTTGGTGCTGGGGTAGACGGTGGTGGTGGCGCCTGCGGCGCACATCACGGCCAGGTCGGCGAGGATCCACTCGTAGCGGGTGCCCGAGGCGATGCCGACGCGCTGCTCGGGCTCGAGGCCGAGCGAGAGCAGCCCGGCGGCGAGCCGCTGCACCCGGTCACCGGCCTGGCGCCAGGTCACCGACTCCCAGGACTCGCCGCGCGGGAAGCGGAACGCCTCGGCGTCGGGCGAGACCTCGACCCGGTCCAGGAACTGGACGGCGACGTTCTGCGGCATGTGGTCGACGAACGAGGCGTCTTCGTTGACAGGCATGGCGGGTCCTCTCCCCAGGGGTGCGGCTGCTCGGGCCGCAGGTTGCTCGCCAGTAACCTAGTGGTTTGCGCCACATGCTCGTCAGGGGATCTCGCCAGGCTTGCGTGAGGATCCGCTCATCTGGCCTCCGGCGCCGCGGTCCCCATGGCCTGGGCGAACCACGAGGCCACCGTGACGCCCCGTCCCGGCTGGTGCACGACCTCGATCGCGTCGCCCGCCGCCACCGGGCCCGGCACGACGACCCGCAGGTAGGCGCCGGGCCGGCCGTCCTCGACGAAGCGGCGCAGCCAGGCCCGGTCGTCGTACCCGTTGCGACCGAGCCAGGCCTTGAACGTCGAGCACGGGGTGCGGAACATCGTCACCTCGACGACCAGGTCGGACCCGATGCGCCACCGCTCGCCGACCTCGGCGTCGTTGACGTCGAGGCCGGCCGTGGTGAGGTTCTCCCCGAACGTCCCGTCGGGCACCGGGCGCTCGAACGCCGCTGCCCAGCGGTCGAGGTCCTCCCGGGCGAAGGCGTAGACGGCCTTGTCGGGGCCGCCGTGGTGGCGCAGGTTGGACACCTGGTCGCCCGCCAGGCCGAGCGCGCCGACGGCGACCGGCCCCGGCACCGTGGTCTTGTCGATCGAGGTGCGGCCGATCGTGGTCCACGCCGCCTCCCGCGGGCGGCCGACGTGGACCGAGAGCACGTGTCCGGTCACGACCGGCTCGCTGCCCGGCTCACGGCTGGACCGCCTTGGCCAGGGTGACGCACTGGGTGATCCAGGCGCTGTCGGGCGCCGGCTCGTCGAGGGCCCTCAGGACGTGGTGCAGCATCCGGACCACGACCCAGTCACGGGCCCGGTCCTCGTCGAGCCCGGCGGCGTCGACCAGCGCCTCGAACCGTCGCACCGTGCCGCCCCGGTAGTCGCCGTCGAGCTCGTCCCAGCGGTTCCACAGCATCGGGGCGAGCTCGTAGTGCGGGTCGCCGCTGAGGGGCTCGGGGGCGATGGCGAGCCAGGGCTCGCGCTCGGCGGCCAGCACGTTGGCGTAGTGCAGGTCGGTGTGCACCAGCCGCCCGTCGGTCCCCGGGTCGGTGGCGAACGCGCGCCCGAGCGAGACCGCCTGCTCGACCAGCCGGTGCGGCACCGGCGCGCTGCGGGGCAGTCGCGCGAGCCGGTCGGTCGCCTCGGCGACGTACGCCGAGAGGAGGCGGAGCTGGGGCGGCGCGGGCACGTGCAGGCGGCCGTGGAGGCCGGCGACGACCTCGCAGGCCTCGATGTCCCAGACCTCGGTGAGGTCGGCCGGCTCGAGCCGCTCGAGCAGCAGGGCAGAGCGCCGCGGGTCGGCGCGGAGCAGCTGCACCGCACCGTCGCCGTGCCAGTGCTGGAGGGCGAGGTGCTCGTGCTCGGACCCCGCGTGCGGGAACCCGACCTTGAGCGCCGCCGGGCGGTCCTCGGCCGTGCGCACCGCCAGCACCACGGCGGCGTACCCGTGCCACTGCCGGCCGTCGACCCCCAGCTCCCACTCCTCGAGCAGGTCACGCACCAGGCGCGGCAGCCCGGCCACCCACGGCTCCCAGCGACCGCGCGGGTCGACGTGGGTGAGCCACTCCTCGGGGACGTGCACTACTTCTTGGACTTCTCCGAGGAGCCGGCGCCGTCGTTGGAGAGCGCGGCCACGAAGGCCTCCTGGGGGACCTCGACGCGGCCGACCATCTTCATCCGCTTCTTGCCCTCCTTCTGCTTCTCCAGCAGCTTGCGCTTGCGGGTGATGTCGCCGCCGTAGCACTTGGCGAGGACGTCCTTGCGGATGGCGCGGATGTTCTCGCGGGCGATGACCCGGGCGCCGATGGCGGCCTGGATCGGCACCTCGAACTGCTGGCGCGGGATGAGGTCCTTGAGCTTGCCGGCCATCATCACGCCGTAGGAGTACGCCGCCTCCTTGTGCACGATGGCGCTGAACGCGTCGACGGGCTCGCCCTGGAGCAGGATGTCGACCTTGACCAGGTCGGCGGCCTGCTCGCCGGAGCGCTCGTAGTCGAGCGAGGCGTAGCCCTTGGTGCGCGACTTGAGCTGGTCGAAGAAGTCGAAGACGATCTCGCCCATCGGCAGCGTGTAGCGCATCTCGACGCGGTCCTCGGAGAGGTAGTCCATGCCGCCGAGCTGGCCGCGCTTGGTCTGGCAGAGCTCCATGATCGTGCCGATGTAGTCGCTGGGGCTGAGGATCGTGGCCTTGACGACGGGCTCGCGGACCTCGGCGATCTTGCCCTCGGGGAACTCGCTGGGGTTGGTCACCTCGATCTCGGTGCCGTCCTCCATCGCGACCTCGTAGACCACGTTGGGCGCGGTGGAGATGAGGTCGAGGCCGAACTCGCGCTCGAGCCGCTCGCGGGTGATCTCCATGTGCAGCAGGCCGAGGAACCCGCAGCGGAAGCCGAAGCCGAGCGCGCCCGAGGTCTCGGGCTCGTAGACCAGGGCGGCGTCGTTGAGCTGCAGCTTCTCCAGGGACTCGCGCAGCTCGCCGTACTGGTCGCCGTCGATGGGGTAGAGCCCGGCGTAGACCATCGGGTTGGGGTGCTTGTAGCCGCCGAGCGGGTCGACGGCGCCGTGGTGCTGGGTGGTGACGGTGTCACCGACGCGGGACTGGCGGACGTCCTTCACGCCGGTGATGAGGTAGCCCACCTCGCCGACGCCGAGCTCGCCCGCCTTGACCTGCTCGGGACTGATGACGCCGATCTCGAGCATCTCGTGGGTCGCGCTCGTCGACATCATCTTGATCCGGTCGCGGTGGGTCAGCGACCCGTCGACGACCCGGACGTAGGTGATCACGCCGCGGTAGGTGTCGTAGACGGAGTCGAAGATGAGCGCGCGGGCCGGCTTGTCGGCGTCGCCGACCGGCGCCGGGGTCTCGGCCACGATGTGGTTGAGGAGGGCCTCGACGCCCATGCCCGTCTTGGCGCTCACCTTCAGCACGTCGTCGGGGTCGCACCCGACCAAGCCGGCCAGCTCGGCGGCGTACTTGTCGGGGTTGGCGCTCGGCAGGTCGATCTTGTTGAGCACCGGGATGATGTGCAGGTCGGCGCCCATGGCGAGGTACAGGTTGGCCAGGGTCTGCGCCTCGATGCCCTGGGCGGCGTCGACGAGCAGGATGGCCGCCTCGCACGCCTCGAGCGAGCGCGAGACCTCGTAGGTGAAGTCGACGTGGCCCGGCGTGTCGATCATGTTGAGCACGTAGGTGCCCGGCTCGGCCCCGGCCTCGTTGTCGGCCGGCACCGTCCACGGCATCCGCACGGCCTGGCTCTTGATGGTGATGCCGCGCTCGCGCTCGATGTCCATGCGGTCGAGGTACTGCGCGCGGGCCGCGCGCTCGTCGACGACGCCCGTCAGCTGCAGCATCCGGTCGGCCAGCGTGGACTTGCCGTGGTCGATGTGGGCGATGATGCAGAAGTTGCGGATGATGCCCGGGTCGGTCTGGCCGGGCTTCGGTGCGTCAACAGGCAGGGACATGGTCGGGCCATTCTTCCAGGCCACCCCGACCCCGCCTATTCGCTGACCCGACGTGGATCCGCGACGGGTCGGCGGGTGTTGGATGGGTCGGTGCCCGTCCGCCGTCCGTCGCCCGTGCCGCACGGCCGCACCGCCCGCCGCCTGGAGTGGGTGCACCTGCCCCCGCCCGTGCGGTCGCTGGTCGAGCGGCGCACCGGGAGCCCGGTCGTCGAGGCGCGCTCGCAGACGGCGGGCTTCACCCCGGGCTTCGCCTCCGTGCTGGTGTGCGCCGACGGGTCGCGGCACTTCGTCAAGGCGGCGTCGGCGAAGGCGCAGCGGCTGTTCGCCCAGTCCTACCGGGAGGAGGCGCGCAAGCTCGGCGCCCTGCCGGCCGGCGTACCGGCGCCACGGCTGCGGTGGACGGAGGAGGCGCACGACTGGGTCGTGCTCGGCATCGAGCACGTCGAGGGCCGTGCGCCGCACCGGCCCTGGACCGACACCGACCTGGCGGCGTCGCTGCAGATGCTGGCCGCGGCCAACGCGGCCCTGACCCCGCCGCCCGCCGGGCTGCTGCTCGACCCCCTCGCCGCCGACCTCGCCGACTGGCCCGGGCACTGGGACTACGCGCGGCGCACGTTCGTGCTGCCCCGGGGCGAGGAGACGGCCGCGTTGGCCCGACGGTCCGCCGAGGTGCTGACCGGGGACGCCGTGGTCCACACCGACGTCCGCGACGACAACATCCTGGTGCGCCCCGACGGCACCGCCGTCCTGTGCGACTGGAACTGGCCGGTCCTCGGCCCGCCCTGGCTCGACTCCCTGTGGCTCCTGGTCGGCCCGCGCGGCGACGGCCTCGACGTCGAGGCCGTGCTCGCCGACCACCCGACGTTCGCCGGGGTGCCGGCCGACGCGGTCGACGTCGCCCTCGCCCTGCTGACCGGCTACCTCCTCAAGTCCGCCGACGACCCGGTGCCGCCCACGTCTCCCTGGATCCGCGAGCACCAGCGGTGGTGCGGCGACGTGGCCTGGGACTGGCTGTGCGAGCGGCGCGGCTGGGAGACGGGCGAGTGAGCGGCGCATGAGTGCGCCGCGCTCGGCCGGCACGCACCTCCCGTACGCCGGGGTCCCCGACCGCGTGCGCGCGTGGGTCGAGCAGGCCCTCGGCTCGCCGGTGGTCACCGCGCGGGAGCAGACGGGCGGCATGTCGCCGGGCTGCGTGACCCGGCTGGTGTGCGCCGACGGCACCCGCGCGTTCGTCAAGGCCGTCGGCGCCGAGCTGAACCCCGACTCCCCCACGCTGTACCGGCGCGAGGCGCTGGTGCTCGGCCTGCTGGGCTCGCACCCGCTGTGGGCCGACCTGCTGGCGTCCTACGACGAGGGCGACGGCGGGTGGGTGGCGCTGCTGCTCGAGGACGTCGAGGGCGAGCACCCCGACACCGACGACGACGCGGTGATGGACGCGCTGCTGGCGGCCACCGACGACCTGGGCCGGGTGCTGCGCGAGCGCGTGCCCGACCCGCCACGGCCCGACCCGGCACCCGGGGTCGAGAACCCGATGTACCGCCCCGGTCTCACCGACCTCGGGCAGGTCTACCCGGGCTGGCTGCGCAGCTACGACGTCGTCGCCCACGAGCGCCCCGACGTCGTGCCGGCGTGGGTGGCGGCCCGCCACGACGAGCTCCGGCCGCTGGTCGTCGCCCTGACCGAGGTGCCGTGCGACCACCTCGTCCACTACGACATCCGCAACGACAACCTGCTGGTGCGGCCCTCCGGCGAGGTGGTCTTCGTCGACTGGGGCGCCGCGGCGATCGGGCCGGCCTGGCAGGACGCGCTCCTCGCCCGGGTCGAACGGGTCGACCGGCCCTGGTTCGACACCTCGGTCCGTTCCTCCCCCGCGCTGGCCGCGGCCGGCGACGACCTCGTCACGGCCTCGATGCTGGCCATCGGCGCCCACCTCGCGCTGCGGGCGGCCACGGTGGTCGACGTGGGCCTGCCGGGGCTCGCCGCGTTCCGTCGTACGGAGGCCCGACGCTTCCTCGGTGCGGCCGGACGACGATTAGGAGAGCCCCCGGGCCGCTGGTAGCTTTGTCGGCTGCGTGCCAGACGCGAGTCCACGCGCGCACGCGACCAGACTTCGTTCCTGTCCATCGAGCACCAGAGGCGAGACACACCACCGTGGCGAACATCAAGAGCCAGATCAAGCGCAACAAGCAGAACCAGAAGCGCTACGAGCGCAACAAGGCGGTCAAGAGCGGCCTGAAGACTGCGATCCGCAAGTTCCGCGAGGCCGCCGAGGCCGGCGAGAAGGAGCAGGCCGTCACCCTCGGCCGCGAGGCCAACAAGATGCTCGACAAGGCTGCCTCCAAGGGCGTCATCCACAAGAACCAGGCCGCCAACCGCAAGTCGGCCATCTCCAAGAAGGCCGCCTCGCTCTGAGCCGAGCCCGCCTCCGTCGACCCGTCGTGCCGCCACGACGGGTCGATCTGTTTTTGGTCGACCCGTCGTAGGTCCACACGACGGGTCGGCGTGGTGGCCCCTGGTCCGGACCACTGGTCGGACAATTGATCGGTTTGTCGATCGAATCGCTATGGTTCCGGCCGTGGCGACCACCCTGTCCGTCCGCGCGCCGCGCGGCCTGCTGCTCCACCTGCTGACGTTCGCGGTGGTGCTGACGGCGTGGACGCTGGTCTCGGCCTCCGACGTGGTCAGCCCGGCCTACCTCGCCCCCAGCCCGCTGGAGGTCTGGGACGCGTTCGTCCGCGCGAACTCCTACCACCCGATCGGTGGGGGCGTCGACCGCGTCGTGCGGGGCGAGGAGGGCTACTTCCTGTGGGAGCACCTGGTGGTCAGCCTGCGCCGCATCGGCATCGGCCTGGGCATCGCCGTCGTGGTGGGCGTCCCGCTCGGGCTGGCCATGGGGCTCTTCCGGTCCTTCGGCGCCCTCCTCGGGCCGTACGTCGACTTCCTCCGCTCGATCCCGCCGCTGGCCTACATCGGCTTCCTGGTGGCCTGGTTCGGCATCTACGACACCTCGAAGGTCTGGTTGCTCGTGCTCGCGGCGTTCCCGCCGATCACCCTGGCCACGATCAACGGCGTCCGCGGGGTCCGCGAGGACCAGCTCAACGCGGTGCGCACCCTGGGGGCCTCGCAGCGCCAGGTCATCACGCACGTGCTGCTGCCCGCGACGCTCCCCGACATCCTCAGCGGCCTGCGGGTCGCGGTGGGCTTCGCCTGGACGACCGTGGTCGCCGCCGAGCTCGTCAACGGACTGCCCGGCATCGGTGGCCTGGCCTACCTCTCGGGCACCCAGAACAAGATCGCCCTGTCGATCGCCTGCATCCTCGTCATCGGGTTCACCGCCATCGCCCTCGACGCCGTCCTCCGCATCTCCGAGAAGACTCTCGCCCCCTGGCGAGGAAAGGCCTGACATGACCCTCACCCGCACGTCCACCCGCACCCGCACCCGCCTGCGCGCCTCGGCGCTGGTCGCCGCGACCCTGCTCACCTCGACCGCGCTGGCCGGCTGCGTGGGCGGTGGCGAGGAGAACGAGGCCGCCGCGACCGAGTGCCCCTGGGAGGCCGACGAGTCCGTCACGGGCCCGATCCGGCTCGGCTTCCAGAAGGTGCCCAACGGCGACGTCATCGTCAAGGACCGCGGCATCCTCGAGGCCTGCCTGCCCAACGCCGACGTCCAGTGGAGCAACTTCGCCTCCGGCGCCGACGTCGTCCAGGCCTTCGGCGGCGGCAGCCTCGACATCGGCCTGGTCGGCTCCTCCCCCGCGACCAAGGCCCTGTCCGCGCCGCTCGAGCTCCCGGTCGACGTCGTCTGGGTCCACGACGTCATCGGCGCCGCCGAGTCGCTGGTGGTCCAGGACGGTGCCGCGACCGACCTGGCGGGCCTGAAGGGCAAGACGATCGCGACGCCGTTCGGCTCGACCGCGCACTTCTCGCTGCTCCAGGCCATCGCCGACGCCGGCGAGGACGCGGCCGACTACCAGCTCATCAACAGCGAGCCCGAGCAGATCGCCCCGGCCTGGAGCCGCGGCGACGTCGACGCCGCCTGGATCTGGGACCCGACGCTGAGCCAGCTCGTCTCCGAGGGCGGTCAGGTCGTCCTGACCAGCGACGACACCGCGAAGGCCGGCAAGCCGACGTTCGACCTCGCCATCGCCGACAGCGGCTTCATCGCCGACAACGCGGCGGCCATGGACGCGTGGGCCAAGGCGCAGAACTGGGCCGTCGAGCTCATCCGCGACGACCCCGACGCTGCCGCCGAGAGCGTCGCCGTCGAGGTGGGCGTGTCCACCGAGGAGGCGAAGAAGCAGTTCGAGGGCTACACCTACCTCGACGCCTCCGAGCAGGTCGGGCCCGACTACCTGGGCGGCAAGCTGGGCCAGGACCTCTTCGCCACCGCGGAGTTCCTGCTCCAGCAGGACGGCATCGGCGAGGTCGCTCCCGCGCAGACCTACGCCGACGGGGTCGACGCCGGCCCGGCCCAGGCCGCCGCGGATGAGTGAGCCCCACGACCGCTCGGTCGTGCTGTCGGGCGTCGAGCACCGGTTCCGCGCTCGCGACGGCGAGGTGCACGCGCTCGACCGGATCGACCTGGCGCTCGAGCCCGGTGAGTTCCTGACCCTCGCCGGGCCGTCGGGCTGCGGCAAGACCACGCTGCTGCGGCTGCTCGCTGGCTTCATGGAGCCCTCGAGCGGCGAGATCACCGTCGGGGGTCGCCCGGTGCGCGGACCCGGTCCCGAGCGCGGCGTCGTCTTCCAGCAGCCGACGCTCTTCCCGTGGCTCGACGTCCGTGCCAACGTCGCCCTCGGACCCCGGCTGCGGGGTGCCGGCAAGGCCGAGCGGGCCGCGACGGCCGACCGCTACCTCGACCTGGTGGGCCTGCACGACGTGGGGCACCTGCGCCCCTACGAGCTCTCCGGCGGCATGCAGCAGCGCGCCCAGATCGCGCGGGTGCTGGCCGCCGACCCCGACATCGTGCTGATGGACGAGCCGTACGGCGCCCTCGACGCCCTCACCCGCGAGCGGCTGCAGGACGAGCTGCTCACGCTGTGGCGCGAGACCGGCAAGACCATCCTGTTCATCACCCACAGCGTGGAGGAGGCCGTCTTCCTCGGCACCCGGGTGCTGGTGATGAGCCCGCGCCCCGGCCGCATCGTGCTCGACGAACCGGCTCGGTTCTCCTCCGACGAGGCGCAGGTGCCACCGGAGGAGCTGCGGGCCCTGCCCGCCTTCACCGAGACCGTGGCCCGGGTGCGCGGCGCCATCCAGCACGTCGAGCCGCCGCCGCGCAGGGCCGGCTGACCCGCGGGCCCCGACTGATCAGTCGCGCAGCGCGGCGACGGTGAGCACGAGCCGCTCGAGGGCGTACGCCGCGTCGCTGGCCGCACCCTTGACGTCGGCGTCGGCCTGGGCCACCGCCCGGATCGCCCGGGCCAGGCCGTGGTCGGACCAGCTCTGGGCCTGGCTGCGCAGGGTCTTGAGCTTCCACGGCGGCACCCCGACCTCGCGGGCCAGCTCGGCGTCGCGCAACCCGCGGCGAGCGCCCTTGTAGCGGGCCAGGCCCCGGGCGCTGCCGGCGAACGCCGAGGTGATCAGGACCGCAGCGGTGCCGTTGTCCATGGCCCAGCGGAGCTCCTCCAGCGCCTTCTCCCGCCGGCCCGCGAACGCGTGGTCGGCGACGACGAAGGACTTGGCCTCGGCGCGGCCCCCGAAGTAGCGGCCGACCTTGTCGGCCGTCAGCTGCTCGCCCGGGAAGTCGTTGGTCAGCTGGTGGGCGGCGGCCGCCAGCGAGCGCAGGTCGTGGCCGACCGCGTCGACCAGCAGCCGGCTCGCCTCGCCGTCAATGCTCGCGCCGCGGCGGCGTACCTCGGCGGCGACGAACCCGGGCAGCTCGGACGGCTTGACCTCCTCGGACTTGTGCTCGGTGACCGTGGCGAGCTTGCGCAGCTTGGTCAGGTGGCCCGAGCCCTTGGGCCCGCCGCCGTGGACCAGCACCAGGGCCACGTCGTCGACGGGGGCGGCGGCGTAGGCCAGGAGACCGGGCGCGGCGTCGTCGGTGAGGTGCTCGAGCGCCCGGACGACCACGAACCGGGTGGAGGAGAACAGCGACGGCGCGGTGAGCTCGCCCAGCGTGGCGGCGCTGAGGTCGGCCGCCGGGGAGTCGGCGACCTCGGCCTCGGCGTCGTGGCCGAGCACCGCCTCACGGGCCGCCTGCACGGTCGCGGCGTTGAGGAACTCCTCCTTGCCGGTGACCAGGAGGACCCGGCCCAGCACGTCCGCTGCTCGCACGGGGCCACCCTGGCACACGCCACCGACACCCCGTCGGCCTGCACCTCGGGCCCGCGTCACGGGTCACGGGTGTGCACGCGGCCGTCGGCGGTCACGACGAGGTCGCCCTCCTCGTCGGTGCGGTGGACCTCGCTCCCGGCGTCCTGCAGGGCCCGCACCAGGTCGGGGGCCGGGTGGCCGTAGTCGTTGTCCGCCCCGACCGAGACCAGGGCGGACTCCGCCCGCAGGGACAGCAGCCACGGCAGGTCCTGGTAGCGGCTCCCGTGGTGCGGGACCTTGAGCACGTCGACGTCGAGGCCGGGCAGCGCGGCGGCCAGGAGGGCCTGGCCGTGCGGCTCGACGTCGCCCGTGAGGAGCACGCTCAGGCCGCCCACCCGGGCGAGCAGGACGACGCTGGCGTCGTTGGCCGTGCTGCCGTCGCCCGGCCCCGCGCGGGGCTGCGCAGCCGGCGGCCACACGGTCTGGAGCTCGACGTCGCCGTAGTGCCGGGGGTCCGTCGCCGGCAGGGTCGGGGCCAGTGCGTGCTCGGCGGCCGCGGCCAGCACCTCCCGCACGCCGCCGGGCGGGTCCAGCGTCGAGGTGGTCCACACCTGCCCGACGTCGCGGCCGTCGAACACCCCGCTGATCCCGTCGACGTGGTCGGCGTGGAAGTGGGTCAGGACCAGCAGCGGCACCCGGTCGACCTCGAGCCGCCGCAGGCACTCGTCGACGAGGGCTGCGTCGGGCCCGGCGTCGACCACGACCGCGGCCCCGCCGCCAGCGTTGAGCACGACGGCGTCGCCCTGGCCCACGTCGCAGACCGCCACCGCCCAGCCCGACGGCGGCCACCCCGGCGTCGGGGCGGGCACGAGCACCACGAGCAGGAGCACCGCGGCCAGGGGCAGCGCCCGGCGGGGTCGCGCGAGCAGGACAGGGACCAGGGCGGCGAGGACCACGCACACGACGACGAGCCCGAGCAGTGCCCAGGGGCCGGTGCCCCAGCCGAGGACGGCCTGGGGCAGGTCGGCACCGGTGCGGGCGACGTGGATGATCCAGGCGACGCACCACCCGGCGCCCGTGCCGGCGATCCGCCCGACCGGGTCGCTGACCAGCGCGAGGAGGCCGCCGACGAGGCCGAGGACCGTGGCCGGCCCGACCACCGGCGCCACGAGGAGGTTGGCCGGCACCGCCACCAGGCTGACCTGGCCGGAGATCGCCGCCACGACCGGGGTGCAGGCGACCTGGGCCGCGAACGGCACCGCGACCGCCTCGGCCGCCCAGCGCGGCAGCCACCGGGCGAGCGCGTCGCGCCAGCCGGGCGCCAGCAGGACGATGCCGGCCGTGGCGAGCACCGACAGCACGAAGCCGGGCGCGACGGCCAGCCCGGGCTGCAGCAGCAGGAGGCCGACCACGGCCACGGACAGGCCCCGCACGGCGCGGCGCCGTCCGTTGGCCCCCATCGCCACCAGGCCGACGGTGCCCATGGCCGCCGCCCGCAGCACGCTCGGCTCGGTGCGGGCCAGCAGGACGAACCCCACGATGCCCAGGGCCGCCACGAGCGCGAGCCACCGTCCGCGCACGCCGCACCACCGGGCGACCACGAGCAGGAAGCCCACGACCAGCGTGAGGTTGGTGCCGGACACCGCGGTCAGGTGGGTCAGGCCCGTGGTGCGGAAGTCGGCCTCGAGGCCCTCGTCGAGGTCGGCGTCGTCACCGTCGACGAGCGCGGGCACGAGGGCACGCTGGTCGGCCGGACGGTGGGCGACCGCGTCGCGGATCGACGCCCGCACCGCCGCCGCGCCCCGCCACCACACGTCGGGCTCGGCGACCCGCACCGGCTCCGAGGCGCGGGTCAGCAGCCCGGCCACGCCGTCGGCTCGGTCGTCGGGTGGCGCCAGCCGGCCGCGGGTGCGCACCGTGGCGCCGAGGGGGTGGTCGGCCCAGGCCGGGTCACCCAGGACGACCAGCGTGGCGCGCGTGGTGTGCCGCCAGCCCCGACCCACCACCTCGCGGACGCCGACCCGCACGACCACCAGGTCGTCGCCGTAGCGACCCCGCACCGGCCGGGGGTCGGAGGTCAGGATCCCGACGACCTCGACCACGGCCCGGTCGCGGGCGAGCTCACCGACCGGGCCGCCGGCGACCGACTCGGTGCGCAACGACGCGCCGGCCAGGACGCCCCCGGCCACCAGCGCGCACCCGACCAGCGCGAGCAGCCGGTCCGCCCGGCGAGGCCGACCGCGCACCCAGAGCAGCAGGCCCAGCGAACAGGCGCCGACGAGGGTCAGGGTGGCCGTGACCGGTGGCAGCAGGAGGCCGAGGAGCGCGCCTGCCCAGGCCGCCGCCGCGAGCACCGGCATCCGCAGGTCGGCCCCACGACCCGCCTCCGCGGCCGCGCCGGGCAGGCGCGGCTCGTCGGTGATGCTGGGCACCCGCCGGCCCTCACACCGTCACCAGCGGGGTCAGCTGGGCCAGCGTGGCGTCGCCGATGCCGTCGACCTCCAGCAGCTCGGTGACCGCGCTGAACCCGCCGTGCTGCTCGCGCCAGGCGATGATCGCGGCCGCGGTGACCGGACCGACCTGGGGCAGCGTCTCGAGCGCGGCCTGGTCGGCCCGGTTGAGGTCGACCAGGGCCGCCGGAGCGGCGCCCGAGCCGCCCGGCGCCGTGCCGGTGGCCGGCGGGGTGACGACCGGGGCCGCGGCGCCCTCCACGCCGACCAGCACCTGCTCGCCGTCGACCAGCGGGCGGGCCAGGTTGATCGAGCTCAGGTCGACCGCCGGACGAGCCCCACCGGCCTCCTCGATGGCGTCGACCACGCGCGAGCCTGCCGGGAGCACCACGATGCCGGGACGCCGGACCCGGCCCGCGACGTCGACGGTGACCGTGCCCGTGCCTCCCGCAGCCGCGGACGGCGTGGCCCCCGAGGGTGCCGGGGCCACGGGCGGGGCCTCCGCGGCTGCCGTCGGCGCCCCGGCCACCGGCACGAGGTCGCTCACGGGCGCCGCAGCGGGCGTCGGCGGACCGGCGTCGTCACGCAGCACCTGCCAGCAGGCGACGGCCAGGCCGAGGCAGACGAGCACCGCGACCACGGCCACCGGGCCGGGGCCGAGCGCGACCCGGCCACGGAGCGTCTCGGGCACGACGCCCTCGACCCAGGCCCCCCGCCGGCGCGAGGCGTGCCGGCCCGGGGTCGGGACGACCGTCGGCTCCGGCGGCTCGGTGGGTCCCGCCCGGGAGGCCCCGACCGGCTGCGGTGCAGGCGCGGACCACTCATCGGGGCCGACCACGTGCAGGGCCGGGCGGGGCGAGACCCGGGTGTGGTCGCCCCACCACTCCTCGTCACCCACCGCGCTCGCCTCCTCCCGGGCGGCGGCCAGCTGCTCGGAGAGGGACGCGAGACGGCGGGAGACGGCCTCGGCGTGGTCGGGACCCGGACGACGGCTGCGCATGGCAGGGACGCTAGGTCGCTCCGGGGACGGTGCCGGCCGGGGCGGCCGGGGCTGTGGAGGAACGGGCCCGGGCGTCGTCCTGTGGACGACTCCTGGACGGTGGCGGGCGCGGTCCCGAGACAGGCGCGGGGGCGCCTCCTCGACCACCGGGGGGCAGGTCGGCCCTCCCGCGGGAGGGTCAGTCGATGTCGAGGAGCAGCCGGGGGGCGACGCAGACGGCGAGCATGCCGGGGCCGACGTGGGCGCCGAGGACGGCACCGACCTCGCCGCACCAGACCTCGCGCCCGTCGAGGTTGTCGGCGAGGCGGTCGGCGAGGCGCTCGGCCAGCTGCTCGGCGCGCTCGGGGCTGGCGAGGTGGGCGACGCAGACGTCGACCTGGTCCTCCCCCGCGGCCTCGACGGCGAGGTCGGCCAGCCGGGCCAGTGCCCGGCCCGAGGTGCGGACGCGCTCGAGCGAGCCCACGACGCCCCGCTCGATCGTCAGCAGCGGCTTGACCGCGAGCGCCCCGCCGAGCAGCGCGGCTGCGGCACCGATGCGACCTCCGCGGCGCAGGTGCTCGAGCGTGTCGACGTAGAAGTAGGAGTGGCACTTGCCCGCGCGGTAGCGGGCGATCGCGGCGGCCTCGGCCGCGGTACCGCCGGAGGCCACGGTGTGCGCGGCGGTGAGGGCGGCGTACCCGGTGGCGACGCCGACCTGGCGGCTGTCGAGCACGGTGACCGGCACCGGCGCCTCCCGCGCGGCCAGCTGCGCGGACTCGACGGTGCCGCTCATGTCGGCCGACAGGTGGACCGAGACGACCTCGTCGTACCCCGCGGCAGCGAGCCGCGCGTACACCTCGCGAAAGACCTCCGGGGCCGGACGCGACGTGCTCACCGACCGCGACTCCCGCAGCGCGGTCGCCACCGCCTCGGGCGTCGCCTCGGGCGAGCCCTCGTCGTGCACCTCCGACCCGACGACGACCTGCAGCGGTACGACGACGACGCCGTGCTCCTCGGCCACCCCGGGCGGCAGGCTGGCGGTCGAGTCGGTCACGACCGCCACCCGCGGTGTGTCCAGCTCGGGCCCGGTGGTCACACGACCACGTTGACCAGCTTGGGCTCGCGCACGATCACCTTGCGCACGGGGCGGTCGGCGATCGCGGCGACGACGGCGGGGTCGGCCAGGGCGGCGGCCTCCAGGTCGGCGGCGCTGATGGTCGGCGGCACCTCCAGGCGGCCCCGCACCTTGCCCTGCACCTGCACGACGGCGGTCACCGACTCCTCGACCAGCAGCGCCGGGTCGACGACGGGCCAGGCGGCCTGCGCGACCGACGGCTGGTGGCCCAGGCGCTCCCACATCTCCTCCGCGACGTACGGCGCCACCAGGCTGAGCAGGCGCGCGACCGTCTCGGCGGCCTCCCGCACGGCCGGGTCGGCCGGGCCGCAGCCGGAGTCGATGGCCTTGCGGGTCGCGTTGACCAGCTCCATGGTGCGGGCGACCACCACGTTGAACCGGTGGCCCTCGACCAGGGTCTGGGCGTCGTCGACCGTGCGGTGGGTGACCCGCCGCAGCGCGACGTCGCCACCCTCGGCCGGCGTGCCCACCTCCGAGGTGACGTCGCCGCTCAGCCGCCACGCGCGCTGCAGGAAGCGCAGCGACCCGGCGGGGCTCATGTCGGCCCAGTCGATGTCGTCCTCCGGCGGGCCGGCGAAGACCAGCGTCAGCCGCACCGCGTCGACCCCGAACTCCTCCAGCTGCGCGCCCAGGTTGACGCCGTTGCCCAGCGACTTCGACATCTTCTTGCCCTGGTTGATCACGACGCCCTGGTTGAGCTGGGCCGCGAAGGGCTCACGCACGTCCAGCATCCCCATGTCGGCCAGCACCTTGGTGAAGAACCGGGCGTACAGCAGGTGCAGCACCGCGTGCTCGACGCCGCCGATGTAGATGTCGGCCGGCATCCAGGCCTTGGCCTGCTCGACGTCGAACGGCCCGTCCTGGTAGCCCGGTGAGCAGAACCGCAGGAAGTACCAGGAGGAGTCGACGAAGGTGTCCATGGTGTCGCTGTCGCGGGTGGCGGGTCCACCGCACGACGGGCACGCGACCTGCGACCACTCGGTGGCGGCGGCCAGCGGCGAGACGCCCTTGGGCTTCAGGTCCGCGCCGCGCAGCTCCGGCAGGGTGACGGGCAGCTGGTCGTCGGGCACGCCGACCTCGCCGCACGCCTCGCAGTGCACGACCGGGATCGGCACGCCCCAGTAGCGCTGGCGGCTCAGCAGCCAGT
This sequence comes from Nocardioides litoris, assembly GCF_006346315.1. Lineage (GTDB taxonomy): Bacteria > Actinomycetota > Actinomycetes > Propionibacteriales > Nocardioidaceae > Nocardioides > Nocardioides litoris. Next base: position 1,367,646 of record NZ_VDMR01000001.1, on the reverse strand, counting down.
CGCGCAGCCGGAAGTTCACGGTGCCCCGACCCAGCCCCTGCCCCTCCAGGTGCTCGATGGTGCGGCGGACGCCCTCGGCCTTGCCGTCGACGCCCTCCAGCAGCGGGGTGTCGACGTAGGCCCCGTCGCCGACGGTGGCCTCGAAGGTCTCGGCCGGGTCACCCGCCCCCGGTACGTCGACCACGCGGCGCACCGGCAGGTCGAAGGCCTGGGCGAAGTCGAGGTCGCGCTGGTCGTGCGCGGGCACGGCCATGATCGCGCCGGTGCCGTAGTCGGCCAGGACGTAGTCGGCGGCCCAGACCGGGATGCGCTCGCCGTTGACCGGGTTGGTGGCGTGCACGCCCAGGAAGACGCCCGTCTTGGGCCGGTCGGTGGCCAGGCGCTCGATCTCGGAGGCGCGGCGCACCTGCTCGCGGTAGTCCTCGTAGGCCGAGCGCTGCTCCTCGCTCACCAGCTCCTCGGCCAGGGCGGCGTCGGCGGCCACCACCATGAACGTCGCGCCGAACAGCGTGTCGGGCCGGGTCGTGTAGACCGTCAGCGGCTCGTCCCGCCCCTCGACGACGAAGTCGACGTGGGCCCCCTCGGACCGTCCGATCCAGTTGCGCTGCGCGGTGATGACGCGGTCGGGCCAGGTGGGCGCCAGCACGTCCAGGTCGTCGAGCAGCTCCTGGGCGTACTCGGTGATCTTGAAGTACCACTGCGTCAGCTCGCGCTTGGTCACCGTCGCACCGCACCGCTCGCAGGCGCCGTCGACGACCTGCTCGTTGGCCAGCACGGTCTGGTCGTTGGGGCACCAGTTGACCGGGCTGTTCTTGCGGTAGGCCAGGCCGCGCTCGCGGAAGCGCAGGAACAGCCACTGCGTCCAGCGGTAGTACTCCGGGTCGGAGGTGTGCAGCCGGCGGCTCCAGTCGAAGCTCAGGCCGAACTTCCTGAACGACTCGTACTGGGTCTCGATGTTGGCGTAGGTGTAGGTCGCCGGGTGCTCGTCGTTGCGGATGGCGGCGTTCTCGGCGGGCAGGCCGAAGGAGTCCCAGCCCATCGGGTTCATGACCTCGTAGCCGCGGAAGCGCCAGTAGCGGGCCATGACGTCGTGCAGCGCGGTCACCTCGGCGTGGCCCATGTGCAGGTCGCCGCTGGGGTAGGGGAACATCGTCAGCGCGTAGCGCTTCTCCCGCTCCCCCGAGGCCACCGCGGCGTCGTCGGCGACGAACGGCTGGAGCTCGTCCCAGACCTGCTGCCACTTGGCCTCGACGGCCGCGACGTCGTACGACGTGGGCTCGGCCTGCTGCTCGGTCTCGGCGGTCATCTGGCTGCTCCTGTGGGTCTGGTGGCGCTGGGGGCCGGGTGGGCCGGGTGGGCCGCGCTGCTCGGACATGAAAAAACCCCTCGCAAGGAGGGGTGGCCACGCGATCGGTCGTCGATCAGCGCGGCTGTCCAAGCAGGGTCGTGGTGCTCACCTGCCCAGGGTAGCGCCCCTGGCGCCCGGGGCGAGCACCGAGTCGAGGAAGGCGACCTGGGTGGCGACCGAGCGCTCGAACGCCTCGCCCTCGTAGATCGCGAAGTGGCCCACGTCGAGGCGGAGCACCTCGACCCGCACCCCGGCCCGCCGGGCGAGCACCGCGGCCCGCTCGACCGCCGCGGGCGGCGCGATCGTGTCGTGCGCGGCCACCACGAACAGCACCGGCGCGCTCAGCGCCCGGGCCGCACGGACCGGGCGGTTGGCCATGATCGGCAGGATCGCGCGGGCCGGCATCTCGTTGCGGAAGGTCGGACCCATGATGAGCGAGTAGCCCGCGAGCCCGTCGTCGGAGGTGATCGCGGCGAGCGAGCCGGGCTCCCCCACGATCGGCACCGTGTGCGAGCGCTGCACCAGGCCGCGCAGGGCGTGGGCGGTCAGGCGCAGCAGCTGGCCCGTGCCGGCGTACCGGCGGATCTCGAGCACCGCGGCCAGGCCGTCCATGGCCGCGCCCTGCGAGACCACGGCGGCCACCCGCGGGTCGGCGGCGGCAACGGCCACGACGTGCCCTCCGGAGTACGACGACCCCCACAGGACCACGCGGTCGGGGTCGACGCCGTCCATCCCCCGCACGTGGGCCACGACGGCGGCGTAGTCCTGGCGGTGGCGGCGGTGGTCGACGAGCTGGCGTGGCTGCCCCTCGGAGGTGCCGAACCCGCGGTAGTCGAAGACGACCACGTCGGCCCCGGCGGCGGCGAACCGCTCGGCGAACGGCACGAGCCCCGCGTCCTTGGTCGCCCCGAAGCCGTGGGCCATGACCACCACCGGCCGCCCGGACGGCGTGGTCCAGGCCGGGGACGACGCCGGGTGGTGCCAGGCCGCGAGCCGGGCGCCGTGGCTGGTGATCTCGAGGTCGCGGCGCTGGGCCGGGGTGGCGGGCACCCTACGATCCCAGCCATGCCCGACCAGACTGTCAACGACCTGTTCCGCCTCGACGGCAAGGTCGCCGTCGTCACCGGCGCCTCGAGCGGCCTCGGCGTCGCCTTCGCGCAGGGCCTGGCCGAGGCCGGCGCCGACCTCGTGCTCGGCGCCCGCCGCGTCGACCGGCTCGCCGAGACCGCGCGGCTCGTCGAGGCCACCGGCCGCCGGGCCCTGGCCGTCGAGACCGACGTGGCCGACCCCGAGTCGTGCACCCGCATCGTCGCGCTGGCCATGGAGGAGTACGGCCGGGTCGACGTGCTGGTCAACAACGCCGGCGTCGGCACCGCCGTGCCCGCCACCCGCGAGACGCCGGAGCAGTTCCGCGGCGTCGTCGACGTCAACCTCAACGGCTGCTACTGGATGGCCCAGGCCTGCGGCCGCGTCATGCAGCCCGGCTCGAGCATCGTCAACATCTCCTCGGTCCTCGGCCTGACCACCGCCGGGCTCCCCCAGGCGGCGTACGCCGCGACCAAGGCGGGCCTGATCGGCCTGACCCGCGACCTGGCCCAGCAGTGGACCGGCCGCAAGGGCATCCGGGTCAACGCCATCGCGCCGGGCTTCTTCACCTCGGAGATGACCGACACCTACCCCGAGGGCTACCTCGACTCCCAGATGGCCCGCATCCCCGCCGGCCGCAAGGGCGACCCGCGCGAGCTCACCGCCGCCCTGGTCTTCCTGGCCTCCGACGCCGGCGGCTACGTCACCGGCCAGACCCTCGCCGTCGACGGTGGCATGACGATCACCTGACCCCCGAGCCCGTACGGCGACGGCCCGCCACCCCGCGAGGGGCGACGGGCCGTCGTACGTCGGGGACCAGCGATCCTGGCTCAGCGGTCCTGGTAGGCCACGACGACCGAGGGGCGGGGGAAGTCGTCGGTGTGCGGCCAGGTGGAGGCAGGCGCCTCGAACGTCGCGCCCGAGATCTCGCCCGGGTGCTGGACGGCGACGAACAGCGACCGGTCGGAGTCGGTGACGAGCGGGCCGCACGCCTCCGCACCCTTCGGTACGGTGAGGAACTGCTGCACGCGGCCGCGCTCCCGACCCGACGTCGGCACCCGGAAGACACCGTCGTTGGAGCCCAGGACGTTGCCGTCGGTGGAGATCCACAAGTTGCCGACGGAGTCGAAGGCGACGTTGTCGGGGCAGCTGATCGGGCTGACCTTGGACTTGTCGAAGCCACCGAACCAGGTCTCGGCGGCGGCGGGGTCGCCGCAGACCAGCAGCAAGTTCCACGCGAAGCTGGTGCCGGCGTGGCCCTCGCGGCCGGTCTCGGTCATCTCCAGCACGTAGCCGTTGCGGTTGCCCGAGGCCGAGGTGAGCGGGGCACCGGGGCCCGAACGCACCATCGAGGAGCCGACCGGGTTGGCCTCGTCGGTGGGCAGCGAGGCGCTGCCGCGGTTGGAGTTGTTGGTCAGGGCGGCGTAGATGCGGCCGTTGACCGGGTTGGGCTCGACGTCCTCGGGCCGGTCCATCCTGGTCGGCGACACCTTGTCCGCGGCGAGGCGGGTGAGGATGAGCACGTCGGCCACCGACATGCCGGGCACGAACGACTGCGTGTCCGAGCACAGCGGGATCCAGGTGCCGGTGCCGTCGTGCTGGCCGTCCTGGGTGCCGTCACCGACCAGCTTGGCGACGTACAGGGTGCCCTTGCTGAGCAGCTGCTTGTTGCGCTGGCGGGCCGCGGCCGAGGAGCCCTTGTCGACCTTGGCGGCCGAGACGAACTTGTAGAGGTAGTCACCCCGCTCGTCGTCGCCCATGTAGGCCACCGCGCGGCCGTCCTGGGCGACGTGGATGTTGGCGCCCTCGTGCTTGAAGCGGCCGAGCATCGTGTGCTTGCGCGGCGCCTCGCCGGGGGCGTACGGGTCGACCTCGACGATCCAGCCGAAGCGGTGCGGCTCGTGCGGCTCCTTCGAGAGGTCGAAGCGCGGGTCGACGGTGCTCCAGCCCTTGGTGCCCGACCCGGTGATGCCGTAGCGGGCGTAAGCCGCGGCGTACCGGCTGTCGAGGGCGCCGGCGCCCTTGTCGAAGTACTGGTTGAAGTTCTCCTCGCCCGAGAGGACCGTGCCCCACGGGGTCGTGCCGCCGGCGCAGTTGTTGAGCGTGCCGAGGACCTTGGTGCCCGAGGGGTCGGCCGAGGTGCGCAGGCGCGGGTCGCCGGCGGCCGGGCCGTCGACGACGAAGGTCGTGCCGATGTGCAGGCGACGGTTCTCCGGCGTGGTGCGGGCGCCAGGGGCGACGCGCTTCCACGAGCCGGGGACGACCCCGCGCCGCACGCGCAGCACCGACATGCCGTGGTTGCTCATGGCGATGGTCTTGACCTGCTCGTCGCTGTAGACGCCGGTCGGGAACATCAGGACCTCGTCGCTGTACTCGTGGTTGCACACGAGCAGCGCCTCGTCACCGAGCTTCGAGCCCGGGCGCAGCGGCAGCAGGCCGACGTAGTCGTTGTTGTAGCCGAACTGGGTGCGGGCGGCGGCGGCGGTCTGCTTGCGGGGGTCGAACTCCGGCGCGCCGGGCTCGACCGGGTCGCCCCAGCGGACGACGACGGAGCTGGTGTAGCCGGGAGCGGTCACGACGGCGTCGCGGCGGTTGGGGGTGACCGCGGCGATCTCGCGGGTGAGGTCGCCACCCTTGGCCGGGCCGCGGCCGGGCTTGACGGGCGGGGTCCCGCCGGGGCGCGGCTGGGGGGCGGCGGCCGCGCTGCCCGCGGTGCCGACGGTCGCGCCGACGGCCAGCACGCTGCCGCCGAGCAGGCTGCTCTTGAGCAGGCCGCGGCGGCCGACGACCTTGGCGATCTCGTCCTGCACGTGGCCGTGCTCGGTGCGGTTGGGCTCGGGGTGGTCGCAGGCGTTGCCGCAGCGGAACAGGCAGGTCATGGGGTCGCGGGAGGAGCGACCGTGGGCGCCGCCGCCCCCGACGGGGGTGATCGGGAGGAGACGGCGGTTGATCGGACGTGTCGTCATGCCGCGGACCGTAGGGAGGCCACCTGAGGCCGCGGCGACCTGTGGGTGAACGCAGGGTGACGTGGTTCAGGCGGTCCAGCGGGCCCGCGCGTGCAGGTACGCCGACGCGCTGGAGTAGCCGAGGCGCGCGGCCAGGTCGTCGAGCGGGAGGGTCGCGCCACGGGCGGTGAGCGCGGAGGCGACGGAGGAGCGCACCTCGTCGAGCAGCTCGCGGTAGGACACGCCCTCGGCCGCCAGGCGCCGGCGCAGGGTCCGCTCGGTCCAGCCCAGCGAGGCGGCGACCTCGGGCATCGGCGCGCCGTCACGCAGTCGCTGGGCCACCAGGACGCGCACGTCGGAGGCGAGGCCGGTGCGGGCCCGGCGCCGGTCCACCACGTCGCGGCACAGGGTCGCCGCCGCCTCGAGAGCCTCCGCCGACCGGTCGGGCAGCGGCCGGTCGAGCTGGTCGGCGTCGAACGCGACCGTCGCGCGGTCGCCCTCGACCCGCAGCTCGGCACCGACGCCCCCGGGGACGAGCCCGTCGAGCACCTGGCGCACCGCCTCGCCGTCGCGCTCCAGCAGGAAGCGTCGTACGTCGCGGGGCAGGCCGGCCCCGTGCTGCTCGACCACCACCCGGTCGCCCACCACCTCGGCCCGCGGGACCGCGAAGGCGTAGGACAGGTCGATGAACAGCGCCGCGGTCGTCATCGCCTCCAGGACCGTGCGCGAGGACTGCACGGCGTAGCCGAAGGCCCCGAACACACCCGCGTCGTAGGTCGCCCCGACGGCTCGGCCGACCTCCCCCAGCTCGCGGCGCAGCGTGCGCACGACGCGCAGCTCCTGGTCGGCCGTCACCTCGCGGTCGGGGTCGGCGGCGTCGGCCAGGTCGGCCACGGCCAGCCCGGTGCCCGCGAGGCAGGTCGCGGGCGCCAGGCCGCGCCCGGCGGCGTACCGCACGAGCACGACGACGCCCGCCACCGCGCGCGGGTGGCGCCAGTCGGGGCTGGCGGGCTCGAGACGCATGTCCGGAATCATCAACCCCAGTGTCGCGCACCCCTCCCTCCTGGGGGTGGCCCCCGCCTAGGTTCGGAGCATGGCAGCGACCGCGACGACCCAGCCCCGCGTCCTCATCATCGGAGCCGGCTTCGGCGGCCTCGGCGCCGCCCGGGCGATGCTGCAGCACGGACTGACCGAGGTGACGGTGCTCGAGCGGGCCGACGCGGTCGGCGGCGTGTGGCGCGACAACACCTACCCCGGGGCGGCCTGCGACGTCCCCTCGCCGCTCTACTCCTGGTCCTGGGCGGTCAACCCCCGCTGGGGCCGGCGCTACTCCCAGCAGCCCGAGATCCTCGCCTACCTGCGCGACGCCGCCGCCCGCGAGGGCCTGCTCGACCTCGTCGAGACCGGCAAGGACGTCGTCTCCTGCACCTGGGACGCCGACGCCGCGGCCTGGCACGTCCGGTGCGCCGACGGGTCGTCGTACGACGCCGAGGTGGTGGTGCCGGCGCTCGGCCAGCTCTCCAACCCGGTCGTGCCCGCCCTGCCGGGCGCCGAGACCTTCGCCGGCCCGTCCTTCCACTCCGCCGAGTGGCGCCACGACGTCGACCTGGCCGGCAAGCGGGTCGCCGTGGTCGGCACGGGCGCGAGCGCGATCCAGTTCGTGCCCGGCATCGTCGACCGGGTCGGGGCGATGACGGTCTTCCAGCGGTCCCCGCCGTACGTCGTCCCCAAGCCCGACCAGGCCTACCGCGACCTCCACCACCGCGCGTTCGACCGCTGGCCGGCCCTGCTGCGCGGCGAGCGCGGCACGGTGTTCTGGCTCAGCGAGCGACTCAACGCCGCCCTGGGCGGCCAGGTCACCTGGTCGCGGGCACTGCTGGGCGCGGTGCGCACGGCGTGGAAGCTGCACCTGCGCCGCCAGGTCCCCGACCCCGACCTGCGGGCCAAGCTGGTGCCCGACTACGAGATCGGCTGCAAGCGCATCCTGTTCAGCAATGAGTGGTACCCCGCGATCGCCCGGGAGCACGTCGACCTGGTCACCGAGCGCGTCGCCGGGGTCGAGCCGAGCGGGGTGCGCACGGCCGACGGCGTGCTCCACGAGGCCGACGTGCTCGTCTGGGGCACCGGGTTCGCCGCCACCGATTTCCTCGCCGGCGTCGAGGTCGTCGGCGCCGACGGCACGGAGCTGCACGACGTGTGGTCCGACGGCGCCCACGCCCACCTCGGCATCGCCGTGCCCGGCTTCCCCAACTTCTTCTGCATCTACGGCCCCAACACCAACCTGGGCGGCAGCTCGATCATCGGGATGATGGAGGCCCAGGCCGGGTACGTCGCCCAGGTCGTGGCCCGGATGGCCGCCGACGGCACCCGCACGGCCGAGGTGAGGCCCGAGGTCGAGGCCGCCTACGACCGCGAGATGCAGGCCAGGCTGCGCGACACCGCCTGGTCGACCTGCGACAGCTGGTACACCGACGGCTCCCGCATCTCCACCAACTGGCCCGGCCGGGTCGCGGAGTACCAGGAGCGCACCGCCGAGCCCGACTGGCGCGAGCTGACCACGGCCTGAGCGCTAGATCGGCCCGGCCGAGAGGGTCGCGGCGTCCGCGGAGATCGTGGCCGCGACGACGAGGTCACGCACGTGCGGCGGCACCTCCGGCGCCAGCTCCACGGTGTACGCCGTGGTCCGGTGGCGCGCCGCCAGGTCGTCCGGGACCGCGATGCCGACGACGCCCCGCGCCACGCGGTCGGGCGAGGTCAGCTGCCGCGGCAGCCGGCCGCCGAGGCTGCCGACGTCGCCGCCCGCGGCGTCGACGAGGCGGGCGTCCTTGACGCCGAGCATCCCGGCCCTGGCCGACGCGGTGCCGACGAGTGCCCCCGAGGCGTCGTGCACCGTCGTCTCGTACCCGAGGCCGGTGCCCGGCGCGATGGAGACCACGAGCCGGGGTGAGCCGTCGACCGTGGTGAGGTCGAAGACCCGGCCGGGGTGGGAGCGGCTGAACACCTTGCGCAGCGCCGCCAGGCCGGAGCCGTCGCGCTGGCGGGCCACCGCGACCGGCCCGCCGGGACCGACCACCTCGTAGTCGAGGCGGCCCGGGCCCCGGACGGAGCGGGTGACCGTGAACGCGGAGGCGGCGAAGAGGTCGCTCATGGCGGGCGATCCTGCCACCGCGCGGGGTGGGCCGGGCCCATCCCCACGGTGCTAGCGTCGCGCCCCGCACCCGCCCCGGACGAGAGGACCACCGTGGACACGAGCGGATTCGAGTCGCTGCGACCGCCCCCGGACCTCCTCGACGACCCCGGCCGGGTCGAGCGCGAGGCCGAGGAGCAGGGCGAGGCCCTCCGGCGGTTGCGGCAGGAGCTCGCCGGGCTCACCGGGCGCGCGACCAGCGACGACGGCACGATCACCGCGATCGCCACCGACGTCGAGCTGCGCGAGCTGCAGCTCGACCCGAAGGCGATGCGCAAGCCCTCGGTCGACCTCGCCGAGGAGATCGTGGCCGTCGCCCGGGCGGCCCGTGAGGACTTCGAGCGCCGGCGGCGCGAGCTGACCGCCGAGCTGGGCGTGGCCACCCCGCCGCAGGACCTCGACGCCGCGCTGGCGCAGATGCGCCAGGTCGGTGAGGCCTTCAGCCGCGGCTCCGGCGACGTGCAGGCGCTCGTGGAGCAGTTCTTGCGGCGCGCCCCCGGCGGCCGCTGACCGTCCTACTCGTACTCGTCGGGCAGGCCGTCCCGGTTGGCCTCGGGCGTGAGGTTCTCCGGCCAGCCGACCGGGTTGAGGCCGCCGAGGTCCTCGTCGAGCCCACCCGCACCGGCGGTGCCGACACCGACGTAGGTGAACGGCATGAACTCGTACTTGATGCCCTTGCCGAGGCCGTAGTTGATCGCCCACGACCCCAGTCCGGCGGCGATGGTGCTGGTGCTGTCGATCGTGGCCTTGCCCGCGTCGAGCCAGGCCTCGGGGTTGCCGGTCAGCGTCTGGGTGCCCAGGTTGGCCACGAGCATCGCGCCGATCGCGGCCGCGCAGCCCTGCCCGGTCACGGTGATGGCCGTGCTCATCGACTTGACCGGGGCCAGGATCGAGAGGCACCACGCCTGCACGTTGGCCCAGAACGCCGCGGCCGCGGGGGCCGAGACGACCCCGGCGAGCATGGCCCAGTAGGCCACCGCGAGCCCGGCCAGGATCGCGGAGAGGGCGAAGACGAACACGACGGCCACGAAGATCAACGTGGCCATGACGATCATCGAGACGCCCGTCGTGGTGCAGATCAGCATGTCGGCGGTCAGCTGGGTGACGTACTCGCCGACGCGTTCGTGGAAGGCGTCGGCATCCGTGCCCTCCCACCCGGTCGCGGCGACCGCCGCCTGGATGTCGGTGGCCTCGTGGATGGCGTCGGCGATGGCCTCTGCGGCGTCCATCCACGCCATGCCGGCGTCGTACATCGCGCCGGGGTCGCCCTGGAGGAAGAAGATCTCCGAGACCAGCGGCCAGGCCGCCGGGAAGGTGGCGGCGCCGACGTACCCGGTGAGGAGCGCGGTCGTCGCCATCTCGGCGCCGCTGGTGAAGGGGTTGCTCACGACCCGCCCTCCGAGACCGTGTTGGCCGCCTCGGTCGTCTCCCACGTGTCCGCCGTCGCCCGCATGCGGACGGCGAAGCCGTCGGCGTCCTCGTCCTTGGCGTCGAGCTCGCGCTGCACGTAGTTCTCCGCCTCGACGTGCACGGCCGCCATGGACAGCGCGAGGGCGGTGAAGTTGGTGAGGCTGACGTCCTCGGTGCGGGCCACGGCGGCCCGGGCGCGGGTGACGTGGTCGGAGACGGCCGTCCAGCGCGACGCGAGGTCGCGCAGAGCGGTGGGATCGACAGTGGGCACGGGCGGACCTCCTGGTCGGGCGGGCGTCGTCCCCACCTACCCTCCGGGCTCACCAGGAAACGCCGCCGACCGACCTGGCAGGCTGGCGGCGTGACCGTCATCAAGATCAACGCCATCACCGTGCCCGCCGACAGTGGCGACGAGCTCGCCCACCGCTTCGCCAAGCGGGCCGGGGCCGTCGACGGAGCCGAGGGGTTCGAGGGGTTCGAGCTGCTCAAGCCGACCGACGGCCGCGACCAGTGGCTGGTCATCACGCGCTGGCGCGACGAGGAGGCCTTCCAGGGGTGGCTCTCCTCCCCCGGGTTCGCCGACGGCCACCGCTCTGCGCAGGAGCGGGCCGGCGGGGACGCGCCGCGGCCGGTCTCCACGCACAGCGAGGTCTGGAACTACGAGATCGCCGGCGGGTCGGCGCCCGCACCGGGCTGAGCCGGTGCAGCCGCCCGCGTCGTACGGCGTCGACCTGCCGGAGCAGGCGGCCGCCACCCGAGTCCTGCAGGTGATCGCGGTGGTCACGGCCCTGGTCGTCGGCCTCGGCGTCGGCGGAGGCACCTGGGCGACCACGGGCGGGGTGGTCGGCGCGGCGTTCGGGCTCCTCGTCCTGCTGGTGTGCATCGGGGTCGGGGCGCTGGTCCTGGTCGCGGCGCGCCGCCAGGCCGCGGGCCCGTCGGGGGCGCGGCTGGTCCTCGACCCCGGCGGCCTGCGCCTCGAGCGCACCGGCGTGGCGCCGGCCGCCCTGGCGTGGTCGCTCGTCCAGGGAGCCGGCGTGACGCCCGGTCCGGCCGGCGGACGCGAGCTGCGGGTCCGCTGCACCCCGGGGTACGCCGCGCAGTGGGCGCGCGAGCTGGCGGTGCTCGACCCGCTGGCGACCCAGCGGACGTTCCCGCGCTGGGAGGCCCACGATCCCGACAGCGTGGTGCTGCTCGACCTGGCCACCGTCCGCGGCGGTGACGAGGCGTTCCTGGCAGACCTCGCGCGCCGTGTGCCCCTCGGCTGAGCCCGCCTGTTCAGCCGGCGGCCGGCACCAGCGCGGCGACGACGCCGCCCGCCTCGACGTCGGCCCGGAGCTGGTCGCGGTCGACCGGGCCCTCGAGGCCCAGGGCCGCCGAGGAGACGAGCACGGCGGCGTGACCGACCTGGACCGCCCGTGCCCACCACTCCGGGTCGAGCCCGGGCAGGGCGAAGCGGGTGGCCCCGGCCCGCTCGCTGATCGTGACGAGCAGGGCCACCTCGCCGTCGTCGCCGCGCGAGAGCAGGCACCCGCTGGACGCGCCGAGGTCGAGGCGCTCGGCCTCCGCGACCGGGCGGAACCCGCGCCGGGCGAACAGCTCGCGGAGCACGTCGACCGGCCGGCCGTCCGACACCGCGGGCACCGGGGCGGGTTGCAGGACCAGGAAGTCGGGGTCGGCGTGGGTCGACCAGCGCAGGTCGGAGGCGTCGCTCACTCCCCCATGCTGCCGGGTGCCACCAGCCCACCGTCGGGGGGACCAGACCGGACCCGGGCTGTGCTTCGCTGGAGCGCTGGCCGCTCGCCGCGGCCGGTGGGGAGGGAGACCCACGATGTCCGAGCGCGCCCGCCTGCGCGACCCGATCTTCTGGAACGACGTCACGCAGCTGGCCAAGACCGCCGTGGCCGCCACGCTGGCGTGGGTCCTGGCGGCCGACACGTTCGGGCTCGAGCAACCCTTCCTGGCGCCGTGGGCGGCCATCCTGGTGGTGCACGGCACCGTCTACAAGACGGTCAGCCAGGGCACGCGCCAGGTGGCCGCCACCGTGGCCGGCGTGCTGCTCGCCTCGGCCGTCGGCAACCTGCTCGGCCTCAGCGTCACCACCGTGGCCCTCGCGGTCCTGCTCGGGCTCGTGGTCGGGGCTCTGCCGTGGTTCGACGGGCAGGAGACGACGGTCGCGGCCACCGCGCTCGTGGTCGTGGCCACGGGCTTCTCCGACGACGACACGGTCCTGCTGGCCCGGCTGCTCGACACCGCGATCGGCATCGGCGTCGGCATCGCAGTCAACCTCGTCGTCTGGCCGCCGCTGCGCCGGCGCACGGCGGTGCGGGCGATCGACCGCATCGACGACCGGCTCGGCGAGCTGGTCTGCGAGATGGGCCACGGCCTGCGCGACGGCGTCTCCCCCGACCTGGTCGAGGAGTGGGTCCAGCGCACCCGCGACCTCGACGAGCTGATCGACGAGGCGTGGGCGCTGGTGCGCCAGGCGGTCGAGAGCGCCCGGCTCAACCCCCGCCGCTCGGCCAGGCAGCTGCGCGACCCGCAGGACTGGTACGAGCTGCTCCAGCGGCTCGAGCAGGCCGTGGCCGAGTCGCGCAGCCTGGCCCGCACCTTCGGCCACAGCCTGGCCGCGGGCCGCACGTGGGACGACGCCTTCCGCGAGTGCTTCGCCGACCTGCTGACCGAGGCCGGCGACGCGATCGTCGACGCCGAGGTCGACCCCCTCCTGCGGGCCCGAGCCCGGCTCGACGAGGTCATCTCGTCCCTGCACGCCGAGGGCCTGCGGCTCGAGCTGTGGCCGGAGTACGGCGGCGTGCTGACCAACCTGCGCAACGTGATGGCCGCGATGGACGAGGTCGCCCGGGTCAACCCGCTCGGCGAGCCGCCCGTGCCGGTGGCTGCGCTCGTGCGGCGGCGGGCGCAGCTGCGCCGCGAGGTCGCTCGCGGCGAGTGAGCCGGCCCGAGGACGACGAAGGCCCGGTCCTCGTCGGACCGGGCCTTGCGTTCGCGGTGGAGGTGAGGGGACTCGAACCCCTGACCCCCTGCATGCCATGCCTCAGGAGACAGAGCCGCTACCAGCTGCGCCCCACCACGTCGACCGCAGCCGGCCCGGCCGAGGAAATGACGAAGGCCCGGTCCTCATCGGACCGGGCCTTGCGTTCGCGGTGGAGGTGAGGGGACTCGAACCCCTGACCCCCTGCATGCCATGCCTCAGAGGCAGAGCCGCTACCAGCTGCGCCCCACCACGTCGACCGCAGCCGGCCCGGCCGAGGAAATGACGAAGGCCCGGTCCTCGTCGGACCGGGCCTTGCGTTCGCGGTGGAGGTGAGGGGACTCGAACCCCTGACCCCCTGCATGCCATGCAGGTGCGCTACCAGCTGCGCCACACCCCCGTGAACAACGAGAACTTTAGCCAATGGGTGACGACGATGTGAAATCGGGTCCCCTCCGTGGACGGCAGCCGGTCAGGACGCCGTGCGGTTGTAGGCCTCGAGCCGCAGCACGCCCGTCTCGGGGTGGCGGCGCAGCTCGACCCAGCCGCAGTTGTCCAGGCCGCCGAGGGTGCGGAAGACGCCCTCGGGCCAGCCCAGCAGGGCGCCGACGGCGATCCGGATCGCGGCGCCGTGGCTGACGGCGACGGCGGTCTGGTCGTCGCCCAGGCCGCCGAGCAGCGCGGTCAGCACGGCGAGCATGCGGGCGGTGACCTCGTCGGTCGGCTCGGCGTGGCGGACCCGCTCGTAGTCGCCCCGGCGCAGGGCGGCGTACGACGCGGGGTCGCGATCGGCGAGGTCGCTGCGCTCGAGGCCCTCGTAGGCGCCGAAGGTGAGCTCGCGCAGGCGCTCGTCGTAGGTGACCGGCAGCCCGGTGGCCGCGGCGAGCGGCTCGACGGTCATCCGGGTCCGGCGCAGGTCGGAGCAGTGCAGCACGACCGGGGCCAGCGCGGCCACGACGGGTGCGGTGCGGGCCGCCTGGGCGACGCCGACGTCGTCGAGGCCGACGTCGAGCTGGCCCTGGATGCGGCCGCTGGCGTTCCAGGCGGTGCGGCCGTGGCGGAGGAGGACGAGTCGGGCGCCCGCGCTCACCGCTCGTGCGAGACGACGTCGGCGGGCAGCGTGATGGTCGGGCAGTCGCGCCAGAGCCGCTCGAGGGCGTAGAACTGCCGCTCCTCCTCGTGCTGGACGTGCACGACGATCTCGCCGTAGTCGATGAGCACCCACCGGCCGTCGCGCTCGCCCTCGCGCCGCACGGGCTTGGCGCCGATCTCGCGCAGCTTGTCCTCGACCTCGTCGACGATGGCCTTGACCTGGCGGTCGTTGGTGGCCGAGGCGAGCACGAAGGCGTCGGTGATGGCCAGTTGGTCGCTGACGTCGAAGGCGATGATCTGCTGGGCCAGCTTGTCGCTCGCCGCGCGGGCGGCGGCGTGCACGAGCTCGATGGCGTGGTCGGTGGCGGTCATGGGTGGGTCAGCTCAGGCTTCCGAGTAGAGGCGGTGCTTGTGGATGTACTGCACCACACCGTCGGGCACGAGGTACCAGACGGGGCGGCCCGCACGCTGGCGGGCACGGCAGTCGGTGGAGGAGATGGCCAGGGCCGGCACCTCCAGGAGCGTCACCCGGTCGTGCGGGATCTGCTCGATGGTCGAGGCCGTGAGGTCGGCGCCGGGACGGGTGCACCCCACGAAGTGGGCCAGGTCGAAGAGCCGCTCGTGGTCACGCCAGCTGAAGATCTCGCTGAGCGCGTCGGCGCCGGTGATGAAGAACAGGTCGGCGTCGGGCAGCTCGGCGGCGAGGTCCTGCAGCGTGTCGATCGTGTACGTCGGCCCGTCCCGGTCGATGTCGACGCGCGAGACGCGGAAGCGCGGGTTGGCCGCCGTGGCGACCACCGTCATCAGGTAGCGGTGCTCGGGCGGCGAGACGTCGCGCCCGGACTTCTGCCACGGCCGGCCGGTCGGCACGAAGACGACCTCGTCGAGGTCGAACCAGGCCTGCACCTCCGAGGCCGCGACGAGGTGGCCGTGGTGGATGGGGTCGAAGGTGCCGCCCATGACGCCGATGCGACGGCGTACGGGTGCCTCGGCGGCGGACCCCACGGGGAGCGACACCGGCTCAGGAGTGCTCGCGGCCCCCGCCGAAGGCGACGACGCCGACGAGCAGCGCCAGCAGGATGCCGAAGGCGATCAGCCCGACCACCCAGACCGGCACGGCGGGGTCGGAGTGCTCGCCCGACTCGGCCGCCACGGTGGTCAGGACGGTCGTCACGGAGGTCAGCGCCATGGGGGGATCGTAGCGGGCGCCGGCCTCACCCCTGGCGGCAGACCGGCCCGACCGGGGCTAGTGCGCGAAGTCGGGCAGGACGGCGTCGGCGCCGAGGAACAGCAGCCCGAACCGGATGCTGCGGCCGACGAAGACGGTCGGCACGAAGACCCACATCGGCATCCGCACCACGCCGGCGACCGCGGCCATCACCAGCAGGGGCGGCAGGCCGACCGAGGCGGCGACGAACATGACCCCGCCGGCGTACACGGGGCGGCCGTCGACGCGCGCGGTCCAACGGTCGTAGGCGGCGCGGACCTTGGCCCTGCCGATCTTCTTCTGCACCCAGCGCGACTCGGTGCTGCGGCGGGCCGCTTCGTACCAGAGCAGCTTGCCCAGCGTCGCGCCCGCGCCCGCCAGCACGCCGAGCGCGACCGCAGCGACCGGGCCGGACGGCGCGGCCTCGGCCAGCGCCAGCCCGGCCGCCTCGAACGGCGGGAAGGGCGCCAGCGCCAGGGCGGCGCTGAGCAGGACCATGGCCGGCCAGACGAGGACGTCCACCGGCTACCGGAGGGGCTGGCCCGCGGGCTCGGCCGTGCGCACCGGCACCGGCAGGCCGAGCTGGAGCAGCCAGCGCAGCGAGACGCACTTGAGCACCGTCAGTGCGATCGCGATGGCCAGGCCGAGCGCCCACCACCCGGTGACGAGCAGCAGCACCGCGAACAGGGAGGAGTTGACCGCCTTGGCCGGCTTGGACCAGTTCCAGCGGTAGATGCGCTCGTCGACCTCGTAGAAGTAGTTGGGGCTGCGGATCGGCCAGGCCAGGAAGGCCAGCGAGAGGAAGAAGTCGATGACCAGGAACTCGGCCAGGTAGACCGCGACCGGCAGGATCATCTCGTGCTCGAGGGCGGCGAAGCACAAGTAGAACGCCGCGCAGTTGAGCCGGTCGCACAGCATGTCGACGACCGCCCCGATGCGGGTCTCGCAGTCGCGCAGCCGGGCCCACGCACCGTCGGCCATGTCGCCCACCCAGTACGTCGCCAGGCCGGCGACCAGCCAGGCCAGCTCCTCCTGCCACAGCCCGACCAGGCAGAGCGCGAGCGAGGCGACCGTGCGGACCGCGGTGATGACCGTCGCGCCGGTCCACAGCCGCTCGACCGCCGGGTCGGCGTGCGTCGCGCGGGCGGCAGTCACGGCCGCGACCCTATCCCGGCCGCAGCGCCCGGGCTCAACGCACGTGGCCGTCGCCCGTGACGACGTACTTGGTGGAGGTCATCTCGGGCAGGCCCATGGGGCCGCGGGCGTGCAGCTTCTGGGTGCTGATGCCGATCTCGGCACCGAAGCCGAGCTCACCCCCGTCGGTGAACCGGGTGCTGGCGTTGACCAGCACCGCGGCGCTGTCGACGGCGGCCACGAACCGACGGGTGACGTCGAGGTCGCGGGCCAGGACGGCCTCGGTGTGCCCGCTGGAGAAGCGCCGGATGTGGGCGACGGCCGCGTCGACGTCGGCCACGACGGCCGCGGAGATGTCGAGGGAGAGGTACTCGCGCGCGTGGTCGTCGTCGGTGGCCGGCACGACGCCCGGGAGCGCGGCGACCACCTCGTCGCCGTGCACCGTGACGCCGGCGTCCTGCAGGGCCGTCACCACGCGCGGCAGGAAGGTCTCGGCCAGGCCGGCGTGGACCAGCAGCGACTCGGCGCTGTTGCAGACGCTGGTGCGGTGGGTCTTGGCGTTGAGCACCACGGCCAGCGCCTGGTCGAGGTCGGCGCTGGCGTCGACGTACACGTGGCAGTTGCCGACCCCGGTCTCGATGACCGGCACCGTCGACTCGTCGACGACGGACTGGATCAGGCCCGCTCCCCCACGCGGGATGAGCACGTCGACGAGCCCCCGGGCCCGCATCAGGGCCTTGACGGTCTCGCGGGTCTCGGCCGGGACGAGCTGGACGGCGTCGGCGGGCAGCCCGGCGCCGGCCACGGCGTCGCGCAGCACCGTGACGATCGCGGCGTTGGAGGCGGCGGCGCTGCCGCTGCCGCGCAGGAGCACCGCGTTGCCGGACTTCAGGCAGATGCCCGCGGCGTCGGCGGTGACGTTGGGGCGCGCCTCGTAGATCATCCCGACCACGCCGAACGGCACCCGCACCTGCCGCAGCTCGAGCCCGTTGGCCAGCGTGCTGCCCCGCACGACCTCGCCGACGGGGTCGGGCAGCCCGGCGACGTCGCGCAGCCCCTGCGCCATGCCCGCCAGCCGCTCGTCGGTCAGGCGCAGCCGGTCGACCACGTTGGCGGGGGTGCCGTCGGCCTCGGCGCGCGCCACGTCGTCGGCGTTGGCGGCGAGCACCTCGGTGCCGCGGGCCAGCAGGGCGTCGGCCATCGCGTGCAGGGCCGCGTCCTTGGCCCCGCGGGTCGCCAGCGCCAGGTCGTACGACGCCTCGCGGGCCCGGGTGGCGAGGTCGGCGACGGTCTGGGTCGGGTCCTGGGCGTCGGTCACGGGTCGAAGCGTAGTGAGGCGGTGGCGCCGTTTGCGCCCGGTCTCGGCGACGCATCCTTCCCCCCGTGCAGCCCGACGACGACGCGCCCGTGCTGGTCTCCCGGTCCGATCGGTGGCACCTCTCGCAGGGCGAGTGCCTCGCCCTGGCCGTGGCGGCCGCATCGGTGCTCGCCCTCGCCTGGGGGCTCGTGCAGCTCGCGCGAGGGGTCCTCGACGACGGGGTCGGCCTCTCGCTCGGTGGCGCGGTGTTCGCGCTGGGGGCGGTCGCGGTCGTCGTACGACGGCCCTCGCGGCAGGAGCTGCAGGTGCGACCGGCTGGTCTGGTACGGGTGCGCCGCGGCGGGACCGAGGGGTGGCGTTGGGAGCAGGTGCACGACGCGTACGTGATCGGCAGCATCGACCGGGTCCTGGTGCTGGAGACCGATGCGGCGAGGGCGGCGCAGCAGCGCTCGCCCCGCGCCACCGGCCTGACGCGGTCGCTGGGGGCCGCGCCGCCCCTGGCCGTGCAGGTGCCGCTGCGCGGGATGGTGCCCGACGAGCGGCAGGTGCTCAACGCGATCGAGACCGTCACCGGTGGCCGCCTCCCCTCCCCCGAGCGCGGCCTCGGCCTCGGTCGTCCCCGGTCCTGACCGCCTGCCCGCTGGCCGCCGGCGGACGATGGTCCCTGGCAAGAATCACGGGTGCCGGGCCGCCGACCCGTGATCCTTGCCAGGGACTACCGCCGTTGTGGGACCGGTGGGGCTGTCAAGACGCCAACGACCCCGCCGGCGGGAGGCCGGCGGGGTCGTGGATGCTGCGGGGAGCGACCCGGTGTGGTCAGCCCTTGCGCTTGTCGACCGCGTCCTTGGCGGCCGGGAGGACCGACTGCAGGTCGCCGACGACGCCGAAGTCGACCAGCTCGAAGATCGGCGCCTCCTCGTCCTTGTTGACCGCGACGATGGTCTTGGAGGTCTGCATGCCGGCGCGGTGCTGGATGGCACCGGAGATGCCGGCGGCGACGTACAGCTGCGGCGAGACGGTCTTGCCGGTCTGGCCGATCTGGTAGCTGTGGGGCACCCAGCCGGAGTCGACGGCGGCGCGGGAGGCCCCGACGGCGGCACCGAGGGAGTCGGCGAGACCCTCGACGGCGGTGAAGTCGCCACCGGTGCCGCGGCCACCCGCGACCACGATCGCGGCCTCCTGCAGCTCGGGGCGGCCGGAGGACTTGCGCGGCTGGGAGGCCACGATCTGCGCCTTCTTGGCCGAGTCGGAGATCGTCGCGGCGAACTCCTCGACGGTGCCGGCGGCGCCGACCTCCTCGACCTGGGCCGAGTTGGGCTTGACCGTGATCAGCGGGACGCCCTGGGTGACCTTGGAGCGCACGGTGAAGTTGCCGGCGAAGACGCTCTGGGTGGTCACGCCGCCGTCCTCGACGTCGACGGCGTCGGTGATGATGCCGGCGCCGATCTTGATGGCCAGGCGGGCGGCCACCTCCTTGCCCTCGAAGCCGGAGACGAAGAGCACGCCCGCGGGCGAGGTCTTCTCGACCAGCTGCTGCAGGGCCTCGGCCTTCGGGGCCACGAGGTAGCCCTTGATCTCGGTGTCGTCGACGACGTACACCTTCTCGGCGCCGTGCTTGCCGAGCGCCTCGGCAGCGGCGCTGCCCTGCTCGGAGGAGCCGAAGAACACCGCCGACGGCTCGCCCAGCTTGCGGGCGAGGGTGAGCAGCTCGTAGGTGGGCTTGCGGACCGCGCCGTCGACGTGGTCGACGACGACCAGGACCTCAGACATCTGTTTCCTCTTCCTCTGTCTAGCTCAGTCTCGGATCGAGCGCGCGGCTCAGATGAACTTCTTCGACACGAGGAAGTCGGTCAGCGCACCGGCGCCGGACCCGTCCTCGTCCTTGACGACCTCACCGGCGGACCGCGGGGGCCGCTCGGCGGTGTCCTCGACGGCGCTGTAGGCGGCACCGATGCCGACCTGGCCGGCGTCGACACCGAGGTCGGCCAGCGAGTAGGTCTCCAGCGGCTTCTTCTTGGCCGCCATGATCCCCTTGAACGACGGGTAGCGCGCCTCGCCGGTCTGGTCGGTGACCGAGAGGACCAGCGGCATGGTGCCGCCGATGACCTCGGTGGCGGTGTCACCGTCACGCTTGACGCGGACCTGGTCGCCCTGGGTCTCCACGACCGAGGCGAGGGTCACCTGGGGCAGGTCGAGACGCTCGGCCAGCATGGCCGGGAGCACCGCGCCGGCGCCGTCGGTCGACGACATGCCGCACATGACGAGGTCGGGGACGCCGACCTTCTCCACGGCCTTGGCCAGGACGAGCGAGGTCGCGAGGTAGTCGGACCCGGCGATCGCCTCGTCGGTGACGAGGACACCCTGGTCGGCGCCCATCTGCAGCGCCTTGCGCACCGCGTCGACGGCCTTCTCGGGCCCGATGCAGAGCGCGGTGACGGTCACGTCGCCGTCGGCCTTCTCCTTGATCTGGAGGGCCTGCTCGACGGCGTACTCGTCGAGCTCGGAGAGCAGACCGTCGACGCCCACGCGGTCCACGGTGTTGTCCGACTCGAACCGCCGGTCGGCGGTGGCGTCGGGGACGTACTTCACACAGACGACAATGTTCATGGTGTGTGGCCCCGTGGGGCCCCTCCTGATGCAGTCGGTGGGCCGTCGCTGCGGCCCGGAGGATGCGTTGTCCTCGAGGTTACCGCCGCGTCACCTCGGCTGGACCACCCTGTGACCCAGCCGAGGCCCGACGTGCGCCACATCACGCCGACGGGGGTGATGTGAACGATCCAACGGCCGCTCGGGCCCGGATCAGGGCCGCACGATCTTGTCGAGCAGCTTGCCGATGCCGAGCCAGACGATCGCCGCGATGCCGTAGTTGAGCAGCGCGGTGCCCACGTCGTCGGACGGACCCTTGGCGGTGTCGAAGTCCTTGATCGGGTTGGTGAGGCTGAAGTAGTGCAGGTCGACGTCGGCGGCCCGCGCGATGATCCAGCGCACCAGCTCGTTGCGGTCGTTGGCCTCGAGCGCGATCAGCAGCACGGCCAGCGCCAGCACCAGCGCGAAGAGCGCGCACACCAGCCACAGCACCCGCGCCACGAGCGTGCGGACCTTGGCCACCTGGGCCCCGTGCGAGGCGTCGCCGCTCCCGCTGCCTGCCTCGTCGCCCCCGGTACGACGGCCCAGGCCGCCCAGTCCGCGGCGCCTCGCCGGTGCTTCCTCGGCGGTGGTCGTGGTCCCGTCGGTCCCGTCGGTCCCGCCGGTCCCGCCGGTCTTGCTGGTCCCGCCGGTCGTGCCGGTCTTGCCGGTCTTGCCGGTCTCGGTCTCGGTCTCGTCGCTCATCTCATCGCCCCTCGAAGGTCGCCTGGCCGGGCCCGTTCTCGACGAACGATCGCATGCCCGTGGTGCGGTCGTCGGTGGCGAACGTGGCGGCGAACTGCGCCCGCTCGATCTCCAGCCCGGTCTCGAGGTCGACCTCGAGGCCCCGGTCGATGCTCTCCTTGGCCGCGCGGACGGCCAGCGCCGCGGCGGCCGAGAACTGCGCCGCCCAGGCCACCGCGGCGTCGTGGACCTCGGCGGCGGGGACGAGGCGGTCGACCATCCCGATGGCGAGCGCCTCGTCGGCCTTGACGAAGCGGCCGGTGAAGATGATGTCCTTCGCCCGGCTCGGGCCGACGAGGCGCGGCAGCCGCTGGGTGCCGCCGGCGCCGGGGATGATGCCGAGCAGCACCTCGGGCTGGCCGAGCGTCGCGTTGTCGGCCGCGATGCGGAAGTCAGCGGCGAGCGCGAGCTCGCAACCGCCGCCGAGGGCGTAGCCGGTGATGGCGGCGACCACGGGCTTGGGGATGCGGGCCACCGCGGTGACCGCGGAGGAGACCGACGTGCTGTGGCGGACCATGTCGGCGTAGGAGAGGTCGGCCATCTCCTTGACGTCGTTACCGGCCGCGAAGACCCGCTCGCCGCCGTAGACGACGACGGCGCGGACGTCGTCGCGCGCCGTCGCCTCGGCCGCGACCTCGCGGAGCTCGGCCTGCACCTGCAGGCTGATGGCGTTCATCTTCGGACGGTCGAGCCGGATCGTGCCGACGCCGTCGGACACCTCCAGCCGCACGAACTCACCCATGTCGGTCCCATCTGGACCTGCTGGTCCGTCGTCGGAGGGCTGCTGGCCCCTCCCTATCATTCCCCGGGTGGCCCTGGGCACCTGGAACGAGATCGGCGAGCGAGCGGCGGTCTGGCCGGGGCGCCTCGAGCCGCTGGGCGCGACGTGGACGCCCGAGGCGACCAACTTCGCCGTGCACGCGCCCCGCGCGACCCGGGTGTGGGTGTGCCTGGTCGACGACGCCGACCACGAGACGCGCCACGAGCTGACCGAGCGCACCCTCGGCACCTGGCACGGTGCGGTGCCGGGGGTCGAGCCGGGCACGCGCTACGGGTTCCGGGTCGACGGGCCGTGGGACCCGGCGTCCGGGTCACGGTTCAACCCGGCCCAGCTGCTGCTCGACCCCTACGCCCGCGCGGTCTCCGGCGCCTTCGTGCCCGACGAGTCGACGTACGCCCACGACCTCGACGACCCGACGGTCCGCAACGAGCTCGACTCCCTCGGCCACGTGCCGCTGTCGGTGGTCGTCGCGCCCGACCCCGACTTCGCCTGGGGCGGCGAGCGGCCCCGGCGGCAGCGGTGGCGCGACACGGTCGTCTACGAGCTGCACGTCAAGGGCATGACCGCCCTGCACGACCGGGTGCCCGAGCACCTGCGCGGCACGTACGCCGGCCTCGCGACCCCCGCGGTCATCGACTACCTCCTCGACCTCGGGGTGACCGCGGTCGAGCTGCTGCCGGTGCAGCAGTTCGTCTCCGAGCCCGGGGTGTCCGCCCGTGGGCTGGTCAACTACTGGGGCTACAACACCATCGGCTTCCTGGCGCCGCACGGCGCCTACTCCGCCGCGGGCGACCGCGGCGGGCAGGTGCGGGAGTTCAAGGAGATGGTGCGCGCCTTCCACGCCGCGGGCATCGAGGTCTACCTCGACGTCGTCTACAACCACACCGCCGAGGCCGGGCCCGACGGGCCGTCGCTGTGCTTCCGGGGGCTCGACGACCAGGCGTTCTACCGGCGCCCCGCTCCCCCGGAGCCGGGCGCCCCGCCCGCACCCGACGCCGCCGACGACCCCTACTGGGACGCCACCGGCTGCGGCAACACCGTCGACACCGACGACCCGTTCGCCCTGCGCCTCGTGCTGGACTCCCTGCGCTACTGGACCGAGGAGATGCACGTCGACGGGTTCCGCTTCGACCTGCTCTCGGCGCTGGCCCGCACCGACCGCGCGGTCGACCTGCGCTCGCGGTTCATGACCGTGGTCGCCCAGGACCCGGTGCTGCGCGGCGTCAAGCTCATCGCGGAGCCCTGGGACGCCACCATGGACGGGTACGTCGTGGGGCGGTGCCCCCCGCCCTGGGTGGAGTGGAACGACCAGTACCGCGACACCATCCGCGACTTCTGGCGCGGCGCGACGGTCGGCGTGCGCGACGTGGCGACCCGCCTCGCGGGCTCCTCCGACCTGTACGCCGACGACGGCCGCTCGCCGTACGCCTCGGTCAACTTCGTCACCGCCCACGACGGGTTCACCGCCCGCGACCTGGTCAGCCACGAGCGCAAGCACAACGAGGCCAACGGCGAGGGCAACCGCGACGGCACCGACGGCAACCGCTCGGCCAACCACGGGGTCGAGGGCGAGACCGACGACCCCGCCGTGCAGGCCGCGCGGCGGCGAGCCGCGGCCAACATCATGGTCACGCTGTGCCTGAGCAACGGCGTCCCGATGCTGACGATGGGTGACGAGCGCGGGCGCACCCAGGGCGGCAACAACAACGCCTACTGCCAGGACAACGCGACCTCCTGGGTCGACTGGCGCCCCGACGACGCGTGGCTCGACGTCTACGAGGTGGTGCGCGCGGCGCTGCGGCTGCGCCGCGAGCACGAGGCCCTGCGCCAGCGGCACTGGTTCGAGGGGCGTCCGACCATCACCGGAGGCCCCAAGGACCTCGCCTGGCTGCACCCCGACGGCCGCGAGATGACCACCGACGACTGGCACGACGAGTCACTGGCCACGCTCGGCATGTTCGTGCTCGGCACCCCGCTGCGCTCGCCCGGGCCACGCGGCGAGCAGATGGCCGACGCCTCGTTCGTGACGTGGTTCCACGCCGGCGCCGACCCGATCGACGTCGTCCTCCCCCGCAACCCGTGGTCGCGCTCGGGCGAGGTCGTGGTCTCCACCGACCCCGAGGTCGCGGTCGGGACGACCGTCAGCGACGGGTCGGTGCTCCGCCTGTCGGGTCCGGCGGTCGTGGTGCTGCGCGAGGCCTGAGCGCCGCCGACCTGCCGGCCCGGCCGGCCCGGCCGGCCCGCACCCGGCGCAGGGGCGAGCGGAGCGCGCGGCTGGCCACCAGCCACGAGACCGCGAAGGCCCAGAACGCGACCAGCTCGCCGGCGAACGTCGAGACCAGCAGCGTCGCGACGCCGACCAGCGTGATCCCGGCCAGGGCGAGGTAGAGCCGCGCACGTCGTACGGCGTGGGGGTCGGGGTCGACGGCGGTGAGCCCGAAGCGCAGCTCGCGCATCGCGTAGACCACCGAGAGCACCACGCTGCAGCCGACGAACGTCGCCGCGCCGGCGACGTGGAGCACCCACGTCGGGTCCTCCCCGATCGCCGACTGCAGCCAGGTCGGCTCGTCGGCCGGGGAGGAGCGCCGGGTGGGAGCGTGCACCACCACGAGCACGCCGAGGCCCGCGAGCAGGCTGGCGGCGAAGTCGACGGTGCGGCGGTGCGCCCACATGTAGGTCACGAGCAGGAACGCGACCGCCGACAGGCAGCCCACGAAGACCTCCCGCGACGGCGAGAAGAAGTAGGCCGAGACCGACCCGCGCACCGCGATCCGGCCCTCCACGGCGACGTCGAGCACGACGACCGCGACCGGCACGAGCAGCCCGACGACGCCGATGACCACCCGCATCGCCAGGTAGGACGGCCCGTAGCGGAAGACCGCCACCTCCTCGCCGTGCGGCGCCGGCGCGAAGGTGTACGACGGCGCCAGCGGTAGCCGGTGCGCCCAGCGCCACACCAGGGCGAGCAGGCGCGAGCCCGCCAGCGCGGGCGGCGGGGGCGGGACCGGCGGGGCCATGGCGGCATCGTGCCCCACGGCTCCGACAGCAGGCGGGACGCAAGGGTTCTCCCCGTCGAGCCGGGGACGCCGGCGGTGGTGGGGTGGCGCCATGCCCACCCCCGGACCCGTCGACCCCGTCCGGCGCCGCCTCGTGCTCGGCGCCCTCGCAGCCCCCGTGGCCGCCGCCGTCCTGCCGGCGGCTGCCGCGGCCGCCCGGGCCGTCGCGCCGGCCGTCGCGCCGGCCGCCGCGCCGCCGGAGTGCCTGGCCGACCTCATCGCCAGCGGGGAGGTGACCCGTGCGGATCTCGTGGCTCGGTGACGTCCTGCGGGCCGCCGGCGTGCAGGTGGTCGAGGAGCCCGGCTGGCTCACCCGCACCGCCAACGGCACGCTCGACCCGATCGGCGTGCTCTGGCACCACACCGCCGCCCCCAGCAGCGCCAGCAACCCGTCGCCGGCGCTCGGCGTCTGCATCAACGGTCGCGCCGACCTGCCCGGCCCGCTGTGCCACGCCCTCGTCGACTACTTCGGCGTCTTCCACCTCGTCTCGGCCAACTACGCCAACCACGCCGGGACCGCCCGGGCCAGCGGCCCCGTCCCCGCCGGCAGCGGCAACGTCATGCTCATCGGCTGGGAGATCGACTACGCCGGCGACGGGGGCGGCGGGGTGGTGCAACAGATGACCTCCGCTCAGTACGACGCCTCGCTCAAGGCCACCGCGGCCGTGCTGCGCCAGCTGGGCCGCGACGCGTCGTACGCCCGCGGGCATCGGGAGACCAGCACGACCGGGAAGATCGACCCGTCGTTCATCGACCTCGACACGATGCGCGCCGACGTGGCCCGGCTGATGGGCAGCAGCGGCGGTGGGCCGAGCGGGACACCGTTCACCGTCTACTCCAGCAACGTCAACGTGCGGCCCACGCCGTCCACCTCCGGCACGCCCGTCGGCAACCTCGGCACCGCCCCCCGCACGGTCTACGTCGAGTGCCAGGTCGCCGGCCAGACGGTCACCGCCAACGGGTACACCAACGACCTCTGGTCGCGGATCTCCAGCCCGTACGCCGGCTACGTCAGCAACGTGTTCATCCAGGGCCCCGCCAGCCTCCCCGTCCCGAGCTGCTGAGCGACCCCCGGCGGGGCTGACGCGCGCGGCCGTCGTACGTCGGGAAGGGCCGCCCAGCGCGAGAACACCCGGTCGACCGGGTGTCCACCACGGGCGCGACTGGACGGGCACAACTCGCGCTGGGCGGGCAATGCATCGCCCGCCCAGCGCTAGGACTCCCCGCCCAGCTGCAGGAACACCCGGTCGACCGGGTGTTCTGCACACCCCCCAGGGCATCGCCCTGAACGCCGGACGAACACTCGCGGACGACCGGCCGAACCCGGTCGCGCGACCCTGGCCCGGGGCCAGGGGGACACCTAGCGTGCCGGGGTGACCCACCTCTCGGACCCCACCCACCCGCGCGCCGACCACCAGCACGCCGGCCACCCCTCGCAGCGCCCCGCGCTCGCCGCCGGACGTCGCACGTTCCTCCGCGCCACGGGCGTCACCGGCGTCGCCGGCCTCGCCGCGATCGGCCTGACCCCGCTCGACCACGCCCTGGCCGGACCGGGGCGGCCGCGGGGGAACCCGTTCACGCTCGGCATCGCCAGCGGCGACCCGACCGCCGACGGGGTCGTGCTGTGGACCCGGCTCGTGCCGGAGCCGCTGAGCCCCGACGGCGGGATGCCGGCGCGGCCGACGGCGGTGCAGTGGCAGGTCGCGGCCGACCCGCGCTTCCGACGGGTGGTCCGGTCGGGCTCGGCGCGGGCGCTGCCGCAGCTGGCGCACTCGGTGCACGTCGAGGTCGACGGGCTGGCGCCGGACCGCGAGTGGTTCTACCGGTTCCGCTGGGGCGGGCACCTCTCCGAGACCGGCCGCACCCGCACCGCACCCCGGCCGGGCGACCAGGTCGGCCGCCTCGACCTCGCCTTCGCCTCGTGCCAGAACTGGGGGGACGGGTTCTACCCCTCCTACCGCCACCTCGCCGACGACGACCTCGACCTGATGGTCTTCCTCGGCGACTACGTCTACGAGGGCGGGCTCGGCGCCACCGGCCGCGAGCGGGCGGTGGCGGTGCCCGACGTCTACCGCCCAGCGCCGGAGGACACCGCCGGCTGGCGGCTGCGCTACACGCTCTACAAGTCCGACCCCGACCTGCAGCGCCTGCACGCCCGGGTGCCGTGGCTGGTCACCTGGGACGACCACGAGGTCGTCAACGACTACGCCGGCACGCAGTCGCAGTACGCCGGCTACGAGGACATCGGCCGGCTGCGCGCCGCGGCGTACCAGGCCTGGTACGAGCACCAGCCCGTCCGGCTCTCCTCCCGGCCGACCGTCGACGGGGCCCGCATCTACCGACGGCTGCGGTGGGGGCGGCTGGCCCAGGTCGACCTGGTCGACGGCCGCCAGTACCGCTCGGTCCCGCCGTGCGGCTGGGGCGAGGCCGACGCGTGCGACGCAGCCTCCGACCCCGAGGTGACGATGCTCGGGTTCGAGCAGGAGCGCTGGCTGTACGACGGCCTGGCGACGTCCCGCGCCCAGTGGGACGTGCTCGCCAGCAACGTGATGCTGGCCCGCCTCGACCACGACGGCGCCGCCGGCGACCGGCTGTGGCACGACGCGTGGGACGGGTTCCCGGCCGCCCGGCGGCGCCTGGTCCGGGCCTGGGAGCGGGCCGGCACCCGCAACCCGGTCGTCATCACCGGCGACTGGCACTCGACGTTCGTCAACGACGTCCTGCAGGACCCCGACCGCCCCGACAGCCCGGTCGTGGCCACCGAGGTCGTCGGCACGTCGGTCTCCTCCAACGGCGACCGGACGCCGTACGGGCCCTACTACGGGCCGATGATCCCGTTCAACCCGCACATCCGGTTCTTCGACGGCGACCGGCGCGGGCACGTGCGCGTCACCGTCGACCGGCGGCAGATGCGGTTCGACCTGCAGATGGTGCGCACGGTGACGACCGCGGCCGCGGCGCAGTACACGCTCGCGTCGTACGCCGTGCGCGACGGCGTGCCGGGGGCCGTGCGGCTCTGAGCCCGGCGCGCCGCCGGACCTGCGCACCATGGCCCGGACGCGCCATGGTCGCGGGCCTGCACCCGTGCCACCGTGCCGGCATGCCTCCGCCCCGCCGCCACCTCACCTCCGCCAACACCGCCTCCGCGACGGCCCTGGCCGTCGCCCACGCCGGGTCGGGGGCCGCGGTCGCCGCCGGCCTCGCCCCGGGCTCGGTCCGCTCCGCCCAGATCGCCAACGGCCAGGTCAAGACCCGCGACCTCGCCGCCAAGGCGGTCACCGGGGCCAAGGTGGCCCCCGACACCCTCACCGGGGCCGACGTCCGGGAGTCGACGCTCAATCTCCCGCCGGCCTCGCGCGTCCACAGCGGCAACGCGGCCGCCGGGGTGACCACGCTGCTGTCGTCCGGACCCGCGGTCGAGGTGGCAACGGTCGACGCGGTCGCGCCGGCGCGGGGCTTCCTCGTGGTGACCGCCGACGCCTCCCTCGCCGGCGGTTCGGCGGGGGCGTTCGTCTACACCGGCCTGTACGACGGCTCGCGGCTGCTCGCCAACAACCTGTGGTCGCCCGGCGGTCCGGGCGGCACCGACTGGGTCGCGCAGTCGAGCACGGTCACGGTGCCGGTCGCGGCCGGCCAGCACCGTCTGCGGCTCACGCTCTCGCCGTCGTCGGGCTCGGCCAAGGTCTACCTGCAGCAGCTGACGGCGCTCTTCGTCCCGGCCGGCGCCGCCGGCGCCCCGCCCGCCGCCGACTGACCTGCCGGCGGCGGAGCCGGACGCACGACCGCCCGGGCCCCGGGCTCGAGGCCCCGGACCCGGGCGGTGACCGGGGCGCCCTCAGGCGGTGGCGACCACGCCGAGCTCGGCGTAGGAGGTCAGCAGGCCGTTGCTCGGCACGACCCGGACGGTGTAGCCGAAGGCACCGCTGCGGCCGAGGGTGACCTCGCCGTCGAAGCGGTGCCGGCCGCCCTCGTAGGTCTCCCCGACGGCGAGCGGCACGGCGACGGTGTCGACGAGGGTGTCGTCGGACTGCGCGCGGCCGTGGACGAGCTGCACCTCGACGTCGCCGGGCTCGAGGTCGCCGAGGGCGACGAAGGCCCGCACGTGCAGGCTCAGCCCGACCTCGGGGGCGTCGCCGACGCCGCTGGACTCGACGTGCTCGACCCGCACCTCGGGCCAGCCGCCCTTGACCTTGGCCTTCCACGCGGCGAGCTCGCGCGCGCCGGCGTAGTCGTCGTTGAGCGCCCGGCCGTTGACCGCGGCCGGGGCGTAGAGCTGGCGCACGTAGTCACGGACCATGCGGGTGGCGAGCACCTTGGGACCGAGCGACTTCAGCGTGTGGCGCAGCATCTCGACCCACCGGGTCGGCACGCCGTCGGCGTCGACGTCGTAGAAGCGCGGGGCGACCTCGTTCTCGATCAGGTCGTAGAGCGCCGCGGCCTCGAGGTCGTCGCGCTTGTCGATGTCGTCGACGCCGTCGGCGGTCGGGATCGCCCAGCCGTTGTCGCCGTCGTACCACTCGTCCCACCAGCCGTCGAGCACCGAGAGGTTGAGGCCGCCGTTGAGCGCGGCCTTCATGCCGGAGGTGCCGCAGGCCTCGTAGGGGCGCAGCGGGTTGTTGAGCCAGACGTCGCAGCCGGGGTAGAGCGGCTTGGCCATCGCGATGTCGTAGTTGGGCAGGAACACGATGCGGTGGCGCACCGCCGGGTCGTCGGAGAGCCGGACGATGTCCTGGATGAGCTTCTTGCCGCCGTCGTCGGCCGGGTGGGCCTTGCCGGCGATGACCAGCTGCACCGGGCGCTCGGGGTGGGTCAGCAGCGCCTTGAGCCGCTCGGGGTCGCGCATCATCAGCGTCAGCCGCTTGTACGACGCCGCGCGGCGGGCGAATCCGATGGTGAGGACGTCGGGGTCGAGGGCGTCCTCGGTCCACTTGAGCTCCGCCTTCGCCGCACCCCGCTTCTCCCACGACCTGGCCAGGCGCTTGCGGGCCTCGACGACGAGCCGCTGGCGCAGCTCGCGCTTGGCCGCCCACACCTCGGTGCCGGGGACCTTGTCGACGGCGGCCCAGAAGCTCTCCGCGTCGTCGGCGTCGCCGTCGGCGCCCTGGGAGGTGGCCAGGCCGAAGACCTCGCGGGCGACCCAGGTCGGGGCGTGCACGCCGTTGGTGATGGAGCCGATCGGCACCTCCGCCTCGTCGAAGGCGGGCCACAGCCCCTGGAACATGCCTCGGCTGACCTCACCGTGCAGCTTCGAGACGCCGTTGGCGCGCTGGGCGAGGCGGAAGCCCATCACGGCCATGTTGAACACGCCCGGGTCGCCGCCGGCGTAGTCCTCGGTGCCGAGGCCGAGGATGCGCCCGGTCGGGACGCCCGGGGTGGCGCCGGTGTCGTCGTGGAGGTACTGCTCGACCAGCGACCGCGGGAAGCGGTCGATGCCGGCCGGCACCGGGGTGTGGGTGGTGAAGACGGTGGAGGCGCGGCCGACCTCGAGCGCGGTGTCGAAGTCGAGCCGCGGCCCGCCCTCGGCCACGGTGAGCTCGCGGATGCGCTCGATGCCGAGGAAGCCGGCGTGGCCCTCGTTGGTGTGGAAGACCTCGGGCTCGGGGTGGCCGGTGATCCGGGCGTGCACGCGCAGCGCCCGCACGCCGCCGACGCCCAGCAGCAGCTCCTGGCGCAGCCGGTGCTCCGAGGTGCCGCCGTACAGCCGGTCGGTGACGTCGACGTAGTGGTCGGGGTTGCCCTCGACGTCGGTGTCGAGCATGAGCAGCGGCACCCGGCCGACGCTGGCCACCCAGATGCGGGCCACCAGGTCGGGGCCGTCGGGCATCTGGATCGAGATGGTGGCGCGGGAGCCGTCGGGCTCGCGCAGCAGCGAGATGGGCAGCTCGTCGGGGTCGAGGACGGGGTAGGTCTCCTGCTGCCAGCCCTCGCGGGAGAGCGACTGCTTGAAG
Source organism: Nocardioides litoris (assembly GCF_006346315.1). Classification (GTDB taxonomy): domain Bacteria; phylum Actinomycetota; class Actinomycetes; order Propionibacteriales; family Nocardioidaceae; genus Nocardioides; species Nocardioides litoris. The sequence goes on along the minus strand of NZ_VDMR01000001.1, from coordinate 1,336,776 downwards.
TAGCCGTGCTTGTAGAGCAGGCCGACGCCGACGATCGGGACGCCGAGGTCGCTGGCCGCCTTGAGGTGGTCGCCGGCCAGGATGCCGAGACCACCGGAGTACTGCGGCAGGACCGCGGTGATGCCGAACTCCGGCGAGAAGTAGGCGATCGAGCGCGGGCCGGGGGCGCCGGTGCCGCCGTCGGCGGCCACCCGCTTCTGGTACCAGCGGTCGGCGGTCAGGTAGGTCTCGAGGTCGGCCCGCGCCGCGCGCAGCCGCTCCAGGAAGCCCGCGTCGGCGGCGAGCTCGTCGAGCCGCTCGCGGCCGACGGCGCCGAGGAGCTTGACCGGGTCGTGGCCCGTGGACTCCCACAGGTCGGCGTCGACCTCGCCGAAGACGTCCTGCGTCTCGGGGTGCCACGACCAGCGCAGGTTGCCGGCGAGGTCGCCCAGCGGCGCGAGCGCCTCGGGCAGGACGGGGCGGACGGTGAAGCGACGGATGGCACGCACGGGACGACGGTAGACCGATTCCTTGGATCGATCCAAGGATTCGTCCAAAGTGGTCGCCGCCGGCCGTCCGCGGGGCGTGACCTGGCTCTCGACGACGCGCCGCAACCGGCGTCCCCACCCCGGCCCGACCGGGGTCGGCCACTACCGCACGGGCGGCCGGACATCCCTCACCCCGGCCGAGGTTGCACGTGCTTGGTCGCACCCGCAAGGGTTGCGGACATGGTCGGACGTATCCCTGTCATGGATGTCCACCCGGTCGTCGACCTCGGGCGGCTGCCCGCCAAGGCGACCGTCGGTGAGCCCTTCCCGGTCTCGGCGACGATCTTCCGGGAGGGACACGACAAGCTCGGTGCCGACGTGGTGCTCACGTCGCCGACGGGGGTGAGACAGGACCCGGTGCCGCTGGTCAAGCAGACCGACCCGGTCGACCGGCACCTCGCGTGGGTCACCCCCGACGCCCCGGGCCTGTGGACCTTCGAGGTGCGCGCGTGGTCGGACCCGGTGGCCACCTGGCAGCACGCCACCGGCATCAAGGTGCCGGCCGGCATCGACGTCGAGCTGATGTTCGCCGAGGGCGCACTGCTGCTCGAGCGCGTCCGTGCCGAGGTCACCGACCCCGCCGACGCCGTGGTGGTCGAGGGCGCCCTGGCCGCGGCCACCGACACCGCCCGGCCCGCCGAGGCGCGGCTGGCCCAGCTGCAGGCCGACGACGTGGTGCGGGTGCTGACGGCCCACCCGCTGCGCGACCTGCTCTCCGTCGCCGGCCCGTTCCGGGCGTACGCCGACCGCGAGCGCGCGCTCGTCGGCAGCTGGTACGAGTTCTTCCCCCGTTCCGAGGGCGCCCACGTCGACGAGAAGACCGGCACGGTCGTCAGCGGCACCTTCCGCACCGCGGCGGAGCGGCTCGACGCCGTGGCCGCGATGGGCTTCGACGTCATCTACCTGCCGCCGATCCACCCGATCGGCGAGGTCAACCGCAAGGGCCCCAACAACACCCTCACCCCCGGGCCTGACGACCCGGGCTCGCCGTGGGCCATCGGCAGCAAGGACGGCGGCCACGACGCCATCCATCCCGACCTGGGCGACTTCGACGACTTCGACGCCTTCGTGGCCCGGGCCGGTGAGCTCGGGCTCGAGGTCGCGCTCGACCTGGCCCTGCAGGCGGCACCCGACCACCCGTGGGTCACCAGCAACCCGCAGTGGTTCACCACCCGCGCCGACGGCACCATCGCCTACGCCGAGAACCCGCCGAAGAAGTACCAGGACATCTACCCGGTCAACTTCGACAACGACCCCACCGGCATCTGCCGCGAGGTGCTGCGCATCGTCAAGCTGTGGATGCGCCACGGCGTGCGCATCTTCCGCGTCGACAACCCGCACACCAAGCCGCTGCAGTTCTGGGAGTGGCTGCTGGGCGAGGTGCGCCGCACCGACCCCGACGTGGTGTTCCTCTCCGAGGCGTTCACCAAGCCGCCGATGATGCACGGCCTCGGCGCGGTCGGCTTCCAGCAGAGCTACACCTACTTCACCTGGCGCACCGCCCGCTGGGAGATCGAGGACTACCTGCGCGAGGTCTCCAGCGAGTCCGACCACGTGATGCGGCCCAACTTCTTCGTCAACACCCCCGACATCCTCCACGAGTACCTCCAGTACGGCGGCCCGGGCGCGTTCAAGGTCCGTGCGGCCCTGGCGGCGCTGTCGGTCCCCAGCTGGGGCATGTACGCCGGGTACGAGCTCTTCGAGCACGTCGCGGTCAAGCCGGGCAGCGAGGAGTACCTCGACTCGGAGAAGTACCAGGTCCGCATCCGCGACTGGGAGGCCGCCGAGGCCGAGGGACGCTCGCTGGCGCCGTACGTGACGCGGCTCAACGAGATCCGGCGCAGCCACCTGGCCCTGCAGCGGCTGCGCAACATCACCATCCACGGCGCCGACGACGAGAACGTCCTGGTCTTCTCCAAGACCGCGACGCTGCCCGACGGCACCGACGACACGGTGCTGGTGGTGCTCAACCTCGACCCGCACGCCGCCCGCGAGACCACGGTGCACCTCGACATGCCGGCGCTCGGGCTCGACTGGTCCGACACCTTCGCCGCGCACGACGAGATCACCGGCCAGACCTGGACCTGGGGCGAGCACGACTACGTGCGGCTCGACCCCCACCACGAGCCCGCGCACGTGCTGCACGTGAGGAGGACCGCGTGACCGACGAGCAGACGCTCCCGACCCCCACGCAGGAGATCGAGGTCGGCCCGGCCACGACCGGCGAGCCCGTCGAGCAGCCCATCGGGCCCGCCTCGCCGGGCGAGGCGGCCAACCAGACCCCCGAGTGGTTCAAGACCGCGGTCTTCTACGAGGTGATGGTCCGCAGCTTCCGCGACTCCAACGGCGACGGCACCGGCGACTTCAAGGGCCTCATCGAGAAGCTCGACTACCTGCAGTGGCTCGGCGTCGACTGCCTGTGGGTGCCGCCGTTCTTCGCCTCGCCGCTGCGCGACGGCGGCTACGACGTCGCCGACTACACCGACATCCTCCCCGAGGCCGGCACGGTCGACGACTTCCACCTGCTGCTCGACGAGGCCCACGCCCGCGGCATCCGGGTCATCATCGACTTCGTCGCCAACCACACCAGCGACCAGCACCCGTGGTTCCAGGCCAGCCGCACCGACCCCGACGGCCCCTACGGCGACTTCTACGTCTGGTCCGACACCGACGAGAAGTACTCCGACGCGCGGATCATCTTCGTCGACACCGAGCCGTCCAACTGGACCTGGGACCCGGTGCGCCAGCAGTACTACTGGCACCGGTTCTTCCACCACCAGCCCGACCTCAACTACGAGAACCCGAAGGTCCACGACGCGATCCTCGAGGCCATCTCGTTCTGGTTCGACATGGGCCTCGACGGGTTCCGCCTCGACGCGGTGCCCTACCTGTACGTCCGTGAGGGCACCAACGGCGAGAACCTCCCCGAGACGCACGACTTCCTCAAGAAGGTCCGGTCCTACGTCGACGAGAAGTACCCCGGCAAGGTGCTGCTCGCCGAGGCCAACCAGTGGCCCGCCGACGTCGTCGACTACTTCGGCGACTTCGAGTCCGGCGGCGACGAGTGCCACATGTGCTTCCACTTCCCGGTGATGCCCCGCATCTTCATGGCGGTGCGCCGCGAGTCGCGCTACCCGATCTCGGAGATCCTCGAGCAGACGCCGCCGATCCCCTCGGGCTGCCAGTGGGGCATCTTCCTGCGCAACCACGACGAGCTCACGCTCGAGATGGTCAGCGACGAGGACCGCGACTACATGTGGGACGAGTACGCCAAGGACCCCCGCATGAAGGCCAACATCGGCATCCGCCGGCGTCTGGCCCCGCTGCTCGACAACGACATCAACCAGATCGAGCTGTTCAACGCGCTGCTGCTCTCGCTGCCCGGCTCCCCCGTCCTGTACTACGGCGACGAGATCGGCATGGGCGACAACATCTGGCTCGGTGACCGCGACGGCGTGCGCACGCCGATGCAGTGGACCCCCGACCGCAACGCCGGCTTCTCCTCCGCCACCCCCGGCAAGCTGTTCCTGCCGGCCATCCAGGACCCGGTCTACGGCTACCAGAGCGTCAACGTCGAGTCGCAGCTGGAGAACCCCTCCTCGCTGCTGCACTGGAACCGCCGGATGATCCACGCCCGGCGCCAGCACCCGGCGTTCGGCCTGGGCGAGTTCCACGACCTCGGCGGCTCCAACTCCTCGGTGCTCTCCTACACCCGCGAGCACCAGGGCGACATCATCTTGTGCGTCAACAACCTCTCGCGCTTCCCGCAGCCGGTCGAGCTCGACCTGCGGCGCTTCGAGGGGATGGTGCCGGTCGAGCTGCTCGGCGGCGTCGAGTTCCCGCGCATCGGCGAGCTGCCCTACCTGCTCACGCTGGCGTCGTACGGCTTCTACTGGTTCCGGCTGGTGCCGAGCGAGACCCCCGACGAGGGGGTGCTGCTGTGAGGGACTACTCGCGCTACTTCTCCGACGTCGTCGAGGTCTCCCACATCGAGCCGCAGGTCTTCGTCGACTACGTCGGCCGGACCCGCTGGTTCGGCGGCAAGGGCCGGCCCTTCGCCGTCTCCGGTGTACGCCGGGTGGGCGGCCTGGGCAGCGGCACCGCGGACCGGTGGCCGCACGTCGACGTGCTGCTGGTCGAGCTGACCTACGGTGACGTGCCCGCGGGCGGCGACGACGCGGTCGAGCTCTACCAGGTGCCGCTGACCTACTACGCCGAGCCCGAGCACCGCCTCGACCACGCCTTCCTGGGCTGGTGGGAGGACCCCCGGCACGGCTGGGTGCACGCCTACGACGCCCTGCACGACCGGGAGGCGACGCGGCTGTGGCTGGAGGCCTTCGGCGCGGCCGACGAGCGGCCGGGCGAGGACGACGGCCTGACCTTCCGCACCCTGCCGGGCCACGAGCTCGACCTCGGGGCCACGGGCACGCTGTTCAGCGGCGAGCAGTCCAACTCCTCGATCCTCTACGGCGAGGACTCGGTGCTCAAGCTGTTCCGCAAGATCACCCCGGGCCCCAACCCCGACATCACCACGCACGACGCGCTGACCCGCAAGGGGTCGACGCAGGTGGCCCACCTCTACGGCTGGGTCGAGGCCGGCGAGACCCACCTCGGCATGCTCCAGCAGTTCCTGCGCACCGCCACCGACGGCTTCGACCTCGCCCTGACCAGCGTGCGCGACCTGCTGGCCGACCCGGACGTCGAGGCCCGCGAGGCCGGTGGCGACTTCTCCGGAGAGGCCGGGCGGCTCGGGGAGGCCCTGGCCGAGGTGCACGCCGACCTGCGCGAGGCCTTCGCGACCTCGACGGTGCCGGCGGGACAGGTGGCCGGGGTGATGGTCCAGCGGCTTCGCCGCGCGGTCGGGATCGTGCCCGGGCTGGGCGACCACGTCGCGGCCCTGGAGGCGCTCTACGGCCGCCTGGCCGACCTCGGCGACGTCGACGTGCAGACCGTGCACGGTGACCTCCACCTCGGCCAGACCCTGCGCACCTCGGCGGGCTGGAAGATCGTCGACTTCGAGGGCGAGCCGGCCAAGACCCTGGCCGAGCGGGTGCTGCCCGACTCGCCCTGGCGCGACGTCGCCGGGATGCTGCGGTCCTTCGACTACGCCCCGCACGTCGCGGCCCGCCAGCGCGAGGACGACCCCGAGGGCTCGGCCGAGCGCCAGGCGCGGGGTGTCGAGTGGACCGAGCGCCAGCAGCGCTACTTCCTCACCGCCTACGCCGGCGGGGACCTGAGCGACGAGCAGCGCACGCTCGTCGACGCCTACACCGCCGACAAGGCGGTCTACGAGACCATCTACGAGACCCGCAACCGGCCGACCTGGGTGGACATCCCGCTCGCGGCCGTGGCGCGGATCGGAGCCGCATGAGCCCGTCCAGCACGCCCACCCCGAACGGCGCCCCCGCCGCCCAGCCCGCCCGGCCCGCCGAGGTCCCCCGCGGCGAGCTCGACCAGGTCGTGCGCGGCGACCACGGCCACCCGCACGCGATCCTCGGGCCCCACCTCGACGCGGGGGTCTGCACCTTCCGGGTGCTCAAGCCGCTCGCCCGGAGCGTCACCGTGCGCTTCGGGGACACCGAGGTGCCGCTCGAGCACGAGCACGGCGGCATCTGGGTCGGCGCGGTCGCGCTCGACTCCGTGCCCGGCTACCGGCTCCTGGTCGACCACGGCCAGGGCGCCGTCGAGGTCGACGACCCCTACCGCTTCCTGCCGACCCTGGGCGAGGTCGACCTGCACCTGGTCAACGAGGGTCGCCACGAGAACCTCTGGCAGGTCCTCGGCGCCCGCGTGCACCGCTACGAGGAGCCCCTCGGCGGCACCGTGACCGGCACGTCCTTCGCGGTCTGGGCGCCGGGCGCCCGCGCGGTGCGGGTCAAGGGCGACTTCAACTCCTGGGACGGGCGCGAGCACCCGATGCGCCAGCTCGGCCGCTCCGGCGTCTGGGAGCTGTTCGTGCCCGGGGCGGGCTCCGGCACGACGTACAAGTACGTCGTGCTGGGCGCCGACGACCAGTGGCGCGAGAAGGCCGACCCGATGGCGGCGCACGCCGAGGTCGCGCCCGACACCGCCTCGCGGGTCTTCGAGTCCTCCCACCAGTGGGGCGACCAGGAGTGGATGGCGGCGCGGGCCGCCAAGAACCCCATCGACGAGCCCATGTCGGTCTACGAGATGCACCTGGGCTCGTGGAAGCGGCACCCGGGCGGGCGGTTCTGGTCCTACGACGAGCTGGCCGACGACCTGGTGCCCTACCTGGCCGACCTCGGGTTCACCCACGTCGAGCTGATGCCGGTCATGCAGCACCCGTTCGGCGGCTCGTGGGGCTACCACGTGACGTCGTACTTCGCGACCGACAGCCGCTACGGCGACCCCGACGGCTTCCGGCGACTCGTCGACCGGCTCCACCAGGCCGGCATCGGCGTCATCCTCGACTGGGTGCCCGGCCACTTCGCCACCGACGAGTGGGCGCTGGCCCGCTTCGACGGCACCCCGTTGTACGAGGACCCCAACCCCCAGCGCGGCTGGCACCAGGAGTGGGGGTCCCACATCTTCAACTTCGGCCGGCCCGAGGTGCGCAACTTCCTCTACGCCAACGCGCTGTACTGGCTGGAGGAGTTCCACGCCGACGGGCTGCGCGTCGACGGCGTCGCCTCGATGCTCTACCTCGACTACGCCCGCGAGGAGGGCGAGTGGACGCCCAACAAGCACGGTGGGCGCGAGAACCTCGAGGCGGTGCAGTTCCTGCAGGAGATGAACGCCACCGTCTACCGGCGGGTGCCCGGCATCTGCACGATCGCCGAGGAGTCGACCTCGTGGCCCGGCGTGACTGCGCCGACGTCCGAGGGCGGCCTGGGGTTCGGGTTCAAGTGGAACATGGGCTGGATGCACGACACGCTCGACTACCTCGCGCGCGAGCCCGTGCACCGGCAGTGGCACCACCACGACCTGACCTTCGCCATCACCTACGCCTGGACCGAGAACTTCGTCCTCCCGCTGTCGCACGACGAGGTCGTGCACGGCAAGGGCTCCCTGCTGCGCAAGATGCCCGGCGACCGCTGGCAGCAGCTGGCGTCCCTGCGGGCCTACTACGCCTTCATGTGGGCCCACCCGGGCAAGCAGCTGCTGTTCATGGGCGGCGAGATCGGCCAGGAGTCGGAGTGGGCCGAGTCCCGCGAGCTCGACTGGTGGCTGCTCGAGCACCCCGAGCACCGCGGGCTCAGCGGCCTGGTGCGCGACCTCAACCGGGCCTACGTCGAAACCCCGGCCGCCTGGTCCTTCGACGTCTCCCCCGGCTCGTTCGAGTGGGTCGACGCCGACGACGCCGGTCGCAACACCTACTCCTTCGTCCGCCGCGCCGCTCCGGACTCGGGCGAGCCCGACCTGGTGTGCATCACCAACTTCGCCGCCACGCCGCACGACGGCTACCGCGTCGGCCTGCCCGCGGCCGGGCTGTGGGCCGAGGTGCTCAACACCGACGCGTCGTCGTACGGCGGGTCGGGGGTCGGCAACCTCGGCTCGGTGCTCGCGGTCGAGGGCCACCACGGCTCGATGCCCGCGCACGCCGACATCGTCGTGCCCCCGTTGGCGACGCTGTGGCTGCGGCGGCAGGCGCCAGCGCGTCCGGCGGCGGCCGGTGGGGCGGGGTCGCCCGCGACCGACTCCCCGAAGCCCCCGACTAGCCTGGAGCCGTGACCGACCAGCCGACCCTGACCGACGGGACGGTCACCCTCCGGCCCTGGCGCGACAGCGACGTGGCGGCCGCCGAGGCCGGCCACGACGAGCTGATCGCCCGGTGGCTGGGCGAGGGCACGCCCGTCGGTCGGCCCGACGACGAGCCGGGCGTGGTGGCCTTCGTGGTCGAGCACGACGGCCAGGTCGTCGGCTCGGTCGTGCTGCAGCGCGAGGACGGCGACAGCGCCGGCGTCCGGTGGGCGCTGTACGCCGGGCACCGCCACCGCGGGTACGCCACCCGCGCCACCCGCGTGGTCGTCGACTGGGCCCTGACCGGCCGCGAGCAGGGCGGCCTGGGCCTGTCGCGGGTGCACGCGCGGGTCGACGCCGACAACGAGGCGTCGCTGCGGGTCGCCACCCGCAGCGGCCTGCGCCGCGAGGGCGTGCAGCGCGTCGTCGCCGGCACCGGCGAACGCCCCGAGGCCGAGGCCTACGTCGTCCTGTCGCGGCTGAGCACCGACCCGCCGCTCAGCGAGCCCGGCGCCTTCCGCGCGCTGCTCAACTCCTTCCTGCCCCGCAAGCGCGCCATCGCCCAGGTGCTGGTCCGCGACTCCGCCGGACCCGACGCCCGGGTGCTGCTGTGCGGCCTGACCTACAAGCAGGACTGGGACCTGCCCGGCGGCGTCGTCGAGGTCGGCGAATCGCCCCAGCTCGCGGCGGCCCGCGAGGTCGAGGAGGAGCTCGGGTTCCGGGTCTCCGCCGACCGGCTCCTGCTCACCGACTGGCTCCCGCCGTGGGGCGGCTGGGACGACGCCCTGTGCCTGGTCTTCGACGGCGGCGTCCGTGACGACATCGACCCCGCCCGCCTGCACCTGCAGGCCCGGGAGATCCGGGCCGCGGAGTTCTGCACCCCCGAGCAGGTCGCCGACCGGTGCGCCGACTTCACGGCCCGTCGCATCACCGCCGCCCTGGCCGCGCTCACCGGCGGCGCGTCGTACACCGAGAGCGGGCGGTAGCCCCGCCTGTCCACGTACCCCCGGGGGTGTGTAGGAACTCCCGGGCAAGCGCGGGAATCCCCGGTCAGCCGGGGTTTCCTCCGGTCCGAGCTGGCCAGGGAAAACTTGCGCTGGTCAGGCGTTGCATTGCCCACCCAGCGCGAGGATTCCCTGGCTAGCCGGAGGAACACCCGGTCGACCGGATGTTCCGCGACCCGGACTCCCCGGGCCGCGCTCACCGCCCGGCGCGTCGTGCACCGCGAGCGGGCGGCGGTCCCGCGCCGGAGCGTCAGTCCTCCGGATGACCGGAGGTCTTGCTGGCCCCGCCGGGCCGATCCTCAGCGCCGCAGCGCCGCCTTCTCGTACGCCGGGCCGCGCTCGTCGGGGAGGACGTCGCGGACGAGCGCGGTGGCACCGGCGATGGCGGCGGGCATGATGAGCACGCCGCCGAGCGGCACGAGGAAGCAGGCCTGGGTGACGATCCCGAAGCCGTGCAGGGTGCGGCGGTGGGGGTGGAGCAGCTCGCGCTGGGCGGGCTTGTCGAAGCCGCGGGCGGCGAGGGGGTTCTCGACGAGGTCGCGGGCCAGCATCCGGCCGGACAGGACCAGGCCGAGCACCACGGCCAGCACCGGTCCGACGACGGGGACGAACCCGCTGACCAGCACCAGCAGCGAGATGCCGAGGCCGACGAGGCTGAGCTTGAGGCCGTCGCGCAGCGACTCCCAGAACCCGAGGCCGTCGCCGAGCTTGACCGGGCCGAGCAGGTCCTCGCTGGCGCGCCAGATGTGCTCGTAGAACGGGTCGCCGACGGCGAGGGTGAGGCCGGTGAACGTCGACGCCGCGAGCACCAGCGCGGCCAGCACGAGGGCCAGCCCGAGGCCCCAGCGGAGCACCGAGCGCAACGGGTCGGACCAGTCGTCGGCGAACGGCGTCATCCAGGCTGCGACGTCGCCGAGCTGGGTGACCAGCAGGACGAACAGGCCGGCGAGGACGACGAAGACGATGACCGCCGGCACCATGCCGAGCAGCAGCAGGCGCGGGCGCTGCCGCAGCAGCCGCCACCCCTGCCCGAGGAACGCGGCGCCGTCGAGGTAGGCGCGCACGGCCGCGGCCTAGAAGAGCGCCGAGGCGAGGTTGCGGCGGGCGGCCAGGACGCGCGGGTCGTCGTTGCCGACGGCGGCGAACAGGCCGATGAGGTGCTCGCGGGCCTTGTCGCGCTCCTTGTCGGCGGTGACCCGCACCAGCTCGATGAGCCGGCCGAAGGCCTCCTCGACGCGGCCGTCGACGAGGTCGACGTCGGCGGCCAGGGTCTGCGCCTCGACGTCGGCCGGGGCCGCGTCGGCCGCGGCGTGCGCGGCGGCCGGGTCGGCGGCGTACGCCCGCTGGATGACCTTGGCCATGGCCAGGCCCGCGGCGGCGCCGTGGTCGGCGGGGTTGGCGTCGACGAGCTTCTGGTACTCCGCCACGGCGGTGTCGATGTCGTCGCGGGCGAGGGCGTCCTCGGCGGCGGCGTAGCGCGGGTCGCCCGCGGGCTCCTCGTCGCCCTCGGCCGCGGGGCCGGCGTGGCTCTGCGGCTGGTGGCGCCCGGTCACGCCCTGGGCGGTGAGCTGCTGGCCGAGCTGCTGGAGCAGGGTCTGCAGCTCGTCGCTCGGCACCACGCCCGGGATGGGTTGGGTGACCGGGCGGCCGTCGAGCAGCACCAGCAGCACCGGCACCTGCTGGATCTGCAGCGCCTGCCCGACCTCCGGGGAGGTGTCGAGGTCGACGAGACCGGCCAGGAACCGGCCTTCGTACTGCTCGACCAGCGCCGCCACGTCCTGGGCGTACGTCGCGCTCTCGGGCGAGCGGGACCCGGCGTAGACGACGAGGAGGACGGGCGCGGTCATCGAGGCCTCGGCGACGTCCTGCAGGGTCTGCGCGGTCACCTCGACGGCGTAGGCGCCCAGGCCCGGCGCGCCCCCGCCGGCGCTGCCCCCGTTGGGCGTGACGGGGCCCGCCCCGGCGCCCGGCGGCGGGGAGGCCTGTCGCGAGAGGCCGGAGAGGTCGATGGCGCCACGGCGGGTGAACGGCTGCTGCGTCATGGGGTCCATCGTAGGGACCGGCGGGCGTTCACCTGCCGTTGGCCCGCAGCGTCCCGATCCTGTCCCTGGCCCGTGGCAGGGTGAGGCCATGACGACGCTTTCTCGGGCGCGCCTGGTCGCCCTGCCCACCCTGCTGCTCCTCGGCGCCGGTCTCCTCGCCGCGACCCCCGCGCCGGCCGACGCCGAGCGCGGGCACGGGCCGGGGCACGGGCCTGGGCAGGGGCCTGGGCAGGGACCCACGGACCACACGGTCCGGTTCCAGACCTTCAACGCCTCGCTCAACCGCGCCACCGCGGGCCAGCTGGTCTCCGACCTCTCCACCGGCACCGACGCCCAGGCCCGCACCGTGGCCGAGGTCGTGCAGCGCACCCGGCCCGACGTGCTGCTCCTCAACGAGCTCGACTACGAGCCCGGCAACCGCGCGGTCGACCTGTTCCGCGACAACTACCTCGAGGTCGGCCAGGGTGGCGCCCGCCCGATCGAGTACCCCTACGTCTTCGTCGCGCCGTCCAACACCGGCGTGGCCAGCGGGTTCGACCTCGACGGCAACGGCACCGTCGGGGGCGGCAACGACGCCTACGGGTTCGGCGACTTCGAGGGCCAGTACGGCATGGCCGTGCTGAGCCGCTACCCGATCGACGTCGGCGCGGTGCGCACCTTCCAGCAGTTCCGCTGGGCCGACATGCCCGGTTCGCTGCTGCCGACCGGCTTCTACTCCCCCGCCGAGCAGCGGGTGCTGCGGCTGTCGAGCAAGTCGCACTGGGACGTGCCCGTCCGCATCGGTCGGCGGACCGTCCACTTCCTCGTCTCCCACCCCACCCCGCCGACGTTCGACGGCCCCGAGGACCGCAACGGCCGGCGCAACCACGACGAGATCCGCTTCTGGGCCGACTACGTGCGCGGGGGCCGGGCGGCGTCGTACGTGTACGACGACCGCGGGCAGCGTGGCGGCCTCGCGCCGGGCGCGCGGTTCGTCGTCGCCGGTGACCAGAACGCCGACCCGCTCGACGGCGACTCGGCCGACGCCGCGATCGACCAGCTGCTCGACAGCCCCGCGGTCCAGGACCCGCGGCCCACGTCGGCCGGCGGCCGCGAGGCGGCGGTCCGGCAGGGCGGGGCCAACCTGGCCCACCGCGGCGACCCGGCGCTCGACACCGCCGACTTCGCCGACTCCCCCGCCCCGGGCAACCTGCGCGCCGACTACGTCCTGCCGTCGCGCCGCGGGCTGCAGGTGCGCGACGCCGGTGTGTTCTGGCCGGTGCCGTCCGACCCGCTGTCGCGGCTGACCGGCGAGTTCCCGTTCCCCTCCTCCGACCACCGCGCGGTCTGGGTGGACGTCCGGGTGCGCTGAGCCGACGCCGACCACGACGGGGCCACCGGCTGCTGGGGCCTAGCAGAAGCCGGTGGTGGTGGAGGCGAAGTCGACGGTGTCGGACTCGACCACGCTGACCAGGTAGACACACAGTGCCGCTCGGCCGTCGGTGCCGAGCGCCTGCCAGCGCTGCTGCGACTGGCTGCGGGACACGAAGCCGGGGTCTTGTCCCCTGACGGTGTGCAGCGTCCAGCGAGGCCCGTCGCCGCGCAGCTCGATCCGGCGCGCGGCCGTGGCCGTCGGGAGTCCCCCCAGTCCGTCCAGGAACGACTCCGGGAGCTCCTCGCGCAGCTCGCCGGCGGTGATCGGGCCCGGGCGCGGGAACGTGAGCACGACCGCGGCCGCCGCCAGCACCGCCACCGCGACCCACGCCAACCGGAGCTCGACAGTGGCGCCAGGGGTGAGCCGGTGCGCGTCGGGGTGGACCCACCGTCGCCGGGCTCGCCGGGCGAGGGAGGCCTCGCTGCGAGCCCCGACCAGGCGCACGAGCGCCACGAGCAGGACGACGACCGAGGAGCCGAGGACGACGAGCACAGGCCTCCCTTCCGCCGCGACCGGCCGGGCAAACCCGGGGACGGCCATGGCCCGACCAGGAGGACCAGACGGTCAGTCGGCGAGGAGGCGGTCGGCGGCGGCGTACGGGTCGGACTCGCCGCTGACCACCGCGGCGGCGAGCCGGTCGAGCTCGGCGTGGCCGCCGAGGTCGGCCCAGCGCGACCGGAGGGCCGCCACGGCGATGGCCTCGATCTCGGCGCGGGCCCGGCGCTCGCGGCGGCGGACCAGCGCCCCGGACGCCTGCGACCAGGTGCGGTGCTCGTCGAGGGCCGCCACGACCTCGGCGACGCCGTCGCCGGTCTGGGCGCTGGTCTTCAGGATGGGGGGCCGCCAGGCGCCCTCGCGGCGCTCGGCCAGGGCGAGCATGGAGCGCAGGTCACGGGCGACCTGGGCGGCTCCGTCGCGGTCGGCCTTGTTGACGACGTAGACGTCACCGACTTCGAGGATGCCGGCCTTGGCGGCCTGGATGCCGTCCCCCATCCCGGGGGCGAGGAGCACGACCGTGGAGTCGGCGAGCCCGGCGACCTCGACCTCGCTCTGGCCGACGCCGACGGTCTCGACCAGCACGACGTCGTACCCCGCCGCGTCGAGCACGCGCACGGCCTGCGGGGTCGACCACGACAGGCCGCCGAGGTGGCCGCGGGCGGCCATGGAGCGGATGTAGACCCCGTCGTCGTCGGCGTGGTCGCCCATCCGCACCCGGTCGCCCAGGAGCGCACCGCCGGAGAACGGCGACGAGGGATCGACGGCCACCACGCCGACCGTGCGCCCCGCGGCCCGCAGGGCGCGCACCAGGGCGTTGGTCGAGGTGGACTTGCCGACGCCGGGCGCGCCGGTGATGCCGACGACCTGCGCCCGCCCCGTGTGCGGGGCGAGCGCGGCGGTGACCTCGCGCAGGGCCGGGGACTCGTCCTCGACCAGCGAGATCAGCCGCGCGACGGCCCGGGACTGGCCGTCCCGGGCCCGCGCGACGAGGTCGGGTACGTCGACCCGGCCCCGGCTGGTCCTGCTACTGCTGCGGGACACGCACGATCAGGGCGTCGCCCTGGCCGCCGCCGCCGCACAGCGCGGCCGCCCCGACGCCGCCGCCGCGGCGCTGCAGCTCGAGGGCGAGGTGGAGCACGACCCGGGCGCCGGACATGCCGACCGGGTGGCCCAGGGCGATGGCGCCGCCGTTGACGTTGACCTTGTCCTCGTCGATGCCGAGGGAGCGGGCCGACTCGATGCCGACCGCGGCGAAGGCCTCGTTGAACTCGACCAGGTCGAGGTCCTTCGGGTCGATGCCCTCCTTGGCGCAGGCCTTGGCGGTGGCGTTGGCCGGCTGCAGCTGCAGCGTGGAGTCGGGGCCGGCGACCATGCCGTGGGCGCCGATCTCGGCCAGCCAGGTCAGGCCGAGCTCCTCGGCCTTGGCCTTGCTCATCACGACCACGGCGCAGGCGCCGTCGGAGATCTGCGAGGCCGAGCCGGCGGTGATGGTGCCGTCCTTGGCGAACGCCGGGCGCAGCTTGCCGAGCGACTCGGCGGTGGTGTCGCCGCGCACGCCCTCGTCCTGGGAGACCACGACCGGGTCGCCCTTGCGCTGCGGGATCGAGACCGGGACGACCTCGTCGTCGAACAGGCCGTTCTTCCACGCCTCGGCGGCCTTCTGGTGCGAGCCGGCGGAGAAGGCGTCCTGCTCCTCGCGGGACAGGTTGGTGCCCGCGGCGTTGCACTGCTCGGTCAGCGCGCCCATGGCCTGCTGGGTGGCCTGGTCGAACAGGGCGTCGTAGGCCATCGAGTCGACGAGCGCGGTGTCGCCGTACTTGAAGCCCTGCCGCGACTTGGGCAGCAGGTGCGGGGCGTTGGTCATCGACTCCATGCCGCCGGCGACGATGATGTCGGCCTCGCCGGCGCGGATCATCTGGTCGGCGGTGGCGATCGCGTTGAGGCCCGAGAGGCACACCTTGTTGATGGTGATCGAGGGCAGCGAGAGCGGCAGACCGGCCGCGATGCCCGCGGTCCGGGCGGGGTTCTGGCCGGCGCCGGCGAGGATGACCTGGCCCATGATGAGGTAGTCGACCTGGTCGCCGCCGACCCCGGCCTTCTCCAGCGCGGCCTTGATGGCGACGCCACCCAGGTCGGCCGCCGAGAGAGACGTGAGGCCGCCGAGCAGGCGACCGATCGGCGTACGCGCACCGGCGACGATGACGGATCCGGACATGAGAGGTCCTCCACGAGTGGGTGGGTCTGAGGTGTGGCCGAGGTTACCGATCATTCACCGGACCGCACCCGGTGTCCGCGGAGGCGAGCGTCACAATGCGGCCATGACGCTGGAGATCCCGCCGCACCTGTTCACCGCCATCGACCACGTCGGCATGGCCGTGCCCGACCTCGACGTGGCCATCGCCTTCTACCGCGACACCTTCGGCATGGAGCTGGCCCACCAGGAGACCAACGAGGAGCAGGGCGTGCGCGAGGCGATGATGGCGGTCGGTGACTCCGGCTCCCACGTGCAGCTGCTGGCGCCGTTGAGCGAGAGCTCGACGATCGCGAAGTTCATCGACCGCAACGGCCCCGGCTGCCAGCAGGTCGCCTACCGCGTCACCGACGTCGAGCAGGTGAGCGCGATCCTGCGCGAGCGCGGCCTGCGGCTGCTGTACGACGCCCCCAAGCGCGGCACGTCGGACTCGCGCATCAACTTCGTGCACCCCAAGGACGCCGGCGGCGTGCTCGTCGAGCTGGTGGAGCCGGCGGCCGGCGGCGCCGCGCACTGACGCCGCCCGTCCCGCTCCGGCGGGACCGGTGAGACGTGCCGCACAGTCGACCCAAGCACGGGTTACCGGCCGGTACGTTGCGGTCTGGTCACGACCGACCGCCTGCCGACCACCTCCAGGAGGGCCCACCCGTGCAGCACATCCTCGACGCCATCCAGGCCGCCAGCGCCGATCCGAGCAGCGCGACCAGCGAGGACTTCGCCAACCTCGCCCTGCCCGAGTCCTACCGGGCCGCGACGGTGCACAAGGACGAGGTCGACATGTTCGAGGGCATCGCGACCCGGGACAAGGACCCCCGCAAGTCCATCCACGTCGAGGACGTGCCGCTGCCCGAGCTCGGCCCCGGCGAGGCGTACGTCGCCGTGATGGCCTCGGCCATCAACTACAACACGGTGTGGACCTCGATCTTCGAGCCCGTCTCCACCTTCGGCTTCCTCGAGCGCTACGGCCGGGTCTCCGAGCTCACCAAGCGCCACGACCTGCCCTACCACGTGGTCGGCTCGGACCTCGCCGGCGTCGTCCTCAAGACCGGGCCCGGCGTCACCGCCTGGAAGCCGGGCGCCGAGGTCGTCGCGCACTGCCTCTCGGTCGAGCTCGAGGACCCCGCCGGCCACGACGACTCGATGATGGACCCCCAGCAGCGCATCTGGGGCTTCGAGACCAACTTCGGGGGCCTCGCCCACATCGCCCTGGTCAAGTCCAACCAGCTGCTCCGCAAGCCCGCCCACCTGACCTGGGAGGAGGCCGCCTCCCCCGGCCTGGTCAACGCCACCGCCTACCGCCAGCTGGTGTCGAAGAACGCCGGCCAGATGAAGCAGGGCGACAACGTGCTGATCTGGGGCGCCTCCGGCGGCCTGGGCGGGTTCGCGACGCAGTACGCCCTCAACGGCGGCGCCAACCCGGTCTGCGTGGTCTCCAACGAGGAGAAGGCCAAGATCGTGCGCTCCATGGGCGCCGAGATGGTCATCAACCGCTCCGAGGAGCAGTGGCAGTTCTGGAACGAGGAGGGGACCAAGCAGAACCCCAAGGAGTGGCAGCGCCTCGGCAAGCGCATCCGCGAGCTGACCGGCGGCGAGGACATCGACATCGTCTTCGAGCACCCCGGCCGCGAGACCTTCGGCGCCTCGGTCTACGTCACGCGCAAGGGCGGCACCATCACCACCTGCGCCTCGACGACCGGCTACCTCCACGAGTACGACAACCGCTACCTGTGGATGAACCTCAAGCGCATCGTCTCCAGCCACTTCGCCAACTACCGCGAGGCCTACGAGGCCAACCGCCTCATCGACCAGGGCAAGATCCACCCGACCCTGTCGCGGACCTACACCCTCGACGAGGTGGGCCAGGCCTCGCTCGACGTGCACCACAACGCCCACCAGGGCAAGGTCGGCGTGCTGTGCCTGGCGCCCGAGGAGGGTCTCGGCGTCCGCGACCACGAGAAGCGGGCCCTGCACCTCGACGCCATCAACCGGTTCCGCGGGGTCTGACCGGGCCCTCCCCGCGACCCCTCGGCCCACCCCACCGCACGTCGTACGGCGCCTCCTCGGCCCCGGTCGGACAACCGACCGGGGCCGAGACGCGTCTCACGACGTGCACCAGCCGTGCGCCGCCGGGTCGGGGTGGGATCGGGGGCCTCCATCGGACAGGATGGGACCTCGCCGACTTCCCCGGCGAGCTCACTCCCTTCCCAGTCACCCCCGACCCGAGCGAGGTTCACCGCATGAGCGACCGAGGCCTGTCCATCTTCGACGAGGAGCCGGACGAGACCGAGGGGGCGTCCACCGCGAGCCCGGGCGCCGACAACGACGGCGAGCGCACCCAGGTCATCCCCGTGACGACCGGGGGCGCCGCCCCGCCGACCGGCGCCGCCGGCCGGCCCTCCGCCCCGCCGCGCGGTCCCGCCCAGGGCGGCGCCGCTCCCACCAGCCGCCCCCAGCCGTCCGCGACGCCCCAGGGCGGCGCCCGCCCGGTCATCCCGCCCGCCCAGGCCTCGGGCGCCCCGGCTGGCGGCGCCACCACCGCCGCGCAGAGCACCTTCCCCGTCGTGCGGCGGGGCGGCTACGACAAGGCCGCCGTCGACTCCCGCGTCCGGCAGCTCAGCAGCGAGAAGGCCGGCCTGTCGGCCAGCCTGACCGAGTCCGAGCGCCGCGTGCTCGAGCTGGAGAAGCAGCTCGGTGACCTGCGCAGCCAGCTGGCGGAGCAGAAGTCGCCGTCGTACGCCGGGCTCGGCGGGCGCGCGAGCACCATGCTGCGCCTGGCCGAGGAGGAGGCCGACGAGATCCGCGCCGCCGCCCAGCGCGACGCCGCCGACATCAAGGCCCAAGCCGAGCGCGACGGCAAGGCGATCCGCGCCGAGGCCAACCGCGAGGTCGAGGACATGAAGGTCGTCCAGCTCAAGGAGCTCGACGACGCCCGGTCCCGCCTTGCCGCCGACACCGAGCAGGAGCGGACGCTCGCCCAGGCCGAGGCCGCCGACATCGTCGCCGCCGCGCAGCGCGAGGCCGACCAGGTGCGGCTGGCCGCGCAGCAGGAGACCAGCGAGATGCGCACCCGCGCGACCCGTGAGGTCGAGCAGGCCCGGGCCGCGGCCGACCGCGAGGTCCAGGAGGCCCGCCGCACGCTGGCGGTGGAGAAGGAGCGGCTGGCCCGCGAGGCCACCGACCACCACAACACCGCCGTCGCCGAGACCAAGCGGCTCGTCGAGGAGGCCGAGCGACGTGCCGAGGCCGCCGAGAAGCGGGCCGCCGAGACCACCCAGCGGGCCGCCGAGTCCCGCGCCGCGTCGGCGGCCGAGGCCGAGAGCGTCGTCCAGCGAGCCAAGCGCGAGGCCGAGCAGATCGTCTCCGCCGCCCAGCAGCAGGCCGAGGCCATCACCGCCGGCGCCGACGACACCGTCGCCCGCGAGATCGCGGCCAAGCGCAACGAGCTCGACCGGCTCGTCAAGCGGCGTGACTCCATCACCGCCCAGCTGGCGTCGCTGCGCGACGTGGTCGCCGGCTTCGGCAGCGACGACGGCGCCGACGACGCGACGCCGGCTGACGAGGCCGACACGAAGTGAGCCGGCCGCCCGGTCCGGGTGCCGACGACGCCGCCGCGGACCTCGCGGCCGACGTCGCCGACGCCGCCGACCGGGCGGAGGTCGCCGCCGAGCGGGCCGAGGAGTCGGCCGTGGTCGCCACGGCGGCGGCCCGGTCGGCGGGCCCGGCCGGGCCCGCCGCCGCGGGCGCGGCCGGCGTACCCGTCGACGAGTTCGGGCGGCCGGGCAAGCCGTTCGTCAAGCGCAACCCGTTCTACCTCGGGTTCGTCGGGGCGCTGGGCGCGCTGACGGCGTGGTTCCTGTTCACCGCGATCACCAGCATCGGCTCGGTGCTGATGCTGATCGTGGTCTCGATGTTCCTGGCCGCGGGCCTCGACCCGGCGGTGCGCGTCCTGCAGCGCCGGGGCCTGAGCCGGGCCTGGGCCTGCGCGGCGGTCATCGTGGCCGTGCTGCTGGTCGTGGTCTCGTTCGTGCTGGCCATCGTGCCGGTGATCGCCGACCAGACCGCGGCCCTGACCGCCAACGTGCCCCACTGGGTCGACGAGCTCGAGCGCAACGAGCGGGTGCAGCAGCTCGACGAGGAGTTCCAGGTCCTCGACAAGGCGCGCGAGTACGTCAGCGGCGGCACCTTCATCTCCGGGCTGTTCGGTGGCGCCGTCGGCGTCGGTCTGGCCGTGCTGTCGGCGCTGTTCAACGCGTTCGTGGTGGTGGTGCTGACCCTGTACTTCCTGGCCTCCCTGGAGACGACCAAGCAGGCCCTCTTCCGCCTCGCCCCCGCCTCGCGCCGCGAGCGCGTCACCCGCCTCGGCGACCGGATCGTGCGCAACATCGGCGGCTACGTCTCCGGGGCCGTCGTGGTCGGCCTGTGCGCCGGCCTGACCTCCCTGGTGTTCCTGTTCATCATCGGCCTCGGCGAGTACGCCGTCGCGCTGGCCGTCGTGGTCGCCCTGCTCGACCTGATCCCGATGATCGGCGCCACCATCGGCGCCGTGGCGGTCACGGCCATCGCGTTCGCCTCCGACGTCAACGCCGGGATCGCCTGCATCGTGTTCTACGTGATCTACCAGCAGGTCGAGAACTACGTGATCTACCCGCGCGTCATGCGCAGGTCGGTCGACGTCCCCGGCGCCGTGACGGTCATCGCGGCCCTCATCGGCACCGCCCTGCTCGGCGTCGTCGGCGCCCTGCTCGCCGTCCCTACCGCCGCCGCGATCCTGCTGCTGCTGCGCGAGGTCGTGGTGCGCAACCAGGACGAGCGGTAGCCGGCCCGTTTCCCGCACCCTGCGATCGCGTCCCGGTGCCCGAGGCAGCGGTGACCTGGCGACCGAACCCGACCCACCAGACGTCGCTACCTCACCCCCACCCCAGGTCGGGCTGGACCGAGGCAGGCCTGGAGGGCGGGTCAGACCCGGACCTCGGCCTCCGCGGGAGCGGCGACGACGTCGCGCTCGCCGAGCTTGACGCCGATGACGCCGGCGACGACGAGCGCGCCGCCGAGCAGCTGCACGGGGGCCGGGAGCTGGCCGAGGAGGAGCCAGGCCCAGATGACGCCGGCGAGGACCTCGCTGAGCGCGACGAACGACGCCAGGCGGGAGCCGAGGCGGCGGCCGGCGGCGATGCCGGTGACGTAGGCGACGGCGGCGGTGACCAGGCCCAGGACCGGCAGGGGGAGCCACCAGGCGACGTCGAGGCCGGCGTAGGTGACGTCGGTGGACGCCGAGCGCATCGGCAGGAGCCCCACGAGGCCGAGGGCGCCGAGGAGGGCGGCGCCGACCACGAGGCCGCCCGCAGCCAGGCTCAGCGGCGGGAGACCGGTGGTGTCGTCGCTGCCGATGACGAAGTACGCCGCGCAGCCGACCATCGCGCCGAGAGCCCAGAGCACCCCGACGATGCTGAGGTCGGCACCCGAGAGCAGGTCGAGGACCAGCACGAGGCCGAGTGCGCACACGGCGGCCCCGAGCAGCGTGATCCGGCCCGGGCGCTGCCCGTGGCGCAGCCACAGCCAGACCACGACCGCGGCGGGCGCGGTGTACTCGATCAGCAGGGCCGGGCCGACCTCCATGTGGGCCACCGCGGAGAAGTAGCAGAACTGGGCGCCGGCGACCGCCAGGACGCCGTACAGGGTGATCTTCCCGGCGTTGTCGCGGACGAGGTGCCACCGACCGCGCAGGGCGCGGACCCCGAAGGGCACCACGATGAGCGCGCCGAGGGCGATCCGGATGAGGACGACGGCGCCGGGGGTCCAGCCGGCATCGAGCAGCGGGCGCGCCAGTGCGCCGGACAGGCCGAAGGAGAAGGCGGAGGCGAGGGCGAGGAGCAGGCCCGCCGCGGGCCGGCTCCCGGACACCGCGGGCACGCGGGTGTCATCGGTCAACGTCGTCATGGGACATGACAGTAGGAGGCGTGGGGTAATCTGTCAAAGTGGTGTTCGCCCATGACGTCGAGATCGCCCTGCAGGCCGCGACCGCGCTGGCCAACAGCGCGCTGCCGCCGGAGACCATGACCACGGTCGAGGAGCTGGCGATGTTCTTCGACGATTACTCCTACTCCGGCCGCCACGACCTCGACGAGGCCGAGCTGGAGGGCGTCCTGGCCCTGCGCGGCGAGCTGCGCGACCTGCTCACCGCCACCCGCGAGGACGCCGTCGTGATCGTCAACCGGATGCTGGCCGAGGAGCAGGCGCTCCCCCAGCTGGCCCGCCACGACGGCTTCGACTGGCACCTGCACGCCATCGACCCCGACGCCCCGCTCCCCGCCCGCATCCGGGTCGAGACCGCGATGGCCATGATCGACGTGATCCGCGCCGACGAGCTCTCCCGGCTCGGCCTGTGCGCCGACGACGAGTGCGAGGGCGTCGTGCTCGACCTCTCCCGCAACCGCTCGCGGCGTTTCTGCTCCACCTCCTGCGGCAACCGCAACGCCGTCGCCGCCTACCGGGCCCGCCAGTCCGGCACCTGAGGTCGTACGACGCCACCCCACCCGGCCGGGTGACCGGACGAGGACGGCCCCCACGGGTGGTCCGGCCGGTGCACAGCCGTGCCTACCGTCCAGTACATGACCACCGTGAGCAGGACGTTCACCACCACGGCCGACCCCGAGACGGTCGTGGACTACCTCAAGGACTTCTCCCACGCCGAGGCGTGGGACCCGGGCACCGAGGAGTGCCACCAGGAGACGCCAGGCGAGATCGGTGTCGGCACCCGGTGGCACAACAAGAGCAAGATCGCGGGCGTCAGCACCGAGCTGACCTACACCCTCGAGACGCTCACGCCGGGCCGCATCGTCTTCGTCGGGCGCAACGACTCCGCCGAGACGACCGACACCATCACCGTGACCGCCAAGCAGCAGGGCAGCGAGGTCACCTACGAGGCCGTCATCGAGCCGAAGGGCGTCGGCAAGCTCGGCGAGCCGATCCTCAAGCTGCTCTTCGAGCGCATCGGCACCAAGACCGAGGAGAAGCTGGTCGAGGTGCTCGACGGGCTCGCCGCATGAGGCGCGTACGCCGCCGCCGGGCCCTCGAGGCCGCGCCGGAGACCGGACGTCCGCTCGCCCCCGCGTGGCCCGGCATCGTCGAGGACGAGGTCGTCGTCGGCGACCGCAGCGTGCGGGTGCTGCGCGTGGCGGGGCGGCACGGGTCCGGCCCCGGCGAGCCGCAGCTGCTGGTGCACGGGCTGGGCGCGTCGGCGGTCACCTGGGTCCAGGTCATGGAGGGCCTCGCCGAGCGCGGCCCGGTCGTGGCCCTCGACCTGGCCGGCTTCGGCGGCACCCGCGCCACTCCTGACGACCACCTCACCGTGGACGAGCACGTCGAGCTGGTGCTCGGCTGCGCGGACGCCCTGGGCTGGTCGCGCTTGACCCTGCACGGCAACTCCATGGGCGGACTGGTGTCGGTCCTGGTGGCAGCCGCGCACCCTGAGCGCGTCGAGCGGGTGGTGCTGGTCTCCCCCGCCCTGCCGCCGTCGTTCCCGCTCGAGCTGCTCCGGCCCTCGCGAGCCACCATCGGCGGGTTCGCCCCGATCGTGGCCTCCAGCGGCGTCGCGGCGGCCCTCGGCCTGCTGCGCCTGGCGCCCGAGGCCCTCGACCAGCGGCGCCAGCGGGCCCTGCTCGGGCTCATCTTCGGCTCCCCCGACGACATCGACCCCGACCTGGTCGACCTGATGGCGGCCGAGTTCGCGCCCGACCGGGAGGGTGCGACGCCCGAGGAGCGGCGCCGGGCGCTGCTGTCGTCGCTGTGGTCGATCGCTCAGTCATGGATCGACCCCCGCCGGGTCTGGCGGGCCATCGACGCCGTCGAGGCCCCCACGATGGTCGTCGGCGGCACCCTCGACGCCCTCGTCCCGGCCCGGGTGCTGCGCCAGGTGCTCGCTCGCCGCCGCGACTGGGAGGGCCACGTGCTCGACGACCGCCGGCACGCGCTCATGCTCGAGGACCCCGAGGCCTACCTCGAGCTCGTCACCGCCTGGTACGCCGACGCCCCGGCCGCGCGGGTCGGCTGAGCGCACCGACCCACCCCTCTGCACCGACCACTCACCCCCGCAGGTGTCGGGATCGGCCCGCGCCGCGGACTACGAAGGACGACATGACCGACAACGCACTGACCGACGACCAGCTCACCGCCGTGCAGGCCGTGATCGACCGCGTCTCCTCCTGGCAGGACGGCGCCACCGAGGGCACCCTCGAGTCCGAGGTCCGCAAGGGCCTCGACGAGGTCGGCCTGACCCTCGACGACGACCAGGTCGCGAAGGTCGTCGCGGCCCTCGAGGCTGACAAGGGCGAGGCCGACGCCCGGGCCGCCCTGGCCTGACCGACCCGCTCCAGCCGCCGTCGTGCGCGCCTCAGCAGGAGCGAGGCGTGTACGACGGCGCCAGGTCGAGGTCGCGCAGCACCACCGGGTGCGTGGCGCCCCAGCGGGCGCAGCCGCGCCGGAAGTCGACCGCGCGGTACTCCACCATCACCACGCGCCGCCCGTAGTGGCGCACGTAGCGCCCGCACTCGTCGTACTGAGCGCACGACTCCGCCACCGCGAAGTCGAACCCGATCCGGGTGCCGTCGTAGCCGGCGAGGTTCTTCTGGCCGGCGGCCAGCCCCGCGCGGTGCGCGGCGTGCACGAGGAGCTGGGCGAAGGCGATCGCGTCCTCACGGTCGAGCAGCCCGCCGGACCGGGTGAAGGAGTCGAGGTTGTCGTACTCGACGGCGTCGAACCCCGACCGGGCACAGCCCTGCACCCACCGACCGACGATCGCGGCCAGGCGCTGCCGCTTGCGAGGCGTCCGCAGGTCCAGCAGCCACTCACCCCACGCCTCGTCGACCACCGGGCGGCCGTCCTCCTGGAGCACCAGGCCCCACCGCGCCCGCCAGAACCGCTTGGCGTCGGGCTGGGTCTGGAAGCCGTTGACGTAGCACACGTCGTACGCCGCCCCGGCCGGTCGGGCGGTGCGGTCGCGCACCACGATGCCGACGCCGGGCGGGACGGCGTCGGGTCCGCCGAGCTGGTAGTCGGCCTCGGTGCCGACGGGCAGCGGGCGCACCGCCGCCCGGGCCGGGCCCGCGGGACCGAGCAGGACCGCGGCGAGCGTCAGGACGAGGAGGCAGAGGAACGGACGGCGCACCCCTGGAGGATAGGAGGAGCCCCGTGCCTCAGCCTCCGTGGTGCTCGATGAGCTCCTCGAACAGCTCGGCCGTGGCCGGCAGCAGCGTGGTGGGCGCGAGCACGCGCGAGCTCGATCCGGCCACGAGCAGCACGAGGCCGACCCGGCGCTCGACGGGTTCCAGCAGGTCGAGGTCGAGCACCACCGCCGCCTCGTCCTCCTCCACCACGGCGACCCGCTCGGCGTACACGTCGGCCACCCAGCGGGCACCCTGTGGCAGCTGCAGCCGCACCCGCGTCGTGGCCCGCTGCCGCTCGAGCCTGTCGGCGAGCCGGTCGGGTGCCTCGAAGGTGTCCTCGAGGACCTCGGCGGAGCGGACGTGGCTGAGGAGGTAGGTGCGCAGGCGGCCGTCGGCGTCGGGCGGCCCGGCGTCGACCTCCCACCCGCGCTGGGTCTGCACGAGGCGCAGCGGCTCGACGACCCGCTCGGTGACGCCCTCGTGCCAGGTGCGGGAGTAGACGATGCGCACGCGGCGGCGCTCGGCGACCGCGCGCTGAAGCGGGCCGACGTAGCGGTGGCGCGGGTCGGGGGTCGGGGTCGTCGTGCCTCCGGCCCCACCGAGCATGGTCTCGGCGACCACGACGAGCGCGTCGGCCAGGTCGGTGTCGTCGCTGTCGACGTCGAGCAGGGCGAGCCCTGCGGTGTAGACGACGGCCAGGTCACCGGAGTCGACGTGCTCGACCCCGAGGCCGGCGGCGCCGTCGTTGACCACCCGGACGACCGTGCGAGTGCCGTCGGGGTCGTCGGCCGGCACCTCGTCGGGACCGTCGGGACCGTCGGGACCGTCGTCGGGAGCCACGAACTCGACCGTGGGCGGTCGGAACACGTCGAGCGACCAGCCCCACGCCTCGGTGTCGAGGTAGGCGGTGAGGTCCTCGCGCAGCGTCGCCGCCGGCACGCCGACCTCGGCGCCGAGCGCGGCCAGGGTCAGGCCGTCGGGGTAGCCGGCCAGCACCCGCAGCACCTCGGGCAGGCGGGCGACCCGCTGGATGTACTTCGGGGGCGGTGCCATCAGTGCCCCGCCATCTCGCGCAGCTCGTCGAGCAGCTCCTCGCGGACCTCGTCGGGCGAGACCACGGTGATGCGCCGGCCGAGGGCGTAGAGCCGGGCCCGCAGCGCCGCGCGGTGGGTGACGGAGTAGGTCAGGTCGACGACCCCGTCGTGCTCCTCGGCGTGCCGGGGGGCGCGCAGCAGCCACAGGACGTCGGGGACGTAGTCGGGCTCGGTGCGCAGCACGACCTCGACGGGCGGGTCGACCTCCCACTGCAGCGGGTGCTGGGGCGCGGTGCGGTCGGCGACGACCACCTCGGCCGAGCCGGGCGGGTCGGGGACGACCGCGCTCATCCGGCCCACCACGAAGTGCTTGAGCGACGACGAGCGGGCGCCGGCGGCGTCCTCCTCGTAGCCGGTGAGGTACCACGCGCCGCGTTCGAAGCGCACCGCCGCGGGGTGCACGGTCCGCGCGACGCCCTTGTAGGAGAAGCGCAGCCGGCTGCGGCGCCGGACGGCCTCGAGCGCCCCCGACAGGCCGGGGCCGGTCTCGTGGGCGACGACGGGGGCGCCGACGCCGGCGGGGATCGCGTCCTCGGCCAGCCCGAGGCGGCGGGCGAGGTCACCGCGGTCGGCCAGGATGACTGCCCGCTGCAGGGCGGCGACCTGGGCCGTGGTCAGGGCGAGCCGCAGCCGGTTGTCGCCGGAGACCATGCGGTAGAGGGCGGGCTCGCCCGGACCGGCCACGTTGTCGATGCGCCATCCCTGGGCGCGCAGGTGGGCGAGCTCGCGGTTGAGCTGGGTGCCCGGGTCGGCGTCGCCGTACCCCGCGACGGCGATCAGCCGCTCGCCGCTGGTGCCGCGCGACCCCGCGTCGTCGAGCAGCGCCATGATGCGCACGACGCGCTGCATGGGGCCGAGCTGGTCACGTCCGGGCACGCGGCCATCCTCCCGCGCCGGTGCCCCGGCCGCCGGTCTGCGCCGACCGTCGGCGTGTCAGGCCGGCACCGCCTCGGTCGTGCGGGGCTGGGAGGTGACGTGCCAGCCGTGGCAGGCCTGGCAGGCGTAGGCGCGCAGCGCGTGCAGGGTGGTCACGACGCCCTCCACGAGGGAGGCCGCCTGGCGGGCGCTGGCCGCGTGGTGGAGGTGCTCGACGGCCTCCTCGTGGTCGCGGAACCGGACCTTGCCGCCGCAGCCGCGCACCCGCACCCGGCTGGTGCTCCGCGGCCGCCTGCGCAGCCCGCGCGTGTGTCCTGCCCTCGCCATCGCCGACCCCTCTCGCCAGCCCCCCAGAAGTGTCCGGACAGGGTGCCGCAGGGTCCCGAGGGATCGGGTCCCCCCGAGGTAGGGGACTCAGCGCGACGGGTGGGCCGGTGCCTCGTCGACGGTCAGGTCACGACCACGGGTCTCCGGCAGCAGCCGGACGCACACCAGGCTGAGCACCGCCACGCCCACGGCGTACGCCGCCACGAGCTCGAGCCCGCCGCCGGCGCGCTGCACGAGCCAGGCCGCCACGAGTGGCGTGAGCCCGGAGGCCACGACGCCGGAGAGCTGGTAGAGCAGGGACAGCGCGGAGTAGCGGTAGCGGGTGTCGAACAGCTCGCTCCAGAACGCGGCGAGCGGGCCGTAGACGACGCCGTAGACGACGCCGAGGCCGCCCACCATCACGACCACGATGCCGAGGGTCGACCCGCCCTCGACGAGCCGGGTCGCGGGGACGGCGAAGACCAGCGCCACGAGCGCGCCGACGGCGAAGACCGGCCGGCGGCCGACCCGGTCGGACAGGGCCCCCGACACGAGCACCAGCACGACCCCGACGGCCGAGCCGAGCATGATGGCGTGCAGCACGGTCGAGCGGTCCATGCCGACCTCGGTGACGGCGTAGGCCAGGAAGAACACCGAGAACAGGTTGAAGGTGAAGCCCTCGACGAAGCGGGTGCCCATGCCGAGCAGCAGGCGGCGCGGCTGGTGGCGCAGCACCTCGACGACCGGCTTGTCGGTGACGTGCTTGGCCTCCTGCACCTGCTGGAAGGCCGGCGTCTCCATCACGCTCAGCCGGATCCAGGCCCCGATGGCCAGCAGCACGATCGAGACCAGGAAGCAGACCCGCCAGCCCCAGGCCAGGAACTGCTCGTCGGGCAGCAGGCTGGCGATCGAGAACGCCCCCGAGGCCAGGAACAACCCGCCGGGCACGCCGATGTGGGCGAAGCTGCCGAACCACCCGCGCCGCCCGGCGGGCGCGAACTCGACGGCGAGCAGCACGGCGCCGCCGTACTCGCCGCCGACGCCGATGCCCTGCAGCACCCGCAGGACCACCAGGAGGATCGGCGCCCACACCCCGATCTGGTCGTACGTCGGCAGCAGGCCGATCACGGCGGTGCCGACACCCATGATGAGCAGGGTCCAGATCAGCATCGTCTTGCGGCCGACGCGGTCGCCGAAGTGCCCGAAGAGCAGCCCGCCGACCGGGCGGGCCACGAAGCCGACGGCGAAGGTGCCGAAGGCTGCGAACTGGGCGGCCGGGCCGTCGAGCCCGTTGAAGTAGAGCCGATCGAAGACGAGGCCGGCGGCGGTGCCGTAGAGGAAGAAGTCGTACCACTCGATGACCGCGCCGACCGCCGAGGCCGAGGCGACCTTGCGGGGGTCGGCGGTCTGGCCGTCAGGGTGGGCGGTGTCGGTGGTCGTCGGAGCACTCACCCGACCAAGGCTATCGACCCAGTAGACTTGGTCGTCAACTGGTGGGCCCGGTCACCAGGCGTCGGGGGCGAAGACGGCCGTGACGTCGCGCCGGCCCAGGTCGCGGTCGCAGGCGGGGCAGGCGAGCCGGAGGTCCACCTCGTGGCCGCAGCCGCGGTGCTCCAGCACGACCGGCGGGTCGCCATCGGTGGACCAGCGGTCGCCCCAGCGGATCATCGCGACGAGCAGCGGGTACAGGTCCTCGCCCTTGGGCGTGAGGCGGTACTCGTGGCGCCGCGGGGAGTCCTGGTAGGGCTCGCGGACGACGACGCCGTGCTCGACGAGGGTGCGCAGCCGGTCGGTCAGCACGCTGCGGCCGAGGCCGAGCTGGTCCTGGATGACCTCGAACCGACGCCGGCCACGGAAGAGCTCGCGCAGCACGAGCATCGTCCACCGCTCCCCCACGACCGCCCAGGTGCGGGCGACCGAGCAGTTGACGTCGGCGAGGTCGTCGTGGCGCACGGGGTGATCCTAGGGCACCGTCGTCCGTCCTGGATCGTGACGGAGCAGGTCAACGCCCTGCCACCGCTGCTACGGTCGCGGCCATGAGCCTCCCCGTGCCCCCGGCACGCGCCCACGAGGACCCGGCCGCCCTCGCCGGGCACCGCGGCCTGGTCGCCGTCGTGGCGGCGGCGACCCTGCTCGTGCTGATGGCCTTCACCGCCCCGCTCGCCGCCGTCGGCCCCATCGCGGAGTCGCTGGGCGCCGGGGTCGCCGGGCGGGCCTGGGTGCTGAGCTCGATGAGCATCGGCCTGGCCGCGGCGCTGCTGCCGGCGGGCGCGGTGGCCGACGAGCTCGGCCGGCGACGGACCTTCGCCGGCGGCCTGGCCCTGCTCGCCCTCGGGCTGCTCGCCTCCACGGCCGCGACCAGCACGGGGGTCTTCGTCGCGGCTCGGGTCGTCCAGGGCCTGGGCGGCGCCGCGGTGACGGCAGCCGGGCTCGGGATGCTGGCCCACCACGTGCCGGCCGGACCGGCCCGCGCGACGGCCACGGGCATGTGGGGCGCGAGCGTCGGCGCGGGCATCGCCCTCGGCCCGCTGGTCGCCGCGCTGTCCGACGGCACCGGGTCGTGGCGCACCTGCTACGCCGCCATGACGATGGCCGCGCTCGGCCTGGCCGCGGTCGTGGCGACCCGGCTCGAGGAGTCGCGCCACCCCGAGCCCCGCGGCGTGGGCGTGGTCTCCGCGGCCCTGCTCGCAGCCGGGGTGAGCGCCCTGCTGGCCGGCCTGGTCGAGGGCCGGCGCGACTGGACCGCTCCCCTGCCGCTGCTGCTGCTCGTGGTGGCCGCGGTGCTGGTCGCACTCGTCGTGCTCGTCGAGCGCCGCTCCGCCCGACCGCTGGTCGAGCCGGGGGTGCTGCGCTCCCCGCGGTTCCTCGTGGTCGTGGTGGCGGCGTTCGTGCTCGGCACCGGCCCGATCGCGCTGTTCTCCTACCTGGCCGCGTTCACCGGGCCGGCCCTGGGGTACTCCGTCGTGCTCACCGCCGTGCTGCTGCTCGGCTGGTCGGCCACCAGCGTGGTGCTGGCGCTCCTCGCACGACGGATCCCGGCGTCGGTCTCCGGACGCACCCAGCTCGGCTGGTCGCTGGTGGTCGTCGGCCTCGGGCTGGCCACGCTGGCCGGCGTACCGGCGGACGCGGGGTGGGCACGGCTCCTGCCCGGGATGGTGGTGGCGGGGGTCGCCACCGGTGTCATCAACGCCGCCCTCGGCCGGGAGGCGGTGGCCAGCGTGCCGGTGGGGCGCGGCGGCGTGGGCAGCGGGGCCACCAACACCGCGCGCTACCTCGGCTCGGCGGTCGGCGTCACCGTCGTCGCGGTGCTGGTCAACGCCCACGGCCCCGACCCGGCCGACCTGCGGGCGGGCTGGACCGTGGCCGTGGCGGTCTGCGCCGGCGGCTGCCTGCTCGGCGCGGCACTCATCGCGGCCCTGCGCCCCCGCGGGGACACCTGAGCCGAGACCGGACCCTCAGACGTCGGGGCCGTCGTCGGCCAGCTCGACCTTCATCAAGGCGATCCGGTCGAGCAGCGATTCCAGCGCCTCCTCGAACTCGCTGGCCGAGCGGTCCTGGCGCAGGTCGTCCTTCATCCGGGCCACCGTCGGGTGGTCCTCGAGGGCGACCTGCTCGTCGCTGCCGTCGTCGAGCACGTCGAGCGGACCGACGTCGGCCCCGTGGGAGGCCACCTCGAGCAGCAGGCTGCCGAGCAGGAAGCTGGTGAACGCGCGGTAGGCGCCGACCGCGGCGGCCTGGCTGAAGCCCTCGGAGACCAGGCCCGACAAGAACGTCTCGACCCAGTCGAGGCTGCGCAGCGGCGGCCGCAGCCACGGGGCCTCGGGCGGGCGGGAGGCCACCAGGGGGAAGGCCTGCACGTGCGACAGCGCGACCCGTCGTACGCCGTGGGCGAGCCGCTGCAGGAAGTCCTGCCACCCGTCGCGCGGCGCGTCGAGCACCTCCTCGTCGGCGTACATGCCCGCGATGAGGTGCTCCACGATCGCGTCGAGGAGGTCCTCCTTGCCGGGGACGTAGCGGTAGAGCGACATGGCCTCGACACCGAGGCGCTGGCCGAGCCGGCGCATGGTGAGCCCGGCCGGGCCGACCTCTTCGAGGAAGCCGAGGGCCTCGGAGACGATGCGCTCGCGGTCGAGCGGGACGCGCTCGGACGGGGCCGCCTCGCCGGCGACGCGGGCGGCGTCGGCGTCGGGCACCTCCGGGTGGTCGGTCACGGGAGACGACCCTAGGCCCGGCCCCTCCGGGGTGCTTCACCCCGTCGCCGGAAGGCCCCTGCGGCAGCCGTCGCCCCTCGTGCCTGAGAAGACGATGAGACCTCGGCCGGGGTCACCCTTGGGGTGGAACAGGTGCGCCGACGGCCTGCTTACGTTGTAAGCACCTCGATCCCACCCCGGGGGTCGACCTCGCAGAAGGAGCCGCAGATGTCGCTCGCAGACAAGGCCAAGAACGCCGCCCAGGACGCCGCCGGCAAGGTCAAGGAGAAGGTCGGCGAGGCCACCGACAACAAGGACCTCCAGGCCGAGGGCAAGAAGGACCAGACCGCCGCGTCGACCAAGAAGGCCGGCGAGAACGTCAAGGACGCCTTCAAGGGCTGACCTGCCCCTCACTCTCGTACGACGCTCAGGGCGTCGCCGCAGCAGCGGCGGCGCCCTGCAGTGCGTCCAGGACCCGACGGCAGGCCAGCCGCTCGGCGCGGTCGGGGCGGGCGTAGGCGTAGACGTGGCGGGCCGCCGTGACGCCGACCAGCGGGCGCAGCTCGACCCGGGCGCCGGGGTGGGTGGTGAACCGCGGCAGCACGGCCACCCGGTCGCTGCCCGCGACAAGAGCCTCGACCAGCCGGTTGTCGCGCAGCCGCTGCACCACCCGCACCGGGGCGCCGGTCGCCTCCTCCACCGCCAGCCGCACCGCGTCGAAGGGGAAGCCGAGCGGGACGCCGTACCACTCGACGTCGACGAGGTCGGCGGGACGCAGGACCGACCGGGCGGCGAGCGGGTGCCCCGGCCGCAGCGCGATGTCGAGCGGCTCGCGGACCAGCTCGACGCAGATCAGCTCGGGCACGCCCGCGGGCACGGTGGCCGACAGGCTGTGGCCGACCACGAGGTCGTGGTCGCGGGTCAGGCGCGGGTAGCGCGCCTCGGGGAGGTCGACGTCGGTGACCTCGAGGTCGACGCCGGTGCCCTCGAGCTCGGCCAGCACCGGCGGCAGCAGGAACGTCGCGACGCTGGGCAGCGCCGCGACCGAGACCGTGCCGGTGGGCTGGTGCCGGAGCTCGTCGAGGCGGGCCTGCACCTGCGCCAGGGCCCGGGCGACGTCGTGCGCCCCGTCGGCCAGGAGCCGGCCCGCGTCGGTCAGCCGCAGGCCACGGCCGTGCCGCTCGACCAGCGGCGTCCCCGCCTCGCGGCTCGCCGTGCGCAGCTGCTGCGAGACCGCCGACGGGGTGCGGTGGGTGGCACGGGCCACGGCGGTGACCGTGCCGTGGTCGGCCAGGGCGCGAAGCAGCTCGAGGTGCCGCACGTCCATGAAGGCAACCTACACGACGAGAGTTCGATCATGCGCTGGTGCTGCAAGGTCCCGGCGGCCACGCTGGTCGCATGCCGCTGCGCCACCGCCTGCTCGCCCTCGTCGTCGCCGTGACGTGGGGCCTGAACTTCCTGGCCATCCACGCCTCGCTCGCGCACTTCCCGCCGCTGTTCTGCGCGGCCCTGCGCTTCGCGGTGATCGCGGTGCCGACGATCCTGCTCGTGCCGCGGCCGCAGGTGCCGCTGCGCTGGCTCGTGGGGTACGGCGTGGGGTTCGGCACCCTGCAGTTCGCCTTCCTCTACCTCGGCATGGAGCAGGGCATGCCGACCGGGCTCGCCTCCCTGGTCCTGCAGTCGTCGGCGCCGTTCACCGTGCTCATCGGCGCCCTCGTCGGGCAGCGGGTCACCGGCCGCCAGGCTGCCGGGCTCGGCGTCGCCGTGGGCGGGCTCGCCCTCGTGGGCTGGGAGCGCAGCCAGGGCGCCTCGGTCGTGCCGTTCCTGCTGGTGCTCGCCGGTGGTCTCGGCTGGGCGCTGGGCAACCACGCCAACGCCCGCGCCCGGGCTCCGAAGGCCCTGCACCTGACGCTG
The DNA here is from genome assembly GCF_006346315.1 of Nocardioides litoris. Taxonomy (GTDB): domain Bacteria; phylum Actinomycetota; class Actinomycetes; order Propionibacteriales; family Nocardioidaceae; genus Nocardioides; species Nocardioides litoris. The sequence goes on along the minus strand of NZ_VDMR01000001.1, from coordinate 1,303,798 downwards.
TGGATGACGGTCGTGCCGCCGCTGCCCCTGCTCGCGCTGTCGCTGCTCACCGAGGGGCCCGACCGGATCGCGACGTCGCTCACCACCTGGAGCGCCCCGACCGCCGTGCCCGCCCTGCTGGGCCTGGCCTACACCGTCCTGCTCGGCACCCTGCTCGGCTCCGGCCTCTGGACCTGGCTGATGGCCCGCCACCCGGCCGGCGTCGTCGCGCCGTTCTCGCTGCTGGTGCCCGTCGTCGGGCTGAGCACGGCCTGGGTCGTGCTCGGCGAGGCGCTCGCCCCGCTCGAGCTGGTCGGCGCGGCGCTGGTCGTCGCCGGCGTGCTGCACGGCAGCCGCACCCGTCGTACGACGGTGGTGGGGGTCGGGCCGGGCGCGCCGGCTGCGGAGGCTTCGAGGGTCGTCGCCGGCGCTCCTCGCACCTCAGCCACCGCGCGCTAGACGAAGGCGCTCTCGCCGGTGATGGCGCGCCCGACGATGAGGGTGTTGATCTCGCGGGTGCCCTCGTAGGAGTAGATGGCCTCGGCGTCGGCGACGAACCGGCCCACGTGGTGCTCGAGCAGGATGCCGTTGCCGCCGAGGACTTCGCGGGCCCAGCCGACGGTCTCGCGCATGCGCGCCGTGCCGTGGGCCTTGCACAGGGAGGCGTGCTCGTCGCGGAGCATCCCGGCGTCCTGGAGCTGGCTGGCGCGGGCGTTCATCGCGGTCACCGAGGTGACGTTGGCCAGCATCTTGACCAGCAGGTCTTGCACGAGCTGGAACGACGCGATCGGCTTGCCGAACTGCTCGCGCGACTTGGTGTAGCGCAGGGCGTGCTCGAAGGCGCCCCGGGCGCAGCCGGCGGCCTGCCACGCGACGTCCATGCGGGTCACCCGCAGCACGCGGGAGGTGTCGGCGAAGGAGTGGGCCTCGGCCAGCCGGTTGCTCTCGGGCACGCGGACGTCGGTGAGGGTGATCTCGGCGTTCTGCACGATGCGCAGCGCGATCTTGTCCTCCTGCTTGACCGCGACGAACCCCGGCGTGTCCTTCTCGACCACGAAGCCCTTGACCTGGCCGTCGTCCTCGTCGCGGGCCCAGATGACGGTGAGGTCGGCGAAGGTCGCGTTGCCGATCCACTTCTTGGTGCCGTTGAGGATCCAGGCGTCGCCGTCGCGGCGGGCGCTGGTGGCGAGGCCGCCCGCGATGCCGGACCCGACGTCGGGCTCGGTGAGGCCGAAGGCGCCGATGAGCTCCATCCGGGCCATCGCCGGCAGCCACCGCTCCTGCTGCTCGGGCGAGCCGCACAGCGCGATCGACCCCATCGCGAGACCGCCGTGGACGCCGATGAAGGTGCCCAGCGACGGGTCGATGCGGGAGAGCTCCATGGCGACCAGGCCGTTGACCAGGGCGCCCCGCGCCGGGCAGCCCGGGCCGTCGTAGGTCAGGCCGGAGATGCCGAGCTCGGCCATGCCGGGCAGCAGGTCGAAGGGGAACGACGCACGGGTCCAGTGCTCGTTGACCACCGGCTCGGCCTCGCGGGTCATGAACGACCGCACCCGGCTCAGCAGCTCGCGGTCCTCCTCGGCCAGCAGGAGCTCGAAGCCGAGGAAGTCGCTGAACGGCGTGCGGTCGGGATCGAGGCCGCGCAGGTCGACGGTCGAGTCGATCGTGTCGGGCGTGGCGGTCATGCGTCCTCCTGGGGGACTCGCGGCGTGTGGCGCGGGGGCACGGCGGTGGGGTCGTCGAGGAACGTCTCGACGACCGGGGCGAGCTCGTCGGACTCGGTGAGCACGCCGAGGTGGCCGCCGCCGTAGACGTGCAGGCGGGCGTCGGGCAGCAGCGCGGTGATCATCTTGGCGTTGACCAGCGGGATGATCGGGTCGTCGTCGCCGGCCAGCACCAGCACGGGCTGGCGCACGAACGGCAGGCCGGGCAGGCTCGACCACCCGGCGCCGGCGAGCAGCTGGAGGTAGTAGCCCCGCTGCGGACCCGACCGGGTGGCGTGGTGCAGCAGCGCGGCGCCGCGCTCGGGGTGGGTGCGCATCGAGCCGCCGTAGATGCGGGCCGCGACGTGCCGGGCGTAGTCGGGGTCGCGGTGGCGGCGCGGGGTGAGCATCGTGGCCAGCACCTTCGGGCGCGCGGGCACCATCAGCGACCCGGTGCCGGTGGCGACCAGCACCACGCGGCGCACCCGGCCGGGCTGCTGGAAGGCGAGCTGCTGGGCCAGTCCCCCGCCCCAGGACAGGCCGAGCACGTCGTAGGTCCGGTGGCCCAGGCGGGTCATCAGGGCGCCGACCCAGGAGGCGAGACCCGCCATCGTGTAGGGGACCGGCGGCAGGGGCGACCCGCCGACCCCGGGCACGTCGAAGCGCACCACGCCCCGGCGCGGGTCGAGGTGGTCGACCAGCGGCTGCAGCGCCTCCAGGCTGGCGCCGATGCCGTTGCACATGAGCAGCGGCGGCTGCCCGGCGTACGGCCCGGAGCCGCGTCGCTCCGAGACGCGCACCGAGATCCGGCGCACGGCGACGGTGCGGACGCGGTCGGCCAGGCCCGGGCCGGTGCCCTCAGCGGTCGTGGACATAGGTGCCCGGGGCCGCGCACACCGGCTCGAAGGCGGCCGAGCCCATCCGACGGGGCTTGCCGCGCTCGTCGCCGCACCGCTCCCCCAGCCAGTCGGCGTAGTCCTCCCACCACGAGCCCCGGACCTTGCTCGCCCGGGCCAGCCACTCCTGCGGGTCGGCGGGCGAGGCGTCGGAGGCGGGTGCGGTCTGGAAGCTGGCCTTCTCGTTGGTCGGCGGGTTGACCATCGCGGCGATGTGGCCGCTGGTGGACAGCACGAACCGGCTCGACCCGCCCAGCAGCCGCATGGACCGGTAGCAGGACTCCCACTGGCACAGGTGGTCGGCGATGCCGGCGACGACGTAGGCGTCGGTGGTGATCGACGACAGGTCGACCGGCGTGCCGAGGACAGTGACCCCGCCCGCCTCGACCAGCGCGTTGCGGATCGCGAGATCCATGAAGTCGCGGTGCATCGCGGCGGTCATCCGGACCGGGTCGGCGTTCCAGTAGAGGATGTCGAAGGCCTTGGGCGCGTGGCCGAGCAGGTAGTTGTTGACCCAGTAGTTCCAGATCAGGTCGTTGGGCCGCAGCCAGGCGAACACCTCGGCCAGCGCGCGGCCGTCGAGGTAGCCCTTCTCGGCCGAGGCCCGGGTCGAGGCCGCGGCCGCCTTGTGCGAGAGGAGCGCGCTGGGCAGGCCCGCCTGCTCCTGGTCGATGACGGTGACCGCGAGGCTGAACGCCGCCACCTCGTCGAGCCGATCGGTCGCCGCCAGGTGCGCCAGCGTCATCGCGGCCAGCATGCCGCCGGAGCAGATGCCGAGCACGGCCGCGCTGTCCTGGCGGGCGACGGCCCGGGTGGTCTCGAGCGCCTCGAGGATCGCGCCGCAGTAGTCGTCGAGGCCCCAGGCGGCGTGCCGGGCGTCGGGGTTGCGCCAGGAGATGCAGTAGACCTGCTGGCCCTGGGAGAGGAAGTACTCGACCATGCTGCGGCCCGGGGCGAGGTCGACGACGTAGTACTTGTTGATCGTCGGCGGGACGATCAGCAGAGGCACCTCGCGCACCTTGGCCGTGGTCGGGGTGTACTGGATGAGCTCGAACAGGTCGGTGCGCAGCACGACCTCGCCCGGCGTGACCGCGATGTCCTCGCCGACCTCGAACGCGTCGGGCTCGACCATCGACGGCACCCGCGGCGGCGTGGCGTAGTCGCGCACGAGCCGGCGGCCGCCCTCGACGAGGTTGCCGCCCCCGGTGTCGATGACCCGCTTGAGCACCTTGGGGTTGAGCAGCGGGTTGTTGCTGGGCGCGCTCGCCTCGACGAGGTTGTCGAGGATGAACCCCATCCGCTGGGCGTCGCCCCAGCCGAGCCCGGCGTCGTCGACCAGCCCGCGGGTGGCCTCGCCCCAGGCCAGATAGGTCTGCAGGGTGCGCTTGAGGAACGGGTTCTTGGCCCAGGCGTCCTCGGCGAACCGCCGGTCCTTGGCGTGCGGCTTGAGGTCGCTGCGCCCGACCACCACCTTGGTGAGCTCGGCGGACAACCCGGCCGTGCGGCGTACGACGCGGCCGGGGTGGCGCGCGAGGCCGGCGGTGAACCGGACCCCCGACATGCCCGGCAGGAACCGCCGCAGCGGGCTGCGCGAGGCGTCGGCGAGCAGGAGGTCGAGCGGCGAGGCCGCGGAGTCGGCGACCTCGCGTCCGGGATCGGCAGCCGCGGTGGACTGCGTGTCGGGACTCTGCGCCAGGTCGGTCATGGGGCCTCCGAGGTGTGGTCGTTCCCTCGCCCGAGAGGGTGATCGGGACCCTGCCACCCTGCCCGAGCCGGGTGGGCGCCGCACCACCCTTCGTGAGCGTGGTCACATGGTGGTCAGAGGTCGCGCAGCCGCGGCAGCACGTGCTCGACGAGGTCGGTGGTCCAGGCGACCGGGTCGTCGCCGTCCGGACCGACGACGACGGTGTCGACGCCGAGCCGGGCGTAGCCCTCCATGTCGGCCAGGAACGCGTCGGGGTCGTCGGTGCCGCCCATGGCGATGATGCTCTTCTCGATGGCGTCGTAGTCGGTGCCGAGCCGGTCGCAGTGGCCGCGCAGCACCTCGAGCTTGTGGGCCACGACCTCCTGGCTCTCGCCGAAGAGGTTGCACATCTGGGCGTGCTGGGCGACCAGGCGCAGCGTCTTGCGCTCCCCCGACCCGCCGATCAGCACCGGCGGGTGCGGCCGGGCATACGACGGCGGGACGCCGATCGTCTCGGCCAGCTGGTAGTGCCTGCCCGCGTAGGCGCCGTCGTCGTCGCCCCACACCTGCAGGCAGACCTCGATCGCCTCCTCGAGCCGCTCGAACCGCTCCGCCGTCGAGGGGAACGGGACGCCGAGCCCGGCGTGCTCGCGGTCGTACCAGGCCGCGCCGATGCCGAGCATCGCGCGGCCGCGGGAGAGCCGGTCGAGGGTGGTCACTTGCTTGGCCAGCAGGCCGGGGTGGCGGTAGGTCACGCCGGTGACCAGCGCCGCGAGCCGGACCCTGCTGGTGACCGCGGCGAGGTGGCCGAGCGTGGTGTAGGCCTCGAGCATCGGCTCGGCCGGCCCGCCGAGCTGCTCCATCTGGAACCAGTGGTCCATCACCGTCAGCAACGACACCCCGCCCTCGTCGGCGACCCGTGCGGTCTCGACCAGCCGGTCCTCCAGCGTGGTCTGCCAGTCGGGGTGGGTGAAGCTGGCGTAGTGGACTCCGAGGCGCATGCGCTCAGCGTAGGTCGGCCACGAGCGGGTCAGGCCGGTCGCAGGCGCAGCTCGTTGCCGTCGGGGTCGGCGAGCTCGAGCCATCCCGCACGGGTCGGGAGCGCCCGGGCGCCCAGGTCGACCAGCCGCGCGACCTCCCGCTCGGGCTCGTCGGTGACCAGGTCGAGGCGCTGCGGGTTGCGGCCGTGCTTGGGCTCGACCGGCTCGCCGCCCCACGCGACCTTGGTGCCGCCGGCGGGCGCCTGCACCACGGTCTCCCCGTCCTGGTCCCAGACCAGCGGCCAGCCCAGGGCGGTGCTCCAGAACTCCCCGACCGCGCGAGTGCCGTCGCAGGCCACCTCGCCGAGGAAGCCGGTGCCGACGAGGTAGCCGTTGCCGGGCTCGATCACGCAGAACGCCCGGCCGCCGGGGTCACCCAGCACCACGTGCTCCTCCTCGGGGAGCTGTCCGACGTCGAGGGGGCGCGCCCCGAGGGACGCCGCCCGCTCCAGGACGGCCCGCCGGTCGTCGTCGTCGCGGGTCGTGAGGTGCAGGTGCAGGTCGCGGGTGCTCCGCAGCGCGGGGCCGTCCGCGTCGTCGGGGACCTCGAACCGCAGGCCGACCTCGTGGTCCGGCCCGGGCAGGAGCGCGGAGAGGGCGGGGCCGGACGCTTGTCCGGCCACGGGGTCCCGACCGAGCAGGCCGGCCCAGAAGGTCACGGCGGTGTCGAGGTCGGCGGCCGAGGCGACGTCGTACGTCACGGCCTCGAGGTGGAGGGTCACACCCGCGAGCCGACCACGGTCCCCGGAGGTGGGCAACTGGTCTCGAGGCGGTGCGGGCCGGCTCAGCCGGGAGTCGGTGCCTCGGACCCGGGGGTGCCGGGCACGTCGTCACCCGGCCCGTGCGGCCCGCCCGGACCGCCGCGGCCGGGGTCGTCGGTGCGCTCGGTGACGGTGGCCAGGTCGGCGGAGACCTCGACGAACACCGGGTCCCCGTCGCGGGTAGCCATCACGTCGTAGGAGCCGTCGGGGTCCTGGCGCACCGACTCGACGGTCACGTCGTCGTGCTCGGCGGTCACCGCGTCCTCGACCTTCGTCGCCTCCGCGCCCGTGACCTCGGTGTGCTCGTGCTCGGGGCCGCCGACGCCACCGGGGCCACCGGGGCCACCGGGGCCACCGGGGCCACCGGGGCCACCGGGGCCACCGGGGCCACCGGGGCCGCCGGGACCGTGCCCGCCGTACCCGTATCCGCGTCCGCCCGCGTCGCCTCCCGACGCGATGGCCGCGCCACCCGCGGCGACGGCGCCGAGGGTGACGACGGCGACGGCGGCGAGCCCTGCCTTGAGCTTCGTGTCCATGGGCCGAGGGTGCGCAGCGAACCTGTCAGGACCCTGTCACCGACCCGTCAGGCGCCCGTCACCCGAGGACCCGACGGGCACTGTGCGGGGAGCGGACACCGCCTCGCAGCCACCGGATACCGCGGCTCGCGGCGACGGGTGAGGCTCGGGGCATGACCGACATCACCACCGCCCTCGCCGAGGCCGACGACGCCCTCGGACGGCTCGACCGTGCCCTGGAGCAGCTCTCCGATGGCGACCTCCACCGCGCCCACCGTGACGGCGGGTGGACCGTCGCCCAGGTCGTCTCCCACATCCACGTCTGCACGATCATGTGGCTCGGCGACCTGCAGCGCGTGGCCCACGACCCCGAGCTCGACTTCATCTACCGCGAGGACGTCGGGCACGACCTCACCGGCTACCCGCCGCCCACGATCGACCTGGCGCGGGGCGCGCTGGCCAGCACCCGCCGTACACTCGCGACCGCCGGGCCCGCCACGCCCGAGGAGGTCCTGGACCGCACGCTGACCATCCCCGACCTCGGCACCATGACGGTGCGCGAGTGGGCGCCGCTGATCATCGGCCACGCCGCGGGGCACGTCGACCAGGCCTTCGAGATCATGCACGACCGCGAGTTCGCGCCCGAGGGGGTCTGATGCGCGCCGCGGTGCTGACTGCCCTCGAGACCGTCGTCCTCGAGGACCGTCCCGAGCCCGAGGCCCGCCCGGGCTGGGCGGTGGTGCAGGTCGAGTCGATGTCGCTGTGCGGCACCGACGTCCACCAGTACGACGGCCGCATCGACACCCCGTTCCCGCGGGTGCCGGGGCACGACTTCTCGGGCCGGGTCGTCGCGGTCGGCGAGGGCGCCGACGAGGGCTGGGTCGGCCAGCCGGTCGCGGTCAAGCCCTCGCTGCCGTGCGGCGACTGCCTGGAGTGCTCGCAGGACAAGCCGTTCGACTGCAAGAAGAAGAAGCTCATCGGGCTGTGGTCCGACGGCTGCATGACCGAGCGGATCGCCGTCCCGGTCGTCAACCTCATCCCCCGCCCCGAGGGCGTCGAGGCCTGGCAGGCCTCCCTGCTGGAGCCGATCGCCGTCGGCCTCAACACCGTCGACCGGCTCCGCATCCTGCTCGGCGAGACCGTGGTCGTGCTCGGCCAGGGCCCGATCGGCCTCGCCCTGACCCGCCTCTGCGCGCTGTCGGGTGCGGGTCGGCTGATCGTCACCGACGCCCGCGAGGCACCGTTCGAGGTCTCCCGCGCGTACGGCGCCAGCGACTGCCTCGACGTCACCCAGGTCGACGCGAAGGAGACGATCCTCGAGCTCACCGACGGCGCCGGCGCCGACATCGTCATCGAGACCTCGGGGTTCCCGGCGTCCTCGGCGATGGTGCTCGACGTCGTGCGCAAGGAGGGCAAGGTGGCCCACATCGGCTGGGCCAACGACCTCCCGCCACTGCCCGTCATCCCGATCATGGCCAAGACGCTCACCGTCTTCGGCGTGGGCGGCAACGGCGGCCGCGGCCAGTACGAGCGCGCCCAGGAGCTCGTGCGCACCGGCCGCCTCGACCTCGACCCGATGGTCACCCACCGCTTCGCCCTCGACGACATCGCCGAGGCCTTCGAGGTCGCCTCGTCGAAGTCCGGCGGGGCGATCAAGGTCGTCGTCGCGCCCTGACGCCGAGGAGCGGTGACCTGGCGACCTCCTCGACGCCGAGGTCGGTCGCTGGCTCACCGCTCCCCCGGGTCGGCCCCGGACCACACCAGCCGACGGCGCGGCGGCGGCCTCAGCCCGACGCGCGCTTGTACGGGTCGGGCGGGAACCAGCCGCGCTCGACGACCTGGGCCGACCACCCCTCCAGCAGCGGTACGACGCGGTCGAGGTCGTCGCCGAGGGCCTCGACGACCCGGGCCGCAGCCCGGTCGGTCGCCTCCTCGAGGCCCTGCCGGACCCGCAGGCCGTCGTCGGTGAGCTCGCCGTCCGCGACCCAGCCCCGCTCCTCGAGCGAGGCGGTGGCCGACGACATCGACTCCTCCGACCAGGCGCGCGAGGAGGTGTAGGCGAGCGGGTCCCAGCCGACCCACAGCTCGGTCAGCTGGTTGGCCTGGACGCCGTCGATGCCGGCCGCGACGAGGGCGGCGAGGTGGCCGTCGCCACGGTGCTCGCGCAGGACCGAGCACGCGTGCCACAGCGCGGCGACGGGGTCATCGGGCCACGGCATCGCGGCCAGACCGGCGTGCAGCGGCCGGCCGGTCGGGTCGATGGCGTCGCAGGCGCGGCGCAGCACCTCCACCACGTCACGAAGCTCGGCGTCGTCGAAGGTCACGGCCTCGCGCAAGGCGGTCATCGACCCGCGCTCCTTGGCCGCCCGCACGTCGTCCACCGAGCACACCTCCCGGGCGGCGGCGAAGACCCCGGCCACCAGCCCGGGCTCGAAGACCCCGAAGGCCGCGGCGACCACGCCCGGCTCGGCGTCGCCGAGCACGCACCCGCGGCCGTAGACGTACCCCTGGAGGAAGTCGAGCCCGAGGGCGGCGTACGCCTCGTAGGCCGGCTCGCTCCAGAAGCAGATCGTGGCCAGCGGCTCGATCGCGTCACGGAGCCGCCGGCCGGGGCTCGACCAGTCCAGGGAGCGGGCCTCCCCCTCGCGCCGCCCGAAGAAGGCGGCCTGTGCCTCTGCGTAGTCCATGGCCGGATCGTGCACCCGACGTGACGCACCGCACCAGGCTCCCGGAGCGACTCTGCGCGCAGCGGACAGGGCCCTGCAGGACCCGGATACCGACCCCCGGCGCGCTCGGTCAGGGTGGAGGTCATGCACAGCCCGCCCACGGTCGAGCTCGTGGAGGTCGGCCCCCGCGACGGCCTGCAGAACGAGGCCCGCACCCTCGACGTCCCCACCCGCGTCGCCCTGGTCCACCGCCTCGCCGACGCGGGCGTACGCCGCATGGAGGTCGTCTCGTTCGTTCGGCCCGACCGCGTGCCGCAGATGGCCGGGGCCGAGGAGGTCCTCGACGGCCTGGCCGACCTGCGCGGGCGGGTCTCGCTCATCGGGCTGGTGCTCAACCGCCGCGGCGCCGAGCGGGCTGCCGAGACCTCCTGCGACGAGCTCAACATGGTCGTCCCGGTCACCGACACCTTCGCCGCCCGCAACCAGGGCGCCGACACCGCCGGCCTGCTGGAGCAGACCCGGGGGGTCGTCGAGGTCGCCCGGGCCGCCGGCAAGGACGTCTCCGTCACGCTGGCGGTGGCCTTCGGCTGCCCGTTCGAGGGCGAGGTCGCCCCGGCCAGGGTCGCCGAGGTCGTCGACCGGGTGCTCGACCTCGGCGTCGACGAGCTCGCGCTGGCCGACACGGTCGGCGTCGGCGTCCCGACGCAGGTCGAGGAGCTCGGCGCCGCTGCGCTGGCCGACGACCGGCTGCGCTCCCTCCGGTTCCACTTCCACAACACCCGCAACACGGGCTACGCCAACGCCTGGGCCGCCACCCGTCTCGACCTCGGCCCCGTCGGCGGCCGGGTCGCGCTCGACGCCTCTGTCGGCGGGTACGGCGGCTGCCCGTTCGCCCCGGCCGCCACCGGCAACATCGCCACCGAGGACCTCCTCCACCTCCTGCGCCGCACCGGCACTCCCGTCTGCGGCCCCCACCCCACCGACCTCGCCCCGCTCACCGGCACCGCGTCGTGGCTGGCCGAGCAGCTCGGCCGCCCGGTCGACGCGCTGCTCGGCCGGGCCGGCGACTTCCCGGAGGCCCCGTGATCGGCGCGCGTCCCGACGACCCGATGCGCCCGCTCTCGGGCCTGCGCGTCGTCGAGCTCGGCAACTACATCGCCGCCCCGACGGCCGGCCGGATGCTCGCGGACTTCGGCGCCGAGGTGGTCAAGGTCGAGCGCCCCGGCACCGGCGACGAGCTCCGCACCTGGCGCCTGTACGGCGGCGACACCTCGCTGCTCTACCGCACCATCAACCGGGGCAAGCGGTCGGTGGAGATCGACCTGCGCACCGACGAGGGTCGGCAGACCGTCCTGGACCTGCTGCGGCGCTCCGACGCCCTGCTCGAGAACTTCCGCCCCGGCACCCTCGACAAGTGGGGCCTGACCCCCGAGGTGCTGGCCGAGGCCAACCCCGAGCTCGTGGTGGCCCGCGTCTCGGCCTACGGGCAGACGGGGCCGATGGCCGCCCGGCCCGGGTTCGCCGCGGTGGCCGAGGGGTTCGGCGGCATGCGCGACCTGGTCGGCGACCCCGACCGGCCGCCGGCCCGGGTCGGGGTCTCGATCGGTGACTCCATCGCGGGGCTGTACGCCGCCTTCGGGGTCGTCATGTCCCTGCTGGACCGGGAGCGGCGGCGGGCGGCCGACGCGGCCCCGGTGACGCCGGCCGAGCGGCACGTCGACGTGGCGCTGCACGAGGCGGTCTTCTCGATGATGGAGTCCCTGATCCCCGACTACTCCGCCTTCGAGGTCACCCGCCGACGCACGGGCGGACGGATGGAGGGCATCGCGCCGTCCAACGCCTACGAGTGCGGCGACGGCACCTCGGTGGTCATCGCCGGCAACGGTGACTCCATCTTCCAGCGGCTGATGGCCACCATCGGACGCGACGACCTCGCCGCCGACGACGACCTCGCCGGCAACGCCGGCCGGTGGGCGCGGCGCGACGAGCTCGACGAGGCCATCGAGTCCTGGACCCGGCAGCACGACCGCGACGAGACCCTGCGGCTGCTCGACGAGGCCTCGGTGCCGGCCGGGCCGATCTACCGGGCGGCCGACATCGTCGACGACGAGCAGTACCTGGCCCGCAAGATGGTCCAGGAGCTGCCGGTGGAGATCGACGGGCGGCTGCGCGCGGTGGCGTTCCCGGGCGTCGTGCCGCTGCTCGGCGAGACGTCCCTGCCGGTCGCCCACCTCGGACCCGACCTGGGCGCCGACACGGCCTGGCTGCACGACCTGCTCACCGAGGAGGATGGTCCGACATGAGCGACGCCCCGCAGGACCGGCCCGACGTCGAGGTGCTCCGCGAGGTCTCGCGCACCGTGCTGTGGCTGGCCACCGCGATCGTCGACGCGGCCAACCGCGGCCGCCCCGACGAGAGCGGCATCAAGGTCGGCGGCCACCAGGCCTCGTCGGCCTCGATGGTCGACATCATGGTGGCGCTGTGGTTCGCCGAGCTCACCTCCCGCGACCGGGTCTCGGTCAAGCCGCACGCCTCGCCCGTGCTCCACGCGGTCAACTACCTGCTCGGCGACCTCGACGCCCGCTACCTGCCGACGCTGCGCGCCAAGGGCGGACTGCAGTCCTACCCGTCGCGGCAGAAGGACCCCGACCCGGTCGACTTCTCCACCGGCTCGGTCGGCATCGGCGCGACGGCGACGCTGTGGGCGGCGATCGCGCACCGCTACGTGCGCTCGCAGTTCCGCGACGCCCCGCGCGCCGGGCGCTTCATCAGCCTGCTCGGCGACGCCGAGCTCGACGAGGGCGCGATCTGGGAGGCCGTCGCCGACCCCCAGGTGGCCAGCCTGGGAGAGCTGCTGTGGGTCGTCGACATGAACCGGCAGTCCCTCGACCGGGTCGTACCCGACATCCAGGTGCAGCGACTGGAGGCGATGTTCGCGGCGGCGGGCTGGCAGGTCGTGACGCTCAAGTGGGGCCGGCTCATCTCGGCGCTGTTCGCCCGCCCCGGGGGCGACCAGCTGCGGGCCCGGCTCGAGGCCATGCCCAACGAGGAGTACCAGCGGATGCTGCGCGTCGACTCCTCCGAGGTCGCCGAGCGGATCATGGGCGAGCCGGACGGGTCCCCGGGCGGCCCGGCCGGCCAGGAGGCGCTGCAGGAGCTGCTGCAGTCGGTGCCGACCCCCCACCTCGCCGCCGCCGTCCGCGACCTCGGCGGACACGACCTCGGGCTGCTGCTCGACACCTTCGAGTCGGTCGAGGACCACCGCCCGACAGTGGTCTTCGCCTACACCGTCAAGGGCCGCGGGCTGCCCACCGAGGGCCACCCCAACAACCACTCCGCCCTGCTCACCGAGGGGCAGATGCAGGCGCTGGCCGACGCGACCGGACACGACCTGGCCGACCCGTGGGCCGGCCTGCCGGAGGGCTCGGCCGCCGCCGAGCTCGCCGCTCGGCGTCGTACGGCGCTCGCGCGGTCGGCTCCCGTGCCGACCGGCGAGGTCGTCGTACCCACCGAGCTCGGGCACCCCCACCGCAAGGTCGTCTCCACCCAGGCCACGCTCGGGCGGCTGCTGGCCGATCTGGTCCGCGACGCCCCGGAGGCCGCGGCCCGCGTGGTGACCACGAGCCCCGACGTGGCGTCCTCGACCAACCTCGGCGGCTGGATCAACAAGACCGGCGTGTGGTCGGTGGCCGAGCGGCAGGACTGGTTCGCCGACGACGCCCAGCGGCTGCTGAAGTGGGCCGAGTCCGAGGAGGGCCAGCACATCGAGCTCGGCATCGCCGAGGTCAACCTCGTCGGGCTGGCCGCCGAGCTCGGCTCCACGTGGTCGCGCTGGGGCGAGCGGCTGATCCCGATCGCCACGATGTACGACCCGTTCGTCTCCCGCGCCCTGGAGCCCTGGTCCTTCGGCATGTACGCCGGCGGGCAGTCGATCCTGGTCGGCACCCCGTCGGGCGTGACGCTGTCGGCCGAGGGCGGGGCGCACCAGTCGGTCTCGACGCCGTCGATCGGGCTGGAGCAGCCGGCCTGCACCGCCTGGGAGCCGGCCTTCGCCCAGGACCTGGAGTGGACGTTCCTGCACGCGATGGGCCAGGTCGGCGTGCCGAGCGGCACGTCGTCGTACTTCCGGCTCTCGACGCGGCCCATCGACCCCGCCCTGGCCCGGGTGCCCGACGACGAGGTGCTGCGGGAGCGCCGCCGACGCCAGGTCGTCAGCGGCGGCTACCGGATCACCGACCACGCCGTCGCCGACGAGCAGGTGACGCTGGTCGGCACCGGCGCGGTCATGCCCGAGGTGCTGGCCGCGGCCGAGCGGCTCGCCGCGCACGACGTCGTGGCCGGGGTGGTGTGCCTGACCAGCGCCGACCTGGTGTTCCGGTCGTTCCAGCAGCGCAGCAGCCGCCGCCCCGGCGAGGGGTCGGGCGTGCTCGACCTGCTGCTGCCGCCCCACCACCACTGCCCGATCGTCACCGTCATCGACGGCCACCCGCACACGCTGTCGTTCCTCGCCGGTGCGCGCGGTGACCGGATCCGCTGCCTCGGGGTGACCGAGTTCGGGCAGAGCTCCGACCTGTCCGACGCCTACGCGCTGCACGGCATCGACGCCTACTCCGTCGTCGAGGCCGCGCTGGACCTCCTGGGGAGGTAGAGCGGGCTTGACCCGCCGCATACGGTGACCGTCGTCACGGTCGCACCGGCGGCCGAGCTGGGGGGTCGGGATTGCTCAGGGAGTACCTCGCGGGCGACGCTGTCATGGCGACCCGCAGCCTCGAGGAGGCCCGCGACGCTGTGACCCGGGTCTACCTGCCGCACGACCTCGTCGGGCCGCAGGACGCGATGGACATGCGGCTCAACGCCGCCAGCGACCGGCACCTGACCCTCGGCTACCTGACCTACGGAGCCGAGACCGAGCTGCGGATGCCCGCGGCCGAGCAGTGGTACCACGTCAACCTCCAGCTCACCGGCTCCACCAGTGCCTCCCGCCGCGACGGCACCCGTGAGCACACCCCGGCGCTGGCGCGCGGGCTCGTGCTCAACCCCGAGCAGTCCAACACCGTGCGGTGGACGCCCGACGCGGAGCAGCTGATCCTCAAGGTCTCGCGCACCGGGCTGGAGTCGCACCTCGGCGACCTCATCGGCCGGCCGGTCACCGACGTCGTCGACTTCGACTTCGGCCTCGACCTGACCTCCCCCGCCGGCCAGGCGCTGCTCCAGTCGGTGCGCTTCCTGGCCACCGAGCTCGAGCGCCCCGGCGGCCTGCGCGACCTGCCGCTGGCCCGCACCCAGCTGGAGACCTACGTGCTCACCACGCTCCTCCAGGCCGGCCGCCACCAGTACTCCGACGCCCTCGCCGGCCGCGACGACACCACCCGCCTCGGCCGGCTCGCCCCCGTCGTCCGCTACATGAGGAGCACGCCGACGCCGAGCTCACCCCCGAGCTCCTGGCCAAGGTCGCCTGCGTCAGCGTCCGCACCCTGCACGCCGCCTTCGCCGAGCAGCTCGACGAGACGCCGATGGCCTACGTACGCCGCGTCCGCCTCGGCCGGGTCCGTGCCGACCTCCTCCGCGCCGACCCCCAGCGCACCCGTGTCACCGACCTCGCGATGCGGTGGGGCTTCTTCCACCAGTCCCGCTTCGCCCAGCAGTACCGCGACCAGTTCGGCGAGCTCCCCAGCGCGACCCTCAACCGCTGACGCCAACACGGTGGCTGAGGTGCGAGGAGCGCCAGCGACGAGCCTCGAAGCCCCCGCAGCCGACGCGCTGACCGGACCCCGCACCGCAGCCAGCGGATATCCGCCGCCCGACGGCGCTCGTAGCGTCGGGACCATGCCAGACATCGAGTCGTTCGGGATGTTCATCGACGGCCAGCAGGTGCCCGCGCTGTCCGGTCGCACCTTCGAGTCCACCAACCCCTGGACCGGGACCACGTGGGCGACCATGGCCGACGGCGGCCCCGAGGACGTCGACCGGGCCGTCGCGTCGAGCCGCGCGGCGTACGAGGGCGAGTGGGGTCGGATGACCGGGTTCGACCGGGCGCGCATCCTGCGCCGGGTGGCCGACGCGATCACCGACGACGCCGACCGCCTGGCCCGGCTGGAGGTCAACGACTCCGGCAAGCTGCTGCGCGAGATGCTCGGGCAGCTGCAGGGCCTCGGCACCTGGTACTCCTACTTCTCCGGCCTGGCCGACAAGCTCGAGGGCCGCACCGTCCCGCAGGTCAATCCCAGCACCTACTTCGGCTACACCACCAAGACGCCGATCGGCGTGGTCGGCGCGATCACGCCGTGGAACTCGCCCCTGCTGCTCCTCACCTTCAAGCTCGCGCCCCTGCTGGCTGCGGGGTGCACGTGCGTGGTCAAGCCGTCGGAGCACGCGCCGGCCTCGACCGTCGCGTTCGCCGAGGTGCTGCACGCCGCCGGCCTGCCCGCGGGCGTGCTCAACGTCGTCACCGGCTGGGACCGCTCCACCGGTGAGCGTCTGGCCTCGCACGAGGGCGTGGACAAGGTCGCTTTCACCGGCAGCACCGCCACCGGCATCAAGGTCGCCCAGGCCGCGGTGGCCAACGTCAACCGGGTGACCCTCGAGCTCGGCGGCAAGTCGCCCCAGGTCGTCTTCCCCGACGCCGACCTCGACGCCGCGGCCAACGGCCTGGTCGCCGGGGTCTTCGCCGCGACCGGCCAGACCTGCATGGCCGGCTCGCGCCTCGTCGTCCACGAGTCGGTGCGTGACGAGCTCGTGGCCAAGGTCGTGGCGCGCGCCGAGGCCATCCAGCAGGGCGACCCCACGGACGCCGCGACCGAGATGGGCCCCGTGGCCAACCAGCCGCAGTACGAGAAGGTGCTCGGCTACCTCCAGGGGGCCCGCGACGAGGGCTGGACCATCGCCACCGGCGGCGAGCCCAACGCCGACCTCGGCGGCCTGTTCGTCAAGCCGACCGTCGTCGTCGCCGAGCACGACGCCACCATCGCCCGCGAGGAGGTCTTCGGGCCCGTCCTCACCGCCTACACCTTCACCGACGAGGACGAGGCGGTCCGGCTGGCCAACGACACGCCGTACGGCCTGGCCGGCGCGGTGTGGACCAAGGACGTCCACCGCGCCCACCGCGTCGCACACGCCATCAAGGCGGGCACGGTGTGGATCAACGCCTACCGCGTCGTCGCGCCCAACATGCCCTTCGGCGGCTTCGGCATGTCGGGCATCGGCCGCGAGAACGGCTCGGCGGCGGTCGAGGAGTACCTTGAGACGAAGTCGGTGTACGTCGAGCTCACCGGCGGCACGCGCGACCCGTTCAAGCTGGGCTGAACGCCAGCGACCGCGCGAAGAACGCCGCCTCGGCCTCCAGCGCGTGGGCCAGGTTGTCGGCGCGCACGAACACGTGGCCCTCGTCGGGGTAGACGAGGTGCTCGTGGTCGACCCCTCGCGCCGCGAGCACGTCGGCGATCATCTGGGCCTGGTCGGCCGGGACCACCTCGTCGAGCGCCCCCTGCACCAGCAGCAGCGGCGCGTCGATGCGGTCGGCGGCGGTGATGGGCGAGCGCTCGTCGTACGTCGCGCGCGCCTGCGGCAGCGGGCCGATGAGGGAGTCGAGGTAGTGCGACTCGAGCTTGTGCGTGTCGGCGGCCATCTTGTGCGCGTCGGCGACGCCGTTGCTGCTGGCGCCCGCGGCGAAGACGTCGCGGAAGGCCAGTGCGCACAGGGTCAGCCAGCCGCCGCCGCTCAACCCGCGCACCACGAGCCGGTCGGGGTCGGCGAGGCCCCGCTCGACGAGGTGGAGTGCCCCGGCCACCGCGTCGTCGACGTCGACGACGCCCCACTCGCCCTTGAGCGCGTCGCGGTAGCGGCGGCCGTACCCGGTGCTGCCCCGGAAGTTGAGCTCGAGGTAGCCGTAGCCGCGGCTCGTCCAGAACTCCCGGCGCAGGTCGAGCACGGGGACGACGTGGCTGGTGGGGCCGCCGTGGGCGTTGACGACGAGCGGGGCGGGGCCGGCCGGCCCGGGCGGTGCGTAGTAGAAGGCGTGCGCGACGTCGCCGCCCGTCGTCGGGTAGGTCAGCGCCACCGGCTCGCTGGTCGCCGACGGCACGTCGACGGGCTCGCGGCGGAGCTCCTCGACCCGCCCCCCACTCGGGTCGAGGAGCACCACCGCCGCCGGGTGGCGCGGACCGGCCGCGACGACGGCGACCCGGTCGCCCAGCACGGTCGGCGAGCCGAGCCGGGTGTACGGCGTCGCGAGCTCCTCCAGACGGCCGTCGGGGTGCCGCACGCCGAGGTGCTCGGTCGCGTCGGCGATCCAGGTGCAGACCAGGCGACCGTCGGGGAAGCAGTCGACGGTGCGCAGGCCGAGGTGCCACGGCGGCGGGGTCATGTCGTGGTCGGTGTCGACCAGCCGGCCACGCTGGAGGGAGTGAAGGTTCCAGAACCCGGAGCGGTCGGTGTGGAAGAAGAGGTCGCCGTCGGGGGTCCACGTCGGCTCGAGCACCGACTCCTCCGGCCCGCCCGCGACGTGGCGCGGCGCGGCGATGCCGGCGATCCCCTCGGGCACGAGGTCGGCGACCCAGAGGTCGGTGCCGTCCCACGGCATCCGCGGGTGGTCCCAGGTGATCCAGGCCAGCCGTCGCCCGTCGGGCGAGACCCGGGGGGCTGCCACGAAGTCGTGCCCTGCGTCGAGCACGACCTGCTCCCCGGCGGGCCGGCCCGAGCCGTCGAGGGCGATCCGGACCAGCTCGTTGTCGACCTCGTCGGCGCGCGGGCCGTGGTGGGTCTCGCGGACGGCGTACAGGTGGGTGGCGGTGGCGACGAGGTCGGCCCACCGCACGTCGCCATCGGTCGACGTCACCGCGGTGCCCCGCCGCGGTCCCCGGGCGCAGCGCACCCGCTGGTCGGCCCCCTCGACGGCCCACACCTCACCGGCCGGGCCCACGGCGTACGGGATGCCGCCGTAGCCCACGCGGGCCGAGCACGAGCGTCCGGGCGCGGTGAGGTCGACGGGCTCGGCTCCCGGCTGCCACGAGACCAGCACCGAGCGGCCCTGGGCCGGCCGGGCCTCGACCCACAGCAGCCCGTCGCCGTCGCGGCGCAGCCAGTCGAACCCGATCCGGCCGGCGAACACAGATGCGGCGGGGATCGGGGTCGGCACGGACGCCGACGGTAGTCGTCGTGGCCCACCCGGTCCAGCGCTTCCCGGAACCGATTGACACAACGAACTATGACAGTCATGCTCGGCGCTCGTGAGCACCGACCAGTTCTGGCAGGACGCGAGCCGCCACCTCGTGCGGTACGGCGCCGCCTTCACCCCCCGCGTCATCGAGCGGGCCCAGGGCTCCTGGGTCTACGACGCGGCGGGCACGCCGATCCTCGACTTCACCTCGGGCCAGATGAGCGCCATCCTCGGGCACTCGCACCCCGAGGTCGTGGCCACCGTGCACGAGTCGATGACCACGCTCGACCACCTCTACAGCGGGATGCTGAGCCGGCCCGTGGTCGACCTCGGCCGCGAGCTGGCGGCGACCCTGCCGGAGCCGCTGGAGAAGGTGCTGCTGCTGACCACCGGAGCGGAGTCCAACGAGGCCGCGCTCAAGATGGCCAAGCTCTACACCGGGCGCTACGAGGTCGTCTCCTTCGACCGGTCCTGGCACGGCATGACCTCGGGCGCCGCGTCGGCGACGTTCTCGGCCGGCCGCCGCGGCTACGGCCCGCCGGTGCCCGGCAACCTCGTCCTGCCGACCCCCAACGCCTACCGCTCGCCGTTCCGGCACGCCGACGGCTCTCACGACTGGGAGACCGAGCTGCACTACGGCTTCGCGATGGTCGACCAGCAGTCCTCGGGCAGCCTGGCCGCCTGCCTGGTCGAGCCGATCCTGTCCTCCGGCGGCATCATCGAGCCGCCCCCCGGCTACCTGCGCCTGCTCGCCCAGCTCTGCGCCGAGCGCGGCATGCTGCTCATCGCCGACGAGGCCCAGACCGGCCTCGGCCGCACCGGCACGATGTACGCCTTCGAGCGCGACGGCGTCGTCCCCGACCTGCTCACGCTGTCCAAGACCCTCGGGGGCGGGCTGCCCGTGGCCGTCGTCGTGACCAGCGAGGAGGTCGAGGCGGTCTGCCACGACCGCGGCTTCCTGTTCTTCACCACCCACGTCTCCGACCCGCTCGCGGCGTCGGTCGCGCTGACCGTCCTGCGCGTCATCCAGCGCGACGGCCTCGTCGAGCGCGCCCGGCGCCTCGGCGAGCACCTCGGCGGCCGGTTGGAGGCGATGCGCGAGCGGTACGACGTCGTCGGCGACGTGCGCGGCCGCGGCCTGCTGCGTGGTCTCGAGCTGGTCACCGACCAGGAGTCGCGGACGCCCGCCGACAAGCTCGGCGCTGCCGTCACCGCCGCCTGCCTCGAGGGCGGGCTGCACGTGAACATCGTCCAGCTGCCCGGCATGGGCGGCGTCTTCCGCATCGCCCCGCCCCTCACGATCAGCGAGGACGAGCTCGACCAGGGCCTCGACGTCCTGGAGGCCTCCATCGGGTCGGTGCTGGCCGCCGGCGGCGCCTGAGCGAGCCCTCGGGCGAGGCGCCTCAGCCCTCCCGCGTACGCCGCTCGCGCAGGTCGTCGACCACGTCGGAGACCATGCGCCGGCTCGCCGGGTCGAGCACGTTGCCGAACTCCAGCACCTTGGAGCGGTCCTTGACGAGCGCGTTGAGCTCGGGGTCCTCGCTGGGCACCACGACGACGTCGAACCCGGCCAGCGCCTCGTCGCTGGTCTCGCGCACGACCGAGACGTTGGTCAGGCCGGAGTCGCTGAGCGACTGGCCGATGAGCTCGGCCTGGTGCTCGGTGGAGTAGAGGATGCCGATGCGCTTGTCAGACGGCAGGGCCGAGAGCCGGGTCAGGGTGCGCAGGTGCGGGGCGGCCACGATGGCCAGCACCTCCGGCAACGGGTCGGCCTCGACCGAGCGGACCAGCCGGCGCACCTCCGCGTGGTGGAAGAACGTCGTCACCACCAGGTCGAGGTCGCCCAGCTCGGCGGGCTCGAAGGCGCCGAGCACGTGCGGGCGCACCTTCGCCCCGACGGTCTCGGACAGGTCGCGGGCGAAGGTCTCGGCGCGCTCGTCGTTGCACTCCACGAACCCGACCTGCACCTCCGCCTGCTGGGCGGCCAGGGCCTCGTGCCGGGCGATCCGGCTGATCTCGTCGGCGTCGAGGCCCAGTGCCAGGCACTCGCGCACCGGCCCGGAGAGCAGCGCGACGGCCTGCTCGTGGTCGGCGAACGCGTCGCGCACCTCGGCCGAGCGGGTCACGACCATGCCGGCGCGACCCTGCGAGGTGGCCAGGCCCATCCGGCGCAGCTCGGCGTAGGCGCGGGCGGCGGTGTTGCGGTTGACCTCGAGGTTGGTGGCCAGCAGCCGGCTGCTGGGCAGCCGGTCGCCGTCGCGCAGCTCGCCCGCCTCGATCATGAACACGACCTGGTCGATGATCTGGCGGAAGACCGGCACCCCGGACGTCTCGCTGAGCTGGATGCGCTGCACCCGCGGATGATAGGCCCACCCCGCCCATCCGCGTCGTGTCCCAACAAACTATGACGCAATCTGGCCCAACTGGTTGACGCGTCCCGTCGGGTGGGTGACGATCGTCCGGCGCGCGGCACCCTGCCGGACACGCGCCGGCGAGAGGACCACCGATGGCCAGGCCGAGCGGCAACGACGCGGTCGTGGCGTACGCCGAGGCGCGGCTCGCCGGCACCTTCGGCCGCCCGGTCGCAGCCGGCTCGGTCGCCCTGCACCCCACCGACGATCGCGTGGCCGCCGTCGCCGAGGTCCGCGATCACCTGCTCGCCCCCGCCCGCGGGGTCGTCACCACGTACGGCGCCGCCGGCCCCGACCCGGCCGCAGCCGACCGGCAGCGCGACGGCCGCCTCCCCGCCTGGTCTCCCGACGGCTCGAGGCTCGCCCACCTCGACGACACCGGCGTCTGGATCGGCGACCTGCACCGCACCGTCACCGGCCACGTCGAGCGTCTCGCCTGGGCCCCCGACGGCGACGCCCTCCTCCTCGTCGTGGCCGAGCCCGGCTCCGAGCTGCCGGGCGTCGCCGGCTCCGGGCTCGTGCCCGGCGCGGAGCCCTGGGAGCCCCGCGTCGAGTCGACCGACGGCTCGTCCTGCTGGCGCCGCCTCGTGCTGCTCGACCCCGCCACCGGCGCGACGCGCACCGTCGGTCGCCCCGACCTCACCGTGTGGGACGCCTGCTGGGCCGGCCCCCAGGTGCTCGCGGTCTGCTCCGACGGGTCGGCCTCGGAGTCGGCCTGGTACGCCGCCGACCTCCGCCTGCTCGACCCGGCCACCGGCACCGACCACGTCGTCGTACGCCCCGAGGCGCAGGTCGGGGCCGTCACCGCCTCGCCGTCCGGGCGGCGGATCGCCTGGGTCGAGTCGGTGGCCAGCGACCGCGACCTCGTGGCGGGCGACCTGCAGGTGCTCGACCTCGACACCGGCGAGACCCGCCGCCTGGCCGCACCGACCGACGTCTCCGACGCGGCCTTCGTCTCCGAGACCGAGGTCGGGTTCGCCGGGCTCGAGGGCCTGACGACGGTCCTCGGGTTCGTCGACGTCGCGACCGGCGATCGCCGCGTCCTGTGGGAGAGCGTCGCCTCCACCGCCTCCGGCCTGCACCCGCGGGCGTCGTTCCGACCCGGCCGGATCGCGTTCAGCCACGTCGGCCCACGTACCCGCCCCGAGGTCCTGCTCCTCGACGACGACGGCCGCACCCACGTCGCCGCGTCGTTGCCCGCGAGCACGGTCGGGCTGCCCGGCACCTCCCGCGTCCACCGCTGGACCGCACCCGACGAGCTCGAGGTCGAGGGGTGGCTCCACCTTCCTGACGGGCCGGGCCCGCACCCGCTCGTCGTGCTCCTGCACGGCGGCCCGATCGCCAGTCACCGCGCCACGTGGGGCCCGCTCGGCCTGACCACCGCGCTCCTGCTCGACCGCGGGTACGCCGTGCTGCAGCCCAACCCGCGCGGCTCCGCGGGCCGCGGCCAGGCGTTCGCCCGCGCCGTCGTCGGCGACATGGGCGGCGCCGACGCCGACGACGTGGTCGCCGGTGTCCGGTCGCTGGTCGACGACGGCACCGTCGACCCGACCCGTGTCGGCCTCACCGGAGGGTCCTACGGCGGCTACCTCGCCGCGTGGCTGGTCACCCGGCACGACTGGTTCGCCGCGGCCGTCGCCCAGCACCCCGTCACCGACTGGGCCCAGCAGCACGGCACCGCGTGCATGCCCGTGTGGGACGAGCTGTTCCTCGACGGGTCGCCGCACGGCCCCGGCGGGCTCCCCACCGGCCAGTACGTCGAGCGCAGCCCCCTGGCCCACGCCGCGGCCGTCCGCACACCGACGCTCCTGCTGGCGGGCACCCTCGACCGCGCCACCCCGCCCGGTCAGGCCCTGGCGATGCACCGCGCGCTGGCCGCGCGCGGCGTGCCGAGCGCGTGCGTCACCTACCCCACCGCCGGCCACGGTCCCCGCGAGACCGCGGCCGTGCTCGACGCGCTGGCCCGCACGGTCGACTGGTTCGAGCGCTGGATGCCGGCGTCCTCCCCCGCGCCCCACCCGACCACGGAGGCGAGCTGATGACCCCCGGTGCTCTCGGCCGCGCCTACGACGTCGTCGTGGTCGGCGCGGGCTCGTCCGGCGCCGCGCTGGCCGCCCGCCTCACCGAGGACGAGGGCCGCACCGTCCTCCTCCTCGAGACCGGCCCCGACTACCGCTCCGCCGACACCCCCGAGGAGCTGCGCAGCATCGAGCCCGGCCGCGTCCAGCCCACCGTGGGCCTGGCCGAGGAGCACACCTTCACCAAGCTCGAGGCCCGCCGCTCCGCGGTCCAGGACCCCGCGGCCTACCTGCGCGGCCGCGGCGTCGGCGGCAGCTCGGCCATCAACGGCATGTTCGCGATCCGGCCGACGGTCGCCGACTTCGACGGCTGGGCCGCGGCCGGCTGCGCCGGTTGGTCGTACGACGAGGCGCTGCCCGCTCTCCGCGCCCTCGAGGACGACCTCGACTTCGGCGACGCCG
Organism: Nocardioides litoris; assembly: GCF_006346315.1. Classification (GTDB taxonomy): domain Bacteria; phylum Actinomycetota; class Actinomycetes; order Propionibacteriales; family Nocardioidaceae; genus Nocardioides; species Nocardioides litoris. The sequence continues at coordinate 1,280,509 of NZ_VDMR01000001.1, read as the reverse complement.
ACCACCACGGCCGCGGCGGCCCCATCCCGGTCACCCGGCCGCGCCGCGAGGACTTCAGCCCCCTCGACGCCGCCGCCGACGCCATCGCCGCCCGCCTGGGCCACCCGTGGGCCGAGGACCACAACGCCCCGGGCACGACCGGCGCGTCGCCGTACGCCTACAACGGCCGCGACGGTCGCCGCGTCTCCACCAACGACGGCTACCTCGAGCCCGCCCGCGACCGCGCCAACCTGACGATCCGCGGCGGCGCGCTCGTCGACCGCGTGCTGCTCACCGACGGCCCCGGCACACCGCGGGTGACCGGGGTGCGGGCGATCGTCGACGGTGAGTACGTCGACGTCGCGGCAAGCGAGGTCGTGGTCTGCGCCGGTGCGATCCACTCGCCCGCCATCCTGCAGCGCTCCGGCATCGGCCCGTCGCGGCTGCTGCGCGACCTCGGCGTGCGGTTGCGCGCCGACCTGCCCGTCGGACTCGGCCTCCAGGAGCACCCGGGCATCGCGCTCGCCCTCGACCTGCACGAGCCGCCCGACTACGCCGGCCGGCCGCAGCGCGGCCAGCTCTGCGTGCGCTTCTCCTCCGGCGTCGGCGAGGGGCCCGACGGCCAGGACGACCTGATGGTCGCCGTCGTCGGGGCGCTCGGCATCGGGCTCCCGGTGGCCGGCATCGCGGGCTGGGTCAACCGCGTCAGCTCCACCGGCTCGGTCGAGATCACCACCACCGACCCGATCCTGGAGCCGCGGGTCGAGTTCGACATGCTCTCCACCGACGACGACCTGCGCCGCTTCCGGGTGGTCGTCGACGAGCTGCGGGCCTGGTCCCGCGAGCCCGAGCTCCGGGCGCTGGCCGGCGGGTTCACCCTCGGCGCCGACCTCGACCCGGCGACCGAGCTCGACGACCGCCAGTTCCGCGCGTTCGCGCTGGCCAACGTGGCCGACACCGTGCACGCCACCAGCACCTGCACCATGGGCACGGCCGGCGAGCCCCACGTCGTGGTCGACCCGGTCGGCCGTGTCGTCGGCGTCGAGGGCCTGCGCGTCGCCGACGCGAGCGTGCTGCCGTGGACGCCGCGCGCCAACACCAACCTCGCCGCCATCTTCGTCGGCGAGCAGGTCGCCCGGCTGATGGGAGCACCCGCGTGACCGAGCACGACTGCACCGTCCGCGAGCTCGTCGACGGCACCCTCGCCACACCGGCCGAGACCCTCAAGCCGCGGCTGTGCGACTCCGACACCGGGGGCGACCTGCACGCCCAGGCCGCCACGTCCGCCGACGCCCTCGAGGCCGCGGTGGCCGCGGCGTCGCGCGTCCACACCGAGGAGTCGTGGACCGGCCTGCCGCTCGCCGACCGGGCCGCCGCCGTACGCCGGCTGGCGGCGGAGCTCTCGGTCCGGGCCGACCGGCTGGCCGCGGCCGACAGCCTCGACACCGGCGTCCCGCTCACCTGGACCACGGCGCTCGTCGGCGGCCGCGTCGGCCTGCTGGAGCAGGCGGCGGCCGACCTCGAGGCCGGGTGGGAGCGCACCGAGCTGACCAGCGCCGTCGGCCCGGCCGACCAGTGGCGCCTGCCCTGGGGCCCCGCGGCCGTGCTGCTGCCGTGGAACGCGCCCGCCCCGACCGTGGTCACCAAGACCGTCGACGCGCTCCTCGCCGGCTGTCCGGTCGTGGTCAAGGCCTCGGAGTGGGCGCCGCACTTCTCCGGCCCGTTCGCCGAGGCGGTGCAGGCAGCCGGGCTGGCCGCAGGCCTGGTGCAGGTGGTGCACGGCGGCCGCGAGGTCGGCGAGGCGCTGGTCACCGACCCGCGGGTCCGCGCCGTCTCCTACACCGGCGGTGTCGCCGGCGGCACCGAGGTCGCCCGCGCCTGTGCGGCCCAGCTCAAGCCCGCCGACCTCGAGCTCTCCGGCAACAACCCCGTCCTGGCCCTGCCCGACGCCGACCCCGCCGAGGTCGCGGCCGAGGTCGCGTTCGGTCTCCAGCTCCTCAACGGCCAGGTCTGCGTCGGCCCCCGCCGCCTCGTCGTGCCCGCCGACCGCCTCGACGACCACCTCGCCGCCCTCGACGCGGCCCTGGCCGACGTGATGCTCGGCCGCACCGACGACCCCGCGACGACCACCGGCCCGCTCGCCCACCCCGGGCACCGCGCGCACCTCGAGCGGCAGGTGGCGGCGTACGCCGCGCTGGGGTGCGACGTGCGCCGCTACGGCACCCTGCCCGACGGCGAGGGGCTCTTCCTGCAGCCCACCGTCGTGCTGGCCGACCGCGGCGCGAGCCTGCGCGACGAGGTGTTCGGTCCCGTGCTGCTCGTCCGGACCTACGGCGACCTCGACGAGGCCGTGGCCAGCGCCAACGACCACGCCTACGGCCTCGTCGGCTACGTCTTCGGCGCCGACCGTGATCAGGCGCGCGCCGTCGGCCGCCGGCTGCGCGCCGGCCTGGTCACCGTCAACGCCGTGCTCCGCAGCGGCTCCGACGCCCCCGCCGTCGGCTCCATGTGGGGCGCCAGCGGCCTCGGCACCGTCGGCGACGGCCAGGGCCCCGCCTTCTTCGCCGGCCACCGCTTCGTCGGCTGACCCTCTCTCCTGCTCCCTCCCCGCACCACCCGACCCCGAGGAACCCCGCATGCGTCGTACCGCCACGGTCCTGCTGCTCCTGCTCGGCCTGCTCACCCCAGCCCTGGTGGCCACGAGCGGCCCGTCCGTCGCCGCCCCCGCCACCGTCACCGTCGCCACGGGGCCCGTCCCCGCGCCGCTGCCCGCCGGCACGACGAAGTCCGCCGGCTACATCCGGCTCCCCGACGGCACGCGGCTGAAGTACACGCTGCTGCTCCCCCGCGGCAAGGGCCCCTTCCCGACGCTCATGCAGTACGAGGGCTACTTCGCCGGCAGCGACCCCACCCGCGCCAACGACACCTTCGTGCCCCGCATGCTGGCCAAGGGGTACGCCGTCATCGGCGTCAGCCTGCGCGGCTCTGCCTGCTCGACCGGCACGTGGGAGCTGTTCAACCGCCAGCAGGGCAAGGACGGCGCGTACGCCGTCGACTGGGCCGGCCGCCAGCGGTGGTCCAACGGCAGGGTCGCGATGTACAGCTACTCCTACGGCGGCATCATGCAGGCCTGGGTCGCCGCGGAGCGCCCGAAGCACCTCGTCGCCATCACCCCAGCCAACATCGTCGGCGACACCTACCGCGACATCGGCTTCCCCGGCGGCATCTACAACACCGTCTTCCCGCCGGAGTGGGGCCTCGCGCTCAACCAGGACTGGCTGACCGGCGGCCAGAAGGCCGCCGCCGACGGCGACCTCGCCTGCCTGGCCACCGCCGCCGCACACGTGCCCGGCAACGCGGGCAACCAGCTCGCCGTCCAGGCGCCGCGGCACCCGTTCGCCGACGGCTGGCACCGCTCCCACAGCATCGCGCCGCGCGCCGGCCGCATCAACGTCCCCGCCCTGGTCGTGCAGAGCTGGCAGGACGAGGAGACCGGCGGCCGCGGCGGGCACTTCTTCGAGCGGATGGACCCGCGCAAGACCTGGATGATCTCCACCAACGGCCACCACCTGATGTACCAGTTCTCCCCGCGCGTCCTCGACACGCTCGCGCGGTTCTACGACTTCCACGTCAAGGGCATCCGCAACGGCTTCGGCCGCACGCCGAAGGTGCAGGTCTGGCACGAGACCACCAACGCCAAGCTGCCCCGCAGCGTCACCACCCGCCGCTCGCTGCCGGTCAAGGTCGAGGCCACCCCGCTCTACCTGCGCCCCGGCGGCTCCATGGGCGCCACGCCCGTCGCCCGCGCCGACGGCCGCCCCTTCCTCTACCCGCTGCCGTCACCCGCCGTCGTCGACACCTCAGCGGTCAACCTCGAGGAGGACCTGCGGGTCAACACCTGGTCGGTCCAGCCGTACGTCGGCGCCGGCCGCGCCGTCTTCACCTCCCCCCGCCTCGCGCGGACCATGACGACGTACGGCAGCTCGAGCGCGGACCTCTGGATCTCCAGCACCGCCCGCGACGTCGACCTGCAGGTCACCATCACCGAGGTGCGGCCCGACGGCCAGGAGGTCTACGTGCAGCGCGGCTGGCTGCGCGCCTCCCACCGCGCCCTCGACGCCCGCCGCTCGACCGCCCTGCGCCCCTGGCACCCGCACACCGCGAAGGCCCAGCGCTTCCTCACGCCCGGCCGCCCGCAGCTCGCGCGGGTCGAGGTGATGCCCTTCGGCCACACCTTCCGCGCCGGCTCCAGCGTCCGCATGTACGTCGAGAACCCCGGCGTCACCGGCCTGTGGGGCTTCCTGTCCAACCTGACCCCCCAGACGGTCACCGTGCACTCCGGCAAGCGCTTCCCCTCCCGCCTGGTCCTCGGCCTGCTGCCGCGCGCCAACGTGAAGAAGGCGCTCCCCTCCTGCGCCCAGATGCACTCCGAGCCCTGCCGCCCCAACCCCGTCCCCCGCCCGCCCGGCGTCCTCCGCCTGCCCCGCTGACGCTGGTCGAGGTGCGAGGAGCGCCAGCGACGAGCCTCGAGACCTCCGCAGCCGACGGACCCGACCGCACCCCACGGTGGTCGAGGAAGGACGAAGTCCTGTCTCGAGACCACGACCCGGTTGACCCCCATCGCCCGCGGGTAGTGCTGCCCCGTCCGCACCACGAGCACGACCGGAGGCCGCCATGTCCGCACCCGAGCCCGCCGTACCGTCCACCGCTCTCACCCGTCGTGGACTCGTCCTGGGCGGTGCTGCCCTGGGGGCGGGGGCAGCGGCCGCTCCGCTGATCGGCGCCGGGACGGCGGAGGCCGCGAGCACCGGCTCGTTCCGCGTCGCGCAGGTCAACCTGCCCTACAGCATGTCGGACCGGAAGTTCTTCGAGGACCTCGGCCAGGTCGGCCTCCGCTCCGACCTGATCGGCCTCAACGAGGTCTGGGACGTCGACCGCGCCATCCCGCTCGCCTACTGGGCCGACGTCAACCGCTTCCACCTCGTGCACTTCCCCGGCACCAACCTCAGCGACAACGCCGTCCTGGCGCGCAAGTCCGTCTTCGACATCGCCGACAAGGGCAGCTGGTACAGCGACGACATCAACGGCGCCGCCGGCCCGATCCCGAACTCCTCGGTGTGGGGCCGGTTCGTGCACCGCCGTACGGGGGTCGGCATCGTCCACTGCTCGATGCACCTGCCGCCCCACATCGAGAGCAGGGTCCGGCCGAAGGCGCCCGACGGCCGGCTGCCCTCGGTCTTCGACCAGATCTTCACCACCGCGGTGGGCGCGGCCCTCTCGGCGCAGGCCGGCCTCGAGGTCGTCCTGACCGGCGACCTCAACATCGACTACGCCCGCGACAGCGACCGCACGGGTGGACGCAAGCCCACGCCTCAGTTCCCGTTCGCGATGTTCGAGGACAAGGCCAAGCGCAGCGCCCTGCCGTCACTCCGGTCCTGCTACACCATCCACGGCGTGAAGGGCTCCGGCACCCACGGCAGCGGCGGCCGCCGTCACATCGACTACGTCTACCACTTCATCAAGCCGCGCGGTCAGAACCGGCTGCAGTCGCGCGGCTACTCCTACCTGCGCAACCTGCACTCCGACCACGACGCGGTGCTCTCCACCTCCACCGTGCGCCGCAAGCCCCGCTGACCCACGTCGTCGCACGCGTCCGGGCGCATGCGCGTCGCTCGGCGAGGACCGGATCCGACGTCAGTCGACCGGCGGGAACGTCGGGGTGGTGGCGACGACCGGAGCCACCGCGGACCGGTTACCCGAGGTGTCGGTGCTGGTGACCGTGAAGGAGTACGTGGTCCCGTTGACGAGCCGGTCGACCACGGCACCGGTGCCACCCGTCGTCTGGACGACCTGCCACGGGCCACCGCCCGCGCTCATCCACACCTCGTCGTGGGCGAAGTCCGCGACGGCGGTGCGCGACCAGCTCAGCACCACGCTGCCGTTGCCGGGGGTGGCGGTGAGGCCGTACGGCGCGGGGGGCGGCGTCGCGTCGGACCCGGTGAGGGCCACTGCGGAGGACGACACCGCCGCCGCGCCGGCGTGGGCGAGGGCGACGGCGCGGAAGCCGGTGCGCCCGAGCGGAGCGGTCGTCGGGATGACGGCCTGTCCGCGGGAGTCGACCTTGGCGTTGCGGACGCCGACCCAGCCGCTCCCGTTCCAGCGCTGCAGCGCCACGGTGCGGCCGGGGCGCACCGGCGAGACGCGCACGACGGCCTGGGCGGCCGCGCCCGCAGCAGCCGCCGGCTCGGCGAACGCCAGCGTCACCCGCTGCTGCTGGACGCCGACCGTTCGCGGCCGGCTGGTGGCCGTGGAGTAGCGCGAGGTGCCACGGACCAGGGTGGCCACGACGGCGCGGTAGGTCGTCGAGGCCTTCGGAGCGCGGAAGTCTCCGTGCGTCACGCCCCGCTTGCTGGTCGTGCCGGAGCCGAAGGACCGCCAGCGGCCGTCGACCTTGCGCTGCAGGACGACCTTGCGGCTGATCGCGGGCCGGACCTTGACCGTCACCCGGAACCGCTCTCCGGCCACCAGGGCGCGAGGCGCGACCGTGAGGTCGACGGTCGAACGCACGTTCTTGATCTTCGGCTTCGGCGGAGCCGGGGCCGGAGCCGGGCTGCTCCCGCCACCCGGCAGCGAGGTGCCGTAGTACGTCGCGCCCCCGTTGGACTCGCACACGATGCCGTCGCCGTCGGCGTCGAGCCGGTGCGGGTCCGAGGAGGGTCCCCCCTGCTGCAGGAAAAAGATCTGCGCATCACGCTGGCTGCCGAAGTCGCTGCAGTCGCGGTCGGCAGCGTGGGCCGCGGGGGCTCCAGCGATGGATGCCAGGGGAATGAGCAGGGCCGAGACAAGGGCCGAGAGGCCGATGACGGGTCGACGAGACAAGGGGATCTCCGGGTCGAGAAAGTATAGGACCCGGAGAGATTAGGTCGCTCGTGGCTGAACTGTCCGGCGAACGCTGCACATTCGTCTGATCGGCCGGCAGAAGTGGCCCGGACGGGTCGCACGACGTCGCAGGACGGTCGGCCCGGGCCTCCCGCGGCTAGGGTGCACGCATGACGAGCCAGTCAGTCTGGACGGCTATCGAGGCGTTCGTTGCTGAGCGTGATTGGGCGCAATTCCACTCGCCCTCGAACCTCGCCAAGAGCGTCGCGATCGAGGCGGGTGAGCTGCTCGAGTGCTTCCAGTGGGACGACGACGCCGACCTGGCCGATGTCAGGTCCGAGCTCGCCGATGTCATGACCTACTGCCTGCTCCTAGCCGCACGTCTCGACCTCGATCCGGAGCAGATCATCCTCGACAAGCTCGAGATCACTCGATCGAAGTATCCGGCCGACTCCGCACGCGGACGGAGCACCCGGTATGACCGGCTTCAGGATTGAGGAGGTCTCGCTCCGCAGGGACGAGATCGACAGATGGGCCCGATCTGACCCGCAGTTCCGCAACTGGCCCGTGGTCTACGCGCTCTCGGACGAGCGGGACCTCTATGTCGGCGAGTCTCTGAACGTGGCCGCTCGATTCAAGCAGCACATCGATTCTGACAAGGCCAGGTTGAAGGGCGCGCGCGTCGTCATCGACGATCGTTTCAACAAGTCCGCCTGCCTCGACCTCGAGTCGTTCCTCATCCGCCTCTTTGCGGGTGACGGGCACTACCAGGTTCTCAACGGCAACAGCGGCATCACCGAGTCCAACTACTTCGGACGCGACGGCTACCGGGAGACGTTCCACGCGATCTTCGAGGAGCTGCGTGCGCGGGGCGCCTTCACCCGCCCCATCCGCGAGATCGAGAACACCGACCTCTTCAAGCTCTCGCCCTTCAAGGCCTTGACCCAGGACCAGGCAATCGCGGTGGACGACATCCTCTCGGGACTCTTCAACGACCTCGCGCAGGAGATCTCGAGCCGGATCGTCATCCAAGGCGGCCCCGGAACTGGCAAGACCGTGGTGGCGGTGTTCCTGATGAAGCTGCTGGCTGACATCCAAGCCGGCGACGAGCACGCCGCGCCCGAGAGGGACACGCTCCTCTCGGAATACTTCGTCCCGGGCTACGCCCAGCTGCTCAGCGGCTTTCGAGCCGCGCTCGTGGTTCCCCAGCAGTCGCTGCGGGAGTCGATCAAGAAGGTGTTCCGAAAGACTCCGGGGCTGCTCCCCCGGCAGGTGCTCTCGCCGTTCGAGGTCGGCGCGTCTCCTGACAAGTTCGACCTCCTGATCGTGGACGAGTCCCATCGACTCAACCAGCGCGCCAACCAGCCCTCGGGTCCACTCAACGCCAAGTTCCGGCAGATCAACGAGACTCTGTTCGGCAGGGACGACTACAAGTACACCCAGCTCGATTGGATTGATCATCAGAGCCGGCACCAGATCCTCCTCGTGGACGGCGCACAAGCGATACGGCCGGCCGACCTGTCGACAGACGCCATCGAGGCCCTGGTCGAGTCAGGCCGACGAGCCGGGCGGTTCTACCCCCTCACCTCCCAGATGCGAGTCAAGGCCGGGAGCGACTACGTGGGCTACGTCCGTGGCGTGCTCGACGGGACCGTCACGGCACCCCGATCGTTCGAGAACTACGATCTGCGCTTCTTCGACCACCTGCCGGAGATGCGCAACGAGATACGTGCGCGTGAGGCCGAGGTCGGGCTCTCCCGCCTGCTCGCCGGTTTCGCGTGGCCCTACGCGTCCCGACGCGACCGGACTGCTGTCGACATCGAGCTCGACGGGCTCCAGCTGCGCTGGAACGCCGTGGACGTGGACTGGGTCAACTCACCCGGCTCACTTGAGCAGGTCGGCTCGATCCACACCATTCAGGGCTACGACCTCAACTACGCCGGCGTGATCATCGGTCGCGATCTCCGGTTCGATCAAGACCGCATCGTCTTCGATCGGCAGCACTACTGGGACCCGCGCGGCGCCACCAACAATCGGATGCTGGGCATCACGTACACAGACGACGATGTGCTGCGATTCGTCCGGAACGTTTACGCCGTCCTCCTGACGAGGGGCATGCGCGGCACCTACGTCTATGTCTGCGACCCAGCGCTCCGCGAGCACCTCAGGCCGTTCTTCGCCTCGGGCGTCAGCACAACCCCCGGGTAACGGCGTCACGGGGGACGATCGCTGCAACCCGTCCGTTGATACGACTGAGAGCATCACCACGACTACGCCAAAACAACCGAGGGCCCTCACGACAACTGTGAGGGCCCTCGGAATGGTAGCGGGGGCAGGATTTGAACCTGCGACCTCTGGGTTATGAGCCCAGCGAGCTACCGAGCTGCTCCACCCCGCGTCGGTGAACAGAACGTTAGCGGACGGGGTGCAGCGGCTCAAATCGGGGTCGGTCCCGTCAGCCGGCGGCGACCTCCGGCTCGACGCGGAGGTCGTCGGCGATCATCGCGGCGGCCTTCTCGCCGATCATGATCGCGGCGGCGTTGGTGTTGCCGCTGACCACGGTCGGCATGATGCTCGCGTCGGCGACGCGGAGGCCGGCGACGCCGAGCACGCGCAGCTCGGGGTCGACGACGTCGCCCATCCGGCAGGTCGAGGTCTCGTGGTAGACCGTCAGCGAGTAGTGGCGGGCCATGTCGGTCAGCAGCTCGTCACTCGGTACGGCGCCGGGCTGGTGGCCGTGCTTCTCGGCCAGGGCGGGCGGGACGAGCATGTCGCCGAGGCCGTCGCCCGGCCAGGCCGCGACCACCTCCAGTGCCCGACGGACGACGGCGACCATCACGTCCATGTCGTGGGGGTCGTCGTAGTAGTTGAGGTCGATGACGGGATGGGCGGCGGGGTCGGCGCTGGCGAGCGACACCGAGCCCTCCGAGTGCGGCTGCACCGGGTTGGGCAGCACCACGACGGTCTGGGCGTCGGCAGCGAGGGCGGTGGCGGGGTCGTCGAAGTAGCGGTCGGGGTCGATGCGGAAGACGTTGCGCCAGATGTCGGGGGTGTAACCGCAGGCGAGGAGTCCGATCTGGGCGTCGTGGGTGTGCAGGTCGCCGAGACCAGTGGAGAAGAACGCCACGGCGTCGTACATCGACGAGGACGGGAGACCCTGGCCGCTGGTGGCCCAGGCCATCAGCTGGCGCTCGGCCTCGGCCTTGAGCGCGGCGAGCTCCTCGGGGAGGTCGGCGTCGCCGGCCGGGTCGGCGGGCAGCGGGCCGGCGGGCGCGCGGAGCGCGTCGGGGCCGAGGGCGACGCCGATCTCGGCCATGGTCAGCGCGATGCCCGGCGCCGGGAAGAACAGCGGCATGTGCAGGTGGTCCTTGAGGTGCCTGCCGACGTGGGGGTTGTCGAGCACGCAGTCGACGCCCACCTCGGCCAGCTCGGCCGAGGGGCCGATGCCGGAGAGCAGCAGCAGCTGCGGGGAACCGATCGCGCCGGCGCTGAGCACCACCTCGCGCCCGGCGTGCACCTCGTGCACCTCGCCGTCGGCGTCGCGGTAGCGGATGCCGGTGGCGCGCAGGCCGGCCCCGCCCTCCTCGAGCAGCACCCGCTCGACGTGGGCGTGGGTGATGATCGTCAGGTTGGGACGGTCGAGGGCGGGCTCGAGGTAGGCGGTGTAGGTCGAGGACCGCTTGCCGTCCTTGGTCGTCGTCTGGAACAGCGACGCCAGGCCGCGCGGACCGCCGCGGTCACGGCCGTTGTAGTCGCCGCGCGGGATGCCCGCAGCCGAGGCGGCCTCGACGAACTGCTCCGCCGCCGCCAGCCGCGGCGAGCGCACCGAGACGCCCACCGGGCCGTCGGTGCCGTGGGCCTCGTCGTCGATGTCGACGCCGTCGGCCGGGTCGGGCGGCACCAGGCCCTCGGCCTTGATGAAGTAGGGCAGCACGTCGTCGTACGACCAGCCCTTGGCGCCGCCGGCGGCCCAGCCGTCAAAGTCACCGGGGTGGCCGCGTACGTAGGCCATGTAGTTCAGGCCGGAGGAGCCGCCGAGCATCTTGCCGCGGGGCACCATCATCCGACCGTCGGTCACGCCCTCCCCCGCGCCACCCGGGTCGCCGGAGAACATCCAGTCGACGTCGGGGTCGTTCTGCAGCGACGCGACGGCCGCCGGCATCAGCGCGTGCGGCGGGGGCGGCCCGCCGGCCTCGACCAGCGCGACCCGGAGGTCGGGGTCCTCGCTCAGGCGGGCGGCGACGACCGCGCCGGCCGACCCTCCCCCGACCACGACGACGTCGTACGGACCGGACTGCTGCTCGACCACGGGACCACCTCACGGTTTGGAGTGACGGACGTCACTCAGCATGCCCGGGTGAGGTTGGCGAGCGGTAGGGCTAGGAGGAGCCAGGACGCCAGTGCTCGACGGCCGCGGCGAACCGCACCGGGTCGACGACCTGGGCGTCGAGCTCGACCGGGCCGAGGCCGCGGCGCACGAGGGTCATGGTCCAGCCGGGCTCGCCCGGCTCGCCCGAGGTCTCGATGGTCGTGGCGTCGTTGGTGAGGTCGAACGTGCGCCGGTCGTCGCCCAGCCGCAGCTCGAGCGTGCCCTGCTCGAGCGACACCTCGGTCGAGCGGCCGCCGAGCCACACCACGGCGAAGGCCGAGACGAGCGTGACGAACAGCGGGAGCAGCACTCCCGCGGAGAACCCGCCGGTGATGAGCATCAGCGCCGTGATGACCAGCCCGAGCGCGGCCACGCCGGAGGCGGCGAGCACCAGCGGGCGGTAGTGGCGGCTGTCGTGGTAGTCCCCGTCGGCCTCGTCGTCCCGGCTGACGACCCGCGGCTGCAGCAGGCCCGAGACCCGCTCGGCCAGTCCGGCCTTGGGCGACGAGGGCCGCTCGTCCTCCCCCTCCGCCACCGGTACGACGACCGCCGGCCGCTCCGCGGTGTCGGTGACGCTGCGCTCCTCGGCGACCGGGTCGGGCTCGGCCTCGACCGGCGCCTCGGGCTCGGGCTGGACGACCTCGGGCTCGACCGCCTCGACAACGGGCTCGGGCTCGGGCTCCGGCTCGCGGCGCCGCTGGGGCTCGGGCTCGGTGCCACCACCGGGCGCGGGGACCGCCGCGGGCCGGGGCACGGCGAGCAGCCGGGCGCGGGCCTCGGCCAGCTGGATGGCCAGGTCGGCGGCGCGGGTCTCGGCCTCGGCGCGGGCCTGGGCGTGCCGGGCGGCGGTGCGCTCGGCGTCGGCGCGGGCCTGGGCCTGCTGGGCGGCCTCGCGCTTGGCGGAGGACAGCTGCTCCTGGGCGACGCGCAGCGACTCGCGGTGCTCACCGAGGAGGGCCTCGGCCTGCTGGTGCACGTCGCGCACCCGGAGCTCGGCCTCGCGACGCTGCTGGGCCGCGGTCTCGGCGGCGGCCGCGAGGGTGCGGGCCGACTCCTCGGCCTCGAGGCGGGCGCGGGAGGCCTTGCGGGCCGACTCCTCCGAGGAGTGCCGCAGCTGGCTGGCCAGGCGGGCCTCCTCGGCCGCGGAGGCGGCCTGCTCGGCGCTGGCGGCGGCGATCCGGTTGGCCTCGGCGACCAGCTCGATCTGCTCGCGGGCCTTGACCTCGGCCTGCTCGCGGTCGGCGAAGGCCCGCTGGGCGCGGGCGGCCTGCTCGGTGGCGGACTGCTCGGCGGCCTGGCGCTGCTCGAGGGCGCGGGTGGCGAAGACACCGTGCTCCTCGGCGGCCGCCGCGGCCTGCTCGGAGACCTCGCGGGCGCGCTGCTCGGCGTCCATCGCGGCCTGGTGGGCCTCGGCGGCCAGCCCGGCGTGGCGGCTGGCGGCGCGCTCGGCCTCGCCGCGGGCGCGGGTCTGCTCCTGCGCCGCCTCCTGCAGCACCGTGCGCTCGCGCTCGACCTGCTCGACGAACGTGGCGAACTCCCCCGCCGACCGGCTCGCCAGCTCGGCGGTCTCGCGGGCGTGCTCCTCGGCGCGGGTGCGCTCGAGCTCGGCGGCCCGGGCGAGCTCGGCCTGCAGCGCGGCGGCCTCGTCGGCCAGGCGGCGGGCCTCGGCCATCTCGAGCACCCGGGCCTCGACCACGCGCCGCTCCTCGAGCGCCTGGCGGGCGAAGGCGGCGTGCTCCTCGGCGGCGGTCGCCGCCTCGCCGGCGACGCGCCGGGCGACCTCGGCGGCCTCGGCGGACTGGGCGTGGGCGGTGCGGGCGAGGTCGGCCTGCTCGGTGGCCAGCTCCTCTGCCCGGATGCGGGACTTGGCCTGCTCGATCGCGGCCGACTGCAGCAGGTCGCGGTCGTCGGCGGCGCGACGGACGAAGTCGGCGTACTCCTCGGCCGAGGCGCTCGCGGTGTCGGCGAGCTCACGGGCGCGGTCCTCGGCCTGGGCGCGGGCCACCATGGCCTGCTCGGCCAGCGCGGACTGCTCGGCGGCGGCCTGCTCGGCCAGCCGGCGCGCGTCGGCCATCTCGGTCAGCGCGGCCTCGGCGGCCTCGCGCTGCTCGACGGCGTGGCGGGCGAAGGCGGCGTGCTCCTCGGCCCGAGCCGCGGCCTGGTCGGAGACGCTGCGGGCGCGCAGCTCGGCGTCTCGCGCGGCCTGGTGGGCGTCGGCGGCGAGGGTGGCCTGCCGCTGGGCGGCCTCCTCGGCGGCGGTGCGGGCGCGCACCTGCTCGCGAGCGGCGCGCTCGAGCCGGTCGCGCTCCTCGTGGGCCTCGCGGACGGCGGCCAGGTGCTCGTCGGCGGCGGCCACCCCCGCCTCGGAGAGCTCGAGCGCCCGGCGCTCGCTCTCGGCCCGGTCGGCGAGGGCCTGCTCGGCGAGCTCGGCGTGGTAGCGGGCGTTCTCCTCGGCCCGGGCCCGCGCGGTGGCAGCCTCCTGGGCGGCGGTGGTCTCGCGGCGGGCGGCGGCCTCGGCGGCCTCGCGCTCGGCCAGCGTGGCGACCACGCGCTCGGCCAGCTCGGAGGCGTGCCGCTCGGCCGAGGACCGACGGGCGGCCTCGGACTCGGCGAGCTCGACGTGGTCGCGGGCAGACCGCTCGGCGGCCTCACGGGTGAGCGCGGCGCGCTGGGCGGCCTCCTCGGCGGCCCGGCGCTGCTCGGCGTAGGTCGCCGCAGCCGTCTCGGCCGCCGTGCGGGCCTCGTGGGCCGCGGCCGCGGCCTCGGCGTGCTCGCGTGCGAGCCGCTCGGCCTCGGTGCGGGCGCGGATCGCCTCGGTGGCGATCTCCTCGGCGGCCAGCCGCTCGGCGGCCTGCTCGGCGGCCGCCATCTCCGCGTCGCGGCGCAGCTTGGCGGCTGCCTCCGTGGCGCCGGAGTACGGGGACGACGAGGGCATGGGCTCCGCTTCTCTGTGCTGCTCCGCCGCGCGGGCGGCACGACGGAGGGATCCTACTGTCTCCCTCCCCCACGGCTCACCCCGCGGAGACGTCCCCCGCCCCGATCGCGCGCCGGGCGAGCGACTCGAGGTCGTCGGCCCGCAGGCCCGGCCAGCCGTGGAGGATGCCCCGCCAGGTCCCGGGCACGGCGCTCGCGCCCCAGCGCCCACCCAGCAGTGCCCCCGCGATCGCCGCGACCGTGTCGGTGTCGTGGCCGATGCGGATGGCGGTGCCGAGGGCCTCGACGAGGTGCTGCTCGGGCCGCTCGGCCGGCACCGGCGTGTGCACGACGGCCGACCAGGCCGCTTGCAGCGCCCCGACCGCCCAGCCGTTGGTCGTGAACGCCCCCGGCGGCTGCTGCTCGGCCTCGGCCAGGACCCGGCGCCAGTGGTCGCGGTCGCCCGGCACCCATCCCGCCACGTCGTCGTACGACGGCAGCGCGGCGCTGACCACGGCGTGCCGCACCAGCAGGCACCAGACGGCGCTCGCCTCGCGTCCCACGGTCTCGAAGTGCGTGAGCGCGGCGACCGCCTGGGCGGCCTCGACGAGCGCGTCGGGGTCGTCGAGGTGGGCCAGCACCACGGGGCCGGTGCGCATGAGCGAGCCGTTGCCGGCGCTGCGCCCGGTCCGGTCGTGGACCTCGCGGGCGGCCTCGGCCATCTGCGCGCCCGAGGGGTGCCGACCGGCGCGCCGCAGCACCTCGGCGGTCTGGATGCCCACGTCGGCGGGCCCCTCGGCGTACCAGTCGGCGAACCGGCCGGCCACGTGGTCGAGCGCCTCGGGCGAGCGCAGGTCGAGGCCGCGCGCCGCGGCCTCGGCGATGGGCACGGCCTGGGAGGTGTCGTCGGTCCACTCCCCCGGCGCGAACCCGCCGAGCCCGCCCCCGATCATCGCCGGCACGAGGTCGGCCGCGGGGGTCGTGAACTCGTAGCCCGCGCCGAGGGCGTCGCCGGCCGCCGAGCCGAGGAGCACCCCGACGCACCGGTCGACCAGCCCGGGGTCGTCCCCGGGGGCGACCCCGTCCCCGCCCGCGGCCACCGTCACTGCCCGGCCGAGGCCTCGGGCTCGGTCGAGGCCGCCGCCGAGCCCTGCGACGCGCCCTGCGAGGGCGCCTGCGACGGGCTGGCCGACGGGTCCTCCGAGGACTCCCCGCCCGCGCCGTTCGCCGGCGGCTGGTCGGGATCGGCCCCGCCCTCGATGTCGTCGCGGTAGCCCTGGGCCCGGTCGAGAGCGGCCCCCGCCGCCTCGACCAGGGTCAGGTAGCGGGCGAAGTCGCCGTTGGACTGCGCCTCGTCGGCGGCCGCGAAGTTGTCGAAGGCCTCGTCGAGCGCACCGTCCAGCAGCTGCTGCAGCGTCTGCTCGCCCGCGGGCGGCTGGCCCCCGCCGCTGCCACCGTCGTCGGGCGGCGTGGTCGGCGTGGTCGACCCGCCGAAGGTGCTGCGGATCGCCTGCTCGAGGTTGGTGCCGAACCCGACGTACCGCTCGTTGTTGCCGTAGTTGACCAGCACGTAGCGCAGCGTCGGGAACGAGGCGGTGTTGGCGGTGTTGCGGTTCTGGGCGTAGACGGGCTGGACGTACATCATCGACCCGTTGACCGGGAAGGTGAGCATGTTGCCGAAGGTGACCTCGGTGTTGATCTGCAGGTCGGTCAGCGTGTTGTTGATGCCGTCGTCGTTGGCGAAGAGGTTGGCCACCTGGCCGGGGCCGGGTGTCTGGTCGCTCTCGGAGTCGCTGTCGGCGTTGCTGAGCCGCAGCACCCGCATCTGGCCGTAGTCCTCGCTGGCGCCGTCGGAGTTGACCTGCACGAACGAGGCCAGGTTGTTGCGGCCGAACGGCAGGTAGACCGAGGTGAGGGCCCAGTTCTCCGACTCGGGGCCGTCGGCGCCGTCGACGAAGAGCCGGTAGGGCGGCTGGAAGGTGCTGCTGTCGACCGGGTCGCTCGCCACGACCCACCGGTCGTTGTTGTTGTACCAGTCGCCGGCGTCGGTGACGTGGTAGCGCGCGAACTGGTAGCGCTGGACCTTGAACAGGTCCTCGGGGTAGCGCACGTGGTTGAGCAGGCTCTCCGGCATCTCGTCCTTGTCCTGGACCGAGCCCGGGAAGGCGTCGCGCCAGGCCTGGAGGATCGGGTCGTCCTCGTCCCAGGCGTACATCGTGACCTCGCCGGTGTAGGCGTCGACGGTCGCCTTGACGGCGTTGCGCATGTAGTTGATCTCGTCGGTGGGCACCGTCTGCAGCGCCCCGGTCTCGCTCTGCAGCGCGTCCTCGGTCATCGACTCGAAGGACTCGCGCTGGGCGTTGGGGAAGCGGTCGGTGGTGGTGTAGCCGTCGAGCACCCACAGGATGCGACCCTCGGCGTCGCCCTCGCCGGGCACGATCACCGGGTAGGGGTCGCTGTCGACGGTCAGCCACGGCGCGACCTTCTCCAGCCGCTCGGTGGGGTTGCGGACGTAGAGGACCTTGGAGTTGTCGTTGACCCGCTCGGAGAGCAGGAAGTTGGGCTCGCCGAACTTGATGGCGAACATCAGCTTGTTGAACGTGCTGCCGACCGAGGCGTCGCCCTCGCCGCCGAACGTCGTCCGCTCGCCCAGGTCGGACCCGGGCACCGGCAGGTTGAGCTCGACGTCGCCCGCGTCCTCGCTGGCCTTGCCGACGACGCTGTAGTCGGGGCTCTCCTCGCCGTAGTAGATGCGCGACTCGTACTCGCCGATGCTCTCGGTGAGGTCGTCCTCGGTGTTGAGGCCCTGCGCGTACTGCGGCTGGCTCGAGCCCTCCGACCCCGTCGAGGCGACGGGGTCGTCCTCGCGGTCGCGCTGGTTGGCGTACGCCGCGATGACGCCGTTGCCGTGGGTGTAGACGGTGGCCAGGTTGGACCAGTTGGTCGCGTCGTCGGGCAGCGCGGACTGGTTGAGCTCGCGCGGTCCGAGGACCATCGCGCGCTGCACGCCGTCGACCTCGTAGCGGTCGACGTCGAGGACCGGCGGGACGGAGTAGTAGCCGCGCTGCTGCTGCTGGTTCTCGAAGGCCTGCGAGAGCAGCCGCGGGTCGGAGGTGGGCACCGAGCTGGTGTTGCTGATGAACTGCGCCAGGTCGGTCGGCGGCGCGCTCGTCGGCGAGTAGGGCTCGGTGTCCTCGGGCGGGATGTCGATGTCGTAGGCGTCGCGGGTCGCCTTGATGTTCTCGGCGATGTAGTCGCGCTCGCGGTCGGCCTCCGACGGCTTGACCTGGAACTGTTGGACCACGGCCGGGAAGATCATCCCGATCAGGATGGCCGAGAGCGCCAGCAGCGCCAGGCCCACCGACGGCAGCTGCCAGGTGCGGCGCCACACGTTGACGAAGAACAGCACCGCACAGATGACGGCGACGACCATGAGGATGTTCCGGGCGGGCAGCACGGCGTTCTCGGCCGTGTAGTTCATGCCGGTGAACAGCCCGTTCTTCTCCGTCACCAGGTCGAACCGGTCGAGGTAGTAGTCGACGCCCTTGGCGAGCACGAACAGGCCGAGCAGCACCGAGACCTGCACCTGGGCCGCGCCGGAGAAGCGGTCGTGGGTGACCTGCAGCCGGATGCCGCCGTACAGGTAGTGCGTGACGACCGCGGCGACCAGGCCCAGCACGAGCGTGGCCATGAGGAAGTCGACGACGAAGTGGTACCAGGGCAGGTCGAAGAGGTAGAAGCCGATGCTCTTGTCGAAGTAGGCGTCGGTCTCGGAGACCTCGGGCGCGTTGCGCCACAGCAGGAAGGTCTTCCAGTGGCTCAGGCCCGAGGCGCCCGCGAAGGCGCCGACGACCAGCGCGAGCCCGACGACCAGCCAGGTGCGGATGGGGGTGACCACGTCGCGGTAGCGGTCGAGGTTGGACTGCTCGCGCGAGGAGGGCCGGAACAGCGGCCGGAAGCGGTAGGCGAGGTAGACGTTGAGCGCGACCGCGCCCCCGAGCACCGCGCCGAAGACCACGAACATCACCACGCGGGTCCACAGCATCGTGCTGAAGACCTGGCCGTAGCCGGCGGACTGGTACCAGAGCCGGTCGGTGTAGATCGAGGAGAAGACGGTGACGGCGAAGATCGCGGCCACCACGACACCCAGGGTGATCAGCAGGGCCCGGGAGCGCCCGCCCTGGCTGCGGGCCGGGGGCGTCGCCCGGGGGTCGTCGTCGAAGAGCTCGCTCACGGCGTCTGGTCCTTCTGGTCGTCGTGCTGGTCGTCGTGCTGGTCGGTCTCGGTGTCGGTGAACGTGGTGCGCAGCAGCTCGAGCAGGCCCGGCACGAGGTCGGGCCCGCCGACCACCGAGGCGTCGTCGTCGTGCGCGCGCAGCCGCAGGGCGCAGTACGCCGAGCCGGTGCGCGTCACCGCGGCCACGATGCGCACCTCCTGGCGGTCGGGGTGCTCGCGCGCCCAGGCCTGCGCGGCCTCGGCGCCCTCGGGGATCTGGTCGTCGGCGCCGGGCGGGAGCACGAGGCGCTCGACCATGGCGGCGCACCCCGCGACGGCCTCGGGCCACACGACGGTCTCGAGCACCTGCTCCAGCGGCACCTGCGGGTCGAGCTGCTCCTGCTCGACCGCGGTCAGCGAGCCCTGCTCGGAGCTGGCGTCGAGGCCCATCGCCGCGGCGAGCGCGGGCTCCTCCACCACGAGGCGGGCGGTGTCGACGAGGGCGTACAGGCGGGCGGGCTGGTCCCAGCCGTCGGTGGCGAGGTGCTGCTCGATCTCGATGACCGCGCTGGCCAGCGCGGGGTCGGCGTCGAGGTCGGCCCAGCGCGGGTCGTCGGTGAGGCTCATCGGGCGGCCCCGGCCAGCACCTGGTCGGCGTCGGTGCAGGACGGCAGGTCGGCGTCGGGGTCCTCGGCGAACTCCTCCAGCGCGAGGCGGGCGTCGTGCATCGTCGTCGCCATGGCCAGGCGCATGTCGCCGTTGTCGGCGCCCAGGGCGTCGGCGCAGTTGGCGGGCGGGACCAGGAAGAGCTGGGCGCCGTCGGATCGGGCGCCCGCGATCTTCTGCTGGATGCCGCCGATGGGGGCGACGGTGCCGTCGGGGTTGATCTCGCCGGTGCCCGCGACGGTGCGGCCGCCGGTGAGCGAGCCCGGGGTGAGGGTGTCGTAGACGGCCAGGGAGAACATCAACCCGGCGCTCGGGCCGCCGATGGCGGGACTGATGTTGATCTTCACCTCGTAGGGGAACTGGTAGTCGGCGACGGCGGGCTGGATGCCGATGAGGGCGCGGCCGTCGTCGGCCCGCACCGGGGTGACGCGCACCGCCTGCTCGGTGCCGTCGCGGGTGATGCCGATGCGCAGCGGGGTGCCGGCCGGGGCGTCGCGGATGAGGGTGACCAGCTGCTCGGCGGAGGTGACCTTCGTGCCGTCGACGCTGCGCAGCACGTCACCGACCTCCATCACCTCCGCGGCCGGGAGGCCGGCGGTGAGCTCGCTGACCTCGATCGTCTGCGGCACCTCGACCCCCATCTCCGACAGCGCGACCTCGATGGCGGTGTCCTGCGACCCGGTCATCTGCTGCTGCCCCTGCTCGCGGCTGCTCTCGGGGGTCTCGTCCTCGGAGTGCACGTCGTCGTAGGGGTAGACGGCGCTGTCGCGGTCGAACCAGGTGGCCATCAGGCTCCACAGGTTCTCCCCCTTCGGCGTGCCCGGCGGCACCGGCGGGGAGACCCGCACCGTGGTCATCAGCAGCCCGCCGTCGTCGCGGTAGACCGGGTGCCCGTCGACCTGGATGATCTCGGCGTCGGACGCGCTGCCGTCGGTGCCGAGCACGTCGACGGTCTCGCCGGGCGCGTACGTCGCGTAGGGCAGCGTCCCGATCGAGGCGTAGACCAGCAGGGCGACGACCGCCGGCACGGCCACCATGGCGGCCCACAGGCGCTGAGTCATGCGCGAAGCCTCTCATCCGGTCCCAACCCCCTCGGGGGGTGGCGCCGGGTCAGGACGCCCGGCGGCGCGGAGGCTCGGCCCGTGGGGCGGGTGGGGCTGGGGGTGCGGCCGGGGCCTCGCCCACCGCTCCGGTCACTGGTCCGGCGGAGGCGCTGGTCGAGGTGCCGGTGGAGGTGCTGCGGGAGGGTCGCACGGCCAGGCCGGTGCTGCGGTCGCGCGGCGCGCGGACGGCGTACGACGGCACGGGGCGCGCGCGGCGCCGGCCGGGGAGCAGACGGGCCAGCCGGGCGGCCCGGCCGGTGCGCACCGGCGGGTCGAGCACGTCGGCCATCCGGCGCAGCGCGACCTCGCGGTCGACGACCCCGCGGCCCTCGCGGCCGGCCCAGGCGATCCAGGCCATCGCGACCAGCGTCACGACGACGCTGGGCAGCAGCCAGAGCAGGACCATGCTCCCGAGGGTAGGTCGGGCGACGGCCGATGCGGCGGACGTGCTACGGCGTGCCGACCCACTCGTCGGTGCCGTCGGTGAAGACCTGGTGCTTCCAGATCGGCACCTCGGCCTTGAGGGTGTCGATCAGGTCGCGGGACGCCTCGAACGCGGTGCCCCGGTGGGCGGCCGCCGTGCCGACGACCACGGCGAGGTCGCCGATGCCGAGGCGGCCGACGCGGTGGATCGCGGAGACGCCGTGCACGTCGTGCCGGGCGGCGACCTGGGCGCACACCTCGCGGAGCCGGTCGAGCGCGCTGGGGTGGGCGGAGTAGTCGAGGCCGGTGACGCCGCGGCCGCCGTCGTGGTCGCGGACCTTGCCGACGAACAGCGTGACGCCGCCGTCGACGGACTCGTCGAGGCTCGCCAGCACGTCGTCGACCGAGAGCGGGGTGTCGCGGATCTCGACCAGGCGCACGGCGGCGGGAGGGGCGGCGGTCACGCGGCGACCCTAGGGCATGGCTCTCGATCCCATGGCGGCGCCGGACGACGCCCGGGCGGCACGCTGGCGGCGTTGCCGTCGCTCGGAAGACGACCCGGTATGCCAGCGCTCCGGCGCCTTGCCATCGCACCACCCGGACGCCGCCGGCATCCGCCGAGAATCGAGAGCCACGCCCTAGCACCACCCGCGTACCGTTGGGTGCATGGCCGACGACCGCGACGACGAGCAGCCCAACCCGTTCAAGGGCACTCCCTTCGAGCAGCTCTTCTCCGGCGGCGGACTGAACTTCGGGGCCCTGGGCGGCCTCGGCGGGCCCGGGGGCGGGATGCCCGACCTCGGCGCCCTCTTCGGCCAGATCCAGAACCTCATGCAGCCCTACGACGGGCCGCTCAACTGGGACGCCGCCCTCGACCTGGCCCGCAAGACCGCGGCCCAGGAGGCCGACCCGGTGCCCACGGGCTCCGAGTCCGCCGCGGTGGCCGACGCGGTGCACCTGGCCGACCTGTGGCTCGACGCGGCCACCGAGTTCCCCTCCGGCGTCACCTCGACCGCGGCCTGGAGCCGCGCGGAGTGGCTGGTGGGCACCCTCGACGTGTGGAAGGTCCTCGTCGGCCCCGTCGCCGAGCAGTCCACCCAGGGCCTCAGCGGCGCGCTGCCGCCCGAGATCGCCGCCCAGGCCGGCCCGCTGATCGGGTTCCTCGGCAAGGCCGTCGGCGGGGTGCTCGCGACCCAGGTCGGCTCCGGCCTCGGCCAGCTGGCCGGGGAGGTGCTGACCGCCTCCGACATCAGCCTGCCGCTGAGCGCCCCCGGCAAGGCCGCCCTGGTGCCGGCCAACGTGGCCGCGTTCGCCGCCGGGCTCGACGTGCCCGAGGCCGACGTGCGCCTCTACCTCGCGCTGCGCGAGGCCGCCCACCACCGCCTGTTCTCCCACGTGCCGTGGCTGCGCGAGCACCTCATCGGCGCCGTCACCGACTACGCCCGCGGCGTCGAGGTCAACCTCGAGGGCATGCAGCGGCAGATGGAGGAGCAGCTGCGCGGCGTCGACCCGACCAACCCCGAGTCGCTCCAGCAGCTGCTCGAGGGCGGCATGTTCGACGTCCCCCAGTCCGCGACCCAGAAGGCGGCGCTCGAGCGCCTGGAGATCGCGCTCGCCCTGGTCGAGGGCTGGGTCGACGAGGTCGTCGAGCAGGCCACCGCCGACCGCATGCCCACCGCGGCCAAGCTGCAGGAGGCCGTGCGCCGCCGCCGGGCTGCCGGCGGTCCCGCCGAGCAGACCTTCGCCGCGCTCGTCGGCCTCGAGCTGCGCCCGCGCCGGATGCGCGACGCCGCCACCCTGTGGGGCTCGCTGCGCACCCGGCAGGGCACCGAGGCCCGCGACGGCGTGTGGCTGCACCCCGACCTGCTGCCGACCGCGGCCGACCTCGACGACCCGCTGGGCTTCCGCGAGGAGGCCACGGCCCCGGCCGCGCTGAGCGAGGACGACTTCGACGCCGAGCTGCGCGCCCTGCTCGACGGCGACCTCGGCGCGAAGGGCGACGGCGAGGAGGGCGACGGCGAGAAGGACGCGTGAGCGCCCACGCCGACGCGCTGGCGGTCCTGCGGGCCTGGACGCCGCCGAGCGACGCGCAGGCCGCGTTGCGTGAGCGGTACGTCGCCCACCTCGACGCCCACCCCGACGGGCTGTCCCGCGGCTGCCGGCCCGACCACCTGACCGCGAGCACGCTGGTGCTGTCGGCCGACCGGACGCACACCCTGCTCACCCTGCACGCCAAGGCGCGGCGCTGGTTCCAGACCGGCGGCCACCTCGAGCCCGACGACCCCGGGCTCGACGCCGCCGCGCTGCGCGAGGCGACCGAGGAGTCCGGCGTCGCGGGCCTGGCGCTGCACCCGCAGCCCGTCCACCTCGACGAGCACGCGGTGCCGTTCTGCCGCCCGCCCGAGGGCGTCGCGGACGACGGCCGCGAGGTCCACCACCTCGACGTGCGGTTCGTGGCCCTGGCGCCCGCCGGCGCGTCGTACGCCGTGAGCGAGGAGTCGCTCGACGTGCGCTGGTGGCCGGTCGACGCCCTGCCGGAGCCCGACCTGGAGCCCCTGGTGGCGGCGGCCCTCGCCGCGCTGGGCACCGGGGGGCGCGGTCAGTCGACCGGCTCGAACTCCGACGGGGGCCGCACGGCCGAGGCCTCCGACCAGCCCAGCAGGTAGCCCTTGGCCCGCTCGGCCTGCGGGTAGCGGTCGACCCAGCCCCAGAAGCACTCGTCGTGGCCGGGCTCGAGCAGGTGGGCCAGCTCGTGCACCAGGACGTAGTCGAGCACCCAGCCCGGCATCCGCTGCAGCCGCTCGGAGAGCCGGATCGACCGGTCGCCGGGGGTGCAGGAGCCCCAGCGGGAGTTCTGGTTGGTGACCCACCGCACCGACTCCGGCACCGCCAGCCCACCGAGGTAGGTGTCGTTCAGGTCGAGGGCGCGGCGCAGCAGGTCGTCGTCGCTGAGGGTGTCGGGCCGCTCGCGGCGCTCGATGCGCGCGACCATGGTGGCGACCCACTCACGCTCGTCCTCGGCGCTGAACGACGCCGGGATGAGCACGACGATGTGGTCGTCGTCGCGGTAGGCCGAGACCGTGCGGCGGCGGCGCTTGCTGCGACGCACCTCCACCTCGGCCATTCCCGGAAACTACCGGGTGGCCCAGGCCAGCAACCGCTCCTTCGGCCAGGTGTTGACGATCCGGTCCGGGTCGATGCCGGCGTCCTCGGCCCGCTCGCAGCCCAGCGACAGGAAGTCCAGCTGCCCCGGGGCGTGGGCGTCGGAGTCGATCGAGAACACGCAGCCGGCGTCGCGGGCCAGGGCGAGCAGCTCGTCGGGCGGGTCGCAGCGCTCGGGCCGGGAGTTGATCTCCACGGCCACGTCGTGCTCCGCGCAGGCCTCGAAGACCGCCCGGGCGTCGAACTGCGACTGGGCGCGGGTGCCCCGGCCACCGGTGACCAGGCGTCCGGTGCAGTGGCCGAGCACGTTGGTCAGCGGGTTGGTGACCGCGCCGATCATCCGGCGGGTCATCGGGGCCGCGTCCATGGCCAGCTTGGAGTGCACGCTGGCGACCCGGACGTCGAGGCGGCGCAGCATCTCCTCGGTCTGGTCCAGCGAGCCGTCGTCGAGGATGTCGACCTCGATGCCCTTGAGCAGCGTGAAGGACTCGCCGCCGAGGTGCTCGTTGACCGCGTCGACGACCTCGAGCTGGCGCGCCAGCCGCTCCGCGCTCAGCCCGCGGGCCACCTTGAGCCGGGGCGAGTGGTCGGTGAGCACGAGGTAGTCGTGCCCGAGCTCGATGGCGGTCATCGCCATCTCCTCGATGGGCGAGCCGCCGTCGCTCCAGTCGGAGTGGGAGTGGCAGTCGCCGCGCAGCGCGGCCCGCACCTCCACCCCGCCCGAGGCCAGGGGCGCGGCGTGGGTGCGCTCGAGCTCGGCGAGCCGCTCGGGCTGCTCGCCGCGCACCGCCGCCGCGATGACCTTGGCCGTGCTCTTGCCGACACCGGGCACGTCGGTGAGGGTGCCGTCCTCGACGGCCCGGGCCACGTCCTCGGCCGGCAGCGGCAGGATCGCGGCGGCCGCCCCGCGGAAGGCCTTGACCTTGTAGGTGTCCTCACGCCGGCGCTCAAGGAGGAAGGCGATGCGGCGCAGCGCGGCGACCGGTCCGGCGTCGTACGCCGCGGGGTCGGGATGGGGGCCACTGGTCACGGAAGTTTCTTCCCTCCACAGGCGGTGGACGAGCATCGGTGCTGGTCAGCGCAGCGTACGACGGGTCGCCCACCGCGTCGTCCACACGGTCTCCACAGGCTCTCCCCGCGGTTCTCCCCCGGTTGTCCGGGTTGTGCACACCCTTGTCCACAGCCTCCTCCACAGGTGGGGACGGCGCGACGTTGACCGGCCGGGCCGCTGGTCCCTAGCGTTGCGCGCAGATGGCCCTCGGGCCGGCGAGCGACACTCGCAAGGGGAAGGCGGGTGTCGGGAGGCGGCGCGGGGGCCACCTGTCGTGCCGGGCCGACCGGGCAGCCGGTCACCCGCTCAGCGACCGGTGAACCGCGGCGCGCGACGTTCCTGCACCGCCCGGATCCCCTCCTGCAGGTCCTCGGTGGCCAGGGTGACGGGCTGGGCCAGTGCCTCCCACTGCAGCGCCGCCTCGATCGAGGCGTGCCGCTGGCGCAGCGCGAGCGTGGTCAGCCGGCTCGCGACCGGGGCCGTGGCCGCGATGCCGGAGGCGGTCTCGAGCGCGGCACCGAGCAGCTCCTCCGGCTCGAGCACCCGGGAGACCAGGCCCAGCGCGAGCGCCTCGTCGGCGTCGACGAGCCGGCCGGTGAGCATGAGGTCGCGGGCGGCGGCCTCGCCGACCACGTCGGGCAGCAGGTAGGTGCCGGCCATGCCGGGGTGCAGGCCGAGCGAGACGAACGGGACCCCGAGCTTGGCGCCGCGGGCGGCGAAGCGCAGGTCGCAGGCCAGCGGCAGGCACAGGCCGGCCCCGATGGCCGCGCCGTTGATGGCCGCGAGCACCGGCACCTCGAGCCGGCGCACGGAGAGCCAGGCCCGGTAGAACGGCAGCATCCGGTCGCGGAGGCTGTCGACACCCGCACCGGGCTCGGAGGCCAGCCAGCTGGTGTCGCCGCCGGAGCAGAACGCGCGGCCCTCCCCCGTGACGACCACGGCCCGCACGCTCCGGTCGGCCGCGAGCTCGCCGACCGCCGCGACCCACGACTCGGTCATCGGCACCGACATCGCGTTGCGCTGGTCGGGGTTGTCGAGGACGAGCAGGGCGACCCCGTCGGCGGGTCGCTCGAGACGGAGGTGGGTCAGGTCGGCCATGGCGACGACAGTAGTGGCGTAGCGTCACCGCCGACGCCCGGCCCGAGGCGGGAGGAGACGGCCATGACGGACACCTGGAGCGGCGACTTCTACTGCGTGCGGTGCAACGACAAGCGCGAGACGCAGGGCGAGGTCGTGGTCGGCGACAACGGGCGGCGCATGGCCAAGGCGGTGTGCCCCGTGTGCGGGACCAAGCTCAACCGGATGCTCGGCAAGGCCTGAGGCGGCCCGTCCGCCGGGCCTGTGGACGACGCCCGCGCCGCAGGCGCCCGGCGTGCCAGGGTCCGGGGCATGAGTGGAGCGACCGCCCGGCTGGCCCCCGGCGTGCACGTCGTGCGCCGCGACGACGACCACGTGCAGGTGGGGCTGGACCCGCCCGCCCGCGTCGTCGTGCGCCGCGACGAGCGGCTGCTCGGGCTGCTCGACGAGCTGCGGCACGGCGTGCGCCTGCCGGTCGACGACCCCGCGCGGGCCGGGCTGGTGCGGGCCCTGACCGACGCGGGGCTGCTCGTCGGGCCGGCGCCCGACGACGCTGCTGGTCCTGCGACCCCGACCGTCCGCCTGGTCGACCGAGGTCTGGGGATCCGGCGGCTCGACACGATGCTGCGGCGCGCCGGCGTCGGGCCCGACGTCGCGGGCGTGGCCCCCGACCTGGTCGTGCTGGCCTCGGCCGCGCCGGTCCCCCGCGCGGTGCTCGACGACTGGGTGGCCGACGGCACCCCGCACCTGCTGCTCGCCGGCCCCGGCCGGCCGGGCGCGCTGCGCCTCGGCCCGCTGGTCGAGCCCGGCCTGACGGCGTGCCTGCGGTGCGTCGACGCAGCGGAGGCCGTCGACGACCCGCGGCGGCCGCTGGTCGTCGAGCAGCTGGCCTGCCGACCCGCGCCGCTGCCGGGTCCCGGGGTCCTCGACCTCGCGCTGGCCTGGGCGGCGCGCGAGGCCGCGGCGTACATCGCCGGGCGGCGCCCCCTGACGTGGTCGGGCACGGTCGACCTCGACGAGGGCGCGGACCCGGTGGTGCGGTCGTGGCCGCGGCACCCGCACTGCGGGTGCGCCTGGACAGACCTGCCCTACTGACCCCGTTCCCGCTCGACTGCTCCGGACCGGGTCACCAGAACTCGGAGTCGAGCTTGCCCTCCATCGAGCGCAGGTGCCGCCGCGAGCAGGTGTCGCAGTAGCGGCGGAGCCGGCCGTTCTCGACGCTGGTGCTCCACGTCAGCGTCGCCGCCTCCTCGGCCCGGGCGCCGCAGAAGTCGCAGGTCAGGGTGGGAGGCTCGGTCATGGATCCAGCGTAGGTCCCGTGTCGGGCCGGGAACCGGAGAAGCCGGGCCCGACGACGTCGGACCCGGCTTCCCGGTCTGGTGGTTCCTGTGCAGTTGGTGGTGCGACACCCGCGATCATGGGTGTTCCGAGGTGACGGCCCCGGAGTCCTACAGAGCGCGGGCGAGGGCGAGACGAGCCTGCTGCGCTGCGCGCTCGGCCTTGCGGCTCAAGCGCCGGGCACGGGCCATCTGGTGGCCGCGCCGCATCTGCTGCGCCTCTCCCAGGCGCGCGTCCATCTGGGCGCGCGCGAGGGCTTCGTGCATGGTGTTCATGGTGGTGCTCCGCTTCGAGTCGGTGGTCTGGGTGGTGGTGAGGGTGGCGCCGGCGCTCATGCGACGGCGTCCTTGCGGGGCCGACCCCGGGGCCGCTTGCGTGGGATGACCGTTCCCTGGAGGAACAGCTCACCGCCCCACACGCCCCACGGCTCGCGCCGCTCGACGGCGCCGCCGAGGCACAGCTGCCGGACCGGGCAGGCCTGGCAGAGAGCCTTGGCGAACTCCACGTCGGCCGGGAGCTCGGCGAACCAGAGCTCGGGGTCGTTGACCCGGCAGGGCAGCAGGGACTCGTCGACCTTGTCGGCCTCGTCGTGGAGGTGCCCGAGGCCCGAGGGGGCCACGAACTCGACGAGCGTGCCGTCGGTGCGCTCGAGGGTGGTGGTCGTCATGGTGTCACCTCTTTCGTCTGTGATCGCGGGATGGGTGGTGCTGGTGGTGCTGGTGTTGCTGTCCATTGCTTGCTTCCTGAGCGGTGGAGAACTGCAGGGGAAACAGAAAGGCCGCGGATCCCGGGTGTCGGGTTCCGCGGCCTGGAGGCTGCTGCTCTGCTGATGTGTGTCAACAGAGAGGCGGACTCCAGGCAGGGGTACCCGGGATGGCGACGGCGGCGAGAGCCACGTGTCCCTTGACAGCGGTGCCCTGGCGCTCGCGCGAGGTGGTGCCGGTGGCCGGCGTCTCGATGGACAGACCGGTGCCCGGGATCCACGCCGCACGACCGACGAGGTCGCCACGGAAGGCGGCGCCCCTGGGCATGCCGAACTCGGACGCGAAGCGCTCGCGGACGCAGCTGTCGTAGGACAGGGCAAGGTCGGCGAACGGCGCGAACGGCGTCGTCATCGTGGTGTTCTCCATGGGGGTCACCTCCTGGGGCGGACTCTGGCGCGGGCGTTGTCAGTGCCCTGGTGCGCGGGTTGCTGTAACGGGAACGCTACGGCGTCTCCGGTGTAAGGAGCAAACTATTTTATGACTTTGTCTCGGAATTCCTCGCGGGACCCGTCAGGCGGGCTGCTCGGCGACCAGCGAGAGCAGGTCGTCGCCGTACTTGTCGAGCTTGCCCGGCCCCACCCCGCTGATCGACTTCAGGGCGTGCCGCGACTGCGGCCGGCGCTCGGCGAGCTCCTCGAGGGTGGCGTTGCTGAAGACCATGAACGGCGCGATCTCCTCCTCGCGCGAGCGCTCCAGTCGCCAGGTGCGCAGGCGCTCGAAGAGGGCCTCGTCGTAGGGCGCCGGGCACTCGGCGCAGCGGCGCTTGCCCTTCTCGCCGGCCAGGGGCTTGCCGCACTCGACGCAGGTGCGCACACCGCGGGTGCTGCGCCGCGCGGGCGGCTTGTCGGCGTCGGGCAGGAGCGGGTCGAGGAACCGCGACGGCTTGCGGCGGGCCGCCTGGCCGGGGTTGCGGGCCTGGGCCCACGACAGGGCGAGGTCGAGGCGGGCCCGGGTCATGCCGACGTAGAGCAGTCGTCGCTCCTCCTCGACGGCCTGGGGCGTCTGGGCGTAGGTGATCGGGAGGGTGCCGTCCTGGAGCCCGACGAGGAACACCGAGTCCCACTCCAGGCCCTTGGCGGCGTGGAAGGTGGCCAGCGTGACGCCCTCGGCGACCGGGGCGTGCTGCTCGGACGCGCGTCGGTCGAGGTCGTCGACGAACGCCCCGAGGTCGGACCCGGGCGCGCCCTCCGCGAAGGTCTCGGCCTGGCTGACCAGGGCCTGCCAGGACTCCCAGCGGTCACGGGTCTGGCCGCGGGCCTCGGGCGGGTCGGGCCGCCAGCCCATGCCGGCCAGCGTGTCGCGCACCAGGTCGACCCAGGTGTCGTCGTCGGCCGGGGCCGCCCCGCCGCGGGCGGCGCCGCGCAGCCGGGTGACGGCCTCGCGGACCTCGGGCCGCTCGAAGAAGCGCGCGGCGCCCCGGATGACGTAGGGGATGCCGGCGTCGGTGAGGGCCTGCTCGTAGGCCTCGGACTGGGCGTTGATGCGGAACAGCACCGCCATCTCGGCCAGCGGACGACCGGTGCCGCGCTGGCGGGCGACCTCGCGGGCCACGGCGCCGGCCTCGGCGACCTCGTCGGGGTGGCCGGCGTAGGAGACCGCCGCTCCCCCGGGCCGCTGGGCGCGCAGCTCGACGCCGGCCGACCCGGTGCCGGCGAGCAGGGTGTTGGCCGCGGTGACGACCTGCGGGGTCGAGCGGTAGTTGCGGACCAGCTCGATCGAGGTGGTGCGCGGGTGCTTGGCCGGGAAGTCGCGCAGGTAGGTCGCGTCGGCCCCGGCGAAGGAGTAGATGGTCTGGGCCGGGTCGCCCACCACGCAGATCTCGTCGCGGCCGCCCAGCCAGAGGTCGAGCAGCGCCGACTGCAGCGGCGAGACGTCCTGGAACTCGTCGACGACGAACCACTTGTACTGCCGGCGCACCTGGGCCGCCACCCGCTCGTCGTCGGCGAGCAGGCCGGCGGTCAGCAGCAGGACGTCCTCCATGTCCATGCGGCCCTGCTCGCGCTTGACGTCCTCGTAGGCCGCGATCAACCGGCCCACCAGCTCGCCGTCGAGGGAGGCGACCGACCGGCCGCGCGCCTGCGCCACCTCGGCGTACTGCTCGGGGCGGACGTTGCTGACCTTGGCCCACTCGATCTCCGAGGCGAGGTCGCGCAGCATCGCCTGGTCGGAGCGGACCCGCAGGCTGCGTGCGGCCCCGACGACCAGCGGGATCTTGGACTCCGTCAGCGTCGGCAGCTCGGTGCCGTGGACGTGGGGCCAGAAGTAGCGCAGCTGGCGCAGGGCGGCGGAGTGGAAGGTGCGGGCCTGCACCGTCGGCGCGCCCAGCGAGCGCAGGCGCCCGCGCATCTCGCCGGCCGCGCGGGTGGTGAAGGTGACCGCGAGGACCTCCGTCGGCGCGTAGACCCCCGTGGCCACCCCGTGCGCGATGCGGTGCGTGATCGCCCGGGTCTTGCCGGTCCCGGCACCGGCCAGGACCCGCACCGGACCGCGCAGCGTCTCGGCCACCTGACGTTGCTCGGGGTCGAGCGCGGCGAGCAGGTCAGGGGCGGGCATCGCGGAACAGAACTCCTCTGCCGGTGGTTGGATCGAGTGCCGGGGACCGGACGGTCCGACCCTAGACGCCGGAGGGGACACTCCTGACATGAGCGACGCGAGCTTCACGATGTACACCACGCCGTGGTGCGGCTACTGCCATCGGCTGAAGAGCCAGCTCGACCACGAGGGCATCGCCTACGACATCGTCGACATCGAGCAGCAGCCCGACGCGGTGCAGATCGTCGAGTCGGCCAACGGCGGCAACCAGACCGTGCCGACCCTGGTCTACTCCGACGGCACCTCGCAGACCAACCCCTCCCTGGCCCAGGTCAAGGAGAAGGTCGCGGCCCTCGCCTGACCCCTCCTCCGCAGCCCCACCCCGCTGACCCGTCGTGAGTCCACGGCGGGTCAGCGTTCACCAGGAGCCGGGGAGCGGGCCGCCGTACCAGTGCTCGATGAGGGAGCGGCTGATCGAGACGCCGCCGGGGAGCACCAGCGACCCGGCCGTGGCCTGGTCACGCATCTCGGCGCGGGTGAACCAGCGGGCGTCCTCGAGCTCGTGGTCACCGAGGTCGATCTCGGTCGTCTCCGCCCGCCCCAGGAAGCCGAGCATCAGGCTCTGCGGCAGCGGCCACGGCTGGTTGCCGAAGTAGGTGACCTCGCCGACGACGACGCCGGACTCCTCGGCGACCTCCCGGCGCACGGCGTCCTCCAGCGACTCCCCCGGCTCGCAGAAGCCGGCCAAGGTGGAGAAGCGACCCTCGGGCCAGACCGGGGAGCGGCCGAGCAGGCAGCGCTCGTCGTCGCTGCCCGGCTCGCCCGTGCTGACCAGCATGATCACCGCCGGGTCGGTGCGCGGGAACTGCGTGCGGCCGCAGCCGCCTTCGCTCGCGCAGACCAGCTCGTGGCCGGCCGCGGCCGACGTGAGCGGGCGTCCACAGCGCGGGCAGTGCCGCGTGGCCCAGAGCCACTCGGCCAGGCCGAGCGCGTGCAGCACCAACGCCCCGTCGGTGGCGCCGTCGCCGGCCAGGGCGGGCAGCAGGCCGCGCAGGGCGTACCACTCCCCCTCGGCCGCCGCGGCGACCTCGGGCCCGGTGACCACCGCCCAGTACGTCGTGCCGTCGCGCTCGCCGAGCAGGACCCGGACGCCCTCGGGGGCCTCGCCCGGCTCGACCCAGGGCAGCGCGCCGTCCACCGGCCGGACCCGGGTGCCGGAGACGACCAGGACCTGCGAGCGGCGGTCGTGCCAGCGCATGTCGAGCCAGGCGTCGTCCTTGCGGTGCGTGCCGAGCCGGTCGTGCGCGCCGGCGCTCAGGCGCAGGTGCGGGTAGGTCGGGGTGCTCACGTCCCGAGACTAGGACCGCGCGCGCCCCTCCTAGGGTGGGGCCCCGTGAGCACCCACATCGGCGCCGAGCCCGGCGTGATCGCCCCCGTCGTGCTGCTGCCCGGCGACCCGCTGCGCGCCCGGTGGATTGCCGAGACGTTCCTCGACGACGCGACCTCTCACTCCGAGGTCCGCGGCATGTACGGCTACACCGGCACCTGGCGCGGCCAGCCGGTCTCGGTGCAGGGCTCGGGCATGGGGCAGCCGTCGATGTCGATCTACGTCCACGAGCTCTTCACCGCCTACGACGTCGCGACGATCGTGCGCGTCGGCTCCTGCGGTGCGCTGACCGAGGACCTCGCCCTGCGCGACCTCGTCATCGCCTCCGGCGCCTGCACCGACTCCTCGATGAACCGGATCACCTTCGGCGGGCTCGACTACGCCCCCGTCGCCGACTTCGGCCTGCTGCGCGACGCCGCCGCGGCGGCGCCCGAGGCGAAGGTGGGACTGATCTACAGCAGCGACTCCTTCTACCCGACCCGGCCCGAGCTCGTGGACCGCATGGTCGAGCACGGCGCCCTGGCCGTGGAGATGGAAGCCAGCGCGCTCTACACCCTCGCCGCCCGGCACCGCCGACGGGCGCTGGCCATCTGCACGGTCTCCGACCACGTCGTGACCGGCGAGGAGACCACGGCGGCCGAGCGCGAGCAGACCTTCGGCCGGATGGTCGAGGTCGCGCTCACCGCCGCGCTCGGGGAGCAAACCGCGGGCTAGGAGCGTTGTCCCGGCATGACGGGGACGCTCGACCCGAGCCGGGTGCTCGACAGCGTGGTCGTCGGCGCCGGCCAGGCCGGGCTGTCGGCGTCGTACCACCTGCAGCGGCGGGGCCTGGACCACGTCGTGCTCAACGCCGACGAGGCCCCCGGTGGCGCCTGGCAGCACCGCTGGGACTCGCTCACCGTGCACGACGTGCACGGCGTCGCCGCCCTGCCCGGCGCGCCCGACCCCGACCTCGACCCCGACGAGCGGGCCAACCGCGCCGTGCCGGCGTACTTCGCGGCGTACGAGCGCGAGCACGGGCTGCCGGTGGTGCGACCGGTGCGGGTCGACCGCGTGGTCGAGGCCGGTGAGGACCTGCTGCGCGTCGAGGCCGGCCGGCGGTCGTGGACGACGCGGACCCTGGTCAACGCGACCGGCACCTGGACCCAGCCCTTCGTGCCGCACTACCCGGGCATCGAGACGTTCGCCGGGCCGCAGTGGCACACCGCGGACTACCCGGGTGCGGAGGCGTTCCGGGGGCTCCGCACGCTCGTGGTGGGCGGGGGCGCCTCGGCCGTGCAGCTGCTGGGCGAGGTCGCGCTCGTGACCGACACGGTGTGGGTCACCCGGCGCCCGCCCGTCTGGCGCTCCGACGACTTCACGCCCGAGGTCGGCCGAGCCGCGGTGGCGCTGGTCGAGGAGCGGGTACGCCGGGGCCTGCCGCCGGCCAGCGTCGTCTCGGTGACCGGGCTGGCCCTGCGGCCGCAGGAGCAGGCCGCGGCCGCGCTCGGCGCCTACACACGGCGGCCGGTGCCGGCCCGCTTCGGGCCGCACGGCGTGCGGTGGGACGACGGGACGGTCGAGCGCGTCGACGCGGTGCTGTGGGCGACCGGCTTCCGGCCGGCCGTCGGCCACCTCGGCCCGCTGCACCTGCGCAGCCCGCGTGGCGGGATCACCCTCGACGGCACCACGGCGGTCGCCGACCCCCGGGTGCAGCTGGTGGGCTACGGACCGTCGGCCAGCACGATCGGGGCCAACCGCGCCGGACGGGTCGCCGCCCTCGGCGTGGCGGCCTGGCTCGACCGCACGGCCGAGCGGGTCACGGCCTGAGCAGGACCTCGAGCTCCGCGCGCCCGGGCAGGTCGTCGGGCTCGACGAGGTCGCCGGTCCGCACGTAGTAGAACCCCGCCCGCACCCGGTCGACCGGGAGGTCGTGCAGCTCGGCCCATGCCAGTCGGTAGAGCGCGAGCTGGAGCGGGTCGGCGGTGCGGGCGCGACTGGTCTTCCAGTCGACGACCAGCACCGACCCGTCGGGCTCGCGGTAGACCGCGTCGATGCGGCCCCGGACCACCTGCCCGTCGAGCACGAGCGCGAACGCCGGCTCGACGGCCAGCGGCACCCGGTCGGCGAAGGCGCCCTTCTCGAACGCCTCGACCAGCTCGGCCAGCTCGGCGTCGTCGGCCACGTCGGCGTCGCCCCGGCCCGAGATCTCGTCGGTGTCGAGCAGCGACAGCTGGCCGAACCGGGCCTCGACCCAGGCGTGGAACCGGGTGCCGAACCGCGCTGCCGGCGACGGGGGCCGGGGCATCGGCCGGGCGAGGTCGCGGGCGAAGCCCTCCGGGTCATCGCGCAGCCGAGCCACGGCCGTGGCCGAGAGGCTGCTCGGCATCGGCACGTCGAGGACGTCGCCGCGGTCGCGGTGGGCCTCGGCCAGCAGCCGCTCGATCTCCTCGTCCCAGTCGGCGACCCGGGCCGCGGTCAGCATGTCGAGGTCGTCGTCGACGGCGGCGGGGTCGGCGGCCGCCACGCGTGCCGCCGCCGCGAGCCGCAGGCCGACCTCCTCGCTGGTGCCCGACGGGGGCCACGGGACCGACGGGTCCTGGTCGGCGAGCGGGTGGGCGGTGCCCTTCTCGGGCTTGTCGAGCCAGACCTCGGTGGGCTCACCCCACGCGTCGAGCAGCTCGCGCAGGGTGCGCTGGTAGGCCGAGGGGCCGTACGGCGTGGCGCGTGAGCCCCAGCAGTAGGACGTGACCGCGAGGAGGTGGGCGGGGCGGGTGACGGCGACATAGCCCAGCCGCAGCTCCTCCTCGGCGTCGTGGGCCTTGGTCGCGGCGCGGTAGGCCTCGAGCGCCGGCTTGTCGTGCCCGGCCAGCTGCGGCAGGTCGGGGGCGTCGCCGCGCAGCGGCGCCGGCAGCACGGCGGGGGCCGAGGTCCACAGCGAGCGCGACCGGTTGGAGGGGAAGCGGGTCTCGCACACCCCGACCAGGAAGACCGCCGGCCACTCCAGGCCCTTGGCCCGGTGGACGGTGAGCAGCTTGACCGAGTCGGCCTCGCTGGGGGTGGCCAGGTCGAGGCCGTTGCCCTGGTCGTCCTCGGCGGTGAGGTAGGCCAGCAGCGCCGGCAGGGTGACCTCGCCGTCGACGGCCTGGAAGTCGGCCACGGCCTTGACGAACAGGTCGAGGTTGTCGCGACGCGCTGCCGCGGCCGGGCTGACCGCGGCGGCCAGCTCGACGTCGACGCCGCTGGCGTCGAGGATGCGCCGGACCAGGTCGAGCAGGGGCTCGCCGACGTGGGCGCGCAGGTAGCGCAGCTCGTCGGCGAGCAGCGCGAACCGGTCGCGGGCCTCGACGGAGTAGGCCGCCTCGCCGGGGTCGGCGAGGGCGTCGTCGAGGGCGGGCAGCTCGGCCGGGTCGACACCGTCGGCGATCTCGGCGAGCTGGTCGGCCAGGGCGAGGTCGTCGCCCGGCGCGCTCCGACCGGACAGCTCGGTGGCCCGGCGGCTGAGCAGCCGCAGGTCGCGCGGCCCGATGGCCCACCGCGGACCGGTGAGCAGGGTGAGCAGCGACGGGTTGTGGGTGACGTCGTGGAGCAGGTGGAGGGTGGCGACCACCTCGGCGACCTCGGGCAGCCGGAGCAGCCCCTTGAGCCCGACGATCTCGACCGGGACCCCGGCCGCGGTGAGGGCGTCGAAGACCCCCTCGGCGTGGGCGTTGTCGCGGGTCAGCACGGCGACGTCGGACCAGCGCCCGCCCTCGGCGCCCGTGTGCCGCTCGCGGACGGCGGCGACCAGGGCGGCCAGCTCGGCGTCGGCGGTCTCGTGGACGGCCACCCGGACCTCGCCCGGGGCGGCGCCCTCGGCCGCCTCGAGGGGCGCGACCTGGTCGTAGGCGTCGTAGAGCGGCGCGGCCAGGTGGTTGGCGGCCTCGAGGATGCGGTGGTCGGAGCGTCGGCTCACCGTGAGGTGGAACAGCGCGGGCTCGCCGGCCGCGGGCGGGAAGCTCCCGGCGAAGTTGACGATGTTGCTCACCGAGGCGCCCCGCCAGCCGTAGATGGCCTGGTTGGGGTCGCCGACCGCGGTCACGGCGTGGCCGAGCCCGCGCTCGACGTCGGGGCCCGAGAACAACCGGGAGAGCATGGTGGCCTGGGCGACCGAGGTGTCCTGGTACTCGTCGAGGAGGACGACCCGGAACCGGCCGCGCTCGACCACCCCGACGTCGGGGCTCTCCTGGGCCAGCCGGGCGCCGAGCGCGATCTGGTCGGAGAAGTCCATGAGGCCGAGGTCGGCCTTGAGGCGGCGGTAGTCGGCCACCAGGCCCAGGAGCTCGGCGCGACGGTCGATGGCCGAGATCGCCTTCTCGGGCAGGTCGCGGTAGGTCTTGCGGTCCTTGCCCGCCTGCTCCTCGGTGACCGCCCGCACGAACCCGGCCCGCTCGCGGGCGTCGAAGGCGCGGACCTCCTCGGGGCCGACCAGGTGCTCGGACATGGCGCCGTCGAGGGCCAGCAGGTTCTGGATGGCCGTGGGCGGGTGGTCGGTGAGCAGCACGACGTCGCCGGTGTGCCGGTCGACGACGCGAGCGCCGAGCTGGTAGCGGGCGGCGTCGGTCACGACCCGGGTGTCGGGCTCGTGCCCGATGCGCAGCCCGTGCTCGGTGAGCAGCTGGGCGGCGTAGGCGTTGTAGGTGAGGACGGTGGGCTCGAGGCCGTCGTCGGTCTCGTCGTGGCCACCGCTCGTCGCGTCGAGCGCCCCGGCGGCGACGAGGGCATCACGGATGCGGCGACGCAGCTCGCTGGCCGCCTTGGTGGTGAAGGTGAGCCCGAGCACCTCCTCGGGACGCACCTGGCCGGTGACGACGAGGTAGACCACGCGTGCGGCCATCAGCGTCGTCTTGCCGGACCCGGCGCCGGCCACGACCACCGCGGGCTCCAGCGGCGCGCTGACCGCGGCCCACTGCTGGTCGCTCACGGGGTAGGCGGCCCGCATCACCTCCTGCAGCTCGGCCGGGGTGCGGATCGGGCGCGGGGTCATGCCGTCACCGACCCGGCGCTGCGGGCAGGGCAGACCGGCACGAAGTCGCAGTCACGGCAGTGCGGGCCGGGCACGGCGGGGAACTGCTCGGTGCGCAGCAGGGTGGCCGCGACCCCGATCTCGCCGCGCAGCCGCCGTCGCTCGGGACCGTCGGGGCTGGGCGGGTCCTGGGTCTGGACCACTGCGGTCTCGCGGTCGTCGAGGCTGCCGAGCTGGACCAGCTGGGCGCCGCCCGAGCGGGCCGGCCGGCCGTCGGGGACCAGCTGGTCGGCGGCGCCGGCGTCGACGGCGTACTGGTAGAGGGCGAGCTGGCGGTGCTGGGCCACGGCCGGACCGGTGGGCATGGAGCGGTTGGTCTTGAGGTCGACCACGACCACCGCGCCGTCGGCGTCGACCTCGACCCGGTCGGCGTAACCGGTGAGGCGCACCCGCAGGGTCGGGTCGTCCGCCGCGGCCCCACCGGGCTCGACCGTCGGGTCGGGCACGTCGACGACGGCGGAGAAGCTCTGCTCGACCCCGACCAGGGTGCGGGTGGCGGTGTGGTGCCAGCGCAGGAAGCGCGCGAGGGCGGCGCGGGTGCGCTGGTGCTCGCGCTCCTTGGCCCACGGGGTGCGGAACTCGAGGCGGTCCCAGACCTCGTCGACGTGGGCCATGAGCACCTCGACGCCGTCGACGCCGGCGTCGAGGTCGCCGCGGGCGACCCGCTCGGCGAGGGCGTGCACCAGTTGGCCGAGGTTGGCCGCCTGGTGCGAGCGGGCGACACCACCGGCCTCGCGGGCGAGGAACCACTGCGTGGGGCAGACCATGAGGTGCTCGAGCACCGACGCCGAGACCGGCACGGGCTGGTCGGACTCGCGGACCGGCTCGGTGGACCACGTGCGGGAGCGGGTGCCCCACCAGGAGGCCGGGTCGGCCTGGGGCACGAGGCGACGGGTGCCGACGGTCTCGCCGGCCAGCCGGGCCAGCCGCCGGGCCGCGGCGTCGCGCAGCGGCTCGGGGGTCTCCGGGTCGGCCAGGGTGCGGCGCAGGTCGCCCACCAGCCCGGCCAGCGACAGCGGCCGCGGCGGGCGACCGACCCGGTGGGTCACCGGCACCCCGAGCTCCTCGAGGAACCGGGAGGGCTGCTCGCCCTCGTCGTCTGGCGAGGCGACGGCGGTGACGACCAGCCGCTCGCGGGCGCGGGTGGAGGCGACGTAGAAGAGCCGACGCTCCTCCAGCAGCAGCTCGCGCGAGGACACCGGCGGCACCAGCTCGCCCTCGCCGATGCGGTCGGGCTGCAGCAGCGACGCCCGTCGCCGCAGGTCGGGCCACGACTCCTGCTGCACGTGGGCGACCACGACCAGCGGCCACTCGAGGCCCTTGGACCGGTGGGCCGTCAGCAGGCGTACGGCGGCGCCGCGGGCGCCCCGCTCGGCCAGGGTGTCGGCGGGGATCTGCTGGGCGGCCAGGGTCGCGAACAGGTCGGCCACACCGAGGTGGACCCGTTGCTCCTCGGCCCGGGCCACGGCCTCGAAGAGCGCGCAGATCGAGTCGAGGTCGCGGTGGGCGCGGCGCGCGGCCCCGCCGCCGAGCTCCACGGCACGGCGCAGCCGCTCGGGCC
The DNA here is from genome assembly GCF_006346315.1 of Nocardioides litoris. Classification (GTDB taxonomy): domain Bacteria; phylum Actinomycetota; class Actinomycetes; order Propionibacteriales; family Nocardioidaceae; genus Nocardioides; species Nocardioides litoris. The sequence continues at coordinate 1,242,046 of NZ_VDMR01000001.1, read as the reverse complement.
ACCGGGTGCCGGACCACAGGTGCCAGAGCACCTCCTCGGCCGAGGCACCGCCGTCGAGCTCGGCCCGACAGCCGTGCAGCAGGGCGGACAGGGCTCGGGCACGCTCCACCTCGGGCCCCTCGAGCCCGTCGAGGAACCCGGCCTCGACCACGGTCGACCGGAGCAGGTCGCGCGAGGTCGGCGGGGTGGTGGACGCGGACTCGTCACGGGCGAGGACGCGGGCCCGGGTGCGCAGCTGGCGGCCGAGACGGCGCAGCTGGCCGGCGTCGAGGCCGCCGAGCGGGCTGAGGAGCAGCGACTCCGCCCGGGAGGCGTGCACGAAGTCGACGTGGTCGGGGTCGGCGTTGTCGAGGTTGACCACGGCGCGCACCGCGTCGAGCAGCGGCAGCACCGCCGGGTCGCGCACCAGGGGCACCTCGTCGTGGCTCACCTCGACCGGCACGCCGGCGGCGCCGAGCGCGCGGCGCAGCGGCGGGAGGGTGGACCGGCCGGAGCGGACGAGCACCGCCATGTCGGACCAGTCGAGCCCCTGCTCGAGGTGGGCGCGCCGGAGCAGGTCGGCGAGGTGCTCGGCCTCGGCGCGCTCGGTGTCGAAGGTGAGCACCTCGGCCTTGCCGAGGGTGGGGGCGTCGGAGCGCGGCTCGAGGAAGGCCTGCCTGGCTGCCTCGGGGATCGAGCCCGGGAGGGCCAGGCGGGAGGCGACCCGCTGCGAGGCGAGCAGCAGGTGGGGGCCGAAGCGGCGCGTGGTCCGCAGCGCGACGACCTCGGCCGGCCGGCCGTCGGCCCGCGGGAACTGCGCGGGGAAGTCGAGGATGCCGCGCACCTCGGCGCCTCGGAAGCCGTAGATCGACTGGTGCGGGTCGCCGACGACCACGAGGTTGCCGCCGTCGCCGGCGAGCTGGCGCAGCAGCGCGACCTGGCCGGGGTCGGTGTCCTGGTACTCGTCGACGAAGACGTAGCGGTAGCGCGCCCGGAGCTCGTCGCGGTGGGCGGCGGCCTCGATGGTGGCGCGGCGGATGAGGTCGGCGTAGTCGGTGGCGCCGAGGTGGTCCAGGGTCGTGAGGTACTGCTCGAGGAACAGGCCCGCGGCCCTCAGCTCGGGCAGGCCGTGCTCGGCGCCGAGGGCGAGCAGCTCGTCGCCGTCGAGGCCCTTCTCGCGCGCCCGGGAGAGCACCGCGTTGACCTCGCGGGCGAACCCGCGGGTGCCGAGCGCACGACGCAGGCTCTCGGGCCAGGTGACCGACTCGGGGGCGTCGGTGAGCAGCTCACGGAGCACGACGTCCTGCTCGGGTGCGGAGAGCAGCCGCAGGGGCGCGGCGTAGATGTCGGCCGGGGCGTGGTGGCGCACCAGCGCGTAGGCGAAGGAGTGGAACGTCGAGGACAACCCGGTGGCCAGGGTGCGCCCGAGCCGGGCGGTCACCCGGTCGCGCAGCTGCTCGGCGGCCTTGCGGGAGAACGTCAGCGCGAGCACGTGCTCGGGGCGCACGCCGGACTGGGAGAGCCGGTCGACGACGGCCTCGACCAGGGTCGTGGTCTTGCCGGTGCCGGGTCCGGCCAGCACCAGGAGCGGCCCCTCGCGGTGGTCGACGACCGCGCGCTGCTGCGCGTCGAGCTCGGGCACGGCGACGGCGCGGTGCTCGCGCACGAGGCGGTGCGTGGGTCCCGAGGGGTGCGTGCCGGCCATGGGCGCCACTGTGCCAGCGACCACCGACACTTCCCCTGCAGGTCACGCCGTCCGGTGGGTACCGGGCGGCATGGCCGAGACGATCGTCGACGACACGACCTGGGACGAGTTCCACCTGCTCGTCAACATGCCCTCCCCCGCCCTGCGCGACTGGCTGCGCGCCGAGCAGGCCGGTGAGGCCACCGAGGGCCTGCCCGACGAGGACGGCACGCTCGGCCACCAGGTGCTGGGCATCCTCGGCAAGCGCCGCGCCGACGTGACGCCCGACGACGTCGAGGCGATGGAGGCCGTGGTCGAGCTCGTGCGCGGCCTGCGGGGCGAGGACCCGCTCGAGCCCGACGCCGGGCCCGACGACGGCTGGCGACACGCGCTGATGGACGTGGGCCACGACCCGCTGCGCCCGGTCGAGGCCGGCCGCGCGCCCTGACCGGGCGGCCCGTCAGGCGTCGGGCGCGCGGTCGTTGTAGACGCCCGCGGGCGCCTGGCCCGAGAGCCCCTGGATCGCGGCCATCACCTCGTCGGTGAGCAGCCGCCGGGCCTTGCCGAGGGGCAGGCCGTCGTAGCGGCCGCCGGTCGGGATCGGCTCGCCGAACGCCACCCGCACGGGTACGACGCGGGGCAGCCGCGCCCCCACGGGCTGGAGCCGCTCGGTGCCGACCAGGCCCACCGGCACGACCGGCACGCCGGCGGTCAGGGCGAGGTGGGCGACGCCGGTGCGGCCCCGGTAGAGCCGGCCGTCGCGCGAACGGGTGCCCTCGGGGTAGATCCCGAACGCCTCCCCGCGCGCCAGCACCCCGAGCGCGGTGTCGAGGCTGGCCAGCGCGGCCTGCGGGTCGTCGCGGTCGACCGGCAGCATGCCCAGGCCCTCGAACCACGCCCGCGACAGGGCTCCCCGCACGCCGGAGCCGGTGAAGTAGTCGGACTTGGCCAGGAACACGACCTTGCGCGGCACCACGATCGGGATGACGAGGGAGTCGGCGAAGCTGACGTGGTTGCTGGCCAGCAGCACGCCGCCCGTGCGGGGCACGTGGTGGAGCCCGGTGACGGTCGGCCGCCACACGGCCTTGGCCACGGGCGGGACCACCGCGTGCAGCGCCCGGTAGATCACGTTCGGCAGTGTGCTGGTTACCGGTGGGTCCACCGAACCGGCTGCGCGCAGGCCCCTCGGAGATGGGAGATGGGTGCGACGCCCCCGGCCTCGTGGGCCACGACGTCGCGGGCGAGGGACTCCCACCTCGCACAGGCGTCGGGGCAGCACGACCGCTGCACCGCCTGGGCGGCCTGGGCGGCCTGGGCGGCCTGGGTGACCGTCATCGACTGCCAGCCGCTGGTGTCGAGCAGGCCGGGGTCGGGCTTGTGCGTCGCGGTGCCGTGGAACGCCGTGCTCGACAGCCGGGTGTCGAGGACCTGCGCCTCGGTGCCCCAGCCCTGCGAGGGGCGCTGCTGGAGCAGCCCGAGCGAGTCGCGGTCGCCGTAGTCGATGTCGACCAGCGTCGACTCCTACATCGAGGTCGCGAGGGCGACGACCCAGCCCTGCTGCGGCACGCCGGCGCCCTTGCCGACGCCGATGATCGTGCGGGCGTCCGCCTTCTGCGTGTCCGACAGCGAGGCGTACGTCGTGCCGGGCGCGCCTCCGCTCGACCCGCCTCCGGTGCCCAGCAGCGTCGTCCAGGAGGCCGGGCCGACGACGCCGTCGTTGCCGAGGCCGGCCGAGCGCTCAGCGCCGTGACGGCGGCCTGGGTGCCCGACCCGAACCGCCCGTCGGCGGTGGTGGAGAGGCCGCGCGAGGTGAGCAGGTGCTGCAGCGAGGTCACGTTGCTGCCCGACGCGCCGGTGGCCAGGGTCGGGTACGACGCGGCCCACGACGGCGCGGCGGCCACGACGGTGAGGCCGACCGTCAGGCCCACGGTCAGGAGCAGGGTGGCCAGCAGGGCGAGGAGGGCACGACGCACGGCGCCACCGCACCACCCGGTCCCCCGGGCCGGTAGCGGGACATCCCTCACGTCGCGGCCCACCGCGCGCGGTCCACAGCGACGCGCCGACGGATCCACAGCCGACCCGGGATTCTCCACAGGCTTGTCCACAGCAGTGGAGGACGGTGCACAGGCGTGCGCCGAACCGGCTGAGCACGCATACCCAGGGGCGGCTGAGCGGCGCGGACGATCCCGCCGGAGGCCGCCGCGGCTGGGATGGGGGCATGTTCACCTACGCCGACCCTCGCGCCTGCCCGTCGTGCCGCGGTCCGCTGCTGCAGCCCGCCCCTGCCGACCACCGCTGCGCCGCCTGCGGGGTCGCGGTGGGCCACCCGCTGGCCGCCGAGGTGTTCGCGGCCCTGCGGCACACCGACGCCGTCGTCGGCCGGCTGCGGTCCGCCACCACGGCCCCGCGCCCGGCCGCACCGGTCCTCCCCCAGCCGGTCACGGCGCCGGCGCGGGTGCCGGTGCAGCCGGTGCAGCCGCGCCAGGGCGTGCGCGGCTCCTCGGTCCCGGCGGTCCTGCTCGGCGTCGGCGCGCTGTGCCTGCTCGTGGCGTCGGTGATCTTCCTGGCCGTCGCCTGGTCCTGGCTCGGCCTCGGCGGTCGTACGGCGGTCCTGGTCGGCCTCACGGGCGTGGCCGGTGCCGCGTCGGTCGTGCTGGCCGGGCGCGGGCTGCGGGTGGCGGCCGAGGCGCTGGCCGCGGTCGCCCTCGGCCTGCTGGTGCTCGACGTCGTCGGGGCCGTGCGGGCCGGCTGGGTCACCACCGGTCCGGCGGGCTCGACCGTGCTGACCGGCCTGGTGCTGGCCGCCGCGGGCGGCGGACTGGCCCTGGTCGCCGCCGGGGGCCGGCGGCTGGCCGTGCCGCAGGTGGTCGGCGTCGGTGGGCTCGCCACCGCGGCCCTCGCCCTGCCCTCGGTCGCCGGGCACCCGCTGGTGGTCCCGACGGTCGCCGTCGTCGCCCTGGTCGCCCTGGCCGCGGCCGCGCGTCGCGTCGGCGACCTGCTGCCCACGGTCGTCACCGCGGCGCTGGGTGCCGCCGTCACGTGGGGCCAGCTGGTCGTCGTGGGCCTGGTCGGCCTCGTCGAGGTCGACGAGCTGGGCGTGGCCGCGCTCGCCGGCTCCCCGTCGTACGTCGGGCTGCTGGGCGCCGCGGTCCTGCTGCTCGCGCCGGTGGTGGTCGTGCGGGCCGAGGTCGTGCGCCAGCTCGCCGTCGCGGCCGCCGGGTCCGCGGCCACCCTGCTCCTGGCCCTGCCCGCCCTCGACGAGGGCCCGACCACGGTCGCCGCGACGTCGGTCGTCGCCGCCGCGCTGTGGACCGCGGCGGCCCTCGTGGTCCCGCGCCGCCGGGTCGCCGCCGCCCTCGTGCCCGGCGTGCTCGCGGCGCTGCCCGGGCTCGCGGTCGCCGCCGCCCTGGCCGGTCAGGCCCTGGCCGCCGCCCTCGACCCGACGACCGGCCTGCGGGCCGCGCCGGCGGACGCCGTGGCCGGGCCGTGGCTGGTCGGCCCGGCGCTGCTCGTGCTGCTCGGCCTGGTCGCCGCTCCGCTGTCCCGGGCCGGTCGCCTCGTCGTCCTCCGCCTCGTGCCCGCCGCCCTCGTGGCCGCGACCGCGGTGGGGCTGGCCCTCGGGGGCTCCTCCGTGGTGCTGCTGGTCGCGCTCGTCGTCGCCGGCGCCGCGGCGTACGCCGTCGACGGGCTGCGCCGCGGCGACGCAGCCGGTGTGGCGCAGACGGGTCTGGCCGCGACCGTCACCGTGCTGGCCCTCCCCGTGGCCGCGGCGTCCACGCCGCTGGTCCTGCTGCCGCTGCTGGTGCTGGTCGCGGTCGCGACGGGCCTCGCGGTCGCGGGTCGCGCACCGGGCGCCGCCGAGCTCGGCCTGCTGCTGCTCGCGCCTGCGCTCGCCGGGCTGACCTGGGTGCTCGGCGACCTGGCCGGCCTCGACGCCGGGCGTGCGGTGCCGGTGCTGGTGGTGCTCACCGCGGCCGCACTGGGTCGCCCCCGGGTCGAGCTCGAGGTGTCCGCCGCCGTGGCGGGCACCGTCGCGGTCCTCACCGCGCTGCCGATGGCCGGCGCCGAGCAGACCAGCCTCTCCCTCCACCTCACGCTCGCCGGCGCCCTCGTCGGCACCCACGCGGTCGTGCACGCCTCGCGCCGTCGGCTCGCGTGGGTCGGCTCGGCGCTGGTGCTCGCCGGCCTGTGGGTGCGGCTCGCCGACCTCGGGGTCGAGGTCGTCGAGGGCTACACGCTCCCGGCCGCCGGCCTGCTCCTGCTCGCCGGAGCGCTGCGGCTGCGCCGCGACCGGTCGGCCTCGACCGCGCTCGCGCTCGCGCCGGGCCTGCTGCTCGCGACGGTGCCGTCGCTGCTGCACGTCCTGGCCACCGACCCGGTCTCGCCGCGCGCGCTGCTGCTCGGGCTGGCCTGCCTGGTCCTGGTGCTCGGCGGCGCGTCGCTGCGCTGGAGCGCGCCGCTCCTCGTCGGCGCCGCGGTCGGCACCGTGCTGGTGCTGGCCGAGCTGGCGCCGTACGCCGCCGCGACCCCGCAGTGGGTCGTGATCGCCCTGGCCGGCGCGGTGCTGGTCGCGGTCGGCACGACGTGGGAGCGCCGCGTCGTCGACGTGCAGCGCGCTGCGCACTTCGTGGGCCGGCTGCGCTAGCCGTCGTGTCCCGCGGGGTAAGTGGGGTCGGCGGGGTCCCAGAAGCAGGCGGCCACGTCGACCGCGGCGCCCGAGCGGCGCAGCGGCGTCCCCTCCTCCCGATAGGCCTGCCGGGCCTCGTCGTGGTGGCTCGGCGGCAGCGAGCCGTCGGCGCGCACGACCCGCCACCACGGCACCGGCGCGCCGTGCCGGGCCAGCACGTTGCCGACCAGGCGGGGCCCGCTGCCCACGACGTCGCCGATCGCGCCGTACGTCGTCACCCGGCCGCGCGGGACCGCCTCGACGAGGGAGAGCACCCGCTCGACGTACTCCTCGTCGGCCCGCACCACGTCGAGGAGGCTTCCACACCTCGACCGCCCGTGACGAGGCCCCGCCCGGCAGAGCCGGACGGGGCCTCGGGGTGGCGCGGGGTGGATCAGAGGATCGGGTCGAACGGCTCCGTGCCCGGGGTCAGCTGCAGGCCGGCGATGCCGGAGTGCTGCTGGGCGTAGGCCAGCTCCTTGGCCAGGTCGCCGATGTTGTTGGACAGCGGCAGCGGCGCCAGGCCGAGCGTCGACAGGGTGCCGATGGCCTTGCCGTCGGCCGAGACGAAGGCCGAGCCGGAGTCACCGGGGACGCCGGGGGTCACGGTGTAGAGCGGGTGGCTCCAGCCGCCGTCGGCGGCGTCGTCACCGAGGCTGATGCCGGTCTTGGGCGAGAGCAGCTCGATGCCGGCGCGCAGGCTGGAGTTGCCGTAGGAGTAGACGCGGTCTCCGGCGACGGTGCCGTCGGTGTCGATGCCGGTCGGGCCGCCCCAGAACGGGATGCTCGGGTTGACCTTGCCGACGTCGGCCGCGCTGACCTTGACCAGGGCGAAGTCGTTGTAGGCGCAGGTGTTGCTGGCGGGGTCCTCGCCGCGGGCGCGCATCGTGCGCCACGAGCTGTAGGCCAGGGTGCCGGTGCCGACCTGGGTGCCCTCGCCGAGCAGCGAGCCGCCGCGGTTGAAGGTCACGGTGGTGCCGATCGGCACGGACTCGTTGAGGCAGCCGTTGGTGTCGGTGGCCGCGCCGGTGCCGGCGCAGTGGGCGGCGTACCCGACGTAGACGCCGCCGGAGGAGTCGGTGAAGACGAAGTTGCCGGTGCACTGGGCGCCGTTGGTGTACATCTGCACGCCCGGGGCGATCTGGGCGGTGGCGGCGGGGGCGAACGCGGTGGTGCGGGTGACGGCCGCGGTGCTCGGCGCGGCGCCGACCAGCGAGGTCGCGAGGGCGACGGTGGTGCTGGCGGCGGCAACGGCGATCTTCGTGGTCAGGCGCATCGTCGGGTCGGACCTCTCGTCGTGCCCCGGACCGCGGTGTCGGCCGCCCGGGACGCTGGGTGTGTGACCTACCCAACGAAGCACCCCCCGAACGGGTTACGGCCGGGTGGTCATTCCTGACTAGGGAGTGACCACCCGGCCGCAAGGGTCCGGTACGGGAGGAGCGTCAGTACGACGGCTGGCTGGGGTCGATCTGGTTGACCCAGGCCACGACGCCGCCGCCGACGTGCACGGCGTCGTCGTACCCCGCGCCCTGGACGATGGCGAGCGTCTCGGCCGAGCGCACGCCGGACTTGCAGTGCATGACGACCTGCTTGCCGGAGTCGACCGGCGGCAGCTTCTCCAGCGCGGAGCCGTTGAGGAAGTCGCCCTTGGGGATCAGCACCGAGCCCGGGATCTGGTTGATCTCGTACTCGTTGGGCTCGCGCACGTCGACGAGCACGAAGTCGCGGGTGCCCTCCTCGCGCTCCTTGAGCATGTGCTCGAGCTGGGTGACCGAGATGGTGGACCCGGCGGCCGCGTCGGCGGCCTCCTCGCTGATCGCGCCGCAGAAGGTCTCGTAGTCGATGAGGCCGGTGACGGTGGGGTTGTCGCCGCACAGCGCGCAGCTGGGGTCCTTGCGGACCTTCAGCTTGCGCCACTCCAGCTCGAGGGCGTCGTAGATGACGAGCTTGCCGACGGCCGGGTCACCGATGCCGGTGAGCACCTTGATGGCCTCGTTGACCTGGATGGAGCCGATGCTGGCGCACAGCACGCCGAGCACGCCGCCCTCGGCGCAGCTGGGCACCATGCCCGGCGGCGGGGGCTCGGGGTACAGGCAGCGGTAGCACGGCGCGTCGGGACCGGACGAGGGCCAGAAGACCGAGGCCTGGCCGTCGAAGCGGTAGATCGAGCCCCAGACGTAGGGGATGCCGAGGAAGTAGGCCGCGTCGTTGACCATGTAGCGGGTCGCGAAGTTGTCGGTGCCGTCGACGATGAGGTCGTAGCCCTCGAAGACCTGCATCACGTTGTCGTTGTCGAGGCGCTCGGGGTGCACCACCACGTCGACGTACGGGTTGGCCTCGGCGATCGACTCCCGGGCCGACTCGGCCTTGGACTTCCCGATGTCGGACTGCCCGTGGATGATCTGGCGCTGCAGGTTGGACTCGTCTACCTCGTCGAACTCCGCGATGCCGAGCGTGCCGACGCCCGCCGCGGCGAGGTAGAGCAGCGCCGGGCTGCCGAGCCCCCCGGCGCCGATGACGAGCACCTTGGCGTTCTTCAGCCGCTTCTGCCCGGTCATGCCCACGTCGGGGATGATCAGGTGGCGGCTGTAGCGGCGTACCTCGTCGATGGTCAGCTCGTCGGCCGGCTCGACCAGCGCGGGAAGGCTCACGGGTGGACTCCTCTGTCGTGGGCTCGGAGGGGGTGCTGCAGGGGCGTGCCTGGGTGGGAACGCCCGCGGTGCGCTCCATTGTTCCCCCGGCCCGGGAGGCGCCCGCGCGCCGACCCGCGATCCGGACCCCGCGCGCCCACCGCGTAGGCTCGCCGCCGTGGCGACGACATCGACCGGCCTCGACGGCGCCCGGCCCCGCGGCGGCCGGCTGCCCCGGCGCGAGCGCCGCGTGCAGCTGCTGGAGTCGGCCCTCGAGGTCTTCGTCGAGCACGGCTACCACGCGGCCGCGATGGACGAGATCGCCGACCGCGCCGGGGTCTCCAAGCCGGTGCTCTACCAGCACTTCCCGGGCAAGCTCGAGCTCTACCTCGCGCTGCTCGACGCCGCCTGCGACGCCGTCATCGCCAACTGCCACGCCGCGCTGGAGTCGACCCACGACAACAAGCTGCGCGTCGGCGCGGCCATGGGCGCCTTCTACGACTACGTCGGCCGCGACACCGGTGCGTTCCGCCTCGTCTTCGAGTCCGACCTGACCAACGAACCGGCCGTGCGCCAGCACGTCGAGCGGGTCACCACCGAGTGCGCCGCGATGATCGCCGACGTCATCCGCGAGGACACCGGCCTGCCCGACCCCGCCGCTCGCCTGCTCGCCGTCTCGCTCGTCGGCATGGCCCAGGTCAGCGCCCGCTACTGGCTCGCCGAGGCCGGCGGCCTCGACCGCGAGCAGGCCGTCGCCCTGGTCTCGGGCCTGGCCTGGCGCGGCATCCGCGGCTACCCGCTGACCGACTGACCGACTGACCGACGTTCCACCCCAACAGCCCAGACCAACAGAAGGAGGCCTCCCGTGGAGGTCAAGATCGGCGTCCAGCACTCACCCCGCGAGCTCGTCGTGGACACCGGCGACTCCGCCGAGGACGTGGAGAAGCGCATCGCCGAGGCCGTCTCGGCCGAGGGCGTCCTGACGCTCACCGACAGCAAGGGCCGCAAGGTCATCGTCCCGGCCGCCAAGATCGCCTACGTCGAGATCGGCGGCGGCGTCGCCGGCACCGTGGGCTTCAGGTCTTGATGGTCGGCCGGCGACGGTCCCCTGACCCGACCGCCGCCGGCCGACGTGCCTCGCTGCGCTCGACGGTCGGTGCGGACGTGCCTGCTGCTGTGAGCTAGCTGTCCAACCCGAGCTCGGCCATGCGCTCGGCGTGGCGCTCGGTGAGGCGGGTGAACATCCGCCCGAGCGCCGCGAGGTCGAGGCCGGGACGGTCCACGCCGCCGGTGAGCAGGGCGGTGAGCGAGTCGCGGTCGACCGCGACGCGCTGGGCCTGGGTGAGGGCCTCGCCCATCAGCCGACGGCCCCAGAGCGCGAGCCGGCCGCCGACCCTGTGGTCGGCGGCGATGACCGCGCGCACCCGGTCGACGACGAACGCCGAGTGACCGCCGTCCTCGTCCATCGAGACGACCACCAGGTCGCGGGTGGCGGGGTCGAGGAAGGCCGCGATCTCGCGGTAGAAGTCGTTGGCCAGCCCGTCGCCGACGTAGGCCTTGACCATGCCCTCGAGCCAGTCGGCCGGGGCGGTGTGACGGTGGAAGGCGTCGAGGGCGACCCGGAACGGCGCCATCGCCTCGAACGGGTCGGCGCCGAGCTCGCGCACCCGGTCGTGCAGCGGCGCGACCTTGGTCAGCTCGTGGGCGGCCATCTGTGCCAGCGCCAGCTTGTCCTCGACGTCGGGCGCCATCTTGGCGTCCTCGGCCAGCCGTTCGAAGGCCGAGATCTCGCCGTAGGAGATGACGCCGAGCAGGTCGACGACGGCCGCGCGGTAGCCGGGGTCGTCGCCGAAGATCGCCTCGGGCGCGGCGGATGCAGCCATGTCCTCACCCTATCGATAGACTGACCCCTGCATGTGCGCGGTTGACCCGCCTGCCGGCGACGCTCCGTCGCTGTTCTGCACCACTGACATCGCGGGGTCGGCCGCACAGCCACGACCGACCCGAAAGCAGTGCTGTGACCACCTTCCGTGAGCTCGGGGTCCTCCCCGAGATCTGCGACGCGCTCGAGCGCGCCGGCATCACCACCCCCTTCGCCATCCAGGAGATGACCCTCTCCGTCGCCCTGATGGGCACCGACCTGATCGGCCAGGCCCGCACGGGCACCGGCAAGACCCTCGCCTTCGGCATCCCGGTGCTGCAGCGCTCGGTGGTCTCGACCGACCCGGCGTACTCCGACCTCCCGCAGGGCAAGCCGCAGGCCCTCATCGTCGCCCCCACCCGCGAGCTGGCGCTGCAGGTCTCCAACGACCTGCACCTGGCCAGCGCCGACCTCGGCCTGCGCGTCCTGACCGTGTACGGCGGCGTCGGCTACGACACCCAGCTCGAGACCCTCGAGAGCGGCGTCGACATCGTGGTCGGCACGCCCGGCCGCCTCATCGACCTGGCCAACCGCCGGGCCCTCGACCTCTCCCACGTGCACGCCGTGGTGCTCGACGAGGCCGACGAGATGCTCGACCTCGGCTTCCTGCCCGACGTGCAGCGGCTGCTGTCGATGACGCCCGAGACCCGCCAGACCATGCTGTTCTCGGCCACCATGCCGGCGGCGATCGTCGCGCTGGCCCGCACCCACATGCGGCACCCGATGAACATCCGGGCCGAGTCGTCCTACGACACCACGATGGTGCCGGCGACCGCGCAGTTCATCTACCAGGCCCACGACCTCGACAAGCCCGAGATCATCGGGCGCATCCTGCAGGCCGAGGACGCCGACAAGTTCATCGTGTTCACCCGCACCAAGCGCCAGGCGCAGCGAGTGGCCGACGACCTGGCCGAGCGCGGGTTCAGCGCCTCGCCGCTGCACGGCGACATGGCGCAGGTGGCGCGCGAGAAGGCGCTGGCCAAGTTCCGCGAGAACAAGATCCGGGTGCTGGTGGCCACCGACGTCGCGGCGCGCGGCATCGACGTCGCCGGCGTCAGCCACGTCATCAACTACACCTGCCCCGAGGACGACAAGACCTACGTCCACCGCATCGGCCGCACCGGCCGCGCGGGCGCGACCGGCACGGCGATCACCTTCGTCGACTGGGCCGACCTGCACCGCTGGAAGATGATCAACAAAGCACTCGACCTGCCCTTCGACGAGCCGCAGGAGACCTACTCCACCAGCGAGCACCTGTTCCACGACCAGGGCATCGCGCCCGGCACCAAGGGCCGTGTCGTCGACCCGGCGCCGGTGGAGCGCAAGCCCCGCGAGGACCGCGAGCCCCGGGAGTCCCGCGAGCGCCAGCCGCGCGAGCGCAACCGCAACCGGACGCGCACCCGCAGCGGCGCGACCGTCGTGACCGAGACCACCGAGTCCCCCGAGGCCGCCACCGCGGCCGCCACCGGTGAGGCGGGGTCCGCACCCGCCGGCGACGGCGAGGGCCGCTCGTCGTCCAACCGCAACCGCAACCGTCGTCGGCGCCGCAGCCGCTCCGGCGGCGGCCAGGGCGGCGCCGCGGCCGAGAGCGCCTCGACCGACGCCTGATCCGCGCTCGTACGACGGCCCGCCGCCCCCCGGGGCGGCGGGCCGTCGTCGTCGGGCCCCCGGTGGGTCAGACGACGACGACGGTGGTGCCGAGCGGGGCGAAGGCCCACAGGGCCTTGGCGTCGGCGGTGGTCTGGCGGATGCAGCCGTGGGACTGCGGGGTGCCGAGCTCGGCCTTGGTCTGCACCCGCTCGCCCTCGTCGACCGGGATCGTGTGGAAGCCGATGGCCGCGCCCGACGGGCCCTGGGTGAACCGGACGAACCACTTCATGGTGCCGGAGTCGTCGATGCCGACGGCGTCCTCGGAGCGGGAGTAGACCTGGTAGGTGCCCGGGTCGAGGTTGTCGGTCAGGCTGCCGGAGACGAGGTAGGTGCGCCGGACCTTGCCGGCGTCGCCGACCAGCCAGACCCGCTGCTCGGACTCGCTGAACACGATGCGGCGGCCCTCGCCTGACTCGGCCGGCAGGGGTGCCGGGTCGGCCGTCTCGGACGACGCCCCCGAGCCCGACGCCGGTGGCACCTCGGCCGCGGACGGGCCCGGCGTGGACTCCCCGGCGGACTCCTCGCTGGACCCACCGGTGGAGGGCTGGACGGCGGTCTCGTCGGCGACCTGGACGGCGTCGACGGCGACGACGGCCGGGTCGGGCTGGTCGCCGGCCGAGGACGGCAGCACCCCGAGCCCCCCGAGCATGGCGACCGCGGTCGTGGCCAGGGAGACGCCGAGCACGGCGAGACGGCCCCAGCGGGGCCGGTAGGAGGGCGGCGCCTCGCCGCGGTGACGGCTCACGCGCCCGCTCGTGCGGCGCGAGCAACGAGGTTGGCGGCGACCTCGCGGTAGGCAGCCGCGCCCTTGCTGGTGCGGCTCGTGGCCAGGATGGACCGCCCGGCCGCCGGCGCCTCGGCGAACTTGATCGTCTTGGGGATCGGCGGCTCGACGACCTCGAGGTCGTAGGTCTCGGAGATGGTCTCGAGCACGGTGCGCGCGTGGGTGGTGCGGCCGTCGTACAGCGTGGGGAGGACGCCCCACACGGCGAGGTCGCGGTTGGTGAACCGGCGGACGTCGTGGACGGTGTCGAGCAGCTGGCCGACACCGCGGTGGGACAGCGTCTCGCACTGCAGCGGGATGAGGACGCCGTCGGCGGCGGTCAGCGCGGCGACCGTGAGCACGCCCAGCGAGGGCGGGCAGTCGAGCAGGACCCAGTCGAAGTGGACGTCCTTGGCGGCGAGGTCCTCCAGGACGCCGCGCAGCACGTGCTCGCGGCCGGTGCGGGTGAGCAGGTCGGCCTCGGCGCGCGCGAGCTCGATGGTCGCGGGCAGCAGCGAGACGCCGTCGTCGGTCTCGATGACGACCTCGGTCGGGTCGAGGCCCTTGGTCAGCACGTGGTGGACCGAGAGCTCGAGGTCCTCGGGGTCGATGCCCAGGGAGAAGGTCAGGCAGGCCTGGGGGTCGAGGTCGACCAGGAGGACGGAGTGCCCGAGCTCGGCCAGCGCCGCACCGATCGAGGCGACGCTGGTCGTCTTGGCGACGCCGCCCTTCTGGTTGGCGATCGCGAGGGTGGTGCTCGGGCGCGAGGGACTCATCGGGGCTCATTCTGCCCGACCGCGCCGCGGGCGGGTGGGAGGCGGCGGCGGGGCGTCGGCCACAATCCGGTCATGCCCACCGCCTCCTCCACCTCCACCGCCCTGGTCACCGGTGCCACCGTCGGCATCGGGCACGCCTTCGCCGTCCACCTCGCCCGTCGCGGCCACGACCTCGTGCTGGTCGCCCGCGACGAGGTCCGGCTCGAGGAGGTCGCCGCCGCGCTGCGCGCCGAGCACGGCGTCGGCACCGAGGTGCTGGTGGCCGACCTGGTCGTGCCCGAGCAGCTGGCGCTGGTCGAGGAGCGGCTGCGCGACGACGCCCGGCCGGTCGACCTGCTGGTCAACAACGCCGGGTTCGGGCTGAAGAAGCGCTTCCTCGACAACCCGGTCGACGACGAGGTCGCGATGCTGGAGGTGCTGGTCACCGCCGTGCTGCGGCTCAGCCACGCCGCGCTCGGCGGCATGACGGCCCGGGGCCGGGGCGGGGTCATCAACGTCTCCAGCGTGGCGGCGTTCCTGCCCCGCGGCTCCTACTCCGCCGCCAAGGCGTGGGTCAACAGCTTCAGCGAGTGGGCGGCCAACGAGTACCGCTCCGACGGCGTGACGGTGATGGCGCTGTGCCCGGGCTTCACCAAGACCGAGTTCCACGAGCGGATGCAGGTCAAGCGGGGTGACGGGTTCCTCTGGCTCGACGTCGACTTCCTGGTGCGCCAAGCCCTGAAGGACTACGACAAGGGGCGGACGTACTCGATCCCCGGCATGCAGTACAAGGCGATCACCGGTCTGACCCGGGTCGTCCCGTCGCGGGCGCTGCAGACGCTGCAGTCCCTGGGCCGGAAGTAGGACCGAGCACCGCCGGCGTCGTCCGGCCCGAGGCGGCCGACGCCGCGGCGGCCAGGTCGACCAGCCGCTCGTACTCCCACGGCGCCGTGGTGTGGCACCCCAGGTCGTGGTGGGTCTTGCCGAGGCCGTGGTGGTCGCTGGAGCCGGTGGCCACGAGGCCGAGGTCGCGGGCCAGCGCCCGGAGCTCGGCGCGCACGTCGGGGTGCTCGTGGTCACGGTGGTCGACCTCGATGCCCGCGAGCCCGAGGCGGGCCAGCCGCTCGATCTCCCGCGGGGGCAGGGCCCGGCGGCTCCCCCGGCCCCACGGGTGGGCGATGACGCTGACCCCACCGGCGGCGGCCACAGTGGCGATCATGTCGTCGAGCGGGGCGGCGTACCGGTCGACGTACGCCGGCCGGCCCGGCGAGAGCCAGCGGGCGAAGGCCTCGTCGCGGTCGGCGACCACGCCGAGCCGGATCAGGGCGTCGGCGACGTGGGGGCGGCCGGGCACCTCCTGGGCCACGACGTCGTCGGCCGTGATCTCGATGCCGTGGGCCTGCAGGGCCTCGATCATCGCGGGCGCGCGGGTGCCGCGACCGGCCACGATCCGGTCGAGCTCGCGCGCCAGCCCGGGGTGGGTGGGGTCGGGCAGGTAGGCCAGCAGGTGCACGCCGCCACCGGGGTGGTGGGTGCTGACCTCCATGCCCCGCACCAGCTCGATCCCGGTGGCCTCGGCCGCCGCCACCGCCTCGTCCCAGCCGGCCGCGGTGTCGTGGTCGGTGATCGCGACGACGTCGAGGCCGGCGTCGGCCGCCGCCTGCACGAGCTCGGTCGGCGACTGCGTCCCGTCGCTGACGCGGGAGTGGGTGTGGAGGTCGATGCGCACCCGCCCAGCCTGCCCGCTCACCAGGAGGGCGCGGGACCCCCGAACGGCAGCTCGACCAGCTCCGGGCCCCGCCGCGACACGTCGCGCAGGATCCAGTCGTCGCGCAGCAGCAGCAGCGCGGAGGCCGGCCGCAGCACCATCCACAGCCACCGTCCCTCGGCCTCGCCGGCCACGACGGAGCGGTCCCACTCGGCGCTGCCCAGGCACGTCGAGACCGGCCACAGGGGCACGACCTGGCGCTCCAGGCGCACCCGCACACCGGGTGGGCCGTGGCCGACCTCGGGGCCGGGGTCGCCGTGCCGGGTGCCCGCGATCCGTGCGCCCAGGCCGGTGCCGGCCTCCTCGCTGACCACGACGACGTCGACGGGGCCGTCGAGCGCGCTGGTGCCGCTGGTGCAGGTCATCGTCGCCCGCACCCGCTCCGGCTGGGCCCCGACGACCGCGAAGTCGCTGACGGTCCAGCCCGGGCTCATCGGCCACGGCAGGTAGGTCGGGAAGGCGGTCGTGCGACGCAGGTGCTCCCCGAACGCGTCGTACGACGCCTCGTCGGGCCGCCACAGGGGGTCGATCTCGGCGTGCTCGACGCACACCCACCCCGCGGGGGTCTCGGTGACCGGCGCGGCGCAGCGCGGGCACCCCGCCGAGAGCGTCATGCACCTACGGTCGTGGGCCGCCCGACCACCGTCAAGCGCTCAGCTGTTCCACCGCAGGACGGCCGGCTCGCCGCGGTCGTCACCGAGCACGGAGACGGTGGCGGTGTCGAGCACGAAGTGCCGCCCGTCGGCCGCCGGCAGGCCGAGCCAGCGCGCCGCGAGCACCCGCAGCGAGTGGCCGTGGGCGAAGGCGAGCACCGGTCCGACGGCGTCACGGGCACGCGCGACCACCCGGTCCAGGCGCGCCCCGACCTCCTCGGGCGACTCGCCGCCGGGGCAGCCGTCGGTCCAGATCGACCAGCCCGGGCGGTCCTCGCGGATGTCGACCGTGGTGACGCCCTCGTACTCGCCGTAGGCCCACTCGGCCAGGTCGTCGTCGACGTCGGGCTCGGCGAACCCCGCCAGCTCCGCCGTGCGCCGGGCACGCTGCCGCGGGCTGCTCAGCACCAGCACCGGGTCGAGCCCGGCCAGCCGCGGCGCGAGCGCGCGGGCGTCGTCCTCGTGCTCGGGCAGCAGCGGGAGGTCGGTGACCGAGGTGTGGCGGCCCGCCTTGCTCCACTCGGTGGGACCGTGCCGGACCAGCCAGAGCTCGCTCACGCGGCTGAGACTAGGCCGGGCGGACGCGCCAGGCTCCCCCGGGATGCCCCGGACCCGCGCCCCGCCGGCGGCACTAGGGTGCGGGCGACCGCTGCACCCGGAGGAGAGACCTGTGACGAACGACCGCGACGACACCTTCGCCGGCCGGGAGGACATCCTGCGGCTGTGGTACGAACGGTTCTACTCCTCCACCTCGGCCACGGCCAACGGGTCCGTGTTCGAGCGCTACATGCACCGGGCCATGGAGGCCCGGCACGGAGCGTCCGTCTCGTTCAGCCAGGTGCTCGAGGTCGGGGGCAACCGCGGCGAGCACGTGCCCTACGTCCGGCACGGGTTCGACCGGTACGTCCTGTCCGACCTGTTCCCGCCCGACGTGAGCGGCGTGGACCTCGACCCCCGCGTGGAGGCCGAGACAGCCGACGTCCAGGACCTCCCCCACGACGCCGACAGCTTCGACCGGGTCGTCGCGACCTGCCTGCTCCACCACGTGCCCGACCCCTTCGCCGCGCTGAAGGAGCTGCGCCGGGTCGTCCGCCCCGGAGGCGGCATCACCCTCCTGGTGCCGACCGACCCCGGCTGGAGCTACCGCACGGCGCAGCGATTGACGTCGGGGCGGGCGGCGCGCAAGCGAGGGATCGGCGAGTTCTTCGAGCTCGTCCACGCGGTCGACCACCCCAACCACTTCGACTCGCTCCAGCGGCAGGTGCGCTACGTCTTCCGGCACGACCGGGTCCGCACCACGTGGCGCCCGCTGGGGGTCCCGCTGTGGAACCTCAACCTCTTCACGGTCACCGACGTGACGGTCTCGGCCCGCCCCTGACCCCGGTACGCCGGGGCCGGACCTCTCACTCGGCCTGGGTGGGGCCCGCCCAGTTCTTGTCGGGCTGGGGCACCGGGCGGCCGGGCTGCTCGCCGCCGCGGGACTCGAGGTAGGAGTTCTTCGGCACCATCACCTTGCGGCGGAAGATGCACACGACCTTGCCGTCCTGGTTGTAGCCGATGGTCTCGACGTGGACGACGCCCCGGTCGTCCTTGCTCTTGGACTCCCACTTGTCGAGCACGGTCGTCTCGCCGTACAGCGTGTCGCCGTGGAAGGTCGGCGCGACGTGGCGCAGCGACTCGATCTCGAGGTTGGCGATCGCCTTGCCGGAGATGTCGGGCACCGACATGCCGAGCAGGATGGAGTAGACGTAGTTGCCGACCACGACGTTCTTGCCGAACTGGGTCGTCTCCTCGGCGTAGTGCACGTCGAGGTGGAGCGGGTGGTGGTTCATGGTGAGCAGGCAGAACAGGTGGTCGTCGTACTCGGTGACCGTCTTGCCGGGCCAGTGCTTGTAGGTCGCACCGACCTCGAACTCCTCGTAGCTACGACCGAACTGCACGGCTGCTCCTCACTGGTGTGGGCCGGGACGCCGGTCATCCTCGCAGCCGCGGGGCCCGTGGGAAGGGCGGTCCGACGTGACCCCTCTCACCCGTGCCGCGCCGTGCCGCGCCGTGCCGTGCCGACGGTCAGGAGCCGCCCCCGCCCGCCTTGCGCCGGTGCACCTGCGGGGCGGCGCCGCCCGCGACCTCCGGCCCGTGGGCCTTCTCGTGCGTCGGCCCGTCCTCGTGGACGCCCTTCGCACGGGTGTTCTTGCGATCGAGCGCCTCGCGCATCTTGGCCTTCAGGTCCTCGTTCGTCATGGCCCCACCCTCGCACCGGACGCCGGGACCGTCGACCGAGTTCTCGACCCGCCTCGCGCCCGTACGGCGAGGTGCCGGTGCGGCGGCCGACCTGTGCCTACCCTGTGTCGGCACCCCCCGACCCCGCCCAGCCCCGACGGACGACCCGACATGGACGCTCCCCCGCCCCGCCCCGGACGACGGACGGTGCTGCGCACCGCCTCGGGCGCGCTCGGCGGCACGCTCCTCGCGGCCTGCACGGGCGGCCCGGACGACCGCGCCCGGCCCCCGGCCGGGCCCGCGCCCTCGACCGGGGCGACCGGGCCGGTGCCGGCGGGGCGACCGGGCGGGCGTCGTACGCGGCACAACGTGGTCGTGGTCTCCGTCGACGACCTCGGGTGGCGCGACCTCGGCTGCTACGGCAACACCTTCAACGAGACCCCCCGCATCGACGCCCTCGCCGCCACGGGCGTCCGGTTCACCCAGGCCTACAGCGCGGCACCGGTGTGCTCACCGAGCCGGGCCGCGCTGGTCACCGGTCGCTTCCCGGTCCGCACCGGCGTCACCGACTTCCTGGGCCCGGCCGACGAGCCGAGCGACACGTTCCTGCGGCCGGGCATCCCCACCGTGGCCGACCTGCTGCGGACCCGCGGGTACGAGAGCGGGCTGGTCGGCAAGTGGCACCTGAGCGAGGACTACCTGACCCCGCTCGACGAGCGGGAGGGCAGCCCGCGGGCCGACGGGTTCGACGACGTCCGGCTGACCGAGGAGCGGTACATCGGCCGGGGCGACTACTCCGCGCCGTACGACTTCATGGAGACGGTGCGCCCCCTCACCGACGGCGAGCACCTCACCGACCGGCTGGCCGTCGAGGCGGTGTCGTTCCTCGACGACCACGCCGACCAGCCGTTCTTCCTGCACCTGTCCAACTACGCCGTGCACACCGAGCTCGCGGGCCCGCCCGACCTGGTCGAGAAGTACCTCGCCAAGCCGGGCTCCGGCGGCACCCGCGCGGAGGCCGAGCTGGCCGCGATGCTCGAGCGCGTCGACGCCCAGGTGGGCACCGTGGTCGACGCGCTGCGCGAGCGGGGGCTCGCCGAGCGCACGCTGGTGGTCCTGCTCTCCGACAACGGGGGGTCGTTCCCCGCCACCAACGCCCCGCTGCGGGGCGGCAAGGGCGACCTGTACGAGGGCGGCATCCGGGTGCCGACGATCGCGGCGTGGGCCGACGGCCGGCGACCGGGCCGGGTCGTCGACACCCCGGTCATCACGATGGACGTCGTGCCGACCGCCCTCGACCTCGCCGGGGCAAGCCGGACGCGAGCCCGCGCCGAGCTCGACGGCATCAGCCTGGCCCCGCTGCTGCTGCCCGGCCGCGGCCGGCTCGCGCCGCGCGAGGCGCTCTTCTGGGACTTCCCGCACCACTTCGCCGGCCGCCCCCCGCGCTCGGCCATCCGGGTCGGCGACCTCAAGCTGGTGCAGCTGCTGCGCGACGGCCGCGCCGAGCTGTACGACCTCGGGCGCGACCCCGGCGAGACCCGCGACCTGGCCCGCAGCCGCCCCGGCGACAGACGGCGCCTCGCAGCGCTCCTCGACCAGCACGTCCGCGAGCTCGAGGTCGTCCCGCCGGCCCCGGGCCGACGGGCCTACCCGCAGGCCGGCGGCCGGGTCCGGTGGCGCGAGGCCGACGTGCTGACCGTGCTGGACCGCAGGGGCGGGGCGTCGGCTCGGCCCGACGGGCCGCGGCTCCGGCTGTCCTTCCCGCGCACCGCCCAGCTGGTCGTGCGCACCGACGTCGCGCCCGCCACCGACCGGGTCGTCGGGGTGCTCGACCTCGGCGACCTCGGCGACCTGGGCGAGCGGCGCCT
The DNA here is from genome assembly GCF_006346315.1 of Nocardioides litoris. GTDB lineage: Bacteria > Actinomycetota > Actinomycetes > Propionibacteriales > Nocardioidaceae > Nocardioides > Nocardioides litoris. Next base: position 1,221,489 of record NZ_VDMR01000001.1, on the reverse strand, counting down.
GCCCCTGACCCTGCAGCTCGGCCTCGCGGTCGACGAGGACACGTTCCTGTTCATGTACTACCGGCACGACACCCGGTCGGTCGGCTGCAACATGCGCCGCGACGGCGAGGAGCTGCGCGCCGTCCGGCCCCAGGCGCTCGACGGCACCGTCGACCTCGGCGGACCCCGCGCCCGGCTGGCCTTCGTCCTCGACGGCGCCACGTCGACGGCGTACGCCGACGAGGGGCGAGGCCGGGGCTGGGAGTACCTGCTCTCCGTCGACACCTCCGGCGACCTGGACTGGCGCGACGACGAGCTGCGCGGACGGGCGCGGTGGGCGCTCGGCGCCCGGGGTCGACGCGCCGAGGTCAGCGTGGGGCGGCTCCGGGTCCGCTCCCGCTAGGACCTCGGCCCGGCGAGGGCCAGGAGGTCGGCGGCGGGACCAACGTCGAGTCCGGTGCGCTCGAGGGCGGTGCGCAGCAGGGTGCGACCACCGTCGGGGTGGTCGGGCGCGAGGTCGGCGCGCGACAGCCCGCGCACGGCGTCGAGCATCGCCGCCAGCGCCTCGAGGTCGGCCGCGGGCGGCGCGGGCCGGGACGTCGTCGTTCCGTCGGCGGGCGGGGGCACCTCGACCAGGAAGCCCAGCTCGCGGGCCTGCTCGACGTCCTCGAACCGCAGCCGGTGCAGCCGGTGCAGGTAGTCGGCGACGACGTCGTCGGGCAGCCCGGCGCCGAGCAGGGCCCGCACCGCGTTGACCTCCGGGGTGGACGCGGCGTCGTCGCGGGTGGTGCGGCGGGCCAGCACGGTGCGCTCGCGCACGAAGTCGTCGTACGCCGCCCCGGCGCCGCGCAGCACGGCCAGGCCGGGCACGGGCGGGGCCGCCAGGGCCGCGCCGTCGGGGCCGTGGGGCTTGTGCCCGCCGCCGAGGCGGACGTCGGCGCGCACCCGCACCGCCGGCGTGCCCTTGACCGGGCCGCGGAACCAGGACCGGTTGTTGGGCCGGCCGACCAGGCCCAGGGCGAGGAGCACGAGCAGCTCGGGCCGCTCGAGGGGCCTCTTGGCCCACGTCGTCGTGCCGGGCTCCCCCGCGGCGTCGTGCGCCACGGCCTCGAGCGCGCCGAGGCCGGCGACCTGCCGCTCGGCCGGGAGGGCGTCGAGCACGCCGTGGTCGACCAGCGCGGTGTCGTCGGGCCCGACCCGGACCACCCACCGCGCCCAGGCGAACGGCGCCAGCAGCACCCGCACCAGGTTGGCGTCGGCCACGGGCTCGGTGCCCCGGACGACGACGACGTGGTCGAGCCCGTGGGCGCGGTTGCGTCGCGCGACGTCCCCGGTGTCGACCGAGCCGTCGTCGGTCAGCACCCCGACGATCACCGGACCGCCCCCGTCCCGGCTCCCGCGGCCGCGTCGAGCAGCGCGGCGGCGGCCCCGGGCGGCACGCCCGTGGCGTCCAGGGCGGAGCGCAGGACGTCGAGACCGCCGCTGGGGTGCTGCACGTTGAGGGGCCGACGCGGGAGCGGTGCGGCCGCGGCCAGGAGGGCCTCGAACGCGGCGAGGTCGGCCGGCGGGGCCGGCTCCGGTCGGTGGGTGCCCTGGTCGGCGCGGACCTCCTGGAGCAGGCCGAGCTCGAGCAGGGTGTCGAAGTCCTCCCGGGTCGTGCGCTCGTAGATGCGGCGCAGGTAGCGGTCGGTGGTCGCCTCGTCGAGGCCCATCGTCACCAGGTGGCGCATCGCGTTGAGCACCGGGACCTTGTCGCGCCGGTAGACCACCCGGGAGCCCGACGCGGTGAGGGTGCGGAACTTGCGCACGAACTCCTCCGCCGTGGCCGAGTCGTGGTGCAGCACCGCCAGGCCGTCGTACGACGCCGCGCGGCTCGCGCCGCCGCCGTCGGTGGCGTGGTGGATGCCGAGGCGCTGGTCGGTGCGCAGCCGCACGCCGACCTTGCCCTGCACGTGGCCGTGGAAGTAGGCCTTGTTGGTGGGCTCGGGGATGACCTCGAGGGCGAGGAGGAGCGAGAGCTCGCGCTTGGCCAGCAGCCGCTTGAAGTGGGTGACCTCGCCCTCGGGCCACGCCTCGCGCGAGACCGCCTCCCACGGAGGCATCCGGAACGTCTCGCAGTCGGCCGGCAGCCCGTCGACCACCGACTGGTCCAGCAGGGCCACCTCGTCGCCGTCGACGTGCACCAGCCACTCCGCCCAGCCGAACGGGGCCAGGAGCACCCGCGCGAGGTTGGCGTTGTGCTGCTGGCGCTGGTTCAGCCCGTCGGGGCGGTGGGGCCACCAGTCCCCGCCCGTGCGGACGTGGGTGACCGCGGGGTGCTCGTCGAGCACGGCCTCGGCCTCCGCACCGGTGTCCTCGGTGAAGACGACGAGGTGGTCGACCCCGTTGGCGAGGTTGCGGCGGCAGAACCGCGCCACGTTGGCCGCCGAGTCCTTGACGGTGCTGACCGAGACGATCACGGGCGAGATCCTCGCACGGACCCCGGCCGGCACTGCCGCTCCCGCCGCTACAGTGTCGGCCGATGGAGAGGCGCGCGTTCATCCACCTCGGCTCCCCCAAGACGGGCACCACCCACCTGCAGAACACCGCGTGGGCCTCCCGCGACGTGCTGGCCGCGGCCGGGGTCCACCTGCCGCTCGCCCGTCACGACCACTTCCTGCTGGCCGAGGCGCTCCGCGCCGACGACGTGGCGCCGCACGACCTCGCCGACCGGCCGGTGCTGCGCCGGCTGGCCGACGACCTGGCCGCGCACCCGAGCGGCGACGTCCTGCTGACCCACGAGCTGCTCTCGCACGCCCTGCCCTCGCACCTCGACGTGCTCCTCGACCTGCTGGCCGGCTTCGAGGTGCACCTGGTGCTCACGGTGCGCGACTACCAGCGGCAGGTGCCCTCGGAGTGGCAGCAGTTCGTCAAGACCCAGCACATCGCGACCTACCGCAACTTCCTCGGCCGCATCCGCGACAACCCCGACCACGTCTTCTGGCGCGGCCAGGACTACCAGGCCGTGCTCGCCCGGTGGAGCCGCGGCGTGCCGGCCGGGCGGGTGCACGTGGTGACCCTGCCGCCGGCGGGGTCACCGCCCACGCTGCTGGCCGAGCGCTTCTTCGGCCTGCTGGGGGTCAACGCCACGACCTTGCGCGCCGGTGCCGCCGGCCGGAGCAACGCGATGCTCGGCTTCGAGCAGGCCGAGCTGCTGCGCCAGGTCAACCGCGCCCTGCCGGACTCGCTGCTGGACCAGCGCCGTCGCTACGCCCGGCTGGTCAAGGACTGGCTGGCCGAGACGGTCCTCGCCGCCCAGGACGGCACCCGCATCGTCCTGCCGCGCGAGCGGCTCGACTGGTGCCGGGAGGTCACCGAGCGGCAGGTGCGCGCCCTCGAGGCCGCGGGGTACGACGTCGTCGGGTCGCTCGACGAGCTGCTCCCCGGCGACGACGCCCCGGAGGACCTGCCGAGGCCGCTGCCCGACGCGGTGCTGCCCGCGGCGGTCGCGGCCCTGGCTGCCGCCGTCCTGCAGCGCGGCGAGGACCTCGACAGGATCGCCGCGCTGGAGCGGCGCGTCGCGGAGCTCGAGGAGGCCGCCGGGGGCACCGAGGCCGGCGGTGGCGACGGTGACGGCGACGGTGACGGGGCCCGGGGGCCGCGCGGGGTGCTGCGGCGGCTGCGTCAGCGCTGAGCGCGCTCGTGCTCGCGCCGGGCCCGCTGCGCCGCCCGCGCCTCGATCGTCGCGGCCAGGACCCCCGCCACGCGTCGTACGACGGTGTCGAGGTCGCCGTCGAGCGACGGGAGCCCGTCGGGCGCCGGGTCGACGCCGAGGTCGCGGCCGATGGCGACCGCGCCCGCCAGCACCGCGTGCGCGGCGTCGCGCACCTCGGCCTCCGGGGCGAGCCGCGGGCGGTCACCCGGGTCGAGGGACAGGTCGTCGGCCACGTGGGTGGGCAGGCCGCTGCGGTCACCGACCACGACCGTGCGCTCGCCGGCCACGGTGAGGGTGCGGGCGTTGAGGTCAGCGGCGGCGACCGCGGTGGGGCGGTCGTTGCGGGGCCGGGTCTGGCCCTCGCGCAGGTCGAGCAGGTGCTCGCGGGTCAGGCGCCGCAGCACCCAGCGGTAGTCGGGTGTCGGCGTGGCGTCGAGGGCGGCGTTGACGCGGACGAGCAGCTCGCAGGAGCCGTAGCCCAGCTGCGGGTTGTCGAACTCGACCTCGGTGGTCGTGCGGGCGGGGTCGACGCCGAGCACGTCGGCGAAGCGGTCCCAGAGCACCGAGCGCGGCAGGCCGGCCGCGGGCGGCGGCACGAGGAGGGTGGTGAAGCGGTCGCGCTCGACGGAAGCCGACCACGCCCGGACCATCCGCGGGACGTCCTGGGTGCGCCGGAAGGGGCGCCCGGCCGGGTCCTTGGTGCCGGCCATGAACGCGCGCACGCCCACCGCGAACTCGGGCCACGTGTACTGGAAGCCGTTGGCGGTCAGGGCGTTCCACTGGGACGGCAGCGCCCGCATCGCGTCGCGCACCGTGATCACGACGTCGACGTCGAAGTCGGCGAGGGACTCGACGATCCGCCGGGCCCCGACCTGGCGGGCGAAGGAGAGGAACTCCATCGAGACCACGCCCCCGACGCTCCCGGGCCGGGCCGCCTGCTCGCGCAGGTCGTCGACGAGGGCGGCCCAGCGCCGCGACGCGGTCGCGGGTGGCACGTCGTCGGCGGCGGGGTTGGCGATGGAGACGCCCGGCAGCGCGAGGACCTCGGTGGTGGCCTGCACGACGCGGCGCTGCTTCGGGACGTACCAGCCGAGCGCACCGAGCGCGTCGACGTTGGCCGCCAGCACGTTCTGCAGGTAGGTGGTGCCGGTCTTCATGGCGCCGATGTGCACCACCAGGCGGGGTCGCTGCGCGCTCGTCATGGTGCGGCGAGCCTAGTGGCCCCAGTCGACCGGGAGGCCGTGGCCACGGGACCGGGCCAAGTGCTCCTCCACCCCGCCCGGCCACGTGCGCAGCACCAGCCAGAACGCGTGCTCCTCCTCCGCCGTACGACGACGGGGCTCGAGCTGCAGGTGGGCGAAGGCGCGGGTGGGCGTCGACGCCGCGCCGAGCTCCTCGGTCCGGGCGAGCACGTCGGCGCGCTCGGCGTCGTCGAGGTACTGCCACATCACGCTGTGCCACAGCACCGTCACGGTGCCCTCGACGAGCTCGAGGCCGTCCACGACGTCGCGGGCTCCCGCCCGGCGGACCTCGACCGGCGCCTCCTGCGCCAGCCGGAGCGCGCCGCGCAGCCGCTCGAGCCGGACGCGCATGTCGGCCCAGACGTAGGCCGTGAGCACCAGCCGGCCCTCGGTGCCGGTGGCGTCGACCGGCCGGAGGTCGGAGCCGACCCGCTCGACGACCTCGGGCCAGGTGGCGCCGCCGTGCCACGGGCCGGGGCCGGTCCAGGCGCCGTCGAGCGCGACCGGGGAGCCCTCGTCGCCGTGCCAGGCGCCGGTGTCGTCGCAGAACCGGAACCGGTCGCCGAGCAGGTTGAGCCCGCCCGAGGACCCGATCTCCACCAGCCGCACGGGCAGCCCGGTGCGTCGCACCACCTCCAGCAGGCCCGCCAGCAGACCGGCCGCCCGGCCGACCTCGTTGGTCTGCGGAGGCCGGTCGAGCCACTCCCGGACGGCGGCCGGCTGGTCGGCCACGAGGTCGCGGAAGGCCGTCCAGCACCCCTCGGCCTCCCACGTGCCCCCGACGCTCGGGTAGTGCAGGGCCAGCGCGGGAGCCCGGCGCTCGAGGACGAGCCGGTGGACCGAGCCCATCAGCCGCAGCGCGATCGCCGAGGGACCCGGGTCGTCCTCGTGCCCGGCCAGGACCGCGCGGAACGGCGCGGCCTCCTCCCCGCCCGCGAGCAGCGCGTCGGCCACGCGGCCCAGCAGGTCGGCGTACATCGGGGACCCGAGCTCGGCGCAGGCCTCCGCCTGCCGGCGGAACGCGGGTCCGAGCTGCACGGGCTGATCGTAGGGCGTCCGGATCCTCCGGCTCCGGTCGTGCTCGTGCCGAGCCAGGCCGGCCGGTGCGCCTGCACGAAGGCCCGCGCGACATGCCCGTGCGAGCACCTGGCGCGCCCGCCGAGGCGAAGAACGCCTGGTCCGCTCGCTCCCAGGACACCCGCTGGTCGCTCCGCTCGACCGCGGTCCGGCGAAACAGACCGGCAGCGATGGCGGACACCCGCCGATGCTGGGTCGGTCAGGCCTAAGAACGCGTGCTGATGCCCCCGCCCACCGGTGGTGGGCGGGGTGTGGGGCTGGGTGGTCAGGGTTCGGCGGAGCGGTCGACGACGTAGGTCGCGCCTGCGGGGCTGTGCCACTCGAAGACCCCGGGTCTGAGTTGCTGGTAGGTCCAGGGGCTGTGGGTCTTGGCGCGATGGTGGGCTCGGCAGAGCCGGGCGAGGTTGCTGGACCTGGTCTCGCCACCGGAGTCGTGGGGCCGGATGTGGTCGCGGTCGGTGCGGCGCCGATTGCAGTGAGGGAACACGCACCGTCGGTCGCGGAGGTCGACCTGCTCGGCCAACGTCGGTGACGGCGTGTAGCCGCTGCTGGTGAGGTCGGCGGCCAGGTCGATGACGGGACGTACGTGCGCGCCGGTGTCGAGCCACGTCGCGACCTGCTCGGCCATGGCCTGGGCAGCGGTGGGGTCGCCGCCGGGGAGGTCCAGGACGGGCGTGATGGTGACCTGGGTGCCGGGCTGGCGGCACCACGAGGCGAGCTGCTCGGCCGTGATGGTGGTGCTGGTGGTCTCGACGACGTCGGAGTCCGAGCGCAGGTGCGCGTAGACCGTGACACCGCGACCGGTGGTGGTCTCGAGGTCGAGCGCCAGCTGGGCGCGGGCGATCTCGCCCACCGCAAGGGCCCGACGGGCGTCCCAGGACTCCGTCGACCCGAGGTCACCGAGCTGGGCCGCCACGCCGGTGACGGCCGTGTCGAGGTCGACCGCGTCGGCCAAGTCGAGCGTGCCCGTCACCTCGACCGTGCCGTCGATCGAACGGACGTGGTCGAGGTGGACGTCGAACCGGCGGTGCTCCAACGCCGCCAACCTGCGGCGCTCCACCTCCTCGGGACAGTGCGCGGCCAGCGCGGAGGCGACGGTGCGGTCGACCTGCGCGAACGTGCACGAGTGCGCCGTCGGCGCCAGCGCCCGGTCCACCTCCGCCGCACCCGCGGGCAGGAGCTGCTGGGTCTGCTCAGCGATCCGGAACGCCTTCCACACCGGCACCTCCAGCGCCACCACCCGCGCCCACAGGCGCGGGAGGCGGTGGCGCAGCTCGAGGGCGCTGCCGACGTACACCGCGCATGAGTCGGGCGAGCGGCCCAGCACGCAGGCCAAGTCGTGGGTGTCGAACTCGCTGACCCACGGACACCCCGGCCCGCCGAGCTGCAGACCCGGGGTCATCGTGTTGATCGACGCCTCGGCCCCGAACACCTCGTGGGCCGCGCACCAGTCGAGCACCGCGACGAGCTCGGCAACCTCCTCGCGCAGCTTGCGACCGCGCGCCCGCGCCACGGCGGCGAGGGCCGGGTCGAGGAGGCGGCTGGTGGGCATGTCACCAGACTAGACGCGACCACCGACAGTTGTCGTCACTACGTTCGATCGACTCACGTCCCGTCGCGGCACCAGACCGGTTGCGCCGAACCCACCCCCCGCAGGAGCCGGGTCACCAGAGCTGGCGCACCTCCTGCGGCCACCCGCACGCCTCCGCGATGCGCCCCGCCCAGGTCCGCGCCGCCTGGTCGTCGGCGACGTCGACGATCGTCAACCCACCGACCCGCTGCTCGTGCGGTGCGTACGCGCCGTCGCGCACGACCAGCGAGCCACTCGTCGCGTCGGCGTGCGCCGCCCGGGCGTCGTCCTCGACCAGCCCGCCGGCCACGACGAGCTCCCCCGCCGCCCGGATCTCCTCGACGACGGCCGAGGCCAGCGGCCCGCGGCTCTCGAACCACTCCGCTGGGTGGTCGCCCACCCACTGCTGGTTGAAGTAGATGACGTACTGCGGCACGAGTGCTCCTCTGGTCGACGTCCGGCGTGCGCGGGGACTGACCGGCTCCGACGTCCGGACTCATCGCAGCACACCGGCGCCCCGCGGTCGTCGGCCGTTTTCCACGGCTCGACTCGGGGCACGGCGACACCGTGACGAACCCGAACGGCCACCCGCCCGACCTCCCCGCCGACGTCCGCCTGTGGATGGACCGCGCCGCCGCGGACGAGCCCACCCCCTGGGACGAGATGGGCGTGGAGTGGACCGAGGACGGCGCCCCCGGCGCGACGTTCGACCACGCCTACCTCTCCGAGGACGAGCTCGCCGCCAACGCCGACCTCGCCGCGAACGTGCGGGCGATCAACGAGACCGCCGCCCTCGTGCACTGGGTGCTCGGGACCGACGAGGACCAGGTCGTCGGCTACTGGCGCGGCCCGGAGGCGACCCCGCTCGCCGAGGCGCCCCTCGTCCTCTACGGGTCGGAGGGCCAGTTCGAGCTGGTCGGTGCGCGCTCGGTCACCGAGTGGTTGGCCCTCGAGTCCACCGAGCACGGCGACGACGACTGGGACGACGTCGTCGCGGCCTGCCGCGAGGCGGGCGTGACGGGCGAGCTGCGCGGGATCGAGGAGTGGCAGGTGCCCGAGGTCGCGGTGGGCCCGGCCGACCTCCACCAGCAGCGCTACCGCGCCCACCTCGGTCAGGCCGGCTGACACCCGCCACGCACGACGCCCCCGACCCGTCGTATGTGACGGGCCGGGGGCGCCGGGTGGATCGGGCGGACCGGGCAGGTCAGCCCTTCAGCGCGTAGTCCTTGAGGAGCGCGCGGCCGATGATCATCTTCTGGATGTCGCTGGTGCCCTCGCCGATGAGCATGAACGCGGCCTCGCGGTAGAGGCGCTCGATCTCGTACTCCTTGGAGTAGCCGTAGCCGCCGTGGATGCGGAAGGAGTCCTGGACGACCTCGTTGCAGTACTCCGCAGCGAGGTACTTGGCCATGCCGGCCTCGACGTCGTTGCGCTCGCCGCGGTCCTTGATCCGGGCGGCCTTGACCATCATCGCGTGCGCGGTCTCGACCTTGGTCGCCATCTCGGCCAGGCGGAAGAGGATGGCCTGGTGGTCGGCGATCTGCTTGCCGAAGGTCTCGCGCTGCTGGCTGTAGGCGATGGCCAGCTCGAAGGCGCGGTTGGCGATGCCGCAGGCGCGGGCGGCGACGTTGACGCGGCCGACCTCGACGCCGTCCATCATCTGGTAGAAGCCCTTGCCGCGCTCCCCACCCAGGATCTGGTCGCCGGAGACGCGGTGGCCCTCGAAGACGGCCTCCGTCGTGTCGACGCCCTTGTAGCCCATCTTGTCGATCTTGCCGGGGATGGTCAGGCCGGGGGCGACCTCGCCGAAGCCCGGCTCCTTCTCGACCAGGAACGTCGTCATGTTGCGGTAGACCGAGTCGGCGCCCTCGTCGGTCTTGACCAGGGTGGCGACCAGGGTCGAGGACCCACCGTTGGTCAGCCACATCTTCTGGCCGTCGATGACCCAGTCGTCGCCGTCCTGGACGGCCTTGGTCTTGGTCGCCGAGACGTCGGAGCCGAGGCCCGGCTCGGACATGGAGAAGGCCCCGCGCACCTCGCCGGTGGCCATCCGGGGCAGGTAGCGCTGCTTCTGCTCCTCGGTGCCGTGGCGCATCAGCATGTAGGCCACGATGAAGTGGGTGTTGATGACGCCGGAGACGCTCATCCAGCCGCGCGCGATCTCCTCCACGCACAGGGCGTAGGTCAGCAGGGACTCGCCGAGGCCGTCGTACTCCTCGGGGATCATCAGGCCGAAGACGCCGAGCTCCTTGAGGCCGTCGACGATCTCCTGGGGGTACTCGTCGGCGTGCTCCAGCTCGGTGGCCACCGGGATGATCTTGTCCTCGGTGAACTGGCGCACCGCCTTCAGGATCTGCTGCTGGTCCTCGCTGAGGCCTTCGGTCTGGCAGAGGCGGCCCATCGTGAAGCCTTTCGGTTCGGTGGCGTCTGGACGTGCGGGGGTGATCCGGTTACCGGTCGGTAGCCAAATCTAGCGCCGACCCAGCCTTCTCATCATGCCCCGTGACGATGCTCACGGCACGGATCTCGTACGGCGACGCACGGCGACCAGCGGGCCCGGCGGTCGTCCCGGCCGGGACGTGCCGCCGCCTCGTCCCTATAGTTGCTCGCCAGCCCGGCGCGGACCCCACGACCGGCGAGCGCGGCGACGACGGGAGGACGAGTGGCCATGGCGAGCACGCCGGTCTCCGACGTCCGCGTCGACGACGAGGGCATCCGCTTCACCACCGCCGCCGACGACCAGCCCGTCGACGTGCTCTTCGACGGCCGCCGCATCGGGTCGTTCTGGACCGTGCGCGACACCGCGGAGGCCGGCGGCGCCCGGCTGTGGGCGTGGCCCCGCAGCCTGCGGCCCAAGCTGCACGGCCGCACCGAGCTCGCCCTCGGCGTCCACGGCGGGGACGCGCCGCTGTGGGCCCGCGAGGTGTCCCTCGGCGAGGGCGCGGGGCGCATCGCGGTGGTCGACGCCAAGGGCAACCCCCTCAGCCTCGACAAGAGCCAGCGGCTGGTGCGGCTGTTCGACTCGCGCAGCCCGGAGTTCCTCGCCCCCCTGCTCGACACGATGGAGGAGGTCGTCGGGGCCCTCCAGGACGCCGGGATCGAGCCCTTCCTCGCCTACGGCACGCTGCTCGGTGCGGTGCGCGAGGGCGGCTTCATCGGGCACGACTCCGACGTCGACCTCGGCTACGTCAGCCGGCTCGACCACCCCGCCGACGTGATGCTCGAGTCCTACCGCCTCCAGCGCCACCTCGTCGCCCGCGGCTACTCCGTGCTGCGCTACAGCGGGGCGGCGATCAAGATCATCGTCACCGAGCCCGACGGCACCCTGCGCGGGCTCGACGTGTTCGCCGGGTTCCTCCGCGAGGGGCGCCTCTACCTCATGGGCGAGGTCGGCACCGCCTACCGCAGCGAGTGGGTCTTCCCGCTGACCGAGGTCGAGATGGCCGGGCGCACCTTCCCCGCCCCCGCCGTGCCGGACCGGCTGCTCGAGGCGATGTACGGCCCGAGCTGGCGGGTGCCCGACCCGGCCTTCAAGTTCGAGACGCCGTCCGGCGTCGTCCGCCGGCTCAACGGGTGGTTCCGCGGCACGCGGCACCGCCGCGAGTCGACCTGGGACCCCTACTGGGGCCAGGACCGCGCCCTGACCCGCACCACGGCGAGCGCGCTCGTGAAGTGGGTCCACCACCACGAGCCCGCCGACCGCACCCTCGTCGACGTCGGGTGCGGCACCGGCGCCGACGTCATGTACGCCGCCCGGCGCGGCCGGCCGGCGTACGGCCTGGACTACGTGCCGCGGGCCTTCGGACCGCTGGCCGCCCGCGCGGAGCGCAAGGGGTTCCCGGCGACGTTCTGGCCGACCAACCTCACCGAGGTGCGATCGGTCGTGGCCGCGGCGGCGGCGCTGCGCAGCCTGCCGGGGCAGAAGGTCGTGGTCGCGCGCCACCTCGTCGACTCGACCAGCGCGCTCGGGCGCGACAACCTGCTGCGCCTGTCCCGCACGGTGCTCACCGGCGGCGGCCGCCTCCACGTCCAGGTCCTCTCCGCACCCGGCCCCGCCGGCACCCTCGCCGGCCTGCGTCCGGTCGACGTCGACGCCTTCTGCGCCGAGGTCGCCCGCCACGGCGGTCACGTGGTGCAGCGCACCGACGGTGACGTCGACGGCCGCCGGCTCACCGCCACCCCCGCCACGCCCGCCCACCTGAGCCGATTGGTCGTCGAATGGAACTGAAGGCCCGCCAGCTGCTGACCTCCCCCGCGCGGTTGCGGCGTCGGCTCGACGAGCTCGAGGCCGAGGTGCAGGAGGCCCGCCAGCTCAACCTCCGCGTCGCCGAGCTCGTCGACGCGGTCACCGAGCTCCTCGTCCCGCTCGCCGACAGCGACGACCCCCGGGTCGCGGAGATCATCGAGCGCTACCGGCTCGGCGTCAGCACCGAGGGCCACCGGGCCCGCTGACCCGCGAGCCCTCCACGATGCTCGACCGCGCCTACCTCCACATCGGCCAGCCGAAGACCGGCACGACCTACCTGCAGGACGTCGTCTGGGGCAACCGCGACCTGCTGCTCCGCGACGGGCTCGTCCTGCCGGGCCGCGGGCACCGCGAGCACCTCTGGGCCGCGCTCGACGTGCAGGAGCGCGGGGGCCTGGCCCGCCGCCACCCCGAGGCGCCCGGCAGCTGGGAGCGGTTGTGCCGCGAGCTCGACGAGGTCGAGGGCGGCGCCGCGCTGGTCACGCACGAGTTCTTCTGCGGCGCGAGCGCGGAGCAGGCCAGGTCGGCCGTCGAGCGCCTGCCGGCGCACGAGGTGCACGTGGTCGTCACCGCCCGCGACGCCGCCGGGCTGCTCGCCGCCGGGTGGCAGGAGATGGTCAAGAACGGCGGCTACCGCAACCTGCGCTCGGTCGCCGACGACGACAGCCACTCGGAGTTCTCCTGGCGCACCTGGGACCTCGGTGGCGTCCTGGAGCGGTGGGGCCCGACGGTGCCGCCCGACCGGGTCCACGTGCTCCCGATGCCCGCCCCCGGCTCGCCGCCCGACGACCTGTGGCGCCGCTTCGCCGACGTCCTCGGCGCCACCGGTGACGACTACGACGTGCCCGAGCGCCCCGCCAACCCCTCCCTCGGCGTGGTCGAGGCCGAGCTGCTGCGCCGCATCAACATGCACCTGGAGGGCTTCGACACGCCGTACGACCGCGGCACCTGGATCCGGGGCTACCTGGCCGAGCGGCGGCTGCGCGACCTGCGGCCCGACAGCGAGCGGGTGTCCCTGTCGCCGCGCCTGGCCCGCGAGTGCGCCGAGCGGAGCGCGCGGGCCGTCGCCCTGGTCCGCGAGCGGGGCTTCGCCGTTCACGGCGACCTGGACCAGGTGCTCGGTCCGCAGCAGCCGGCCGCCGGCCGCACGCCCGGCCAGGTCGCCGACGACGAGCTGCTCGACGTCGCGACCCGGCTCCTCGCCGTGCTGCTCGGCGACGTCCGTGACCTGGGGCGCGAGGCCGGGCGCCGCCCCGACGACGTCGGTGCCGACGCGGGTGCCGACGAGGGTGCCGACGGGGGTGCCGACGACCGTGCCGGCGGGGCCGAGGACGCCCGACGACCGCCCGGCGGTGAGCACGACCGCGGGCCCGACGGGCACCCGGACGCCGGCACGACCCCGGCGCCGGACGCCGAGACCCCCACCGGCATCGCGGCCCCCGGCGCCCTCGCCCGTCGCCTGGCCGCGCGGGTCCGACGCCGCCGGTAGCCCCGGTGGTCGGGTGCCCGACCCGTCCGGCGCGTCTTGCGGCGTCGAGACCATCGACGGGCCGGTCCAGGGTTATCGTTTGCCGGTGAACCCGGCCTCCCTCCCCCGCCGCCCTCGTGACGGTCGTCCGACCAGGCTCCGTCGAACCTCTCTCCCGGTGGTCGTCGCCACGGTCTCGCTCGGCCTCGTCGCCACGGTCGCGCCGCCCACCGTGGCCGCCGCGCCGACCCGCAGCCTCACGGCGGCGGCCGCCGTCGCCGAGGGCGCCACCCCCCTCACCACCGCTCGCCTCGACGGCCTCGCGCAGCCCCGCGCGGCCGTCAACGGCAAGAAGCGGCGCTGGGCGGGCTGGAAGCCCCGCGAGGGCGCCTCGTTCAACATCCCGCGCAGCTCCGCGGCCAACGAGTACCGCAACGAGGCCCGCATCATCGAGGCCATCAACCACGCGCGGAAGAACTCCACCATCAAGATGGCGATGTTCTCCTTCGACCGCAAGCCCGTCTCCGACGCGCTGATCCGGGCCTACCGCAAGCGCAACGTGACCGTGCAGGTCATCGTCAACGGCCACGAGAAGCCCGGCGCCCAGGTCGACCTGCAGCGGGCGCTGGGCGCTCGCTACAAGAAGAAGCCCAAGCCCAAGAACCCCGCGCGGCGCAACAGCTTCTTCTACCAGTGCGTCTCCTCGTGCCGCGGCCACTTCGACGTCCAGCACAGCAAGTTCGTGCTGTTCACCCAGACCGGGGCGGCCAAGAACGTCACCATGGTCGGCTCGCTGAACATGAAGGCCAACGGTGCGGTCAACCAGTTCAACGACCTGCTGGTGCTGAACAAGGCGCCGGGGCTCTACGGCTCCCTCGACAAGACCTTCCAGCAGATGAAGCAGGACAAGGTCCTGCGCAACCCGCTCAAGCACGAGGTCTTCGGCCGCTACGAGCTGTGGACGATGCCGTTCGCCCGCCAGAAGGGCGCCACCCCCAAGACCGAGTGGCGCATCGGTCGCGACCCGATCATCAAGCTGCTCAACCGCATCAAGTGCACCGGCGCCCGCACCGACAGCGGTCGCACGATCGTCCGCGTCAACATGCACGCCTGGGACGGCGAGCGCGGCCTCGCCCTGGCCAAGCGCTTCCGCCAGCTGTACGCCGACGGCTGCGACGTCAAGCTCATGGTGGGCTTCGCCGGCCGCCAGGCCCGCGAGGTCTTCGGCCAGCGCACCAAGCGGGGCTTCGTGCCGATGCGCAGCACCGGCTACGACACCGACGGCGACCTCGAGATCGACCTCTACAGCCACACCAAGATCCTCACGGTCAACGGCAACATGGCCGGCAAGCGCGACCGCAAGCTCGTGGTGACGGGGTCCAGCAACTACCAGAACGGCGGCCAGTACGGCGACGAGCTGGTCCTGGCCATCAACAGCGCCAACCTGTACCGGCAGTACGCCGACAACTGGGGCTACGTCTACAAGAACCACACCCACGGCTTCTCCTTCAACGGCGGCGCCTCGCGGGTCACGCCCGACGGCCGCACGGTCGTGGTCAAGCCCTACCTGTACGACGGCCTCGGCATCGACAGCGAGGAGTGGCGCGACCAGTGACGCCTGACGACGGCGGGCTGCCCCGGTCCGGGGTCGGCCCGCCCTCGTGCGTCCGGGCCCGCGACTCCTAGGATCCCGCCGTGATCGTCACCGTCAGCACCGTCAAGGACACGCTGCCCAACATCCAGCGGTTCGTGGAGGGCAACCTGGCCGGCGGCGCCGACCACCTGGTCGTGTTCCTCGACCAGGGCGGCAACCGGGCGGTCGAGTCCTGGCTGGACTCGCGGCCCGAGGTCACCGCGGTGGTCACCAACACCGCCTACTGGAACAACAACCGTCCCCACCTGCTCAACAAGCGGCAGCGGGTCAACGCCAACGTCGCCAAGGCGGCCCTGGCCTTCTCCCCGTGGGCCGACTGGCTCTTCCACGTCGACGCCGACGAGGTGGTGCGCATCGACCGCGCGGCCCTCGACGCCGTCCCCGCCCACGTGCGCGGCGTCGTGCTGCGCCCGCTGGAGGTGGTGAGCGTGCTGCACCCCGACGGGGAGCCGCGGCAGTTCAAGCGGCTGCTGGAGCCCGACGAGCTCGACCTGCTGCACCAGCTCGGCGTCCTCGCCGAGCCCACCAACTCGCGCTACTTCCGCAGCCACGTCATCGGCAAGGTCGGCATCCGGCCGCGGCTCGACGTCTGGCTGGGCATCCACAAGGCCGTCAACCGCGACGACGAGCGGATCTTCGTCAAGCCCGACCCCGGCCTGCGACTGCTGCACTACGAGTCCTACTCGGGCGACGACTTCGTGCGCAAGTGGACCAACATGGTCAGCTCGGGCCCCAAGATGCACTTCGGCGAGCACCGGCAGGTCCTGGCCGACGGGCTCAAGACGCTCGTCGAGGGCGACCTCCCGCCGGAGACGAAGGCGCGCTACCTCGAGCGGGTCTACCGCACCTACATGGAGGACCCGGTGGCCGACCTCGACCGGCTCGGCCTCCTGGTCGAGGTCGACGTGCGGCGCCCCACCCACACCCCGACGCCGCTGCCCGACGCCGATCGCGCCCTGCTGCGCGAGCGGCTCGACCTGCTCCGCGACGTCGACAAGCTCCTCTTCATCCCCGACAGCCCCGACGCCGAGACGCTCGGGCCACGGCTGCGCGACCTGTACGGCGCCCGCCCGGTCCGGCCGACGCGCGCCGAGCAGGGCCGCCGCCGGGTACGCCGCGTGGTCGATGCCGTCCGCTCGCGCTCGGGTCGTTGACGCCGGCGACCTCGGCGTGCCCTAGCTCGGGCAGTACCAGAAGGCGCCCTTGCGCGTGATCCGCGAGACGCAGCCCTGTCGGTCGGCGACGCCCGGCAGGTTGGCCGTCGCGGTGATCATCGGGTGGTCGGAGAGCTTGCGGTCCTCGGTCTGGTAGTCGGTGAGGAACCCGGTCCACGTGAGGTCGCGGGTGCCCCAGATCCAGTCGACGTTCATCTGGCGCGGGGTGAAGCACTGCCCGCCCTCGTCCTTGGCCCCGTCGGCCGAGACCATCCCGCTCTGGGCGGCGAAGGGGCAGGCGAAGGCGCCCCGGTCGTTCATGTCACCGGTGATGACGACCGGCGTGCCGTCGGCGCTGAGGCGCCGGGAGAGGTCGGCCTCGATCGCCAGGGCCCGCGCGCGGTTGCCGGCCTCGTTGCCGCCGATGTTGGCGGGGTTGTGGTAGTTGCCGAACCAGACCCGCCGCCCGGTCTCGCGATGCTCGAGCAGCACGTGCGGCATCTCGCGCGGCCGGCCGCCGAAGTACGGGATCTGGCTGGTCTCGGCCTGGACGAGGGTCCACTCGGCCTGCCGCCAGATGATCGAGTTGTCGGCCGCGAGCTCCCCGAGCTGCAGGCCCGGGAAGATGCCCCAGGTGTCGCCGGTGCGCCCGAGCAGGCCGCTGATCTGCGGGCCCTGCGACTCCTGCAGGCCCGCGACCGAGACGCCCTTGGCGTCCAGGAGCTCGATCTGGCCGCCGAGCCGGGCCTCGGCGCTGCCGAAGCCGCGCCGGGCACCGGGTCCGCGGGTGTGGCTCGCCCCGAGGATGTTGAACGAGGACACCACGAACGACAGGGACTCGACCTCGCGCGTGGGCACCCGGGTCTTGCCCTTGCGGGCCATGGCCTCGTCGACGTCGGCCAGCTTGGCGAGCTTGATGGCCGGGGCCTGCTGGCCCATCGGGCGCGGCGTCGGGGCGGGCGAGGCGGTCTCAGTGGCCTGGGTGGTCTCACCGGCCGAGGAGGTGGAGGTCGACCCGGCGGCGGGCTCGGCAGCGCCGCCGCCACCGCCACCGCCACCGCCACCACCGTCGGAGCGCTGCGACCAGACCACGATGGCCAGGCTGGCCAGGACCAGCACGCCGACCAGGGTCAGCGTGGCGACGGCCTCGCGGGTGGCCCGAGGGGTGCGGTGCGACGGCTCCTGTCCCTCGTCCGGCGCGTCCACCCGGCGATGGTAGACGGTGGGGCCGGGCCACCGGACGAGGACCACGCAGCGGGTGCGGCCCCGGGTGGTTGAATCGGGGCGCACCGACCGGCACGGGTCGGGCCCCACGACCGCCGGGAGGACGACGCATGAGCAACGGCCCCACGCGCGTGTACGTCGCGCGGCTGGTCGGGCTCCCGGTCTTCGACCCGCGCGGTGACCAGGTGGCCAAGGTCCGCGACGTCGTCGTCACCGTGCGCGCGGAGCGCAGCCAGCCGCGGGTGCTCGGCCTCGTGGCCGAGGTCTTCGGCCGGCGCCGCATCTTCGTGCCGATGACCCGGGTGACGGGCATCGACAGCGGGCAGGTCTACACCACCGGCCTGCTCAACGTGCGCCGCTTCGAGCAGCGCTCGACCGAGACGCTGGTCGTGGGGCAGGTGCTCGACCGCCAGGTCACCATCCCCGGGCCCCAGGGCCGGATCGCCGCGACCGTGCAGGACGTCGCGATGGAGCAGGGCCGCACCCGTGACTGGGTGCTGAGCCGGGTCGCGGTCCAGGAGCCGGGTCGGGGGCTGCGCCGCCGCGGCCAGACCCACGTCGTGGAGTGGCGCGACGTGGAGGGCCTCACCCGCACCGACCCCGACAGCCAGGGCGCCACGGCGCTGCTGCACGCGCTCCAGGAGATGCGGCCCGCAGACGCGGCGACGATGCTGCACGAGCTGCCGCCCGAGCGTCGTGCGGCGGTGGTCGCCGCGCTCGACGACGAGCGGCTGGCCGACGTCCTGGAGGAGCTGCCCGAGGACGACCAGGTCGAGATCCTCGAGCGCCTCGACTCCGAGCGGGCCGCCGACGTGCTGGAGGAGATGTCGCCCGACGACGCGGCCGACCTCATCGCCGACCTGCCGCCCGAGACGGCCGAGATCCTCCTCGACCTGATGGAGCCCGAGGAGGCCGAGGACGTGCGGCGGCTGATGTCCTACGTCGAGGACACCGCGGGCGCGATGATGACGCCCGAGCCCGTCATCCTCGGCCCCGACGCCACCGTCGCCGACGCCCTGGCCCACGTGCGCAACCCCGACCTCACGCCGTCGCTGGCCGCCCTGGTCTACGTCTGCCGCCAGCCGCTGGAGACCCCGACCGGGCGCCTCATCGGCGTGGCCCACATCCAGCGGCTGCTGCGCGAGCCGCCGTCCTCGCTGGTCGCGGGCGCGCTCGACGACGCCCTCGAGGCTCTGCCTCCCGAGGCCTCGATCGACGAGGTCGCGGCCCACCTGGCGACGTACAACCTCGTGGCGGCGCCGGTGGTCGACGAGGACGGGCACCTGCTCGGCGCGGTCACCGTCGACGACCTCCTCGACCACATGCTCCCCTCGGGCTGGCGCGACCGGGCGCTGCGCGACGACGCCGGGAGCCGGCGTGGCTGAGCGCGAGCGGCACGAGCGCCAGGACCGGCGCGAGCGGCTCGACCTCCCCCGCGACCCGCGGCGCGCCCTGGTGCGGCGCCCGGCCTACGACTCCGACGCCTTCGGCGTCTTCGCCGAGCAGTTCGCCCGCTTCATGGGCACCGCGACGTTCCTGGCCTACATGACGCTGTTCGTGGTGGTCTGGGTCGCGGCCAACGTGCTGCTGCCCGGGTCGGCCCGGTGGGACGGCTACCCCTTCATCTTCCTGACCCTGATGCTCAGCCTCCAGGCGTCGTACGCCGCGCCGCTGATCCTGCTCGCCCAGAACCGCCAGGAGCAGCGCGACAAGGTGGTCGCCGAGCAGGACCGGCAGGCCAACGCCCGGGCGCACGCCGACATGGAGTTCCTGGCCCGCGAGGTCGCCTCGCTGCGGATGGCCGTGGGCGAGGTCGCCACGCGCGACTACCTGCGCTCCGAGCTGCGCTCGCTGCTGGCCGACCTCGACGAGCGGGTCGAGGAGGCGACGCGGCGGGCGCTGGAGGGCCGCGGGGCCTCCCACGACGGGCCCGACGACCGGCCACCGCCGCCCGGCTCCTGACTCCCGGCTCCGCCCCGGCGTGTGTGCTCGCTCTCACAGCGCCGTCGGCCCCCGGCGCGCCGCGGCGGCCCCCGTAGACTCGGGGCACCATGACTTCTCCCACCCGTGAGCAGCTCGATGCCGCCCTGGCGACGGTCAACGACCCCGAGATCAAGCGCCCCATCACCGACCTCGGGATGGTCGACACCGTCGAGGTCGACGACGCCGGCGTCGTCCACCTCACCGTGCTGCTGACCGTGGCGGGCTGCCCGCTCAAGGACACCATCAACCGCGACGTCACCGCTGCCCTGGAGCGCGTGCCCGGCGTCACCGGCGTCGACCTCACCCTCGGCGTGATGACCGCCGAGCAGCGCACCGGCCTGCGCGAGACCCTGCAGGGCGGCCAGGCCCAGCGCGAGATCCCCTTCTCCCAGCCCGGCAACCTGACCAAGGTCTACGCCATCGCCAGCGGCAAGGGCGGCGTCGGCAAGTCCTCGGTCACCGTCAACCTCGCGCTCTCGCTGGCCCAGCAGGGCCTGAAGGTCGGGGTCGTCGACGCCGACATCTACGGCCACTCGGTGCCGGCGATGCTCGGCGTGGCCGACTCGCGGCCCACCCAGGTCGACGACCTGATCATGCCCGTGCCGACCCCCTCGGGCGTCTCGGTCATCTCGATCGGCATGCTCAAGCCGCGCCGCGACCAGGTCGTCGCCTGGCGCGGCCCGATGCTCGACCGGGCGCTGGTGCAGATGCTCAGCGACGTGTTCTGGGGCGACATCGACGTGCTGCTCCTCGACCTGCCGCCGGGCACCGGCGACATCGCGATCTCCCTCGGCCAGCACCTGCCGGGCGCCGAGGTGGTCGTGGTGACCACGCCCCAGGAGGCCGCCGCCGAGGTCGCCGAGCGTGCCGGCACGATGGCCTCGATGATGCACCAGCGCGTCGTGGGCGTCGTGGAGAACATGAGCTACCTGCCCTGCCCCCACTGCACCGCCGAGGGCAAGGAGCACCGGCTCGAGGTCTTCGGGTCCGGCGGCGGCGACCGGGTGGCGACCACGCTCGGCCAGCGCTTCGGCTACGACGTGCCCGTGCTCGGCCGCATCCCGCTCGACATGTCGCTGCGCGAGGGGGGCGACGCCGGCAAGCCGATCGTCGAGTCCGACCCCACGGCGCCCGCCGCGAAGGAGCTCACCCAGGTCGCCACCCGCCTCTCCGGCCGGGGACGGGGCCTGGCCGGCATGCAGCTGGGTCTCACCCCCACCAGCAAGTTCTAGGCTGATCGCGTGTTCGGGATCGGGCTGCCGGAGCTGACCGTCATCGCGCTGGTGGCGGTCATCGTCTTCGGGCCCGACAAGCTGCCCGACCTGGCCAAGCAGGCCGGGGCGATGGTGCGCAAGCTC
The DNA here is from genome assembly GCF_006346315.1 of Nocardioides litoris. GTDB lineage: Bacteria > Actinomycetota > Actinomycetes > Propionibacteriales > Nocardioidaceae > Nocardioides > Nocardioides litoris. The sequence goes on along the minus strand of NZ_VDMR01000001.1, from coordinate 1,200,841 downwards.
CGCGAGTTCGCCAACACCGCCCGCGACGACCTCCGCGAGGAGCTCGGTCCCGAGTACGCCGACCTCGAGCTGCGCGACCTCGACCCCCGCGCCATCGTGCGCAAGCACATCATCGAGGCGATGGAGGACGCCGGCGACGAGGCCGCGACCGTCCAGAAGCGCGAGAGGCCGCTGCGCGAGGGCGAGCGGCCGCCGTTCGACCTCGAGGCGACCTGAGCCGGACCCCACCGTCCCGCTAGCGGGAACTAGCTGCCGCCAGGCCCTCCAGCGCGACCAGGCCCACCCGGGGCGGGTCGCCCTCGAGCACCTCCACGAAGTCCGCACCCACCCGGCGCAGCGTCCCGTCGTGGCGGCCGCCGTCGAGGCGGTGCAGCACGCACCGCTCCCCCGCGTCGGCCAGCCGCCGCAGCGCCGAGCCCACCCCGAGCCGGGCCACCGCCGGCCAGGCCACCTCGGGCACGGCGCGGTCCGAGGTGCCGTCGACCGCAGCCAGCGCCGCCGTGCGCACCACCCAGTCCTGCGCCGCCCCGGTCAGCACCAGCCAGCCGTGCGCCACCCGGTCGAGCCGGCCCGAGACCACCCCCGGCCCGCGGACGTGCAGCACGACCTCCCGACCCACGGAGGCCTGCAGCCGGGCCGCCAAGGTGACCTCGCGGTACTCCGCCCGCGCGCGGTCGGCCAGCTCCAGCGTCCGCTCGGCGTCGTACATGCCGGCGGCCTGGGCCTCCAGATCGTCGAGGACGGCGAAGAGCTCCTCCTCCCACGACATGCGTCGAGCGTACAAACCCCGTCTTGTGGACGAACGGTTGACGCCCCACCCTTTCGGGCGTCAAATGGTGCAAACGCACGCAAACACAAGAGTTGGTCTTGGGATGACAACGACGATGCGCTGCCTCCTCGTCTGGGCAGTGGCCACCCTGGTCGCGGGCACGGTGGCGGCCTGGGCCGTGGCCCCGGCCCGCGAGGGCGCCGCCCGCGCGTTCGACGACGCCGTCGTCGCCGGCGCCGGCTGGGTCCTGGCCGCCTGTGCCCTGTGGGCGTGGGTGGTGTGCACCGTGGTCGTGGTGCAGGCCGTGCGCCGGGCCCCGGCGCCGTCCCTGCCCGGCGTCCCTGCCTGGGCCGTCCGGGGCCTCCTCGCGGCCTGCGGGGTCGCCGCCCTCACCACCGCCCCCGCGCACGCGACGTCGGTCGACCTCGGGCCGGCCGGCACGGGGGTCGCCGCTGCCACCGCCGGCCGGTCGGCCACCTCGACGGCCGACCTCGACGGACTGCCGTTCCCCGATCGCGCCGTGGGTCCCGCCCACGCCCGCCGTGCTCCCGTCTCCGAGGTCGTCGTCCGTCCCGGCGACAGCCTGTGGGCCATCAGCGAGGGGCTGCTCGGTCCCGAGGCAGCAGTGGCCGATGTCGCCCACGCCACCGACGACCTCTACCGCGCCAACCACGTCGCCGTCGGCGACGACCCCGACCTCATCCACCCCGGGCTCCGACTCCGGACGCCCGACCACCTCCAGCACCCGAAGGAGTCGTGACCCTGATGACCGCCACCGTCGACGACCTGTTCCACCGCAACGTCGTGCCCCTCCGGGTCCCCGTGCCCGTGGCCGCGACCCAGGGCACGCTGGCGCTCGCCCTGCAGCCGCGGCTCGACCCGCCCGAGGTGCCCGACCGCCCCCTGGCCTCGGTGACCCGCGTCGAGGAGCGTCGGCGGCACGAGGTCGAGGCCTGGGCCCACCGGTTCGTGCAGGCGGCCGTCGAGATCGTCGGGGGCGACCGGCCGAGCAGCCAGCTGCTGCGCCACTGCGACCGCGACGTGCACGCCGACCTCGACCGCCGCGCCGTCCTCGTCGCCCGTGCGGGCGGGCACGTCCCCGGCACCGGCCGGCACCAGCCCGTGCGACCGCGCGTCCGCTCGGTGCACGTCAGCCTGGTCTCCCCCGAGGTCGCCGAGACCTCCGCCCACGTGCGGTACGGCGACCGCTCGCGTGCCGTCGCGGCACGCTTCGAGCGGCGCGACGAGCGGTGGCTGTGCACCGCCCTGGAGTTCGCCTGACCCGAGCCGCCTGAGCAGCACGAAGCGAGGAACGAGCTGCCTGCGTGGGCTCAGGCGGGTCGATCAAGCGTGCGACCGAGGCACGAGGTCGCAACCGCGCGTCGAGACCACCGCAGCCGGGTCTCGACACCCCAGCACGGGTCCGGCACCGAGACCGGCTCCGGGCCTTCGAGGCTCGTGGTTGCGCTCCTCGCACCTCAGCCAGCGCGCAGGCCCGAAAAAGCACGCTGACCCGTCGTGGACGACGGGTCAGCGTGGAGGTGGAGCGGTCAGCCGATGCGGGCGGTGACCCCGGTGGGACCACCGGGGGCGCCGTGGCACTGCTTGAACTTCTTGCCCGAGCCGCAGGGGCACTTGGCGTTGCGGCCGACGCCGGCGTACTCGTCGTCGGCGGTGGTCACGGTGCCACCGGTCTCCTCGACCTCGTTGTCGCCGTCGATGCTCGGGGCGGAGGTGCGCAGGTTGCTCGGGATGGACTTCTTCTCCAGCCCCTTGGCCTTGATCTGCGGCGCCTGCTTGGTGAGCGTGGGCGCCTCGGCCGGCTGCGGCTCCGAGGGGAGCTCGCGACGCAGCGGCTCCTCGACCGTGCCGTCAGCCCCGTCGGCCCCGCCGCCGGCGATGCCGAACGGGTCGTAGGTGCCGTCGTCGTCCGCCTCGGGCTCCTCCTCGACCTGGACCTCGAGGTTGAACAGGAAGCCGACCGCCTCCTCCTTGATGCCGTCCATCATGGCGGCGAACATGTCGAAGCCCTCGCGCTGGTACTCCACCAGCGGGTCGCGCTGGCTGTAGGCGCGCAGGTAGATGCCCTCGCGGAGGTAGTCCATCTCGTAGAGGTGCTCGCGCCACTTGCGGTCGAGCACGGAGAGCAGCACGCGGCGCTCGAGCTCGCGCATCACCTCGGGGCCGACCTCGGCCTCGCGGGCGTCGTAGGCCTCCTGGGCGTCGAGCTGGAGCCGCTTGACCAGCTCGTCCTTCTCCAGGCTGCCCTGGGTGCCCCCGACCTCCTCCACGAGGTCCTCGTGGGAGACCGACACCGGCCAGAACTGGCGCAGGTCGGTCCAGAGCTGGTCGAGGTCCCACTCCTCGGAGAAGTCCTCGAGCGAGCCGCGCACGGTGCCCTCGACGACGTCGTCGACGAACCCGCGGACCTGCTCCTCGATGTCGGCGCCCTCGAGCACCTCGCGCCGCTCGCCGTAGATCACCTTGCGCTGGCGGTCCATGACGTCGTCGTACTTGAGGACGTTCTTGCGGGACTCGAAGTTCTGCGCCTCGACCTGGCCCTGGGCGTTGGCGATGGCGTTGGTGACGCGCTTGTTCTCGATCGGGACGTCGTCGGGGATCTTGAGCATCGTCAGCACGCGGTCGACCCACTCGGACTTGAACAACCGCATCAGCTCGTCCTGCAGCGACAGGTAGAACCGGGACTCGCCCGGGTCGCCCTGACGGCCGGAACGACCACGCAGCTGGTTGTCGATGCGCCGCGACTCGTGGCGCTCGGTGCCGACGACGTAGAGGCCGCCGAGCTCGCGGACCTCGTCGTGCTCGGCCGCCACCTGCTCGCGGATCTTCTCGACGGTGTCGGGCCACGCGGCGTCGTACTCGTCGGCCGTCTCGCCCGTGGGCTCCAGGCCGCGCTTGCGCAGCTCCTGGTCGGCGAGGAAGTCGACCGAGCCGCCGAGCATGATGTCGGTGCCGCGACCGGCCATGTTGGTGGCCACGGTGACCGCGCCCTTGTGGCCGGCGAGGGCGACGATCTTGGCCTCGTCGGCGTGGACCTTGGCGTTGAGGACCGAGTGCGCGACGCCGCGCTCGGTCAGCTGCTCGGAGAGGTACTGGGACTTCTCGACCGAGACGGTGCCGATGAGGACCGGCTGGCCCTTCTCGTGGCGCTCGACGATGTCGTCGACGACGGCGTCGTACTTGGCCTCCTCGGTGCGGTAGACGAGGTCGGGCTGGTCCTGGCGGACCATCGGCTTGTTGGTCGGGATCGGGACCACGCCGAGGCTGTAGATCTTGTCGAACTCGCTGGCCTCGGTCATCGCCGTGCCGGTCATGCCGGAGAGCGTGTCGTAGAGGCGGAAGTAGTTCTGCAGCGTGATGGTGGCGAGGGTCTGGTACTCCTCGCGGACCTGCACGCCCTCCTTGGCCTCGATGGCCTGGTGCAGGCCGTCGTTGTAGCGGCGGCCGGCCAGCATGCGGCCGGTGTGCTCGTCGACGATGAGCACCTCGCCGTTCATGACGACGTACTCCTTGTCGTTGCGGAACAGCTCCTTGGCCTTGATGGAGTTGTTGAGGAACGAGATGAGCGGGGTGTTGACCGACTCGTAGAGGTTCTCGATGCCGAGGTGGTCCTCGACCTTGGTGATGCCCGGCTCGAGGACGGAGATGGTGCGCTTCTTCTCGTCGACCTCGTAGTCCTCGTCGAGGACGAGCTTGGCGGCGATCTTGGCGAACTCGTCGTACCACTTCACCTCGTCCTGGGTAGGACCGGAGATGATCAGCGGCGTGCGGGCCTCGTCGATGAGGATCGAGTCGACCTCGTCGACGACGGCGAAGTTGTGGCCGCGCTGGACGCACTCGTCGATCGAGCCCGCCATGTTGTCGCGCAGGTAGTCGAAGCCGAGCTCGTTGTTGGTGCCGTAGGTGATGTCGCAGCTGTAGGCCTCGCGGCGCTCGGCCGGGCGCATCGACGGGAGGATCACCCCGACCGAGAGGCCGAGGAAGTGGTGGATGCGGCCCATCTGCTCGGACTGGAACTTGGCCAGGTAGTCGTTGACCGTCACGACGTGCACGCCCTTGCCCGACAGGGCGTTGAGGTAGGACGGCAGGGTCGCGACGAGGGTCTTGCCCTCACCGGTCTTCATCTCGGCGATGTTGCCGAGGTGCAGCGCCGCGCCACCCATGACCTGGACGTCGAAGGGGCGCATGCCGGTGACCCGGCGCGAGGCCTCGCGGATGGTCGCGAACGCCTCCGGCATGATGTCGTCGAGCGTGGCCCCGTTGGCCAGCCGCTCCTTGAACTCCGCCGTCATGCCCTGGAGCTCGGCGTCGCTCATCTTCTCGAACTCGGGCTCGATCGAGTTCACGGCCTTGGCGATGGCCTCGAGACGTCGGAGCGTCTTGCCCTCGCCGATGCGGAGGAGCTTGTCGATGATGGCGGGCACGTGGGTGGACTCCCTGCACGTCTCGGGTGTGGCGGGCGCGGCCCAGGTGTGGGCCACGTTCCATCCTAACGAGCGTCGACGACGAGGCGTTCCTCGGCGCGGACCAGGGCCGGCGCCAGGTCGCCGCGGTCCTCCACCACGACCTCGCCGAGGCCCAGCCAGCCGGCGACCCGGGCCAGCTCGGCCGCGAGCTGATCGGCGGTGTCGTCGGGAGCGCCGTCCTCGGCGTACGCCCCCTTGACGAGCAGGCGTCCCGTGGCGCGGTCGGCCTTGAGGTCGACGCGGGCGACGAGCTCGTCGCGCAGCAGGAACGGCAGCACGTAGTAGCCGTGCACCCGCTTCTCCGCCGGGGTGTAGATCTCGATGCGGTAGTGGAAGTCGAAGAGCCGCTCGGCGCGCTCGCGCTCCCACACGAGCGGGTCGAACGGGCTGAGCAGCGCGCGGACGCCGGCGAACGCGGCGGCGCGCGGGCGGCGCGCGTCGCGGTGCAGGTACGCCGGGCGGCGCCACCCCTCGACCGTGACGGGCTCGAGCTCGCCGGCCTCGACCATCACCTCGACCGCGGCGGCCGCGTCGGCGACCGCCATCCGGTAGTAGTCGGCCAGGCAGCGCAGGGTCGCCACGCCGTGGGAGCGGGCCGCCCGGCGGACCAGCTCCAGGTGCTGCTCCTCCACGGTCGGCGTCGCCGCCTCCAGCACCGCGCGCGGCAGCACCTGGTCGGGCAGGCCGTAGCGAATCTCGAACTGGGCGTTGCGCCCGGCGATGGCGACGTCGCCGGCGGTGAAGAGGTAGTCGAGCAGCCGCCGGGTGCGCGACCAGTTCCAGCCCCAGTGCTCGGTGCTGCGGGTGGCCGACTCGCCCAGCGCCGTGGCGAGCTCGCGCGACGTCGACGGCCCGCGGGCGGCGAGCTCGCCCAAGACGCCCGCCTCGAGCGCGTCGTCGGCGGCCACGAAGCCCCACTTGCCGCGCCGATCGCGGTAGGCGTCGCGCCGGTGGGCCATCGCCGGCCACAGGTCGACCGGCACCAGCGCCTGGACGTGCGCCCAGTACTCGACCAGGCGTCGCTGCTCGCGCCCGGAGGCCGCCCGCTCGAGCAGGGCCGGGTCGTAGGGCCCCATCCGGGAGTACAGCGGCACGAGGTGCGCCCGGGCCAGCACGTTGACCGAGTCGACCTGCAGGACACCGGTGCGGCCGACGGTGCGGGTCACCGTGCGCAGCGTCGGCGGGTCGTGCGCCGGGTCCAGGAAGCCCTGGGCCGCCACGGCCACGCGCCGGGCCTGCGCCCGGGACAGCGAGCCGGAAGAGGAGGAGGTGGCCACCGCGGCGCCTGGACGACGGGAGTCAGCCGCGGCCGCGGCCGCCCTCGGTACCGGTGGGCAGCTCGAGGAGGTTCTCGCGCACGGCGTACATCACGGCCTCCATGCGGGAGTGCAGCTGCAGCTTCTCCAGCATGTTGCGCACGTGGTTCTTCACCGTGTTCTCGCTGATGAAGAGCCGGGCCGCGATCTCCTTGTTGGAGTGGCCCTGGGCGACGAGGCGGAGGACGTCGAGCTCGCGCTCGGTCAGCCGCAGCGCCGGGCCGGTCTCGCGCTCGGGCTTGGACATCGACTTGAACTCGTCGATGAGCTTGATGGCCATCGACGGGCTGATGAGCGACTGGCCGTCGGCGACGACGCGGATGGCCTGGGCGACCTCCTCGATGGAGGAGTCCTTGAGCAGGTAGCCCGAAGCGCCGCTCTTGACCGCCTCGTAGAGGTCGGCCTCCTCGTCGGAGACGGTGAGCATGATGATCTTGGCCGACGGCACGGCCTGCTTGATGGCCAGGCAGGCCTCGATGCCGGACCGCTTGGGCATCCGGACGTCGAGCAGGATGACGTCGGGAGCGGCCGTCTCGGCCAGCGCCGTGCCCTCGATGCCGTCGCCGGCCTCGCCGACGACCTCGAGCCCGGGCTCGACCGCCAGGAGCATGGTCAGGCCACGTCGGAACAGCTGCTGGTCGTCGACCACCAGCACCCGGATCGGTTCACGCTCGGGCGCCTGGCCCGGTCCTGCGACGTCTGCCACGGGGGCATCATGACACGCCGAGGCCCCGGCGCTCGCCCCTCGACCGCCGCAGGACGGCCGGTGCGGTCGAGGACGGCGGGTGGCGCCGGGGCCGGAGGGTGGGGCGTCGCCGGGTCAGGCTCCGGTGTCGGCACCCAGGTCGAGGGAGATGACGCCGTAGTCGTAGCCACGGCGGCGGTAGACGACCGACGGCTTCTCGCTCTCCTTGTCGACGAACAGGTAGAAGTCGTGGCCGACCAGCTCCATCTCGTACAGCGCCTGGTCGAGGGTCATCGGGTCGGCCGGGTGGGTCTTCTCGCGCACCACCAGTGGCCCGTCGCCGGTCACGTCGATGGGGCCGACGGCGCGCTCGAGGCCCTCGTCGGGGGCGGCGGTGGTCTCGGCGGCGTCGTCGATCGTCTCCATCCCGGCCAGGGCCTGGCCCACGGACACGGGCGCGCGGCGGCCGCGGTGGACCCGGCGCCGGTCGGCGGCCTTGCGCATCTGGGAGGCCATCTTGTCCAGGGCGAGGTCGAGGGCCCCCATCTGGTGGTCGGCCGCGGCCTCGGCGCGGATCACCGGGCCCTTGGAGAAGGCGGTGAGCTCGACGTGGACGGACTTGTCGTGCTGCCGGGGGTTGGCCTCGCAGTCCACCTCGACGTGGACCCGCATGATCCGGTGGTCGTGCTTCTCGAGCTTGGCCAACTTCTCCTCGCAGTGACCTCGGAACGAGTCGGTGATCTCGCAGTGGCGCCCGGTGACGACGACATCCATGGGTGAACCTCCCGGTGGCGATTGGTTTCAGGCGGCCTCGCGCGCTGGGGGGAGCGCACGAGGAGGAGTCCGTCCGGCCGACCTGGTCTTCGACCCCACACCCGCCTGCTGGGGCTCTCGCGGCTCGGTGCCACTACCCACCCTCTCCCGCCACCCCGAGGGGCTGGTCGCATCTGACGACCGGGACGGGGCAGGACTTACGACTAAGCCGCACCGTGATCCTCGCGCCGGTGAGGGCGGCGAGTTACGTGGGCCGTTTTGCCTGCGACTGGCATCGGCTAGCCGTCCTGGGACAGACCCCTGGACGGGGCAACCACGGACCCGGACGGACTCCATGCAGAGACGTTAGTGCGTCGGCCCGGGCGGTGGAACCTCTCCACCCGCCGAATCGGCTGAGGAAACGCTGTGGAGCCGGGTGGCCGCCACGCAGGCCACCGCCAGCGGCCGCACGCCCACCACCTCCAGGGCGCGCTGGGCCTCGCGAGCCGTGCTCCCCGTGGTGAGGACGTCGTCGCACAGGACGACGTGGGCCCGGGTGCCCCGGCGCGCCAGGGCGGCCAGCACGCGCCCGCGCACCGCCATCGACCCGGCCAGGTTGGCCCGTCGTGCCTCGCGGTCGAGGCCGGCCTGGTCGGCGACGCCCGGCCGGGTGCGCAGCAGCGCGACGGCCTCGGCGCTCCGCCCGGCCGAGGCCAGCCGCCGCGCCGCCTGGCGCGCCATCGTGCGCGTCGGGTCGTGGCCCCGGGCCCGCACAGCGGCCGCGCGGGACGGCACCGGGACCAGCAGCACCGGTCCCGACGCGCCCGCGTCGTCGAGCGCCGCCGCCACCGCCGTCGCGAGCAGCACCCCCAGCACCGGGGCGAGCGCGAGCAGCCGGTGCTCCTTGTGGCCGAGGACCAGGGCCCGCACCAGCCCGTCGTACGACGCCGCGGCGAAGGGCGTGACCAGGCCCGGCGGCACCGGGGTCGGCCACCGGGGCGACGCCCCGCGCGGGAGCGCGGCCGCGCAGGCGACGCAGACCAGCCGGCCCGGCCGGGCGCAACCGAGGCAGGAACCGCCGAGCAGCAGGTCGACGGCCGCGTCGTGCAGGCTCCCGGTCACCGGGTCGACCCCACCACGCCGCGGTCCGCGCCGCCACCCGCCGCCGCCGGCCTGTGGAGGAGCGTTCAGCCGGCGTACAGCACGCTGGTCGGCGGATCGCCGACGAACCCGAAGCTGGTGTCGTCGGTGATGTCGATGAAGCTGGTCGGCGTCACCGCGTAGGTCGGCTGGTCCTCGACCGGGGTGCCGGCGAGCGCGGTCACGGGACCGCCGACCGGCACGGGCTGGAGCTCGGTGGAGTCGGGCGAGCCGTCGACGCCGACCGACCGGACCTCGTAGATGGCGTCGGCCTCGAGCGTGGTGAGCTCGGCGATCGTCGTCGGGGAGGTCCAGGTGATGTCGTCGACGCGCACGGCGAGGTCGGGCTGCACGTCGATGGGGGTCGTGATCGGCACGGAGTCGACCAGGCCCTCGTCGTCGAGCTCCACCCGCCCGACGCGCAGCTCGTCGGTCGTCTCGCCGCGCACGACCGCCACCACCCGGGTGCCGTCGCGGGAGACCAGCAGCGACCGCACGTCGCGGCCGCTGACGCCGGGCACGGGGACGACCCGGTCGCGACCGTCGACGACGACGTGCACGACGGCGTCGCCGCCGTTGCGGTCGACGACCCAGAGGCGGCCCGCGAAGTCCCACGCCGGCGGCTGGAGGTCGTCCGCCCCGCGGAGCACCACCTGCGTCGGGGTCGGCGGCTCGCCCGCGCCGGCCTCGACCAGGTCGGCCAGCACCAGCGTGCCGCCGTCGGGGGTCACCCCCGCGGCCCGGACGCCGGGGATGTCGGGCACGGCCGACCGGACCGGGCGCTCGCCGCCCAGGGGGCCCGGCACGGGCACCAGCTCGTTGCCGTCGCGCACCTGCAGGGCCTGGTCGCGCACGGCGTACAGGTCGGTGGAGGGGTCGGGCCCGGTGGGCCCGAAGAGGTCGGCCTCGTCGACGTCGTAGAGCTCCTGGCCCTCGGGGCCGCGCACCGGCTCGCCCCCGAGGGTCACCTGCAGTGCCCGGATGCGCGGCTCCTGGCGCAGGGTCCAGGCCAGCTGCGCGAGCAGCCGCTCGGCGCCGACCGAGGAGGTCACCCCCGGGCCGCCGCCGAGGTCGACGCGCGCCACGCCGTCGAGGGAGACCGGCACCGACAGGCCGGCGTCGAGGCCCCGTGGCAGGTAGGAGCGCACGAAGCGGCCCAGCCGCGGGCCCGGACCCGCGAGCAACCGGGCCACCAGGTTGGACGCGAGCTCGTCGCCGCGCGGGACGAACACCGGCTCGGGCACCACGATCCGCCCGGTGGGGTCGAAGTAGTAGAGCGAGGCCTGGCGGTAGCGCTGGTTGAACCACCCGCGCGAGACGACCAGGGCGTCGGGCGGGTTGGTGATGCGGAACTCGCCGCCCTCGACCTGGAGGTCGAACCGCAGCGTGCTGCGGCTCGGCGCGATCCGGCCCAGGTAGGTGCCGCTGCGGTCGAAGCGCTCGGCGTCGACGAGGTCGACCGAGATCTCCAGGCGCTGGTCGCGCGGCTGCTGGCGCGCCCCGAAGGTGATGGTGCCCGCCTCGGGCTCCCACGCGGCGGCGGCGTCGCCGGTGAGGTACTGCTGGGCGATGTCGATGCGGGTGGGCGAGGCGGCCATGGCGTCGATGAAGCCGAGCACCACCGCGCTGGGGGTCAGGCCCGGCCGGGGCGGGACGGCGCTGACGTCGCTCACCGGGTCCTCGTCGACCGTGGTGCGCGGGCCGGCGTCGCGGACGGGACCCGACGTCGGGACGCCGGTGCAGGCCGTCAGCGCGGCCAGGGCGACGATCGCGGCCAGCGCGGCCAGGACGGCGCGTCCCGCCCGCGGCGTCGGCCGGAGGGGGCGGCTCATCGGCGCCCCGGGGTCGTCGGGGCGGCCGGTGCCCGCACCGGCTCGCCCGGCTCGGGCGCGTCCTCGGGCTGCAGGGGAAGCGGGCTGCGCCGCAGCGCGAACCCGGCACGACGCGGGAGCGTCAGCCGGAACTGCGCCCCCGCCCCGGGCCGGCCCCAGGCCTGGAGCCACCCGCCGTGCAGGTGGGTGTCCTCGAGCGCGATGGACAGGCCGAGGCCGGTGCCGCCGCTGGTGCGGGCGCGGGCCGGGTCGGAGCGCCAGAAGCGGTTGAAGACCATGGCCGACTCCCCCGGCTCCAGGCCCACCCCGTAGTCGCGGACGGCGACGGCGGAGGCGTCGGCGTCGGCGGCGAGGCGGACCACGATGCCCGGGTCGCGACCCCCGACCGCGGCGTGGTCGATGGCGTTGGTGACCAGGTTGCGCACGATCCGCTCGACGCGTCGGGTGTCGGCCTCCGCGAGCACCGCCACGCCGGGGTCCTCGATGGCGACGCTCACGCCGCGCTGGTCGGCGAGGGGGCGGGTGCTGTCGACCACCCGGCGCACCACGTCGCCCAGGTTGACGTCCTCGAGGTCGAGGACGGCCGCGCCGGCGTCGAACCGGCTGATCTCGAGCAGGTCGGCCAGCAGGGTCTCGAACCGGTCGAGCTCGGTCTGCAGCAGCTCGGCCGCCCGGGCCGTCCCCGGGTCGAAGCGGTCGCGGGCGTCGTGGAGCACGTCGCCCGCCATCCGCACCGTCGTCAGCGGCGTCCGCAGCTCGTGGGAGACGTCGGAGACGAACCGGCGCTGCACCCGGCTGAGCTCCTCGAGCTGGCGGATCTGACGCTGCAGGTTGGTGGCCATCTGGTTGAACGACGTGGCCAGCCGCGCCAGGTCGTCCTCCCCGCGCACCACCAGCCGCTCCTGCAGGTGGCCGGCGGCCAGCCGCTCCGCGACCTGGCGGGCCAGCCGCACCGGCGTCACGACCTGCCGGGTGACCAGCCAGGTGACCCCGGCGACGAGGAGCACCAGCAGGATCGCGGCCGTCAGCAGCGAGCTGGTCACCAGGTCGAGGGTGCGCTGCTCGTCGTCGAGCGGGTACAGCAGGTAGATGGCGTAGGTGCGCCCGTCGGCCGGCAGCCGCACCTGCGAGCCGACGACGACCGCCGGGCGGCCGTCGTCCGCACCGCGCCGCTCGATCGTGGTGTAGGTCCAGCCCGGCGGCGCGCCGACGTCGGCCATCCGCGTGCGCAGCGAGGCCGGCACGCTGGCCCCGGGGTCCAGGCCGGAGGTGTACGACGCCAGCGACTGGTCGAGGGGACGCTCGTCGTCGACGGGGCCGGCGACCACGACCGCGAAGTCGCGCGTCTCGCCCCGCTCGATGATCGGGTCGGCCAGGTCGCGCAGCTGGTCGGCGACGTCGCGGTCGCGCACCTCGACCGCGGCCAGGTCCTCGTCGGCCTCGCGGGTCTCCGACGCGGCCTCGGCGACCACGGTCTGCACCCGGCTGTCGAGCAGGCCGTCGCGGGTCTCGCGCAGCAGGTACCACCCGACCGCGCCCGCCACGACCGCCGAGAGCAGCACGGTGCTCACCACGACCCGCGCCTGGGTCGACCGGCGCCAGAACGTGAGCCACCGGCGTACGCCGTGGGGCAGCCGGACCCGGCGCCGCTCCATCCCGTCCTGCCCGTCCTGCGCCCGTGCCGCGCCGGCTAGGCCTGGCCGGCCTTGTAGCCGACGCCGCGCACGGTCACCACGATCTCGGGGTGCTCGGGGTCGTGCTCGACCTTGGAGCGCAGCCGCTGCACGTGCACGTTGACCAGCCGGGTGTCGGCGGCGTGCCGGTATCCCCAGACCTGCTCGAGCAGCATCTCGCGGGTGAAGACCTGCCACGGCTTGCGGGCCAGGCACAGCAGCAGGTCGAACTCCAGCGGCGTGAGGCTGATGGGCCGGCCCTCGCGAGTCACCGCGTGGCCGTCGACGTCGATGGACAGGTCACCGATGGCCAGCGACTCCTGCGCGCCGGTGTCGGTGGTCTCGCGCCGACGGACCCGGGCCCGGATGCGGGCCACGAGCTCCTTGGGCTTGAACGGCTTGACGACGTAGTCGTCGGCGCCGGACTCCAGGCCCACCACGACGTCGACGGTGTCGCCCTTGGCGGTGAGCATCACGATGGGGATGCCCGACTCGGCGCGGATCTCCTTGCACACGTCGATGCCGTCGCGGCCCGGGAGCATGAGGTCGAGCAGGACGACGTCGGGCTTGTAGGCCCGCACCGCCTCCAGGGCGCGGTCGCCGCGCGCCACCACCTGGGAGTCGAACCCCTCCTGGCGCAGCACGATCGAGAGCATCTCGGCGAGCGCCGCGTCGTCGTCGACGACGAGGACGCGACCGTTGGTCGCCAGGTCGCTCGTCTCGGTCATGCCCTCCAGTGTGTCAGTCGCCCGGGAGACGCCGAACGCCACCACGGGGAGTGCTCCCCGTGGTGGCGTTGGCGAGTGGTGGTGCGGGGACCGGGCCAGTGCCCTGTCCCCCTCGAGGCGCCCGGGCCACAACAGGACCGGGCCACACGGCGCAGCGAGCGGAGCGGAGGGCGCCTGCGCCGGTCAGGCCCGGGAGACCAGACCGGCGGCAGCCGTGCGAGAGCGGCGCGGGTCTGCGGCGCACGCCCTCCCGCAGCGAGCCATCCGACTCAGTACCGGTAGGCCTCCGGCTTGAACGGGCCCTGGACGTCGAGGCCGAGGTAGCCGGCCTGGTCCTCGGTGAGGGTGGTCAGCTTGACGCCGAGGGCGTCGAGGTGGAGGCGGGCGACCTCCTCGTCGAGGTGCTTGGGCAGCACGTACACGCCGACCGGGTACTCCTCGGTCTTGGTGTAGATCTCGATCTGGGCCAGCACCTGGTTGGTGAACGAGTTGGACATGACGAACGACGGGTGGCCGGTCGCGTTGCCCAGGTTCATCAGGCGGCCCTCGGACAGGACGATGATCGCCTTGTCGTCGGGGAAGGTCCACAGGTCGACCTGCGGCTTGACGTTCTTGCGGACGGCGACGCCGTCGGCCTCGAGGCCGGCCATGTCGATCTCGTTGTCAAAGTGGCCGATGTTGGCCACGATCGCGTTGTGCTTCATGGCCCGCATGTGGTCGACCGTGACGACGTCGCGGTTGCCGGTGGCGGTGACGATGATGTCGGCGATCGGGAGCGCGTCCTCGAGCGTGGTGACCTGGTAGCCGTCCATGGCGGCCTGCAGCGCGCAGATCGGGTCGATCTCGGTGACGATGACGCGCGCGCCCTGGCCGCGCAGCGACTCCGCCGAGCCCTTGCCGACGTCGCCGTAGCCGCAGACGACCGCGACCTTGCCGCCGATGAGGACGTCGGTGGCGCGGTTGATGCCGTCGATGAGCGAGTGGCGGCAGCCGTACTTGTTGTCGAACTTCGACTTGGTGACCGAGTCGTTGACGTTGATGGCCGGGAAGAGCAGCGTGCCCTCGCGCATCATCTCGTAGAGACGGTGCACGCCGGTGGTGGTCTCCTCGGTGACGCCCTTGATCGAGTTGGCGATCGGGGTCCAGTGACCGGGCTTCTCGGCGAGGACCTTGTTGAGGACCTCGAAGATGATCCGCTGCTCGCCGCTCTTGGCGGTGGCGGGGTCGGGGGCCTGGCCGGTCTTCTCGGCCTGGACGCCGAGGTGCACCAGGAGGGTGGCGTCGCCACCGTCGTCGAGGATCATGTTGGGCAGCTCGTCGCCCCAGTCGAGGATCTGCTGGGTGCACCACCAGTACTCCTCCAGCGTCTCGCCCTTCCAGGCGAAGACCGGGGTGCCGGTGGGGTTGTCGACCGTGCCCTCGGGGCCCACGACGACGGCGGCGGCCGCGTGGTCCTGGGTGGAGAAGATGTTGCAGGAGGCCCAGCGGCACTCGGCACCGAGCGCGGTGAGCGTCTCGATGAGCACAGCGGTCTGGATGGTCATGTGGATCGACCCGACGATGCGGGCACCGGCGAGCGGCTGGGAGTCGGCGAAGCGCTCGCGCATCGCCATCAGGCCGGGCATCTCGTGCTCGGCGAGCGTGATCTCGGTGCGGCCGTAGTCGGCCAGCGAAAGGTCGGCGACCTTGAAGTCCATCGTCATCTCCTGGATGCGGTTGCGACTGCCTGCGCCGCGCATCTGCGCGCTGTCGGGATCTCCCACGCGGACGCGTCCCACAGTAGGACAGCCCTGCGCCGAACCCTCAATCGTGCGCGGGGTGCGCGTGCCGCCTCGGGACGAGGTGGAGGACGGCCACGACCACCCCGCCGATGACCAGACCGACCACCGCGGCGAGGGCGGTGTTGACCAGCCAGCCGGCCACCGCACCGAGGGCACCGAGCGCGTCGTGCACCTGCTCCTCGAGGTGGTGGATGACGTCGTACGGGCCGTGCCAGCCGAGCGGGAAGTCCTCCTCGGCGAGGTGGTGCAGCTGCTCGACGACGATGTGGCCGCCCACCCAGAGCATGGCGGCGATGCCGACGACGGAGATGATCGCGAGCAGCCGCGGCATCGCCTTCACCAGGGCGTGGCCGACGCGCTGGGCCAGCGCCGAGGGGCGCTGGGCGAGCGCGATGCCGGCATCGTCCATCTTCACGATCAGAGCGACGACACCGTAGACGAGGGCGGTGATGAGGACCGCGACGACGGCCAGGACGGCGAGCCGGGTCCAGAAGGGCTCCTCGGCCACGCTGTCGAGCGAGATGACCATGATCTCGGCAGAGAGGATGAAGTCGGTGCGCACGGCGCCCGCGACCATCGTCTTCTCCTGCTCGGGCGTGATCTCGGTGCCGAGGCCCTCCTCCTCGGCGTGCCCGTGGCCCGAGACCCGCTCCCAGAGCTTCTCGGCGCCCTCGAAGGCCAGGAACGTGCCACCCCCGACGAGGATCAGCGGCAGCACCCAGTCGGGGGCGAACTGGCTGAGCAGCAGCGCGGCCGGGAGGATGAAGAGCAGCTTGTTGCGCAGCGACCCGACCGCGATCTTCTTGATGATCGGGACCTCGCGCTCGGCGGCGACGCCCTTGACGTACTGCGGGGTGACCGCGGTGTCGTCGACGACGACGCCCGCGGCCTTCATGCTCGCGCGACCGGCCGCGGCGCCCACGTCGTCGATGGAGGCCGCCGCCGCGCGGGCCAGCACAGCGACGTCGTCGAGGAGTCCGAACAGGCCAGCGCTCATGGGGGGAGCCTAGAGCCGACCGGCCTCCCCTGCGCCCCACCCACGACGACGGGGTCGGCCTGGCCTCAGTCCTCGACGAGGCCGAGGCGGAGGTACTCCGCGGCGTAGGTGCCGGTGAGCAGGAGCGAGGCGTAGCGGGCGACGTCGCCGACCCCCTCGGCGGCGACGGTCTCGACGCGGACGCCGACGCCCTGGGCGGCCGCCTGGAGCCGACCGCGCTGCTCGCGCACGACCGGCCCCTCGGCGCCGTCGTCGAGGACGACGAGCACGGGCCGCAGCTCGCGCGCGCCCCCGTCGGCGAAGGGGTCGTCGAAGACGTCGCGCGGCCGGGTCGCCTCGAGCACCGGCAGCAGCACGTCGGCGTCGCCGGCCAGCGCGGTGCGACCCGTCGTACGACGGATCGACTCGGCGACCCGGCGCGCGGCGCGGGCCGCGAGCACGGAGCCGCCCCACAGCAGCGGGTTGGCGTCGGCGAGGCAGATCGCCAGCATCTTGGCCGGGTTGACGGCGATGTCGCGGTGGGGCGTGCAGGAGAGCGCGACCGCGTCGAGGGCCTCGGCGACGGTGTCGGGGTCGGCCTGCGGGCCGAGGCCGACCTCGGCCAGGAACGCCAGCGCGACGACGGCGACGGCGAGCTGGTCGGCGGTGGTCGTGGGCAGCACGGTGCTCCACCGGCCGGCGGCGTGCTCGGCGACCATCGAGGTCGGCGGGCAGGCCACGACGACCTGGCACCCGCGGCGCACCGCCTCGGCCACCGCGGAGGCGGTGCCGGCGTCGTTGCCGTCGGGGGCGAGGACCACGACGAGGTCGAGGCTGCCGGCCCACCCGGGCAGGGCCGGGCCCGGCCAGGCCACGAACGGCACCGGGCACGCCGGCTCCAGCACGGCTCGCAGCAGCCGCGAGTCGGGACCGGCGGCGATGACGGCGCGGGGTCGGGCGTCCTGGGCGCGGGCCGCGCCCTCACGGGCGGCGTCGGCGGCCTCCCCCGCCCCGCGGCGCACGCGGGCCCCGGACTCGGCCAGGGTGCGCAGCCGCAGGTCGGCCGCACCGAGCGCGGTGGCGTCGTCGAGCCGGGACTCGTCGAACCAGGTCACGGCCGGCGGGCCTCGTCGACGAGCAGCACGGGGATGCCGTCGCGCACGGGGTAGGCCAGGCCGCAGGAGCCGCAGACCAGCTCCACGTCGGTCGTGCCGCCCGCGACCGGGGTGACGGCGAGGTCACCGTGGTCGGCCGGGCACACGATGATCTCGAGGAGCCCCTCGTCGATGCCGTGGGTGGTCATGTCGTGCCTCCGCGGATCAGGGCGAGCACGTCGTCGCGCACCGCCTGCATGGTGGACTCGTCGCGGCCCTCGACGTTGAGCCGCAGCAGCGGCTCGGTGTTGGAGGACCGGACGTTGAACTGCCAGTCGACGTGGCTCACGGTGAGCCCGTCGAGGTGGTCGGTGGTGACGCCGTCGCGCCCGGCGTACGCCGCCTCGACGGCCGCGACCGTGGCCGCCTGGTCGGCGACGGTGCTGTTGACCTCGCCGGAGAGCGGGTAGCGCTCGTGGCGGGCCAACAGGTCGCTCAGCGGGCCGTCGTGCTCGGCGAGCGCGGCCAGGGCGTGCAGCGCGGCGAGCATGCCGGAGTCGGCGCGCCAGAAGTCGCGGAAGTAGAAGTGGCCGCTGTGCTCGCCGCCGAAGACCGCGTCGGTCTCGGCCATGGTGGCCTTGATGAAGGAGTGGCCCACCCGGGTGCGCACGGGCGTGCCGCCGAGCTCGAGCACCGTCTCGGGCACCGCCCGGCTGGTGATGAGGTTGTGGATGACCGTCGCGCCGGGGTGCTTGGCCAGCTCGCGCTCGGCGATGAGGGCGGTCAGCGTCGACGGCGAGACGGCCTCGCCGCGCTCGTCGACGAGGAAGCAGCGGTCGGCGTCGCCGTCGAAGGCCAGGCCCACGTCGGCGCCGTGCTCGACGACCGCGGCCTGCAGGTCACGCAGGTTGTCGGGCTCGATCGGGTTGGCCTCGTGGTGGGGGAAGGTGCCGTCGAGCTCGAAGTAGAGCGGCACCAGGTCGACCGCGTCGGCGAGGCGGCCGAAGACCGCGGGAGCCGTCCACCCGGCCATGCCGTTGCCGGCGTCGACGACGACCTTGAGCCGACGGCCGGTGACGGGCGCGAGCGAGAGCAGGTGGGCGGCGTACGCCTCGAGGACGTCGTGCGAGCTGATGGAGCCCAGCCGCGGGGCGTCGGGGAGGCCGCCGGCCAGCGCGAGGTCGCGGATGTCGGTCAGGCCCGACTCGGCGCCCACCGGGACGGCGAGGGGGCGGCACATCTTGATGCCGTTGTACTGCGCGGGGTTGTGGCTCGCGGTGAACATCGCCCCCGCCAGCCCGAGGTGCCCGGAGGCGAAGTAGAGCTGGTCGGTGGAGGCGAGGCCGATCATCACGACGTCGGCACCGCCGCGGGTGGCTCCGTCGGCGAACGCACCGGCCAGCCCGGGCGAGGAGGGCCGCATGTCGTAGCCGACGACGACCTCGCGCACGTCGAGGACCTCGACGAACGCCCGGCCCACCGCGCGGGCCAGCTCCTCGTCGACCTGGTCGGGCACGGTGCCGCGGACGTCGTAGGCCTTGAAGACGGCGCCGACGGTCGCAGGGTCCAGAGCCATGCCGCGAACCCTAGTGCCCTCCGTGGGGCGGGTCGTCAGTCGGTCGAGAGCACCCGCAGGTGACCGCGCCGGGTGGTCTCGCGGCCGGTCTCCTCGGTGGGGGCGGGCCGCGACGACGGCAGCGGGCGGCCGGCCTCGCGGACGGCGTCGGCCAGGGCGAGCAGGTCGTCGTTGCTGGGACCGCGCGGCCGCACGTCGGAGGAGAGCCGCAGCACCTCCCAGCCGCGGGGCGCCGAGAGCCGCTCGGAGTGCTCGGCGCACAGGTCGTAGGCGTGAGGCTCGGCGTAGGTCGCCAGCGGGCCGAGGACGGCGGTCTGGTCGGCGTAGACGTAGGTGAGGGTCTGCACCGCGGGCCGGCCGCAGGGGGTGCGCGAACAGCGCCGGGCGAGACTCACGGCGGGAACGCTACCCGGCACCACCGACGATCCTGACTAGGCTCGCGGTCGTGGCGCAGCACCGGGACCCGGCCTCCGGCCGACGGCGGGGACGCACCCGCGACCGCCGCGACCGCGGCATGCGCGGGCCGGCCGTGCTGCCCCGCCGGCCGGGCACGCCCGAGACGCGCACGCGCCGCGACCGCTTCGACGACCTCGTGCTCGCGGTGGTCACCGACATCGAGGAGCGCTGGCAGGAGCACCTCGGCCTGGTCGAGTACGCCGTCGAGGACACCCCGCAGGTGCCCGACGACTGGGAGAGCGCGACCGTCCCGCTGGCCTCGCTCGTGCGCGGCAGCGGCGCGACCCCGAGCCGGCTGGTCGTGTTCCGCCGTCCGATCGAGCACCGTTGCGCGGGCCGCAGCGACCTGGAGGCGATGGTCCTCACCGTGGTCGTGGAGCAGGTGGCCGAGCTGCTCGGCGTGGCGCCGGAGGTCGTCGACCCGCGGGTCGGCGAGGACGACTGAGCACCGGTCCGGTCGGTCCGGTCGGTCCGCCCACCGGCTGGGCGCTGCCGACCTTCCCGCACGAGCCGGTCGAGGGCCCGCCTGGGCTGGAGGAGGTCCCGGGCGCGATCCTGACCAAGGTGCGGCGCGGCCGGCTGCGCACGATCGTCGAGCCGACCCGGTGGATCCGCGGCGCCGTGCACGACGACCGGGGCCGTCTCGTCGTCTCCTCGCAGAAGATCGGCGGACTGCACGGCGCCCAGCTCGCGCAGGCCGACCCCGACCGCGTGCCGGCCCGGCAACCGGGCGCGCGGCGCCTCGAGGGCACCTGGCTGTACGGCGGTCACTGGGTCCGGCACTTCGGCCACTTCTTCCTCGAGACCGTCACCACCCTGTGGCCCGAGCCGGCGTCGCTGCTCGAGGTGCGGGGCGTCGTGTTCCACACCTTCAGCGGGCCGGTCGACGGCCCCTCGCCCGCCCAGGCCACGCTGCTCGACCTGGCGGGGTGGGGCCACCTCCCGCAGGTCGTGGTCGCCGACGACAACGTGGTGGTCGAGCGGCTCCTCGTGCCCGGGCGCGGGCTCGTCGTCAACGGCTGGGCCTGGGAGCAGGCGCGGACGGTGTGGCGCCGGATGGCGGTGGCGGCCGGCGCTGCCGCCGACCTCGACCCCGACGGCCCGCGCGTGTTCCTGTCCCGCTCCGCCTTCCACCGCGCGGAACGGGAGGCCGGCCGCGCGACCCGCACCGACGAGGGGCACGACGCGGCGCTCGACCGGGCCTTCGCGGACGCCGGGTTCGACGTCGTGGCGCCCGAGGCGCTCGCGGTGCGCGAGCAGGTGCGCCTGGCCGCCTCGGCCTCGGTCCTCGCCGGGGCCGCCGGCTCCGCGCTGCACCTGTCGGCCTTCGCGCCGGCCGGCACCCGGGTGCTCGAGCTCGGCGACCCGCGCTCCCCCGCCGTGCAGGTGCCGTCGCAGCGGGTCGTCGACCGGGTCTGCGAGCACCCCTCGGCGCACGTGCCGTGGGCCGAGCTGCCCGCCGGCCTGCCCGCCGCGCTGGCCCGGCTCGGGCTCGCCGGCGGGTAGAGGAGCCGAGCCGACCGCACCCACGGTGGTCGAGGAGGGCGGCTCGTCCCACGACCTGGGGCGGCAGCGCGACCTGCGGCCGGTCCGCCTCCCGTCGACGTGCACCCGCCGTGCGTGGACGAGGGCTAGGGCAACCCGACCCGCACGTCGGGCACCAGCCCGGTCGTCACGGGCTCACGGACCCGGACGACGGTGGCGCCGCCGTCGCCGACCACGAGGACGACGGCCTGCACCGTGGTGCGCGCGGCGGCCACCGTGACCAGGCGCGCCGCGCCGGGGAGCTCGATCGAGGGCGCCCGTCCCGCGGCGACCTCGACGCGCTCCTCGGCGAGCTGGCGGCCGTCGGCGTCACGGGCGGTCACGGTGACGACACCGGGACTGCCGGACCCACCGAGGACGAGGGTCTTGTCCCCCGCGGGCAGCACGGCGGTGCCAGACCCCGCCAGCGGGTCGACGGGCACCGCGGTGGCCAGGTCGCCGCGCACGAAGCCGGACAGGGCAGCGGTGGCGGGCACGGTCGACTCGACCTGCAGCCCGACCGGACGACCGGCCTCGCCGTCGGTCGCAGCCTGGGCCAGGGGCTGGGTCAGCGGCACGACGACCGTGCTGCGCGGCGGCAGCTCCACCGCCTCCAGGCCGGCGGGGGCGAAGGTCGAGCGGCCGGTCACGAAGGAGATCGACGCCCGGCCCTCGGACTCGGCGGTGTTGGCCAGCACGAGCGAGCGCGGCCCGGTGCCCGAGGGCACCCCGAGGAGCAGGTTGGTCGCGGCCGGGGCCGACTGCGAGGCCAGCCCGTCGTCGCCGGAGCGGCCGCGCCCGAGGTCGCGCACGGTGTCGCGGACGCTCGCCGCCACCCGGCCGCGGACGACGGTCACGTGCAGCGCCAGCTCGTCGCGGCGCGGGAGCACCTCGGCCAGCGGCAGCGCCCGGGTCTGGCCGCCCGGCACGGCGATGCCGCGCAGTCCCGGGGCGTCGACCTCGCCCTCGGCGCCGAGCACCTCGACGTCGACGACGGCCCGACCCTCGTCGGGGTTGACCAGCTGCAGCACCGACTGGTGGCGCGCTCCGGCGCCGACGCCGGTGAACCACTGGTCGAACACCGGCGCCCGGCAGTCGAAGCTGGCCAGGGGCGAGGAGAAGCGCCCCGCCACCAGCCCCGGGGCGAGGTCGCCCTCCCCCGTGACGACCGCGGGCCGCTCGCCCAGGTCGACCTCCGCCACCCGTCCTGGACCGACCTCGACGTCGCGGTCCTCGTCGCCGGCCCGCACCTGCACCGTCCCGTCCGCGCCGCTGGTCGAGGTGACGAGCACGTCGCTCCCCCCACCCGGGCACACGACGCTGGCCCGGGTCAGGGGCACCTCCTCCGCCGCCGCGCCGGTCCGCTCGGCTCCCCCGTCGGTGCGTACGACGAGCGCGACCGCCACCGCCAGCAGCGGCAGCAGCACGGCGAGCAGGGTGGTCACGTCGAGACGCCGCCCGCCGGGCGTGCGCGCGGTGCGGGTGCCGGCGGTGGTGCGGGAGGGGTCGGGGACGCTCATCGGCCCACCTCCGACGTCGCCCGGACGCGGGGCCGGGAGCCGTCGCCCTCGCGGTCGTCACGCTCGTCCGCGTCGTCGTCGCCGTCCGAGCCGTCGCGGCGGCGGGCGCGGACGGTCGGCGCGACCTGCACGAGCACGACGAGCACGAACACGCCCTGGACGACCAGCAGGCCCACGCGCAGCCAGGAGGTGCCGTCGCCGGCCACGGCGTCGACGGGCACCTCGCGGTCGACGAGCCAGGCCCGGCTGCCGGGCGGCGAGCTGGCCTGGGCCAGCCCGCTGGCCGCGTCGAGCGACGCGGCGACGGCCCCGTCCGCGGGTCGCGGCAGCAGCACGAACTCGACGCCGAGGTCGGCGAGCCGGTCGACCGTCTCGGGGGTGGGCCGCGAGACGAGCTCCCGCACGGTCGCGGTGGCCGCGGGGTCGGCATCGGTCAGCGCGACGACCTCGTCCTCGCCGAGCGTCAGGCCGTCGCCGCGCCGCACCGTGTAGGACAGGCCGTCCTCGACGCTGCCCCGCACGACGAGCACGCCGTGCTGGGACCCGGTGCTCGCCCGCTGCAGCATGTAGGCCGGCACGAGGGTGTCGTCGGCCGAGGTCAGGTCGTCACCGGAGGTCGCCCACCACGCCGCCCCGGCGACCGGCACGACGAGCGCGGCGACGGTGCCGACGGCCGTCAGCACCTGGAGGGGACGCGCGACCCGGTTGCGCACGGCGCCCTGGGCTCCGAGCACGACCGCGGTGACGAGGCAGGCCTGCAGCACCAGCAGCGGTGCGCCGAGGCCGACCGGGGTGTCGGTGCTGGCCAGCGTGACGGTGACCGGCGACAGCAGCACCGCGACGAGCGAGGTCACGAGGGCGACCAGCCAGCAGAGGGTCACCGGGATGCGGCTCGCGCGCGGCACGAGGGCCAACAGGGCCAGCACGACGAGCACGGCACCGATCCAGCGGGGAGCACCGCTGTCGCCCAGCCGGCCCAGGAGCAGGTCGGTGGCCGCCAGCGCCGGGCCGGGCAGCCGGCCGGTCTCGACCAGCAGGGCGCCGGCGTGGCCGCCGAGCACCGCCGGGAGCCACCACGGCGCGAGGAGCACGAGCGGCACGCCGAGCGCGACCAGCGGAGGTCCGGCCACGTCGCGGGAGGCCACGACGCCCCGGGCCACGACGAGCCCGACGACGAGCACGGCCAGCACGAGCGCGGCGGCGACCAGCCAGGCCACGGGAGCGAACGCCGCCACGATCGCCAGCAGCAGGCCGACCCGCCACCCGGCCCGGCGACGACGGTCGACGGCGGGCTCGACGAACCCCAGCGCGGCGTGGGCCAGCCACGGGAGCAGCCCCCCGGCGACGACGAGCCCGAGCCGCCCCTCGCCCCAGGCCCCCGCGGTGACCGGCGCCAGGGCGTACGTCGTGGACGCGCCGACCAGCAGCCAGCGCGGCGCGCCCAGCGGGCTCACGAGCCGGCCGGCGACCCGCAGGAAGCGGAACGCACCCCACAGCCCGAGCGGCACCGACCCGACCAGCAGCACCGTCACGGTCACCTCCGGGCCCAGCACGGAGCCGAGGAGCGCCAGCACCGCGACGTACGGCGGGGCGGGGACGTCGGTGCCGAAGGCGAGCGGGTGCCAGGTCTGCAGGTGCAGTGCCCACCAGTCGCCGGCGGCCGCCGGGGCCGGCGCGAGCGCCCCACCACTGACCTGTCCGAACGCGGTGCGGGCGGCGACCAGCATCCCGACCACGACCAGCGCGAGCACGAGGGCGACCGGGTTGGTCAGCAAGCGGGCGACGGCACCGGTGTCGGCGAGCTCGTAGTCCTCCTCGCGCGCGGCGCGCTCCGCCCGCAGCCGGGCCGCGGCCTGCGAGGAGGGGTCGAGGGCCGCGGCGGCCTCGCGGCGCCGCTCGGCGACGTCGGCGGCCTGGCTGCTCGCGGCGGAGACGAGGTCGCCCACGAGGTCGAGGCCGTGCCGGTAGGGCAGCCACGCCGGGGCGAGCAGGCGTCGGACGCGCTCGGTGTCGGGCGGCGTGCCCCGCCTGGCCTCGCGCTCGCGGCGCTCGCGGCGGCCGGCGCGCACGGTGCCGGGGCGGAAGACGACCGAGACCAGCGCGGCGAGGTCGTCGAGCGCCTCCCCGGGCGAGCGGACGAGCAGGAACCCGACCATCCGCAGCAACGTGCCGAACGTCAGCCGGACGACCCGCCAGGGCAGCGAGGCCGCGCTGGCGTTGACGAGCAGCGTGTACAGGGCGGCGCGGCGCTCCTGGTAGTGCGTGTGCCGGCCCGTGAGCGGCGTACGACGGACACCGCGGTGGGCGGCCTCGGCGTGGAAGAGCACCGCGTCGGGGACGACGAGCGTGGTGTGGCCGGCCGCGGTGGCGCGCCAGCCGAGGTCGAGGTCGTTGCCGAACAGCGGCAGGTGCGGGTCGAAGCCCCCGAGGTCCTCGAGCACCCGGCGGCGGACCAGCAGGCCCGCGGAACCGACCGCGAGCACCTCGCGCTCCTCGTCGTGCTGGCCCTGGTCGTACTCGCCGCGCTCGAGCCCGGTCTCGCGCCGCCCGGTGCCGGAGATGGTCACGCCCAGCTCGACCAACCGCCGCAGGGAGGGCCACTCGCGCACCTTGGGGCCGAGGAGGTCGACGTCGGGACGCCGCTCGGCTGCCGCGAGGAGCGCGTCGAGCGCACCCGGCGCGGGCCGGGAGTCGTCGTGCAGCAGCCAGACCCACTCCGTCTCGGGGGCGGACGCCGCGACGTGCTCGAGGCCGAGGGCGACGGCCTCGGGGTAGGTGGTGGCCGAGCCGGTCTCGACGAGGTCGAAGGACGGGTCGAGGAGCGCGCGGCTGTCGTCCTTGCTGCCGGTGTCGACGGCCACGACACGCCGGAGGGCCGGGCCCTGCTCGCGGATCCCCTCGACCACCCCGGGCAGCCAGCGGGCCCCGTCGTGGGTCACGAGGAGGGCCACGACCGACGGCGGGACCGACGACGGAGCGGGGGACGACACGACCGGGAAGACTATCGGGGCCGCTCCACCCGCCCGATTCGCCGACGGCCCGCCCGCGCAGCCGACCACCTGCAAAAGCACGAGGACCCCGGCCGTTGCGGCCGGGGACCCCTCGTGCTGGGACGTGTCAGGTCAGACGACCTTCTTCTTCAGCTTGCGGCGCTCGCGCTCGGACAGCCCGCCCCAGATGCCGAAGCGCTCGTCGTTCATGAGCGCCGACTCCAGGCAGTCGTCACGCACCTCGCACGTGAGGCAGACCTTCTTGGCCTCCCGCGTCGAACCGCCCTTCTCGGGGAAGAACGCCTCGGGGTCGGTCTGCGCGCACAGTGCGCGTTCCTGCCACCCGGCTTCGTCCCCTGCTGGTTCCAGGAGGAACAGCTCCCTCATGTGTCCACCTCTCGACCCGTGTGACCCCCGAACGACATTGTGAGAATTACATGCCTGTCATACCGGGAAGTCAAGCCACCCTCTGCTATGGAGCAGGCCCGGTCCAGCCCGGTGCGCGCGACCCGGCAGAGTAGGGGCCATGGACGCAGTCTCCGCGCGACCGGTGTCGCGGATCACGGTGCTCTCCGGGGGCATGGGCGGGGCCCGGTTCCTCCAGGGTCTCCTGCACGGGATCGCCGCCGGCACCCTGCCCGGCGTGGCGGCCGACGCCGAGGTCACAGTCGTGGCCAACACCGCCGACGACATCTGGGTGCACGGCCTCAAGGTCTGCCCCGACCTCGACACCGTGATGTACACCCTCGGCGACGGCATCGACCTCGACCGCGGGTGGGGGCGCCGCGACGAGTCGTGGAGCGTCAAGGAGGAGCTCGCGGCGTACGGTGTCGAGCCGACCTGGTTCGGCCTCGGCGACCGCGACGTGGCGACCCACCTGGTCCGCACCCAGATGCTCGAGGCCGGCTACCCGCTCTCGGCCGTGACCGAGGCCCTGTGCCGGCGCTGGGAGCCCCGCGTGCGGCTGCTGCCGATGAGCGACGACCGGGTCGAGACCCACGTCGTCGTCGCCGACGAGGCCGAGCCGAGCGGACGCCGGGTCGTGCACTTCCAGGAGTACTGGGTCCGGATGCGGGCCGAGGTGCCCGCGGAGTCGGTGCTGGTCGTCGGGCTCGACGCCAGCACCCCCGGACCCGGCGTGCTCGAGGCGATCACCGAGACCGACCTCGTCGTGCTGCCGCCCTCCAACCCCGTCGTCTCCGTGGGCACCATCCTCGGCGTGCCCGGGGTCCGCGACGCCCTGCGGGCCTCGCCCGCCCCGGTGGTCGGCCTGTCCCCCATCGTCGGCGGCACCCACGTGCGCGGCATGGCCCGGCAGGTGCTCACCGCCATCGGGGTCGAGGTCAGCGCGTCCGCAGTCGGCCTGCACTACGGCGCCCGCCGCAGCGGGTCGGCCGGGGTGCTCGACGGCTGGCTGGTCGACGAGCGCGACGCCGACCAGGTCGAGCGGGTGCGGGCCGCCGGACTGCCGTGCGCCGCCGTCCCCCTGATGATGACCGACCCCGCAGCCACGGCCGCGATGGCCGCCGCTGCGATCGCGCTGGTGACCGGCGCCGGCGCGGCCGAGGCCGGATGACCGGCCCGACCGTCTCGGCCACGGCGCCCGACGGGGTGCCCGAGGTCTCCACGGGCGCCGACCTGGTCGACCTCCTGCTCACCGCGCTGGGCCCCGAGGAGCTGCGCGACGGCGACGTCGTGGTCGTGACGAGCAAGGTGGTCAGCAAGGCCGAGGGCCGGGTGGTCGCCGGGGCCCGCGAGGAGCACCTGGCCGCCGAGACCGCCCGCGTCGTGGCCCGCCGCGGCCCGACGGCCATCGTCCGCACCCGCCACGGCCTCACCCTCGCCGCCGCCGGCATCGACGGCTCCAACGTCGCAGCGGGCTCGGCCGTCCTGCTCCCGCTCGACCCCGACGCGAGCGCCCGGGCCCTGCGCGCGGGGCTGCGCGAGCGCACCGGCCGCACCGTCGGGGTCGTGGTCACCGACACCGCCGGCCGGGCCTGGCGCGAGGGCCAGACCGACATCGCCGTCGGCGCCGCGGGCCTGCGCGTCGCCGAGGACTTCGCGGGGCGGCACGACGCCCACGGCAACGAGCTGGCCGTGACCGCGCCCGCGGTGGCCGACGAGATCGCGGGCCTGGCCGAGCTCGCCCAGGGCAAGCTCGGCGGCCGTCCCTTCGCCGTGGTCCGCGGACGCGGCGACCTGGTGCTCCCGCCCGACGACGACGGACCGGGTGCGGTCGCCCTGGTGCGCAGCGAGGGCGGCGACATGTTCGGCTGGGGCGCCCGGGAGGCCGTGCTCCGCGCCGTGGCGGGCGACCCCGCCGACGCGGCGCCGTTCGGGGCGCCGGTCCCGGCCGACGACCTCGTCGCGGCGGCCCGCCAGGCCCTCGCCGTCGAGCTGGTCGTGGTGGACGAGGCCACCGTGGTCGTGCCGCCCGACGCCGTACCCGTGCTGGCGCTGCTGGCGGTCGTGGCCTTCGCCCACGGGTGGTCTCCCCACGGGGGTGGCGCCGATCACCGCTTCGTGAGGGTCACTCCGTAGACTCATCGTCGTTTGCGCCCCGCAGCACCAGGCTGCACGACCGAGACCGAGGTACGCCGAGCGATGGCCAAGCCGTCCAAGCCCTCCAAGACCGCCAAGACCGAGCGCCAGCGGCTCATCGAGGAGACGCTGAAGAAGCAGCGCTCGACCGAGAAGCGCAAGGGCAACATCATCATCATCAGCGCCGTCGTGGTGGCGCTGGTGATCCTCGGCGTCGCGGCCGGGCCGATCGTCATCGGTCGTTTCCAGGAGCAGGCGTACGCCGACACCCCGGTCAACAAGATCGGGGCCGCTGCGTCGGTGTGCCAGAAGGTCGTCGAGAAGCAGGGCACCGACGTGGGCAACCACGTCGAGCAGGGCCAGAGCGTCACCTACGACACCGCTCCCCCGGCCTTCGGCCCGCACTGGAACGTCGCCGGCGTCGCGCCCGCGACCTTCCGGGAGAAGTACTACGGCGAGAACGACCGCCCGCCGCTCGAGGCGCTGGTGCACAACCTCGAGCACGGCTACACGATCCTCTGGTACGACCAGACCATCGCCGACGACAGCGACCAGCTCGCGCAGGTGAAGGCGATCGCCCGCAAGTACAAGGAGTCGGGCGACAACGCCAACTTCCGCAACAAGTTCATCGCGGCCCCGTGGCTCGACAGTGACGAGGACGGCGCGGAGTTCCCCGACGGCCAGCACGTGGCGTTCACGCACTGGAAGGGCGACACGACGACCTCGACCGGCGTGTGGCAGTACTGCGACGAGGTCTCGGGCGCCGCGCTCGTCGACTTCATGGACACCTACCCCTACACCGACGCGCCCGAGGCGACCGTCCCGTAACGCGTCCCGACCGTCCCGCGCCCGGGCCGGTCCGGGCTGGCTCAGGTCAGCCCGGGCCGGCCCGTGCCGTCGTCGGCCGCCTCCTTCAGCGCGGCCACGACGCCCTTGACGTCCTGGGCGCGGGCACGCGTGGTCACCAGCAACGCGTCGGGGGTGTCGACGACGACCACGTCGTCGAGGCCCACCACGGCGACCACCCGGCCGGCAGCGGGCACGACGAGCCCGGAGGCGTCCTGGGCCACGACCAGCCCCCGCTCCCCCAGCACGGTCACGGACCGGGCGGGATCGCCCAGCAGCCCGGCGAGGGAGTCGAAGTCGCCGATGTCGTCCCACCCCAGCGCCGCCGGTACGACGACCACCCGGCCCGCCGCGGCGGCCGGCTCGGCGACGGCGTGGTCGAGGGCGATCTTGGGCAGGTCGAGCCAGCGCGCGGCGAGCAGGGCGTCGGGGTCGGCGGCGATCTCGCGCAGCGCGGCGGCGAACCCCGGGTCCCCCTCGGCGAGCAGGTCGAGCAGCACCCCGGGCCGGACGACGAACATGCCGGCGTTCCAGCGGTAGCGGCCGGTCTCGAGGTAGCCGCGGGCCACCTCGAGCGACGGCTTCTCGACGAACTCCCGCACCGCGTGCACGCCGGGGTGGCCCGGGAGGTCGTCGCCGAGGTGGATGTAGCCGAACCCCGGGGACGGCGAGGTGGGCTCGATGCCGATGGTGACCAGCCAGCCCTCCCGGGCGGCGGCGGCGGCGCGCGTGACGGCGTCGCCGAACGCGGCCTCGTCGGTGATGACGTGGTCGGCGGCGAAGGAGCCCATCACCGCACCGGGGTCGCGCCGCTCGAGCAGGGCCGCAGCCAGGCCGATGGCGGCCATGGAGTCGCGGGCCGACGGCTCGGCCACGACCTGGGCCGGGTCGACCTCCGGCAGCTGGGCCACGACGGCGTCGCGGTGCGCGGCGCCGGTGACCACGAGCAGGCGGTCCTCCACCAGCGGCACGAGCCGGTCACGGGTGGCCTGGAGCAGCGAGCGGCCCGACCCGGTGAGGTCGCGCAGGAACTTGGGCGAGGCCGAGCGGGACAGGGGCCACAGGCGGGTGCCGGCACCACCGGCGGGCACCACCGCCCACAGGTCGTCGAGCGGCGCGAGGGGCTGCATGGGCGCCGACGATAGTGGCCGGCACGACTGCGCGAGACTGACGGGGTGACGACCTTCGCCGCCGTGCTGTCCGACCTGCTCCGCACCGACGCCGGCCGCCCGCTGGTGACCTTCTACGACGAGGCCACCGGCGAGCGGACCGAGCTGTCGGTGACGACGTACGCCAACTGGGTCGCGAAGACGGCGAGCCTGCTGGTCGAGGAGCTCGACCTCGAGCGCGGGTCGACCCTGCGCGTCGACCTGCCGGTCCACTGGCTCGGCCCGGTGGCGCTCGGCGCCGCGTGGTCGGCCGGCCTGGTGCTCACCGGTCGCGACGACCCCGACGCGGTGCTGTGCGGCCCCGACGCGCTCCCCCGCTGGGCCGCGGCCGCCGGAGCGGGCGGCAGGCCCGTGGTGCTGGCCAGCGCCCTGCACCCGCTCGGCCGGCCGTACGCCGACGGGGTGCCGCCCGGCGTCCACGACCTCGGCGCCGAGGTCTGGTCGCAGCCGGACGCGTTCACGCCGTGGGACCCGCCCGGGCCCGACGACGTGGCCCACGACCTCGACGGCGCGGCGGTGACCCAGGCGCAGGTGTGGCGGACGGCCGCCGCCGGGAGTCTCCTCACCGACGGCGGCCGTCTCCTGTCGGAGACCGACCCGGCTTCCCCACCGGGAGTGGCCTCCTTCACCGAGCCGCTGCATCGCCGCGGCTCACTGGTCCTGGTCACCCGGGCCGCCCGGGAGCGGCTCGAGGCGATCGCCGCCTCGGAGCGCACCACCGCACGCTTCCCTGCCTGAGTGACCGGACACCCTTCGACGGGGCTCAGCCCATCATGTCGAAGACCTCCCAGCCCTTGCCCAGGCTGACGGGGGCCGCGAAGGCCGTCGCGGTCGCGGGCACGAGGAACGCCTCGCCCGTGCCCTTCTTGCGCAGCACCAGGTCGGGGTGACCGGTGAGGTCCATGTCGCTCAGCCCGACCACGCGGTCGTAGCCGCGCAGGTCGAGGGACAGCGACCGCGCCCCGGTCATGCCGCCCGGCCCGTTGCCGGGGTAGAGGACGAGCTTGCGACCCTGGCGGACCAGGCTGTCGGGCGCGCCGTCGCCGTCCCAGAGGCCGACGGCGATCTGGTTGCCCCCGGTGACCCGCCCATAGGCCGGGTAGTAGGTCGCGATCGGCGCGGGCCCGCGCCCGGGGTAGATCCGCATGCCGGCTCCGGTCGGTTGCCCCATGAGGTCGGGCCACCCGTCACCGGTGACGTCACCGACGGCCGAGAGGAGCTTGACGGGGCCGAAGCCGCGACCGATCTCCACCGCGGGCCCGAACTTGCCGTTGCCGAGCCCGGGCCGCATGTACAGCACGCCCGTGGTGGAGCGGCGCGTGATCATGTCGGGCTTGCCGTCCCGGTTCCAGTCACCGGCGTTGAGCAGCAGGTTCTGCTGGCTCATGTCGATGCCGGTGTTGATCGGCGTGCCGCGGGAGTAGCCCGTCGCGGTCTTCTGCAGCGGCACGACGTAGGCGCGCTTGTCGCTCTTGCGCCGCACGAGCACGTCGGGCTGGGGCGTGCCGGCGAGGTTGCGCTCCAGCTGCCGGCCCGCGAAGCCGACCTGGGCCTGCGCGGCGAGGCGGCGGATGTCGGGGATCCGGGCGTAGAGGTAGCGGCCCGGGCAGGCGGTCGACCCGGCGTCGCGGTGGCCGTTGATGGCCTGGAAGTACTTCGTGGTGACGTACTGGCGGGTCGAGGCGGCGCTGACGCCGTGCAGCGACAGCTTCCAGGCGAACAGCGCGCCGTAGGCCTGGACGAGCGCCGCGGAGGGCTTGGCGGTGTCGAAGTTGCCGATGGCCGACATGGCGAACGAGTCGTCGTTGTAGCCCAGGGTGTGGGCGCCGACGACGGGACGGTCGATGCCGCCCGCGCGGCCCTCCCAGATGCGGCCGAACTTGTCGACGAGGAAGTTGTAGCCGACGTCGGACCAGCCGCGGGACTTGGTGTGGTAGGCGTAGATGCCGCGCAGGATCGCGGGGACGTCGGCCGGCTGGTAGTTGTTGGCGTTGACCGTGTGGTGGACGAACCCGGCGTGCACCTCGTGGTAGCGCAGCGAGCTCTTGTCGCGCAGGCGCTCGTCGGCCCCCCACTGCGCGCGGCTGTAGATGACCGGCCGCGGCGTGTACGACGCGGCCGCGAGCCGGACGTCGCCCGCGGAGGTCGACTGGGTCGCGCCGGGCACGTCGGCCGGCGCGTCGGGCACGTCGGTAGCGACCGCGGGCTGGGCCTGGGCTCCGGTGGGCTTCGCGGTGTCGAGGGCCGGCTTCTCGAGCTTGGTGGCCAACGGTACCCCGGGGTCGATCACCGCGAGGCGCAGGTCGGGCGGCGCCGAGGCCGGCGTGACGACCTTGACCTGGACCTCGCCGACGCGCCCGACGAGCAGCTCGTCGGTGCCCGGGCGCGCCCGGCGGCCCTCGGCGCTGGCGGGGTCGGGACCGTGCTCGTCGTGGTAGGCCATCGTGGTCCAGCGCGACCAGGCACCACCGGAGGACCGGGTGCGGGCCTTGACCTTGATCTGGTCGTCGGGGACGACGTCCCCGTGCTGCCAGGTGAGGCCCACCGCGCCGTACCCGGTGACCTCCTGGGGCGCGCTCAGCAGCCGCTGCCCGCCGGTCCGGATGACCTTGGCGCGGGCCGCGGAGGCCATGGCGCGCGGCGAGACGCGCGCCCCGGCCGGCGGCGTCAGCGACACCTCGCGGACGACCGGGTCGACGACCGAGGCCGGCACGACCGAGGCCACGGTCTGGGCCTGGGCGTACGCCGACAGCGCGGCCGGCACCGCGGGCGCGGCGCTCCCGGCCCCGGACGACGCGTCCGGCTCGGGCGCCGGCCCGAAGTCGATGGAGACGATCTGGGCCGCCGGGGTCAGGACCGCCAGGATCACGCCCAGCACCAACAGGTGCTGGCACGTGCTGACCAGCCGCTGGGCGGCTCGAGAGCGGCCGGCGGGGGTCTCCTGGGAACCCTCGACGCCTGCGGGAACGGCGTCGTGGTCGGCCCGGGACGGGGTGGGAGAACGGTGCGGGAAGAACATGGGGAAGTCAGCTCCAGTGCGCGGGGAAGAGTCACACGGGTAGCAACTTTCACACCAGTCACACGGAGGTGGAAGAGGATCTGAGTAACTACAGACCTGTAATTTCCACTCGACACGCCGACAATTCTGAGATTTGTCAATTGCCCGATCGGACGGACCCCAGAGCTCTGCGGCGCCCCGTCAGCTGCGGCACGTGGCCTCGAGACAGGCCGCAGGCGGCCTTCCTCGACCACCGTGTGGTGCGCGAAGCGCACCCGCCCGGGCGGGTGGCGGCGGGGGTACATCTTGCGGCCGGCGCCGATCAGGGGCGCGTGAGGACGCGACCGGTCGGCGCCCCGACCACGGCGTGGCTGCACCACAACCGAGCCGGCCGGGCGCGACGCGCCCCAGATCGGCGACGGTCGCAATCCCCGCCGTCACCCGCCCGGGCCGATCAGATGTCAGCCCCGAGCTCTTCCTCGGCGTCGCGGTCCTCGACGTTCTCGGGCTCGTCGTCGTAGTTGAGGAACTTGATGCCGGCGTCGACGTCCCCGTCGAAGACGAGCTTGCCGTCGCGCAGCACGAGCACCCGGTTGCACATGCGCCGCACGGACCCGGCGGCGTGGGAGACGTAGAAGAGGGTGCGGCCGCTGTCGCGGACCTCCTCCATGCGCTGGAGGCACTTCTTCTTGAAGGGCTTGTCCCCCACCGCGAGCACCTCGTCGGCGAGGAAGATGTCGGAGTCGACGTGGATGGCGATGGCGAAGCCGAGGCGGGCGTTCTGGCCCGAGGAGTAGTGGCCGACCTGGGTGTCGAGCTTGTCCTCCAGGCCGGCGAAGTCGACGATCGAGTCGAACTTGCGCATCGTCTCCTTCTCGCTCATCCCGAGGATGGCGGCGTTGAGGATGAGGTTCTCGCGGCCGCTGAGCTGCTTGTGGAAGCCGGCGCCGGTGGCGATGAGCCCGGCGATGCGGCCGCGGGTGAGGATCGTGCCCTGGTCGGGCCGCATGACGCCGTTGATCATCTTCAGCAGCGTGCTCTTGCCGGAGCCGTTGAGGCCCATCAGGCCGATGGACTCGCCCTGCTGGACGCTGAAGGAGACGTCGTCGATCGCGTTGAAGGTCTCGATGGTCTTGTGGCCGCGCAGCTTGGCGACGGTGACCTGCTTGATGGTGCGCTGGTAGCGCTTGGTGAACGACTTCGTGGCGTGCTCGACGCGGATGGACTCGGCCACCTCAGAGCCTCTCGGGGATCTTGTTCTCCAGACGGCTGAAGACCAGCTGGCCGATGGCGAGCACGACGAGGCTGACGCCGACCATGCCGATGCCCCACAGCAGGAGGTTGTCGGGCATGACGGTGGGCCTGTCGGTGGAGCCGGTCCAGAAGGCGCGCTGGAAGAGCAGCACGGCGTCGGCGATGGGGTTCCACAGGTAGTAGTGCTCGAACCGGCCGAAGCGGGTGGCGACCATCTCGTAGCTGTAGATCATCGGGACGCCGAAGCGGATGACGTTGTTGATGATGGCGATCGAGCTGCCGACGTCGCGGAAGAACACGTTGGCAGCGCTGAAGAGCAGGGCGAGGCCCGTGCCGAGGATCATGATCATCAAGATCGCGACGACCAGGCAGGCCATGCCGTACAGGTCGGGGGTCCAGCCGGAGATGGTGGTCGCGACGAGCAGGATCACCAGCTGCGGGCCCACGTGGTAGAGCGAGACGAGCATCGTGGCGACCGGGAACATCTCCCGGGGCATGGCCATCTTCACCACCAGCGCCCGGTTGGACACGATGGAGCGGGTGCCGGCGCCGAAGGTCTCGGCGAAGAAGTGCACGATGACGATCGCCGAGAAGATGTGGATGGCGAAGTTCGGGATGCCTTCGTGGAGACGGAAGATCGTCCCCATGATGAAGTAGTAGATGAAGAACTGGCTGAGCGGGTTGATGTAGGACCACATCAGGCCGAGCAGCGAGCCCTGGTAGCGCGAGATGACCTCGCGGCGCACCAGCAGCTTGAGCAGGTAGCGGCGGCGCAGCACGCCCGCGAGCCCGTTGTCGGCCGACGGCGGCCGCAGCGGCGGCAGGTCCTTCTCGTCGACCTCCGTCGAGACCGGTCGCGGCTCCACGAGGTCAGTCATCGCCCGCGGTCCCCCCGGTCCACGGGGCGAAGGTGCGGTCCCACGTCTCCGGCGAGGTGATGTCACCGAGGGCCGCGCGGTACTCGGCGGCCAGCCGCGGCCACTCGCGGCGCAGCCGCTCGTGGACCTCGACGGTGGCCTTGACCAGCTCGCGGAACTTGGCGGGGTCGCGCTGGTAGAGGGCGGCGGAGGTGCCGTCGTTCATCGACACGACGGCCGAGTCGTAGCGGCCCAGGCGGTACCACTTGGCGTCCATCGCGCGGATCTCCGCCTCGGGGTGCTCGCGCGAGAGCGGCCGCGGCGGCTTGAGCTGGCGCAGCGGCTGCAGCGCGGCGTTGACGAGCAGCTGCTTGCGGGTGGGCACCTCGGTGCCGTCGCGGCCCTTGCGCGGCGGCTTGGTGCGGCGGACGGCGGGGAAGGCGTCCGGGTCGGCCTCGAGCCGGGCGTCGCTGAACTGCTTGCGGTGGGCGTTGACCTCGGCCAGCTTGGTCGGCAGCACCTCGTGCAGGTGCTGGGGACCGGAGAGCACGTCGAGCAGCGCCTGGTGGCGGATCTCCACGGTGGAGTACTGCATGGCCACCAGGTGGGCGACCTGGTGGTTGCGGCTCTCGCGGACCATCCGGCCGCCGTTGTCGTACTGCGAGTGCAGCAGGGCGGCCACGAACCGGTTGCGGACGTGGAAGTAGGCCTGCCAGTCCAGCGCGTCGTTCTTGTCGGTCCACGGCACGTGCCACACCGCCGCGCCGGGGAACGTCACGGTCGGGTAGCCGGCCGCCTTGGCCCGCAGGCCGTACTCGGAGTCGTCCCACTTGAGGAACAGCGGGAGCGACAGGCCGATCTCCTCGAGCACGACCCGCGGGATCGTGCACATGAACCAGCCGTTGAAGTCGACGTCGACGCGCTGGTGCAGCCACCGGGTCGAGCGCAGGTTGCGGGCGGAGAAGTCCCAGTCGTTGAACACGCCGGGGGCCGACTGCCACCAGAAGCGCCACGGCTGCACGATCTCGCCGAAGCTGTGCATGCGGGTGCGGGCGTAGAGGTTGAACATGTGGCCACCCACGATCGTGGGCCGGCGGCACAGGTCGCCGAAGGTGACGGCACGGATGAACCCCTCGGGCTCGCACACCACGTCGTCGTCGAGCATGACGGCGTACGTCGCGGTGCCCTTGCGCACCGACTCCAGCTGTCCGCGGGCGTAGCCGCCGGAGCCGCCGAGGTTGCCCTGCTCGATGATCCGCAGCTTGTCGCCGAGCACCTTCTCGGCGTACGGGTAGCTCTCGGAGTCGACGACCTTCTGGGTGCCCTGCTCCATGACGAAGACGGTGTCGAGGTACGGCGCGAGGGTCGGCCGCTCACCGATCTGGGCGAGCAGCTTGGCGCAGAAGTCGGGGCGGTTCATCGTGGTGATGCAGATGTCGAGGGTGCCGTGCTCGGCCCGGTCGGCCGGGACGTCGGCGTACCACTCGGCGCTCTCGACGAGCACGTCGCCGTCGCTGGCGACCACGTCGTACCAGTACCAGCCGCCGTCGATGAACGGCTTGAGCGACAGGTCGAAGGTGAACGTCTCGGACCCGCCGCCGACGGTCTCGACCGACTCGACGCGCTGGTTGTTGCCGCGGGCCATGGACTTGTAGACGATCACCGAGGCACCGGCACCGCTGACGGTGACCTCGAGGCGCACCTGGTCGACGATGGTCCAGCGCCGCCAGTAGCTGGCCGGGAAGGCGTTGAAGTAGGTGCCGAACGAGAGCCGGTCACCGGAGGCCACGCGGAACGAGGTGCGCGACTCGATCTGGTCGGGGTGGATCGACACCCCGGTCTTGGTGCCCTGGCGCATCGTGGCCGCGTTGAGCTCACGGGCGTTGCGGTTGGAGCCGACCTCGTACTTGTCGGCGTCGAGGACGGCCGGCTCGGGGTCGACGTACAGCGGGAGGACGTCGACGTCGCGGTCGGTCGGCATGACCTGCCGCTGCAGGAGCCGGCGCACGGTCGGGGCCTCGCTGACGGTCGCGCTCGCGGTCTGGCTCACTCGTCCACTCCTCCACTGGTCAGCGGCGCGCCCTCGGCGAAGTGGGGCCGCAGCTTGTTGTCGTACATCGACAGCGCCGACCCGATGGCCATGTGCATGTCGAGGTACTTGTAGGTCCCCAGTCTGCCCCCGAAGAGCACCATGGGCTCCCGCTTGGCGAGCTCGCGGTAGCGCAGCAGCTTCTCGCGGTCCTCGGCGGTGTTGATCGGGTAGTAGGGCTCGTCGCCCTCCTCGGCGAAGCGGGAGTACTCGTGCACCACGATGGTCTTGCCCGGCAGGTAGGTGCGCTCGGGGTGCAGGTGCTTGAACTCCAGCACGCGGGTGAACGGGACGTCGGGGTCGTTGGCGTTGACGACGCCGGTGCCCTGGTAGTCGTCGACGTCGAGGGTCTCGGCCTCCAGGTCGACCGTGCGCCACGACAGCCGGCCCTCGCTGTTGCCGAAGTACTCGTCGACGGGGCCGGTGTAGACGATCGGGACCTTGCCCTTGTACTGCTCGGCGACGTCGAAGAAGTCGGTGTCGACGCGGACCTCGATGCCGGGGTGGTCGGCCATCCGGGTCAGCCAGGCCGTGTAGCCGTCGGTCGGCAGGCCCTCGTGGGTGTCGTTGAACCACCCGTCGGCGAAGGTGTAGCGGACCGGGAGCCGCGTGATGATGTCGGGGCTCAGCTCGGTGGGGTCGGTCTGCCACTGCTTGCCGGTGTAGCCCTTGATGAACGCCTCGTACAGCGGCCGCCCGATCAGGCTGATCGCCTTCTCCTCGAGGTTGCTCGCCGTGGCGGTGTCGAACTCCGCCGCCTGCTCCGCGATGAGCGCCCGCGCCTCGTCGGGCGTGTGGGAGCGGCCGAAGAACTGGTTGATGAGGCCGAGGTTCATCGGCAGCGAGTAGACCTGCCCCTGGTACTTGCCGAAGACCCGGTGGCGGTAGCTGGTGAAGGTCGTGAACCGGTTGACGTACTCCCAGACCCGTTCGTTGGAGGTGTGGAAGAGGTGCGTGCCGTACTGGTGGACCTCGATCCCGGTCTCGGGGTCGAACTCGGAGTAGGCGTTGCCGCCGAGGTGGGAGCGACGCTCGAGCACCAGCACCTTCAGGCCGAGCTCGGTGGCGCAGCGCTCCGCGATCGTCAGCCCGAAGAACCCCGACCCGACGACGACGAGGTCCGGCTGGTCGGTCGACTCGGTCGGCGTGGTCGTGGGCTGGGGAGTGGCGTCTGACACGGTGAAGGAGTCTACGGACGGGGCTGCCAGGCGAGCATTCCGCAACGCCCGGAGGTTGGTCACAGTGCTGTTGGTCGGCCGGGCGGGCTGGCGACAGGGGTGGGCAGATCGGAGGAGTGGCTGGTGTGGGCGGCCGCGCGCGTAGTCGATCGGGTCTCCGCGTCCAGGACGCTCGCTGCGCTCGCGCCGGCTCCGCCGGCCGCCTGCGGCGGTCCTTGACCCGGAGCCTCGCCCGATCGACTGACGGCGCGCTCAACGGCACGGGCTCCGCCCGCGCCGCCGCTGGCGCGGCCGCCCCCGACTCCTGACGCCGATCTCCCACTCCTGACGGGCAGTTGCCGACCAGGAGTGGGAGGTATCCACCAGGAGTGGTGCCGGAGGGTCAGGCGTGACCTGTGGGGCGGGTGGCCGCGCCAGCGGCGGCGCGCCGGGCACGGGACCCGAGGCGTCGCCGACAGCGCGCAGACCGGCAGGCCGCGCGAGGCTCGGGGTCAAGGACGCGCGAAGCGCGCCGCGCAGCGGCGGAGCGGAGCGACGTCCGTGACGCCGAGACGCGGCCTGCCACGCGCGCGGCCACCCGACCCACCCACCGTCTCCGACCACGGAGGACCGTGGGGACACGACGCAGATCACCCGTTGAGTACGCGTGCGGATACCGACAGCCCGGGCGGGTCGCCGTATCTTGGTCGGATGGAGCAGCCCCAGCCACCCCGTACGCTGCGCGGAGTCCTCGAGCTCAACTTCGCCTGGGCGTGGGTCGCCGGTGGGGTCATGGCGCTCGCGACGGCACTCATCGCGGCCATCGCCGAGCTGCCGGTCCTCGACCCCGACGCGGTGGTCGCGGGCGTGCCGGCGTACGTCCGGATGCCTGCCATCGTGCTGGGAGCGATCGCGCTCGACATCATCGGGGTCACCCTGTGGCGGGCCTGGCGCGACCGCGAGGAGCGCCGCGGCCTGCAGTGGCGCGAGGTCACCCGCGACCGGTGGCAGCGCACGCACCTGCTGTTCGCGCTGTCGGGCGTGGGCGCGTGGTACCTGACCTACGCGACGTTCCGCAACCTCAAGAGCTACGTCCCGTTCGTCAACCACCACAACTGGGACGCCGAGATGCGCAAGGTCGACGAGTGGCTGTGGTTCGGCCACGACCCGGCCCAGGTGATGCACGACCTTCTCGGCACCGGGTGGGCGGCGCACTTCTTCAGCGGCGTGTACGTCGTGTGGATCGTGCTCGTGCCCGCCTCGATCGCGATCGCGCTGGTCTTCGTGCGCAACCGCCCGGCGAGCTCCTGGTACGTCACCGCGGTGGCGTTCGACTGGATGCTCGGGGCGGCGGTCTACTTCGCCCTCCCCTCGCTCGGCCCGGTCTTCACCGAGGCCCAGCGTGGCCAGTTCGCCGACCTGCCCCAGACCTACAACACCCACCTCGTCGAGGTGCTGTGGACCGACCGGGTGGCGGTCGTGAGCGACGTCTTCGGCGCCGGCACCCTGCAGACGATCGCGGCGTTCCCCTCGCTGCACTGCGGCATCATGGTCACCATCTGCCTGGTCGCCGAGTACGTCGGCCTCCCCCGCTGGCTGCGCACGCTCGCCTGGGCGTTCCTCGTCCTGACGATGCTCTCGACGCTCTACCTCGGCTGGCACTACTTCGTCGACGTGCTCGGCGGTGCCGCGATCGGCTCGTTCGCCGTCTGGGCGGCCGCGATGGCCACCGGCAACCGGGTCGGCCTGCGGCCGCGGCTGATGCGCTCCGAGCCGGCCGACAGCGAGACCGTCAGCGCCTGACCTGCGCCAGGGCCGCCGGCCCCGCCTCGGGCGGGAGCCGGCGCAGCGCGGGCGCATCGCGCACCGCGCGCACCACGTTGCGGGCCTCGGCCGGGCCGCCGCGCAGCGGGCTGAGCAGCACGACCACGAGCGCGACGAGCCACGGCTTGAGCCGCACCAGCACGTTCTCCCCGTGGCGCAGGTGCACCACGAAGAGGTTGCGGTACATGTAGTAGCCCTTCCAGCCCGCGAGGTCGTGCTGCTGGTCGAAGGCCAGCTGGCGCACCAGCCGGGCGTCGCGGACGGCCCAGATGCGGTAGCCGGCGGCGCGGGCACGCAGGGCGTAGTCGCAGTCGTCGTAGAAGATGAAGAACCGCGGGTCGGGCAGGCCGACGCGGGTCACGACGTCGCGGCGCACGAGGAACCCCTCGAAGGCGACGTTCTCGACCTCGACCAGCCGCGGCATGGCGTTGCGGGTGCCGTGGTCGGTCTCGACCATCGCGGTCTTGGGCTTGATGGCCAGCGGGTTGGCGAGGTCGAAGCGGGTGGCTGCCTTCTCGACCAGGGCGCCGTCGAGGTCCTCGCGCACCGAGGTCAGGCAGTCCTCGTCGACCGCCATCAGCACCTCCAGGCAGTCGGGGGCCGGCACCACGTCGTCGTCGATCAGCCAGATCCGGTCGAGCCCCCGGGCGTACGCGGTCTGCAGGCCGGTGTGGAAGCCGCCCGCTCCCCCGGTGTTGTCGGGGAGCAGGACCCGCTCCAGCGGCAGCCCGGCGGGGGCGGCGTCGAGCACCGCCGAGGTGTGGTCGGTGCTGGCGTTGTCGACCACGACGACCAGGTCGGGGACCCGGGTCTGGGCGGCGAGCCCGTCGAGCACCCGGGCCAGCAGGTCGGCCCGGTTGTAGGTGACGACGACGACCGCGACCGACTCCCTGCCCTCGCCGCCCTCCTGCGGCCCGCTCACCGGACGTACCGCCGGTGGCCGGTGAAGTCGCCGCGGAGCCCGGCCCACGCCGCCCGTGCGCTCATGGCGACCCGGCCCGGCCGGCGGCGGGTCAGGGTGAAGAACCACAGCGTCTTGACCCAGAACATCAGCACGTGCGGCCAGCCGCGGTAGGTGCGCAGGTTGACGGTGTTGTTGCGGGCCATGCAGTAGTGCTTGAGGTCGCTCGGCGTGTCGTTGTACGTCGTCCGCCCGCCCATCATCGGCGTGCCGAGGTCGTCGGTGGCCGGGTGGGCGACCCGGGCGCCGACGACGGTCGCGATCCGGGCACCCGCCCGCTCGGCCCGCCAGAGGTACTCGACGTCGTCGCCCCAGATGAAGAACTCCGCGCGTGGCACCCCGATGCGCTCGACCAGCGCCCGGGTGACCAGGACGCCGTTGAAGGGGATCACGACCCCGCGGACGAGACCGCCACGGGCCGCCGCCTCCACGTCGGCGAGGTCGTGCACGACGGTGGTGCCGCCGGGCAGGCGGATGGGGAAGCACAGCCGCGTCGGGTCCTGCTCGGCCACGACGGCCGGACCCCAGAAGTCGAGCTCGTCGGCGCGGGCCAGCAACCGGTCGAGGCAGTCGGGGTCGGGCAGGCCGTCGTCGTCCATCATCCAGACCAGGTCGGCGTCACCCTCCATGGCCCAGGTCAGCCCCGCGGCGAAGCCGCCGGCGCCGCCGATGTTGTCCGGCAGGGTGCGGGCCCGCACGCGGTCGTGACCGTCCTGCTCGGCCAACCAGGCCGACGTGCCGTCGGTCGAGGCGTTGTCGACGACCAGCACCTCGGCCAGGGAGGACGTCTCGCGCAGCCGGGCGACCTGGCGCTGCAGCAGCGGCAGTCGGTTGTAGGTCACCACCACCGCCACGACCCGCTGCACGCGCTGACCCTACTGTTGAGGGGTGGAGACCGACGACATCAGCACCCTGCTGCGCGACGTCGCGGCCGAGGTCATCACGCCTCGCTTCCGCTCGCTCGACTCGGGCGACGTGGCCGAGAAGAACCCCGGCGACCTCGTCACCGTCGCCGACCGGGAGGCCGAGGAGCTGGTCACCGCGGTCCTGCGCCGTGCCCACCCCGATGCGGTCGTGCTCGGCGAGGAGGCCACGGCCACCGACCGCGCCCTGCTCGGCCGGTACGCCGCCGCCGAGCACGCCTTCACCGTCGACCCAGTCGACGGCACCAAGAACTTCGTGCACGGCTCCCCCGACCACGCGGTCATGGTCGCCGAGCTCGTGACCGGCGAGGTCGTGCGCAGCTGGATCTGGCAGCCCCAGCACGACGCGATGTACGTCGCCGAGCGCGGCGCGGGCGCCTTCCGCGAGCACGGCGGCCGCCGGGACCGCCTGGTCACGCAGCCGCCGGCCGGGCCGCCTGCGGGCTGGGACGTGCGGACCTCGCGGAGGTCCTCGGTCGGCCGCCCGGTGGGAGAGGTCGGCGCCCTGTCGCTGTCGTGGGTGGCCTGCGGGGTCGACTACCCGCGGTTGGTCGAAGGCGCCTGCGACGCCCTGCTCTACAAGTCCACCAAGCCCTGGGACCACGCCCCCGGCCAGCTGCTGCTCACCGAGGCGGGCGGCGTGCTGCGCCACCTCGACGGCCGTGGGTACGACCCGCGCGGCACCCACGACCACTGGCTGGTCGCCGCGGCCGACGCGGCGACGTACGACGTGCTGGTGACGGGCTGGGACCTGCGCTGAGCCCGGCCCCCGCGCCCTAGCAGGCGGCGCCGAGGTCCTCGGACTGGTTGGCGGCGTACCCGTCCTTGAGCGAGCCGATCGACCCACCGGTGACGCCGGTGTCCTCGCTCGGGGCGGCCGGCTTCCTCGTCGCGCCGCCACCGGCGCCGGCGGCCCTGGCCGGCGCGGGGGCGTCGCCCTCGCTGCGGTCGACGGCCTCGGCGACCTTGCGATGGATGAGCTTGATGTCGGGGTCGGAGGTGTCGACCAGCGGCGGCACGAGCGAGAGCGTCGCGACCTTGGTCGTCCGCGCCTTGAGAGCGAGGTCGGCGAAGCGGCTGAGCTCGGAGGCCGGGAGGTTGGTCCGGACCATGTCGGAGGCGGCCTTGGCGATGCCCTCGAAGTTGCGCACGGCGACCGAGGGGCTGACCTGCTGGAGCATCGCGTTCATCACGCACTTCTGGCGGGCCATGCGGGAGTAGTCGTCGGAGCCGTAGCGGGCGCGGGCGTACCAGAGGGTCTCGAACCCGTCGAGCTTGCGGGTGCCCGCCTCGACGGTGCCGGTGACCTCGTCGCCGGGCAGCCCGATCGGGATGTCCTGGCGGACGTTGAGGGTGACGCCGCCGACGGCGTCGACGAGGTTCTTGAAGCCCTGCAGGTTGACCATGACCCAGTAGTTGATGCGCAGGCCGGTGATGCCCTCGATGCCCATGATGGTGGCGTCGACACCGGGGTCCGCCGACCCCGGGAACAGCTCGGTGTTGTCCTGCGCCCAGGTCGAGACGCCGTTGAGCATGCAGCCGTCGCAGTCGAAGCCGTCGGGGAACTGCTCGTCCATCACCGTGCCCCGGCGGAACGGGAAGCCGGTCATGTTGCGCGGCAGGCCGATGAGCACGGTCTCGCCGGTCTCGGCGTCGACCGAGGCGACCGTCATCGAGTCGGTGCGGGTGCCCCACCGCCCAGCGCCCGAGTCACCGCCGACGAGGAGCACGTTGTAGCGGCCGTGGTGGGCGCCGGTGGCCTCGGCGCCGGTGAAGGTGGCGATGATGAAGTCACGCTGCACCGAGACGATGTGGGCGCTGAAGAGCAGGACGCCGGCCACGCCGAGGGCCATGACGCCGTTGACGCCGACCGAGACGCGGCGGTGGGTCATCGAGTAGGTCAGCGGCTGGCCGATGCGCCAGGCGTCGAAGAACAGGAAGGCCCAGCCGACCGCGCCCGCGATCAGGGCCAGGTTGATCCACAGCAGCAGCGCGGTGTTGGTCGCCAGCTGCAGGGCCAGGGCCGGGTGGACGAGCACCGCGATCCCGGTCGCCAGCGCGACACCGAGCACCCCGAGCCAGGTGCGGAAGGCGATCACCCCGATGCGCCGGTTGCCGGCGACGAGCTGGGCCGTGCCGGGCGCGAGGAGCGTCATGACCATCAGCGACAACGCCCGGCGGAACCGCACCTGGGCGGCGCGCTGCGCGAGGGGCGTGGCGGCG
Organism: Nocardioides litoris; assembly: GCF_006346315.1. GTDB lineage: Bacteria > Actinomycetota > Actinomycetes > Propionibacteriales > Nocardioidaceae > Nocardioides > Nocardioides litoris. The sequence continues at coordinate 1,156,699 of NZ_VDMR01000001.1, read as the reverse complement.
TGGGCGCGGAACGTCGCGACCGACGGCGCGCTCGACGTGAGGGGTTGCATCAGGGAAGGACCTCTGCTCGTGACCGGGGAAGGAAGCAGACGCGCCAGTATCACCAGTCACAGGTGTCACACGGGTCCCGACGCGCCGCGCCTCCCGCTCTCGATCTCGTTCTTCTTGGCCAGCCGGTGCGAGCGCCGGATCTCTGCCTCGCGGGCGCGTCGCAGCTCGTCGGGCGTGCGGGGGTCCAGCGGGGGGATCTCGCGGGGCCGACCGTCGGCGTCGACCGCCACGAACACGAAGTACGCCGACGCGACGTGCAGCGACTCCACCGCCGGGTCGTTCCAGGGCTGGGCCTCGACCCGCACCCCAATCTCCATCGACGTGCGCCCGGCCCAGTTGACCTGGGAGACGGTGCGCACGATGTCGCCCACGTGCACCGGCGCCAGGAAGGCCATCTCGTCCAGGGCCGCGGTCACGGCGGGGCCGCCGCTGTGGCGCTGGGCCACCGCACCGGCCGTGGAGTCGGCGAGCTTGACGATCTCGCCGCCGTGCACGTTGCCGAGCAGGTTGGCCTCCCGCCCCGAGGTCATCACGGCCAGGGAGACGCGGGCGAAGGAGGGCGGGAGCGCAGCCGGGGGCGCGGCGGTGGGCCTGTCGGTCATGCCGGGACGGTAGCGACCGGTACCGTCGTGCGACATGGACGATCGCCCCGGCAGCGGAGGCCCCGGGGAGGGGCCGGAGTTCGGCTGGCTGTACGGCGGCCGCGGGTCCGGCGGCCAGGGCGGCCCGACCGACCCGGCCGACGACGAGGCCACCCGCCGGATGCCGGTGCAGCCCCGCCCCGACGCCACCCGCCCGGTGCGCACCCAGCGCCCGGCACCGCAGCCGGTGGGGCGGCCCCAGCCGGCCCCGCAGCCGGCGCCGCAGCCGACCCCGCAGCCGCGTCCGCTGGCGCCCGAACCCGGACGGGGGCGACCGCCCGGGGGTGGTGCCTGGGTCCGACGGGTCCGCCGGCCACGGTTCTGGATCCGCACCGTGCTCGCCCTGCTCGTGCTCTGGCTGGTGTTCACCATCGCGGTGCCGTTCGTGGTGTGGCAGAGCGCCGAGAAGGTCCCGTTCGCGCCCGAGGGCGAGCGTCCCGCGGAGCAGGACGGCACGACGTACCTGCTCGTGGGCAGCGACTCGCGGCGCGACCTGACGCCCGAGCAGCGCAAGGAGCTCAGCACCGGCAACCCCGACTCGGTGCTGACCGACACCATCATGCTGCTGCACACCGGCGGCGGCCCGAGCGTGCTGCTGTCGATCCCGCGCGACACGACCATCGACGAGCCGTACTTCTCCGGGAAGATCAACGGCGCCTACAACCGCGGCGGCGCGCCGCTGCTGACCCGGATCGTCGAGGCCCAGACCGGCATCCGCGTCGACGAGTACGTCGAGATCGGGCTCGGTGGCGTCGCCGACGTCGTCGACGCGGTCGGTGGCATCGAGGTCTGCCCGCGCGAGCGGCTCAAGGACCCGCTGGCGGGGTTGAACATCAAGAAGGGCTGCCAGGAGGTCGACGGCCGCACCGCGCTGGGCTATTCCCGCTCCCGCAAGCAGTCGGCCCTGGGCGACCTCGAGCGCGTCCGGCGCCAGCGCGAGGTCATCGCCGGCATCGGCGACAAGGTCCTCTCGCCCTGGACGGTCGTCAACCCCGTGCGGTGGTGGCGGCTGAACAAGGCCGTCCCGTCGTTCTTCGCCTTCGGCGACGACACGAGCACCGTCGACGCCGGCCGGTGGGCGCTGGCCATGACCCGCACCGGCACGGGCGGCAACCTGACCTGCACGATGCCGGTCACCGACACCTCGGCCACCACCTGGGACCGCGACCGCGCCGACCCGCTGTTCGCCGCCATCATCGACAACCGCACCGACGACATCACCAAGGAGCAGTGCACGCCCAACGGGATCGTGCGATGACCACATGACCAGCCACCAGACCCTCGACTGGGCCGTCGACGCCGATGGCATCGCCACGCTGACCCTCTCGCGCCCCGACGCCCTCAACGCCTTCGACCTGACCATGGCCCGCGAGCTGCTGTCGGTCTTCGAGACCGAGGCCGCCGCCGACGACGTCCGGGCCGTGGTCGTCACCGGCGCAGGGCGCGCCTTCTGCGCCGGGATGGACCTCTCGGCCGAGGGCAACGTCTTCGGTCTCGACGAGACCCTCGAGGTCACCCCCGAGCTGCTGCGCGAGCGCTTCGACGACCCGGCGTACGCCGACGGTGTCCGCGACACCGGCGGCCGAGTGACCCTGGCCATCCACGCCCTGCGCAAGCCCGTGATCGCCGCGATCAACGGACCCGCGGTCGGCATCGGCGCGACGATGACGCTGGCCATGGACCTGCGGCTGGCCTCGACCAAGGCCCGCATCGGCTTCGTCTTCGGCCGGCTCGGCATCGTCCCCGAGGCCGCGTCGACGTGGTTCCTGCCCCGCATCGTCGGGGTCCAGCAGGCCCTGGAGTGGGTCTACTCCGCCGACATCCTCACCGCCGAGCAGGCCCACGCCGGACGCCTGGTCCGCTCGGTGCACGAGCCCGACGAGCTGCTGCCCGCGGCGCTGGAGCTGGCGCGGTCGTTCGTGGTCGACCGCTCCCCCGTCGCGCTCGCGCTGGCCAAGGAGCTCGTCTACCGCAACGCCGCCGCCGACCACCCGATCGAGGCGCACCTGTCCGACTCGGTGGCCATGTGGCACGCCAGCACCGGTGACGGCAAGGAGGGCGTCGCGGCCTTCAAGGACAAGCGCACACCCCGCTTCACCGGCAAGGCCTCCGAGGCCCCCCGGATCTTCCCCTCCTGAGCCCACCCCGGCTGACCGCCGCCTCGACGGTGGCCCGGCTGCCGGAGGGGTCAGGCGGCGAGGGAGGCGCGCAGCCGGCGCAGGATGCCGGTGAGCAGGCGGGAGACCTGCTCCTGGCTGACGCCGACCTCGGCGCCGATCTGGGCCTGGGTGCGGTTCTCGAAGAACCGCAGCTCGATGATGCGGCGGTCGCGGGCTGAGAGCGAGGCCATCAGCGGCGCGAGGGCGACCCGGGCCTCGGCGCTGGCGAAGGCGGGGTCGTGGTCGCCCATGCGGTCGATCGGGGACTCGGCGGCCTCGCCGTCGGGGCGCGGGGCGTCGAGCGAGACCGGGCTGAAGCACCCCGTGGCCGAGAGGGCGTCGACGACGAGCGAGAGGGGCGCGTCGAGGTGCGCGGCGATCTCGGCGGGCCGGGGGGCACGGCCGAGCCGCTGGGTCAGCACCGCCTCGGCCTGCACCACGCGGGCCTGCACCTCCTGCACCGACCGCGGCGGACGCACGGCCCAGCCGGAGTCGCGGAAGTAGCGGCGGATCTCGCCCCGCAGCGTCGGGACGGCGTAGCTCAGGAAGTCGTCGCCGACCGCGGGGTCGAACCCGCGCACGGCCTTGACGAGCCCGAGGTAGGCGACCTGGTCGATGTCCTCGGACGGGATGCCCCGGCCGTGGTAGCGGCGGGCGACCTCGGAGGCGACCTGCATGTTGAGGCGGATGACCTCGTCCTCCAGGCGCGCCCGCTGGTCGCCGGTGGCCGTGCTCGCGCGGGCGAGCAGGACGGCGGTCTCGACGCGCCTGCGCGCGTCGCTCACGGTGCGACTCGACCCCATGTGCGAGCTACCTTCCGGTCGCGACCCGAAGGTCGTCCCGAGACAGATGTTGTGTGACTCATGTTGTCACAGACACACCGTGGTGCGGCAGGTCTCGGATCGACTTCACCCGACCGGGTGCTCCTGACCACCCGCAGTGACCACTGCCGGCGGACCGGACGGCGGACCGGACGACGGACCGGACGGCCGGGCACCCGAGGACCGGTTGCCGGTGACGGGCGCCGCACGACGGGGCGCAGAAGAGAAGTGGGAGCCGCCGAGTGGGGGGATCTCGGCGGCTCCCCCCCGTGCGTACCCCCGCCCGCACCACGTATGCAGACAAAACCCGTGAGGGCTCTCGAGCAGCGGTGACTACCCTCGTGTCGTGACGACTCCCCGCACCGCACCCGCCTCCTGGCAGGACCCGGACGCCGTGACGCTGATGCTCGAGGAGTGCACCACGTGGGCCGTGGTCGGCCTCACGAGCAACACCGCGCGCACGGCCCACTCCATCGCGGCGCTGCTGCAGCAGCGCGGCAAGCGCATCGTGCCGATCAACCCGGGGGCCGAGGAGGTCCTCGGCGAGACCGGGTACGCCGCCCTGGCCGACGTGCCCTTCGCCATCGACGTCGTCGACGTCTTCCGGCGCTCCGAGGCCGCCGGGCCGTTCGCCGACCAGGCGGTCGAGGTCGGTGCGCGGGGCGTGTGGTTCCAGCTCGGGGTGGTCGACGAGGCGGCGTACGCGCGCACCTGGGCCGCCGGCGTCCCGATGGTCATGGACACCTGCCCGGCGATCGAGTGGCGCCAGCGGGGGCAGTGAGGTGGACGACCTCGTCGTCACCCCCCGGCTGACCGTCCCCGACGCCGAGCTGGTCGAGCGGTTCAGCCGCTCCTCGGGGCCGGGCGGCCAGTCGGTCAACACCACCGACAGCCGCGTCGAGCTCGAGTACGACGTCCTGGCGTCGGCCGTGCTCAGCGAGGCCCAGCGGGCGCGGCTGGTGGGTCGGCTCGGCTCGCCGGTCGTGGTGGTGGCCTCCGAGCACCGCTCGCAGCACCGCAACCGGGTGGCCGCGCGGGAGCGCCTCGCGGCCCGGCTGCGCGACGGCCTGCTGCCGCCGCCACCACCGCGCCGCGCCACCCGGCCCACCGCCGGGTCGAAGCGGCGGCGGCTGGAAGCCAAGAAGCAGCGCGGGCAGACCAAGGCGCTGCGCGGCCGCGTGCGCGGCGACTGACCTCCTCCCCCGGCTCCCCACCCAGCACCCCGCCCGGCACCCCGCCCGGCACCTGGGGCTGGCTGGTCGGCACCTGCGGCCGATGCCGCGCCGCCGCGCCGTTCCTAGCGTCGCCGTCGTGACCACACAGACCCTCTCCTCCCCGGCGCCGCCGGTCGTGCTGCTCTCCGACCCCCGGGTCGCCGCCGTGCCCGTCGACGAGTCGGGCGAGCCCCTCGTCCGGCTGCCGCGCGAGCTCTCCGCGACCCGCGAGCGGGTCCGCCGGGGGCTGGCCGAGCGGCTCGCCTCGGCCGCCGGGCGGCTGCCCGACGGGATCGGGCTCCGGGTCGTCGAGGGCCACCGGACGGCGGCCGACCAAGCGGCCATCGTGGCGTCGTACACCGCCGAGCTCGCCGCCCGGCACCCCGACGCCGACGCCGCCCGGCTGCGGGTGCTGAGCAGCCGGTTCGTCGCGCCCCTGGAGGTGGCGCCGCACGTGGCCGGCGCCGCGGTCGACCTCACCCTGGTCGACGCCTGCGGCGACGACCTCGACCTCGGCACCCCCATCGACGCGACGCCCGAGCAGAGCGAGGGCCGTTGCTGGACCGCCGCCGACGGCATCGGCGCCGACGCCCGCGCGCACCGCGACCTGATGGCGCGGGTCCTCGGGGGCGCCGGGCTGGTGAACTACCCCACCGAATGGTGGCACTGGTCCTTCGGCGACCGCTACTGGGCGCTGGCCACCGGCGCCGACCACGCGCCGTACGGGCCGCTGTCGTGAGCGCCGCCCTCGCGGTCCCGCTCCCCACGCGCCCCGTGGCCGGGTCCCGGCTCCACGTCGACCTCGACGCCGTCGCGGCCAACACCCGCCTCCTGGCCGCCCGCACCACCGGCGCGTTGATGGCCGTGGTCAAGGCCGACGGGTTCGGCCACGGTGACGTCGCCGTCGCCCGCACCGCCCTCGCCCACGGCGCGACCTGGCTCGGCGTCACCTCGGTCACCGAGGCCCTCGCCCTGCGCTCCGCCGGTCTCGACGCCCCTGTGCTGAGCTGGCTCAACCCGGTCGACGCCGACTTCTCCGCGGCCGTCGGGTCCGGCGTCGACGTCGCCGTGCCCGGCATCGAGCACCTCGACGCCGTCGCCCGCGCCGGCATCGGCGCCCGCGTCCACCTGCACCTCGACACCGGCCTGGCCCGTGACGGGGCCGCCCCCGCCACGTGGACCGCGCTGTGCCGGGCCGCCCGCCGGGCGGAGCGCACCGGCGCCGTCCGCGTCGTCGGCGTCATGGGCCACCTGGCCTGCGCCGACACGCCGGCCGACCCGGCCAACGCCGCCGGCCGCCGGGTCTTCGACTGGGGTGTCGCGGTGGCCCGCGCCGCCGGGCTCCGGCCGCGGCACCGCCACCTGGCCGCCACCGCCGCCACCCTGACCGACCCGGCCTCCCACCACACGATGAGCCGGGTCGGGGCCGGCCTCGTCGGCATCGACCCGAGCCGCACCACTGCGCTCTCCCCCGCCCTGACCCTGACCGCCCCCGTGGTCTCGGTCCGCCGGGTCGGCCGCGGCACCGGCGTGGGCTACGGCCACACCTGGACCGCGCCGCGCGAGACGACGCTGGCCCTGCTCCCGCTGGGGTACGCCGACGGCCTGCCGCGCGCGGCCAGCGGTCGCGCCCAGGTGCTGCTGGCCGGGCGCCGCCGCCCGGTCGTCGGCCAGGTCTCCATGGACCAGGTCGTGGTCGACCTGGGCGACGACCACGTCGAGCCCGGCGCCACCGCCTGCGTCCTCGGCCCCGGGCACGGGGGCGAGCCGACCGCGGCGGAGTGGGCCGCCTGGTCCGGCACCATCGAGCACGAGGTCGCCACCGGGCTCGGCGCGCGGAGCGCCCGGATGGTGCGGGCGTGAGCGGCTTCGGGGTGCGCGACCCCCGCACCCGCGTCGCGGTCATCGGCGGCGGCGCCAGCTGCGAGCACGACGTCTCGCTGGCCTCGGCCGCCTCGGTCGCCGACGCCCTCGACCCGGCGACGTACGACGTGGTCCGGCTGACCATCGACCCCCACGGCACCTGGCTGGACCCGGGTGGGCGTCCGGTCGGGCTCACCGGTGCGCTGTGCCTGCTGCGCCGCTGCGACGTCGTGCTGCCCGTGGTCCACGGACCGCACGGCGAGGACGGCACCCTGGCCGCCCTGAGCGACCTGGCCGGCCTGCCCTGCGTCGGCTCCGGCGTCCGGGCCGGCGCGCTGGCCATGGACAAGTGGGCCACCAAGCTGGTCGCCGAGGCCGTCGGCGTCGCCACCGCCCCCGGGGTGCTGCTCACCCCGGCCGACCGGGCGGCGTACGCCTGGACACACCCGGTGGTCGTCAAGCCCGTGTCCGCCGGCTCCAGCCACGGGGTGTCCCTGGTCGACGCCGCCGGCGGGCTCGACGCCGCGCTGGACGCCGCGTTCGCCCTCGACGACCGCGTCCTGGTCGAGGACGTCGTGGTCGGCCGCGAGGTCGACGTCGCCGTGCTCGGCCGGCCCGACGGGAGCCGCGTGGTCGCGCCGACCCTGGAGGTCGTGACCGACGGCGTCTTCGGCCTCGCCGAGAAGTACGACGGCAGCGCGGTCTTCCGCATCCCGGCCCCGCTCGAGGACACCGGCACCAAGGCGCTCGAGGACGCCGCGGTCCGGGTGTACGACGCGCTCGGCTGCGCGGGGGTCGCGCGGGTCGACTTCTTCCTCACCGCCGACGGCCCGGTGCTCAACGAGGTCAACACGATGCCCGGGTTCACGGGGCAGTCGCAGGTGCCGCGGATGTTCGCCGCGGCCGGCCTGGCCTACCCCGACCTGCTCGACCTGCTCGTCCGCGACGCGCTGACCGGCCGGTGACCGGGGCCAGCCCGGTCACCGCGGAGGCGGGCCCCCGGCGGGTCGGGGCCATCGACCTGCTGCGTGGCGTCGCCGTCGGCCTCGTCATGCTGCGCCACGCGCTGCCCGAGGTCTTCCCGGGCGCCGGCGTGGTCGGGGTCGTCGCCTTCTTCGCGCTGTCCGGCTACCTCATCACGGGGGTGCTCGCCGCCGAGCTCGACCGCGCCGGCCGCGTCGACCTGGGCCGGTTCTACAGGCGCCGGGCCCTGCGCCTGGTGCCCGCGCTGCTGGTGCTGGTGGTCGGCGTGGTCCTCGTGACCCTGCTGCTCGACCCGCTCGACGACCGCGACGAGCTGGGCCGGACGGTCGTCGTCGCGCTCACCTGGACGGCCAACCTGCCCCCCGACCACGGCAGCGACGCGACCTTCCACCTCTGGACGCTGGCCACCGAGGAGCAGTTCTACCTCGTCTGGCCGGCCCTGCTCGCCCTCGCCTGGACCCGTCGCCGCGTGCCCGCCCTGCTGGCCCTGGCCGCGCTCGGCGGCCTGGCCGCGGCCGGGCTCACCGTGGCCTGGCTGCACGAGGACCCCGACCTCGCCTACGCCCTCCCGACGAGCTGGGCCACCTGCTTCGTCGTGGGTGCGGCGGCCCGGCTGCTGGGGCACCGGGTGCCGACCGCGCGCGCCACGCCGTTCGTCCTGCCCGGCCTGGCGCTGCTGGGGGTCCTCAGCGTGCTTCCATTGCGGGGTCATGCCACCACGTACCTGGTCGCGGCGCCGGCCGTCGCGCTCGTGACCGCGGGCCTGCTGCTCGCCTGGCGGGAGTGGTACGACGTGCGCCCGGTCGCCCTGCGGGGGCTCGTCGCCCTGGGCACGGTGTCCTACGCGGCCTACCTGTGGAACTACCCCCTCACCGTCTGGCTCCGCCCCCACCTGGGCGGGCCCGAGGTCGCCGGCCTCCTCGCCGTGCCGCTGACCCTGCTCGCCGCCGTCGCCAGCACCCGGCTGGTCGAGGAGCCGCTGCTGCGACGGGCCTCCCGACGGGCCTCGCGACGGGCGGCCGGCGCCGCCCGGGCCGAGGTGGCCCGGTGAGGCCCGCACCGCCACGACCCACGGAGGTCTTCACCGGCGTGGTGCTCGGCGCGGTGGCGCTGCTCGAGGTGCGCGAGCGCCTCGACGGCGAGTCGAGCCAGGTCGCCGCGGCGGTCGTCGCCGCCGCGGTCGTGGTGGCGGCGACGACCGTGCGCCGGCAGCCCGCCGTCGCGCTGGCCCTGGTCTGGGCCGCGGCCGTGCTGCAGGTGGCGACGGCGACGCCCCTGCTGGCCGTCGAGGTCGCCGCGGCCCTGGTGGCCTACGGCTGCGCCCGCTGGGGTGGCCGGGCGACGCTGGCGCTCAGCGCCCTGTCGATCCCCGCGGTGTCGGTGACCGCGGTCGTGTTCGTCCTCAACCTCTCCTACGAGCCGTTCACCGACCGGGCGACGGCGAGCGCGTTGTACGACCTCGCCTCCCGGTACGGCGGCGGCCGGGTCACCGTGGTGCTCGCCGCGGTGGCCCTGCTGGTGCTGGCCGTGCCGTGGCTGGCGGGGCTCGCGGTCCGCCTCGCCGTGCGGGCCGACCGGTCCGAGCGCTCCGAGGCGGCCGCGCAGGAGCGCGCGAGCGCCGCGCAGGAGGAGACCGAGTCGGCGCGCGAGATCGCCCGGCTGCGGGAGGACCAGGCGCGACTGGCCCGCGACGTGCACGACGTGGTGGGCCACTCCCTGGCGGTGATCCTGGCCCAGGCCGAGTCGGCGCAGTACCTGCCCGACGACGACCCGGCCCGGTTGAAGAAGACGATGGAGACCATCGCGACCTCGGCCCGGACCTCGCTGCAGGACGTGCGCCAGGTGCTCTCCTCCCCCGACACGCCTCCCGCCGCCCGGCCCCTCGACACCCTCGTCGACGGCGTCCGCGCCGGCGGGCACCAGGTCGTGGTCAGCGAGCGCGGCACCGCCCGGCCGCTGCCGCCCGACCTCGAGGTGACGGCCTACCGGGTGCTGCAGGAGATGTTGACCAACGCCGTCAAGCACGGCCGGCGCGACGGCGCGGTGCGGGTCGAGCGGCACTGGCCCGACAGCGAGGGCACCGGCGAGCTGCGGATCGAGGTCCGCAACCCCGCCGAGTCCACGGAGGAGACCAGGATGATCGCCGTCGGCGGCACCGGGATCGAGGGCATGCGGCACCGCCTGGCCAGCGTGGGCGGGCGGCTCGAGACCGCGACCGGGGCGGACACCTTCACCGCGACGGCGTCGATACCGTTGGGCCCGCGATGAGCGACGACGACATCCGGGTGCTCCTGGTCGACGACCAGGACCTCTTCCGCGAGGGCGTGCGGGTCATCGTCGACGCCCAGGACGGCATGACGGTGGTCGGCACGGCCGCCGACGGGGCCGAGGCGCTGCGGCGGGTCGAGGAGCTCGCGCCCCACGTGGTGCTCATGGACATCCGGATGCCGGAGATGGACGGCGTCGAAGCGACCCGCCGCCTCTTCGCGCCCGACGCGGTGGCCCGGCGGGCCGCCGCCGGCGCGCCGCCGGTACGGGTCGTCGTGCTCACCACGTTCAACCTCGACGACCGCGCGGCCACCGCCATCCGCCACGGCGCCAGCGGGTTCCTGCTCAAGGACACGACACCGGTCCAGCTGCGCGACGCGATCCGCACCGTGCACGCCGGCAACGCCGTGCTCGCCCCCGGCGACCTCAACGCCCTGATGGCGGGCAGCTTCACCGCCCCGACCCCCGTCCCGGCGGCGTACCTCGGCCTGACGGAGAAGGAGCGGGAGGTCTTCGCCGCCGTCGCCGCCGGGCTCTCCAACACCGAGGTCGGCGCCCGCGTCTTCCTCAGCGAGTCGACGGTCAAGACCCACGTCGGCTCCATCCTGCGCAAGCTGGCCCTGCGCGACCGCGTGCAGATCGTCGTGTACGCCCACGAGCACGGCCTGGCCGCCTGAGACCGTGGACCGCCGCCAGCTCGAGCTCTTCCTGGCGATCGCCGAGGCCGGCACGTTCACCGGCGCCGCGCGGGCGCTGAGCATCGCCCAGCCCTCGCTGTCGTACGCCGTGCGCGCGCTCGAGCGCGAGCTCGGCGAGCCCCTCTTCGAGCGGCACGGGCGGGGGGTGACCCTCACGCCCGCCGGCGAGGCGCTCGTCGGTCCGGCGCGCCGGACGCTGCGGTCGTTCGCGCAGGCAGAGGTGGCGGTGCGCGGGGCGGGCGAGAGCGGGTTCGCGCGCCTGCACGTGGTCACCAACACCGTCTGGGCGCTCGACCCGCTCGTGCGGGTGGTCGGCGAGCTGCGCCAGCTCCGGCCCCGCGTCCGGCTCCGCGTCAGCGACCCGGCGAGCCGCGCGGTGGTGGTCGAGCAGGTGCGCGCCGGGGAGGCGGACTTCGGGCTGCTGTCCGGCCCGCCGCCCGGCGACCCCCTGGCGTCGCTGACCGTGGTCACCCTCGACCTGGTGGCCGTGCTGCCGCCCGGCACCGGGCCGCACCACGGCCTGGTCGCCGACACCGCGGAGCTGCTGCGCCACGGCCTGGTGGGCACCCCGCCCGGCACCGCGCTGCGCTGGCTCCTCGAGGAGCACCTCGAGGCCGTGGGGGCCGCGGTCGACCTCGCCGTCGAGACCGCGCACGTGGCCAGCCTGGTGCCGCTCGTGCTGGCCGGGGCGGGAGCGGCCCTGCTGCCCGAGGCCATGGCGGCCGACGCCGGGGCCCAGGGCGCCCGACTGGCCCGGCTGGACCCCCCGCGACGGGCGGAGGTGCAGCTCGTCTGGCGCGACGGCAGCCTCGACGATGCCGGCGTCGCGATGCTGGAGATCGCCCGCTCGATCGCCCGGCCATAGACCACGTCGATGGCGGCGGACGAGAACTGGTCTCGCTCCCCGACGGCACCGGCGCCGGTCATCCGATTTCTTTCTCTATAGTCTCAGGTGACTTACTTCCCCGCTTTCCCTGGAGGCACCCGTGACCAGCACCCTCGAGCGCGAGACCATCGCCCCCCGCACCGGCAGCGGCGTCGTCGTCCAGCAGGTCGGCGGCCGCATCGGCGCCCGCATCGACGGCGTCCGCCTCGGGGCCGACCTCCCCCCCGAGACGGTCGCGACGATCCGCGCCGCGCTGCTGCGCCACAAGGTCGTGTTCTTCTCCGGCCAGCACCACCTCGACGACGCGGGCCAGGAGGCCTTCGCCCAGTCGTTCGGGACCCTCACCTCCGCCCACCCGACCGTCAACACCGGCTCCGGCCGCGTGTTCAAGGTGACCGCCGACAAGGGCATGGCGGCCAACGCCTGGCACACCGACGTCACCTTCGTCGACCGGGTGCCGGCCATCAGCGTGCTGCGGGCCATCGCCCTGCCGCCGTACGGCGGGACGACGGTGTGGGCCAACGCCGTCGACGCCTACGACCGGCTCCCCGCTCCCCTGCGCGCCCTCGTCGACGACCTGTGGGCGGTGCACACCAACAGCTACGACTACGCCCAGCGGGACGAGGAGTCCGACGCCCCCGACGCGAACTACTCCCGCGAGGACTTCGTCTCGCAGGTCTTCGAGACCGAGCACCCCGTGGTGCGGGTGCACCCCGAGACCGGTGAGCGGGCCTTCGTGCTCGGCCACTTCGTGAAGTCGTTCACCGGCCTCAACACCGCCGAGTCGACCGCGCTGTTCCAGCTCCTGCAGAACCGGATCACCAAGCTCGAGAACACCGTGCGCTGGACCTGGCAGCCCGGCGACGTCGCGATGTGGGACAACCGCGCCACCCAGCACTACGCCGTCGCCGACTTCGACACCCACTACCGCGAGATGCGTCGCATCACCGTGGCCGGTGACGTGCCGGTCGCGATCTCGGGTCGCCCGAGCCGCGTGCTGCGGGGCGACGCCAGCGCCTACTCGCGCATCGACGAGCTCATCTCCTGATGACCGCGACGACCGCGCACGTCGACGACGCCGTACGCCGCGCCGCGGCAGCGTTCCCGGCCTGGTCGCGCACGACACCGGCCGAGCGGGCGGCGGCGCTGCTCGGCCTGGCCGACCTCGTCGAGGCCCACGCCGAGGATCTCGCGCAGCTCGACTCCGCCGAGGTGGGCAAGCCGATCACCGCGGCCCGCGAGGAGGTGCCGGGCGTGGTCGACAACCTGCGCTTCCTCGCCGGCGCCGCCCGCGTCCCGGCCACCGGCGCCTCGGGCACCTTCGCCCCCGGTCGCCGCTCGACGCTGGTGCGCGAGCCGCTCGGGGTGGTCGGCCTCATCACGCCGTGGAACTACCCGCTGCTCGAGGCGGTCTGGAAGGTCGGGCCCGCCTTGGCCGCCGGCAACACCGCGGTGCTCAAGCCCTCGGAGCTGACCCCCGGGTCGAGCCTGCGGCTGGCCGAGCTGGCCGCGCAGGTGCTGCCCCGCGACGTGCTCCAGGTGGTGCTCGGTGACGGTGAGGTCGGCCAGGCCCTGGTGGCCCACCCGCTCGTGCGGCTGGTCTCCTTCACCGGCAGCACCGAGGCCGGCAGCGCCGTGGCCGCCACCGCCGCCCGCGACGTCACCCGCGTCCACCTCGAGCTCGGCGGCAACGCGCCCGTCGTCGTCTGCGCCGACGCCGACCTCGACGACGCCGTCGCCACCCTCGTCCCCGCGGGCTACCTCAACGCCGGCCAGGACTGCACCGCCGCCTGCCGGGTCCTCGTCGACGACGCGGTGCACGACGCCTTCCTCGACGCCTACGCCGCCGCCGTCCGCCGGCTGCGCGTCGGCGACCCCGCCGACGAGCGCACCGACCTCGGCCCGCTGGTCAGCGAGGCTCACCTCGCCCGCGTCACCGGCTTCGTCGACCGCGCGCTGGCCGACGGCGCCGAGGCCGTCGTCGGCGGCCACCGCCTGGAGCGGCCCGGCTGGTTCTTCGCCCCCACGGTCCTGACCGGCGTCGCCGCCGACGCCGAGGTCGTGCGCCGCGAGGTCTTCGGTCCCGTCGTCACCGTCCAGCGCGCCGCCGGCGACGACGCGCTGCTCGCGGCCGCCAACGACGTCGAGCAGGGCCTCGCCGCGAGCGTCTGGACCACGAGCCTGCGCCGCGCCGAGGCGTTCTCCGCCGGACTCGACTTCGGCACCGTCTGGGTCAACGACCACCTCACCACCGTCTCCGAGATGCCCTTCGGCGGGTTCGGGGCCTCCGGGTACGGCGCCGAGCTGTCCACCCGGTCGGTCGATGACTACTCGCGGGTCAAGCACGTGATGACCCGGGCGTGACTGCTCTGGGTGGTTGGTGTGGGCGGGGTGGGGCGGGTGGCCCGCGCGCGTGGCAGGCCGCGTCTCGGCGTCAAGGACGCTCGCTGCGCTCGCGCCGCTGCGCGGCGGCCTCCGGCCGTCCTTGACCCCGAGCCTCGCGCAGCCCGCCGGACTGCGCGCTGTCGGCGACGCCTCGCAAGCTCGGCGCGCCGCCGCTGGCGCGGCCACCCGCCCCACCAGTCACACTTGACCCGCCCGCACCACTCCTGGCGGGGATCTCCCACCCCTGGTCGGTAACTCCCTGCCAGGAGTGGGAGATCGGCGTCAGGAGTGACATCAGTGTGACGGATGGGGCGGCCGCGCCAGCGGCGGCGCGGGCGGAGCCCGTGCCGGCAAGCGCGCCGTCAGTCGATCGGGCGAGGCTCCGGGTCAAGGACCGCGCAGCGGCCGGCGGAGCCGGCGCGAGCGCAGCGAGCGTCCTTGACCCGGAGACCCGATCGACTACGCGCGCGGCCGCCCACACCAACCCCGGAAGACCTCAGCGCAGGTCGAACCGGTCGCTGTCCATCACCTTGACCCACGCGGCCACGAAGTCGTGCACGAACTGCGTGCGGGCGTCGACGCTGGCCCACACCTCCGAGAGCGCCCGCAGCTGCGAGTTCGAGCCGAAGATCAGGTCGACGGCCGTGGCGGTGAACCGCACCTCGTCGGTGGCGAGGTCGACGACGTCGTACACGTGCTCCTCGGACTGGGAGGCCCGCCAGCGGGAGCCCGGCGCGAGGAGGTTGACGAAGAAGTCGTTGGTCAACGCGCCGGGGCGCTCGGTGAGCACGCCGTGGGTGGCGCCGCCGACGTTGCCGCCGATGACCCGCAGGCCGCCGATGAGCACGGTCATCTCCGGCGCGGTCAGGTCGAGCATGTAGGCGCGGTCGACCATGAGGACCTCGGGCTGGGTCTTCTCACCGGGGCGCAGGTAGTTGCGGAACGCATCGGCGCGGGGCTCGAGGACCCGGAAGGAGTCGACGTCGGTCTGCTCCTGGGTGGCGTCGGTGCGGCCCGGGTGGAAGGGCACGGTGACCTCGACGCCGCCGTCGCGGGCGGCCTGCTCGACGGCCGCGGAGCCAGCGAGCACGATGAGGTCGGCCAGCGAGATGCGGGCCTCGCCGGCGGCGTGGAAGTCGGCGCGCACGCCCTCCAGGACACCGAGGACGCGCTCGAGCTGCTCGGGCTGGTTGACCTCCCAGCCGCGCTGCGGCTCCAGGGCGATCCGGGCGCCGTTGGCGCCCCCGCGCTTGTCGGTGGAGCGGAAGCTCGACGCCGAGGCCCACGCCGTCTGCACGAGCTCGGCCACGGTGAGGCCGGAGCCGAGCACCCGCTGCTTGAGGTCGGCGACCTCGGCGTCGGTGACCAGCGCGTGGTCGACGGCGGGCACCGGGTCCTGCCACAGCTGAGGCTCGGCGACCCACGGGCCGAGGTAGCGGCTGACCGGACCCATGTCGCGGTGCAGCAGCTTGTACCAGGCCTTGGCGAAGGCCAGCGCGAACGCGTCGGGGTCGTCGCGGAAGCGCAGCGAGATCTTGTCGTACGCCGGGTCGAAGCGCAGCGCGAGGTCGCTGGTGAGCATGGTGGGGCGACGCTTGGGCGAGTCGGGCGTCGGCCCCGGGACCACGGCCTCGGCGTCCTTGGCGACCCACTGCTTGGCGCCGGCGGGGCTCTCCTCGAGCTCCCACTCGTGGTCGTAGAGGAAGGTGAAGTAGTCGTTGCTCCACTGCACCGGGGTGCGGGTCCAGGTGACCTCGAGCCCGGAGGTGATGGCGTCGGCGCCCTTGCCGGAGCCGAACTCGCTGCGCCAGCCCAGGCCCTGCTCCTCCAGCGGCGCCCCCTCGGGCTCGGGCCCGACGAGCGAGGCGTCGCCGGCGCCGTGGGTCTTGCCGAAGGTGTGGCCGCCGGCGATCAGGGCGACGGTCTCCTCGTCGTTCATCGCCATCCGGGCGAAGGTCTCGCGGATGTCGCGGGCCGAGGCGACGGGGTCGGGGTTGCCGTTGGGGCCCTCGGGGTTGACGTAGATCAGCCCCATCTGGACCGCGCCGAGCGACTCGTGCAGGTCGCGCTCCCCGGCGTACCGCTCGTCGCCGAGCCAGGTGTCCTCGGGACCCCAGAAGATCTCCTCCGGCTCCCACACGTCCTCGCGGCCGAACCCGAAGCCGAACGTCGGCAGGCCCATGGAGTCCAGCGAGACGTTGCCGGCGAGCACGATGAGGTCGGCCCAGGAGATGGCCTGGCCGTACTTCTGCTTGACCGGCCACAGCAGCCGACGGGCCTTGTCGAGGTTGGCGTTGTCGGGCCAGCTGTTGAGCGGGGCGAAACGCTGGCCGCCGTCGCCCGCGCCGCCGCGGCCGTCGTAGATGCGGTAGGTGCCGGCGGAGTGCCAGCTCATCCGGATCATCAGGCCGCCGTAGTGGCCGAAGTCGGCGGGCCACCAGTCCTGGGAGGTGGTCAGGACGTCCTCGACGTCGCGCACGAGCGCCTGGACGTCGAGGCCGGCGAACTTCTCGGCGTAGCTGGAGCCGGCGGGCAGCGGGTTGCCCTTGCTGGAGTGGGCGTGCAGCACCGAGAGCTCCAACGAGTTGGGCCACCAGTCCTTGACCGTGCGCGGCCGGGTGCCGGTCGCCGGGGTCGGCGAGGAGATCACCGGGTTCTCGCTCTCGCTGCCGTGGGCGGCGGCGGAGTCCGGGTTGACCGGGCAGCCGGCCGCCTCCTTGGCGTCGACGCCCTGGGGGCTGACGGGGTGGTCCTGGCTGTCGCTCATCGGTGACCTTCCGGGTCGGTATGGGTGGGGGTGGTGGTCTCGGCGGCCGTGCAGGCGGGGCAGGTGCCCCAGAAGACGACCTCCGCCTCGTCGACCACGTAGCCGTGGCCGGCCCCGTGGTCAGGGGCGGTGAGGCAGGGCGCGGCGCCGACGGCGCAGTCGACGTCGTCGATGGCGCCGCAGGTGCGGCACACCACGTGGTGGTGGTTGTCGCCCACGCGCGCCTCGTAGCGCGCGGTGGCCCCGGCGGGCTGGATGCGCCGCAGCAGACCGGCGTCGGTCAGCACCCGCAGCACGTCGTACACCGCCTGGTGCGAGACCGCTGACGGGTCCTCGGCACGCAGCACCCGGGTCACGGTGTCGGCGTCGACGTGCGGGCGCTCCATGACGGCGCCGAGCACGGCCAGGCGTGGTCGGGTGACGCGCAGGGGCAC
Source organism: Nocardioides litoris (assembly GCF_006346315.1). Lineage (GTDB taxonomy): Bacteria > Actinomycetota > Actinomycetes > Propionibacteriales > Nocardioidaceae > Nocardioides > Nocardioides litoris. Next base: position 1,139,528 of record NZ_VDMR01000001.1, on the reverse strand, counting down.
CGCCCGCAGCAGCGCCTCGAGGTCCGGGGGCACCGCTCGAACGTAGGAACCCAGAGTGGACCGGATCAAGAGAACGGGGCCGTCCTGGGCACCTTTCACCCCGACGAGCGGCCCCTGATCTTGCCGGGCAGCCACCCGACGACCGTCTCGAGGGGGCCGCGGCGGCCGAGGGCGGCGTACACGCTGCCGATCCAGAGGGCGACCAGCACGTGCCAGGCGTACGTCGAGGGCTCCTCGGGCGGCCAGACAGCGTCGGTGCGCATGACGACGTGCAGGACGAAGAGCGTGAGGGTCATGGCGCCGGCGCCGACCAGGACCTGCAGGGCTCGCTCGACCACGGGCGAGAGGTCGCGGGCCGCCCCCGCGACGAGCAGGCACAGCCCGACCACGAGCGCCGCGCTGCCCCCGGTCTGCACGAGGTCGAACGGCGTCGTCGAGTGCGGCACGACGACGAGCAGCCAGCGCCAGCCGTTGTCGGTGGGGGTCTGGCCGTACATGCCGCCCGCGACCGCGTCGAGCTCGGTCCAGTCGAACCGGCTCGAGGTCAGGGCGCGCGACAGCAGGGTCGCGCCGACCGCGGCCACGGCGCCGTTGACCACGAGCACAGCCGCCACCCGGCGCGAGCGGAGGTCGGCGCGGCCGATCGCGAGGCCCAGCAGCAGGTAGGCCACCCAGGGCACGGCCGGGTAGTAGCCGGTGAACAGCAGCTCGGCGACCAGGCGGCCGGGCTCGAGCAGCTGCTCGGGCTCGGGACTGTCGAACTGCCGGGGCGGCAGCTCGGGGCGAGCGAGGTGGGAGACCACCGGCGCGGCGGCGACCCAGGCGACGGCCACGGCCAGCAGCGGCCGCGCGGTGAGCCCGAGGAAGGGCAGGGCCAGCACGAAGAGCACCGCGTAGTAGGTGAGGATCACCGCGATCCCGGTGTCGAGCGTGCCCAGCAGCAGCCCGATGGCGCCGACGAGCACGGCACGCACGACCAGCGCCGCGCTGACCCGCAGCCGCTGCCCGCCGACCACCGGCGTGCCCCGGCCGCTGACCAGGGCGATCGAGACCCCGGCCAGCACGGCGAACAGGGCCGAGGCGCGCCCGCTGGCCAGCCAGTGCGAGGCGCTGACGTCACCGCCCGGGGTGCGCGCGTCGAGCACGTGGGTCGCCATCATGCCCAGCAGGGCGAGGCACCGGGCGAGGTCGATGCCGACGAGCCGGTCGCCGCCGCCCCGGGTCCGGCTGCCCGCGCCCGGGCCCGACCGACCGCGGGTGCGGGTGCGGCTAGAAGCCGAACCGGCGGGCACCGCTCTCCCCGCGCACGACCGCGCCCTTGTCCTGCGCGGACCTCTTCAGCTCGGCCTGGAACGCGGTCATCTGCTCCTGCAGCGCGGGGTCGGTCGCGGCGAGGATGCGCACGGCGAGCAGCCCGGCGTTGCGGGCGCCCCCGATGGCGACCGTGGCCACCGGCACGCCGGCCGGCATCTGGACGATCGAGAGCAGGGAGTCCATGCCGTCGAGGGTCTTCAGCGGCACCGGCACGCCGATGACCGGCAGCGGCGTCACCGCGGCCAGCATGCCGGGCAGGTGGGCCGCTCCCCCGGCCCCGGCGATGACGACCGACAGGCCCCGGCCGGCGGCCTCCTTGCCGTAGGCCAGCATCTCCTCGGGCATCCGGTGCGCCGAGACGACGTCGGCCTCGTGGGGCACGCCGAACTCCTCCAGGGCCTCCGCCGCCAGCCGCATCACCGGCCAGTCGGAGTCGGACCCCATCACGATGCCGACCCGCGGACGGGTCGCCTGCTGCTCGCTCATGCTCACTCGCTCTCGTCGCCGAGGTCGCCCCGGAACCACGCGGCGGCGTGCCGCGCGCGCTCGAGGCAGTCGTCGAGGTCGTCGCCGTAGGCGTTGACGTGGCCGACCTTGCGGCCGGGCCGCAGGTCCTTGCCGTACAGGTGCACGCGCAGCCGCGGGTCGCGGGCCATCGCGTGCGGGTAGCCGTCGTAGAGCCGGCCGACCGGGACGCTCCCGTCGCCGAGGTCGCGATCGGGGGCGCCGAGGATGTTGACCATCACCGTCCACGGCTCACGGGCCGCGGGCGAGCCGAGCGGCAGGTCGAGCACGGCGCGCAGGTGGTTCTCGAACTGGGAGGTGACCGCGCCGTCCTGGGTCCAGTGGCCGGTGTTGTGCGGTCGCATCGCGAGCTCGTTGACCAGGATCCGGCCGTCACCGGTCTCGAACAGCTCGACGGCGAGCACGCCGGTGACGTCGAGCTCGCCGGCGATGCGGAGCGCGACCTCCTGGGCCTGGGTGGCCAGGTCGGGGTCGAGGTCGGGTGCCGGGGCGACGACCTCGTGGCAGATGCCGTCGCGCTGGGTCGAGGCCACCACCGGGTACGCCGCGGCCTGCCCGCTGGGCGAGCGGACCACGATCGCCGAGAGCTCGCGGCGGAAGTCGACGAGCTCCTCGGCCAGCAGCCGCACGCCGCGCTCGGCGCCCTCGGCGACGGCCCGCAGGGGCTCGGCCACGTCGGCGGCCCCGCGCACGAACCAGACACCCTTGCCGTCGTACCCGCCGCGGGTGGTCTTGAGCACGCAGGGGAACCCGAACGCCTCGACGTCGGCGGCCGAGGCGACGATCGCGTTGCGCGGGCAGGGCACGTCGAGGGCGGCCAGCCGCTCGCGCATGACGCCCTTGTCCTGGGCGTGGACCAGCGCGTCGGGCCCAGGGCGCACGGCGACGCCGTCGGCGGCGAGGGCGCGCAGGTGCTCGGTCGGGACGTGCTCGTGGTCGAAGGTGACCACCGACGCGCCGCGGGTCACGGCCCGCAGGTCGTCGAGGTCGGTGTGGTCGCCGACGAGGTGGTCGACGACGACCTGGGCGGCCGAGACGCCCTCGGCCTCGGCGAGGAGGCGCAGGGGCAGGCCGAGCGCGGCGGCCGGCTCGGCCATCATCCGTGCGAGCTGGCCCCCGCCGACGACCGCGACGAGAGGGGCGGACGGCGTGGCGTTCACGGGGCCAACGGTAGTGGGAGGCCCTCAGCCGCTGCGGACCGGAGCCTGGGTCTCGAAGCGCAGCCCCTTGCCCCGCAGGGTGGTGATGAGGTGGGGGCGGCGGCTGTCGTCGCCGAGCTTGCGCCGGATCCAGCCGAGGTGGACGTCGATGGTCTTCGACGACGTCCAGAAGGTGGTCTGCCAGACATCGCGCATCAGGTCGTCGCGCGAGACCACCTGGCCGGCGCGGGAGATCAGGGCGTGCAGCAGGTCGAACTCCTTGCGGGAGAACGCGACCTCCTCCTCGGCGACCCACACGCGGCGCGTCGCCGGGTCGACGCGGACCCCCTGGACCTCGAGCACGCCCTCACCGTAGGAAGCCCCGCTCCCGGGGGGACCGGAACGGCCAGATGTGCCCCGGGCGGTCCAGACCGGGCCACGGCGCCGGTCGTGGCCTCAGTGCCGGCGTACGGCGACGGGCTCGACGAGCCCGAAGCCCCGCACCGGCCGCTCGGGCAGCCGCCGGGTCTCGAACTGGTCCTCGGGGAGCCGGGCCGCGGTGGCGGCGTCGATGATGATGCGGTTGCGGCGGGCGACCGCGGTGAGCCGCGCGGCGAGGTTGACCGGCGGCCCGAAGACGTCACCGACCCGCATGACGACGTCGCCGGTGGCCAGGCCCACGCGGACGTCGGGCATCCGGGGGTCGCGGCCGATGACGGTGATGATGCCCTCGGCGGTGTCGTAGGCCCGGATGGGGTCGTCGTTCACGAACAGCACCGAGTCGCCGATGCTCTTGATGACCCGGCCGCGCTGGGTGGCGACCACGTCGGCGCAGCGCGACTCGAAGAGCTCGACGAGGTCGCCGATGCGCTCGCGCGAGATCTCGTTGGACAGCGCGGTGAAGCTGACGATGTCGGCGAACCCGACGGTGAGCCGGGTGGTGTGCAGGTCGTCGGCCTGGCCCAGCGCGACAATGCGGGAGACGGCCGCGGCCAGGTGGCGCCGCCAGACGTAGACCATCATCGTCTCGAACCCGTCGCCGAGCTCCTCGAGCAGGTGGGCGGCGGTCTGGGTGACGTTGCCGCGCTGGCCCTCGACCTGCAGCTCCTCGACCCGGTGGACCAGCGCCCCGACCTCCCAGTCGGCCAGGCGGGCCATGGTCTGGCCCAGCGCGCGGGTGATGGTGACGGCGAGGTCGAAGTCGAGCAGGCCGGAGTCGATGGCCTCGACCATGGTGCGGATGGCGTCGGTGTCGGAGGCGGTGTAGACCGCCGCGCCGTCGGCCTCGGGGAACCCGAGCGCCCGCCACAGCCGGCGGGCCTGGCCGAGGGTGATGCCGGCGTCCTCGGCCACCTCGGCCGCGGAGTACGTCGGCTCCTCGCGCAGGATCGCCCGCACGATGGCGGCCGGGTCGCCCCACTCGGGACGGACGGCCTCCTCCCCCTCGGCCAGGGCCGCGGGGGCGTCGTCGGGCTCCGGCACGGGCTCCGGCAGGGGGTCCGGCCCCGGGGGCAGGGTCACGCCGTGCGGACGTGCACGACGTCACCCGCGGAGACCGCCGTGCGGGCGCCGCCGGCCTCCACGACGAGGCGGCCGACGTCGTCGATCTGCACAGCCCGCCCCTCGAGGGCCGAGCCGTCGGGCAGGTCGACGCGGACGTCGCGGCCCACGGTCACGCAGGCGGCGGCGTACGACTCCTGGAGCCGCGCGACGCCCGGTTCCCCGCCCATCTCCCACGCGTCGACGGCCTCGCGGATGGTGTTGAGCACCTCGACCAGCACGTCGGTGCGGTCGACGGGGCGGCCGAGCTCGAGCTCGAGGGAGGTGGCGGTGGGCACCGGCAGCTCGTCGGTGCCCAGGCCGACGTTGATGCCGACGCCGACGACCGCCGTCGGGCCGTCGGGGGTCTCCACCCGCTCGACCAGGATGCCCGCGACCTTCTTGTCGCCGACCAGGACGTCGTTGGGCCACTTCACGCCCGCCTCGAGGCCACTGGCCTGGAGGGCCTTGTCGACGGCGTACCCGGTGAGCAGCGGCAGCCAGGGCCACCGCGCGACGGGCACCTCGGGGCGCAGGATGAGGGAGAAGGTGACCGCGGTGCCGGGCGGGGTCTCCCAGGTGCGGTCGAGGCGACCACGACCGGCGGACTGGTGGTCGGCCACGACGACCAGGCCGTCGGGCGCGCCCGCGCGGGCGCGGTCGGCGGCCTCGGCGTTGGTCGAGGGGAGCTGGTCGACCACCTCGACGGTCAGGTCGGGCATCAGCTCGGGGTTGTCGCTGCCGAGACGGGCCTTGTCGAGGGGTGGGCGTCCGGCCTGGTCGGTGGTCACGAGCACTAGCCTGTCCTACCGACCAGCCCTGTCCAAGCACCGACAGTCACCCAAGAGAGCGGGAGAGCCGTTGAGCGCCCAGCCCGGAGAAGGCACCGAGGTCCCCGACGACCTCGACCTGCACACCACGGCCGGCAAGCTGGCCGACCTCGAGCGACGACTCGACGAGGCCGTCCACGCCGGCTCGGCGAAGGCCGTCGAGAAGCAGCACGCCAAGGGCCGCAAGACGGCCCGGGAGCGCATCGAGCTGCTCTTCGACGAGGGCTCCTTCGTCGAGCTCGACGAGCTGGCCCGCCACCGGTCGACGGCGTTCGGGCTCGAGAAGACCCGCCCGTACGGCGACGGCGTCATCACGGGCTACGGCACCATCGACGGCCGCCAGGTGTGCGTGTTCAGCCAGGACTTCACCGTCTTCGGCGGCTCCCTGGGCGAGGTGTACGGCGAGAAGATCGTCAAGGTCATGGACCTCGCCATCAAGACCGGCTGCCCGATCATCGGCATCAACGAGGGCGCAGGCGCCCGCATCCAGGAGGGCGTCGTCTCGCTCGGCCTGTACGGCGAGATCTTCCGCCGCAACGTGCACGCCTCCGGCGTGATCCCGCAGATCAGCCTGATCATGGGCAACTGCGCGGGCGGCCACGTCTACTCCCCCGCGGTCACCGACTTCACCGTGATGGTCGACCAGACCTCGGCGATGTTCATCACCGGCCCCGACGTCATCAAGACCGTCACCGGCGAGGACGTCTCGATGGAGGACCTCGGCGGCGCGCGCACCCACAACACCAAGTCGGGCAACGCCCACTACATGGCCTCCGACGAGGAGGACGCGCTGGAGTACGTCAAGGCGCTGCTGTCCTACCTGCCGCAGAACAACCTCGACGAGCTGCCGACCTACGACGAGGAGGCGGTCATGGAGGTCACCGACCTCGACCGCTCGCTCGACACGCTCATCCCCGACGGCGCCAACCAGCCCTACGACATGCACGACGTCATCACGGCGGTGCTCGACGACGAGGAGTTCCTCGAGGTCCAGGAGCTGTTCGCGCCCAACCTCGTCATCGGCTACGGCCGGGTCGAGGGGCGGCCGGTGGGCGTGGTCGCCAACCAGCCGATGCAGTTCGCCGGCACGCTCGACATCGACGCCTCGGAGAAGGCCGCCCGCTTCGTGCGGTTCTGCGACGCCTTCAACATCCCGGTGCTGACCTTCGTCGACGTGCCGGGCTTCCTCCCGGGCACCGACCAGGAGTGGAACGGCATCATCCGGCGCGGCGCCAAGCTCATCTACGCCTACTCCGAGGCCACCGTGCCGCTGGTCACGGTCATCACGCGCAAGGCCTACGGCGGCGCCTACGACGTGATGGGCTCCAAGCACCTGGGCGCCGACATCAACGTCGCCTGGCCGACCGCGCAGATCGCGGTGATGGGCGCCCAGGGCGCGGCCAACATCGTGCACCGCAAGACGCTCGCGGCGGTCGAGAAGGACGGCGGCGACGTCGAGGCCCGGCGCGCCGAGCTGGTCGACGAGTACGAGACAACGCTGGCCAACCCCTACATCGCCGCCGAGCGCGGGTACGTCGACGCGGTGATCTCGCCGCACGAGTCGCGCATCGAGGTGGTCCGCGCCCTGCGCCTGCTGCGCTCCAAGCGGGCCTCGCTCCCGCCGAAGAAGCACGGGAACATCCCGCTGTGACCAAGGAGGCTCCCGCACCTCCGGTGCTGCGCGTCATCACGCCCGACACGACCCCCGAGGAGGTCGCGGCGGTCGTAGCCGTGCTCAGCGCGCTGGGCGGCGGCGAGCCGCCGGCGCCGCGCCCCCGACGTGAGTGGGGTGCGCCGCACCGCCAGGTGCGGCGCACCCTGCCCCACGGCCCGGGAGGCTGGGCCGCGAGCGCGTTGCCGCGCTAGCGGCAGCCGGGGTCAGGCCCGGGCGCGGCGCGGGAGGAAGAACGCCGCCACGAGCCCGACCGCGACCGCGGCCGCGCCGGTCAGCAGGGCCGGGCCGACGGCGCCGTCGTACCCGGTGGGGGTGATCTGGCCGCCGTTGCCGAGGAAGACCGCGACGACGACCGCGATGCCGAGGGCCACGCCGAACTCGCGCAGGGTGGAGTTGGTGGAGCTGGCGACCGCGAAGTCGGCGTCCGGCAGGCCGTCGAGCACGGCGGTCGAGACCGGGGCGAAGCACAGGCCCATGCCGATGCCCGCCAGGGCGAGCGCGGGCACGAAGGCGCCGTAGGACGCGGCGCCCTCGGTCAGCACGGCGAACCAGACGAGCGCGGTGGTCTGCGCGGCGAGGCCGGCGACCAGCAGCGGTCGGACGCCGACACGCCCGGCGAGCACCCCGGCCAGCGGCGCCACGACCATCGGCGCGGCGGTCCAGGGCAGGGTGCGCACGCCGGCCTCGAGGGGGGAGTAGCCGTCGACGACCTGGAGGTACTGCGAGAGCAGGAAGACCGCCCCGAACATGCCGGCGGTGAAGGCCAGGGCGACGACGTTGGCGGCGCTGAAGCTGCGCGACCGGAACAACCGCAGGGGCATGACGGCGTCGGCCCCGCGTCGCCGGGCCCAGGCGACGTACGACGGCACCAGGACGGCGGCGAGCACCAGCGGCGCGACGACCGCGGCCGAGCCCCAGCCGTCGTCGTTGCCGTGGACGATGCCCCAGATGCCGAGGAAGACGGCGCCGCCGATCAGCAGGGTGCCGATCGGGTCGAGGCGGGTCGGCTCGCCGCGCGACTCCCGCACCGCCACGAGGAGCAGCGGGACGGCGACGACCGCGACGGGCACGTTGAGCCAGAAGATGGCCTGCCAGCTGACGCCCTCGACGACGGCACCGCCGACGACCGGGCCGAGCGCGACGCCGAGCCCCGAGACGCCACCCCACACGCCAATGGCCAGCGCGCGGGCGGCCGGCGGCACCGACGAGGCGAGCAGGCTCAGGGACAGCGGCATGATCGCGGCCGCGCCGAGGCCCTGCACGGCCCGGGCGGCGATGAGGGCCTCCGCGCTGGTGCTGAGCGCGGCGGCGATGGAGGCCAGGGTGAAGACCGCGATGCCGGCCACCATCACCCGGCGACGGCCGAGGCGGTCACCGAGCGTGGCGGCGGGGAGCATGAAGGTCGCGAAGGCCAGCGTGTAGGCGTTGAGGAACCACGACAGCTGCCCGACCGTCGCGTCGAGGTCGACCTGGACGACCGGCAGCGCGGTCGTCATCACCAGGTTGTCGAGGGTGGCCATGAACATCGGCAAGGAGGCGGCGACGACGGCGAGCCAGACCGGCACGCGAGGCCGGGGGGCCGCGGCGTCGTCGCGCGGGGCGACGGGGGCGTCGAGAAGGGCCATGGAGAGAGCTCCGTCCACAGGAAGGCATCGAATGATTACTACGATGACGACGGTAAGTAATCAGCTGATAACATGTCAACCGTGACGACGAGGATGAGCGCCGACGACCGCCGCGAGCTGGTGCTCGACGCCGCGACGCGGGCGTTCGCCCGCACCGGCCTGCACGGCACCAGCACCGACGCCGTGGCCAAGGAGGCCGGGGTCTCCCAGCCGTACGTCGTGCGCCTGTTCGGCACCAAGCTCGCCCTGTTCTGCGAGGTGCTCGACCGCACCACGGCCCGCATAGCCGCGGCGTTCGCCGAGGTCGTCGAGCAGCACCCCTTCGACCCGGCCGCCCCCGACGACGACCCGGGCTGGGAGCTGCTGGGCCTGGCCTACTTCGACCTGCTCGAGGACCGCGACCTGCTGATGGTGATGATGCACGGCTTCACGGCCGGCGACATCGCGGAGGTCGCCGCGGGGAGCCGAGCCGGCATGGAGCGCATCCTTCACGTGCTCGAGCGCACCGGCGGCAGCGACGACAAGGTCCGTGACTTCATCGCCTACGGCATGCTCCTCAACGTCATGGTCTCGATGCGCGCCCCCGAGCACGCGGGCGGGGGGCCCGACGCCGGACCGCTGGCCGCGATGGCCTGCCTGGCCTTCGGGGACAAGCTCGACGACATCGCCGCCCCGCGCGGCTGAGCGCCAGGCGCCTCAGGCGACCGGGTCGGCACCGGCGACGACGTCGCCGATGCGCTCGACCCACTCCCCCATCGCGTCGACCGCGCGCACGACGAGCACCCGGAGCAGGTGGGCCACCTGCTCCTCGGCCAGCTCCGCCCCGTCGAGGTCCAGCACCGCACGCACGTGCAGGTCGCCGTCGACCGGGTCGAGCTCGAACCAGCCCACCAGCCGCCCGGCGTTGGCCTCGGCCAGCACGCGCGCGACCGCCGCGACACGGTCGTCGGGCACCGGCTCGGGCGCCTGCACCACGACGCTGACCAGGGCCGGTTGCGGGCCGACGAGCACCCGCAGGCCGCCGTACGGCGCCTCGGCGCCGGCCTCGGCGGGCTCGAGGTGGAGCACGCCGTCGTCGTCGGTGACGGCCCACCCGTCCTCGCCCAGCACGGTGGCGGTGAGCGAGCGCAGCCGCTCGTCGGTCCAGGCCTCCCCCGCCGTCATCAGGCGGCCCCGGCCCGCAGCAGCTCGATGTCGTCGGGGTCGGTGCCGCCGGCGATCGCCTCGACCACCTCGCGCCAGGCACCCATGGTGCCCAGGCTCGCGTCGACGAGGCCGGCGACGAGGGCGGTGAGCTGGTCGTCCTCGACCTCGCACACCCCGAGGTCGAGACCCGCGCGGGCCCGGACCTCTCCTGACTCGAGGTCGATCTCCACGCAGCCGCCCGGCGTGCGCAGGTTCATGGGTCCGAGGGCGGCGACGACGGCGTCGCGGCGGTCGGCCGGCACCGGATCGGGCAGCACCGAGAGCACGACGACACCGTGGGTGCCTGGGGGCACCGCCGCGACGACCGGCCACGGCGCCGGGCCGTCGCTGGGACGCAGGTGGAAGCCTCCGTCGACCTCGGAGTCGGGCACCGCGAGCCACTGGAGGGAGGCGAGCACCGCGTGGAGACGGTCGCCCAGGCTCACCCGCCGACCCCGCCCAGACGACCCTCGATGCGCGCCTGGAGCTGCCCGAGCAGTCGGGACTTCTCCGGCTCGGCGGTCGTCAGGAGGGCCTCGAGGTCGTCAGCCGTGACGGAGAAGACCGCGCCGGCGAGGTCGCCGTTGGCGATCGTGAGGACGACGTCCTGGGCGAGCTGACGAACCCTCTTGTCCGGGTTCTGGAGCGCCAGCACCAGCTCGGAGACCATCTTCACGCACTTCTTGGTCAGCCTGGCCAGCATCGCCTGGGCCGTGGCCGCGTCCAGCTGCTTGCTGGCCTTCTTGGCCGGGCCACTCCCGGAGGTGAAGGTCCCCGGGTCGCTGACGGCCTGGGCTGCGGGCGCGGCGACCGGCGTGATGGCGCCCTCCTCCTTCAGCACCGGCTTGCCCCCGAAGTCGATCGGGTCCGCCGGGGCCTGGTCCCCGGGGTCGGTCACCGCGACGGGCTCGGGACCCGGGTCGATGACGACCACCGGAGGCTCGTAGTCGGCCAGCTCGCGGTCCTGCTCGGGTCCTTGGGGACCCTCGTGGGTCTGGTAGTAGCCGAAGACCTTGTTCTGCAGGTCGTCCCAGGCCAGCTGCTGCTCGCGGAAGTGCTGGTAGGCGTCGGCCTGCACCTCCCACGTCTCGCGCTTCTTCCTGTAGGCGTCGAAGGCGGCCTTGTCCTCGGCGAACTTCTCGTCGGTCTTCTTCCGGTTGGTCGCCTGCCAGGCGGCGAGAGCCGCATCGTGGTCCTGCTGGTTCTGCGCCTGCTTCGCGTCCCGGGTCCCGACCTGCTGCACGTACGTCGCGTGGGCAGCCCGCGCCTGCTGGTCGGCCTGGAAGGCGGCGGTGTCCTCACCGTGCTTCTTGAGCCGGGCCGCCTCCTCGACGTTGTGGTTGATGGCGGTCTTGGTCTTCGCCATCGCCTTGTCGATGTCGGTGCCGACGAACCGGGCGACCTTCCACTTCCAGTCACGGCTTACGCGCGGGCCGTAGCCGGCCTCGTCGCGCACCTCGGCCAGCTTGGTGACCCGGTTCCAGCGCTTGTAGCCCTTCTTGACGGCCTCGTAGGTCGCTGCGGCCAGCTTGACGGCCTTGCCGGCGGCCTTGGTCGCTCCGCCGTCGGCTCCGGCCGTGAAGGTGCCGGTGCCGTCGAGGGTGTTGCCGACGCCCTTGACGCCCTTGACGGCGGAGGACTCCGTGAGCCGGTTCTGGGCGAAGTTGGTGACCTTGCCGAGTCCGCGGGTGGTCGCCAGCTTGGCCTGGGCGGCGGTGTCGCGGTCCGTGCGGGCGGACTGCTCGGTCGCGTCACCCACCGCAGCCGTCCCGGCGACGACGGTGCCCACCGTGGCGTCCGAGCGCCAGTTGGTCCCGTAGCCGAAGTCCTTGTGCGTCGTCGTCTCGAGCCACTCCAGGAACATCCGCTTCTCGACGGTGTGCACCCCGGAGTCGGCCCAGTTGCTCGTCAACGGGTCGAAGGCGCCACCCGTCGCCGTCCCAAAGGCGGGGCCGGCGGGCGTCGCCGGGGCCGGCCCGGAGGAGAAGAGCGACTTGAACGACGTCCACTTCTTCTCCAGCGCCCCCGGCTTGGTGATCGAGCCGCCCGTCCCGGCCCCGGCGTAGTCGCCCGCGGGTCGGTTGGGCCCCCCGACGTGGGCGTCCCAGGCCTGGCGCACGGTGGCCCACCGCTTGCGGTCGTCGCTCTTGACCTTGCCGTCGCTCTTGAGGGCCTCGATGAACTCGGCGAACCGCTTCTCGCGCACCGCGAGCGGGAGGAACTTGTCGCCCTGGCGCTTGATCGAGCGCTTGTCGCCCTGCAGCTTGGCGGCGGTGACGCCGTCCTCGACGCTGCCCTTGATGTTCTCGTAGCCCTCCTTGAGGTTGACGACGGCCTCGACGCCCGGGATCCACTCCCCGGCCGGGCCGCCGGCGACCTTCACGGTGTTGGCCACGCCGGTGACGACCTTGCCGCCGCCGCCCAGGCCGCCGAGCACCGCGTCCTCGGCCTGCTTCCACCCGAGGTTCTTGTCGATGTTGGTGCCCTGCTTGATGTTGCCGTAGGCGGTGTGGGCGTCGAACCCGGCCTTGACGAACCCGGCGGCGCCGTCGACGACCCCGATCGGGTTGGAGGTGCCGGAGAAGCCCTCGCTGTCGGCGACCGTGTCGACCTTGGCGTCGGTCCACATGCCACCCAGCTTCTCGGCTGCGCCCTTCTTGTCCTGGATCTCCCGGATGACCGAGGTCAGCTCGACGATCGCGAGCGGCACCTCGGTCGCTGGCACCCGGTCCTTGACCATGGTGACCTTGTCCTCGACCGTCCGGCGGATCGACAGCCCGTCGAGGCTCACGCTGCGGTGGGCGCACGGGTCGCAGGTGCTGTGCGCGGCCAGCGGCTCCGTCGTCGTACCGGCCCCCGGCACCGGGCGACCGGTGTCGACGGCGCGGGCCACGGCCTCGGCCTCGCGCTCGGCGGGGTCGTCGACGCGGCCGACCTGCACGCCGCCGCCGGTGCCCGAGGCGGTGGTGGAACGACCCTCGCGGTGCTGGCGGACGTGGGTCAGCTCGTGGGCGAGCAACGAGCGGCCGGCACGCGAGGAGGGGTTGTAGGTGCCCTTGCTGAAGTAGATGTCGTTGCCGAGCGTGAACGCGGTGGCCTGCACGGAGCGGGCGATCGTGTCGGCCTCGCCGTCGGCGTGGACCCGCACCCCGCTGAAGTCGGCGCCGAGGCGCCCTCCGAGGTCGGTGGCGGTGCCCGCGTCCAGCGGTGCGCCCTTGCCGGCGCGGCGACGCAGCGGGGCCATCAGGTCCGCACCGAGCGTCGTGCCCCCGAGCTCGTCCCCTCCGCCGGCGGCACCCGCGGTACGTCGCAGCCCGGCCACGACCGACGGGTGGTGCTCGGCCCCCACGTCGACCGTGGGCTCGGCGACCTCGGGGACGGGCGGGCTGAGCTGGGCGGCGCGGGCGGGCTTGGCCTCCGCGACCTCGTGCTCGGGTCGGGTCATGGGTGCCTCGGTCCGTGGGGGCTGGGTCGGGACGACGCTAGTGCCCGGCGGCCGGGACGGTGGCCGATCGCGCGAAGTTTGCCCCCGGGGTTCCGCGGGCTCACCCGCCCCAGCGGGCCAGCTGCGGGGGCATCCGCTTGCGGACCTTGGTGAACTCCCGTCCCGCGGCGGTGACGAGGTGCCGCATGGCCACCGCGCCGTCGTTGTCGTCGGCGGCGTCGTAGGCCGCGGCGAGCACGATGTTGCGGATGTCGCCACCCGCGAGCTCGGCGTGCTCGGCCAGCAGCGGCAGGTCGGGCGGGTCGGTCTCGTCGAGGCGGTCGACGTGGCCGAGCAGCCGTTGCCACAGCTCGAGCCGTGTCTCGGCGTCGGGGTCGGTGAACGTGACGATGAAGTGCAGGCGTCGGCTGAACGCCGGGTCGAGGTTGCCGCGGAGGTTGGTCGCCAGCACGGTGATGCCGTCGAAGCTCTCCATCCGCTGGAGGAGGTAGGAGACCTCGAGGTTGGCGTAGCGGTCGCGGCTGTCGCTCACGGCCGAGCGCGAGCCGAAGAGGGCGTCGGCCTCGTCGAAGAACAGCACGACGTTCATCGACTCGGCCTCGTGGAAGGCCCGCTCGAGGTTCTTCTCGGTCTCGCCGATGTACTTGTCGACCGTCGAGGACAGGTCGATGCGCATCAGGTCGAGCCCGAGCGCGTCGGCCACGACGTGGGCGGCGAGGGTCTTGCCGGTGCCTGGTCCCCCGGCGAACATCGCCGCGATGCCGGTGCCCTTGCCGCCCGCGCCGTGCAGCGGCCCCTGGGCCAGCACCTGGTCGCGGTGCCGCGCCCACGAGACCAGGCGCCGCAGCTCACCCATCGCGGCGGGCGGGAGCACCAGGTCGTCGAACGTGGCGGGGGTGCGGGACGGGCCGTCGGGAGCCGCGCCGTGCGAGCGGCGTACGGCGTCGCGCAGGTCGTCGACGACCACCGGGCGGTCCTCGAGCACCCCGGTCAGCTCGGCCTCGGTGGCGGCGCGCTCGATCTGCTCGGGAGCGAGCCGCATGCCGAGCAGGTCCTGCCACGCCGGCGCCTCGGGCTCGACCACGAGTCCGGACCCTTCGACGGCGCTGCCCCACACGGTCACGCGCTCGCGCGGGCCCAGGGGCGGGGCGTCGACGGTGACGGGGACGAGCGGCAGCCAGGCCGGGTCCCAGGCCCGGGAGGAGACGCCGATGACAGGCACGACGCTGGCGAGGAGCAACGGCATGGCGGGCTCGCGGCCGGGCTCGACGAGCGCATGCGCCTCGAGGAGCACGAGCGGGCGGTCGCGCAGCCCGGCCTCGACGACGGCGGCGCGGACGGTCCCGGCCAACCCGCCGGTGAGCGGGTCGGGCCAGGCCCGGGAGAGGTCGATGACGATCGGCTCCGACCCGCCGGCGCGGACCGCGGCCTGGGCCAGGGCAGGCCCGGTGGCGCCGAGCGGGGAGCGGACCCAGCACAGGCGCACCCCGGCGGCCAGCGCCCGGACGAGCTCGGGCGACCCGGCCACGGCGTGTCCGCCCGGCTCGACCAGGCAGGGCAGCAGCGTCGCGTCGAGCGTGTCGTCGCCGGCCAGGTGCGCCCCGACCCGCGGCGGCACGACGAGCCGGCGCGTCAGCCACGGGCCGTCCCCCCGCATGTCGAGCAGCCCGAGCCGGCGCAGCGGGGCGAGCGGGTTGAGCCGGGTGCGGACCGCCACGTCGAGGGTGCCCAACCCGCACAGCTCGAGCACGAGCGCCGTGGTCGGCCAGCCGGGGGCGTCGTGGCCGGCGAGCAGGGTGCAGGCCAGGGCGAGGTTGCTGTCGAGCTCGACCGAGGCGACCGTGCCGAGCACCCGCTGGTCGACCGGGTCGAGGTCGAAGCGGTCGGCGAGCCGGTCGACCCGTTCGAGCGGGTCCGGGCCGTCGAGGTCGCCGTGGTCGGCCCGGAGCGCGTCGAGGACGGAGGCCAGCAGCGGCGGGGCGGAGGCACCCCGGCGCTCGGCGGCGTGCTCGACGGCGGCGACGACATCGGAGAGGCGTGGGGGCACCGGAGCAGCCTAGGGACGAGCCGCGGCCGCCGTGGGCGATAGCGTCGTCGAGTGCCGACCCTCGTCCTGGCGTCCCAGTCCCCCGCCCGGCTCGCGACCCTGCGCGCGGCCGGCGTCGAGCCCCTCGTCGTCGTCTCGGGCGTCGACGAGTCGCAGGTCACCGAGCCCGCCCCCGCCGACCTCGCGCTGCGCCTGGCCTCGATGAAGTGCTCGGCCGTCCTCGACCGGCCCGAGGTGCCCGAGGGCGCCGTCGTGCTCGGCTGCGACTCGGTGCTCGAGCTCGACGGCGAGGCGCTCGGCAAGCCCGGCGACCCCGAGGAGTCCGTCGCCCGCTGGCGGGCGATGCGCGGGCGCACCGGGGTCCTGCACACCGGTCACGCCCTGCACGACCTGGCCTCCGGCGACCGGGCCGAGCGCACCGCGTCGACCACCGTGCACTTCGCGGCGGTCAGCGACGCCGAGGTGGCGGCGTACGTCGCGACGGGCGAGCCGCTGCACGTGGCCGGCGCCTTCACCCTCGACGGGCTGGGCGGCGCGTTCGTCACGGGTGTCGAGGGCGACCCCCACAACGTGGTGGGCGTCAGCCTGCCCCTGCTCCGCGTGCTGCTGGCCGACCTCGGCCACCGGTGGACCGACTTCTGGGCCGACCCGCGCCACCCCTAGAGATTGTTTGCCGACGGCTTCGGGTGGGGCATCGGTGGGGTCCACGACGAAGGGACTCACGATGAGCCACCGCCGCCCCACCGCCCGCCGCCTCCTCGCGGCCGCCCCGCTCGCCGCACTCGCCTTGGGCCTGTCGGCCTGCTCGAGCGGCGCCGTGCCGCAGTCCGACGTCGAGGACCGCATCTCCAGCGAGCTCGAGGAGCAGGTGGGCCAGGCCCCCGACGACGTCTCCTGCCCTGACGACCTCGAGGCCGAGGAGGGCGCGACGCTGGAGTGCACGCTCACCGCCGGCGAGGACGAGCTCGGGGTGACCGTCACCGTCGACTCCGTCGACGGTGACACCGTCAACTACGGCATCGTGGTGGACGACCAGCCGCAGTAGTCCACCGCCGCAGCCGACCGGCGGGCACCCCACGTGGGGTGCCCGCCGGTCGTGCGTCAGCCGGTGAAGAGGCTGGACGCCTTGCGGATCGTCTCGACGAGCCCGTAGGCGAGCGGGACCCCGACGAGGGTCCACGCCACGACGATGCGTGCGGTCATGCTGCGCTCCTCTCCTTCTCGAGCACGTCCTTCGGCTGGTGGAACCGCTCGGCGACCGGGCGGACCATCAGGTTGGCGACCAGGCCGACCGCGAGGACGCCGACCATGGTCAGCAGCGCCGGGCGGTAGGCGTCAGCGGTGAGGCTGCCAGGCTCGCCCTGGGCGTCGAGGAACGCGTTGACGATGAGCGGCCCGGCCACGCCCGCGGCCGACCAGGCGGTCAGCAGTCGACCGTGGATGGCGCCGACCTGGAAGGTGCCGAACAGGTCGCGCAGGTAGGCCGGGATGGTGGCGAACCCGCCGCCGTAGAAGCTGATGATGACCGCCGCCAGCAGCACGAAGAGGGCCGTCGTGGACGAGCCGAACGTCGCCAGCAGGAAGTACAGCGCCAGGCCGACGCCGAGGTAGATGATGTAGATCGGCTTGCGCCCGATGACGTCGGAGGTGGAGGACCACACGAAGCGACCGGCCATGTTGGCGATCGACAGCAGCCCGACGAACCCGCCGGCCGCGGCGGCGCTGATGGTCGAGGAGTCCCCCTCGCGGAAGAAGTCCTGGATCATCGGGGCGGCCTGCTCGAGGATGCCGATGCCGGCCGTCACGTTGCAGAACAGCACCACCCAGAGCAGCCAGAACTGCGGGGTCTTGAGCGCGTCGTTGGCCGAGACGTGGCCGGTGGTGACCATCTTCTTCGACTTCACCGTCGAGGGGTCCCAGCCCTCGGGCACCCAGTCGTCGGCCGGCACCCGGACCGTGAAGGCGCCGAACATCATGAACACCGCGTAGATCGCGGCCAGGGTGACGAACAGCGACGCGACCGAGGCTCCGTCGCCGCCGTACAGGTCGAGCAGCTCACCGCTGAGCGGGCTCGCGATCAGCGCGCCGCCGCCGAAGCCCATGATCGCCATGCCGGTGGCCAGGCCGGGCCGGTCGGGGAACCACTTGATGAGCGTGGAGACCGGCGAGATGTAGCCGATGCCGAGGCCGATGCCGCCGATGACGCCGTACCCGACGAAGACCAGCCAGAGCTGGTCGGTCGCGATGCCGGCGGCGGCCACGAGGAACCCGGTCACCCAGAAGCAGGCCGAGACGAACATCGCCGCGCGCGGCCCGTTGCGGTCGACCCAGGTGCCGGCGAACCCGGCCGCGAGGCCGAGCATCACGATGGCCAGGGAGAAGATCAAGCCGATGGTGGTCAGGTTGCTGTCGAAGTGCTCGACCAACGCTGACTTGTAGACGCTCGTGGCGTACACCTGGCCGATGCACAGGTGCACCGCCAGCGCGCACGGCGGGATGAGCCACCGGCTGAAGCCGGGGCCCGCGACGATGCGTTCGCGGGCCAGGAAGGACGGCACCTGGGCCATGGAGGACCTCCGATCGGAAACGCTCCACCGGACCACCCGTGACCTGTGCGCGGCATCACCCCTTGGGTCGCCCGGCCCACCCGGCTGGTCGACGGGCTGGTCGACGGGCTGGTCGACGGGCTGGTCGACGGGCTGGTCGACGGGCTGGTCGACGCGCTACTCGACGGGCAGGCCGAGGCCGCGTGCGATCAGCATCCGCTGCACCTCCGAGGTGCCCTCGCCGACCTCGAGCACCTTGGCGTCGCGGTAGAAGCGCGCGACGGGGTACTCCTCCATGAAGCCGTAGCCACCGAAGACCTGGGTGGCGATGCGGGTCGCCGTCACCGCCGACTCGGTCGAGAAGACCTTGGCGACCGAGGCCGCCTGCTTGACCTGCTGGTGCGGGGCGCCGGCGTCCTTGAGGGCCGCCGCGCGGTAGGTGAGCAGCCGGGCGGCGTCGAGCATGACCTGGAGGTCGGCGACCTGGAAGGCCACGCCCTGCTTGCGCCCGATCGGCCCGCCGAACGTCTGGCGCTCGCCGGCGTAGGCGACGCTCATGTCGAGGCAGGCCTGGATGCAGCCGACGCTGAGCGCCGAGATGGCGATGCGGCCGTCGTCGAGGGTGGCCAGGAACTGCGCGTAGCCCCGGCCCTGGTCGCCGAGCAGGTGGTCGGCCGGCACGTGGCAGTCCTCGAAGGACAGCGGGTGGGTGTCGGAGGCGTGCCAGCCGAGCTTGTCGTAGGCCTTCTCCACCGTGAAGCCCGGCGTGCCGCTCGGCACCATCACCGCGCTGATCTCGGGCCGGCCGTCCTCGCGGGTGCCGGTGCGCGCGGTCACGGTGACCAGGCTGGTGATGTCGGAGCCGGAGTTGGTGATGAACTGCTTGGCGCCGTTGACCACCCACTCGTCGCCGACCAGCTCGGCCTTGGTGCGGGTCGCCCCGGCGTCGGAGCCGGCGCCCGGCTCGGTCAGCCCGAAGCCGGCCAGCGCCTCGCCGGCCACCAGTGCCGGGAGCCAGCGCTCCTTCTGCTCGGCCGTGCCGTAGGCGAGGAGCGGGTTGATGCCCAGGCCGACCCCGGCCTGCAGCGTGATGCCCATCGACTGGTCGACGCGCCCCAGCTCCTCGATGGCCACGCAGAGGCTGGTGAAGTCGCCGTCCTCCCCCGCGCCGCCGTACTCCTCCGGCGCGGTGAGCCCGAACAGCCCCAGCTTGCCCATCTGCTGCACCACGTCGGTCGGGAAGTGGTGCTCGCGGTCCCACTGCGCGGCGTACGGCGCGATCTCGGCCTCCGCGAACTCGCGGACGCTGCGGCGGAACTCCTCGTGCTCACGGGACAGCTCGAACGTCATGGGTCGATGGTAGCCCGGGAGGTTAGCGTTTGTTAACCGCCGGAGCGTCGCCGCTCCCCGTGGCTGGTGTGGGCGGCCGGCCGTGGTGGGGCGGGTGACCCGGCAGCACCACTCCTGGTGGTGATCTCCCACTCCTGGTCGGTAGTCAACCGTCAGGAGTGGGAGATCGGCGTCAGGAGTCAGGGGCGGCCGCGCATGCGGCGGCGCGGGCGGAGCCCGTGCCGTTGAGCGCGCCGTCAGTCGATCGGGCGAGGCTCCGGGTCAAGGGCGACCGAAGGTCGCCGGCGGAGCCGGCGCGAGCGCAGCGAGCGTCCTTGACGCGGAGACCCGATCGACTACGCGCGCGGCCGCCCACCAGCCAGCCGAGACATGTGCCTCGACGGAAGGGTCAGGCGGCAGGAGCCGGTCAGTCGCAGTTGTCGCAGATGCCGGTGGCGGGCAGCGCCATGAAGCAGGTGGGGCAGATGGCGACGGGGCGGTCGATGGGGGCGACGCGCTTGGGGGCGGCCGGGGCCTTGGGGGCCCGGGGCGCGCGGGGCGCCCGGGTGGTCGTGCCGCCGGTCGCGCGGGGCTGGCGGGAGCGCGTCGAGCTGAGCACCTCGGCGGGGACGCCGCCGTCCTCGGGGGCCGAACCGGCCCACTGGTAGCAGGCCAGCCGGGCGCGCGCGGCGTGCCGCTCGCGGGCGGCACGGTCGGCGATCGGCAGCTCCTCGGTGGCGCGCAGCACGTCGTCGTACCGCTCCCCCACCCAGCCGTGGCCGTCGACGACGAGCGCGGTCAGCGGCGGGTAGCCGTCGCGGTGGTGGAGGTGGGCCAGCGGCTGCAGCACCTTGGGCAGCCAGCGCTCGAGGGGACGCGTGGTGCGGATGCCACTGTCGGCCTGCACGCGCTCGGCGAGCTCGGACTCGCGGACGACACCGTGGTAGACCGCAGCCGCCTCCTCCAGCACCGGGTGGGCGGAGCGCGCCCAGGCCTCCAGCGCGATGGCCTCGGTGGTCGGACGGCCGTCCGGCTCGTGCCAGAACCCCTTGCGTTCCTGCTGGTACTCGGACACGGCTCGACCTTAGTACGCGGTGAGTCCGGCCGATGATCCAGCATCGAGGGCGAGGTGAAGACCCGCTAACCTGCGGCCGTGCCTGAAGTGAAGCCGCTGCAGAAGGTCCTGATCGCCAACCGCGGCGAGATCGCGGTCCGGGTCATCCGGGCCTGCAAGGACGCCGGGATCGGGAGCGTCGCGGTGTACGCCGACCCCGACCGCGACGCGCAGTTCGTGCGCATCGCCGATGAGGCCCACTCCCTCGGCGGGGCCACGCCGGCCGACTCCTACCTCGACATCGCCAAGATCATCGCGGTGGCCGAGAAGTCCGGCGCCGACTCCGTGCACCCGGGCTACGGGTTCCTGGCCGAGAACGCCGAGTTCGCCCAGGCCGTCCTCGACGCCGGCCTGGTCTGGATCGGCCCGCCGCCGGCGGCGATCGACGCGCTGGGCGACAAGGCCAAGGCCAAGCAGATCGCCGAGCGGGCCGACGCGCCGCTGGCCCCCGGCACCAAGGACCCGGTCGCCGACGCCGACGAGGTCGTCGCGTTCGCCGAGGCCAACGGCCTCCCGGTGGCCATCAAGGCCGTCTTCGGTGGCGGTGGCCGCGGCCTCAAGGTCGCCCGCACGCTCGAGGAGATCCCCGACGCCTACGAGTCGGCGGTCCGCGAGGCCATCGGCGCCTTCGGTCGTGGCGAGTGCCTGGTCGAGAAGTTCCTCGACAAGCCCCGCCACGTCGAGACCCAGTGCCTGGCCGACCAGCACGGCAACGTCGTGGTCGTCTCCACCCGTGACTGCTCCCTCCAGCGCCGGCACCAGAAGCTCGTCGAGGAGGCGCCCGCGCCGTTCCTGACCGACGAGCAGCTGACCCAGCTCTACGACTCCTCCAAGGCGATCCTGCGCGAGGCCGGCTACGTCGGCGCCGGCACCTGCGAGTTCCTCGTCGCCGCCGACGGCACCATCTCCTTCCTCGAGGTCAACACCCGCCTCCAGGTCGAGCACTGCGTCTCCGAGGAGGTCACCGGCCTCGACCTCGTGCGCGAGATGTTCCGCATCGCCGCCGGCGAGGAGCTCGGCTACGACGACCCCGAGATCCGCGGTCACTCCATCGAGTTCCGCATCAACGCCGAGGACGGCGGCCGCAGCTTCATGCCCGCCCCCGGCACCCTGTCGGCCTGGACGCCCCCGGGCGGCCCGGGCGTCCGCGTCGACGGCGGCTACGGCACCGGCGAGACCATCCCCGGCTCCTTCGACTCCCTCATCGCCAAGCTCGTCGTGACCGGCCGCGACCGGCAGCAGGCCATCGAGCGGTCCCGCCGCGCCCTCGACGAGTTCGTGGTCGACGGCATGCCGACGGTCATCCCGTTCCACCGCGTCGTGCTGCGCGACCCGGCCTACGTCGGCGCGTCCAACCCGACCGGTGAGGGCTCCTTCGACGTCTACACGACCTGGATCGAGACCGACTTCGACAACCAGATCGAGCCGTACGGCGGTGAGGCGGCCGAGGCCCCCGAGGCCGAGGAGCGCCAGACCGTGGTCGTCGAGGTCGGCGGCAAGCGGGTCGAGGTCGTCATCCCGGCCGGGCTCGGCGGCCTCGCGTCCTCCGGCGGCGGTGGCGGCGCCAAGAAGCCCAAGCGCGCGGCGACCAAGAAGGCCGGCGCGGCCGCCTCGGGCGACTCGGTGACCAGCCCGATGCAGGGCACCATCGTCAAGGTCGTCGTCGAGGAGGGCCAGGAGGTCGCCGAGGGCGAGACCATCGTGGTCATCGAGGCCATGAAGATGGAGCAGCCGCTCAAGGCCCACAAGGCCGGCACCGTGACCGGCCTGCAGGCCGAGGTCGGCGCCACGGTGACCAGCGGCGCCGTCGTCTGCGAGCTCAAGGACTGACCTGAGCGGCGAACCGGTGACGACCGGTCGCAGCCAGGCCGTCGTCGCGGGCGTCGTCACCTCGGTCGTCGGCTTCACCTCCTCCTTCGCGGTCGTCCTCACCGGGCTGGTCGCGGTCGGCGGGTCGGCCGACGAGGCCGCGTCGGGGCTGCTCGTCCTGTCGCTGACGATGGGCCTGGGCTCGCTGCTGTTCTCCTGGCGCACCCGCCAGCCCGTGACCATGGCCTGGTCGACCCCGGGTGCCGCCCTGCTCGCCGGCGCCACCGTCCCCGGCGGCGGGTACGCCGACGCCGTCGGCGCCTTCGTCGTGGCGGGGGTGCTCTACGCGCTGACCGGGCTGGTCCGCCCGCTCGGGCGGTGGGTGGCCCGCATCCCAGTGGCCCTGGCCAACGCGATGCTCGCGGGCGTGCTGCTGGGGCTCTGCGTCGAGCCGTTCCGCGCCCTGGCCACCGACCCGGCCGCGATCGCGCCGGTCGTGGCCACCTGGCTGGTGCTGCTGCGCGTGGCCCGGCGCTGGGCCGTGCCGGGGGCGTTCGTCGCCGCGCTCGTGGTGATCGCCGCCAGCGGTTCACTCGCCGACGTCTCGGGCGACCAGCTCGTGCCCACCCTCACCTGGACCACCCCGACCCTCGACCTCGTCACCGTCGTCGCCATCGGCGTGCCGCTCTACCTGGTCACGATGACCAGCCAGAACATCCCCGGCGTCGCCGTGCTCGGCTCGTTCGGCTACACCGCGCCCCTCTCCCCCGCCCTCGTCTACGCCGGCGGTGCGACCGTCGTCACCGCGCCGCTCGGCGGCTTCTCCATCAACCTGGCCGCGATCTCCGCCGCCCTCGCCGCCGGGCCCTCGGCGGGCGACGACCCCGCGCGCCGGTGGGTGGCCGGTGTCTCCGCCGGGGCGACGTACGTCGTGCTGGGGCCGCTGGCCGCGCTGGTCACCACCGTCTCGGCGGCCGCCCCGGCCGGCGTCGTCGCGGCGGTGGCGGGACTGGCGCTGCTCGGCACGTTCGGCGCGGCCGCCGCCTCCGCCCTCGGCGACGAGGACTTCCGCGAGGCCGCGGCCGTGACGTTCGTGGTGGCCGCCTCGGGCGTGGTCGTGGCCGGCGTGGGGGCCGCGTTCTGGGCGCTCGTGGCGGGCGGCGTCCTCCAGGTCGCTCTGCGCTGGCGGGCGGCTCAGGTCCAGTAGAGGACCCGGCAGGCGGGGAGCTGCTGGGCGATCCGGTCGGTGAACCAGGCCCGCATCTCGCGCATCAGGGGCGCGGGGTAGACGTGCTTTCTGTTGCCGAACTTGCCCCGCTTGACCGACCGGCGCTCCTCGTCCATCTCGAGCGTCGTGCGCGGGTACCACCCGAGCAGCACCTCCTTGCTCGACGCGGTGAACCGGTGCGTGATGAGCTCGGCGGTCAGGTCGAGCGCGGGGACGCCGTCGACCGCCTCCTCGACCAGGTCGAGGAGGTGGCCGTAGTGCTCGCGCCAGCCGTCCAGCGCCATGATCGGCGCGATGGTCAGCCCCACCGGGTAGCCGTCGAGCGCCACCGTGCGCAGCGCCGCCAGCCTGGCCTCGAGCGGGCTGGTGCCGCCCTCCCAGCGCCGGGTCACGGGCAGGCCGTTGACGCTGAACCGCACCCGGGTGCGTCCGGCGTGCGGGAGCCCGACGTAGCGCTCGACGTCGGCGAACTTCGTCGTCCACCGCAGCTGCACCGGCGCCTCCCAGGCCCCGAAGTGCTCGACCGCCCGCTGCCAGCTGCCGGTGAGGTGGTCCAAGGCGAGCGGGTCGCTGTAGCAGGACGCCTCGAAGGTCGTGCCCTCGTGGTGGCGCTCGTCGGAGCGACTGGTCACCGTCCCGGTCCCGACGTACGACGCCAGGTTGGCCAGGATGTCGTCGAGGTCGGCGTACACGCGGGTGACGGGTGGGCCGCTGAGCGACCCGGCGAGGTAGCAGTACTGGCAGTGCGCGGGGCAGCCCTCGGCCAGGTCGACGCGCCAGTCGGCGCTGGGCGAGATGGGCTGCAGGCGCCGCCGGCTCGGCGGGCTCACCACCACCGCCAGCGTCGACTTGGCGCGGGCGTAGGTCTCCCGGGCGGTCTCGCCGCGCACCCCGGTCAGCCGGTTGGCCCGCAGCCGCTCGACCTCGATGCCGAGCGCCTCGACCCGCTCCACGATCCGCGCGCCGTGGGCGTGGTCGAGCGCGGCCGGCGTGACGACGACCCGCTTCGGGGTCCACCGGCGGGCGCTGCCGGCGTGGCCCGGGGCGGGCAGGTCGGCCGGGGCGTCGACCGCGGCGTCCTCGCTGCTCGCGCTGTGCGGCAGCGCCTCGCCCTCGGGCGCCAGGGGCTGGTCGAGGTCGACGTCGGCGGCATCGGTGGTCATCGGTCCACCGTGGGGTCTCGGCGGCCGGACCGGCACCGCCGGACGGGGTGGACGGGGCGACGGCCAAAAGTTAGCGAGTGACCGCTATCGAAGGTAGGGTCGCGCCGTGCCCACCCAGCTCGAGCGTCGTACGGCGACCACGACCGCGCTGCTCGACGCGACCGAGGCCGTCCTCCACGAGCGCGGGTACGCCGCCACGACCACCGCGGCGGTCTGCGAGCGTGCCGGGGTCAGCCAGGGCGGGCTGTTCCGCCACTTCCCGACCCGGCGCGCGCTGCTGGTCGCCGCGGCGGTCCGGGTGGCCGAGCGGCAGACCCACGACGTGCCGGCCGGCCTCGACCTGCTCGAGGGCCTGCGCCACCTGCGCGCCGCCGTCCGCTCCCCCGCCAACGTGGTCTGGCACGAGCTCGTGCACGCCGCCCGCACCGACGAGGAGCTGCGCCGCGACCTCGCCCCGGCGCTGCGCACCTATCACCGCCGCACCCGCGCCGCCGTGGCGTCCCTGCGGCCCGCGGGCCACCCGTGGACCGAGACCCACCAGACCGCCCTGCGCATCGTCGTCACCTACCTCGACGGTGAGGCCGCCGTCGCCCACGTCCTGCCCGACCCCGACCGCGACGAGGCCACCCTGCGCGCCCTCGCCGACCTCGTCCGACCCCTCCTGGAGCAGCCATGACCGCCGCGGACCACCCCAGCCCCGCCACCACGCCGGCCCACGACGCGATCGTCGTCGGCGCCGGCCTCGCCGGCCTCGTCGCGACCCACGAGCTCGTCCTCGCCGGGCGCCGCGTGCTCGTGCTCGACCAGGAGAACCGCGCCAACCTCGGCGGCCAGGCGTTCTGGTCGCTCGGCGGGCTGTTCCTGGTCGACTCCCCCGAGCAGCGGCGCATGGGCATCACCGACGACAAGGACCTGGCCTGGCAGGACTGGCTGGGCTCGGCCCGGTTCGGCGACTCCGTCGACGAGGGCGGTGACGACTGGGCTCGGCAGTGGGCCGAGGCCTACGTCGAGTTCGCCGCCACCGAGAAGCGCTCCTACCTCCACGACCTCGGCCTGCGCTCGGTGCCGATGGTCGGCTGGGCCGAGCGCGGGGCGGGCGACGCCCAGGGCCACGGCAACTCGGTGCCGCGCTTCCACCTCACCTGGGGCACCGGCCCCGAGGTCGTCCGGGTGTTCGCCGAGCCCGTGCTCCGCGGCGAGCGCGACGGCCTGGTGACCTTCGCCTTCCGCCACCGCGTCGACGAGCTGGTCGTCGAGGACGGCCGCGTGGTCGGCGTACGCGGGTCGGAGCTGGAACCCACCGACGCCGAGCGCGGTGTCGCCTCCTCGCGCGAGGTCGTCGGCGACTTCGAGCAGCGGGCCCCCGCGGTGGTCGTCACCTCCGGCGGCATCGGCGGCAACCACGACCTGGTGCGGGCCACCTGGCCGACCGAGCGGATGGGCCCGGCGCCGGAGCACCTCATCTCCGGCGTCCCGGCCCACGTCGACGGCCGGATGCTCGGCATCAGCGAGGCGGCCGGCGCCCGTGTCGTCAACCGCGACCGGATGTGGCACTACACCGAGGGCATCCACAACTGGGACCCGATCTGGCCCGAGCACGCCATCCGCATCATCCCCGGCCCGTCGTCGCTGTGGCTCGACGCGCACGGCCACCGGTTCCCGGCCCCCAACTTCCCCGGCTGCGACAACCTGCGCACGATGGAGGCGATCCTGGCCACCGGCCACGACTACTCCTGGTTCGTGCTGACCCAGTCGGTCATCGAGAAGGAGTTCGCGCTCTCGGGCTCCGAGCAGAACCCCGACGTCACCGAGAAGGACATCCGGGTCCTGCTGCGCGAGCGGCTCTCCAAGGGCGCGCCGACCCCGGTGGAGAAGTTCAAGGAGCACGGCGAGGACTTCGTCGTCGCCGACACCGTGGCCGACCTCGTGGCCGGCATGAACAAGCTGGCCCGCCCCGGCCGCGACGCCCCGGCGCCGGTGCTCGACGCCACCGAGGTCGAGCAGATGATCCGGGCCCGCGACCGCGAGCTGACCAACTCCTTCTCCAAGGACGCCCAGCTGATGCTGGTCGCCAACGCCCGTCGCTCCCGCACCGACAAGGTCGTCCGCGTCGCCAAGCCGCACGCGATGCTCGACCCCGACCACGGCCCGCTCATCGCCGTCCGCCTCAACATCCTGACCCGCAAGACCCTCGGCGGCATCCAGACCGACCTCTCCTCCCGCGCCCTGGGTCCCGACGGCGAGCCCGTCCCCGGCCTGTACGCCGCCGGCGAGGTCGCCGGGTTCGGCGGCGGCGGCCTGCACGGCCACAACGCGCTGGAGGGCACGTTCCTCGGCGGCTGCATCTTCTCCGGCCGGGCCGCCGGCCGGGCGGTCGCCGCCCTGGCCCCCGGCGCGGCGCAGTCGTGAGCGGCCACCCGGTCGTCCTGCACACCGCGCTCGACGCCCGCGACTGCCGCGGGCTGGCGAAGTTCTACCGCCAGCTCCTCGGCGTGCACTACCGGCCGGGCGACGAGGACCCGAGCCCCGACGCCGACTGGCTGGTGCTCGTCGACGACCACGGCGCGCGGGTGCTCGCGGTGCAGCGCAAGGACGACACGCGCCCGCCGACCTGGCCCTCGGAGGAGGTGCCGATGCAGGCCCACCTCGACCTGCGGGTCGACTCGGTGGCCGAGCTCGAGCGCCACCGCGCCCGCGCCGAGGCCCTGGGGGCCCGGGCTCCTGCACGACCGGTCCGGAGACGGCGACGAGCCCCTCTACGTGCTCGCCGACCCCGCCGGACACCCGTTCTGCCTGCTCGTGCAGCTGGGATGACCAGCCCCCGGCCCGGGCTCAGGGCAGGTCCACCGTCAGCACCAGCGTGACGGTGTCACCGAGCTCGATCGCCTCGGCCCGGCGCACGGCGTCCTTGACCGGCACCAGGTAGGACCCGTCCTTGGGCCACAGGGCCGTGGTGAACGCGGTGGCGCCGATGCGCCCGGAGACCGGCACCATGCCCCAGCCGTAGGACACCAGCGGTGCGACGTCGGCGAGCTCGGCCGCCTCGACGTCCGGGACCCGCACGAAGTGGTGGGGCGCCGGCCCGCGCCAGGAGAAGACCTCGCCCATGAACTCCAGCTGCACCCGCCGCAGCGTAGGCGGCGGGGACAGCCGACCCGGCTCAGACCCTGCGGCGGCCCGCGAGGAGGAACTTGTAGACCAGGAACGCGATCACGACGACCGCGATGATGATGATGATGGCCCGCATGGGGTGCCTCCTCGGTAGGGGGTTGCCAGCGTCCACCCCCGGCGACCGGGCGCGGCCCACCCGTGCAGGTGGCGCCCGTGGGGTCCAGCCACCCTCGTAGGCTCGCGGCATGGCGACGACGGGGCAGGCCCTGCGCGACCCCGCCCACCGCGTCAGCCCGCGGGCACGAGCCATGTGGGTGACCACGGCCGCCGTCGAGGGCGTGGTCGCGCTCGTCGTGCTGCTGGGCGCGGTGCTGGCCTGGGACGCCGTGCCCGCCTGGACCCTCGCGCTCCTGCTCGTGGCCGAGGTCGTCTGGATCGCCGTGGTGCCGCAGTGGCGCTACCGCACCCACCGCTGGGAGGTCACCGACACCGCGGTCTACACCCAGACCGGCTGGTGGGCGCGCGAGCGCCGGATCGCGCCGATGAGCCGCATCCAGACCGTCGACCACGCCGAGGGCCCGGTCGAGCGGCTGTTCGGCCTGGCGTCGGTGACGATCACGACCGCCTCCGCCGCGGGCGCGCTGGCCGTCCCCGGCCTCGACCGCGAGGTGGCGCGGCGCCTGGTCGACGACCTGGTGCGGCAGGCCGACGCCGTCGAGGGCGACGCCACGTGAGCGAGCCGCTCGGCCCGGCGGCGCCGCCCGTCGCCGGGGACGAGGAGTGGCAGCGCCTCGACCCCCGGATGCTGCTGGTCCACCCGGTGCGCGAGGTCGTGCGCTTCCTGCCGGCCCTGGTGGCCATCGTCCTCGCCGGTACGGCGTCCGGCGGCGTCACCTGGCAGGTGCTGGGCGTGGTGGTGCCCGTCGCGCTGGGGCTGCTGCGCTACCTCACCACCCGCTTCCGGATCGCCGACGGCCGCGTCGAGCTGAGCCGCGGCCTGCTGCAACGCCGGGTGACCTCGGTCGCCGTCGACCGGGTCCGCACGGTCGACCTGACCGCCTCGCTCGTGCAGCGGGTGCTGGGCCTGGTGCGGCTGCGCATCGGCACCGGGGTCGCCGCGAACGACGACGGCGACGCCCTCGAGCTCGACGGACTGCCGGCCGACCGGGCCGAGGCGCTGCGCGACGACCTGCTCCGCGTGGCTCCGGCGGTCGACCAGACCGCGTCCGCGACCAAGGACGGGCCGGCGCCGCCGGTGGCCACGTTCGACCCCCGCTGGCTGCGCTTCGCGCCCCTCACCGGCACCGGCCTCGTCGTGGTCGCCGCGGCCGTCGGGGGCGCGACCCAGCTCCTCGACGCCGTCGGTCTCCCGCGGTCCCTCGACCGCGCCGACCTGCGCGGCCCGGGCGTCGTGGGCGCCGTCGGCCTGCTCGTCGCCGTCCTGGTCGGGCTCCTGCTCCTCACCGTCCTCGGCTACCTGGTCACCAACGGCGGCTACCGCCTCGAGCAGACCCCCGCCGGCTGGCGCGTACGCCGCGGCCTGCTGACCACCCGCGACACGACGATCGACGACGAACGGCTCGCCGGGGTCGCCCTGGGCGAGCCGCTCGCCCTGCGCGTGGCCGGGGGCCGGCACCTCCAGGCGATCGTCACCGGGGTCGACCGCAGCGAGACCGGCAGCTCGATGCTCGTGCCCCCGTCGGACGCCGCCGTGGCACCGAGGGTGGCCCGCACCCTCCTCGGGCACGCGGGCCCGGTCGACGGTCCGCTGCGCGACCACGGTCCGGCCGCGGCGCGTCGCCGCTGGACCCGGGCCGTGGTCCCGGTGCTGGTGGTCCTCGTCGCCGCGGTCGCGGCCGTGGGTGCCGGCGCCCCGTGGTGGCTGCTCCTCGGCCCGGTCGCCCTGCTGCCTGCCGCCCTCGTCGTGGCCGCCGACCGGGTGCGCGGACTCGGGCACGCCCTGCTCGAGGGGCACCTGGTCGCCCGGTCCGGCAGCCTGGCCCGCCGCCGCGAGGCCCTCGGCACCGGCCACGTGATCGGGTGGACCTTCCGCGACACCTGGTTCCAGCGCCGGGTCGGCCTGACGACCCTGGGGGCGACGACCGCCGGCGGGCGCGGAGCGGTGACCGTCCTCGACGTGCCCGAGCCCGACGCGGTCGCGGTGGCCGACGCCGCGCGGCCGGGGCTGGTCGCGCAGTTCGTGCGCTGAGATCGCGTCACGGGACCGACACGCCGCACCACTAGGTTGACGGCCATGTTCTCCAAGGTGCTGGTGGCCAACCGCGGCGAGATCGCCATCCGGGCGTTCCGCGCCGCCTACGAGGTCGGCGCCCGCACGGTCGCCGTGTTCCCCCACGAGGACCGCTGGTCCGAGCACCGGCTCAAGGCCGACGAGGCCTACGAGATCGGCGAGCGCGGCCACCCCGTCCGGGCCTACCTCGACCCCGAGGCCATCGTCGCCGTCGCGGTGCGGGCCGGGGCCGACGCGGTCTACCCCGGCTACGGCTTCCTCTCGGAGAACCCCGCGCTGGCCGAGGCCTGCGCCAACGCCGGCATCACCTTCGTCGGGCCGACCGCCGAGGTGCTCACGCTCACCGGCAACAAGGCGCGCGCCATCGCCGCGGCCAAGGCGGCCGGCGTGCCCACGCTGCAGAGCGTCGAGCCCGGCACCGACGTCGACGCGCTGGTCACGGCGAGCGAGGCCATCCCCTACCCGCTGTTCGTCAAGGCCGTCGCCGGCGGCGGCGGGCGCGGCATGCGCCGCGTCGACGACCCCGCCCAGCTGCGCGAGGCCATCGAGACCTGCATGCGCGAGGCCGACGGCGCCTTCGGCGACCCGACGGTCTTCGTCGAGCAGGCCGTGGTCGAGCCGCGCCACATCGAGGTGCAGATCCTCGCCGACGGCGAGGGCAACGTGATGCACCTCTTCGAGCGCGACTGCTCGGTGCAGCGTCGCCACCAGAAGGTCGTCGAGATCGCCCCCGCGCCCCACCTCGACCCCGAGCTGCGCGACCGCATCTGCGCCGACGCGGTGCGCTTCGCCCGCGAGATCGGCTACCGCAACGCCGGCACGGTCGAGTTCCTGCTCGACCCCGAGGGCAACTACGTCTTCATCGAGATGAACCCCCGCATCCAGGTCGAGCACACCGTGACCGAGGAGGTCACCGACGTCGACCTCGTGCAGTCGCAGCTGCGCATCGCCTCCGGCGAGACGCTGGCCGACCTCGGCCTGTCCCAGGAGACCGTCACCCTGCGCGGCGCCGCCCTGCAGTGCCGCATCACGACCGAGGACCCGAGCAACAACTTCCGCCCCGACACCGGCGTCATCACGACCTACCGCTCCCCCGGCGGCGGCGGCGTCCGCCTCGACGGCGGCACCGTCTACACCGGCGCCGAGGTCTCGGCCCACTTCGACTCGATGCTGGCCAAGCTCACGTGCCGCGGCCGCACGTACGACGTCGCGGTGGCCAAGGCCCGCCGCGCGGTCGCGGAGTTCCGCATCCGCGGCGTCTCCACCAACATCCCGTTCCTGCAGGCCCTGCTCGACGACCCCGACTTCGTGGCCGGCCGGGTCACGACGTCGTTCATCGAGACCCACCCGCAGCTGCTCAACGCCCGCTCCTCCGGCGACCGCGGCACCAAGCTGCTGACCTACCTCGCCGACGTCACCGTCAACCAGCCCCACGGCGCCGCACCGGTCAGCCTCGACCCGGTGACCAAGCTGCCCGAGGTCGACCTCGCCGTGCCCGCGCCCGACGGCTCGCGGCAGCTGCTGCTCGAGGTCGGACCCGAGGAGTTCGCCCGTCGGCTGCGCGCGCAGACGGCCGTGGCGGTCACCGACACCACGTTCCGCGACGCCCACCAGTCGCTGCTGGCGACCCGCGTCCGCACCCGCGACCTCGTCGCGGTGGCCGGCCACGTCGCCCGCACCACGCCCGAGCTGTGGTCGCTCGAGGCCTGGGGCGGCGCGACGTACGACGTGGCGCTGCGCTTCCTCGGCGAGGACCCGTGGGAGCGGCTGGCCGCGCTGCGCCAGGCCGTGCCCAACGTGTGCCTGCAGATGCTGCTGCGCGGGCGCAACACCGTCGGCTACACGCCCTACCCGACCGCGGTCACCGACGCCTTCGTGGCCGAGGCGGCCGAGAGCGGCCTCGACGTGTTCCGCATCTTCGACGCCCTCAACGACGTCGAGCAGATGCGCCCGGCGATCGAGGCGGTCCGCGCGACCGGCACCGCGGTCGCCGAGGTCGCGCTCTGCTACACCGGCGACCTGTCGAGCCCCGAGGAGACGCTCTACACCCTCGACTACTACCTGCGCCTGGCCGAGCGCATCGTCGACGCCGGCGCCCACGTGCTGGCCATCAAGGACATGGCGGGCCTGCTGCGCGCCCCCGCCGCCCGCACCCTCGTGACCGCGCTGCGCGAGCGCTTCGACCTGCCGGTCCACCTGCACACCCACGACACCCCGGGCGGCCAGCTGGCCACCCTGCTCGCCGCGATCGACAGCGGGGTCGACGCCGTCGACGCCGCCTGCGCCTCGATGGCCGGCACGACCTCCCAGCCGGCCCTGTCGGCGCTGGTCTCGGCCACCGACCACTCCGACCGCGAGACCGGCCTGTCGCTGTCCGCCGTCAACGCGCTCGAGCCCTACTGGGAGGCCACCCGCCGCGTCTACGCGCCGTTCGAG
Organism: Nocardioides litoris; assembly: GCF_006346315.1. Classification (GTDB taxonomy): domain Bacteria; phylum Actinomycetota; class Actinomycetes; order Propionibacteriales; family Nocardioidaceae; genus Nocardioides; species Nocardioides litoris. The sequence goes on along the minus strand of NZ_VDMR01000001.1, from coordinate 1,107,217 downwards.
TCCGGCCTGCCCTCCCCCACCGGTCGCGTCTACCGCCACGAGATCCCGGGCGGCCAGCTGTCCAACCTGCGCCAGCAGGCCATCGCCCTCGGCCTCGGCGAGAAGTTCGAGCAGGTCGAGGACATGTACGCCGCGGCCAACGACATCCTCGGCAACGTCGTCAAGGTGACCCCGTCCTCCAAGGTCGTCGGCGACCTCGCGCTGTCGCTGGTCGGCCTGGGCGCCGACCCGGCCGAGTTCGCCGCCGACCCGGCGAGGTTCGACATCCCCGACTCGGTGATCGGGTTCCTCAACGGCGAGCTCGGCGACCCGCCCGGCGGCTGGCCCGAGCCCTTCCGCACCAAGGCCCTCGAGGGCCGCAGCTGGACGCCCCCGGCCGAGGAGCTGACCGACGACCAGGAGGCCGGCCTCGCGGGCGGGTCGCCGACGCGGCGGCGTACGTTGAACCAGCTGCTGTTCCCCGGACCCACCCAGTCCTTCGACGAGGTCCGCGAGACCTACGGCGACGTCTCGGTCCTGCCGACCATCGACTACCTCTACGGCCTGCGCCGCGGCGAGGAGCACGCGGTCGAGCTCGAGCCCGGCAAGCAGCTGATCCTCGGCCTGCAGTCGATCAGCGATCCCGACGAGCGGGGCTACCGCACCGTCATGACGATGATCAACGGCCAGATGCGCCCGGTCTCGGTGCGCGACAAGGCGGTGGCCTCGGAGGTGCAGGCGGCCGAGAAGGCTGACCCCGGCAACCCGCGCCACGTGGCCGCGCCCTACCAGGGCGTCGTGACGGTGCTCGTGGCCGAGGGCGACACCGTCGAGGCCGGGCAGACCCTGGCCACCATCGAGGCGATGAAGATGGAGGCCTCCATCACCGCCGCCCAGGGCGGCCGCGTCGAGCGGGTCACGCTCAGCGGCACGCAGTCGGTCGAGGGCGGCGACCTGATCGCCGTCGTCGGCTGACCGGAGGGCTCAGCGGAGGCTGAACCACTCCGAGCGCAGCCCGAACGCGAACCGGAAGTCCTCGCCGCTGACCACGGGCGAGGCCTCGGACCCCAGCACCCGCACCCGCAGCACCCGACCGCCCCACTGGCCGTGGCCGTCGCGGGTGAGCACCTCGACGCCACGGAAGGTGCCGATGGACGGGTAGGCCCGCTGCGCCGCGGCCGCGGTGACGGTCGCGGTCCAGCCGCGGTAGGTGTCGTCGTACGGGTCGCGCCGGGCGGCCAGGTAGGGCTGCGAGCCCGCCGCGGCCCAGCCGCCGTTGCTGGCGGAGAACTGGGTGAAGGCCGGTCGGCCGCGGTGCAGCAGCACGCGGCCCCGGGTCGCCGCCACGGCGGCGTCGGTGCTGGCGACCTCGTCGCCCGAGCCGCCGTACACCTGGGAGGAGGTCGTGTCGTCGACGTGCCACCACTGTCCGGCCCGCGCGGTGCGCTCGAACGCGGCGTAGGTGCGGGCGGCCACGGCCTGCGCGCGCAGGGTGGCCGGGCGCCAGGAGGTGTAGACCTCGCGGGGGACGACGCCGCGCACGTAGGCCTCGAGCGGCACGACGTTGACGGTGTCGCGGCGCGTGGAGGTCCGGCTCGGGGCGGCCGAGCGCAGGGCGCCGCGGTAGGCCCGTGGCCCGGACGGGGTCACCAGCACCACCGGCGACGGGCCGGCGGAGAACTGGGCGAGCCCGCGGACCGTGCGCCACGGGCGCCAGGCACCGCCGCGCGGCTTCCACGACACGGCGCTGCCGCGGGGGCCGGCGGGCGTGATGCGCCACCTGACGGCTGCGGCCGGGCGGTCGAGCGAGACGGTGCGCCGGCTGCCGAGGCTGGTCAGCCGCAGGCCCGGCCGGTCGCGGACGACGACGTCGTCGGTGGTGTCGGCGGTGAGCAGCACCCGGACGTTGCCGCCGGCCGTCCCTGACCGCAACCCGGGGTAGTAGAAGGAGAGGATCTGGCCCGCCGTACGACCGCGCTCGGCCTGCCGCTGGGCGCCCCACTGGGACAGGCCGTGGCCGTGGCCGTAGCCGTTGCCGACGAGCCACACCTCGACGGCGCGGGCCTGGCCGACGACGGCGTCGGCCGGGACGGCCGCGAGGCCGGTGGCGGTGAGGAGCACCGCCACCGACCTCGCGAGCACGCGCACGGGGCGCACGGGGACCGCCAGGTCAGCCGTTGAAGGACGGCTGGGACTGGGCGTTGAAGGTGGAGAACCTCTTCTTGGCGGCCTTCTCGGCCCACCGGGTGTCGATGGCGAAGACCTCGAGGCCACGGGTGATGTCGCTGGAGTAGACGTAGCCGTTGTACCAGTACGACGACCACGAGCCACCGGTCACCAGCGCGGTGTCGCTGATCGCGCCTCGGTCGAAGTGCTCGAGCTCACGGGGCCGCTTGGAATCGGTGAAGTCGAAGACCGACTGGCCGCCCTGGTACCAGGCCTGCACCATGATGTCGCGCCCGGGCACGGGGACCAGCGAACCGTTGTGGGCCACGCAGTTCTCGGTGTCGGACTGCACGCGCGGGATCTTGAAGTAGCTGGCGAACTTCAGCTTGCGCTTGCGGATGTCGTAGATGCCGTTGGCGCCGCGCTGCGGGCCCACGTCGTCGTTGCACTCCGCGCCGCCACCGCCGCCGAGCTCGTCGGTGAAGACGACCTTGGTGCCGGCGTTGTTGAAGGTGGCCGAGTGCCAGAAGGCGAAGTTCTCGGTGTCGGCGACCCGGTCGATGACCCGCGGCTTGGCGCGGTTCTTGATGTCCATCAGGATGCCGTCGCCCATGCAGGCGCCGGCCGCGATGTCCTTGCTCGGGAACGCGGTGATGTCGTGGCAGCCGCTGGTGTCGCTGCTGTAGTCGTCACCGGTGGTGCCGCCGTCGGGGAAGAGCACCGGGGTGGCCACCACGGCCGCCTTGGCGGGCTTCTTCGCCGGCACCTTGACGACGCTGATCTTGTCGTGCGGCGGCTGGCACCGGGCGAGCGATGGGCTGGGCCCGTAGGAGGAGACGTAGACGAAGACGTCCTTGCCGTTCTTGCTCGGGGCGAGCGTGTGGGTGTGCGACCCGCACTGGGTCTCCACCGAGGTCACGAAGCGAGGCTTGCGCGGGTTCTTGATGTCGAAGACCCGGATGCCCTCCCAGTAGGCGCCGGCCTGGCTCTGCGCGGGCGTGGCCGTGCTGTTGGTGCAGGTGGCGTTGTCACGGCGGGAGTCGACCGAGAGGACCAGCAGGTCGCGGTAGATCGAGACGTCGTTCTGCGAACCCGGGCACACCACCTGGGACACCTGCCGCGGGCGGGTCGGCCGCTTGATGTCGTAGACGGTGAAGCCGTTGTAGTTGCCCGCGATGGCGTAGCGACCCTTGAAGGCGAGGTCGGTGCCGAACGAGCCCGCCGCGGCGAAGGGTCCGCTGAGCGGCACTCGGGCGACGTTGCGCATGTTGCGGCTGCGGTCGACCTCGCCGCTGCGGACGGTCGGCGTGGCGGGGTCGATGCGGGCGATGTCCTGGCCGGGCAGCTCGGTGAACTGCTTCAGCGCGGGTCCGGACGTGGGCGGGTTGGCGGGGTCGATGGGCGGGGCGGTGTCGGCCGTGGCCGGGATGGCCGAGGCCAGCCCCGCCGTGAGGACGAACGCGCCGGCGGCGACGAACAGCTTCACCTGTGCTCCTGAGAGGTCGTCTAAGGTCGAGAGGTGCTTCCGAGAACGCTGACCGTGTCCGCAGCAGCGATCCTGCTGACGGCGTCGGCTTGTGCTGCCGAGCACCCTACGTCACGTGACGGGGACCACGGCGAGCACGGGTCGGGGACCTCGACCCACGCGAGCGGGGGCGGGACGGGCCACGCGATGCCCGAGGCCTCGGCCCCGCCCGAGTCGGCCGACTGGAACACCGCCGACGCCGAGTACCTCCAGATGATGGTGGCCCACCACAGCCAGGCGCTCGACATGGCCGAGCTCGTGCCCGACCGGGCCACCGACCCACGCGTACGCCGGCTGGCCGAGTCCATCGACGCGGGCCAGGGTCGTGAGGTGATCACCATGGCGACGTGGCTGGTCGACCACGGCCAGCCCGAGCCGACCCGCGAGAGCGTGGCCGACATGACCGGCATGGGCATGGCCGGGATGCTCACGCCGGAGCAGGTCGACGAGCTGGAGGCGGCCGACGGCGCGACGTTCGACCGCCTGTTCCTCGAGGGGATGATCCAGCACCACCAGGGTGCGGTGCGGATGGCCGAGCAGCTGCTGGGCGAGGGCGAGGACGTCGTCGTCGGCGACATGGCGACCGAGACCATCGCGGGGCAGAACGCCGAGATCAGGCGGATGCGTGACCTCCTCGGGGAACTGACCTAGCCTCCGGGCCACCGGCCCACTCAGGAGAGGGAGCTCAGGTGGCCCTCAACCCGTTCGCCGCCCGCCGCCGTCGCCGCGAGGCCGAGCTCGCCGAGCACGACGCCTTCGTCGCCCGCCGCGCCTACCTGCGCGAGGACGTCACGGTCTTCGGGGAGGAGCTCGGGCAGCTGCACCTCGACACCCTCACCGACACCCTCGCCCCGACGACGTCGACCGCTACCACTGGGCGCTGGAGTCCTACGAGCGGTCCACGACGTTGCTCGAGGCCGCGACGACCGACGACGACCTGGTCGGCGTGCACACCGCCCTGGTCCAGGGACGGCACCAGAGGGCCTGCGTCCTGGCCGCGGTCGCCGGCGAGCCGCTGCCGGCCGAGCACGAGGAGTGCTTCTCCAACCCCCAGCACGGCCCGTCGACCACCGAGGTGTCGTGGGCCCCGCCCGGGGGCGTCGCCCGCCAGGTCCCCGTGTGCGCCGCGGATGCCCGGCGTCTCGCACGGGGCGAGCACCCCGACACGCGGATGGTGCGGGTGGGTGACCGCTACGTGCCGCTGACGTTGGTCCGCAACGGGGCGGGCGACCGCTTCCCGACGTACGACGACCGGCCTGGCGCTACGGGCAGACCGCGGCGGCGCGCCTGGCCGTCGAGCAGGGCGAGGTCTTCCCGCCGTGGTGGTCGACCCGCCGGCCGGGTCTCAGTAGCGGTGCAGCCGGCGCGCGGCCTCGGCGATCGAGCCGCTGACGGACGGGTAGACCGTGAAGGCCTGCGCCAGCTGGTCGGTGGTCAACGACTCGGCCACCGCGATCGAGACCGGGTGGATGAGCTCGCTGGCCCGCGGGCCGACGACGACGCCGCCGACCACGATGCCCGTGCCGGGACGGCTGAAGAGCTTGACGAAGCCGTCGTGGACGCCCTGCATCTTGGCCCGGGCGTTGCCCGAGAGCGGCAGGGTCACCGACTCGACCGCGATCTCGCCCGCGTCGACGGCCTGCTGGGACCAGCCGACCGTGGCGATCTCGGGGGCGGTGAACACGTTGGAGGAGACCTTCTTGAGGTCGAGCGGGTGCACCGTGTCGCCGAGGAAGTGCCACATCGCGATCCGGCCCTGCATGGCCGCCACGCTGGCGAGCATCAGCACGCCGGTGCAGTCGCCAGCGGCGTACACGCCCCGGGCGGAGGTGCGCGAGACCCGGTCGACGTTGACGAACCCGCCGTCCTTGAGCACGACGCCGGCCTCCTCGAGACCGATGTCGGCAGTGTTGGGCACCGAGCCGAGGGCGAGGATGCAGTGGCTGGCCTGCACCTCACGACCGTCGGTCAGCCGCACGGTGACGACGTCGCCGTCGCGGGTCACCGACTCCATGCGCGACTTCGACAGCACGGTCATGCCGCGGCGCTTGGAGACCTCCTCCAGCACGTGGGAGGCGTCGGCGTCCTCGCCGGGGAGCACGCGGTCGCGGCTGGAGACCAGGGTGACCGGGATGCCGAGGGCGAGGTAGGCGCTGGCGAACTCGGCCCCGGTGACGCCCGACCCGACGACCACGAGCTCGGTCGGGACCTCGTCGAGGTCGTAGACCTGCTCCCAGGTGAGGATGCGCTCGCCGTCGGGCTGCGCGCTCGGCAGCGTGCGCGGCGCCGCGCCGGTGGCCACGAGCACGGCGTCGGCCTCGAGCGTCTCGACCTCGGGGTCCTCAGGTCGGCGACCGCCCACGACGACCGTCGACGGCCCGTCGAGCCGGCCGACGCCCTGGACGACGCGGACGCCGTCCTTCTCCAGGCGTCGGCTGATGTCGGCCGACTGGTCGGCGGCGAGCTGCTTGACCCGGCCGTTGACCCGGGCCAGGTCGACCCGGATCGTCCGGGCGGCGTCGCCCTCGTGGTCGTAGAAGTCGAGCCCCAGCTCGGTCGCTCCCCCGAGCTCGGCCATCACCTCGGCCGTGGCGATGAGGGTCTTGCTGGGCACGCAGTCGGTCAGCACGGCCGACCCGCCAATGCCGTGGGAGTCGACGATCGTCACCTCGGCGCCGATCTGGGCGGCCACCATCGCCGCCTCGTAGCCACCGGGTCCCCCACCGAGGATGACGACCTTGTCGCTGCTCATGCCTCCCAGGATATCGACGCCCCACCTCCTCCCCCGAACCCGCGCTGACCCGTCGTGGACCACGACGGGTCAGGCGCGGGCTGTGCGCGCGTGGGCCGGCCGCTCTGGGTGGTGGGTCGGGTGGCCGCGCGCGTGGCAGGCCGCGTCTCGGCGTCAAGGACGCTCGCTGCGCTCGCGCCGCTGCGCGGCCGCTTCGCGGTCCCTGACCCCGAGCCTCGCGCGGCCCGCCGACCTGCGCGCTGTCGGCGACGCCTCGCAAGCTCGGCGCGCCGCCGCTAGCGCGGCCACCCGCCCCACAGTCCACACGCGCACCACTCATGGTGCGGATCTCCCACTCCCGGTCGGTAGTTCCCCGCCAGGAGTGGGAGATCGGCGACAGAAGTCATCGAGGGCGGCCGCGCCAGCGGCGGCGCGGGCGGAGCCCGTGCCGTTGAGCGCGCCGTCAGTCGATCGGGCGAGGCTCCGGGTCAAGGACGGCTGAAGGTCGCCGCGAAGCGGCGGGGCGGAGCAGTGCGTGGTCTCGAGACAGGCCGCCAGGCGGCCTTCCTCGACCACCGTGGAGTCTGGCGAGCAGACCGAGCCACACGGCGCACGGGGGCACAGGCGCCGGGCCCCGCTCAGACCGGACCACACGGCGCACGGAGCCGGAGGGAGGCCGCCCGCGGGACGGGCGCGCTGCCCACGCCGGCGGCAGCGAACCGGAGTGGCCGCGCCCGGCCGCGGGTGCCGAACCGCAGGCGACCAGACAGATCAGAAGTTGATCATGTGGCCGGCGATGCCGTGCACGGCCTCCTTGACGGCCTCGGAGAGCGTGGGGTGGGCGAAGATGTTGCGGGAGACCTCGTCGGCGGTGAGGTCCCACTGCTGGGCCAGGGTCAGCACGGGCAGCTGCTCGGTGACGTCGGGGCCGATCAGGTGGGCGCCGAGGAACTCGTTGTGCTCGCCGTCGGCGACCACCTTGACGAACCCGACGGCGTCGCCGAGGCCCTGGGCCTTGCCGTTGGCCGAGAACGGGAAGGTCGACACCTTGACGTCGTACCCCTTCTCCTTGGCCTGGGCCTCGGTGTAGCCGAAGGAGGCGATCTGGGGCTGGCAGTAGGTCGCCCGCGGGACCATCGCGAAGTCGAACTCCATGGTCTCGGCGCCGGCGAGGGTCTCGGCGGCGACGATGCCCATGGCCTCGGCGACGTGGGCGAGCATGAGCTTGCCGGTGACGTCGCCGATGGCGTAGACGTTCTCGACGTTGGTGCGGCCGAAGCCGTCGACGGCGATGGCGCCGCGCTCGGTGGTCTCGACGCCGGTGTTCTCCAGGCCGTAGCCCTCCAGGCGGGGCGCGAAGCCGAAGGCGGCGAGGAACTTGTCGGCCTCGAGCACCTGCTCGTCGCCACCGGCGGCGGGGGCGACGGTGACCTTGACGCCGGAGCCGGTGTCCTCGACGCCCTTGACGGCGGTGCCGGTCATGACCTTCACGCCGAGCTTCTTGTAGTGCTTGGCGAGCTCCTTGGACACGTCGGCGTCCTCGGTGGGGACCATCCGGTCGAGGTACTCGACGATGGTCACCTCGACCCCGAAGTTGCGCATGATGTAGGCGAACTCGACGCCGATGGCGCCCGAGCCGCCGATGACGATGGAGGACGGCAGGTCCTCGTCGAGGATCTGCTCCTCGTAGGTGACGACGTTGCCGCCGATGGTCACGCCGGGCACGGTGCGCACGGTCGCGCCCGGGGCGAGGATGAGGTTGTCGAAGGTGTGCGAGGTCGACTCGCCGTCCTTGCCCTTGACGTCGATCCCGGTGGCGGAGGTGAGGGTGCCCCAGCCGTCGATCTCGGTGATCTTGTTCTTCTTCATCAGGAAGTGGACGCCCTTGACGATGCCGGCGCTGACCTGGCGACTGCGCTTCCAGGTGGGCGAGAACGACATGGTGACGTCGCCCTCGATGCCGTACTTGGCCTTCTCGTGGGTGAGCACGTGGGCGAGCTCGGCGTTCTTCAGCAGCGCCTTGCTGGGGATGCAGCCGACGTTGAGGCAGACGCCGCCCCAGTACTTCTCCTCCACGACCGCGACGGACTTGCCGAGCTGGGCGGCGCGGATGGCGGCGACGTACCCACCGGGGCCGGCACCGAGGACGAGGACATCGAAGTGGCTCACCCTCCGATCTTAGTGCGGCACCGAGGGCGATCCGAGGCGGGCACTACTCTCCTCCCCGTGACGCTGTACGCCGCCTACGGGAGCAACCTCGACCCGCTCCGGATGGCGGAGCGGTGCCCCCACTCGCCGCTGCGGACGACCGGCTGGCTCACCGGTTGGCGACTGACGTTCGGCGGCGAGGAGCACGGCTGGGACGGCGCCCTGCCCACCCTCGTCCAGGACCCCCTGGAGCAGGTCTACGTCGCGGTGTACGACGTCGTGCCGGCCGACGAGCGGACCCTGGACGGCTGGGAGCAGGCCGACACCGGGCTCTACCGCAAGACCAAGGTGCGGGTCTCCACGATGACCGGCGAGATGGTGGTGTGGACCTACGTCCTCGACGCCTACGAGGGCGGGCTGCCCTCGGCCGTCACCATTGGCGTGCTGGCCGACGCGGCCGAGGCGGCCGACGCGCCCGACGACTACGTCGCAGCACTCCGCCGTCGTCCCTGCCGCTCCCTGTAGCCCTCCCCGGCCGCCCGCGCCCTAGAGTCGTCGACCGTGAACGACCAGAGCACCCCGGAGTCCCCCCACGACCTGGCCCGCCGCGCGGCGGAGCGGCTCGCCGAGCTGACCGGGCGCGAGTCGCACGACGTCGCCCTGGTCCTCGGCAGCGGCTGGCTGCCGGCGGTCGACGCACTGGGCGAGGCGACGGCCGAGATCGACACCACCGACCTGCCGGGCTTCGCGCCGGCCGCGGTCGCCGGGCACGCGGGCAAGATCCGCTCCATCAGCGCCGGCGACCGGCAGCTGCTGGTCTTCCTCAGCCGCACCCACTACTACGAGGGCCGCGGGGTCGCAGCGGTCGTGCACGGCGTGCGGACGGCGGCGGCCGCGGGTTGCCGGGCGATCGTGCTGACCAACGGCTGCGGCGGGCTGAAGGAGACCTGGAGCCCGGGCACGCCCGTGCTGATCAGCGACCACATCAACCTGACGGCCCGCAGCCCCATCGAGGGCGCCAATTTTGTCGACCTCACCGACCTCTACTCCCCGCGGCTGCGGGCGCTGTGCCGCGAGGTCGACCCGAGCCTGGACGAGGGCGTCTACGTGCAGTTCCCCGGGCCGCACTACGAGACCCCGGCCGAGATCGGGATGGTGCGCGCCATCGGCGGCCACCTCGTCGGCATGAGCACGACGCTGGAGGCGATCGCCGCCCGCGAGGCCGGCCTGGAGGTGCTCGGCATCAGCCTGGTCACCAACCTGGCCGCCGGCATCAGCGGCGAGCCCCTCGACCACGCCGAGGTGCTCGAGGCCGGCCGGGCCGCGGCCAGCCGGATGGGCGACCTGCTCGGCCGCGTCGTGCCGGGGATCTGACCGTGGCCGACCGGACCCCCCAGCGGGCCGACGAGACCGACCCGACGACCGACCCGACGACCGACCCGACGACCGTCCCGAAGACCGACCAGGACGTCCTGGAGGCGGGCGCCGGCGAGCGCACCCGCCGCCTCCTGGTCGAGGCCGCGACGCTGGGGTTCGCCTACGACGGCGTCCACACCGCCTCGCTGCTCGAGATCACACGCCGCGCGGGGCAGCGCAACCGCGGCGCGGTGCACTACCACTTCGGCTCCCGCACCGGGATGCTCGTCGCGGTCCTGGAGCGGCACGTCGACCTCATCGCCGACCGGCAGCGCGAGCTGCTGACCCGGGCGCAGGAGCAGCCGGACGACGACCTGGTCTCGGCGGTCGAGGCCCTGACGCTGCCGGCCGTCGAGCTGGCCGCGATGGGCCCGCAGCAGCGCGCCTACCTCAGCATCCTCGCCCAGCTCGTCGACGACGCCGACGAGCAGATGGACCCGGCCGTCGTCGTGGTGCTGCACCGCACCGGGGGCTACGAGGCCTTCGCCCTCGCCGAGGAGCGGATGCCGCCGATGGCCGCCGAGGTGCGGGCCGAGCGGCTGGCCCTGGTGGCGGCCTTCACCCTGCGCACGGTCGCCGACCGCGGCCGGGCGGCCGAGCGGGCCGACGGCCGGGCCCAGCTGCCCGACGGGCCGTTCGCGGCCAACCTCGTGGCGATGGTCGTCGGCATGCTGGGCGCACCCGCGCCGACCGCCTGAGGACCCCGCGCCCCGACGGCGTACGCCGAGCGGCCGCGCTTGACCCGGAGTGCGCTCCAGGGTGCACTGGGGGCGTGACCGAGGGCCTGACCATCGCCGAGGCCGCCGAGCGGCTCGGCCTGTCCACCGACGCGCTGCGCTACTACGAGCGCGACGGGCTGCTGCTGCGCCCGGTCGGACGCGCCGCGAGCGGCCACCGCCGCTACTCCGCCCCCGACCTGCGGTGGATCGAGCTGGTCACCCGGTTGCGCTCGACCGGCATGACCATCCGCGACGTCCGTCGCTACGCCGACCTGGTGCGCGCCGGCGACGGCACCGAGGCCGACCGCCTCGAGCTGCTGCGCGAGCACCGCCGCACGGTGCTGGCCCGGCTCGCCGAGGTGCAGGACCACCTCGGCGCGATCGACCACAAGATCGGCCTCTACACCGAGGCGCTCGAGGCGCGCGAGCAGGGACCGGGCGCGGCCTGACGCCGGCGGCCGGCCGTGCGGGTCCGCACCGACCGCTTGACCTGGAGCGCGCTCCAAGGAGCAAGGTGGACGACATGAGCACACCGCACCTGGAGACCCGCACCCTCGGCACCGCCTCCCCGCTCGACGTCTCGGCCCTCGGCCTGGGCTGCATGGGGATGTCGGAGTTCTACGGCACGCCCGACGAGCAGGGCGGCATCGACACCATCCACCGCGCCCTCGACCTAGGCGTCACCTTCCTCGACACCGCCGACATGTACGGCCCGTTCACCAACGAGCGCCTCGTCGGCCGTGCCATCGCCAGCAGCAGCCAGGGCCGCGACGGCGTCGTCGTGGCCACCAAGTTCGGCAACGAGCGGTCCGAGGACGGCGGGTTCCTCGGCGTCAACGGTCGCCCGGAGTACGTCCGCGCGGCCTGCGACGCCTCCCTGCAGCGGCTCGGCGTCGACCACATCGACCTCTACTACCAGCACCGCGTCGACAAGACCGTCCCGATCGAGGAGACCGTCGGCGCGATGGAGGAGCTCGTCGAGGCCGGCAAGGTCCGCCACCTCGGGCTGTCCGAGGCCGGGCCCGAGACGATCCGTCGCGCCCACGCCGTGCACCCCATCACCGCGCTGCAGACGGAGTACTCGCTGTTCACCCGCGACCTCGAGGCCGAGATCGCCCCGGTGCTGCGCGAGCTCGGCATCGGCCTGGTGCCCTACTCCCCCCTCGGGCGCGGGATCCTCACCGGCGCGGTGACCCGCGACTCCCTCGAGGACGGCGACTCCCGCGCCGCCGGTCGCTTCCCGCGGCTCCAGGGCGAGGCGCTCGACGCCAACCTGCGCCTGGTCGACACCGTGCGGGGCATCGCCGAGGAGAAGGGCTGCACCCCCGGCCAGCTGGCCCTGGCCTGGGTCCTCGCCCAGGGCGACGACGAGCTCGCCGTCGCCCCGATCCCCGGCACCAAGCGGGTGCGCTACCTCGAGGAGAACCTCGGCGCCGCCGTCGTCGAGCTCACCGCCGACGACCTGGTGCGCATCGCCGAGGCCGTCCCGGCCGACGCGGTCGTCGGCGACCGCTACGGCGACATGAGCACCATCGACGCCTGACCCGTCGTCGCGGTCGACCCGCAGGCCCGGACCTCGCCCCTAGGGGTGGGCACGGGCCTGCGGCCCCGGTGGTGCGGTGCTGCCATGACCTACGACGACCCCGACCACGCCGAGAACCCCGTCGCCGAGGGCGAGGGCGAGGAGCAGCAGGAGGGTCAGGTCGGCAGCTCCGACCCCAGCAAGCGGTTCCGCGAGATGGAGGTCAGCGAGGAGGAGCAGCGCGAGATCGAGGAGGAGCGCGCCCGTCGCCTCGACCCCGCCAACCGCCCCGAGAACGCCGAGGTCGACAACACCCAGCGCACCTTCGAGGGCGACCACTTCGTCGACTGACCCCCGGCGCACCGACCCGTCGGAGGTCCCACGACGGGTCAGCGCAGGTCGAGGCGGCGGTGCAGCACCTCGAGCACGAGGCCCGCCCGGGCCGCGACATCGGGGTGCGGGTCGTCCAGCGCTCGTCGTACGCCGTCCACGTGCTCGACGTCGCCGCTGACCGCCAGGCACCGCAGCGCCTGGACCCGCACCCGCGGCAGCTCGTGGCGCAGGAGCCGAGCGGCTCCCTCGCCCGCGCCGGCGACGCCCAGCGGGTCGCGACCTTCAGGCACATCTCGGCAGGCCGGTAGTGCTCGTCGTCGAGCCCCGCGACCACCGCCGTGGTCGCGCCGTCCGACCAGACGTGCAGCAGCCCGCGGGCGCCCCGCGACCGGACCCAGGAGTCCTGCCACCGGTCGGGGTCCAGGAGGCTCTCGTCGTGCCCGGTGAGGGCGCGCAGCTCCTCGACGTACCGCTCGCGGGGCGCGCCACCCAGCAGGTCGACGCACACCGCGACGAACGCCGGCCGGCCGATCCGGTCGGCCAGCGCGACGATCGACCGGGCCACCGGAGGGCGGTCGGGCCGGTCGTCCACGAGCGCTACGGTGCCAGGCATGAGCCCCGACGTCGACGTCCTGCTCGGCCGCGCCCGCGCCTGGATGGCCGAGGATCCCGACCCCCGGACGCAGCAGGAGCTCGGGTCCGTGGTGGCGGCGGTCGAGGCCGGCGACGAGGCCGCGACGGCCGACCTGGCCGACCGGTTCCGGGGCACCCTGGAGTTCGGCACGGCCGGCTTGCGCGGGGCGCTCGGTGCTGGCTCCCACCGGATGAACCGGGTCGTGGTCACCCGCGCCGCGGCCGGGCTGGCGGCGTACCTGCTCGACCAGCACGCGAGCGAGGGCGGCTCGGGCCACCTCTCGGTCGTCATCGGGTACGACGCCCGGCACGACTCCGACGTCTTCGCCCGCGACACCGCCGAGGTGATGACCGGGGCCGGGATCGCGGCGTGGGTGATGCCCCGGCCGCTGCCGACGCCGGTGCTGGCCTTCGCGATCCGCGAGCTCGGCTGCGCCGCCGGCGTGATGGTGACCGCCAGCCACAACCCGCCCCAGGACAACGGCTACAAGGTCTACCTGGGCGACGGCAGCCAGATCGTGCCGCCCGCCGACGCCGAGATCGCGGCCCGGATCGACGCCGTGGGCCGGCTGGCCGACGTGCCGCGTGGCCCGGCCGGCACCGTGCTCGGCGAGGACGTCGTCGACCACTACCTCGACACCGTCGCCGGGCTCGCCAGCGACGGGCCGCGCGACCTCGACCTCGTCTACACGCCGCTGCACGGTGTCGGTGGGCCGTCGGTGCTGCAGGTGCTCGAGACGGCGGGGTTCGCCGCACCGCGGGTGGTGGAGCGCCAGGAGCAGCCCGACCCGGACTTCCCGACGGTCGGCTTCCCCAACCCCGAGGAGCCCGGGGCCATGGACCTCGCGCTCGAGCTGGCCGCGCAGACCGACGCCGACCTGGTCGTGGCCAACGACCCCGACGCCGACCGGTGCGCCGCCGCGGTGCCGGGCGAGACGGGCTGGCGGATGCTGCGCGGAGACGAGGTGGGCGCCCTGCTCGCCCACCACCTGCTCGCCCGCGGCCGCACCGGCACCTTCGCCTGCTCGATCGTGTCGTCCTCGCTGCTCGGCAAGCTGGCCACCGCCGCCGGCCAGCCGTACGCCGAGACGTTGACCGGCTTCAAGTGGATCGCCCGCGCCGAGGGCCTGGCCTTCGGCTACGAGGAGGCGCTCGGCTACTGCGTCGACCCCGAGCACGTCCGCGACAAGGACGGCGTCTCGGCCCTGCTGCTGCTGTGCGAGCTGGCCGCCGAGCTCAAGGCCGACGGCCGCACGCTGGTCGACCTGCTCGACGACATCGCTCGCGAGCACGGCCTGCACGCCACCGACCAGGTCTCGGTGCGGGTGGCCGACCTCGCGCTCATCCCGGCCGCCATGCAGCGGCTGCGGGAGCAGCCGCCCGCCGAGCTCGGCGGCCTCGCGGTCCTCGGGGTCGACGACCTCGGCGAGGGCGTCGGCGGGCTGCCGCCGACCGACGGCCTGCGCTACCGGCTCGCCGACGGCGCCCGGGTCATCGTCCGCCCGAGCGGCACCGAGCCCAAGGTCAAGTGCTACCTCGAGGTCGTCGTGCCGGTCGAGGCCGGCCAGGAGGACGGCGTCGAGGCCGCCCGCATCAGCGCCGCGACCCGGCTCGACGCGCTCGGCACCGACATCCGCGCCGCCGCCGGCCTGGGCTGAGGCCGGCCGAGGCCGACCGTCGCCGCCTCAGACCAGCAGCAGGACGAGCAGCAGCACCCCGGTCGCGCCCAGCCAGGCGATCTCGAGCCACGCCCACTCCCGGCGCACGACGCCCCGGTCGGCCCCGGGTCCCGCCTGGGCGCGCGCGTCGTCGGCGGCCCGGCGGATGCGCTCCTCGACGAACACGCCGTAGACGTCGCCGGCACCCGCGCCACCGGTCGCGCCCCCTCCGCCGTCCCGCGCGGTCCCGCGGTCGGTGGAGCGCAGCTCGCGTCGACCGCGGCTGATCGCGGGCGAGGTCCAGCGGCGGTCGAAGGCCAGCACGGCCAGCACGCGGCGCACGACGACGTGCTCGACCGCCACCAGCGGCAGCCGCACCGTCTGCAGCATCCCGCGCAGCACGAGGTCGCCGCCCTCGATCGAGACCGCGGGGCGCAGGAAGACCGTCCAGCCCGTCCCGACGAGGAGCAGGCCGAACACGAAGGCGGGCCAGGACAGGTCGCCCTCGTCGGCGAGCACGAAGCCCACCACGACCACCCCGAGGGCGATCGCGGACACCCCGCTGACCCGCCCGTTGCTGGGCCGGAACCGCTCGTCCGAGTTGTCGCTGTCCACGCGCCGAACCCTATGCTGGACCGATGCCCACGCTCGCCACGGACTTCTCCGACGTGACCCGGTCCGAGGCCTCGCTGAGGCGGTTCCTGCACGGTCTACCCGGGGTCGACCAGGTCGGCGCGGAGGCCCGTGCCGCCATGCTCGGCACCCGGTCGATCAAGACCACCGCCAAGGCGCAGGCGCTCGACCTGGCCATCCGGATGGTCGACCTGACGACCCTCGAGGGCGCCGACACCCACGGCAAGGTCCGGGCGCTCGCGTCGAAGGCCCAGCGGCCCGACCCGGCCGACCCGACCTGCCCGCAGGTCGCCGCGGTCTGCGTCTACCCCGACATGGTGGCCACGGCCAAGGAGACCCTGGGCGCCTCGGGCGTCCACGTCGCCGCGGTGGCCACGGCCTTCCCCAGCGGCCGTGCCGCCCTCGACGTCAAGCTCGCCGACACCCGCGACGCGGTGGAGGCCGGGGCCGACGAGATCGACATGGTCATCGACCGCGGCGCGTTCCTCTCCGGGCGCTACCTGCAGGTCTTCGAGGAGATCGTGGCCGTCCGCGAGGCCTGCGCCAAGCCCGACGGGGGCAGCGCCCACCTCAAGGTCATCTTCGAGACCGGCGAGCTCCAGACCTACGACAACGTACGCCGGGCGAGCTGGCTGGCCATGATGGCCGGTGGGCACTTCATCAAGACCTCGACGGGCAAGGTCCAGCCGGCCGCCACGCTGCCGGTGACGATGGTGATGCTCGAGGCGGTGCGCGACTTCCGCGAGGCGACGGGCCACATGGTGGGCGTCAAGCCCGCGGGCGGCATCCGCACGAGCAAGGACGCGATCAAGTACCTCGTCGTGGTCAACGAGGTCGCCGGCGCCGACTGGCTGGTGCCCGAGTGGTTCCGCTTCGGCGCCTCGACGCTGCTCAACGAGCTGCTGATGCAGCGCACCAAGCTGACCACCGGCCGCTACTCCGGCCCCGACTACTTCACCCTCGACTGAGCAGGACCAGGGACCGATCACGATGTCTGTCTTCGAGTACGCCCCCGCCCCCGAGTCGCGCGCGGTCGTCGACGTCAAGCCGTCCTACGGCCTGTTCATCGGCGGCGAGTTCGTCGACGGCCACGGCACGCCGTTCAAGACGGTCAACCCGGCGACCGAGGAGGTCCTCTCCGAGGTCGCCGAGGCCGACGCCGCCGACGTCGAGGCCGCGGTCAAGGCCGCCCGCCGCGCCCACGACCGCACGTGGTCGCGGATGCCCGGCGCCGAGCGGGCCAAGTACCTCTACCGGATCGCCCGCATCATCCAGGAGCGCTCGCGCGAGCTGGCCGTGCTGGAGTCCCTCGACAACGGCAAGCCGATCCGCGAGGCACGTGACGTCGACGTCCCGATCGTCGCCGCGCACTTCTTCTACTACGCCGGCTGGGCCGACAAGCTCGAGTGGTCCGGCTACGGCACGACCCCGATCGGCGTCGCCGGGCAGGTCATCCCGTGGAACTTCCCGCTGCTGATGCTGGCGTGGAAGGTCGCCCCGGCCTTGGCCTGCGGCAACACCGTGGTGCTCAAGCCGGCCGAGACGACGCCGCTGACGGCGCTGCTGTTCGCGGAGATCTGCCAGCAGGCCGACCTGCCGGCGGGCGTGGTCAACATCGTCACCGGCGCCGGCGCGACCGGCCAGGCCCTGGTCGCCCACCCCGACGTCGACAAGGTCGCCTTCACCGGTTCGACCGAGGTCGGCAAGGCGATCGCCCGCACCGTGGCCGGGACCAGCAAGAAGGTCACCCTCGAGCTCGGTGGCAAGGCCGCCAACATCGTCTTCGACGACGCTCCGCTCGACGAGGCCGTCGAGGGCATCGTCGACGGCATCTTCTTCAACCAGGGCCACGTGTGCTGCGCGGGCTCGCGGCTGCTGGTGCAGGAGTCGGTGGCCGAGGAGGTGCTGGCCCGGCTCAAGCGGCGCATGGCGACGCTCCGGGTCGGTGACCCGCTCGACAAGAACACCGACGTCGGCGCCATCAACTCCGCCGAGCAGCTGGCCCGCATCCGCGAGCTCAGCGCCATCGGCGAGCAGGAGGGCGCCGGCCGCTGGTCGGCGCCGTGCGAGCTGCCCGACCGCGGCTTCTGGTTCCCGCCGACGCTGTTCACCGGCGTCTCCCAGGCCCACCGCATCGCCCGCGAGGAGATCTTCGGCCCGGTGCTCTCGGTGCTGACGTTCCGCACGCCGTCGGAGGCGGTCGAGAAGGCCAACAACACGCCGTACGGCCTGTCGGCGGGGGTCTGGACCGAGAAGGGCTCGCGCATCCTGCACGTCGCCTCGCAGCTCAAGGCCGGCGTCGTGTGGGCCAACACGTTCAACAAGTTCGACCCGACCAGTCCGTTCGGCGGCTACAAGGAGTCCGGCCAGGGCCGCGAGGGCGGCCGGCACGGGCTCGCCGCCTACCTGAAGGGCGGCGACCTCTGATGGCTGCGCGCATCGACGTCCGCAAGACCTACAAGCTGTACGTCGGCGGGGCGTTCCCCCGATCCGAGTCCGGCTACTCCTACCCCGTCGAGGACGCCAAGGGGACCTTCGTGGCCAACGCCGCCCTCGCCTCGCGCAAGGACGCCCGCGACGCCGTCGTCGCCGCCCGCAAGGCCTTCGGCGGCTGGTCGGGCCGCACCGCCTACAACCGGGCCCAGGTGCTCTACCGCGTCGCCGAGGTGCTCGAGGACCGCCGACCGCAGTTCGTCGTCGCCGTCCAGCAGTCCGAGGGCCTCTCGGCCTCGCGGGCCGGCGCCGTCGTCGACGCCGCCGTCGACCGCCTCGTCTGGTACGCCGGGTGGGCCGACAAGCTGACCCAGGTCGTCGGCGGCGCCAACCCGGTCGCCGGGCCGTTCTTCAACCTCTCGACGCCCGAGCCCACCGGCGTGGTCGCGGTGCTGGCGCCCCAGGAGTCCTCGCTGCTCGGCCTGGTCTCCGTCCTGGCCCCGGTCGTGGTCACCGGCAACAGCGCCGTCGTGGTCTCCTCCTTCCGCCGCCCGCTGCCCGCGGTCAACCTGGCCGAGGTCCTGGCCACCTCCGACGTGCCCGGCGGGGTCGTCAACCTGCTCACCGGCGACGCGGCGACCATCGGTCCCTGGCTGGCCGCCCACATGGACGTCAACGCCATCGACCTCGGCGGGGTCCGGGGCCTCGAGCCGGCCGAGGCGGGCGACGCCCTGGCCACCGACCTCGAGGTCGCCGCCGCCGACAACCTCAAGCGGGTGCGCCGCGCCCCCGCGGCCGAGCCCGACTTCACCGCCACCCCGGGGCTGGACACCATGACCGACTTCGTGGAGATCAAGACGGTGTGGCACCCGATGGGCGTGTGAGCGCGATGGCCCGGGTCGTGGTCCTGGCGGGGCCGTCGGGCTCCGGCAAGTCCCGGCTCGCCGAGCGGCTCGACCTGCCGGTGCTGCGGCTCGACGACTTCTACAAGGACGGGGCCGACCCGACCAACCCGCGCATCACCGCCGGACCCAACCGCGGCATCGTCGACTGGGACGACCCCGCGTCCTGGCTGCGCGAGGAGGCCGTGGCGGCGATGGTCGCGATCTGCCGCGACGGCGGCGGCGACGTGCCGGTCTACGAGCTGGCCCGCGACGGCCGCACCGGGTGGCAGCACCTCGACCTCGGCGGGGCGCCGCTGCTGGTCGCCGAGGGCATCTTCGCCCAGGAGGTCGTCCGACCGCTGGAGGCCGAGGGCCTGCTCGCCGCAGCCTTCTGCGTACGCCGACGCCCGGTCGTCACGTTCTGGCTGCGCCTGGTCCGCGACCTGCGCGAGCGGCGCAAGCCACCCCTCGTCCTGGTCCGCCGCGGCCTGGCCCTGATGCGCGCCCAGCGGTCGGTGGTGGCCCACGCCGAGCAGCTCGGCTGCCGGCCCGTCACCCCCACCGAGGCCGCCGCCGACATCGACCGGCTGCGTCGGGCGAGCCGGGCCGACCGGTGACCGCTCCGCCGAGCGTGGCCGGCCTGCGCCAGCCCGACCGGCGCAGCTGCGGCGCCGCGTGCGTCGTCGTGGCGGCCGACCTCGCCGCGGACCGCGACCCCGGGGCACGGCGGGCCACGTTCGGGGCCGACGTGCTCGCCACCCACCGCCGCCTGGTGCGCCTCGTGCTCCGCGGTCGTCCCCAGCCGCCCTGGACCCGGCTCCTCGGCACGCCGCCGTGGGCGGTGGCCCGCGAGCTCTCCGCCGTCACGGGCGTGCGGCACCGGGTGCGCCTGGTCCGGTGGGGCCGGGCGCGACGGGCTGCCGCGCACGACCGGTTGCAGGCCGGGGGTGCGCTCTTCGTCGGCGACCGCTGGCTCCCCCGCCACGTCGTGCTGGCCCTGCCCGGCCCCGGACCCGAGGTCCGGGTCTACGAGCCGGCCGCCGGCGCCGGCGTGCGCCTCGACCGGGAGCGGACCGCCGCCGGCACGCTCCGGCTGGCCGGCTGGTCGCACCCCTGGTTCACCGTCACGCCCGTTTGACCAGCACGGGCACCGGGCACGCCGCGGAGATGGACGTG
The DNA here is from genome assembly GCF_006346315.1 of Nocardioides litoris. GTDB lineage: Bacteria > Actinomycetota > Actinomycetes > Propionibacteriales > Nocardioidaceae > Nocardioides > Nocardioides litoris. Next base: position 1,087,261 of record NZ_VDMR01000001.1, on the reverse strand, counting down.
CGCATCGACCCCGACGCCGTGCGCGCCGCCGGCCGCCACGCCGACGACGCCGAGCGCGAGCTCGCCACCGCCCGCCTGCGCGCGGTCGCGCTCGCCGACGCCGGTCCCGACCTCGGCGACCTCGGTCTCGACCTGGCCCGGGCCGCGGGCGAGGTCCGCGACCTGCTCGACGGGCTCAGCGGGACGCTGGCCACCCACCGCGACGGCCTGGCCGACGGCGCGGCCGCGATGCAGGCGGCCGAGCACCAGACCCGCGAGGACGTCCGTGCGGCCGGCCGCTGAGGTCGGGGCCGACCTGCGGCCCCTCGCCGAGACCGTCGGCCGCATCGACCCGCGCCACCCGGCGGAGGCCGCGGTGCAGGTCGAGGACGCGGTGCGTCGCCTGTTCGCCGTGGTCACGCACGCCCCGGGCCCCGCGCCCGAGGCGTTGTTGGGAGCGGCCGACGACTGGCACGAGGTCGGGGCTGCCACCGCCCGGGCCGGCGAGCACGTCGCCGAGCTCGGCGCCGGGGTCGGCGAGCACGCGTGGATCGGCGGCTCCGGCGACGACGCGCGCCGCTCGGTCGCCGACCTGCACCGCCGGGCCGAGGTCGTGCCCGCCGCGTCGTACGCCGTCGAGGCCGCCCTGGACGGCCTGGCCGAGGACCTGCAGGCCGCCCGCCACCGCCACGCCGACGCCTTCCACGCCCTGCACGCCGTCGACTGGGGTGGTGACCCGGCGGCGCCCGAGGAGTGGCGCGAGCGGCTGGCCGACTCCGTCGCCGTGCTGCGCCGCTCGGTCGAGGAGCTGGAGCGGGCCTACGGCGAGGCCGACGCCGCGCACCACGCGTTCCGCACCCGGCTCGCCTCCGCCACCCACGAGGTGCGCCCTCCGGCCCCCGAGCCGGAGCCCCCCGCCCGGCCGGAGCCGCAGCAGGCGCCCGCCCCCGCCCCGGTGGGCGGCGCCCTCGTCGCCGCCCCGGTCGGTGGCGGCGGCGGCCGACGCCGGCGCAGCGGTCGCCGGCGCCCGGAACGGCCCACGCCCACGGCGTCCGCCCCGCGGCACCGCCGTGACACCAGTGACACCCGTGACGCCGTCGGCACCGGCACCCTCGGCACCGGGCCCTGGGAGTCGGCGGCCGAGCTGACCAGCCGCGGCCACCGCACCTGGGAGGTCACCGTCGTCGACGCCGAGGACCGCGGCGCGTCCTACGACGTCGCGGCGCGCGCGGCCGCCGAGGGCCAGGCGGCCCAGGTGCACCTGGGCGAGCGCACCGGCCCGGGCCAGGTCGCCCTGGCCACCCGTGCCGGCGACCACGCGCTCCGGCTGCGGGACCCCGACGACGGCGTCGAGGTGACCATCAGCCGGTTCGACTGGGTGCACGGCGACGCCGTGGCCGGGTGGGGCGCGCCGTGGGCGGTGGTCGCGCCGGTCAGCCTGCCGACAGGGCGGCGTACCCGGGCTTGATGACCTCGTCGATGAGCGCGAGCCGCTCGTCGAAGGGCAGGAAGGCCGACTTCATCGCGTTGATGGTGAACCAGCGCAAGTCAGTGAGGTCGTAGTCGAAGGCCTCGACCAGCGCGTGCATCTCGTCGGTCATCGAGGTGCGGCTCATCAGCCGGTTGTCGGTGTTGACGGTGACCCGGAAGCGCAGCCGCGTGAGCAGGCCGATCGGGTGCTCGGCGATGCTCTCGGCGGCACCGGTCTGCACGTTGGAGGCCGGGCACATCTCGAGCGGGATGCGCTGGTCGCGCACGTAGGCGGCCAGCCGGCCGAGCTCGACCGAGCCGTCGTCGGCGACGGTGATGTCGTCGACGATGCGCACGCCGTGGCCGAGGCGGTCGGCGCCGCACCACTGGATGGCCTGCCAGATCGACGGCAACCCGAAGGCCTCACCGGCGTGGATGGTGAAGTGGGAGTTCTCGCGCTGGAGGTACTCGAAGGCGTCGAGGTGGCGGGTGGGCGGGTAGCCCGCCTCGGCCCCGGCGATGTCGAACCCGGCGACGCCGCGGTCGCGCCAGGCCACGGCGAGCTCGGCGATCTCCATCGAGCGGGCCTGGTGGCGCATCGCGGTCAGCAGCTGGCGCACCACGATCCGGTGACCGGCCGCCTCGGCCGCGGCGACGCCCGCCTCGAAGCCCTCCTGCACGGCCGCGACGACCTCGTCGAGGGTCAGGCCCTGCTGCACGTGCTGCTCGGGGGCGTAGCGCACCTCGGCGTACACGACCCCGTCGGAGGCGAGGTCCTCGACGCACTCGCGCGCCACCCGGGCGATGGCGGGGCCGGTCTGCATCACCGCGACGGTGTGGTCGAAGGTCTCGAGGTAGCGCACGAGCGAGCCGGAGTCGGCCGCCTCGGCGAACCACTCACCCAGGGCCTCGGCGCTCGCGTCGTTGCCCTCGGGCAGCGGGTGGCCGACCTCGGCGGCGAGCTCGAGCACGGTGGCCGGGCGCAGGCCGCCGTCGAGGTGGTCGTGGAGGAGGACCTTGGGGGCGGTCCGGACCTGCTCGCGTGTAGGTTGCACGGACCCATCCAAGCACCGCCGGACGGCGCTCCCGAGCGCGGCGGGCCGACCCTCCCGGAGGACCCGCATGCGCACCTTCACCAGCCTCGACGACGTCGCGGGCGCGGTCGGCGAGGAGCTCGGCACGGGCGAGTGGTTCGAGATCACCCAGGAGCGGGTCAACACCTTCGCCGACGCCACCGACGACCACCAGTGGATCCACGTCGACGTCGAGCGGGCCGACGAGGGCCCCTTCGGCGGTCCCATCGCCCACGGCTACCTCACGCTGTCGCTCATCCCGGCCCTCGGCACCACCGTCTTCGCCTTCGAGACCCCCGGCGCCAAGCTCAACTACGGCCTGAACAAGGTCCGCTTCCCCCACCCGGTCAAGGTCGGCCAGCGGGTGCGCGACCACGTCACCCTGGTCGCGGTCGACGACCTGCCCATGGGCAAGCAGGTCACCATGAAGCACGTCATCGAGATCGACGGCGTCGACAAGCCGGCCTGCGTGGCCGAGATGCTCGTCGTCCTGCTGGCCGAGTAGGCGCCGAGTGGGGCCGGTGACCGCGTCCCCCGTACGGTCGGGCGCGTGAGCACCGCGACGACAGAGGACCTCGGCGGCGTCGCCGGCTGGGCCGTCGACGTCATGGAGCGCCTCGGTGCGCCCGGCGCGGGGCTGCTGATCGCGCTGGAGAACCTCTTCCCCCCGCTGCCCAGCGAGCTGATCCTGCCGCTGGCCGGCTTCACCGCCTCGCGCGGCGACATCGGCCTGGTCGACGCCATCGTCTGGACGACGCTGGGCTCCGTCGTCGGCGCGCTCGTCCTGTACGCCGCCGGCGCCCGGCTCGGCGCCGCCCGCATCGAGGCGCTGGTCGACCGCCTCCCGCTGCTCGAGGTCGACGACGTGCGCCGCACCGTGGCGTGGTTCGAGCGGCACGGCGACAAGGCGGTCTTCCTGGGCCGGTTCGTGCCGCTGTTCCGCAGCCTGATCTCGATCCCGGCCGGGGTGTCCCACATGGGGGTCGTCCGGTTCACCGTGCTGACCGCCGTGGGCAGCGCGATCTGGAACACCGCCTTCGTGCTCGCGGGCTACGAGCTCGGCAACCAGTGGGAGCGCGTCGAGGGCTGGCTCAGCCCCGTGCAGAACATCGTGATCGTGGTGGTCGTGGTCGCCGTCGTCTGGTTCGGCGCCCACCGGTGGGTGCGCAAGCGCCGCGAGGCCAAGGCCGAGCGGGCCGAGGCGTCCGGCTCAGCCGACCCGGTCGACCAGGAGGGGTGACCCGGCTGCGGTCGCGTCGGCGTCCGCCGGCGCGACGTCGTACCCGCCCTCGAGGGAGGCCAGGGCCCGCTCGAAGCGAGCCGGCTCGTCGGTGAGCAGGGTGAGCAGCGGCTCCCCCTCATGTACGGCGTCGCCGGGCCGCGCGTGCCAGCGGACCCCGGCCCCGGCCTGGACCGGGTCCTCCTTGCGGGCGCGTCCGGCCCCGAGCCGCCAGGCCGCCAGGCCGACCGCCATCGCGTCGAGGCGGGTGAGCGTGCCCGTGGCCGGCGCGGTGACCACGTGGGACTCGCGGGCCTCGGGCAGCGGGGCGTCGGGGTCGCCGTCCTGGGCGCGGATCATCTGCTTCCACACGTCCATCGCCGAGCCGTCGGCCAGCTTGTCGGCGGGGTCGACGTCGTCGCGGCCGGCGCCGGCGAGCATCTCGCGAGCCAGGGCCAGGGTGAGCTCGACGACGTCGGCGGGGCCGCCACCGGCCAGCACCTCGACCGACTCCTCGACCTCGATGGCGTTGCCGGCGGTGAGGCCGAGCGGGGTGGACATGTCGGTGAGCAGGGCGGTGGTGCGCACGCCGGCGTCCGTGCCGAGCGCCACCATGACCTCGGCCAGCTCGCGGGCCCGGTCGACGTCCTTCATGAAGGCGCCGCTGCCGACCTTGACGTCGAGGACCAGGGCCCCGGTGCCCTCGGCGATCTTCTTGCTCATGATCGAGGAGGCGATGAGCGGGATGGCCTCGACGGTGCCGGTGACGTCGCGCAGCGCGTAGAGCTTCTTGTCGGCCGGGGCCAGGCCGTCACCGGCGGCGCAGATGACCGCGCCGACCGACTCCAGCTGGGCCATCATCTCCTCGTTGCTCAGTGCCGCCCGCCAGCCGGGGATCGCCTCGAGCTTGTCGAGCGTGCCGCCGGTGTGGCCGAGGCCGCGGCCCGAGAGCTGCGGCACCGCGACGCCGCAGGCCGCGACGAGCGGGGCCAGCGGCAGGGTGATCTTGTCGCCGACGCCGCCCGTGGAGTGCTTGTCGGCCGTGGGCCGCGACAGCGCGGAGAAGTCCATCCGCTCCCCCGAGGCGATCATCGCCGCGGTCCAGCGGGCGATCTCGGGGCGCTCCATCCCGTTGAGCAGGATGGCCATGGCCAGCGCCGACATCTGCTCGTCGGCGACGTCGCCGCGGGTGTAGGCGTCGACGACCCAGTCGATCTGGCTGTCGCTGAGGGTGCCCCCGTCGCGCTTGGCCGTGATGACCTCGACCGCGTCGTGCGTGCTCATGGCCGCGACCCTACGACCCGGCAGCCGGGCCCACCGCGTCCAGGTCCTCCGGCCCGAAGGCCTGCGGGAGCACCTGGTCCATCGTCAGCACGCCGCGCGGGGTCTCGACGAGCAGCCGGGCACCGCCGTTCTCCCAGAGCAGCTGGCGGCACCGGCCGCACGGCATGATGACCGCACCGTCACCGTTGACGCACACGAAGTGCGTGAGCCGACCCCCGCCCCCGGCGTGCAGCGACGACACCAGCCCGCACTCCGCGCACAGCGTGACGCCGTACGCCGCGTTCTCGACGTTGCAGCCGACGACCGTCCGGCCGTCGTCCACGAGGGCCGCGGCCCCGACCCGGTAGCCGCTGTAGGGCGCGTAGGCGCGGCCCATCACCTCCACGGCCGCCGCGCGCAGCGCCGCCCAGTCGGCGGGAACGGCCCTGTCCTCGTGCTGCTGGTCCACGCGGGCCACCGTAGTCGGGAGTGCCGGGTGGGGCGTCGCGCCGAGGGCTGCAGAACCGTTATGGATTCGGTTCCTGATCCGTCCGTCAGGCCCGCCGCCAGTGTGTAGGTTGCCGTCCGTCCGCCCCCACGGTGCGGGGCCATACCCGGGAGGAAGCAGTTACATGAAGATGAGGAAGGCCTTCGTCGGCGGCGTCGCCGTCCTGGCGACCACGGCTCTGGCCGCGTGCGGGGAGGCTCCCTCGGAGTCGGGCGGCGAGCCCGGTTCGGGCGGCTCGTCCAGCGGCGGTGGCGAGGTCACGAACACGGACTTCCTCCCGTGCATCGTGTCCGACGCGGGCGGCTTCGACGACAAGTCGTTCAACCAGCTCAGCTACGAGGGCGTCCAGGGCGCCGCCGAGGAGCTCGGCACCGACATCCGCGAGGTCGAGTCCAACAGCGAGAACGACTACACGCCCAACCTGACCAGCCTGGTCGACGAGGGCTGCAACGCCATCGTGACCGTCGGCTTCGCGCTCTCCGCCGCGACCGTCGAGTCGGCCACCCAGAACCCCGACGTCGAGTACATCCTCATCGACGACGCGGCCGACAACGACTTCAACGGCGAGAAGGACGCGGACAACATCAAGCCGCTCCTCTACGACACCGCGCAGGCGGCGTTCCTCGCCGGCTACGCGGCCGCCGACTACAGCAAGACCGGCAAGGTCGGCACCTACGGCGGCCAGCCGTTCCCGACCGTGACGATCTTCATGGACGGCTTCCGCCAGGGCGTGGAGTACTACAACCAGGAGAAGGGCGAGAACGTCGAGCTCGTCGGCTGGACCGGCGACGACGAGACGGGGCTGTTCACCGGTGGCTTCGAGGCCAACCAGGCCGCGACCAACACCGCCAAGCAGCTCCTCGACCAGGGCGTCGACGTGATCCTGCCGGTCGGTGGCCCGATCTACCAGGGTGCGCTGACCGCCATCGCCGACTCCGGCGAGGACGTCGCGCTCGTCGGTGTCGACGCCGACTTCTACGAGACCGACCCCAACACCCAGGACCTCGTCCTGACCTCCATCCTGAAGAACATGGACGTCTCCACCGAGGAGGCCGTCGTGGCCGCCGGCAACGGCGAGTTCGACCCCGAGGCCTACGTCGGCACGCTGGAGAACGACGGCGTCGGCATCGCGCCCTTCCACAACTTCGAGGACAAGGTCAACGACTCGCTCCAGGGCGAGCTCGACGAGATCAAGCAGGGCATCATCGACGGCTCCATCCCGGTGACGTCCTACCTGCAGCAGTGAGCTCCACCCGCCGCTCCCCGGAGCGGTGACGACCCCGGGAGGGGGGCCGACCTGGGTCGGCTCCCCTCCCGCGGCGCGTCCGGGCCCGCCCCGCGCCTGTCCCCGAGCACCCACCGATCACTAAGGTCCACCCATGCAGCTGACCCTGCGCGACATCACCAAACGCTTCGGCAGCCTGGTCGCCAACGACCGGATCTCCCTGACCGTCGAGCCCGGCGAGATCCACTGCCTGCTGGGCGAGAACGGCGCCGGCAAGTCCACGCTGATGAACGTCCTCTACGGCCTCTACCAGGCCGACGAGGGCGAGATCCTGCTCGACGGGGAGCCGCGGAAGTTCTCCGGCCCGGGCGACGCGATCGCGGCCGGCATCGGCATGGTCCACCAGCACTTCATGCTGGTCCCGGTCTTCACCGTGGCCGAGAACGTGATGCTCGGCAACGAGTCCACCGGTCTCGCGGGCTCGTTGGACCTCGACGCCGCCCGCCGCCGGGTGCGGGAGATCTCCGAGCGCTTCGGCTTCCACGTCTCGCCCGACGCCGTGGTCGAGGACCTGCCGGTCGGGGTCCAGCAGCGCGTCGAGATCATCAAGGCCCTCTCCCGCGACGCCAAGGTCCTCGTCTTCGACGAGCCGACCGCGGTGCTCACGCCCCAGGAGACCGACGAGCTGATGCAGATCATGCGCCAGCTCCGCGAGTCCGGCGTCGCCATCGTCTTCATCACCCACAAGCTCCGCGAGGTCCGCGAGGTCGCCGACCGGATCACCGTGATCCGGCTGGGCAAGGTCGTCGGCGAGGCCAGCCCGAAGGCCAGCAACGCCGAGCTCGCCTCCCTCATGGTGGGCCGCCCCGTCGAGCTGACCGTGCACAAGGACCCGCCGAGGCTCGGCGACGACGCGCTGGTCGTCGAGGGGCTGACGGTCGCCGACGAGACCGGGCTGGTGCACGTCAACGACCTCAGCTTCACCGTCCGCGGCGGCGAGGTGCTCGCCGTCGCCGGGGTGCAGGGCAACGGCCAGACCGAGCTGACCGAGGCCCTGCTCGGCCTGCAGCAGCACGTGCTCGGCTCGATCCGCCTCGACGGGCACGAGCTGGTCGGCCGCGGGGTGCGCTCCATCCTCGACGCCGGTGTCGGGTTCGTCCCCGAGGACCGGCAGGTCGACGGCCTGGTCGGCACGTTCTCGATCGCCGAGAACCTGATGCTCGACCGCAGCTTCGGCAAGCCGTTCGTGCAGCTCGGCGCCGTCGACCGCGGCCGGCTGCGGGCCTTCGCCGAGACCAAGCTGAAGGAGTACGACATCCGCGCCCCCGGCATCGGCACCAAGGCCGGCAACCTCTCCGGCGGCAACCAGCAGAAGGTCGTGGTCGCCCGCGAGCTGTCGAAGGACCTCCGGCTGCTCGTGGCCGCGCAGCCCACCCGCGGCGTCGACGTGGGGTCCATCGAGTTCATCCACCAGCAGATCGTCGCCGCGCGCGACTCGGGCATCCCGGTGGTCGTGGTGTCCACCGAGCTCGACGAGGTCGTGGCGCTGGCCGACCGGATCATGGTGCTCTACCGCGGGCAGGTCGTCGGGATCGTCCCCGCCGACACCCCGCGCGACGTGCTCGGCCTGATGATGACGGGCGAGCGCCCGACGGAGGTGGTCGCGTGAGCGACGAGAAGCCCGACCTGTCCCAGGACCAGCCGGCCCAGCCGGACCGGCCGCGGGCCTCCGGCGGGGTCGACGAGAAGGCCGACCCGGGGGCGCAGAACTCCCCGCCGGCCGAGCTCGAGCACGTCGTACGCCCGCGTCGGCAGCAGCAGTGGCACACCGTGGTCCGCTCCATCACCACCGGCAACGCCCTGGTCGCGGTGCTGGCGGTCTTCCTCGCGGTGGTCGTCGGCTCGCTGATGATCATGTTCACCGACGAGGACGTGCGCGCCTCGGCGAGCTACTTCTTCTCCCGGCCGGGCGACTTCTTCGCCGAGTCCCGGGTGGCCATCGAGGGCGCCTACACCGCGCTCTTCCGCGGGTCGATCTACAACACCCGCGCCGAGGACTTCGCCACCGGCATCCGGCCGCTGACCGAGACGCTCAAGTTCGCCGGGCCGCTCATCGCGGCCGGCCTCGGCGTGGGCCTGGCCTTCCGGGCCGGCATGTTCAACATCGGTGGCCGCGGCCAGATGCTGCTCGCCGGTGGCGCGTCGGGCTACGTCGCCATCAACGCCGGGCTGCCCGGGCCGCTGCTCCTGGTCGCCGCGGTGCTGGCCGGCATGGTCGCGGGCGGCATCTGGGCCGGCATCGCCGGCCTGCTCAAGGCCCGCACCGGCGCCCACGAGGTGATCGTCACGATCATGCTCAACTACATCGGCTTCTACCTGCTCTTCTACGCCCTGTCCAAGCAGGGCTGGCTGCAGGCGCCGGGCTCGGTCAACCCCAAGTCGCAGGCCATGCCCGAGGACGCCGTCATGCCCCGGCTGCTCGGCGACCGCTACAACCTCCACCTCGGCTTCCTGCTGGCGCTGGTGGCCGTCGCCGTCGTGTGGTGGCTGCTCAACCGCTCGGCGCTGGGCTACCGGTTCCGCGCGGTCGGCGAGAACCCCAACGCGGCCCGCACCGCCGGCATCGACGTCGGCCGCACCTACGTCGTGGTCATGCTGATCGCGGGCTCGCTCGTGGGGCTCGCCGGTGCCAACCAGGTGCTCGGCACCGTCCCCAGCGGCGTGACCACCGACCTCGACGCCGGCATCGGCTTCGACGCGATCACCGTGGCCCTGCTCGGGCGGTCGCACCCGCTGGGCATCCTCGCCGCGGGCCTGCTCTTCGGTGCCTTCAAGGCCGGCGGCTTCTCGATGCAGGCCTCCGAGGGCATCCCGGTCGACATCGTGCTCGTCATCCAGTCCCTCATCGTCCTCTTCATCGCCGCGCCGCCCCTGGTGCGTGCGTTGTTCCGCCTGCCCACCAAGGAGGCCGTGTGAGCGCCGCGAAGGTCGAGGCCACCGTGCCCGACAAGCCTGTCGAGGACGAGCCGCAGGTCATCTCGGTCGTCTCGCTGAAGACCCCGGTGCTGTTGACGGTGGTCGCGGTCGCGCTGCTCGCGGCCGTCCTGCTGGGGTCGCAGGCCGGCGACACGACGTTCCGGCTCTCCACGCGCAGCGACTTTTTCGAGCTGCCCGAGATCACGGTGCCCGCCGAGGGCACCGCCCTCGGTGCGGTCGTCGTCATGCTCCTCCTCGCCGCCGAGTCGTGGCGCCGCTACGCCACCCGGAAGCGCACCCCCGGCTGGGTCGCAGCGGTGTACGCCGTCGTCGGCCTCGTCGGCTTCCTGTCCTGGGCCGCGGCCGGCGGCACCGTGCCGGTGGTCGGCCTGCTCGCGGGGGCGCTCGCCCTCGCCGTACCGCTGGTCTTCGGGGCCCTCGGCGGCGTCCTCGGCGAGCGCGCCGGCATCGTCAACATCGCCATCGACGGCCAGCTGCTGGCCGGGGCCTTCGCCGCGGCCCTCGTCGGCTCCGTCGCGGGCTCGGTGTGGGCGGGCGTGCTCGGCGCGATGGTCGCCGGTGTCGTCGTCGCGCTCATCCTCGGCGTCTTCGCGATCAGCTGCTACGTCGACCAGGTCATCGTCGGCGTCGTGCTCAACGTGCTCGTCATCGGCGTCACCAGCTTCATGTTCACGCAGGTGCTCGCCCCCAACACCGCCGAGCTCAACACGCCGCCGCGCTTCTCGGCCTGGGCGATCCCGGTGCTCGGTGACATCCCGCTCGTCGGGCCGATCCTGTTCCGCCAGACGCCGATCGTCTACCTGCTCTACGTCGCGGTCGCGGTCGTCACCTACGCGCTCTACCGCACCCGCTGGGGCCTGCGGGTCCGCGCCGTCGGCGAGCACCCCAAGGCCGCCGACACCGTCGGGATCAACGTCAACCGCACCCGCTACCGCACCGTGCTCATCGCGGGCGCGATCGCGGGCACGGGCGGCGCGTTCTACACCCTGGTCTCGGTCTCGCAGTTCAACCGCGAGATGACCGGCGGTGCCGGCTACATCGCGCTCGCCGCCGTCATCTTCGGCAAGTGGGACCCGATCCGGGCCACCCTCGCCGCGCTGCTGTTCGGGTTCGCCTCCAACCTCCAGGGCGTCCTGTCGGTGCTGGGCTCCCCCGTGCCGGCGCAGTTCATGCTGATGCTCCCCTACGTCGTCACGGTCTTCGCCGTCGCCGGACTGGTCGGCAAGTCCCGCGCCCCCGCCGCCGTCGGCCTCCCCTACCGCAAGGGCTAGCCGGCCGCGGCACAGGCGGAGGCCGCAATACGGCCCGGCTCGACCCACGGTGGTCCAGGAGGGACGGAGTCCCGTCTCGAGACCACGAGGCCGCAGCTGGTCAGCGGTCTGGCCCGGCTCGACCCACGGTGGTCGAGGAGGGACGGAGTCCCGTCTCGAGACCATGAGGCCGCAGCTGTTCAGCGGTCTGGCCCGGCTCGACCCACGGTGGTCGAGGAGGGACGGAGTCCCGTCTCGAGACCACGAGGCCGCAGCTGGTCAGCGGTCTGGCCCGGCTCGACCCACGGTGGTCGAGGAGGGACGGAGTCCCGTCTCGAGACCACGAGGCCGCAGCTGTCAACGGTCTCTTGGTGGTCGGGGACGTCGCCGCATGGCCCGGCTCGACCCACAGTGGTCGAGGAGCGACGAAGTCCCGTCTCGAGACCACGAGGCCGCAGCGGTCAACGGTCTCTTGCTGGTACAGGAGAGCGTCCTGTCTCTCGTCCCAAGATCCCTTCGCGAAACCGTCTACCTGATCGAACATGTCATCGACAACTGTCGGTGGTCGCGTCTAGCCTATTCGCATGACCAGCAGCCGCCTCCTCGACCCGGCCCTCGCCGCCGTGGCTGACGCGCGTGGGCGGATGCTGCGCGAGGAGGTTGCGACATTGGTCGCGGTGCTGGACTGGTGCGCGGCCTACGAGGTGTCGGAGGCGGAGGCGTCGCTCCACACCATGACCCCCGGGCTGCAGCTCGGCGGGCCGGGGTGTCCGTGGGTCAGCGAGTTCGACACCCACGACCTGGCCTGCGTCCTCGGACGCTCCCCCGACTCCTGTGCGACCTACGTCGGCAACGCCCTCGAGCTGCGCCACCGCCTCCCCCGCCTGTGGGCCCGGGTCGTCGAGTTGGAGGTGCCGGTGTGGAAGGCGTTCCGCATCGCAGAGCAGACCCAACAACTGCCGGCGGCGGGTGCGGCGGAGGTCGACCGGGCGCTCGCACCGACGGCGCACTCGTGCACCTTTACCCAGGTCGACCGCACCGTCGCCTCCGCACTGGCCGCGCACTGTCCCGAGGAGTTGGAACGCCGGCGTCTGGCGGCGTTGGAGCACCGTCGGTTCGACGTGCACCTCGACCACGTCCGCTCCCTCGACGGCACCGTCGTGGTCACCGGCATGCTCGACCTGGCCGACGCGGTCGACCTCGACACCGCCGTCGCCGGCGTGGCGGCCCAGCTCGGCGACCTGGGGTCGACCGAGTCCTGGGACGCCCGCCGCGCCCTCGCGGTCGGCGAGATCGCCCGCGCCCAGCTCGCGCTCGACCTCGAGGTCGGCAGCACCACGGGGCGTGGGGTGACCGTGTACGCGCACCTGCGCTCGGACTCCGACCTCGTCGAGACCGCTGGCACCACCATCACCACCGAGCAGCTCGCGGCGTGGTGCCGTCAGCCCGGCAGCAAGGTCACCATCACGCCCGTGGTCGACCTACCCGGCGGCGACCCCACCGCGGCCCTCGCCCTGGCCGAGCAGGTTGCGGCCTGGCTCGACACCGACGCCCACGTCCGACCCGTCATCGACCTGTCCGCCGACCACGCCAGCAGCGGCTACACGCCGTCACCGACGTTGGCCGAGCAGGTCGACCTCCGCGACCAACGGTGCGTGTTCCCCCACTGCAACCGACGCCGGACCGACCGCGACCACATCCAGCCGTACGACTCCGGCGGCGAGACCCGCTCGACCAACCTCGCGCGACTGTGCCGGTCCCACCACCGCGCCAAGACCTTCTCCGACTGGGACTACCAGCAAGTCAGACCGGGCGTGTTCGAGTGGTACTCCCCCGCCGGCGCGACGTACACCGTCGACCGCTCAGCCGAGCCCTGACCACCGAGCTCCACACCCCGCCGACCTCCACCGGCGGGACCAGACGCGCGCCCAGGGCCTTGAGGGATCGCTGACGAGCGCACGTCAGCCGCCGGGGCGGCACCCACGTCGGCTGGGGAGTGACGAACCCCAGCGAGGAACCTCGAAGCCACCGCGACCGACACGTCGCCCCCACCCGTGGGCGGCCGGGAAAGGCGCCACGGCTGCGGCCACGGGGTCTCGAGACGGGACTCCGTCCCTCCTCGACCACCGTGGGTCGAGCCTGCCACTGCACCCCGAGTGTCAAGCGATTGACGGCGACCCCACGGGGCCAGACGCGTTCCTAGCGCCGCTGAGGACCTCAGCGAGGAGCTTCGAATCCACCGCGACCGACACGTCGACCCACCCGCGGCGGCCGAGGATGGCGCAACGGCTCCGGCCAGGCGGTCTCGAGACGGGACGCCGTCCCTCCTCGACCACCGTGGGTCGAGCCCGCCACGGCGCCGGGTCTCAGGCGAGCAGCGACCCCACGGCCGCCTCGGCGAGCACCCGCGCGCCGATGCCGACCGCGCGCTCGTCGACGCGCAGGTTGCCCTGGTGCAGGTCGTACGTCGGGCCGCCGGGCGTCCGGGTGCCGAGGCGGAACATCGCGCCGGGCACCTGGTCGACGTACCAGCCGAAGTCCTCTCCCCCGAGGCTCTGCGGCACGGTGGTCTGGCCGGTCACGCCGAGGACCTCACGGGCGGCGGCGGCGAGGACGGCGTTGGCGGCGGCGTCGTTGACCACGGGCGGGACGCCCTGGAGGTAGTCGACGGTGGCGGTGACGCCGTAGGGCCGGACGATGTCGTGGATGGCCTCGCGGATGATCGGCTCGCACCCGGCCCAGGCGACCGCATCGAGGATGCGCACGGTGCCGGCGACCGTGCCCCGGTCGGGGATCACGTTGACCGCAGCGCCCGCGTGGACCACGCCCCACACCACGCTGACGCCGGCACGGGGGTCCATCCGGCGGCTGAGGACGGCCGGCAGCTCGCTGGTCACCTTGGCCAGGGCGAAGGTGAGGTCACCGGTCAGGTGGGGGCGGGAGGTGTGTCCGCCGGTGCCCTCGAGGTGCACCTCGATCTTGTCGGCGGCGCTGGTGAGCGCACCGGAGCGCAGGCCGACGCGGCCGACGTCGACGGCGGGGTCGCAGTGCAGCGCGAAGATGCGGTCGACGTCCTCGAGGTGGCCGTGGGCGATGAGGTGCTTGGCACCCCCGGGCATCACCTCCTCGGCGGGCTGGAAGAACAGCCGCACGCGCCCCGGCAGCTCGCCGCGCTCGTGCAGCTCGGCGAGCGCGAGCGCCGCGCCGAGCTGGCTGATCGTGTGCACGTCGTGGCCGCAGGCGTGCGCGACCCCGTCGACGGTGCTGGCCCACGGCTGCCCGCACGCGTCCTGCACCGGCAGCGCGTCCATGTCGGCGCGCAGGGCGACGGTCGGCACCCGGCCGCCCGAGCCGGCGTCCTCGCCACCGAGCTCGGCCACGACCCCGGTCGGCGCCGGCAGCGTCACGCGCCAGCCGGCTGCCTCGAGCCGCTGGGCGACCAGGTCGGTGGTGCGGTGCTCGGACCAGGACAGCTCGGGGTGGGCGTGCACGTCGCGGCGGAGGTCGACCAGCTCGGCGTCGTACTTGGCGACGACCTCGGCGAGGAGGGAGGAGTGGTCGGGCACCGGTCCAGGCTACTGCTCGGCCCGCCCGCTCCCTCGCGGCCCTCGCAGGGGTGGCCGGGCCCTCGGTGGCCCTGGTGGGATTGCCGGATGGACGGCAGCAAGACCCCGCCGGACGACCGCCGCACCCTCGTCCGGCACCTCGCGGTCGGGATGGTCGCGGCCGGATCGTCGCGGCCCTCGCGGTGTTCCGGGGCGCGACGTGGAACCTGCCCCTCGTGCTGGTGCTCGTCCTGACCGCCTTCCTGCCCGCGGCACGCGGGATGGGGTCGCGAGCAGCGCGCCGGGCGGCGGCACGGCGGCGCACACGGCGGCGCACCGGCTGACCGGGACGGGCCGCGCCCGCGGGGGGCCTCAGCCGCCGTCGTACGCCGCCAGCAACCGGTCGGCCGCGACGGTGGCGGGCAGGTCGCCGGCGAGCACCTCGCGCCGCACGTCGTCGCGGATGGCGCGGACCCCGGGCGAGTGCCGCAAGCGCTGGTCGAGCTCGTCGCGCACGAGCGCCCAGGTGAAGTCCAGCTGCTGGTCGGCGCGCTTGGCCGCGAGGCCGTCGGGGCCGAGGTGGTCGCGGTGGGCGTGCACCCGGTCCCAGACGTCGTCGACGCGGGCGTCGTGCAGCGCCGAGCACGTGACGACGGGCGGGGCCCACTCGCCGTGGCCACGCACGAGGCGCAGCGCCCCGGCCAGCTCGCGGGCCGCGACCCGGGCCTCGCCCTCGTGGTCGCCGTCGGCCTTGTTGACCGCGACGACGTCGGCGATCTCGAGGATGCCCTTCTTGATGCCCTGCAGCTGGTCGCCGGTGCGGGCCAGGGTCAGGAAGAGGAACGTGTCGACCATCCCGGCGACGGTCACCTCGCTCTGCCCGACGCCGACGGTCTCGACCAGCACCACGTCGTACGACGCCGCCTCGAGCACCGCCATCGCCTGCACCGTCGCGCGGGCGACGCCGCCGAGGGTGCCGGCCGACGGCGAGGGCCGGATGTATGCCGCCGGGTCGGCCGCGAGGCGGGCCATCCGGGTCTTGTCGCCGAGGACCGACCCGCCGGTGCGCACGCTGCTGGGGTCGACGGCGAGGACCCCGACGCGGTGGCCGGCGGCGGTGAGCCGCGAGCCGAGCGCCTCGATGAACGTGGACTTGCCGACGCCGGGGACGCCGCTGATGCCGACCCGCACCGCGGGCGAGTGGACCCCGGACTCCTCGGCGGAGGTGAGCCGGGTCAGCAGCTCGCGGGCGGCCTCGCGGCGCTCACGCTTGCCGGACTCGACCAGCGTGATGGCCTGCGCCACCGCCGCGCGACGACCGTCGCGGATGCCCTCGACGAGCGTGTCGACGTCGGGGGTCACGGGAGTGGTCTCGAGACAGGCGCCAGGGCGCCTTCCTCGACCACCGTGGAGCGCGGTCGACCCATCAGTGGCCCAGCTGCTCGCGCAGCTTGGCGAGCAGGTCGAGGGCTGACTCGGCGATGACCGTGCCGGGCAGGAACACCGCGGCGGCGCCCATCTCCTGCAGCGTCGGGACGTCGTCGGGCGGGATGACGCCGCCGATGACGGTCATGATGTCGTCGCGGCCCTGCTCGGCCAGCGCCTCCTTGAGCGCGGGCAGCAGCACGAGGTGGCCGGCCGCGAGCGAGCTGACGCCGACGATGTGCACGTCGGCGTCGACCGCCTGCTGGGCGACCTCCTCGGGCGTGGAGAACAGCGGCCCCACGTCGACGTCGAAGCCGAGGTCGGCGAAGGCGGAGACGATGACCTTCTGGCCGCGGTCGTGCCCGTCCTGGCCCATCTTGGCGACCAGGATGCGCGGGCGGCGGCCCTCGGCCTCCTCGAACGCGGCGGTCGCGTCGAGCACCTGCTGGAGCAGGGTGCCGTCGCTCTCGCTCGCCGTGTCGCGGTACACGCCGGAGATCGTACGGATGACGGCCTGGTGCCGGCCGTAGACCTTCTCCAGCGCCTCGGAGATCTCCCCGACCGTCGCCTTGGCGCGGGCGGCGTCGACGGCCAGGGCGAGCAGGTTGCCGTCGAGCGAGCCCTTCTCCGGGCCGCGCTCGGCACTGCCGGTGAGCGCCTCGAGCGCCCGGCGCACCGCGTCGTCGTCGCGCTCGGCGCGCAGCCGCTCCAGCTTGGCGACCTGCTGGCGGTAGACGTCGTCGTTGTCGACCTTGAGCACGTCGAGCTTGTCCTCGGCGGCCAGCCGGTAGGTGTTGACGCCGATGACCTGCTGCGCGCCGGAGTCGATGCGGGCCTGGGTGCGGGCCGCGGCCTCCTCGATGCGCATCTTGGGGATGCCCTGCTCGATCGCCCTGGCCATGCCGCCGGCCCGCTCGGCCTCCTGGATGTGGGCCCAGGCGCGCTCGGCGAGGTCGTGGGTGAGGCGCTCGACGTAGTAGGAGCCGGCCCAGGGGTCGATGGTGCCGGTGGTGCCGCTCTCCTGCTGCAGCAGCAGCTGGGTGTTGCGGGCGATGCGGGCCGAGAAGTCGGTCGGCAGCGCGATGGCCTCGTCGAGGGCGTTGGTGTGCAGGCTCTGGGTGTGGCCCTGGGTCGCGGCCATCGCCTCGATGCAGGTGCGCTGGACGTTGTTGAAGACGTCCTGCGCGGTCAGGCTCCACCCCGAGGTCTGGGAGTGCGTGCGCAGCGAGAGCGACTTGGGGTTCTGCGGGTCGAACTGGCGGACCAGCCGCGACCACAGCGCCCGGGCCGCGCGCATCTTGGCGACCTCCATGAAGAAGTTCATCCCGATGGCCCAGAAGAAGCTCAGCCGCGGCGCGAACTGGTCGATCGTCATGCCGGTCTCGAGCCCGGCCCGGATGTACTCGACGCCGTCGGCCAGGGTGTAGGCCAGCTCGAGGTCGTTGGTCGCCCCGGCCTCCTGGATGTGGTAGCCGGAGATCGAGATGGAGTTGAAGCGCGGCATCTTGGCCGAGGTGTAGCTGAAGATGTCGGAGATGATCCGCATCGACGGCGCCGGCGGGTAGATGTAGGTGTTGCGGACCATGAACTCCTTGAGGATGTCGTTCTGGATGGTTCCCGCGAGCTGCTCCGGCTTCACCCCCTGCTCCTCGGCGGCGGCGATGTAGAGCGCGAGCACCGGCAGCACGGCGCCGTTCATGGTCATCGACACCGACATCTCGTCGAGCGGGATGCCGTCGAAGAGCGTGCGGGTGTCGTAGATGGAGTCGATGGCCACGCCCGCCATGCCGACGTCGCCGCGCACCCGCGGGTGGTCGGAGTCGTAGCCGCGGTGGGTGGCCAGGTCGAAGGCGACCGAGAGGCCCTTCTGGCCGGCCGCGAGGTTGCGCCGGTAGAAGGCGTTGGACTCCTCGGCGGTGGAGAACCCGGCGTACTGCCGGACCGTCCAAGGCTGGGTGGTGTACATCGTCGGGTAGGGCCCGCGCAGGAACGGGCTCAGCCCCGGCCAGGTCTCGAGCGCGTCGAGGCCCTCGAGGTGCTCGGGGCCGTAGACCGGCAGCACGCCGATGCCCTCGGGGCTGGCCCACGGCTCGGCTGCCGGGGAATCGGGGCTCGCTGCGCTCGCCCCTCGACCACCGTCGAGCGGCAGCCCGGAGAACGACCTGGGGACGCTCATGCCAGCGCCTCTCTCGTGCGGGTGAGGAACGCGTGGGCGTCGACGCCCATCGCGCAGGAGTCGTCGGCCCACTCGGCGGGCTTGCCGGCCACGACCACGTGGGCCACGCCGGCCTCACGCAGGGCGGCGGCCGCGGCCTCGCCCCACTCGGCGTAGGCCGCGTCGGTGCCGGCCAGGCAGGCGACCCGCTGGCCGTCGTGGGTGGCGACGAGGTCGTCGACGCCCTCGGTGGCGCCGGCCACGTCGACCGCGACGCCCCCGGCGGCGAGCAGGTTGGTGGCGAAGGTGGCGCGGGCGGTGTGCGCGGCGACCGGGCCGAGGGTGGCCAGGAGGACGTGGGCCGCGGGCGGGTCGTCGCGCAGCGCCTCGAAGCTCGCGCCGTACGACGTCACGCCGAGCCCCGGCCCCGACCGCTCGGGCAGCGTCTCGGCCAGGTGCGGGAACTCGGTGAGGCCGGTGAGCGGTCGCTTGCGGGTGCGCACCTGCTGCTCGCGGGCCTCGACCACCGCGGCCACGAGGTCGTCGAGGTCGGCGCCGTCCTCGAGCTCGCCGAACAGGCGCCAGGCCTCGACGGCGAGGTCGTCGGTGAGCTTCTCGACCGCGTAGGAGCCGCCGGCCGGGTCGGCGACCCGCGCGACGTGGGACTCCGAGACCAGCAGGTGAGAGGTGTTGCGGGCGATGCGGCGGCCGAAGCCCTCGGGCCGACCCAGTGCGGAGTCGAAGGGCAGCACGGTGAGCGCGTCGGCGCCGCCCACACCCGCGGCGAACGCGGCGACGGTGGTGCGCAGCATGTTCACGTAGGGGTCGTAGCGCGTCATCATCGGCCGGCTGGTGACCGCGTGCAGCCGCATCGGCACCGGCTCGGCCGCGCACAGCTCCTGCAGGCGGGCCCACAGCCGCCGCGCCGCGCGGAGCTTGGCGATGCCGGGCAGCTGCTCGTCGGTGACCGCGAGGCGCACCTCGACGAGCGCGGCCGCGTCGGCGACCGACGAGCCGGCCTCCTCGGCGGCGCGCAGGAAGGTGGCGCCCTGGGCGAGGAGGGCCGCGAGCTCGAGCGCGTCGGACCCGCCGCGGTCGTTGACCGGTGTCGCGTCGAGCACGAACCCGAGCACGCCACGCTCGGCCGCCCGGGCGGCCAGCCCGGCGTCGTACGCCGGCAGGCCGAGCTGGGTGCCCGGGTGCAGCTCGAGGTCGCCGGCCCAGTCGAGGAACGCCGCGGCGGTGGCGGCGGGGTCACCGGTCGGCTGCAGGACGACGGGCGCGAGGTCGACGAAGACGCCCTCGAGCAGCGTGGCGAGGTCGGTGTCGGGGCCGACCTCGACCCAGACCGACGTCGCGCCGCCCTCGAGGTCGGCGAGCAGCTCCTCGTGGACCGCCTTCTCCTCCCCCGCGGCGGCGAAGGTGCGCACGTCCCACGGGCCCTGCCGGGTCGGGCGGCCGGATGTCGCCAGGTCGTCGAGCAGGTCGGGGGTGCCGAGCGGCGGCAGCGCGATCCCGTCGAGCGAGGTGCGGGTGAGCATGCTCCACACCAGGTCGTCGGGGTCGTCGTCGGTCATCCGGCGCGCCTTGCGGAGCACCTTCGCCGTCTCCCGCTCCCAGTCGGCGCGGGTGTGCCGGTCCTCCGGCTGCGCCAGGTCGAGCGAGCCCTGCTCGGGCTCCAGCTCGGTCGGCTCGTCCAGCCCGCCCTCGACGGCGGTCTGCTCGGTCGTCATGGTGGGCACGATAGGGACGCGACGTGACCGGTGCCACCGAGTGTGATGCCCCTCCCACACCGACCGTTCATGCAGGCGCCACCCGGTCCTGGGGGTCGCGTTCCCCGGCCGGGACACGGTGGACCCATGCGGATCGCGCTGGTCACCGAGACGTTCTACCCCGCCGTCGACGGCACCACGACGACCCTCAAGGCCGTCGCCGACCGGCTCGTCGACCTCGGCCACACGGTGCGGATCATCGCGCCGGGGCCTGGCCTGGCGACGTACCGGACCTCGCCGGTGGTGCGGGTGCGCCCCCTCGAGCCCGCCGGGCCGCAGGTGCGGGCGGCGCTGGAGCAGTTCGCGCCCGACCTGGTGCACGTCACCTCCCCCGGCGCGCTGGGCCGCAAGGCCCTCAAGCACACCAGCCGGACCGGCGTGCCGTCGCTGGTGGTCGAGCAGTCGGCCGTGCTCGACCAGGCCGCCGACTACTGGCGCACCAAAGTGGCCGACCGCGCCGACCGGGTGCTGGTGACCTCGACCTGGATGGTCGACCGCCTCGGCGAGCTCGGCGTCGACGCGGGCCTGTGGCGACCCGGGGTCGACGCCGCCGCGTTCACCCCGGCCCTGCGGGACCAGTGGCTGCACGAGTCGTGGTCGCGGGCGCGGACCCCCGGCGGGCCCCGCGTCGTCGTCGGGTACGTCGGCGGCCTGCACCGTCGCCACGGCGTACGCCGCCTCGCCGACCTCGCGCAGGTGCCCGGCTGCCGTCCCGTGGTGGTCGGCGGGGGCTCGCAGCGCGGCTGGCTCGAGTCGCGGCTGCCCGGCGCCCGCTTCACCGGGCCGTTGTGCACCGGCGACCTGACCGTCGCCGTCCCCACGCTCGACGTGCTGGTGCACCCCGGCGAGCACGAGACCTGCGCCCATGCGCTGCGCGAGGCCGCGGCGGCGGGTGTGCCCGTCGTCGCGCCGCGGGCCGGCGGCGCGCTCGACGTGGTGACCCACCTCGAGACCGGCCTGCTCTACGACCCCGGCCGGCCCCACGCGCTGCGCCGGGCCGTCGAGGCGGTCGTCGCCGACCGCCACCGTGGCCTGCTCGGCGCCCGGGGCCGCGAGGTGGCCTCCCGGCGCGGCTGGGCCGACGCCGTCGACGAGCTGGTGAGCCACTACGCGGGGCTGACCAGACTCCCGGCGGCGCCCTGAAGTTCCCGGTCGCGCGACTTCTGGGGGATTTCTCACACACCGGGACCCGGCCAGGTGGACGGCGGAGCTTTCCGCCGACGTACAGTTGCCAGTCGTGGCAACCACGACGCGCTCTCCCGCCAAGGCCAAGGCCGCCCAGGCCAAGAAGGCCAAGTCGCCGCGCACGACGATCCTGCTGAAGCTCACGATGGCCGTCAGCGGCCTCATCTTCATCGGCTATGTGCTGGCGCACATGTACGGCAACCTCAAGGCCTTCGCCGGTCCGGAGTCGTTCAACGGCTACGCCGAGCACCTGCGCGAGCTCGGTGAGCCGCTGCTCCCCCACGAGGGCTTCCTCTGGATCGCCCGCGCCGTCCTGCTGCTCTCGCTGGTGGTCCACGTGGCGTCGGCGATCGTGCTGTGGCGACGCGCCGGCAAGGCCCGTCCGGTCAAGTACGTCGTGACCAAGAACCGCAACTCGAGCTTCTCGTCGCACTGGATGCGCTGGGGCGGCATCACGATCCTGCTCTTCCTCATCTGGCACCTGCTCAACTTCAGCTTCGGCAAGGTCAACGTGAAGACCGGCGAGACCGGCTCGGCCGCGGGCGACCCCTACACCGTGATGGTGCAGAGCTTCGAGGTCTGGTGGCTCACCGCTATCTACCTCGTGGCGATGGTGGCGCTCGCGCTGCACCTGCACCATGGGACGTGGAGCGCCGCGCAGACGCTCGGCCTCACCGGGACGGCGAAGGCCCGGCGCACCGCCAAGGCGGCCGGCGGCGTGCTCGCCGTCGTCGTGGCGGGCGGCTTCGCCCTCATCCCGCTGTCCGTCCTGCTCGGCATCATCGAGAAGTAAGGAAGGTCCACCATGGCCGGCTCCACGCTCCACGACGGGCTCACCCCGCTCAACGGACCCTCGACCCAGACCTCCGACGACGCCCACGGCTACTACACGCCGGGCGAGCCGATCGTCGACCCGGTGGCCCCCACCGGTCCGATCGCCGACCGGTGGACGACCCGTCGGTTCGAGAACCGCCTGGTCAACCCGGCCAACCGCCGCAAGCTGACCGTCATCATCGTCGGCACCGGCCTGGCCGGCGGCGCTGCGGCCGCCACGCTCGGCGAGGCCGGCTACAACGTGAAGTCCTTCTGCTACCAGGACTCCCCGCGCCGGGCCCACTCCATCGCGGCCCAGGGCGGCATCAACGCGGCCAAGAACTACAAGGAGGACGGCGA
The DNA here is from genome assembly GCF_006346315.1 of Nocardioides litoris. Classification (GTDB taxonomy): domain Bacteria; phylum Actinomycetota; class Actinomycetes; order Propionibacteriales; family Nocardioidaceae; genus Nocardioides; species Nocardioides litoris. The sequence continues at coordinate 1,065,022 of NZ_VDMR01000001.1, read as the reverse complement.
CTCGACGTTCCGCCTCTTCTACGACACCGTCAAGGGCGGCGACTACCGCTCGCGCGAGTCCAACGTCTACCGCCTCGCCGAGGTCTCGGCCAACATCATCGACCAGTGCGTCGCGCAGGGCGTGCCCTTCGCCCGCGACTACGGCGGCCTGCTCGACAACCGCTCCTTCGGCGGCGTGCAGGTCTCCCGCACCTTCTACGCCCGCGGCCAGACGGGCCAGCAGCTGCTCATCGGCGCCTACCAGGCCATGGAGCGACAGGTCGCGGCCGGCACCGTGCAGCAGTTCACCCGCCACGAGATGCTCGAGCTCGTCGTCGTCGACGGCAAGGCGCGCGGCATCATCGCCCGCGACCTCGTGACCGGCGAGATCGAGACCCACCTCGCCGACGCCGTCGTGCTCGCCTCCGGCGGCTACGGCAACGTCTTCTTCCTCTCGACCAACGCGATGAACAGCAACGTCACCGCGGCGTGGCGGGCGCACCGCAAGGGCGCCTACATGGCCAACCCCTGCTACACCCAGATCCACCCCACCTGCATCCCGGTCTCCGGCGAGCACCAGTCCAAGCTGACGCTGATGTCGGAGTCGCTGCGCAACGACGGCCGCATCTGGGTGCCGAAGAACCGCGAGGACTGCGACAAGGACCCGCGCGACATCCCCGAGGAGGACCGCGACTACTACCTGGAGCGGATCTACCCGTCGTTCGGCAACCTGGTCCCCCGCGACATCGCCTCCCGCCAGGCCAAGAACGTCTGCGACGAGGGTCGCGGCGTGGGCCCGATGGTCGGTGACTTCCGCCGGGGCGTCTACCTCGACTTCGCCGACGCCATCGAGCGCCTCGGCGAGGACGCGGTGCGCGAGAAGTACGACAACCTCTTCGACATGTACGAGCGGATCACGGGCGAGAACCCCTACCAGGTGCCGATGCGCATCTACCCCGCCGTGCACTACGTCATGGGCGGCCTGTGGGTCGACTACCACCTGCAGTCCAACGTGCCCGGCCTGTTCGTGACCGGCGAGGCCAACTTCTCCGACCACGGCGCCAACCGCCTCGGCGCCTCGGCGCTGATGCAGGGCCTGGCCGACGGCTACTTCGTGCTGCCCAACACCATCCGTGACTTCCTCGCCGACGGGCCCTTCGAGCCCATCGACGAGTCCCACCCCGAGGTCGTCGCCGCGCGCACGTCCGTGGAGGACCGCGTCGCCAAGCTGCTCTCCATCGGCGGCACGCGCTCGGCCGACAGCTTCCACCGCGAGCTCGGCCACATCATGTGGGAGTACTGCGGCATGGAGCGCAGCGAGGACGGGCTGCGCAAGGCGATCGACATGATCCGCGAGCTCAAGGCGGCCTTCTGGTCCGACCTGCGCGTCCTCGGCACCGGCGACAACCTCAACCAGTCACTGGAGAAGGCCGGCCGCGTGGCCGACTTCATCGAGCTCGGAGAGCTCATGTGCATCGACGCCCTCAACCGGCGCGAGTCCTGCGGCGGCCACTTCCGTGCCGAGTCGCAGACCGACGAGGGCGAGGCCCTGCGCCACGACGACGAGTTCTCCTACGTCGCCGCGTGGGAGTGGGGTGGCGACGAGGGCCAGCCCACGCTCCACAAGGAAGACCTGATCTACACCGCGATCGAGATGAAGCAGAGGTCGTACAAGTAATGAACCTGACTCTGAAGGTATGGCGCCAGGCCGGCCCCGAGTCCGAGGGCGGCATCCACACCTACCAGGTCGACGGCGTCTCGGAGGACATGAGCTTCCTCGAGATGCTCGACATCCTCAACGAGCAGCTCAACGAGCAGGGCGAGGAGCCCGTGGCCTTCGACCACGACTGCCGTGAGGGCATCTGCGGCAGCTGCTCGCTGATGATCGACGGCTACGCCCACGGCCCCGAGGTCACCACGACCTGCCAGCTGCACATGCGGTCGTTCTCCGACGGCCAGACCATCACCATCGAGCCGTGGCGGGCCGAGGCGTTCCCGGTCGTCAAGGACCTCGTGGTCGACCGCGGCGCCTTCGACCGCATCATCCAGGCCGGCGGCTACATCTCGGCCAACACCGGCTCCGCTCCCGAGGCCAACTCGGTGCCCGCGCAGCGCGACAAGGCCATGCGCGCCTTCAACGTCGCGACGTGCATCGGCTGCGGCGCCTGCGTCGCCGCCTGCCCCAACGGCTCGGCCTCGCTGTTCCTCGGCGCCAAGATCACCCACCTCGGCGAGCTCCCGCAGGGCCAGCCCGAGCGCAACCAGCGCGTGCTCGGCATGACCGCCCAGCACGACGAGGAGGGCTTCGGCGGCTGCACCAACATCGGCGAGTGCACCGCGGCCTGCCCCAAGGGCATCCCGCTCGACGTGATCTCCCAGCTCAACAAGGACTACCGCACCGCGCTTCGCGCCAAGTCCTGACCCGGCTCAGGGTCCCACCAGGCCGCCCTCCGGGCGAAGGCCTGCCGCAGCTCAGCGGGCTCCTCGACCCGCATCGCGAACGGGTGGTCGGAGAGCCGGATCACCGTCGCGTCGAGGTTGTCGGTGGTCAGCCGCAGCCGGGTCGTCGACTCGTCGACGGCCTCGGCCACCCCGATCCAGCGGGGCACGCTGCGGCGCACCTCCTCCAGCGGCGCCTCGAGCACCACGCTGACGCGCCACCCGCTCCACGTCGTGGCCAGCGACGTCTCGACCGCCTCGGCCACCTCCAGGCCCGCCGGGGCCCGGAACGTGGCGTCGGTCAGCTCGGCCGCCTGCAGCCGGTCGAGCCGGAAGGTCCGGCGGGCCCGCCGCAGGTGGCACCACCCGTGCAGGTAGAGGTGGCCGCGGACCACGACGACGCCGTACGGGTTGACCAGGCGCTCGGTGCTGCCACCACGCGAGCGGTGCCGCACCCGGCAGGTGCGCTCCCCCACCACGCCGGCGGCGAGGGTGGCCAGGAGGGCGGGGTCGGGCGCGGCGCCGGCGGCGAGGCGGTCGCTGCGCTCCGGGGGCACGACGACGGCGAGCACGTCGTCGACCCGCTCGGCCACCGACCGGGGCAGCGCCCGGCGCAGCTTGCCGAGCGCGGCTGCGGTCGGCGCGTCGTCGGTCGGGCCGGCCCGGCCCGCGAGCACGGCGAGGGTGAGGGTCAGGGCGACGGCCTCGTCGGTGGACAGCATCAGCGGCGGCATCCGGTAGCCCGCCTCGAGGTGGAACCCGCCCGCGCGGCCGCGGCGGGCGGTGACCGGGATGCCGAGCTCCTGCAGGGTGGCGACGTAGCGGCGCACGGTGCGCTCCCCCACCCCGAGCTCGGCGCCGAGCTGGGCTGCGGTGAGACCGGGACGTTCCTGGACGCGCTCGAGCAGGGCGAGCACGCGTCCGGCCGGATTGCCCCCTTGTCCGGTCGAGAACTGTCCGGTCACCGTCGTAGCGTACGCCGCATGACGACAGACACCACCGCACTCCTCGTGATCGACGTCCAGCAGGGCAACACCGCCGAGGCCTGGGACCGCGACGGCGTGGTCGGCCGCATCCGCGGGCTGATCGACCGGGCCCAGTCCGACGGCGTGCCCGTGCTCTGGGTCCAGCACGAGGCCGGTCCCTTCAAGCCCGGCTCCGACCCGTGGCAGATCGTCGAGGAGGTCCGGCCGGGCGACGGCGACCCGGTCATCGGCAAGCAGTACCTCGACGCCTTCGCCGAGACCGACCTCAAGCAGCGGCTCGAGACCCTGGGCGCCGGCCGCCTCGTGCTCTGCGGCGCCGCCACCGACGCCTGCATCCGCACCACCGCTGCCCGCGCGCAGGTCGAGGGCTACGACGTCGTGCTGGTCGCCGACGGCCACACGACCGCCGAGGGCCCGTGGGAGCTGCCGCTGCCCGACGGCACGCCCGTGGCGGTCGGCGCGAAGGAGATGATCGCCTACACCAACTTCACCGTCGCCGACACCGAGTACCCCGGTGTCACCACCGAGGTCGTCCCCGCCGCCGAGGTCACCTGGTAGTCGCCCGGGTGGTCTCAGCGCCTGCGCGAGACCGCGTCCTTGACCCGCTGCCCGAGCGAGCGGTCGTCGGCCTCGTCCGCCTCGACCCGGGTGAGCTCGGAGAGGTCGGGCGTGGCCGGCCCGTGCACCGGGTCGGCCGGCTCGGCCCGCCGCGCGGCGACCGCGTCGGGGTCGGTGAAGGACCACGCGGCGGCGTACAGGACGAGGCGGGAGAAGTAGTTGATCCAGACCAGCAAGATCAGCGCGATGCCGAAGGCCTGGAAGGCCGGCTGGCCCTGGGTCGAGGAGAGCAGCAGGCCCGAGAGCTGCTTGAGCACCTCGAACCCGACGGCCCCCAGCAGCGCACCCGACCGCAGCGCCCGGGCCGGGGTGTGCGGCTCGGCGAGGAGCTTGAACAGCACGTAGAACAGCACGGCGTTGGCGGCCAGGCCGAGGACGATGCCGATGACGACGACCAGCCAGGCCAGCTCGCTGCCGAGGCCGACGAGCTCGAGCAGCGCCGTCGACGACTGCGAGAGCAGGCCGGCGACGGCGACGGCGACCACGAGCACCAGGCCGACGACGACCAGGGCCACGAGGTCGCGCAGCTTGCCCTTGACGAACGACGGCTGCTCCCGCTGCGGGGTCTCGAAGACCGCCACCAGCGCCTCGCGGAGGGCCGAGACCCAGCCGAGGCCGGCGTACAGGACGCCGAGGAGGCCGATGACGCCGGCGAGGCCCGAGAAGTCCTGGACCTGGTCGATCGAGATCTGGTTGTCGCCGGAGCCGAGGATGCCGGGCAGCACGGAGTCGATGGCGCTGACCACGTTCTGCTGCGCGTCGGCGTACACCGAGGAGATGACCCCGACGGCGAAGAAGGCCAGGGCCAGGATCGGGAAGAAGGACAAGAACGCGAAGTAGGTGACCGCGCCCGCCTGCTGGCCGCCCTTGACCCGCCCGTAGTGCTCGTTCATCGACAGCACGTGGTCGAGCCACGGGCGGTGCGAACGCTCCTGCGCGAGGCGTTCCTTGACCGACGGCACGCTACTCCCCCTCGCCGAGGGCGAAGTCGCGGCAGGTGCGCCAGCCGCGCCGCTCGTCGTGGACGTAGAGGTGGAAGTCGTCGACGGTGAACTGGCACTCGAAGTCGGCCAGCTCGCGGAAGGCCCGGTCGAGGCGGTCGTCTGGCAGGTGGTGGGCCACCGTCACGTGCGGGTGGTAGGGGTAGGCGAGGTCGACGTCGAGCGGCCCCCGGCGTACGGCGTCGGCGAGCTGCTCGCACTGCGAGATGCCCTCGACGAGGGTGACGAAGACGACCGGCGAGACCGGCCGGAACGTGCCGGTGCCGCGCAGGTGGACCTCGAACGGCTCGACGTGGCCGGCCGAGGAGGCGAGGTGGCGCTCGACCTCGTCGAGGTCACCCTCGACCTCGGTCGGCGGGACCAGGGTGATGTGGGTCGGGATCGTCGCCGCCATCGCGTCGCCGACGCCGGCGCGGTAGTCCTGCAGCTCGGTGGCCCAGGGCTCCGGGATGGAGACGGCCACCCCGATCGTCGGCATGCCCGTGACCCTATCGGGCGGCGGGAGCGACGAATCCCACCCGCTGGTACACGTCGCGCAGGGTGCCGCGGGCGACCTCGCCGGCCTGCTCGGCGCCCTGGCGCAGCACCTCGGTGAGGTGGGCCTGGTCGTCGAGCAGCTCGAGGGTGCGGTCGCGGAACGGCGTCACGAAGGTGACGACGGCGTCGGCGAGGTCGCCCTTGAGCGCGCCGTACCCCTGGCCGGCGTACTGCTCGACGAGGTCGGCCACGCCGGTGCCGGTGAGGGCGGAGAAGATGGTCAGCAGGTTGCTGACGCCGGGCTTGGCCTCGGGGTCGAAGCGCACCTCGGTCTCGGAGTCGGTGACCGCCGAGCGGACCTTCTTGGCGCTCGCCGAGGGCTGGTCGAGCATCTCGATGATGCCCGCGGGCGAGGACGCCGACTTGGACATCTTGGCCGTCGGCTCCTGGAGGTCGGCGATCTTGGCCGTGGCCTTGAGGATGTAGGGCTCGGGCAGCCGGAAGGTCTTCTTGTAGCGGTGGTTGAACCGCTGGGCGAGGTCGCGGGTGAGCTCGAGGTGCTGGCGCTGGTCCTCGCCGACCGGGACGTAGTGGGGGCGGTAGAGCAGGATGTCGGCGGCCTGCAGCACGGGGTAGGTGAACAGGCCGACGGACGCCGCGCCCTCGCCGCCCTTGGCCGACTTGTCCTTGAACTGCGTCATGCGCCGCGCCTCGCCGAACCCGGTCAGGCACTGCAGCACCCAGCCGAGCTGGGCGTGCTCGGGCACGTGGCTCTGCACGAAGACCGCTGAGCGCGCGGGGTCGACGCCCATCGCGAGCAGCTGGGCGGCGGCGCGCAGGGTGCGCTCGCGCAGCACCTTGGGGTCCTGCTCGACGGTGATGGCGTGCAGGTCGGCGATGAAGAAGAACGGCTGGTGGTCGCGCTGCAGGTCGACCCACTGGCGCAGCGCGCCGAGGTAGTTGCCGAAGTGGAAGGAGTCGGCCGTGGGCTGGATGCCGGACAGGACCCGGGGTCGGGCGCCGGCACCCACCTGCGCGGGGACACCGACCTGGGGCTCGGGGTGGGCCGTGGCGGACATGGGCGCCATTCTTGCCGACGCCCCCGGTGGCAGGATGCTGCGGGTGCCCACCGACCTGAGCCTGGAGCAGCACCTCGCCGGCCTCCACGGCGCGATGACCGCCTTCGCCCGGTACGCCGGCACCGCCGGCCTCGACGTCCCCGTGCCGACCTGCCCCGACTGGACGGTGCGGCGACTGGTCGGCCACCAGGGCGCCGTCCACCGGTGGGCGACGGCGGCCCTCCAGGGCCGCGACCTCGACAAGGTCGCGGTCGAGAAGGCGGGCCGCAGCAACGACGACCCGGTGGAGTGGCTGCGCGACGGGGCGATCGCGCTGGTGCAGGCCCTGGTGGCGGCCCCCGACGACGTCGACGCCCCGACGTTCCTCCACGACGCGCCGCCGCCCCGCCGGTTCTGGGCCCGGCGGCAGTGCCACGAGACCACGGTGCACGCCGTCGACGCGCTGGCGGCCTCGCTCGGCCGCCGCCCACGGGTCGCGGAGACCTGGTTGACCGACGACACCGGTCGCGCGCTCGCCCTCGACGGCCTCGACGAGCTGCTGCTGGGGTTCGTGCCTCGCTCACGCTCGCGGCTGCGCTCCCCCGAGCCGGTCGCGGTGGCCGTCGTGCCGACCGACGCCGACCACTCGTGGCGGGTCGAGGTCGGCGAGGCCCCACCGGTGGCCACCCGCGTCGACGGCGTCGCCGACGGCGACCGGGTGCTGACCGGTTCGGCCGCCGAGCTCTACCTCGCCCTGTGGCACCGCGTCGACGAGCCCGCCTCCGACGTCTGGCCCCTGTGGCACCTGAGCGCGGTGGGATGACGGGCCTGGTGGGCGGCTCGGCGCCGGTGCTCACCGACGGCGAGGTAGTGCTGCGCGCGCCCGGTCTGGACGACCTCGCCGGGGTGCTGGAGCAGTTCGCCGACCCGGTGACGGCCCGGTGGACACCGGCGCCCGTGCCGTTCGGACCCGTCGAGGCGCTCGAGCTGGTGCGCGACATCGTCCCGGCGATGTGGGCCGACGGGTCGCAGGCCTTCTTCGCCGTGCTCGCGGGCGGTCGCTACGCCGGCACCGTCGCGCTGGTCGACGAGGGCCACGGCCGGGCCTCGGTCTCGTACGGCGCCCACCCGGCCGCCCGGGGCACCGGCGTCCTCGAGCGGGCGGTCCGGCTGCTGCTGGACTGGGCCTTCGCCGAGCGCGGGGTCGAGACCGTGGTGTGGCGCTGCGAGGCCGGCAACTGGGCCTCGCGCAAGCTGGCCTGGCGGGTCGGGTTCACCGTCGACGGCGTGCTGCGGCACTCCCACCCCTCCCGCGGCCGGCTCGTCGACGCCTGGGTGGGCACCCTGCTGGCCGACGAGCCGCGTGAGCCGGCGGGTCGCTGGCTCGTGCTGCCCGAGCTCAGCGGCGACGGAGTGCGACTGCGCGCGGTGGCCGAGCGCGACGTGCCCCGCGTGGTCGAGGCCTGCACCGACCCGGTCACCCAGCACTGGCTGGGGCGGATGCCGGCGTCGTACGACGAGCACGACGCGCGGACCTGGATGGCGACCCACGCCGAGCGGCTGGCCACCGGCACCGCGGTCACGTGGGCGGTGGCCGCCGCCGACACCGACGACCTGCTGGCCGCGGTCAACCTCTTCGACATCACCGAGCGGCACGCCGAGATCGGCTACTGGTCGCACCCAGCGGCGCGCGGACGGGGAGCGGTGGCCGCGGCGGTGCGGCTGGTCACGGGGTGGGCCTTCGCCGAGCTCGGGCTGCGCCGGGTGCGGATCGTCTGCGCGGTCGACAACGTGGCCTCGCGCCGCGTCGCCGAGGCCTGCGGCTACCGCGGCACCGGCAGGGAGCGGCTCGGCACCGAGCTGCGCGACGGGCTCGCCGACATCGTCCGCTACGACGTGCCGGCCGAGGAGTGGCCGACGGACACCGGCTCGGGCGCCTGACGGCGGTGCAGCCCGGCGGCCACCAGGATGACCGCGAGGCCCACGACCGAGAGCCCGACGCCGACGAGCGCGGGGGCGCGGTAGCCGGCCCCGGCCGCGATGACGACGCCGCCGAGCCAGGCGCCCAGCGCGTTGGCCGCGTTGAGGCTGGCGTGGTTCATCGCGGCGCCGAGGGTCTGGGCGTCGCCCGCGACGTCCATCAGCCGCAGCTGCAGGTTGACCACCAGGACCGAGCCGAGCGCGGTGACGAGGAACGCCACCGGGAGCAGGGTCCAGCCACCCGGGGCGGCCAGCCAGTAGAGCAGCAGGGCCACGCCCATGCCGGCGGAGCCGATGACCAGCGACCCGATGACCGACCAGTCGGCCAGCGTCCCGGCCAGCCAGGTGCCGACGACCATGCCGAGGCCGAAGACCAGCAGCAGCACCGGCACCGCGCCGTCGCCGAGACCACCGACCTCGGTGATCGTCGGGGCGGCGTACGAGAAGACGGCGAACATGCCACCGAAGCCGACCGCGCCGGCCAGCAGCGTCAGCCAGACCTGGGGCTTGGCGAACGCGCTGAGCTCGGTGCGTCCGGTCGCGGTGCGGTCGGGGGCGAAGCGGGGCACGAACGCCAGGATCATCGCGACGGTGACCAGGGCGAGCACGGCGACGGTCCAGTACGCCGATCGCCACCCCAGGTGCTGGCCGAGCCAGGTGGCGACGGGGACGCCGGCGACGTTGGCAACCGACAGGCCGAGCATCACCGAGGCGACCGCCCGGCCCTTGCGGCCCACGGGGGCGAGGTCGGCGGCGACCAGCGACGCGACGCCGAAGTAGGCGCCGTGCGGGAGACCGTCGAGGAACCGGGCCAGCACCAGCCAGTGGAAGCTGGACACGACCGCGGTCATCACGTTGAAGAGGCCGAAGACGGCCATCAGCCCGACGAGCAGCGCTCGCCGCGGCCACCGGGCCCCGAGGTAGGCGATGAGCGGGGCACCCACGACCACCCCGAGCGCGTAGGCCGAGATGACGTGGCCCGCGCTCGGGATCGACACCTCGACGCCCGCCGCGATCTCGCGGATCAGGCCCATCGTGACGAACTCCGTGGTGCCGATCGCGAACCCGCCGGTGGCCAGGGCCAGCACGGCCAGGCCGAACCGAGCGGCACCAGGGTCGCGGCCCGTGGTCTCGACGTCGGGTCGGGCGGCGGTGGAGGTCATCACGTCTCTCGGGTCGGGATTGTCGGTCCTCCATCGTGAACCCGGGGGCGGCGCGGACCTATTCCGCACCGCCCCCGCAGGACGTGCTGTGACGAGCCTCTCCGGGAGGCTCCGGGTCGGTCAGCCGGCGACGGCCGAGGCGAGGTTGCCGAGCGAGTCGTCGAGCTGCTGCTGGGTGACGAGCGGGAAGGAGACCTTGCTCAGGATGTCGGGGTCGGTGACCTTGGCCCAGTCGTAGGTCAGGGTCACGGTCGTGGCGTCGGACCCGTCGGCCTCGAGCTCCCACACCCACTCCCAGCCCGGCGGCTCGGTGCCGGCAGGCGCGGTCTGCCAGGCCAGCAGCTTGTTGGCGTCGTAGCCGGTGACGGTGTTGTCGGTCTGGTAGTCGCCGCCCATGTGGTCGCCGGTCATGTTCATCCGGAAGGTCTGCCCGGTGCCGGTGATGCGGTCGGTCCGGTCGTCGGAGACGACGAAGCCGGAGCCGTCGAGCTCGGCGTGGCGGGCGGGGTTGGAGAGCACGTCGAACACCGCCGTGGTGGGGGCGTCGATGGTGCGCTGGACCTGGATCCTCTTCTCGTCGGTCATGCCCCCACTGTGCGTGGCCCGGCCGCGCCGTCCCTCACCCGCCCGGGTCGCCCGGGGCTCGCCGGGGGTGAGGCAGCCGGCCGACCCGGTTGCCGATGATCGAGGCATGGAGCTGGACGGGGCCCGCACGTTCGTGGCCGGCGCGAGCGGTGCCCTCGGGGGCTCGCTCGCGCGCGGCCTGCACGACCGGGGCGCCCGGGTCGTCGTCGGTGGCCGCCGCCCCGGGCCGCTGGCCGACGTGGCGTCGTACGTCGGGACGGAGGCGGTGCTCTTCGACGCCGTCAACGCCGACGCGTGTGCCGAGGCCGTGCGCGCGGCGGTCACGCAGCTCGGCGGGCTCGACCTGCTGGTCGTGACGGTGGGGGTGGCGGCCTTCGGGCCGGCCGTGGAGGCCGACCCCGCGGTGGTCGACGAGCTGTTCGCGGTCAACGTGCTCGGGCCGATGGCGCTGGTGCGGGCCGCGGCGCCGTCGCTGGCCGAGGGCGACCGCGGTCAGGTGACGGTGCTGTCGGCGATCCTGGCCGACCTGCCGACCAACCAGATGGCGGAGTACTCCGCGACCAAGGCCGCCCTGTCGGCGTGGCTCGACGTGCTCCGCCGAGAGAACCGGCGGTCGTTCTCGGTCCTCGACGTCCGTCCGCCGCACCTCGACACCGGTCTCGAGACGCGCGCCCTCGCGGGCGAGCCTCCGTCCCTGCCCGGTCCGGTGCCGGCCGCCGACGTCGTCGAGGCTGTGCTCGCCGCGATCGCCGCGGACGGACGGGTGCTCGGCTGGGACCCGAAGGCCGGGGCGTTGGTCAGCAGATCTGCTTGATGTCGGTCACGGCCGTCTCGAGCTGCTGCCGGGCGGCCTCGACGGCGTTGGTGTCGAGCAGGTCGCCCGCCGCCGCGGCCGTGGCCTGGCTGAGCAGGGTGTCGATGGCCGTCTTGGCCTGGTCGACGTCGGACCCGAGCTGACCCGACGTCGCCGTCTGCGCCACCCCGAGCGCGCTGCTGACCGCCTGCAGGTCCTGCTTGGCCGCCTGCGGGTCGGCCCCGATCGAGTCCGCGGCGTTGGACGCCGCCTGGCTCGCCTGGTCGGCCGTCTGCCGCGCCGTCTCGCACGCCGCGTCGTTGGCCGCCTGCTTGGCGGTGTCCTCCACCGCGTCGCACCCGGTCAGCGCGGTGGCGGCGGTCGTGGCGGTCAGGGCGGCGGCAGCGAGGACAGAACGACGCATGCGGCGATGGTGCCAGACGGTCGTGCGGCCCTGCCCGCCCGTCAGTGGCGGTGGTCGAGGCGGGACGTCCTTCGAACCGGTGCCGGCGAGCGAGACGGTTCGACGCGAGGGGCGGGGTGGTCCTCGACGCGCCGCTCAAGGACGAGCTGCGCCCAAGGGCGGGTGAGACGTCAGACGAGCGGGCGGCTCGGACAACCAGGTCGTATGACGTCCGACCCGGGCCGACCCGGCGCAAGCCGAGCCGGCGGGTCAGCCGGCGAGGTGGGACCAGCGGGGGGCCAGGTCGGACCAGGGGCCCGTGGCGGCGACCTCGCCGTCGACGAGGACCACGACGCGGTCGGCCTGCTCGAGGGCGGCCCGCTTGGACGTCGCGCCGAGGACGGTGGTGCCGCGGGCGCGCAGGGCCGACCAGAGCTCGACCTCGGTGGCGGCGTCGAGAGCACTGGAGACGTCGTCGGCCAGCAGGAGCTCGGCGTCGGTGGCCAGCGCACGGGCCAGGGCGAGGCGCTGGACCTGGCCGCCGGAGAGCCGGACGCCGCGGTGGCCGACGACGGCGTCGACGCCACCGGCGTCGGCGAGGTCGGGCCCGAGGCGGGCGTCGGCGACCGCGTGCTCGAGGTCGCGCTCGTGGCCGAGCAGGACGTTGTCGGCGAAGGTGCCGGAGAGCACCCGCGGCACCTGGGCGACGTGGGCGACCTGGCCCGGACGGAGGAACACCTGGGCGTCGCCGACCTCGACGTCGTTCCACCGCAGGGACCCGGTGTGCTCGACGAGGCCGGCCAGCGCCGAGAGCAGGCTCGACTTGCCCGAGCCGACCTGGCCGAGCAGCAGCACGAGCTCGCCGCGGTCGACCTCGAGGTCGACGCCGACCACGCCGCGGGTGCCGTCGTCGTGGACGGCCGCCAGGTCGCTGAGCACCAGGCGCTGGAGCGGCGTGCGCGGCGCGGGCTGCGGGGCCGGGGCGGTGCCGGCGACCAGGTCGACGCCGGGACGCTGGGAGACCAGGTCGACGCCGCCGGCCAGCCGGCTCGAGGCCTGCTGCCACGCGCGCACGCCCGGCGCCTCGGTGACGACCGCGCCGGCGACCCGGCCGAACCAGTCGAAGCCGTTGACCGCGCCCGAGACCAGGATGGCGGTGGCGAGGTCCCACCCGCCGAGGAAGTACGTCGCCCAGGCGGCCACCACCCCGCACTGCACCATCACGACGGGTACGCCGTCGAGGACGGCCTGCACGCGGTGCTCGAAGACGGCCGCCTCGACGCGCCCCTGGTCGACCTGCTTGAGGTGGCCGTGCACAGCCGGGGTGGCCGCGGCCAGCTTGACCGTGCGGGCAGCGTCGAGCGCGGAGACGAGGGACCGGCCGAACCGAGCCCGGGCCGCGGAGGACTCGGCCGCCGACCGCCCGGCGATCGGCCGGCCGAGGGACGACGCGGCGGCGGAGGCGACCATCACGCCCAGCAGCACCCCGCCGGCGAGCAGGCTGCCGCCGGCGATGGTGGTGACCACGACGATGGCGAGGCCGTTGGTGAAGTCGACCCAGCGGTCGGCGTACCGGGCGTAGCGGTCGGCGTCCATCGACCGGGCCACGACCTCGCCGGGCGGGGTGCGGGTGAGGCGGTGCTGCTCGGTCTGACCGGCGAGCATCGACATCCGCACCCGGAGCATGACCTCGACCCACCAGCGCGGGTAGCGCCGGATGGCTGCGGTCAGCAGCAGCGGCGCGGCCATCACCGAGGCCGCGACCCCGACGAGCAGCAGCCAGGTCTCGGCGCCGGCGCTGCCGCCGTCGGAGAGGTGCTGGACCAGCGAGCCCCACGCCCAGCCGGTCAGCGCCCCGAAGGCGCCGACGAGGGCGGAGACGAGGAAGAGGAGCGCCGCGAACGCCCCCCACCAGGGCCGGATGAGCAGCGCGTGCGTGATGCCGCGGGCCAGGCTGGGTCCGTGCCCGACCTCGGGCAGGGCCGGCGGCGGGCCGGTGCGGCGGGCGCCGCCGACGGCGCCCGCCGGCACCTCGGCCGCGGGCTCCCCCGCGGCCGCCGCGTCGGCGTCGGCCAGCTCGTCGAGCTCGTCGCCGTGGCTGGCCTCGAGCAGCGAGCGGAACGGTCCGGGCCGGCCCGCCAGCGCGGCGCGCGGACCGGCCTGCACGACCCGTCCGGCGTCGAGCACGGCGACCAGCTCGGCGCGGCGCGTGGTCGAGAGCCGGTGGGCGACGAGGAGGCCGGTGCGCCCGCGCAGCAACCGGTCGGAGGCCTGCACGACGAGCGACTCGGTGAGCGGGTCCATGCGGGCGGTCGCCTCGTCGAGGACGACGACCTGCACGTGGCGCACCAGCAGCCGGGCGAACGCGACGAGCTGCTCCTCGCCGGCCGAGAGCGTGGTGCCGCCGGGGCCGAGGAGGGTGTCGAGGCCGCTGGGCAGGCCCGCGACCCACGCGTCGAGCCCGAGCTCGGCCACCGCGGCCTCGACCTCGGCGCGGGGCACGTCGGTGAACAGCGTGATGTTGTCGGCGAGCGAGCCGGCGATGATCTCGGTGCGCTGGGTGACGACGCCGACGACCGACCGCAGCCCCTGCAGGTCGAGGCCGAGGACGTCGGTGCCGCCCACCAGCACGGAGCCGGGCTCGGGGTCGACGGCGCGGGAGACGAGCGAGGCCAGGGTGGACTTGCCGGAACCGGTGCGGCCGACGAGCGCCACGGTCTGGCCCGCGGGCACGTGGAGGTCGACGCCGCGCAGGGCGAAGGTGCCCTCCTCGTAGGCGAAGTGCAGGTCGCGGAACTCGACCGAGACCGGACCCTCGGGCACGGACCGCCCGCCGACCGGCTCGGGCTCGGAGTCCAGCAGCTGGCGCAGCCGCACGACGGCGCCGAGCCCGGCCTGCAGGTCGGGCAGGTGCCGGGCCATCTGGTCGATCTGGCCGACGAACGTGCTGGTGACGAGGAAGAGCGTGACCAGGCGACCGACCGACAGGCCGTCGGAGACGGCCAGCGCGACGCCGCCCACCGCGACGCCCGCGAGCAGCGCGTGCAGGATGAGGCCGGTGCGCAGCGTGATGCCGGTCTGCACCGCCAACAGCCGCGAGAACCGCCGATGCACCTCGCCCGACAGCGCCGCCAGCCGGCGTACGGCGTGGGCCTGGCCCAGGCTCGTGCGCAGGTCGTCGCGGCCGCTCACGCCCTCCTCCATCGCGGCGGCGTGGTCGGTCCAGGCCATCTCCTCGCGCACCGTCAGGTCACGGACCTCGGGCAGCAGCGGCCGCATGACCCGCCACACGGCGTAGCCGACGAGGGGGAACAAGAACCAGGCCGGCCACCAGGTCAGGCCGGCGACGACCCACATCGGCACGGCGGCGAAGACCGTGCGCAGGGCGTCCCAGACCTGGCGGCGCAGCAGCGCGCCGACCTCGTGGGTGTCGTCGTCGACGCGGTCGAGCACCTCGCCGACGGCCTGCTCGTGCAGGTGGGCGAGCGGCTGGCGCAGGGCCGCCTCGAGCAGGTCACCGCGCAGCCGGCCCTCCGCGCGGTCGACCACGGCGTACCACGCCGTGCGGCCGACGGTGTCGAGCACCGCACCCCCGACGACGGCGAGCGCGAGCAGCCACACGAGCGTGCGGGTCGGGCCCTCAGCCAGGGCACCGGCCAGGACGGTCCCGAGGGTCTTGCCGAGCGCGCCGAGGAACGACGCCCCGAGCGCCCACGGGACGGCGCGCTGCCGCAGGCGCCGCCAGTCGACGGTGCGGGCCGGGTCGGTCTGGTCACTGCCGGGGCTGCCGCCGGGCGGGTCGTGGCGGGTGGGGCGCTCGGCGGTGGTGGTCATCGTGGGACGACGCTACGCCTGACCACGGACAGTTCTCACCCGGGTTTCCGAGACCCTGGCCCGGCAGGCCGGGGACGGCCCCGGGACGGCCGCCGCGACGCGCTCGTCGACCACCGTGGGGCCCGTACGCAGCGCGCCCTCCTCGACCACGGCGTGGTCGAGGGGGGCGCGTCGATCAGCGGGTCAGAGCGCGGCGAGCGCCGCGTTCAGGGTGGCCGAGGGCCGCATGACCTCGTCGGCCTTGGCCTCGTCGGGGCGGTAGTAGCCACCGATGTCGGCGGGGCTGCCCTGGACGCCGTTGAGCTCCGCGACGATCTTCTCCTCGTCGGCGGCCAGCGACTCGGCCAGCGGCGTGAAGGTCGCGGCCAGGTCGGCGTCGTCGGTCTGCTGCGCGAGCTCCTGGGCCCAGTACAGGGCGAGGTAGAAGTGGGAGCCGCGGTTGTCGATGCCGCCCAGCTTGCGGGTCGGGGACTTGTCGTTCTCCAGGAACGTGCCGGTGGCCTTGTCGAGGGTGTCGGCCAGCACCTGGGCGCCCTTGTTGTCGGCGTACCCGGCGAGGTGCTCGAAGGAGGCGGCCAGGGCGAAGAACTCACCCAGGCTGTCCCAGCGCAGGTAGTTCTCCTCGACCAGCTGCTGCACGTGCTTGGGGGCGGAGCCACCGGCGCCGGTCTCGAACAGGCCACCGCCGTTCATCAGCGGGACGATCGAGAGCATCTTGGCCGAGGTGCCGAGCTCGAGGATCGGGAACAGGTCGGTGTTGTAGTCGCGCAGCACGTTGCCGGTGACCGAGATGGTGTCCTCGCCGCGGCGGATGCGCTCGACGGAGTACTGGCAGGCCGCGGCGGGCGCCATGATCTCGATGGTCAGGCCGTCGGTGTCGTGGTCGGCGAGGTAGGTCTTGACCAGGCCGATCAGGTTGGCGTCGTGGGCGCGGGTCTCGTCGAGCCAGAAGACCGCCGGCGCGCCGGTGGCTCGGGCGCGGGTGACGGCGAGCTTGACCCAGTCACGGATCGGCTCGTCCTTGGTCTGGCAGGCGCGCCAGATGTCGCCGGGCTGCACCTCGTGCTCGAGGAGCACCTGGCCCGAGCCGTCGACGACCTGCATGGTGCCGGCGGCGGGCGCCTCGAAGGTCTTGTTGTGCGAGCCGTACTCCTCGGCCGCCTTGGCCATCAGGCCGACGTTGGGCACCGAGCCCATGGTGGCCGGGTCGTAGGCGCCGTGGGCGCGGCAGTCGTCGATGACGGTCTGGTAGACCCCGGCGTACGACGAGTCGGGGATGACCGCGAGGCAGTCGGCCTCCTTGCCCTGGGGGTCCCACATGTGGCCCGAGGTGCGGATCATGGCCGGCATCGAGGCGTCGATGATGACGTCGCTCGGCACGTGCAGGTTGGTGATGCCCTTGCGGTCGTCGACCATCGCCATCGCGGGGCCGTCGGCCAGGCCCTGCGCGACGGCGGCCTTGATGGCCTCGCCCTCGGGCAGCGACTCGACGGAGGAGAGCAGGGCGCCCAGGCCGTCGTTGGGCGAGATGCCGGCGGCGCGCAGCTGCTCGCCGTACTGCTCGAAGAGCGTGGGGAAGAACGCCTGCACCACGTGGCCGAAGATGATCGGGTCGGAGACCTTCATCATCGTGGCCTTGAGGTGCACCGAGAACAAGATGCCCTCGGCCTTGGCCCGGGCGATCTGCTCGGTGAGGAAGCGGCGCAGCGCGGCGACGTCCATGAAGGTGGCGTCGACGACCTCGCCGGCGAGGACCTCGACGTCGTCCTTGAGGACCGTCTCGGTGCCGTCGACCGCGACGTGCTTGATGGTCAGGGTGTCGTCGGCGGGGATGATCACCGACTTCTCGTTGGAGCGGAAGTCGTGCTCGCCCATGGTGGCGACGTCGGTCTTGGAGTCGGCCGACCAGGCGCCCATGCGGTGCGGGTACTTCTTGGCGTAGGCCTTGACCGCGGCGGGGGCGCGGCGGTCGGAGTTGCCCTCGCGCAGCACCGGGTTCACCGCGGAGCCCTTGACCTTGTCGTACTTCGCCGCGATCTCGCGCTCCTCGTCGGTCGAGGGGCTCTCGGGGTAGTCGGGCAGGTCGAAGCCCTGCTGCTGCAGCTCCTTGATCGCGGCCTTGAGCTGCGGCACGGAGGCGGAGATGTTGGGCAGCTTGATGATGTTGGCCTCGGGCTGCGTGGCCAGCTCGCCGAGCTCGCCGAGCGCGTCGTCGGCCAGCCCGAACTGGGCCAGGATGCGCGCCGCCACCGAGATGTCGCGGGTCTCGACGTCGACCCCGGCCTTGGCGGCGTACGCCGCGATGATCGGGAGGAACGAGTACGTCGCCAGCAGCGGTGCCTCGTCGGTGTGGGTGTAGATGATCTTCGCGGTCGTTGCCATGGGTGCTGGTCAGCTCCTGCTGCTCGCGGTGAAGTGTCTCGACGTCAAGATACCCGACGCTCGTCGTGCTGCTCATGCTGGCAGTCGGGGGTGACCCGGGCCAGTCCGGCGCCGGTCTAGAGTGCGGCGCACCTCACGTTTCGCCCCCACGCACGAAGGGCAGGTCCGCGCTCATGTCCTCCACCGCCGCCACCGGCGCCAGCACCGCTCCCCCCACCACCGCCCACAAGCTCGCCGCCGAGGCGATCGGCACCTTCGTCGTCGTCGCCGCGGCGGTCGCCGGCTTCGGTGCGTTCGGCGACGGCGTCGGGGTCAACACCACTGCTGTCGCCTTCGCCGTCGTCGCCGTCACCTACGCCTTCGGGCGGCTCTCGGGCGGCCACTTCAACCCCGCCCTCTCGCTCGGCTCGGCGCTGGCCGGGCGCACCGCCTGGGCCGAGGCCGGGCTCCTCGTCGGCGCCCAGGTCGCGGGCGCCCTCGTCGCGGCCGTCCTCACCGTCGTCACCGCCTTCGGAGGCAGCGACAGCTACGAGTTCTTCGAGACCGGGCTCGGGGGCAACGGGTACGGCGACGACGCCACCGGCTTCGCCTTCTGGGCTGCCATCCTGGTCACCCTCGTGGCCACCGCCGCCCTCGTGCTGGTCTTCCTCGCCCTCACCGACCGCCGCAACGAGCAGGTCGCCTTCGCCCCGATCGGGATCGGTCTGGCCACCTTTGCCACCCTGAGCGCCACCTCGGCGGTCACGGGAGGCTCGGTCAACCCGGCCCAGAGCCTGGGCCTCGGCCTCATCTCCGGTGTCGACCCCCTCGTCCAGGGCATCGTCCTCATCATCGGCATGGTCCTCGGCGCCGCCGGCGCCGGCGCGCTCTACCCGGCCCTGTTCGGCGCCGACCGCGACCCGGTGCCCGGCGCGGGCCTCAACTTCTCCAAGCCCGCCGGCCAGGGCGCGCCCGCCGGGTACGCCGCGCAGCAGTGGGGCCAGCCGGCCGCGGGCGGCTACGGCGCCGGCGGCTACCAGCAGCAGTCCTACGCCCCGCCGGTCACCCAGACCGGCCAGGCCCCCGCCGTGGGCCAGTCCGCGCAGGCCGGGCAGCACGGCCAGGTCGGCCAGGTCGGCCAGGTCGGCCAGGCAGGCCAGCACGGCGGCCACGCCGCCCAGGCGGGCCAGGGCCAGCAGGCCGAGCAGCCGATCATCCAGGACGGCTGGCAGTGGGACCCGCAGGCGCAGCAGTGGATCCCGGCACAGCAGCAGGCACCCTCCGCGCAGCAGGGCGGCTGGGGCGCTGCGACCAGCGAGCAGACCCAGGTCCGTCCGCCCGACGGCGCCTGACCCCCGCGGCCGCCAGGCCGTCGAGCTACCCGGGACGGCGGGCGAGGAGCACCTCGCCCGCCGTCGTCGTCTCCGCCTCCAGGCCGACGTCGCGGCCGTAGCGCTGCTCGGTGGTGGTGCCGTCGCCGACCACGGCGAGCACGACGACCTCGCCGTCGGCCTCGAGCACCTGCGCCCGCAGGCTGCGGCCGGGCACCTCGGCCCGCCGGAACCCGTCGCCGACGCGCGGCTCGGCCGGCATGACCAACCCGGCCTCGGCGCCGCTCTCACCGGCCTCCCACTCCCCCGCGCGCCCGAACCACCACACGTTGCCGTCGACGTCCTGGGCGTACAGGTCGGTCTGCCCGTCGAGGGTGACGGTGGTCGTGGCCACGCCGAGCACGGTCGGTCCGGGCGCGACGGTGCGGCGCACCTGCCCGCCCGCCCCGTCGTCGTACGACGCGTCGTCGAGGACGAACCAGGGGTTGTCGACCTCCGCGACGAAGTCGGCCGGGTCGGGCACCGGGGTGGGGATCTCCAGGCCGTCGATCCCGGTCTCGGGGGCGGGGTCGGAGTAGCTCCCGCAGCCCGCGGCGCCGCCGGCGACGGCCAGGGCCAGCACCAGGGCGGGGAGCAGGCGCCGGGACGGGGCTGGGAGGCGCACGGACCCATGGTCGCGCACGGCGCGCCCGCTGCTAGCGTCGGGAGCCGTCAGCATCCTCCCTCTCACCAGGAGTCCACGTGAGCTCTGCTCCGTTGAAGGTGGCCGTCACCGGCGCCGCCGGCCAGATCGGCTACAGCCTGCTCTTCCGCCTCGCGAGCGGCTCGCTCACCGGCGACCGCCCGATCGAGCTGCGCCTGCTCGAGATCACGCCGGCCCTCAAGGCCCTCGAGGGCGTGGTCATGGAGCTCGACGACTGCGCGTTCCCCGGCCTCGCCGGCATCGAGATCGGTGACGACGCGGAGCAGATCTTCGACGGCGTCAACCTCGCCCTGCTCGTCGGCGCCCGGCCGCGTGGCCCGGGCATGGAGCGCGGCGACCTGCTCTCGGCCAACGGCGCCATCTTCACCGCCCAGGGCAAGGCGCTCAACAAGGTGGCCGCCGACGACGTCCGCATCGGCGTCACCGGCAACCCGGCCAACACCAACGCCCTCATCGCGCTCAAGAACGCTCCGGACATCCCGGCCGAGCGGTTCTCCGCCCTGACCCGGCTCGACCACAACCGCGCCATCTCGCAGCTGGCGGCCAAGACCGGCGCCCCCGTCACCGACATCACCAAGATGACGATCTGGGGCAACCACTCGGCCACGCAGTACCCCGACCTGTTCAACGCCAAGGTGGGCGAGCAGAACGCCGCGCAGGCCGTCGACGACCAGGACTGGCTGGAGAACACCTTCATCCCGACCGTCGCCAAGCGCGGCGCCGCGATCATCGAGGCGCGCGGCTCGTCCTCGGCCGCCTCGGCCGCCTCCGCCACCATCGACGCCGCCCGCGACTGGCTCTACGGCAGCGCCGACGACGACTGGGTGTCGATGGCGGTCGTCTCCGACGGCTCCTACGGCGTCCCGGAGGGCCTGGTCTCCTCGTTCCCGGTCACCACCAAGGACGGCGACTGGACGATCGTGGAGGGCCTGGACGTCAACGACTTCTCGCGCGCCCGCATCGACGCCTCGACCGCCGAGCTCGACGAGGAGCGCGCCGCGGTCACCGGGCTCGGCCTCATCTGAGGCCGGCACCCGCACCCGCACGACCGCCGACGGCCCGTCGCCCCTCCGGGGGCGGCGGGCCGTCGGCGTCAGGTCGTCCCCGGGGTCGTCCTGGGGCTCACATCATCGGCTGGTCGGGGATGTCGCCCGCGAGCCACCACAGCAACCCCGCCACCACGGCCAGCATGACGACGTCGGTCGCGCGCCGGCGTACGGCGAGCATGCCGGCCTCCTTCTCCGGCAGCACCAGCCGGAAGGCCCCGGCGGCGGCCAGGCCGACCGCGACCACCCGGACCCCGACGCGCCAGTCGCCGCCCGCGACGATGCCGAGCCCCGCGGCTGCGGCGATGAGGATGCCGAGGTAGAGGGTGCCGCCGATCGTCGACGGGTAGCGCCGCCCGTCGGCGGGGTCCGGGTCGAGGTCCGGGTCGAGGTCGGGGTCGACGTCCGGGTCGGTGTCCGGACCGGTGTCCGGGTCGGTGTCCGGGTCCGGCTCGGGTCCGTCGTCGGTCGGCGTGGGCTCGGGCACCGGGATCAGGACGCCTCCTGCTCGGCGCGCAGCACGATGTTGGACAGCAGCATCGCCCGCGTCATCGGCCCGACGCCTCCGGGGTTGGGCGAGACCCAGCCCGCGACGTCCCAGACGTCGTCGGCGAGGTCGCCCGCGATCTTGCCGTCGACGCGGGAGACGCCGACGTCGAGCAGCGCGGCGCCGGGCTTGACCATGTCGGCGGTGATGAGCCCGGGGACGCCGGCGGCGGCGACGACCACGTCGGCCTCGCGCACGTGCTTGGCCAGGTCGCGGGTGCCGGTGTGGCACAGCGTGGTCGTGGCGTTCTCGGAGCGGCGGGTGAGCAGCAGGCCGAGCGGCCGGCCGACGGTGAGGCCGCGCCCGACGACGACCACCTCGGCGCCGCGCAGCTCGACGCCGTGACGGCGGAGCAGCTCGATGACGCCGATCGGGGTGCAGGGCAGCGGCCCGTCCTCGCCGAGGACGAGCTTGCCGAGGTTGACCGGGTGGAGGCCGTCGACGTCCTTGTCGGGGTCGACGCGCGAGAGCAGGCGGAACTCGTCGAGCCCGGTGGGCTGCTGCACGAGGAACCCGGTGCACGCGGGGTCGGCGTTGAGGCGGTCGATCTCGGCCTCGACCTCGGCCTGGGTGGCCGTGGCGGGCAGGTCGACGCGGATCGACTCGATGCCGATCTCGGCGCAGTCCTTGTGCTTGGCGCCGACGTACCAGTGCGAGCCGGGGTCGTCGCCCACGAGCACGGTGCCGAGCCCGGGCACGACGCCCTTCTCGTGCAGGGCCGCGACCCGCTCGGTCAGCTCGGCCTTGATGGTCTTGAGGGTGGCGGTGCCGTCGAGCCGCTGCGCAGTCACGGGCGCCAGTCTAGGGACGCCCGCGCGCGGGACGCTCACACCCCGACCGGCGCTCCGACCTTCTCCAGGTGGCGCTGGGCGAGCCGCGCGGCGGGATGGGACGCGGCGGCGGCAGCCACCGCGACGGCTGCGATGACGGCCCAGCCGGGTGCACCCCACTCGAGCGCGAGGAAGGTGAACAGCGCCGGGAACACGATGGACTCGACCTGGTGCCCCATCGACCACACCCCCTGGTAGTCGCCGAGCCGCCGGTGGTCGGAGAGCTCGGCGACCAGGCCCCAGCCGGCGGCCGACTGCCACAGCTCGGCGCCGGTGATCGTGATGTGCCCGGCCCAGACGAGCACGACGGAGATCCAGCCGACGGTCTCGTGGGTGACGGCGAGCAGCACGCACGACACGATGAACGCGTACCCGGACCACCGCACCGCCCGCAGCGCCCCGGGCACGGTCTCCGAGCCCCGCGAGGCGCGCACCTGCAGCAGGACGGCGAGGACCGTGTTGGTGCCGAACAGCCAGGCCAGCAGCACGTGCGGGACGTCGGTGCGCTCCACGAGCCACAGCGGCACCACGACGTTGAGCAGCACCTGGTTGGAGCCGAGGACGCCGTTGCACAGCGAGAGCAGCACGAACCCGGGGTTGCGCAGCGCCGCTCCCCCGCTGGCCTGCTCGAGGGCGTCGGCGACCTTGGTCGAGCGTGCCACGGCCGGCAGCGACGCCACCATGACCGCGTTGAGCACGAGCAGGGCGCCCGTCAGCAGCGGCACGGCGATGATCGCCTCCCGGCTGCCCAGGCCGAGCGCGACGCCACCGGCCCCGGCGCCGAGGGTGTAGCCCACGTTGCGCGCGGCCCGCATGTACGCCGACGCGCGGACCCGCTGGTCGCGCGGGAACACCGCGATCCGGTAGACCTCCCGCGCCGAGCGCGCCGCGGTCTCCACCGAGGCCAGCACCGCCAGCATGAGCACGAACGCCCAGAACGTGCCGATGAGCGGCCACACGAAGTACAGCCCGGCCTCGAGCAGCGAGGTCACCACCCACAGCGGCTTGGCCCCCACCGCGTCGGCGAGCCGCCCCAGCGGGATCGACAGCGCCAGGCTCACCGCCGCCGCGATCGACATGCCGAGCCCGACCTGCGCACCGCTGAGACCCACGACCTGGGTGAAGAACACCGCCGTCCCGGTCAGGAACGACCCCGTCGCGAACGCCGACAGCACGCACTGCAGCGCGAGGTCGCGCTCGAGCCTGGTCGGCGGGAGCACCTTGGAGAACACCGCCACTGGATGATCATCCCAACCGGTGGGCGTCGGGGTCGAACGGGTTGTGGCGGGCACGACGGGGTCGGTGTGGTCGGCCGCGCGCGTCGTCGATCGGGTCTCCGCGTCAAGGACGCTCGCTGCGCTCGCGCCGTTGCGCGGCGACCTTCGGTCGTCCTTGACCCGGAGCCTCGCCCGATCGACTGACGGCGCGCTCAACGGCACGGGCTCCGCCCGCGCCGCCGCTGGCGCGGCCGCCCCATCCGTCACACCCGTGACACTCCTGCGACGCAACTCCCACTCCTGGCAGGTAGTCACCGACCAGGAGAGGGAGGTTCCCGCCAGGAGTGGGGTGGCTGGTGCTGGTGGGGCGGGTGGCCGCGCCAGCGGCGGCGCGCCGGGCACGGGGCACGAGGCGTCGCCGACAGCGCGCGGGCCGGCAGGCCGCGCGAGGCTCGGGGTCAGGGACCGCCGCAGGCGGCCGGCGGAGCCGGCGCGAGCGCAGCGAGCGTCCTTGACGCCGAGACGCGGCCTGCCACGCGCGCGGCCGCCCACACCAGCCCCGCACGACGTCGGGAACAGGCGTGCGCGTCGCGCGGAGCGCGACACGTCCTGCGGCGGGGCGGGTCGGCGCCCGGGGCCGTCGGTCGCGACGGGGCGTGTCCGGGTGCGCGGTGCCGACGGCTCGCTCGACCCAAGCACCAGGTCGACTGAGCGCCGTCGGCGCCGTGCGCCCAACGCCCCGACGCGGCCCGGACGAGCTCCGGGCCCGCCCCGTCCGCAGGACCAAGAGGTCAGTGCGCGAAGTGGCGGGTTCCCGTGAAGTACATCGTCACGCCGGCCTTCTCGCAGGCCTCGATGGTCAGGTTGTCGCGCACGGACCCGCCGGGCTGCACGATGGCGGCGACGCCCGCGTCGAGGAGGATCTGCGGGCCGTCCTCGAAGGGGAAGAAGGCGTCGGAGGCGGCGACGGAGCCGGCGGCCCGGTCGCCGGCGCGGGTGACGGCGAGGCGGCAGGAGTCGACGCGGTTGACCTGGCCCATGCCGACGCCGACGGAGGCGCCGTCCTTGGCCAGCAGGATGGCGTTGGACTTCGCGGCCCGCACCGCGCGCCAGGCGAAGGCGAGGTCGGCGAGGACCTCGGGCGAGGCGGCCTCGCCGGTGGCCAGCGTCCAGGTCGACGGGTCGTCACCGCCGCCGTCGACGACGGCGTCGATGGCGTCGCGGTGCTGGACCAGCAGGCCGCCGGAGACGGGACGGGTCTCGACGCCGCCGCGCTGCAGCGGCTCGGCGACCAGCACCCGGATGTTCTTCTTGCCCTGCAGCACCTCGACCGCGCCCTCGTCGTACGCCGGGGCGACGATGACCTCGGTGAAGACCTCGGCGACCTGCTCGGCCATGGCGACCGAGACGGGCCGGTTGGCGGCGATGACGCCACCGAAGGCGGAGACCGGGTCGCACTCGTGGGCGCGGCGGTGGGCCTCGGCGACGTCGGCGCCGACGGCGATGCCGCACGGGTTGGCGTGCTTGATGATGGCCACGGCCGGCTCGTCGAAGTCGTAGGCCGCGCGGCGGGCGGCGTCGGTGTCCAGGTAGTTGTTGTAGGACATCTCCTTGCCGTGCAGCTGCTCGGCGCGGGCGAGCCCGGCGGGGCCGTGCCCGGTGGTGTAGAGCGCGGCGGGCTGGTGGGGGTTCTCGCCGTAGCGCAGCGAGGCCGACTTGGTCCACGTCGCGCCCATCCACGCCGGGAACCCGTCGCCGCCGGAGGAGTCGGTGAGCACGTTGCCCATCCAGGAGGCCACCGCGACGTCGTAGGTCGCGGTGTGCACGAAGGCGTCGGCGGCCAGCTGCCGCCGGGCGGCCAGGGTGAACCCGCCGCCGCGCACCGCCTCCAGCACGGCGTCGTACGACGCGGGCGAGGTGACCACGGCGACCGAGGGGTGGTTCTTGGCGGCGGCGCGCACCATCGACGGGCCGCCGATGTCGATCTGCTCGACGCACTCGTCGGGGGTCGCGCCGGACTCGACGGTCTGGGTGAACGGGTAGAGGTTGACCACGACGAGGTCGAAGGGCTCGACCTCGAGGTCGGCCAGCTGCTGCACGTGGCTCTCGAGACGCCGGTCGGCCAGGATGCCGGCGTGCACCCGCGGGTGCAGGGTCTTCACGCGGCCGTCGAGGCACTCGGGGAAGCCGGTGAGGTCCTCGACCTTGGTCACGGGGAGACCCAGGCCCTCGATGAGGGCGGCCGAGCCGCCGGTCGAGACGAGCGCGACGCCGGCGTCGTGCAGGCCGCGGACGAGCGGCTCGAGGCCGGTCTTGTCGTAGACGGAGACGAGGGCGCGGCGGACGGGGATCTGGTCGGGCATGGCTGCTCCTGCAGGGCGGGCAGCACCCAGGCGGACGATGCTGCCGACGTCACTCCCCGGTGGTCACCCACCTGCGCCAGTCGTGTCGGTGACCCGACTCTATCGACCGAGGCGGACCCGACGCCCATCGACGGTGAAGCCCTCGCGGGCCATCCGCCCGACGGACTCGACCAGCATCGCCCGCTCGGCGACCTTGATGCGCTCGTGCAGGGCCCCGACGGTGTCGTCGTCCTCGACGGGCACGACGGTCTGGGCCACGATCTGCCCGGTGTCGACGCCCGCGTCGACCACGAAGAGCGTCGCCCCGGTCACCTTGACGCCGTAGGCGAGCGCGTCGGCCGGCCCGTGCATGCCGGGGAACGACGGCGACAGCGCGGGGTGGGTGTTGACCACCCGACCGCCGTGCTCGGCCAGGAATGCCTCCCCCACCAGCTTCATGAACCCGGCCAGCACCACGAGGTCGGGCCGGTGCTCGGCCACCTGCCGGCTGAGCTCGGCGTCCCAGGCCGCGCGGCTCTCGCAGTCGGCGACGCGGAGCACGAACGTCGGCACGCCGGCGCGCTCGGCGCGGGCCAGCCCCTCGATGCCGGGCCGGTCGGCGCCCACGGCGACCACCTCGGCGCCGTACGCCGGGTCGGAGCAGGCGTCGAGCAGCGCCTGCAGGTTGGTGCCGCTGCCGGAGACGAGGACGACGAGCCGGGCGGTCACGGCGTGGACCCTACTGGCCTTGTCGCGGGCGCCCCGACCCGCGGCCAGGCCGGCCACGGCGTGCACGGAGCCGCAGGGTGGGCCCGGCGGCCGGGCGCCCGCCGCCCAGACCCGCGGCAGCCGCGCCAGGCCGGTGCGGGCGACGGCCGCTGGCGCGCCCGGAGGCGACCATCAGGACTGGTCGAGGGAGACCTCGACGGGCATGGTCCGGCGCTGCCACCAGGTCACCGCGAGCCCGCCGACGAGACCGCCGAGGCCGAAGGCGGTGACGGCGTGCAGCGCCACCTCGAAGGAGTACGGCGCCACGTCGCGCATCCGGCCGGGTCCGACGGCTCCGCCGGCGAGGGCGGTGGTGAGGCCGAGCAGCACGCCGGCGGTGACCCCGCCGGCGGCGCCGCGGACGGCGCCCTCGACGTAGTAGGCGGTCGGCCAGACCCACTGGGAGCGGGCGGCGGCGAGCAGCGCGACCAGGGGCGCGAGCAGCAGCAGCCAGCCGCCCCAGGCGGGACCGGAGCCGGCGTCGGGCAGGGCGGCGAGCAGCGGGAAGGCGGGCAGCGGGCCGAGGACGACCGAGCCGGAGGTGACGAGCGTGCCGGTGCCGACGGTGAACCCCGGCCCGGCGAGGTAGGCGCTGCTGAACAGCAGCGCGTTGGGCACCAGCAGCACCGAGAGGAGCAGCACCAGCGCGACGGCCCCGCCCCCGCCGCCGAGCTGGCTCATCACGTTGGCGGCGGTCGAGAGGTCGAGGGCGAGCGAGACCAGGAGGAACGCCGCGGCCAGCGCGCCCCAGGCGAGCAGCACCCGCCGGGCGACGTGGAGCGAGGCGCGCAGGGTGACCGGCAGCCCGGCGGTCCACACCGCGGCGCGGCCGGACCCGGCGGCGATGGCGGGCATCGCGACGAGCAGGCACAGCAGCACCGACCAGGCACCCACGCGGGGGGCGCTGGGCTGGGTGGCCGGCGTGGCGGCCAGGGCGGCGGTGACGACCGCGGTGGCGGCGTACCCGACCGTGAAGAGGAGGGTGGCCGTCGGCACGACGAGGTCGCGGCGGCCGTCGGCGAGGTCGGTGGCGTCGGGTCCGTGGCCGGACACCGAGGTGCCGACGCGCAGCGCGAGGCGCCACACGGTCCAGGCACACAGCAGGGTCAGCCCCAGCGGCACCGCGGTGACCAGGACCCCCTCGACGCGGACGCCCGACCCGTGGGCGGTCAGCCAGCCGAGCGCGCCGACGCGCAGCGCGTCGCGGGGGGCGCCGTGCGCGCCGCCGTCGGTGAGGTACCACCCGGCGACGCCCACGGCCAGGCACACCGTCAGGGTCGCCAGGGCGGCGACGACGCCCGCCCCGGTGGCGACCAGAGCCAGGGGACGACGGGTCTCGAGGTCATGGCGGACCTGGTCGGCCGAGCGGTTCCTCGTGGTGGCGGGCGGAAGCACGGAGGTCATGGCCCACCCATCGTGGCCCCCGGGCCGACCGCGGTGGCGCTCCCACGCCGGGCGCCGCCGAGTCGGGGCGGGGTGGCCCGTTCGTCTACCGTGGTCGCCGCGATGAGAGACCCCGAGGACTTCGACGCGTTCTACGTCGACGCGCGCGAGCGACTGCTGGCCCAGACCTACGCCCTCACCGGCGACCTGGCGGCGTCGCGGCGGGCGGTCCGCGACGCGTTCGTCGTGGCCTGGCACCGGTGGCGCAAGCTCTCGCGCCTGGAGGACCCGGAGTCCGTCGTGCGTCCCCACGCGTGGCGGCTCGCCCAGCGTCGTCACACCGCGCGCGTGTGGCACCGCGAGAAGGACGTCCCCGACGACGTCCGGGCCACCCTCGACGCCCTCAACGGGCTCTCGCCGGTGCGGCGGCGGGTCCTCGTGCTGACCCAGCTCGCGCCGGTGAGCCTCGACCAGATGGCCCGCGAGGTCGGCCTGCCCCGCGAGCAGGCCGAGCGCGAGCTCCAGGCGGGCGCCGCCGCGCTCGCCCTGGCCCTCGACACCGAGGCGCTCGGCCTGCGCACCGCCTTCGACCGGCTCGCGGGCTCGGTCGGTGGGGCCGGGCGCTGGCCGCGCACCACCATCATCCGCCGGCAGGGCGCGGCCCGGCGCCGCGTCCACACCGTCGTCGGCGCGGCCGTGGCGGTCGCCGCCGTCGTGGTCAGCGGCTCCGCGGTCACGGCCACCGACGGCGTGGCCCCGCGCCTCGACCAGCCGCCGGTCGCGCTCCCGCTCGGGGGCGACGGGAGCGGGTCGGCGATCCAAGCCGTCGTGACGCTCCCCGACACGACCCTGCTCGACGCCGCCGCCCTCGACGCGAGCTACCCGGGCCGGCGCTGGACCCAGGTCCGCACCAACGACAACAGCAGCGGCAACGGCCTGGTCCTGCCGTGCCAGCAGGACCGGTACGCCGACCCGCGCGGCCGGGCTGCGCTCGTCCGCACCTTCGACGGCCTCCCCCGCCAGGGAGGGGCCCCCAAGGCCACCGTCGTGCAGCTCTCCGAGGCCTCGGCCTCCGAGCGGGCCGCGGCCCGGGCCTTCCAGACGACGGTCGGCTGGTTCGCTGGCTGCGCCACGCCGCGGGTCCAGCTGCTCGGCACCCGCACCCCGGGCGGCGTGGCCGACGAGTCGGTGCAGCTGGTGCTGCGCAGCTGGGCCGCGCCCGTGACGACGTACGTCGTCGGCGTGGCCCGCACCGGCAGCTTCACCACCACGACATCGGTGGCCCTGCCCGGCTCGGACGCCCCCGGCACCGGCCCGGCGGCCGCCCTCCTGGCCGCCGGTGTGACCGGCCTGTGCGCCGAGCCCGGTGCAGGCGCCTGCGCCGAGGCGCAGCCGGAGCTCGTCGACCGCGCGCCCGTCCCGACCGGCACGCGCCCCGCACTGCTCTCCGAGCTCGACCTGCCCCCGGTCAACGGCGTCGACCAGCCCTGGGTGGGCACCGAGCCGAGCCGGCCGACCACCAACGCCGCGGCGACCGGCTGCGACCGCACGACCTTCGCGAGCCCCTTCGAGGGCACCCGGATCTCGCGCGCCTTCACCCGCACCTTCCTGGTGCCCGAGGCCGACCTGCCGCAGGAGTTCGGGGTCACCGAGACCGTCGGAGCCCTGCCCCCGCGCAAGGCGCAGGCGCTGGTGCAGCAGGTGCGCGACCGGATGGCCTCCTGCCCCGACCGCGACCTCAGCACCGAGGTCGAGCGGGTCACCGAGCAGGGCGGCGAGGGCTCCTCGCTCGACGCGTGGCGCCTCGAGGTGCGGGTCACCGACGAGCGCACCGTCGTCTTCTGGATGGCCGTCGCCCGGGTGGGCACCGCGGTCGCCCAGCTCGGGTTCGTGCCGGCACCCGACGCGACCCTGGCCGACGGCGCGTTCGTGGCCCTGGCCGAGCGGGCCCGGGCCCGGCTCGCCGAGATGCCGCCGCCGGCCACGGGCTGAGACCTCCCACAACCCGCCGGCCGGGCGCCGCGTCACAGGAGCACACCTCCCGCGACGAAAGGCCTTCCGATGCGCCCCCTCCCCCGCCTGACCACGCCCGTGACCGGGCTCGCCCTGCTCGGCGCCGTCGCCCTCCTCGGCGCCGGCTGCGGCGACCGCACCCCCACGGCAGCCCCGGCGCCACCCACCGAGGCGTCGGCCGCCGTCGCCGACGTCGTGCCGGCCACCGCGAGCGGCCCGACCGAGGTGCCCGACGGGTTCCCGCTCGCGGCCGGCCTCCCCCGCCGCAACGGCGACGGCAGCCCGGTCACCGTCACCGACCGGCCGACGTGGACCAGCGTCGAGCTGTGCGGCCGCACCGCGTGGTCGGCCGGCACAC
The DNA here is from genome assembly GCF_006346315.1 of Nocardioides litoris. Lineage (GTDB taxonomy): Bacteria > Actinomycetota > Actinomycetes > Propionibacteriales > Nocardioidaceae > Nocardioides > Nocardioides litoris. Next base: position 1,034,807 of record NZ_VDMR01000001.1, on the reverse strand, counting down.
CGGTCGCGCAGCGCGACACCGCCGGGGCGACGTACACGGGCGAGGCGGAGGACGTCCGCTCCCGCGTGCTCGCCGTCCACGGCACCGACGCCGAGGCCACGTCCGTGCTCGGCGCGCTCCGGCGCGCCTACTCCGACTGCCCGCAGGCCGAGGAGGGCGGTACCGACCAGGTCTACGAAGTGGTGGAGGACGAGCCCGACGCGATCACCGTGACCCACCGCTACCGCTCCGAGGGCCGCTTCGACACCGGCCTCGAGGTCATCGAGGTGCGCGCCGTCGGGACCGCGGTGCTGCTCACCTCGACGTACGGCGAGGGCGGCGGGAGCCCCGAGAGCATCGCGGCCCAGGTGGCGTTCGCCCACGACGCGTCCCGGCCCGTCGTGGAGGCCATGTCGGTCTTCGCCGGCGGCGCCTCGCCCACCGACCCCGCCTCGCTGCCGCTGGCGTCGGGCTGGCCGGAGCGGGCGGAGCCGGGCCAGGACGGCGTCGTCTCCCCGGCCCCGCGGTCCGAGCCGATCATGTCGGCGTACGTGTGCGGTCCGGGCCCGCGTCCGCGGGGCGCCGAGCGCGTCGACGCGACCTTCACCGACGTCGAGGACCGCCGCTCCCGCTCGATGCGCGTCTTCCCCGACGCCGACGCGGCGGCCGCGCACGTGGCGGCCGTGCGGTCGTTCTGGGAGGGCTGCCCGCCGCAGAGCGACCAGGGCTTCGACCGGCCGTTGGTCGTCGCCGACTCCCCGGTCGGCGGCCAGTCCTTCTCCGTGGTGGCCTTCACCGAGGTCGACGGCAGCCCGGTCCCCGGGCTCGTCGCCCTGCACGTGGTGCGGGTCGGCCGCTCGGTCCTGCTCGACTCGACGTCCGACCAGGGTGGGGCCGGCGCGGAGCCCCGTGGGGTGCAGGCACGCCGCCAGGTCGAGCGGATGACCACCGACTCCGCCGACCTCGTCGCCGCGATGTGCGCGTGGACCGAGGCCGGCTGCTGAAAGACACGCCGACCCGTCGTCGATCGACGACGGGTCAGCGTGGTGGAGCTGGGGAGGAGGGCCTCCGAGGTCGACTCAGAGGGACTGCATGATCTCGCGCATCAGGGCGGCGGTCTCGGACGGCGTCTTGCCGACCTTGACGCCGACGGCCTCGAGGGCCTCCTTCTTGGCGGCCGCGGTGCCCGCGGAGCCGGAGACGATGGCACCGGCGTGGCCCATGGTCTTGCCCTCGGGGGCGGTGAAGCCGGCGACGTACCCGACGACCGGCTTGGTCACGTGGTCCTTGATGTACGCGGCGGCGCGCTCCTCGGCGTCGCCGCCGATCTCGCCGATCATCACGATGGCCTGGGTCTCCGGGTCGGCCTCGAACGCCTCGAGGGCGTCGATGTGGGTGGTGCCCACGATCGGGTCGCCGCCGATGCCGATGGCGGTGGAGAAGCCGAAGTCCTTCAGCTCGTACATCATCTGGTAGGTCAGCGTGCCCGACTTCGAGACCAGGCCGATGGGGCCCTTGCCCGCGATGGTGTGCGGCGTGATGCCGGCCAGCGACTCCTCCGGCGTGATGATGCCGGGGCAGTTGGGGCCGATCATCCGGGTGCCGGCCTTGTTGGCCTCGCTCTTGAGGTAGGACCACACCTCGGCGGTGTCCTGGACGGGCACGCCCTCGGTGATGACCACCAGCAGACCGATGCCGGCGTCGATGGCCTCGAGGCAGGCGGCCTTGGTGAAGGCCGGGGGCACGAAGGCGACCGACACGTCGGCGCCGGTCTCCTTCATGGCCTCCTCGACGGTGCCGAAGACGGGGAGCTCGGTGTCGTCGAGCGTCACGGTCGTGCCGGCCTTGCGGGCGTTGACACCACCGACGATGTTGCTGCCCGCCTGGAGCATCAGGGTGGTGTGCTTGGAGCCCATCCCGCCCGTGATGCCCTGGACGATGATCTTGGAGTCCTTGTTGAGGTAGATCGACATGGCTTCGCTGTCTCTTTCGTTCTCGTCGTCTCGGGCGCTCAGGCGTTGGCCAGCTCGGCGGCCTTGTCGGCCGCGCCGTCCATCGTGTCGACCTGCGTGACGAGCGGGTGGTCCAGCTCGTCGAGGATCGCGCGGCCCTTGTCGACGTTGTTGCCGTCGAGGCGGACGACCAGCGGCTTGGTCGCGGCGTCGCCGAGGATCTCCAGCGCGCCCTTGATGCCGTTGGCGACCTCGTCGCAGGCGGTGATGCCGCCGAAGACGTTGACGAACACGCTCTTGACCTGCTCGTCGCCGAGGATCACGTCGAGGCCGTCGGCCATGACCTGGGCGTTGGCGCCGCCGCCGATGTCGAGGAAGTTGGCGGGCTTGACCCCGCCGTGCGCCTCGCCGGCGTACGCGACGACGTCGAGGGTCGACATGACCAGGCCCGCGCCGTTGCCGATGATGCCGACCTGGCCGTCGAGCTTGACGTAGTTGAGGCCCTTGTCCTTGGCCTTGGCCTCGAGCGGGTCCTCCTCGTCACGGATGACGAAGGCCTCGTGGTCCTCGTGGCGGAACTCGGAGGCGTTGTCGTCCAGGGAGACCTTGCCGTCGAGCGCCTCGAGCTTGTCGCCCTCGAGGCGGGCCAGCGGGTTGACCTCGACCAGGGTGGCGTCCTCCTCGACGAAGACCGTGTACAGGGCCTCGATCATGGTGACGGCCTGCTCGAAGACGGCCTCGGGGAACTTGGCCTCGGTCGCGATCTCGCGGGCCTTGGCGGCGTCGACGCCGGTGCCGGGGTCGATGGGGATCTGCTTGACGGCGTCGGGGTTGGTCTTCGCGACCTCCTCGATCTCCACCCCACCCTCGACAGAGGCGATGCAGAGGTACTGCCGGTTGGCCCGGTCGAGCAGGAAGGAGAAGTAGTACTCCTCCTGCGGCGGGGTGGCCGGCGTGACCAGGACCCGGTTGACCGTGAGGCCCTTGATCTCCATGCCGAGGATGTTGCTGGCGTGCTCGAACGCCTCGTCGGCGGTCTTGGCGAGCTTGACGCCGCCCGCCTTGCCGCGTCCACCGGCCTTGACCTGTGCCTTGATGACGGTGACGCCGCCGATCTCCTCGGCCGCGGCGCGGGCCGCGTCGGCGGTCTCCACGACCGTGCCGAGGGTGGTCGTCACACCGTGCTTGGCGAAGAGCTCCTTCGCCTGGTACTCCATCAGGTCCACTGGTCCACCAGTTCTCTCGCGTCTGTGGTCTCGGCGCCTGCGCGCCCGCGGTCACAGGTCGGGACGCGTCCGGGCGCACGGCATTTTCCTTCGGCACACTAGACCCGCCGGACGGGCGGGTGCAGCCGTGGGCGACGTGAGCCACGTCTCGGCCGCGCGTCACACCGGCGCGCAGGCTGCGGCCCGGCGCGGGGCCCTGTGAGGAAAGCGTGCCCGGGCTGTGCGGACCGCACCGGGTGGGCCAGGATGGGTGGCGCACCCGATTGGGTGGCCCAGCGACCGGTCCGTTACAGTCGAAGCCGCCCTGCGCCCCCGCCCCCTCGGCTGGTGCGTGCACGCAGTGCCAGCGACCACCGATGCCAACCACACGGAGCCGTCTGCCCCATGGGAAACCACCGAGCGGAACGCCGCGGCCCTCGCCGCCGACCCTCGGAGACCAGGACGACGGCCGTGCCCGGCCGCCGCGCCCTGCGTCCCGAGCCGGCGGCCGTCGAGGCCGCCGTCCACCCGGCGTCCTCGTCGACCTCCGGCCCGGTCTCCCGCGAGACGCTGTCGCCGTCGACCGGCACCCACTACGTCGGCGACCTCGACCACACCGCCGAGCTGCCGCTGGCCCGGGCGCAGACGCCGGGCAAGCGCAAGGCCGTCAAGCACGCCGGCTCGCGCGGCCCGCTCTTCCGCGGCCTCCCGTCGCCGCCGGTCCTGCTGGGCCTGGCCACGATGGCCGTCGCGGTGGGCGGCGTCATGGTCGCCCCCGACGACGACGGGCCGGCCCTCGCCGGCACGGTCGTCAACAACGTCCGGCCGGCCACCGCGTTGTCCGGCAGCGACGGCATCGCCACGGTGGGCAGCGACCGCCAGACCCTCAGCCGCAGCAACGACCGCCAGACCCTCGCCCAGGCCTCCGGCCAGGACGAGCTCGTGGCCGCCGCCGAGGCGCAGGCCCAGGAGCGCAACGCCGCCCTCAGCACGCTCGCCGCGCAGGCCGAGAAGCAGGCGGCCAAGATCAAGGAGAACCGCTGGGTCCTCCCGCTCAACCCCTCGATCATCACCGCCACCTTCGGCCAGTACGGCCTGTGGGCCAGCTCCCACACCGGCCTCGACTTCAACGGCGAGAACGGCGACCCCATCCACGCCATCGCCAACGGCGTCGTGACCTTCGTCGGGTACGACGGCTCCTACGGCAACAAGACGGTCGTCACCCTCGAGGACGGCACCGAGATCTGGTACGCCCACCAGACCACCCAGTACGTCTCCGTCGGTGACGTCGTCACCGGCAACGAGGTCATCGGCACCGTCGGCTCCACCGGCAACGTCACCGGCTCCCACCTCCACGTCGAGGTCCGCCCCGGCGGCGGCGACCCGGTCGACCCGTACGCCGCGTTCGTCGTCCACGGCGTACAGCCTTGATCGGGCGCGGACCGGCGGGCCTGCCCGGCGGACCCGCGCCGCTCTCGTAGGGCTGCCGCAGCCTGGCCCCGCGGGCCCGACCCGGCCCTGAGCCCACCGGCCGCGCCGTGCGCCCCGTGGCCCGGTCGCGCGGTGGCCCGGGCGCCTCGCTGTGGTCCCGCTGGTCGACTGCGGCGCCCCCCGATCCCCCGACCCACGGTGCTCGAGGAAGGCGTACTGGCGCCTGCTCGAGGCCACCGGCCGGCCCGGGCGGGCCAGGCGTGGTCGCGCGGTCTCGAGACGGTTCCCAGCGGAACCTCCTCGACCACCGTGGGTCGGGCAGCGTGGCCAGGCGCGTGCGCGGGGCGGACGCGGGGCCGGCGGGGCCGACCAGACCAAGCAACCCGGCACGGGCGCCCCGACGCCAGCGCGGGACGGACGCGGGGCCGGCGGAGCCGACCGGACGAGTCAGAGCTTCTGGACCGGGGCGACGCGGAGGAGGAGGCGCTTGACGGGGCCGTTGCCGAAGTCGATGGAGGCGATGGCCTTCTCGCCCTGGCCGTCGACCGCGACGACGGTGCCGAGGCCGAAGGAGTCGTGGGTGATGCGGTCGCCCGGCTCGAGGCTGGGCACCTCGCGGCGCACGGTCGACTTGGACCGGGCGTCGGCCCGGGCCGCGGCGGCGGAGAAGTTGCGGCGGCCGGCGGCGGTGGGCTGGCCGAAGCCGGACGACGCCGGTGAGGACGAGGCCAGGTCGGGGCGGCCCCAACGCGTCTGGGCGGCCTCGGTGCGGCGCCAGTCGACGAGGTCGACGGGCAGCTCGTCGAGGAACCGGCTGGCCGGGTTGTGCGACGGCGCGCCCCACGAGGAGCGGACGACCGCGCGGGAGAGGTAGAGGCGCTCGCGGGCCCGGGTGATGCCGACGTAGGCCAGGCGTCGCTCCTCCTCCAGCTCGGGCCGGTCGCCGAGGGAGCGGGAGTGCGGGAACACGCCCTCCTCCATGCCGGTGAGGAAGACCGTCGGGAACTCCAGGCCCTTGGCGGTGTGGAGCGTCATCAAGGTGACGACGCCGGTGCCGCCGTCGTCGTCGGGGATCTGGTCGGTGTCGGCGACCAGGGCGACCCGCTCCAGGAAGTCGCCGAGGCCGGGCTCGAGGGCCTCGGCGTCGACGTCGGCGGGGTCGACCGACGGGCCGGCGACCGGGTCGTCGGAGAACTCGCGGGCCACGGCGACGAGCTCGCCGAGGTTCTCCACGCGGGTCTCGTCCTGCGGGTCGTCGGAGGCCTCGAGCTCGGCGAGGTAGCCGGACTTGTCGAGCGCGGTCTGCAGGACGACGTCGGGCCGCTCGCGGGCCTCGACCAAGCCCTGCAGCTCCTCGACGAGCGCGACGAAGCCCTGGATGTTGGTCAGCGAGCGGGTGGCCAGCCCGGGCGCCTCCGACGCCCGCTGCAGGGCCGACCAGAAGGTGATGCGCTCGCGCTCGGCGAGCTCGTTGACGCAGGCCACCGCCCGGTCGCCGATGCCGCGCTTGGGCACGTTCAGGATGCGGCGCAGCGAGACCGAGTCGTCGGGGTTGACCAGCATCCGCAGGTAGGCCAGCGCGTCGCGGACCTCGCGGCGCTCGTAGAAGCGCACCCCGCCGACGACCTTGTAGGGCAGGCCGGTGCGGATGAACACCTCCTCGAACACCCGCGACTGGGCGTTGGTGCGGTAGAAGACCGCGACGTCGCCGGCACGGGCGCCGTCGTCGGTGAGCTTGTCGATCTCGTCGGAGACGAACCGCGCCTCGTCGTGCTCGTCGTCGCCGACGTACCCCACGATGCGGTCGCCGTCGCCGGCGGCCGACCACAGCCGCTTCTCCTTGCGGTCGCGGTTGTGCCCGATGACCGCGTTGGCCGCGCTCAGGATGGTCTGGGTGGAGCGGTAGTTCTGCTCCAGCAGGATCGAGGTGGCGTCGGGGAAGTCCTGCTCGAAGTCGAGGATATTGCGGATGTTGGCGCCGCGGAAGGCGTAGATCGACTGGTCGGCGTCGCCGACCACCATCAGCTCGGCCGGCTCGACGCGCTCCTTCTCCGTCAGCTCGGGGTCGTCGGCGCAGAGCTGGTGGATCAGGGCGTACTGCGCGTGGTTGGTGTCCTGGTACTCGTCGACCAGCACGTGCCGGAAGCGGCGCCGGTAGGCCTCGCGCACGTCGGGGAAGGCCTGCAGCAGGTGGACCGTGGTCATGATGAGGTCGTCGAAGTCGAGCGCGTTGGCCTCGCGCAGGCGCTGCTGGTAGAGCGTGTAGCAGGAGGCGAAGGTCTTCTCGATGCCGTTGCGGGCGTCGGCGGCGACGGTCTCGGCGTCGCGCAGCTCGTTCTTGTGGTTGCTGACCCAGTGCAGCACCGGGCCGGGCTGGTAGCGCCGGGGGTCGAGGTCGAGGTCCTTGATGACCAGGGTCATCAGGCGCTTCTGGTCCTGCGCGTCGTAGATGGAGAAGTTGGACCGGAGCTCCCGGCCCTCCTTCTCCAGGTGGGTGATCTCCTTGCGCAGGATGCGCACGCACGCGGAGTGGAAGGTGCTGACCCACATGATGCGGGCGCGCTTGCCGACCAGCTCCTCGACGCGCTCCTTCATCTCCGCCGCGGCCTTGTTGGTGAAGGTGATGGCCAGGATCGAGCCGGGGTGGGCCTTGCGCTCGGAGATCAGCCAGGCGATGCGGCGGGTGAGCACCCGCGTCTTGCCCGACCCGGCACCGGCCACGACGAGCAGGGGCGCGCCGGCGTGGACGACGGCCGCCCGCTGGGGCTCGTTGAGGCCCTCGAGCAGCTCCTCGGGCGAGGGGCCGCGCCGGGTCGCGCGGGCCTCCTCGGGGGCCGTGCCCTCGACCCCGAGACCGTCCAGGAAAGGTTGTGCGCTCATGTGGGTCCCAGCCTACGGCGGCCCACGGACAGTCCGGGCCACGGTGCCGCCGGCGGTGGCCCGGGAGGTCGAGCGCTCAGGTGTGGGCGGGGGCCCAGAGGACCGCGACGCACACGTTGAGCACCGCGAGCGCCAGCATCCCGGCCCACAGGCCCTGCGGGATGCGCTCCTTGCGGACGTTGGCCATGACCAGCACCAGCAGCACGAGGCCGACGACGGTCTTGACCGCGATCTTGGCGTAGTTGATCGACTCGTCGAGGCCCTCGAGCACCCCGACGAGGAGCAGGCCGGCGACGAAGGCGGTGCCGACGCCGTCGCGCATGGCGGCGTTGACCCTCTTCTCCCCCGGCCCGGCCTGGGCCAGCAGCCCGCCGATGAGCGCCGAGAAGCCGAGGATGTGCACCACCAGCAGGACCAGCCGGACCGTCTCCATGGCCGGAGGGTAGCGACCAGTGGCAGGCTCTCGGCCGTGACTCCCTCGTGCACGTGGGACCGCGCGCTGGCCTGGCGCCTGGGCCGGCACCTGCTCGACCCGGTCGGCCCGGCGGGCACGACGCCCGCCGACGTCGTACGTCGGCTCGGTGCGGTGCTCGCGCTCGACACCGGGCTCGCGGAGCAGGCCGTCGCCGCGCGTCGTACGGCGGGCGCGCCGGGCGACCTGGCGGCCGCCCGCGCCGAGGGGTCGGTCGTCACCGTCTTCTCCTTCCGCGGGTCGCTGCACCTCGCGACGCCGGAGGACGTGGGCGTGCACCTGGCCCTGCGGGCGGCGGGCCGGCAGTGGGAGCGCCGCAGCTGGGTCGAGCACTACGGGCTGCGGGCCGAGGACTGGCCGGCGTTCCGCGCGGCCGTGCGCGGGGCCCTCGCCGCGGGCCCGCTGACCGTGGGCGAGCTCGGCGCGGCCGTGACGGCCCACGCGGCCTACCGGCACCTGCGGCCGGTCTTCGACGACGGCGCCGGCACGCTCCTCAAGCCGTTGTGCTGGCAGGGCGACCTGTGGATCGCCCCCACCTCGCCGGACGGACGGCCCCGGTTCGAGCTCCCCGAGCTCAACCCGCGCTGGGGCGGCGTGCCCGACCTCGAGGACGCCGGTCCGCGCGCGGTCCTCGACTTCGTGCGCGACTACGGGCCGGTGACCACCGACCACGTCCACCACTGGCTCGGCGGCGGCCTGAGCGCGGGCCGGGCGCGCCTCGACCGCTGGTGGACCGGGCTGGCCGACGAGCTCGCCGCCGTCGAGGTGGAGGGCACCCCGGCCCACGTCGCGCGTGACGACCTCGACGCCCTGCTCGGCTGCGAGCCCTCCGACGCCGTCCGGCTGCTGCCCGGCCACGACCAGTGGGTGATGGGGGTCGGCACCGCCGACGAGCACGTCGTGCCGCCGGCCCTGCGCGAGGCGGTGACCCGCAAGGCGGGCCTGGTGGTGCGGGGCGGCGTCGTGCGCGGCACGACGGTGCGTCGGGGTGGGGCGCTCGAGGTCTCCTGGTGGGACGACGGGCCGCGACCCGACGACGCGATCGGCGAGGAGGCCGCACGGCTGGGCCTCGAGGTGGGGTTCAGCGACCGGTCGCGCTGAGGTGCTGGTAGTCGAGCAGGGTGCGGAACTCCCCGCCCCAGGTCCACCCGGCGCGCTCGAACCCGCGCACCACCACGTCGTCGGCGTCCAGCATGCCGGGCCGGCGCCGGTCGCGGTCGAGGTAGCTCGACGCGAGCTCGGGCAGCACGAGGTCGCCCTTCTCGTAGGGGTTCTGGAACGGGTTGACGTCGATGGCCAGGCCGTAGGCGTGGGCCGACCAGCCGCTGGTCTGCCCGGTCGTGGGGCGGCAGACGTAGGCGCTGGTGTTGTTGCCGTCGCCGGTGGGGGGCAGGTCGAGCTCGGCCGGCGAGGTCAGCCGCATCTCCTCGATCGGGAAGCCGGCGGCGTAGGCCGTGCGGAAGACCTCGACCACGTCGTCGGCCACCGAGGCGGCGACGACGAGCTCGCCGGTGTGGGGCGCGCCGTCGAACCCGCGGAAGGAGACGGTGAGGTAGCGCAGGTCGGCCAGCGCGACCGGGCACCCCGGCTCCCACGCCAGGCGGGACGCCAGCGCGGGCGTGACCGGGCCCACCGTGCCGCGCCAGCGACCGCCCGGCGGGGGCGGCAGCACGTCGCGGGTCGGGTAGCGGCGGTCGCGCAACGTCGGCGGGGTGGGCCGCACCTCGCCGTACCCGTCGGGGCGCAGCGGCAGCGTGCGCTCCCCCAGCGGCCACGTGGAGTACGCCGGCGCGGGGGCGCGCGTGGGCGGCGCGGTGCTCGGGGCGGTGGCCGACGGGGTCGGGGCGGGGGCGCTCGCCGAGGGTGCCGACGGCGGGGAGGTCGGGGCGGCGGCCGGCTCGGACGACCCGCAGCCGGCCAGGACGAGCAGCGCCGCCAGGAGGGCAGCGACGGCCGGGCGGGTCACAGGAGCCGGCGGTCGGAGGCCCAGCGGGTCAGCTCGTGCCGGGAGGACAGCTGCAGCTTGCGCAGCACCGAGGACATGTGGGTCTCGACGGTCTTGATGGAGATGAACAGCTCCTTGGCGACCTCCTTGTAGGCGTAGCCGCGGGCGATGAGCCGCATCACCTCCCGCTCGCGCTCGGTGAGCCGGTCGAGGTCCTCGTCGACGGCGGAGACCTCGATGGAGCCGGCGAACGCGTCGAGCACGAACCCGGCCAGCCGCGGCGAGAACACCGCGTCGCCCTCGGCGACCCGCCGGATCGCGGCGACCAGCTCGGGGCCGGTGATGGTCTTGGTGACGTAGCCACGGGCGCCGCCGCGGATGGTGCCGATGACGTCCTCGGCGGCGTCGCTGACCGACAGGGCGAGGTAGCGGGTCTCGGGAGCCGCCGCCCTCCGCATGACCTCGGCGCCGCCGCCGCCGGGCAGGTGCACGTCGAGGAGCACGACGGCCGGGACGTGCTGCTCGACGGCGCGGACGGCCTCGTCGACGTCGGCGGCCTCGGCCACGACGGTGACGACGCCCGCGCCGGCGGACTCGAGCTCGGCGCGCACCCCGCGGCGGAACATGGCGTGGTCGTCGACCAGGACGACGGTGGTGGGCTCGGTCATGCGGTTGCCTCCTCGGCGGGGCTGGGGACGCGCGGCAGGTGCAGACGCACCTCGGTGCCGGCGCCGGGCTCGGAGCGCACCTCGCCGGACCCGCCGTGGCGCTCCATGCGGTCGACGATGGAGTGGCGCACGCCGTGCCGGTCCTCGGGCACGGCGGCCGGGTCGAACCCGGCGCCGCGGTCACGGACGAACACGTCGACCGCGGTCTCGGTGACCTCGGCGTACACGTCGACGCGGGGCGTGCCGGCGTGCTTGGCGGCGTTGGTGAGGGACTCGCGGGTGGCGGCCACGACCGGGCGCAGCGTCTCGTCCATCGGCGCGTCGCCGACCGTGACCACGTCGACGGAGATGCCGTGGGCGTCCTCGACCTCGGCCGCCACGCCGCGCAGCGCGCTGGCCACGGTGGCGTCGTCGGTGGCCTCGGCGGCGTACAGCCAGGCGCGCAGGTCGCGCTCCTGGGAGCGGGCGAGCCGGGCGACGGTGGTGGGGTCGGCGGCGTTCTTCTGGATCAGGGCCAGGGTCTGGAGGACCGAGTCGTGCAGGTGGGCGGCGACGTCGGCACGCTCCTGGGTGCGCACGCGCTCGGCCCGCTCGTCGGAGAGCTCGGACGCGAGCCGCCAGATCCAGGGTCCGAGGACCACGGCGAGGGCGGCGACGCCGAGCAGGCCCGCGACGACCGCGCCCTGCGCCTGGCCCCACGACCCGGCGTCGAACCCGACGATGAACAGGGCCGCCAGGAGCAGCGCGACCCCGGCCCCGACCCGCAGCCACGAGGACAGCCCGCCGCGGCCGAGCACGAGACGGACCGGGTCGATCCGGGCGGTGCGGTCGAACCACCGGTCGCGCTGCGCCTGGTCGGCCTGCCGCCACAGCAGCGCGACGCCGGCCAGGGCGATGGCCAGCGGCCAGAACACCGCGCCGCGACCCAGGAGGGCCTCGACGGAGAGGACCGCCGCGACGCCCAGGGCCCCGAGGACGATCGTCGGGCCGGCGTCGGCGAAGCGGCGCTGCACGCCGGGCCGACGGCCGTCACGGCTCGCTCCCTCCAGGCCCGGGGCGGCGTGCACGAAGCCGTGGCCGGCGGGCAGGAAGACCCACAGCGCGGCGTACAGGGCGAGGCCGAGGCCGCTCAGCGCGGTCGCCACGACGAACCCGACCCGCACCCACAGCACCGTCACCCTTAGGTGGCGCGCCAGGCCGGCCGCGACGCCACCGAGCACGGGCTCGCGCAGGTCGCGGTAGGCCCGCCGCACGGGGCGGGCGGGCGGCGGGGGCAGGGTGGTCATCGCGCCGCCCATCGTGGCACGGGGCGGGGACGCTCCCCAGGGGGCGCGACCCCGGCTCGACCCTGAGCCCGACCCCGGCCCAGCGACCCCGGCCCACCGGACCCGGACCAGGGGTCTCCCCGATGGTGCGGCACGCCCCCGACGCCCAGGCTGGAGCCATGACCACCACCCCTCCCGAGGCCCCACCGGGACCCGACCCCGGAGCCGACGGCCCCGACACCGGTCCCCGCACCACCCGCGACGAGGTCCGCGACCTCGGCCGCCTGCGCCGCTCGGCCCACGACCGCAAGATCGCCGGCGTCGCCGGCGGGCTGGCCCGCCACCTCGACCTCGACCCGCTCGTCGTGCGGGTCGTCCTCGCCGTGCTCGTCCTCTTCGGCGGCGCCGGCCTGGTGCTGTACGCCGTGTGCTGGCTCGTCGTGCCCGAGGAGGCGACCGGGGTGGCGGTGGTGCGGACCGACGAGCGCAGCCGCTCGGCGATCCTCCTCGTCGGCCTCGTCCTCGCGGGGCTGTCCCTCGTCGGCGACACCGTCGGCGGGTGGGACGTCCCGTGGCCCGTGCTGGTCGTCGGCCTGGTCGTCGTGCTCGCGCTCTCGACCGAGCACCGCCGCACCCACCCGTGGCTGCGCCGGACCGACGACGCCGGCACCCCGCCCCCGACGTGGACCGCACCCCCGCCCGCGTACGGCGCCGCCAAGCCCGCACCCGTGCCGCCGGCGCGCCCGCGGCGCGGTGGCCCGCTGCTCCTCCCCTACGCGCTCGCCGTCATCGCGCTCGGCGTCGGCGTGCTCGGCATCGCCGACCTCGCCGGCGCCGACGTGCCGGGCTCGGCGTACCCGGCCTTCGCGCTGGGCACCTGCGCGGGCCTGCTCCTGCTCGGGGCGTTCTGGGGCCGCGCGGGCGGACTCATCGCCCTCGGCCTGCTCGCCGCCGTGGCCACCGCCGGCGCCACCGCCGCCGACCGGGTCGACGCCGGCCGGGTGGCTGCGACACCGACGACCACGGCCGCGGTCTCCGACCGCTACGCGCTGACGTTCGGCGAGATCGACCTCGACCTGTCGCAGGTCACCGACCCCGAGGCGCTCGACGGCCGCACCGTCGAGGTCGAGGTCGAGGTGGCCGGACGGATCCAGGTCACCGTGCCCGACGACGTCGACGTCGTCGTGCGCTCCGACCTCGACGAGGGCGGGGTCACCGTGCTCGGCGACCGCCTCGCCGACGGGCAGCGGACCACCACCGTCGACGGCGGGACCGACGCGCCCCGCCTGACCCTCGACACCCGGGTCGCCCTCGGCGAGATCCGGGTCGACCGCGCAGGAGAGAGCTGATGGGCACCGAGACCTTCGAGACCGCCCCCGCACCGGGCCCGACCACCGACCCGACCGGCGACCCGGGCACCACCCTGCCCGCCCGCCACCCCGTCAACGTCGGCCACCTCGTCATGGGCGTCGCCCTGGCCGGGCTCACCGTCGTGTGGGCGCTGGTGGCCTTCGACGTCGTCGCCGACGACGACATCCGGTGGCTGCTGCCCGTGCCGTGGGTGCTCGCCGGCGCGGCCGGGCTCGTCGGCCTGGTCGCCGCCGACCGCCGCCGGGCCGCACGCCGCCGGGCTGGGACCATGGAGGCGTGACGCCCTCCCTCGGAGCCCTGACCACGGTGCCGGCCCTCGACCGCACCGACCTGCTGGCCCCGCCGGTGGCGGCCGCGCTCACCTCCTGGGAGCACGCGGCCGCCACCGGTGTGGTCGAGATCGACCCCGACCTCGCCGACACCGCGACCCTCGCCGCGACGTACGACCTCGGCATGGACACCGGCGCCAACTGCGTGCTGGTCGCCGGGCGCCGCGGCGGCGAGGAGCGGGTCGCGGCCTGCCTGGTGCGCGCCGACACCCGTGCCGACGTCAACGGGGTCGTCAAGCGGCTCCTCGACGTGCGCAAGTGCTCGTTCCTGCCGATGGAGCGGGCGGTCGAGGAGTCGGGCATGGAGCACGGCGGCATCACGCCCGTCGGCCTGCCGACCGGCTGGCGGCTGCTGGTCGACGCCCGGGTCACCACCACCGACGTGGTGGTCATCGGCTCCGGCGTGCGCCGGTCCAAGCTGCTCCTGCCCGGCCGCACCACCGCCGACCTGCCCGGCGCGGAGGTCGTGGAGGGCCTCGCGGGCTGATCCGCCGCAGCGGCCGCGCCGCAGCGATAACGAGTGGATCACGGGGCGCCGCGCTCCGTAGCCTCGATCGGTGATCGCGCTCCCCCTCGCCCACCCCGGGACCGCCGACCACCGCACCCCGCTGCGGTTCCTGTGGTGGATGGCCAGGGGCCAGTGGCGCACCCTGGCCGGCGGCATGGCGTTCGGCATCGTCTGGATGAGCTGCCAGGCGGTGCTGCCGGCCGTCCTGGGCCGGGCCATCGACCGCGGCGTCGCCGCCCGCGACACCTCCGCGCTGGTGGCCTTCGCCGGGCTGATGCTGGCCATCGGGCTGCTGCAGGCCTTCACCGGGATCATGCGGCACCGGTTCGCGGTGACCAACTGGCTGGTCGCGGCCTACCGCACCGTCCAGCTCACCGGCCGCCACGCCACCCACCTCGGCGGCACCCTGCCCCGCAAGGTCTCGACCGGCGAGGTCGTGGCCATCGGCAACAGCGACATCTCCCACCTGGGCCAGGTGATGGACGTCAGCGCCCGCTTCTCCGGCGCGATCGTCTCCTTCGTCCTCGTCGCGGTGATCCTGCTGCAGACCTCCACCACCCTGGGCCTGCTCGTGCTGCTCGGGGTGCCCGGCCTGATGCTGCTGATCGGGCCTCTCCTGTCCCCGCTGCAGCGCCGCAGCGCCGCCCAGCGCCAGCTGCTCGGCGACCTGTCCAACACCGCCACCGACATCGTGGGCGGGCTGCGGGTGCTGCGCGGCATCGGCGGCGAGCAGGTCTTCCTCGACCGCTACAAGCGCGAGTCGCAGGCCACCCGCCGCGCCGGCGTCGAGGTGGCCCGGCTGCAGTCGGTGCTCGACGCGCTGCAGGTCTTCCTGCCCGGACTGTTCGTGGTCGCGGTGGTCTGGCTGGGCGCGCGGTACGCCGTCGAGGGCCGCATCAGCGCCGGCGACCTGGTCGCCTTCTACGGCTACTCCGCGTTCTTGATGATCCCGCTGCGCACGGCGACCGAGTTCGCCAACAAGTTCATCCGGGCCAAGGTCTCGGCCACCCGCGTGTGCCGCCTGCTGGCCATCGAGCCCGACACCCACGACCCGGCCGAGCCGGCCGACCCGCCCGCCACCGGCGCCGACCTCCTCGACGCCCGCTCGGGCCTGCGGGTCCCCGCGGGCCGGATGGTCGCGGTGGTCACCGAGCCCAGCGAGGACGCCGTGCGCCTGGCCGACCGGCTCGGCATGTGCGACCCCGAGCCCACCGCCGAGGTGAGCCTCGGGGGCGTGCCGCTGACCGCGATGCGCCGCGCCGACGTACGCCGCCTGGTCGTCGTCTCCGACACCGGCGCGGCCCTGTTCTCCGGGCGGCTGGGTGACCGGCTCGACACCACGGGCGAGGGCGGCGACCGGGTGGTCGAGGCGCTGCGCACCGCGAGCGCGGAGGACATCCTCCAGGCCCTGCCCGACGGGCTCGACACGCAGGTGACCGAGCGCGGGCGCAGCTTCTCCGGCGGCCAGCGCCAGCGGCTGGTGCTGGCCCGCGCGCTGACCGCCGACCCGGAGGTGCTGGTGCTGGTGGAGCCGACCTCGGCCGTCGACGCCCACACCGAGGCCCGGGTCGCGGCCCGGCTGCGGCAGGCGCGCGCCGGTCGCACCACCGTCGTGACCACGAGCAGCCCGCTGCTGCTCGACGCGGTCGACGAGGTGGCCTTCCTGCGCGACGGCGTGGTCGTGGCCACCGGCACCCACGCCGACCTGCTGCGGTCGGAGCCGGCGTACCGGGCGCTGGTGACCCGCGAGGCGGTGGCGACCTCGTGAGCGCCCGCACCACCCTGCCCGTCGCCGACGGACCCGCGCTGCGCCGGTACGCCGTCGACCTGGCCCGCCGCCACCCGCGCCTGCTCTGGAGCGCGCTGGGCCTGCACGTGCTGGCCGCCGTGGCCGGCCTGGCCGCGCCGCGCCTGCTCGGCAACCTGGTCGAGGCGGTCGAGGACGGCACGACCACCCAGCACGTCGACCGGATCATCCTGCTGCTGGCCGGGTTCCTGGTGGTGCAGACGCTGCTCACCCGGTTCGCCCGCCTGGTCAGCCAGGTGCTGGGCGAGCAGGTGCTGGCCGAGCTGCGCGAGGACTTCGTCGGCAACGCCCTCGCCCTGCCCGTGGGCACGGTCGAGTCCGCCGGGTCGGGCGACCTGCTGACCCGCACCAGCCGCGACGTCGACCAGCTCGGCTGGTCGGTGCGCTGGGCGCTGCCGGAGTGGACCATCGCCGTGGTCACGGCCGTGCTCACCTTCGCCGCCGCGCTCAGCGTGGGCTGGTGGGTCGTGCTGCCGTGCCTGCTCGGCGTGCCGCCCCTGGTCGTCGGCCTGCGGTGGTACCTCGCCCGCGCCAAGGACGGCTACCTGCGCGAGTCGGCGTCGTACAGCCAGATCAACGCCACCCTGACCGAGACCGTCGAGGGCGCCCGCACGGTCGAGGCGCTCGGCCTGGGCCGCGAGCGGGTCGCCGCGATCGACGACGACGTGCGCGAGTCGTTCGCCGCCGAGCGCTACACGCTGCGGCTGCGCACGGTGTTCTTCCCGAGCATGGAGATCAGCTACCTGCTGCCCGTGGTGGCCACGCTGCTGCTCGGCGGCTACCTCTACACCCAGGGCTCGGTCTCGCTGGGCGACGTCACCACCGCGACGCTGTACGTGCAGATGCTCATCGACCCCGTCGACCGGATCGTCTCCATCCTCGACGAGCTGCAGATGGGCGCCGCCTCCCTCGCCCGGCTCCTCGGCGTCGCCCAGGTGCCCGACGACCGCGAGGTCAGCGGCCGCGAGCCGACCGGCGAGGACCTCGTGGCCTCCGACGTGCGGTTCTCCTACGTCGAGGGCCGCGACGTGCTGCACGGCGTCGACCTCGAGGTCGGGGTCGGCGAGCGGCTGGCCATGGTCGGCCCGTCCGGCGCCGGCAAGTCGACCCTGGGCCGCCTGCTCGCCGGCATCCACCCGCCCCGCACCGGCGCGGTCACCGTCGGCGGGGTCGGGCTCGTCGAGCTGCCCCTGGGCGACCTGCGCGGCCACGTGGCGCTGGTGACCCAGGAGCACCACGTCTTCGTCGGCACCCTCCGGGAGAACCTCGCGCTCGCCGCCCCGCCCGGCGCCACCGACGACGACGTGCGCGGCGCCCTCGACGCCGTCGACGCCCTCGACTGGGTCGACGTCCTGCCCGACGGCCTCGACACGGTGGTCGGCTCGGGCGGGCACACCCTCACCGACGCCCAGGCCCAGCAGGTCGCGCTGGCCCGCCTGGTCCTGGCCGACCCCCACACCCTCGTGCTCGACGAGGCCACCTCGCTCATCGACCCCCGCGCCGCACGGCACCTCGAGCGGTCGCTGGCCGCGGTGCTGGAGGGCCGCACGGTCATCGCGATCGCCCACCGCCTCTTCTCCGCCCACGACGCCGACCGGGTCGCCGTGGTCGAGGACGGCAAGGTCGCCGAGCTCGGCTCCCACGACGAGCTCGTCGCCGCCGGCGGGTCCTACGCCGCGCTGTGGAGGTCGTGGCACACGGGCTGAGGGACTCGCCCGCCCGGCCCGTGGCCCGCAATGCCACCTCGGGGGGTGTCCCTTGGTATTTTCCGCCCACCATGACCATGGGGACGACCGACGCCGCTCCCGCGTTCCGGACCGACGTCCAGGGAATGCGGGCTGTCGCCGTGCTCGCGGTCATCGCGGCGCACGCCGCGGTGCCCGGGATGGGCGGCGGGTTCGTCGGCGTCGACGTCTTCTTCGTCATCTCCGGCTACCTCATCACCCGGCTGATCCTGGGCAGCATCGAGACCGACGGCCGCTTCCGCATCGGGGCGTTCTACGCGCGGCGGGCCCGCCGGATCGTCCCGGCCGCGACGGTCGTGCTGGCGGTCACGATGGTCGCCTCGGTCATCTACCTGAACTTCCTCGACGTCATCGACGCCTCGCGCGACGCGGCCTGGGCGGCGTTCTTCGCCGCCAACATCAGGTTCGCGACCCAGGGCGTCGACTACTTCGCCCTCGAGGAGTCGCCCTCGCCGGTGCAGCACTACTGGTCGCTGGCGGTGGAGGAGCAGTTCTACATCGTCTGGCCGCTGCTGGTGGGCCTGGCGATGCTGCTCACCCGGCGCCGCAGCCGGCGCGCGGCCGCCGTCGACGGCGCCGCGGTCAAGCGCGCCGCCCCGGTGCGCACCATGGCGCTGCTCGCGCTCGCGGTGGGTGCGGCCAGCCTGGCGTGGTCGGTCCACCGCACCGTCGAGGAGCCGACCTCGGCCTACTTCTCGACGCTGACGCGCGCCTGGGAGCTCGCGGCCGGCGTCATCGTGGCGCTGCTGCTGCACCGGCGGGCGGGCCTGCGGCAGCGCTGGATCACCGAGCCGGTCGCGCTGGCCGGACTGGTCGGCATCGTCGTGGCGGTCGTCGCCTACGACACCACGATGGCCTTCCCCGGCTACGAGGCGCTGCTGCCGGTGCTCTCGACCGTCGGGCTCGTCGTGGCCGGCGCCCACGACGGACGGCAGCCGCTGGTCTCACGGGCGCTGTCGCTCGCCCCGATGCGCAAGATCGGCGACTGGTCCTACTCGCTCTACCTGTGGCACTGGCCGATCATCGTGGTGCCCCAGGTGCACATGGGTCGCCCGCTCAGCATCACCGAGACCATCGTCGCGGTGGCGCTCATCTTCCAGATGGGCTACCTCACCCACCGCTTCGTCGAGCAGCCCTTCCGCCGCGGCACCTTCTGGCGCCGCGACTGGCGCGGGCTGGTCCTCTACCCCGCGTCGCTGGCCCTCGTGCTCCCGACCATCCTGGGCGGCTACCAGGTGGCGGAGTACTACGGCGGCGAGCGCGGCAACGACGCCGCGATCACCGCCGACGCCTACGGCATCGACGACGGCGACGAGATCATCAGCCTGGTCGAGGCCTCGGTCGAGGCGGGGCGGATGGGCGACCCCATCCCCAGCAACCTCACCCCCGACCTCCTCGACCTCGGGGACGACATCGCTGACGTGGGCGAGTGCAACTACCAGCTGCCCGAGCGCCCGATCTGCGAGCGCGGCGACGTCGGGTCCGACAAGGTCATCGTCGTCACCGGCGACTCCCACGCCCGCGCCTGGATCCCCGCGATCGAGCAGATCGCGGAGGCCGCCGGCTACGCGACGTACTACTTCGTCAAGCAGCAGTGCACGGCCTCCTTCGTCGACCCGGGCCGTCTCGGCACGGGCGCACCGTGGCCGGAGTGCGACGAGTTCCACGACTGGGTCGTCGACCAGGTCGAGCGGCTCGACCCCGACCTGATGGTCGTGGCGACCTCGCCCCCGCCCGCCGGCGTGTACGCCGACGACGGCACGCTGGTGACCTCGCGCGAGGGCGTGAGCGCCGAGCTGGCCACGGGCTTCGACGACATGTTCGCCGCCTACGAGCCGCTCGTCGACCGGCTCGTCCTGCTCGAGGACGTGCCGCGGCTGCCCGAGGAGCCGGGGTCGTGCCTGGCCGCCCACGACTCGATGGGCTCGTGCCTGTTCGAGCCGACGAGCTACAGCGAGGAGATGCGGCAGGTCTCCATCGAGGCCGCCGACCGGGCCGGCGTCGAGCGCGTCGACCCGACGGCCTGGCTCTGCTACGACGGCCAGTGCCCGGTCGTCATCGGCTCCACCATCACCTACCGCGACCGGTCGCACATCAGCGCCACCCGGGCCGCGGAGCTGTGGTTCCCGCTGGGGGTCGACCTCGGGCTGCTCGAGGACCCCGACGGCAAGCGGGGCGAGGGCAAGAAGCGGCGCTCGGCCGAGCGCTCGTCGGGTCGCGACGAGAGCCCGTCCGAGGAGCCCGACGCGCCGGTGGCGACCGACGGCGTCGGGTCCTAGGCCGGGTCCTGGGCCGGGTCAGTGGCCGTCGAGGCCCGAGACCCGGATGCCGGAGTGCACCTTGTAGCGCTTGTTGATCGAGATCAGCACGGCGGTCAGGGGCTCGAGCTGGCGGGCGAGCCGGAGCTTGCCGGCGTCGACGCCCTCGCGGCCGGTGACCGCAGCGGCCAGGCCCATCACGGTGGCCTTGGCGTCCTGGTCGTCACCGCACACGAGGACGTCCTCGTGCTCCAGCGGCGCGTCGGTCTTCCACAGGGTCACGGCCGAGACGTGGTGGAAGGCACCGACGACCGTGGCGCCGGGCGCGATGCGCTGGGCCGACTCGGCGGCCGACCCCTCGCCCCCGTCGACGACCCGGCCGTGCGGCCCGGCCTTGTCGAAGGCGAGCGGGTTGACGCAGGAGACGACGACCTTGCCGTCGAGCGCACCGCCCTCCGCCAGCGAGGCGACCAGCTCGTCGTGGCCGTCGTACGGGACCGCCAGGAGGACGACGTCGGCGTCGGTGAGCGCGTCGGCGTTGGCCGCGCCGCTCACCTCGCCCGCCCCGTCGACGCCGGCGAGCCGCTCGGTGACCTCGGCGGCGACCGGGACGGCCTTCTCCGCGGAGCGGGAGCCGACCACGACCGTGTGGCCGTGGCGGGCGAAGCGGTAGCCGAGGCCCTTGCCCTGGGGGCCGGTGCCGCCGATGACGGCGATGCGCAGACTGGTCATGCCCGGGATCCTGCCAGGGTGTGGACCACCCTCCCGCAGGGTGACCGGACTGTGACACCATCGCTGTCACAGTCAGCCGCGACCAGACCACCAGGAGCCACCCGATGAAGCTGTCCACGATGCTGATGTACGACGGCAACCCCCGCGCCGCCGCCGACGAGGTCGTCGGGCTCGAGAAGGCCGGGCTCGACCTGGTCTGGGTGGCCGAGGCGTACGGGTTCGACTCCCCCACGCTCATGGGCTACCTCGCGGCCAAGACCGAGACGGTCCAGATCGGCTCCGGCATCATGAACGTCTTCTCCCGCACCCCCGGTGCGCTGCTGCAGACCGCAGCCGGCCTCGACAACGTCTCCGCCGGCCGCGCCGTGCTCGGCCTCGGCGCGTCGGGACCGCAGGTGATCGAGGGCTTCCACGGCCTGCCCTACGAGCGCCCGCTCGGCCGCACCCGCGAGGTCATCGACATCGTCCGGCAGGGCCTGCGCCGCGAGCCGCTGCAGCACGAGGGCCGCAACTTCACCCTGCCCCTGCCCGCCGACCAGGGCCTCGGCCTCGGCAAGCCCCTCAAGCTGCTCACCAAGCCCGAGCGCCCGTCCGTGCCGATCTGGGTCGCCGCCCTCGGCGACAAGAACGTCGAGATGACCGCCGAGCTCGCCGACGGCTGGATGCCCCACCTCGTCTACCCCGAGAAGGTCGCCGAGACCTGGGGCGCCGCGCTCGACGCCGGCAAGGCCAAGCGCTCCCCCGAGCTCGGCGAGCTGCAGGTGACCGGCGGCGGCGTCCTGGCCATCGGCGAGGGCCCCGAGACCAAGGCGATGCTCGACTTCGCCCGCCCGATGTTCGCCCTGTACGTCGGCGGCATGGGCGCGCGCGGCAAGAACTTCTACAACGACCTCGCGGTCCAGTACGGCTACGAGAAGGAGGCCAAGGAGATCCAGGACCTCTACCTCGACGGCAAGAAGGACCAGGCCGCCGCCCTCGTCCCCGAGGAGTGGCTCGAGGCCGCCAACCTCGTCGGCCCGGCGTCGTACGTCGCGGAGCGGGTCGAGGCCTTCCGCGAGGCCGGCATCACCCACCTCAACCTGTACGGCGCCACCCCCGAGTCGATCACCCAGCTCCGGGACCTGATCGGCTGAGCGCTCGCGCGCGCCTTGGGGCTCGTGGGGCGGGCGGCTGGCGGGGCTGAGATTCACCACTTAAGTGTTGAATCTCAGCCTTCACCGACGAAGGTTCGTCTATGAACCCACAGGTTCGTCGGTCCCCGCCGCCCGGTCAGGCGGCCGTCGTCCGGAACGCCGCCCGGATGCGGGCGGACAAGCCGACCGGGCGCTCGAGGTCGGCCCACGTCATCCTGATGACGGTCCACCCGGTGACCTCGCGGATGGCGTCCTCGCGTGCCTTCTCGCGCAGCACCATGTCCGCGACCGTCTCGCCCTCCCGCCGGAACCGGTGGTACTTCTCCCTGCCGTCGAACTCGACGACCACGCCGAGCTCGGGCCACGCGAAGTCGACGCGCGCCACCAGCACCCCACCAGGACCGCAGATCTCGAACTGCGGCTCGGGAGCCGGCAAGCCCTGGGTGAAGAACGCGTAGACGCACCTGCTCTCCCCGACCGACTCGATGCGCCCGTCGGCGAGGTGGAGCACCGGGTGGTGACGCAGGGATCCCGGCCAGAGCTGTTGCGCGGCGAAGAACATGCGCAGGGTGGCGAGGTCGAAGTCGCCGCGGTGCAGGAAGAAGTTGGCCTGAACGAGCGCAGCCTCGGCCCCGTCGGTCGTCGCCACCTCGAGCACCGCCCGCGCCGGCACCGTGGCCCAGTGACCGTCCACCCGGCGGAGGTCGACGACGCGGCACCCACCGACGTGGTGGCGCAGGCGCGCCGTCGGCCGGCCCCCGCCGGCCAGGTGCGTGACCCGCACCTGCGACAGGTCGAGTCCGTACGTCGGGCCGCCGTGCTTCACGCACGAGCTGCCGTGCGACACGGCGACGTGGTCGTCGTAGCGGCGCATCACCGCCCGGACCAGGATCAGGTGCCGCCCGGCGTCGTCGGCTGCGAGGTAGACCGCGCGGAGGCAGTAGGCGCCGTGGCGCAGGCGGACCAGCACCTGCCGGCGCACGAGTCGCCCCAGCGCGACGTCGTCGACCCCATGTCGTACGGCGTCGCGTCGCAGCAGCACGCCGTAGCTGTCGCAGAGGTGGGTGACCGGGGTGTCGGGCAGCATGGCCAGGAGCCTGCGCCGCGCGGGGCCCTCCTGCCCGTGCCTCCGTCGGGCCTGTGGAGGGCCTGCCCCGCGCAGGACCCTGTGGACAGTTGCCCGACAGGCGAGCGCACGAACCTGTGGGTTCCTCGACGAAGGTTCGTCGATGAACCCAGAGATTCACCACTTAAGTGGTGAATCTCAACCAGGCCGACTACCGCGACAACGACCGCGTGATGACGGCGTTGGCCGCCCGCTGGAACCCGTGCACGACGGCCTCGAGCGTGAGCCGGCGCAGGGTGGAGACCGTCTCCTCGAGGCGCAGCGCGTCCTCGGGCGAGGTGGACTCGCGGCGGTAGGGCTGCAGCACCTGCTCGTGCAGGATCGTGGTGAGCTCGTCGGCCAGCGCCTCCATGTGACGGCGGATGGCGGCCTCGGCGAGGCCGAGGCTCTCCCGCGGCACGTCGACGTCGAGGAGGTCGAGGCCGACGGGCAGGGCCGGGAGCACGCGCCACAGGTCCTCGTCGTCGTCGACGCGCTCGAGCCCGCCGAGGGTGACGAGCAGGTCGAGGTCGTCGTCGGCCAGCGACCGCCCGGCGTGCTCCTCGAGCGCGGCCCGGCTCAGCACCGCCGGCGGCTCGGCGCTCCACGAGGTGAGCATGGCGCGCTGGAGGGCGAGGTCCTCGACGCCGGCGTCGTCGGGGATGCCGCCGAGCACCCGCTCGGCCGCCTGGAGGGTGAAGCCGTGGTCCTGCAGCGCGCGGACCAGCTCGAGGCGCGCGCGGTGCACCGGGCCGTAGTAGGCGATCCGGCCGATCCGCACGGGCGGGGGCACGAGTCCGAGGCTGGCGTAGTAGCGCGTGGTGCGCACGGTCGTGCCGACGGCCGCGGCGAGCTCGTCGATGGTGAGCAGCTCCGCGCCGGGCCCGTCCGGGACGGGAGAAGGGGCTGCACTCATGACGATGACAGTAGTACTGTCACATCATCGGTGTAACACCCGCACTGTCTGATCTCCACGGAGGAAGCATGCCCGAGACCCCGTCCATCTACGAGCAGGAGCACGAGGACTTCCGCGCCACCGTGCGCGCGTTCATGGAGAAGGAGGTCGCGCCCTTCCACGACCAGTGGGAGAAGGACGGCCAGGTCAGCCGCGAGGTCTGGCGCAAGGCCGGCGAGACCGGCCTGCTCTGCTTCGACGTCCCCGAGGCGTACGGCGGGATGGGCATCAAGGACTTCCGCTACAACGCGATCGTCTCGGAGGAGATCAGCAAGGTCGGGGCGAGCGGGATCGGCTTCCCCGTCCACAGCGACATCATCGTCCCCTACATCACCGAGCTCGGCACCGAGGAGCAGAAGCAGCGCTGGCTGCCCGGCCTGGTCAGCGGCGAGCTGATCAGCGCGATCGCCATGACCGAGCCCGGCGCGGGCTCCGACCTGCAGGGCATCCGCACCAGCGCGGTCGACAAGGGCGACCACTACGTCCTCAACGGGTCGAAGACCTTCATCTCCAACGGCATCATGAGCGACATCGTGATCGTGGTCTGCCGGACCGACCCCGACGCCGGCCACCAGGGCATCAGCCTGCTCGTCGTCGAGCGCGGCATGGAGGGCTTCGAGCGCGGCCGCAACCTCGACAAGATGGGCATGAAGGCCCAGGACACCGCCGAGCTGTTCTTCGACAACGTCCTGGTGCCCAAGGAGAACCTGCTCGGCGAGGAGGGCTCCGGCTTCATCAGCCTCATGGTCAACCTGCCGCAGGAGCGGGTCTCGATCGCCGCGATCGCGGTCGCCGCGATGGAGCACATCATGGGCCTGTGCCTGTCCTACGCCAAGGAGCGCGAGGCCTTCGGCAAGCCGATCGGCAAGTTCCAGCACAACCGCTTCATGCTCGCCGAGATGGCCACCGAGGTCTACATCGCCCGGCTCTTCGTCAACGACTGCATCATGAAGCTCAACGCCGGCGAGGTCGACACCGCGCTCGCCTCGATGGCCAAGTGGTGGACCACCGAGCTGCAGAAGAAGTTCGCCGACCAGGGCGTCCAGCTGCACGGCGGCTACGGCTACATGACCGAGTACCCGATCTCCAAGGCCTACACCGACTCGCGGATCCAGACGATCTACGGCGGCACCACGGAGATCCAGAAGGAGATCATCGGCCGGATGCTCGGCATCTGAGCCGGCACCTCGCACCGGCACGTCCCCCCGGCACGTCCCACCCGGCACGTCCCACCCGGCACGACGCCGTACGCCGCGCGGCGGGTCCGCAGGAAACCTTCCGGACCCGTCGCGCGTTCGCCACACTGTGTGACCCCGACCACTCGACCGCCCGCGAGGAGCCCGCATGCCCGACGTCCTGTCCGAACGAGCCCGCATCGAGTCGATCGTCGGGGGCCGGACCCTCGTCGACGCGCTCGGCGAGACCGCCGTCTCCGCGGCCGACCACCCGGCGTACTCGGACAAGCACGGGGTCCCCGAGGGGGCGTCGTGGCGCACCCTGACCTGGGCGGAGGTGCGCGAGCGCGCCCTCGACCTGGCCGCCGCCCTCGTCGCCCGCGGGGCGCAGCCCGGCGACACGGTCGCGATCATGGCGACCAACCGCATCGAGCACTTCCTGGCCGACATCGGCGCCGTGCACGCCGCGGCGACCCCGATGTCGATCTACAACACGCTGTCCCCGGAGCAGGTCGCCTACGTCGCCGGCGAGGCCCGCCCGGTCGTGGCCGTCCTGGAGGACGCCGACCACCTCGCCCGCTGGGGCAAGGCGCTGGCCGAGGTCGACAGCGTCCGCACCGTGGTGCTGGTCGACGCCGAGGCGCCGGCCGGCGACGACCGGTTCACGACCTGGGAGGCGTTCCTGGCCGAGGGCGCGGCCGCCCGGGCCGAGCACGGCGACGAGGTGGCCCGCCGCGGCGAGCAGCTCGACCCCGACGCGCCGGCCACGATCCTCTACACCTCCGGCACCACCGGCAACCCCAAGGGCGTCGTCCTCACCCACCACAACGTGCTCTACGAAGCCCAGTCGACCCTCGAGGCCGCCGGGCTGCACGAGCCGCAGGTCGGCGTGAGCTACCTGCCGCTGGCCCACATCGCCGAGCGCGTGCTCGGCCTGTACGGCCCGCAGATCCAGGGCAGCCACATGCACGCCATCGGCGACCCCGCCCAGCTGCTGGCCACCCTGGGCGAGGTGCACCCGACGGCGTTCTTCGGCGTCCCGCGGGTGTGGGAGAAGATCAAGACCGGCATCTCGGCCAAGCTGGCCGCCGACCCCGACCCGGACAACCGGAAGATGGTCGAGGACTGCATGGCCGCGGGCCTGGCCTGGGTCTCCGCCCAAGAGGTCGGCGGCACCATGACGCCGGAGGTCGAGCAGGCCTACGCCGAGGCGGAGGAGAAGATCCTCGGCTTCCTCAAGCTGCTCCTCGGTCTCGACCAGGTCACCTGGGCCGGTTCGGCCGCAGCTCCCATGCCCATCGAGGTCGCCCGGTTCATGGCCGGCCTCGGCCTCAAGGTGTACGACGTCTACGGCATGACCGAGACCTGCGGCGCCATCACGGCCAACGGCCCCGAGGCGTTCCGGCTCGGCACCGTGGGCCGCCCGACCCCGGGCATGGAGGTCAAGCTGGGTGACGACGGCGAGATCCTCGTGCGCGGCCCGGTCATCACCCCCGGCTACCACCGCCAGGAGGAGGCCACCCGCGCGCTCATCGACGACGACGGCTGGGTGCACACCGGCGACATCGGCACCCTCGACGACGACGGGTTCTTCGCGGTCGTCGACCGCAAGAAGGAGCTCATCATCACCTCGGCGGGCAAGAACATTGCGCCGTCCAACATCGAGAACTACCTCAAGGAGTCGCCGATCATCGGCCACGCGATGGCCATCGGCGACAACCGCCCGTACGTCGTGGCGGTGCTGACCCTCGACGGCGAGGTCGCCCCGGTGATCGCCCAGGCCCAGGGCATCGAGTTCACCGACCTGGCCGACCTGGCCCAGAAGCCGCAGATCCAGGCCATGGCCCAGGCTGCTGTCGACGCCGCCAACGAGCGCCTCTCGCGACCCGAGCAGGTCAAGGCCTTCGAGCTGCTGCCGACCGAGTGGACGGCGGAGTCCGAGGAGCTGACCCCGACGCTCAAGCTCAAGCGCCGGGTCGTCAACACGAAGTACTCCGACGTCGTCGACCGCCTCTACGGCTGAGCCGCACCCGACCACCGCCGGGCCGGCTCGTCGCGCCGAAATGAGGGCGACGGGCCGGCCCCCGGCGTCCTAGGGTCCGGCGCGTGACCGACGACGAGTACCTCCGGGTCAACCGGGCGCGGTGGGACGAGCGCGCCCCGGCCCACGCCGCCTCCCCCGGTTACGCGCTGCGCCGGTTCACCGACGACCCGGCCTACCTCTCCGACGTCGTCCGCTTCGACCTGCCGCGCCTCGGGCCGGTCGACGGGCTGCGCGGCGTGCACCTGCAGTGCCACATCGGCACCGACACCATCTCCTTGGCCCGGCTCGGGGCCAGGATGACCGGGCTCGACTTCAGCCCCGCCTCCCTGGAGCAGGCCCGCGCCCTCGCAGCCGCCGCCGGCGCCGACGTCGACTTCGTCGAGGCCGACGTGCACGCCGCCGCCGACGTG
Source organism: Nocardioides litoris (assembly GCF_006346315.1). Classification (GTDB taxonomy): domain Bacteria; phylum Actinomycetota; class Actinomycetes; order Propionibacteriales; family Nocardioidaceae; genus Nocardioides; species Nocardioides litoris. Next base: position 1,007,438 of record NZ_VDMR01000001.1, on the reverse strand, counting down.
CTCCCCGCCGGGTCGTTCGACCTCGTCTTCACCGGCATCGGCGCGCTGTGCTGGATCCCCTCGGTCAGCCGGTGGGCCGACGTCGTGGCCCGGCTGCTCAAGCCGGGCGGACGGCTGTTCATCCGTGAGGGCCACCCGGTCCTGTGGTCGCTCGGCGACCCCCGACCCGACGGCCTGGTCACCATCGAGCACCCGTACGTCGAGCGGGAGGCGCCGACGATCTGGCACGAGGGCGGCACCTACGTCGAGACCGACCACGTCTTCGAGCACGTCACCACCCACGAGTGGAACCACGGGATCGGACAGGTCCTCACCGCCGTCCTCGACGCGGGGCTGGTCGTCACCGGGTTCGAGGAGCACGACAGCGCGCCCTGGGACGCGTTGCCGGGGATGACCGAGCCGACCGACGACGAGGGCGAGCTCCGCCTGCGCGACCGGCCCTGGCGGGTGCCGTTCACCTACACCCTGCAGGCGGTCAAGCCCGACTGACGGGCCTGCGGCACCACACGGTGGTCGAGGAAGGCGCGCTGACGCCTGTCTCGAGACCACGCGACCGACAGCGGTCAGGCTCGGCCGGCGTACTCCTCCTTGAGCTTGCCCTTGACCATCTTGCCGGTGGGCGTGCGGGGCAGCTCGTCGCGGAAGTGGATCTCGCGCGGCACCTTGAAGTGCGCGATCCGCTCCCGGGCGTACGCCACCAGCTCGGCCGCGAGGGCCTCGTCGCCACCGTCGGCGAGCGAGATGCCCTCGGCCGGCTGCACGAAGGCCACGACCCGCTCCCCCATCTCCTCGTCGGGGACGCCGAGGACGGCGATGTCGAGGACGGCGGGGTGCAGGGTGAGCTGGTCCTCGATCTCCTGCGGGTAGATGTTGACGCCCCCGCTGATGATCATGAACGCCTTGCGGTCGGTGAGGTAGAGGAAGCCCTCGTCGTCGAGGTAGCCGAGGTCGCCGACGGTGGTCCAGTTGGGGTGCTCGGGGTGCTGCGTGGAGCGGGTCCTGTCGGGATCGTTGTGGTACTCGAACGACGCACCCTCGAACTCCTCGCGCTCGAAGTAGAGCGTGCCGACCTCGCCCGTGGGCAGCTCCCGGCCGTCGTCGCCGACGATGCGCGGCCTGCCGATCAGCGGCACGCCCACCGAGCCGGGGTGCTGGAGCCACTGCTCGCTGTCGATCATGGTGCCGCCGTTGGCCTCGGTGGAGGCGTAGTACTCGTGCACGATCGGGCCGAGCCAGTCGATCATCCGGTGCTTGACCTCGACCGGGCACGGGGCGGCGGCGTGCACGACGTAGCGCAGCGAGGAGACGTCGTAGGACAACCGCACCTCGTCGTCGAGCTTGAGCAGCCGCACGAACATCGTCGGCACCATCTGGGTGTGGGTCACCCGGTGCTCCTGCACGGCCGGCAGGAAGGCCTCGGGCTCGAACTTCTCCATCATCACCAGCGTGCCGCCGAGGGCGTGGATGACGCCGCCGAAGCGCAGCGGCGCGGCGTGGTAGACGGGCGCCGGCGAGAGGTAGACCGTCGACTCGTCGAAGCGGTAGAGCCCGCCGAAGATCGCGACGTACTTGTAGCCGGGCTCCTCGACGGAGTAGTCGGGCAGCGGCAGCTTGATGCCCTTGGGCCGCCCGGTCGTGCCGGAGGAGTAGAGCAGGTCGTCGCCGTGCGGTTGGGCGGGGAGCGGCGCGTTGCCGGCGTCGGCCAGGGCGCGCTCGTAGTCGCCGTACCCCTCGACCTCGCCGGCGAAGGCCAGCCGGTGCTCGACGTCGACGTCGAGCCGGTCGACGAGGTCGGCCTTGGTGCCGGACACCACCAGCGCCTTGGCCCCGCAGTCGCGCACGATGTAGGACGTCTCGTCGGCGCTGAGGTTGTGGTTGACCGCGGTGATGTAGAGCCCCGAGCGCAGCGCGGCCCAGTAGACCTCGTAGGTCTCGGGCCGGTTGTCGCTGACCATCGCCACGACGTCGCCCTGCCGCAGGCCGGCGGCGTGCAGCCAGTTGGCCACCCGCAGGCTGCGGTCGTCGAGCTCGGCGTAGGTCAAGGACCGACCGGAGCCGGCCATCACCAGCGCCGGCTTGTCGGGGTGCGTCTGGGCCCAGGTGCCGGGGTACATGGCGCACACTGTGGCAGGCGTCACGGCCCGAGCCAAGGGTGACGAGCCCCGCTGCGACCCGCCCGCACCGCGGTGGTCGAGGACGGGGCGGACCACCGTGTGGCCCGGCCCGCGCGGGTGCGGGGGTGGCGTCTACCGTGGACGTGATGGACGCTCCCACCCCGCAGCAGGTACGCCGCGCGCTCGCCCGCGCCGAGCGGGGCGCGGCCCTCGACGTGGCCGAGGCCGAGGTGCTGCTGGCCGCCGCCGGCGACGACCTCGACCGCCTCTGCGCCGCCGCGGCGCGCGTGCGCGACGCGGGGCTGGTCGCCGCCGGGCGCCCCGGGGTCGTGACCTACTCCCCCAAGGTCTTCATCCCGGTGACCCGGCTGTGCCGCGACCGGTGCCACTACTGCACCTTCGTGGAGACGCCCGGACAGGCCGCGCGGGCCGGGCGGGCGCCGTACCTGTCCCCGGACGAGATCCTGGCCGTCGCCTCCGCGGGGGCGGCGATGGGCTGCCTGGAGGCGCTGTTCACCCTGGGCGACCGGCCCGAGGACCGCTGGCCCGAGGCGCAGGAGTGGCTCGACGAGCAGGGCTACGACTCCACGCTCGCCTACGTCCGCGCCATGGCGGTCCGGGTGCTGGAGGAGACCGGGCTGCTCCCCCACCTCAACCCCGGTGTCATGTCGTGGGAGGAGATGAACCGCCTCAAGCCCGTCTCCCCGTCGATGGGGATGATGCTCGAGACCACCTCCACCCGGCTGTGGGAGACCCGGGGCGAGGCCCATTTCGGCTCGCCCGACAAGGACCCGGCGGTCCGGCTGCGCACGCTCGAGGACGCCGGCCGCCTGTCGATCCCCTTCACCACCGGCCTGCTCGTCGGCATCGGCGAGACCCTGGCCGAGCGCGCCGAGACGATCTTCGCGCTCCGCCGGGTGTCGCAGGCCTACGGCCACGTGCAGGAGGTGATCGTCCAGAACTTCCGCGCCAAGCCCGACACCGCGATGCGGCACACCGACGACCTCGACCTCGACGAGTACCGCGCCGCCATCGCCGTCACCCGCCTCGTGCTCGGGCCCAAGGCACGGGTGCAGGCGCCGCCCAACCTGGTCGACCACTCCGACGGCTCGGCCGAGTGCCGCGCCCTGCTCGACGCCGGCATCGACGACTGGGGCGGCGTCTCGCCGCTGACCCCCGACCACGTCAATCCCGAGCGGCCCTGGCCCTCCCTCGAGCGGCTGCGGTCGGTCACCTCCGAGTGCGGCTTCGACCTGCAGCCGCGGCTGACCGTGCACCCGGAGTACGTCCGCGCCGGCGAGCCCTGGCTCGACCCGCGGGTGTCCGGCCACGTCGCGGCCCTGGCCACCGACGACGGGCTGGCCCGCGACGGCGTGCGCCCGAGCGGGCTCCCGTGGCAGGAGCCCGACGGCGGGTTCGCCTCCGTGGGCCGCACCGACCTGCACACCGCGGTCGACACCGAGGGCCGCACCGACGACCGGCGTTCCGACTTCTCCGACGTGTACGGCGACTGGGGTGCCGTCGCCGACGCCGCGAGCGCCACCCGTGGCCCGGAGACAGGACCCCGCGCCTCCTCGACCACCGTCGACCCCGAGGGCTCGGCGGCGCTGCGGGCGGCCGAGGCCGACCCGGGTGGCCTGTCCGACGAGCACGCGCTGACCCTCATCACCGCCGAGGGCGACCTGCTCGACCAGGTCTGCCGGCTCGCCGACGACCTGCGCCGCGAGACCGTCGGCGACGACGTGACCTACGTCGTCAACCGCAACATCAACTTCACCAACGTCTGCTATGTCGGGTGCCGCTTCTGCGCCTTCGCCCAGCGGCGCACCGACGCCGACGCGTTCTCGCTCTCCCTCGACGAGGTCGCCGACCGCGCCGCCGAGGCGTGGGACCTCGGCGCCACCGAGGTGTGCATGCAGGGCGGCATCGACCCGGAGCTGCCCGCCTCGGCGTACTTCGACCTCGTCGGCGCGGTCAAGCAGCGCGTGCCCGGCATGCACGTGCACGCCTTCTCCCCCATGGAGGTCGTCAACGGCACCGCCCGCACCGGCCTGAGCATCGAGGACTTCCTCATCAAGGCCCGCGAGGCCGGGCTCGGCTCGCTGCCCGGCACCGCCGCGGAGATCCTCGACGACGAGGTGCGGTGGGTGCTGACCAAGGGCAAGCTGCCCGCGCGCACCTGGGTCGAGATCGTCTCCACCGCGCACCGCGTGGGCATCCCGACGACCTCGACGATGATGTACGGCCACGTCGACAACCCCCGGCACTGGGTCGGCCACCTCCGCGTCCTCAGCCGGATCCAGGACGAGACGGGCGGGTTCACCGAGTTCGTGCCGCTGCCCTTCGTGCACACCAGCGCGCCGATCTACCTCGCCGGCGTCGCCCGCCCCGGCCCCACCCTGCGCGACAACCGCGCGGTGCACGCGATGGCCCGGATCCTGCTGCACGGGCGCATCCGCAACATCCAGACCTCGTGGGTCAAGCTCGGCGTCGAGGGCACCCGCACCATGCTCCGCTCCGGTGCCAACGACCTCGGCGGCACGCTGATGGAGGAGACCATCTCGCGGATGGCCGGCTCCGAGCACGGCTCGGCCAAGACGGTGGCCGAGCTGGAGGAGATCGGCGCCGGCATCGGCCGGCCGGTGCGCGAGCGCACCACGCTCTACTCCTGAGCGAGGGCCGCGACCGCCATCCGCAGGTCGGCCACCAGGCCGTCGTACATGGTCTGGCGGTCGGCGTCGTCGGCCCGCAGCACGGCCGAGGGGTGCAGGGTGGCCAGCACCCACGACGGCGGGTGCGCGACCGGGTAGGACGGCGGCCACTCGCGCAGCACGCTGCGCGCCTCCCCGACCCGGAACGACGCGCCGTACAGCGCCTTGCCCGCCGTGCCTCCCAGCAGCACCGCGCCCTCGGGACGCAGCAGGTCGAGCTCGGCGTCGAGCCAGGGGCGGCAGGCCTCGACGTGGGCGCGGGTGGGTGACTGGTGCAGCCGGCGCTTGCCGGCCGCCTTCCACCGGAAGTGCTTGACGGTGTTGGTGACGTAGACGTCGGTGCGGTCGACACCCGCCTCCTCGAGCGCGTCGACGAGCACCCGGCCGGCCGGGCCGACGAACGGCGCGCCCTGCCGGTCCTCCTGGTCGCCCGGTTGCTCCCCGAGCAGCAGCAGGCGGGCGTCGGTGCCGCCGCGGGCGGGCACGGCCTGGGTCGCGTCCGACCACAGCTCGCAGCCGCGGCAGGTCTGCAGGGCCTCGCGGATCGTGTCGGGCGTCGGGTCCGTGGGCACCCACGGACGGGCGTCGGTCTTGTCGGCCACGCCTCCACCCTGCCGCGCCGCCCGCCGCGGCGGAGCGTCCCAGGGGGTGGCCCCCGCACGGGTGGTTCGGCGACAGCGGGCGCGGCGAGATGGTCGGAGACGCCCGAGATCCGGGCCGGCCCACCCCCATCGCGCAAGCGCGGGCCACAAGCAGTCAGGAGCACCAACCCATGGGTTTCCTTCTCTGGATCCTCGCCGTCATCCTCGTCGTCTGGGGCGTGGTGACGCTCATCCAAGGTTCGATCCTGTTCGGGATCATCCTCATCGTGGTCGGCCTGGCCGTCGGCCCCGGCGGCTGGAGCATCTTCAACGGGCGGCGGAGCGCCGCCTGACCCACCCGGGGCGCACGCCCTGACGCGCCGGGGCAGGGAGACGGTCACCATGGGGCCATGTCCGTCTCCCTGACCCACGCGCTCGTCGCGGCCGGTTCCGCGCTGCTCGGCGTGCTGGCCACGGTCGTCGTCGTGCACGTCCTCGTGCGGGCGATCGGCCGCCGCTGGTCGCCCGCCACCCGGCTGGCCGACGCCGCCCGCCGCCCCTTCCGCCTGCTCCTGCTGGTCCTGGCCGCCACCGCGTGGGTGGCCGGCGTCCGCGGTGGTGCCTCCTGGTGGTGGGACGCCGCCGCCCTCGTGTGCCGCGTCGGTGCCATCGCCGCCGGCGCGTGGCTGCTCGCCGTGGTGCTGCTCCTCGTCGAGGACCTCACCCTCGGCCGCGTCGACGTCGACGTGCGCGACAACCTGCAGGCCCGCCGCGTGCGCACCCAGGTGCTGCTGATCCGCCGGCTGACCGTCGTCGCCGTCGTCGTGGTCGCCCTCGGCGCGATCCTGCTCAGCTTCCCCGGCGTGCGCACCCTCGGCGCCAGCCTGCTGGCCTCGGCCGGCCTGCTCTCGGTCGTCGCCGCGCTCGCCGCCCAGTCGACCCTGGCCAACGTCTTCGCCGGGATCCAGCTGGCCTTCAACGACGCCATCCGGGTCGACGACGCCGTCATCGTCGAGGGCGAGTGGGGCCGCATCAAGGAGATCACGCTGTCCTACGTCGTCGTGCGGCTCTGGGACGACCGGCGCATGGTCATGCCGTCGACCTACTTCACCACCACGCCGTTCCAGAACTGGACCCGCAAGAGCTCCGAGCTGCTCGGGGCGGTCGAGCTCGACGTCGACTGGACCGTCGACGTCGACCGCCTGCGCGCGGCGCTGCCCGCGGTCATGGAGTCGGCCGGGTCGATGTGGGACGGCCGCACCGCGCTGGTGCAGGTCACCGACGCCGTCGGCGGGTTCGTGCGCGTGCGCGTGCTGGTGACGTCGTACGACGCGCCGACGCTGTTCGACCTGCGCTGCCACGTGCGGGAGCGGCTGGTCGCGTGGTTGCGCGAGGAGCAGGCGTCCGGCCTGCCGCGGGTGCGGGTGGCCGTCGACCCGGCGGGGTGAGGGCGCACCCGGCCCCTCCCCCCGGTGGGTCCTGTCGGGCACCTGCGGGCGTGCCTACGGTGAGGTCATGAGCCAGACCGACGACCCCACGACCGACGCCGAGAGCTACGGCGACTACAGCGTCGACGACGAGGACCAGCCCAACGCGGGCGACGACCTCGTCACCGGCGACGACAGCGACGTCACCGACGAGCTCGACCGGGGCTACTCACCGCCCGAGAAGTGGTCGGCCGGCCAGGGCTACGGCAACACGCCGTACGAGGAGGCGGTGGGCGAGACGCTCGAGCAGCGCCTGGCCCAGGAGGTGCCCGAGCCCGACCCGTTCGACCCCGCCCCCGACGAGCAGGCGGAGGCCGCGATCGACGACGGCGAGGTGGGTCGCGAGCGCGCCGGGCGCCTCGTCGCCCCCGACGAGGGCGCGCACACCGACACCGAGAAGGACCTGGTCGGTGACGACGTCGGCATCGACGGCGCCGCGGCCTCCGCCGAGGAGGCCGCGGTGCACGTCGTCGACGATGACGACCGGGTGCTCGACGAGAGCGACCTGGACGTCTAGGTCATCTCGAGACCATTCAGAGCAGCGCGGTCCCGCGGGCCAGGGCGCCCGCGGGCCGTGCGGCGACGTACGCCGTGGTCGGACGCGGCAAGCGGGTCGACGTGCCCGGGAAGACGAAGCGGGGGTCGCGGTCGAACTGCTGGAGGCTCAGCACCTCGATCTGGCCGTTGCAGCCCTGGAGGTCGTCACGACCGTCCCGACCGCCGACGAAGATGATGCGGTCACCGGCGTCGACGCCGCCCCCGCTGGCGGCGTCGCTGCAGTAGAGGCGGTCGTACTGACCGTCGTCGACCACCACGATGAGGTCGCCGCCCTCCTCGCCGAAGACGTTGTCGATGCCGTCGCCGGGATAGATGATGTCGGCGCCCGCGTCGCCGGTGATGTTGATCGACCTCGGGGTGCCGCTGGCCGGGAACGGTGCGCTGGGGCAGCTGTTGAAGGTCCCGGGCCTGGCGATGAACCCGGGGCACGAGCTGTCGCCGGGTCCGCCGTCGATGAAGTCATCGCCGCCGTCGCCGTCGAGCTGGTCGCGTCCGACGGTCCCGTAGACCCGGTCGTTGCCTTCACCACCCTGCACGTAGTCGTCGCCGACACCCCCGATGACGGTGTCGTTGCCCGCGACACCGTTGAGCTCGTCGTTGCCGGTGCCGCCGTCGAGGCGGTCGTTGCCGGCGCCGCCGTTGATGCCGAGGTCACCCTTGCCGGCCGGACGGTCGTCGCCGGTGCCGCCGAGGATCGTGTCGTTGCCGCCGAGGCCGATCAGGTGCGGGTCGTTGCCCGGGCCGGCGTCGATGACGTCGTCACCGTCGCCGCCGCCGGCGCGGTCGGCACCGTCGCCGGCGGTGACCCGGTCGTTGCCGATGCCGGAGTCGATCTTGTCGTTGCCCACGCCGCCGTCGATGCGGTCGTTGCCGCTGGCGGCCTTGAGGTCGTCGTTGCCGTCGCCGCCGACGAGCACGTCGTTGCCGTCGCCCGCGACGACGGTGTCGCTGCCGGAGCCGCCGTCGACCGAGTCGTCCCCGAGGCCGGCGACGACGTTGTCGTTGCCCGGCCCGCCGATGATGGTGTCGTTGCCGATCCCGGCGTCGATGCGGTCGTTGCCACCGTCGCCCGAGAGGCGGTCGTTGCCCCAGCCGCCGACGATGCGGTCGCCGCCGCCCTTGCCGGAGATGCGGTCGTTGCCGCCCCGGCCGTCGATGCGGTCGGCCTTCTTGGTGCCGGTGATCTTGTTGTTGCCGTTGCCGCCGTTGATGACGCGCGCCTCGGCCACGGCGGGCGCCAGGACGAGGGCGGCGACGGCGACGGCCGCGGCGGAGCGGCGGAAGCGCAGGTGCACGAGGGACTCCAGGGAGCTGGGGGTGCTGGGCGGCGACGGCCCCGAGGGGACCGTCGGCGGGGGTGCCGAGCCGGACGTCCGCACGCTACGTCACCCGAGCGGGTCAGGGCAGGGGTTTGGCCGAGCCCCACCCGAGCGGGCGCCCCACCGGCCCCGAGGTGCCCCTCAGGCGTCGACGGCCGCCAGGACCACCGGGTCCTCGCAGGCCCGGGCCCAGGCGGCGATCCGGGCCCGGATCTCACGTCCGAGCAGCCACGACCCGACCCGGTCGGCGACCGGCGAGAGCCACGCGGGCTTCGTCGACCAGGTGTACTTCCAGGTCGCGCGGCACCCGGCCACGCCGTCGCGCTCCTCGGGCACGAACCGCCACCCGCCCCCGAAGGAGGCGAAGAACCACGGCCCCTCCTCCATCGTCATCCCGACCGACGTCGGCGGGCGGTAGGAGACGTAGCGGCTGACCATCGTCGGGCCCACCCGGGCGCGGGTGTAGGTGTGCACGCCGGCGCCCGGCCGCTCGGCGTCGAGCAGCCGCTGGGACCTGATGAACGGGTCCCAGCGCAGGCGGACCTCGCCCGTGGTCTGGGAGACCGCGAACGCCGTCTCGGGCGGCACGGGCACCCACGCCTGGGCCGTCACCTGCGGCACGTCGACACCGTCCTCACTCCCACTCGATGGTGCCGGGCGGCTTGCTGGTGATGTCGACCGTGACTCGGTTGACCTCGGCGACCTCGTTGGTGATGCGGGTGGAGATGCGCTCCATCAGGTCGTAGGGCAGCCGGGCCCAGTCAGCTGTCATCGCGTCCTCGCTGGTGACCGGTCGCAGCACGACGGGATGACCGTAGGTGCGGCCGTCGCCCTGCACGCCCACGGAGCGGACGTCGGCCAGCAGCACCACCGGCATCTGCCAGATGTCGCGGTCGAGGCCGGCGCGGGTCAGCTCCTCGCGGGCGATGGCGTCGGCCTGGCGCAGGACGTCGAGGCGCTCGCGGGTGACCTCGCCGATGATCCGGATGCCGAGGCCGGGGCCGGGGAAGGGCTGGCGCCAGACCATCGACGACGGCAGGCCGAGCTGCTCGCCGACCGCGCGCACCTCGTCCTTGAACAGGGTGCGCAGCGGCTCGACGAGCTCGAACTGCAGGTCGTCGGGCAGGCCGCCGACGTTGTGGTGGCTCTTGATGTTGGAGGTGCCCGCTCCCCCGCCCGACTCGACGACGTCGGGGTAGAGCGTGCCCTGGACCAGGTACGCCGTCTCGTGGCCGGCCTCCAGGTCGCCGAACACCCGGGCCTCGGCCGCCTCGAAGGTCCGGATGAACTCCCGGCCGATGATCTTGCGCTTCTCCTCGGGGTCGCGGACCCCCTCGAGCGCTCCGAGGAACTGGTCGCCCGCGTCGACGACGTCGAGGACGTCGAAGACCTCCTCGAAGTCGTGGCGGACCTGCTCGGTCTCGCCCTGGCGCATCATCCCGTGGTCGACGTAGACGCAGGTGAGCCGGTCGCCGATGGCGCGCTGCACGATGGCCGCGGCCACGGCGGAGTCGACGCCGCCGGAGAGCGCGCAGATCGCCCGGCCCTCGCCGATCTGCTCGCGGATGTGCTCGACCTGCTCCTCGACGATGTTGAGCATGGTCCAGGTCTGGCGGCAGCCCGCGATGTCGTGCAGGAAGTGCTCGAGCACCTGCTGGCCGTGCTCGGTGTGCAGGACCTCGGGGTGCCACTGCACGCCGGCCATCTGCTTGTCGAGCGACTCGAACGCCGCGACCGGGGTGCCGGCGGTGGCCGCGAGCACCTCGAAGCCCGACGGCGCCGCGGTGACCGCGTCGCCGTGGGACATCCAGACCGTGTGGGTCTCGGGCAGGCCGTCGAGCAAGGTGCCGGGCGCGCCGACGGTGACGCCGGTGCGGCCGTACTCCCGCGCGCCCGTGGCGGCGACGGTGCCGCCGAGCCCCTGGGCCATCAGCTGGAAGCCGTAGCACATGCCGAACACCGGCACCCCGGCCTCGAAGACGGCGTCGTCGATGCCGGGCGCGCCCTCGGCGTACACCGAGGAGGGGCCGCCGGAGAGGATGATCGCCTTGGGGTTGCGGGCGAGCATCTCCTCGACCGGCACGTGGTGGGCGACGATCTCGGAGTACACCCGCGCCTCGCGCACCCGGCGGGCGATGAGCTGGGCGTACTGGGCGCCGAAGTCGACGACGAGGACCAGGTCGTGGTCGAGATCCGTCATGGCCGGAGCCTATCGAGGGGCCGGCCCTTCCTAGACTCGTGGCCGTGCCCGCCCCGACCTTCCTCTGCATCGGGACCCAGAAGGGCGGCACGACCTGGCTGGCCCGGGCGGTCGCCCAGCACCCCCAGGTCGGCACGGGGGTGCGCAAGGAGCTCCAGTTCTTCAACCACCGCGAGGCCTGGTCGCGGGGCATGGGGTGGTACGAGGAGCAGTTCCGCGAGCGTCCGCGGCACCGGGCGGTCGGCGAGTTCACCCCCAACTACTGGTGGACGGTCGGCACGCCGACGAGCAACAACTACCTGGGCATCGCCGAGCGGGTCGCGGCGTCCTACCCCGACCTGCAGCTGGTCGTGTGCCTGCGCCACCCGGTCGACCGGGCCGTGAGCGCCTACTTCCACCACATGCAGGCCCGGCGGTACCCGCCCTCGGTGGGGCTGCTCGAGGCCGTCGAGCGCTACCCCGACGTCCGCGAGCTCGGCGACCACGGCACCCAGCTCAGCGCCTGGCTCGAGCACTTCCCCCGCGAGCGCTTCCTGGTGCTGGTCTACGAGACCGACATCCGGCCCGACGCGGCCAAGCGCCCGACCCTGCGCCGCACCTTCGAGCACCTCGGCGTCCGGCCGGGGTTCGTGCCGCGCGACCTCGAGCTGGCCCGCAACGCCCGCGGCCGTGACTTCGACCTGCGGCGTCGCCACGCCTCCCCCGTCGTGCGCCGGGCGATGGGCGCGGTGCCCGAGCGGCTGCGCGGCTCCCCGCGCTGGCGGATCGAGGTCGCCGAGGACGACCGGCGGCAGCTGGCCGAGCACTACCGCCCCGAGGTCGCCCGGCTGGAGACGCTGCTGGGCCGCACGATGCCGTGGGACCTCGGGGAGTGATCGCGGGTCACGCGCCGGTGGTGAGCACCACCCGGAACCGGGCGTCGCCGCTCATCATCCGCGCGTAGCCCTCGGCGGCCTGCTCGAGCGGGTAGGTCTCGACCATCGCCTCGATGCCCTGGAGGGCGACGAAGCGCATCGTGTCCTCGGAGTCCTTCGAGGTGCCCGAGGCGTGCCCGACGACACCGGTGCTGCCCGGGATGAGGGCGAACGGCGGGATCTGCATCGGGTCGGTGGAGGCGCCGACCACGACCATCCGACCGCGCGGACGGAGACCGCCGACGACCGCGCTCATCGCGTCGGGGGCGGTGACGGTCGCCAGGATGGCCGCGGCCCCGCCCAGCGCGGTCAGCTCCTCGGCGACGTCGACGGCGGTGGAGTCGAGGTAGTGGTGGGCGCCGAGCCGCTCGGCCTGCTCCTGCTTGTCGGTGCCGCGGGCGATGGCCACGACCTCGAAGCCCATCCGGCGAGCCATCTGGACACCGAGGTGCCCCAGCCCGCCGACCCCGAGGACGGCGACGAGGTCGCCCGGGCGGGCGCCGCTGTCGCGCAGGGCGTTGAACGACGTGATGCCGGCGCACATCAGCGGCGCGGCCTGCACGGCGCTGAGGTCGTCGGGGATCGCGGCCAGCGCGCTCTGCGGGACGACCACGTGGTCGGCGTACCCGCCGTCGTAGGCGATGCCCGGCACGACGCCGTTGGTGCAGCTGATCATGTCGCCGCGACGGCAGGGGTCGCAGTGGCCGCAGTGCCCGCCGAACCAGCCGACGCCGACACGGTCGCCGACCGCCCACGGCTCGACGTCCTCGCCGACGGCCTCGACCCGGCCCGCGATCTCGTGGCCCGGCACCCGGGGCAGCTCGATCCCGGGCATCCAGCCCTCGACGGTGAAGGCGTCGGAGTGGCAGACCCCGCAGGCCTCGACCGCGACGAGGACCTCGCCGCGTCCGGGCGTGGGGACCTCGCGGTCGACCAGCTCGAGCTTGCCGTTCTCGGTGACCTGGGCGGCCCTGCTGCGGGCGGCGCCGGTGTTGTCGCTCATGGGGCCAGCCCAGCAGGTTTCCCGTCCGGTGCGGACCACCCGTTGCGCGACCGTGACCGGGGCGACCAGGGCGACCAGGGAAAAATGCAGCAGCCCCGCCGGGGAGGGAGGGTGGCGGGGCTGCGCGTCCACGCGGTTGGACATCGCACGGACTGGTGAACTCGGCCCTTCGGGAGGGAGCATGTGTACACCGAGTTCACAGGCTCAACGAGGGCCTCGGGCGGGGGTTACGGCCGGTCACGAAGTTTTTCGTCGCGATCTCCGACCGGTCTGGACCACCGCCCTCGCGGGCGTCAGGAGACGCCGACGATGGGCAGCCGCAGGGCGCCGTACGCCGTGGGCGGGACCGCCGGGTGGCGGGGCTCGACGGGCTCGAGGCGGCGGTAGTCCTCGCCCAGGGCGGGGCGCGGGTCGGTCTCGCCCTTGTTGGGCCAGAACGACATGGCGCGCTCGGCCTGCGCGGTGATGGTCAGCGACGGGTTGACGCCGAGGTTGGCCGAGATGGCCGACCCGTCGGCGACGTGCAGGCCGGGGTGGCCGTAGACGCGCTGGTAGGCGTCGACGACACCGGTCTCGGGCGAGGTGCCGATGGCGCAGCCGCCGATGAAGTGGGCGGTGAGCGGCATGTTGAACGGCTCGCCGATGTTGCCGCCGGCGGTGCCGCCGAGCACGCCCGCGATGCGGCGCACCGCCTCGTTGGCCGCGGGGATCCAGGTCGGGTTGGGGGCGCCGTGGCCCTGGCGCGAGGTCATCCGCCACCCGAACCGGGTCTTCTTGCCGTAGGTGGTGATGGAGTTGTCGAGGCTCTGCATCACCAGGGCGATGACGGTGCGCTCGGACCAGTGCTTGAGGTCGTAGAGGTTGAGGAGGTTCCTCTTCTCCTTCCACATCTCCCGCATCCACGTCTGCCAGCGCGGGATGGGTCCGTCACCGTCGGTGAGCACCGTCTGCAGCATGGCCATGGTGTTGAAGCCCTTGCCGTAGCGGCACGGCTCGATGTGGGTGTGCTCGTCGGGGTGGAAGCTCGAGGTGATCGCGACGCCGTAGGAGTAGTCGGTGGTGTCGCTCTTGGGGGCGATGGCACCGAGGATCGACTCGGAGTTGGTGCGCGAGAGGTAGCCCAGCCGCTCGGACAGCCGGGGCAGGTGGCCCTCGTCCTTCATCCGGTGCAGCAGCTTCTGGGTGCCGAGGGCGGCCGCGGCCATGATGACGTGCTCGGCGGTGAGGGTGCGGGTCGTCCTGGCCGTGGCGCGCTTGGCCTTGGTGTACTTGACGTCGACGTCGTACCCGCCGCCGTCGCGGGGCGTGACGCGGGTGACGGTGGTGAGCGGCAGGACCTTCGCGCCGCGCTTCTCGGCCAGGTACAGGTAGTTCTTGACCAGGGTGTTCTTGGCGTTGTGGCGGCAGCCCGACATGCACTCGCCGCAGTTGAGGCAGGCGTTGCGGTCGGGGCCCTCGCCCCCGAAGAACGGGTCGGCGATCTTCTCGCCGGGCTGGGCGCCGGGGCCTCCGAAGAACACGCCGACCGGCGTCGGGCGGAAGGTGTCGGCCACCCCCATCTCGCCGGCGACCTCCTCCATGACGTCGTCGGCGGGCGTGCGGACGGGGTTGTCGACGACGCCGAGCATCCGCTTGGCCTGGTCGTAGAACGGGGCGAGCTCGTCCTTCCAGTCCGTGATGCCCGACCACTGCGGGTCGCGGTAGAACTGCTCGAGCGGCTCGTAGAGCGTGTTGGCGTAGACCAGGGAGCCGCCACCGACGCCGGCACCGGCGACGATGAGGGTGTCGCGCAGGGCATCGATGCGCTGGATGCCGTAGCAGCCGAGGGCGGGGGCCCACAGGTAGCGGGTCACGTCGAGGGTGCCGGAGGAGAAGTCGTCGTCCTCGAAGCGCGGACCGGCCTCGAGGACGCCGACGCGGTAGCCCTTCTCGGTCAGGCGCAGGGCGGCGACGGAGCCGCCGAAGCCGGACCCCACGATGAGGACGTCGAAGTCGTGCTCGTGCTCACTCATGGCAGTTCAGGCCCTTCCCAGCTTGTTCATGAGGCGGAGGTTGGCGGTCATGACCTTGGCGTAGGTCTCGTCGGACATGCCGAGGACCGGCGCGAGCCGCAGCCCGCGCTGCGTCGCGACCGACTGCGACTCGGTGTAGCGGCGGATCCCCTCGGCGCCCTGGCGGCGGCCCATGCCCGACTCGCGCATGCCGCCCATGGGCGAGTCGATGCTGGCGAACGTCGCCCCGAAGGCCTCGTTGACGTTGACGGTGCCGCACTTGACGGCGCGGGCGACCTCACGGCCGCGGGCGCCGTCCTGGGTCCAGACCGAGGCGTTCAGGCCGTACTCGCCGTCGTTGGCGCGAGCGACCGCGTCGGCCTCGTCGTGGAAGCGGTAGAGCGAGACGACCGGGCCGAAGGTCTCCTGGCCGAAGCAGGTCATCTCGGGCGTGACGCCCTCGAGGATGGTCGGCTCGAAGAAGTAGGGCCCGAGGTCGGGGCGGGCCCGGCCGCCGGCGAGGACCCGCGCCCCCTTGGCCACGGCGTCCTCGACGTGGGCGACGACCGTGTCGAGCTGGTCCTGGCTGATGAGGGAGCCCATGTCGTTCTCCCAGCCGAGCGTGGCGCCCAGCGTCATCGCCTCGGTGCGGGCCACGAACCGCTCGACGAAGCGGTCGTAGACCTGGTCGGCGACGTACATCCGCTCCATCGACACGCACAGCTGGCCGGCGTTGGAGAACGACGCCCGGACGGCGCCCTCGGCGGCCCGCTCGAGGTCGGCGTCGCGGAGCACGAGCATCGGGTTCTTGCCACCGAGCTCGAGCGAGCAGCCGATGAGGCGCTCCGCGCACTGCCGGGCGATGACCTTGCCGGTGGCGGTGGAGCCGGTGAAGCAGACGTAGTCGGAGCGCTCGATGATCGGGGTGCCGAGTTCGCGGCCGGCGCCGGCGACGACCTGCCACAGGTCGGCCGGGAACCCGGCCTCCTCGAGCAGCCGCGCGCCGAGCAGCGCGGTGAGCATGGTCTGCGCGTCGGGCTTGGTGACCACCGCGTTGCCGGCGAGCAGGGCCGGCAGGCCGTCGCACAGCGCCATCGTGAAGGGGTAGTTCCAGGGCGAGATGATGCCGACGACGCCCTTGGGCACGCGGTTGACCTCGACCCGGGTGAGGCCGGGCACGACACCCTTGACCCGGCGCGTGTCGAGGTGCTGGTGGGCGGTGCGGGCGTAGTAGCGCGCGGTGAGCGCGATGTGCACCGGCTCGTCGAAGGCGTGCTTGCGGGCCTTGCCGCTCTCGAGCACGACCAGGTCGAGGATCTCGTCCTGGCGGTCGAGCACGATGTCGTGCAGGCGCAGCAGCATCGCCGCGCGCTCGTCGAGCGGCACCCGGGCCCACGACGCCTGGGCCCGGCGGGCGCGGGCGAAGGCCTCCGCCACGTCGTCGGCGCTCGACTGGGGCACGTGGGCCAGCGGCGCGCCGTCGAGCGGGCTGGTCAGCGGCTTGGTGGTGCCGGTGGTGGCCAGGATGCGCGAGGTGAGGCGCTCGACGTACGCCGGCTCGAGGGCGTACGCCGCGTTCGGGTCGTGCTCCGGGTCGGCCGGACCTCCCACCAGGGGTCCGCCGGCGGGACTCGGGGAGCTCGAGGAGGAGGTCATATACCGAGAGTATGTGACCGCGGTCTCGGCGACTACCGGTCGGTCACTTCTGTGGCGCTTTACACAGCGGCGTCGGTTGTCAAGGCGTGGCCGCGCTCAAGCCGGGTAGGCCGCCGGGGTGGACCTCACCCCGCTCCGGATCACCGTCGGCACGATGCTCGGCGTCGTCCCGTTCCTCGCCCTCGCCCTGTCCTTCGTCCTGGTCTCGTCCGACCCGGAGCCGGGTCCGCCCGTGGGGTCGCCCTGGGGTGCCTACCTCGGCCTCGTGGCGTACGGCGTGGTGGTGCACCTGCTCAACCGGACCATCGGCTCCCGGGTGGGGTCTCGCCCGCAGGCGGTCGAGCTCGCCGCCTTCGTCCGCGCCTCGACCATGCTGCGCGCCAGCCTGTCGGAGTCCGTCGTCTTCTTCGGCGTGGCGGCGGCCTTCGTGGTCGAGACCGACGGCTACACCGTCTTCCTCGTCTCCGCGGTCGTGACCGTCGCGCTCTTCGCCGTCGACGTGTGGCCGACGCGGCGCCAGGTGCGCCGGTGCGAGGAGGCCCTCGTGCGGGCCCGCGGGTCGTCGTACCCGGGGTCCCCGCTCCCGTCCTGACCCGGACCCGTGCGAGGACCCGGGCGCCGGGGTGCCACCAAGCGGTCGGGTCAGCCGCCCGTCAGGACCGCGTGGCTCGAGACGGCGGTGGCGACGATCCGCTCGCCCTGCCGCAGCTCGGCGCGGGCGGAGGCGATCCGGCGGCCGGCGGCGACGACCTGCGCCTCGCAGACCAGCTCGCGGTCGGGCAGGGCGGCGCGCACGTACTGCACGGTGAGCTGCACGTGCGGGGCGGCCGCCCCCTCGGGCAGCGCGGCGTGGACGGCCCAGCCGGTGGTGCTGTCGAGCAGCGCGGCGAGGTAGCCGCCGTGCACGATGCCGCCGCCGTTGCAGTGCTCGGCCGCGGGCACCGCCGTCATCCGGGCGCCGTCGGCGTCGGCGCGCTCGAACCGGAAGCCGAGGAACCCGGAGAACGGACCGGGGCCGCCGCGGGGGGAGGTCATCGCCACGACGGGACCGTAGCGTGCTTGCGCGAAGCACTGAACCGCAGTTCACTTGTTCGGTGCCCTACCGCCGCACCGCCGCCGTCCAGGAGCGGCTCGACGCGACCCGGACCGCGATCGTCGAGGCCGCGCACACCCTGGTCGCCGAGCGCGGGTACGCCGGCTGCTCGGTCGCCCTGGTGGCCGCGGCGGCGGGGGTGGCGACCGGCACGGTCTACCGCCACTTCCCCGACAAGGGTGCGCTGTTCGCCGAGGTGTTCCGCGCCGCGACCCAGCGCGAGGTCGACGCGGTCGCCGCGGCGGCGGCCGGGCCGGGCACCGTCGCCGAGCGGGTCGAGGCGTGCGTGACCACCTTCGCCCGGCGGGCGTTCCGCGCCCCGCGGCTGGCCTGGGCGCTCATCGCCGAGCCCGTCGACCCGCAGGTCGAGGCCGAGCGCCTGGCCTACCGGGCGGCCTACCGCGACATCTTCGCGCGCCTCGTCGCCGACGCGGTGGCCGCGGGCGAGCTGCCGCCCCAGGACCCCCAGGTCTCCGCCGCGGGCGTCGTCGGCGCCATGGCCGAGGCCCTCGTCGTCCCCCTCCACGTCGGTGACGACATGGGCCGCGCGCCCGTGGGCACCGTCCCCGCGCTGTCCGCCTTCGTCGTCCGATCCCTAGGAGCCCGCTGATGCCCGCCACCCACGAGGTCACCAACCAGGTCCCGCCGCTCGTCGGGCACGACACCGCCCAGGACCCTGCCCTGCTGGCGGCGCTCGATCGGGAGGGCGCGGGCTGGGCGGCCGAGGAGGTGCACGCCCTGGGCCGGCTGGCCGGCAGCACAGAGGCGCAGGAGTGGGGGCGCCTGGCCGAGCGCGTCCCGCCCGTGCTGCGCACCCACGACCGCTGGGGGCACCGGGTCGACGAGGTCGAGTACGTCCCGGCCTACCACCAGCTGATGCGCACCGCCGTCGAGCAGGGGCTCGCCGGCGCCCCGTGGGCCGACGACCGCGACGGCGCCCACGTGGCCCGGGCCGCGAAGTTCCTGGTCTGGAACGTCGACGCCGGACACGGCTGCCCGGTCTCGATGACCTACGCCGTCGTCCCCGCCCTCCGGGCCGCGCCCGACCTCGCGTCGACGTACGAGCCGCTGCTGACCGCGCGTGCCTACGACCCCGTGCTCGCCGTACCGGCGGACAAGGCGGGGCTGGTCGCCGGCATGTCGATGACCGAGAAGCAGGGCGGGTCCGACGTGCGGGCGGGCACCACGCAGGCGGTGCCGCAGGCCGACGGCACCTACCGGCTGACCGGCCACAAGTGGTTCACCTCGGCGCCGATGTCCGACGTGTTCCTCGCGCTCGCGCACGCCCCGGGCGGGTTGTCGTGCTTCCTCGTGCCGCGCGTGCTGCCCGACGGCTCGCGCAACCCCATGCACCTGATGAGGCTCAAGGACAAGCTGGGCAACAAGTCCAACGCCTCCTCGGAGATCGAGTACGACGGTGCCGCGGCCTGGCTGGTCGGCGAGGAGGGCCGCGGTGTGCGGACCATCGTCGAGATGGTCAACATGACCCGCCTCGACTGCACCCTCGGCACGGCCTCGGGCATGCGCACCGCCACCGTGGCCGCGGTGCACCACGCCCGCCACCGCTCCGCCTTCGGCAAGCACCTGGTCGACCAGCCGCTGATGCGCAACGTGCTGGCCGACCTCGTCGTGGAGTCCGAGGCCGCGACCACGGTCGCGATGCGGCTGGCCGGTGCCACCGACCGGGCGACGCGCGGTGACGCCGACGAGGCGTCGTTCCGGCGGCTGGCCCTGGCGGTGTCGAAGTACTGGGTCTGCAAGCGCGGCCCCGCGCACGCCGGCGAGGCGATGGAGTGCCTCGGCGGCAACGGGTACGTCGAGGAGTCGGGCCTGCCGCGCATCTACCGCGAGCTGCCGCTGCTCTCGATCTGGGAGGGCTCCGGCAACGTCGCCGCCCTCGACGCCCTGCGCGCGATGGGCCGCGAGCCCGCGTCGGTCGAGCACTTCTTCACCGAGGTCGAGCTCGCCGCCGGCGCCGACCACCGCCTCGACGACGCGGTGGCGATGGTCAAGAAGGAGCTCTCCGACGGCGCCGAGCTCGAGCTGCGCGCCCGCCGGGTCGTCGAGCAGCTCGCCCTGGTGCTCCAGGGCTCGCTGCTGGTCCGCCACGCGCCCGCCGCCGTCGCCGACGCGTTCTGCGCCTCCCGCCTCGGCCGCGACTGGGGCGGCGCCCTGGGCACCCTGCCCCCGGGCCTCGACCTCGGCGCCGTGGTCGAGCGGGCACACGTCGACGTGGGCTGAGACCAGTCTTCACAAAACCCCCACACGGGGCGAGGGCCCGTGGCACGGTTCAGCGGTCCGGACCGCACACTCAAGGGAGAGACCCCGTGGCCCACCGCATCACCACCGTCGTCGCCGCCGCCGCCGTCTTCGGCGTGCTCGCCGGCGGCTCCAACGCCGTCGCCGCCAACCTCATCGACTCGCGCGACATCAAGAACAACAGCGTGAAGTCGATCGACATCAAGAACGGCACGCTCCAGCGCCAGGACATGGGTCCGGGCCTCAAGCGGCTGCTCGACAGCGCCGCGACCAAGTCCGAGCTCGCCGCCTCCAACGGCGCCCTCGACGCCCGCCTCGACGCCCTCGAGGCGCAGGACTCGAGCGGGGCCAACACCAACTTCAAGGCCAACCCGGGCTCGGCCATCCTCGACGACACCACGGTCGGCCTGACCGCGACCGAGGGCGGCACCTCGGTCGAGATCGCCAACCTCGACGTCCCCGTGCAGGCAGGGCAGACGGTGTCCTTCACCTACGCGCTGGCCAACGGCGCGGTGTACGGCGCCGGCTCCCCGCGCGTCTTCTACGAGATCGCCGGCCAGTTCTACAACACCTTCGACGGCGACCCGACCGACAAGGGCGTCGACAACAAGAACGGCACCTTCACCAAGTCCGTCACCGTCCCCGTCAACGGCCGGGTGGGCGGCTTCGGCGTCGTCTACGACGGCGAGACCACCGGCACGGTCACCGTCGGCCAGGTCAAGGTCGGCGACTACACCGTGAAGTTCCGCTGACCTGATCCACCCAGGACGCCCCCGGCCTCGGCCGGGGGCGTTCGCCGTCCCGGGCCCGGCCCACGGTGGTCGAGGCCGCGTAGACGCCGGCGGCCCTCGCGGTGGCCGAGGGGGAGCGCCAACGACCGTCTCGCGACCACACAACCGCACCCCACGGTGGTCGAGGAGGTCGCGCTGGCGACCGTCTCGCGACCACACAACCGCACCCCACGGTGGTCGAGGAGGTCGCGCTAGCGACCGTCTCGAGACCTAACCGCCGGACCTCATCCACAGGCCCGATCGCGCCCCTGGACCCGCAGGGCACCTCCGTCCACGCTCGACCGCATGGCCTGGACCTACATCCTCCGCTGCAGCGACCGCACCTATCACGTCGGCAGCACCATCGACCTCGAACGACGGATGGGTCAGCACCAGGAGGGCCTGGGCGCGGCGTACACCCGAGGCAGGCGTCCGGTCGAGCTGGCGTGGTGCGCGGAGTTCGCCTCGGTGCGAGACGCCTTCGAGTTCGAGAAGCGCGTGCAGGGGTGGGGACGGCTCAAGCGGGAGGCGCTGATCGCCGGGCGGTGGGACCTGCTGCCGCGGCTCGCGAGCCGGTGCTGGTCGGCGCAGCAGTCACGAGGAGAGGACGAGGCCGCCGTCGCGTGGTCTCGAGACGGTCGCTAGCGCGACCTCCTCGACCACCGTGGGGTCCGGTCGTCAGCGCGACCTCCTCGACCACCGTGAGGTGCGGTGATGTGGTCTCGAGACGGTCGCTAGCGCGACCTCCTCGACCACCGTGGGGTCCGATCGTCAGCGCGACCTCCTCGACCACCGTGGGGTGCGGTCGTCAGCGCGACCTCCTCGACCACCGTGGGGTCCGGTCGTCAGCGCGACCTCCTCGACCACCGTGAGGTGCGGTCGCCAGCGCCCTCCTCGACCACCGTGTGGCCGCCTCGCCTCACCCCACCCGCGGCCACCCTCACTACGATCGGCCCGTGAGTGCCACCCTCGTTGCGAAGGACCTGGCCGGGGGCCACGGGCACCGGACGTTGTTCGAGGGCCTCGACCTCACCGTCGCGCCGGGTGACGTGGTCGGGGTCGTGGGGGCCAACGGGGCGGGCAAGTCGACGCTGCTGCGGTTGCTGGCCGGGCGGGCCGCGCCGCAGGCGGGCAGCGTGAGCCTGGCGCCGGCGGACGCGTTCGTGGGGTGGTTGCCGCAGGAGCACGAGCGGGTGCCGGGCGAGACCGTGGCGGCGTACGTCGCCCGCCGCACCGGCGCCGCCGAGGCGACGCGCGCGATGGAGGTGACCGCGGCCGCGCTGGGCTCCGGCACCCCGGGCGCCGACGACGCCTACGCGACCGCGTTCGACCGGTGGATGGCGAGCGGGGCGGCCGACCTCGACGACCGCATCGGGCCCGTGCTGGCCGACCTCGGCCTCGACGTCGGCGGCGAGGCCCTGATGACCAGCCTGTCCGGCGGGCAGGCGGCCCGGGTCGCGCTGGCGGCGCTGCTGCTGAGCCGGTTCGACGTGGTGCTGCTCGACGAGCCGACCAACGACCTCGACCTCGACGGGCTCGCTCGGCTCGAGGCGTTCGTGCTGGGGCTGCGCGGTGGGGTGGTGCTGGTCAGCCACGACCGCGAGTTCCTGGCCCGGTGCGTCACCCGCGTCGTCGAGCTCGACCTCGCCCAGCACCAGGTGGCCGTGCACGACGGCGGCTACGAGTCCTACCTCGAGGAGCGGGCGGTGGCGCGGCGGCACGCCCGCGAGGCTTACGAGGAGTACGCCGCCACCCGGGCCGACCTCGTCTCGCGCGCCCGCACCCAGCGCGAGTGGAGCAGCCAGGGCGTCCGCAACGCGATGCGCAAGAGCCCCGACAACGACAAGATCCGGCGGCGGGCGCAGTCGGAGTCCTCGGAGAAGCAGGCGCAGAAGGTGCGGCAGATGGAGTCGCGCATCGCGCGCCTGGACGAGGTCGAGGAGCCCCGCAAGGAGTGGGTGCTGCAGTTCGACATCGCCGCCGCGCCCCGCTCCAGCGCGGTCGTGGCCACGCTCGACGGCGCAACCCGGCACCTGGGCGACTTCACCCTCGGCCCCGTCTCGGTCCAGGTCGAGGCCCGCCGGCGCATCGGCATCACCGGCCCCAACGGCGCCGGCAAGACGACCCTGCTCCGCCTGCTCCTCGGCGACGACGCCCCCGACGAGGGCCGGGCCTCGCTCGGCGCGTCGGTCGCGGTCGGGGTGATCGACCAGGCCCGCACCGGGCTGGCCGACGACCTGCCGCTGGGCGAGGCGTTCGAGGCGGTCGTGCCCGACTGGACGCAGGCCGAGGTGCGCACGCTGCTGGCCAAGTTCGGGCTGAAGGCCGACCAGGTCGCCAGCCTCGTGGGGCGCCTCTCCCCCGGCGAGCGCACCCGGGCCGCGATGGCGCTGCTGCAGGCCCGCGGGGTCAACCTGCTCGTCCTCGACGAGCCGACCAACCACCTCGACCTGCCCGCGATCGAGCAGCTCGAGCAGGCCCTCGACTCCTACGACGGCGCGCTGCTGCTCGTCTCCCACGACCGACGGCTGCTCGCCGGCGTACGGCTGGACGAGCGGTGGGAGGTCGAGGCCGGCCAGGTGGCGGTCCGCCACACCTGAGCCCGGCCGGCCAGGACCACGGGGTCAGAACCGCCCGGCCGCCACCAGCGTCGCGCGCCGCCCGGCGGGCAGCGGCTCCTCGACGACGTACCGGCGCTCGCCGGAGTCGGGGGCGTGCAGCATCGTGTCGGGCCCGGTGACGAACCCGACGTGGGTGATGCGGGTGCCCTCGCCGTCGCGGGCGAAGAACCACAGGTCGCCGACCTTCTCGTTGCCGAGCGCGACGGGCTCGCAGCGCGCGGCCTGGTCGGAGGCGTCGCGCGGCACCCGGACCCCGACGGCGCGGAAGGAGGCGTGCACCAGGCCCGAGCAGTCGATGCCGTCGTGGGTCAGGCCGCCCCACGTGTAGGGCACGTCGAGGTAGGTGCGGGCGATCGCCAGCACGCTGTCCTCGTCGAGCGCGAGGTCGTCGGCCCGCGCCCACCCGGGGTAGCCGACGGGGTCCTTGGCCGACCACTGGCCGGTGGCGACGACCTCGAGCCAGTCGTCGCGGCGCGAGCGGACCTCGACGTGCTCGCCGGGCAGCAGCTGGCTCACCTGCTCGGCGTCGTCGCGGGGCTCGGCCCGCAGGCCGGTCGTGCGGATCGCTCTCATGTCTCCCTCGTTCCGTCGATGCCCAGGCCGGGCCGGTCGGGCAGGACCACCTCGTCGCCGACGTACGCCGGCCCGCCGACGTACGGCGACGCGGTGGCCCACCAGGCGGCGTCGAGGTCGGGCAGCTGGGTGGCGCCCGCCCCCGCGACCAGGGCCGCGGCGGCGCCGATGCCGACGTGGGTCTCCATCATCGACCCGACGATGGTGCCGAAGCCGTGCAGGTGGGCGACGTGCAGCAGCTCGAGCGCGGGCGTGAGGCCACCGCACTTGGCCAGCTTGACGTTGACCAGGTCGGCGGCGTCGTGACGGACGACCTCGACGAGGTCCTCGAGCACGAACACGCTCTCGTCGGCCATCACCGGCGTCTCGACGTGGGCGGTGACGTGGGCCAGGCCGAGCACGTCGGCGGCGGGCACCGGCTGCTCGACCAGCTCGACGTCGGCCCCGGCGGCCTCGAGGGCGCCGATGACCCGGACCGCCTCGAAGGCGTCCCAGCCCTGGTTGGCGTCGAGGCGCAGCGCCACCCCGCCCCCCACCGCCGCCCGCACCGCGAGCACCCGGGCGACGTCGGTGGCGGCGTCGGTGCCGACCTTGAGCTTGAGGGTGCCGAACCCGTCGGCCACCCGGGCCACGGCGGCCGCGGCCAGCTCGGCGGGCGACCCGGCGGCGAGGGTGACGTCGGTGCGCACCCCGGGCGCGGCCTGACCGGGGCGGCCGGCCCAGGCGGCGAGGTGGTCGGCCAGGGTGAGCCCGGCGCGGCGGGCCGCGAGGTCGTGGAGCGCCACGTCGAGCGCCATCTTGGCCGACCGGTTGCCCACGACCGCCCGCTGCACGAGCGAGGCGGACTCGCGGGGGTCGGCCGGGCGCCCGACCAGGGCGTCGGCCAGTGGGCCGGCCAGGCAGGCCTCCGACCCGGCGATGGAGTCGCCGGTGACCTGCCAGACCTGCGGGGCCTCGCCCCACCCGCTGGCCCCGTCGGAGTCGACGACCTCGACGAGCAGCGTCTCGGCCGTCGTCGTACGACGCAGGGCGGTGACGAACGGGGTGTGCAGCGGCACGCTCAGCCGCCGCGTGCGGATCGCCTCGACGACGGGCGTGCTCATCGGCGCCGCTCCCACGCCTCGGCGGCGACCGCGGCGACGCGCCGCTGCAGGTCGGCCTCGTCGGCCGTGTCGTCGTCGGCGGCAACGACCAGGACGACGAGCAGGAACGGGTCGCCCCCTTGCTCGGCCGTCGGCCGCACGACGGCGGCGTCGTGGGCGAGCCCGTCGACCCAGCCCGTCTTGTTGGCCACGGGCGTGCCGGGCGGCAGCCCGGCCGGGATGCCGTCGCGGTGGGCCTGGTCGCGCATCAGGTCCTCGACGGCGGGGGGCGTCGCGGCCAGCAGCCGGGCGACGTCGCGGGCGGTCACCTCGTTGGCCAGGCCGGCCTCGCGGGCCGCGAGATCACCGATCCCGCGGGTGACCGTGGTGCGGGCGCTCGTGCCGGCCGCGCGCAGCACGTCCTGGACCGCGGGCACCCCGACCACCTCCAGCAGCAGGTTGGCGGCGATGTTGCTGGAGTCCACCACGGCGCGTCGACGCAGCTCGCGCAGCGTGACCCCCTCGCCGAGCGCGTCCCACGTGGCGTCGTCCTGGTCGTCCTCGCGCTCGAGGCGGAACCGCTGCCCCGCGACGGCCGAGTCGAACTCGTCGTGCACCACCACCGGCTCGTCGAGCTCGTCACCCAGCGCCTCGGCCGCGGTGGCCAGCGGCAGCTTCACCAGGCTCGCGGCGTACGCCGCCTCGTCGGCGTCCTGCTCCCACCAGCACCGCAGGTCGAGGCCGCCCAGCCAGACGGCGGTCAGCGCTCGGGTGGCCATGTCCTCACCCTAGGAGCCCGGGGTCCGGCCCGGGATACTGGTATAACTGAACCTAGTTACTAGACATTGCCCCGGAGGACGACATGCCCACGACCGCCCAGCCCAGCACCCGCCGCCCCGCCCTCGGACGCACCGAGCCCGACGCCAAGCGGGCCGAGGCCGTCGACCGGTGGACCGCCTCGGTCACCGCGCTGCTCGACGAGCGGCGCGACCTGCGCGGGGTCACCAAGATGGCCGACCTCGTGCACGACGCCACGCGCTGGTCGGCCTGACCGGCGGCGGGGAGCTCAGCCGACGACGACCTCGACCCGCTGGAACTCCTTGAGGTCGGTGTAGCCGGTGGTGGCCATCGAGCGCCGCAGCGCGCCGACGAGGTTCATCGTGCCGTCGGCGACGCGCGACGGGCCGAGGAGCACCTCCTCGAGCGTGCCGACCTGCTCGAAGCGGACCCGTTGGCCGCGCGGCAGCTCCTCGTGGTGGGCCTCGGTGCCCCAGTGGAAGCCGTGGCCGGGCGCGTCGGTGGCCCGGGCGAACGGCGAGCCGACCATGACCGCGTCGGCGCCGCAGGCGATGGCCTTGGCCAGGTCGCCGGAGGTGCCGATGGAGCCGTCGGCGATGACGTGGACGTAGCGGCCGCCGGACTCGTCGAGGTAGTCGCGGCGGGCCGCGGCGACGTCGGCCACCGCGCTGGCCATGGGCACGGCGACGCCGAGGACGCTGCGGGTGGTGTGGGCCGCTCCCCCGCCGAACCCGACCAGCACGCCGGCCGCCCCGGTGCGCATCAGGTGCAGCGCCGCCTGGTGGGTGGCGCAACCGCCGACGATGACCGGCACGTCGAGCTCGTAGATGAACTCCTTGAGGTTGAGCGGCTCGGCCTGCGACGAGACGTGCTCGGCGCTCACCGTCGTGCCGCGGATGACGAACATGTCGACGCCGGCGTCGACCACCGTCTTGGCGAACTCCTTGGTGCGCTGCGGCGACAGCGCGCCCGCGACGGTGACGCCGGCGTCGCGGACCTCGCGCACGCGCTCGGTGATGAGCTCGGCCCTGACCGGCTCGGTGTAGATCTCCTGCAGCCGGGCCGTGGCCTCGACGCCCTCGAGCGCGGCCACCTCGGCGAGGAGGTCGGACGGGTCGTCGTACCGCGTCCAGAGGCCCTCGAGGTTGAGCACGCCCAGGCCGCCGTGGCGCCCGACCGCGATGGCGGTCGCGGGCGACATCACCGAGTCCATCGGCGCGGCCAGGACGGGCAGCTCGAAGCGGTAGGCGTCGATCTGCCACGCGACGCTGACCTCCTCGGGGTCGCGGGTGCGCCGGGAGGGCACGATCGCGATGTCGTCGAAGGAGTAGGCGCGCCGGGCGCGCTTGGCCTGCCCGATCTGGATCTCGGTCACGGGCGGCAGTCTCCCACGGCCCGCGGCGGGCGCCGCCGGCGGCGCACGTGTCCTCGCGGGTCGGCCCGGACCTCGTCGGCGACCTCGGCGACCCCGCTGCAGGTCGCGGCCATGACGACGCCGACGGGCATGCGGTGCGCGGCCAGCGCGACCCGGGCGCCGGCCGACCCGGTCGAGGCCGGTCCCGGGCCGGGCCTCCCACATCAGCCCGCCGTGCCAGTCGTCGTCGGCGTACCCCCGGCGGACCCGGATCGACGCAGCCGTGGCCGGGGCTCGGCTCAGGCGCCGGTGTAGTTGGGGGCCTCGACCGTCATCTGCACGTCGTGCGGGTGGCTCTCCTTCAGCGAGGCCGAGGTGATGCGCACGAAGCGGCCCTTGTCCTGCAGCTCGGGCACGGTGCGGGCGCCGACGTAGAACATCGACTGCGTGAGCCCGCCGATGAGCTGGTGGGCGACGGCGGCGAGGGGTCCGCGGTAGGCGACCTGGCCCTCGATGCCCTCGGGGACGATCTTGTCGTCGCTGGTGACCTCGGCCTGGAAGTAGCGGTCCTTGGAGTAGGACTTCTTGCCGCGGCTCGACATCGCGCCGAGCGAGCCCATGCCGCGGTAGGCCTTGAACTGCTTGCCGTTGACGAACACCAGCTCGCCCGGCGACTCCTCGCACCCGGCGAGCAGCGAGCCGACCATGACGGAGTCGGCGCCGGCGACCAGGGCCTTGGCGATCTCGCCGGAGTGCTTCATGCCGCCGTCGGCGATGACGGGGACGCCGGCGGGCTTGCAGGCCAGGGAGGCCTCGTAGACGGCGGTCACCTGCGGCACCCCGACGCCGGTGACGACGCGGGTGGTGCAGATGGAGCCCGGGCCGACGCCGACCTTGACCGCGTCGGCACCGGCGTCGACGAAGGCCTGGGCGCCCTCGCGGGTCGCGACGTTGCCGCCGATGACCTGCACGTGGCGGGTGGCGGGGTCGTTCTTGAGCCTCTCGACCATCTCCAGCAGCATCCGCACGTTGCCGTGGGCGGTGTCGGCGACGAGCACGTCGACGCCGGCCTCGATGAGGGTGGTCGCGCGGTGCCAGGCGTCGCCGAAGTAGCCGATGGCCGCCCCGACCATGAGCCGGCCGTGGGCGTCGTTGGAGGCGAGCGGGAACTGCTCGCCCTTGACGAAGTCCTTGACCGTGATGAGGCCGCCGAGGCGGCCCTGGTCGTCGACCAGCGGGAGCCGCTCGCGCTTGTGCCTGCGCAGCAGCAGGGTCGCCTCCTCGCGGGAGATGCCGACCGGCCCGGTGACCAGCGGCATCGGGGTCATCACCTCGTCGACCTTGGTCGTGGCCCACTCCGCGACGGGGGTGAACCGCAGGTCGCGGTTGGTGCAGATGCCCAGGAGCCGGTTGTCCGTGTCGACCACCGGCAGGCCCGAGACGCGGTACTCGCCGCAGATGCGGTCGAGCTCCTCCAGCGTCGCGTCGGGGCCGATGGTGACCGGGTTGGAGATGATGCCGGTCTGGGTGCGCTTGACGAGGTCGACCTGGTAGGCCTGGTCCTCGATCGAGAGGTTGCGGTGCAGCACGCCGAGGCCGCCCTGGCGGGCCATGGCGATGGCCATGCGGGACTCGGTGACGGTGTCCATCGCCGCGCTGACCAGGGGGACCTTGATCTCGATCTCGCGGGTCAGGCGGGTGCGGGTGTCGATCTCGTCGGGCGCGAGGTCGGAGTGCCCCGGCAGGAGCAGGACGTCGTCGTAGGTGAGACCGAGGGCGGCGAACTTCTCAGGGACCTCCACCCTGCGAGTCTACCGGCGGGCCCGGTCACGCCGAGTCGGCCTCCCGCACGCGCAGGTCGGTCACCGCGATCCGCACCGTGAGGGTCTCCCCCGCCATCCGGATCCGGCCGCGCATCCCCGCGGCCAGCACCATCGGCAGCACCGCGCGGTTGTCGTGCTCGGTCGTGAGCAGCACCTCCGTCGCACCCAGGGTGCGGGCCAGCCGGGCCGCGTCGCCGAGCAGCCGGGTGCCGATGCCGCGCCGCTGGTGGGCGGCGTCGACCTCGAGCTCGACGGCGTGCACACCGGGCTCCCCGGTGGGGACGACCACGGCCCGCCCGACCGCGACGCCCTCGGCGAGGGCGGTGACCGCGGCGCCGTCGACGACGTACGCCGGCATCGCGCCGCTGCCCATCCGGCGCGAGGCCGAGGGGGCGAAGGCGGGGCGGTCGCGGTCGAGCACGTCGCCGACCAGCGCCGCGATCGCCGCGCCGCGGGCGCGCTCGACCTCGGTGAAGGGCGCGACCCGGCGCACCTGCACCAGCACGTCGCCGACGGTCATCTCGAGCACGTCCTCGGCCTCGGTGCCGGGCTGGGTCTCGGCGTCGAAGAGGTGGGCCACCACGTCGGGGAACGTGGCCGGCTGCGCCAGCACCGCGCGGCAGGCCTCGACGTACCGCGTCGGCTGGTCGGCCAGCGCCGCGGGCGTGCAGGGCGCCGCGACGACGCCGGTGCCGTCGGCCCGGGCGACCAGGTCGACCAGGTCGCCCGCGGTCCAGCCCTCGGGGGTGGACAGGACGAGCTCGTCGGTGACCTCGGCGTGGTCGGGGAAGGCCTGGAACCCCGCGATGTTGACGCCCGCACCTCCGCACTCGCGGGCCAGGGCCGCGAGCGCGCCGGGTCGGTCGGGCAGGGTCGCACGCACTCGCCACAGCATGCTCCGCACCGTGCCGTGGGCATGTTGCGCGGCGGGAACGCCGGTGTTTCGCGGGCGTCACCCGCGGACTACGGGTCGGCGCGCCGGGCCACGGCCGAGACGCCGTCGACGAGCCAGCGGCCGTCGCGGCGGACCATCAGCACCCGGACGCTGTCGGCGGCCACCAGCCGCGGCTCGGCCAGGGCGCGTCCGCGCTCGCGGTCGAGGAGCTGGTCGAGGTAGACCAGGCACAGCGCCCGGTCGTCACCGCGGGTCCGCACCACGCCGGCGCCGCGCACCACCGCCCGCACGACCTCGCGCCGCTGGGCGGCGCGGGGGCGGATGGACTGGCGGAAGTAGCGGGTGAAGGTCCGGGCGAAGCGCGGCGTCATGGTCAGCGTCGCGGCCTCCAGCGAGCCGGGCAGGTCGCGGTGGTCGTAGCCGAGGGTGGGCAGCGCCTCGACCGCCGCGGCCACGGCGCCGCCGCCGGGCCCCACCAGGTCGGCCGGCACGTACGCCGCCCCGTCGGCGTCCGCCGGCGTCGGCGGACCGCCCGCGTCGGCCACGCCGGGGCGGGTCGCGGCGAGCACGACGCACAGCACCGAGGCAGCCACCACCCCGACCAGGAGCAGCAGCACGCGGCGGTCACCGAGGACGGGCACTCAGGCCACCTCGTCGAAGCTCGAGACGAGCCAGTCGCCGTCGACGAGGTCGAGCCCGATCCGGGTCCGGAAGTCGCCGGTGCGGCTGGCCCCGGCCCGCGAGGTCGTGACCGCGACCGTCACCAGCACCCGCGCGCGGGTGCTGGTGAGGTACTCCGTCGCCGCGCCGTCGGCGGGCACCTGGCCGACCAGCGTCAGCTGCTGGTCGGTCACCCGGGCGGCCAGCCGCCGCGCGCCGGTGTCGTAGGCGTCGTCGAACGCGGGGGTGCCGAGGGCGCGCATCCGGTCCATGTCGGCGCGCACCGTGCGGTGGTCGACGGAGAAGTAGGTCTCGGCCGCGGTGCGGGCCGCGAGCACGGCGCGTCCGGGCGCGTCGTCGCCCCAGCCGCGGGCCCCGACGTCGGCCGGTCGTCGGGCCTCGACGCCGGGGACGCTGCGACGGTCGTGCAGCAGGATCCCGGCGACGGCCACGAGCAGCACGAGCAGGCCGACGAGCAGCCCCACGAGCAGGCGCGGGCGCGCCGGTGCGCTGTCCTCCATCGTTCCCTCCCCGGCCCGGGCTGACGGGTCCCACGATGGCACGGAACGCAGGTCGGTGGGGGCGGTTCGGCCGGGCTGGCCGCCACGGCTAGAGCGACTCGGTGGGCACGGGGGCGGGTACGGCGCCCGCGCGCTCCCGCGCCCGGCGGCCGGTCAGCAGGTGGGCCGTCCACGAGGCGAGGCCGGCGCCCACCAGCGCGGCCGAGGTCACCGCCATCGAGAGCACCGAACCGGTGACCAGCGGGGCGACCGCGCCGGCCACGACCGCGTTGAGCACCAGGGTGAAGAAGGTGAACATCGAGACCGCCGCGCCCCGGGCCGCGGGGAACATGTCGAGGAGCAGCAGCTGCTGGGAGGGGTACGCCGCGCCGGTGCCGACCGCGATGAGCGCGGGCCCGAGCACGGCCCACGGCAGCTCGGCCCGGGTGGCCGGGAGAGCGGCCAGCAGGACGCCGACCAGCGCCCCGGCCAGCGCGAACGACATCGCAGCGGTGACGAGCACGCCGCGACGGACGCGACCGGCTGCACGGCCGCTGATCCAGGCGCCGGTCGTCAGCCCGATGATCATCGGCACGAAGAAGACCCAGAAGTCGAGCTCGCCCAGGCCCAGCAGGTCGACGACGAAGATCGGCGCGGCGCCGATGTAGAGGAACTGCCCGGCGAACGACAGCGCCGCCGCCCACGCGACGACGTGGAAGCGGCCGTGGCGGCCGACGGCCAGCATGCTGCCGGCGAGCGAGCGCGCCGAGAACGGCAGTCGCCGCTCGGGCGGGTGGGTCTCGGGCAGCAGGACCACCACGACGACGGCGAGCAGCAGGCCGAGCACGCCGAGGAACCAGAAGACCAGCGGCCACGGCCCGACCTGCAGCAGCAGCCCGCCGACGATCGGCGCCAGGGCCGGCGCGACGCCGAAGATCATCATGATGCGGCTCATCAGGCGCTGGGCGGTGTCGCCGTCGTACAGGTCGCGGACGACGGTCCGGCTGACGATCACCCCGCCGCCCGCGCTCAGGCCCTGCAGCACCCGGCACACCAGCAGCAGCTCGAAGGACGGCGCCAGCGCGCAGCCGACCGAAGCCAGGGCGAAGACGCAGACGCCGGCCACCATGACCGGGCGCCGGCCCACCGCGTCGGAGATCGGGCCGTGGAACGGGCTCATCAACCCGAAGGCCAGCAGGTAGGCGCTGACGACGAGCTGCATCTGGTCGCCGCCGACGCCGAGGTCGGCCTCCATCCGGTCGAACGCCGGGAACGGCGTGTCGATGGCGAACGGACCCAGCATCGACAGCAGGGCCAGGACCACCGGGAGGGCCAGCGCCGCTCGTGCGTCGACGCCGGCTCCCTTCACCCGGCGATCCTGTCAGCGCGGCAGCGGTACGACGGCGGGGGGTCGACAGGTCGCGGTGACGTCGCCGTCGGCGGAGACCACGGTCAGGTCGGCCGTGGCGCCACCGGCGGGGACGTCGAAGACGGCGCTGGTGGACGAGGTCGACCGGGTGAAGGGCGTGGGGTCCGCCCGATCGGTGACGGGACGCCCGCCGGCCAGGGTGAGCGCAGACGTCTCCACCAGGTCGTCGGGGTCGAGGCGCCCGAAGGCACCGAGCACCCGCACGCCGCGCCACGTCCGCCCTGGCGCGGCCAGTCCGAGCCCCGGCCACCAGGGCGAGTCGACCACCGCCGCCTCCAGCAGCGGCCGGGTGGGGTCGGGCGGGTTGTACTCGGGCACGGCGTCGTGGTCGAGCACGCGGCACCGGCCCTCGGTCACGGTGAGCCCGTCGCGCAGTCCCGCGACCACGCCGGCGTCGCCACGGTGGGGTCCGTCGAGGGGGAGCGTGAGGGTGGTGCCCTCCGCGAGCCGGACGACGAACGCCAGCTCGGCACCCTCGGGCACGACCACGCCGGCCGAGCCGCTGCCGACGTGGTCGACGCCGGGGAACGGCGATCGGAGCGGGACCAGCAGGTCCCCGGCCCGGACGCCCAGGGCCGCGTCCCCACTGACCTCCCCGAGGACCCGCGACAGCGACTCCTCGGGCACGACCCGCCAGTCGATGTCGCGCACCTCCGCGCCCTCCTCGACCGGTCGGTCGCGGAGGTCGGCGGCGTCGAGCGGCGGCACCAGGGTGACGGCCGGACCGCCCGTCGCCACGCGGAGGGTGCCCCCCGGGAAGGGGAGCTCGAGCGTGTCGCTCCACTGCGCGCGGGGGTTGTCGGCGACCGCGGGCAGGCCGACGTCCCCGACCTCCGCCGTGGCCGGTGGCGGGGCCCCGGCGCCGCCCACCAGGGGGGTGCAGCCCGTCACCGCCACCGCGACGAAGGCTGCGGCCAGGACCCGTGCGGCCCTCACAGGGACCACCGGCTCGGGTCGCTGAGGTCATGGAGGTCGAGGTCGTCGACCAGCGGCCACCGCCCGCCCGGCACCTCGGGCGAGGAGTCCATGACCTCCCACTGCGTGGTCATGGTGGTCTCGGCACGGGCCGCGGCATCACGCACCAGGCGCCCCACGTCGGCGACGGCGTCGATGATCGTGGCGAGGGTCGACAGCGCGGGACCGATCTCGAACGAGAAGACGTTGCCGACGTCGAAGGCCGAGGCGATGTCGCGCAGCAGGCCGGTGCCCAGCTCGCGGAGGACGTCGACGAGGGCGCTCCACAGCAGCTTGATCGACTCGGCGACCGAGCTCAGGGTCGTCGAGGCGGTGGACAGCCACTCGACGTACCGCGCCACGGCTGCGACCTGGAACCCGGTCGCTGACGCGAACGCGCGCTCGGCCTGTCCGCGCCAGTAGCGGTCGACCTGGGTGGAGCTCCGGCGGACGGCCGAGAGCAGGATGTCGAGGTCGCTCTTGGCGTCCTCGAGGCGCTCGGAGGCTCGCTTGAGTCGAGCGGGGTCGCCCATGAGGCCGTCGGCCTCGTCGAAGACCTTCGCGCGCAGCCGGTCGAGGTCCTCGGTGATGCTCCGCGCGGCTGCGGCCAGTCGGGCCCGTGCCTCCTCCTTGGCCTGGTCGCTGGCCACGAGCCCGAGTGCTCCCAGCGTCGGGCCGGCGACGAAGCCGAGCGCCTCGAGCGTCCCGGGGCCGGACTCCTCGATCTTCCTGGTCGCCTCGGTGACAGCCCGGTCGAGCGCGGTGGTGAAGTCCTCGCAGAGGCCGTCGAGCACCGCGACCCACTCGTCGGGCGTGTGGAACAACAGGTGCCCAACGGGCGCCACGACGCTCATCGGTCGTTCACCGCTCGATGCTGCTTCTCCGCGGCTCCGTCGTCGGTGCGCACCCAGTCGTCGACCGTGGCGCGGACGGCGGTGCCGACCCGCTCGGCCTCGGCCGACCCGACGCGCAGCTGCGTCACGGCGTTGGCCGCGAAGTCGTCGTGGGCGGCGCCGGCCGGGGCGAAGACCCGACCGAAGAGACGCCCGATCCCCTCGCCCTCCGCGACCGCGTCGGACGCGGCCCTCAGGGCTTGGCTCACGTCCCACTCCCACTCGTGCGCGGCGGCGTAGAGCACGGTGGTGTCGATCCACATCGTCTCCGTCGGCTCCGGCGGGGCCGGGCTGCCGGCGTACGGCTCCCCCAGCGGGTTCACCGCCGACCCCGCCCCTCGTGCGTGCAGCTCCCGAGATCCATCTCGTCCTCCTCCGTCGGTGTCCAGCAGGTCACCGAGGGATTCCGCGACGGGGCGAGCGGAAACGACCACCTCCGCCGCCTGTGGACGACGCGGTCGCGAGTCAGCCACGGCGCGGCTTCCTCGACCGCCGTGGGGTCGCGGAGACGCAGACCGGCCCGCCACGACCGGGGTCGTGGCGGGCCGGTTCACGGCGTCGCGCGGAGCGCGACCACAGGACTAGTGGCCGTGGCCGTGCCCGTGGCCGGCGGCGGCCTCGTCCTCGTCCTCGGGCTTGTCGACGACGAGGGTCTCGGTCGTCAGCAGCATCGCGGCGATGGAGGTCGCGTTGACGAGCGCGGAGCGGGTGACCTTGACCGGGTCGAGGACGCCCTGGGCGACGAGGTCGCCGTACTCGCCGGTGGCGGCGTTGTAGCCGTTGCCGACGCCGAGCTCGCGGACCTTGGTGGTGACGACGTAGCCGTTGACGCCGCCGTTCTCGGCGATCCAGCGCAGCGGCTCGTCGGCGGCCTTGCGGACGACGCGGACGCCGGTGGCCTCGTCGCCGGTGAGGCCGAGGTCGTCGGCCAGCACGGAGACGGCGTGGATGATGGCCGAGCCGCCGCCGGGGACGATGCCCTCCTCGATCGCGGCGCGGGTCGCGGAGACGGCGTCCTCGATGCGGTGCTTCTTCTCCTTCAGCTCCACCTCGGTGGCGGCGCCGACCTTGATGACGCAGACGCCGCCGGCCAGCTTGGCCAGGCGCTCCTGCAGCTTCTCGCGGTCCCAGTCGGAGTCGGTGGACTCGATCTCGGCCTTGATCTGGCTGACCCGGGCCTCGACCTCGGCGCGGTCGCCCGCGCCGTCGACGATGGTGGTGTTGTCCTTGGTCACCACGACGCGGCGGGCGGTGCCGAGCACGTCGAGGCCGACCTGGTCGAGCTTGAGGCCGACCTCGGGGGCGACGACCTGCGCACCGGTGAGGGTCGCGATGTCCTGCATCATCGCCTTGCGGCGGTCACCGAAAGCGGGGCTCTTGACCGCGACGGCGTTGAAGGTGCCGCGGATCTTGTTCACCACGAGGGTCGAGAGCGCCTCGCCGTCGACGTCCTCGGCGAGGATGAACAGCGGCTTGCCGGCCTGGATGACCTTCTCCAGCAGCGGCAGGACGTCGGCCACCGAGGAGATCTTGCCCTGGTGCAGGAGGATGTAGGGGTCGTCGAGGACGGCCTCCATGCGCTCGGGGTCGGAGACGAAGTACTGGCTGATGTAGCCCTTGTCGAACTGCATGCCCTCGGTGAACTCCAGCTCGGTGCCCATGGTGTTGGACTCCTCGACGGTGATCACGCCGTCCTTGCCGACCTTGTCGAAGGCGTCGGCGAGCAGGTCGCCGATGTGGGCGTCGCGGCTGGAGATGGTGCCGACCGAGGCCATGTCCTCGCGGGTCTCGACCTCGCGGGCGGCGTCGAGCAGGGCGGCCGAGACGGCCTCCGCGGCGGCGTCCATGCCCCGCTTGAGGCCCATCGGGTTGGCGCCGGCGGCCACGGCGCGCAGGCCCTCGTGGACCATGGCCTGGGCCAGGACGGTGGCGGTGGTGGTGCCGTCACCGGCGACGTCGTTGGTCTTGGTGGCCACCTCCTTGGTCAGCTGGGCGCCGAGGTTCTCGAACGGGTCGTCGAGCTCGATCTCGCGGGCGACGGTCACGCCGTCGTTGGTGATGGTCGGAGCACCCCACTTCTTGTCGAGGACGACGTAGCGGCCCTTGGGGCCGAGGGTGACCTTGACGGCGTTGGCGAGGGCGTCGACGCCGCGCTCGAGCGAGCGGCGGGCGCTCTCGTCGAACTCCAGGATCTTGGGCATGGCTGGTGCTCTCCTCAGTGAGAGTGGGTGGTGGGAAAAGCAGGTCGTCCGCCCCGGGAGCCGGGGCTCACCGTGGGCGGACGACCCGGGCGGTGCGGGGTGACCGTCAGGTCAGGAGACGACGGCGAGCACGTCGCGGGCGGAGAGGATGAGGTACTCCTCGCCGGCGTACTTGACCTCGGTGCCGCCGTACTTGCTGTAGATGACCTTGTCGCCCACGGCGACGTCGAGCGGGACGCGGTTGCCGTTGTCGTCGACGCGGCCGGGACCCAGCGCGAGGACCTCGCCCTCCTGGGGCTTCTCCTTGGCGGTGTCCGGGATGACCAGGCCGGAGGCGGTGGTCTGCTCGGCGTCGAGCGGCTTGACGACGATGCGGTCCTCGAGAGGCTTGATGTTGACCGACACTCGGATCAACCTCCACTTTCGGTGTTGTTGCTCGGGCTGACGTTGGGGCCTGCGGGGGTACGCCGTCGCGGGGGTCGCACCGGGTGCAGGGGCTGGCACCCTCGGTCCGAGAGTGCCAGCACCGAAACTAGCACTCGCCCGGGGTGAGTGCCAGCAGGGGGCCGGCGACGACCGGAGACGACCGCACGAGGGTGATGGTGACGACGAGCGGCAGCCGAGGACCGCGCCGGGCGCGCCGCCCCCGCCGCGGTCGCACCCGTGCCGCGCTGCCAGGATCGGGCGGTGGACCTCGACGCCTTCCGCTGGCTGCTCACCGACGAGGGCCAGGCGCTGCTGGAGCGGGCGACCACGCTCGAGGGCGACCCGCTGCAGGTGCAGTCGCGCCTGCGCCGCGACGCCGCGCCCGAGCACGTCGCGGCCGCGCTGACGCAGGTCGAGCTGCGCCGGCGCGCCGAGGCCAAGCTGGGTGACGACGCCGCCCGCATGTACTTCACGCCCGACGGGCTCGAGCAGGCCACCCGCGCGCCCGTCGCGGCCCACCGGGCGGGCCGGCTGGCGGCGTTCGGCACCCGGACGTTCGTCGACCTGGGCTGCGGCATCGGCGGCGACCTGGTCGCGGTCGCCCGCACCGGCGCGACGTGCGTGGGCATCGACCTGGACCCCGTGCGGGTCGCCGTGGCCGCGGCCAACCTGTCCGCGCTCGCGCTCGGCGGCGCGGTCGACGTCGCTGATGCCACGACGCTCGACACCTCCCCCTTCGACGTCGCGTACGCCGACCCGGCCCGCCGCACGGGGTCCGGACGCACCTGGCGGGCGGAGGACTGGACGCCGCCCTGGTCGTTCGTCGAGCGCCTCCTCGCGCGCGACGCCTGCGTCAAGGTCGCGCCCGGCATCCCGCACGACCTCGTGCCCGACGGCGTCGAGGCGGAGTGGGTCAGCGACCGGGGCGAGGTCAAGGAGGCCGCGCTGTGGTCGGGCCGGCTGGCCACGACCGCCCGCCGGGCCACGGTCATCGGCGACGGTGGGCTCGCGACGCTCACCGACGAGGACGACCCCGGGGCGGCGGCCGTCGGGGTCCGCGACGTCGGTGCCTACCTCTACGAGCCCGACGGCGCCGTGGTGCGCGCCGGCCTGGTCACCGCCGTCGCCGCGGGCGTCGACGGCGGGCTGGTCGACGAGCACATCGCCTACGTGACGAGCGACGCGTCCTACCGCTCGCCCTTCGCGCGGGGCTACCGGGTGGTCGAGGAGCTGCCCTACCGGGAGAAGCCGCTGCGGGCCGCGCTGCGCGAGCGCGGCGTGGGCCGGCTGACGATCAAGAAGCGCGGCGTGGACGTGGTGCCCGAGCAGCTGCGGCCCCGCCTGGCCCTGCAGGGCGACGCCGAGGCCACGATCGTGCTGACCCGGGTCGACGGGCGGGGCACCTGCCTGCTCGTCGAGCCGTTCTGACCGGCCGCTCGGAGCGGTCTAGGACGCGGCCCCGCTGAGCCCCTCGTCGAGGTCGCCGCCGTCGAGGTCGCCACCGAGGTCGCCGGACGACGGCTCGCGCAGCGGCGGCGCGGTGGCGAGGTGGATGCGGGCCAGCGGGTGTCCGCGCAGCGGGACCGCGAGCAGCTCCCACACCGCAGCGACCTGCGTCGGGTCGCCGCCGCGCGCCCCGACGACGGTGCGCAGCCAGTCGCGGACCTCGACCATGATCGTCTCGTCACCCGTCACCACCGAGGCGGCCAGGCACCCCACGACGTGGTCGACGTGCCCCACGAGGTCGGGCCACCAGGCCGGGAGGCCCGCCTCGCGGC
The DNA here is from genome assembly GCF_006346315.1 of Nocardioides litoris. Taxonomy (GTDB): domain Bacteria; phylum Actinomycetota; class Actinomycetes; order Propionibacteriales; family Nocardioidaceae; genus Nocardioides; species Nocardioides litoris. Next base: position 968,795 of record NZ_VDMR01000001.1, on the reverse strand, counting down.
CCCAGCGGTCACGCAACCGCGCGACCACGCCCTCGGTGAGCACCCGGCGCTGCTCGAGGATCCAGGCGCCCTCGACGTCGGCGGGCGTCGGCTCGGGCACCGGGACCGGCTCGAGCCGCCGCGGCAGGGTCTCGAGCAGCCGCAGGCGGAGGCCAGGTCGGCGGCGTACGCCGTCGCGCCGAGGGCCAGGGCCCGGTCGGGGTCTCCGCCGAAGGCGCTGCCGCCCACCACGACGGGGATGCCGAAGGCCCGCAGCTCGGCGAAGACGCGCTTCTGCCCGGCGAGGGAGGAGGTCAGCGAGGCACTGAACAGGACCGCCCTCGGCCGGGTGGTCACCACGGCCCGGACCAGGTGGGTGGGGTCGGGGTCGCCGCCGAGGTAGTCGACGCGGTAGCCCTCACCGGCCAGGCCCTCGGCGATCACCAGCGCGGGCAGGGAGTGGCGCTCGGTCTCGACGCAGGCGACGACCACGAGCGGGCGTCCGGGGTCGGGCGGCGGCGCGAACGACCCCAGCCAGTGGACGATGCCCTCGTTGATCGTGGTGGCCTCGTGCTCGCGCTCGACGTCCCACTCCCCCGAGAGCCAGAGCTCGCCGATGCGAGCCTGGGCCGGCACGACCAGGCGGTCGATGATCTCGGGGTGCGAGGTCCCCTCGACCCGGGCTCGCTTGACCAGCTCCAGGGCCGCGACCCGGTCGGCGGACTCGAGCGCGGCCCAGTACTCGGCCTGGAGCGGATGCACCAGCGTCCTCACGTCGTCGGAAGGGGCGGCCGATCGTCACATGCCGGCCGGCGCGGCCGATACGTTCCTGGGGGTGGCCCGTTCACCCGGGGTTCGGACGCCGGCCGCCCGACGGTCCCGGTCACGCCGACCGGGCCGCGTGGGATCGCCGGTGACCACGCGACGCCTCCCGTCCTCGCTCCTCCTCGCCGCATCGATGGTCCTCGCCGTCCTCGCGGCCCCCGCGACGGCCGCGCGTGGCCCGGATGACCACGACCGGACCTCACGCCACGTCACCCTGCTGCAGGTCGACCAGTGCCTCTCGGGCCTGGCCGGCTGCTTCGGCCGGACGGCCTACCCCGCCGTGGTCGACGAGACGGTGCGCCTCGTGCGCGAGCACGACGCCGACGTGGTCGTGCTCGACGAGTCGTGCCGCGGACGCCGCCCGGGTGGCGGCCGAGACCGGCCTGCACCTGCACGTCTCGGCCGTGCGCTACCGCGGCGCCGCGCTCCCCTGCCGCACGCCCGAGGGTCGCGGCGAGCTCGGCAACGCGGTGCTGACCGACGAGCCGGCGCTCGCCGTGCGCGACACGGCGTACGCCGCGCAGGAGGGGGCCGAGGAGCGGCGTCTCGCGTGCGTGCTCACCGACGGGCTGACCGTGTGCGGCACCCACCTCTCGACCCGCGGCACCGCCGCCGCGCAGGCCGCCAACGACGGTCAGTGCGCCGAGCTCGCCGAGACCGTCACCCGCCTGGCCCGGCTGCAGCCGGTGGTGGCGTCGGGCGACGTCAACCGGCTCCCCTCGTGCCTCGACCGCCCGTTCCGCACGGTCACCGACGCTGCCGCGGCCCAGGCGCCCGGCATCCAGCACGTGTACGCCGACCCGCGGCTCGGCCGCGTCCGCTCGTCGGTCGAGCCCGCGACGTACACCGACCACGACGTGCTGGTCGCGACGTTCCGCCGGCCCCGACGGCTCACCAGCCGCCGACGGCGACCCGGGCGGTGAGGACGCGGCCGTTGCCGACCCCGGAGGCGTCGTAGTCGTTGGCGGTGACGTGCAGGGTGCGGCCGTCGGCGCCGCCGAGGACGCACGAGAAGCAGGGCTGGCCGACCTCGACCGTCGCCAGCACCTCGCCGCCCTCGGCGACCCGCACGCACCGGGCGCCCGGCACGCTGGCGAACCAGATCGCGCCCTCGCGGTCCAGGCAGATGCCGTCGGGGGCCGAGCCGGGCCCGGTCTCGGCCCAGGTGCGGCGGTCGACGAGGTCGCCGCCGTCGGTGACGGTGAAGGCGGTGAGCCGGTCGGCGTGGGACTCGGCCACCACGAGGGTCGCGCCGCCGTCGGTGACGACCATGCCGTTGGGGAACCAGAGGTCCTCGGCCACGACGCGGTCCGTCCCGTCGGGCTCCACCACGGCCAGCAGGCCCGGCAGCGGGTCCTCCCACGGCATCGAGCCGGGGACGTCGACGTACACGCGACCGCTGGGGTGCACGACGACCTCGTTCCAGCCGCGGCCGCACGCCCCCAGCGGCTCCTGCTCGGCACCGGCGCGGACGCCGTCGGGGGTGGCGAGGACGAGGCGACCGTCGGGCAGCCAGTCGATGGAGAACGGCATGCCCTCGACCCGGGCCACCACCTCCCGCTGGCCGGCGGCGTCGAGGCGGAGCACCGTGCCCGCCAGCCAGTCGCACATCCAGAAGGCGCCGTCGTGCCACCGGGGTGACTCACCCAGGGCGATCCCGGTGGCCAGCACCCTCACGTCCGTCGTCGCGTCGTCCACGACAGGACTGACCGGACGACGACCGCCGACTCATCGCCGTCCCGCGGTCGACCGGGAACTGGGGTGCGCGGCCGGCCCGCCGACCGCGAGGATGCCGCATGCTCACCCTCGAGGAGATCTTCCCGCCGTACGCCCTGCGGGTCTCGTGCGGCCCCGTCGAGCTGCGGGTGCTGCGCGACGACGACCTGCCCGAGCTGGTCGAGCTGGTGCGCAGCGGCGTCCAGGCACCGGGCTCGCCGGTGCCGTTCCTGCGCGACTGGCACGAGGAGCCGTGGGCCCCCGGCGCCCCCGACGGGTTCCCCGCGACGTCGCTGGGGTGGTGGTGGCAGCAGCGGTCCATGTTCGCGCCCGACCAGTGGTGGCTGGCCCTCGCCGTCCGGCGCGACGGCGTGCTCGTCGGCATGCAGGACCTGCACGCCGAGCACTTCGCGCAGGTGCGCACGGTCGAGACCGGGTCGTGGCTCGGCCTGGCCCACCAGGGCCGGGGCACGGGCACGGTGATGCGGCAGCTGGCCGTCGGGCTCGCCCTCGACGAGCTCGGGGCCGTCGCGTGCGAGTCGGGCTACCTGGAGGGCAACCGGGCGTCCGCCGCGGTGAGCCACAAGGTCGGGTACGTCGACAACGGCCGCGCCCGGGTGGTGCAGCGCGTCCGGGGCCACGCGGTCGGGGTCGCCGAGCAGCGGGTCGTGGTCACGCCGGCGACGTACGTGCGGCCGAGCGAGCCGGTGGTGGTCGAGGGGGCCGACGCGCTGCGGCGGTTCCTCTCGATCGGGATCGAGGCGCGGTGACGCCGGCGGTGCGGCCGGCGCCGTCGGTCGAACCTGCTCGGCACCTGCTCGACGCTGCGGCGCCCTGGTGGGACCTGGTCTGCTTCGGGCCGCCCGGGCACGAGGTGTACCTGCGGGTGCGGTTCGACGTGGAGGACGAGCAGGTGCGGACCGAGCGGCGCGTGCTCGAGGTGCTGGCCGAGCACACCACGACACCCGGCCGCTGCTGGGCCGCGGTCTGGGAGGGCTGGACCAGCCGCGGGACCCGCCCGGCCGCGCCGGTCGTGGACGTCCCGGAGCGGCGCATGCTGCTCTTCGAGGCCTCCGTCGACGCGCTCCACGACCTCCCGTCGGTCGCGTGGCGGCAAGCGCCGTACGGCAACGGGCCGGGCCCGCACCTGGCCTGGCCCGACGACCGCGCCTGGACCTTCGCCTGCGACGTCGACGAGGAGGACGAGCTCACGGTGGGCTGCGCTCGAGCGGCGGCCGACGCGCTGGTCGTGGCCTTCGGCTCGCAGGCCCGCATCGTCGCGTACGGCGAGGACCTGTCGACGTAGCCGACGGGCCGGGCCGGGCCGGGGCGGGGCGGGCGCGGGGCAACGGTCCAGTCGGGCGACCTGGGCGGGGTCTTCTCGCGCTTGTCAGGCAATGCATTGCCCGGCAAGCGCAAGAAGTCCCTGCCCAGCTGCAGGAACACCCGGCCGACCGGGGGTTCCGCAGCACTCCTGGGGCGGGCGTGACCACGCCCCAGGAGCCGGTGGGCGCGTCAGCCGTCGAGGCCGGCCCGCTCGGCGCCGATCGTGGTGTCGTCGCCGTGGCCGGTGTGGACGACGGTGTCGTCGGGCAGGGCGAGCAGCCGGGAGCGGATGGAGTCCTTGATGACGCCCTCGTCGGAGTACGAGCGCCCGGTGGCGCCGGGGCCGCCCTGGAAGAGCGTGTCGCCGGTGAAGACGCAGCCGAGGTCGACGGCGTACAGGCAGACCGCGCCGGGGGCGTGGCCCGGGGTGTGCAGGACCTGCAGGGTCGTGCCGCCGACGTCGATGGTCTGACCGTCGGTCAGGTCGACGTCCCAGAGGTGCTCGGTGTGGGTGAGCTCCCACAGCGGACGGTCGTCGGGGTGCAGCAGGATCGGCGCGGTGACGGCCTCGCGCAGCGCGGGCGCGACCAGGCAGTGGTCGTCGTGGGCGTGGGTCAGCACGATGGCCTTGACCCGTCGCTCCCCCACCACGGCCAGGATGTCCTCGACGGAGTGGGGGGCGTCGATGACGACGCACTCGGTGTCGTCGCCGACGACCCAGATGTTGTTGTCGACGTCGAAGGTCTCGCCGTCGAGGCTGAAGGTGCCGCTGGAGACGGCGTGGTCGACCCGGGTGCCGGAGCCCGCCATCAGAGCACCACGACCGAGCGCAGCACGTTGCCGCCGTGCATCTTCTCGAACGCCGCCTCCACGTCGCCGATGCCGATCTCCTCGGTGACGAACGCGTCGAGGTCGAGGCGACCCTGGCGGTAGAGGTCGACGAGCATCGGGAAGTCGCGCGAGGGCAGGCAGTCGCCGTACCAGCTGGACTTGAGCGACCCGCCGCGGCCGAAGACGTCGATGAGCGGCAGGTCGGGGACCACCATGTCGGGCGTCGGGACGCCGACCAGGACCACGGTGCCGGCGAGGTCGCGGGCGTAGAAGGCCTGCTTCCAGGTCTCGGGCCGGCCGACGGCCTCGACGACGACGTCGGCGCCCTCGGCGCCCTCGTAGGTCTCGGCGCAGATGCGCTTGACCTCCTCGACGACGTCGGCCTGGCTCGAGTCGACCGTGTGGGTCGCCCCGAGCCGGCGCGCGGCCTCGAGCTTCTGCGGGTCGATGTCGACGGCGATGATGGGGCTGGCGCCGGCCAGGGCCGCACCGGCCACCGCGGCCACGCCGACGCCGCCGCAGCCGATGACCGCGATGGACTGGCCGCGACCGACCTGGCCGGTGTTGATGGCCGCGCCGATGCCGGCCATGACGCCGCAGCCGAGCAGGCCGACGGCCGCGGGGCGGGCCTCGGGGTCGACCTTGGTGCACTGGCCGGCGGCGACGAGCGTCTTCTCGGCGAACGCGCCGATGCCCAGGGCCGGGGACAGCTCGGTCCCGTCCTCGAGGGTCATCTTCTGCGTCGCGTTGTGGGTGTTAAAGCAGTACTGCAGGTCGCCCCGCTTGCAGGCCCGGCACTCGCCGCACACCGCGCGCCAGTTGAGCACCACGAAGTCGCCCGGAGCCACCTCGGTCACGCCCTCGCCGACCGCCTCGACGACCCCGGCCGCCTCGTGGCCGAGGAGGAAGGGGAATTCGTCGTTGATACCGCCCTCGCGGTAGTGCAGGTCGGTGTGGCAGACGCCGCAGGCCTGCACCTGGACGACGGCCTCGCCCGGACCGGGGTCGGGCACGTTGATGGTGACCAGCTCGACGGGGGCCCCCTGGGCCTTCGCGACGACGGCCTGGACCTGCTGCATGGGTACTCCTGGGCTTCGAGGGTGGATGTGCACCCATGCAACCGCATCCCACCGACGTTGCAACCATCTGCCCGGACGGTGCGTCTTGGTGTCGTGGGCGGAGGAGGCGGGCACGTGTCGCTGGTGCGGCGCGAGCCATCCGGACGCCGCGACGCCGACTTCGAGGCCTACCTCCGGGCCCGCCAGCCCGCGCTGCTGCGCACGGCGTACCTGCTGACCGGCGACCGGCACACCGCCGAGGACGTGCTGCAGACCTCGCTCGCCAAGCTCTACCTCGCCTGGGACCGGGTGCACGACCGCGGCGCCGTCGACGCCTACGTGCGCCGGATCATGGTCAACGAGCACCACTCGCTGTGGCGGCGGCCGTGGAAGCGCCGCGAGCACGTGCGGGAGGAGCTGCCCGACACCGCCTACCGCGACTCGTACGACGACGGGCAGGCCGAGGCGCTGTGGGAGGTGGTCCGCTCGCTGCCCCCCCGGGCCCGGGCCGTGGTGGTGCTGCGGTTCTACGAGCAGCTCACCGAGGCCGAGACCGCCGACGTGCTGGGCGTCTCGGTCGGCACCGTGAAGTCCCAGTGCAGCCGTGCGGTCGCCGCGCTGCGCGAGCGCGTCCCCGCCCACCTGCACCCCGCGAGCCCGGAGGAGGGCCGATGAACCACCACGAGCCCGACCCCTGGGAGGCCGCGATGACCGACGCGTTCGACCGCCGGGTCCGCGACCTCCACGAGGCTCCCCTCGACCTCGGCCGGGTCAGGACCCGGGCCGGCGGCATCCGACGGCGTCGGGTCGCGGCCGCGGCCGCCGGGCTCGCCGCGGCCGTGGCGGTCCCGGTGGCCCTGGTCGTCAGCGGCTCGCTCGGCGGCGGCTCGACCGCACCGGAGCCGGTCGCCCCGACCTCGACCGGGCCGCAGACCGACCTCGCGCCGTCGTACGTCGAGGGCACGGTGCTCCGGCTGGCCGACGGGTCGACCGTCGACCTGCCCCCCGGCGCCGCGTACGACTCGGCGGTGCAGCTGGGCGACCGGGTGGTGGCCGCGCAGCGCGACCCGTCCGACGGGTCGACCACCGTCGTCGTGCTGGAGGACGGCACGGCGCGCCGGTTCCCGGCCGCGAGCGGGATGCGGGTCGACGCGCGCAGCCAGGTGGCGGCATTCATCACGCGCGACGGCGCGGTGCAGACGGTGTGGGCCGACGGCGAGGCGACGCTCGGGCAGGGCTACCGCGGCTGGGCCGTCTCGGCAGTCAGCGGCGGGCCCGACTGCTCCGACCCCGACGGCGACTGCCGGGTGCTGCTGCGCGACGAGTCCGGGCCGGAGGGCCCGCGGGCGCTCGGCCCCGACGGCGTGGTCGAGGAGCCGGTGCCGGGCGCGATCGGCCTGCTCGACGTGCAGGGCGACCGGTGGCTGGCCACGACGTCGGTCGACGAGCTGGTCCCGCAGACGTGCGGCGGGCTGTACGACGCCGACGCGGGCGCGTTCGTCTTCGAGACCTGCGACCACACCCCGCAGCAGCTCTCCCCGACCGGCGCCTACCTGGCCGCCACCAACACCTACACCGAGGGCTTCGGCCCGAGCTTCGTCGCGGTGCTCGACCCGGCGACCGGCGCGGAGCTCCTCCGGGTCGAGCCGGCTCCGGAGCAGCTGCTGGGCCGCCTCGCCTGGGTCGACGACGACACCCTCGCCTTCACCCGCGCGACGGGCCCGACGTGGGAGCTGCTCACCGTGACCGTGGGCGAGGAGCCGGTCGTCGTGGCGGGGCCGACGCGGGGTCTGGCCCCCGACCCGCCGACGTCGTCGCCGTTCGGGCTCCCCCTGGGCCGGTGACACTCAGCCGCAGCCGCTGACCAGCGGGAGGCGCATGACCACGGCGGTGGTGCCGTCGCGGTAGTAGCGGCGGCGACGGGACACCTCGACGAACCCGCGGGCGGCGTAGAAGGCCAGCGCCCCGGCGTTGTCCTCCCGCACCTCCAGCAGCAGCCGGTCGGCCCCGGCGGCCCGGGCCGCGCGGCTGGTCTCCTCGACCAGCGCCGTGGCCAGCCCCGCACGACGGTGGGCCGGATCGACCGCGATGCGCTGGAGCTCGGCGACGTCGCCGGCCGTGCTCGTGGCGGCGTAGCCGACGGCCGTGCCGTCGACCTCGGCGACCAGCCACGACACCGTCGGCACCACCCCGGACACCCCGTCGGCGACCAGCGCGGGAGACCAGGCGTCGTCGCCGAGGTTGGCAGCCTCGAGCGCGGCCAGCGCCTCGGCGTCGTCGTGGGTCGCGGCGCGGACGGAGGCCATCAGGAGACGGGCTTGGGGGTGCCGGGCACCTCGGCGTCGGGACGGCGCAGGTAGAGCGGCTCGGGGTCGAGCAGCTCGGCCCGCTCGTCGACCACCGCCCGCCCGAGCCAGGCGGCGCTGGGGCGCTGCGGGCCGACGGCGCGGGGGAACGCCTCGGGGTAGAGCAGCGCCCCCTCCCCCACGACCGGGGTGTCGGCGTCGGCCAGGCCCGCGGCCACCGTGGCCGGCTTGTCGACCGCCGGGCCGCTGGTGCGGGTGCCGTCGACGTCGTACGCCGCGAGGTAGACCTCCTTGCGGCGGGCGTCGGTGGCGACCAGGAACGGCCCGTCGACGGCCCCGGTCACCACGGCCTCGAGCGCGAGCGCGTCGAGGCTGCACACGCCGTACACCGGGACGTCGAGGACGAAGCCGAGGGTCCGGGCGGTGACGAGGCCGACGCGCAGGCCGGTGTAGGGGCCAGGACCGACGCCGACCGCGACCGCGGTCACGTCGAAGCGCTGGATGCCCGCCTCGGCGAGCGCCCGCTCCAGCAGCGGGGCGAGCTGCTCGCCGTGGCGCATGGTCTCCTCCGAGCGCAGCTCGGCGGCCGTGGCGCCCTCGTCGTCGAGGACGGCGACGGCGACCTGGGGCGAGGCGGTGTCGAGGGCCAGCAGCACGTCAGCAGGCTAGTCCTGGCCCGGCCGCGAACCGCACGTCGGCCGCGTGCAGCGGCAGCTCGACCTCGTCGCCGAGCGCCCACGCCGCGACCCGCCGCACCACCTCGCCCGGGATCGCCGGACCCGCCGGCCCGGCCGGGACGTCGTACGTCGAGTGCGCGTCGTGGGGCAGGACGAGCCGCAGGCCCCGGGCGAGCACCCCGCGCGCCGTCGCGGAGACGCACATCTCCGACTGCAGCCCGCCCACGACGACCGCCTCGTGACCGGCGAGCAGGTCGGCCAGGTCGGTGCCGACGAAGGCGTCGTCGTGCTCCTTGTCGACCACCGGCTCGCCGGGCGCGGGTTCGAGCACCAGCCGGCGACCGGGGCTGCCGGGCGGGAACCGGGAGTCGGCGTCGCCCACGTCGCGCACGTGCACGACGAGCGCGCCCGCGGCCCGAGCCGCGTCGAGGAGGGTGGTCAGCGCGGCGATCATCGCGTCCGGGTCGTGCGGAGGCGGGTCGGCGTGCACGAAGTCGTGCTGCACGTCGACCACCAGCAGGGCCGTGGGGAGGCTCACGTGGCCCAGCGCGCCCCGAGCCGCAGGACCTCCACCGTGCGGGGCTCGGCCGAGCCGGGGTCGGAGCCGGCGGGGGCGTCGGCGTGCCGGGTGATCCGCACCTGGACCCGCGACTCGGCGAGGTCCTCGGCCACGCCCTCGCCCCACTCCACGACGGTCACGGCCTCCTCGAGCGTGGTGTCGAGGTCCAGGTCGTCGAGCTCGGCGGCGCCGCCGAGCCGGTAGGCGTCGACGTGCACGAGCTCGGGCCCGCCGCGCGCCGACCGGTGCTCGCGGGCGATGACGAAGGTGGGCGAGGTGACGGCCCCCTCGACCCCGAGCCCCTGGCCCAGGCCCTGGGTGAACGTCGTCTTGCCGGCCCCGAGGTCGCCGGTGAGCACGAGCAGATCGCCGGCGCGCAGGTCCTGCGCGATGCGGGCGCCGAGGGCTCGCATGTCCTCGGCCGTGGCGACCTCGTGGAAGGTCGGGACCGGCCGGCCCAGCTCGACGTACGGCGAGCGCCGGTCGGTCTGCACGAAGCCGCGGCGGGCCCAGAAGGCGACGGTGCGCGGCAGCTCCTCCCGGGCGACGACCCGCAGCCAGCGGTAGCGGCCGGTGGCGGCCGCGGCCTCCGAGGCGGCCTGGATCATCGCGCCGGCGACGCCGTGGCCCTGGGCGTCGGTGACGACGCCGAAGCGGCGCAGGTAGACGGTGTCGCCGACGGCGTCGAGGAGCAGCGTGCCGACGGGGCGACCGTCGAGCCGGGCCACGAGGCCGCCGCCGAGGGCGAGCCGGGTGGCGATGGAGGCCTCGGTCTCGCGCAGCGCGTCGGCGGGCGGGTCGAGGGGCGGGCGGCTGCCGAAGGCCTCCTGCACGATGGCCAGCACCGCGGCGGCGGACTCCGGCCCGACGCGGCGGACGGTGAGGGCGGGCGCGCTCATCGCCGCCTCACCGCCGGGTGGCGCGGGTCGTGGCCGCGGTGATGAGCTGGTCGAGCTCGGCGTTGACCTGGTCGTGGCGCTCCAGCGGCACCATGTGCCCGACGCCCTCGCACTCCAGCAGCCGCGAGCCCGGGATGCGGGCGTGCAGCTTGCGGGAGTGGCCGATCGAGGTGATCCGGTCGGCGGTGCCGCAGATGACCGAGACCGGCACCTCGTCGAGCACCTCGACGTGGTCGAACTTGTCGAGGCTGCTGAAGCTCGGGAAGAAGTCGGCCACCACCTCGAACGGCGTGGCGGAGAGCATGTCGTCGACGAACGAGACGTACTCGTGGGGCACGTCGTCGCTGCCGAAGGCGAGCTTGCTGGTGGCGACGTTGGCGATGTAGCGGCCGACCCGGCGCACCTGGTCGATGGCGGCGTGGCCGTGGGCCAGGGTCGCCACCGCGCGCAGGGTGGCCCGCTTGGTCAGCCGCGCCGGGAGGAGCGGGACGAGGATGCGGCTCGGGTCGAGCCCGCCGGCGGTCGTGGAGACCAGTCCGACGCCGATGACCTTGGTGCCGATGAGCTCGGGGTGGTGCTCGGCCAGCGAGACCACCGTCATGCCGCCCATCGAGTGCCCGACGACGACGACCGGCCCCTCGGGCACGGTCTGCTCGATGACCGCGCGCAGGTCGTGGCCGAGCTGGTCGATGGTGGCGTGCTCGCGGTCGGAGCGGCCCGAGCGCCCGTGGGAGCGCTGGTCGTAGTAGACCGCCCGCACCAGGCCGCGGTAGGCGGCCCGCTGGAAGTGCCACGAGTCGAGGGTCAGGCAGTAGCCGTGGGCGAAGACCAGCGTGACCGGCGGCGCCTGCCCGGCCCGCCGGCTCCCCCGCCCGGACCCCGCACCGAGGTCGTCGACCTCGTCGACCTCGTCGACCTCGACGTGCAGCGGCGTGCCGTCGTCGGCGACCACCGTGCGCGGCGTCGAGCGCAGCGACCCCAGCGGCACCGACAGCCCGGCGTCGACCGGCACCTCGCGCTGCTGGCGCAGCAGGCCGATCGCGGTGCCGGCGGCGGCGAGCCCGAGGGCCCCGCCGATCGACCCGAGCACCCAGCGGCGGCGGGAGGTGGTCACGAGGGCTCCTCACGGTCGGTGGCGGTGGCGGTGTCGACGTGGCGGCGGGGCATCCGCCCGCCGATCCGGGTCACGATCTCGTAGCTGATCGTGCCGCACGCCTCGGCCCACTCCTGCGCGGTCGCGCGCCCCTCGCCGGGCGGCCCGAACAGCACGACCTCGGTGCCGGCCGGCGGGGCGTCGCCGCCGAGGTCGACGAGCACCTGGTCCATGCAGACCCGGCCCCGCAGCGGACGACGCTCGCCGCCGACGGCGACCTCGAGGCGGTTGGTGCCGGCGACGGGCACGCCCTCGGCGTACCCCGCGGGGACGAGGCCGATCGTCGTCGGGCCGGGCGCGGTCCAGGTGTGGCCGTAGGAGACGGCGTCGCCGGCCTGCAGGTGCTTGACCAGGGCCAGCTCGGCCCGCACGGTCATGGCGGGCCGCAGGTCGGTGCCGTGGGGCACGCCCGGCGCCGGGTCGAGGCCGTACGACGCCAGGCCGGTGCGCACCAGGTCGTAGCGCGCCTGCGGGCGGGTGATCGTGGCGGCGGAGTTGGCCAGGTGCCGCAGCCCGGGGTCGAGGCCCACCTCGGCGGCGCGGGCGAGCGCGTCGTCGAAGGCGTCCTGCTGGGCGTCGTTGGCCGGGTGGTCGGGCTCGTCGGCGCAGGCCAGGTGGGACCACAGGCCGGTGACCTGCCAGGTGCCGGCCTCGACGCCGGCGCGGGCCCGCTCGAGGAACGGGCGCCAGTCGGCGCGGGCGGCGCCGCCGCGCTGCAGGCCGGTGTCGACCTTGAGCTGCACGCGCGCCGGCACGCCCGCGACCTCGACGCCGGCGGCGACCTCGTCGAGCTCGGCCACGGAGTAGGCGGTGAGGTCGACGCCGGCGGCGACCACGTCGTCGTACCTCTCCCCCGGGACGGTGAGCCAGGTCAGCAGCGGCCCGGTGTCGCCGCCGGCCCGCAGCGCCCGGGCCTCGTCGAGGGTGGCCACGGCCAGCCACTCCGAGCCGGCCTCGCGGGCGGCGCGGGCCACGGGGAGCGCGCCGTGGCCGTAGGCGTCGGCCTTGACCACGGTCATCGTCGGCACCCCGGCCAGGGCGCGCAGGGTGCGGACGTTGTGCCGGACCGCGGCGAGGTCGACGACGATCTCGGCGCGGGTCATGCCGCCATCATCCCAGCAGGTCGCGCAGCAGCGACGGCAGCGCCGCCGCCACGTCACCCGCCGTGATCGGCCCCCCGCCCGAGGCGCGCGTCGCCGCGGCGCCGTGCAGCCAGGACCCCACGCTCGCGGCGTCGTACGGCGCCAGGCCGGCCGCGAGCAGGGCGCCGACCAGCCCGCCGAGCACGTCGCCGGCGCCGGCGGTGGCCAGCCAGGGCACGCCGGTCGTGGTGGCCCGCACCCGGCCGTCGGGGTGCGCGACGAGGGTGTGCCGACCCTTGAGCAGCACGGTGCAGCCGAAGGTGTCGACGGCCGTGCGGACGAAGTGGAGCGGCCGCGCCTCGACGTCGGCGCGGTCGGCGTCGAGGAGCCGGGCCAGCTCGCCGGCGTGCGGGGTGAGCACGAGGTCGTCACGGCCGTCGCGGTCGCGGGGGGCGTGGTCGAGCGCGTCGGCGTCGACGACCGTCGGGACGTCGTCGTCGAGGGCCTCGGCGAGCGTGCCGGCCGCGCCGTCGCCGCTGCCCGACCCGACGACCCAGGCCTGCACCCGCCCGGCCCCGACGACCTCGGGGTGGTGCTCGCGGACGAGGTCGTGCACCGCGTCGTCGCCGACGTAGCGGACCATCCCGGCCAGGCCGCACGCGGCGCCGGCGACGGAGAGCAGCCCGGCGCCGGGGTAGGTGGCCGAGCCGGCGCGCACGCCGACGACGCCGCGGGTGTACTTCTGCGCGTCCCGGGCCGGTCGGGGCAGCAGCGCCGCCACGTCGGCGGGCTGGAGGGCCTCGAGCACCGGGGCGGGCAGGTGCGGACCGAGACCGATGTCGACCAGGTGCACCGCGCCCGCGGCCGACGCGGCCGGGTCGACGAGGTGGGCGACCTTGAGGGTGCCGAAGGTGACGGTGAGGTCGGCAGTCACGTGGCCGCCCTCGTCCGGGAGCTCCCCGCAGTCGACGTCGACGCCGCTGGGCGTGTCGACCGCGACCACCGGCACCCGGCCGCCACCGACCCCGGCGTACGACGACAGCGCGGCGGCCGCCTCGGGCCGGAGCCCGGGGCGGCCGCCGATGCCGACGACCCCGTCGACGACCAGGTCGGGCCGGGCCGGCCCGTCACCCACGCGACCGCCTGCGGCGCGCAGGGCGGCCAGCCCGCCCTCGTGGACCCGGTCGGAGAGCAGCCGGGCGGTGACGGCGACGCCCCGCCGGGCCAGGACGGCCCCGGCGTGCAGGGCGTCGCCGCCGTTGTCGCCGGAGCCGACCAGGAGCACGACCTGGCGTCCGTAGGCGCCCGGGGAGAGCAGGTCGAGCACCGCGTGGGCCAGGCCGTGGGCGGCGCGCTGCATGAGCGCCCCGTCGGGGAGCTCGGCCATGAGCGCCGCCTCGGCGGCCCGGACCTGGTCGACGGTGTGTGCCTGCCTCACCGTCGCGACGCTATCCGCCTCAGCGACGCACCCGCACCGCCCGCACGGTGCCGCTGCCCCCGAAGGCCGCGGTGGGCCGGTAGACCACCCGCAGCCAGCGGGTGCCGCGGGCGCGGGGCGGCAGCGAGATCCGGGCGCGGCCACCGGTCAGGACGACCGGACGGCCCACCCGGCGCTGGGCCCAGGTGACGACCACCGTGCCCGTGGGCACGACCCCGGCGGCCGCGACGGTCACGACGACGGTCGACCGCTTTGCGGCCCGCGGCCGGGCCGGTCGCACCGAGGCACGCGTGGTGGTCAGGGCCCGCAGCACCGTCCGGGCGGCCGAGCTGGCCACGCCGGGCGCGTGGTCGGGCACGGTGGCGACGACGGCGACCGCGAGGGATCGGCCGACGTCGGCCACGCGCAGCCGGTACGACGGCGCGGTCGCCCCCGGCACCGGGGAGCCGCCGACCAGCCACTGGTAGCCGAGCCGGACGCCGTCGAGGTCCCAGGCGCCGCCGGTGGCCCGGACGACCTGGCCGACCCGGGGCGTGCCGACGACGGTCGGGGCCGTGGTGGCCACCGGGGCGGTCTTGAGGCCGACCGCGACCGTGCCCGAGCCGGCCTCGTCGGTCGTGGCCACGGTCAGGTCGCTCGCCACGGACTCCAGCGGCCCGGCGGTCACCTGCGCCGCGCCCTGCCCGACCGCGGTGAACCGCAGGGTGGCCAGCGTGACCGGCCCCGAGGTGGCGGGCGAGGTGCCGAGCTCGGACGCCACGACCGCGACGCTGCCCTCGCCGGCCCCGCTCGTCGTCACCGCCGACCACGGCATCGCGTCGGTGGCCTCCGCGCCGTCGTACCGCAGGAGGGTGGGGTCGAAGCCGAGGTCGAGGCCGTAGGCGTAGAGGTCCTCGGCCGCACCGGCGGCGACGGTCACGGTGACCTCGTCACCGATCTCGACCTCGGGGTCGGAGACGGTGACGGAGTACCCCTCGGCGCGGTTGGCCACCGTGCCCCGCGGCGCGGTGCCGGGTGAGGTGCCGGGTGCGGGCGGGGTGAGCGCCGGGTAGAGCGCCGGCGTCGTGCGGTGCTTCGTGGCCTGCTCGTAGTCGTAGGCGTAGCCGAGCAGGTCGCCCTCGGCGTAGTTGCGGCCGACGAGCTCGAGGTTGACGCCCGCGCCCGGGATCGCCTCCCCGGTGGTGGCCTGGCCCATCGGCACGGTCACGGCCGGCATGCCGGTGTTGGGGCTGAGCCGCATGTTGGTGCCGATGGTCCCGTAGCCGTTGGTCGAGGGGTAGACGAGCGCGTCGTAGTCCCCGCCGTCGAGCAGCGAGGTGAGGGCCTGCTCGCCGGTGCGGATGGCCGCGGTGTGGCTGGTCATCCACTGCTCGTACTGCGCCGGCGTCACGTTGTTGCGGCCGACGTAGGTGCTGGTGCGGCTGGGGACGAGCCGGCCCGAGGCGATGATGTCGGCCAGGGATCGGGTGGCCACGTCGGGGTCGAGGTGGGCGGCGATGTAGCCGTCGAGGTCGTGCTTGAACTCGTTGGTGCTGCCGCTCGGCTCGGCCAGCGTCGCGTTGAGCGCGGTGGTGGTGACCGGCTCGACCACGGCGCCCTGCGCCTGCAGCTCGGAGACGGCCTGGGCGAAGAGCCGCTGGGTGGCCGCGTTGTTCGTCGGCACCATCGAGGTCAGGTAGGCGAAGCGCTTGCCACGCAGCGCCTCGGGGTCGAGGAACCGCGTGTAGGACTCCGGCACCTCGTCGACCTGCTCGCTCGTGACGGGGTCGGCCGGGTCGACGCCCACGACGGCGTCGAGGGCGATCGCGGCGTCGGTGACCGAGCGCGCCATCGGACCCCCGGTGTCCTGGCTCAGCGCCAGCGGCACGATGCCGTCGCGGCTGGCCAGGCCGACCGTGGGCCGGACCCCCACGAGCTGGTTGTACGACGACGGCACCCGGATCGAGCCGCCGGTGTCGGTGCCGAACCCGATCGCGGCCAGGTTGGCCGAGACCGACGCGCCGGTGCCGCCGCTCGACCCGCCGGCGGTGCGGTCGAGGTTGTAGGGGCTGGCGACGAGCTTCGAGGTGCCGGCGGGCTGGCCGGTCGTGTACTCCGAGACGAACCCGAAGGCCCACTCGTCGAGCGTGGCCTTGGCGAGCACGACCGCGCCCGCCTCGCGCAGGCCGGCCACCATGAAGGCGTCGGTCGCGGTCTGGTTGGTCTCCCAGCTGCCGTGGCCGGCGCTGGTGGGCAGGTCCTCGGTGTCGTAGTTGTCCTTGAGCGCGATCGGGATGCCGTCGAGCATGCTGCGCGGCCCGCCGTGCTCGGCCCGCCAGGCGTCCGACGCCGCGGCCGCGGCCAGCGCCTCCTCGCCGCCGGTGGTGATGATCGCGTTGAGGGGCCGGCTGTGGGTGTCGTCCTTCAGCCCGTCGTAGGCCTCGATGCGGTCGAGGTAGGCCTGGGTCAGCTGCACCGAGGTGACGACGCCGGCGTTCATGGCCTTCTGCATGTCGATGGCCGAGGCCTCGACCAGCTCGAACGGGCCGTCGTCGTACAGGACCTCCTGGGCGAGCTCGGCCAGGTCGGCCGCGGTCGTGCCGGGCCGGGCGGCGAGCGCGTCGAGGTCGGCGGTGGTGACCTGCCCGTCGCCGGTCAGGTCGGCCGCGACGTACGACGGCTCGAGCCAGCCCGCTCCCCCCGTGGCCGAGGCGGCGGTGCTGGTCGTCGCGGTGCGGGCCGGCGCGGCGGGGGCCGCCGGCGCGGTGGTGACGGCCATGGTGGCCACCGCCGTGGTCGCGGCCAGGGCGGCCGCCAGTGTGCTGCGTGTGCTCACGCACGTCTCCCTCGGGTGTCGGTTGCTCGACCCCTGTCCCGGGTCGGCCCCGTGACCGTAGGGACGCCGTGTTTCGTCGAGGGGTCGCGCGACCGCGCGCTGGGGTTACGCCCGGGGGTGTCGCGTGACGTTCGTGGTCAGCGGCGGGCTCAGGACTCGAGCACGACCACGGCCGAGGCGACCCCGGCGTCGTGGGACAGCGACACGTGCACGTGGGCCACCCCCAGCTCGTCGGCCCGGGCGCGCACGGTGCCGCGCAGCTCGAGCACCGGACGGCCCGACTCCTCCGAGACCACCTCGGCGTCGTGCCAGGCCAGCCCGCCCGGGGCGCCGAGCGCCTTGGCCAGCGCCTCCTTGGCCGCGAACCGGCCGGCCAGCGAGGCCAGCGGCCGCACCGCCTCCGCCGGCGTGAACAGCCGCTCCCGCAGCGCCGGCGTGCGGGCCAGCGACTCCCCGAACCGGTCGATCGCGCACACGTCGATGCCGACCCCGATCACCGCCACGTGGGTCCCCTGCTCGGTCGGGCGGGTCGCGTGGTCTCGAGACAGGCGCCAGGGCCCCTTCCTCGACCACCGTGGGGCCCGGCGGGGCTCGACCCGACGTTGGTCGAGGAGGTTGCCCTGGCAACCGTCTCGAGACCACCCAGCCGAGCGCGCACGACTACTCGACGGTGACGGACTTGGCGAGGTTGCGGGGCTGGTCGACGTCGTGGCCGAGGGCGGTGGCCAGCTCACAGGCGAACAGCTGCAGCGGGACGGTGGCCACCAGCGGCTGCAGCAGGACCGGGACGCGGGGCAGGCGCACCAGCGCGTCGGCGTACGGCTCGATGCGGGTGTCGCCCTCCTCGGCCAGGCAGATGGTGCGGGCGCCGCGGGCGCGGACCTCCTGGATGCCGCTGATCATCTTCTCGTGCAGCTGGTCGCGGCCGCGGGGCGGGACGACGCACAGGATCGGCAGGCCCTCCTCGACCAGGGCGATGGGGCCGTGCTTGAGCTCGCCCGCGGCGAAGCCCTCGGCGTGCAGGTAGGCGATCTCCTTGAGCTTCAGGGCGCCCTCGAGGGCGACCGGGTAGCCGGCGTGGCGGCCGAGGAAGAGCACCGACCGGGTGCCGACGTGCTCGCGGGCGAGGTCGTAGACCTGCTCGGCCCCGGCCAGCACGGTCTCGATGTGGCCGGGGATGGCCTCGAGCTGGCGCATCACCTCGTCGATCTCGTCGCCGTAGCGGGTGCCCTTGACCTGCGCGACGTACAGCGCGAGGAGGTAGCAGGCCACCAGCTGGGTCAGGAAGCCCTTCGTCGAGGCGACGCCGATCTCGGGCCCGGCGTGGGTGTAGATGACCGCGTCGGACTCGCGGGGGATGGTGGAGCCGTTGGTGTTGCAGATGGCCAGCACCCGCGAACGCTGGGTGCGGGCGTGGCGGATGGCCTGCAGGGTGTCGGCGGTCTCGCCGGACTGGCTGATCGCGACCACGAGCGTGGAGTGGTCGAGGATCGGGTCGCGGTAGCGGAACTCGCTCGACAGCTCGACCTCGACCGGGATGCGGGTCCAGTGCTCGATGGCGTACTTGGCGACCATGCCGGCGTAGAACGACGTGCCGGCCGCGATGATGATGACCTTGTCGATGTCGCGGATCTCGTCGTCGGACAGGCGCATCTCGTCGAGCTGCAGCAGCCCCGCCTGCGAGCGACGACCCAGCAGCGAGTCGGCCACGGCCCGCGGCTGCTCGAAGATCTCCTTGCGCATGAACCAGTCGTGGCCGTCCTTCTCGGCCGCCGAGAGGTCCCAGTCGACGTGGTAGCGGGTGCCCTCGACGGGGGCGCCGTGGAAGTCGGTCACCTCCACGCCGTCGCGGGTGATGGTGACGACGGTGTCCTGCCCGAGCTCGAGGGCGTCGCGGGTGTGCTCGATGAACGCCGCGACGTCGGAGCCGAGGAAGTTCTCGCCCTCCCCCAGGCCGACCACGAGCGGGCTGTTGCGGCGCGCGGCCACGACCCGGTCGGGGTCCTCGGCGTCGACCGCGACGAGGGTGAACGCGCCCTCCAGCACCTGGCAGACCCGCTGCATGGCGGTGGTCAGGTCGACGCCGGAGGCGACCTGCAGCTCGACGAGGTGGGCCACGATCTCGGTGTCGGTCTCGGAGAGCAGCACGTGGCCGTCGGCCTCGAGCCGGGCCCGCAGGTCGGCGAAGTTCTCGATGATGCCGTTGTGCACGAGCCCGACGCGGCGGTCGTGGCCCAGGTGCGGGTGGGCGTTGACGTCGTTGGGCGCGCCGTGGGTGGCCCACCGGGTGTGGCCGATGCCGGTGCCGGAGGCCGGCAGCGGCCGGTCGGCGAGCTCCTTCTCGAGGTTGGCCAGCTTGCCGGCCTTCTTGGCGTCGGCGATCGCGCCGCCGCTCACCAGGGCCACACCCGCCGAGTCGTAGCCGCGGTACTCGAGGCGCCGCAACCCCTCGACGACCACGTCCTGGGCCTGCTGGGGCCCCACGTACCCGACGATCCCGCACATGGGGGGTCACTCTACGGGTCGCGGACCCCCGGACCGGCCTCGCCGCGGGGCTGCAAGGATGCGATCCATGTCGCACGGCCAGCGCCTCGACGAGGCGGCGCGCGAGGCGTCGCCGTACATCGAGCTCGACCGGGCCGCCTGGGCCGCCCTGGCGCACGAGACGACCAACCCGCTGCGGGCCGAGGAGGTGCGGGCCCTGCGCGGCCTCGGCGACCAGCTCTCGATCGAGGAGGTCGAGGAGGTCTACCTGCCGCTCTCGCGCCTGCTCAGCCTGTACGTCGAGTCGGCGGGCCGCCTGCACCGCGAGCAGGAGCAGTTCCTGCACCAGGCCACGCCGCCGCGCACGCCGTTCGTGATCGGGCTCGCCGGGTCGGTGGCGGTGGGCAAGTCGACGACCGCGCGGGTGCTGCAGCAGATGCTGGCCCACTGGCCCGAGCACCCCAACGTCGCGCTCGTGACGACCGACGGCTTCCTCTACCCCAACGCCGAGCTCGAGCGGCGCGGGCTGCTGCAGCGCAAGGGGTTCCCGGAGTCCTACGACCGGCGCGCCCTGCTCCGCTTCGTGGTCGACATCAAGTCGGGCAAGGACGAGGTCGAGGCGCCGACGTACTCCCACCTGGTCTACGACGTGGTGCCCGACGAGAAGGTCGTGGTCAACCGGCCCGACATCGTCATCATCGAGGGCCTCAACGTCCTGCAGCCCGCCCGCACCCGCGACGACGGCCGGACCGGCCTGGCCGTGAGCGACTTCTTCGACTTCTCCGTCTACGTCGACGCCGGCACCAGCCACATCCGCGACTGGTACGTCGAGCGCTTCCTCCGCCTGCGGGAGACGGCGTTCCGCGACCCGGGGTCCTACTTCAGCAAGTACGGCGCGCTCACGGCCGAGCAGGCCGTCGCCGAGGCCACGCGGATCTGGGACAGCATCAACGGCCCCAACCTGACCGAGAACGTGCTGCCCACCCGCTCGCGGGCCACGCTCGTGCTGCGCAAGGACCGCGACCACTCGGTGCGGTACGTGCGGCTGCGCAAGCTCTGAGCCCGCGCGGTCAGCGCGAGACCCGTCGGGTCGCGACCGCCCTCACGGCCACGGCACCCCGCCCCGGAGCGCTCGGACCGACGGCCGTCGCCCGCACCACCACCGAGACCCGTCGCCCGGCATCGGCGCGGCGTAGCCGGTAGGTGGCCGCGCGTTGGCCCTTGATCGGCACCCCTCCGCGCAGCCACTGGTAGCTCAGACGCACCTGGCACGGCAGCCAGGCTCCGGCAGAGACCCGGAGCACACGCCCGACCCGGGTCCGCCCACCGATGACCGGGGCCCGAACGACCCTGACACCGTGCAGCGGCAGGGGGACGACGGTGCGCGTGCCGACGTCGGCGACCGCCCTCGCGCCTGGACCCAGCCTGACGAGCCGGCCCTGCGACGGGAGGCACCCGCCGTCGACCTGGAGGTCGGGACTGCGCGCCGGGCCCACCGGGCGGCGGTAGCGCAGTCGGTAGTCGCCTGGGGCGAGGCCGGTCACCCACCAGCGCCCGGTCTCGTCGGTGGAGGCAGCGGCGACCGGCACCCACCCGGCGCTGCGGGGGGCGAGCACCTCGACCTCGCGGGTCGCGGCGCGACCGTCAGTCCCGACCACGCGCCCGTGGACGACGCGGCTGTCGGACCAGACCCCGTAGACGATCACCGTGACACCCGGCACGTCGAAGGAGAGCGCGTAGAACTCCGCCGCCCGCAGGTCTTCGGTCAGGCCCCCCCGCGCGCCGTGGTACACGTCCGGGAGGCGGCCCGAGGGGTCGCGGAACCTGACGGCGTAGCTCCCGGGTTCGAGGGCTCCGACAGAAAAGTGCCGCTGCTCTGCGGTGGTGGTCGAGGCCACCGTCCCGTCCGGTCGCACCGCCTCGACGATCGTGCCGGTGCCGGCGCCGTTCGGCACCATACCGCTGAGCAAGGAGCCCTCCATGACCACGTCGCGTCGGACGGCGGACGAGCCGACCTCCACCTCGATCGTCGTCGTGCGTCGCTGCGGCGAGTCGAACCTCAGCCGGTATCGGCCGGGCTCGAGCCGCGGAGTCGCGTAGACATCACGCCCCATCCCGAAGTCCCGGAACGACCGGGGCGCGACGACCTCCTGCCAGCTCGCCCCCACGGGACGGTCGACCGCGACCGTACCGCCGGAGGCGCGGTCGACCTCGCCGCTGACCGTGCCCCCCGGGTCCACCTGACGCCGCACCACGCGGTCCTCCTCGGACAGGACCACCTCCTCGCCGTCGGGCTGGGGCGACGGGGCTGCGGGACCGTGGCCGACAGCCACGAAGGTGCCGTCCGACAGCTCCGCGGTCCACCCGAGCCGGTAGGTGCCGGCGGGCAGGTGGGAGAGCACGACGGCGTCGGGGTCGCGCGTTGACGTGGGGATGAGCTGCCAGGTCGCGCCGCGTCGCAGGTGGAGCGTCGGTTCCACCCGCGTCACCTCGACGCCGGCCGGGCCGGCGAGGTCGAGTCGTACCGACGACGGCGCGGCCAGGTCGACGTCGACACCGCCCGTCTCGCCGCCTTCCGTGACGCCCACCGTCGCAGCGGGGCCCGGCGCGGGCAGGTCGTAGGTCGTCGGGTTGTCTGGCCACACCTCCTCGATGCGGCCCTCGGCCGTCACCCGGACCTCGTGTCGACCCGGGAAGACGCCCTCGACGCTCCACCGGCCGTCGGCCCCCGTGGTCGCCCTCGCGGGACGCCACCCGTGTGGCGGGCCGACCCGGACTGTCGCCCCGGCGAGCGGGGCGCCGGCGAGGTCGGTGACCCGGCCCGCGACGCGGCCGGGGGCCGGCAGCTGGACGTCACGACGCACGGTGGTCCCGCCGGCGACGGCGAGGGTCTCGGCTCGGTCGAAGTCCGGCACGGTGCCGTCGACACCACTGGCTGCCACGAACGCCCCGGGGTCGCGGTCGACGGCCATCGCGACGCCGAGGCGGTAGGGACCGCCGACCAGCGGGATGCGGTAGGAGCCGTCCGGCTCGACCCGCGTCGTGAATCGGAGACGCCACCGGTTGTCGATGATCGTGTAGACGTCCAGGGCTGCGCCGACAGCCGGGCGGCCGTCGTGACCGAGCACCCGTCCCGTCAGCGCGCCGAGGTCGAGGACCGTGCCGGTGACGTGCGTGTCGCGTTCCCGGACCACGTCGACCTGGAGGGGCGACGTCTCCCGACCCCGCTCGGCGATCTCGCCGAAGGAGACCAGGTGGGGCCCCCCGGGCAGAGGTGGGCTGACCCACCTGCCCGCCAGGTCGCTCACCGTGTCGGCCACGATGGTGGCGGACCCCGGACGGCGGAAGAACACTCGAGTGACCACCGGCTCGCCGCTGGTGGTGGTCACCGTGCCCACGAGCCGGGCGGGCCAGAGCACGGCTTCACCGATGGCGACGGCTGACTCCGCGTCGATCACGACGACCTCGGCCTCGGAGGGGGCGTCGGCGTCGTCCCACAGCTCCCGGACGCCGCCGCTGTCGTAGCTGACGAGGTACCTGCCGGCCGGGAGGCCGTCGATGTGCCAGGAGCCGGTCGGGCCGGTGGCGGTCCATGCCGTCAGGCCACCGCTGGCCCTGTCGAGGCGGGTGAGGGAGACGTCCACCTCGGCGCCGGGCGCGTCGCCCCGACGTGCCGCGCCCGAGAGGGACGACGGTCGGGGCAGCACCAGGTCGCCCAACCTGCGGTCCACGTCGTCGGCGATGACGATCGGGAGGCCCTCGCCCAGCGTGGGGCCATCAGGCCAGGTCGTCGTCAGCCGTCCCTCGGCCTCGCCGGTCAGTCGGTAGGTGCCCGCCTCGAGCCCGGTGTAGATGAAGGTGCCGTCGGGGGCGACCGAAGGTGACTGGAACACCCCCACCCACTCCCCGTTCGGCCACAGGTGCTCCAGGTCTACCCCGGCCGAGGCGAGCGGTTGACCCGATGTGTCGACCACGCGCCCGCTGAGCACCGCACCGTCGTGGAGCACAGGATCCAGTCTCACGGCCTGGCCGGCCTGGAGGTCGAAGGGGCCGAACCGCTGCACCAGGAAGGGCGACCAGCCGTCCCTCGGCCCGAAGACGTGGACCTCGTAACGCCCTGGCGGCAGGGCGACGGCGAATCGGCCTCGGGCGTCAGCCACCGTGTCCTCGCCGTGGTAGTGCCCGTTGGCGTCCACCACGCTGACGCGCGCGTGGGCCACCTCACGACCCGAGGTGTCGACGACGGTCCCGAAGAAGCCCTGGGATGCGGCGACCGCGGCCGGCGGCAGGGCCAGCCCGGCCCCGAGCAGGGAGAGCACGGTCACGACGGCAGCGATGACCACCCACGGACGCGTGCGCATGCCGCAGGCTAGGCCGTCTCGCACCCCCGTCGGGGTGGATTGTCTAGAGCAGGTCGCGGCGCAGCGTGGTCACCCGGGCCAGGGCGGCCAGCACGACGGCGTACCCGATGAGCACGAGCAGGCCGGCCCACCGCGGGAGCAGGTCGACGCTGCCGCCGCCGAAGCCGGAGAAGAAGCTCGCGCCGATGACCGCGTCGGCCGCGGCGCCGGGGAGGTACTGCGCGACCGGGGCCAGGGCGTCGACGGCCCCGCCGACCGTGCGGGCGATGGGCTCCACGAACTGGGTGAAGGCCAGGATGATGACGATCGCGGCGACCTGGTTGGTGACCAGGCTGCCGAAGGCGACCCCGATCACCGCCCACACGGCGATGACGACCGCGGCCAGCAGCAGCGAGGCCAGCACGTCGCCGTCGCCGAGGAACGCGCCGTCGCCCCGCGCGGCCAGCAGCGGCGAGCCGGCCGCGACCACCGCGAGGACGGCCACCAGGCCGAAGACGAGACCGACGGGGACGGCGACGAGCAGCTTGGCGCCGAGGAAGACCGAGCGGCGGGGCTCGACGAGCAGCGACTCGGTGACCGTCTTGTGCCGGAACTCGGTGGTCATCATCAGGCTGCCGATGATGAGCGGGAAGACGTAGCCGGCGCCGTTGACGACGGAGTAGACCGTCGTGGCCGCGTCGGCCCCGGCCGGGAGGACGACGTCGGCGTTGCCCCCGGGGTCGGTGGTGATGGCGAAGCCCAGCACGCCGCCGAGGAAGGCGACGTAGCCGGCCATGACGAGCAGCAGGATCCACCACAGGCGGGTCGTGAGCAGCTTGCGCACCTCGGCGAGCATCGCGGCGCTCATGCGGCCACCCCCGGGTGCTCGCCGGGCGCGGCCTGCTGGCCCTGGTCGGCGGTGAGCCGGAGGAAGACCTTCTCGAGGTCGGCGCCGCGGGTGGCCAGCTGGTGCAGCTCGACGCCTGCCTCGTGGGCGGCGCGACCGATCTCGGCCGACGGGACCGACGGCACCCGGAAGCCGGGACCCTCGGCCTCGACCGTCCAGCCGCGCTGCTCGCCCAGCCGGCGCAGCGCGGCGCCGTCGGGCGCGACGACGTAGGTGTCGGCGTCGGCGAGCGCGGCCAGGTCGGCGAGCGACGAGGCGTGCACCAGGCGACCGCCGCGGGCGATCACGACCACGTCGTCGACGGTCGACTGCACCTCCCCCAGCACGTGGCTGGAGACCAGGACCGTGCGGCCCTCCTCGGCGAAGTGGCGCAGCAGGTGGCGCATCCACACGATGCCCTCGGGGTCGAGGCCGTTGGCCGGCTCGTCGAGGACGACGGCGGGCGGGTCGCCGAGCAGCGCCGTGGCCAGGCCGAGGCGCTGGCGCATGCCCATGGAGTAGCCCTGGACCCGCCGGTCGGCGGCCTCGGTCATGCCGACCAGGTCGAGCAGCTCGCGGCAGCGGGTCTTGCTGGCGCCGACCTGGCCGGCGTACACCTCGAGGTGGCCGAGCCCGGTGCGGCCCGGGTGGAAGCTGGAGGCCTCCAGGGCCGCACCGACGGTGCGGGCGGGCACCGGGTGCGCGGCGTAGGGCCGGTCACCGACGAGCGTGCGGCCGGCGGTCGGGGTGGTGAGCCCGAGCAGCATCCGCAGCGTGGTCGTCTTGCCGGCCCCGTTGGGGCCGAGGAAGCCGGTCACGGCGCCGGGGCGGACCGTGAACGTCAGGTCGTCCACCGCCACCACCGGACCGAAGGTCTTGCGGAGGCCCTCCACCACGATCGGTGGGCCGTCGTACGTCGTCATCGGGTGTCCCTCCCCTAGGCGCGTGTCTCAGGGCACGAACCTAGTGGCGCGCGCCGGGAGTCTCCAAGCGCTCCGCGCACCCAGGGCACGCACCTCGCGGCGTTGGCGTCGCTCGTGAGGCACCCGGCATGACAGCGCTCCGCCGCCTTGCGATGCACGCACCCTGAGCGCGCGCAGCATCCTGGGACTCCCGACGCACGCCACCAGCGGGAGGGACCCCCGGGGTCAGCAGGCAGGCGTCAGGCCGCGTCGATGACGTCGATCACGAAAAACAGCGTGCTGCCACCGGGGATGGTCGGGGGCGAGCCCTGCTCGCCGTAGCCCAGGTCGGGCGGGATCGACATGATGATGCGGCTGCCGACGGGCGTGCCCGGGATCGCCTGGTCCCAGCCCTGGATGAGCTGGCCGACGCCGATGGGGAACTGCACCGGCTGGCCGCCGCT
Source organism: Nocardioides litoris (assembly GCF_006346315.1). Taxonomy (GTDB): domain Bacteria; phylum Actinomycetota; class Actinomycetes; order Propionibacteriales; family Nocardioidaceae; genus Nocardioides; species Nocardioides litoris. Next base: position 943,055 of record NZ_VDMR01000001.1, on the reverse strand, counting down.
GTAGCTCTCGTCGAAGGGCTCGGTGCCCTGGTAGACCGCGCCGAGGTAGTTGACGGTGAGGGTCTGGCCGACCTCGACGGGCGGGCCGTCGCCCTCGGTGACGGTGGCGACCTGCAGCTCGCCGCTCGGCTCCGGGGTGTCGGTGAAGTCGAGGCCCGTGACGGCGTCGCCCTCGGTGAGGATGGCCGGCGCCCACTCGGGCAGCTCGGCCGCCTCGGTGCTCCCGCCCTCGGCGGGGGCCGACGACGAGCTCTCGGAGGAGCCGGAGCCCTCGGGGTCGGCGGCCGTGTCGTCCTCGCCGCAGGCGGCGAGGGAGAGGGCCAGCACGGCCGCGGACACGGCGATCGACCAGCGGCGGACGGGGTTGTTCATGGTTCCTCCTCGGTGCGGGGCCACCTCGAGCGACCCCTGGACGGTGGACCGGGCTAGAGCGAGAGCCGCTCGCGGACGACCCCGGCGAGCCGGTCGGCGGTGCCCTGGGCGTCGTCGGTGGTGGCCGCCTCGACCATCACCCGCACCAGGGGCTCGGTGCCGGACGGGCGCAGGAGCACGCGCCCCGCCTCGCCCAGCCGGGACTCCTCGGCGGCGACGGCGGCCAGCAGGGCCGCGTCGTCGCAGCGGTCCTTGTCGACGCCGGGGACGTTGACCAGGACCTGCGGGAAGCGGGTGACGACCGAGGCCAGGTCGCGCAGGGACCGTCCGGTGACGACCATCCGCTGCAGCACGTGCAGGGCGGTCAGCAGGCCGTCGCCGGTGGTGGCGTGGTCGCGCATGATGACGTGGCCCGACTGCTCGCCGCCGAGGTTGTAGCCCCCGGCCCGCATGTCCTCGAGGACGTAGCGGTCGCCCACCGCGGTCTGGCGCACGACGACGCCGGCGGCCTCCATGGCCTTGGTGAAGCCCAGGTTGCTCATGACGGTGGCCACGACGGTGTCGTCGACGAGCCGCCCGGCGTCGCGCATGGCCAGGGCGAGGACGGCCAGGATCTGGTCGCCGTCGACGACCGCCCCGGTCGCGTCGACGGCCAGGCAGCGGTCGGCGTCGCCGTCGACGGCGAACCCGGCGTGCGCGCCGTGGTCGACGACCGCGCGCTGGAGCCGCTCGAGGTGGGTCGAGCCGTAGCCGTCGTTGATGTTGAGGCCGTCGGGCTCGGCGCCGATGGTGACCACCTCGACGCCGGCGTCGGCCAGCGCGCGGGGACCGACCTCGCTGGCCGCGCCGTGGGCGCAGTCGAGCACCACCCGCAGCGGGCCGGCGGACCGGCCCCGGGCCAGGCCACCGGGACCGCCGTCGAGGGTGCGCACCAGGTGGGCGGCGTACTCCTCGACGGTGGGGGCGTAGGGGCGCACCCGGCCGACGTCCCCGCCGGTCGGGCGGTCCCAGTCCTCGCCGAGGTGCGCCTCGATCTCGCGCTCCAGCGCGTCGTCGAGCTTGACCCCGCCGCGGGCCAGGAACTTGATGCCGTTGTCGGGCATCGCGTTGTGGGAGGCGCTGATGACCACGCCCACGTCGGCCCCGAGGGCGTCGGTGAAGTAGGCGACGCCCGGCGTGGGCAGCACCCGCAGGCGCAGCACGTCGACCCCGGACGCCGCGAGCCCCGCCACGACGGCGTGCTCGAGGAACTGCCCGGAGATGCGGGTGTCGCGGCCGACGACGGCGAGCGGGCGCTGGCCGGCGTACCCGCCGCGGTCGACGAGGACGCGTGCGGCGGCGACGCCGAGGTCGAGCGCGAGCTCGGCGGTCAGCGGGCCGTTGGCCAGGCCGCGGACGCCGTCGGTGCCGAAGATGCGCGGCATCGAGGAAACCTCCTGGGACGACGACGGCCGGCGGTCCGGGTGGACCGCCGGCCGACGAGGGGCGGACTCAGGCTGCCGCGCCGGGACGGCGCGGGCAGCCGGGGATCAGCGCTTGCTGAACTGCGGGGCCTTGCGGGCCTTCTTCAGACCGGCCTTCTTGCGCTCGATGACGCGGGCGTCACGGGTGAGCAGGCCGGCCTTCTTGAGGGTGGGGCGGTTGGCCTCGACGTCGACGTCGTTGAGGCAGCGGGCCACACCGAGGCGCAGCGCGCCGGCCTGGCCGGTGATGCCGCCGCCGTGGATGCGGGCGATGACGTCGAAGCGGCCCTCGAGCTGCAGCGCGGCGAAGGGCTCGTTGACGACCTGCTGGTGCAGCTTGTTGGGGAAGTAGGAGTCGAGCGCGCGGCCGTTGACGGTCCACTGGCCGGTGCCGGGGACGATGCGGACGCGGGCGACGGCCTCCTTGCGGCGGCCGGTGGCCGCGGCGGGGGCGATGGTCGCCGGGCGGGCCGGGGAGTCGGCCGCCGGGGCGGACTCGGACGTGTAGGACACGCCCTGCTCGTCGGTGGTGAAGGTCTCCTCGACCTCGGTGGTGTTCTCAGACATGTGGGTTCTCTACCTGCTCAGTCGGGGTTCGGGTCGGTCGTGCTTACTGGGAGATCTGCTTGATCTCGTGGGGCACGGCCTGCTGAGCGGCGTGCGGGTGCTCCGGGCCGGCGTACACCTTGAGCTTGGTGAGCTGCTGGCGGCTGAGCTTGTTCTTCGGCAGCATGCCCCACACGGCCTTCTCGATGACCTTGCGCGGGTCCTTGTCGAGGACGTCGCCGATGGCGGTCTCGGTCAGACCACCCGGGAAGCCGGAGTGGCGGTAGACCTTCTTGGTCTGCTTCTTGTTGCCGGCGAGCGCGACCTTGGCCGCGTTGACGACGATGACGAAGTCGCCACCGTCGACGTTGGGCGCGTAGGTCGCCTTGTGCTTGCCGCGCAGGAGCGTGGCGCAGGCGACGGCCAGACGACCGAGGACGATGTCCTCGGCGTCGATGACGTGCCACGTGCGGTTGATGTCGCCGGGCTTGGGGGCGTAGGTACCCATGACCTGGATCTCTCGTTCGTAGGTCCGGACGGGGTCTGCCCCGCCCGGTGGTGCTGCATCGCGTCTCGTGACGAACTCGGCCACGGCTCGGCCCGACCTCGCCTCGCGGCGATGAGGGGCGGTCCGGGACTGCACCTCGCCCGGGTCAGGGGCGCGGCACGGCAGGGACGCGACAGGCAAGGCTAGGCGCGCGCGTCGTACGGCGCCAAATCGGCCCCCGGCGGGAGCGGGCCGGCACCCGGCCGGGGCCCCGGCGCGTCCGTCAGGCGGTGCCCGCGGTACCGCGCCGCGCGAGGGACGACTAGGTTGAAAGTGTGACCGACTCTCTCACCGTCCGCGACAACCGCACCGGACAGGAGTACGACGTCCCGATCGCCGACGGCACCATCAAGGCCGCCGACATCGGGAAGATCCGGACCGACGAGGAGTCCCCGGGGCTCGCCGTCTACGACCCGGGCTTCGTCAACACCGCCTCCTGCCGCTCCGCCGTCACCTACATCGACGGCGACAAGGGCATCCTGGAGTACCGCGGGTACCCCATCGAGCAGCTCGCCGAGAGCAGCAGCTTCCTCGAGGTGGCCTACCTGCTGGTGCACGGCGCCCTGCCGACCAAGGCCGAGTACGACGCCTGGGTGCACGAGATCACCTTCCACACGTTCGTGCACGAGAACGTCAAGGAGTTCATGCAGGGCTTCCGCTACGACGCGCACCCCATGGGGATGCTGATGGCGTCGGTCGGGGCCCTGTCGACGTTCTACCCCGACGCCGGGAAGATCAAGGACGCCGAGACCCGGCACCTGCAGATCGTCCGGATGATCGCCAAGATGCCGACCCTCGGCGCGTGGGCCTTCCGCAACGCCCAGGGCAAGCCGTTCGTCTATCCCGACAACGACCTCGGCTACACCGCCAACTTCCTCTCCATGCTGTTCAAGATGAGCGAGCAGAAGTACGAGGCCGACGAGCGCCTGGTCAAGGCCCTCGACGTGCTGTTCATCCTGCACGCCGACCACGAGCAGAACTGCTCGACCAACGCGGTCCGCTCCGTCGGCTCCTCCCAGGTCGACCCGTACTCCGCGGTCGCGGCCGGTGTCGGCGCGCTCTACGGACCGCTGCACGGCGGCGCCAACGAGGCCGTCCTGAAGTCCCTCAAGCGCATCGGGTCGAAGGAGAACATCCCCGACTTCATCAAGGGCGTGAAGGACGGCAACGAGCGCTTGATGGGCTTCGGCCACCGCGTCTACAAGAACTACGACCCGCGGGCCCGGATCATCAAGAAGGCCGCGATGGACGTCTTCGAGGTCACCGGCACCAACCCGCTGCTCGACATCGCGCTGGAGCTGGAGAAGATCGCGCTCGAGGACGACTACTTCGTCTCCCGCAAGCTCTACCCCAACGTCGACTTCTACTCCGGCCTGATCTACGAGGCCTTCCAGTTCCCGCCGGAGATGTTCACCGTCCTCTTCGCGATCGGCCGTACGCCGGGCTGGCTGGCCCAGTGGCTCGAGCTGGTCGAGGACAAGGAGCAGAAGATCGCCCGGCCCAAGCAGATCTACACCGGCGACCGGGAGCTGACCTTCACCCCGGCCTCGGAGCGCTGGGCCTGACCCGTCCGCTCCCCCGCCTCACCGCTGGCCCGTCGTGGATGCACGACGGGTCAGCGTGTTGTTGAGGTTGGTGTGGGCGGCCGCGCGCGTAGTCGATCGGGTCTCCGCCCGCGCCGCCGCTGGCGCGGCCGCCCCTGACTCCTGACGCCGATCTCCCACTTCTGGTGGGGAACTACCGACCAGGAGCGGGCGATCCGCGCCAGGCGTGGTGCGCGTGTGGACTGTGGGGCGGGTGGCCGCGCCAGCGGCGGCGCGCCGAGCTTGCGAGGCCGCGCCGACAGCGCGCAGTCCGGCGGGCCGCAAGAGGCTCGGGGTCAACGACGGCCGGAGGCCGCCGCGCAGCGGCGCGAGCGCAGCGAGCGTCCTTGACGCCGAGACGCGGCCTGCTACGCGCGCGGGCACCCGACCCACCCACGGTCGCCAGCCGCTGGTGCGGCAGAGCCGACCAGTCAGGGCAGGGCCGGGAGCTCGGTCCGGTGCAGCCAGGCGACGAACAGGTCGGTCAGGTCGTGGTCGGGGCCGCAGCGCTCGACGGCCATCGCCACGAAGTCGGCGGTGGTGACGTTGCCGCCGGAATGCTCGGCGACCCACGCCTTGAGCAGGTCGAAGAACGCGTCGTCGCCGACGGTGCGACGCAGGGCGTGCAGGGCGAGGGCGCCGCGCTTGTAGACCCGGTCGTCGAACATCAGCGCCGGGCCGGGGTCGGCGAGCAGCAGGTCCTGGTCGAGGCGGGACAGGCGCTCGTGGTGGTGGGCGGCCCAGTGGTCGGCGTCCTCGCCGCCGGAGCGCTCCGACCACAGCCACTCGCTGTAGCAGGCAAAACCCTCGTGCAGCCAGATGTCCTGCCACCGCTTCAACGTCACTGCGTTGCCGAACCACTGGTGGGCCAGCTCGTGCGCGACGAGGCGCACCGAGTCCCAGTCGCCGGTCATGAAGTTGCGGCCGAAGGTCGACAGGCTCTGCGACTCCAGGGGGATCTCGAGGTCGTCGTCGGTGACGACGACGGAGTACGTCGGGAACGGGTAGGGCCCGAACAGCTCGGCGAAGGTCGCGAGCATGTCGGCGTTGCGGCCGAACGCCGCCTCGAACCCCTCCCCCGCGTCGGGCGGCACGGCGGCCTTGAGCGGCGGGTCGAAGCCGAGGTCGCGCACGTCGTAGCGGCCGATCTGGACGGTGGCGAGGTAGGTCGCCATCGGCTCGGCCTGCTCGTAGAACCAGGTGGTCGCGCTCGACCGGCGGCGGGTCGACCCGAGACGGCCGTTGGCGACGACGGTGTAGTCGTGGGGGGCCGTGACCGCGATGGAGTAGGACGCCTTGTCGTCGGGCCGGTCGTTGCAGGGGAACCAGGTGGGGGCGCCGTGGGGCTGCCCGGCGACGATCACGCCGTCGGTGAGCTCCTCCCAGCCGGCGTCCTCGTGGTGCTCGTCCATGAGTGGCTCGGGGCGGCCGGTGTAGGTGATGCGCAGCTCGAACTCGGCTCCGGCGGCGATGGGCTGCTTCGGGGTGACGACGAGGCGGTGGCCGCGGGCGGCGTACCTGGCGGGGGCCGTGCCGTCGAGGGCGACCTTGGTCGCCCGCAGGTGGGCCAGGTCGAGCACGAGCCGGCCGCACTCCTCGACCGCCCGGCCCCGGATGGTGGCCTGGCCGCGCAGGTGGTTGCGCACCAGGTCGTAGTCGAGGTCGAGGTCGTAGTGCTCGGCCGACCAGGACGGGTCGCCGTGGTCGGGGAGGTAGGGGTCGGCGGTGGGGAGACCGTCGCGCATGCGCTTCACGCGCTCCACGGGCCGATGGGGTTGCCGATCCAGGTCGTCTTGTCGGGCACCGACTCGCCCCTCATCACCAGCGACACAGGGCCGACCGTAGCGTGCCGGCCGAGGGTCGCCGCGGGGAGGATGACGCTGTTGGGACCGAGGGTCGCGCCCCGCCTTAAGGTGACCACGTCGGTGGCGAACCGGCGGTCGTGGAAGAGGTGGGTCTGCACCACACTGCCCTGGTTGACGGTGGCTCCGTCGCCCAGGACGACGAGGTCGGGCTCCGGCAGCCAGTAGGTCTCGCACCACACGCCGCGGCCGATGCTGGCCCCCATCAGGCGGAACCACGCGTTGAGCAGCGGGGTGCCGCTGACCGATCGGGCGAACCACGGCGCGGCCACGACCTCGACGAAGGTGTCGGCCAGCTCGTTGCGCCACACGAACGAGCTCCACAGCGGGTGGCTGCCCGGGCGGTGCCGCCCGACCAGGGCCCACTTCGCGGCCACCGTCACCAGTGCCGCGACCAGGCCGGCCGCCACCAGCAGCGGCCCGGTCAGCAGCAGGGCCAGGAGCACGTGCTGCTCGAGCAGAGTGACCACGGCGAGCACGACCAGCCCGCTCAGCACCAGGGTGACGACCTGCGGCACCAGGCGGCACGCCTCGACCAGGGCGCGCAGCACCCGCAGCCGGCGCGGCGGGTCGTACGTCGTGGTCCGGTCGGCGTCGTCGTCGGCGGCCCGCCGCAGCGGGGCGGGCGGGCTGCCCAGCCACGACTCGCCCTTGCCGGCCGACCGGCGGCGCGGGGCGGCGGAGAGCACCGCCACGAGCGAGGCCTTGGGCACCTTGCGTCCCGGGGCGGCCATGCCGGAGTTGCCGACGAAGGCGCGCTTGCCGATCTTGACCTTCTCCGCTCGCAGCCAGCCGCCGCCGAGCTCGTAGCCGCCGATGAGGGTGTCGTCGGCCAGGAACGACTGGTCGTTGACCTGGGTCAGCGAGGGGATCATCAGCACCGTCGACGCCTCGACGTCGGCCCCGATCCGGGCCCCCAGGGACCGGAGCCAGGCCGGGGTGAGGCTGGAGGAGTACAGCGGGAACAGCCACGTGCGGGCCTCGTCGAGCACCCGCATCGTGGCCCACACCGCCAGCGCGGGACGGCTGCGCACGGGGTGCACGCCCGGGGTCACCGCGCGCCCGGCGACCCGCACGAGCGCCCAGACGAGCACCGCGAGGACGACCAGGCCGACGACCGCCGCGAGCGGCACCCAGGCCAGCAGCCCCAGCGCGTCGCCGACGCCGCCCGGCCGGTCGGCGAGCAGCAGCGGCGGCAGCGCACCGGCCAGGACCGCGACGAGCGGCAGCAGGCCCACGAGCGCGCCCACCCCGGCGTACGCCGCCACCCAGGCGCGCCCGCCCGTCGGGCGCTCGGTCGACCAGGGGCCGCGGGCGTCGTCGGAGACGTTCTGGGCGGGCGAGCCGGACCAGAACTCGCCGTCGGGCACCTCGCCGAAGACCGCCGACCCCGGCGCGACCTCGGCGTCGCGACCCACCCGGGCACCGGGCAGGAGCATGCTGCGGGCGCCGATGCGGGCCCGCGCACCGACGCGGACCTCGCCGAGGTGGAGCACGTCGCCGTCGACCCAGTAGCCCGTGAGGTCGACCTCGGGCTCGACCGAGCAGCCGCGGCCGAGCCGGAGCAGGCCGGTCACCGGGGGCACCGAGTGCAGGTCGACGTCGCGCCCGACGCGCGCGCCGAGCAGGCGGGCGTACCAGGTCATGAACGGCGCCCCGCCGATCGACGCGGCACCGAGCTCGTCGGCCACGTGCCCGGCCAGCCACAGCCGCAGGTGGACCTTGCCGCCGCGGGGGTGCTGCCCCGGCTCGACACCGCGCAGCAGCATCCGGGCCGCCGCGGCGGCGACGAGCATCCGCCCCGGGGGCAGCACGAAGAACGCGCCGAGCACCACGAGGAGCGCCAGCGGCGGGTCGGGCAGCCAGCGCAGGCCGTCGAGCCCACCCAGGACCAGGCAGGCCAGGCCGACCCAGCAGACCCACCTCGGTGCGGCCAGGCAGCGCACGAGCACGGTCGCGGCGACCTGCCCGGCCTGGGTCTTCACCGGCGTCGGGGGGACGCTGCGGTCAGAGGTCGCCCCGCCGGTGGTGAGGGTGTCGAGGTGGGCGGCCAGGCCCCGCAGCGACGGGTGCTCGTAGAGGTCGCCGACGACGACCTCGGGGAAGCGCTCGCGCAGCCGCGAGACCATCTGGGCCGCGGTCAGGCTGCCGCCGCCGAGGTCGAAGAAGTCGGCGTCGGTGGAGTCGACGCCCGCGCCGAGCACGTCGAGCCACAGCCCCGCCACCCACTCCTCGGTGCCGGTGAGCTCGACCGTGGCCCCCGCCGCCGCCCGCCGCGGGAGCGGCCACGGGAGGGCGTCGCGGTCGACCTTGCCCGAGGTGCGGGTCGGCAGCGTGTCGACCACCGCCAGCCGTGGCACGAGCGCCGCCGGCATCGAGGTGCGCAGCGAGGCCAGCGCGGCCGACTCGTCGAAGGAGTGGTCGACGGCGACGTACCCGACGAGGAGGCTGTTGCCGGCCGCTGTCCTGCGGACCGCTGCGGCCGCGCCGTGCACGCCGGGCAGCGCCAGCAGGGCGCTGTCGACCTCGCCCAGCTCGATACGGCGGCCGCCGAGCTTGACCTGGTCGTCGGCGCGGCCGCCGAACAGCAGGCCCTCGGGGTCGTGCATGACGAGGTCGCCGCTGCGGTAGGCGCGGTCCCAGCCCAGGGTGGGCATGGGGGCGTACTTCTCGGCGTCCTTGACCGGGTCGAGGTAGCGGGCCAGGCCGACGCCGCCGATGATCAGCTCGCCCGTCTCCCCCACCGGGACCGGGTGGCCCTCGGCGTCGACGACGGCGAGGTCCCAGCCGTCGAGCGGCAGGCCGATGCGCACCGGCCCCTCGCCGGTCAGCTCGGCGCCGCAGGCCACGACCGTGGCCTCGGTCGGGCCGTAGGTGTTCCAGACCTCGCGGCCTCGGCGCACCAGCCGGGCCGCGAGCTCGGGCGGGCAGGCCTCGCCGCCCATGATGAGCAACCGCACGGCCTCGAGGGCCTCGGCCGGCCACAGGGCGACCAGCGTCGGGACCGTGGACACGACGGTGACCCGGTTGGCCACCAACCACGGCCCCACGTCGATGCCCGAGCGCACCAGGGCCCGCGGCGCGGGCACCAGGCAGGCGCCGTACCGCCAGGCCAGCCACATCTCCTCGCAGCTGGCGTCGAAGGCGACCGAGAGCCCGGCCATCACCCGGTCGCCGACGCCGAGCGGCGCGTCCTGGCAGAACATCCGCGACTCGGCGTCGACGAAGGCCGCCGCCGAGCGGTGCGTGACCGCCACGCCCTTGGGCTTGCCGGTGGAGCCGGAGGTGAAGATGACCCAGGCGTCGTCACCGAGGCCCGGGTCGGCCGGCTCGACCGGCTCCCGGCGGGCGCGGGCCGAGACGGCGAGCTCGGCGCCGACGACCGCGGCGACGCCGGCCTCCTCGAAGACGAGCCGGGCGCGCTCGTCGGGGTCGTCGGCGTCGACGGGCACGTAGGCCGCGCCGGCCAGCAGGATGCCGATGACCGCGACGTAGAGGTCGGTGGTGCCCGAGGGCACCCGCACCCCGACCTTGTCGCCCGGGCCGACGCCGAGGGCGGCCAGCTCGGCGGCCAGCCCGTCGGCGGCCTCCTCCAGCTCGGCGTAGGTCAGGACACCGGTGCCCGCGTCGACGGCCGGCTCGTCGGCCGCCTGCGCGGCGGTCTCGCGGAAGACGTCGACCAGGGTCCGCGGCGGAGGGGCCCACGCGCCACGGCGCAGCGGGTCGTCAGGGTCGGGCACGGACCGCAGCCTCCCGCACCGAGGTGAACGGACGGCGACCGGTCAGGCGTCGACGACCCGCTCGTGCGGACGGCCCGGGTCGGGCTCGGCGGGCTCGGGCTCGTGGCCCCGCAGCGCCTCCAGCTGGGCGCACACCGCGACGCCGTAGAACAGGCCGACCGCCGTCATCAGGCTCCACAGCAGCAGCGCCACGATGCCCGCGAGCGGGCCGTAGGTCTCGTCGAACGACCCGCTCACCCCGACGTACGCCGCCAGGCCGGCCAGCGCGACCATGCTGACCGCGACCGCGACGGCCGACCCGAGGGCCAGCCACGACAGGGCGGGCTGGCGCCGGCGCGGGGCGTGGTCGAGCAGCACCGCGACGGTGAGCACCAGCAGGGCCAGGCCGGCCGGCCAGCGGGCCACCTGCCAGGTCGTGTCGGCCGCCTCGGACCAGGCGTACTCGACGACCATCGCGTCGCCGAACGCCCCGCCGGCCACGGTGAGGAAGAAGCCGACCCCGACGGGCAGGGCGAGGATCGCGGTGAAGACCGCGGCGCGGCCGTACTTGTGCAGGGCGGCGCGGTCGCGGCGGATGCCGTAGATACGGTTGGCACCCCGCTCGACCTGGGCCATCGCGGTCACCATGGTGACGACCGAGAGCAGGAGGCCGAGCACGAGCGCGACCTCGCCGCCCTCCTCCGACCCCGAGGAGAGGGCTCCCACCAGGGCGTCGTCGTCACCGCCGCCGGGCGTGACGGCCTGCACCGTGCGCGCCACCACCCGCGACCAGCGGGCGTCGTCGACGTCGGCGGCCAGCCCGGTCGCGGCGAGCAGGAACGGCACGACCCCCAGGCAGGTCTGCAGGGCCAGGGCCCGGCTGTTGGTGAAGCCGTCGCCGTAGCGGAACCGGACGAACGACTCGCGCAGCACCGCCCACACCCCGTGGTGGCGGAACAGCTGCCAGGCGTCCTCGGCGTCGAGCTCGTCGCCGTCCATCTCCGTGGTGACGGGCACGAGGCGGGCGGTGGTCACCGGGCCAGCATGCCGGTCGGGCCCGTCAGCCCGCGCGCAGGTCAGGGCGGCCCGTCGCGCACCGCCCTCCCGATGACGTGGGCGTCGGGGTCGAGGCCGTCGCGCATCGCCCCGGCGATGGCCGCGAAGTCGCCCGCCGACAGCTCGACGAGGCCCCGCCGGAACGGCGAGGCCCACCGCTCCTCCCCCTCGACGCTGGCCCCCGCGACGGCGAGCACCGGCAGCAGGGGCCGGGCCGCGACGACGGCGGCGACCTCGAAGACCACCGTGCGCCGCCAGGGCCCGTCGGCCCCGACCCGCCAGGGCGCGTCGTCGGCCACGGTGCCGAGCGCGGTGAAGGCCCGCAGCGGCCGGCCGCCGCGTGAGGTGCGCGCGGAGTAGCAGACGACGCCGTCGCCCCGCGAGAGCCGGGCCAGCCGGGTCGCGCGCGCCGCCTCGGCCTCGACGTGCCCGCCGGCGCGCCAGGCCGTCACGACGTCGAGAGCGGCGGCGCAGGTCCAGTGGCGGGTCACGGGGCGCACGCTGCCACCGACCACCGACAGTCCTGGGCGCGCGGCGTGAGGCGGGTCACAGGATCCGTCGGTGTTCTTCCCCGGGCCCCAGCCCCGTCTCAGCCCTCGCACAGGGACCGGGAGAACTCTCGAGGTCATGAACGACACGCCCTCCTCGCCGCAGGACCCGCAGGACCCGTCCTTCCAGGACTACCGCCAGCAGCCGCCGCCCCCGCCGTCGTACGCCCCGCCGGCGCCCGGCACCTCGCCGTACGGCGCGCCCCAGCAGGCCGGCCAGCACGGCCACCACACCGCCGTGATCCCGACCGCCCGCCCGACACGCTCGGGCACCCGGCGACGCACCGGTCTCGCCGCGATGGCGCTGGCCGCGGTCCTGCTGGTGGGCGGCGGGGCCGGCCTCGGCGGCGCCGCGGCGTACGACGCCTTCAACGACGACGCCAGCCCCAGCGGCACCACCGCCACGAGCGGGCAGGGCACGGCCAGCCCGGTCGTCGTCGGCGGTGACGACGACGAGGCCGCCGACGGCAGCGTGGAGCAGGTGGCGCAGACCGTCCTGCCGTCGGTCGTCAAGCTCGACGTCAGCGGCGCCCAGGAGTCCGGGTCGGGCTCGGGGATCATCCTCAGCTCCGACGGGCTCGTGCTGACCAACGACCACGTGGCCGCGGTGGCGGGCGAGGGCGGCAAGATCACCGTCTCCTTCAACGACGGCACCCGCGCCCCGGCGAGGATCGTCGGCACCGACCCGCTGACCGACACCGCCCTCGTGCAGGCCGAGGGCGTCTCCGGGCTCACGCCGGCCACCATCGGCGACTCCTCGGGCGTCGACGTGGGCGAGCAGGTCGTGGCCATCGGCTCCCCGTTCGGGCTGAGCGCCACCGTCACCTCCGGCATCGTCTCCGCGCTCGACCGGCCGGTCGACGTCGGGTCGGACCAGCAGGGCAACGCCACGGTCTACCCGGCGATCCAGACCGACGCCGCGATCAACCCCGGCAACAGCGGCGGCCCGCTGGTCGACCTCCAGGGCCGCGTCATCGGCATCAACTCCTCGATCCAGTCCACCTCGGGCGGGTCGGGCGGCGAGGCCGGCTCGATCGGGCTCGGGTTCGCCATCCCGATCAACGAGGTGCTGCCGGTCATCGAGCAGATGAAGAACGGCGAGACCCCGACCCACGCCCGCATCGGCGTCTCGGTGCAGGACGTGGCTGCGCAGAGCGGCGCGGAGGTCGTCGACGGCGCCCAGATCTCGCAGGTCGGCGACGACTCCGCCGCCGGGCAGGCCGGTCTGCGGGACGGCGACGTCATCACCAAGGTCGACGACCGCCAGATCACCGGGTCGGACTCCCTCATCGCCACCATCCGGTCCTACCGACCGGGCGACGAGGTGACCATCACCTACGAGCGCGGCGGCCAGGAGAAGACCGTCGAGCTCACCCTCGACTCCGACGCGGGCGCGACCAGCTGACCGAGGTCGCCACCTGCACGGGTCGGCAGGAGGAGGGGCTGCACCCCCTCCGGCTCCGCCCGCGTCCGAGACCGCGTCTGGGAGGGCGCGCACCCGACGGCCACCGACCCCTCGTCCCTGGGGGCCGGTGGCCGTCGGCACGTCCACGGCTCGTCAGGGCCGTCAGGACCATCGGCGAGGATGACCGCATGAGGTTTACCGAGCGGGAGCTGACCGCGGCGATGGAGGGGGCCGCCAAGAGCGTGTTCGGCGCGCAGGACAGGTCCGTCCGCAAGCGCCGTCGCACCGTCGACGAGGCCTGGCGCGAGCTGACCCAGCACCAGCGCTACACGGTGCTGGCCGGCCTCGGCGACCAGCTGCTGCCGGTGCTCGTCACCCTGCCCGACGTACCCGTGGAGCCGGGCACGCGGCCGACCTTCACCGACGCCCAGGTCGAGGGGGCGGTGCGCGCGCAGGCCGGCGACGGCGCCAAGGGCGTGCGCGGCACGGTCATGGTCAAGGCGCGGGTCGCGCTCGTGCAGCTGGCGCTCTCGCACGTGCCGCCGCGGGCCGACCCCGACGCGCTCGTGGTGCCCGACCACCTCTGAGCCCGGCTCCCGCAGCGGTCTAGCGCGTCAGCTCAGCGTGGCAGCGCCCGCTGGCCGGCGCGCACGGCGCGGCGCCGGGCCCGCTCGGCCAGGCGGCCGAGGGAGGCCGCGGCGGCGCCGCGGTCCCGCGGCGGGTCGACCTCGACGGGGTCGCCGACGCGGACGGAGCCCGGGGCGGTGATGTCGGCGTACACGCCGAGGCAGCGGTCGGCCGCACGCGCGACGGCGCGGACCGCCTCCGGGTCGGCGGGCACCCCGGCCTGCTCCCGCAGCGGCACCGTGCAGCGGATGGTCGGGATCTCGACCCGGGCCCCCAGCCCGCCGGCGGTCAGCGCGCCCCCGAGCCACGCCTGCTCGGCCAGGCCGTCGGGTGCGCCGTCGACGACGACGTTGGGCCGGAAGCGACGTACGTCGGCGTCGCCACCGTGCTCGGCCACGACCCGCAGGCTCGAGGTGGTCACCACGTGCAGCGGGTAGGCGTCGGCGAAGAGCCCGACCGGGGTGGCGTAGCGCGTGAGCTCGGCCAGCTTGGCCAGCGGGAAGACCGACAGGTCGGGCAGCGGCTCGTCGTCGGCGAGCCCGAACTGCTGCCGCAGGTCGCGCTGGGACGCGGCCACCCCCCGGTAGGCCGCCTTGTCGTCCCGCGGCGGCAGCGGCACGAGCGCGACCGGGGTCCCGACGAGCTCGGTCAGCCGCGCGTCGAGCCGCGCGCGGTCGTCGGTCGCGGCCTGCGTGCCGTCCGGGAAGGTGACCTCGACGTCGGCGACGTCGCCGGGGCCGACGCCGGAGGGCGGCTCGGCGACGTAGCGCGCCGTGCAGCGCAGCAGGTCGGGCAGGCGCCGGGCGGTGGTGATCGCGTCGAGGCGAAGGTCGCGCACGGCCCACGTGCGGTCACCGTGCAGGGCCCGGTCGTCGACGGCCGACGACGCCACCTGCTCGCCGCCCATCGACTTCACGGGGTAGCGCCACAGCTCCGCCACGGTGCCCGCCCTCATCGGGGCGCGACCCGCTTCTGCAGCTCGCCCAGCCGCGAGACCGGGCGGAACCCGAGCCGCGCGTTGACCGCGACCATGTGGTCGTTGACCTCGGCGTTGAAGGTCGAGACCCGGGTCGCGTCGGGCCGCTCGGCCTGCAGCAGCCGGAGGTTGGCGACCTTGACGGCCAGGCCCAGCCGGTGGCCGCGGTGGTCGCGGCGCACGAGGGTGCCCCACTGGTAGGCGGTGGTGGACTGCGCTCCCTGCACCAGCAGCGAGTAGGCGACGAGGTCGCCGTCGGGGGCCAGGGCGACCGAGTGGTACGTCGTGCGCCCCTGCCGTTCGACGCTCTCCTCCTGCTCGCGCAGGCGGGCGACGTCGACCTGCATCGGCTCGTGCTCCAGCTCGCCCATCGGCGCCTCGGTGGTGAGGCTGCCGTCGAGGGCCGCCCAGCCCTCGGCCAGCTCGTCGGGCACCGGCCCGACCCACGACCGCAGCTCGTAGGCGCCGTGTCGCTCGGCCGCCTCGGCCGCGAGCTCCTCGAGCGGGGCGTCCTCGACGGGCAGGTCGAGCCAGCGCTGCACGTCGCCGAGGGCGAGGGCGTAGCCCGCCGCCTCGGCGAACCGGACGTCGCGCGAGCCGCCGCCGTCGTGCCCGGTCGCGCCGTGCTCGAAGCGGTAGCGGAGCTCGCTGGTCAGGCGGGTGCGGCCGGCCGCGGCCGCCGCGGCCTCGACGTGGGCCAGCATCGCCCGGCCGTGCCCGCGGCCCTGGTGGGCCGGCGCGACCGCGACCTCGACGAACGCCGAGTCGAGGTTGTCGAGCTGGGGCAGCACCAGCGCCCCGACCGCGACCAGCTCGTCGCCGTCGTACGTCGCCCAGCCGGTCGCTCGCATCGCCGTCGGCTGTCGCCGCCACTGCTCGGCCAGCTCGTCGTGCTCGAAGACCGCGGCCTCCTCCGCCCCGACGGCGGCGTCGAGGGCGGCCTTGTAAGCGGCGTACCAGGAGCCGAAGACCGCCTCGTCGTGCGGGTCGATGACGACGATCGATGTGGTCATCGGGCCCTCGCCACCCGTCCTTCGTCCCACACGGGCCCGTCGGACTCGTAGACCTCGCCGTCGGCGCCGTAGACCAGGAAGCGGTCGAAGCCGCGGGCGAACCAGCGGTCGTGGGTGACGGCGAGGACGGTGCCTTCGAAGGCGTCGAGGCCCTCCTCGAGCGCCTCGGCCGACTGCACGTCGAGGTTGTCGGTGGGCTCGTCGAGCAGCAGCAGGGTGGCGCCGCTGAGCTCGAGCAGCAGGATCTGGAAGCGCGCCTGCTGCCCGCCGCTGAGCGACTCGAAGCGCTGCTCGGCCTGCGCGCTCAGCTCGTAGCGGTCGAGCACCCGCGCGGCCTGCTCGCGGCCCATGCCCGTGCGGCCCAGGCCGCCCGTGCCGCCGTCGCCGCGGTGCAGCACCTCCACCAGCGTGCGACCGACGAGCTCGGGGTGGTCGTGGGTCTGCACGAACCAGCCCGGCCGCACGCGGGCGCCGAGCTTGGCCTGGCCCCGGTGCCGCACCGGCTCGATGACGACGTCGCCGACCGGCTGGTGCTCGACGTCGGGGTCGGAGCCGCCGGCGGCCAGCAGGCGCAGGAAGTGGGACTTGCCGGAGCCGTTGGAGCCGAGCACGGCCACCCGCTCGCCGTACCAGACCTCGAGGTCGAAGGGCCGCATGAGGCCCTGTCCACCGGCAGCGAGCTCGAGGTCGGTGCAGACCACGGCGCGCTTGCCGGTGCGGCCGCCGCGCAGCCGCATCGAGACCTGCTGCTCGCGGGGCTGCTCGGTCGGCGGGCCGGCCTCCTCGAACTTGCGCAGCCGGGTCTGGGCCGCCTTGTACTGGCTGGCCATGCCGTCGTTGTACTCCGACTTGATCTTCAGCCGGAGCACCAGCGCCTTGATCTTGGCGTGCTCCTCGTCCCAGCGCTTGCGCATCTCCTCGAAGCGCGCGAACCGGTCGCGCCGCGCCTCGTGGTAGCTGGTGAACCCGCCGACGTGGGTCCACACCGAGTTGCCGCCACCGCCCGCGCCGAGCTCGACGGTGACGACGCGGGTCGCGGTGTTGTCGAGCAGCTCGCGGTCGTGGCTGATGAACAGGATGGTCTTCTCGCTGGCCCGGATGCGCTCCTCGAGCCACATCTTGCCGGGGACGTCGAGGTAGTTGTCGGGCTCGTCGAGCAGCAGCACCTCGTCGGGGCCGGCCAGCAGGTACTCCAGCACCAGCCGCTTCTGCTCCCCGCCCGAGAGCGTGCGCAGCTCGCGGTACTTCGCGCGGTCGTAGGGCAGGGCCAGCGCCCGGGTCGTGCACACGTCCCAGGTGACCTCGAGGTCGTAGCCGCCCGCGTCGGCGTACTCGTGCAGCGCCTCGGCGTAGCGCATCTGCGTCTTCTCGTCGTCGGTCTCCATCAGCGCCAGCTCGCACGCGTCGACGCTCCGCGCGGCGGCCGCGATGCGCGGCGGGCTGACCGAGAGCAGCAGGTCGGCCACGCTCGCGTCGTCGCCCAGGCCCGCCTTGACGTCCTGGCGCATCACGCCGAGCCCGCCCGTGCGCGTCACCGCTCCCGCGTGGGGCGCGAGGTCGCCGGTGACGATGCGCAGCAACGTCGTCTTGCCCGCGCCGTTGGCCCCGACCAGCGCCACCTTCGCGCCCTCGCCCACCCGGAACGACACGTCCTCGAGCAGCACCCGGCCGTCCGGCAGCTCGTACCTGACCCCGCTCACGTCCACGTGTCCCACGGGCGGCGATTGTCCGGCACGACGGGGGTCGGGCGCGAGCCGAATACGCCGACTCCTCGGGGGTCGGTGTCGGGGGTCGGTGTCGGGTGTTGGTGCGGGTGGCCGCGCGCGTGGCAGGCCGCGTCTCGGCGTCAAGGACGCTCGCTGCGCTCGCGCCGCTGCGGAGCGAAGCGACGTCCTTGACGCGGGGACCCGATCGACTACGCGCGCGGCCGCCCACACCAGCCACGGGAGGACATCGGTCTCGACGCGCGACCCCGTCACCCGCCCGACGCCCCCCGGTCGCCCCCAGGCCACGCCGACAGCGCCGGCGGGTTGCCCCGACGCCGTACACAGTCAGCGTGAGCCTGCGCACCCGCTGGACCGGCCGCGGCCTCGTCGCCGCCGTCGCCGCGACCGTCCTCGTCACCGCCAGCCCCGCACCGGGCCAGGTCCCGGCCGCCGTCACCCCCGTGACCGGCTCACCCGTCTCGGCCCTGGCGGACGGGCCCGCGACGACAGCCGTGCCGACCCCGGAGCGGCTGCGCTTCCTCACCTACAACATCCGCTACGGCTCCTACGGGCTGCCGGGGGTGCTCCGCGACATCCGTCGCACCCGCGCCGAGGTCGTCCTGCTCAACGAGGTCGACGACCGCCGCCGCACCGGCGGGGTGCACCAGGTCGGGTGGCTGGCCCGCCGGCTCGGCATGACGTGGGTGTACGACGCCGACCACCGCACCGCGCGCGGCACCCGCGGCAACGCGGTGCTGTCCCGCCACCGGCTCGGCGACGAGCGCGCGTCCGCCCTCCCCTGGCCCCGGGGCACCCAGCGGCGGGAGGCGGTGCGGGTGACCCTGACGACCTCGCGGGTGCGGGCCCACGTGTGGGTCACCCACCTCAACCCGGGCCGGGGCACGGTGCCGCAGGCGCGGACGGTCTCGCGCCTGGTCGGCGACCCGACCTGCCTGACCCTCGTCGGCGGCGACACCAACGACGGGCCGGGGACGCCCGTCGACGACGCGATGCGCCGCCACCTCGACGACACCTGGCGCGACGTCGGCCGGGGTCCGGGCCACACGAACTTCCAGGGGGTCGAGCGGATCGACTACCTCTACCACCGCCACCTCGTGGCCCGACGGGCGTGGACGACGCCGCTGCGCGCCTCGGACCACCGCGGCGTCGTCGGGGTGCTCGACCTCGACCCGCGCCTGTCCTGCTGACCCCGGAGCGTTCCCGAGGGGCGGTGGCGCAGGCTTGCTACCGGCGAGTTAGATGGGGTCGACCCACCCGCGACCCACACGCCCGGAGGCCCCGCATGCAGCTCGCCCTGTCCGAGGAGGACCAGAAGTTCCGCGAGGAGGTGCGGACCTACTTCACGACCGAGGTGCCGCAGGACATCCGCACCGCCGTGGAGGAGGGCCGCGAGCTCAGCAAGGACCAGATCGTCGAGAGCATGCGCGCGCTCAACCGCGGCGGCCTCGCCGTGCCGCACTGGCCCGAGGAGTGGGGCGGCCGGGGTTGGAGCGAGCTGCGCCGCCACATCTGGCACGAGGAGATGCAGGCCGCGTGCGTGCCGGTGCCGCTGGCCTTCAACGCCAGCATGATCGGGCCGGTCATCGCCCAGTTCGGCTCGCAGGAGCAGAAGGAGCGGTTCCTGCCCGCCACGGCCAACTGTGACATCTTCTGGAGCCAGGGCTTCAGCGAGCCCGACGCCGGCTCCGACCTGGCCAGCCTGCGCACCACCGCGGTGCTCGACGGCGACGACTACGTCGTCAACGGCCAGAAGACCTGGACGACCCTCGGCCAGTACGGCGACTGGATCTTCACCCTGGTCCGCACCAACCCCGACGTGAAGAAGCAGGCCGGCATCTCGATGCTGCTCATCGACATGCGCTCCGAGGGCCTGGAGGTGCGCCCGATCGAGCTGATCGACGGCGGCCACGAGGTCAACGAGGTCTGGTTCGACAACGTCCGCGTCCCGGCCGAGAACATGGTCGGCGAGCCGGGCAGCGGTTGGACCCAGGCCAAGTTCCTCCTCGGCAACGAGCGCGTCGGCGTCGCCCCGGTCGGTGCGACCAAGCGGGTGCTGGCCCGGGCCAAGGAGATCGGCGCCGAGGTCCTGGCCGACGACCCGCTGCTGCGCGCCCGCGTCGCCGAGCTGGAGAACGAGCTGCTCGCCCTCGAGCTCACCGCCCTGCGCGTGGCCGCGCACTCCGCCGGCGGCGAGCCGCACCCGGCGTCGTCGGTGCTCAAGCTCAGAGGCACCGAGCTGCAGCAGGCCGTCAGCGAGCTGGTCGTCGACCTCGCCGGCCCGGCCGTGCTCGGCTCGGGCGACGGCGGTGACGACCTCGACTGGTACCGCCGATCGACCCCCATCTACCTCAACCTCCGCAAGGCCTCGATCTACGGCGGGTCCAACGAGGTCCAGCGCCAGATCATCAGCCGCGGCATCCTCGGGCTCTGAGCCGGACCGGGACAGGAGAAGACTCATGGACTTCAGCTACGACGACGAGCAGACCGCCCTCCGCGACGCCACCCGCGGCCTGGTCGGCAAGGCCTACGCCGACTGGGAGAGCCGGCGCCGAGCGGTCGCCGACGACCCCGGCTTCGACGAGAAGCTCTGGACCCAGATGGCCGAGATGGGCCTGCTGGGCCTGCCGTTCAGCGAGGACGACGGCGGCGTGGGCGCCGGCCCCGTCGAGGTCGCCATCGTCTGCCGCGAGCTCGGCCGCGTGCTCGCCCCCGAGCCCTACCTCGGCTCCGTGGTGTACGCCGGCGGCCTGGTCGCCGCGGTCGGCACCCCCGAGCAGCGCCAGGAGGTGCTGGGCGGCCTGGCCTCGGGCGAGAGCGTGCTGGCCTTCGCGCACGACGAGCCCGGCCGGCGCACGAGCGCCTCGGCGCACGACGTCACGGCGAGCGCCGAGGGTGCCCTGACCGGCACCAAGGAGGGCGTCTTGCACGGTGCCCGTGCCGACGTGCTGGTCGTCTCGGCCGCGCTCGAGGGCGGCGGCACCGGGCTGTTCCTGGTCTCGGGCGACGCCCTGGCCGGGGTGCAGCGCGAGGGCTACTCCTTGCCCGACGGCGGCCGCGCCGCCCGGGTCACCTTCGACGGCACCGCCGCCACGCCGCTCGGCGAGGCCGGCGCCGACGTCACCTCGAGCATCGCGCGGGTCCAGGACCTCACGCGCATCATGGCCGCCAACGAGGCCCTCGGCGTGATGCAGACCCAGCTCGCCGCGACGGTCGGCTACCTCAAGAGCCGCAAGCAGTTCGGGGTCACGCTCAACACCTTCCAGGCGCTGACCTTCCGTGCCGCCGACATGTACACCAGCCAGGAGCTCACCCACTCCCTCGTCGACTGGGCCACGATGGTCGTCGAGGCGGGCGACCCCGACGCCCTGGCCGACGCGGCCGCGCGGGTGTCGCTGCAGGTCAGCCGGGCCGGGCGCCACATCGGCCAGGAGACCATCCAGCTGCACGGCGGCATCGGCGTGACGGCGGAGTACAACGTCGGCACGTTCACCTCCCACCTCACGGTGCTCGACCACCTGCTCGGCGACGGCGGCCACCAGCTGCGGGCGCTCGACCAGCGGCTCACGTCGTACGCCGCCATCGACCCGCTCGACGTGGCCTGAGGCGCGGGCCGTGAAGGGCCTGGCGGGCAAGGTCGCGATCCTGACCGGGGCCAGCCGCGGCATCGGGTTCGGCATCGCGCGGCGACTGGTCGACGAGGGCGCGCGGGTCGTGGTCACGGCCCGCAAGGCCGAGGCGCTGGCCGAGGCCGTCGAGGCGCTCGGCGGCGCCGACGTGGCACTCGGGGTGCCCGGCAACGCCGGCGACCCCGAGCACCGGGCGGCGACCGTCGCGCAGGCGGTCGAGACGTTCGGCAGCGTCGACCTGCTGGTCAACAACACCGGCATCAACCCGGCGTTCGGGCCCCTGATGGAGCTCGACCTCGACGTCGCCCGCAAGATCATGGACGTCAACGTCGTCGCCGCGCTGGCCTGGACCCAGGAGTGCCACCGGGCCTGGATGGGCGAGCACGGCGGCAGCGTCGTCAACATCTCCTCGGTCAGCGGCGTGCAGGTCGCGCCCTTCATCGCGTTCTACGGCGCCAGCAAGGCCGCGATGATCTCGCTGACCGAGTCGCTGGCCCAGGAGCTCGGCCCCGGCATCCGGGTCAACGCGATCGCTCCGGCGGTGGTGAAGACCAAGTTCGCCGAGATGCTCTACGTCGGCCGCGAGGAGGAGGCCTCGGCCGCCTACCCGCTCAAGCGGCTCGGCGAGATCGAGGACATCGGCGCCCTGGCGGCCTTCCTGCTCTCCGACGAGGCGTCGTGGCTGACCGGGCAGACCGTCGTCGCCGACGGCGGCATCACGCTCCAGGGCGTGCACTGATGGGGAGGCGCTGATGGGCCACCCCCTCCTCGAGGGCCGCGGCGCCGTCGTGACCGGGGCCGCGGGCGGCATCGGCCGGGCGCTGGCCACCCGGCTGGTCGCCGAGGGCGCCCGGGTCGTCGTCAACGACGTCGACGCCGACGCCCTCGCGGCCACCGCCGAGGAGATCGGGGCCATGCCCGTGCCCGGCGACTGCGCCTCGGCCGCCGGCGTCGAAGAGCTCGTGGCCACCGCCACCCACACCCTCGGCCGCATCGACGTCTACTGCGCCAACGCCGGCATCGACCGCACCCACCCCGACAGCCTCCAGCTGCCCGACGAGGAGTGGGCGCGGATGCTCGACGTCAACGTCATGGGCCACGTCCGCGCCGCGCGGCTGCTCGTCCCGACCTGGGTCGACGGCACCGGCGACGGCCAGGGCGGGCGCTTCGTCGTCACCGCCTCGGCCGCCGGCCTGCTCACGATGATCGGCGCGGCGGCGTACTCGACGACCAAGCACGCGGCCGTGGGGTTCGCCGAGTGGCTCTCGGTCACCTACGGCGACCGGGGCGTCGCCGTGCAGGCGATCTGCCCGCAGGGCGTGCAGACCGCGATGCTCGACCAGGCCGGACCGCTCAAGGACCTGCTGTCCCACGACGAGGCACTCGCACCGTCGGCCGTGGCCGAGGCGTGGGTCGACTCCCTCGACGAGGGCGAGGGCGGCCGGTTCCTGGTGCTCCCCCACCCGGAGGTCGGCGGCTACTACGCCGCCCGCGCCGCCGACACCGACCGGTGGCTCGGCGGCATGCGCCGCCTGCAGTCCAAGGTGGACGCGCTGTGAGCGAGCCGGCCGGCGCGCTGCCGGGGCTCGACCTGGCCGCCTTCCACACCTGGTACGACGCCCAGCGGCCCGGCGACCTCGGCGTCGACCTCGCCGGCCGGCTCATCGCGGGTGGCAAGTCCAACCTGACCTACGTCGTCACCGACGGCACCACCTCCCGCGTCGTGCGTCGACCGCCGCTGGGGCACGTGCAGGCCACCGCCCACGACATGGGCCGGGAGTTCACCGCGATGTCGGCCCTGGCCGGGTCCGAGGTGCCGGTGCCGCAGATGTTCGCCCACTGCACCGACGACGCCGTGCTGGGCGCAGAGTTCTACGTGATGTCGGTCGTCGAGGGCGAGGCCTTCCGCACCGCCGAGCAGCTGTCCGCGGTGGGGGCCGAGCAGACCGCCGCGCTGGCGCGGGCGATGACCGAGGTGCTGGCCCGGCTGCACGCCGTCGTGCCCGAGGAGGTCGGGCTGGGCGACTTCGGCCGCCCGGCGGGCTTCCTGGAGCGCCAGGTGCGCCGGTGGGGCCGCCAGCTCGAGGGCTCGGCCACCCGGCCGCTGCCCGACGCCGAGGCCCTGCTGGCCCGGCTGTCCGGCTCGGTGCCGCCCGACGGCGAGCCCGGCATCGTGCACGGCGACTACCGCCTCGACAACCTGCTCACCGTCCCCGGCGACCCCGCGCCGGTCAAGGCCGTCGTCGACTGGGAGATGGCCACCCTCGGCGACCCGGTCACCGACGTCGCCCTCCTGCTCGTCTACGACAACCTGGGCTCGATCACCGGTGGCGGCGCCGTCGCCGACGCCAGCCAGGCCCCCGGTTACCCCGACCGCGAGACCCAGCTGGCGACGTACGAGGAGGCGGGCGGGCGTCCTCTCGGCGACCTGTCCTTCCACCTCGGGCTCGCCTACCTCAAGATCGCGGTCATCCTGGAGGGCATCCACCACCGCTACCTCGCCGGCCAGACCGTCGGCGAGGGGTTCGACCGGGTCGGGGAGGCGGTCGAACCGCTCCTCGCCGCCGGGCTCGACGCCACGAAGGGACCCTGATGGACCTCAGCCTCACCGACGAGCAGACCGCGTTCCGCCAGGCCGCGCGCGACTTCCTCGACAAGGAGGCCGTGCCGTTCCGCACGGAGTGGGACCGCCGGGAGTCCGTCGACCTCGAGATCGTGCCCAAGATGGCCGGGCTCGGGTTCTTCGGGCTCACCATCCCCGAGGAGTACGGCGGCGTGGGCGGCGACTACGTCACCTACGCCCTGGCCATGGAGGAGCTCGGCCGCGCCGACTCGGCGCTGCGCGGCATCGTCTCGGTCAGCAGCGGCCTGGTCGGCAAGTCGATCCTCTTCCACGGCACCGAGGAGCAGAAGCAGGAGTGGCTGCCCCGGCTCGCCACCGCCGAGAAGCTCGGCTGCTTCGGCCTCACCGAGCCCGGCACCGGCTCCGACGCCGGCAACCTGACCTCCCGCGCCGTCCGCGACGGCGACGACTACCTCATCACCGGCCAGAAGCTGTTCATCACCAACGGCACCTGGGCCGACGTCGCCCTGGTCTTCGCCCGCACCGGCGAGCCCGACAGCGGCGCGCGCGGCGTGACGGCGTTCCTGGTGCCGACCGACGCGCCCGGCTTCGAGGCGCGCGAGATCAAGGGCAAGCTCGGCCTGCGCGGCCAGGCCACCGCCGAGCTGTTCCTCGACGACGTCCGCGTCCCCGCCTCGGCCGTGCTCGGCGGCGACGAGGGCGTGGGCCGCGGGTTCAAGGTCGCCATGTCCACCCTCGACAAGGGCCGCCTCGCCGTCGCGGCGGGCTGCGTCGGCATCGTGCAGGGCTGCCTGGAGACCTCGGTCTCCTACGCCCAGGACCGCACCCAGTTCGGCCGCCCCATCGCCGGCTTCCAGCTGGTGCAGGACATGATCGCCGACATCTCCCTCGACGCCGACGCCGCGCGCCTCCTCGTCTGGCGCTGCGCCGACCTCGTCGACCGCCACGAGCCGTTCGGCACCGCGGCGTCCAAGGCCAAGCTGTTCGCCTCCGAGGCCGCCGTCCGCGCCGCCAACCTGGCCATCCAGGTCCACGGCGGCGCCGGGTACGTCGACGACTACCCCGCCGCCAAGTACCTCCGCGACGCCCGCGTCATGACGCTCTACGAAGGCACCAGCCAGGTCCAGAAGCTCCTCATCGGCCGCGCCGAGACGGGCATCAGCGCGTTCGTCTGAGGTCTACCCTCGACGTCGTGGGCGACTGGCGGGCCGATCGGGTACGACGCATCGTCGAGCTGGTCCACGCGGCCGAGCCCGACGTGGTCGAGGACGTGAAGTGGCGCAAGCCCTCCAACCCCGATGGCGTCCCCACCTTCTCCTGCGACGGCCTGCTCTGCACGGTCGAGACCTACAAGGACAAGGTGAAGGTCACCTTCGCCCAGGGTGCCTCCCTCCCCGACCCCGAGGGCGTCTTCAACGCCAGCCTCGACGCCGGCACCCGCCGCGCCGTCGACCTCCGCGAGACCGACGTCCTCGACGAGGACGCCTTCACCGCCCTCGTCCGGGCCGCGGTCGCCCACAACCGCGCCTGACCGGACCCTGGCCGAGGCGCGGCGAGCGCCGGCGAGGAGCTCGGAGCCCTCGCAACCGGTGCGTCGACGGCGCCGCACGGTGGTCGCGTGAGACCGCCCGACGGTGGTCGGGCGGGCGCCCGGCGTACTGGGCACGGGTTTCCCGCGCTGGGCGGGCAGTGCATTGCCCGGCAAGCGCAGGAAATCCCCCGCCCAGCTGGAGGAAACCCCGGTCGACCGGGTGTTCCTCGTCCCCGGCGTACTGGGCACGGCTTTCCCGCGCTGGGCGGGCGATGCATTGCCTGGCAAGCGCAAGAAACCCCCACCCAGCTGCGAGAAGCCCCGGTCGACCGGGTGTTCCTCACCCGGCCGGATCGGCCACTCAGCGCGGCCGGGCCGAGACCAGCACCCCGATCTTGTCGATCCGGTGCTCGGGGTTGTCGAACTCGTCGGCCCAGTAGTTGCCCTCGGCGTGGTCCTCCTGGGTCGCGCAGGTCGAGAGCGTGATCATCGCGCGGGTGGGCGTGACGCCGGGCCGGCCCGGGACGGCGGCGCGCTGCTCGGCCAGCGAGCGCTCCGAGCGGAACGACGTCTCGCGGGTGTCGGTGATCCGGTAGACGAAGACGGCGCGCTTGGTCACCACCTCGACCCGGGCACCGCGCTGCAGCTCGGGGAGCGTGGCGAAGGGCCCGCCGGCGGTGTTGCGGTGGGCGGTGACCTGGTAGTTGCCGACGCCGCCCGGGCCGGTGCCGCCCTGGGGGCCGTGCGGGCTGGCCGCGACGCCGTCGTCCTGGATCTCGGTGCCCGGGCCGTCGTCGGTGCGGCCGCGGTAAGGCACGACCTCCAGGCCCCGCAGGCCGAGCGCCGGGACGGACAGCCGGGCGGGCACGGTGCGCCCCTCTCCCAGGTCCGGCGCGGGCGGTGGTGGCGCGGGCTCGGGAGTCGTCGGGGCCGGCGGGACCGGCGCCGGCACCGCCGACCCGGTGGCCGGACCGGTGGCCGGACCGGTGGCCGGAGCGGTGGCCGGAGCAGGCGCCGGCTCGGCCGACCCCGGGTCGGCGCACCCCGCGGCGACCGTCACGACGACGGCGGAGACGACGAGGCGGCCGAGCAGCACCCCACCAGTGTGCGGGACCGCGGCAACGCCGGGCCGGCTACGGCGTACGCCGGGTCCAGCGGTCGACGACGGGCCGTGCCGCCTTGAGCGTCACCCCGTGGTCGCGGAACGCGCCGCCCACGATCGAGTCCTTGCAGGTCATCAGCGCGAGCAGCACGTGCGCGGCCCGCACCGGGGCCGTCGAGGTCGGGCCGCGCATGCCGAGGGCGCGGACCAGCACCTCGCGCGTGCTGTCGAGCAGGTGGCGGCCGCCCCAGTCGGGCGGTCCGTCGTACGGCGGGTTCAGCGCGGCGAGGACCATCGGCAGCCCGACGCCGAGGGTCTCGACCTCCTCGACGTCGATCGTGTCGGCGGCGTCGAGCCAGCGCCGGTCGAGGGTCAGCGACACGTCGTCGGCGTCGGTGCCCAGCTCGCGCAGCAGGTCACGCACGACCTGGTCGCCCAGCACGGCCCGCAGCAGGTGGTGCGGGTGCACGTCGTGCCGGTCCGGCATGCGCCTACGGTAACCGGCGGGTCTCCAGCACCCGGAAGCCCTTGGCGCTCGCCAGCCGCTCCGTCGGCCAGCCCTGTTCGCCCAGCCAGCGCTGCAGCGAGTCGGCCCCGAGGTTCTTGCCCACGACCATGACGGCCCGCCCGCCGGGGGCCAGCCGGGGCAGCCACGTCAGCAGCAGGTCGTGCAGCGCGGCCTTGCCGATCCGGATCGGCGGGTTGCTCCAGATCTCGTCGTACGTCGCCGCGGGGTCGTCGCGCTCGACACCGTCGGGGGTGGCGGCGACGACCCGGTCGGCCACCCCGAGCGCGGCCGCGTTCTCCCGGGTCAGCAGGAGGGCGCGCTCGTTGACGTCGACCGCGGTCACCCGCGCCCCGGGGACGGCGAGGGCGAGGGCGCACGCGAGGACGCCGTACCCGCAGCCGAGGTCGAGCACCGTGCGCACCGTCGACGCGGGCGGCGGCGTCTCGCGGAAGAGCACCGCGGTGCCCACGTCGAGGCGGCCCTGGGCGAAGACCCCCGAGCCGGACTGCAGGCGCATCGTCCGCCCCCACACCTCGGTCTCGACCACGGCCCGCTTGAAGGGCACCGTGGGGTCGGCGGTGAAGTAGTGCTCGTCGGCCTCAGCCATCGACGTCCTCCCGGACCCGTCGTGCCATCGTCTGGGTGGCCCGCGCCGCGAGCTCGTCGTCGGGCGGGTAGGCGACCTCCTCCAGCGTGAGGCCGTGGGCGTGCACGACCGCGGCCCCGGCGTCGCGCCGCTCGGCCCGCAGCACCTCGCCCGCCCACGCGGGCTCGCGGCGCCCCTCGCCGACAGCGAGCAGGCAGCCCACGAGGGCGCGGACCATGCTGTGGCAGAACGCGTCCGCCCGCACCGTGCCCACCGCCACCCCGGCGTCGTCGCGCGCCCACGACAGGTCGAGCAGGGTGCGGATCGTCGTCGCGCCCTCCCTCCGCTTGCAGAACGACGCGAAGTCGTGGCGGCCGACGAGCAGGGCGGAGGCGGCGTTCATGGCGTCGAGGTCGAGCGGCCGCGGCCAGGCCAGCACGTGGGCGCGGGTGAGCGGGTCGAGCAGGTCGGTGCGGTCGGCGACCCGGTAGGCGTAGCGCCGCCACAGGGCCCCGAACCGGGCGTCGAACCCCGCCGGCGCCTCGACCACCCGGCGCACCCGCACGTCGGGCGGCAGCACCCCGTTCAGCCGCCGCGCCAGCTTGTCGGGCACCTCGGTGTCCTCGGCACCCTCGACGTCGTGGTGCACCACCTGCCCCCGCGCGTGCACCCCGGCGTCGGTGCGTCCGGCGCACACGACCGCCACCTGCTCGACCGGCACCCGGCGCACCGTGGCCAGCGCGGCCACGAGCTCGCCCTGCACGGTGCGCAGGCCCGGCTGCGCCGCCCAGCCCTTGAACGCCGTGCCGTCGTAGGCGAGGTCGATCCGGAGGCGCACCCGCCCATCCTCCCGCAATACTCAGGGGCGTGGCCGACGCCCCCGCACCCACCATCCTCATCGTCTCCGCCCGGCACGCCGACTTCCTGCTCGACGAGTTCGGTCGCTACGCCCGCGACTACGACCTGCGCACCGCCGGCTCCGCCGCTGAGGCGATCGAGGTCATCCTCGACGTCAAGGGCGGGGGCGGCACCGTCGCCCTGTTCGTCCAGGACGGCGACCTCCCCGACGCGCACCCGCTCGAGGCCTTCCACCACTGGCGGGCCAAGGTGCCGACGGCGCGCCGGGTCGTGGCGGCGCCGTACGAGCGCTTCCTCGAGCAGGCGCCCGAGCTGCGGCCCGGCCTGGCCAAGGGCAAGTACGACGCCTACCTGCTGATGCCCCGCGGCGTGCGCGACGAGGAGTTCCACGGCGCGATCACCGAGCTGCTCTCCGACTGGGGCGCCACCGTGGCGGCCCCGGAGGTCGAGTCGGTCCGCATCGTCTCCCCGCCCGGCCTGGCCCTGACCGCCGCCGTCCGCGAGTACGCCGAGCGGATGGGCATGCCCACCCGCGTCCACACGCCCGAGTCGCCCGAGGGTGCCGAGACCGTGGCCGAGCTCGAGGCCGGCGGCACCGAGGTCGCGTGGCCGGTCGTGAGCACCTTCGGCCACCCGCCGTACGTCGCGAGGTCGGTGCGCGAGGTCGCGGGACGCTTCTACGGCAACCCGCAGGCGGCGACCATCGAGGGCGTGGTCGACCTCGCCGTCGTCGGCGCCGGCCCGGCCGGCCTCGCCGCCGCGGTGTACGGCGGCAGCGAGGGCCTCTCGACGGTGGTCCTCGAGGCCGAGGCCATCGGCGGGCAGGCCGGCACGTCGTCGATGATCCGCAACTACCTGGGCTTCCCGCGCGGCATCTCCGGCATGCGGCTGGCCCAGCGGGCGCGCAACCAGGCCATCCGGTTCGGCGTCCAGCTCGCCACCGGCTGGGAGGTGGAGGCGCTCGACCACGACCCCGAGGACGGCGTCCACGTCCTGCGCACCGACACCGGCGAGCTCCGCGCCCGGTCGGTGGTCGTGGCCACCGGCGTCGCCTACCGCAAGCTCGGCGTGCCCGGTGTCGAGGAGCGGGTCGGCCTCGGCGTGGTCTACGGCTCCGCGATGTCGGCGGCCCGCGAGATGCAGGACTACGACGTCGTGGTCGTCGGCGGCGGCAACTCCGCCGGCCAGGCGGCGATCCACCTCTCCCGGTTCGCGCGGTCGGTGACCATCATGGTCCGCCGGCCGTCGCTGGAGGAGACGATGTCGTCCTACCTCGTCGGCGAGATCGCCTTCAACCCGCGCATCGACGTCGCCACCTGCTCCGAGGTCGTCGACGGCGGCGGCGAGGGCCGCCTGGAGTGGATCGACGTGCGCGACACGCGCACCGCCGAGGTCGCCCGCCGCGACGTGCAGGGCCTGTTCCTGCTGCTCGGCGCGGCGCCGCACTGCGACTGGCTGCCGGGCACCGTCGCCCGCGACTCCCACGGGTTCGTGCTCACCGGCCGCGACGTCCCGCGCACGGCGTGGGTCGACGACCACCCGCCGGCCGACCTCGCGACCACGGTCCCCGGCGTCTTCGCCGTGGGCGACATCCGGGCCGGCTCGATGAAGCGGGTCGCCTCGGCCTCCGGCGAGGGCGCGAGCGTCGTGCCGCTCGTGCACCGCTGGCTGGCGCCCTGAGCCGTTCCTAGCCCGCCGCGTCGAGCTCGGCGCGCGTCGGCGGGTCGGCGCCGGGCCGGGACACGGTGATCGCAGCCGCCCGGACCGCACGGGCCAGGGTGGCCTCCGGGTCGAGGCCGTCCCACAGGCCGTCGATCGTGGCCGCGGAGAACGTGTCGCCCGCGCCGATGGTGTCCACCACGGTCGTCGGCCGGGCCGGCACGTTGCGCACCTGGTCGGCGTCGTGCCACAGCGCCCCCTGCCCGCCCCGGGTCACCACCACGGCCCGGGGACCGAGGCCGAGCAGGTGCAGCGCGGCCTCGGCCAGCCCGAGGGTCGGGTAGAGCACCGCGAGGTCCTCGTCGCTGGCCTTGACCACGTGGCTGCGCCGGGCCACCGACTCGACGCGACCGACCACCCCGGGGCCGGTGCCGGTGATCTGCGGGCGGGCGTTGACGTCGTAGGTGACCGTCGGCGGCGCGTCGCCGGCCAGCAGCCGGTCGAGCAGCGCGAGCACGTCGTCGGCCCCCGGCTCGAGCACCGCGCCGATCGAGCAGACGTGCACGTACGCCGGCGGCTCGGCCGTCTCCACCGCCCCGAACCGCCAGTCGAGGTCGAACACGTACGTCGCCGACCCGTCGGCCCCGATCGTCGCCGCCGCCGAGGAGGTGCGCTCGAGGACGTGCGGGTCGGTGGCCGGCTCGACCCCCGCGCCGGCGAGGTGGCGCGCGATCGCCGCACCGCGCTCGTCGTCGGCGTACGCCGTGGCGAACCGCACCGGGCGGCCGAGCCGGGCCAGCGCGACGGCGACGTTGGCCGCGCTGCCGCCCGGGCGCTCCACGGTCGTGCCGGAGGCGTCGGTGACGACGTCGACGAGCGACTCGCCGACGACGAGGGCGTAGGTCATCGCACCGTCCTACCATCCCGGGGTGAGCATCGAGCCGCTCGACCCGAACTCCGCGACGCCGCCGTTCGAGCAGCTGCGGGCGCAGGTCGCCGCCCGCGCCGCGACGGGCGACCTGGCCGCAGGGACCAAGCTGCCGCCGGTCCGCACCCTCGCCGCCGACCTCGGGGTCTCCGCCGGCACCGTGGCGCGCGCCTACAAGGAGCTCGAGGCCGACGGGGTCGTCGTCACCGAGGGGCGTCGGGGCACCTCGATCGCGTCGGCCGCCGCCCCGGCCGACGCCACCGAGGCCGCCGCCGAGTACGCCGCCACCGCGCGCCGGCTCGGCCTGACCCTGCCCGAGGCCGTGCGGCTGCTCGAGCGCAGCTGGGCGCCGGACGCGGGCGACGGTCCTGTCGGTGGCCGCGGCTAGCCTCGCCGCGTGGCCCTGGACACCTCCCCCGAGCAGCCGGCGCCCGTCCGGCAGGTCGCCACGGCCATCGCCGGGTGGGTCGACCGGCTCGGCGCGATCTGGGTCGAGGGCCAGGTCGCCCAGGTCAGCCGGCGTCCCGGCCTGCAGACGGTGTTCCTCACCCTGCGCGACTCCCTCGCCGACATCTCGGTGCCCGTGACGGCGTCCCGCACCCTCGTCGACTCGATGAACCCGCCCCTGGTCGAGGGGGCCAGCGTGCTGCTGCACGCCAAGCCGTCCTACTACGCCAACCGCGGCACGCTGTCGCTGCAGGCCCGCGACATCCGCATGGTCGGGCTCGGCGAGCTGCTGGCCCGCATCGAGCGGCGGCGGCAGCTGCTGGCCGCCGAGGGCCTGTTCGACCCCGCGCTCAAGCGGCGGCTGCCCTTCCTGCCGCGGCGGGTCGGCCTGGTCACCGCGCCCGCCTCGGCGGCCGAGCGCGACGTGGTCGAGGTGGCCCGGCGGCGGTGGCCGGCGGTCGAGTTCGCCGTCGCCCACGCGACCATGCAGGGCTCACGCGCCGCGGCCGAGGTGATGGAGGCGCTGGCCCGCCTCGACCGCGACGACGGGGTCGACGTGGTCGTCATCGCCCGCGGCGGCGGGTCGGTCGAGGACCTGCTGCCGTTCAGCGACGAGGGTCTGCTGCGCGCCGTGGCCAAGGCCCGCACCCCGGTGGTCTCCGCCATCGGGCACGAGCCCGACCAGCCGCTGCTCGACCTCGTCGCCGACGTGCGCGCCGCCACCCCCACCGACGCCGCCAAGCTGGTCGTGCCCGACGTGGTCGCCGAGCTCCACGGCGTCGGCCAGGCCCGCGACCGGCTGCGCTCGGTCGTCACCGCGCGGGTCGCGCGCGAGCAGGCCGGGCTCGACGCCCTGCGCTCCCGCCCCGCGCTCGCCGACCCGACCACCCTCGTCGACCGGCACGTGCTCGAGCTCGACGCGCTGCGCGAGCGCGCCCGCCGCACGCTGCGGCACCGGCTCGACCGCGCCGCCGACGACGTCGCCCACCAGCGCGCCCGGGCCCGCGCCCTCTCGCCGCTCGCCACGCTCCAGCGGGGGTACGCCGTGCTGCAGGGCCCCGACGGCCACGTCGTCGCCTCCGTGGCGGCCCTCGCCGCGGGCGCCGCCGTCAGCGTGCGGGTCGCCGACGGCCGGGTGCACGCGGAGGTCGTCTCCACCGAGTCCTCCCCCACCGACGTCCCCGAGGAGGACGCATGACCGAGAAGCCCTCCTACGAGGAGGCCCGCGAGGAGCTCGTCGAGGTGGTGCGCCGCCTCGAGGCCGGCGGCACGACCCTGGAGGAGTCGCTCGCCCTGTGGGAGCGCGGCGAGGCGCTCGCCACCATCTGCCAGGACTGGCTCGACGGCGCCCGCGAGCGCCTCGAGCAGGTCACGCAGGCGGGGTCGACGACGTCGGAGCCGGGCTCCTAGTCCCGTCCGGCACGGGCTCGGTGGTCAACCGGCGCACCAGGTCGGCCAGCTCCTCGGCCGACACGTCGCCGTACACCACCACGGTGTCGGTGGCGCTCGGCGTGCGGACCTGGGCGGTGTAGGCCCGGTCACCGTCGGGGTCGGCCCAGCCCTGCCAGGTCGCCACCGGGCCCTCGACGCCGCTCAGCGGGTCCTCCTCGGAGGCGTCGTCCACGCCGGCGTCGCCGAGCACGTCGTCGACCTCCTCGGCGACCTGGCGCAGGCCCACGAAGTCGTCGTCGGGCGTGTAGAGGTTGAGCTCGAAGCGCGGCTCCTCACCCGGCTCGTAGCGCACGTCGGTCGAGCGCCAGCCCTCGGGCAGCGAGGACGGGTAGACCACCGTCGCACCCGACGCCTGCAGGTCGCGGACCAGCGGCAGGTACTCCACCGTCGGCACCCCACGCTCCTGCGGGTCCCGGAAGGTGCCGGTGAACAGCACGAACGCGCCCACCGCCAGCACGGTGACCACGATGGCCGCGATCAGGCCGCTGAAGGACCGCTCGTAGCGGGCCGGTCGCTCACTCACCCCACCATCGTGCCGTAGGTTTCCCCGGTGCCCGCCGTCGACCTCGTCGCGGTCGGTGCCCTCGGGGCTCTGCTCGTCGTGGCCTACCGGCACCCGCCCCGGGCCGTGGAGGCCGTCGTCTCGGTCCTCGCGGCGGCGGTGGTGGTCCTCACCGGGCTCGTCGACGTCGACCGGACCGTCGAGGTCGTCCGCGAGCTGCTGCCGGTCGTGGCGTTCCTGGTGGCGATCCTGGTCGTGGCCCAGGTCTGCGCCCGGGCCGGCCTGTTCGAGGCGGCGGGCGGGCTGCTGCGCGGCGGCGGGCCGGTGCGGCTGCTCACGGTCGCCTTCCTGGTCGCCGCCGCCGTCACGGCGGTGCTGAGCCTCGACGCCACCGTCGTGCTGCTGACCCCGGTCGTGGTCGCCGCGGCCCGTGCGGCCGGGGTCGCCGAGCGCCCGGGCGCCTACGCCTGCCTGCGGATGGCCAACTCCGCCTCGCTGCTGCTCCCGGTCTCCAACCTGACCAACCTGCTGGCCGTCCCCTCCCTCGACCTCACCTTCGCCGGGTTCGCCGCCGCCATGGCCCCCGTGCTCGTGGTCGTCCTCCTCGTCGAGTACGCCGGCCTCCGGCTGTTCTTCCGCCGCGACCTGTCCGGGGCCGCCGCGTCCGAGGTCGCCCCGGCGCCGCCGCTGCCGGTCGTGCCGACGGCGGTCGTGCTGGTGATGCTGGTCGGGTTCGCGGCGACCTCCCCGCTGGGCGTCGACCCGTGCTGGGTGGCCGGCGCGGCCGCGGTCGTGCTGGTGGCCTGGGGCCGCGCGCGGCGGCTGCTGAGCGTGCCCGACGCGGCCGCGGCCGCCCACCCCGAGTTCGCGCTGCTCGTGCTCGCGCTGGGCGTGGTCGTCGCGGCCATCGGCGACGGGTTCCTCGGCGAGGCGGTGGCGGGCGTCGTACCGGCGGGGACGGGATTCTGGGCCCTGCTCGGCATCGCGGCCCTGGCCACCGCGCTGGCCAACGTGCTGACCAACCTCTCGGCCACCCTGCTGCTGGTGCCGCTCGTCGCGCCCCTGGGCGACGTCGCCGTCCTGGCCGCCCTCGTCGGCCTCAACGTCGGGTCCGGCCTGACCCTGTCGGGCTCGCTGGCCAACCTGCTCTGGCGCCGGACCCTGGTGGCGCAGGACGGCCGGGCGCCCCTGCCGGAGTTCCACCGGGTCTCGCTGGCGCTCACCCCCGTGTCGTTGGTCGCGGCGGTCGGCGTGCTGTCCCTCTGGCGATAGGGTCCGGCCATGAGCCCGACCGCCGTGCCGCCGCAGTTCGAAGTCGCTCCCAGCTCACCCGACCGCAACCTGGCCCTCGAGCTCGTCCGCGTCACCGAGGCCGCGGCCATGGCCGCCGGCCGCTGGGTCGGCCGCGGTGACAAGAACGGCGCCGACGGCGTCGCGGTCAACGCGATGCGGGTGATGATCTCGACCATCGGCATGCGCGGCACCGTCGTCATCGGCGAGGGCGAGAAGGACAACGCCCCGATGCTCTACAACGGCGAGGAGGTCGGCGACGGCACCGGCCCCGAGTGCGACGTGGCGGTCGACCCGATCGACGGCACCACCCTGACCGCCAAGGGCATGAGCAACGCCGTGGCCGTGCTCGCCGTCTCCCCGCGCGGCTCGATGTACGACCCGTCCGCGGTGTTCTACATGGAGAAGCTGGTCACCGGCCCCGAGGCCGCCGACGTCGTCGACCTGCGCTACCCGGTCGCCGAGAACATCCACCAGGTCGCCAAGGCCAAGGGCAAGAAGGCCTCCGACGTCACCGTCGTGCTCCTCGACCGGCCCCGCCACGAGACGCTGGTCGAGGAGATCCGGGCGACCGGCGCGATGATCAAGTTCATCACCGACGGCGACGTCGCCGGCGCCATCATGGCCGCCCGCCCCGAGACCGGCATCGACCTGCTGCTCGGCATCGGTGGCACGCCCGAGGGCATCATCGCCGCCTGCGCGATGAAGTGCATGGACGGCGTCATCCAGGGTCGGCTGTGGCCCACGGACGACGAGGAGCGGCAGCGGGCCATCGACGCCGGCCACGACCTGTCCCCCGAGGCCCTGCTGACCACCGACCAGCTCGTCACCGGTGACGACTGCTTCTTCGTCGCCACCGGCATCACCGACGGCGAGCTGATGAAGGGCGTGCGCTACTCCGCCGGTGGCTGCAGCACGCACTCGCTGGTCATGCGGTCGCGCTCGGGCACGATCCGCTCGATCCACTCCGAGCACCGGCTGGAGAAGCTGCGGCCGTTCTCGGCCATCGACTTCGGCGGCCTCTGACCCGTCCCCGGCCGGCCACCCGCCGGTCCTTACTGACCGGTGGACACACTGGGCGGTCCCTGCACGGCCCACCCAGTGTGTCCAACGGACAGCACCATCCCGGTCCCTCCAGGGTGCGGGCTCAAGCCGAGCGGAGGACCACCCGTCCGGTGTCCATCTGCCGACGCAGGGCCGCGGCGACCTCGTCGATGACGCGGGGGTCGACCGCCATGCCGCAGTGGGACGCGGTGACCTCGACGGCCACGGCCGCGGGGTCGATGCAGGCCCGCCAGTCGACGATGCCGTCGCGCTGGGAGTAGACGGCGGTGAACCCGACGTCGGCGGCCAGCGGCTCGCGGCTCTCCTCCCAGCTCTGGCGGGCGCAGGCGCCGGCCACGCAGTCCTCGGCCATCAGGCCCGGCACCCCGGCCCGGCTGAGCCGGACCAGGCCCTCGACCCCCCACGAGAGCAGCAGGTGGTGGGCGCCCGGCGCCAGCATCGGGCTGCCGAGCGTCACGATGCCCGCGACGAGGTCGGGGCGGCGTACGGCGAGGCCGCGGGAGATCATGCCGCCGAGGCTGTGCCCGACGAGCTGGACCCGGGTGCCGCGGCGGGCCACGATCGCCTCGAGCCGGGTCTCGAGCAGGGTGGCGGCGTCCATGGTGCAGCCGACGTTGGCCCGGATCTGGGAGCGGTAGGTCCGGAAGCCGCGGGCGCGCAGGGTGCGGGCCATCGCGGTGAGCGTGGCGTCGCCGGCGAGGAAGCCGGGCACCAGCACGACCGGCTCGGCGGCGCGGGACGAGGCGCGGGCGGTGTAGGCACGCGAGCGCCGCAGCCGTCGCTCCTCGCGCGCGCGGACGGCGTACCGACCGACCTCGGTCACCACGCTCCCCTCCCGCAGCACGGCGGCCAGGTGCGGCCGACCGAAGCCGTCCGGGAGCAGGAAGGACCCCAACGGGTTCTCAGACATGGTGTGACGGTAACCACAGGCGGCTCACCCGTGGGGAGATCCAGGCTGTTCCCGCGTGCTTGGATGGAGGCCGTGCCATCCGCTCCTGCGCCCGTGTCCGTCTCCGAGGAGCTCTTCGCGCCGGTCTCCGGTGACATCGAGCTGTGCTACCAGACCTTCGGCGACCCCGAGGACGAGCCGCTGCTGCTGGTGATGGGCCTGGGCGGCCCGATGACGTGGTGGGACGCACCGCTGTGCGAGATGCTCGCCCGCGAGGGCTTCCACGTCATCCGCTTCGACAACCGCGACGTCGGCCGGTCGAGCCGTGCGCGGGGCCGGGTGAGCCGGTCGATGCTGGTGCGCGGCTTCACCGGCATGCGCGTCACGCCGCCGTACACCCTCGACGACCTGGCCCGCGACGCCTTCGGCCTGCTCGACCACCTCGGCATCGCCTCGGCCCACGTGGCCGGGGTGTCGATGGGCGGCATGGTCGTGCAGTGCATGGCGCTGCTCGAGCCGGGCCGGGTGCGCTCGATGGCCAGCATCATGTCGACCACGGGCCGGCGCACCGTCGGCTGGCAGCACCCGGTGCTGCTCCGCAACCTGCTCACCGCCAGCCAGGGCCGCGAGGGCTACATCCGCTCCAGCACCGCGACCTGGGGCCTCATCGGCTCGCCCGCCTACCCGCAGACCAAGGAGAAGGTGGAGAAGCGGGCCGCCGACACCTACGACCGCGGCGTGTCCCTGTCCGGCACGACGCGGCAGATGGCCGCGATCGTGACCACCGCCGACCGCACCCCCGGGCTGCGGGCGCTCGACGTGCCCACCGTCGTCGTGCACGGCCTGGCCGACAAGATGGTGCACGTCTCGGGCGGCCGCGCGACCGCCACCGCGATCCCCGGCGCCGAGCTGCTGCTGGTCGAAGGCATGGGCCACGACATGCCCGAGCCGCTGTGGCCCACCTTCGTCGAGGCCATCACCGGCAACGCCCGCCGCGCCTGAGGCGCGCGGTAGCTGCTCGCCGGCCGGGGCGAGGAATCCCCGGCTGACCGGGGATTCCCTCGCTTGCCAGGCTCTTCCGCCACCCGACCCGACCCGTCGACCGGCGAACCGACGCCCTCAGGCCGAGAGTCGCTCGCCGGTGTCGGTGTCGAAGACGTGCACGTGCTGGGGGTCGGTCGTGACGTGGATGGTCTCGCCCTTGCGGACCGAGTCGCGACCGGGCACCCGCACGATGACGTTGGACGGCGTGCCGGCGACGTCGGAGGTGCCGTAGGCGTACCCGTCCGCACCCAG
The DNA here is from genome assembly GCF_006346315.1 of Nocardioides litoris. Classification (GTDB taxonomy): domain Bacteria; phylum Actinomycetota; class Actinomycetes; order Propionibacteriales; family Nocardioidaceae; genus Nocardioides; species Nocardioides litoris. The sequence goes on along the minus strand of NZ_VDMR01000001.1, from coordinate 905,288 downwards.
CTCCTCGACCACGGTGACCCGCACCGGCAGGCCGCTCTCGCCGGCCGGGACGACCCGCCACGACTCCGGACGCACGCCGACCGTGATGCGGCCCGACATCGTCTTCTCCGCCGCCGGGTCCACGGGCACGGCGTACTCGCCGATGCGCGCCCGGCCGTCGACCGCGGTGGCCTCGACCAGGTTCATCTGGGGCGAGCCGATGAAGCCGGCCACGAACAGGTTGGCTGGGCGGTCGTACAGCGCCAGCGGCGTGTCGACCTGCTGGATGACGCCGTCCTTCATCACCGCGACCCGGTCGCCCATCGTCATGGCCTCGACCTGGTCGTGGGTGACGTAGACGGTGGTGACGCCGAGGTCGGACTGGAGCCGGGCGATGTCGGTGCGGGTCTGCACACGCATCTTGGCGTCGAGGTTGGACAGCGGCTCGTCCATGCAGAAGACCTGGGGGCTGCGCACGATGGCCCGGCCCATCGCGACACGCTGCCGCTGGCCGCCGGAGAGGGCCTTGGGCTTGCGGGCGAGGTACTCCGTCAGCCCGAGCAGCTCGGCGGCCTCGGCCACCCGCTTCTTCCGCTCGGCCTCGGGCACCTTGGCCATCTTGAGCGCGAAACCCATGTTGTCGGCGACCGACATGTGCGGGTAGAGCGCGTAGTTCTGGAACACCATCGCGATGTCCCGGTCCTTCGGCGCGACGTCGGTGATGTCGCGCTCACCGACGTAGATCCTGCCGTCGTCGACCTCCTCGAGCCCCGCGAGCATGCGCAGGGTGGTCGACTTGCCGCACCCGGACGGTCCGACGAGGACCATGAGCTCCCCGTCGCGGATCTCCAGGTCGAGCCCCGGCACCGCCGGGGCATCGGCCCCCGGGTACCATCGCTGGGCCTTCTCGAACGTCACTGTGGCCATGGTGTGTGCTCCCTCCACCGGCAGGTACGTGCCGGACGATCCGTCGTGAAGTGACCCGGCTCACACTAGCGGGCACCGCCCCGACCCCTCGGAGAGCCCCGGCCCGACGGTCGCGCATGGTCCCACCTGCCCCACTCGTGCGCCTGCGTCCCACCCCCCGGATCGCTGGACAGCCGGGGACGAGACCGCCAGGGTGTGACGAGGTACACGAGCGGGAGGGACGACCGATGGATCCGAGCACGACCGGGACGAGGACCTCAGCCCGACGGGGCCGCCGGCGCCGGGGCCTGGCCGCCGCAGCGGCGCTGGTGCTGGGCGGGACGCTCCTGTCCGCCTGCGGCAGCGAGGGCAAGCCGACCCTGAACTGGTACATCAACCCCGACGGGCAGGCCACGCTCACCCAGCTGGCCGAGCGGTGCAGCACCGACCAGTACGACATCAAGATCAACCTGCTCCCCGCGAGCGCGACCGACCAGCGCACCCAGCTGGCCCGCCGCCTGGCCGCGGAGGACAGCTCGACCGACCTGATGAGCCTCGACCCGGTCTTCGTGGCCGAGTTCGCCAACGCCGACTGGCTGGCCGAGTTCACCGGCGACCAGGCCGGGCAGGCGGTCGACGACCAGGACACCCTCGCCGGCTCGGCCGAGACGGTGAAGTGGGAGGACAAGATCTTCGCGGTCCCGCAGTGGGCCAACACCCAGGTCCTCTGGTACCGCAAGTCGCTGGCCGAGGCCGCGGGCCTCGACATGAGCCAGCCCGTCACGTGGGACCAGGTCATCGACGCCGCCTCCTCCCAGGGCGGCACGGTCGGCGTCCAGGCCAACCGCTACGAGGGGTACGTCGTGTGGATCAACGCCCTCATCGAGGGCGCCGGCGGCAACATCATCGACCCCGACACGGCCGAGGACGGCCGCGACGCCAAGGTCACCATCGACTCCCAGGCCGGCAAGGACGCCGCGGCGGTCATCCAGAAGCTGGCTGACTCCCCCGCCCGCCAGCCCGACCTCACCACCTCCAACGAGGGCACCAGCCTGGGTGCGATGTACCCCGCCGACGGCCCCGGTGAGTTCATGACGAGCTGGACGTTCGTCTACAAGAACTACGTCGACCTCCTCGGCCAGCCCGGCGGCCCGGCCGACGAGCAGCAGCTCGACGACCTCGGCTTCGCCCGCTACCCGCAGACGGTGCAGGGCGAGGAGTCCAAGCCCCCGATCGGTGGCATCGACATCGGCGTCGGGGCCTACGGCAAGCACGTCGACTGGGCCAAGGAGGCCGCGCTCTGCGTGAGCGACCCCGAGGCGCAGCTCGAGCTGGCCGTCAACGACGGCCTGATGCCGTCACGCTCCTCGGTCTACGAGGAGCAGCGCCTGCGCGAGGCCTACCCGGCCGAGCTGCTCGACCTGTGGCGCCAGAGCATCGACAGCGGTGGGCCGCGACCCAAGAGCGCGTTCTACAGCCAGATCTCCAACGCCGTCCAGGCCCGCTGGCACTCGCCGGCATCGGTGGACCCCGACTCCACCCCGGAGCGGTCCCAGCAGTTCCTCGAGGACGTCCTGAGCGGGAAGGCCCTGCTGTGAGCACCGTGACCGCACCGCGCACCGAGCCGGGCGACCAGGGCGCTCGCAAGGGCGTCAAGCCGCCGGTCTCCGACCGGGCCCGGGCCGAGAACAGCCTCGGCCGCAAGCTGGTGGCGCCGGCCATCGTGCTGATGCTGCTGGTGACGGCGTTCCCGATGCTGCGGGCGCTCTACCTGTCGCTGTTCGACTACTCCCTCACCGCGCCCGACGACCGGGCCTTCATCGGGATCGACAACTACGTCACCGCGCTGACCGACGGGCTGTTCTGGAAGACCACCGCCAACACGGTCTTCATCATGGTCGTGACCGTCGTCGTCGAGCTCGTCATCGGCTTCGCCTTCGCGATGGTGATGCACCGGGTGATCTTCGCCCGCGGCCTCATCCGGACCTCGATCCTCATCCCCTACGGCATCATCACGGTCGTCTCGGGCTTCGCCTGGCAGTTCGCGTTCTCCAACACCAACGGGTTCATCAACAGCTGGCTCCCGTTCGTGGGCGACGACTTCAACTGGTTCGCCGAGTACCCGTCGTCGATCGCGGCGATCATGCTCTCCGAGATCTGGAAGACCACCCCGTTCATGTCGCTGCTGCTCCTGGCCGGCCTGGCCCAGGTCTCGGAGGACATGCTCGAGGCGGCCAAGGTCGACGGGGCGACCTGGTGGCAACGGCTGACCCGGGTGATCCTGCCCAACATGCGCGCGGCGATCATGGTCGCGGTGCTCTTCCGGGCCCTCGACGCCTACCGCATCTTCGACAACATCTTCGTCATGACCGCCGGCGCCAACGGCACCGAGTCGATCTCGTTCCTGACCTACCGGCAGGTGATCGAGCAGTTCCAGCTGGGCATCGGCTCGGCACTCTCGGTGCTGCTCTTCATCTCCGTCATCATCGTCGCCGCGGTCATCGTCAAGGTGTTCCGCGTCGACCTGGCCGCCGCCCGACAGGAGGGCTGAGACCATGAAGCAGAAGGTCGGACTCGTCGTCGGCGTGCTGTTCGTGCTGGCCTGGTGCCTGCTGCCGGTGGCCTGGATCATCTCGCTGTCGTTCAAGACCCAGGAGTCGGTCACCGTCGGCAACCCCGGGTTCTTCCCGGCCGAGGGCACCAACGCCGGCTTGGACAACTACCGCTCGGTGCTCGACAACGGGCAGTTCCTCGACGCCATCCGCAACTCGATCGGCATCTCGCTGATCGCGACGTTCCTCTCGGTCGTGATCGCCACGCTGGCGGCGTACGCCATCGCCCGCCTGGAGTTCCAGGGCAAGAAGTTCGTGCTCACCATGGCCCTGGTGATCGCGATGTTCCCGGTGGTCTCGCTGGTCGGGCCGCTGTTCGACATGTGGCGCGCGATCGGCATCTACGACACGTGGCCGGGCCTGATCATCCCCTACATGTCGTTCACGCTGCCGCTGGCGATCTGGACCCTGTCGGCGTTCTTCCGGGAGATCCCGTGGGAGATGGAGCAGGCGGCCCAGGTCGACGGCGCCACGTCGTGGCAGGCCTTCCGGCGGGTGATCGTGCCGCTGGCCGCGCCCGGCGTCTTCACCGCGGCCATCCTGACGTTCTTCTTCGCCTGGAACGACTTCGTCTTCGGCATCTCGCTCACCTCGACCGAGGCGGCGCGACCCATCCCGGCGGCCCTGTCGTTCTTCGTCGGCGCCGACCCGTTCAACCGACCGGCCTCCCTGCTCGCCGCAGCGGCCGTCGTCGCGACGATCCCGATCGTCGTCATCGTCCTGATTTTCCAGCGCAAGATCGTCGCCGGCCTGACCTCCGGCGCAGTGAAGGGGTGATCCGTCCATGGCCGGTATCTCGATGAGGAACATCGTCAAGAAGTACGGCGACGGCTTCCCCGCGGTCAACGACGTCAGCATCGACATCGCCGACGGCGAGTTCATGATCCTCGTCGGCCCGTCGGGCTGCGGGAAGTCGACGCTGCTGCGGATGATCGTGGGCCTGGAGGACATCACCTCCGGCGACATGGTGATCGGCGAGAAGCGGGTCAACGACCTCGCCCCGCGCGACCGCAACCTGGCGATGGTGTTCCAGAACTACGCGCTCTACCCGCACCTGAGCGTCTACGAGAACATCGCCTTCCCGCTGCGGCTGGCCAAGGCCCCCGACAGCGAGGTCGACGAGAAGGTCCGCGCGGCGTCGAAGACCCTCGAGCTCGACGAGCACCTCGACCGCAAGCCCGGCAACCTGTCCGGCGGCCAGCGACAGCGGGTCGCCATGGGCCGCGCGATCGTCCGCGACGCCGACGCGTTCCTCTTCGACGAGCCGCTGTCCAACCTCGACGCCAAGCTGCGCGGCCAGATGCGCACCGAGATCGCCCGGCTGCAGAAGCGGCTCGGCATCACCACGGTGTACGTCACCCACGACCAGACCGAGGCCATGACGCTCGGTGACCGCGTCGCGGTGCTCAAGCGCGGGGTCCTGCAGCAGCTGGCCTCGCCGCGCGAGCTCTACGAGAACCCCGGCAACCTGTTCGTGGCCGGCTTCATCGGCTCGCCGCCGATGAACTTCCTGCCCGCCACCGTCGAGGGCACCTCGGTCAAGCTGCCCTTCGGGTCCGTCGAGATCCCGGCCGAGAAGGCCGAGAAGGCCGCCGGCAAGGGACTCCTCATCGCCGGCATCCGGCCCGAGCACTTCGAGGACGCCTCGGTCGTCGACGACCCCGGCAAGGGCTCGACCTTCCGGGCCCAGGTCGACGTCGTGGAGTGGCTGGGCAACGAGGCCTACGCCTACCTGCCCTTCGAGGCGCCGCCGGAGGTGCAGCAGCAGCTCCAGCAGCTCGAGCGCGACCTCGACGGCGAGGCGCTGCGCACGCAGCTGGTCGTCTCCCTCGACGGCGCGAGCACCATCGCCGAGGGCGACGAGGCCGAAATCTGGGTCAACACGGCCAAGATGCACCTGTTCGACCCGCAGACCGGCGAGAACCTCACCGTCGACCGCTCCCGTGCCGGCCGCATCCACGGCCACGCCATGGAGGCCGCCGCCGAGCAGCCCGCCGCCGCCGGCTGACCGACCTCACCTGCACCACCCCCGCACCAGCCCTGCACCAGCCCCGCACCAGCCCCGCACCACCCGCTGCTGACCCGTCGTGCATCCACGACGGGTCAGCGTCGTTGGGGGGACGTGCGACCCTGGCGGCGTGACGCAGCCGCCTCCGGAGCCGCCCGCCTGGGGACCCCCGACGACCCCGCCCCCGCCTCCGCCCCCGCCGGGCTGGGGCCCTCCCCCGCCGTACCCGCCGTTCCCGCCTGCCCAGCCCTTCCAGCCCCCGTCGGCCCCGAAGCGGGGCCGGGGACGCCTGGTGCTCGCGGCCGTGGCGGCCGTGGTCGTGCTGGCCGCGGCGATCGTCGTCCCGCTGGTGATGCTCGACGGCGAGGACGAGCCGGGTCCGAGCGCCGGCGGCGACCCCGCGGGCTCCGCCGGGCCGTCCGACCTGTCCGCCGTGGAGGCGTACGACGACCTGCCCACCACCCACGTCGAGGAGCCGGTCGACTACGAGCAGGTGCCGCCCGTCGGCGGCGCGCACGACGCGGAGTGGCTCGACTGCGGGGTGTACGACGAGCCGGTGCCCGACGAGAACGCGGTGCACGACCTCGAGCACGGCACCGTGTGGATCACCCACGCGCCCGACCTGCCGGCCGAGGACGTCGAGACCCTGGCCGACCAGCTGCCGCAGAACGGCATCCTCTCGCCGTACGACGACCTGCCGGCGCCCGTGGTCGTCACCGTCTGGGGCCGCCAGCTCCAGCTCACCGCGGCCGACGACCCGCGGCTGGCGCTGTTCGTGCAGGAGTTCCAGGACGGCGTCACCGCGCCCGAGCCGATGGCCTCGTGCGCGGGTGGCACGGCCTCGGCCGACGGCGGCGGCCCCTCCGCCTGAACCGGCCCCCGGACCCCAGCCGTCGCCCGCGGCCGGGGCGGCCACCGATCCTCCCGACGGGCCCCGCGGTCGGGGGTCGCGGCCCCACTCCAGGCAGCGGTTACGCTCCACCTTCGTGACCAGCGCGCCCGGCCCCGAGTTCCGCTACTCCGACCTGCTGCCCACGGGTCCCGACGACACGCCCTACCGGCTCGTGACGACCGAGGGCGTCTCGACGGTGGAGGTCGCCGGCCAGACCTTCCTCAAGGTCGCCCCGGAGGCCCTGCAGCGGCTGACGGCCGAGGCGATGCACGACATCAGCCACTTCCTGCGCCCGGCCCACCTCGCCCAGCTCCGCCGGATCATCGACGACCCCGAGGCGTCGGGCAACGACCGGTTCGTCGCGCTCGACCTGCTCAAGAACGTCAACATCTCCGCCGGCGGCGTGCTGCCGATGTGCCAGGACACGGGCACCGCGATCGTCATGGGCAAGAAGTCCGAGGGCGTGCTCACCGGCGCCGACGACGCCGAGGCCATCAGTCGGGGCGTCTACGACGCCTACACCCGGCTCAACCTGCGCTACTCCCAGCTGGCCCCGCTGACGACGTACGAGGAGAAGAACACCGGCACCAACCTCCCGGCGCAGGTCGAGCTCTACTCGACCCCGACGCCCGCGAGCGGCACGCCGGAGTACAAGTTCCTCTTCATGGCCAAGGGCGGCGGGTCGGCCAACAAGTCGTTCCTGTTCCAGGAGACCAAGGCGATCCTCAACCCGACCCGGATGCTGTCGTTCCTCGACGAGAAGATCCGCTCGCTCGGCACGGCCGCGTGCCCGCCGTACCACCTGGCGATCGTGATCGGCGGCACGAGCGCGGAGTACGCGTTGAAGACCGCCAAGTACGCCAGCGCGCACTACCTCGACCACCTGCCGACCGAGGGGTCGATGGCGGCGCACGGCTTCCGCGACCTCGAGCTGGAGCAGCAGGTCTTCGAGCTGACGCAGTCGTTCGGCATCGGCGCGCAGTTCGGCGGCAAGTACTTCTGCCACGACGTGCGGGTCGTGCGGCTGCCCCGCCACGGCGCGTCGTGCCCGGTCGCCATCGCCGTCTCCTGCTCCGCCGACCGGCAGGCCCTGGGCAAGATCACGCCCGAGGGCGTCTTCCTCGAGCAGCTCGAGACCGACCCCGCGCAGTACATGCCCGACGCGGGGGTCGCCGAGGACATCGCGGGTGGCGAGGTCGTCGACATCGACCTCAACCGGCCGATGGCCGAGATCCTGGCCGAGCTGTCGAGGCACCCCGTCAAGACCCGGCTCTCGCTCACCGGCCCGCTCGTCGTCGCCCGCGACATCGCGCACGCCAAGATCAAGGAGCGGCTCGACGCGGGCGAGGAGATGCCGTCCTACCTGCGCGACCACCCGGTCTACTACGCCGGGCCGGCCAAGACGCCCGAGGGCATGGCGTCGGGCTCGTTCGGCCCGACGACGGCCGGGCGCATGGACTCCTACGTGGAGCAGTTCCAGGCCGCCGGCGGGTCGATGGTGATGCTGGCCAAGGGCAACCGGTCCAAGGCCGTCACCGACGCCTGCGGCACCCACGGCGGGTTCTACCTGGGCTCGATCGGAGGGCCGGCGGCGCGGCTGGCCCAGGACTGCATCCGCAGCCAGGAGGTCGTCGAGTACGCCGAGCTCGGCATGGAGGCGGTCTGGAAGATCGAGGTCGAGGACTTCCCGGCCTTCATCGTCGTCGACGACAAGGGCAATGACTTCTTCACCGACCCCGCCGGCACCGTGACGGTGCCGCTCAGCGGCATCCGGGTGCGGTCACAGGGCTGAGCGGTGCTCCACGAGCGGGGCCCTAGCGGCCGTCGCCCGACTTGCCGCCCAGGCCTCCCGTGCCGTCGCCCTCGAGGTCCTCGCCCCGGGCGCGGTGGGGCTCGCGGTGCGGGTTGGAGTTGGGCCCGGCGGCCACGTCCTCCGCGGGCGGTGCCTCCGGGTTGCCGGCGACGCCCTGGCTGTCGCTGATCGGGCCGGGCCCGTCGCCCAGGCTGTTGACCTCCGAGACCTGGCCCTGCGGCTCCTGCTCGTCGTCGTGTCCACTCATGTCCTCGACGGTGCCAGAGCAGCCCGGCCGCCGGGACCACCCGCGGGGTGGCCACCGGGTGAGGTGGCCCACCCGCGGGCTCGGTCGTCCCGGCTCAGCCGGCGAGGGCCCGCAGCCCCTCGGCGAGCGGCGTCGTCGGGCGACCGAGCAGGCGCGCCAGGGTGCCGTCGGACCCGGCCAGCACCCCGCGGCGGAGGGCGTCGTCGATGGAGGCCACGAACCCCGCCGTACCGGCGTCGAGGCCGTGGGACTCCAGCAGCGCGACGTGCTCCTCGGTGGAGACGGGCTGCAGCCGCACCTCGCGGCCGAGCACCTCGCCGAGGGTGTCGGCGAGCACCTGCGGCGTCCACGCGACGTCGCCCGCCAGCTCGTAGGTCTGCCCGACGTGGCCGTCGGTGGTGAGGACGACCGCGGCGGCCTCGGCGTAGTCGGCCCGGGCGGCGCTGGCCACCCGGCCCTCCCCCGCGCTCGAGACGAGCACCCCGGCCTCGCGGGCGGTGGCGAGGTCCGGGGCGTAGTTCTCGTGGTACCAGTTGTTGCGCAGCACCGTCGCCGGGACGCCGGCGGCGGCGATGGCCTCCTCGGTCGCCTTGTGCTCCGGCGCGAGGGCGAAGTCGGCCGTGGTGGCCAGCGGGGCGCTGGTGTAGACGAGCTGGCCGACCCCGGCAGCCGCGGCGGCGGCGACCACCCGGCCGTGCTGCTCGACGCGACGGCCGACCTCGCTGCCGGAGACCAGCAGCACCTTCTCGGTCCCGGCCACAGCCGCCTCCACCGACGCCGCGTCGTCGTAGTCGAGGTGGACGACCTCCACCCCGCGCTCGGCGTACGGCGCCAGGGCGGACGGCGTGCGGGCGCCGGCCCGGAGGTCGCCGGGCGCGACCCCGCGGTCGAGGAGGACGTCGAGGACGAGGCGGCCGAGCTGGCCGGAGGCGGCGGTCACGAGGGTGGTCATGGGTGCTCCTGTGGGTCGTGGACGGGGTGTCACCCAGCCCGAACCCGGCCTGGTCGTTGATGCTTCCCGAGAAGGAGTACCCACCTTTTGGTTAGCATGACGACGTGCTCAGCCTGCAGACCCTGCGCGACCAGCAGGACGGCGTCTTCACCCCGGCCTGCCCCTCGCGCGTCGTCCTCGACCACGTGACCAGCAAGTGGGGCGTGCTCGTGCTGGCGGCGCTGGCCGACGGCACGCTGCGCTGGGGCGAGGTGCGCCGAGCGGTCGGCGGCATCAGCGAGAAGATGCTGGCCTCGACGCTCAAGACCCTCGAGGCGGACGGCCTGGTCAGTCGGACCGCCCACCCCGAGGTGCCGCCGCGGGTGGAGTACGCCCTCACGCCGCTCGGCGAGGGCCTCGTCGAGGCGATGTCGCCGCTGCTGGCGTGGGTCGCGGCCCACGCCGAGGAGATCGTCAGCGGCTGACGTGGGCCCCGGCGGGCTGCGCCTCGCGCTGCTCGGCCGGCGCGGCGGCGCCGGACTCGGGGCCGAACAGCGCCCGGTCGACCGACCAGCGACCGCTGCCCAGCGCCGCGAGGGCCAAGCCGGCGACGCCGAGAGTCAGCACGAACTCGTAGCCGCCGTCGGTGGCGAAGAAGGCGTCGCGGTGCACGAACCACAGCGCGCCCGCCATGTTGCCCGCGACGAGCAGGCCGACGAGCGGGGTGAGGGCGCCGAGCAGGAGCAGCACGCCGCCGCCCAGCTCGACGGCGATGGCGTACGCAGCCGCGGCCTCGGGCGCGGGGATGCCCATCGCCCCGAAGCCGTCGGCGGTGGGGCCGAAGCCCTGGTCGACGAGCTTCTGCCAGCCGTGGGCGACGAGCACGACGCCGAGCACGGCACGGAGCAGCAGCAGCCCGGCGTCCTGGGCGGCGCCGGCGGGGCGGGGACGGAAGAGGGTGGGGATCATGTCGGCCTCCGAGCGGGTCGAGGTGGTCCGGTAGTTGATGTCTCAACGACCGTAGGGGTCCCAGGTGAGAGCCCCATGAGAACGGGCTGACAGGCTGGGTACGTGGACCACGTCGAGATCGCCCGCGCCGAGAGCGAGCGCGGCGAGCTGGTCCTGCGCGAGCGCCGTCCCGGCCCCGACGACCCGCCCGGCGCCCCCGCCCTCGAGCTGCGGGCCAACGGCGTGTTCGTCATGGACACCGTCGAGGTCTCGACCGAGCGGGCGCTGGCCCGGGCTGCCCTCGACACGGTCGCCGAGCCCCGCGCGGTCGTCGTCGGCGGCCTCGGGCTCGGCTTCACGATGCACGAGGTGCTGGCCGACCCCCGGGTCGAGGTGTGCGCGGTCGTCGAGGTGGAGGAGGCGCTGGTCGGGTGGATGCGTGACGGCACCGTCCCCCACGGCCCGGGCCTGCTGGCCGACGGCCGGGTGCGGGTCGTGGTCGCCGACATCGCCGTCGCCGTGGCCGAGGCCCGCCCGGCGTCGTACGACCTGGTGCTGCTGGACGTCGACAACGGGCCCGGCTACCTCGTCCACGACGCCAACGCCGCGCTCTACGAGGAGCCCTTCCTGAGCGACGTAGGACGGGTGCTGCGGCCCGGCGGCGCCCTGGCGGTCTGGTCGGCGGCCGAGTCGAGTGGCCTGGAGGCCGCGCTGGGCCGGGTCTTCGACGACGTGCGCGCGGTGCCGCTCGAGGTGCGCCTGCAGGAGCGCGACGAGACCTACTGGCTCTACGTCGGCGGACGCGGCGCCTGACCCCCGCCGGGGCGCGGGGAGCCGGCCCGGGCGTGCCGGTAGCGCAGCCGCGCGGGGACCGGGTCGGCGGGCTTCATCGGCTCGGCATCCTCGTGGTGGCGCTCGCGCACCGAGACCTTGATCTGCTCGAGGTTGTTGCGCAGCAGGTCGTTGACCAGCTCGTCCATGCGCGGGTCGTTGAGCATGTCGACGATGACCCGCAGCACCGTCTCGGAGACCTCGCCGACGATGGTGTCGTAGCCGGGCAGCCGGCTCACGATCCGGGCGTTGGGGTCGGCCCGCACCTTCTCGGCGACCAGCGACTTGAGCTCGTCGTGGTTCTCCAGCAGGGCGTCGGAGATGTTCTTGGTGTAGTGGCCGGTGCGCATCACCGCGATGACCTCGTCGAGCACCACGATGGTCAGCGGCCGCTTGATGAGCTCCAGGCCCCGCATGGAGAGCCGGCTGGACCGCTCGATGACCCACGGGCGCCGCCGTCCCATCCGCACCAGGAGCGCGCCCAGGAGGGCCGCCAGCACCGACCCGCCGACGATGACGGCGGCCACGAGCAGGAGGACCTGCAGGGTGCTGAGGTCCTCGAGCCACTGCGACATGGCCGCAGCCTACGGACGCGCCGCCGGGCCGCGCGTACCTCCGGGGTGGGTGGTTACCGTGGCGGACATGGAGCCGAGCGGCCAGACCACCAGCGCGACCAGCGGTCAGACGAGGACCGAGCACGACTCGATGGGCGAGGTGGAGGTGCCCGTCGACGCCCTCTGGCGGGCGCAGACCCAGCGCGCGGTCGAGAACTTCCCCATCAGCGGCACCCCGATCGAGCCTGCCCTCGTGCACGCGCTCGGCCACGTCAAGGCCGCCGCCGCCGTGGTCAACGGCGAGCTCGGCGTGCTGTCGCCCGAGGTGGCCGAGGCCGTCGCGGCCGCGGCCCGCGAGGTCGCGGCGGGCGCGCACGACGACGCCTTCCCGATCGACGTCTTCCAGACCGGGTCGGGCACCAGCAGCAACATGAACGCCAACGAGGTCGTCGCCTCCCTCGCCGCCCGCAGCGGCGTCGAGGCCCACCCCAACGACCACGTCAACGCCAGCCAGTCGAGCAACGACACCTTCCCGACCGCCATCCACGTCGCCGTCTCGCTGGCCGTGGTCGACGACCTGCTGCCGGCCCTCGGCGTCCTGCACGACTCGCTGGCCGCCAAGGCCGAGGAGTTCGGCGGCCTGGTGAAGTCGGGGCGCACCCACCTCATGGACGCCACCCCGGTGATGCTCGGCCAGGAGTTCTCCGGGTACGCCGCCACGCTGGCCTACGCCGCCGAGCGGCTGGAGTCGGTGCTGCCCCGGGTGCGCGAGCTGCCGCTGGGCGGCACGGCCGTCGGCACGGGCATCAACACCCCGCCCGGCTTCGCCGCGCGCACGATCGAGGTGCTCGCCGAGGCCACCGGGCAGCCGTTCACCGAGGCCCGCAACCACTTCGAGGCCCAGGGCACCCGCGACTCCCTCGTCGAGCTCAGCGGGGTGCTGCGCACCATCGCGGTCGGGCTGACCAAGATCTGCAACGACCTGCGCTGGATGTCGTCGGGCCCGACGACGGGCCTGGCCGAGATCCACCTGCCCGACCTGCAGCCGGGGTCGAGCATCATGCCCGGCAAGGTCAACCCGGTGCTGCCCGAGGCGACGCTGATGGTCTGCTTCCAGGTCGTCGGCAACGACGCCGCGGTCACTGCCGCCGGGGCCAGCGGCGCGTTCGAGCTCAACGTGGCCATGCCGGTCATGGCCCGCAACGTGCTGGAGTCGGTGCGGCTGCTCTCGACGTCCACGACCCTGCTGGCCCGCCGCTGCGTCGACGGCACCACCGCCGACGCCGAGCGGATGCGCCGCTACGCCGAGTCCTCGCCCTCGGTCGTGACGCCGCTCAACAAGCAGCTCGGCTACGAGACCGCCGCCAAGGTCGCCAAGCAGGCCCTCGCCGAGGGCCGCACGATCCGCGAGACCGTCATCGCCCTGGGGTACGTCGAGCGCGGCGAGATCAGCGAGGCCGAGCTCGACGAGGCCCTGGACGTGGAGGGGATGACCGGCGCGTGAGCATGGTCGACCGGGATGCGGTCCGGGCGCAGTACCGCACCGAGGAGCACCTGGCCGTCCGCACCACCGTGTGGCACCCGACCGCCGACGGCCGCGACCCGGCCACGGAGGCCCTGGCCGCCGTGGTGGCCGCCACCCCGCGCTCGTACGTCGAGGTCGGCTGCGGCACGGGCATGTTCGCCGCCCGCGTGGCCGACGCGCTGCCCGACGCGGCCGTGCTCGCGCTCGACCAGTCCGAGCGGATGGTCGAGCTGACCGCCAGCCGCGGGCTGGAGGCCCGGGTCGCCGACGTGCAGGACCTCCCGCTGCCCGACGACTCCGTCGACGTCGTGGCGGCGCTGTGGATGCTCTACCACGTGCCCGACCTCGACCGGGCGCTCGGCGAGGTGCGACGGGTCCTGCGGCCCGGCGGCACGTTCGTCGTCGTCACCAACGGCGACGCCCACCTGGCTGCCCTGCGCACCGAGGCCGGCGGCGGCCCGCTCGTGACCACCTTCTCCAGCGACAACGGCGAGCGGGTCCTGCGCCGGCACTTCGACGACGTTCGCCGCGACGACCTCGTCCCCCGCGCCGTCTTCGCCGACCGCGCCGCCGCCCTGGCCTACCTGCGCTCCAGCCGGGAGGACGTCGACTGGGACCCGCCCGCCGACGGCTGGCCCCGCACCTACGACGGCGCGGTCACCCTCTTCACCTGCTCCTGAACCCGGCCGCCCCGTGGTCTCGAGACAGGCCCCAGCGGGCCTTCCTCGACCACCGTGTGGTCGCGCTGACCGGTGGCTGCAGAGGTCTCGAGGCTGGTCGCTGGCGCTCCTCGCACCTCGACCACCGTGGGGACCGCAGGCCGGAGGCCAGGCCGAGGGCCACCCAGGCGGACCGGCCCGGCGCGGCAGCGCCGACGGCGAAACGGATTCCGACCGCAGGCCGGAGGCCCAGCCGAGGGCCACCCAGGCGGACCGGCCCGGCGCGGCAGCGCCGACGGCGAAACGGATTCCGACCGCAGGCCGGAGGCCCAGCCGAGGGCCACCCAGGCGGACCGGCCCGGCGCGGCAGCGCCGACGGCGAGCGGAGTCCGACCGCAGGCCGGAGGCCCAGCCGAGGGCCACCCAGGCGGACCGGCCCGGTGCGGCAGCGCGGCGACGCGCCGTACCAACGGGACCCAGAGCCGACGGACGCGCGCGACGCCGCTCGCGCCCAAAGGGGCTAGTACCAGCCGACGGACTCGGAGTGGCCCCAGGCGCCGCAGGGGCTGCCGTAGCGGTCGCGGATGTAGCCCAAGCCCCAACGGATCTGGGTGACCGGGTTGGTGGCCCAGTCGGCGCCGGCGGAGGACATCTTCGAGCCAGGGAGGGCCTGCGGGATGCCGTAGGCCGAGGAGGTCGGGTTGTCGGCGGTGGGGTTCCAGCCGGACTCGCGCATGTAGAGGGAGTCGAGGCAGCCGAACTGGTCGGCGGAGAAGCCGAACTCGGACAGCAGGGCCCGGGCGATGTCGCGGGGGTCGGAGTCGGCGAGGTCCTGGACGCCGGCCTCGACCTCGCCGGCGGCGTCGGCGGAGAGCGCGGTGGCCTTGAGGGGGTCGGTGCGGTCGCGGCGGTCGGCCGAGCGCGACAGGGTGGGCTCGCGGGGGACCACGGGCGCGGCGGCGAGCAGGTCGGCGGTGGCATCGAGCGAGCCGCTGAGGACGCCCGACTCCTCGGCCGGCGTGTCGGCGTCGCTGCCGGCGGTGGTCACGCCGGTCGCGCTGTGGTCGACCGCCTCCGCCACGTCGGCGGGGCCGCCCCCGGCGACGCCCGCGGCCACGGTCGTGCCGGTCGCGGCGACGGCCATGGTGGACAGCAGCAGCGTCGTGCCCACGGCCTTGCGCGGCGAGACCGGCAGCTTCTCGAGGCTGTCGGGGACGAGGTCCCCGAGGGTCGGCCGCTTGGAGGGGGCGCGGTGCTTCGGGACGTGCTTCACGTGCTTCGACAAGACAGGGCTACCCGTTGGATGGACGACAGTCGGTCGGTGGCGATCGGCTGGGTCCACGTGCACGGGACCACTCAAGATCTCGACCACCATGCACGCTGGCTTGAGGCGACGCAAACCGAACGGCCGTGCCCGGTGGACGACATGCGGCAATCTTGAGGCACAGGCGTCACACCGGCCACAGACGTCACACCGAGCCCGCACGTCACGTACGACCTGCGTCGCACCGCGACTCCGTCGAGGGTCACCGGCGTGGGACCGATCCGGCCGCACGGTGGTCGAGGAGGGACGGGGTCCCGTCTCGAGACCACGGGACCGCTGCGGCCTCGTGGCCTCGAGACAGGCGCCGGGGCGCCTCACTCGACCAGCGTGACGCCGGCAGGCCTCAGACGGTGGCCGTCTCCAGCATCTCGGTGACCAGCGCGGCGATGGGCGAGCGCTCGGAGCGGGTGAGGGTGACGTGGGCGAAGAGCGGGTGCCCCTTGAGCTTCTCGATGACCGCGACGACGCCGTCGTGGCGCCCGACCCGCAGGTTGTCGCGCTGGGCGACGTCGTGGGTGAGCACGACCTTGGAGTTGGCGCCGATGCGCGAGAGCACGGTCAGCAGCACGTTGCGCTCCAGCGACTGGGCCTCGTCGACGATCACGTAGGCGTCGTGCAGCGAGCGGCCGCGGATGTGGGTCAGCGGCAGCACCTCGAGCATCCCGCGGGCCAGCACCTCGTCGATGACGTCGCTGGTGGTGATGGCGCCGAGGGTGTCGAAGACGGCCTGGCCCCAGGGCGACATCTTCTCCGACTCCGAGCCGGGCAGGTAGCCGAGCTCCTGGCCACCGACGGCGAACAGCGGCCGGAACACGACGACCTTCTTGTGCTGCCCCCGCTCCAGGACGGCCTCGAGCCCGGCGCACAGCGCGAGGGCCGACTTGCCCGTGCCGGCGCGGCCGCCCAGGGAGACGATGCCGACCTCGGGGTCGAGCAGCATCTCCAGCGCGACCCGCTGCTCGGCGCTGCGGCCGTGGACGCCGAAGGCCTCGCGGTCGCCCCGCACGAGGTGGACCTGCTTGTCGGGGCCGACCCGACCCAGCGCCGTCCCCCGGTCGGAGAGCAGCACCAGGCCCTGGTGGCAGGGGAAGTCGCGGGCGGCGGCCAGGTCGACGACGCCGTCGTCGTACAGCTCGTCGAGCGCCGCGGCCTCGACGTCGAGCTCGGCCATGCCGGAGAAGCCGACGTCGGAGTCGCTGACGCGCTCGCCGCGGTACTCCTGGGCGTCGAGGCCGACGGCCGAGGCCTTGATGCGCATCGGCAGGTCCTTCGACACCAGCGTGACGACGCGGCCCTCGTCGGCCAGGTTGCGGGCCACGGCGAGGATGCGGGTGTCGTTGTCACCGAGCCGGAAGCCCGACGGCAGCGCGGTCGGGTCGGTGTGGTTGAGCTCGACCCGGATCGTGCCGCCGTGGTCGCCGACGGGCACCGGCTCGTCGAGGCGGCCGTGGGTGACCCGCAGGTCGTCGAGCATCCGGAGCGCGGTGCGGGCGAAGTAGCCCAGCTCCGGGTGGTGGCGCTTGCCCTCGAGCTCGGTGATGACGACGACGGGCAGCACGACCTCGTGCTCCTCGAAGCGGCGCATCGCCGCCGGGTCGGCGAGCAGGACGCTGGTGTCGAGCACGTAGGTGCGGGCCTGGTCAGCGGTCTGGGCCACGGTGGTCTCCTGACATGACCGTGCGGGCACCCCTCGCCCGGTCCTAGGCAGCGCTGGTGGACCGGAGAGGAGCCCGAACGCCGGAGTGCCGGCGTCCTCCCACCGTGACGGCACGCGTGCCGCCGCTGGTGCGTAGGTCGTGATCGCTCACGCTCGGGCCTCCCGGTGCGGCGAGCTTCCCCACTCGCCACTGCCGCGAACGTACGGCGCGCGGGTCGCGCGCGAGCGGCGACACGCCCGAACGCGAGGTGACGGGTTGTCGACGCCTCGGGGCGAGCTCAGACGCCGTGCCGGCGCTCGCGCAGGGCGTAGGCGCGCACCGCGCGCAGGAAGTCGACGCGGCGGAAGTCGGGCCAGTAGGCGTCGCAGAAGTAGAACTCCGAGCGGGCGCTCTGCCACAGCAGGAACCCGCCGAGCCGCTGCTCGCCGGAGGTGCGGATGACGAGGTCGGGGTCGGGCTGGCCCTTGGTGTAGAGGTGGGCGGCGATGTGCTCGACGTCGAGCGTGGCGGCGAGCTCCTCGAGGCTGGTGCCCTTCTCGGCGTGCTCGTGCAGCAGGGACCGCACGGCGTCGGCGATCTCGCGGCGCCCGCCGTACCCCACGGCGACGTTGACGAGCATGCCGTCGACGTCGGCGGTGGCCTCGGCTGCGGCCTTGAGGCGGGTCGCGACCTCGTCGGGGAGCAGGTCGAGGGCGCCGACGGGGTGCAGGCGCCACTTGCGCTGGTCGGCGAGCGAGTCGACCGCGTCGGCGATGATCGCCAGCAGGGGCTCGAGCTCCGCGGCCGGACGGTTGAGGTTGTCGGTGCTCAGCAGCCACAGGGTGACGACCTGGATGCCGACCTCGTCGCACCAGCCGAGCAACGGCTCGATGTTGGCCGCGCCGGCCCGGTGGCCGTGGGCGGTGTCGCGGCCGACGGCCTTGGCCCAGCGCCGGTTGCCGTCGAGCATCACGCCGACGTGCTGGGGCAGCGTGTCGGGCATGCGCCGCAGGACCCGCGCCTCGTAGGCCGGGTAGAGCAGCCGTCGCGCGCCCCGCTTCCAGTCCGCCACCCCGCGATGGTAGGACACCCGGAGGAGCACCCGCCGCAGCACTGACCCGACCGAGGAGCACGCATGAACGCCGACTGGCACCCCGATCCCACCGGCCGCCACGAGCTGCGCTACTGGGACGGCTCGCAGTGGACCGAGCACGTCAGCGACCAGGGCACGCAGTCGACCGAGCCGCTCGACCTGCCAGGTGCGGGCGCGCAGCAGGCCAAGCCGCAGCAGCCCCAGCAGTCCCAGGAGCCCCAGCACCAGCACACCCAGCCCCAGGGCCAGGCCCAGGGCGGCTACGGCCAACAGCCCCAGGGCGGGTACGGCGGCGGGCAGCAGCCCCAGGGCGGGTACGGCGGCGGGCAGCAGCCGCCCGGCGACGCGTTCGCCGGGATCAAGGGCGACCTGGTCGACGGCCGCTTCGCCGAGACCGAGGGTCCGGGCCCGCGCCTGCAGAACTCCAAGATGCTGCGGGTGCGGGTCACCGAGCCCTTCATGGCGCGGCAGGGCTCGATGGTGGCCTACCAGGGCAACGTGCAGTTCCACTTCCAGGGCGGCGGCGCCGGCCGCTTCGTCAAGAAGGCGCTCACCGGCGAGGGCCTGCCGCTGATGCGGGTCGAGGGCCAGGGCGACGTGTTCATCGCCGACACCGGCAAGCACGTGCACCTGCTCCACCTGGAGAACACCGGGATCTCGGCCAACGGCAAGAACGTGCTGGCCTTCTCGGCCTCGATGCAGTGGAACATCGAGCGGGTCAAGGGCGGCTCGATGCTCGCCGGCGGCCTGTTCAACACCACGATCCGGGGCACGGGCTGGGTCGCCATCGTGACCGACGGCGAGCCGGTGGTGCTCAACGCGGCCGAGGCGCCGACGTTCGCCGACACCGACGCGATCGTGGCCTGGTCGGCCCACCTCGACACGTCGCTGAAGTCGACGATGAGCCTGGGCGGGGCGATCGGCCGCGGGTCCGGCGAGGCCCTCCAGGTCGCCTTCCAGGGCCAGGGCTTCGTCATCGTCCAGCCCTCGGAGGGCATCAACATCCCCGGTGCCTGAGCGTCGCCGTGCGCCCGCCGTCGCTCAGGACGGGTCTCACCGCGGTCCCGGCCCGCGGTGGGGTCCGGGCGGCTAGCCTGGGGGCATGAACCAGGCCCTCCACTCTGCGAACGAAGCCGTCCGCGCGGGCCTGGAGACCCTCGGCGACAAGGCCGAGGGCGCCCTGGCCGCGGTCAAGCCGCGGCTGCGCGGCTGGCTGCACCTCGGCACCGTGCCGCTGGCCCTGGCCGGCGGCATCGTGCTGATCTGCCTGTCCCCCACGACCGCGACCAAGGTCGGCTCGGCGCTGTTCACCGCTTCCGCGCTGCTGCTCTTCGGCGTCTCGGCGATCTACCACACCGGCACGTGGTCGCCGCGCACCTGGGCGTTCCTGCGGCGCTTCGACCACGCCAACATCTTCCTGCTCATCGCGGGGTCCTACACGCCGTTCAGCATCATCCTGCTCGACGGCACCTCGGAGGTGCTGCTGCTCTCCGTCGCGTGGGGCGGGGCGCTGCTGGGCGTGGCGTTCCGGGTGTTCTGGACCGACGCGCCGCGGTGGCTCTACGTCCCGATCTACATCGCGCTCGGCTGGGCGGCGGTCTTCTTCATCCCGGCGTTCTACGACGGCGCGATCGACCTGGGCGTCGGCCTCGGCATCGGCGTGTTCGTGCTCATCGTGACCGGGGGCGCGCTCTACACCCTCGGCGGCGTGGTCTACGGCTTCAAGCGCCCCAACCCGTGGCCGCAGTGGTTCGGCTTCCACGAGGTCTTCCACACCTTCACGGTGCTGGCCTTCGTCAGCCACTACATCGGCGTGTCGATGGCGACCTACGCCCTGCGCTAGCCGGCGCCGGCCCTACCCACGGGCCGCGAGCGCGTCGAGCACCTGGGTCCACCCGGTCCGGTAGTCCTCGGCGGGCTGCGCCGTGGTCCACGGCCCGGTGTGGCGCAGATCGAGGCGCGTGCCGCCCTCGACCGGGGTCAGCACGACCTCGACGCGCTCCTGCTCCCCGGGCTCGCCGTCGTCGAGCCAGTGCCAGGTGACCACGAGCCGGCGCAGCGCCTCGGCCTCGAGCACCTCGCCGGTGACGCCGAACCCGGCGCCTCCCGCCTCGATGCGGTAGCGCCCGCCGACGCGGGGCTCGACGGCGTACGTCGTGCCGGGCAGGTGGGTCCACCACCACGTGGCCAGCCCCTCGGCGGTGGTCCAGGCCCACCAGACGCGCTCGGGCGGGACGGCGAAGGTGCGGGTCGTCGTCAGGACGTCGTGGGTCACGGCTGCTCCTGGTCCGGGTCGGGGCCGGGGTCGAGGGCCTGCTCGAGGCGGTCGAGCTGGTGGGTCCAGAAGGACGTGCGGGCGGCGAGCCAGCCGTCGAGCTCGCGCAGCGGGTCGGGGCGCAGCCGGTGGGTCACCACGCGGCCGGACTTGGCCGAGTCGAGCAGGCCTGCGGCGTCGAGGACGCCGAGGTGGCGCTGCAGGGTCGGCAGCGCGACGCCGAGGTCGGCCGCCAGCTCGCTGCTCGTGGCCGGACCGCCCGCGAGCCGGGCCACGACCTGGCGGCGGCCACGGTGGGCCAGCGCGGTCGCGACCGCGTCGAGCCCGTCGTCGTACCTGCCGAAATGTTTAGCCATCTGGCTCAGCATGCCACCGGGTTACGGTGGTGTCCATGGCCACCATCGAGCTGACCGACGACAACTTCGCCGACCACGTCGAGAAGGACGGCATCCTGCTCGTCGACTTCTGGGCGTCGTGGTGCGGCCCGTGCAAGCAGTTCGCGCCGACGTACGAGGCGGCCTCGGAGGCCAACGCCGACATCACCTTCGGCTCGGTCAACACCGAGGAGCAGCAAGAGCTGGCGGGCGCGGCGGGCATCCGGTCGATCCCGACCCTGATGGCGTTCCGCGACGGGATCCTGGTCTTCTCCCAGCCGGGTGCCCTGCCCGCCCCGGCGCTGGACCAGGTCATCGCCGGCGTGCGCGGCCTCGACATGGACGACGTGCGTCGCCAGGTCGAGGCCGCCCAGGCCGAGCAGGGCTGAGGACCTAGCGGGCGCGGCGCACCGGCTTGCCCAGCTTGGGCAGCGTGGTGCCGCGCCCGTGCAGCATGGTCAGCAGCGAGACCAGCTGCTGCTCGTGCTTGTCGGTGCGCTTGAACGACGTCAGCGGCAGCGCCGCCTTGAACCGCTGCTGGGTGATCGCCTTGGCGTAGGTGAACTCCTTGAGCCCGTCCTCGCCGTGGATGCGCCCGAAGCCCGAGTCACCCACGCCGCCGAACGGCAGCGCCGGCACCCCGGCGAAGGTGATGACGCCGTTGATCGCGGTCATGCCGGAGCGGATGCGCTCGGCGATCTCCATGCCGCGGGCCTTGCTGAACACCGTCGAGCCCAGCCCGTACGACGTCGCGTTGGTGCGCCGCACGGCTTCCTCGACCGTGCCGACCCGGGCCACGGTGACGGTCGGCCCGAACGTCTCCTCGCACACCGCGAGGGAGTCCTCGGGCACGTCGACCAGGATGGTCGGCTGCACGAACCGCTCCCCCACCGCGTCCTTGCCGCCGACCAGCGCGCGGCCGCCGCGGGCCAGCGCGTCGTCGATGTGGGCGCGGATGACGTCCATCTGCTTCGGCATCGTGATCGGGCCCAGCTGGGTGTCGGGACCGTCGTGGGCCCGCACCTGCTCGGCCTGGCTGACCAGCTCGGCCACGAAGGCGTCGTACACCTTCTCGTGGACGTAGACCCGCTCGACGCCGGTGCAGGTCTGCCCGGCGTTGGCGCAGGCGCCCCACAGCACCGCGTCGGCGGCGGCCTCGAGGTCGGCGTCGTGGTCGACGATGACCGCGTCCTTGCCGCCGGCCTCGATGACGACCGGGGTCAGCGTCTCGGCGCAGGCGGCCATGACGCGCTTGCCGGTGGCGGTGGAGCCGGTGAAGGCCACCTTGTCGACGCCGGCGCGGCACAGCGCGGCCCCGGTCTCGCCCAGGCCGGTCACCACCGAGAACACGGGCCGCCCGACGGCCTCGAGGAAGGTGCGGGCCAGCCACTCCCCGACGCCGGGGGTGTACTCCGAGGGCTTGAAGACGACCGCGTTGCCGGCGGCCAGGGCGTAGGCGATGGAGCCCATCGGCGTGAAGACGGGGTAGTTCCAGGGGCCGATGACGCCGACGACGCCCAGCGGCTTGTAGGCGACCGAGGCGGACTGGTTGACCATGAGCAGGCCGGAGGAGACCTTGCGGCGCTTGAGCAGCTTCTCGGCGTGCTTGGCCGCCCAGTCGAGGTGGTCGATCGCGAGCGCGGCCTCGAGCAGCGCGTCGCCGTCGGGCTTGCCGGTCTCGAGGTGCATCTGCTCGGCGAGCTGGGCCAGGCGGCGGGTGATGACGCCCTTCCAGCGCAGCAGGTGCTCGGCGCGCTCGTCGAAGGACAGCGCGGCCCACCACACCGCCTCCTCGCGGGCCCGGGCGACCGCGGCGCGCACCTCCTCCTCGGAGTGCACGGGGTGGGCGGCGACGACGTCACCGGTGATGGGGTTGAGGGAGTCGAAGGTGGCCGCGGGGCCGGCGTCGGCCGGGCGGTCGTCGAGGGTCGTCATCGAGCGCTCCTGATGAGGTCGGCCGCCTTCTCGGCGACCATGATGGTCGGGGCGTTGGTGTTGCCGCGCGGCACGGCCGGCATGACGGAGGCGTCGACGACGCGCAGCCCGTCGACGCCGCGCACCCGCAGCTCGGGGTCGACGACGGCGTCGTCGCCGGAGCCCATCGCGCAGGTCGAGGTGGGGTGGAAGGTGGTCTGGGTCCACAGCCGCACGTGCTCGACGAGGTCCTCGTCGCTGGGGGTCTCGCTGAGGATGAACGGCCGGTCGAGCAGCTCGCCCATCGGGCCCTGCTGGGCCACCTCGACGATGCGCCGGCAGCCGGCGACCATCGCGTCGAGGTCGGTCTGGTCGTCGAAGTAGGCCGCCTCGATCTCCGGGTGCCAGGACGGGTCGGCCGAGCGGAGCCGGACGTGGCCGCGGCTGGTCGTGCCGACCAGGGTCGAGAGCACGGTGACCATCCGGCTCGTGGGCTCGACCATGCCGTCGCCGTACAGGCCGGTGGGCAGGACGTGGGCCTGCAGGTCGGGGGCGGGCAGCCCGTCGCGGGTGCGCCAGAACGCGCCGGTCTCGGCGACGTTGGACGTCAGCGGGCCACGACCGCGCGCCTTCCAACGGGCGAAGTTGCCGAGGGTGTTGAGCTCGGCCAGGTCGGTGGTGCCGCGGGTGTGCCACACCATCGGCGTGTAGGGGTGGTCCTGCATGCCCTCGCCCACCCCCGCGAGCTCGACCTTGGCCGTGATGCCGTGCTCGGCCAGGTGGGCGGCCGGGCCGACGCCGGAGAGCATCAGGAGCTGCGGGCTGCCGATCGCGCCGCCGCAGACCAGAACCTCGCGGCGGGCGTGCACGGTGTGCTCGCGGCCGCCCTGGCGGAAGCTGAGCCCGGTGGCCCGCTGGCTCCCCCCGGAGCCCTCGATCTCGACCCGGGTGGCCAGCGCCCCCGTGGTGATCGTCAGGTTGGGCCGGTCCAGGGCGGGCTTGAGGTAGGCGTCGTACGTCGACCAGCGGCGACCGTCCTTGCACGTCACCTGGTAGGCGCCCGCACCCTCCTGCTCGGCGCCGTTGAAGTCGTCGTTGCGCTTGAACCCGGCCGCGACCGCGCTCTCGACCCATGCGGTCGTCAGCTCGTGGGTGTAGCGCCGGTCCTCGACGACCAACGGGCCGTCGGTGCCGTGGAAGGGCCCGGCCAGGCGGGTGTTGGCCTCGGCCTTGCGGAAGTAGGGCAGGACGTCGTCGTACCCCCAGCCGGTGGCGCCGAACTGGTCGCGCCAGGCGTCGTAGTCGACGGCGTTGCCGCGGATGTAGATCATCGCGTTCATCGCCGAGCAGCCGCCGAGCGACTTCATCCGCGGCCAGGCGGCGCGGCGGCCGTGCAGCTGCTTCTGCTCGGTGGTGCTGTAGCCCCAGTCCCACTTGGTCTTCACCAGGCCGACGAACCCCGCCGGGATCGTCACCGGGTCGATCTCGGGCGCGGGGCCCGCCTCGAGGAGGAGCACCGAGGTGCCCGGGTCCTCGCTCAACCGGGCGGCGAGCACGGCGCCCGCGCTCCCCCCGCCCATCACGACGTAGTCATAGGTGTCCGCGGTCACGTCCGCGAACCTACTCCGATCCGACTCAGGATGACAGTAGAACTGTCAACGTGTGGGACCGGCCGGCGCGGAGGCCGAGGACCACCACCCGGGTCGTGGTCCTCAGGGCTCGTCGACCAAGCTCTGTCGACGCACCCTGGGCCTCGTCGTCGCCTCAGTCGGCGGAGGCCGGACCGCGGCGGTCGGCGTCGTGGCGCGCCTGCTCGTCCTCGGCGGCGTCGTCGGCAGCGCGCTGGGCGTGCATCTCGCGGGCGGCGGCGAGGCCGGTGGCCCGGCGCTCGCGCTTGGGGTCGCTGGGGTCGTACAGGCCGGCCTCGGCCGCCTTGTCGACGTTCTTGAGGCGGCGGGTGAGGCTCACGCCCAGCAGCGCGACGACGACGATGAGCGCGACGAAGAGCGCGAACGCGGTCCAGCCCGCGACGACGTCCTCGTCCTGGGGAGCGGCGGCGAGCACGACACTGGTGAGGCTCATGCCTCCAGTCTCCCACCGGCCTGGTCACCGTCGTCGGCCAGCGTGATGCCGGCGAACAGGTCGTCCTCGTAGCCCTCGGCCGGACGCAGCGGTCCGACCTGGCTGGCGACGAGCTCGTAGTCCTCGGTGGGCCAGACCGAGACCTGGACCTCCCGGGGGATGGCGAACCAGAAGCCGTCGGGGTCGATCTGGGTGGCGTGGGCGAGCAGGGCCTGGTCGCGGGTGCCGAAGTACGTCCCGCACTCCACGCGCGTGGTCACCCGGGCCTCCCACTCCGGCTCCGGCTTCCAGTCGCGCAGCCGCTCCTCGTAGGGCGACTCCAGGCCGTGGTCGAGCATCGCCTGGTGCAGGGCGGTGATCTTCTCGTGGTTCCAGCCGTGGTGGTAGTACAGCTTGAGGACCTGCCAGGGCTCGCCCGCCTCGGGGAAGCGCTCCGGGTCGGCCGCCGCCTCGAACGCGGCCACCGACACCTCGTGGCAGCGGATGTGGTCGGGGTGCGGGTAGCCGCCGCGCTCGTCGTAGGTCGTCATGACGTGCGGCTTGAACGCGCGGATCAGCCGCACCAGCCGCTCGGTCGACTCCTCCAGCGGCACGAGCGCGAAGCAGCCCTCGGGCAGCGGCGGCTTCGGGTCGCCCTCGGGCCAGCCGGAGTCGACGAAGCCGAGCCAGTCCTGGCTGACACCGAGGATGTCGCGGGCGCGCTCCATCTCCTGCCGCCGGATCTCGGTGATGTTCTCCAGCACGTCGGGCCGGTCCATCTTGGGGTTGAGGATCGAGCCCCGCTCGCCGCCGGTGCACGTCACCACGTGCACGTCGACGCCCTCGTCGACGTACTTGGCCGTCGAGGCCGCGCCCTTGCTCGACTCGTCGTCGGGGTGGGCGTGGACGTGCATGAGGCGGAATCCTGCGTGGGAGCCCGCGCGAGGCCTGGGGTCCTGCGGCATGGCTCCGATCCTAGGATGGACCCGTGACGTCGCCCGACCCAGTGCTGGCCGAGCGGTACGGCGCCCCGTCGCCGCACCGCCGCCGCTTGTTCGTGGGCGCCGTCGTGGCCGTGCTGGTCGCCGCGGCCGGCTGGCTGGCCTGGGTGGTGCTGGTGCAGGCCAGTCCCGACGTCGCCTCCGGCAACCTGACCTTCGACACCCCGACGAGCGACCGCGAGATCACCGCCCGCTTCACCATCGACATGGCCGAGGGCGTCGACGAGGCCACCTGCACCCTCGAGGCCTACGGCAAGCAGGGGGCGACCCGGGTGCTCGTCGGCAGCCGCACCTTCACCGTCCCGGCCGGCACGACGCGGGTCGAGGAGACGGTGGCCACCGAGCGGCGGGCCGAGGCGGTCGAGCTCGTCGGTTGCACGGCCCCCGGCCAGCAGCGCCCCCGCTGACCACCCGGTCTCCCGTCGGCCGCCCCTTCACCCCCCGCGGTGAACCGGCGCTCCGGGGGCGTTCTTGGTAGGGTCGCGGCTTCGGCCGTCCCGCTGAGCCCAGCGCGCCCTCGCCGCCCCGGCTCGCGACGCCCGACCCGATCCCCCGATCCGCACTAGAGGAGTACACGCATGTCGCAGCCCACCGAGCAGCAGGACACCATCTGGCTGACCACCACGGCCCACGAGAAGCTGCAGGCCGAGCTGGCCAACCTGCAGGGCCCCGTGCGCGACGAGATCGTGGCCCGCATCAGCGAGGCCCGCGACGAGGGCGACCTCAAGGAGAACGGCGGCTACCACGCCGCCCGCGAGGAGCAGGGCAAGAACGAGGCCAACATCCGCACCCTCCAGGAGGTGCTGGAGAAGGCCGTCTCCGACCCCGCCGAGGACGACGGCGTCGTCACGGTCGGCAAGGTCGTCACCTACAAGTTCGAGGGTGACGACGACGACGAGGCCGAGACCTTCCTCCTCGGTGCCCGCGAGAACGAGGACTACGTCGACGTCGACGTCTACTCCCCCCAGGCCCCGCTCGGTGAGGCCCTGCTCGGCGCGTCGAAGGGCGACACGGTCGAGTTCGAGGCACCGACCGGCAAGACCCTCAAGGTCGTCGTCGTCGACGCCACCCCGTACGGCGCCTGAGGGTCGACCCCGAGCGACGGTGGGCCGGTGACCGGTCAGGTCAGGGCGCGCTCGACCTGCAGCACGAGGTAGAGCGAGCGCAGGCAGAGCGCGGCCGGGTCGACCCCGGCGGGTGGCTCGGCGAAGACGGTCCACCCCGCGTCGCGGAGCACCTGGTGCGCTGCGGCCACCTCGTCGCGCACGGCCCGGTCGGCGACGCCGGCGCACCCTCGCTGGGCCCGCCGCTCGAGGGTCGAGCGCAGGGCCGCCAGGGCGGGGGGCACGGAGCCCGGCGTCTCGGCGACCTCGTCGACGTCACCGGCCCGGTCGGGCGCGGCTGACTCGAGCAGCCGCCCGACGAGCGAGGACCGCGGCTCGCCGTCGAAGTGCAGGGCGTCGACCGGGTTGATCTCGCGGCCCGGGCGGACGACGCTGAGCGGCTCGCCGTGCCAGGCGCCGCGCACCCGACGCAACCGCGCCACGACCAGCGACCCCGCGGTCAGCGGGCCCAGCGCCTCGACCCTGGCGATGGCGTGGGCCTGGAGCCGCGACCACGGCAGCTCGAGGACCGTGACGTCGCCGTCGGGGTCGCGCAGCGGCCAGGAGAGCACCTGCCGGGCCGGGTCGAAGACCGGGTCTCCCGTCGCCGCCGGGCGCAGGACGGCCCAGGCCGCCGACCGGTCGGCCGCCGCGAGCAGGCTGCGTACGCCTCGTCGGCCGAGGTCGGCCCACCGGTCGACCGCGGGCAGCACCCCGAGCAGGTCGTCGCTGTCGGTGGGGGTGACCACGGCCGAGGTCGACGAGACCCCCGAGAGCCGGCCGTCGGCGCTCGCCTGGGCGCCGGTGAGCACCAGCCGGCGGCCCGACGTGGTGGCCGGCGCCGCCAGGCCCTTCCACGGCGCGGGCTGGGTCCACCGCGCCCGCGGGTCGAACCCCACCACGTCCTCGGGCCGGGTGTCGCCCCAGGTGAAGAACCGTCGACGCTCCGGGCTCCAGAACACGCAGGTCAGGCCGTGGTAGCCCGACCCGACCCGCCACGGCACCCCGCCGAGGCCGACCAGGTCGAGCGAGCGCACCGCGTCGTACGACGTGCGGGCCTGGCCGACGAGGTGCGGTGGCTCGTGCCCCCGCGCGGCGGCGGCGGTGAGGGCCGCGACGAGGCCGTAGGCGACGGCGGCCTCGTCGAGCAGCTGCTGGTCGTCGGCGCGGGCGTCGCGGGCCAGCGCGAGGTCGACCTGGTCGGCCAGCCGGCGCACGAGCAGCGCGAGACGGGGGTACTCGGCGCCCTGCGCCCAGGTGGCGGAGGTGGTGAGCCGGTCGTGGACGGCCGGGCTGAGGTGGGAGACGCCGATGCGGACGAGGTCCTCGAGGAGCGCGGCCACCGACCGCCGCAGCCGGTCACGGGAGTCGGTGCGCGACAGCCCGCGCTCGGTGGGGGCCGTGCTGCGGGCGGGCGCGGCGGGCGGCGGGAGCTCGAGCCCGTGGGCGCGCTGCCAGGCCAGCACGGCTGCGGCCTGCCAGCGCTCGGGCTTGGTCACCTTCTGGTCGAGGACGATCGCGCCCGGCCCGCCGCCGGCGTAGCGGGCGACGACGTCGGGCCGGCGGAACGTCACGGCGAGGTAGGCCCCGCGCTCCAGGGCGATGCCACCACCCTGCCCACCCACGCCACCGTCACCGCCGTCGCCACCGTCACCCGGGTCGGCCGACGTCCGGTCGAGCACGGCTTGGTGCGCCCAGCGGACGCCCGCCTTGCCGGCCAGGGCGACGAGGGCGTCGACGTCGAGCGCCATCAGCTCGTCGTGCAGCGCCTCGCCGTCGTCGTCGCCCGCCTGCCCGGCCAGCCAGAGGCCGGCGGTGAGCACGTGCTGGCAGGTGACCGGGCTGGGGCAGTCGCAGGTGGCGCCTGCGGGACCGGTCACCGGCACCTCGACGCGGCGTGGGCCGACCGTCACCACGACCCGGTCGTCGGCGTCGTCGACGAGCGCCGGGGGCGACGCCTCGAGGTCCTTGCGGGCGCGACGGAGCAGCCCGCGGTTGGCCAGCGCGACCCAGGCGTCGTCGTCCCACCGGGCGAGCAGGGCGGCGACGGCGGCGAGCGCACTCATGCCGGCCTCACCGGGCCGTCACCTCGGCCAGCCACTCGGCGAGGCGCCCGGGCGTGAGCGCGGCGACCTCCATGCCGACGTCGGCCAGCGCGGCGGCCATCTGCCGGTCGTGGAACGGGTGGGCCGAGCCGTCGAGCGCGGCGAGCCCGATCGTGGTCGTCCCGGCCTCGACGAGCCGCCGGACGGCGGCGAGCAGCACCGACGGCGGTCCGCCCTCGCAGAAGTCGCTGACCAGCACGACCACCGCGCGGTGCGGCTGCTCGACGACCTGCTCGGCGTAGCGGACGGCCTGGGCGATGTCGGTGCCGCCGCCGAGCTGGACCGTCATCAGCAGCTCGACCGGGTCGTCGGCGAGGTCGGTCAGGTCGACCACGCTGGTGTCGAAGGCCACCAGTCGCACCCGGTAGGCGGGCAGGCCCGACAGGATGCCGGCCGTCACCGCGGCGTGGACCACGGAGTCGACCATGCTGCCGGACTGGTCGACGAGGAGCACGACCTCCCAGGGGATGCGGCGGGTGTTGCGCTCGAAGAAGCGGGGCTGGGAGACCACCAGCTGCTGGCGATCGGCGTCCCAGTGGCGCAGGTTGGCCCGGACCGTGCCGCGCGGGTCGAACGCCGTCGACAGCGGCACCGGGGAGTGCCGGTGCTGGTGGAGCCGACCGGTCAGCGAGCGGCGCACCTCGGATTCCAGCCGTCGGCGGAGGTCGTCGACCACGGTGCGCACGATCCGGCGGACCTCGCCGAGCACCCGCGGGTCCAGGCGTCCCTTCAGGGTCAGCAGCGTGGCCAGCAGCTCCTGGCTGGGCTCCATGCGCGCCAGCACCTCGGGGTCGCTGACCAGCTCGGTGAGGCCGTAGCGGTCGAGGGCGTGCCGCTCGACCACCTCGACCGTCTCGGTCGGGAAGAGATCGCGCACCTGGCCGAGCCAGTCGACGACCCGCGGCGCCGAGGGGCCGAGGCCGCCGGCGCCGGGTCCGCTCCCGTCGCCCTCGTCGCGGCCGTCGTCGCCGCGGTCCTCGCGGGACCCGCGGCCGGCGTACTCGCGGCCGTAGAGGTAGTCGAGCGCCTCCTCGCGGCGCAGGCCCTGGGCGTCGGTGGGCGCGGGGAGGCGCTGGTCGGCGTAGCGGCCGAGGACGAGGCGCCAGCGGTCGGTGGTCACGAGGCCCACTCCCCCAGGCCCTCGCCCCGCAGGACCTCGGCCACCTCGGCGGCGACGCCGCGGGCGGCGGCGACCTCCTCGGCGCCGGCGCCGCGCACCAGCAGCGGGCCGAGGCCACCCGCCCCACCGGCCAGCCCGCGGTGCTCGGCGACGAGGGCCGCGACGCGGTCGGTCTCGCGCGGGGTCAGCGAGGAGAACGCCAGCCGCAGCTCGGGCAGGTGGGCCAGGAAGGTGGCCTCCTCCCACTCCCCGAGCCGGTCGTCGAGCGCGGGCACGACCCCCACCTCCTGCCACACGGCCTCGCGGGCGGTGGCCAGCAGCCCGGCCAGGAACCCGACGGCGTCCTCGGGACGGCTGGTGCCGGCGAGGTGGCCACGGACGTCGCGGGCCAACGCCGCGTCGTCGAGACGACCAGCGGTCGACGCCAGCCCGGCGGCGGCGCCGCGCACGAAGGCGGCCTCGTGCTCGCGCCGCAGGGTGTCGACGACCGCCCAGAACGGCGCCGCGTCGAGCCCGGCACCGGCGGGCGAGGCGAGCAGCTCGCGCAGCCGGGACAGGGCCTCGGCCGCCTCGGCCGGGGGGCACTCCTCCCCCCGCAGGCCGCGGGCGAGGTAGAGCGAGCGGGCCCACCCGGCGGCGACCAGGTCGGGCAGCTCGGTGAGACGGGTGGCCTCGAGCGGCTCCCGGCCCTCGGCCAGCAGGACCAGGCCACCGGTGGCGCGCACCGCCTCGGGGAACGACGGCTCGGCGGCCAGCGCGTCGCGGACGACCACCACCGCGTCGCGCGCGCGGGCGTGCAGGCCCAGCACGGCCGCGTGGGCCAGGAGCGCGGTCGCCCGCGGGCTGCTCGGCACCTGGCCGCCGGAGGTCGCCTCGGCCAGCAGCCGCCCGAACGCGGTGGTCACCGCTTCGGGCAGGGTCGAGCCCAGGTGGGAGGCCTCGACGAGCGCGCCCTCCGCGGCCGGGCTCCACAGGCACTGCCACTGCTCGCGCAGCCGGGCCAGGCCGGTGCCGCGCACGAAGTCGGGCCCGCCGGCGTGCCTGGCGAACGGCACCCCGAGCAGCCGCAGCCCGTGCAGCGCCCGACTGGTGCGGCGGTGGGCCGGGCTCCGGTAGAGGTCGAGGTGGACGGTGGTCGTCTCGTGCCCGTCGACGTCGAGCCGCAGCGCACGCAGCCGCTCGAGGGTGTCGCGGACCAGCGGCGGGGTGCCCGCGCCGGGGGGCACCCGGCCGACCCGGTCGCCGGTGAGCACGTCGTGGAGGACCCGACGCACCAGCGCGCCCTCGGCGTCGACGTCACCCTTGACCAGGCAGCTGGTCACCGCGTCCACCAGGTCGGTGCGCAGGGGCGCCGGGTGGTCGCGCAGCCCGGCCAGGAGCAGGGCGTGCTCGTGGGCGGCGGCCAGGGACGGGGTGGCGACCGGGGTGCGGTGGCGCGAGCGCAGGATCGCGCCGACGTCGAGCAGCACGTCGAGCACGGCCCCGGCCTGGGCGGCCGCGGCGGCTTCGCCCGCCTCCCGCCGCTCCCACACCCGCCGGTGCCAGGCGGGGGCGGTCATGCCCGAGGCGTAGCCGTTGAGCCGCTCGAGCCGCAGGTCGTCGTAGCGGATGAGGGCCGCGCCGGTCTCGGCGTGGGGCACCGGGAGGTCGGGGCGCGGCGGCGGGTCGTCGAGCAGGTCGGGCAGGGCGACGGCGTGGAACCCGCCGAGCACGACCAGGACGGGTCCGTCGCCGGGGCGGCGGGCGGCCAGCGCCTCGCGCACGTGGTGGACCATCTCGGCCTCGCGCGCCTCGGTGCCGTCGGCGGCCAGCTCGGCCGGCGTGCGGTCGCGGCGCGCGAGCAGGCAGTAGGCGGCCACCCGCGCCAGGTGGGTCTGGAGCGGCTGCTCGTCGGCCTCGAAGAGCAGCTCCCACAGGTCCTCGTGGTCGACGCAGCCGAGCCGGTCGGCGAGCAGCTGCAGGGTGTCGCTGTGACGCAGGGGCTCCTCGGCCAGCAACGACCGCTCGACCCCGTCGGACCCGTCGGGCGCCGCGTCCCGAGCCCCTCGCGCCCGGCCCGCGGCGACCTCGACCTCGGCCAGCTCCAGGTCGCAGAACCGCACCGGCACCCCGGCCGCATGCGCCCGCTGCAGCGCCACCAGCTCGGGCGAGTGGTCGCAGAACGGCACGTAGGCCCCCTGGGCCGGCGGGGTGCGCGCCTGCTGGGCGGCCGTGCCGGTGGGGTGCAACCAGGTGTAGACGGCCAACGGGTAGGCCGCCTCGGCGTGGCAGAGCAGCGGCACGAGCGGGTCGAGGCTGCGCGGGCCC
Organism: Nocardioides litoris; assembly: GCF_006346315.1. Lineage (GTDB taxonomy): Bacteria > Actinomycetota > Actinomycetes > Propionibacteriales > Nocardioidaceae > Nocardioides > Nocardioides litoris. Next base: position 873,069 of record NZ_VDMR01000001.1, on the reverse strand, counting down.
TCGACCAGCACCGTCGACGGCCGCCACCGCTCGAAGGCCGTCGCCACGGCCCGCGCGCACGCCGGGCTGTGGTGCCGGACCGGCACCACGACGAGCTCGTCACCCACCAGTCGGGCGGCCAGGCGGCGCACGTCGTCGCCCGTCGGCAGCGGGCCGTCGGCGGGGTCGCTCACCGGTCGAGCTCGCCCCGCGTCGCCAGCACGCCCTTCCAGCGCTTGTCGCGCTTGGCCCGCGGCCGGACCACGACGTCGAAGTAGTGCTGCAGCTTGGTGCCGTCGTCGGGGTTGTCCTTGAGCACGGTGCCGATGAGCTGGCGGGCGACGTGCTCGCCCCCGACCTCGCCGTCGCCGAACCAGTGGGCGTCCAGCGCGGCGGCGTACCCCACCGCGACGGCCTCGGCCGAGCTCATGATCGCGGTCGGCTTCTCGACCACGACGCCGTCGGCGGTGACGCCCTCGCGCAGGTCGTGGAAGGCCGTGACCAGCAGGTCGACCACGTCGCGCTCGAGGCGGGTCTCGACGTCGGCGCGGGCGAGCAGGGCGTCGGTCTGCTCGACGATCAGGCGCGCCTCGAGCGCCCGGTCGCGGATCGGGCGGACGGTCTCGAAGTTGAAGCGCCGCTTGAGGGCGCTCGACATCTCGTGGACGCCGCGGTCGCGCAGGTTGGCCGTGGCCAGCACGTTGAAGCCGGGGGCGGCGAACACCACCGCGTCGGGGCCGGTGAGCTCGGGGACGTGCAGCACCTTGTCGGAGAGCACGCCGATGAGGACGTCCTGGATCTCCGGCTGCACCCGCGTCACCTCCTCGAACCGGCACGTGCGGCCCTCGCCGAGCGCGCGGTGCACCGGCCCGCGGACCAGCGCGCGGGGCGAGGGGCCCTCGGCGAGCAGGAGGGCGTAGTTCCAGGAGTAGGTGATCTGGTCCTGGGTCGTGCCCGAGGAGCCCTGGACGGTGAGGGTGGAGTCGCCGGAGACGGCGGCGGCGAGCAGCTCGGACAGCATCGACTTGGCCGTGCCGGGCTCGCCGACGAGCAGCAGTCCGCGGTTGCTCATGAGGGTCACCACGCAGCGGTCGACCAGTGCGTCGTCGCCGTAGAACTTGCGGGTCACGCCCAGCTCGGCGTCGCCGAGCACGAACGCGCGCACCGCCCGCGGTGGCAGGTGCCAGCCCTCGGGTCGCGGGCCGGGGTGGGCCTGCGCCAGGCGCGCCAGCTCCTCGGCGTACGTCGTCTCGGCGGGGGCACGGAGGGCGTCGGCTGCTCCGGGGTGGGCGCCGTCGGGTGCAGGGGCCATCAGGGCTGGGTCCTTGTCTGCCAGTCGGGGGTGAAGCCGGGTCCGTCGGCGGCCATGCGCCGAGCATCGCCGACGGTCTCGGAGAGCAGGACGGGAGGCACGTCGCCGAGGGCGAGCGGGGTCTCGCCGCTGTCGTCGGGCAGCTCGCGCCAGTAGGTGACCCGGGTGAGGGCGACCGTGCGCTGCTCCTCGGGCAGCCAGGTGCCGGTGAAGCCGACCTGGGCGACGAGGCCCAGGGAGGGGAACCGCTTGCGGTAGGAGTAGAACCAGCCGGCGTCCTCGGTGGGGCCACGGGTCCACCCCAGGCGCGTCGCGCGGCCGCGCAGGGCGAAGGTCTCGACCAGGTGGCCCTCGAGGTCGGCCACCTCGGTGGCCCGGCGAGCGTCGTCGGGCAGGGTCCACCCGGGCTTGCCGAGCTGCTCGAAGAGGGGGTGGACCTCGTAGTCGGCGAGGTGCTCGAGCCAGCGCGTCACCTCCTCGGCTGGGAGCAGGCTGTCGTGGGCCAGGCGGACGCGCAGCCCCTCGCCGAGACCGTCGAGGTCGACGGGCTCGTCGTCGACGTCGGTGAGCGTGCCGTCGTCGAGCGGCCGGAAGGTCGTAACAGGGGTGCCGGGATCGCCGGCGCGCACCGCGGCCCAGACCAGCCGGCGCGCGGCCGGGCCCACGAGCGGGTGCTCCAGCAGGTAGCGCCGCCAGTCCTCGGCCGGCCAGCTGCGCTCGGTGCACAGTGCTTCGTGCAACCGACCGGTCTGCTGGGCCGCGACCGCCTTGACCTCGCGCCGGGCGGCGGCGAGGGCCTTGCGGGCCGCCGTCGCCTGCTCCTCGTCGTCGCTGCGCCGGGGCGCGGGCAGCGCCTTGAGCGGACGTCCGTCGGGGTCGACCAGGACGAGGGTGAGGTCGGGCTGGAGCCGGGCGGTGAAGGTGCGCGGTCCGTAGGACAGCTCGAGCACGCCGGAGGCGTCGAGCCCCGCGGTGGGCACGGTGCGGTCGGCCAGCTCGTCGAGGGTCCACCCGCGGCGCTCGGCGAGCTCCTCGGCCAGGCGGGTGGCCTCGACCTGGAAGGAGCGGGTGCGGAAGCGCGAGCCCACCGAGAGCACCAGCTGGGTGGCGGCCGGGTGGTCGACCCACGACAGCATGGCCAGCAGGGCCTTGCCCTGGGCGGCGCGCTGGCCGTACCACTCCTGGAGGTAGCGCTCGACGACCGGCACCACGTCACCCCCGGCTGTCGCGGCGACCACCGCGAGCAGCCCCTTGGCCGCGGTGGCCGACCCGGCGGGGGTGCGCGCGATCGCGGGCAGCAGGGTGGCGGCGATCTCGGACTGGGAGCGGCCGTGGAAGGCCGACCCCGGCTGCTGGGCCGCCCACTGCGCCTCCCACACGGCTTGCTGCGCGGCGCGCTGCGCGGCCTCGGCGGAGGAGATCGGGGCGGTGTCCTCGGCGATCCAGGCCTCGAGCAGGTGGCGGCCGAGCCGGTGCCGGTCGTCGTCCTCGATCTGCTCGGCCCAGCGGCGCAGCACCGCGTCGGGCTCGGGCGAGCGGGCCTTGACCGCCGTGGCCACCAGCCACTGCAGCACGACCCGCGGGACCGGTCGGCCCGAGGACGCCCACCGGGCCTCGGGGACGGCGTCCCACGACAGCCAGGCCACGGGAGCGGGCAGGCCCCTGGCGAGGACCTTCTCGGCCCGGGCGGTGGCGTCGTCGAGGTCGAGGTAGGTCGCGACGTCCTCACCCAACGCCTCCAGGGCGTCGAGGAGGTGGCCGCGGACGACGTCGTGCTTCTCGCGTCGCCAGGCACCCTGCAGGGCAGGCAGCGCCGTCGGGTCGCCGAGGCGGCCGAGCCACTGGGCGGCCACGCTGCGCACCTCGCTCTTGCCGTCGGCCAGGGCCGCCGTGGCCCGTGCGGTGCGGGCGGGGTCGCCGGCCAGGGCCTCCTGCGCCGGGCCGCGCAGGGTCTTGCTGCGCCCGAGCGCGGTGGCGTACAGGTGCTCGGTCAGGCGGGCCGGCCGCTGCGGCAGCGTGGCCGCGGCGGCGAAGAGGGCCTCGTCGTCGAGGTCCCACGTGCCGCGGCGGGCCTCGACGTCGGCGAGGATCGCGTCGAGGTTGCGGGCGACGAAGACCCACACGTCCTCGGCCGACCAGTCGCGGGCGAAGGAGCCCCACTGCTGGGAGAACGCCCCCCAGAGCAGGGCGAACCCGTCGGCCCCGACACCGTCGAGCAGCTGCTGGGCGGTGTCGAGGTCGAGCCCGTGCACCCGGTGGGCCCGCTCGACCACCGCGGTCCAGCCGAGGTCCCAGCGCGAGCCGTCGAGGAGCCCGCAGGCCCGCAGCAGCTGCACGCTGGTCGAGGGCGGGAGACTGCCGGCGGCGTCGTCGACGGCCTGGGCCACGGCGTGGCGCTGGACCCGTGGCAGGTCGACCACGGCCGCGGTCACCGGGCGGGGGTCGACCAGTGCGGCCGCGATGTCGTCGGCGACGCGCCCGCCAGGAGGCGGGTCGGGCCGGGACGGTCGTGCGCCGGGCGTGGCCGCTGCCCACCGGCGCTCGCTCGCGGCCATGGAGACCGCCCGGTCGGTGGCGGCCCGCACCACCTCGTCGGCGGCCCGCCGGGCCTCGCCCCTCGGGACGGCCCAGTCGACGGCAGCCCGGGGTGGCAGCGCCAGCGGCTCCGGGTCGACCGCGGTCGCGGCCGCCGCCCAGGCGTCCACCAGGCGGCGCACCCCGGCGGCGCGGTCTGCGGCGGCGGTCTCGACGGCCCAGGCGCGGTGCTCGTCGTCGTCCACGCGCTCGTGGAGCAGCTGGAGCGCCCGGGCCCGCTCCTCGGGCCGGCCGTCGACGGCCGCGCCCCGCAGGGCCTCCAGGGCCACCGCCTCGGGCAGCCGGTCGAGCAGCGGCCCGCCCACGCTCCGGACGGCCTTGGCCTGGGCCACGGCGCCCCGCACCACCACCTCGGCGTACGACGCCAGGCCGGCCGCGTCGAGCGCCGCGAGCAGGCCGAGCGCCGACGCGCGCGCCTCGGCCGGACCGGTGCCCGCCGCCTCGGCGACGAGCTCGTGCTCACCGAGCAGCAGGTCGGCGAAGCCGGGGAGCCGCAGCAGGGCGGGGCGGCCGCCGACGCCGCTGGTCGTCGCGGTGTCGGGTCGCAGCGCGGCGAGGAGCAGGTCACGGGGTCCGGCGTCGTCACGGCGCAGCACCCGGGCGAGGTCGTCGAGGGTGAAGGGCAGGACCTGGTCGGTCGGCAGCACGGCCACGGCGTGCCGCAGGACCAGCTCGGGCCACTCCTGGCCGCCGACGGGGGCCATGGCCTGGCCCCAGGACCGGCCACCGCCGGCCCGCCGGTCGGCGGCCTCCAGGACCCGGCCCCAGCGGTGCACGACGGCGGGATCGAGGGCCTCGGGCCCGCCGAGGGCGGCCAGCCACCGTCGTCCGGCCTCCGACCGGCGCAGGACCCCGCGATCGTGCAGGAGCTGGGAGAGCCATTGCGGCCCCGTGTCGCACGCGAGGGACAGGACGCGCGGGTCGGAGCCGGTGACGACGAAGTCGCCGATGCTTCCCGGGCCGTCGTCGAGGCCCTCCAGCAGGGTGCGCAGGTCGCTCCTCAGCCCGCGCGGGACCGGGCCCTCATCGGGCCGGTCACCACTCGCCTGCCTGCGGAAGAACCTCACCGGGCCCCCTCACCGTCGCTCGCAGCACAGCCGCGGTCGGCCGGCCCGGGACCGAGCTCGGGACGCAGCGGCTCGACCGACGAGGCGGCCAGCGTCGGCGGCGGCGTCAGCGGCGCTGGGACCGCGGCCCGCGGCTGCTCCGGCACGAACCCGTCCCGCACCACGTCGTCGGTGACCCGGGTGACGACGCGCCGGCCGACGTGGCCGGAGGAGGCGGTCGCGGCGACGGTCGTCGGGGGCATGCACGCAGCCTGCCACCCGCCGCCGACAGTCGTGGCCGGCTCCTCAGCGCACGAGCACGACCGAGGAGCCGTGGCCGAACAGGCCCTGGTTGGCGGTCACGCCGACCCGCGCGCCCTCGACCTGGCGGCCGGTGGCCTGGCCGCGCAGCTGCCAGGCGAGCTCGCAGACCTGGGCGATGGCCTGGGCGGGCACGGCCTCGCCGAAGCAGGCCAGGCCGCCCGACGGGTTGACCGGGATCCGGCCGCCGATGGTGGTCTCGCCCGCGCGCAGCAGCGACTCGGCCTCGCCGCGGGCGCACAGCCCGAGGTCCTCCATCCAGTCCAGCTCGAGGGCGGTGGAGAGGTCGTAGACCTCGGCGACGTCGACGTCCTCGGGGCCGATCCCCGCCTCCTCGTACGCCGCCGCGCCGATCGACTCCTTGAAGGTCCGCTCCCCGGCCGCCACGGCGGCGGTCGAGTCGGTGGCCAGCAGCGGCATGTCGATGACGGCCTGCGGATAGGTCGGCGTCACGGTCGAGACCGCCGCGACCCGCACCGGGTCGGCCAGGCCGAGGCGCGCGGCACACGCGTCGCTGACGAGCACGACCGCGGCGGCGCCGTCGGAGGTGGCGCAGATGTCGAGCAGGTGCAGCGGGTCGCTGACGACCGCGGACGCCAGCACGTCCTCGACGCTGACCTCCTTTCGATAGCGGGCGTTGTCGTTGGCCAGGCCGTGCCGGGCGTTCTTGACCTTGACCGCGGCGAAGTCCTCCGACGTGGCGCCGTAGAGGTCCATGCGACGGCGGGCGTAGAGCGCGAAGTACATCGGGTTGGTCATGCCGAGGACGCGGAACCGCAGCCAGTCGGGGTCGTCCCACCGCTCGCCCGCGTTGGGCTTGAGGAACCCCTTGGGCGTGGTGTCGGCGCCCACGACGAGCGCGACGTCGGACAGGCCGGCCAGGATCCGGGCGCGGGCGGTGTCGATGGCCTGCGCGCCGGTCGCGCAGGCGGCGTACGACGTCGCGACGCGCGCACCGTTCCAGCCCAGGGCCTGGGCGAAGGTCGAGCCGGCGACGTAGCCGGCGTACCCGTTGCGGACGGTCTCGCCGCCGACGACCAGGTCGACGTCGGCCCACGCGACGCCGGCGTCGGCCAGCGCCCGCCGGGCCGCGTGCACGCCGTACTCGACGAAGCTGCGGCCCCACTTGCCCCACGGGTGCATGCCCACCCCGGCGACGACGACCCCGCTGCGCCCGCTCACCCCGCTCATGACGCCACCGGCTTCCAGCGATAGGTCGTGCGCGGTCCGGACTCGTCGACGTGCAGCACCTCGACGACCAGCTCGACCTCCGAGTCGACCCTCAGGTCACCGACGCCGAACCCGTCGGCGACCTGCCCGAGGACCACCAGGCCCTCGGGCAGCTCGACGGCGGCCAGCGCGAAGGGGCGCCAGGGCTCCCCCTCGGTCTGCGGGGCGACGTACGGCGCCGGCGGCTGGTACTGCGCGTCGGTGCACGACCAGACCCGGCCGCGACGGGACAGCGCGACCGCCTCGTGCTCCTCCCCCGCGCAGCGCGGGTTGCGGCACGCGGCGGCGGCGGTCGGCGGGAAGACGAGGTCACCGCAGGCGGTGCACCGCGCGGCGATCAGCGCGGGCTCCGCCCCGTCGGTGAACCACCCCTCGACGACGGGGGTGGCGGGCGGGGACGAGGTCACCCGCCGACCCTACCGCGCAACTAGAACGTGTTCTAGGAGATGAAGCCCTCTTCCCGCAGCCACTCGTCGGCGACCTGCGCCGCCTCCTGGCCGTCGACGTCGATGCGCGCGTTGAGGTCCTTGAGCACGTCGTCGGTGAGCTTCTCGGTGACCGGGGCCATGAGCTCCTCGATCTGGGGGTACTCCGCCTCCACCGGCTCGCGCACGACGAGCGAGACGTTGTAGTTGGGGAAGTACTGCTTGTCGTCCTCGAGCACGACCAGGTCGAGGGCCTTGATGCGGCCGTCGGTGGTGAAGACCTCGCCGAAGGTGCACTCGCCCTTGGCCGTGGCGTCGTAGATCGCGCCGGTCTGGTAGGTCTGCAGGTTCTGGTTGGGGACCTCGAGGCCGTAGGTCTTGATCATCCCCGGCATGCCGTCGGAGCGGTTGCGGAACTCGCCCTCGATGCAGAACGTCCGCTCCCCCACCGGCACCTGGTTGATCTGCGAGAGCTTGGTGATGCCGTACTCCTCCGCCGAGGCCTGGGTGATGGCGAAGGCGTAGGTGTTGTTCATCGGCGCGGGCGGCAGCCAGGCCAGGTCGTTCTCCTGGAGGTCCATCTCCTTGACGGCCTCGTACTGCTCCTCCTCGCCGCGGATCGGCTTGGGCTGCTGGAGGTACTGCAGCCAGCCCGTGCCGGTGTACTCCCACATGGCGTCGATGTCGCCCTGCAGGTGGGCCTGCCGGGCGGCGGCGCTGCCGGGGATGTTGGTCAGGTCGGTGACGTCGGCGCCGGCGGCCTTGAGCAGGATCAGCGTCATCTTGCCGAGCAGGACGTTCTCGTTGAAGTTCTTCGACCCCACCGAGATCTGCGCCCCCTCGAGCCCGCTGAGGTCGAGGTCGGCCAGGGGACCGGCCAGGGTCGCGTCGGGGACGTTGCCGCCGGCGGTGGCCAGGCCACAGCCGGAGGTCGCCGCCAGGCCGAGCAGGACGCCGGCGAGGGCGGCGACGGTACGCCGCCGCGCGGTGCGCAGGAGGGTCACCTCAGAGTCCCTTCGGACGGGTCAGCAGCTCGAGCAGGCGCCCGAGCCACTCGATGAGCAGGGCCAGCAGGGCCACGAGCACGGCCCCTGCCACCATGACACGGAAGCGGTAGAGCGTGATGCCGGTGTCGATGATCGCGCCGAGGCCGCCGGCGCCGACGAACGTCGCCAGGGTCGCGGTGCCGACCACCAGCACCAGCGCCGTGCGGACACCCGACATGATGACCGGGACGGCCAGCGGCAGCTCCACCTTGAGCAGCACCGCGCCGTTGGACATGCCGAGCCCGCGGCCCGCCTCGACCAGCGTGGGGTCGACGCCCTGCAGGCCGGTGATGGTGTTGCGGAGCACCGGCAGGACGCCGTACAGGACCAGGGCGATGACCGCGGTCCAGAAGCCGTAGCCGCGCCACATGGCCAGCAGCACGATCAGCCCGACGGCGGGCGCCGCCTGGCCGATGTTGGCGATGCCGACCACCAGCGGCGAGAGCAGCCGGGCCCGGCCACGGGTGAGCAGGATGCCGAGCGGGACCGCGATCACGACGACCAGCGCGGACGCCGCCAGGGTGAGCTCGACGTGGCGCCACAGCGCGCTCCAGGTGGAGTCCCACGCCAGCTGGCTCTGCTCGACGCCGTCGAGGTCGGCGGTCTGCCGCCACCAGACGTAGCCGGCGAAGACGATCGCGACCAGGATCGGCGGCACGACGAGCATGAGCAGCGTCGACCGGTCGAGCCGGCTGCGCGCCCCCCGCTCGGGCACGGCTTCGCCCGGGCCGTCGAGGGGCTCGTGCCGCGCGACGGTCTCCTGCGGGGGGTCGGCCAGGTCAGTCACGGGCCTTCTCCTCGATGGCCCGGATGTGGTCGGTCACCGCGTCGAAGTTGACCACCCCGACGTACTGGTCGCGGTCACCGGTGACGATCGCGCCGCCGTGGCTGGAGCTGAGCATGGTGTCGAGCGCGTCGTTGAGGGTCGAGGCGAGGTCGACGTCGACGAGGTCCTCGGTGGGCTCGACGACGGTGTCGCCCTTGAGCTGGCGCAGCCACGGCCAGCCGCGGGGACGGCCGCGCTGGTCGAGGATGATCACGGACGTGTCGCCGTTGGCCTCGGCCCGCCTCTTCACCTCGGCGACCGACTCCCCCACCGTCGCGGTGGTCGGGTGGATCAGGTCGACGTCGCGCACGCGGGTCAGGCTGAGCTGCTTGAGCGAGGAGCCCGAGCCGACGAAGTCCTCGACGAACTCGTTGGCGGGCGCCCCGAGGACCACCTCCGGGGAGTCGTACTGGGCGATCTTGGCGCCCTCCTGGAGGATCAGGATCCGGTCGCCGAGCTTGACGGCCTCGTCGATGTCGTGGGTGACGCAGACGATGGTCTTGCGCAGCTCGCGCTGGATCGAGAGCAGCTCGTCCTGCAGCCGCTGCCGGGTGATCGGGTCGACGGCACCGAAGGGCTCGTCCATCAGGATCACCGGCGGGTCGGCGGCGAGCCCGCGGGCGACGCCGACGCGCTGCTGCTGGCCGCCGGAGAGCTCGCGGGGGTAGCGGTCGCGGTACTTGCCGGGGTCGAGGCTGACCAGGTCGAGCAGCTCGTCGATGCGCTCGTCGATGCGCTGCCGCTTCCAGCCGAGCATCTTGGGCACGATGGCGATGTTCTTGGCCACCGTCATGTGCGGGAAGAGGCTGCCGCCCTGGATGACGTAGCCGATCTGGCGGCGCAGCTCGTTGTCGCTCTGCTTGGCGACGTCGTCGCCGCCGATGCGGATCGTGCCGGAGGTGGGCTCGATGAGCCGGTTGATCATCTTCAGCGACGTGGTCTTGCCGCAGCCCGAGGGGCCGATGAACATGACGATCTCGCCGGCCGGGATGGTCAGCGAGAGCGACTGGACCGCCGGGACCTTCTGGCCGGGGTACTGCTTGACGACCTCGTCGAGCACGATCTCCGCGCCGCTGATGCTCGCCTCGGTCGTCGTGCCGGTCGTCGTGTCGGGGGTCTTGCTCAGGTCGGTGCTCATGCGGCTCGGATTCCCTTCGAGATGGAGGCCCGCCCCAGCAGGAGCAGGAGGGCGTCGGCGACGAGGGCGACCAGGATGATGCCCACGGTCCCCACCACGGCGTAGTTGACGGCATTGGCGCCGCCGATGCGCACGAGCCCGGCGAAGATGTAGTCACCCAGGCCGGGGCCCTTGACGTACGCCGCGATCGCGGCGATGCCCATCGACATCTGGGTGGAGGTGCGGATGCCCGCCAGGATCACCGGCCAGGCCAGCGGGATGCGGACCCGCCACAGCGAGGCCAGCTGGCCCATGCCCATGCCGCGGGCCGACTCCAGCAGCGTCTCGTCGACCTGCTGCAGGCCGACGACGGCGTTGCGCAGGATCGGCAGGATCGCGTAGAAGGTGACGGCCACGAAGCCGGTGACCACCCCGATCGAGGTCAGCGGCAGCAGGAGGCCGATGAGCGCGAACGCCGGCAGGGTCAGGCCGATCGCGCTGACCACGTTGGCCACGCCCGCGAGCGCGGGCACCCGGACGACCACGACCGCCAGCAGGACGGCGATCACGGTGGCGAGCAGCACGGCCTGAGCGACGAGACTCGCGTGCTGGTAGGTGTTGAAGATGATGTCGTCTCGTCGTTCGACGATGAAGTCCCACACGGCTGTCGACCGCCTCCTCGGGCGTCGGCGCCGTCCGGCAGACGGCATGTCGTGCGACCCCACCACGCACTCCAGCCCCAGGCTTCACCCCGAGGGATGGACACGGGGAGGGTGAAGACCCTCCTCGTGCCCCGCCTCCGCGGCCGCCCGCCGGCCCCTCTAGGCGGACAGGAAGGCCAGCAGGTCCTGCCGCGTGAGGACCCCGACGGGCTTGCCGTCCTCGTGCACGAGCACGGCGTCGGCGCCCTCGAGCAGCCCGACGGCGGCCGAGGCCTCCTCGGTCGACCCGATCGTCGGCAGCGGCGTCGACATGTGCTGCTCGACCGGGTCGGTGAGCCGCGCCCGCCCGGCGTACAGGGCGTCGAGGAGGTCGCGGTCGGAGACCGAGCCCGCCACCTCGGCCGCCACGATCGGGGGCTCGGCGCGGACCACGGGCATCTGCGAGACGCCGTACTCCCGGAGGATGGAGACGGCCTCGGCGACCGTCTCGGACGGGTGGGTGTGCACCAGGTCGGGCAGCCGGCCGGTCTTGCCGCGCAGCACCTCGCCGACGGTGCGGCTGGTCGTCGGGGCGCCGGTGGAGAAGCCGTACTGGGCCAGCCAGTCGTCGTTGAAGATCTTGGTGAGGTAGCCGCGGCCGGAGTCGGGCAGCAGCACCACGACGACGGCGTCGCGGCCCTCGGGCGTGCCGGCCAGCTCGTGGGCCAGGGTGCGGGCGGCGAAGGCGGCCATGCCGCACGAGCCGCCGACGAGCAATGCCTCCTCGCGGGCCAGGCGGCGGGTGAAGGCGAAGGAGTCGGCGTCGCTGACCTCGATGACCCGGTCGGCGATGCCGCGGTCGTAGGTCTCGGGCCAGAAGTCCTCGCCGACGCCCTCGACGAGGTAGGGGCGGCCGTCGCCGCCGGAGTAGACCGAGCCGGCCGGGTCGGCGCCGATGACCTGGATGGCGGGGTTCTGCTCCTTCAGGTAGCGGCCGACGCCGCTGATGGTGCCGCCGGTGCCCATGCCGAGCACGACGTGGGTCACCTTGCCCTCGGTCTGCGCCCAGATCTCGGGGCCGGTGGTCTCGTAGTGCGAGCGCGGGTTGTGGGGGTTGGCGTACTGGTTGGGCTTCCACGCGCCCGGCTGCGAGGCGAGCCGGTCGGAGACGTTGTAGTAGCTGTCGGGGTGCTCGGGGGCGACCGCGGTCGGGCAGACGACCACCTCGGCGCCGTACGCGCGGAGCACGTTGCGCTTGTCCTCGCTGACCTTGTCGGGGCAGACGAAGACGCACGTGTAGCCCTTGCTCTGGGCGACCATGGCCAGGCCCACACCGGTGTTGCCCGAGGTCGGCTCGACGATGGTGCCGCCCGGCTGGAGCTCGCCCGAGGCCTCCGCGGCCTCGATCATCCGGGTGGCGATGCGGTCCTTCACGGAGCCGCCGGGGTTGAGGTACTCGACCTTCGCGAGGACGAGCGGGCCGTCGCCTCCCTGGCCGGGGTCGCCGGCGGGCAGGTCGAGCGTGCGCGAGAGCCGGACCAGCGGGGTGTCGCCGATCAGGTCCAGGACGGAGTTGACGTACTGCATGCCCCTGAACCTAGGCCCTCCCGGCCGCTCACTAGGATTCCGACATGGGGACAGCCGGGGCAGCGCGCAAGCTGGCCTCGGCGGCGGCGTACGGCGGGGGTGGGCTCTCGCTCGTCGGGGCCGGCCTCTACGGCGTGCTGCGGGCCGAGGCCCGCCTCGCCCGACGCACCATCGGCGACCCGCTGCCCGACCCCGTCCCCGACGCCACCGGGTGGTACGGCCGCGGCCGGCCCGGCCCGGCGGTGAAGATCGCGCTGTTCGGTGACTCCAGCGCCGCGGGGTACGGCGTCGACCTGGTCGAGGAGACCCCCGGTGCGCTGCTGGCCAGCGGCGTGGCCGCCCAGGGTGACCGCCGGGTCTACCTCCGCGAGTTCTGCAAGGTCGGCGCGATCTCGGCCGACCTCGGCGGGCAGATCGACCGCGCGCTGCCCATCGAGCCCCACCTCGCGGTCATCCTCATCGGCGCCAACGACGTCACCCACGTGCAGATGCCGTCGGAGTCGGTGCGCCACCTCTCCGAGGGCGTGCGGCGGCTGCGGGCCGCCGGCGTCGACGTCGTCGTCGGCACCTGCCCCGACCTCGGCACGATCAAGCCCATCGCCCCGCCGCTGAAGCAGGTCGTGCGCGCCTGGTCGCGCCGGCTCGCCGCCGCGCAGACCATCGCGGTGATCGCCGAGGGCGGGCGCACGGTCTCGCTCGGCTCGATCCTCGGACCGGAGTTCTCCGCGACGCCGGCGCTGCTCTTCGGGCCCGACCAGTTCCACCCCTCCGCCGAGGGCTACCGCGCCCTCGTGCGCATCCTGCTCCCCTCCACGCTCGCCGCCCTCGGCCTCGCCCCCGACGACGAGACCCACCCCGAGTCCCACCGCGGCGAGGGCGTCCTGCCCGTCGGCCAGGCCGCGGCCGCCGCGGTCAACGAGCCCGGCACCGAGCTCGGCGGCACCGAGGTCGGCGGCGCGCGTCACGGCGTCCGCGGCCGCTGGGTCGAGCTGCGCCACCGCCGCCGCCGCCCGCAGTCCGAGGCCGCCGCCCCCGAGCTCGAGGAAGCCGCCGGCTGACGTCGTCTCCGCCCGCTGGTCCGGGGCGGCACGTCGTACGACCCGGTCGCCCCGGCCACCACTCCGCGTGACGCCCCCAGGGTCCGCGGCGAGCGGGCACGAGGAAGGCCCCGGACCAGAGGTCCGGGGCCTTCGGTGACGCGCCGACGTCGGGGCGGGGCGGCCCGTCTGCCAGGTGGCTGTGCGAGCGGCGATCAGTCCTGGTTGAGGATCGCCAGCAGGCGGAGCAGGTTGGTGTAGATCCAGACCAGGCTCACGGCCATGGCGAACGACGCCCGCCACGACTCGCGCTCCGGCAGCCCGTTGCGGATGCCCTGCTCGACGAAGTCGAAGTCGAGGATGAGCATGAACACACCGAGCACGATGCCGATGACCGCGGTCACGGCGCCGAGACCGCCGAGGCCGAACAGGCCGATCTGGGCGCCGAACAGGCTCAGCACGAGCTCCATCAGGCTGAGGCCGAGCATCGCGAAGACCGCCGCCATGACGAAGAGGCGGAACTTCTGGCCGACGCGGATGTTGAGGACCTTGTAGGCCGCGAGCGTGCCGGCGAACGCGGCCATCGTGCCGATGACGGCGCCCATCACGATGCCGTCGCCGATGTAGGCGTTGAACATCTTGCTGATCGCGCCGAGCGCGACGCCCTCGAAGGCGGCGAAGGCGAGCACCAGGGCGGGGCTCACCACGCGCTTGAACGAGTTGACCATCGACAGCGCGAAGGCACCGAGGCTGCCGACCGCGACGAGGGCGTAGATGCCCGACAGGTTGCTGTAGGAACGGATCTCGGGGGTGAGGATCCAGGTCGCCATCGCGCCGACGACGATGACGCCGAGGGTGATGGCGGTCTTCTGCACGACGGAGTCGATCGTCATCCGGCCGGAGCCGGTGGCGGGACGGACGTCGTCGTAGCCGAGGGCACCGGGCTGGCCGACGCCCCACTGCGCGGGCTGGCCGTAGCCGCCGTACGCCTGGGTCTGCTGCGGCGCTGCGCCCGCCCGGCTGAACTCCTCCGAACGACGGAACACCGGGTTGTTGCTCTGCATGGTCTCCTCCTTGGAGGCCTGGTGGCCGACAGTCTGTCGGCCCACCCTGTCTCGGAACCCTCATCCTAGACGGCTCCTCGCCAGGTCAAACGCCGTCGGGGGGCCGTTCGTTCCCCCTCGGGGAGGGGTCTGGCCAAGCTCTCATCCCCGTCTCATCCTGGTCTCATCAAGCGAGGCGGCGGGCCCGGACGACAGTGTCGCTGACGGTGTGCGAGACCTCGTCCGTGACGTGCTCGCGGGTGACCACCTCGGCGGTCTCGACCTCCCACTCGTCCGCGTCGAGGACCGCGGTCACCGCCTCGGGCGTGAACAGCAGGTGCGAGAGCTCGCTGTTGCGCAGCCCGGTGTGCACGTCGTCGGGGTGGTGGCCCAGGACGAGCAGCCGTCCGCCGGGTGCCACCGACGCCGCCAGGTGGGCGTACGCCGACGCGAACAGCTCCGGCGGCACGTGGACGTAGGAGGCGGTGACCAGGTCGAGCCCGGTCGGCAGCGGGTCCAGCTCGAACAGGTCGGCGCGCAGCCACGAGCACCGCTCCCCCACGCCCTCCTCCGCCGCGTGCGCGGCGGCCCGCTCGAGCGCGACGCCCGAGACGTCGGAGCCGGTGACGGTCCATCCCCGCGCGGCCAGCCACACGACGTCGGCGCCCTCCCCGCAGCCGACGTCGAGCGCCGCGCCCGGCGGCAGGTCCGCGACCTGCTCGGCGAAGCGGAGGTTGGGCTTGCCCGACCAGATCCGCTCCGACGTCGCGTAGCGCTCGTCCCAGAACTCCCGGGTGAACATGTGGCGCAGGTCGTCGGACTGCTCCTGGTCGTGGCCGTGCTGGTGGCCGTGCTGGTGGCCGTGCTGGTGGCCGTGCTGGTGGCTGTGCTGGTCGCTCATGGCACCACCGTGGCACTTCAGGTCGACCTGAGGACAAGCGGACGGCGGCCGGGGCCCGCGCCCCGGCCGCCGTTCGCTGCGGTCGTCCGGATCAGTTGGCGCCGAAGGCGAAGGTGACGCCGTTGACCTCGACCTTGCGGACCAGGCCCGTCAGGTTGGTCCCGGCCTGGCACCCGTTGAGGATGTCGATGTTGGTGATCAGGCGCGAGCCGAGCTGGGCGACGTACTCGGACCAGGGCTTCTCCCCGGCGGGGTCGCTCCCAGCGTCGTCGTTAAGGCGCACCGTGCCCGAGGTGACGATCCACTCGTGCATGGCACCCTCGGCGAAGTCGCCGTCGAGCTGGGTGTTGGGCGAGAACGTCAGACGGTCGGGACCGTCGGTGGTCGGGTCGTCGATCGAGACCCGCATGGTCGGCGACCCGACACCACCGGTGTCGTTGGTGGCGGTGTAGCGGGCGTGGTAGACGAGGCTGGTCACGCTCGAGAGCGGCTTGCCGTTCAGGCCGCTGAAGTCGAGGCGCCCGAAGTCCACGCCGGGGGTGGTGCAGCCGCCACCGTTGGCGAACGGACCGAACCGCACGCCGTCCCCGGTCATGGTGACGCCGGCGGTGTCGGCGGCACGGGCCTTCCACAGGCCCTGGAGGTCCTTCACGACCACGGTCGTCGAGCCACCGGCCGGACCCGCCGGGCCCTGGGGGCCGGCCGGACCGCGCTGGCCCTGCAGCTTGGCCCGCGCCCCCGCCGTGAGGTCGCCGGTCTGGATCGTGCCGTTCTTGATGTCGACGCTGCGGATGGTGCCGTTGACGATGTCGCTGGAGCGGATCGTGTTGGCGGCGTAGCCGACGGAGCTGCCGAGCACGGCGATGGCCGCGCCTCCGGCGACGACGGCCACGACCCGGCTGCGGGTGAGCTGGTTGAGCTTCATGGTGTTCTCCTGACGTCCCTCAGGCCGGCCCCGGACTGGACCGGTTCCTCGGACCGTAGGTGTGGCCACGATCACAGCGCAGCAGAACGCGCGGATCGGCCCAGGACGGGTCGGGGTGCCCCCGCTGGGGTTCGAACCCAGACTGAGCGCCTTTTAAGGGCGCTTCCTCTGCCAGTTGGGATACGGGGGCCGAGCGACCTACAGGTAGGTCTGGCGAGCGTAGACGGCGTGCGCGCCGGCGACCCGGTCGAGGAACAGCAGGCCCGCGCAGTGGTCGACCTCGTGCTGCAGGGCGCGGGCCTCGAAGGCGTCGGTGGCCACCGTCACGCGCTCGCCGGTGCCGGGGAGCAGGCCGGTCACCTCGAGGCGGGAGGCGCGCCGCACGTCGCCGGTCAGGTCGGGCACGCTCATGCAGCCCTCCCGGGCCCGCTCGTTGCGCGAGGACGAGACGACCTCGGCGTTGCACAGCACGAACGTGCCGTGGTGGGTGCGGGTCTTGGGGTGCCCGGTGACGTCGACGCAGAAGACGGTCGCGGGCACGCCGACCTGCGGGGCGGCGAGGCCGACGCAGCCGGGGCTGACCCGCATGGTGGCGACCAGGTCGGCCGCGAGGCGCACGACGTCGGGGTCGGTCGGGTCGACCGCCAAGCCCGGGGTCGACAGGACCGGGTCGGGCGCACGGACGACGTCGAGCACGCGGCCCGCGACGCCGAGCTCGGCCTCGGTCCAGGCGCGCAGCCGGTCGGAGCCGCTCACAGCTCGTCGGGGTCGGCCGGGCGCAGGGTGGCGCCGACGCCGAGCCCCGCGGCCACCTCGCGGATGGCGGCGTCGAGGGCGGCCTCGTCGGCCGAGGCGGGCAGCTCGATCTCGGCCACCAGGAGGTAGAGGTCGCCGGCCAGCCGGGTGGTGAGGTCGGTGATGTTGCCGCCCACCCGGGCGACCTCGGCCACGACGGCCGAGACGATGCCGGGACGGTCGCCGCCGTGCACGGTCAGCACCCACGACGAGCCGGCCGCAGGCTGCCCGCCCGAGCCGTGCTCGGCCGGCACCTCGCGGACGGTGACCGACAGGGTGTCGCCGGCGACGAGCGGTGCGAGGGCCTCACGCACCTGGGCGTCGGTGACGTCGCCGGCCCCGACCAGCATCATCGCGAAGTGGCCGCGCAGCAGGGTCATCGTGGAGTCCTCGAGGTTGATCCCGAGGCCCGCGAGGAGCCGGGTGGTCTCGGCGATGATGCCGGGCCGGTCGTGCCCGAGGACGGTGATGGCGTGCAGGCTCACCGCGCGATCATCCCAGGCTCAGCGCAGCACGAGCGCGGCCGCCCGGCCGAGCACCGCGTCGAGCATGTCCTCGGTCAGCCGCCCCGTGAAGGTGTTCTGCTGGCTGGGGTGGTAGCTGCCCAGCAGCAGCACCTCCCCGTGCGGCGCCACCAAGGTCGCGGACGCGCCGTGCCCGAACCGCGGCTTGGGACGCGGCACCTCCCACCCGGCGCGACGACAGGCCGCCAGGGCGGCGTCCCACCCGATCGAGCCGAGCGCGACCAGCACCTCGACCGACGGGGCGAGCAGCCGCAGCTCGGCGTCGAGCCAGTGCGAGCAGCGCTCCTTCTCCTGCGTGGTCGGCTTGTTGTCGGGCGGCGCGCACCGCACGGCGGAGACGATGCGGGTGGCCCGCAGCTCGAGGCCGTCGTCGCGGCTCGTCGCGGTGGGCTGGTTGGCCAGCCCGACGCGGTGCATCGAGGCGAACAGCCAGTCGCCCGACCGGTCGCCGGTGAACATCCGTCCGGTCCGGTTGGCGCCGTGGGCCGCCGGGGCGAGCCCGACGACCAGCAGCCGCGGCTCGGCCACGCCGAAGCCGGGCACCGGGCGCCCCCAGTAGTCCTCATCGGCGTACGCCGCCCGCTTGTCCCGGGCGACCTGCTCGCGCCACCGCACCAGCCGGGGGCACCGGCGGCAGCGGGTGATCCGCTCGTCGAGCGCGGCCAGGCGGGCTACCGGATCGACCATGCGATGCCGTCGAGGATGTCGGACTCGGAGACCAGCAGGGCCGACGCGCCGCTGCGTTCGAGCACCCGGCCGACCACGAGGGCGCCGGCGCCGATGACGTCGGCGCGACCGGGGTGCATCCAGGGCAGGGCGAGCCGCTCGGCCCGGGTCATCGACACCAGCCGGGCCACCAGCGCATGCACCGCGTCGACGTCGAGCACCGCCTGGTCGATCGCCTCCCGGTCGTACGCCGGCAGGTCGAGCACCCCGGCGGCCAGGGTCGTCACGGTGCCGGCGACGCCGACGACCGTCGCGGCCGCCGCGGGGTCGACGGGGCAGGCGTCGAGGGCGGCGTCGACGTCGGCGAGCACGGCGGCCACCTCGGCGTCGGTCGGTGGGTCGGAGCGGACGTGCCGCTCGTGCAGGCGCACCGAGCCGACGTCCATCGAGTGCGCGGCCGAGGGCCCCGCGGACAGCGACTCGCCGAGCACCAGCTCGGTCGACCCGCCACCGACGTCGACGACGAGCACCGGCAGGGCGGGCTCGACGGCGAGGTGCCGCACCGCGCCGGCGAAGGCCAGCGCGGCCTCCTCGGTCCCGCTCAGCACCTCTGGCTCGACCCCGAGCCGGGCGAGGACCCCCGCGCGGAAGACGTCGGCGTTGGCCGCGTCGCGGGTGGCCGAGGTGGCGCAGAAGCGGGTGCGGGCCGGGTCGACGGCGTGCTCGCGCAGGAGGGCGGCGTACTCGTCGACGGCGGCGAAGGTGCGGTCCAGGGCCTCCTCGGCGAGGCGACCGGTGCGATCGACGTCCTGGCCGAGGCGGACCATCCGCGCGGTGCGCACGAGGTCGGCGCCGCCGCCGTCCTGGACGAGGAGCTTGACGGTGTTGGTGCCGCAGTCGATCGCGGCGAGGGCCGCGCTCACTCCTCGGCGGGCCGCGGGACGCACGGGCCCGAGGCCCACCACTCCCCCAGGCGCTCGAGCACCTCGTCGCCGAGCGGGTTGACGCCCGGCCCGGCTGCGAGCGCGTGCCCGGCCAGGACGTGGAGGCACTTGACGCGGTCGGGCATGCCGCCGGCCGAGACGCCCTCGATCTCGGGCACGTCGCCCAGCGTGGCCCGGAAGGCCAGGTAGGCCTCGTGCGCCGCGCGGTAGCCGGCAGCGAGCTCGGGGTCCTCGCCGAGGCGGGCCTGCATCTCCTTCATGACCCCGCCGCCCTCGAGCGTGCCGATCATCGAGGCCGCGCGGGGGCAGGTGAGGTAGAAGGTGGTCGGGAACGGGTCGCCGCCCGGCAGCCGGGGCTCGGTCGTCACCACGTCGGGGTTGCCGCACGGACACCGGTGGCCGACGCCGTGGATCGCGCGCGGCGGGCGCCCCAGCTGGGCGTGGATGGCCGCCTCGTCGGCGGGGTCGATCACTCGCCGTCCTCCGGGGAACCGGTGGGCGCGCCCTCGGGGTCGCTGACGACCGGGGGCGGCAGGGGGTCGGTGCGCCGCGGCGGGTTGCCGGCCACCCGCATCGAGTCCCAGGCGCCCTCCCACCAGGCCTCCGGCTCGGCAGGGTCGATCTCGGTCGGGTCGCCCAGCGAGGACTCGACGTCGAGCGGCTGGCCGTCGTCGAGGACGGCGTACGGCGTCTCGCCCGGCCAGACCCACCCGAGCTCGCGGCCCTGCTGCTCGCGGAAGGCGCGGGTCTGGTGGCGCCGCACCTCGTCCTCCATGCGCTCGATGTTGGCGCTGCGCTCGGCGATGGCCCGCTCGTCGGCGGTCAGCTGCTCGCGCTGGTCGAGGTAGGCGCGCATGGAGGAGGCGTAGGAGACCACGAGCACGGCCACGACGACGACCAGCACGGCGGCCCGGCTCGTCAGGCGTGGGCGCGGTCGGCGCGCGGCGCTCGGGGCGCCGGTCCGGGACGTCGACCCGCCACGGGGCTGGGGGCGGCCGGTGCGCGGGTCACGGGCGCCGCGACCGGGACCACCGGGGCGCGGCCGGGGCCGGCGGGCCGGCGTACGACGGTCGCGGGGGGAGGGCATGGGGACCATCCTCCCCCCACGGGGCCGTCGGATCAGCGAGCGAAACGCGGGAAAGCGGAGGCGCCGGCGTAGCGGGCGGCGTCGCCGAGCTCCTCCTCGATGCGCAGCAGCTGGTTGTACTTGGCGGTGCGGTCGCTGCGGGCCGGGGCGCCGGACTTGATCTGGCCGCAGTTGGTGGCCACGGCGAGGTCGGCGATCGTGGTGTCCTCGGTCTCGCCCGAGCGGTGGCTCATCATGCAGCGGAAGCCGTTGCGGTGGGCCAGCTCGACCGAGTCGAGGGTCTCGGTGAGGGAGCCGATCTGGTTGACCTTGACCAGCAGGGCGTTGGCGTTGCCGCCGTCGATGCCGCGCTGCAGCCGCTCGACGTTGGTGACGAACAGGTCGTCGCCCACGATCTGGATCTGGCCGCCGAGCTGGTCGGTCATCGCCTTCCAGCCGTCCCAGTCGTCCTCGTCGAGCGGGTCCTCGATCGACACGATCGGGTAGGACGCGACGAGCTCGGCGTAGTAGGCAGTCATCTCGGCCGCGGTCTTCGGCGCGCCCTCGAAGGTGTAGGTGCCGCCGTCGCAGAACTCCGACGCGGCGACGTCGAGGGCCAGGGCGATGTCGTCGCCGACGCGGTAGCCGGCCTTCTCGATGGCCTCGGAGATCAGGTCGAGCGCCGCCCGGTTGGACTCGAGGCTCGGCGCGAAGCCACCCTCGTCGCCGACCCCGGTCGAGAGGCCGCGGCCCTTGAGGACCGACTTGAGCGAGTGGTAGACCTCGGCCCCCGCCCGGATGGCCTCGCGGAACGTCGGCAGGCCGATCGGCGCGATCATGAACTCCTGCACGTCGACGTTGGTGTCGGCGTGGGCGCCGCCGTTGAGGATGTTGAGCATCGGCACCGGCAGCACGTGGGCGTTGGGGCCGCCGACGTAGCGGTAGAGCGGCAGGCCGCTGGAGTCGGCCGCGGCGCGGGCGACCGCCAGCGAGACGCCGAGGATGGCGTTGGCGCCGAGCTCGGCCTTGTTGGGGGTGCCGTCGAGGTCGAGCATCGCCTGGTCGACGAGCCGCTGGTCGTCGACCGTCATGCCCTCGATCGCCGGGGCGATCCGGGAGATCACGGCGTCGACGGCGTTGCCGACGCCCTTGCCGAGGTAGCGCTCGCCGCCGTCGCGCAGCTCGACGGCCTCGAACGCGCCGGTCGACGCGCCGCTGGGCACCGCGGCCCGGGCGAACGCCCCGTCGTCGAGGGCCACCTCGACCTCGACGGTGGGGTTGCCGCGCGAGTCGAGGATCTCGCGGGCTCCGACGGCTTCGATCGATGCCACGTCTGATGCTCCTGGGGGTCGAGGAGGGCCGCGTGGGAGCGGACCCGGGAGGGCTCACGCTATCGCCCCCGACGCCCCGGACGCGGTCGAGGTGGGGTCAGGTCGAGGGTTACCTCCCTACCGGCTCCCCCTGCCCGCGGGAGAGGTTGGCGGGACCGTCTCGGAAGGAGCACCACCCATGTCCCGATCTCGCACCCTCACGGCCCTGCTCGCCGGAGCCACGGCCTGCGCGGCCCTCCTGGCCTCCCCCGCCGCGCAGGGCGCCGTCGACTCCGGCACCGGCTCGATCGCCAAGCCCAACTCGCAGCCGCCGTCGTTCGAGGAGTTCGAGGCCGCGACCCACCGCGACCCGCTGGGCCAGTACATCGTCAACGGCGACGAGGCGCTGCGCACGACCGAGGAGCTGCGCGCGTTCTACGACCGCATGGTCAGCTCCGGCGACACCAGCAGCCAGAGCCTCATCGTCAACACCACCGGCGGCCGCGACGACAAGTGGAGCGCCACCCAGGCCCGCAACCTCACCTACTGCGTGAGCAACAACTTCGGCACCCGGAAGTCGACCGTCGTCAACGCGATGGCCGCCGGCGCCGCGCTGTGGGAGAACGCCTCCTCCGGCATCAACTTCGTCTACAGCTCCGCCAACGACGCCAGCTGCACCACCAGCAACTACAACGTCGTGTTCTCGGTCGAGCCCGTGCAGACCTCGCAGTACATCGCCCGCGCGTTCTTCCCCAGCAGCCCGAAGTCGGGCCGCAACGTGCTCGTCGACGACTCGCTGACCACCTCGGGCTGGTCGCCGGCCAACATCCTGGGCCACGAGCTCGGCCACACCCTCGGCTTCCGCCACGAGCACACCCGGCCCGAGGCCGGCGGCGTGTGCTTCGAGGACAACAACTGGCGGCCGCTGACCGGCTACGACTCGGCGTCGATCATGCACTACCCCCAGTGCAACGGCTCCTCCGACGACCTGTCGTTCAGCTACACCGACGCCCAGGGCGTCCGCTCGCTCTACGGCAGCTGAACCACCCGCTCGACCCGCTCGACCCGCTCGACCCGCACCACCTGCACCACCTGCACCACCGACGCCCCGCCGTCCATCTCGGGTACGGCGGGGCGTCGTGCGTCCACCTCCCGGCCACCTCCACCTGGGAGCATCCGGGCCGTGAGCTCCCCCGCCCTGGCCCGCCGCCTCACGACGGGCGACGCGGTGGTCGTCGGCCTCAGCGCGATGGTGGGCGCCGGGGTCTTCGTGGTCTTCGCGCCCGCTGCCCGGGCCGCCGGGGCCGGGCTGCTGGCCGCGCTCGTCATCGCCGCCGCGGTGGCGCTGTGCAACGCGGTCGCCTCGGCCCAGCTCGCCACCCACCACCCCGCCTCCGGCGGCACCTACCTCTTCGGCCGGGTCGTGCTCGGCCCGTGGTGGGGGTTCGTGGCCGGGTGGGGCTTCGTGGTCGGCAAGACCGCCTCCTGCGCGGCCATGGCGATGACCGCGGCGGCGTACGTCGTGCCCGACGGCGGGTGGACCCGCCGGGCGGTGGCCGTCCTGGTGGTGCTGCTGCTGACGGCGGCCAACCTCCGCGGCGTCACCCGCACGGCCACGGTGGCCAAGGTGCTCCTGACCGCCACCCTCCTCGCGCTGGCCGTCGCGCTCGCGGTCACCGCCACCGGCGACGCCGCCCCGGCGAGCGAGCGGTGGACCACGACCGGTGGAGTGCTCGGCGTGCTGCAGGCGGCCGGGCTGCTGTTCTTCGCGTTCGCGGGCTACGCCCGGATCGCCACCCTGGCCGAGGAGGTCCGCTCACCGGGGACGCTGAACCGCGCGGTGCTCGTCTCGCTCGGCCTGGTCGTCGTCCTGTACGCCGCCGTGGGGCTGGTCCTGCTGCGGGCGCTCGGCGAGGGCCTGGCCGACAGCGCGACCCCCGTGGCCGCCGCGGTCGAGGCCGCGGGCGCAGCCTGGGCCGAGCCGGTGGTGCGGGTCGGCGCGGTCGCCGCGTCCCTCGGGGCGCTGCTCGCCCTGCTCGCCGGGGTCGGGCGCACGACGCTCGCCATGGCCCGCGAGCGCGACCTGCCGGGGTGGCTCGACTCCGTGCACCCCGTGCACCGGGTGCCCGACCACGCCCAGGTGACCGTCGGGGCCGCCGTCGTCCTCCTGGTCCTCCTCGCCGACCTCCGGGGCGCGATCGGCTTCTCCTCCTTCGGGGTCCTCGTCTACTACGCCGTCGCCAACACCGCGGCGGCCCGCCAGCCCGCCGAGCAGCGGCGCTGGCCCCGCGTGGTCAACCTGGTGGGGCTGCTCGGCTGCGTGGGGTTGGCCGTCCTCCTGCCGTGGGCCTCGGTCGTCGCCGGGGCCGCGGTCCTCGCGGCCGGGGTGGCGGGCCGCGCCGTCGTGCTGCGGCGCCGCCGGCAGGCCCCCGAGCAGGCGCAGGAGTAGCTCGCCCCCGGCGAGGACGTGCCGGCCTGCAGGTGGTCGCGCTGGCCCCGGCGAGTCCCGGGTCGGCCGAACCGGGCCGTCGCGGGCCGTCACCGGGGTCGACCGACGCGACCCGCGGCGCCGCCCGCAGCGCCAGGGTGACGAGGTCGTGCTCGAGGGCGGCGTGCCGGGACCGCGAGCCCTCGCTCACCGGGCCCCCCGGCCCGGACCGGCGGCGACGCGACACACTGCTGCCATGGGTCTGTCCGGGCTGGCGCAGCTGCCGCCGTCGCTGCGTGCCTCGCTCCCGCCCGGGGAGGAGCCGCTGGCGTGGGAACCGGTCGCCGCGGCGCACGGCCAGGACCGGATCGGCATGACCGGTCGCCCGCGGGTGGTGGAGAGCGTCGAGCTCAACCCGGTGCGGGCGCTCACCGGTGGGCCGATCGAGCTGGAGACCGGGTTCCTCGACCGCTGGCTCGGCGGGATCACGTCCAGCGGCTCGCCCGGATCGTGGGCCGACCGGCTGCGCCGGGCGATCGACGACGACCTCTGGTCCACGGACCTCACCTCGTCGCGCCTCGCCGTCACGACCCACCGGGTGCTGCTCGTCGCCGAGGGTGCGCAGACGCTCGGCACGGACCCCGCCACCGGCCGCGGCACCTGGGACGCCGCCACCAGGGTCCGGCTCGAGCTGCCCCGTTCGGCAGTGCTCTCGGCCCGCAACCGGCCGCGGCCGTTGATGGCGGGACGGCTCGTCCTGGCCTTCGACGACGGGTCCACCTCCGCCCTCATGTGCGGCATGCTCAGCCCCCGCCCGGCGCGGCGCCTGCTGGCGGCGCTCGCCGCCGACCGGGACGGCTAGGGCCCGTCGAGCCGCCGGCGAACGGCGTCGCGCAGCTGCTGCTCGGGGTCGACGCCGGCCTCGCGGGCCTCGGCCACCAGCGCCAGCAGGCGGTCGCCCAGCCCCGCCCCGGGCGGGGCCGGGGTGGCGACCGGGTCGAGCACGGGATCGAGCGGAGGGTCGACGGCGCGCCCGGCCCGCTCGAGCCGGTCGAGCACCTTGTCGGCGTACAGCAGGGCGGGCAGGGAGGGGGCGATGCCGTCGTCGATCCGGTCGCGCCGCTTCTCCCCGGCCTTGACCGACTCCCACAGCTCGTTGACCTCGGCCGCCGACGACGGCCGCTCGCCGCCGTCGGGCCCGAAGACGTGCGGGTTGCGACGTCGCATCTTGGCCACGATGCCGGCTGCGACGTCGTCGATGTCGAACTCGCCACGCTCGGCGGCGACCGCGGCGTGGAAGTAGACCTGGAGCAGCAGGTCGCCGAGCTCCTCACGCAGGTCGTCGGAGGTGCCGGACTCGATGGCCTCGACGGTCTCGTGGGCCTCCTCGAGCAGGTAGCGCACGAGGGAGCGGTGGGTCTGGGCGGCCTTCCAGGGGCACTCCGCCCGGAGCCGGGCCATCACCTGCCGGAACTCCAGCAGCGGCTCCGGCGGCGGCTCGGGGTGCGGGCCGCTCACGCCCCGCCGGCGGCGGTGCAGACCTGGTCGGCCGGCAGGCCGGCGGCGGCCTGGGCCGCGGCCTGGACCGAGGCCGGGTCGGCCGGGTCGAAGGTGAACGACCTCGCCCGGTCGCTGACGGGCACCGACAGGTCGGAGTCGTCGGTCAGCGCGAGGCCCTGGTTGCTGACCTCGAACTCGAGCAGCGGGTTGATGGTGACGTCGTGCTCGGCCAGCCACTGGTAGCCGGTGGTGAGGCCGACGGCGGTGACCTCCTGGGGCACGGGCTGCCCGGCCGGCAGCTGCGCGCCGCTCACGTCGAGGCCGACGGCGCCCGCGGCGGCGTCGATGTAGGCCTGGGCCTTGCGGAGGTCGGCGAGGCCGTCGACGTCGGACCGGCCGGCGAGCTCCTCGTCGATCTGGTCGACCGCCGCGCCGTAGCCGTCACCCAGCGACAGGCCGCGCTCGTCGACGAGGCGCTCGAAGGCGATGCGCAGCAGGTAGGTGGCCGCGACCTCGCGCCGCTGCAGGCTGCGGGGAAGCACGACGGCACTGGCCCCCTCACCGGCGTCCTCGGCACTGGCGGCGGCGTCGTCGCAGTACTGCGTCGTGGCCTCGTCGACCTCGGTGAGCGAGACCCGGGTGCCGTCGACCTCGACGGCCAGGCCGGGGCGCGGGGTGCCGGAGTCGGGGCCTCCGCAGCCGGCGAGCAGGAGCGCCGACGCCAGGATCGGGGCCACCAGGGTGGCGCGACGGGCGGTGCGGCTGCGGCTCACGGCGAGGACTCCTGCAGGGTGCGACGGGTTCACGAGGTGGCGGGCGGGGTGGCGGGCGGGTCGAGGACCGTGTCGATCACCACGCGCGCCCATTCAAGCAGGGCGATCCCCTCCAGGGGCTTGCCGGTGTGGCCCGGGGTGCCGGGGCGCGGCACGAGCACGGTGTCGACGGCGTTCTTGACGATCGACTTGGGGTAGACCCGCTGCAGCCGGAGCTGGCGCGACTCGGGCAGGCTGACCGGCGCGAACCGGACGTTGCGGCCCGCGATCGTCACCTCGCCGATGCCGGCCTGGCGGGCCCGCGCCCGGAACCGGGCGACCAGCTGGAGCGCGACGACCTCGGCGGGCGGCTCGCCGTAGCGGTCGACCATCTCCTCGGCGAGCAGGTCGACGTCGTCGTCGGAGCGCACCTCGGCCAGGCGGCGGTACATCTCCAGGCGCAGGCGCTCGCTCTCGATGTAGTCGTGCGGGAGGTGGGCGTCGATGGGCAGCTCGATGCGGACCTCGTTGAGCTCGGGCTCGCCCTCGCCCTTGAACTCCTGCACGGCCTCGCCGACCAGGCGGACGTAGAGGTCGAACCCGACGTCGGCGATGTGGCCGGACTGCTCGCCGCCGAGGAGGTTGCCGGCGCCGCGGATCTCGAGGTCCTTCATGGCGATGGCCATGCCGCCGCCGAGGTCGGAGTGCTGGGCCAGGGTCGCGAGCCGCTCGTGGGCGGTCTCGGTCAGCGGCTTCTCCGACGGGTAGAGGAAGTAGGCGTAGGCGCGCTCGCGCGAGCGGCCGACCCGGCCGCGCAGCTGGTGCAGCTGCGACAGCCCGAGGGTGTCGGCCCGCTCGATGATCATGGTGTTGGCGTTGGAGACGTCGAGGCCCGACTCGACCAGCGTCGTGCACACCAGCACGTCGAAGCGCTTCTCCCAGAAGTCGAGCATCACCTGCTCGAGGGCCTTCTCGTTCATCTGGCCGTGCGCGGTGGCGACCCGGGCCTCGGGGACGAGCTCGCGGATCTTGGCCGCGGCCTTCTCGATCGAGTTGACCCGGTTGTGGATGTAGAAGACCTGGCCGTCGCGCAGCAGCTCGCGGCGCACGGCGGCGGTGACCTGGCGGTCCTCGTAGGCGCCGACGTAGGTGAGCACCGGGTGGCGCTCCTCGGGCGGCGTGGTGATGGTCGACATCTCGCGGATGCCGGTGATCGACATCTCCAGGGTGCGCGGGATCGGCGTCGCGCTCATGCTGAGCACGTCGACGGAGGTGCGGAGCCGCTTCATCTGCTCCTTGTGCTCGACGCCGAAGCGCTGCTCCTCGTCGACGATGATCAGGCCGAGGTCCTTGATCCGGATGTCGGGGTTGAGCAGCCGGTGGGTGCCGACCACGATGTCGACGCTGCCCTCGGCGAGCTGGGCGGAGACCTCCTTGGCCTCCTTGTCGGTCTGGAACCGGCTCAGGCCCTTGATGACCACCGGGAAGCCGCTCATCCGCTCGGTGAACGTCGAGAGGTGCTGGTTGACCAGCAGGGTCGTGGGGACCAGCACCGCGACCTGCTTGCCGTCCTGGACGGCCTTGAACGCCGCGCGCACCGCGATCTCCGTCTTGCCGTAGCCGACGTCGCCACAGACGAGCCGGTCCATCGGCACGACCTGCCGCATGTCGGACTTGACCTCCTCGACCGTGCTGAGCTGGTCGGGGGTCTCGGTGAACGGGAACGCGTCCTCGAGCTCGCGCTGCCACGGCGTGTCGGGGCCGAACGCGTAGCCCTTGGTGGCCTGGCGGGCGGCGTACAGCTTGATGAGCTCGGCGGCGATCTCGCGCACGGCCTTGCGGGCGCGGTTCTTGCGCTTGGTCCAGTCGGCGCCGCCGAGGCGGTCGAGGCTGGGCTGCTCGCCGCCGACGTAGCGGGTGACCTGGTCGAGCGCGTCGGCCGGGACGTAGAGGCGGTCGGGCGGCGCGCCGCGCTTGGTGGCGCCGTACTCGAGGACGAGGTACTCACGGGTGGCGCCCTGCACCTGGCGCTGCTTCATCTCCACGAAGCGGCCCACGCCGTGCTGCTCGTGGACGACGTAGTCACCGGCCTTGAGCTCGAGCGGGTCGATCTGCTTCTTGCGGCGCGCGGGCATCTTGCGCATGTCGCGCGTGGAGGCCTTCTGGCCGCTGACGTCCTGGCTGGTGAGGACGGCGATGCGGGCGTCGTCGTCGACGAAGCCGTGGGTGAGGGTGCCGCAGGTGACGGTGACGACACCGGGGGCGAGCTCGGGGTCGACCTCGGTGGCGTGGCGCTCCTGCAGGCGGGCCGGGACGTCGCGCTCGCCGAGCTGCTCGACGAGGCGCTGGGCCGGGCCCTGGCCGGGGTGGACGGCGACGACGTGGTAGCCGTCGGAGCGCCAGCGGTCGAGGTCGGCCAGCGCCTTCTCGACGTCGCCGTGGTAGGCCGGGGCCGGGGTGGCCGGCAGGGCGACCGAGGGACGGTCGGCGGTGTCGGGGGCGGCGGGCGGCGCGGCCGGGGCGTCGGCGGGGGCGCCGTCGAGGCCGAACGGGCTGAGGGTCCACCACGACTGGCCACGGCCGAGGACGTGCTCGCGGACGTCGCCGAGCGAGCGGTAGGACGCGGCCCCGAGGTCGATGGGTGCGGTGCCGCCACCGGCCGCGGCGGCCCAGCTCGCCCCCAGGAACTCCTCGCTCGTGGCCACCAGGTCGTGGGCGCGGCTGCGGACCCGCTCGGGGTCGAGGACGAGCAGGTGGGCGTCGTCCGGGAGCAGGTCGACCAGCAGCTCCATCTCGTCGACGAGCACCGGGGACAGGGACTCCATGCCCTCGGTGGCGATGCCGGCGGCGATCTTGTCGGTCAGCTCGAGCAGCTGGGGGTGGCTGCGGCCGAGCTCGGCGGCCCGGGCGCGGACGTCGTCGGTGAGCAGCAGCTCGCGGCACGGCGGGGCCCAGAGGCGCTCGACCTTGTCGAGGGTGCGCTGGTCGGAGACCGAGAATGACCGGATGTCCTCCACGTCGTCGCCCCACAGCTCGACGCGCAGCGGGTGCTCCTCGGTGGGCGGGAAGACGTCGACGATGCCCCCGCGCACCGCGAACTCGCCGCGCTTCTCGACCAGGTCGACCCGGCTGTAGGCCGCGTCGGCCAGCCGGCGGACGAGGTCGTCGAGGGGCACGGTGTCGCCGTGGGACAGCTCGACGGGCTCGAGGTCGGCCAGGCCCTTGACCTGGGGCTGGAGCAGGCTGCGCACCGGGGCGACGACGACCCGCAGGGGGCCGTTGGTGGCGTCGGTGCCGGGGTGGGCCAGTCGCCGCAGCACGGCCAGGCGCTTGCCGACGGTGTCGCTGCGCGGGCTCAGCCGCTCGTGGGGCAGCGTCTCCCAGCTGGGGTAGTGCGCCACGACGTCGGGGCCCACGAGGTCGCCCAGCTCGTCGGTGAGCTCCTCGGCCTCCCGGGTCGTGGCGGTGACGACCAGCGTCGTGCGCCCGGCCCCGACGAGGGTCGCGGCCACGAACGGGCGCAGCGACCCCGGGCCGGTGAGGTCGAGGGCGCGGTCACCGGTGCCGCGGGCACGCTCCGCGAGGGCGGCGTACGGCGGGGTGCCGAGGACGAGGCGGGCCAGGGCGGCGAGGGACAACGAGGACTCCGTGGTCGGGAGGGGCAGCACGAACGGCCCCCGTCGCAGTGCTGGCCGGGGGTGCCTCTCGAGTGTAGGAGCCGCCACCGACAGGCCTGGGGTCGCGTGGGTCGAGTGGGTGGAGGGGGCGTGGGTCTCGTCGGACCGGTCTGGGATCCACCACGTCAGCGGTGGACCTCCGGGCGCGCCGAGGCGGTGGGACTCCTGTGGTCGTCGAGGCCCAGGAGCACCGCGGCTCGTGGCCCCCGGCCCCCCTCGGTCGGCCGGCCGGCCCTTCAGCCGCGCGGGTCCAGGACGCGGCCCAGGAAGAGCGGGGCGCCGTGCTCGACGTCGTGGACGCAGAACAGGAACGGGCGGTCGACGGTGAGCTCGAGGTCGACGACGGGGGCGGCCGACTCGGCCATGACGACCGCCGTGACCGCGGCGGCCTCGGTGCCGGCCTCGTCGACGGCGATGAACACCTCGTGCCGCACGTCGTCGACGACCAGGTCGAGGTCGCCGGTCATGGGCGAGAAGTCGGCGTCGGTGAAGGGCGCCTCGACGCCGAGGTCCTGCAGCGGCCGCTTGAGCGAGGTCGACGTGCGGAAGGTCCAGCGCGGCAGGGCGAGGTCGACCAACGGCTGGACGTCGGTCTCCGGCACGGCCAGGTACGACGCCAGCCCGCCCGCGACCACGTCGGCCTCGACGGCGTCGTACGACCCGGCGTCGGGGACGACGACGGTCATGGCGAGCGCCTCGCCGGCGTACGGCAGGCGGACGGCCTGCCACCCCTCGCCGGCGGCGGTGGCCAGGGCGAGCGGCTTGCCGGCGCGCATCAGGGGGACGGAGGCGGTCGCGCCGTCGGGGAGGGTGAAGTCGCCGTCCTCGGTCAGGTCCTCGTCGAACGGCAGGTGCCAGGGCGCCTCGAGATGGAGCGCGTCAGCCAGCACCAGGCGGGTCGTCGGGCCGACCGACCCGGGCGGGAGGATCTCGGGGATGCGGTCGCGGGTCTGCTCGGCCGCCCAGCCGTTGACGGCGGCCCGTGCGCCCTCGGCGTCGTCGGTGAAGTCGACGGCGCGCACCCCCGCGCCGAAGTCGGTGGCCAGGGCCTCCAGGAACCCCCGCCTCCAGTTCACGCCCCGCTGCCCGAAGAGCGCGTCGGCCGTGGCGAGCTCGATCGACCGGGTGTCGCCGCGGGCGTCCCGGACGTCGCCGGCGAGCGCCTCGAGGTCGGCGGCCAGGGCGTTGAGCCCGGGCCCCGCCTGCGCGACCGGGACCCCGCCGATGGCCTGCTCGAGCTGGGTGCGGGTCACGCCGGCGGCTCCGGTGGCGGTCATGGCCAGCGCCGTCGCGATCGAGCACGGCGACAGGACGAGGTTGTCCCCGGGCGCGGCTGCGGCCAGGCGACCCAGCAGGGCGCCCCCGCTGCGGGCGAGCCCGGCCACGACGGCGGGCACCGCGGCAGGGTCGCCGGCCGCGCGGGGCAGGTCGGCGGCGACGAGGTCGAGGTCACCGGCCGCGGGGGCCGGTCCGGGCTCGGCGGCGGGGCCGCACGCGGCGAGCACGGGAGCGGCCCCGACGGCGAGGGCGGCGAGGGAGGTCAGGCGGAGGAAGTCACGACGGCGCATGCGGAGTGGACGGGGCGGGGGCCGGACCGGTTCCCGTCGTCGCGGCGACCACGACCGCGCGCCGCGAGGCCCGCCGCAGGGTGGCCAGCACTGCCGGCCCGAGCACGAGCACCGCGACCGCGGTGGTGATGGCCCGCCCGGTGTCGAAGCTCGCCGTGGAGGTGATCAGCGTGTAGACCGCGAACGTGCGGAGGTTGTCGAGCGGGCCTGCGGTCGGGTCGAACGTCAGGTCGCCGTCGACGCCCGGCACGGCGACGCCGAGCAGGAACGGCCAGCCCGAGAGGTTCATGAGCGCGCCGTAGAGGTAGGCCGCCACGACGCCGTACGCCGCCAGCACGAGCAGCTCGGCGCGGCCGGTCAGCCGACGGGGCAGGAGACCGGCGCCGAGCCCGACCCAGGCCGCGCACAGCATCTGGAACGGCAGCCACGGCCCGACGCCGGCGGTGAGCAGGGCAGAGGCGAACAGCGAGGTCACGCCGAGCACGAAGCCGAACCCGGCGCCGAAGACCCGTCCGGCAAGGATGAGCAGGAAGAAGACCAGCTCCACCCCGGCGGTGCCGGCGGAGAGGACGCGCAGCAGGGCGTTGACGGCCGAGAGGACGCCGAGCAGCGCGAGCACCCGGGCGTCCATGCCGCCCTCGCTCATCTCGGCCACGACGACGGCGATGACGACCGGCGCGAGGAGCAGGAACAGGAAGGGCGGGTCGACCCGCGACACCCCGTCGCCCACGCGCACCAGCAGCGGCCAGCACAGCATGGCCAGGCCCAGCAGCGACGCGACGGCGATGGTCGCCCGTGAGCGTGGGCTGAGCGGGACGGCGCGCACCTGCGCGGGGGCCGTCACGCCACGACCCCCGTGACGACCTCGTCGACCCGCAGCCACGGCGGGCCGAGCACCTTCATCACCTGTGGCGCGAACGCCGGCGACTCGGCGACCACGCGCCGGGTCGGGCCGGCCGAGACGACCTCGCCGTCGGCCAGGACCAGCACCTCGTCGGCCACGGCGGCCACGAACTCGACGTCGTGGGTGGCCACCAGGACCGCCCGGCCCTCGACGGCCAGGTCGCGCAGGATCGTCGCGAGCGCCGTCTTGGCGGCGTAGTCGAGGCCGCGGGTCGGCTCGTCGAGCAGCACCACCGGCGGCGCCGGGGCCAGCACGAGGGCGAGCGCGAGGGCGAGCCGCTGCCCCTCGGAGAGGTCGCGCGGGTGGGTCTCGTCGTCGATGCCCGACACGAGCCGGTCGAGCAGGGCACGCGTGCCGGGGCCGCCGGCGGTGCACTCCTCGGCCACGGTCTCGAGGTAGAGCAGGTCGGCCGCGGTCTGCGGCAGCAGCGCCACCCGCTCGCGGCGCCCGGCGGCGTCGAGGGCGGCGGGGTCGGCTCCCGCGACCTCCACCCGGCCCGTGCGCCGCCGGCGGCCGCCCTGCAGGGTCCACAGCAGCGTCGACTTGCCGGCGCCGTTGCGCCCCATGAGCGCGGTGACCCGCCCCGCGTGCAGGGTGGCGTCGACCTCGCGCAGCGCGACGGTCGAGCCGTGGGCGACGCCGATCCCGCTCGCGCGGAGGGCCGGGTCGTCGCGCAGGGCCGGGTCGGTGGGCGGCTCGGGCAGGTCGAGCCCGCGGGCGGCCCGGCGCGCCTCGCGCACGGTCAGCGGGAGCGGCGACCAGCCGGCGGCCCGCCCGAGCTCCACGATCGGGGGTACGACGGGCGAGGTCCGCAGCAGGTCGGCCGGCGCCCCGACCTCGACCTGCCCGGCCCCGGTGAGCAGGACCATGCGGTCGGCGAAGGGCACGACGCGCTCGAGCCGGTGCTCGGCGAGCAGCACGGAGACGCCGAGGTCGTGCACGAGCCGGGTCAGGGTGGCCAGCACGTCCTCCGCGGCGGTGGGGTCGAGGGCCGAGGTGGGCTCGTCGAGCACCAGCAGCCGCGGGTGCATGGTCAGCACCGAGCCGATGGCCACCCGCTGCTGCTCGCCGCCCGAGAGCGTGGTCAGGTCGCGGTCGCGCAGGTGCGCGACGCCCAGCAGGTCGAGGGTCTCCTCGACCCGGCGGCGCATGGTCGCCGGCGGCAGGCCGAGCTGCTCCATGCCGTAGGCGAGCTCCTCCTCCACCGTGTCGGTGACGAACGCGGCGGCCGGGTCCTGCCCGACGTACCCGACGACGTGGGCCCGCTCGCGCGGTGGCGCCTGGGTGACGTCGACGCCGTCGAGCAGCACCGAGCCGGTGAGCACTCCCCCGCTGAACCGCGGCACCAGCCCGGTCACCACCCCGAGCAGCGTCGACTTGCCGACGCCCGTCGGCCCGGAGACCAGGGCGAGCTCGCCCTCCTCGACGTCGAGGTCGACCGCGTCGAGGACCGGCCGGTCGTCGTAGGCCAGCGTGAGGCCGCGCAGCGACAGCACCGCCGGCGTCACCGGGGGGCTCCCGGGGTGCGCGGCGGTGGGGAGACGACCGCCGCCAGGACGCCCAGCACCCCGGCGACCAGGGCGGCCAGGCTCACCTGCGGCACGGCGTCGAGCCCGGGGTAGGCCACGGTCGCCTGGTGCTCGCTGACCCACCAGCCGAGCACCGCGACCGCCAGGCCGGTCGCGACCACGGCGACCTCGGCCGGGCGCCACCGGTCGGCGCGGTAGCGGGTGCGCTGCACGCGGCGACCGGCGTTGACCAGCCCGGCGACCGCGACGGCCACGCCGAGCGCCAGCATCGGCCCGGCCAGCAGGCGGGGCGCGGTCTGGTCGAGCAGCGCGTACACGCCGACCAGGGTGCCGCACAGCCCGCCGAGCACCAGCGCCCCCGTCGTGCGCCGCTCGCGGGGCGTGGCCGCGCCGGACCGCCCGTAGCCGCGGGTGTCCATGCCCGCGGCCAGGGCCAGCGAGCGGTCGAAGGTGTCCTCGAGCACGGGCACCAGGAACCGTCGCAACCGGCGCACCCGGCCGGTGTCGCCGGCGCGCAGCGACTGGGCGGCCCGGACCCGCTGGATGCTCTGCGTCAGCTGCGGGAGCACGGTCACGGCCACGACCAGGACCGTGCCGAGCTCGTAGAGGGCCGGCGGCAGGCTGCGCAGCAGCCGCTTGGGGTTGGCCAGGGAGTTGGCGGCGCCGACACAGATGACGAGCGTGGCGAGCCGCAGGCCGTCGTACAGGCCGGCGAGGAGGGTCTGGCTGGTGACGGGTCCGAGCAGGGTGACGCCGCGGACGGCGTCGGGCAGCGGCACCTGGGGCAGGTCGAGCACGACGTCGCCGGGGTAGCCGCCACCGAGCAGCACCCGCCACAGCACCCGCAGCACGACCACGACGGCCGCCAGCCACAGGTAGAACCGGAACGAGCGCGCCCACGCGTGGTGCGTACGCCGCGCCGCGACGACCACCGCCACCACGGCGACGATCGTCAGCAGCACCAGCGGGTTGGTCGTCAGCGACGCGGCGGCCGCGAGCCCGATCGCCCAGAGCCACCAGGCGACGGGGTGGAGGTCACGTGGCACGGCGGCGCAGCAGCGCCACGGCGCCGGCGACGGCCAGGAGCAGCACGACCACGAGCGGCGCGAGCCAGCCCGGCAGGCCGCCGCCGTCCTGCTCGGCGGCCTCGCTGGAGGTCGGGGCGGTCGGCTCGGCGAGCGGGGCCGGTGTCGCGGGCGAGGTCCCGGCCGAGGGGGTCGGAGCCGCCGGGGACGCCGAGGTCGTCGGGACCTCGGTGCGGCGGGGGCGCCGGGGTGCCGTGGTGGGCGCCGGCGAGACGGGAGCCGAGGGCGCGGTCGACGGCTCGACCGGCGAGGGCTCGTCGGTCGGGCTCGTGGTCGGCGTCGGCCGCGGGGTCGCGGTGGGCTCGGGCTCGCGGGTGGGCTCGCGGGTCGGCTCGGGCGTGCGGGTGGGCGCCGGGGTGGCAGGCGCGGACCCGCCCGAGACCCGCTTCGTGGCGGCGTACGACGGCGGCGCCTCGCCGCTGGTGGCGTCCCAGGCGAAGGCGACGTACCCGCCGTCGGGGACCTCGAGCGAGCCGGCGCCGAGGCTGGAGTAGGTCCAGCGCCCGGAGCGTCCGTCGGACCACCACAGGCCCCAGTAGGCCGAGGCGGGCGGGGTGGAGACGCAGCGGTCGGAGGCCGGCTTGCCGGCGACCCGGCACACGAACCCGGGCTGGCGCTGCACGTAGGTCAGGGCGAACCCGGCGGCCGGGAAGAGCGACGAGGCGGTGCGGCCGCCCCCACCGGGCACGCAGCCGCCCTGCACGCCGCCGCCGAGCGCCTTGGGGTCGACGACGACGGTGACGCCGGTCGAGCCGGTGCAGGCGGCGGCCTGCGCCGGGGCGGCCGGGCCGCCCGCCACCAGCGCGGTGGCGAGCAGGACCGTCCCGGCGAGCGCCGCGAGGAGCGCCCGCCGGGGACGGGAGGGGTTCTCAGCCCTGGCAGGCACGGACCGACAGGTAGCGCAGGCCCGGGGCGGCCTGGGCGGTCGCCCGGCGCCACTGGTCGCGCTCGGTCGTGTCGATGCCGTCGGCGCCGGCGGCGAAGGCGGCCTTGTCGTAGGCGATGGCGCCGTTGCCCAGCCGGACCTTGCTCACCCAGCGGGCGGCCTTGGCCGCGGCCCGGCAGCTGCCGGTCTCGCCGAGGGCCCAGGCCGCGAGCCCGGTGCTGTTGCTGTTGCGGGCGCCGGTGGCCGGGCCACCGCCGAACGCGCCGTTGCGGGCCTGGGTCTTGCGCAGCCACCGGGTGGCGTCGGCGATCGCGGCCTTGGTGCGCGGCGTGGTCCTCAGCGTGGAGAGGCTGAGGACGGCCAGCGCGGTCACGTCGGTGTCGGGAGCGCTCTGCTCGGCGGTGCCGGCGTCGCAGCCCTGCTTGCGCTTGGCCTGGTCGGCGGCGAAGGAGAGGCGGAAGAAGCCCTCCGAGCACTGCTGCTTGAGCAGGAAGCGCAGGGCGGCGTCGGCCTTGCCCGAGCGCGCCTGGGCCAGCCCCTGCACGGCGAAGGCCTGGCCGATGGTGTTGGCGAAGTCGTCACCGGTGGTGCGGTCGGCGATCCGGCCGGCCGAGGGTCCGGTCTTGACCACGAGGCCGCCGAGGCGGGAGACGAGGTTGACGCCGCCGAAGTCGCGGGGGTTGCGGTCGAGGGCCTGCGCGGCGACGACGGCCTTGGCCACCGAGCCGGCGTACACGTCGGAGCTGCCGAAGTCGCGGCCGGTGGTCCAGCTGTCGAGGTTGCGGGCCAGGGCCCGGCGGATCGCCCGCTGGTCGGCGGCGCGGCCGCCGACGGCGTCGAGGGCGAGGGCGACGTCGGCGGTGAGGCCGTAGTCGTCGAAGCCGAACTGCTTGTTGCGCACCAGACCGTCGTCGAGCTGGCCGGCGAGCCAGCCGGCGCTGCGCTGGGCCGGCGCCGGCGCGGCCTGCGCGGGCGCGGCGGTCAGCGCGAGGCCGGAGGCCACGGCGGCGGAGGCCGCGAGGGCGACGGCCCGGCGGAGGAGGGTGGAGGACATCGGGGTTCCTTCCCGCTGCGGCAGGCGGGCGGCCCCGTGGGGGCACCCGCTGCGGTCCACGACAGCGATGTGGTGAGGACGCCGCGGGGCAGGTGCTCCGGCTCGCGGGCCCCGTCGTGCTGCTCTCGCGCTCACGGCGGGGTCCGCCCACGGTTGCGGGTCAGCGCCGGAGTCGGACCGGCTTCCCCCGCCTCGGGCGTGATGGGTGAGTCGGCCGAAGCGTACGCCCGCCCCGGCCGACCGACCGATTCGCCGTGGAGGCGACGTGGGTCAGGACGCCCCGGTCCAGCCGAGCGCGCCGGCCCCGGCGACCGAGACCAGGGTGGCCCAGGGCATCGCGCGCTCGCAGCGGCCCCCGACCCGGCAGCGGACCACGGTCATCCGCTCGCCACTGCGGTCGAGCCCGACGGCGAGCAGGGTCGAGCCGCGCTCCATCCTGACCTGGGCCGCGTCGACGCTGTCGGGCCACTCGCTGGTCCGCGTCGAGGCGTACGGCGCGAACGCGAACCGGCGCAGCGCGATCGTGCCCTCGGTACGGCGCACGGTGAGCTGGGCGGGGCGGGCGCCGTCGGGGTCGCGCGCGACCACGTCGTGCCGGCCGCTGGCGGAGCGGGCCGTCACCCACCGCGGCGGCGACTGCCACCGCTGGAGGACGGCCCGGTCGGCCGGGTCGAGGTCGTCGGGGTCGGTCGTCTCGACCACGACGCGACCCGTCGAGGCGTCCAGCACGGTGTAGGTCGTCGGCCCGGACCGGTCGGCCAGCGCGGTCAGCACGTGGCCACTGGTCCGCACGAGCACCGGCGGGTAGTTGTAGGTCTGGAACACCGGCCCGCGGGCGGTGACCCGGCCGTCGCGAGCCACGGCGTACAGCTGGTCGCCGTCGGGACGGGTCGCCACCACGAGGGGGACCCCCCGCCACGTACCGAGGGCGACCCGCGGCGTGGTGCGGGCCGGCACCCGGACCGTCGTCGTGCGACCGTCGTGGACGAGCCGGCGGCCGACGAGGACGTCGACGCGCGGAGCGGCGCCTCGGGGCAGGTCGGCCACCTCGACCCGCGTCGTGGGGACCGGCGACGGCGCGGGCTCGGCGGGCGCAGCGGGCGCCGGCGACGGGACGAGCGCCAGCAGGGCAGCAGGGAGCAGCAGCGCGAGGGCGGCGCGGGGGCGGCCGCGCAGGCTGGGACGGTTCATCGGGGACCTCCGAGTGGGGTGCTGACACGCAGGAGACGCAGCCGGGCACCCGATGGTTGCACCGTGCGAGGGTGGTCGTCGTGCTCGACGCGCTCCTCGACCCCACCGGCCCCGACCGCCCCGCCGTGCGCGTCGGCGCCGACGCGCTGACGCGCGACGGCCTGCTCGAGGCCGCGGGCCGGTACGCCGCCGCGCTGGCCGCGACCGGTCCGGCGCCCGTCGCGGTGCACGCCACCGCGACGGTCGAGACCGTCGCCGCGGTCGTCGGCGGCCTGCTGGCCGGGGTGCCGGTCGTGCCGGTGCCGCCCGACAGCGGCCCCGTCGAGCGGGAGCACGTGCTGCGCGACTCCGGCGCCGGGGCCTGGGTCGGCCCGGCCGAGCTGGCCCCCGGGCTGCCGGTGGTCGCCCCGGCGCGGGCCGCGGCCGGCCCGGCGGCGTACGACCCGGACGCGGTGGCGCTGGTCCTCTACACCTCCGGCACGACGGGCCTGCCCAAGGGCGTGCCCCACACCGGCCGCGGGCTGGCCGCCTGCCTCGACGGGCTCGCCGACGCCTGGGCCTGGACGCCCGACGACGTGCTGGTGCACGGCCTGCCGGTGTTCCACCTGCACGGGCTGGTGCTCGGGCTGCTCGGCCCGCTGCGGGTCGGCTCGCCACTGGTCCACACCGTCCGGCCCGACCCGGCGGCGTACGCCTCGGCCCGCGGGTCGGTCTACTTCGGCGTCCCGACCGTCTGGCACCGGGTGGCCCGCTCCCCCGCCGACGCCGCGGCCCTGCGCTCGGCCCGGCTGCTGGTCTCCGGCAGCGCCCCACTGCCGGTCTCGACGTTCGAGGCCGTCGAGGCGCTGACCGGGCACGCGCCGCTCGAGCGCTACGGCATGACGGAGACCGGCATCACCCTGGCCACCCGGGCCGACGCCGTCGCGCAGGCGGGCTGGGTGGGCACGCCGGTCGGCCCGACCGAGACGCGCGTCGACGACGAGGGCCGGCTCGCGGTGCGCGGCCCGTCGGTCTTCACCGGCTATCTCGGCCGCGCGACCCCCGACCTGTCCGAGGACGGCTGGTTCACCACCGGCGACGTCGCCGAGGTCGGTCCCGACGGCAGCCACCGCATCGTCGGTCGCGAGTCGGTCGACCTCATCAAGACCGGCGGCTACCGGGTCGGGGCCGGCGAGGTCGAGACCGTGCTGCTGGACCACCCCGACGTCGAGGAGGCCGCCGTCGTCGGCGTGCCCGACGACGACCTGGGCCAGCGGATCGTGGCGTACGTCGTCGGGCCCGGCCTCGCGGGCCGCGCCGGAGTCGACGACGAGCTCGTCGCCCTCGTCGCCGACCGGCTCTCGGCCCACAAGCGGCCCCGCCGGGTCGTCGTCGTCGACGCGCTCCCCCGCAACGCGATGGGGAAGGTGGTCAAGTCCGAGCTGGGGTGAGGGTGACTGGGGCGCTGGTGGCAAAACCTCCGGTTAAGCGGAGAAACTGCCACTTCTGGTGGGGAGTTCCCCACCAGAAGTGGGAGAATCTCCAGTTAACCGGAGATTTTGCCGCTCGGCTCAGGCCAGCTTCTCAAGCACCAGCTCGCGCACCCGACCCGCGTCGGCCTGGCCGCGCATTTCCTTCATCACCGCACCGATGAGGGCACCGGCGGCGGCGTGCTTGCCGTCGCGGATCTTCTGGGCGACGTCGGGGTTGGCCTCGATCGCCTTGTCGACGGCCGCGCCGAGGGCGCCGTCGTCGCTGACGACGGCCAGGCCGCGGGCGGCCACGATCTCCCCGGGTGTGCCCTCGCCGGCCTGCAGGCCGTCGAAGACCTGGCGGGCCAGCTTGTCGTTGATGGTGCCGGCGTCGACGAGCGCCTGGACGGCCGCGACCTGCTCGGGGGTGACGCCGACCTCGGCCAGCTCGACACCGGCGTCGTTGGCGCGCCGGGCCAGCTCGGCGACCCACCACTTGCGGGCGGCCTGGGGCGGCGCGCCGGCGGCGACGGTCTGCTCGATGGGGAGCAGGGCGCCGGCCGCGACCACGTCGCGCATCTCGAGGTCGGTGAAGCCCCAGTCGCCCTGGAGGCGGGCGCGCTTGGTGGTGGGGTTCTCCGGCAGGGTGCCGCGCAGCTCCTCGACCCACTCCCGCGACGGCGCGACGGGCACCAGGTCGGGCTCAGGGAAGTAGCGGTAGTCCTCGGCGTCGGACTTCTCGCGGCCCGAGGTGGTGCGGCCGGTGTCCTCGTGCCAGTGGCGGGTCTCCTGCAGGATCGAGCCGCCCTGGTCGAGCACCGCGGCGTGCCGCTGCATCTCGAAGCGCACGGCCCGCTCGACGGAGCGGAACGAGTTGACGTTCTTGGTCTCGGTGCGGGTGCCGAGCACGCCGGAGCCCTTGGGCGAGAGCGAGAGGTTGACGTCGGCGCGCAGGTTGCCCTGGTCCATCCGGGCCTCGGAGACGCCGAGGGCGAGGATCAGGTCGCGCAGCTGCTGGACGTACGCGCGGGCGACCAGCGGCGCCTTCTCCCCCGCGCCGACGATCGGCCGGGTGACGATCTCGATGAGCGGGATGCCGGCGCGGTTGTAGTCGACCAGCGAGTAGTCGGCGCCGTGGATGCGGCCGGTGGCGCCGCCGACGTGCAGCGACTTGCCGGTGTCCTCCTCCATGTGGGCGCGCTCGATCTCGACGCGGAACGTCTCGCCGTCGACGTCGACGTCCATCCACCCGTCGAAGGCGATCGGCTCGTCGTACTGGGAGGTCTGGAAGTTCTTCGGCATGTCCGGGTAGAAGTAGTTCTTCCGGGCGAAGCGGCACCACTCGGCGATCGAGCAGTTGAGGGCCAGGCCGATGCGGATCGCCGACTCCACGGCCTTGCCGTTGACGACCGGCATCGCGCCGGGCAGGCCGAGGCAGGTCGGGCAGACCTGGCTGTTGGGCTCGCCGCCGAAGACCGCGGGGCAGCCGCAGAACATCTTGGTGGCGGTGTTGAGCTCGACGTGCACCTCGAGCCCGAGCGCGGGGTCGTACGTCGCCAGGACGGTGTCGAAGTCGACCAGGGCGGTGGCCATCAGCGGGGTCCTTCCGAGCCGGTGGAGAGGTCGGGGGCGCGGTCGAGCAGCGACCCGCCCCACGTCGAGGTCAGCAGGGTCTCGGCGGCGGCGCCCACCCGGTAGACGCGGTCGTCGGCGAGCGCGGGGGCCAGCACCTGCAGGCCGGCGGGCAGGCCGTCCTCGTCGGCCAGGCCGCTGGGCACCGAGATGCCGGGGACGCCGGCCAGGTTGGCCGGGATGGTGGCGAGGTCGTTGAGGTACATCGCCAGCGGGTCGTCGAGCTTCTCCCCCAGCTTGAACGCCGTGGTCGGCGCGGTCGGCGAGACCAGCACGTCGGCCTGGGCGAACGCGGCGTCGAAGTCGCGGGTGATGAGGGTGCGGACCTTCTGGGCCTGCCCGTAGTAGGCGTCGTAGTAGCCGCTGGACAGGGCGTAGGTGCCGAGGATGATGCGGCGCTTGACCTCGTCGCCGAACCCGGCGTCGCGGGTGGCCCGCATGACCTCCTCGGCCGACGGGGAGGCGACGCCCTCGGGCAGCACGCGCAGGCCGTAGCGCATGGCGTCGAACTTGGCCAGGTTGCTGGAGGCCTCGGCCGGGAGGATGAGGTAGTAGGTGGCGAGCGCGTGCACGAACGTCGGGCACGAGACCTCGACGACCTCGGCGCCCGCGCCGACCATGAGGTCGACGGCCTCGGTGAACCGCGCCATCACGCCCGGCTGCCAGCCCTCGCCGGCGAGCTCCTTGACGACGCCGATGCGCACGCCGGACAGGTCGCCGGTCGCGCCCCGGCGGGCCGCCTCGACGAGGCTCGGCAGCGGCTGGTCGACCGAGGTCGAGTCGCGCGGGTCGTGGCCGCCGATGAGCTCGTGCAGCAGCGCGGAGTCGAGCACGGTGCGGGTGACCGGGCCGACCTGGTCGAGGGAGTTGGCCAGCGCCACGAGGCCGTAGCGCGAGACGCCGCCGTAGGTCGGCTTCACGCCCACCGTGCCGGTGACCGCGCCGGGCTGGCGGATCGAGCCGCCGGTGTCGGTGCCCAGGGCCAGCGGCGCCTCGAAGGCGGCCACCGCGGCGGCCGAGCCGCCCCCCGAGCCGCCCGGGATGCGGTCGAGGTCCCAGGGGTTGTGCGTGGCGCCGTACGCCGAGTGCTCGGTGGAGGAGCCCATGGCGAACTCGTCCATGTTGGTCTTGCCCAGGATCGGCAGGCCGGCGGCCTTGACCTTGGCGACCACGGTGGCGTCGTACGGCGGCAGCCAGCCCTCGAG
This sequence comes from Nocardioides litoris, assembly GCF_006346315.1. Classification (GTDB taxonomy): domain Bacteria; phylum Actinomycetota; class Actinomycetes; order Propionibacteriales; family Nocardioidaceae; genus Nocardioides; species Nocardioides litoris. The sequence continues at coordinate 830,871 of NZ_VDMR01000001.1, read as the reverse complement.
GATCTTCGAGCCGCACGTGGTCGGCAGGCCCTCGGTGGCCAGGACGTCCTTGACCGCGATCGGCACGCCGTCGAGCGCGGAGCGGGTCGCGCCCTCGGCGCGGCGCTCGTCGGAGGCGGCGGCCTGGGCCAGCGCGCCCTCGGCGTCGACGTGCAGGAACGCGTGCACGGCGCCGTCGACCGCGGCGATGCGATCGAGGTGGGCCTGGGTCAGCGCGACCGAGGTCGTGGCGCCGGAGGCGAGGTCGTCGGCCAGCTCGGCCGCCGTACGACGGGTCAGGTCGGCGCTCACTGCTCGTCCCCCAGGATCCGCGGCACCGCGAAGCGCTGCTGCTCCGCGCGCGGCGCGCCCGACAGCGCCTGCTCGGGCGTCAGGCCCGGCACGACGACGTCGTCGCGGAAGACGTTGGTCAGCGGCAGCGCGTGCGACGTCGGCGGGACGTCGTCGCCGGCCACGCCGCTGATCGAGGCCACGGACTCGAGGATGACCGACAGCTGGGGCGCGAGGTGGTCGAGCTCGGCGTCGTCCAGGTCGATCCGGGCGAGCGTCGCCAGGTGGGCGACCTCGTCTCGGGTGATCTCAGGCATGGGCGCCAGCCTAGGGCCCCACCTCGGTGAGAACTCCTTCACCACCGGCTCATGCCCACCTCACCGACGACCGCGAGTGTCCTCGGCATGAACCCGCTGCGCACCACCGCCGCCACCCTCGCCGCCACCGCCCTCGTCGCGACCCCGCTCGCCGTCCTCACCGCCGCCCCCGCCCAGGCCGCGGAGAAGTCGGGCCGCTGCGACGGCGCCACGTTCAAGCTCGAGGTCGAGAAGGACGACGGCCGCTACGAGATCGACACCGACATCGACGACGCCCGCCCCGGCAGCCAGTGGCGCATCGTCCTCAAGCAGGACGGCCGCACCCTGGCCAACGTCGTCCGCCGTGCCGACTCCGACGGTGACGTCGACGGGGTCGACCGCGAGCGCCGCGACACCCGCGGTACCGACCGCTTCGTCCTGCGCGTCAACAAGGTCGGCACGTCCGGCGGCTGCGCGCTGCGCATCGTGCGCTGATCCTCGGGCCTCGCCGTGGGTGCGGCGGGTGTGCGACATGCGGGGCGGCTGCTCCGGCCGCCGGCTCGGATGACGTCCCGCCGACCCCACGACGGGGCGCCCGGCATGATGGCCGGGTGCCCGTCACCCGAGGCTTCACCGGCAAGCGCCGCGCCGAGCAGGCCGGCCGCGCCGACCGCCTGCCCCCCGGCCAGTACGACGTCGGCCGCGAGTGGCCGACCCTGACCGCCGAGGCCACGCCCCACCTCGTCCCCGAGCAGTGCTCGATCACCGTCGACGGTCTCGTCGAGACCCCGACGACGTGGTCGTGGCAGCAGCTGCACGAGCTGCCCGGCTCGGCGTACGAGGGCGACATCCACTGCGTGACCACGTGGAGCCGCTTCGACACCTCCTTCCGCGGCGTCTCGCTCGACGTGCTCCTGGAGGCGGCCGGGCCGGGGCCCGAGGCGGCGTACGTGGTCGCGCACTCGACCACCGGCTACGCCACCAACCTGCCGCTCGCCGACGTCACCGACGGTCGCGCCTGGGTCGTGTGGGAGGCCGACGGCAAGCCGCTCTCCGACGAGCACGGCGGCCCGCTGCGGCTGCTCGTGCCGCACCTGTACTTCTGGAAGTCGGCCAAGTGGGTCGAGCGCATCGAGCTCACCGACGTCGACCGGCCGGGGTTCTGGGAGACCCACGGCTACCACGACCGCGGCGACCCCTGGCTGGAGCAGCGCTACCAGGGCGACCCGTGACCGGCCCCTCGACCCCCTGGACCACCGCCACCGTCGTCGAGGTCGACCGCCCCGACGGCCGCCTGGCCCGGGTGCGGCTGGACGTCGACGGCCGCGAGGAGGGACTCCCCGGTCAGCACTACGTCGTGCGCCTGCGGGCCCCCGACGACTACACCGCGCAGCGCTCCTACTCCGTCGCCTCCGACCCGGCCGACCCGCTCGTGGAGCTCATGGTCGAGCGGATGCCCGACGGCGAGGTGTCGGGCCACGTGCACGACGTCCTCGAGCCGGGCGACGTGCTCGAGGTGCGCGGCCCGCTCGGCGGCTGGTTCACCTGGGACGGCTCCACCACCGCGGTCGCGGTCGGCGGCGGCTCGGGCGTGGTGCCCCTCGTCGCGATGCTGCGGTACGCCGCCCGCACCGGCACCGCCGACCGGCTGCGGGTCGTCGCGGTCGGCAAGACGCTCGACGCCCTGCCCTACGCCGAGGAGCTGCTGGCCGCCGGGGCGTCGGTGTTCACCACGCGCGAGAACCTCGGGAGCCGGGTCGCCGCGCCGCCGTACCCCGAGGAGGTCGGCGAGCTCGTCGAGGACCTGGTGGCGCGCTCGGGACCGGTCGAGGCGGCGTACGTGTGCGGCTCGGCGGGGTTCGCGACCTTCGCGACCCGGCTGCTGGGCGAGTCGGGAGTGCGGTTGGACCGGGTCCGGGTCGAGCAGTTCGGCCCCACCTCCTGACGGGTGGTTGAGATTTCACCGACCTCGTCTACGGTCGGGTCCATGACCAAGCTCGCGATCATCTACTACTCCGGTTTCGGCACGGGTCACGCCATGGCGACCCGCCTCGAGCAGGCCGCGCAGGCCGCGGGCGCCGAGGTGCGCCGTCGCCGCGTGCGGGAGACCGCGCCCCAGGAGGTCGTCCAGAGCGTCGACGCCTGGGCCGCCCACCTCGCCAGCGTGGCCGACGAGCCCGAGGCCACCACCGACGACATGGACTGGGCCGACGCCGTGATCATGGGGTCGGGCACGCGCTACGGCCACATCACCAGCCAGCTGCAGTCGTTCATCGACACCCTCGGCCCGCTGTGGCAGGAGGGCAAGCTCGCCGACAAGGTGTACGCCGCGTTCACCTCCAGCCAGACCAAGCACGGCGGCCAGGAGACGACCCTGGAGGCGCTCAACACCACGTTCGCCCACTTCGGCGGCATCATCGTCCCGCCGGGCTACACCGACGCGGTGAAGTTCAACGACGGCAACCCCTACGGCGTCGGCGTCGTGACCGGCGGCGGTGGCGGCCTGTCCGACGACGACAACGCGGCCCTGGACCACCTGGCCACCCGCGTGGTCACGATCGCGGGCCGGCTCGCCGGCTAGTCCCCCGCTCCCAGGGCGCGCTCCACGAGCGCGGCCACCTCGCCGGCCGGGCGGTCGGTGGCCACCACGACGACGGCGGTGCGCGCAGGCGCGCCGCCGTCGTCGTGCGTCCAGGTCGTGGTCATGGCGAAGACGGCCTCCATCGCGTCCTCGAACTCCGGGAACGGGTCCGCGGCGTCGCCGCGCAGCCACCGGCGCAGCACCACGTTGTGCGCGGTCACCACCGCCGCGGCGAGCAGCTCGGCGTGCAGGTCGGCCGCCGGGCCGGGCAGCCACTCGCGCAGCCGGTCGCGGAAGAGCCGCTGGTAGCCCAGCAGCCCGGCGACCTCCCGGTCGCGCAGGGCCGGCACGGTCCGGGTCAGGGCGTAGCGCCGGTGCGCCAGCGCGCCCTCCGCCACGTAGTGCTCGAGCACCAGCCGGGCCGCCTCGGTGACCGCCAGCCGCACCGTGGCGGCCGTGCCGGTGGCCAGCCGGGCCTCGATGCGGCCCTGCAGCTCGTCGTGCCGCGGGAAGATCACGTCCTCCTTCGACCCGAAGGCCCGGAAGAACGTCGACCGGCTGACCCCGGCGCGCTCGACGACCTGCTCGACCGTCGTGGCGTCGTACCCCTGCTCGTCGAAGAGGGCGAACGCCGCCTCGACCATGCGCTCGCGCGTCGTCATCTTGGGATCTCCCGGCGGTCGTGTGAGACTGGGTCGCGTCCAGACGATACCGAGTCTCAGGGGTGGAGACATGACCGGCTCCGGCAGCACGTTCGACCTGTTCCGCACCACCGACGACCACGAGGAGCTCCGCGCCGCGGTGCGCGACCTCGTCGCCGACAAGGTGACGCCGTACGCCGCCGAGGTCGACGAGCAGGCCCGCTACCCGCGCGAGGCGCACGACGCCCTCGTCGCGTCCGACTTCCACGCCCCGCACGTGCCCGAGGAGTACGACGGCGTCGGCGCCGACGCGCTGGCCACCTGCATCGTCATCGAGGAGGTCGCCCGCGGCTGCGCGTCGTCCTCCCTCATCCCGGCGGTCAACAAGCTCGGCTCGATGCCGGTCATGCTCGGCGGCGACGACGACCTCAAGCGCCGCTACCTGCCCCGCCTGGCCGCCGGCGAGGGCTTCTCCTACGGCCTCTCCGAGCGCGAGGCCGGCTCCGACACCGCCTCCATGCGCGCCCGGGCCACCCGCGACGGCGACGACTGGGTGCTCAACGGCACCAAGGCGTGGATCACCAACGCCGGTGAGTCGGAGTTCTACACCGTGCTGGCCGTCTCCGACCCCGACGCGGGCCGCGGCAAGGGCGTGAGCGCGTTCGTGGTCGAGAAGTCCGACGAGGGCTTCGGCTTCGGCACCAAGGAGCGCAAGCTCGGCATCAAGGGCTCCCCCACCCGCGAGCTGCTCATGGACAACGTGCGCATCCCCGGCGACCGCATCATCGGCGAGCCCGGCAGCGGCCTCAAGCTGGCCCTGCGCACCCTCGACCACACCCGCGTCACCATCGGCGCCCAGGCCGTCGGCATCGCCCAGGGTGCGCTCGACCTCGCCCTGGACTACGTCAAGGAGCGCCAGCAGTTCGGCAAGCGGATCGCCGACTTCCAGGGCATCCAGTTCATGCTCGCCGACATGGCCATGAAGCTCGAGACCGCGCGCCAGATGACCTACGTCGCCGCCGCCAAGTCCGAGCGCGACGACGCCGACCTGTCCTTCTTCGGCGCCGCTGCGAAGTGCTACGCCTCCGACGTGGCCATGGAGATCACCGTCGACGCCGTCCAGCTGCTCGGCGGCGCCGGCTACACCCAGGACTTCGCGGCCGAGCGGATGATGCGCGACGCCAAGATCACCCAGATCTACGAGGGCACCAACCAGGTCCAGCGCCTCGTCATGGCGCGCCAGCTCATCGGCCGCTGACGGCTTCCCCAGACCCCTCGCGCTGACCGTCGTCGATCGACGACGGGTCGACGCGTCAGGGCTGGTAGTCGCCGCGCCGGGCGCGGAACCGGCCCAGGATGTCGACGAGCGCGGCGACGTCGTCGGCGTCGAGGCCGACCTGCTCGAAGACCTCGGCGTTGAGCACCCCGGTCGCCTCCTCCACCAGCTCCTGGCCCGCGGGCAGCAGCTCGAGGATGGCCGAGCGGCCGTCGTCGGGGTTGGCCGTGCGGTCGATGAGGCCGTCCTCGCGCAGCCGGGAGGCCAGGCTGGTCAAGGACGTCGGGTGCACCTGCAACCGGTGGCCGGCGCGGAGCATGGTCATCCGCTGCTCGGAGGCGAAGCTGAGCAGCCGCAGCAGCTCGAACCGGGCGAAGGTCAGCCCGAAGGGCCGCAGCACCGCGTCGATCTGGGTCAGCAGCAGCTGCTGGGCCCGCATCACCGACGTCACCGCGGCCATGCCGTCCGCGGCGTCGTCCCAGCCGTGGGAGCGCCACTGCCGGCGCGCCTCGGCGATCGGGTCGCGGCCCGGGGGCGCCGCTGAGCTGCTCACCCGGGGCATCGTAATGAGGTCCGTGCACCCGGTGAGGCAAGGCTCACCAGGCTGGACGGCACCGGGGATCGGGTCCACCGTGATCGCATGACGACGATGAACCTGCCCCTCATCAGCACCTGCTCGGTCTCCGGTTGCTCCTACAACCACGACCACGACTGCCACGCCGCCGCCATCACCATCACCGGCGCGACGAGCTCCTGCGGCACGTACGTCGAGGAGGCGGCCAAGGCCGGCATCGACACCACCGGCCAGGTCGGCGCCTGCCACCGCTCGGAGTGCGTGCACAACTCCGCACTGGAGTGCTCGGCCCAGAGCGTCGAGATCGGGCCCGGTGCCGACGTCGCCGACTGCCTGACCTACTCCGCGGGCTGACCCCGGGCGTCAGCAGCGGCGCATCTCGGTGAGGCGGACCTGGCCGCCGCCGCCCGACTGCGCCGCGGCGAGGACGTAGTCGACCCGGCTGCCGCGCGCGGCGTGGACCGACCTCACCGGCGAGAGCCTCCCGGGCGCGGCCCTGAAGGTGCGCGACGTGCCCGCGGCGTTGCGCAGGACGCCGCGGTGGGCGATCTTGCTGCCGCGGTTGTCGACCCGTGCGAAGACGCGCCAGCCGGCGCCCTCCGGCTCCTTGCAGATGCCGTACCTGGCTCCGTCGCCGCTGCCGACGACCTCGAAGCTGCGGGCGCCGCGAGCCGACGACGGCTCCGCGGCGAGGGCCGGGGCCACGGTCGAGACCGTGAGCCCTGCGGTCACGACGAGGGCCAGGACGGCGGGCACGGGGCCGAGGCGGGTCATGAGCTCACTGTGCCACCGGATCGCCCGGCTCGGGGTCGGACGTGCTGTCCGGTTCCTCGGCCGGCTCCTGTGGCGGCTCCTGTGGCGGCGGCCCGTCGGCGAGCAGCGCCTTGAAGCCGTCCTCGTCGAGGACCGGGACGCCGAGCTGCTCGGCCTTCTCGGCCTTGGACCCGGCGTTGTCGCCGACGACGACGTAGTCGGTCTTCTTCGACACCGACCCCGCGGCCTTGCCGCCGCGGGACAGGATCGCCTCCTTGGCCGAGTCGCGGCTGAAGTCGACCAGGGACCCGGTGACGACGACCGTCACGCCCTCGAGCGTGCGCGGCACGGACTCGTCGCGGGCGTCCTCCATCGACACGCCGGCCGCCGCCCAGCTCTCGACGATGCGCGCGTGCCACGGCACCTCGAACCACTCGATCACCGCCGCCGCGATCGTGGGGCCGACGCCCTCGGCCGCCGCGAGCTCCTCCTCCGAGGCCGCCCGGATGCGCTCCATGGAGCCGAACTCCTGCGCCAGGGCCCGGGCCGCGGTCGGGCCGACGTGGCGGATCGACAGCGCGACCAGCACCCGCCACAGCGGCACGTCGAGCCGGCTCCGGAGGTTGGCCAGCAGCCGCTCGGCGTTGGCCGAGAGCTGCGGGCCCTCCTCGCCCTTCTTGGGGGCCCGCGTGAACAGCGGCGCCATGGCCACCCGGGCCTCGTCGAGGTCGAAGACGTCGCCCTCGTTGGCGATCGCGCCGGCGTCGAGCAGCGCCGAGGCGGCCTCGTAGCCGAGCCCCTCGATGTCGAACGCCCCGCGGCCGGCGACGTGGAAGACGCGCTCACGGGCCTGGGCGGGGCAGTGCTCGTGGTTGGGGCACCGGAGGTCGCGGTCGCCCTCCTTCTGCTGGTAGAGCTCGGTGCCGCAGGCGGGGCAGGCCTCCGGCATCACCCACTCCGCCAGGCCCTCGGGCCGCAGCGCGAGCACCGGCCCGACGATCTCGGGAATCACGTCGCCGGCCTTGCGCAGGACCACGGTGTCGCCGGGCCGGACGTCCTTGCGCTTGACCTCGTGGGCGTTGTGCAGCGTGGCCTTCTCCACCGTCGAGCCCGCGACGCGGGTGGGCTCCATGCGCCCGAACGGGGAGACCCGGCCGGTGCGCCCGACCTGGACCTCGATGGCCAGCAGCTTGGCGTTGACCTCCTCGGGCGGGTACTTGAACGCGATGGCCCAGCGCGGCGCGCGGCTCGTGGAGCCGAGCCGCCGCTGCAGCGCCACGTCGTCGACCTTGACCACCACGCCGTCGATCTCGTGCTCGACGTCGTGGCGGTGCTCGCCGTAGTGGGCGATGAAGGCGTCGACCTCGCCGAGCGACTCCAGCACCCGCACCCGGTCGGAGGTCGGCAGGCCCCAGGCCCGCAGCGCGTCGTACGCCGCGGACTGGGCGGTGGGCTCGAACCCCTCGCGCGCGCCGATGCCGTGGCACACCATGCCCAGGGCGCGGGTCGCGGTGACCCGCGGGTCCTTCTGCCGCAACGAGCCGGCGGCGGCGTTGCGCGGGTTGGCGAAGACCGGCTTGCCGGCCTCGGTCATCGACTCGTTGAGCCGCTCGAAGGCCGCGGTGGGCAGGAACACCTCGCCCCGGACCTCGAGCAGCGCCGGCACCGGGTGCTCCTCGGAGACGGCCAGCCGGTGCGGGATGGAGTCGATCGTCTTGACGTTGGGCGTGACGTCCTCGCCGGTGCGCCCGTCGCCGCGGGTCAGCGCCCGGACCAGCCGGCCCTGCTCGTAGAGCAGGTTGATCGCCAGCCCGTCGACCTTGAGCTCGCACAGCAGCGCCGGCGACTCGACGCCGTCGCGGCCGAGCCGCGCGTACCACGACGCGAGCTCCTCGGAGGAGAAGGCGTTGTCGAGGCTCTCCATGCGCTGGAGGTGGTCGACCGCGGTGAACTCGGTCGAGACCGCTCCCCCGACCTTCTGGGTCGGCGAGTCGGGCGTGCGCAGCTCGGGGAACTCCTCCTCCAGCGCCTCGAGCCGCCGCAGCCGCCGGTCGAAGTCGGCGTCGTCGAGCGTGGGGTCGTCGAGCACGTAGTAGCGCCAGCGCGCGTCCTCGACCTGCTCGCTCAGCGCGCGGTGCTCCTCGCGCGCCTCCTCGGTGACGGGCGTCGGGGTGCTGGGGTCGGTCTCGGGTGGCACGGAGGCCATCTTGCCGGTCGCCACCGACAGTGAGCAGCCTCACCGGGGGTGGGCCATCCACCACCGGCCCCGCCTCCGAACCACGCCCGTGACCGCCGACGCCTCCCCCCACGCGGGCCTGGGTCCTGAGTCCCTGACCCGGCTCGACGCGCCCGGCCAGCGGGCGCTCGTGCTGGTGCTGCACGGCGGCAAGGCGTCCAGCCGGCAGCCCGTCGACGCCCGCAGCGCGTCGTGGAAGCGGATGGCCGCGATGCAGCGCACCGTCACCCCCGCCCTGCACGAGGCCGGCATCGGCTCCTGGCTGCTGCGCTACCGCGTCCGCGGCTGGAACCACGGCGCCCCCGTGGCCAACGCCCGCTGGGCCCTCGACGAGGTACGACGCCAGCTCGGCGACCTGCCCGTCGTGCTGCTCGGCCACTCGATGGGCGGCCGCACGGCGGCGCACGTCGCCGACGACCGCGCGGTGGCCGGGGTGGTCGCCCTCGCCCCGTGGTGGATGCCCGAGGACCCGGTCGAGGCCCTGCGGGGCAAGCCCGTCCTGGCCGCCCACGGTCGGTCCGACAAGATCACCTCCGCCCGCCAGACCCGCGCCTTCCTGCGCCGGGCCGAGGACGTGGCCTCCGAGACGGCGTTCCACGACATGGGCCGGGTCGGGCACTACATGTTCCGCCGGGTGCCCGAGTGGAACCGCGTCGCCACCGAGGCCTGCCTCTCCCTCCTCGCCTGAGCCCGCGCCCGGACCGGACCGGACCAGACCGGTCGTGGTCCACGACCGGCCTGCGGAACACCTCACCCCTCCGTCGAGTTGACGGTCGATGGAACGCGGTCGTACCGTCGCCTGGTACGAAACCGTTCCGTTCCATCGAGTGACGAGGGACACACCTGCATGACTCCGAGCACCAGCACGTCGCCGCCGACCGAGGCCGGCAGCCGGCCGCGCGTCGAGGGCGACCGGGAGCAGGAGATCCTCGACGCGACCATCGCCACGATGGCCGACGTCGGCTACGACCGGCTGACCATGGACGCGGTGGCCTCGGCCGCCCGCGCCTCCAAGGCCACGCTCTACCGCCGGTGGAGCACCAAGTCGGCCCTGGTCATCGACGCCCTGTGCTCGATGAAGGAGCCGCACGACCTCCCCGACACCGGGAGCCTGCGCGGTGACCTGATGGCGATGTTCTGCGGCATGGGCGGGCTGACGGACGAGTTCCAGATGGCCGTCCTCGGCAGCGTCATCACCGCCATCGGCCGCGACGAGGACTTCGCCGCCGACTTCCGCGCGCAGTTCATCGGACCCAAGGCCGCGATGGCCGTGGGCGTCTACGAGCGGGCCCGCGAGCGCGGCGAGATCGCCGACGACGTCGACCTCGACCTGCTCGTCCCGGCCCTGCCCGGCGTCGTCCTGCACCGCCTCTTCCTGCTGGGCGAGGCGCCGACCCCCGCGTTCATCGAGCGCGTCATCGACCAGATCATCCTGCCCGCCGCAGGCATCCAGACCACAGACAAGGAAACGTCATGACCGACCTGACCAAGGCCGAGGAGCAGGTGCCCGAGCGCCCGGCCGACGAGGGGAAGGGCACCCACCTGGGGTGGGCGCTCGTGCTCATCTCGGTCGCCCAGCTCATGGTGGTGCTCGACGGCACCATCGTGAACATCGCCCTGCCGTTCATCCAGACCGACCTGCAGATCGACCAGGCCAACCTGACCTGGGTCGTCACCGGCTACGCCCTGGCCTTCGGCAGCCTCCTGCTGCTCGGCGGTCGCCTCGGCGACCTCTACGGTCGCCGCAAGATCTTCATGATCGGCCTCGTCATCTTCGGCATCGCCTCCGCCCTCGGCGGCCTGGCGACCAACGAGCCGCTGCTGATCGCCGCCCGGGCGCTCCAGGGCGCCGGCGCGGCCCTGGCCGCCCCCGCGGCCCTGGCGCTGATCACCACGACGTTCCCGGCCGGGCCCCAGCGCAACCGCGCCTTCGCCGTGTACGCCGCCATGTCGGGCGTCGGTGCCGCCGTCGGCCTGCTGCTCGGCGGCTGGCTGACCGGCATCGACGACGACCTCGGCTGGCGCCTGACCCTGCTCATCAACACCCCGATCGGCCTGGCCACCGCGTTCCTCGCGCCGCGCCTGCTCAAGGAGTCCGAGGCCCGCACGGGCCAGCTCGACGTGCCCGGCGCCGTCACCGGCACCCTCGGCCTCGTCGGCCTGGTCTACGGCATCACCCGGGCCGGCGAGGACGGCTGGGGCGACGCCACCACCCTGGCCAGCCTCGGCGCCGGCATCGCGCTCCTCGTCGTCTTCGGGTTCGTCGAGAGCCGCGTCGAGCACCCGCTGCTGCCGTTCCGGGTCTTCACCAACCCGACCCGCGCGGCCAGCTTCGCCGCCATGTTCCTCGCGCCCGCCGCGATGTTCGCGATGTTCTACTTCCTCGGGCTCTACATCCAGCAGGTCATGGGCTACAGCCCGCTGCACGCCGGCGTCGCGTTCCTGCCGTTCTGCGTGGGCCTGGTGGCCGCGGCCGGCATCGGCTCCAGCCTGGTCAACCGCATCGACCCGCGCTACCTGTCCGGCACCGGCACCCTGCTCGCCGCCGCCGGCCTGTTCGGGTTCTCCCGGCTGCCCTACGACGAGACGCTGCGCACCTTCGTCGAGGCCTCCTACTGGTCCGACGTGCTGCCCTTCATCATGCTGATGTCGGTCGGCATGGGCTTCACGTTCGTCCCGCTGACCCTCACCGCGGTGCACCACCTGCGGGCCGACGACTCCGGCATCGGCTCGGGCGTGCTCAACACCATGCAGCAGGTCGGCGGCGCGCTCGGCCTGGCCATCCTCGGCACGGTGGCCAACCAGATCGCCACCGACCGGGCGGGCGACGTGACGGCCATCGCCGGCGCGGCCGCGCAGTCCGGCGGCGAGGAGGCCGCCAAGGCCGCCACGGGCGTCGCGATGTCGCAGGTCTTCACCGAGGGCGCGACCAACGCCTTCCTCGTGGGGGCGCTGATGATGCTGGCCGCCTCGCTCGTGGTCTGGACGCTGCTGCGCGTCAAGCACACCGAGCTGGCCACCGACGGCCCCGAGGGTGCCGCGGTCCACGTCTGACCCCCGCCCGACGCACCACCCGCACGACGGCCCGTCAGCCCTCCTCCGGCTCCCCGGAGGTGAGGCGGCGGGCCGTCGTCGTGCAGGCGGCCAGCGCGTGGCGTGCGGTCTCCCAGGTGGCTCCCGCGAGCCCGCAGGCGGGCGTGAGCACCAACCGGGACCCGACCTCGTCGGGGTCGAGGCCGACCATGTCGAGCCAGCGCAGCACCCGCTCGGTGACCTGGCCGTCGTCGAGACCCTGGTCCGAGGCTGCCCCCGAGGTCGGCACGACCCCGAGCGCGACGGTCTCCCCCGCCTCGAGCGCAGTCGCGAGCACGTCGTGACCCGCCGCGTCGACGACCGCCAGGTCGACGGCCAGCCCACGGGCACCGGCGCCCCGCACGAGGTCGAGGGGCGTCCCGGGGGCGCAGGAGTGCACCCAGGGCTCGGCGCCCTCCTCGGCGACCGCCGCCAGCACCCAGCCCAGCGTGTCGCTGAGCTCGGGCCGGTCGATGGTGCGGTGGCGACCGAAGCCCGACGCGGTGGGCACCGAGCCCGTCGCGACGGCGGCCAGGGCGGGCTCGTCGACCTGCACGACGAGCCGGTCGGCACCGCCAACCCGGCGCCGCAGGTCGCGCACGTGGTCCCGCACGCCCTCGGCGAGGGCCTGGGCGAGGTCGCGGCGCAGGCCGTGGTCGGCCAGCACCCGGTCGCCGCGCGGGCGCTCGACGGTGGCGGCGAGGGACCAGGGCCCGGCGACCTGCACCTTGAGCGGCCCCACCCACCCCTGGGTCAGCTCCTCGAGCCCGTCCAGGTCCTGGGCCAGCAGGCTGCGGGCCCGCCGGTGGTCGACGCCGCTGGACTCCGGCGAGCCGGAGACCCGCCAGCCGGCGGGCTGCAGGTCGACGCCGAGGTCGGTGACCAGCGCCATCGCGCGGCCGACCATGCCGGCGGTCACGCCGCGCCCGGGCACCTCGGCCAGGTGGGGCAGGCCGTGGTCCCCGCCCAGCTCGCCGAGCACGACCCGCTGGGCCTCGAGGAAGGACTCCCCCGGCAGCGACCCGACGCCGCTCGCCCGCGCCATCAGGCGGTCGCCGCGATCGTCGCGGACCCGACGACCCGCGTGCCGTCGTACAGCACGGCGGCCTGGCCGGGCGCCACGCCGTACGCCGGCTCGTGCAGCTCGACCTCGACCCGGTCGCCCACGACGGCGACGCTCGCGGGCAGCTCGGAGCCGTGGGCCCGCAGCTGGACGGTGCCGTCGAGGCGGGCGGGCGGGGTGCCGCACCAGCGCGGCGACGTGGCCGAGAGGCGGTGGACAGCCAACCGCTCGCGGCCGCCGACGGTCACGGTGCCGGTGACGGGCTCGATGTCGAGGACGAACCGGGGCTTGCCGTCGGGTGCGGGCCGGCCGATGCGCAGGCCCTTGCGCTGGCCGATGGTGAAGCCGTAGGTGCCCTCGTGGCGCCCGAGCTCCTCGCCGGAGTCGACGTCGACGATGGCCCCGCCCCGGTTGGGGGCGCGGTCGCCGAGCTTCTCGCGCAGCCAGCCGGCGTTGTCGCCGTCGGCGACGAAGCAGATGTCGTGGCTGTCGGGCTTGTCGGCCACGAGCAGCCCGCGGGCGGCGGCCTCGGCGCGCACCTCGGTCTTGGTCGACCCGCCCAGCGGGAACACCGAGTGCGCGAGCTGGTGCTGGTCGAGCACACCGAGCACGTAGGACTGGTCCTTGCCGTCGTCGACGGCCCGGTGCATCTCGACCGTGCCGTCGGGCCCGGTGCGCAGCTGGGCGTAGTGGCCGGTGGCCACGGCGTCGTACCCCAGGGCGAGGGCGCGCTCGAGGACCGCGGCGAACTTGATCTTCTCGTTGCAGCGCAGGCACGGGTTGGGCGTGCGGCCCGCGGCGTACTCGTCCATGAAGTCGACGACCACGTCGTCGTGGAAGCGCTCGGAGAGGTCCCACACGTAGAACGGGATGCCGATGACGTCGGCCGCGCGGCGGGCGTCGTTGGCGTCCTCGATGGTGCAGCAGCCCCGCGCCCCCGACCGGTACGACGCCGGGTTGCGCGACAGGGCCAGGTGGATACCCGTGACGTCGTGGCCGGCCTCGGCGGCGCGCGCGGCGGCGACGGCGGAGTCGACGCCACCGGACATGGCCGCGATGATCCTCACCGCCGCCTCACCGCCAGGCGGCCCGGGCGCGCTCGACGACCGGGACGATGGCCTCGACGACCGCGTCGACGTCGGCGGGGGTCGAGGTGTGGCCGAAGGAGAACCGCAGCGAGTGGCGGGCGGCCTCGGCGTCGCACCCCATGGCGAGCAGCACGTGGGAGGGCTGGGCGACGCCGGCCGAGCAGGCCGAGCCGGTGGAGCACTCGATGCCGCGGGCGTCGAGCAGCATGAGCAGGGAGTCGCCCTCGCAGCCGGGGAAGCCGAGGTGGGCGTTGCCGGGCAGCCGCCCCGGGCCGAGGGGCGCGCCGTGCAGGTGGGCGTCGGGCACGACCTCGAGCACCCGGCGGACGAGGTCGTCGCGCAGCGTGGCGACGTGGGCGGCGTGCTCGGCCTGGTGCTTGACCGCCAGCTCGACGGCGGCGGCGAACGCGGCCACCGCCGGGACGTCGACCGTGCCGCTGCGCACGTCGCGCTCCTGCCCGCCGCCGTGCTGCAGCGCGACCAGGGACAGCTCGCGGCGCGCGACGAGGGCGCCGACGCCGTACGGGCCGCCGACCTTGTGGCCCGTGACGGTCATGGCGTCGACGCCGGAGGCGGCGAAGCCGAGCGGCACCTGGCCGAGCGCCTGCACGGCGTCGGTGTGCACCGGGATGCCGTGGGCGTGGGCGACCTCGACGACCCCGTCGGGCCCGCCCACGGGCTGGAGGGTGCCGACCTCGTTGTTGGCCCACATGACCGAGACGAGCGCGACCGAGCCGGGGTCGCGCTCGATGCTGGCCCGCAGGGCGTCGAGGTCGAGGCGGCCCTCGGCGTCGACGGGCAGCAGCTCGACGGTGGCGCCGGACTCCTCGCCCAGCCAGTGCACGGGGTCGAGCACGGCGTGGTGCTCGATCGCGGTCGTCAGCACGCGGGTGCGGCGGGGGTCCTCGGCGCGGCGCGACCAGTAGACGCCCTTGACGGCCAGGTTGTCGGCCTCGGTGCCGCCGGAGGTGAAGACGACCTCCCCGGGACGGCAGTCCAGCGCCTGGGCGATGGTCTCGCGCGATTCCTCCACGACGCGGCGGGCCTGGCGGCCCGACGCGTGCAGCGAGCTGGCGTTGCCGACGTCGCCGAGGTGGCGGGTGAAGGCCTCCAGCGCCGCGCCGACCATGGGGGTCGTGGCGGCGTGGTCGAGGTAGTGCACCGCCTGGCGCTGGGTCCCGCTCATCGCACCGTCCAGCCTACGGCGCGCCCCGCGACGACGAGCACCCACCGTCGGGTGGCGGCCGGGACGGGGAAGAAAGTCGCCGGCGCGTTCAACAGGACCCGCGCGGCGTCCGTAGGTCCCCGTGACAGACGAAGGACACGGCACGCCATCTCGAGGAGCGATCCCATGCAGCACCACACCCGTCCCACCCTCCGCGCCCGCCGCACCGTCGCCGCCGCCCTGGCCGGCGTCCTCGCGGCCGGGACCACCGCCATCGCCCTGGCCCCGGGCGCCGAGGCAGCCAACCCGAAGGCCGCGTTCGGCCTGACCGCCGCCGGCAAGCTCGTCTACTTCAACACCGACCGTCCCGGCCAGGTGCGGCAGATCGGGGCCGTGACGGGCCTCGGCGGCCAGCGCATCATCGGCATGGACATCCGGCCCTCCGACGGCAAGCTGTACGCCGTCGGCAGCGGCGGCGGCCTCTTCGTCATCCTCAAGAAGACCGCCCGCGCCACCCAGGTCGGCTCCCTGACCGTCGGGCTGGAGGGCACCAGCTTCGGCGTCGACGTCAACCCGGCGGCCGACGCGCTGCGCATCGTCAGCGACACCGGCCAGAACCTGCGCCACTCCTTCGCCGCCGGCACCACGACCGAGGACGGCGACCTCAACGTCCCCGACACGACCCCGCAGGTGCAGGGCATCGTCGGCGCGGCGTACACCAACAACGACAACGCCGAGACCACCGGCACCGCGCTGTACGACCTCAACGCCGCCACCGACACCATCGCCCTGCAGGTCCCGGCCAACGCGGGCACCATCACCAACCAGGGCCCGCTGGGCATCGACGCCACCGCCAAGGCCGGGTTCGACATCCGCTCCACCAAGGTCGACGGCGTCACGGTCGCCAACACCGGGTTCGCGACCCTGAGCACCGGCGGCCGCTACGCGCTCTACAAGATCGACCTCGGCTCGGGCAAGGCGACCCGCGTCAACGGCTTCCGCAACCTGCTGGTCCGCGACATCGCCGTGGTGCACTGACCTGGTGCCCGCCCTCCCCCGTCGTCCCACGGGTCCCCTCCTCACCGACCTGTCGGGCGAGGAGGGGGTCCGGGAGGCGTACGCCGCGCACGGCGCCGAGATCTACCGGCTGGCCGTGCGGGGGCTGGGGGACGCGGGCGCGGCCCAGGACGCGGTGCAGGAGGTCTTCCTGCGCGCGTGGCGGGCTCGCGACAGGTACGACGCCTCGCGGGCCTCGTTGCGGACCTGGCTGTTCGAGATCGCCCGCAACGTCGTGGTCGACGCCCAGCGGGCACGTGGCGCCCGGCCCTGGCTGCGGGGCCTGGTCGACCACCGCGACCTCGAGGCCGACGCGCCCGGGGCGGGGGCGACCGCCGACGGCTGGGAGGCCCTGACCCGGCGGATCCTGCTCGAGGAGGCGCTGCGCCGGCTCGGCGACGACCACCGGCGCGCGCTCGAGGAGACCTACCTGGCCGACCGGCCCTACCCGGAGGTGGCCGCCGAGCTCGGCGTGCCCGAGTCGACGCTGCGCAGCCGGGTCTTCTACGGGCTCAAGGCCCTGCGGGTCGTGATGGAGGAGATGGAGGTGACCCTGTGACCGCCCGAGACCCGGAGCACGAGAAGCTGCGGACCGACCTCGGCGTCTACGTCCTCGGTGCGCTCCCGCCCGACGAGGCCGCCGCCGTCGAGGCCCACCTGGCCGGCTGTGCCGGCTGCCGGGCCGAGCGCGACGACCTGCTGCCGCTGGCGGACGCGCTGGGCGACCTGCGCCGCGCCGACGGCGGCCCGACCCGGTTCGAGCCCACGCCGGACGGCCTCGACGACCTCGTGCTCGCCCGGTTCACCCAGGAGCGCAACCGCGAGCGGCGTACGGCGTGGGCCCGGCGCACCGGGCTGGCCGCCGTCGCCGGGGCCGCGGCGGCGACGGCGCTCGTCGTCGGCCTCGCGGTGACCCGCGACGACCCCGCCCCGGCCGCCGACCCCGTGCCGGTCGAGCCGGTGTCGGTGCGCGTCACCGACCGCACGGTCGCGGCCGACGCCGAGCTGGTCAACCACACCTGGGGCGTCGAGGTGCTGCTGACGGGCCGCGGGTTCGTCGAGGGCGGCGCCTACGAGGTCGCGGTCGTCGGCACCGACGGCCGGCGCTACCCGGCCGGCGCGTTCGTCGGCACCGGTGACCGCGAGATGCTCTGCCACCTCAACTCCGCCGTCCTGCGCCCCGACGCCGACGGCTTCGAGGTCCGCGACGGCCGCGGCCGGGTCGTGGTCTCCTCGCGCTTCTCCTGAGGTGGCTGGTGGGGGCGGCCGCCCCTGACTCCTGGTGCCGATCTCACTCCTGGTGGGGAGCTACCGACCAGGAGTGGGAGATCCCCGCCAGGAGTGGTGCCGGGGGGTCACGTGCCACCAGCGACCAGCCGCCAGCCGCGGTCAGGTCGCGCGGGGGCGACCTCGTGCCGCACCACGCAGTTGAACTGGCCCTTGGGCCGGTCGTAGGTGAAGCCCACCCGCTCGTACATCCGCCGGGTGCCGTTGTAGAGCCACGAGGCGGAGGTCTTCTTGCCCTCCTTGAGCGCCATGTCGTGCGGGTAGCCCTCGACGACGCCGCCCCCCGCGGCCGCGATCAGGTCGACCGCGCCGCGCAGGGCCACCTCGGCCAGCCCGCGCTTGCGGAACCTCTTGTCGACCTGGATGCAGGTCACCCGCCAGTCGGGGTCGGCGGCCTTGGTGGCGTCGTACTGCTTGCGGTGGTGGATGGTCGGCAGCTCCGCCGGGGTGCCGTACTCCGCCCAGGCCACCGCCTCGCCCTCGTGCACGACGAGCGCGGCGTGGGCGACGCCCTCGCGCACCCACATCTCCTTGATCGCGCGGTTGCCCTCGGCGGTCTCGCCGCGGCCCTCGCAGGGCGGGTGGAACCAGGTGCACCAGCAGCCGCCGAACAGCCCGCCCTGCCGCTCGACCAGGCCGGCGAAGAGCGGCCAGGTCTCCGGGGTGAGGGCCACGGTGGTGGTGTCCACCCCGGGACCGTACGGCGGTCAGCCCGCGGGCGCCAGGGTCGCCGTGACGGCGTGGTGGTCGGTGTCGGGCACGGCTTGGTCGTCGACCGCGGTGACGGTCCACCGCTCCCCCACCAGCACGTGGTCGATCTGCACCGCCGCGAACGGCAGGCCCATCCCGCCACCGGCGGGCCAGGTGGGCTGGAACCCACCGCCGGTCAGCTCGACGGCGTCGCGCCAGCCACCGTCGACGAGGTCGCGGACGGGCGCGTGGTCGAGGGTCGCGTTGAGGTCGCCGACGATCGCGTCGACGTCGTGCTCGACCGCGGCGTCGAGGACCAGCGGCAGGTCGCGGCGCCACTCGTCGGGAGCCGTGGGAGGCGCCGGGTGGGTGCCGAGCACGGTGAGGCCCGACGTGCGCACGACGAGCGAGTCGAACCGCGTCGGCACGGTCGCGACGACCTCGAGCGGCGCGCGGGAGAACACCATCGTGCCCTCGGCCGCGGTCCCGGGTCGCCCGGCCTGCACGGGCAGCACGTCGCGCAACCCGGCCGCCTCGGCCCGGCGCAGGAAGGCCGGGGTCACCTCGCTGACCACGAGCACGTCGACGTCGCGCTCGCGCACGAGGTCGGCCACCACCTCGGCGTCCGCGCGGCCGAGGAGCGCGTTGACGCTCATCAGCGTGACGCGATCCGGCCCGGTCGGCTCCTCCGCCTCGTCGGTCATCAGCGGCGCCGCCCAGGCCACGTGCAGCAGCAGCGGTACGACGGCGAGGGCCGCCACGGCGAGCGCGAGCCGGCCCCCACGCCGGCCGGCCACGACAGCCGCGAGCACGAGCACCAGCGCGGCGGCGTACGAGACGAGGGCGAGGGGGGCGAAGGCGGTGAGCACGATGCCGGGCGCGCTGGTCCAGCCGGTCAGGCGCGACAGCGTGACCGGCAGGGAGCCGAGCACGAGCAGGCCGGCCAGGCCGAGCAGGAGCAGCCGCGCCCGGGTCACAGCACGACGAGGTCGTCGCGGTGGACGACCTCGCGCTCGCCCGAGCGGCCGAGCAGGGCGGGCAGTTCGTCGGAGTCGAAGCCGACCAGCCCGCGGGCCACGACGTGGCCGTCGGCGTCGGCCACGTCGACCGGGTCGCCGGCGGCGAAGTCGCCACTGACGCCCGTGACGCCGGCGGCCAGCAGCGAGGCGCGACGCTCGACCACGGCCCGCACCGCGCCGGCGTCGAGGGTGACCGTGCCGCGCGCGTTGGTGGCGTGGGCCAGCCACAGCAGCCGGGTGGGCCGCTTGCGGCCGGTGGCCCGGAACAGGGTGCCGACCTCCTCCCCGGCCAGCGCGGGTCCGGCCAGCGGGGCCGAGGTGAGCACGACCGGGATGCCGGCGCCGGTGGCGATGCGGGCGGCCTCGACCTTGGTCGCCATGCCGCCGGTGCCGACGCCGGCCGCGCCGGTGCCGCCGATGCGGACGCCGTCGAGGTCGGCGGCGTCGGTCACCTCCGGGAGCAGCCGGCTGCCGGGCTCGGCCGGGTGGCCGTCGTACAGGCCGTCGACGTCGGAGAGCAGCACCAGCAGGTCGGCGTGCACGAGGTGGGAGACGAGCGCGGCGAGCCGGTCGTTGTCGCCGAAGCGGATCTCGGTGGTGGCGACGGTGTCGTTCTCGTTGACGACGGGGAGGACGCCGAGCTCGAGCAGCTTGGCGAAGGTCTGGTGGGCGTTGCGGTAGTGGGCCCGGCGGGTGACGTCGTCGAGGGTCAGCAGCACCTGGCCGGCGACGACACCGTGGCGGGCCAGCTCAGCGGTGTAGGCCTGGACGAGCAGGCCCTGCCCGACGGCGGCCGCGGCCTGCTGGGCGGCCAGGGCCGAGGGGCGCCGGCGCAGCCCGAGGGGCGCGAGCCCGGCCGCGATGGCGCCCGAGGACACCAGGACCACCTCGGCCCCGCGGGCGCGGGTGGCGGCGAGCGCGTCCACCAGGCGGCGCAGCCGGTCGGGGTCGAGCCCGCCCTCGGCCGTGGTCAACGACGACGAGCCGACCTTGACCACGACCCGACGGGCACCGGTGACGTCGGAGCGCGCGGTCACCGGCCCGGGTCGTCTTCCGCCCAGTCGGGGTCCTCGGCCGAGCCGATCTCGTACGACGTGGGCCCGTAGGTCTCGGGACGGTCGATGCGCCGGGCGACGTCGGCGCGCTCCTCGTTGTCGCCGCGCTCGGCCATGCCCTCCTCGATGGCACGGCGGCGGGCGACGGCCGGGCGCTCCTCGCGGAAGCGCTCGTCCTCGCCGCGGCGGGTGAGGTTCTCGGCCCCGGCGTCGAGGGTCGGGCGGAAGTCGAAGACGACCGCGTCGTCGGGGTGGCCGATGAGGACGGTGTCGCCCTCCTCGGCGCCGAGCTCGAGCAGCCGCTTCTCGACGCCGAGCCGGTTGAGGCGGTCGGCGAGGAAGCCGACGGCCTCGTCGTTGCTGAAGTCGGTCTGGCGCACCCAGCGCTCGGGCTTGGTGCCGCGCACCCGCCAGCCCTCGCCGTCGCGGGTGACCTCGAAGTCGCCGCCGTCGACGCTCGCCGGGCGCAGCACGATGCGGGTGGCGACCTCGACGGCGCGCTCCTCGCGGGCGGCGCGCACGATCTCGGCCATGGCGAAGGTCAGCGCCCGGGTGCCCTCGCCGGAGGCGGCGGAGACCGGGAAGACCTTGAGGCCGCGCTCGGCCAGGTCGTCGAGCACCATGTCGGAGATGTCGCGGCCGTCGGGCACGTCGACCTTGTTGAGCGCGACCAGGCGCGGCCGCCCCTCGAGCCCGCCGTAGCGGCTCAGCTCGTTCTCGATGACGTCGAGGTCGTCGACCGGGTTGCGGCCGGGCTCCAGGGTGGCGGTGTCGAGCACGTGCACCAGGGCGGCGCAGCGCTCGACGTGGCGCAGGAAGTCGTGCCCGAGGCCGCGGCCGTCGCTGGCGCCCTCGATCAGGCCCGGCACGTCGGCCACGGTGAACGTCGTCTCGCCGGCCGTGACGACGCCGAGGTTGGGCACGAGCGTGGTGAACGGGTAGTCGGCGATCTTGGGGCGGGCCCGGGAGATCGAGGCGATCAGGCTCGACTTGCCGGCGCTGGGGAAGCCCACGAGGCCGATGTCGGCGACGACCTTCAGCTCGAGCACGACCTCGAGCTCGTCGCCCGGCTCGCCGAGCAGGGCGAACCCGGGCGCCTTCCGCTTGGCGCTGGCCAGCGCGGCGTTGCCGAGGCCGCCGCGGCCGCCCTCGGCCAGCACCATCTCGGTGCCGGGGCCGACGAGGTCGGCGAGCACCTCGCCGTCCTTGCGGCTGACCACGGTGCCGTCGGGCACCGGGAGCACCAGGTCGGCTCCGTGGCTGCCGTTGCGGTGGCCGCCGGCGCCGTGGCCGCCGACCTGGGCCTTGCGGTGCGGGCTGTGGTGGTAGTCGACGAGCGTGGTCACGTCGGGGTCGACGCGCAGGATGACCGACCCGCCGGGGCCGCCGTTGCCGCCGTCGGGGCCGCCGAGCGGCTTGAACTTCTCGCGGTGCACCGACGCCACGCCGTTGCCGCCGCGTCCGGCGCTGACGTGCAGCGTGACCCGGTCGACGAAGGTCGGGACGGCCATGGGTGCTCCTGGTGACTGCGAGGGTGACTGCGAGGGTGACTGCGGGGGCGGTGGAAGGACGACGAAGGGCGCCCCGGGGATCCGGGACGCCCTTCGTGGATGCTGCGGTGGGTGCCTGGGTCAGCCCTGCGGCACGATGTTGACGACGCGGCGACCGCGCTTGACGCCGAACTCGACCGCACCGGGCTGCAGCGCGAACAGGGTGTCGTCGCCGCCGCGGCCGACGCCGCTGCCCGGGTGGAAGTGGGTGCCGCGCTGGCGGACGATGATCTCGCCCGCGCCGACGACCTGGCCGCCGAAGCGCTTGACGCCGAGGCGCTGGGAGTTGGAGTCGCGGCCGTTCTTGGTGGACGCCGCGCCCTTCTTGTGTGCCATGTCAGTAGTCCTTCAGCGGTTGGGGTGAGAGCCGGATCAAGCCGAGATGTCGGTGACGCGGACCTGGGTGTACTTCTGGCGGTGACCCTGGCGCTTCTTGTACCCGGTCTTGTTCTTGTACTTCTGGATGACGATCTTGGGGCCCTTGGTGCCGCCGAGGACCTCGACGGTGACCGCGGCCGAGCCGAGGTCGGTGGCCTTGACGGTCTCGCCGTCGACGGTCATCACGACCGGCAGGGTCAGCGTGTCGCCGACGGGCGTCGAGACCAGGTCGATCTCGATGACGTCGCCGACAGCGACCTTCTGCTGCTTGGCGCCTGCGCGCACGATCGCGTACACCGCGGTCTCCTTCGTAGTCTGCGTCTGAGCTCAGGTCCGCGGCACGGACGGCACGGCGGACGAGCCGGTGCCGGGCGGACGGTGCACGCCCCAGCGGGCGCACAAGGGATCATCGTACGGACCGGGCCCACCGGCCGCAAAACGCGGCCGGTGGCCCGATCTCGGGGTCAGTCCTCGGTGGCCTCGGTGGCCTCGGTCGCGCCGTCCGGCGCCGCGGTCGTCGTACGACGCGACGCGCCGCGCCGGGTGCGCGTGACGACCTTGGGCGGCTCGACTGGGGCGGCCGGGGCGGCCACGGGGGCCGGCGCGGTGGTCACCTCGACCGGGGCGACCGGCGCGGTCGTCGTCACGGTGCGGCTCACGCCCCGGCGGGCGCGGGTCACGACCTTCGGCTCGGCCGGCGGCTCCGGGGCCACCGGCTGCTCCGGCTCGACCGCCACGGGCGCGGGCTCCGGCTCGGCGGCCGGCTCCGGCTCGGTGGCCAGCTGCGGGACGGGCTCGGAGACCGGCTCGGGCACCGGAGCAGCACCGTCGACCAGCTCGGTCACCGGAGCCTCGGGCGCCTCGTCGTCCTTGTGGACCTCGGCCTTGGCCATCGCGGCGAACTCGGCCGGGGACGGCTTCTGCGCCGGGACGTCCTTGGCAGGGTCCCTGGCGTCCCGGCCGCCGGCGCCGGCGTCCTTGGCGTCGCGGCCGCCGCCGCCCTGCTGGCCCTGGTCGTCGCCGCCGCGACCGCCGCGGCCGCCGCGACGGCGCCCGCTGCGGCGCTCGCCGCCCTGGTCGTCCGACGCGGCCCCGCCGCCGTTGCTGCCACCGCCGTTGCTGCCGCCGCCGTTGCTGCCGCCGCCGTTGCCGTTGCTGCCGCCGCCACCGCCACCGCGCTTGGGCTCGATGGGCATGTCGTGCAGCACGAGGCCGCGGCCCTGGCAGTGCTCGCAGTTCTCGCTGAAGGCCTCGAGCAGGCCGGTGCCGATGCGCTTGCGGGTCATCTGCACCAGGCCGAGCGAGGTGACCTCGGCGACCTGGTGGCGGGTGCGGTCGCGGCCCAGGCACTCGACGAGGCGGCGCAGCACCAGGTCGCGGTTGGACTCGAGCACCATGTCGATGAAGTCGACGACGATGATGCCGCCGATGTCGCGCAGCCGGAGCTGGCGCACGACCTCCTCGGCCGCCTCCAGGTTGTTTTTGGTGACGGTCTCCTCGAGGTTGCCGCCGGACCCGGTGAACTTGCCGGTGTTGACGTCGACGACCGTCATCGCCTCGGTGCGGTCGATGATGAGCGAGCCGCCGGAGGGCAGGAAGACCTTGCGGTCGAGCGCCTTGGCGATCTGCTCGTCGATGCGGTGGGCGGCGAAGACGTCGACGCCGTCGTGCTCCGCGACGTCGTACTTCTCGACCCGGTCGAGCAGGTCGGGGGCCATGTGCTCGACGTAGCCGTGGACGAGGTCCCAGGCGTCGTCGCCCTGGATGACCAGGCGACCGAAGTCCTCGGTGAAGAGGTCGCGCACGACCTTGAGGGTCAGGTCGGGCTCGCCGTAGAGCAGCTGCGGGTTGCCGCCGCGGCCCTTGGTCTTGGCCTCGATGTCCTCCCAGCGGGCCTTGAGACGCTCGACGTCGCGGGTCAGCTCGTCCTCGCTGGCGCCCTCGGCGGCGGTGCGCACGATGACGCCCGCGGTGTCGGGGACGATCTCCTTGAGCAGCGTCTTGAGGCGGTGGCGCTCGGTGTCGGGGAGCTTGCGCGAGATGCCCGAGGTGGTGCCGTCGGGCACGTAGACGAGGAACCGGCCGGCCAGGCTGATCTGGCTGGTCAGGCGGGCACCCTTGTGGCCGATCGGGTCCTTGGTGACCTGCACCAGGACCGTCTGGCCCGAGGACAGCACCGACTCGATCTTGCGGGGGCTGCCGTCCTTGTGGCCCAGCGACGACCAGTTGACCTCGCCGGCGTACAGGACCGCGTTGCGGCCCTTGCCGATGTCGATGAACGCCGCCTCCATGGAGGGCAGGACGTTCTGGACGCGGCCGAGGTAGATGTTGCCGATGAGGGAGGTCTGGGACTCGCGGGCGACGTAGTGCTCGACGAGGACCTTGTCCTCGATCACGCCGATCTGGGTGAGCTCGTCGCGCTGGCGGACCACCATGACGCGGTCGACCGCCTCGCGGCGGGCCAGGAACTCGGCCTCGCTCACGATCGGGGCGCGGCGGCGGCCGGCCTCGCGGCCCTCGCGGCGGCGCTGCTTCTTGGCCTCGAGGCGGGTCGAGCCCTGCACCGAGGTGATCTCGTCCTCGGGCGAGCGGGCCTTGCGGACCCGGGTGGTGGTGTTGGCCGGGTCGTCGCCCCCGCCGTCGCCCCCGTCGCCCTCGCGGCGGCGCCGGCGCCGGCGCCGGGAGGACGACCCGCCCTCGCCGGACTCGCCGTCGTCGGACTTCTGCGTGTCGTCGGAGCCCTCGGCGTCGCCCTTCTCGGACGACTCGCCCTTCGCGGGCTTCTCGGACCGCCCGGACCTCTCGCCGGACCTCTCGCCGGACTTGTCGCCGGACTTCTCGCGCGACGCGTCGTCGCCGTCGTCGCTCTTCTCGGCCTTCTCGGAGCCCTCAGCGTCGCCCGAGCCGCCTCCCCGACGGCGACGACGGCCACCCCGGCGACGACGGCGGCGCGGACCGGAGTCGCCCTCGGCGTCGTCGGTGTCGTCGTCGTTGTCGTCGTCGGACTCGTCCTCGTCGTCGGCCCCGTCCTGGTCCTCGGCGTCGGCCGGGGCGTCGGTGTCGGCCTCGGCCTGCTCGTCCTCAGCCGGGTCGGCCGGGTCGCCCGGGTCGCCCGGGTCGGTCGCGTCGTCGGTCACCGGGTCGACCTCGGGCGGGGCCGCGGCCTCGATGGTCGGGGCGTCGGCCTCGACGGCCTCGACGTCGGCCGTCTCCTCGACGGGTGCGGGCTCGACCTTCTTGCGGCTGCGGGTGCGCTTGGCGGGGGCCTTGGCGGGGGTCTCGGGCACCTGGAACAGCGGCATCGTGCCGGGGCCCGTCTCGGCGGGGGTGTCGGCCTGCTCGACCGGAGCGGCGACCGGGTCGGCCTCGACAGCGGCCGCGGCGACCTCGGCGGGCTCGGCCGGGGTGTTCTTGGCGGAGGCCGTCTTCTTGACGGCGGTCTTCTTCGTCGCAGCCTTCTTGGTGGTCTTCTTGGCGGCGGCCTTCTTGGCCGGCTTCGCCTCGGCCGGCGCCTCGGCCGGCGCCTCGGAGGCGGCCTCGGCCGCCGCGTCCGGGGCAGGGTCCGGGGCCGCGTCCGGCGCGACCTCGGGAGCCGCGGCGGCCTTCTTGGTCGCCCGCTTGGCGGGGGCCTTCTTCGCGGCCTTCTTGGCGGCGGCCTTCTTGGCCGGCTTCGCCTCCGCAGCGGCCTCGGCCGGAGCCTCGGTCGGCGTGTCGGTCGGCGTGTCGGCCGCTTCGACAGTGGTGGGGACGTCCTGGATCTCGTCGTCAGCCATGTGCTGCTCCTCGCCCGGCGGGGCCGGGCTGTCTGGTGACCTGGCTGCGCGGGAGGCGCGGACCGGGCCACGAAAGTCTGGTGGGCGGCGACCCCGCCCCGTGGTGCGGCGCTGGTCGGGGGCGCACCCGCCGCGGTCGCTCGTCCCGTGCCGCTGTCACCGGCTCCGGGACCGCGTCGCGGTCCGGCATCGACCCGTCCCACCGTGCCGTCCCGACGTGCGGGGCGGCGGTGGAGTCGTCCCCGGCATTGTGGCACACGCGACCCGGCGGGGCCCGTCGGCGCGGTTCAGCCGTCGGTGGCGGTGGCGAACGGGTCGCCGACGGTGCCGCGCTCCTCGTCGAGCGGACCCTGCTCGGTGCGGGTCAGCAGCGGGGCGCGGCCGGTGTCGAGGTCGGTGAGCCGGCGTACGCCGGTGAGCACGTCGTCGGGACGCACCGCGGGCACGGTGTGGCGGAGCACCAGGTCGAGCGAGGCGGCGCCGGTCGGGCCGTCGAGCATCTCGAGCGAGACCACGGCGGCCCGGCAGTCGAACTCGCGCAGGCCCTTCTTGGTCATCCGCTCGACCAGCACCGACTCCTCGGCGAGGAACGTGCCGACGGCGGCGCGGGCCTCGTCGGGCGGCGCGGTCGTGTCGATGCGCCACCGGCTGGCCTGGAGGCCGTCGGCGAGGCTGCCGCCGCCGAGCGTCGCGGCGTCGACGACGGCCACGACGTCGAGCCCGTCGGGCAGCGCCTCCTCGAGCTGGGCGTGCACGTCGGCCGGGTCGACGACCTCGGCCAGGGCGATCTCGAGGAACTCCGCCTCGCTGGCCGACCCGGTCGGCGCGGCGCCGGCGTAGGAGATGCGGGGGTGCGGGTTGAAGCCGGAGGAGTAGGCCATGGGCACCCGGGCCCGGAACACGGCCCGCTCGAACGCGCGGCTGAAGTCGCGGTGGCTGGTGAAGCGCAGCCGGCCGCGCTTGGCGTAGCGCACCCGCAGCCGCTGCACCGGCGGCGCCTGCTGCTCCGGGGGCTGTCGGCTCACCGGCCGAACGTTAGTGCGCGGCGCGGGCGGCCTTCATCGCCGGGCTGGGGTAGACCGTGCCGACCCGCTCCCCCGCCAGCCAGTCGGTCAGCCGCGCCGCCTCGGCCTCGAGCGCCCGGCGTACGTCGGCGTCGACCTCCTCAAGCAGGTGCAGGTGCACGGTGCCGGCGTCGTCCTGCACCCAGCTGCCGACGACGCGCCCGTCGGCCCACGCGGTGGTGCCGGCGTTGCCGTTGCGGTCGAAGAGCTCGGGGCCGTGGGGGCCGAGGTACCAGTCGCGGTCGCGCCACCCCATGACGGTGGGGTCGAGCACGGGGAGCAGGGCGACCCACGGCTCGGGCGCGTCGAGGGGCGCGGGCGGGTCGAGGTCGTCGGGCAGGAGCCAGCCGGTGGCCCCGCCGTCGAGGCCGACCTCGACGGCGCCGAGGTCGGCCAGTGCACCCCGGACCGCGGCCTTGGTCGCGCCGAACCACCACACCAGGTCGGCCTCGGTGCCGGGCCCGAACCGGCGCAGCCAGGCCGCGACGAGGGCGGCGTACCCCTCGGCCACCGTCGTGGGGGGCGCGACGGCGCCGGCGCCGAGCCAGTCGGCGGTGCGGGTCCAGCGCGGGCGCGACAGGCGCCAGTGCTGGGTGTTGTGGCCGCGCAGGAGGTCGGCGGTGAGGCCGAGGTGGGTCAGGACGCGGGAGTGGTTCCAGACCGCGCCCGCGGTGACCTCGAACTTCACCGCGACCTCGGGCAGCAGGTCACGCACCTCGACCGCGGTCAGCCCGTCGGGTCGCTCGGCGAGCGCGTCGAGCACCGCGGCGCGGGCGCCGTGGACCCAGGCCGTGCCGTCAGCGGCGACCCCGGCCTTCTCGACGTCCTTGGCCATCCGCTTGAGCTCCGCCTCGGCGACGCGCGCCGAGGCGCTCCCCCAGGCCGCGGGCAGCAGGTCGCGGGGGAAGACGAACAGGGTGCGGCGCATCGCCAGCTGCTTGACCAGCGTGCGGTCGTCGTACAGGGCGCGCTCGAGGTCGCCGCGCTCGAACCCCTCGACCCGCGCCCAGCAGGACAGGAAGATCGTGGCCGGCTCGGTGGCGTGCAGCACCGCGACCGCGCGCGTCGCCTCCTCGGGCGTCGCGACGCGGGTGGAGGGGGCCAGCGCGTGCCGCCGCGCGAGCCGCAGGCGGCGCTCGTCGTCGGTCACGTGGCGCACGGCGACATCCTGCCGCAGGCTGACGACCCGGCCTGCCAGACTGTGCGGCCTACCACCGGGAGCGGCCCGGGCACGCACCCGGAGGACCCTGGCGATGAGCAACCCCTACGACCCCCAGCGCCCGGCCGGCAGCGACCCCTACGGCCCGCCTCCCGGCAGCGGTGGCGGCGGGTACGGCGGTGGCTACGGCCAGCCGGGCGGCTACGGCCAGCCGGGGGCGCCCGGCGGCTACGGCGGGGGCTACGGCGGCGGCTACGGCGGCGGCTACGGCGGCCAGCCGGGCGGCTACGGCGGCGGCCAGCCCGACCGGGGCACCGACACGCTGTCGATCGTCGCGCTGGTGCTCAGCCTCACCTGCTGCCTGTCGCTGGTCGGCGCGATCCTCGGGTTCGTCGGGCTCGGCCGCACCGGAGACGGCAAGCGCAAGGGCCGGTGGGCCGCGGTCACCGCGATCGTGGTGGGCCTGCTCGGCACGGTCCTGGCCGGCCTCGCGGTCTTCGGGCTGGTCCAGCTCGCCGACTCCTTCGTCTCCGTCGACGACGCCCGACCGGGCCAGTGCGTCGACGTCGACGACGACGACTCCGACGCGGTCACGCTCCGCAAGAAGGAGTGCACCGAGACCCACGACGCCGAGGTCGTCTACGCCGGTGACGCCGGCGACGACGCCGCGACCCTGGAGGGCGCCAACGCCGGCCAGGTCTGCATCGACCGGGTCACCGCCGACGACCCCGCGCTGGCCTCGGCGCTCGCCGAGGGCGGGTTCACCGTCAACGCCCTCATCGAGGACCCCAGCGCGATCGACCCCGGGGACCGCCTGGTCTGCTACGCCACGCCGCCGTCCGGCCGCCTCGACGAGGAGATCGCGCCCTGAGCGGGCGCCGCTCCCCCGTCGTCACCGGGCTCCTCGTCGTGGGCGCCGCCGTCGTGGTGGCGGGTCTCGCCTTCGGGCTGGTCGTCGCCCTCGGGGTCGGCGAGGACGACCGCGGCCGGTCGCTGACCCCCGAGACCGTCGAGGCCGGGCAGTGCGTCGACGTCGCCGAGCAGGGCGGCCGGCTCGACCTCACCGAGGCCGACTGCGACCGCCCCCACGACGCCGAGGTGGTGCTGACCACCGTCTACGCCGACGCCTACGCCGAGACCACCGACCTCGCCGACGCCGAGAAGGTCTGCACCGGGCTGCTGGAGCCGGCCGACCTCGACCGGCTCGAGGCCTACGAGGGCGACCTCAGCTGGGCCCTGCTCATCGACGAGCCCAGCAACGTCGACAGCACCGACCGGCTCGTCTGCTACGTCGAGGACCCCGAGGCACCGCTGACCGCGTCGCTCCTCTGAACCCGCCGGAGCGGCTCGCGACCCCTCAGCCGAGCACCGGCAGCCCGGCCACGTCGGTGCGGACGCGCCCGGCCCCGGCCAGGACGACGTCGACGTCGTCCCACGTCGCCGGGAGCGGCTCGGGGGCCAGCGCCTCGACGGTGGCCCGGGCCAGCCGGAGGGCGCTGGCCGGCACGGGCTCGTCGGCGAGCAGGTCGAGGTGGTGGACGGCGTCCTCGACGGCCCAGGCGGCGAGGAAGTCGCCGGGCGTGAACACGTGGCCCTGCCAGGTCAGGTGCCTCTCGCCGCAGCTGCGCACGCCCCGCAGCAGCGCCTCGCCGACGTCGCGCAGCTGGGCGGTCGCCGACGCCGGCCGCGCGTACGACGCCGTCCGGCGGCGCTGGGCCATGAGGTCGGCGACGGGGTCGTCGTCGCCGTACTGCTCGGCGAAGGCCCGCCAGTAGCTCGCCGCGTCGACGGTCGGCTCGCCGTCGACGGGCGAGACCAGCCCGCCGAGCATCTCCTGCCAGCCGGCGATGACGTGGACGACGACGTCAAGGCGGGTCCAGCCGTGGCACCGCGACGCCCCGAGGAGCTCGAGCTCGTCGAGCCCCGCGGCCGCCCGCACGAACCCCTCGACCGAGGCCGCGCACGCCTCCCGCGCCTCGTCGGTCTCCACGCCCAGGCCCACGGCGCTACCGTAGCCCCGCCCGACGGCGTACCCGAACCTGCTGGTCGTGGTCCCAACCGGGCGCTGACGGCCGCTCCTCCTCACCCCTCGGGGGACACCGCGGGCGGTTGAATGGCGACCACGTCGTGGCGGCCGTCACGGCATCGCTGACGAGCGGAAGGCCCCGCCTTGACCCAGTACCGCGAGTACGACGACGTCCTCCAGGGCACCTGCCCCTTCGGCGGCAACAGCATCGGCGGGGCGGCGACGACCAAGCCGACGCTGTCGGACTGGTACCCCGACCGGCTGCGCGTCGAGCAGCTGCACCGCAACGGCCCGGCGGCCAACCCGCTGGCCGACCAGGACTACGAGGCGGCGTTCGGCGCGATCGACCTCGACGAGCTCAAGGCCGACATCAAGACGTTCCTGACCACGTCGGTGTCGTGGTGGCCCTCGGACTACGGCAACTACGCCCCGCAGATGATCCGGATGGCCTGGCACTCCGCCGGCACCTACCGCATCGCCGACGGCCGCGGCGGCGCCGGCGAGGCCATGCAGCGCTTCGCCCCGATCAGCAGCTGGTGGGACAACGGCAACACCGACAAGTCGCGCCGCCTGCTGTGGCCGATCAAGAAGAAGTACGGCAACGCGCTGTCGTGGGCCGACCTGATCGTCCTGGCCGGCAACTGCGCGCTGGAGATCATGGACTTCCCCACCGTCGGGTTCGGCGGCGGGCGCCGCGACGCGTGGGAAGCCGACGACGCGACGTACTGGGGTCCGGAGTACATCGACATGACCCACCCCGCGTCGTACGACGACATGGTGGTGCGCGACAAGAGGTGGACCGGCAAGCCGGGCGACGACGACTACGAGCTGCAGCAGCCGCTCGCGGCGTCGCACCAGTCGCTGATCTACGTCAACCCCGAGGGCCCGGAGGCCAACGGCGACCCGGCGGCCTCGGCGGTCGACATCCGGATCACGTTCGGGCGGATGGCCATGAACGACACCGAGACGGTGGCCCTGATCGCGGGCGGCCACGCGTTCGGCAAGAGCCACGGCGCGGTGCCGGCCGACCAGATCGGCGCGCCGCCGGAGATCGCGCCGGTCGAGGCGATGGGCCTGGGCTGGCACAACCCGGTCGGGTCGGGCAACGCCGAGCACACGATGACCAACGGCATCGAGGGCTCGTGGACCCAGAACCCCACCCAGTGGGACAACTCCTACCTGGAGAACCTCTTCGGCTTCGAGTGGGAGCAGACCCAGAGCCCCGCCGGCGCGCTGCAGTGGACGCCGACCGACCCGGGCGCGCCGAAGACCCCCGACGCGCACCTCGAGGGCGTCGAGCACCCGCTGATGATGATGACCAGCGACATCGCGCTGAAGGTCGACCCGGTCTACCGCGAGATCTGCGAGAAGTTCCTGGAGGACTTCGACTACTTCACGCAGGAGTTCTCCAAGGCTTGGTACAAGCTCACCCACCGCGACATGGGCCCGAAGTCGCGCTACCTCGGCCCCGAGGTCGCGGCGGAGGACTTCCCCTGGCAGGACCCGCTCCCCCAGGCCGACCACGAGGTCGTCGACACCGACGGCATCGCCCGGCTCAAGCAGGCGGTCCTCGACACCGGCCTGTCGACCTCCGACCTGGCCTACACCGCCTTCTCCTCCGCGGTGACCTTCCGCGACACCGACAAGCGCGGCGGCGCCAACGGCGCCCGCCTCGCCCTGGCCCCGCAGAAGGACTGGTCGGTCAACCAGCGCACCGTGCCG
The DNA here is from genome assembly GCF_006346315.1 of Nocardioides litoris. GTDB lineage: Bacteria > Actinomycetota > Actinomycetes > Propionibacteriales > Nocardioidaceae > Nocardioides > Nocardioides litoris. The sequence continues at coordinate 799,077 of NZ_VDMR01000001.1, read as the reverse complement.
GTCATCGAGGCCCTGCGCGGCGTGATGGACACCTTCAACGCCGAGGGCTCGGGCCGGATCACGCTCGCCGACCTCATCGTGCTCGCCGGCACCGTCGCCGTCGAGCAGGCCGCCCGTGAGGCCGGCGCCGACGTCGAGGTGCCCTTCACCCCCGGCCGCGTCGACGCGACCCAGGACCAGACCGACGTGCCCACCTTCGAGTGGCTCGCGCCGGTCGTCGACGGGTTCCGCAACTACACGATGGACGGCTTCGACCGCGTCGCCGGCGACCTGCCGCCCGAGCAGTTCTTCCTCGACAAGGCCGCCCAGCTCAGCCTCTCGGTGCCCGAGTGGGTCGCCCTCACCGGCGGCCTGCGCGTCCTGGGCTGCAACCACGACGGCTCGGCCACCGGGGTCTTCACCGACCGCGTCGGCGCCCTGACCACCGACTTCTTCACCGCCATCACCAGCATGGACTACGTCTGGTCCAAGGTGGACGGCTCCGAGACGTCGTACACCCTCGACGACCGGGAGACCGGCGCCACGGCGTACCAGGCCTCGCGCAGCGACCTCCTCTTTGGCGCCAACAGCCAGCTGCGCTCCGTCGCCGAGGTGTACGCCGCCGACGACGACGGCCACGAGCGGTTCGTGCGCGACTTCGTCGCGGTGTGGACCAAGGTGATGATGGCCGACCGGTACGACGTCAAGAAGGGCTGAGCCCCGCCGCACGACGACGCCCCGGTCGCTGGTGCGGCCGGGGCGTCGCTGCTCACCAGGCGCTGCTCGCCGAGCGCTGGGCGCCAGGCGGCCTTTCCGCGCGCCGCTTGAGACGCGCCGAAGAGCACCCGCCGGGTCATCATTCGCTGCGATGAAAGCATGATCTTTGGCCCCGTCACCCGTACGAGAGAGACGTGGTCTATAGAGTGACGCGATGGCCATCTCGATTGATGCCTTCACTGCTCAAGATGGGGCCCTGCAAGGCGGGAACCCCGAGCGAGTCAGGCTCTCGATCCGGACGCTAGAGGTCCAGAACACTCCGGTGGAACTACCGTCCCCTGGCGTCACCGCGTTCGTCGGGGGGAACAACGTCGGCAAGTCAACTTTGCTGCGCCAGATGGTTGATTGGATAGGTTCGGAAAGAAACTCCCCAACTCCCTCACCTGATTTAATCCGGGGGGTTGAACTCGAAAGGGGTGGTTCGCAAGCCGATCTAGCGTCTTGGCTTTACCACCACCGCGCAGCAGCGAACCAGGGCCAGTTTGTCGGAATTCTGAACCCTTCCGCCGGGTTTCTCGCTGTCGGAAACGCTGCTCACTACTGGTCCTTTGACGGTTATAGTGACCGCCTTGCTGGTCTTGGGCCTGCTTTAGTGCACTACGCGGATACCCAGAGCCGTCTCGAAATGTCGCAACCGTCGCCGCGTCGCGCAGACTTCACGGATCCTGCGATAACGCCGCTGCAGAGACTTGAAGACGATCCAGCACTCCTGGGCGAGTTGTCTCGCATCTCCTTCGACGCGTTCCAGCAGGGACTCGTACTGGATCCGCTGAGTGGGCAGTTGATTCTTCGCGTCGGGGATCCTGGCGTCGACGCTCCGTCGGTTGATGCGATTACCGCGCAGTATCGCGAGGCGCTTGGGCGGCTTGGTCCGCTTCATGAGCAGGGGGACGGAATGAGAAGCATGATTGGACTGCTTCTCCCTATTATTGCGAGTACTTACCCAGTAGTTGTTGTGGACGAGCCCGAGGCATTTCTACATCCTCCTCAAGCACGGGTTCTTGGACGCGAACTTGCGCGTTTGGCGAACGACCGCGGAATTCAGGTCATTTTGGCCACGCACGACAAAAACATTCTTATGGGCCTCCTCGATTCCCCCGGCGCGGCCGTCTCGGTCGTCCGGCTGACACGGCAGGAGGACCGAACGACTGCAGCGCAACTACCGGCAGGTCGATTGAGCGCAGTGTGGTCCGAGCCGTCGCTCCGCTACTCGAACATCCTCGATGGACTGTTTTACCGAGCTGTAGTCTTGGCCGAGAACGAGCGTGATTGTCGATTTTTCGCGGCAGCTTTGGACGCGGACCATCGTGTTCACACGAGCGCAATGGCGCCCCATGACGTGTTGTTCGTACCTACGGCAGGGAAGACCAATATCCGTTCGCTAGCCCTGACAACCAGGGCCTGTGGCGTGCCGACAGTCGCCTGCGCCGATCTCGACCTTTTAAACGACGAGGGCACCTTGAGGTCAGTGGTTGAGTCGGTTGGTGGCGACTGGAGTTCCCTCGCCGACGACTACCGCCTTGCGACCCAGCAGTTTCGGGGCCCGAAGAGGAGACGCCTGAACCGCGATGTGGCGGCGTCCGTAGCAGCCATTCTCGCCGAGGCCCCGGACCGTGCATATGACGGAGGGATTAGGTCCAGGGTCACAGAGGAACTCGCGCTGGAAAGTCCGTGGCGGGCAGTGAAGGATCACGGCATGAGCGCGTTTCGGGCGGAGCGTGCCCGGGCGGATCAACTAATCGAAGCAATGGACCATATGGGCGTGGTACTCGTCAAGCAGGGTGAACTGGAGGGCCTCGCGCCGAGCCTTGGTGTGAGGAAGGGTTCGGGCTGGGTCCCCGCGGCCATTGACGCGGGCGCGCACGAGCAGGAGCCAACGCGAGAGCATGTGCGGCGGCTCGTAAGCGCAGCACTCACTCTGGAGGCGGCCATAATCCACAACGTAGACTCTCGTGCTCACAACCGGAGCTAGGGGCAGTAAAAACGCAGCACACCGTGTCTCTTTTCCGGGCCGAAGCCAAGCTCAGGTGGACCCTGCTGATAGGACCGCGGCAGGCAGAGGAAATAATTGAATCTCAGCCGATGTGTCGGCGTGCTGAAACGCTGCGCGATGCCGAGGGCGTTCTCAAAGGAGCTGCCCGAGGACGTAACTAGGGTCCAGACGAACTTCAATGCCTCATGGCTCAAGTCGCAAAGGAGGTCGGCGTCGCCCCGTCGTGAAGCGTCCTCGGATGGGCACATGGGCATTGGTCGACACCAATTAGCACGGCCGCGGCGGGCACGGCGGAAGTGGTTAGCCATTTCGACCGGCGAGTCGAGTTCGCGGCAGTGCTGGCGCGTGGGTGGGGTCCTTAGATGGTTTGGGGCGCCGGACGCGGGACGCCCGACGCCGACGCCCACGATTCGCGGCATGGGGGCTCAGGGCCCGCAAACCGGCGTCAGAGTCCGCTCGACCTGTCCCAGGGGTAGCGGTTTGACACGGGTCAATTCTCGCACTTCACGACGTCAGCGAATGCCGCAAGCCCGCGCGGGCAGTCAGCGTACGCTGAGTGGCAACAACCGCTGCCCGGTCGGCCCGATCTGGATCTCAGTCCCCATCTCAGGGCACACCCCACAGTCGTAGCAGGGGGTCCACCGGCAGTCCTCGACCTCGACGTCGGCGGAGCCGTCGGCGACGGCGAGCGCGTCCTCCCAGTCGGCCCACAGCCAGTCCTTGTCGAGGCCGGAGTCGAGGTGGTCCCAGGGCAAGACCTCGTCGTACCCGCGCTCGCGCAGGGTGTACCAGTCGAGGTCGACGCCGGTGCCGGCGAGCGCGGTCTCGCAGGCGGTCATCCACCGCTCGTAGGAGAAGTGCTCGCTCCAGCCGTCGAAGCGGCCGCCGTCGCGCCAGACGGCCTCGATGACGCGGCCGACGCGGCGGTCGCCGCGGGAGAGGAGGCCCTCGACGATGCCGGGCTTGCCGTCGTGGTAGCGGAAGCCGATGGCGCGGCCGTACCGCTTGTCTGCGCGTACGACGTCGCGCAGCTTCTTCAGGCGCTCGTCGGTGGTCTCCACGTCGAGCTGGGAGGCCCACTGGAAGGGCGTGTGCGGCTTGGGCACGAAGCCACCAATGGAGACGGTGCAGCGGATGTCGTTGCTGCCGGTGACCTCGCGGCCCTTGGCGATCACGGCCTTGGCCAGCTCGGCGACCTGCAGCACGTCGTCGTCGGTCTCGGTGGGCAGGCCGACCATGAAGTAGAGCTTCACCTGCCGCCAGCCGTGGGAGTACGCCGCCGCGACGGTGCGGATCAGGTCCTCCTCGGTGACCATCTTGTTGATCACCTTGCGCATCCGCTCGCTGCCGCCCTCGGGGGCGAAGGTGAGGCCCGAGCGGCGGCCGTTGCGGGAGAACTCGTTGGCCAGGGTGATGTTGAAGGCGTCGACGCGGGTCGATGGCAGCGAGAGGGAGACGTTGGAGCCCTCGTAGCGGTCGGCGAGGTCCTCGGCGACCTCGGCGATCTCGGTGTGGTCGGCGCTGGAGAGCGAGAGCAAGCCGACCTCCTCGAAGCCGGACTTGCGGATGCCGTTCTCCACCATCGCGCCGATGGTCTCGATCGACCGCTCGCGCACCGGGCGGGTGATCATGCCGGCCTGGCAGAAGCGGCAGCCGCGGGTGCAGCCCCGGAAGATCTCCACGCTGAACCGCTCGTGCACGGTCTCGGCGAGCGGCACCAGCGGCTTGGCCGGGTAGGGCCAGGCGTCGAGGTCCATCAGCGTGTGCTTGGTGACGCGGTGGGGCACGCCGGGCCGGTTGGGCGTGACGGCGACGATGCCGCCCGTGCCGCCCGGCGCGTCGTCGTAGGTGACGTCGTAGAAGCGCGGGACGTAGATGTTGCCGGTGACCGCGAGGCGGCGCAGGAGCTCCTCGCGCCCGCCGGGGCGGCCCTGGGTCTTCCACTCGCGCACCACCTCGGAGATCGCGAGCACGACCTCCTCGCCGTCGCCGAGCACGGCCGCGTCGAGGAAGTCGGCGATCGGCTCGGGGTTGAACGCCGCGTGGCCGCCGGCCAGCACCACCGGGTCGTCGTCGCCGCGGTCGACCGCGTGCAGCGGGATGCCGGCCAGGTCGAGGGCGGTCAGCATGTTGGTGTAGCCGAGCTCGGTGGAAAAGCTCAGGCCGAAGACGTCGAAGTCGCCGACCGGGCGGTGGGCGTCGACGGTGAACTGCGGGATCGGGCCCTGCTCGTCACCGGCGCGCAGCACGGCCTCCATGTCGGGCCACACGGCGTACGTGCGCTCGGCGACGATCCAGTCGCGCTCGTTGAGCACCTCGTAGAGGATCTGCACGCCCTGGTTGGGCAGGCCGACCTCGTAGGCGTCGGGGTACATCAGCGCCCAGCGCACCGTCGGCCCCTCGAGGGCCGAGTCCCACTCCTTGACCGTCGAGTTGAGCTCGCCACCGACGTACTGGATCGGCTTGGAGACCGACGGCAGGTGGGGCTCGAGACGAGGGAAGACGCTCTCTCCGGGCTGCGGGCACATGAGCCCGATCCTACGAGCGCTCCCCTGACGAGACGATTCCTACGGCTCCGGCGCCGCCGGTACGTCGGCCCGCGCGGCCGCGGAGGCCGAGGTGGAGCGCAGCTCGACGGTCGGCATGAGCAGCAGGATGAGGAAGGCCAGGAAGCCGGCGCCGGCGGCCAGCAGGAAGACGGTGTCCATCGACTCGGCAAAGCCCTGCTTGATCGGGAACGCCACCGCCTCGGGCAGCCGCTCGATGCCGGAGGAGTCGTCCTGGATCCGGTCGATCTGGTCGGTGAAGCCGGGGTCGGCCATGGCGGCCTGCACCTGCGGGTCGTCGGCGCGGTCGGAGAAGGCCTGGGTGATGTTGCCGCCCACGCTGCCGAAGAGCACCGAGAGGAACACCGCGACGCCGACGGTGCCGCCGATCTGCCGGAAGAACGTCGCCGAGCTGGTGGCCACGCCGATCTCGCGGGGCGGCACGGCGCTCTGCATGGTCAGCAGCAGCGGCTGCATGCACTGGCCCAGGCCCAACCCGAGCAGGAACATCGGCGCCATCACCCACACCAGGTCGGTCGAGGCCGAGCTGAGGCTGAGCAGCAGCAGCGCCGCGGTGACCATGGCGGAGCCGACGATGGGGAAGGTCCGCACCTTGCCGGTACGCGCGATGATGCGCCCCGAGCCGATCGAGGCGGTCATCATGCCGACGACCATCGGCAGCATCAGGAAGCCCGACTCGGTCGGCGAGGCGCCGTGCACGATCTGCATGTAGAGCGGGAGCAGCATGATGCCGCCGAACATTGCGACGCCGACCAGGATGCTGGCGCCGAGCGTCACCACGGCGGCCCGGATGCGGAAGAGCCGCGGCGGGATGAGGGCGGCGTCGCCCATCGCCCGCTCGGCCATCACGAAGGCGACGAGGCCGACCGCGCCGACGGCGAAGCAGGCCAGCGAGCGGCCCGAGGTCCATCCCCACTCCCGCCCCTGCTCGGCCACCGTCAGCAGCGGCACCAGCGCGACGACGAGCGAGGCGGCGCCCCACCAGTCGATGCGGATCCGGCCCTGCGGCGCCGGGGCGTGCACGTGCAGGGTGCGCAGCACCACGACGAGGGCCAGCGCGCCGATCGGCACGTTGACCAGGAACACCCAGCGCCACCCGGTCAGCCCGAGCAGCTCCTCGCGCCCGGCCAGGAAGCCGCCCACCAGCGGCCCGAGCACGCTGGAGGTGCCGAAGACGGCCATGAAGTAGCCGGTGTACTTCGCCCGCTCCCGCGGGCTGACGATGTCGCCGATGATGGCCAGGATCAGCGTGAACAGGCCGCCCGCGCCGAGGCCCTGCACGGCCCGGTAGATCGCGAGGGTGGTCATCGAGGTGGCGAACGAGCACAGCGCCGAGCCGGCCACGAAGATCGTGATCGCGGTCATGAACAGCCGCTTGCGGCCGTACAGGTCGCCGAGCTTGCCGTAGATCGGCGTCGTGATCGTCGCGGTGATGAGGTACGCCGTGGTCGCCCACGCCTGCAGGGAGAGGCCCTGCAGGTCGTCGGCGATGGTGCGGATCGACGTGCTCACGATCGTCTGGTCGAGCGCGCCGAGGAACATCCCGAGCATCAGCCCGGAGATGATCGTCAGGATCTGGCGGTGGGAGTACTCGCCGGTCTCGGCGCCGGGGCCGGCCGCGCGGGCGTCGTCGGTGGTTGCCATCGGCAACAGCGTAGGACCGGGCTCAGCGCGGCGGGTCGACCTCAGGGGTGCCGTCCTGCGCGGCGGGCTCGACCTCGCCGGTGAGCTCGTCGACGACGAGCAGCTCGTCGTCGATCTGGCCGGCCCGGTAGGACGCGCGCCCGACCATGTGGGCCGCGACCGGCGCGGTGACCATCTGGGCCAGCACGACCAACACCCCCAGCGCCACGACTGATACGTCGCGCAGCACCAGCGACATGCCCGCCACCACCAGCATGAGCCCGAGCACCTGCGGCTTGGTCGCCGCGTGCATCCGGGTCAGCACGTCGGGCAGGCGTACGACGCCGATCGCGGCCACCAGGCCGAGCAGCGCGCCGAGCAGCAGCAGGACGCCCCCGGCCAGGTCGCAGACCTCGCCCACGCTCATGGCTGCCCCTCCCCCGGGTCGTCGCCGTCGTCGCCCTCGCCGTCGACGACGTCGCTGCCAGGGCTGAACCGCGCGACGCTGACCGACCCGACGAAGCCGAGCAGGGTGGCGACGAGCATCAGCGGCAGGTTCTCCGCCGTCCGCCGGGCGACCGCGTCGAGGGCGATGGCCGCGATCGAGATCGCCACGACCACGTCGAAGGAGATGGCGCGGTCGAGCATGGTCGGACCGAGGACGATGCGGACCGTGACGAGCAGGGCGGCCAGGCCCAGCACGGCCCCCGACACCACGACGAGGGCGTTCACGCCGCCTCCGACGACCGGGTGGCGGCGGCGGGCCGGGTGGCCAGCGCGTCGAGCACCCGCTGCTCCTGCGCCCAGACCTGCTGGCGCACCCGCTCGGCGATCTCGTCGGCGTCACCCATGCCGACGTCGAGCACGTGCAGGAACAGGATGGCCGCGCTCCGGCGCACCTCGACCACGACGCTGCCGGGCACGAGCGAGGTCAGCTCGGCCACGAGCACGAGGACGAGCTCGGAGTCACTGCGCAGCGGCACCCGGACGACGGCGTTGCGCAGCTCGGGCGGCGGGCGGAGCACGGTCCAGGCGACCTGCAGGCTGGCCACGACGACGTCCCACAGGAAGCGAACGACCAGCCGCAGCGCCCCCAGCGGCCGCACCCGCACCTCGAGGTCGAGCGGCGGCAGCGGGAAGGCCAGCAGCGCCAGCACCGCGACCACGACCCCGCCGACCAGCGACATCGCCGACCAGGTGCCCCACAGCACCCACCACACCAGCGTCATCCAGACGACCATCGGCCACTGCACCCGCCGCTTGGCGGACATCGTGACGGTGGTGGGCCGGCGCGGGCTCCGTCCGGTGGCGCTCATCCGGCGGCCTCCGCGACGGCCTCGAGGTAGGGCGTGCGGGCGACCAGGTCGTCGGCGGCGCGGCCGGTGAAGCCGTACAACGGGCCGGCCACCACGGTCAGGGCCACGCTCACCGCCACCAGCGCGGTCGCCGGCACGGTCATCAGCCAGGGCAGCCGCGGCGGCAGGCCGTCGGCCTCGATGCGCTGGTGGAGGTCGCGGTCGGGCGAGTCGTCGTCGAGGATCGAGCCTGCCTGGGCCAGGTCGCCCGCGTGGTACGACGCGGCGTGCATGCGCACCTGCCGACGGCGGCCCGGGCGGGTGCCGGCCTCGGCCCCCTCGGCGTCGGCGTCGGCCAGCTCCTGGGCCATCGCGTGCGCCTCCTGCGGGGAGCGCCAGAAGGCCAGCGACCAGGTCTTGGCCACGGCGTACAGGGTGAGGAGGCTGACCAGGGTGCCGAGCCCGACCAGGGTCAGGGCCAGCGGACCGCCCTCGTCGAGGCCGGCGCGGAACAGCCCGACCTTGCCGAGGAAGCCCGAGAGCGGCGGGATGCCGGCCAGGTTCATCGCGCCGACGAAGAACAGCAGGCCGAGCAGCGGGAAGATGCGGGCCAGGCCGCCGAGCTTGAGCAGGGCGGTGCTGCCGGCCTGGCGCTCGACCATCCCGATGACCAGGAAGAGCGCGGTCTGGATGGTGATGTGGTGGGCGACGTAGAAGATCGCGCCGGAGTAGCCCCCGACGGTGCCGAGGCCGATGCCGAAGATCATGTAGCCGATGTGGCTGACCAGGGTGAACGACAGCAGCCGCTTGACGTCGGACTGGGCGATCGCGCCCAGGATGCCGATGACCATCGAGACCCCCGCGACGACCATGAGCAGCAGCGCGAGGTCGCCGCCGGGGAAGAGCAGCGTCTCGGTGCGGATGATCGCGTAGACGCCGACCTTGGTGAGCAGGCCCGCGAAGACGGCGGTGACCGGCGCGGGCGCGGTCGGGTAGCTGTCGGGCAGCCACAGCGAGAGCGGGAAGACCGCCGCCTTGATCGAGAACGTCACCAGCAGCAGCAGGTGCAGCATCAACGACGTCGAGGCGGGCAGGTCGTCGAGCCGGGTGGCGATCTGGGCCAGGTTGAGGGTGCCGACCGCGGCGTACACGGCGGCGATCGAGACCAGGAACAGCATCGAGGACAGCACGTTGACGACCACGTAGATCGTGCCGGCCCGGATGCGGCCCTCGGTGCCACCCAGCGTGAGCAGCACGTAGCTGGCGAAGAGCAGGATCTCGAAGCTGACGAACAGGTTGAACAGGTCGCCGGCCAGGAAGGCGTTGCTCACGCCCGCGACCAGGGTGAGGAACGTCGGGTGGTAGATCGAGACGGGCGCGGAGCGGTCGCTGTCGGAGATGCCCTGCCCGAGGGAGTACAGGAGCACCGCCAGGGTCACGACCGCCGAGACGAGCAGCATGAGCGCGGCGAGGCGGTCGGCGACGAGGGCGACGCCGAGGTCGACCCAGCCCCCGAGCCAGACCACCTGCGGGCCCTCGCGGTCGGCCACGACGAGCAGCACGGCCGCGACCGCCACCACGGCGACCAGCACGACCACGCTCACCGCGCGCTGGGCGCGGGGGTAGCGGAACAGCATCAGCGCCGCGCCGGAGCCCAGCAGGGGCAGGATCACGGGCAGCGGCACGAGCAGGCTGGCGGTCGTCACTCCCCCTCCTCCCGTTCGTCGTCGTCGTCTTGGCCGTCGGTGGTCAGGCCGTAGCTCTCCGAGCTGGCGTCGTCGACCGCGAGCCGGCGGATGCGGGCGTCCTCGGTGTCGTCCTGGACGTCGTCGTGGCCGGTGAGCTGCCAGCTGCGGTGGGCCATGGCCAGCAGGAAGGCCACCGTGCCGAGGGTGATCACGATGGCGGTGAGCACCATCGCCTGGGGCAGCGGGTCGGACATGTCCTCCGGCGCCGCCGACCCGTAGAACGCCGCCTCGCCGGCGCCGCCCCCGGTGGAGAGGATGGCGACGTTGACGCCGTTGCCGAGCAGGACCAGACCGGCCAGCACGCGGGTCAGGCTGCGCTCGAGCAGCAGGTAGGCGCCGCAGCCGACCAGGCCGCCGGCGACCACCGCGAGGGTGAGGTTGACCTCCATCAGGCCCGCACCTCCTCGGTCACGCCCATCTCGGCGCCCTCGTCGTCGCCGCGCTGGGCGCGGAGGAGCTGACGGTCGAGCCGCGCCCCGAAGGTGCGCAGCAGGTCGAGCACGAGGCCGACGACCACGAGGTAGACCCCGATGTCGAACCCGACCGAGGACACCAGGTGCAGCTCGCCCAGCAGCGGGATGCCGACGTACACGTCGGCGGTCTGGAGCACCTCGCCACCGAACGCCGTCGGCCCCAGTCCCGACACCGCGGCCACGAACAGGCCCGCCCCGATGAGCACGCCCGCGTCGACGGGCAGGGCCTCGGCCAGCTCGTAGCGGCCGCCGGCGAGGTAGCGCACCATCAGCGCCAGGCCCGCGACCATGCCGGCCGCGAAGCCGCCGCCGGGCAGGTTGTGGCCCGCGAGCAGCAGGTAGAGCGAGAAGACCAGGATGCTGTGGAAGACCAGCCGGGTGACGACCTCGAAGACGATCGAGCGGCGGTCGGGGCTCATGGTCGCCGGCGCCGGCAGCCACGACCGGGTCGGCCGCTCCCGCTCGGCGGTGTGCATCTCGGTGGTGCGCGGGTCGGCGTCGGCCAGGCGGCGTACGCCGGCGCTGCGGGTGTCGAGGAAGATCAGGCTGGCCACGCCGGTGGCCGCGACGACGACGACCGAGATCTCGCCGAAGGTGTCCCAGGCGCGGATGTCGACCAGGGTCACGTTGACGACGTTCTTGCCGTAGCCGAAGTCGTAGGCGGCCTGGGCGAAGCGCGCGGAGATCGACTCCACCGACCGCGAGCTGCCGGCGACGACCAGGAAGCCCGTGGTGGCCGCGCCGATGACCGCGGCCAGCGCCATCCGCAGGTAGCGGGTGGGGCGCAGGCGGCGGTCGGTGAAGTAGTCGGGCAGCCGGCGCAGCACGAGCACGATGACCACGAGGGTCACGGTCTCGACCAGCACCTGGGTGAGCGCGATGTCGGGGGCGCCGTGCAGCACGAAGAGCAGGGCGCAGCCGTAGCCGGTGATGCCGGCCAGCACGAAGGCCCGCAGGCGGCGGCGCGAGCGCACGGTGAACAGCGCCGCCGCGGCCATCACGAGCCCGACCACCGGCTGGCCCCAGGAGTCCCAGGCGTAGACGCGCAGCTCGGGGCCGTCGACCAGGGCCAGGACGAGCGCGGTGCCGGGGCCGGCCGCCACGACGAGCAGGATGATCGCGAGGTAGGCCGAGGCCGAGCCGCGCTGCACCGTGCCGGTGACCTCGACGGCGGTGCGGTCGACGACGCGCAGGACCTCGCGGTAGGCCTGGGTGCCCGAGACCGGCAGCTCCACGCGCTGCTGGAAGCGGCAGAACGGCTCACGCACCGCGAACAGCGCCAGCCCGGCCACGACCGTGGCCGCCGACAGCGCGAGCGGCAGCTCGAGGCCGTGCCACAGCGCGAGGTACTCGCCCTTGGCGTCGGGCCCGGGCGCCTCGGCCAGCTGGTCGGCGTACGGCGTGAGGGCGGAGGTGAGGGCGTGGCCGGCGAAGCCGAGCCCGAGACCGGCGAGGGCCAGCAGCGCGGGCCCGGCCGCGAACGGCGCCGCCAGGGGCTTGACCTCGGTGGCGGCGACGCCCGGCTTGGCCGCGAACGCGCCCCACAGGAAGCGGGCGGTGTAGCCGACGGTGAAGGTCGAGCCGACGAGCACGCCGACGACGAGCAGCCAGCCCGCCCAGGGGGCGACGCCGGCGGTGTTGCCGGCCTCGGTCAGCTCCAGCAGCCCGGCCCACATGGTCTCCTTTGCCAGGAACCCGACCAGGGGCGGCAGCCCGGCCATCGAGAGCCCGGCCAGGGTCGCGGCGACCGCGACCACGGGCAGCCGGCGGCCGACGCCGCTGAGCTGGTGGAGGTCGCGGGTGCCGGCGAGCTTGTCGACGACGCCGACGGAGAGGAACAGGGTCGACTTGAACAAGGCGTGGGCGAGCACCAGGCCGGCGCCGGCCAGCGCGGCGGTGCGGGTGCCGGCGGCCAGCATGACGAGCAGGAACCCGAGCTGGCTCACGGTGCCGTGGGCCAGCAGCAGCTTGATGTCGATCTGGCGCAGGGCCCGCCAGCCGCCCGAGACCATGGTGACGACGCCGAGGGTCAGCAGCACCGGCCGCCAGCCCGGGGTGTCGGCGAAGGCCGGCACCAGCAGCGCGACCAGCAGCAGGCCGGCCTTGACCATCGAGGCGGCGTGCAGGTAGGCGCTGACCGGGGTGGGCGCGGCCATCGCGCCCGGCAGCCAGAACTGGAAGGGCACGATCGCCGACTTGGTCAGCGCCCCCAGCAGCACCAGCCAGACCGCGACGGTGGTGGCGGTGCCGCTCGGCGGGTCGGCCACGATGGCGGCCAGCGAATAGGAGCCGGCCTCCTCGCCGAGCACGATGACGCCGACGAGCATGGCCAGGCCGCCGAACGTCGTCACCAGCAGCGCCTGCACCGCGGCCCGGCGGCTCTTGCGCTGCACCGGGTTGAAGCCGATGAGCAGGAACGACGAGATCGTCGTCAGCTCCCAGAAGACGAACAGCAGCAGCAGGTCGTCGGCCAGGACGAGCCCGAGCATCGCGCCGACGAAGGCGATGAAGCTGCTGGAGAACCCGACCAGGCTGGTGCCCGAGCCGAGCGGCTCGTCGCTGCCGCGGGTGCCCGGCGTACGGCGGGGCGGGTCGTCGAAGTACCACGCGCAGTAGGCCAGGACGACGACGCCGACGCCCGCGACGACGAGCACCATCAGCCAGCGCAGCGCGTCGAGGGTCAGGTCGAGGGTGACCCCGAGCTCGGGGATCCAGGCGGTCGACTCGACCAGCACCCCGCCGTCGAGGACCTCGGGCGCCTGCACGACCGCCCACACGACGGCGGCGAGCGGCGCCAGCGCGAGCACCACGAACGCCCGCCGTCCGAGCCAGCGCACGAGCCCGGGCGCGACGGCAGCAGCGACGCCGTGGGCGAGGACGAGTGCGAGCAGGGCCTGGCCTTCCGGTCGGGTGCACGCGTGGGAGCGCACGACAGCGACGCCGGGGTCCAACGTCGCGCCCTCAGCCTACCGACCGGGCGGGCGCCCTCGGGGTGGGTGGAGGGCTGGCTGCGGGGGTGGGCCGCGGGGCCGGGCGGGGCAGCTGGCCAGGGAGTTCTCGCGGTTGCCAGGCGTTGCACTGCCCGTCCAGCGCAGGAACTCCCTGGCCAGCTGCACGAACACCCGGTCGACCGGGGTTTCACCGCCCCGGCCGGCCGGACGCCCCTCAGACCGCGCCGACCTCGGTCTGCAGCGGCACCTGGTGCACGAACCCGTCGACCCGCACCTGCACGAAGAACCGGTAGGTGCCGGGGGTGCCGAGCGAGGTGTGGAAGGTCAGCTCGCTGCCCTCGTCGGTCACGGTCGGCGTGCCGAGCGGGTGGGCGTGCACGAAGGCGCCGGTGGCGACGTCGAAGCCGGTCAGGTGGGCGTAGGAGCCGAGGTAGGTGCCGAGGTTGAGCACGCCCTGCGCGCCGTCGGAGACGGTCAGCGTGAACTGGGTGTCCTCCCCCGCGGGCAGCGTCGGCGGCGCCTCGATCGTGACCATCCCGTCGGTGCCGACGCGCTCGGGCTCCTCGGCCGGCGGCGGCGCCTGGCCCTCGACCCGCGCACGCACGCCGAGCACGACGTGGTCGCCGTCGGGGTTGCCCGCGTCGTCGGGCACCATCTCGGCCACGACCCGGTAGGTGCCGGGGTCGGTCAGGTCGACCCGTGCCGTCCAGGTGCCGTCGTCGGCCAGGGTCGGGTGCAGGTGCCGGAAGTCGCTGAGGTCGTCGCGCACGACGTACAGGTGGATGAGCTTGGTCTGCTCCTCCTGGTACGACGTCACGGGCTGCCCCGCCGAGTCGACGATCGTGAACGACAGGTCGGCGGGCTCGCGGGAGGCCGTCGGGAACCGCAGGTCGGTCATCCGGTAGCCGCCGGCGTCGGAGGTCGTGCCGTCGCCGATGTACGTCGCGTGCGTGTGCGGCGCGCCGTCGCCGGGGCTGAGCACCTGGCGGTCGGGGTCGACGGGACGGTCGTCGCCGCCACACGCGGCCAGGCCGGACAGGCCCAGCGCGAGCAGCAGGGCGGCGGCGACGTGCTTGGCACTCATCTCAGGACACCTCGAATCGGACGATGGTGACGGGGTTGTCGAACTCCGACGCACGGAGGCTGACCTGGACCTCCCAGGTGCCGGGCGCCGGGATCACGGTGTCGACCACGAACGTACCCGCCGCTGCGGGGACCACCGGCTGCTGACCCAGGTCGGTGGCCCCGTCGGCGGAGGCGACCGAGACCACGGGCTCGGCGAAGCCGTCGACCGGCTCGCCGGCGGCGTCCTGCACCTGCACGGTGATCGTGGTCGGTCCGGTGGTCCGCGGCTGCATGGTGGCCAGCACCTTGGCCGCGGCACCCTCGGTCGACCCGCTGCCGGCGCCGTCGCCGAGGACGCCGGTCTCGACTCGCGAGGCCAGCGGCGGCCGGTTGGTCGGCCCCTCGCGGGGCGACTCGTTGGTCAGGAACCCGGTGACCCCGAGCAGCCCGACCAGCAGCACCGCCTCGACGCGGACGGCGGTGGCGACCTTGAGCACGGCCCCGCGGCGGGCGTCGTGGCCGACCCCGGCACCGGAGGCGGGACTGGCCGCGGGCAGCAGCCGCCAGCGGTTCCAGCCGGCGACGAGCGCGACGACGGCGGCGATGCCGACCTTGACCAGCAGCAGCCGGCCGTAGGTGGTCTCGAACAGGGGCCGCCAGCCGTCGAGGATGCGCCAGCCCATCAGCGTGCCCGTCACGGCGAGCACGCCGAGCAGGCCTGCGGCGACGGCGGAGAAGCGGCTCAGCACGAGCGCGCCGTCGCGCTCGCGGCCGCTGAGGCCGCGCAGCACGAGCGCGAGCCCGACGAGGCCGCCGAACCACGTCGCGCCGGCGGCCAGGTGGAGCAGGTCGGTGGTGACCAGCAGCCACACCGGCTCGATGGCCCGGGTGTGGCCGACCAGGGCGGGCGAGAGGACCGCGACCGCGGCGGGCGCGACCGGCGTCCACCAGGGCCCGCGCGGGCGGGCCAGCAGGACCAGCGCCGCCACGAGGCCGACCGCCTGCAGGGCCAGCACGAGCAGGTCGTCGCCCACGAGGCCGAGGTCGACCGCGGCCGACTCGCCGAGCTGGGTCAGGCCGAGGCCCTGCTGGTAGGCGCCGGAGAGCGGGATGCCGGCCACGCCGGCGACGAGCGCGACGCCCGTGCCGACCCAGGCCACCCGCAGGAGCCGCCCGCGGCGGTCGTCGTCGACGCGGACCCCCCGCAGGGTCCAGGCGACGAACAGCACCAGGCCGCCCGCCAGCAGCAGCCCCGCGTAGCCGAGGCCCTGGGCGACGCTGAGCGCGCGGCGTACGTCGGCGGGGTCGGTGTCGGGCAGCTGGGGCGCGGCGACCTCGGGGCTCGGCGCGCCGATGGCGAAGGTCAGCGAGCCCGCGATGGGGTGGGCGTCGGCCGAGATGGCCCGCCAGACGACGACGTAGCTGCCGTCGGGGAGGTCGTCGGGCAGGTCGGCCGTGACGGTCGTGTCGCGGGCGGCGGCCTCGGCCTCGACCGGCTCGCCGGCGGCGTCGAAGACCTGCACCGCCGAGGCCGGCAGCGAGACGGGCTCGTCGAAGGTGAAGGTGACGACGTCGGGCACGGCGTCGAGCACCTCGCCCTCGGCGGGGTCGCTGTCGACGAGGGTGGCGTGCGCGGACGCCGGGCCCGCCGTCCCCACCACGACGAGCGCGGTGAGGACGGCGAGCAGCAGGGCCGCGAGGACGCGGCGCACGGCGGTGATGACGCTCGGCAGGGAGGTCAGGAGGTACGGCGGGTGCGCGCGAGCGCCACGCCGGCCACGGCGAGGCCGAGGACGCCGACGACGACGCCCGTGATGCCCAGCGCGTTGCCGCCGCCGTCGGAGGCCGCGGCCTCCTGGGTGTCCGCACCGGTGTCGGCGATCGCGTTGGAGCCGGTCTCGGTGCTGACCTCCTCGCCGGACTCGTCGGTGGTGGTCGACTCCTCGTCGGAGTGACCGCCCTCGCCGTCGGCCGCGGTCACCAGGAACGCCGGCGCCGGGCTGTCGAGGTCGTCGGCCGACTGGCCCTCGGCCGGGATCTCGGTCCAGGCGGTCTCGCCCTGCTGGCAGGTCTGGATCACCGGGAAGGCCAGGTCTGCGCCCTCGGCGTCCTCGGGGATCTGCACCTGCACCTCGAAGGCGTCGCGGTAGCCGTCGGGCAGCGCGGTCTTGGCGGTGTAGGTGACGGTGTCGACGCGCTCGGTCAGCTCGCCGCCGTGGCCGTCGGAGACGGGCGGGTCGAGCTGCTCCATCTGCTTGGTGACGTCGTAGAAGGGCTGCCGGGTCGGGACGGCGGCGTTGATGCCCTCGGGGACCGAGATGGTGATCTTCGTGGTGGGCGAGCCCTCGCAGCCGTGGCCGTTGCTGAAGGTCAGCACGGTGTAGGCACCGGCGGCGGTGGTCGACGGCGACACGGTGACGTGGGCCGAGGCCGGGGCGGCGATCGAGAGGGCGAGGAGGCCGGCGGCGCCGGCGGACGCGCCGAGGCGCGCGATGGTGCGTCGAGACATGGTGGTTCCCGTTCTGGGGTCGGTGGATCCGTGGTCAGGCGTGGCGGGACGCGCCTGACGGGTCCGGCAACCGGAGGGTCAGGCGGCGGAGCAGCCCGCCGGCGGGCCACGACGGGGCGCGGCGGAGGCCAGCACCCGGCTGACCAGGGCGGCGGGCGCCGCGGCCGGGGCGACCGGGCGGCGTACGGCGGGGACGGGCGGGAGGGGCTGGCGGACCCAGCCCACGACGACCTCGGCCGCGCGGGCCCGCAGCTCCCACAGCACGGCGCACAGCAGGCCGCCGGCCACGTGGACCGCGAGCATCGCGGGGTCGAGCGCGGCGTGGACGTGGGCCTCGTGGCCCGCTCCCTGCATCGAGGCCTGCATCGAGGCCATGGGGTCAGCGGCCGGGGTGAGCGCGGTCAGCCACGCGTGCAGCAGCAGCTGGGTGCCGACGAGCGCGGGCACGGCGACGGCCGGGCGCACCCGGCCGTGCAGCACGAGCAGCCCGGCGCCGAGGACCGCGGCGGCCATCAGGCCCAGCCACGGGAGGGACGGCAGCGACCCGCCGGCCAGCACGTGGCCGAGGGCGAGGACGCCGGTGACCTCGACGGTCGCGAGCAGCGCGCGGCGGGTGGTCCCCCGTCGCGGCAGCACTCGCAGCGTCACCACGCAGGCCATTGTGCCCGGCCACCCCCTAAGTGGACCAAACGAATCCAGATTGCGGTCCGTCACACCCGGACGGAGAGCGTCGCCCCGGGGTTGGTCCGGGCACGGATGGTGGTCTCGAGACAGGACTTCGTCCTTCCTCGACCACCGTGTGGTCGCTCGACCCACGGTGGTCGAGGAAGGCGCCCTGGCGCCTGTCTCGAGGCCACCGGCCGCAGGGCGGTCCGGGTCAGGTGCGGACGAGGACGCGGGAGGTGGGCTGGAGGCGGGCGGCGGGGGCCTCGGCGGCGCGGCGGGAGATGTTGAGCAGCAGCCCGACGGCCAGCATCGAGGCGAACATCGAGCTGCCGCCGTAGGACACGAAGGGCAGCGGGACGCCGGTGACGGGCATGATGCCCAGGCACATGCCGATGTTCTGGAAGGCCTGGAAGCCGAACCAGCAGGCGATGCCCGAGGCCGCGACGCGGCCGAAGAGGTCGTCGGTGCGGGCGGCGATGCGCAGCGCCCGCCACAGCACGACGCCGAGCAGGGCGATGATGACGCCGGCGCCGAGCAGGCCGAGCTCCTCGCCGGCGACGGTGAAGACGAAGTCGGTGTGCTGCTCGGGCACGAAACCCGACCGGGTCTGGGAGCCGTCGAAGAGGCCCTGGCCGAAGAAGCCGCCGTTGCCGACCGCGATCCGGGCCTGCTCGACGTTGTAGCCGGCGCCGCGCGGGTCGAGGGTCGGGTCGGTGAAGGCGAGGAACCGGTCGACCTGGTACTCCTTCAGCAGCCCGCCGGCCACCGCGGCCACCGCGGCCCCGACCGCGCCGACGCCCAGCAGGGCCAGCCAGCGCCGGTCGGCGCCGGAGGCGGCCAGCACCCCGGCCACGGTGGCGCTGAGCACGAGCATGGTGCCGAGGTCGGGCTGGGCCAGGATCAACCCGGCCGGGACGACGGCGATGAGGAGCATGAGTGCGACGTCGCCGCCGGTGGCCCCGCGCGAGCTGCGCAGCCGGCGGTTCTCGGCCCGTTCGGCCACCACCAGCGCCATCCCGATGACGACCGCCAGCTTGGCGAACTCCGAGGGCTGCACGGACAGGCCGCCGAACATCAGCCACGACCGCGAGCCGTTGACGACCGAGCCCATGGTCAACACCAGCACGAGCCCGCCGATGGAGGCGAGGTAGACCAGGGGCGCGACGATCCGCACCCACCGGTGGTCGGTCAGCACCACCGTGGCCAGCAGGGCGAGCCCGATGGCGACGTTGAGGACCTGCTTCTCCAGGAAGGCACGCGGGTCGCCGCCGGTGAGGTCGTCGCGGGTGCTGGTGGCCGACCAGACGAGCAGGCAGCCGATCACCGACAGCCCGAGGACGGCGAGCACGAGCAGGCGGTCGGGTCCGGACACCTTGGCCAGGGCGGCGCGGCTCATCTCAGTCCTCCTCGCGGCGGGCGGGCGTGGCCGGCGGCAGGATGGTGCCGTCGGCGCGGAACAGCGGGAGCGCGCTCGGCGGTACGACGCCCGGCACGGCGGCGCGCTTCGGGTCGACGGTCTCCCCGTCGACGCCGTACAGCGCCTCCCAGATCTTGCGGATGCCCGGGCCCGAGGTGCCCGAGCCGGTGCCGCCCTGGCTGACCATCATCACCACGACGTAGTCGTCGGAGTACGACGCCACCCACGAGGTCGACTGCTTGCCGTAGACCTCGGCCGAGCCGGTCTTGGAGCGGATCGGCACCTCGTCGAGCGGGAACCCGCCCATCCGCCAGGCCATCGTGCCCTCGCGCGAGACCCCGCGCAGGGCCTCGTCGATGTAGCCGACGACGTGGTCGGGCAGCTCGACGTGGCCGGTCTTCTTCGGCGCGATGCGACGCACGACGGTGCCGTCGGCGGCCACGACCGCCTTGGCCACGCGGGGGGCGTACAGCGTGCCGCCGTTGGCCAGGGCGCCGTAGGCCCGGGCCAGCTGGAGCGGGGTGACGATGGTGTCGCCCTGGCCGATGGAGAAGTTGACCGCGTCGGTGACCTTGTACTTCCAGCCCTCGATGCAGAACTCGCGGGCGAACTTGTAGACGAAGTCGCTGGTGCCCTCGTTGGCCGGGTCGCTCTGCGGCTTGGCGCTGATGCCGCAGTAGTAGTCCTTCATCGAGTCGTAGTAGGCCTTCTTCCAGCGGCGGTCGGCGATCCGGCCCGACGCCTCGCCGGGGATGTCGATGCCGGTCTCCTGGCCGAAGCCGAAGGTCTTGGCCTCCTCGACCAGCGGGTCCTTGGCGTCGACGTCGTCGGCGTCGGAGCCGTACTGCTGCCAGTAGTCGAACCCGACCCGGTAGAAGAAGGTGTTGCAGGAGATCTCCAACGCCTCGGCGAAGGAGATGATCCCGGCGGCGGCGGACTCGTGGTTGTGGAAGGCACGGTTGCCGACCTGGAACGACGAGCTGCACGGCAGCGCGGTGTCGGTGGAGTAGCCGTGGGTCAGCGCGCCCGCGGTCATGAACGGCTTCCAGGTCGAGCCCGGCGCGAACTGGCCCTGCGAGGCCCGGCCGAGCAGCGGCGTACCGGCGTCGTCGGAGTAGAGCGCGGCCAGCTGCTTCTTGGTGATGCCGCCGACCCACACGCCCGGGTCGTACGTCGGCTGGCTGGCCATCGCCACGACCCGGCCCGTCTTCGCCTCGAGGACGACCGCGGCGCCGGAGTCGGCGACGTAGTTGCGCCCGGTCACCTTGTCGAAGGTGCCGCGCGCGGTGGTGATCGCGTCAGCCAGCTGCTGCTCGACGACGCCCTGGACCTTGGCGTCGATGGAGGTGACGAGGGTGTCGCCGGGCTGGGCGTCGACGCGGGACTGGTCCCCCATGACCCGGCCCATCGAGTCGACCTCGACCTGCTGGTAGCCCGGCATGCCGCGCAGCCACTGGTCGTACTCCTGCTCGACGCCGGCGCGGCCGACGACCGAGGCACCGTTGACCGACAGGTCGCCGGCCTCCTCGGCGCTACCGAGCTCGTCCTCGGTGATCGGGCTGAGGTAGCCGAGCAGGTGCGCGGCGTTGACCCCGAACGGCTGCGGGTAGGCGCGCACGCTCTGCTGCTCGACGACCACGCCGGGGAAGTCCTCCGGCTGCTCGCTGAGGCGCTGGGCCTGGGCGCGGGTGAGGTCCTGGGCCACCGGCACGGGCTGGTACGGCGACCCGTTCCAGCACACGCCGGGCTCGGCACCCTCGTCGCCGCAGGTCACCAGCTTCTTCTCCAGCCGGGCCGGCTTGACGTCGACGACCCGCCCGACGCGGCGCACCAGCCGGGTGCGGTCCTCGGGGTCGAGCTTGCCGAGCACGGTGCGGTCGAGCGCGACGACCCAGGTCAGCCGGTTGGTGACCAGCGGTCGGCCCTGGTCGTCGACGATGAGCCCACGGGTCGGCTGCACGACGATCTCGCGCAGCGACTGCGCGCTGGCCCGGCCCTGGTACTCGTCGCCGCTGACGACCTGGAGGTAGTACAGGCGCACGAACAGCGTGGCGAACAGCGAGAACACCAGCGCCTGGATCACCACCAGGCGCAGGGCGCCGCGGGAGGTGCCCCCGATCGGTTCGAGGCGGCTCATCGGGTGGGTGCGCCCTCCGGGTCGAGACGGGCGAAGGCCCAGGCCATCGCGGGCAGCACGAGCACGCCGGCCAGCAGGTCCCAGCCGACCCCGACGCCGACCACGGTCAGCAGCCCCGGTACGTCGCCGGCCCGGTCGGCCAGCACCAGCCCGCTCAGCGCGAACACCGACGTGCCCAGGAACGAGCACGCCGCGACCGTGGCCAGCGACCCCGCGACCCCGACCGGCCCGTCCTGGCGCACCCGCCCGGCGACGTACCCGACGACGAGCAGGGCCAGCGCCCAGCGCCCGGCGACGTGGTCGGCGGGCGGGGCGAGGTCGACGAGCAGGCCGGCGACGAAGCCGAGCACGATGCCGAAGCGGGCACCGCGGGCCAGCCCGCCGGCGACCACGACGAGGAGGACGAGGTCGGGGCCGACCCCGCGCCAGGCCAGCTCGGCGCCGACCGTGGTCTGCAGGACGAGCGCGACGCCGACGGCGAGGGCGGCGAGCAGCCAGCGGGCGGCGTCGCCGGTGCCGGCCGCGGTGGTGCGGGCGGCGGGCCGGGCGGGCCGGGTGGCGGGGCGGGCGTGCAGGTCGGTCATCGCAGGCTCCCGTCGGCCTCGACGACGGCGCGGTCGCTGCGGGTGCCCGAGGGCACCACGACACCGACGACGTCGAGGCTGCTGAAGTCGACGTAGGGCTGGATCTCGGCGCGCTGGGAGGTCTCACGCAGGCTGGAGTAGACCGAGACGACCTCGCCCACGGGCACACCGGCGACGTACGGGCTGGTGCCCTCGCGGCTGCCCCAGGTGAGCACGGCGTCGCCGCGGCGCGGCACCACGGTCTGGTCGACGAGCTCGAGGTCGAGGCGGGCCTGGCCGCCGAGCTCGCCACGGCCCTCGAGGAAGCCGAGCTCGGAGCTGCGGGCCATCCGCGCCCCCACGGTCGAGTCGGGGTCGACGACGAGCAGCACGGTGGCCGTCGTCGCGGTCACCCGCAACACCCGGCCGACGAGCCCGTCGTTGTTGACGACGGTGAGGTCGGGGGTGATGCCCGACTCCGAGCCGGCGTCGATGGTCACGGTGCTGGAGAACCCCTGCGAGGCGCCGACCCCGACGACCCGCGCCGGCACCAGCGCCTGCCCGAGGTCGACCGCGGCGGAGGTGAGGCCCTCGAGCTCGGCCAGCTTCTCCCGTCGGTACGGCGCCGTGCGGACCTGCTCGCGCAGCTCGGCGTTCTCGGCCTCGAGGGCCGCGAGCCGGCCGCGCAGGTGGTCCTGGGTCTCGAACCGCTCCCCCAGCCCGGTCACCGGTCGCACCACGCCGTCGGCGGCCCGCTGGGCGGGGCCCACGACCTCCCCGACGGCCCGGCGGGCCGGGTCGAGCGCGGAACCGCCGCCGCTGCTGTCGAGGACCATCAGGCTCGCGCAGGCCAGCAGCAGGGCCACGACGAGCGCGCGGGCCGGGCGACCGGCCTCGGTCTCACGGGGGGCCCGGCCGTAGGCACGGCTGGTGAGGCGGAGGTGGGGGCGTCGGGTCACGTCACGTCCCTCACCGCGCCGCCGCGACCGGGGACCGGCGCTGGTCGGCGACGAGCACGGCCTGCAGGGCCTCGAACTCCTCCACGCAGCGCCCGGCGCCGCGCGCCACCGAGAGCAGCGGGTCCTCGGCCACGTGGACCGGCATGCCGGTCTCGTGGCGGATGCGGTCGTCGAGCCCGCGCAGCAGCGCGCCGCCGCCGGTGAGCACGATGCCGCGGTCCATGATGTCGCCGGCCAGCTCGGGCGGGGTCTGGTCGAGGGTGACGCGGACGGCGTCGACGATGGCGTGCAGCGGCTCCTCGAGGGCCTGGCGCACCTCGCGGGCGCTCACCTCGACGGTGCGCGGCAGCCCGCTGACCAGGTCGCGGCCGCGGACCTCGGCGGTGGGCTCGTCGGTGGCGGGGAAGGCGGAGCCGAGGGTCATCTTGACCTCCTCGGCGGTGCGCTCCCCCAGCATCAGGGAGTGCTCCTTCTTCATCCAGGTCACGATGGCCTGGTCGAGGTCGTCGCCGGCCGTGCGGATGCTGAGGCTGGTCACGACGCCGCCGAGGGAGATGACCGCGACCTCCGTGGTGCCGCCGCCGACGTCCACGACCATGTTGCCGGTGGGCTGGTGCACGGGCAGGCCGGCACCGATCGCGGCGGCCATCGGCTCCTCGACGATGTAGACCCGTCGGGCGCCGGCCTGGTAGCCCGCCTCCTTGACGGCCCGCTGCTCGACCGCGGTGATGCCCGAGGGCACGCAGATGACCATGCGCGGCTTGGCCAGGTAGCGACGGCGGTGCACGCGCTGGATGAACCACCGCAGCATCTGCTCCGTCGCCTCGAAGTCGGCGATGACGCCGTCCTTGAGCGGCCGCAGGGCGGTGATGTTGTCGGGGGTGCGCCCGACCATGCGCTTGGCGTCGTGGCCGACGGCCAGCACCTCGCCGGTGGTGTCGTTGAGGGCCACGACGCTGGGCTCGTCGAGCACGACGCCCTTGCGCCGGACGTAGACCAGCGTGTTGGCGGTGCCGAGATCGACCGCCATGTCGCGGCCGATGAAACTGCTGGCCATTGCGCGCGCCCCACTGCCCCGTGCGCGATCCAGGGGAAGGAGGCAGGTGCGCGCGCACGGTGACGCCCTACCCGGAAGCGAGCGTAAGCAGTGGGACTCGTGTGACGGGGGATGCCGGTGGGGCGTGTCGCGTGCAGGGCCGGCCGGGCCTGCACCGGGTGGGCCCGGCCAGGTGCCCCCGGGCGTACGCCGACCGGGCCGGCCAGTCGAAGGGACAGCCTCAGCCGACGGGCTGGGTGCGGGGGGTCTGCACGTCGGCGTCATCCTCGGGGTCCTCGGGGTCGCCGAGGAAGGGGTCGTGGCGGTGGTCGGCGTGGGTGACGTCGCCGTAGTCGCCGTTGACGACCTCGCTGATGTTGGCCAGCGACTCGGTGCCGTGCTCGAAGTACAGCGAGTGCTGGTCGAAGCTGCGCCCGTCGCCGCGGGAGGGGTCCTCGGCCTGGAACCGCTGGGCGCCGAAGTCGTCCTCGGTCGGGTCGTCGCCGAGCCCGGCCCCGGCGAGGGTCTCGCCGTGCACCCACCCGTGGTTGCCGAGCCAGGTGACGGTGTCGCGGCTGTTGGCGCCGGCCCAGACGTGGTCGGGGTCGATGCCGAGGTCGGAGGCGTGGTCGGTGTCGCCGCCGACCCCGGGGCTGCCCACGAAGACGACGTCGTCGACGTCGAGGCCGTGCTGCTGGGCCGCGAGGCCGGTGGTCGTCGAGCCGTAGGAGTGGCCGATGGCGGTCAGGTGGGCCGGGTCGCCGTCGCGGCTGGCCCGCAGCCCGTCGACGGTGTCGGCCAGCCGCGCGCCGCCGGCCTCGGCGGCGCCCTCGGTGGCCACGCCGGCGGCGTCGAAGCCCTCCATCTCCCAGGGCACGTTGTCCGGGGCGTCGTACCCGATCCAGAAAAGCGTCGCGTTGGTCTCGTCGGGCCCCAGGTAGCGGCTGGACTCGTACAGCGTGGCCGCCCGGTCGGCCTGGTACGGCGCGCTCTGCCCGTCGGTGCCGAGGCCGGGCGTCACCACGGCCACGTTGTCGGCGGTGTCGAGGTCGCCCGCCGAGACGGCCACGGCGCCGTCGCCGTCGAAGGCGGCCGGGTCGTAGAGGTAGAGCTGGGCCTGGATCGGGTCGCCGGTCACCGGGTCGACCCGGCCCTCGATCTCCTCGATCGCCCGCTGGGCGGCCTCGGCGTTGGCCAGCCAGTCGCGCTCGTCGTCGGTGATCACGCCCGCCTCCTCGGCGTGGCGCCAGTCGGCCAGGTCGCGCTCGAGGGCGATGCTGTTGGCCTCGTGGCGGGCGCCGGCCGGGATGCCGTCGAGGTTGCCGATCGCGCCGGGCGCGGCGGCCATGACGGCCTGCTGCTCCTCGGGCGAGAGCGATTCCCACCAGGCGTTGACCTCCGCCGGCGAGGCGCCAGCGCCCGGCTTGCGGTCGAGCGCGGCGTCGGCCGGGTCCTCGACCCCGCCGTAGAGGCGGTCGACGGCGTCGAGGTCGAGGACGCGGGTGAAGGCCTCCTTCATCTCCCGCTCCTCGGTCTCGAGGTCGGTGACCCACGTGGCGACGTCGGTGCCGTGGACGTCGACCGCCCCCTGCACCCGTCGGCAGTCCTCCTGCAGCTCGTCCTGCTGGGCGGGGGTGAGCGGCTTGGCCGCCTCGCGCTCGCACCACGCGACCTGCTGGGCCAGGTGCTGGCGCCGGTCGTCGAGGTCGCCGCGCCGGGTCAGGAGCGCGGTCAGGGCGTCGGCGTGGTCGTCGACCCGCCGGGCCACCGCGCGCAGGGCCAGCGACATGGCGTCGGCCTGCTCGCCCGTCGGCGCGACCTCGGCGTGGTAGGCCTCCGAGGCGGGTCCGGCCCAGTCACCGACGCGGGCCCGCCCGCCGGCGAAGTCACCGAGGTCGTCGACCTGGGCCGAGGCGGCGAGCAGCCGGGTGGCGGTGTCCTGGACGGCGCCCGGGTCGCAGACCAGCGCGGGTACGGCGCGCGGGCGGCTCGGCAGCGTCACGGCCACGGCTCAGCGCTCCTCGACCAGGTACGGGCGCAGCGCGTCGATGTCGGCAGTCGTGGTGCCCTCGGCGTCGACGTAGGTCTGCATCGTGCGGCGCAGCCCGTCGGCGCGGTCCTCGCAGGTGGTGGCCACCCGCTCCACGTGGCGCTGCCAGGTCGTGAGGAAGCGTGACGCCGTGCCGGCGACGGCGGTGGTGAACCCGCTGCTGCCCGCACTGCCGACCTGGCCGGCCGCGGCCGCGAGGTCGAGGTGCTGCTCGTCCCACGCCTGCGCGGCGCGGCCGACCGAGACCGGGACGACCTCCATCAGCCCTCCTCACCGTCGCGCCCGGCGGGCCGGACGAGCGCCGCAGCCCGGTCACGACCCACGAAGGAGGGGTCGCCCTCGACCTGCAGCACCAACGCACCGCTCGGCTCGGCCCACGACCCGACCAGCCGCAGCCCGTCGAGGACGGCGACGACCCGCGGCAGCCCGCCGTCCGGGCGGGCGACGTCCCAGCCGTCGCTGTCGAGCTCGTCGGCCAGCCGCAGCAGGAGCGATCCCCCGTCGGGGCGCTTCTCCACGACCCGGGCGAGCGGGCGCACCCAGCCGTCGTCGGCGGCGTAGGACCACCGCACCTCGGCCTCGACGGGGCTGTCGGGGGCGAGCCAGGTCCACAGTCCGCGCAGCGCGGAGGCGGTGCGCCAGCGGGCGTCGGCGAGGTCGGCGTCGGTGGCTGCCTCGTCGGGGTCGGTGCGCGGGGGCTCGGGCGGGAGCAGCACGAGGTCGACGTCGGGGTGGCGCCGGTGCAGCTCGGCGAACAGGTGGTCCGGTCCAGCCATGGGGGCCAGCGTGCCCGCCCCGCGGAGCGGGAAACGGCCATCGCGGGGTCGGTCAGACGAGCCCGGGGAACCAGAGCGCGATCTCGCGCGCGGCGGACTCCTCGGAGTCGGAGGCGTGCACGAGGTTCTCGCGGTTGGACAGCGAGTAGTCGCCCCGGATGGTGCCGGGGGCGGCCTTGCGGCCGTCGGTGGCGCCGTTGAGCGCGCGCACGACGTCGATGGCCTCGTCGCCCTCGAGCACGAGTGCCACCAGCGGGCCGCTGGTGGCGAAGGCGCGCAGCGGCGGGTAGAAGTCGCGCTCGACGTGCTCGGCGTAGTGCTGGTCGGCCATCTCGCCGTCGATGAGGCGGTGCTCCATCGCCACGATGGTCAGGCCCTTGGCCTCGAACCGGCCCAGCACCGCGCCCACCAGCCCGCGGCGGACGGTGTCGGGCTTGAGGAGGACGAGGGTGCGCTGCGTCATGGCGCGCACCCTACTCAGGGCCGTCGGCCGCGCCGCGGTCCCGTCCGGCGAGGAGCACCATGAGCGGGCCGAGCACCGGCACGAGGAGCAGCAGCGCGATCCACACCGCGCCCCGCGGCACCCGCAGCCGCTCCAGGACGACGAGCACCATCAGCACGACGATGGCCAGGAGGTGCAGCACCAGCACCGAGGTCAGGACGACAGCACCGGCGGACACGGCCGGGAGCCTACGGGCCCGCCGGCGCACCCGGTGCGCCCGGTGCGCCCGGTGCGCCCAGCCCCACCGCCCGGCACACGACGTCGGGCGGGGCGTCGCCCGCGGCGTCGGCCGCGGTGACGGGCGACCCGGCCACCCGGGCCAGCGGGACGACCCCGGCCCAGGTGCCGGTGGCCACGTCGTCGGGCTCGTCGACGGGGTCACCGGTGCGGATCTTCACCGACGCCTCGCGCAGCGGCACGGCCAGCACCGAGGTGGCCGCGACCTCCTTGCGGGTCGGCCGGCGCAGCGTGGCCGAGCGGCCGGGGACGACGTGGTCGACGGTGAGGTCGAGGGCGCGCGCGAGCTCGTCGGGGTCGGTGACCGTGCGGGCCTCGCCGATGACGACCGCCGAGCGGTAGTTGACCGAGTGGTGGAACCCGGAGCGCGCCAGCACGAGGCCGTCGAGCTCGGTCACCGTGACGCACACGGTGCGGCTGGCCGCGCGGACCAGCCAGCGGGCGGCGACGGAGCCGTGGACGTACAGCGTGCCGCCGTCGTCGGGCCCGTCGAGGTCGACGGCGAACGCGACCGGCAGCACGACGGGGTGGTCCTCGACCACGACGCCGAGGTGGGCGACGAGCGCGTCGTCGAGCAGGGCGTGCAGGTCGGCCCGGTCGCTGCGGGCACGGACGCGGCCACGGCGGACGGTGGTGCGCTCGGTCGGGGACAGGGGCTGGCACGTGCTCATGGCGACTAGCCTGGCCCGGAAGTGGCCTGCGCACCCGGGCCACTTCTCCCCCAGTCGGACAGGACACTCCGTGACCGCGCTCCCCCTCGCCCTCGACCGCACCGCCCCCGAGCCGCTGCACGCCCAGCTCGCCGGCGGCGTGCGGCGGCTGGTCAGCGGGGGCACCCTGCACCTGGGCGACCGGGTGCCGAGCTCGCGCGCCCTGGCCGCCGACCTCGGCGTCTCGCGCGCCGTGGTCGAGCAGGCCTACGACCAGCTGCTGGCCGAGGGGTGGCTGGTCGCGCGGCACGGCTCCGGCACCTACGTCGCCTCGCCGGCGCTCCCGGCCGCGCCCCGTCGCGGCGCTCCTGCCGCGGCGCCCGACGACGGGCCGCCGCTCGTGCGCCTCGACACCGGCACCCCGTTCGTCGACCCGCGCCACCGGGCCGGCTGGCGGCGCGCCTGGCGCGAGGTCTCGGCCGCCGTCCCCCCGCGCGGGTACGACGACCCCCGCGGCCTCCCGGAGCTCCGGGTCGTGCTGGCCGAGCGGCTCACGCGCCAGCGCGGCGTCGAGGTCGGGCCCGACGAGGTCGTGGTCACCACCGGCACGACCGACGGCCTGCGCCAGCTGCTCCCCCACCTGCGGCCGGGCCCGGTCGGCGTGGAGGACCCGGGCTACCGGGCCGCCGTCGCCACCGTGCACGGCACCGGCCGGGCGGTGGTCGACCTGCCGGCCGCCACCCCGCCGTCCGGCGACGACCTGGCCGGGCTCGCGGCGGCGTACGTCACGCCGGCGCACCAGCACCCGCTCGGCCGCGTGATGACCGCACCCGAGCGGCTCGCGCTGCTCGACGCCGCCGGGCGGTCGGGGTGCGTGGTGGTGGAGGACGACTACGACAGCGAGTTCCGCTGGGACGTCGCGCCCGTGCCGGCGCTGGCCGCGCTCGACCGCACCCGGGTCGCCTACCTCGGCACCGCCTCGAAGTCGGTGGCCCCGAGCCTGCGGCTGGGCTGGCTGGTGCCGCCACCCGCGCTGCTCGACGCGGTCCACCGCGACCGCGCGGTGCGCCACGACGCCGCGGCCTGGCCGGTGCAGCGGGCGTTCCTCGCCCTGCTCCGCGACGGGTACGTCGACAAGGTGGTCCGCTCCGCGCGCCGGGTGTACGCCGACCGCGCGCCGCGCGTGGCCGCGGCCCTGTCACCGCACGCGACCGCGGCGGGCCCGAGCGCGGGCATGTACTCGACCTGGCTGCTCGACGACGAGCGCGCGCGGGCCGCCCGGGCCGCGGCCCGGCGGGCCGGGTTCGACGTGCCGCTGCTGGCCGACTACAGCCGGTCGGCGGGGCTGACCGGGCTCGTCGTGGGCTTCGGCGGGGTCACCGACGCCGAGCTCGACCGGGCGCTCGCGGCGCTGGTCTCGGCCCTGGGCTGACCGGCGTCGGCGCGGACCGGCGGCTCAGGCCTCGCCGCGCTCGGCGTCGTACCGGGCGAAGGCCTCGGCGCGCTCGCGCTCGATCCTGCGGCCGAGCCGGTCGGCGGTGCCCCACAGCAGCGCGAAGATCGCGCCGAGGAAGAACATCGTGGTGACCAGGAACCCCAGCGCGACGGCCGCGACCTGCACGGCCCAGCCCACGGCGTACCCGCGCTCGGAGCGGAGCGTCCCGGCCGCGAGCAGGCAGACCAGGGCGACGCCGAGCCCCGCCGGCAGCGCGACGGCGGGGCGGATGTCGGCGACGGCGATCATGACCGGGGTCGACAGGGCCAGCGTGATGGCCTCGAGGGTGAGCACGGCCGCGCACATGCCGCGGCGCGGCGACTTCTGGCGCTCGCGCTCGTCGGGGTCGGGCCGGTCGGGCCGGCCGGGGCCGGACGCGGTCGGGTCGGGTGCGGTGCCGCTCATCCGGCGGCCTCCCCGGGGCGGACGAGCAGCGAGCGGGCCTCGCCGACGGTGACGACCGAGCCGGTGACGAGCACGGCGCCGGAGCTCAGCGAGCTGCCGGCGAGCGCCTCGCCGGCCTCGGCGAGCGCGGCGGCGGTGTCGATGGCGTCGGCCAGGCGGGGCTCGACGGTGACCCGGTCCTCGCCGAAGACCTCGACCGCGACCCGCGCCAGCTCGGCCGCGGGGGTGGCGCGGCCGGAGGAGCTCTGGGTGACCACCACGTGGGCGAGGTGGGGCTCGAAGGCGACGAGCAGGCCCTCGGCGTCCTTGTCGCCCATGACCCCGATGACGCCCACGACGGGGTCGAGCTGGAAGGAGTCCTCGAGCGCCGCGGCCGTGGCCTCGGCGCCGTGCGGGTTGTGGGCGGCGTCGAGCACGATGGTGGGGCTGCGGCGCACGATCTCGAGCCGCCCGGGCGAGGTGACCGCGGCGAACGCCTCGCGCACGACCTCGTCGCCCAGCGGCAGCTCGCCCACGAAGGCCTCGACGGCGGCGAGCGCGAGGGCGGCGTTCTGGGCCTGGTGGGCCCCGAAGAGCGGCAGGAACAGGTCGTCGTAGCGGGCGCGCAGGCCCTGCAGCGAGACCAGCTGGCCGCCGACGGCGGGGCTGCGCGCGACCACGCCGAGCTCGAGGCCCTCCCGGGCGATGGTGGCGCCGACCTCGACGGCCCGCTCGACGATGACCGCGGCCACGTCGGGCTCCTGCTGGGCCACGACGACGGTGGCGCCGGGCTTGATGATGCCGACCTTCTCCCGGGCGACCTGCGCCGGCGTCTCGCCGAGGTAGCGGGCGTGGTCGACCGCGATCGGCAGCAGCACCGCGACGTCGGCGTCGATGACGTTGGTGGCGTCCCAGCTGCCGCCCATGCCGACCTCGACCACGGCCACGTCGACCGGGGCGTCGGCGAAGGCGGCGTACGCCATGCCGACGACCGTCTCGAAGAAGCTCAGCGGGTGGGGCTGGTCGGCGTCGACGAGGTGGGTGTAGGGCGCGACGTCGTTGAACGCGCGCACGAAGGCCTCGTCGTCCATCGGCTCGCCGTCGATGCTGATGCGCTCGGTCATCCGCTGCACGTGCGGGGAGGTGAACCGGCCGGTGCGCAGCTCGAGCGACCGCAGCAGCGCGTCGATCATCCGCGCGGTCGACGTCTTGCCGTTGGTGCCGGTGAGGTGGATCGAGCGGAAGGTGCGCTGCGGGTCGCCCAGCAGCTCGCAGAAGGCCTGGATGCGGTCGAGCGAGGGCTCGAGCCGGGTCTCGGGCCAGCGCGAGAGCAGCGCGTCCTCGACCTCGTCGTAGGTCTGGGCGAGTCGGGGCGCGTCGGGGGTCTCGGTCATGGCCCTCCGAGTCTAGGGAGCGACGCGCGGTGACAACCATCCGCGGCCGCCGCCTCGTCGTGGGGGTGGAGGGGTGAGCGAGTGTGGAGACGATGACCGACCGATCCGCCGCCGGGACCACGTTCGACGACTTCGTGGCCGCGCGGTCGACCGCGCTGTGGCGCAGCGCCTTCCTGCTGACCGGTGACCGGCACAAGGCCGAGGACCTGCTGCAGGTGGCGCTGGTCAAGACCTGGCGCCGGTGGGACCGGCTCACGGGCGGCGTCGAGCC
The DNA here is from genome assembly GCF_006346315.1 of Nocardioides litoris. Classification (GTDB taxonomy): domain Bacteria; phylum Actinomycetota; class Actinomycetes; order Propionibacteriales; family Nocardioidaceae; genus Nocardioides; species Nocardioides litoris. The sequence continues at coordinate 767,560 of NZ_VDMR01000001.1, read as the reverse complement.
GGCCGAGGCCTACGTACGACGCGCACTGGTGACCACCTACACCGACTGGTGGCGGCGGCGCTGGCGCGGCGAGGTGCCCACCGGCGAGCTGCCCGAGCGGCCGACCACCGGCCGCGACGGGCCCGGTGCGGTCGACGTGCGCCGCGACGTGCTCACCGCCCTCGCCGGCCTCAGCCGCGGCCAGCGGGCCGTGCTGGTGCTGCGCTACTTCGACGACCTCACCGAGCAGCAGACCGCCGACGTGCTGGGCGTCAGCCGCGGCACCGTCAAGAGCCAGGCCTCGCGCGCCCTCGCCGCCCTGCGCTCCTCCCCCGCCCTGACCGACCACGACCACCCCGCCACCGAGGAGGAGCCGTCGTGACCGACGACCGCGAGACCGACCAGGTCAAGGACCTGCTGCAGCGCACCGCCCCCGCCCGACCCGACCTCGCGCCCGCGGAGCGGGTCGCCGCGGTGACCCACCGCGCCCGCGTCGTACGACGACGGCAGGGGCTCGCCGCCGCGGCCGTGCTCGCGGTGGTGGCCGGCGGGGTCGGGTGGGCCGTGCTCGGCGGCTCCGACGACGGCCCGGCGCCCGTCGCCCAGGACCCGCCCGCGCCCGCCGCCCCCGTGGCGTGCCCCGACCCCGCACCCGTCTACACGGAGGTGCCGACCGAGGCCGAGTTCCCGGTCGGCGCCACGTCGCTGCGGCTGTGCCCGGGGCGGTCCGATGCCGGCGCCCCGACCGCCACGACGCAGCAGTTCCGGCTGCCGACCGAGCCGCTGACCGACGGCGTCGACGCCCTGCTCGACGAGGTCGCCGCGCAGCCGGCGTACACCGGGTCCGACCCGGAGTGCGCCTTCACGACGCTCGCGCTCGAGCCGTGGATCCTCGTCGCCGGCTACCCCGACGGCTCGACCGTCTCGGTCGGCTCCGGTTCGCAGGCCTGCTCCTCGGTCACCGTCGACGGCACGCCGGTCGACGTGGGTGCGACCCTCGCCCTGGTCGGCCAGGCCGTCACCGGCTGACCGCCTGACCGGCACCCGGCTGGGCACCGGGCGGCATGGCCGAGAGCACCGACCCCGCCGTCCCCGCGACCGACCTCCCGCCCGGCGCCGTCACCCGCGCCGGCCGGTGGGCGGTGGGCAACCGCGACGGTGAACTGTTCGCGGTCTCCCGCCGCTGCCGCCACCAGCTGGGCGACCTCTCCGACGGGCACGTCGACGCCGACGGGTGCCTGGTCTGCCCCTGGCACCAGGCCCGCTACGACGTCACCACGGGCGCGATGGTCGAGGGGCCGCGGGGGTTCCTGGGCTACCACGGCCGCACCCCCGGCTACACCCAGCTCGTCCTCGGCTACAGCAAGCTGCTCCGCCTCCGGGTCGCCCGCGCCGTGCGCCGCGGAGCCGAGGTCGTGGTGCAGCGCCGCTGACCTGCGGCGTTGCCGGTGCGTCGTCCCGGCGCGCCCGGCCATAGGCTTGGAGCCATGACCGAGACAGTCGAGCAGGCCCCGGACACGACGAGCGCAGGTCCCTCAGGCGACCGCGCGCTCGTCGTACCCGACAAGCCCAAGCTCGAGGGCCTCGAGGCGACCTGGTCGGAGCGGTGGAAGGCCGACGACACCTACGCCTTCGACCGCACCCAGCCCCGCGACAACGTCTACTCCATCGACACGCCGCCGCCCACGGTGAGCGGCAGCCTGCACGTGGGCCACGTCTTCTCCTACACCCACACCGACCTCGTCGCGCGCTTCTGGCGGATGCGCGGCAAGGCGGTCTTCTACCCGATGGGCTGGGACGACAACGGCCTGCCCACCGAGCGCCGGGTGCAGAACTACTACGGCGTCCGCTGTGACCCCTCGCTGCCCTACGACCCCGACTTCACCCCGCCCGCGAAGCCCGACGCCAAGAAGCAGGTGCCGATCAGCCGGCCCAACTTCATCGCGCTGTGCAACCAGCTGGTCGTCGAGGACGAGCAGAAGTTCGAGGAGCTGTGGCGCACCCTCGGCCTCTCGGTCGACTGGAAGCAGACCTACACGACCATCGGCAAGCACGCCCAGAAGGTCAGCCAGACCGCGTTCCTGCGCAACTTCGCCCGCGGTGAGGCCTACCTGCAGGAGGCGCCGACCCTGTGGGACGTCACCTTCCAGACCGCCGTCGCCCAGGCCGAGCTCGAGGCCCGCGAGTACGCCGGCGCCTACCACCGGGTCTCCTTCCACGGCGCGTCCGGCGAACCCCTCTACATCGAGACCACCCGGCCCGAGCTGATCGCCAGCGTGGTCGCGCTCATCGCCCACCCCGACGACGAGCGCTACCAGCCGCTGTTCGGCACCACCGCCACCTCGCCCGTCTTCGGCGTCGAGGTCCCGGTCGTGGCCCACCCCGCGGCCGAGATGGACAAGGGCTCCGGCCTGGTCATGTGCTGCACCTTCGGCGACCTGACCGACGTCACCTGGTGGCGCGAGCTGTCGCTGCCCGTCCGCACCGTCATCGGCCGCGACGGCCGACTGACCCGCGAGACGCCCGAGTGGCTCTCCTCCGAGACCGCCGCGGCGGCGTACGCCGACCTGGCGGGCAAGACCACGTTCTCCGCCCGCGAGGCCATGGTCGAGAAGCTCCGCGCGTCCGGCGACCTCGACGGCGAGCCCAAGCCGACCCAGCGGATGGCCAACTTCTACGAGAAGGGCGACAAGCCGCTCGAGATCGTGGCCACCCGCCAGTGGTACCTCACCAACGGCGGCCGCAACGCCGGCCTGCGCAGCGAGATGCTCGACCGCGGGCGCGAGGTCCGCTGGTACCCGCCGCACATGCACCACCGCTACGACAACTGGGTCGGCGGCCTCAACGGCGACTGGCTCATCTCGCGGCAGCGGTTCTTCGGCATCCCGTTCCCGGCGTGGTACCCGCTCGACGACGAGGGCGAGCCCGACTACGCCCACCCGCTCATGCCGAGCGAGGCCGAGCTGCCGGTCGACCCGTCGACCGACGCCCCCCGCGGGTACGACGAGGGCCAGCGCGGCAAGCCCGGTGGCTTCATCGGCGACCCCGACGTCATGGACACCTGGGCCACGTCGTCCCTCACGCCCCACATCGCGGGCGGCTGGCTGGGCGACGAGGACCTCTGGGGCCGGGTCTTCCCCATGGACCTGTGCACCCACGCCCACGACATCATCCGCACCTGGCTGTTCTCGCGGGTCGTGCGGTCCCACTTCGAGAACGGCGTCGCGCCGTGGTCGCACGCCCTGATCTCGGGCTTCATCGTCGACCCCGACCGCAAGAAGATGTCGAAGTCCAAGGGCAACGTCGTCGTCCCGACCGAGATCCTGGAGAAGTTCGGCGCCGACGCCGTCCGCTGGCGCGCCGCCATCGCGCGCCCGGGCCTCGACTCGCCGTTCGACGAGTCGCAGATGAAGGTCGGCCGCCGGCTGGCCATGAAGGTCCTCAACGCCTCCAAGTTCGTGCTCGGCAACGTCGGCGCGACCGCCCTCGACCCGGTCCGGGTCACCGAGCCGGTCGACTGCGCCCTGCTCGGCCGCCTCGCCGGCGTCGTCACCCGCGCCACCGAGGCGTTCGAGGCCTACGACTACACCACCGCCCTCGAGGTCACCGAGAAGTTCTTCTGGGAGTTCTGCGACGACTACCTCGAGCTGGTCAAGGAGCGCGCGTACGCCGAGGACGCCTCCACCGCGCGCGAGTCCGCCCGGGCCACCCTGACCCTCGCCCTGCAGGTGCAGCTGCGGCTGCTGGCGCCGTTCCTGCCCTACGTGACCGAGGAGGTCTGGTCGTGGTGGCAGGAGGGCTCGATCCACCGGTCCCCGTGGCCGACCCCGACCGAGCTCGGCTCCGCCGCCGCGGCCGACCCCTCGCTCGTCGACGCCGTCGCGGCCGCCCTCTCGGGCATCCGCGGCACCAAGTCGAAGGCAGGAGTCGGCATGAAGGCCGCCCTGTCCCGCGTCGAGCTCACCGGCCCCGCGGCCACCCTCGACGCCGTGCGCCGGGCCGAGGCCGATCTCCGCGCCGTCGGCCGGATCACCGGCGACCTGGTCTACACCCCCGCCGACGGCGACCTGCGGGTCACCGCCGAGCTCGCCCCCACGGACTGAGCAACGACACGCTGACCCGTCGTGGATCCACGACGGGTCAGCGTGGAGGTGGCTGAGGTGCGAGGAGCCCTGGCGACGAGCCTCGAAGCCCCCGCAGCAGCGCCGGCTAGGCCGACTTCTTCTTCTTGGCCTCGGGCTCGCGGACGACGAGCTCGGGGGCGGCCTCGCCCATGACGACGTCGCCGGTGACGACGACCTTGGCGACGTCGCCGCGCGAGGGGACGTCGTACATCACGTGGAGGAGGACCTCCTCGATGATGGCGCGCAGGCCGCGGGCACCGGTGCCGCGCTCGAGGGCCTTGTCGGCGATCGCCTTGATGGCGTCGTCGCTGAACTCGAGGTCGACGCCGTCGAGCTCGAAGAGCTTGCGGTACTGCTTGGTCAGCGCGTTGCGGGGCTCGGTGAGGATCTGCACCAGGGCCTCCTGGTCGAGCTTGGTCACGCTCGCGATCAGGGGCAGGCGGCCGATGAACTCGGGGATCAGGCCGAACTTGGTGAGGTCCTCGGGGCGGACGAGGGCGAGCAGGTCGTCCTGCGCCTTCTCCTCCGCACCGCGCACCTCGGCGGTGAAGCCGAGGGTCTTCTTGCCGACCCGCTGCTCGATGATGTGCTCCAGGCCGGCGAACGCGCCGCCTACCACGAACAGGATGTTGGTGGTGTCGATCTGGATGAACTCCTGGTGCGGGTGCTTGCGCCCGCCCTGCGGCGGCACCGAGGCGGTGGTGCCCTCGATGATCTTCAGCAGCGCCTGCTGCACGCCCTCACCGGAGACGTCGCGCGTGATCGAGGGGTTCTCCGCCTTGCGGGCCACCTTGTCGATCTCGTCGATGTAGATGATGCCGGTCTCGGCCTTCTTGACGTCGTAGTCGGCGGCCTGGATCAGCTTGAGGAGGATGTTCTCGACGTCCTCGCCGACGTAGCCCGCCTCGGTGAGCGCGGTGGCGTCGGCGATGGCGAACGGCACGTTGAGCATGCGGGCCAGGGTCTGGGCCAGGTAGGTCTTGCCGCAGCCGGTGGGGCCGATGACGAGGATGTTGGACTTGGCGACCTCGACGACCTCGTCCTTGCTGTGCTTGCCACTGCCGCTCGAGCCGGGCTGCAGGCCCGCCTGGACCCGCTTGTAGTGGTTGTAGACCGCGACGGCGAGCGACTTCTTGGCCTGCTCCTGGCCGATCACGTAGGAGTTGAGGAACTCGAAGATCTCGCGCGGCTTGGGCAGCTCGTCGAGGCTGACCTCGGTGCCCTCGCTGAGCTCCTCCTCGATGATCTCGTTGCACAGGTCGATGCACTCGTCGCAGATGTAGACCCCGGGGCCGGCGATGAGCTTCTTGACCTGCTTCTGGCTCTTCCCGCAGAAGGAGCACTTCAACAGGTCTCCTCCGTCACCGATGCGTGCCACGGGCGGGTCCTCCAGAGCTGGAACGGGTCATGAGATGAACGGTGGGGGGGCAGCCGGGTGGCCGGCTAGCCAACACCCGACGGTACCCCGTGCCGCCCCCGGTCGGGGGGCGGACACGGCGGACCGTGGACGGACTCAGGCCAGGGCCGGGGTCTTGAGCGAGGCGAAGACCGAGTCGATGAGGCCGTAGTCGACGGCCTGCTCGGCGGTGAGGATCTTGTCGCGCTCGATGTCGCGGCTGACCTCCTCGATGGACTTGCCCGAGTGCTCGCTGATCATCTTCTCCAGCAGCTCGCGCATCCGGAGGATCTCGTTGGCCTGGATCTCGATGTCGGAGGTCTGGCCGAACGTGCCCTCGGTGTAGGGCTGGTGGATGAGGATGCGGCTGTTGGGCAGCGCCAGGCGCTTGCCCTTGGCGCCGGCGGCGAGCAGGATCGCTGCCGCGGAGGCCGCCTGGCCGACGCACACCGTCTGCACCTCGGGCTTGATGAACATCATCGTGTCGTAGATCGCCGTCAGCGCGGTGAACGAGCCACCCGGGCTGTTGATGTAGATGCTGATGTCCTGGTCGGGGTTCATCGACTGCAGGCACAGCAACTGGGCGATGACGGCGTTGGCCACGTCGTCGGAGATCGGGGTGCCGAGGTAGATGATGCGCTCCTCGAACAGCTTGCCGAACGGGTCGATGCGGCGGAAGCCGTACGACGTCCGCTCCTCCCACTGCGGGATGTGGTACGTCATGGTGTGCCTCAGTCCTTCTGCCGGGCGGGCCGGCCGTCGTCAGCGGCCTCGCGGGCGCTCGTGATGACCTGGTCGACCAGGCCGTACTCCAGCGCCTGGTCGGCGGTGAACCAGCGGTCGCGGTCGGCGTCGGCCACGACCTGCTCGACCGGCTGGCCGGTGTGCTCGGCGATGAGGTCGAGCAGCACCTTCTTGATGTGCAGCGACTGCTGGGCCTGGATCTTGATGTCGGAGGCCGAGCCACCCATGCCCGAGGACGGCTGGTGCATCATGATCCGCGCGTGCGGCAGGGCGTAGCGCTTGCCCTTGGTGCCGGCGCACAGCAGGAACTGGCCCATCGAGGCGGCCAGGCCCATGCCGACCGTGGCCACGTCGTTGGGGATGTAGTTCATGGTGTCGTAGATCGCCATGCCGGCGTCGACCGAGCCACCGGGGCTGTTGATGTGGAGGAAGATGTCGGCCTCGGGGTCCTCCGCGGAGAGCAGGAGGAGCTGGGCGCAGATCGCGTTGGCGTTCTGGTCGCGCACCTCGGAGCCGAGGAACACGATGCGCTCGCGCAGCAGCCGCTGGTAGATGTGGTCGTCGAGCACGTTGAGCCCGGCCGCCCCACCCATCGTGTGGTCGTTGATGTGGTTCACGTCCATGACAGTAGCCGTGGGCGAGGACAGTTCCAGGGGCAAAGGGGTGCTGTTCGCCATCAGCAGAAGCAGCGCCCCTCGCACCCGTTCAGGAGCCTCGCTCGACCTCGTCGCGCAGCCGCTCCAGCGTGGTGCGCATGCCGGCCTCGAGCTCGTCGGCGTGGCCCGCCGCGCCGCCGAGGAGCACCCCGGCGAACAGCCCGCTGAGCCGGGTCAACCGCCGCGGCACCGGCCGCCGCTGGACCACGCGGGTGCCGCCGGCAGCCGGCTCGACCTCCCAGATCCACCGCGCCCCGCTCGACCGGGTGTCCCAGGCGACCCGGCGACCGGGATCGAGCTCGGCCACCACCGACCGCGTGGGCCAGACGACGGCGCCGCGACGGTTGAGGCCGACGTACTGCTGGCCGAGGCGGAGGCCGCCGGGCAGCAGGGGCCGCATCGCGACCAGCTCGGGGCTCCACCGCGGCATCCGGGTGAAGTCGATGACCGCCGCCCAGACCCGGTCGGGCGGCGCGGCGACGGTGGTCTCGACGCGCAGCTCGCGGTCGGGCGCGGAGGTCATGACAGCCACCCTCGCAGCCGGCGCAGGACCTCGGGGTGGTTGAGGAGCCCGAAGTGGTCGGTGCGGCCGACGTGGAGCACCTCCGCGCCGGGGAACAGCTCGCGGCCCCGCCGGTCGCGCCCGTACGCCGAGCGCGGCCGCACCAGCAGGTCGCCGACGACGTCGCCGACCGGGTGGCGCTCGGACTCGGTGAGGGTGGCCGAGACGAGGCGGTAGCGCGCGTGGGGCAGCGGGGGTACGTCCTCGGTGAGCCCGAGCACGAGGTCGCGCACGCCGACCGAGCGCCAGTCGAGGATGCGGCCGAACGCCGCGGTCTCCGGCAGCACCGACAGCCCGCGGCTGCCCTGGCCGACCCCCCAGGCGATCGGCGCGCCCAGGTGGGGCGTGCCGAGGGTGACGACGTCGGTGACCATCGCGTTCCAGTCGGGCGCGGCGGGATCGGCGGCGACGGCACCCGCGGCCCGGATGACGAGCCCCCCGAGGGAGTGGCCGACCAGCGCGATCCGGGTCACCTCGACCGGCCACGCCTCGACGAGCCGCTGCACCAGGGCGGTGAGCGCGACGCCGTTGGCGCGCAGCGGCAGGCCGGTGTTGACGCGCAGGAAGACCGGGGTCCAGCCGTCGGCGGCCAGCGCCTCGCCGTACGTCGTGCCGGTGCGGTCGCGGTGGAGGTCCCAGTAGGACTCGTTCTCGCAGAGGCCGTGGAGGAACAGGACGACCCGGCCGGTGGCGGCCGGGAACGCCGCGGCGAGGGCGTCGGCGTCGGGCTCGACGTCGACGCCGTCGCGGCGGATGCCCATCGGGATGGCCATGTGCGGCCGCTCCTCGAGCAGCTTGTCGCCGATCAGCCCGTTGACCGCCGAGGAGACGAACCGCCCCTGCGGCGTCTCCTCCAGGCGCGGGCCGACGCCGGTGGCGGCCACCTTGTCGAGGCCCCTGGACGCCGCGCGCAGGCCGAGGCCGAGACCCTCGTAGACCGCGGCGGCCACGCCCCGGTGGACCATCTCGGGCACCACCGTCGGGCTGCTCGCGCCGCCGGTGGCCCGGCGCAGCAGGCCGTGGACGCGGTCGGCGACCGCGAGGTGGGTGTCGCGCACGCTGCGGACCACGAGCTCGTCGGCGACCTGGGCGAGCAGGCTGGCCGAGTCGAGCAGCGTCGGGCCCGGGGGCGTGGTCGCGGTGGCCGTCGTGGTCATGGCCGGGATCGTAGCGCTCGGTGAACGGTCGTGCACTCAGTCGTGGGGGTGGGACCGGCTGGTCCGGAGCGGCTCGCGGCGGGCGTCGCTGTGGTTGGATCGGAGCATGCTGCCGGAGGTGCGATGCTCAGGGTGACCCTGCGCGGCTCCGGGCTCCCGACCGTCACCCTCGGCTCCGGCGAGACCCTGCTCTTCGGCCGCTCCCCCCACCACGCCGTCCCCGACGACGACCCCGCCGACGCCCTCCGCGTCACCGCCATCGCCCTCCCGCGCTGCGCGCCCCACGTCAGCCGCCTGCTCGGCGAGCTCGTCGTCGGCGACGAGATCGCCCGGCTGCGCTGGCACGGCTCCGGCGAGACCCAGGTCTCCTCCCTCTTCGACGCCCCGGGCGGTGCCCGCCGGGTCACCGTCGCCGAGGGCATGTCGCTGCTGCTCGACGAGGGCGAGAACCAGCTCGTCGTCATGCGCGGACGCCAGACCGGCCCCGCGACGTACGACGACCTCTCGATCGTCGTCGACGTGGCGACCTCCGAGCCGCCACCGGCCGCGCGCCCGCGCGCCGACGACCCGGCCGAGCTCGACGCCACCGCCACGGCCCCCGCCCCGCGGCTGCCCGCCCTCTCGCGCGAGTGGTACGTCGCCCTGGCCCTGGCCGAGCCGTGGCTGACCGGCACCGACGACTACCCCCGGCCGCCGTCCAACCGCGAGATCTACGAGCGCGTGCTGCACTGGCACGGCTACGCCTGGAACCTCGAGCGCGCGCAGCGGGTCGACGACGCGATCCGCACCATCTCCGCGCTGGCCTTCGGGCCCAAGGACGACCCGTTCAACGCCGGCCGCGGGCGGGCCCAGAACGTCCGCTTCGCCATCGGTCGGCGCACCGCCGAGGTCCGCATCGTGACCGTCGAGGACCTCGAGGGCGTCGAGCGGGCCGCGGCGGCCCGGAAGGTTCCACCGGCCGTCTCCTAGCCCGCCGCCTCCACCGCTGCCTACGGTCGGCCCGCCCACGCCGGGCGGACGCCCGGCCCGCCACGCAGCCACCAGGAGGACGACATGGCCAGCAACATGCAGGGGATGGACACCGACCACGCCCGCGAGGTCTCCGGCCAGATGGGGTCGCACGCCGGCGCCGTGGCAGGGGTCTGCTCGGCGCTGCTGCAGCGCTTCAGCGCCGCGGGCTTCGTCGGCCCCGACCGCGAGCGGATCCTCGGCGACATCGAGGGCTCCTTCCTGCCCAACGCCAACGCCGCCTGCGAGTCCATCAACGAGCAGGCGACCTACCTGCGCTCCAAGGCCGACGAGCAGGACGCCGCGAGCTCCTGACGGCCCGCCCGGGAGGAACCTTCCACCCGCCGGCCCCTCGACCCCCCTCAGGAGCCGTGCCTAGGTTCCTCCCGCAGCACCAACGAGCCAGCACCAGCCAGCAGCAGCCAGCACCAGCCAGCACGACGCAGCACCACATCTCGGGGCTCCCGCCGGGCCCACCGTCACCCGCACCGACCTGACGAGGAGCAGCACCATGGCGTTTCTGGGAGCCGACACCGACGAGCTGCGCGAGGTCGGCCAGGCCTTCGAGGAGGGCAAGGAGACGACCGACCAGGTCATCACCTACCTCAAGGCCCTGATCGCGATCCTGCGCGCGGCCTCCTTCTTCTCCGGCGGGGCCAGCGCCGCCTACGCCACCTACCTCGAGACCACGGTGGTGCCGTGGCTGGAGAAGATCTCCCAGGCCCTCGGCCTGATCGCGAGGATGCTCGGGACCCAGGCCCAGGCGCAGGACGACGCCAGCGACGGCGGCTCGGTCGACTACAGCAAGGTCCCGAGCTACCAGACGCCGCAGCTGCCCGCGCCGATCACGCCCTACCAGGGCGCACCGCTCGGCGGCACGCCCGGCACCACCGCCCCGCAGGTCCCCGACGCCGGCGCCGGCGCCCCCGCCACCACGCAGTCCGGGCCGCGCCTGACCATCGGCGACAACGGCCACCTGATGATCGACACCGGCATCGACCTCGACGGCGACACGGGCTCCGTGGTCACTCCGGGCGACACCGGCACCCCGCTCGGCACCAGCAGCATCGGCTCGGGCAGCTTCAGCGGTGGCCTCCCCGCCTCCGGGTCGAGCGCCGGCACGCCGACGATCACCGGCGAGCCCTTCAACCCCAGGACCGACGGCCAGCCGGCCCACGGCATCGGCAGCGGCACCATCGGCGGCGGCTCGGGCGGCGGCACCGGCGGCGGCTCGGGCGGCGGCACCGGCGGCGGGTCCGGCGGCTCCACGGGCAGCCCGCTGGGCAGCAGCAGCATCGGGTCGGGCGACGGCCTCGGCGCGGCGCGCATCGGCGCCGACCCCGTGCCCTCCTCGACGCTCTCCTCGACGCCGGTGGCCGACGGCGGCCTGGGCGGCGCCGTGCCCGGCGCGGAGAGCCTCGGCTCATCGGGCGGCATGGGCCAGGCGACCCCCACCGGCGAGTCCTCGACCGGCGGCGGTCCGTCGTACGGCGCCGCGGCGGGCATCGCGGGCGGTGCGGCCGCCCTCGGGCTCGGTGGCGCCGCGCTGGCGAGCCGCGGCGGCGGCACCGACGCCAAGATCGACCAGCTCGCCTCCAGCAACGGCCGCGGCTCCCGCGGCGAGGGCGTCAAGGAGCTGCAGCAGCGCCTGACCGCCGCGGGCTACGACACGAAGGGCGCCGACGGCGTGTGGGGCAAGGACACCCAGGCCGCCTACGACGCCTACCGCACCGAGCACCCGCTGCCGGTGCAGGCCGGCCAGGGCTACACCTCGCCCACCGGCTACGACTACCAGCAGATCACCGGCGTGCGCGGCAACGCCAACGTCACCCCCGAGTTCCTGCGCCAGGTCGAGGGCATGAGCCAGCGCCTCGGCGCGCGACCCGAGCACATCATGGCCGCGATGAGCTTCGAGACCGGCGGCACCTTCGCCAGCGACGTGCGCAACCCGCGCAGCAGCGCCACCGGGCTCATCCAGTTCATGGACTCGACCGCCCGCGGGCTCGGCACGACCACCGGCGACCTCGCCCGGATGTCGCCCACCGAGCAGCTGCGCTACGTCGAGCGCTACTTCGAGCCCCACCGAGGCCGCCTCGGCGACCTCGAGTCGGTCTACACCTCCATCCTCGCGGGCCGGCCCCACTCCGGCGACGACGCCCTCTTCACCCAGGGCGAGCGGGCCTACCGGCCCAACCGCGAGCTCGACGTCGACCACGACGGCGTCATCACGGCCGCCGAGGCCACCGCACACGTCCGGGCCCGCATGGGCGCCGGCGGCAACTGACGCACCACCGCCACCACCCACACCGAGCACCACCCAACAGAAGGAGCAGCACCATGGCCATGAAGGGGATGGACGTCGAGGCCGGCCGCCAGGCGTCCCAGCAGATCACGCAGGGCTCGCAGGAGCTCGAGGCCCTCACGGGCAAGATGACGCAGGTCATCCAGGGCTTCGACTGGATCGGCCCCGACGCCGACCGCACCCGCGACACCTGGAGCTCCGACTTCGTCACCCAGCTCCAGCGGGTCGCCCAGTCGCTCCAGGAGTTCTCCACCCTGATCAACAACCAGGCGCAGGAGCAGGAGTCCGTCAGCGCCTGACCGGCGCACCACGCGCCCGGCGCCCGAGCGGCGCCGCCCGACGGCCGCTGAGGACCTCCGCGTCCTCGGCGGCCGTCGACCGTCCCAGCCCCCACCCCAACCGATCCGGAGGCACCCCGTGCAGACGTGGACCCTGTCGTTGCGCACCGCGGCCGAGACCGGCCTGCCCTCGGTCGACGTCGCGGTGCGGGCGCGCGGGGAGGCGACCGTCGCCGACCTCGCCCGGGCCATCGGCCACCACGTCGCGCCCGACCAGCCGCACCTGCTGCTGGTGCCCGTCGACGGCGGGCACCCCTGGCCGGCCGACCGCCTCGTCTCCGAGTGCGGCCTGCGCACCGGCGACCTGCTCGACGTCGTCACCGCGCCGACCTCCTGGTTGACCCGCGTCTCCAGCAGCGCCCGGCCCCGCGCCGTCCTCCGGGTCACCGACGGCCCCGACCGCGGGCAGCGCCTCCACGTGCGCGGCAGCTCCCTCACCCTCGGCCGTGGCCCGTCGTGCACCCTGCGGCTGACCGACCCGCTCGTCAGCCAGCAGCACGCGCGCATCGTCCTCGGCACCCGCCCCGTGGTGTACGACGAGGGCTCGGCCAACGGCACGGTCGTGGCCGGCGAGCGCATCACGACCGGCCGCGAGGTCGACTGGGGCACCCCGATCCGACTCGGCCGCAGCACCCTCGTCGTCGACCCCGGCGAGGTGCCGCACGACCCGCCGGCGGCCTCGGTCTTCCGCCCGCCGCGGTTCGGCGACCCGCTGCTCGAGGACGTCCTCGAGATCCCGTCGCCGCCGAGCAAGACCCGGCCCTCGCCGATGCCGTGGGCGATGCTGATGCTGCCCATGGTCATGGGCGTCGCGCTGTTCGCCCGGGCCCGCAGCGCCTACGCCGTCATCTACATGCTGGCCTGGCCGATCCTCGGCTACCTCGGCTGGCGCCAGCAGAAGCGGGCCGCCGAGAAGCAGTTCGCCGAGGACCTCGCCGACTGGCGCACCGACGTCGACGGGTTCCTGACGCAGATCGACGACCACGCCCGCCGCCAGCGCGAGCAGCTGCACGACGACTTCCCCGACGCCGAGGTGCTCCGCACCCGGGCCGCCAACCGCGACCCCTACCTGTGGGCCCGCTCCGAGAGCCGCCAGGCCTTCCTGGTCACCCGCCTCGGCATCGGCACCGTCCCGGCGATGCTGCGCGGCACCGTCACCGACGGCGGCGACCGGGCCAGCCGGCGCGTCGTGGTCGAGGAGCTCGCCGAGCGCGACACCCTGCCCGACATGCCGGTGCTGGCCGACCTGGCCGAGCACCCGCTCGTCGCGATCACCGGCGACCCGGCCGCCGTCGACGCCCTGGTGCGCTCGATGATGCTGCGCCTGGCCTTCGACCACTCCCCCACCGACCTCTCGGTCGCCGGGTGCTTCGGCCGCGGGCGGGCCGGCCACGAGGCCTGGCTGCGGTGGTTGCCCCACGCCACGGCCCGGGTCGGCGGCGAGCCCCCCGTCGCCGTCGGTGCCCGCGCCGCCACCGCGCTGCTCGACCACCTCGTCACCGAGGACACCGGCCGCGGCCACACCGTCTGCTTCGTCGACGAGGACGCCGGCATCGCCCGCCGCACCGTCGAGGCCGTCGCCGCGTCCGCCGCCGAACGGGGCCTGCACCTGGTCTGGCTCGGCCGCAACGCCAGCGAGGTCCCCGCCGCCACGTCGCTGCGCGTCGACCTGGCCACCGGCGAGGTCGGCCGCGCCGACCGCGGCGGCGTCTCCCACCTCGACCACCCCGACCAGGTCTCGCTCGACCAGGCCTGGCGCGCGGCCCGCCTGATGACGGCGTACGTCGACGAGGCGGCGGTCCTGCCGCCGAGCACCGCGATCCCCTCGATGGTCCGCCTGCCCGAGCTGTCCTCGGACTTCGAGGACCTCGACGCCGTCGACGCCGTCACCCGCCGCTGGCTCGCCTCGCGCGGCCTGCGCGCCCAGATCGGCCTGGGCGTCGACGGCGTGACCACCATCGACCTGCGCGAGGACGGCCCGCACGGCCTCGTCGCCGGCACCACCGGGTCGGGCAAGAGCGAGCTCCTCCAGTCACTGCTGTGCTCGCTCGCGCTCAACAACCCGCCGAGCCGGATGAACTTCCTGCTCGTCGACTACAAGGGCGGTGCCGCGTTCCGCGAGTGCGCCGACCTGCCCCACACGGTCGGCTACATCACCGACCTCACCCCGGCGCTCGTGCAGCGGGCGCTGACCTCGATCGGCGCCGAGATCACCTACCGCGAGCACCTGCTCGGCGAGCACGGCGTCAAGGACCTCGTCCAGCTCGAGCGCGAGCGCCCCGAGGTCGCGCCGCCCAGCCTGCTCATCTGCGTCGACGAGTTCGCGGCCCTGACCGCCGAGGTGCCCGAGTTCGTCGACGGCATGGTCAACATCGCCCAGCGCGGTCGCTCCCTCGGCATGCACGTGCTGCTGGCGACCCAACGCCCCCAGGGCGTCGTCACCGGCAACATCAAGGCCAACGCCGACCTGCGCATCTCGCTGCGCGTGTCCTCCCCCGACGACTCCCGCGACGTCATCGACACCCCCGAGGCCGCCCGCATCTCCCGTCGTACGCCGGGCCGCGCGTGGATCCGGCGCACGGGCCACGGCACCGCCGAGCTGGTGCAGTCGGCCTGGACGGGCGCCCGCGAGCCGGTCGCCGGGTCCGAGGCGCCGGTGCTGGTGCACCCGTTCAGCGCGGTCACGGGCGAGTCGGAGTCGACCGGCGGCGCCGAGCAGCGCCTCAACCCCAGCACCGACCTCGAGCGCTGCGTGCAGACGATCACGACGGCGTTCATGGTCTCGGGCGCCGAGCCCCCCAAGCGGCCGTGGCTGCCGGCCCTGCCGTCGGAGCTCCTGCTCGACGTGGAGGCGACCGTGGCCGCCGCCGAGGGTCGGCGCAGCGGGCACGTCGTGCTCGGCCGCATCGACGAGCCCGAGGCCCAGCGCCAGCCCGAGCTCGGCTTCGACCTGGCCACGATCGGCCACCTGCTCGTCCACGGCGCGTCCGGGTCGGGCAAGACCGAGCTGCTGCGCACGGTCGCGCTGAGCGCCTCGCTCGGCGACACGTCCAGCACCTACGCCGCCGCGCCCTACGTCTACGGCATCGACTACGCCGGTGGCGGGCTGGCCGCGATCGCCGGGGTGCCGACGGTGGAGGCCGTGGTGACCGAGGCCGACCTCGGTCGGGTCATGCGGCTCGTCCGGCTGCTCAAGCGCACGATGGACGAGCGGGCGCAGGCCCTGGCCTCCCGCGGCTGCGCCGACCTCGACGACCTGGCCCGCCAGGGCGCCCCGCTGCCGCGGGTCTACGTGCTCGTCGACAACCTCCCGGCCCTCGTCGAGAGCCTGGAGTCGGGCGGAGGTGTGGCCCCGGCGCACGTGGAGAGGCTGCAGACCGTGCTGCAGAACGGCCGCCGCGTCGGCATCCACGTGGTCGCCACCGCCCCCGGTCGCACCGGCGTGCCCACGGCGCTCGGGGCGACGTTCGGACGGCGCCTGGTGCTGCGGATGACGACCTCCGACGACTACCTCATGCTCGGCGTGCCCTCGAACGTGCTCGACGCCGACAGCGCGCCCGGCGCCGGCCTGCTCGGCAAGCGGAGCGTCCAGGTGCAGACCACCGGCGGCGCCGGCACCCCGCTGCAGGCCGAGCGCATCGAGACCGTCAACCAGCGGCTGCGCCCGCGGGTCGACGGCCGGCCGGGTGCACCGGTGCCGCCGATGCCGTCGCGGCTCGACCAGGCCGCCCTGCCCGCGCCCCGGGGCTCGCGGGTGGCGGTGGCGGTCGACGCCGACGCGGTCTCGGTGCTCGAGGTCGACCTGCTCGCCGGACCGGTGCTGGTGGCCGGTCGGGCGCGGTCGGGCCGCACCGGTGCGCTCGACGGCCTGCAGGCCCTGGTGGCCCGCAGCGACCGGCCGCCGACGGTCGTCCGCGAGGCCGACTACGCCGCCACCGCGGCGGCGGTCACCCGGTGGCTGGAGGAGCAGGACAGCGGGTCCGGCACGGAAGGTTCCGCAGGTGGTTGGGCGCTGGTCATGGTCGACGACGCCCATCTCTGGGATGCTGGGGTCGGAGTCGACGACGCACGACGAGCCGCGCGGGACCGTCTCCTGGGTGATCTCGGCGCCCACGCCCACCGCATCGCGCTGGTCGTCACGGCCGAGACCACGCAGGCGAAGGCCCGGGGTGGCCCGGAGGGCCTGGTCGAGACCGCCCGCCGCGGACGGCGTGGGTTCCTCCTCCAGCCGGAGTGGGCCGACGGTGACGCGCTGGGGGCCTCGGTACCGACCAAGACCACCGAGCCGCTCACCGGTCCCGGACGCGGGGTGTGGTGCGACGGCGGCACCGCGTGGGTCGCGCAGCTGGTCCACGGCCAGTGAGCACGACGACCACCGCACGACCGAGGACAGCGATGCTGTGACGACACGGGAGGTGTCATGACGAGCCAGGGCTCGCGACCGACGACCGAGGGCTGGCGCGCCCGGCTGCGGGCCTGGGCCCCAGCGGCCCGCGACCGCCGCCGCAGCGGCCGCAACCGCTCCCGCGGGGCCGCCGAGCTCTCCGTCCTCGCCGTCACCGGCTCGCTCGTCGCGGGCGTCTTCTTCGGCCAGGGCATCAGCGACACCGCGGTCGACGTGGTCGACGGCCTGACCTGGCTCTCCGACGACGAGCAGGGCCAGGTCATCCAGGTCAACCCGGCGACCGGCGCGCTCGAGGTCAAGCAGGTCGTCGGCAACCCCGGCGACGACATCGAGGTCAGCGGCGAGCACGACGGCCAGCTCTACGTCACCGACCACACCACCGGCCGCCTGGTGGCCTTCGACCTCAGCAGCATCCTGGTCTCGGGCCAGCGTCGGGTCAGCGCCGGCGGCGTGGTCGACACCCTGACCAACGACGACGGCGTGTTCCTGGTCGACCGGGAGCAGTCGACGATCGCCGCGATGGACCCGCAGTCGACGCAGGCCGTCGGCACCATCTGGGTCGCCCCCTCCGGCCTCGCCGACGCCGCCGTCGACGGCGACGGCGTCATCTGGGCCGTGGAGGACGACGGCACGCTGCACCGGCTCGACTGGTCCACCGACGAGCTCGCCTTCGACGACGAGGAGGACGCCGTCGAGGGCAGCGCCGACGGGTCCGTCCTGGTCGCCCACGACCGCGGCGTCACCGTCTTCGGCCCCGACCTCGGCATGGTCGCCCAGGTGGGCACCGGCGACGACCGCACCAGCGACGCCCCCAAGGTCAGCGGCGACCTGCTCGCCCCCGAGCGGTCGCCCTACGACCTCGTGCCGGTGGCCGCCGACAACGGCTACGTCGTCCTGCTGACCCCGGGCGGGGTCCGCGAGGTCGACATGGGCGCCGTCGGCTGCGACGAGCCCGGCACGCCCGAGGTGTTCCGGGGCGAGGTCTTCGTCCCGTGCCGCGGCGAGGGCCGCGTGGTCCGCCTCGACGGCGACGGCCGCCGCGCCGGTCGCGACCTCGAGACGCCGGGCAGCGACGACCCCGAGCTGGTGCTCGACGACGACAACCTGGTCGTCAACGCCCCCGGCGCCCCGCGGGGGCTCGTGGTCCACGGTGACGGCTCCACCACGACCATCGTCCGCGAGGACGCCGAGGTGCCCGCCAACGGCCTGACCGACGCCGGCACCCCGCCGCCCAACCCCGTCGAGCAGCTGCTCGACGACGTGCTCGACCTCGACGGCGACGACGAGCAGGACGACCGGCCCACGCCCACGCCCCCGTCCTCCCCCGGCAGCACGCCTCCCGGCCCCCAGGGCCTCGTCGGGGGCGGCGGCGACCGCTGCGACGACCCCGGCACCTCGTCCTCGGCGGGTCCCGGTGCCCAGGGCACCCAGGGGGGCAAGGGGGCCAAGGGCGCGAAGGGCGTCGACAAGGGCGCCAAGGGCACCGGCGGGTCCGGCACGACCTCGTGCACCCCGGGCTCGGGCGGGTCGGGCTCCGGCGGATCGGGCTCCGGTGGGTCCGGCTCCGGCGGCACCGGCAGCGCGGGCGAACCGGTGACGGCGCCGACCGACGTCGTCGCCACCCCCATGGCCGAGGGCCAGGTGCAGCTGACCTGGCGCCACTCGGCGCTCCCGCCGGCCGACGCGTTCGTCGTGCGCGCCAGCACCGGCCGCACCTACCCCGCCTTCAAGGGCTGGGTCCGCCAGGGCTTCGTCGAGGTCACCCCGGGCGAGGCCACCAGCTTCACCGTCACCGCCGTGCTGGGCGACCGGCAGGCGGTCTCGGCCAGCACGGCGCCGGTGACCTCGACCGCGCGGCCCGGTGCCCCCCAGGTCACCAGCCGCGCCGGCTACGTCGAGCGCGGCAACGAGGTCGTCTTCGTCGTCGAGGTCGCCTGGAGCGGCGCGGCCGCCAACGGCCAGGCCATCACCAACTACGACGTGTCGGTCACCACCCCCGACGGGCCCCGGGCCGCCCAGGTCGCGGGCACCCAGTCCAGCCTCCAGCTCTCCTGGTCCTGCGACGTGGTGGTCGACCCCGCCTGCACGGTCGGCGGTGACTGGACGGCCACCGTCACGCCACGCAGCTCGCTCGGCGCGGGCGCGGCCGGGGTGACCAAGGGCAAGGCCCCCGCCCAGCCGCCGGCGCGGCTGCCCGCGGCCGGCAAGGCCGTGGTCGACCGCAGCGCCCCGCGCACCGACCAGGCCGGCGACGACGGTGCCGGTTCGATCGACCTGCGGCTGCGCCCGCCCGCCGACTGGGCGCGCTTCCCCGGCACCTGCCACTACGTCCTCGACGGCGGATCCCCGACGCCGGTGGCGTGCAACGCCGCCGCCGTCTCCATCGCCTACGCCAACCAGGTCATCTACACCCCCGACGACGGCACGCGTGACCACGCCGTGGTCTTCACGGCCGAGAACGCTCGTGGCAAGGTCACCAGCGCCACGTTCACGTTCCAGACGCAGCAGACCCCGCAGGCGCCGCCGGTGGAGCCGGACCCCCAGCCGGACCCGCAGCCGGACCCGGGCCCGCAGCAGCCCCCGTGCTACCCGACCGACGGCGTCTGCCCCGACATCCCCTGAGCGGGAGCACAGGAAGGTCCCATGACCGCCCTCATCAACCCGGCCGCGCCGGGTGAGCAGGACATCGCGGCCTTCGGCCGCCTCCAGCAACGCATCGGCGACGCCGTCGAGACCGCGGTGCACGGCAAGCGCGCCGTGGTCGACCTGACCCTGGTCGCGCTGTTCGCCGGCGGCCACGTCCTGCTGGAAGACGTCCCGGGGACCGGCAAGACGACCCTGGCCCGGGCGGTCGCCCGGGCCGTGGGCGGGTCGGTCGGCCGCATCCAGTTCACCCCCGACCTGCTGCCCTCCGACGTCACCGGCACCACGGTCTTCGACCCGCGCGACGGCCAGGTCCGCTTCCGCCAGGGGCCCGTGTTCACCCACGTCGTGCTGGCCGACGAGATCAACCGGGCCGCGGCCAAGACCCAGTCGGCGCTGCTCGAGGTGATGCAGGAGCAGACCGTCACCGTCGACGGCGTCGGCCACCCCGTCCCCCGCCCGTTCATGGTCATCGCCACCCAGAACCCGATCGACCTCGAGGGCACCTACCGGCTCCCGGAGGCCCAGCTCGACCGGTTCCTGCTGCGCACCTCGCTCGGCTACCCCGACGCCGAGCACGAGATCGAGGTGCTGCGCCCGGGCAGCGGCGCCGGCCACGTCGACGACGTCCCGGCGGTGACGACGCCCCAGGAGGTGGCCGCGGTGGCCGAGCAGCTGACCCGGCTCCACGTCGCCGACCCGATCCTGCGCTACGTCCGCGAGGTCGGGGCCACGATCCGCCGAGACCCGCGGGTGCGCATCGGGGTCAGCACCCGCGGCCTGAAGGCCCTCGTCGGCTGCCTGCAGGTGTACGCCGCCGCGCGGGGCCGCCACTACGTGGTGCCCAGCGACGTCCAGCGGCTCGCCGAGCCGGTGCTGGCCCACCGCACGGTGCTGGCCCGCGACGCGGTGCTGGCCGGCCACACCAGCGAGACGGTGGTGCACGAGGTGCTCGAGACCGTGCAGCCGCCGCAGCCCGACGCCGGCTGAGGCGGGCCGCGTGCGCCGGGGGTGGCACAGCACGACCGGGCGCGGCCGCGCGGTGGCCGTGCTCGGCGTCGCGCTGCTCGGGGCCGGCCTGGCCTGGCACTACCCCCTCGTCGCCGCCCTCGGCGCCTGCCTGGTCGCGCTGGTCGCGGCCGAGCTGGCCGCCGTCCTGCTGGCCTCGACGGTCGAGGTCGAGCGCGAGGTGGCCCCCCGGGTCGTCGTGCGCCAGGGCCGCTGCGAGGGCCGGCTCCGCGTCCTCGGACGTCGACGGCGCGGCCTCGTCCGCCTCGACGTGGCCGACCGGGTGCAGGGCCGCCTCGTGCCGGTCGCGCTGCCCGACGACCCGGGGGGTGCGGCCGAGGAGGCGTCCGAGGTCGCCTACCCGGTGCCGACCCCGCGGCGCGGCCTGGTCGAGGTCGGCCCGGTCCAGGTGCGGCTGGTCGGGCTGACTGGCATGGCGGCCCGGTCGACGGAGTCCGGACGGCTCGACCTCGTGCGGGTGCTGCCCCGACGCGTCCCGCTCGCCGGCATGCTCCCGGGCCACCGGCGGGCCAGCGCGGGCGGCGACGAGGCCCAGGAGCTCGGCGGCACCGACCTCGTCGGCCTGCACGAGTACGTCGTCGGCGACGACCTGCGGCGCCTGCACTGGGCCACCAGCGCCCGCACCGGCACCCTGATGGTGCGCGAGGACGCCGAGCCGTCCCAGGCCCACGTGTGCGTCCTCCTCGACGACCGGGCCTCGGCCTACCTCGGCGACGCCGACCTGTTCGAGGAGGCCGTCGAGGTCGCGGCGGCCATCGCGCACAGCTGCACCGACGAGGGCCTCCCGCTGCGGGTGCACACCGTGAGCGACCGGCGCGAGGTCGTCGTGCCGGCGTCGGTGAGCCGGCGCCCGATGCAGGAGCACGACGACCTCGAGGTGCTGCTCACGGAGGTCGACCTGGCCGCGAGCGGCCGGCCCGGGCTGCTGCGCAGCCGCGACCTCGACGTCGCGGTCGCCGTCACCGGCCCCGGCGCCGACCTGCGGGAGCTGGCGCTGGCCCTCGGCGAGGCGTCCACCCGGGTCGTCGCCGTGGTCGACCCCGCGCCCCTCGTCGGGGCCAGCCAGGAGGCGGGCCTGCTCGTGCTGCGCGGCGCCACCTCGGTCTCGCTGGCCGGCACCTGGGACGCGGCGGTGCTCCGGTGAGCGCCGCGGGCGCGCCGCTGCTGGCCCGGGTCGGCCGCGTGGTGTGGCCGCTCGCCCTGGTGCTCCTCGGCGCCCTCGTCCTGGCCTCGGCGTGGCAGGGCTGGGTCGTCTCGCTGCTCTTCGCCCTCGCCGCGGGCGTCCCGCTGCTGGCCCTGCGGGGCGCGCTGCGCGTGGGCATGTCGCGCTGGTTCGCCACCTCGATGCTCGTGCTGCTCGCCGTCATGGGCGCCTACCTGGCCACCTCCGGGGCCGGCCTGTCGCTCGAGGCGACCGTGCGCGACGCCGTCCCCCGCCTCCTCACCGCCCCCCTGCCGTACGCCGCCGCGCCCGACCTCCTCGTCGGCCCGCTGCTGCTCACCGCGCTGGTCTCGCTGCTGGTCGGCCTGCGCGTCGACAGCCGGCTGCGCGTCGAGCCGGTCGCCGGCGCCGCGGTGCTCTACCTCGCCGGCGTCCTGCTCACCGCGGGCGCGGCCGACCCGATCGGCCTGGTCGCCGTCCTGCTGCTCGTGGTCGCCCTGCTCGGCTGGGTCCTGCTCGACGAGCACGGCGAGCCCGTCCGGCGCCGCCTGTCGGTCACCGGCCCGGTGGCGGTGGTGGGCGTGGGCCTGGTGGCCGCGGCGGCGACGCTGCCGGTCGCGGGCGCCTTCCAGCCGCGCGAGCTCGTCACCCCGCCGACGACCGAGGTGGCCGCGGCCAACCCGCTCACGCAGCTCGGCGCGTGGGCCAACAACCCCGACGAGGTGCTGCTGCGGGTGCGGGGGCCGGCGGTGCCGCTGCGGCTCGTGGTGCTCGAGGACTACGACGGCACCCAGTGGACCTCCGCCACGACGTACCGCTCGCTGCGCAGCGACGGCACGACCGGGCTCGACCCGGGCCGCTACCGCTCCGACGCCACCGTGCAGGTGCAGCTCGACGGGCTCGGCGGCAGCTGGCTGCCCAGCCCCGGCCTGCCCCTCGAGGTGGGCCGCGACGGCACCCTGGTCGACCCGCGCACCGGCACCCTGTTCTCCCCCGACGACACCGCCGGCGCGGTCTACGAGGTGGCCGGCGCCTTCGACGCGCCCCCCGACGACGCGCTCGACGGAGCACGGCTGCCCGACCAGACGACCCGCGACACCGAGCGCTGGACCGCGCTGCCCCCGCTGCCCGAGCCCCTCGCCGACTTCGCGCGGCGGGTGGGCGAGCGCGGCGCGACGCCCTACCAGCGGGCCTCGGCCATCGAGGCCCTGGTGCGCGACGAGTACGACCAGTCGGCCACGGCCATCTCGGGCTCGGCCCTGTGGCGGCTCGACCGGTTCCTGCTGCGCGGCACCGACACGCCCGGCGGCGGCGTCGGCACCTCCGAGCAGTTCGCGTCGGCGTTCGCGGTGCTGGCCCGCTACAACGGCCTGCCGACCCGGGTCGTGGTGGGGTTCCGCCCCGGGCAGCCGACCGACGACGGGGTGCGGCTGGTGCGCGGCCAGGACGCCTTCGCCTGGGCCGAGGTGTACTTCGACGACCTCGGCTGGGTGCCGTTCTCCCCCACGCCCGACGACGACACGTTCGCGCGGTCGGGCGCCGTCGAGGCCACCCAGGACGAGCTGCCCGAGCCGGCCGACACCGGTTCGCCGCAGCCGGAGGTGCCGACCGACGACGCCACGGCTGCACCCGAGGGCGACGACGAGGCGGCCGCACCCCCCCGCGCCGGCGGCTCCGGGTCGATGCCGACCGGCGTGCTCGTCGGCGCCCTGCTCGGACTGGCCCTGCTGGCCCTGGTCGCGCTGCGCGCCGCCCGGCAGCTGCGGCACGGGCGCCGCGGGGCGCCCGGCGCCTGGGCCGAGGTCGTCGACGCGCTGCGGCTCGCCGGCCTGCGCCCGGCCGGGCACGAGCCCGCCGACCTGGTGGCAGCCCGGCTCGACGCGCGCCTGGGCACCCGCTCGGCGCTCGTCGCGGCCCGCGCCGAGCGGTCGGCGTTCGGCCCGGCCGACGACCCCGCCTCCGAGGCCGATCGAGCGGCCCTGCGCGGCGAGGTCCGCGCGGTCCGGTCCCGGCTGCGCCGCGAGCTGCCGTGGTGGCGACGCTGGACGTGGTGGCTCGACCCGCGCGTCCTGCGCCGCTGACCGTCAGCCGCCGGGAGCCGCCGGCAGGTCGAGGGAGAACGGCGTGATGTCGAAGCACCGGGCGGAGCGGTCGCTGACGCCGTACCGGCCCGAGGGCAGGTAGACCACGACGTAGAAGCACCCGCGTCCCGTCGGGAGCTCGGAGACCGGGAAGCGCTCCTCGGGCTGGCCCGAGCCCGGGGGGAACCGCGCCACCGGCACCGGCAGCTCGACGCCGTCCCGGAGCAGCAGCAGCTGGAAGCGGCCCTCGCCGTCGGTGGGATCGGTGAACTGCACGACCATCGTCGCGCCGTCCCACTCGATGTTCTGCAGCACGACCGGCAGGTCGGGACGCCCCTCCAGGGTCGGCTGCTCACCCGGGTCGACGACCGTGGTGGTGGGCCCGAGCGTCCGCGCCACCGGCACCGGGTCGCCCCCGCCCCGCAGCGCGGCACCGACCACGCCGAGCACGAGCCCGAGGGCCAGGGCCACGGCGCCCAGCACCAGGGGCAGTCGCCGACGGCGCGGCGCCTCGTCGGCCGGCGCCTCCGGGCCCGGCGCGGCCGGACGGGCGGCGTCGGGCGGCGGTCCGGTCGGGTCGGGCAGGCCCGTGCCGGTGGGGGCGGCATCGTGGCCCCGCAGCTCGTGGGAGACCGCCGAGAGGGCCACGGGGGCGGGCTCGGCGGGGGCCGCGTCGGCGGCCGAGGGCGCCTGCAGCGGCGTCGGGGTCTGCTCGCGCGTCGGGGTCGGCGTGGGGGTGTGGGCCGAGGGGACCGGGTCCGGGGTCGGGGGCTTGTCGAGGGTGAGCGGTGCGGCGGTGGCCGCACCGGGGCTCCCCGCGCCGCTCGGCTCCCAGGCCGAGGCTCGGAGCGCGTGCAGGGCGTCGCGCAGCTCCGCGGCCGAGGTCCACCGGGCGGCGACGTCCTTGCTCAGGCAGCGCATGATGACCGGCGCGACCCGCTCGGCGCCGGGCACCTGCAGCGGCCGCGGCTCCTCGGTGCGGGCCCGGCGCAGGTAGGCCAGGGCGGAGTCGTCGTCGGGGTCGTCGCTGGCGAACGGCGGCCGTCCGTCGAGCAGGGTGAACAGCGTCGACCCGAGCGACCAGATGTCGTCGGCGGCGGTCGGCGGGTGGCCGTCGAGGATCTGCGGGGCGGCGTGGCGGTAGGTGAAGGTCTCGGCCGACGAGGTGTGCTCGGCGTCGACCAGCCGGGCGATGCCGAAGTCGGCGAGGACCCACGAGGTCGGCAGGACGAGCACGTTCTGCGGCTTGACGTCGCGGTGCAGCACCCCCCGCTCGTGGGCGAAGGACAGCGCGTCGGCCAGTACCTCCCCGATGCGGCCGACCTCCTCGGGGGCCAGCGGACCGTGGGCGCGCAGCCGGTCGTGCAGCGTGCCGAGGTCGAAGAAGTCCATGACGACCGCCGGGCGGCCCGACGCCGTGGTGCCGGTCGCCAGGACGGTGACGATGTTGGGGTGCTGGCGGCCGAGCTGGACGGTGATCTCGATCTCGCGGGCGAAGCGCGCGGCGCGAGCCGGGTCGCCGGCGGTGTCGAGGCTGAGCACCTTGATCGCGACCTCGCGCCCGAGCGCGACCTCGCGGGCGCGGTAGACCACGGAGTCGCCGCCGCGGCCGATCTCCTCGAGGTCGGCGTACCCCGGGAGCTGCTCGGTGGGGGCGGCCGGCGTGGGGGGTGGACGCCAGGCGGCGTCGTCCGCGCCGTCGGTCATGGCGTCAGCCTAGGAGATGACGACGGGGCCCGGCCGCCGCGCACGACGACCGGGCCTCGTGGCCTCAGTCCTTCTCGGTGCCCTCGTCGGCAGCCTCGTCGGCAGCCTCGTCGGTGGCCTCGTCGGTGGCCTCGTCGGTGGCCTCGTCGGTGGGCTCGTCGGTGGGCTCGTCGGTGGCGGCCTCGGCGGCCTCGTCCTCGGGCTCACCGATGGTGCCGTCGGGGCGAAGGTTCTTCAGCTCGACCACGTTGCCGGAGGCGTCGGTGACCGTCGCCGACTCGACCACGACCGCCAGCGCCTTGCCGCGCAGGATCTCCTGCACGAGGTCGGGGATGTGGTTGTGCTCGAACATGTGGTTGGCGAACTCCTGCGGGTCCTGGCCGGACTGCTGGGCGCGCCGGACGAGGTGCTGGGAGAGCTCGGCCTGGTCGATGCCGAACTCCTCCTTCTTGGCGATCTCGTCGAGGAGGAACTGCGCGGCGACGGCGTCGCGGACGCGGCGCTCGAGGTCGGCCTCGAACTCCTCGACGGTCTGCTCCTCGTCCTCGAGGTACTTCTCCATCGTGATGCCGGCCATGGCGAGCTGCTGCTCGACGTTCTGGCGACGGGCGGTGAGCTCCTCGGCGACCATCGACTCGGGCAGCGGGACCTCGACCTTGTCGAGCAGCGACTCCAGGACGGCGTCGCGGGCCTCGGCGGCCTGCTCGAGCCGCTTGCCGCGGCCCAGGCGCTCGCGCACGTCGGCGACGAGGTCCTCGATGGTGTCGAACTCCGAGGCCATCTGGGCGAACTCGTCGTCGAGCTCGGGGAGCTCCTGCTCCTGGACCTGGGTGACGGTGACGTTGACCTGGACGGCCTGGCCGACGAGGTCGCCGCCGACCAGCTCGCTGTCGAAGGTGGTGTCGTCGCCGGCCGAGAGGCCGACGAGCGCCTCGTCGAGGCCCTCGATCATGCCGCCGCGGCCGACCTTGTAGGACATGCCGGTGACCTCGGCCCCGTCGACGACCTCGCCGTCCTGGGTGGCCTTGAGGTCGATGACGACGAAGTCACCGTCGGCGGCGGGGCGCTCGACGTCGTTGAGCGTCGCGAACCGCTCGCGCAGCGCCTCGACCTGCTCGTCGACGTCGGCGTCGGTGATCTCGACGTCGGCGACCTCGGCGGTCAGCCCCTCGTACGACGGCAGCTCGATCTCCGGCTTGACGTCGACCTCGACGGTGAACCCGAAGCCCTCGTCGTCGCCGATCTCGAGGCCGTCGATCTCGGGCTGTGCGATCGGGGTCAGGTCGTTGGCCTCGAGGGCCTCGCGGTACTTGGTCGGCAGGGTGTCGTTGATCGCCTGCTCGAGGACGGCGCCGCGCCCGACCTGGCGGTCGATGACCATCGGGGGCACCTTGCCGCGGCGGAAGCCGGGCACGTTGATCTGCTTGGCGATCTGCTGGTAGGCCGCATCGAGGCTCGGCTTGAGCTCGTCGAAGGGAACCTCGACGGTGAGCTTGACCCGGGTGGGGCTCAGCGTCTCGACGGCGCTCTTCACAGGTGTTCTCCTTCAGCGTGGCCACGCCGGTGGCCGGTGGGTGTCGTTCGATCTGTCGGGCGGACGGTCGGGGCGACAGGACTCGAACCTGCGATCTCCTGCTCCCAAAGCAGGCGCGCTAGCCACTACGCTACGCCCCGCCAAGCAGCCCCCTGCGCGCGGCGTCGGGTGCACCGCGGGGCCTGCCTGGAGCGGATGACGGGAATCGAACCCGCGTGGCCAGTTTGGAAGACTGGGGCTCTACCATTGAGCTACATCCGCGTGCACGGGCCAGGCCCGCACCACCCGGGAGTCTCCCACAGGGGCGGTGGCCAGGGCCAAACGCCTCGTGAGCGGTCAGCGCCGGTGCACCAGCACGACGGCGCGGTCGTCGTTGCGCGAACCGACCAGCGTGGTCAGTTGTTCGGCCGTGCCCTCCGGCCCGCGCAGCAGGGCCGCCTCGGCCTCCCCCACCAGCCGGTCGATGCCGACCTCGATGTCGTGCCGCGGCTCCTCGACCATGCCGTCGGTGTAGAGCAGCAGCGCGTCGCCGGCCCCCAGGACGCCCTCGGCGTGGTGGTAGTCGACCTCGTCGACCAGGCCGATGACCGGGCCGCCGCTGTCGAGCCGGCGCCACTGCCCGTCGCCGGCCGTGCGCAGCACCACCGGCGGGTGGCCGGCCGTGCGGACCTCGAAGCGCCCCCCGACGAGGTCGAGCCACAGGTGGGCGGCGGTGGCGAACCCCTCCTCCCAGTCCTGACGCATGAGGTAGGTGTTGCAGGCGGGCAGGAACTCCGCGGGCGGCACCGCACCGAGGAGGCCGCCGAAGGCGCCGGAGAGCAGCAGCGCCCGGGTGCCGGCCTCCTCCCCCTTGCCCGAGACGTCGACGAGCCCGACCTGCAGCGTGGTCCGGTCGGGGCTGCGGGCCGCGACCACGAAGTCACCGGCGAACGCCGTGCCGCCGGCCGAGCGCAGCGACGACTCGACCAGCCACGGCTCCGGCAGGTCGGGCAGCGTGCCCTGCCGCAGGATCCGGTCGCGCAGGTCGACGAACATCGTCTCGCCCCGCAGCCCGGCGACGCCGAGCCGCGTGCGGCGGAAGCTGCTGGCCAGGACGACCAGCGCGACGGCGTACTGCACGGCGGCGGCGCCGACCGTGCGCGGGGTGATCTGGTCCTGCTGGGTCAGGCAGTAGCTGAGCAGCGCGACGCTGAGCACCACGAACCAGGGCAGGGTGCGGGGCCCGAGCAGGATGCTGCCGAGCACGACCGGCAGCACGAGCGTCGTGAACGGCGTGCGGTCGGGGTAGTAGGAGACGAGCACGGCCACGGTCACCGAGAACACCGCCAGGCCGATCGCCACCCGCGTCTCGAGCGACTCCAGCGGTCGCCGGACCCGGGTCAGGGCGCGCTGCAGCGGCGGGGTGCGCGGCGCGCGCGGCAGCGGCTGGGGAGCGCTGGTCACAGAAGACCTCGGGGGTGGTCGGGGGGAGCGAGGGTCACCCTACGGCGCGCGAGCGGAACACGGGCTGGCAGCGCGAGCACCAGAACAGGTTGCGTCCCTCGAGCTCGGCGGTGCGGACCGTGCGGCCGCACACGTGGCACGGCTGGCCGGTGCGCCGGTAGACGTACACCTCGCCGCCGTGGTCGTCGCGGCGGGCCTCGCGCCCCATGGCCTCGGGGGTGTGCTCGGGGCGCACGGTGTCGATGCGGCCGGTGAGCACGCCGTCGGCCATCAGCTCGACCAGGTCGTCCCACATCGTCTGCCACTGCGAGACCCGCAGGGTGCTGCCGGGGCGCAGCGGGTGCAGGCGGTGCCGGAAGAGCAGCTCGGCGCGGTAGACGTTGCCGACGCCGGCCAGGACGCGCTGGTCCATGAGCAGCGCACCGATGGGCTTGCGGCTGCGCCGGATGCGGTCCCAGGCCCGGCCCGGGTCGGCGTCGGGGCGCAGCGGGTCGGGCCCGGAGCGGGCCACGACGGCGTCGCGCTCGGCGGCGGTGACGAGTGCGCAGGTGATGGCGCCGCGCAGGTCGGCGTACGCCGCGGGGCCGGTCGGTCCGGCGGGCCGGGCGATGCGCAGCCGGACGGCGCCGACCGGGTCGGGCACGGCGTCGACGTCGCGGTGCACGGCGAAGGTGCCGATGAGGCCGAGGTGCACGTGCACGAAGCGGTCGCCGCCGAACCGGACGAACAGCTGCTTGCCCCAGGCCTCGGCGTCCTCGAGCACCGAGCCGTCGAGCTGGGCGGCGCCGTCGGCGAACCGGCCCTGCGGGCTGCTGATCGCGACCGCGCTGCCGCCGAAGGCGACGGTGAGGTCACGGGCCAGGCGGTGGAGGGTGTGGCCCTCGGGCATCGCGGGCGCTCCGCGGTCAGGCGTCGGGGTTCTGCGGCACGCGGGCGGAGTCGGGCAGCGGGGGCAGACCCCCGCCCGTCTCGTACGTCGAGAGCTGGCCGATGCGGCGCACGTGCCGCTCGTCGCCGCTGAAGTCGGTGGTCAGGAAGACCTCGACGAACCGGACCATGTCGTCGATCGGGTGCATCCGGCCGCCGACCGAGACGACGTTGGCGTCGTTGTGCTGGCGGGCCAGCGCGGCGGTCTCCTCCGACCAGGCCAGCGCGGAGCGGACGCCCTCGACCTTGTTGGCCGCGATCTGCTCGCCGTTGCCGGACCCGCCGATCACGACGCCCAGGCTGTCGCGGCCCTCGGCCTGCTCGCGCACCACGGCCTCGGCCGCGCGGAGGCAGAAGACGGGGTAGTCGTCGAGGGCGTCGTGGACGAACGGGCCGTGGTCGACCGGCTCGTAGCCGTGGTCGAGGAGCCAGCGGGCGAGGTGGTCCTTGAGCTCGAGGCCGGCGTGGTCGCTGCCCAGGTGCACGCGCATGGCGGCGAGTCTGGCAGAACGTCTCCGGCAGGCCTCGGGCCACCTACCCTGTGCGCGTGCAGACACCTCGGGGGCCGTGGCGACGCGCCGCGACGGTGCCGGCCGGGCTGGCCAGGCTGGCCGCGCTGCTCGTGCTGGGGTCCGCGACGACGCTCGCCTCCGGCTGCTCGGTCGTCGACGGCCTCGGTGCCCTCGGCGGGCCCGACGAGCCGCCGACGTCGGTGGCCGACCCCGACGCGATCACCGAGTCCGACGTCGACGCCATCGAGGCACTGCTCGACCGGCGGGCCCGGACGCTGCGCACCGGCGACCGCGCGGGGTTCCTGGCGACCCTCGACCCGGGCGCCAAGCGGCTGCGGCGCAGCCAGCTGGCCTACTTCGACAACCTCCAGCGGCTCCCGGTCGACCGCCTCGCCTTCGGCCTCACCCGGACCGTCCGGCCCCCGGCCGACGTCCGCGGCGACGACCGCACCTTGCGGCCGGTGGTGTGGGAGCACGTGCAGCTCGCGGGCATCACCGACAAGCCGGTCTCCAACGAGGTCGGCGTCACCTTCGTCGACCGCGACGGGCAGTGGCTGGTCGGTGCCGAGCGGGCACTCCCCGGCACCCGGCCCTGGTACGGCGGACGGCTCGAGGTCGCGCGCGACGACCGGGTGCTGGTGCTGACCGATCAGGGCGCCGACGTCGGGCCCGAGGCCGTCCTCGACACCGCCCGGTCCGCCCTCGACGACGTCGCCGAGGTGCTCGGCCAGCCCGAGGACCGCTCGCTGCTGCTCGACGCCACCACCAACGGCGAGGCCGTCCCCGTGGCCAAGGGGTCCGCCGAGGAGGCGGCCGCGATCTCCTACGACGCGTTGTCGCGCACCCGCCTCGGCGAGCGCTCCCGCGGGGTCGCGGTCGGGGTGGTCAAGGCCAACCCCGACGACGTCGACCTGCTCGTCGACAGCGACCGCACCATGCGCCACGAGCTCGTGCACTTCCTCCTCGACGGGTACGGCCGCTCGTTGCCGCTGTGGGTCGCCGAGGGCATCGCCGAGTACGTCGCCTACTACCCCGGCCTCCTCGCCACCTCCGTGGCCACCACCGACGACCTGCGCGACGAGCTGGCCGCGCGGCCGGTCGAGCTCACCCCGCAGTCGCGGTGGGGCGACCAGCCGTCCCTGGACTACCTGCTCGCCGAGGCCTGCGTCGAGCACCTCGTGCAGACCTACGGGCTCGACCGCTTCTACGACCTCATGGACGCCTTCGAGCGCGCCGACCAGCCCTACGGCCAGGGCCGCGTGCGCGCCGTCCTGCGCGAGGTCTACGGCCTGGTGCCCGACGAGCTGGCGCGCGAGTCCTTCGACCTGGTCGAGAGCCTCTACGAGGGTTGAGCGCCGGGCTCGAGGCTCACCGGGGCACCGGCCAGGGCGTCGTCGAGGAAGGCCGCCAGCAGCCCGGTGAGGGGCGCCGAGGCGGCGTACGCCCGGGGGTGGCGCCAGAAGCCGTGGGGCTGCCCGAGCCACCTCGTCGCGCTCACCCGCACCCCGGCCTCGGCCAGCCGGGCCGCCAGCAGCTCGCCCTCGTCGCGCGCCGGGTCGTGCTCGGCGGTGGCGACCAGGGTCGTCGGCAGGCCGGCCAGCGCCTCGTCGGTCGCCGCGAGGGGCGCGAGGTCGGGGTCGGCGAGGTCGGGCGCATCGCCGGCGTACTGGCGCCAGTACCACGCGACCTCCGCGGCGCCGAGGCCGTCGGTCTCGGTGCGGTGGGAGGCGCCCGCGGCGGCGGGGTCGAGGAACGGGTAGGTCAGCGCCAGGCCGACGAAGCGGCCCGGGTGCCGCAGCGCGGCCCCGAGGGCGAGGTTGGCGCCCGCGCTGTCGCCGTGCAGGACCACCGGCTCGCCGGACCCGAGCGCGGCGACGACCGCGTCGACGTCGTGGACGGCAGCCGGGTAGGGGTGCTCGGGCGCGAGCCGGTAGTCGACCGAGACGACGGCTCGGCCGGCCCGGTCGGCCAGCCGCCGGGCCGCGGCGTCGTGCACCTCGACGTCGTTGAGCACGAAGCCACCCCCGTGCAGGTGGACCACCGTGCCGGGACGGGCGCCGGCGGGACGGTAGCGGCGGCACGGGACGCCGCCGAGGTCGACGTCGGCCACCTCTGCGACGTCCTCGCGCGGCTCCTGCGCCGCCTGCGCCCGCCCCTCGGCGCGCGCCGCGGCCACGTCGAAGCGGGGGTCGTGCACCGGCACGTCGTCGGCGGACGCCGCGACGGCGGCGCGGGCGTCGGGGTAGAGGCCCACGGCTCTCCTCGGGTTCGGGGCTGCCCGCGACGCTACTCGGCGATGAGTCGTGGCCAGCACCGCAGTCTGACCGGCATGCTCATCGTCGCCGGCCACCTCCTCGTCGATCCCGCTGCTCGCACCGCCTACCTCGCCGGGTGCGTCGAGGTCGTCCGCCTCGCCCGCGCCGCCCCCGGCTGCCTCGACTTCGCGCTCGGCGCCGACCTCGTCGATCCCGGCCGCGTCAACGTCCTGGAGCGGTGGGCCTCGCGGGCCGAGCTCGAGGCCTTCCGCGGCTCCGGGCCGTCCGGCGACCAGCAGGCCACGATCCTCGCAGCCGACGTCGGCGAGCACGAGGTCCCCTGACGGCCGTCGAGGAAGCACCCGCACTGGCCCCTACCGGGGGTCGAGGAGGATCCACGGCATCGAACACATCGTCGATAATTGTCGGTGGTCGCGTCTAGTCTGATCACATGACCAGCAGCCGCCTCCTCGAACCGGCCCTCGCCGCCGTGGCCGATGCGCACCGCGAGAAGCGGCGTGTGGAGGTGAGCGAGCTGGTCGCGGTGCTCGACTGGTGCACAGCTCACGAGGTGTCCGAGGCCGAGGCGTCGATCCACACCATGACGCCCGGTCTGCAGCTCGGCGGGCCGGGGTGTCCGTGGGTCAGCGAGTTCGACACCCACGACCTGGCCTGCGTCCTCGGCCGCTCCCCCGACTCGTGCGCTGCGTACGTCGGCAACGCGCTCGAGCTGCGCCACCGCCTGCCCCGCCTGTGGGCCCGGGTCGTCGGGTTGGAGGTGCCGGTGTGGAAGGCGTTCCGGATCGCTGAGCAGACCCAGCAGCTCCCGCCCGCGGGTGCGGCAGAGGTGGACCGGGCGCTGGCGCCGACGGCGCACTCCTGCACGTTCGCGCAGGTCGAGCGCACCGTCGCCTCCGCGCTGGCCGCGCACTGTCCCGAGGAGGTGGAGCGCCGGCGGTTGGCGGCGTTGGAGCACCGGCGGTTCGACGTCCACCTCGACCACGTCCGCTCGATCGACGGCACGGTCGAGGTGACGGGGACGCTCGACCTGGCCGACGCGGTCGACCTCGACACAGCGGTCGCCGGCGTCGCGGCACAGCTCGGCGACCTCGGGTCGACGGAGTCCTGGGACGCCCGTCGGGCCCTCGCGGTGGGCGAGATCGCCCGCGCACAGCTCGTCCTCGACCTCGAGATGCCTCCCGGTCGTGGCGTGACTGTCTACGCGCACCTGCGCTCGGACTCCGACCTCATCGAGACCGCTGGCACCACGATCACGGCCGAGCACCTCGCAGCATGGTGCCGCGCACCCGGCACGACGGTCACCATCAAGCCGGTCGTCGACCTCCCCGGCGGCGACCCCGCCGCCGCTCAGGCCCTCGCTGAGCGGGTCGCGGCCTGGCTGGCCGCCGAGGCCCATGTCCGGCCCGTCATCGACCTCGCCGCCGACCACGCCAGCAGCGGCTACACGCCGTCACCGCGCCTGGCCGAGCAGGTCGACCTCCGCGACCGGCGCTGCGTGTTCCCCTACTGCAACCGCCGTCGCACCGACCGTGACCACATCCGCGCCTACGACTCAGGCGGCGAGACCAGGTCCAGCAACCTCGCCCGGCTCTGCCGGACGCACCATCGCGCCAAGACCCACTCGGCCTGGACCTACCAGCAACTCAGACCTGGCGTGTTCGCGTGGCGCTCCCCCGCCGGCGCGACGCACACCGTCGACCGCAGCGCGGAGCCCTGACCACCGAGCCCCACACCCCGGCCACCATCCGGTTCGCGGGGCCACCGGCACGTACCGACCGCTCCCCGCCGTGGCCGGCACGCCGGGTGGCGGCCCGTCTCACACCGCACCCCACGGTGGCGAGGCAAGGCCGCCCGGCGGCCTGCCTAGAGACCCGCCCCACCGCTGCGGGCCACGTGGCCTCGAGACGGGACTCCGTCCCTCCTCGACCACCGTCCGGCCCGACCCCCGTCAGCGCGCGGGACCACCCGGCACGCCCGGCCGCACCCCACCGCTGCGGGCCACGTGGCCTCGAGACGGGACTCCGTCCCTCCTCGACCACCGTCCGGCCCGACCCCCGTCAGCGCGTGGGACCCTCCGGCACGCCCGGCCGCACCCCACGGTGGCGGGGCAAGGCCTCCCGGCGGCCTGTCTCGAGACCCGCCCCACCGCTGCGGGCCACGTGGCCTCAAGACGGGACTCCGTCCCTCCTCGACCACCGTCCAGGCCGACCCCTGCCGACCGGGGCCCCTCAGCCGACGTGCGGTCGACGGCCGAAGCGGGCGAGGAGGTGCCAGGTCTGCTTCAGGACCTGCGGGTCGTGGTCGCCGGTCCGGGCGGCGGCGCCGAGGACGGCGGGGTCGAGCACGGCGCCGAGAGAGCGGGCGAGGGCGAGGGGCGCCGGCCCGCGGTAGTCCTCGGGCAGGTCGGCCGTGGCGACCCGGAAGCCGGGGTGCCACTCGACCGCGCAGCCGAGGCGGTCTGCGGCCTCGTGCACCGGGCCGTCGCGGAAGCAGGGGTCGAGGACGACCGCCTCGACGTCGTCGGCGACCCGGACGCCGCCGTGCACGTGCGCCTCGACGTAGTCGTCCAGGTCGTCCAGGCCCGCCGCGGCCGCGGCGTCGGCGAGGTCGCACAGGTGCGGGAGGAGGTCGGGGCCGCCGTGGTCGGTGGGCTCGAGGACCGAGTCGGGGAAGCAGAACGTCGTCCGCCCCACCACGTGGTCGCGCAGCCGCAGGTGGGCCGAGCCGAAGCGGACCGCGCCGCCGTACGGGTCGGCACGGCGGTTCCAGGCGCCGTAGACGGGGCGGGCGGACGCCGGCCGGTCGTCGTACCGCCCGTCGAAGAGCCGGCTCTCCCACCGCCACCGGTCGCCGCCGGGATGGGCGGTCAGCCCGCCGTTGGACGTGCCGGTCTCGAACTGCGACCGGTAGGTGCCGTCGCGGGCGATCGCCTCCAGGACCAGCCCGTCGGCGCCCGGTCGCCCCACCCGGTCGGGGTGGAGCTGGAGGGTCACCGCGGGTCGCACGACCTCAGAGACCCAGCCGCTCGAGCTCCTCCTCGACGACCGCGGTGTCGAGCTTGGTGAACACGGGCGTGGGCTTGCCGACCGGGGTGCCGACCTCGATCGGGCGACGGCGCCAGGCGGGGACGTCGGTGTAGTCGCCGGTGATGACGGGGTAGCCCGGCCCGCCCTCCAGGTCGTCGACGTCGTCGATGCGCGGCATCGGGGCCACGTCGCCCGCGCCGCCGAACGCGGCGTCGACGGCGTTGGCCGAGTGCGGCAGGAACGGCGCGAGCACCAGGTTGAGGTCGGCGACGCACTGGGCGACCACGTGGAGCACGGTGCCCAGGCGCTCGCGCTGGTCGTCGCCCTTGAGCTTCCACGGCTCGGTGTCGGAGACGTACTTGTTGACCTCGGCCACGGCACGCATGGCCTCGCCGATGGCCTGCTTCTGCCGGTGCCGGCCGAGCAGGTCGCCGACGACCGTGAACGCCTGCTCGGCG
Organism: Nocardioides litoris; assembly: GCF_006346315.1. Lineage (GTDB taxonomy): Bacteria > Actinomycetota > Actinomycetes > Propionibacteriales > Nocardioidaceae > Nocardioides > Nocardioides litoris. The sequence continues at coordinate 732,091 of NZ_VDMR01000001.1, read as the reverse complement.
ACGGCGAGCACCCGCTCGTCGTCGTCGGTGAGCACGCCCGCGGGCGGGATCTCGCCGAAGTTCTTGGCGATCAGGCTCGCGGTGCGGTTGACCAGGTTGCCCCAGCCGGCGACGAGCTCGTCGTTGGTGCGCCGCACGAACTCCGACCACGTGAAGTCGCTGTCCTGGTTCTCCGGGCCGGCGGCGGCCACGAAGTAGCGGAACGCGTCGGGCTGGTAGCGGCTGAGCAGGTCGCGCACGTAGATGACGACGTTCTTGGAGGAGGAGAACTTCTTGCCCTCCATGGTCAGGAACTCCGAGGACACGACCTCGGTGGGCAGGTTGAGCACGCCGAGCCGGTGCTGCTCGCCGCCCTTGCTGCCCTGGCCGTTGTAGGCCAGCAGCTCGGCCGGCCAGATCTGGGCGTGGAAGACGATGTTGTCCTTGCCCATGAAGTAGTAGGTGCGGGCCGCGGGGTCGTTCCACCAGTCCCGCCACGCCTCGGGCCGACCCTGGCGACGGGCCCACTCGATCGAGGCCGAGAGGTAGCCGATCACCGCGTCGAACCACACGTACAGCTTCTTGGCCGGGTCGTCGCGCCAGCCGTCGAGCGGGACGGCGATGCCCCAGTCGATGTCGCGCGTCATCGCGCGCGGGCGGATCTCCTTGAGGATGTTCTGGCTGAAGCGGATGACGTTGGGCCGCCAGAGCCCGGTGGCCTCGCGCTCGTCGAGGTAGGCCCCCAGCGCCTCGGCCAGGGCGGGCAGGTCGAGGAAGAAGTGCTGGGTCTCGCGGAACTCCGGCGTCTCGCCGTTGATGCGCGAGACCGGGTTCTTCAGGTCCGCCGGGTCGAGCTGGTTGCCGCAGTTGTCGCACTGGTCGCCGCGGGCGCCGTCGTACCCGCAGATCGGGCAGGTGCCCTCGATGTAGCGGTCGGGCAGGGTGCGTCCGGTCGACGGCGAGATGGCGCCGTACGTCGTCTGCTCGACGAAGTAGCCGTTCTCGTAGACCCCGGTGAACAGCTCCTGCACCACCGCGTGGTGGTTGCCGCCGGTGGTGCGGGTGTAGAGGTCGTAGCTGCAGCCGAGCGAGACCAGGTCCTCGACGATCAACCGGTGGTTGCGGTCGGCGAGCTCCTGGGGGGTCAGCCCGGCCTCGTCGGCGGCGATGAGGATCGGCGTGCCGTGCTCGTCGGAGCCGGAGACCATCAGCACGTCGTGTCCGGCCATCCGGGAGTAGCGGCTGAAGACGTCGGCGGGCAGCGCGAAGCCGGCGACGTGGCCGATGTGGCGCGGGCCGTTGGCGTAGGGCCAGGCGGGGGCGGACAGGACGTGGGTCATGCCCGCAAGGCTAGTGAGCCTCCGCCACCGCGTTCCGGGTGGGCACGCGCAGCGGCCCCGCCCCGGGCGGCGCGGCCTCGAGCACCTCGACCTCGTCGCCGAGCCGGACGACGGCACCCGGCGTGTCGGGCACCAGGTTGACCCCGAACCAGGTCTTGCCGTCGTACCGGCGGATGCGGGCCAGGCTGGCCAGCGGCTCGCGCTCCTTCTCCCCGGTCTCGGGGTCGACCGTGGTCAGCACGCAGCGGGCGCAGCCCTTGACCGCGCGGAACACCGCCTCGCCGATGCGTACGACGCGCCAGTCGTCCTCCGACCAGGCCGGGACGCCGGCCACGACGACGTTGGGGCGGAACCGGTCCATCGGCAGCGGGTCGCGGCCGGTCGGGGCGGCAGCCAGCACCTCGTCGTTGAGCGCGGCCAGGGACGCCTCGGTGGCGATCAGCAGCGGGTAGCCGTCGGCGAGCGAGACGCGGTCGCCGGCCTCGGAGAAGTCGGGGCTGGTGGGGCGCCGGGCCGGGTCGTCCAGGTGCACCAGCCGTACGTCGACCCCGAGCGCCGCGCTGGACCACGCGTCGGCCTCGGGCCCGGCCGGGGCGGCGGTGAACGAGGAGGAGAAGACCCGCACCGGCACCTGCTCGGCACCGTCGGGGCGAGCGACGAGGAGCGGCCGGTCGGCACCGGGCGCGGTGACCCGCAGGCCGGTCGCGGTGATCACCGGGTGGAGGAGCACGAGCCGCGGCACCTGCCGGGCCGTGACCGCCTTGCCGCCGGCGTCGACGAGCATCCAGCGCCGGTCACCCGCGAGCCCCTGCGGCTCGACGACGCCCTCGGCGAGGTCCTCGCCACGTGCGGACTTCAGCGGGAAGCGCGTGATGCGCGTCAGGGTCGCCGGCACCGGCCCAGGCTACGCGTGAGAGGCGCCGCTCACCGGTGCTTGGCGATCCAGGTCGCGGCGCGCCGGCGCACGTCGGGCAGCCGGGTGTAGAGGCGTCGACCCGGGCAGGCGGTCTGGCTGGTGTCGCGGTGGCCGTCGATGGTGGGCAGCGTGACGGTGCGGCCCGCGGGGTAGCGGTCGGAGCCGTGCGACCAGACCCGCACCCGGCCCTGGGGCTTGCGCCCGTGGGCCCGCAGCTTCCACGCCGACAGCTTGGCCAGCGCGCCGATCACGCGGCTGCTCGGCGTGGCGGTCTCGAAGTTGCCGATGACCGCGACGCCGGTCGAGGTGCTGTTGAACCCGAGGGTGTGCGCACCCCGCACGGCCTTCTTCGCCCCGCCGGCCCGACCGACCCAGGTGCGACCGAACCGGTCGACGAGGAAGTTGTAGCCGATGTCCGACCAGCCCAGGCTCTGGGTGTGGTAGCGGTAGATGCCGCGCAGCAGGCCCGGCACGTCGTCCTTGCCGTAGCTGTTGCTGTTGACCGTGTGGTGCACGTGCACCTGCTGCACCGTCCGGTTGTACGTCGGCCGGCCGGTGCGCCAGGCGCGAGGAGCACCCCAGCTGGCGCGGCTGCGCAGCCGCGGCTTGAAGCGGGCGGGCTTGCGGGCGCTCGTGCCCGGCGTGTCCTTGCGGGCCGCCGGCGGGGTCGTGGGCGCGCCGGAGGGGTCGAGCAGCACCAGGGTCAAGGCGTCGGGGCGCGGCCCGGCGACGTCGACCCGGACCGCGTCGGCGCGGCCGACCCAGGCGAGGTCGGTGCCGGTGACCGCCCGGCGGCGCTCCGAGGTCGCGGCGTCGGGCCCGTCGTGCAGGAGCCCGAGGTCGCGCCAGGCCGACCACCGGCCGTCGGTGCGGGTGCTGACCTTGACGGGGCGCGGGCCACCGCGCCAGGTGAGGCCGACCATCGCGAACGGCGGCGCCTCCACGGTCTCCTGGCCCCGGGCCAGCGGCACGTCGGCAGCACGCAGGCCCGGACCCGCCGGGGCCATCCGGGCCGTCGTGGGCGCCCGGCCGGCGGCGGGGCCGGGCCGTTCGTCAGCGCTGGCGGCCGGGCCGCCGGTGGTCGTCGGCCACACGAGCGCCGCGACGACCACCAGGGCGGCGGGCGCCGTCGTGCGGCGCAGGGTGCGGGTTCCCGAGATCGACATCTCCTCGATCTTGCGTCACTTCTGTCACAGGAGCAACACCGGGCACCCACCCCTGCGGGAGCCGACCGCCGTCAGGAGAAGTCGAGGTCGCCCGTGCGCGAGCGCTTGAGCTCGTAGAAGTAGGGCACCTTGGCCACCGCGACGCAGCCGTCCCACAGCTGGCCGGCGTCCTCGCCCCTGGGGATGGCCGAGAGCACCGGGCCGAAGAAGGCCGCGCCCTCGAAGGCGATGGTCGGCGTGCCGACGTCGTCGCCGACCTGGTCCATGCCGCGGTGGTGGCTCTCGGCGACGGCGGCGTCGAGCGAGGAGTCGTCCATCGCCTCGACCAGCTCGGCCTCGAGCCCGGCCTCGGCGAGGGCGTCGGAGACGAGCGACCGCCCGGCGTCGTCGAGCTCGTGCAGCTTCTGGCCCTCGAGGTGGATGCGGTTGCCGAGCGCGGTGTAGAGCGGGAGCAGCACGTCCTTGCCGTGCTTCTGCTCGGCCGCGATGCACACCCGCACCGGGCCCCAGGCCGGGGCCAGGATGGCGCGGTACTCGTCGGGGATGTCCTTGTCCTGGTTGAGGTAGGCCAGGCTCATCACGTGCCAGGTGACCTCGATGTCACGCACCTGCTCGACCTCGAGGATCCAGCGCGAGGTGATCCACGCGAACGGGCACAGCGGGTCGAACCAGAAGTCGGCGTTGGTCTTGTCGCTCATGCCACCAGACAACCATCGACCACCGACATCCCGTCCCACCCGTGCGGACAGGACCGGCCGGACGCGGACCTCAGCGCTTGACGACGACCGGCACGGTCGCCCGCCCGGACTCCGCGACTCCGTTGCCGGCGTACACGACGATGAGCGTGCGCTTGCCCGGCTTGAGCCCGCGCAGCCGGAGCTCGGCGGCCCCGTTGACGACCGCGCCGCGCACGACCTTGCCGCGGATGCGCGCCCACACGGTGCCGGTCGGCGCCGCGACCCCCGGGGCCACGACCCGCACCCTGGCGAGCGCGCCACGCTTGCGGCCGTAGCCGCGCAGCTGGACCGTGGACGGCGCGGTGACCACGCCGAAGTCGGCCGAGCGCACGACGCCGCGGAAGCGGGGCTTGGTCACGCTCGCCTGCACCGTGACCCGGCGGCCGACGTCGGCCGCACCGAGGGCGTACGACGGGCCGACCGCCCCGGGGACCGGGACGCCGTCGCGGAACCACTGCAGCGCGGCCCGGGCGTCGGTCGGCGTCCAGGCGCCGGGGGCGTAGGTGAGCGTCGAGCCGCTGCGGGCCGTGCCCGCCGGCGCGAAGTCGGTCGTGAGGGCGACGACGCCGGCGTCGACCGGTGCGGTGTCGGCGGAGTTGTTGGACAGCTTGGTGTAGCCGGCCCGCTTGGCCACCTCGACCACGGAGATCTTCTTGCCGACGAGGTCGGCGGTGACGGTGAAGGACGTGCCGTTGCGGCCCTCGAGCCACACGCCGTCGGCGCGCCAGCGGAAGACCCGCTCCTCGGGCGTGGGCGTCCACGTGCCCGGCACGACCGTGAGGACCTGGCCGACCACCGGCACCCCGGACACCGCGGGCTTGGTGCCCCGCTGCTGCACGCCCGCGACCACCTTGGCCGTGGCGGGCGAGGTGGCCGACGCGCTGGTGTAGCCCGGGCGGGACGCCGTGTTGCGGACCGAGATCGCCTTCCCCAGCGTCGCGGCCGTCGGCACGTAGGTCAGGCCGGTCGCCCCCGCGATCGGCACGCCGTCGGCCATCCACTGCAGGGCGTGGGCGCCCGCAGCGGGCGAGAACGTCGCCAGTCCGGCCGTCAACGGCACCCCGACCTGCGGCACGCCCGTGACGGTGGCACCGATGGTGGCCTTGAGGACCGGGGTGGCCGGCTTGTCGATGAAGTGGATGAAGCCGGAGGGCCAGCCGGGACCGTTCTTGTAGATCGTGCGCCAGTGGAAGTCGCCCGACCACGAGTCCTCGGAGATGACGATCTCGGTCGGGGAGACGACCTTCTCGACGTAGGCGACGTGGCCGCTCGACCCGGCGCCGGTGACGTTGCGGTTCCACCAGGCCACCGCGCCCACGGCGGGGGTGCTGTCGGTGATGTCCTTGCGCGCGAAGCCCCAGTTGTAGGCCATGCCGGAGCCGCTCCAGGGGCGCGCGGTCGACATGCCTGCCTGGATCATCCGGTAGGCGACGTAGTTGGTGCAGTTGTGCCCGGCGTACATGCGCCAGTACATCGTCTGGTTGCGCGAGGCGTAGCCCGCGTGGCTGTAGCCCGCCTTGGCGCAGGCGGCGTAGCCGGTGCACAGGTAGCGCGAGGTGGCCTGGGACGGCGGTGCGCCGGCCGGCACCGCGACGAGGGCCGAGGCAGCGAGGACCGGCACCAGGAGACGACTCAGTCGACGTCCCCGAGGGCGTGGGGCAGCAGGCGTGGCGAGGGGCACGGGGACCACTGTCAAGCACATCCGCCGCGTTTCGCAACACAAACCACATAATTCACAGGAGCCCCAGAAGCAAGCACCGCGAATTACCGGCGTGTCGTTCACCCCGCCCGGCGGGCCGGCTCCGCCGGCCGGGTGCCAGGATGGCCGGCATGCCCGGAACCAACCTCACGAGGGACGAGGCCGCGACCCGTGCCACCCTCCTCGACGTCTCGTCGTACACCGTCGACCTGGACCTGACGAGCGCCGTCGACCCGCAGCGCGCGACCTTCGGCTCCACCACGACCCTGCGCTTCACCTGCCGCGAGCCGGGGGCGTCGACCTTCGCCGACCTCGTCGACGCCACCATCCACGAGATCACGCTCAACGGCACCCCGCTCGACCCCGCGTCGTACGCCGACAGCCGGATCCCGCTGCCGGACCTGCAGGCCGACAACGAGCTGGTCGTGCGGGCCGAGTGCACCTACAGCCACACCGGCGAGGGCCTGCACCGCTTCGTCGACCCCGTCGACGACCGCGTCTACCTCTACTCCCAGTTCGAGGTGCCCGACGCCCGGCGCGTCTTCACCACCTTCGAGCAGCCCGACCTCAAGGCCGTCTTCGACTTCCGGGTCACCGCGCCCGCCCACTGGGTCGTGGTGTCCAACGCCCCGACGCCCGAGCCCGTGCCGGCCGGCGAGGGCGCCGCGACCTGGACCTTCCCGACGACCAAGCGGATGTCGACGTACATCACCGCGATCGTGGCCGGCGAGTACCACGGCGTCTTCGACACCTACCAGGGCCAGTACGGCGAGATCCCGCTCGGCCACTACTGCCGCCAGTCGCTGGTCGAGCACCTCGACCGCGAGGAGCTGGTCAAGCTCACCTCGCAGAGCTTCGCGTTCTTCGAGGACAAGTTCGGCATGGCCTACCCGTTCGAGAAGTACGACCAGCTCTACGTGCCGGAGTACAACATGGGCGCGATGGAGAACGCCGGGTGCGTGACCCTGCGCGACGAGTACCTCCCCCGCTCGCGCCAGCCCCGCTCGTTCTACGAGTTCCGCTGCTCGGTCATCACCCACGAGATGGCCCACATGTGGTTCGGCGACCTCGTGACCATGAAGTGGTGGGACGACCTGTGGCTCAACGAGTCCTTCGCTGAGTGGGCCTGCTACTGGTGCGAGGCCGAGGCCACCGAGTTCGACGACGCCTGGACCGGGTTCGCCAACGCCCGCAAGCAGACCGGCTACCGCGCCGACCAGCTGCCGAGCACCCACCCGATCGCGGCCGACAACCACGACCTCGAGGCCGTCGAGGTCAACTTCGACATGATCACCTACGCCAAGGGCGCCTCGGTGCTCAAGCAGCTCGTCGCGTGGGTGGGTCTCGAGCCGTTCTTGGCCGGGCTCCGGCAGTACTTCGCCGACCACGCCTACGGCAACACCGAGTTCTCCGACCTGCTGGCCGCGCTCGAGGCGGCCTCGGGCCGCGAGCTCGCCGGCTGGGCCGAGGAGTGGCTGCAGACCGCCGGCGTCAACACGCTGGCCCCCGAGCTCGACGTGGCCGACGACGGCACCATCCGCTCCCTCGTCGTGCGCCAGACGGCCCACCCCGACCACCCGACCCTGCGTCGCCACCGCCTCGGCATCGGCCTGTACGACGAGCAGGACGGCCGCCTGGTGCGGCGCGACTACCTCGAGATCGACGTCGAGGGCGAGCAGACCGAGGTCCCCGCGGCCGTCGGCATGGACGCACCCGCGCTGCTGCTGCTCAACGACGGCGACTTGGCCTACGCCAAGATCCGCCTCGACGAGCGGTCGCTGGCCACCGTCATCGAGGGCCTGTCCCGCCTCGACGACTCCCTGGCCCGCGCGCTGGTCTGGGGCGCGGCGTGGGACATGACCCGCGACGGCGAGCTCTCGGCCACCGACTTCGTCGAGCTCGTGCTGGGCAACATCGGCCAGGAGACCGACGCCTGGGGCGTCACCCGCCTCCCCTCCTCCGCGGCGCTCGCGGTCAACCAGTACTCCGCTCCCGCGCACCGCGACGCCCTGCGCCACCGCTGGGAGCGCGGCCTGCGCGAGCTGCTCGACGGCGCCGAGCCGGGCAGCGACCAGCAGCTCACCTTCGCCCGCAGCTACGCCTCCGCCGCCCGCAGCGACGAGGCGCTGGCCGATCTCGAGGCGCTGCTCGACGGATCCCAGGTCGTCGAGGGCCTCGAGGTCGACACCGACCTGCGCTGGAGCCTGCTGACCGGTCTCGCCGCCCGCGGCCGGGCCGACGACGCCCGCATCGACGCCGAGCTCGAGCGCGACCAGACCATCTCCGGCCAGGAGCGCGCCGCGGCCGCCCGCGCCGCGATGCCGACCGTCGAGGCCAAGGAGCGCGCCTGGCAGCAGGCCATGCTCGACCCGTCGACGCCCAACGAGACCGCCCGCAGCGTCACCCTCGCGTTCCCGGTCGCGGGCCAGGAGGAGCTGCTGACGCCGTACGTCGCGCGCTACCTCGACGAGGTCCAGCACGTCTGGGAGCGCCTCGGGTCCCACAAGGCCTCGGTCGCGCTCGAGTACGTCTTCCCGCGCTCGACCGCCTCGGCCGAGGTGCTGGCCCAGCTCGACGCGTTCCTCGAGAGCGCCACCGCCAACCCCGGCGCGCTGCGCTACGTGCGCGAGAACCGGGCCGAGGTCGCCCGGGCCCTCGACGCGCAGGAGCGCGACGCCCGGGGCTGACCGTCCCCCTCGCCGACCCGTCGTGGATCCACGACGGGTCGGCGCACCGGGTCAGCGCACTCGGCCAGCGCAGTGGGTCAGCTGGAGTGCAGGGTGCGCTGGGGGCGGGCGCTCTCGGCGAGCTGCTGGACGCCGCGGCGCAGGCCGCCGGCGAGGTCGTCGTCGCGGAAGCTGGCGATCATCGTGGCCACGGCCAGGTCGACGTGCGCGTCGTCGAGGCGGCGGCGCACGTCGGCGCCGGTGACGACCTCGACGGCGCGGGCGGTCGGGTCGACCATCACGAGCACGCTGCGGTCGGGCGCGACCAGGGACCGGTGGAGGCTCGTGGCGAAGGCGCGGGGCTCACCCTGCGCGCGGCCGACGAAGACGGAGAACTCGGCCCGGCACAGCTGCTCGGACCGGCGGATGGTGGCGTCGAGCGCGGCCCGCTCGGAGCTGCTCAGCCACTCACCAGCGGGCACTGGCCCCACCGTCCGCGTGCTCGGCCTCGGCCTCGGAGCCGTCGAGGACGCTCGAGGACCCCGAGGTGGTGCTGGCGCCCAGGGCGCCGGCCGACCGCGTGGCCTCGAGGGAGTCGGTGCTGCGGCGTCCGCCGAGCCACTGGTCCTCGGGGCCGGTGGCGCCCGGCGCCACCCGCTCGCCGCGGACGATGCCCGGGAGGTAGACGGCGGCCACGATGAGCACGAACAGCACGAGCGGGATGCCGACGAGGACGGCGAGCGCCTCGAGCATGTCGACCGGCTTGGTGTCGGGCCACCCCTCGGGGACGGCGGCCGAGGCCGGGCCGGCAGTCAGCGCGCCGGCGCCGACGAGCACGGTGGTCGCAGCCGCGACGGCGCCGAGCCGGCGTACGGCGGGGACGGTGGGGAACGCGGTCACCCCCTGATCCTATCGGCCCCGGAGGGGTGGGGGGACCGCGGTCCGCTGTCCCTGCCTGCTATCCATGACGGCATGCTCTCCGCCGCTCTCGCCACGACGGACACGCCCACCACCGACGGGTCCTCCGGTTCCGCCGCGACCAGTCCCTGCGAAGCCGGGCAGACCATCTGCAACGCCGTCTTCGACATCACCGACAACCGCACCCTGGCCGACTACTCCGACATCATCATCGGCAAGCCGCTGGTGCTGGTCGGGCTGTTCGTGCTCGCGATGGCGATCCGCTGGGTGGCCCACAAGGCCATCAGCCGGGTCGTCGGCCGCGCCGCCAAGGGCGTGCTGCCCGACCGGGTCAACCTGGTGCAGACCCAGCGCCGCCACCAGCGCGCCGAGGCCATGGGCAGCCTGTTCAAGAGCATCGTCACCGGCCTCATCGCCGCGGTGTTCACCACGATGATGCTCAGCGAGGTCGGCGTCGACATCGCCCCGATCATCGCCAGCGCCGGCATCGTCGGCATCGCGCTCGGCTTTGGCGCCCAGTCGCTGGTCAAGGACTTCCTCTCGGGCGTCTTCATGATCATCGAGGACCAGTACGGCGTCGGCGACCAGGTCGACCTGGGCGAGGCCATCGGCACGGTCGAGGCCGTCACCCTGCGCGTCACCCGCGTCCGCGACGTCAACGGCACCGTCTGGTACGTCCCCAACGGGCAGATCATGCGCGTCGGCAACCAGAGCCAGAACTGGGCCCGCACCGTGCTCGACGTCAACGTCGCCTACCACGAAGACCTCGCCCGGGTCCGCCGCGTGCTGGGCGAGGTCGCCCACGACCTGTGGGAGGACGAGGAGTTCAAGTCGCAGGTCATCGAGGAGCCGTCGGTGTGGGGCGTGCAGGACCTGGCCATCGACGGCGTCACCGTGCGCGTCGTCCTCAAGACCACGCCCGGCGAGCAGTGGGCCGTGGCCCGCGAGCTGCGCCAGCGCATCAAGGCCCGCTTCGACGCCGAGGGCATCGAGATGCCGTTCCCGCAGCGGGTGGTCTGGACCCGCAACGAGCCCGCGCCCAAGGCCGGCTCGGCCAGCACGGGCGCTCCCCCGGCCGACCGCGAGCCCTCCTCGTCCTGAGCCGCACCCCAGGACGGCAGACTGGACCCCATGAGCGAGGCCACCTTCTACGACGAGATCGGCGGGTTCGACACCTTCCGCCGGATCGTCCACCGGTTCTACGAGGGCGTGGCCACCGACGAGGTGCTGCGGCCGATGTACCCCGAGGAGGACCTCGGCCCGGCCGAGGAGCGGTTCCTGTACTTCCTCGTGCAGTACTGGGGCGGGCCGACCACCTACTCCGACCACCGCGGCCACCCGCGGCTGCGGATGCGGCACGCGCCGTTCGCGGTGACGCCTGCCGCGAAGGACCACTGGCTGCGGCACTTCCGCGACGCCCTCGACTCGGTCGACCTGACCCCCGAGCAGGACCAGAGGTTCTGGGACTACGTCGAGCACGCGGCCCAGTTCATGGTCAACACGATGGACTGAGCGGTGGGAGTGGGCAGCAGCTCAGGGCGGTAGGACACCGCCATGAGCATCGACGCCCTCCTGACCTTCGTGCGCGAGCGCGACCGCACCCGCTACGACGTCTTCGCCCAGCAGGGCGCGGAGCCCACCGAGGCCGACGTCGGCGCGTTCGAGCGGCACGTCGGGTTCGCCTTCACCCCCGACGTGCGCGAGCTGCTCCTGCACTCGCTCGGCGGCCTCTTCGTCGAGGCGTCCGAGGCGGTGTGGCCCCGCGCCGTCGAGCTCGAGGTCGGCCCCTCCTGGACGTTCCTGCGCGGCGTGCAGGTCTTCTCCCTCTCCCCCGAGGCGCCCGACTTCCTCGACATGCGGCGCGCGCTCGACGCGCTGCGCCGGGAGGGCGTCGAGGGCCTGGTGCCGGTGCTGCGCGTGCTGGGCGACGCCGACCGGTGGTGCGTCGACGCCCACGGCCGGGTGGTGCTCTGGCGCCACGACGAGCCCGACGCCCCGCCGGAGCCGGCCGGCGTGGGCCTGACCGACCTGCTCGTGCGCGAGCTCGCCGAGCTCGACGCCCGGGTCGAGCGGCGGCTGGCCCTCGGCCGCGGCTGACGGTGCCGGCTCAGCCCTCGACGACGGCCCGGAACTCCGGCGTCGGCTCGGCCGAGGCCTGCCGCTCGCCGTCCCAGAACACCAGCACGACCCGCGAGCGGGCCAGGGTCTCCTCGCCGTCGGCGACCTCGGACTCCACCACCATCGAGCGCCGGCCGATCGAGGCGATGCGCGACCACACGTCGTACGGCGCGGGGCGCAGCAGCACCGGGCGCAGGTAGTCGATGTCGGTCTGGGCGACCACGAACTGCGGCGTCGGCACCCCCGAGTCGCGGGTCAGGTCGGCCATCAGCCGGATCCGTGCCTCCTGGAAGTACTCCACGTAGGTCACGTTGTTGACGTGGCGGTAGAGGTCGACGTCGGAGAAGCGCACCTGCAGCGGGTAGTGCCGGCACGAGCCCCGGTCGACCACCCCGATCCTGGCGGCGGGCGGGGTGGCGGCCGGCTCGGCGTACCGCTGGAGGGCGTGCTTCTCCTCCGCCGTCAGCCGGCGCGGCCGCTCCTGGGCGAAGACGTACGGCGTCAGCAGCGACCGCGCCCGCAGGTAGACCCGCCGGCCGCCCTCGGCCTCGGGGTCGTCGTGGAAGACCTCGTAGTCGAGGGTGAACGACGCCGCGCGGACCTCGCTGACCCAGCACTCGACGCTCACCGGGCGGAACCGCAGCCCCAGCGGCGCCCGGTAGGTGATCTCGTGGCGCACCACGACGACGCCGTCCTCGAGGTCGGCGTCGCCCCCCGGGTGGTGGGCGCGGTCCTGCTGCAGCGTGCGGACCAGGTCGACGCGCGCCTCCTGCAGGTAGTCGACGTAGGTCACGTTGTTGACGTGGCCGAGCATGTCGAGGTCGGCCCAGCGCATCGGGCAGCGGTAGAGGTGGCGCACGGCCGCGATGATCGCAGGCCCCGGCAGTGACGCGCGCGTAGCGTCCGGTGGGTGCCCGAGCCCGACGCCGTGTTCGCCCACCCCCGCCTGGCCCGCCTGTACAACGCCTTCGACGGCCCCCGCGACGACCTCGATGCCTACGAGGCGTTGGTGGCCGACCTCGGCGCGGGATCAGTGCTCGACGTCGGGTGCGGCACCGGCTCGCTGGCCGTGCGCCTGGCCGCCGCGGGCCTCGACGTCGTCGGGGTCGACCCGGCCGCGGCGTCCCTCGACGTCGCCCGCGCCAAGCCGCACGCCGACCGGGTGCGCTGGCTGCACGGCGACGCGACCACCCTGCCCGCGGACCTCGATGGCACCCGCGACCTGGCCGTGATGACCAGCAACGTCGCCCAGGTGTTCACGACCGACGAGGCCTGGACGACCGCGTTGCGCGGCGTACGCCGGACGCTGGGGCCCGGTGGGTGCCTCGTCCTCGAGACCCGCGTGCCGGCCCGCCGGGCCTGGGAGCGCTGGACCAGCTCCGAGGCCGACGTCCGGCACGTGCCGGGCGAGGGCCCGGTGGCGATGACGCGCGTAGTCGTCTCGGTCGCGCTGCCGCTCGTGACCTTCACCTGGACCGCGACCTTCGCCGACGCGACGCTGGTCTCGACCTCGACGCTGCGCTTCCGTGAGCGCGACGAGGTCGAGGCGTCCCTCGCCGCCGTCGGCCTCGAGGTCGAGGAGGTGCGGGACGCTCCCGACCGTCCCGGCCAGGAATGGGTGTTCGTGGCCACGGTCACACCCGGGCCCCGGGACGGCCGACCGGGCGCGCCCTAGTCTGGCCGGAGCCCGAGCACCACGCACCTCACCGAGCGGAGCCCCCTCGCATGCCCGAAGCCGTCATCGTCGCCGCCGCCCGCTCCGCCATCGGGCGGGCCAACAAGGGGTCGCTGAAGGACCTGCGTCCCGACGACCTCACCGCCACGATCGTCAAGGCGGCGCTCGAGAAGATCCCGGCGCTCGACGCCAACACCGTCGACGACCTCTACCTCGGCTGCGGCCTGCCCGGCGGTGAGTCCGGCAACAACATGGGCCGCATCGTCAACGTGCTCAACGGCATGGACGACGTGCCCGGCGCCACCATCACGCGCTACTGCGCGTCGTCGGTGCAGACGACCCGGATGGGCTTCCACGCCATCAAGTCCGGCGAGGCCGACGTCATCATCTCCGCGGGCGTCGAGATGGTCTCGCGGTTCGCCAAGGGCACCTCCGACCACTGGCCCGACACCAAGAACCCGCTGTTCGCCGACAGCGAGGAGCGCACCAAGAAGACCGCCGAGGGCGGCCAGGACTGGCACGACCCGCGCGAGGACGGCCGCCTGCCCGACGCCTACATCGCCATGGGCCAGACGGCCGAGAACGTAGCCCGCCTGCGCGGCCTCGACCGTCGCGAGCTCGACGAGTTCGCCGTCCGCTCGCAGAACCTGGCCGAGAAGGCCATCGCCGACGGCTTCTGGGCCCGCGAGATCACGCCGGTCACCACGCCCGACGGCACCGTCGTCACCGCCGACGACGGCCCGCGCGCCGGCGTCACCTACGACGCCATCGCGGCCCTGCAGCCCGTCTTCCGCCCCGACGGTGTCGTCACCGCCGGCAACTGCTGCCCGCTCAACGACGGGGCCGCCGCCGTCGTGCTGATGTCGGACACCAAGGCCGCCGAGCTCGGCCTGACCCCGCTCGCCCGCGTGGTCTCCACCGGCGTCAGCGGCCTCTCGCCCGAGATCATGGGCCTGGGCCCGGTCGAGGCCACCAAGCGCGCGCTGGCCCACGCCGGCATGAGCATCGGCGACATCGACCTCGTCGAGATCAACGAGGCCTTCGCCGCCCAGGTCGTGCCGTCCTACCAGGACCTCGGCATCGACCTCGACCGCCTCAACGTCAACGGCGGCGCCATCGCCGTGGGCCACCCGTTCGGCATGACCGGCGCCCGGCTGCAGAACACGATGCTGAACTCGCTGGAGTGGCACGACAAGTCCACCGGCCTCATCACGATGTGCGTCGGCGGCGGCCAGGGCATGGCGCTCATCCTCGAGCGGCTCTGACCCACCCGCTCCTCCTCGCACCCGGACGCCCGGCCGCCAGCGGTCGGGCGTCCGGCACGTCTAGGCTGGCACGATGGCCGTCCGCCCCGTCAGCACCCCCGAGCCCCGGTGGCTCGACGACGACCAGCAGGTCTCCTGGCGGGCCCTGGTGCTCGGCACGACGCTGCTCTTCGACCGGCTCGACGACGACCTGCGCCGCCTGCACGGCCTCTCGATGGTGGAGTACGAGATCCTCGTCCGGCTCTCCGAGAGCAGCGACCGGATGCGGATGGCCCACCTCGCCGACGCGCTCGCCCACAGCCGCAGCCGGGTGACCCACACGGTCAAGCGCATGGAGGTGGCCGGCCTCGTCGTGCGCGAGGACTCCCCCGAGGACGGGCGCGGGGTCGTCGCGGTGATGACGGCCAAGGGCCGCCGGCTGCTGGAGGGTGTCGCGCCCGACCACGTCGAGAGCGTGCGCGAGCACCTCGTCGACCTCGTCGACCCCGACGACCTCGCCGCGCTCGGCCGGGCCATGAACGCCGTGGCCGACCACCTCATCGCCGGCCACCCCGGGCGCGAGATCCGCTGACGCAGCGGGCCGCGAGCAACGAGCGCCCCGCGTGGGCGCCAGCCCGTCGATCGAGCGTGCCGGTGAGGCACGACCCGCGACCGCCCGTCGAGACCACCGCAGCCGGCCTCGACGGCCTGACCGCGGGGTCAGGCTGCGAGATCGGTTGCGGGGGCTTCGAGGCTCGTCGCTGGCGCTCCTCGCACCTCAGCCACCGGTGGCCGCGGCGACCGCGCCCCGTCAGTCGCGGGTGAGGCGGCGGTGGGTGACGCGGTGCGGCCGGGCGGCCTCGAGGCCGAGGCGCTCGATCTTGTTGGCCTCGTAGGAGGCGAAGTTGCCCTCGAACCAGAACCACTGGCCCGGGTCCTCGTCGGTGCCCTCCCAGGCCAGGATGTGGGTGGCGATGCGGTCGAGGAACCACCGGTCGTGGGAGGTGACCACGGCGCAGCCCGGGAAGTCGAGCAGGGCGTCCTCGAGCGAGCTCAGGGTCTCGACGTCGAGGTCGTTGGTGGGCTCGTCGAGCAGCAGCAGGTTGCCGCCCATCTTGAGCGTGAGCGCGAGGTTGAGACGGTTGCGCTCACCGCCGGACAGGACGCCGGCCTTCTTCTGCTGGTCGGGGCCCTTGAAGCCGAACGAGGCGACGTAGGCGCGCGAGTTCATCTCGAAGTTGGCGACCTTGATGAAGTCGAGCCCGTCGGAGACGACCTCCCAGACGTTCTTCTGCGGGTCGATGCCCCCGCGGCTCTGGTCGACGTAGGACAGCTTGACCGTCTGGCCGACGGTCAGCGAGCCCTTGTCGGGCTCCTCGCCGCCGGTGATCATCCGGAACAGGGTGGTCTTGCCGACGCCGTTGGGGCCGATGACACCGACGATGCCGGCCCGCGGCAGCGAGAACGACAGGTCGTCGATGAGGGTGCGGCCGTCGAACCCCTTGCCGAGGTGCTCGGCCTCGAGGACGACGTCACCCAGGCGCGGACCCGCGGGGATGTTGATCTCCGAGGTGTCGATCTTGCGCATCCGGTCGGCCTCGGCCGCCATCTCCTCGTAGCGCGCCAGGCGCGAGCGGCTCTTGGTCTGGCGGGCCTTGGCGTTGGAGCGGACCCACTCCAGCTCCTTCTCGAGCATCTTGGCGCGCTTGGCGTCCTTCTGGCCCTCGATCTTGAGCCGTTCCTTCTTGGTCTCGAGGTAGGTCGAGTAGTTGCCCTCGTAGGGGTGGGTCTTGCCGCGGTCGAGCTCGAGGATCCACTGCGCGACGTTGTCGAGGAAGTACCGGTCGTGGGTGATGGCCAGCACGGCGCCCGGGTAGGAGGCCAGGTGCCCCTCGAGCCACTGCACCGACTCGGCGTCGAGGTGGTTGGTGGGCTCGTCGAGCAGCAGCAGGTCGGGCTGCTGCAGCAGCAGCTTGCACAGGGCGACGCGGCGGCGCTCACCGCCGGAGAGGTTGTCGACGATGGAGTCGGACGGCGGGCAGCGCAGGGCGTCCATCGCCTGCCCGAGCCGGCTGTCGAGGTCCCACACGTTGGCCGCGTCGAGCTCGGACTGCAGGTCTCCGGCCTCGGTGGCGACCTTGTCCTGGTCGGCGTCGGGGTCGCCCATCATCATGTAGAGCTCGTCGAGGCGCGCCATCTTGGTCTTCAGCTCGACCACGGCCTCCTCGACGTTCTCCAGGACCGTCTTGCCCTCGGTCAGCGGCGGCTCCTGCTGGAGCATGCCGACGGTCGCACCGGGGTCGATGATCGCGTCGCCGTTGTTGGCGTGGTCGAGGCCCGCCATGATGCGCAGCAGCGAGGACTTGCCGGTGCCGTTGGGGCCCACGACGCCGATCTTGGCCCCGTGGAGGAACGAGAGGGTGACGTTGTCGAGCACGACCTTGTCACCGTGGGCCTTGCGCACGTTGCGCAGCGTGAAGACGTAGTCAGCCATGGTCCCCGAGCCTAGACGGGTCGCGGGCACGCCGCCCGCGCGGGTCCGGCGGCCCGCGGCCGGCCGTGGTGGCCGGCTTCACGCGGCGCCGACGGCCGCGACGGCCGGCTCGGCCGGGGGCGCCGCCTCGGCCCGCACCGGGCGGGTGAAGGTGGTGGTGCCGCGCGTCAGGTCGTGCCCGACCGTGAGCGCCTCCACCTGCAGGTCGAGCGCCTCGGCGCCGGCCTTGGTGACGTAGGTGCTCACCCGCAGCCGCCCGTGCACGACGACCGCGTCGCCACGGTGCAGCGAGGCCGCGCAGTGCTCGGCGAGGT
Source organism: Nocardioides litoris (assembly GCF_006346315.1). GTDB lineage: Bacteria > Actinomycetota > Actinomycetes > Propionibacteriales > Nocardioidaceae > Nocardioides > Nocardioides litoris. The sequence goes on along the minus strand of NZ_VDMR01000001.1, from coordinate 714,825 downwards.
TGCGCCAGGTGGTCACGGAGTACCACTGGGTCTGGCCGTCGACCCAGTCGCCGTCGCGGGTGCGGCGGCGCGGGGTGGCTGCCACCCGGAAGCTCGCCACCGGCACCCCCGCGGCCTGCCGCAGCGCCACCGGCCCACCGAGGTAGCCCTGGAGGGTCACCGTCGTCTCGTTCATGTCCTGCTCCTCCGCTCGTGCTGCCCGCACGGTGCGGGCAGGACGAGCCAAGGCGGCACCACCGACAGCCACGTCGGGGCGCGGCGGGCCTGTGGACGGAGGGATCCGGGCGTCGTCCTGTGGACGACTCCTGGACGGTGGAGCCGGCCGTCAGTCCTTGAGGACGGTGGCGACGCGGCTGCGCACCGTCGAGCACGCCGCCAGCTCGGCCCGCACGGGCGCGACGACGAGCTCGTCGGCGACCTCGTGCACGGCTGCGCGCAGCCGCTCGTCGGCCGCCTCGGCGCGAGCGCGGGCGGTGCCGGCGACCAGGGCCCGGCAGGCGAGGGCGAGGAGGACGCCCAGCACCACTCCCCCGACGAGCAGCAGCAGCGGCACCGGCATCCCGGCGAGCTGGGGGGCGTTGCCGGAGAGGTCGCCGCCGACGACGAGCAAGCCGGTCCACACCAGGCCGGTCAGGGCGGCCAGGACGAGCACCCACTGCAGCACCCGCACGAGCCCGGCCCACACGGGGAGCTTCTCGACGCCGAGGTCGGTCGAGGCCAGGGCGCGGTCGAGCCGGTCGGCCACCTCGGGCAGCCGCGACGTGGAGGCTCGGCGCACCGCCTCGACCCACGAGGGCCCGAGCCCCGCCGAGGCGTCGTCAGCCAGGGCCCGCACCTCGGTGTCGACGCGAGCGCGCTGGACCGGGCTGGTCGCGGGGAGCCGCGGCCGGCGGTCCTCGCGGCCGGCCAGCGCCGCCCCGGCCGCGCCCAGGTCGAGGTCGAGCTTCTTCAGCGGGTCGGGCTTGAGGCGGGAAACCCACGAGACTGCGGGCCACGTCGTCGCCCGTCCCGCCCGCAACCGGGTGGACCGCTCGACCGCGTCGACCACGACCGGCACGCCGGCGGAGTCGGCCAGGGCGTCCTCGAGCTTGCGCACCCGCGCCGGCGGGAGCTCACGCGGCTCGGCGCCGCCGCTGGCCTCGTCGAGGCGCCCGGCCGCGCTCCGCAGGTCGGCCTCGAGCCGCTGCCGGGTCAGCTTCTTGGCCTCGACGCGGGAGGCGATCTCGCGACGCAGGTCGTCGATGCCGATGCCCTGGCGCGCGCTGACCGGGAAGACGGGCACCGACGGCAGCCCGTCGAGGTCGAGCAGCCGGCGCACGTCGTCGACCATCGACTGCCGACGCTCCTCGGGCACGGTGTCGATGTGGTTGAGCACGACGACCATGACGCCCGCGTGGGTGGCCAGCGGGGCGAGGTAGCGGTCGTGGATGGCGGCGTCGGCGTACTTCTGCGGGTCGAGGACCCAGACCAGCAGGTCGGCGAGCAGCACCAGCCGGTCGACCTCGAGGTGGTGGCTGACCTCGGTGGAGTCGTGGTCGGGCAGGTCCATCAGGACGACGCCGTCGAGCTCGCGGTCGGCCCGACCGGCCGCGGTGCGGTCCTGGGAGGAGTCGAGCAGCGAGTCGCGCATGGTCTGGTGGCGCGGCGGGATGCCGAGCCACTCCAGCAGGTCGGCCGCGCCGGCCGAGCCCCAGACGCAGGCCGTGGCCCACGACGTGGTGGGCCGACGCACGCCGGTGGAGGAGAGCTCGAGGCCCGTCAGCGCGTTGAAGGTGGACGACTTGCCCGACCCCGTCGCCCCCGCGATCGCGACGACGGTGTGCTCGGCCGAGAGCCGCAGGCGCCCGGCGGCGCGGGCGGACACGGTGACGGCCTCGTCGACCACGTCGTCGTCGACCCGCCCGCGCGCCGCCTCGGCCGCCGCCTCGAGCGCCTCGATGCGGGCACCGATGTCGGTGCCGCGCGTGACGAGCTTGCGGGCGCCTTCGAGCAGTGAGGTCACAGGGTCTCTCCAGTGGGGGCGTCCCGCTTGGACGCCTCGTAGCGCAGGTCCTCGACCCGCCGGGCGGCCTCGCGCAGCCCCTCCGCCGCGGTCGGTCGCAGCGCCAGCGCGTCGACGCGGGAAAGATAGCGGGCACGCTCGGCGTCCATGAGGCCGGTGACGCGCTCCTCGAGCGAGCGGCGGGCCCGCTCGGCCAGCGAGCGCACGGCCTGGTCACCGAAGACGGCCTCCAGCAGCTTCTGCCCGAGCACGGCCGAGCCGCCGGCGATGCCGGCCTCGGTGCCGGTGACGCCGGCGGTGTGGACGAAGACGACGACCATGAGCGCGACCGAGAGCCCGTTGACCCCGAAGGCCAGGAAGCGCGCGGTGGTGCGCTTGTCGGCCCCCTCGGCGCGCACCATGTCGAGCACGTCGGACTGCCACTCGCGCACCGCGGCCTCGGCCCGGCGGCGCAGGTCGCGCGAGGCGCGGCCCAGGTCGCCCGGAGCGTGCTCGAGGAGCCCGGCGCCGGCCGGCTGCTGGCTCCAGGCGGCGTGGGCCCGCTCGGCCGCGGCCTCGGCGTGCTCGAGGATGAGCGTCTCGAGGCCGGACTCCACGGCCACGGTGACCCGCTCGGCCTGCTGGGGCTTGCCCTTGATGGCGTTGACCAGCCGGTCGCGCAGGCCACCGACCCGGGTCTCGAGCGAGCGCAGCAGCTCGCCCGTGCCGACGAACTCCTGCCACCGCGCCAGCACCTCGCCCCGCAGCAGGGTGCCGTCGGCGCAGGCGGCGTTGACGTCGGCGACGGCGGCGTCGTAGGCCCGGTCGACCGCCTCCTTCAGCCGTACGGCGATCGCGGTCTGCTCCACGCAGGCGTCGGCCACCGGGTGGACCCGGTGGGTGACGGTGCGCACGGCGCCGTCGAGGGTCTGGCGCACGACGGCGTGCCGCGCGTCGACGTCGGCGGCCAGGGACTCCAACCAGGTGCGCACCTCGACCACGTTGGCCGGGGGCAGCAGCCCGTCACGGTCGATGACGCCCTCGGTGACGACGAACAGCGGCGAGTCCTTGAGGCCCCGGCTGGCCAGCATCCGGGCCAGGTGGGTGGAGACGGTCTGGATGGCCTCGTCGGGGGTGCGGTCGAGGATGATCGCGACCGAGGTCGACCGCTCGGCGGCCTGCCGCAGGAAGCCCCACGGCACCTGGTCGGCGTACCGCGCGGCCGAGGTGACGAACAGCCACAGGTCGGCCGCGGCGAGCAGCTGGGCGGCCAGCAGCCGGTTGCGCTCCTCGACGGAGTCGACGTCGGGCGCGTCGAGGATGGCCAGGCCCGGCGGCACCGAGTCGGAGGCCACCAGCTGCAAGGAGTCGGGGTCGTCGGTGGTGTGCTGCACGCGCACCAGGTCGGGCAGCAGCCGGTCCTGGCCGAACCAGTGGCCGTCGCCCGGGTGGTGCACGAGCACCGGCGAGCGGGTGGTGGGGCGCAGGACGCCCGAGGTGGTGACGCGCTCGCCGACGAGGGAGTTGACCAGCGTCGACTTGCCGGCACCGGTCGACCCGCCGACGACGGCGAGCAGCGGCGCCTCGAGCGTCATCAGCCGCGGGATGACGTAGTCCTCGAGCTGGTCGATGACCGCCGAGCGCGAGGCACGCAGCTCCTCGGTGCCGGGCAGGTCGAGGGGCAGCTCGGCCTCGACGAGCGCCTGGCGCAGCCGCACCAGGGCGGTGACCATGCGGCTGTCGTCGGCGGTCGCGGCCGGGGTGGTCGGGGTGGGGGACCCGCTCATGCCGTCGGCACCACCTGTCCGGGGAACGCGACGTAGGGGCGGACGACGCGCACCCGCTCCACGTGGGCGGCGCCCCGCGCCTGCCAGTCGGGCGGCGGGGTGCCACGCAGCAGCCGGGAGTGCAGGAACCCGAGCTCGACCAGCGCCTGCTGGTAGTCGCCCATCGCGCGGGCCGCGGCCGGGCCGCCCGCCAGCCGGGCGTGGCGGCGGGCCGCGCGCCGGGCGCGCAGGTCGACCACCCAGGGGATGTCGGTGGCGGGGATGAGGCCGCGCGCCGCCGCGTCGTGCAGGGCAGCGGTGAGCATGGTGGCCTCCGAGCGCCGGGCCCACAGGGCCAGCGCGGTCAGCCCGCCGAGGGCGGGCAGCATCAGGACGACGTACACCCCGGCGAAGCCGGCGGTGCCGAAGATGGTCGAACCGTTCCAGGTCGCATGGGCGAGCACCGCCACGAGGTATCCGCCCAGCGGGGCGAGCATGCGCACCGACGTCGACCGGGACCCGACGGCGAGGCCGATGCCGATGCCGGTGAAGGCGGTGAACAGCGGGTGCGCGAAGGGGCTGAAGACGCAGCGCAGCACGAAGGTCGAGGTGATGCCGACCAGGCCGCCGGGGCCCATGCTGTCGCTGCCGTTCCACGCCGCGGAGAGGTAGAGGACGTTCTCGGTGAAGGCGAAGCCGATGCCCACCATGCCGGCGTAGACGATGCCGTCGAGGACCCCGTCGATCTCGTGGCGCCGCCACCACAGCAGCAGGACGAGGAACAGGCCCTTGGCCGCCTCCTCGGTCACCGGCGCCACGACGGCGAGCGACACCTCGTCGCGCACGGGCACGAACAGCCCGCCGACGCCGCCGAGGACGATCGCGATCGCCGTGGAGGCGAAGGCCCCCCACAGGAGCGCCTGCACGAGCAGGGTGCGCGGCTCGGGCTCGTAGCGGTCGAGCCAGAGGTACGCAGCCACGAGCGGCACCACCGGCAGGGCCGCGAGCGCCGTCGCGAGCAGCGTCACCGCGGGCGCGCCCGACAAGGCGAGGACCACGAGCATCACCAGGGCGCCACCGGCCACCGCCACGGTCGCCACGACCGTGAACGAGCGGCTGTCGAGGCGGCGTCCTTGCACGCGCGCAGCCTATCGGGCAGGCACCCTGAGCTCGGCCCACCCGGCGTACAGTCGGCTGGCGTGAGCGAGCAGACCCCCGCGACCGGCACCCCTGACGAGACCCTGCCCGAGGGCACCGAGGCGCTCAAGGTGGAGTCGCACGACCCGGCCGTCCCGGCGGCGTACGCCGCGTTCATGCGCGAGGGCTGGGACGACCGCGAGGACGTCGTGCCGCCCGCGTCGTTCGTCGAGCGGACCGCGCAGCGCCGCGAGCGGCTCGCCGCGGCGTTCCCGGGCGAGCGGCTGGTGTTGCCCGGCGGCGGGTTCAAGGTGCGCTCGAACGACACCGACTACCGCTTCCGCGTCGACACCGGCCACGTCTACCTCACCGGCAACCAGACCACCGACGCCGTGCTGGTCGTCGAGGACGGCGAGTCGGTCCTCTACGCCCGCCCGCGGTCGGGCCGCGACAGCGACGAGTTCTTCCGCGACCGCGCGTACGGCGCCCTGTGGGCCGGCAAGCGGCCCTCGCTCGGCGAGCTCGCCGACCGGCTCGGCATGACCGTCAAGCACGTCGACGAGCTGCCCGACGTGCTCGCCCGGCCCGGCAAGACCCGGGTGCACCGCGGGGTCTCCGCCGACGTCGACCGCCAGGTGCCCGGCGACGATGGCCTCGACGCCGACCTGGCCCGCGTGGTCTCCGAGCTGCGCCTGGTCAAGGACGACTGGGAGGTCGACCAGCTGCAGGAGGCCTGCGACATCACCGCGCTCGGGTTCGCCGACTCCGTCGCCGAGTGGGACCGGGTGCTGGAGTTCGGTGAGCGCTGGATCGAGGGCACGTTCTTCCGGCGCGCCCGCGCGATGGGCAACGACATCGGCTACGACTCCATCGTCGGCGCCGGGTCGCACGCCACCACGCTGCACTGGATCGACAACGACGGCCCGGTCCTCCCGGGCCAGCTGCTGCTGCTCGACATGGGCGTCGAGGGCCGCGAGCTCTACACCGCCGACGTCACCCGCACCCTGCCCGTCGACGGCCGCTTCACCGCCCTGCAGCGCGAGCTGTACGAGCTCGTGCTGGCCGCGCAGGAGGCCGGCATCGCCGCGGCGGTGCCCGGCCGCCCCTTCGCCGGCATCCACGACGCCTCGATGCGGGTGCTCGCCTTCGGGCTCGAGGACCTCGGCCTGCTGCCCGTGAGCGCCGAGGAGGCCCTCGACCCCGACTCGAAGGTCTACAGCCGCTGGACCCTGCACGGCACCAGCCACATGCTCGGCCTCGACGTGCACGACTGCGGCCGCGCCGCTCCCGAGGCCTACAAGGAGGCCACGCTCGAGGCCGGCATGGTGCTCACCGTCGAGCCCGGCGTGTACTTCCAGGAGGACGACCTCCTCGCCCCCGAGCACCTCCGCGGCATCGGCATCCGCATCGAGGACGACGTGCTCCTCACCGACGACGGCCCCCGCAACCTCTCGGCCTCGCTCCCCCGCACCGCCGACGACGTCGAGGCCTGGATGGACCAGCACCGTCGCTGAGCACGCCCCACCGAGGGAGGGTGCGGGCGCACGCCCCGCCTCCTAGGGTCCGGCGCGTGACCTCCCACCCCCGCACCGTCCTGCGCCGTACGGCGTCCGCCAGCGCCGCGCTCGTCCTCGGCCTCTCGCTCGCCGCGTGCGGCGGCGGCGACGACGACAGCGACGCCGACAACAACCGCAGCTCGAGCTCCTCGGCCGCGCCGACCTCGGACGCGCCCTCCTCGGAGGCCACCAGCGACTCCGAGGATGGCGGCTCCGGCGCCGTCCCCACCGAGGCCGACCTCGAGGCCCTGCTGCTCACCCCGGCCGACCTGCCCGCCGGCTTCACACCCCAGGCCGACGACGGCGAGGACGGCGGCGACGCCGACGACGGCCCGTTCGGGGACACCTGCCTGGGCGACGTCGGCGAGTTCAGCGACGCCCTCGGCTCCGACCCCGACGAAGAGGCCGAGACCGACCTCGGCCTGCAGTCCGACTCCGGCCAGACCACCATCAACAGCCAGGTCGAGGCCTACGCCGACGCCGGCGCCGTCCTCGAGGCCTTCGCCACCTTCAAGGAGACCCTGGCGCAGTGCACGTCGGTGCAGACCACCGACGACGACGGCGTGACGATCGACCTGCAGATCACAGTGGACGACTCGACGCCGGTCAGCGGCGCCTCCGACCAGGCCGCCATCGAGGCCTCCGGCACCATCACCGCGGGCGGCCAGCAGGTCCCCGTCGTCTTCCAGCTCGTCGCCGCGCCGCTCCTCGACGGCCGGTTCGTCTCGGTCGTCGGCGGCTACGTCGTCGGCCAGGACGCCGCGAGCGTCCTCGGCACCCTCCCCGCGCTCGCCGAGACCCAGGCCTCGCGCGTCGTCGACGCCTTCGCCTGACTATCCTCGGCCTCGCCGGCCTCCGTAGCTCAGCTGGACAGAGCGGGTCACTTCTAATGTCCTGGTCGCAGGTTCGAGTCCTGCCGGGGGCGCCACCCAGGTCGTGACCGCAGGTCCCCCCGGTCACCGGGGGCGCAAGCACGAGGTGCGAACGGGGCGCGAACGGGGCGCCGAGCCGGGTGCCGCCTCCGGCGCCCCGCTCAGCCCCAGGCGGTCTCGCCGTGGCGGTCCACGAGCCGGCCCGAGCCGTGCCCGGGTCCCTCGGTGGCCAGGGCCACGACCGCGTCGGTGCCCTCGGTGACCGTCTGCGGGCCGCTGTGCCCGTTGAGGTCGGTGGCGGTGTAGCCGGGGTCGGCGGCGTTCACCCGCACGTCGGGCAGCGCCTTGGCGTACTGCGTGGTCAGCATCGTCAGGGCGGCCTTGGAGGCGGTGTAGGCCGGGGCGATGACCTGCGACTCGGCCCGGTCGGGGTCGTGGGTGTGCTCGAGCGAGCCCATCCCGCTGCTGACGTTGACGATGACGGGGTCCGGCGAGCGGCGCAGCAGGGGCAGGAAGGCCGTGGTGGTGCGCACGACGCCCGCGACGTTGACATCGAGGACCTCGAGGACGTCGCGGCCGGTGAGCGCCTCGGCGTCGACCGCCGCGCCCGGGATGCCGGCGTTGTTGACGAGGACGTCGACGTGGCCCTCGTGCGCCTCGACGTCGGCGGCCGCGGCCCGGACGGAGGAGTCGTCGGTGACGTCGATGCGCACGAAGCGGACCCCGAGGTCGGCGGCGGCGGCCGCGCCGCGCTCCGGGTCGCGCGCCCCGAGGACGACGGTGTGGCCGAGGTTCACCAGGCGGCGGGCGGTCTCGAGGCCGAGGCCCTTGTTGGCCCCGGTGATGAAGGTGGTGGTCATGACTCCACCCTGCGGCGCCGGCGAGCGGGCCACCAGGGACGCCTCGACGGTAGGAGTCGGCGTACCACCCTGGCGGGTCGGCCCCCGGCCCCGGCCGCGGCATGATCGAGGGGTGACCTCCCCGACCGAGCTCGGCCCCACGCTCCGCGCCTGGCGCGACCGGTTGCCTCCGGAGGCCGTCGGCCTGCCGGCGCGGCACGGGCGACGGGCGACCGGGCTGCGCCGCGAGGAGCTGGCCGAGCTCGCGGGCGTCTCGGTCGACTACGTCGTCCGGCTCGAGCAGGGACGGGCCACCACGCCCTCGGCCCAGGTCGCGGCCGCGCTGGCCCGGGCGCTGCAGCTCGACACCGCCGAGCGCGACCACCTGTTCCGGCTCGCCTCGCTCGCGGTGCCCCACGACGGCCTGGTCTCCGAGCACCTCTCCCCCGGCGTCCTGCGCCTGGTGTCCCGGCTCGACGACGCCGCGGTCGCCGTCTTCGCCGCCGACTGGCAGCTCGTCTGGTGGAACCCCGGCTGGGCGGCCCTGCTCGGCGACCCGGCGCGGTTGCCGGTCGTGGCCCGCAGCTTCGCGCGCTGCGTCTTCCCGGTCGCCGGCGACGGTGCGGTCATCCCGCAGTGGCCCGTCGTCGTCGAGCACGCCGCCCGCACCGAGCGCGCCGTCGTCTCCGACCTGCGTCGCGCCACCGGGCGACACCCGCACGACCCGCGGCTGGCCGCGCTGGTGCGCCACCTGCTGGAGGGCAACGAGCGGTTCGCCACGCTGTGGGCGGCCGGCACCGTCGGCGCGCACCGCGAGGACCGCAAGGTCGTCCACCACCCGGCCGTCGGACCGCTCACCGTCGACTGCGACACCCTCACCGACGGGGAGGCCGACCTCAAGATCGTGGTCATGACCGCCGCCCCCGGCACCGAGGACGAGAGCCGCTTCCGGCTCGCCCTCGTCGCCGGGGCGTCGCGCGTCGCAGCCCCCTCCGGGCAAGCCGACCAGGCCGAGCAGGCCGAGCAGACCGAGCCCGTCTAGGGGCCGCTGGTGCGGCCGGGGCGGGGCCTAGGCGCGCTCGACGTACGCCGCGACCTCGTCGAGGATCCGCACCTTGACCTCCTCGGGGGCGTACGACGCCGCCACGGCCGCGCGCGCGAGGTGGGCCAGCCCGGGCAGGTCGAGGCCGAGCAGGTCGGCCGCGATCTCGTACTCCCGGTTGAGGGTGGTGCCGAACATCGGCGGGTCGTCGGAGTTGATCGTCACCACGACCCCCGCGTCGACGAACGTGCGCAGCGGGTGCTCGGCGAGCGAGGCGACGGCGCGGGTGGCGATGTTGGACGACGGGCACACCTCGAGCGGGATCGCGCGGTCGGCCAGGTGGGCCAGCAGCTCGGGGTCGCGGGCCGCAGAGGTGCCGTGGCCGATGCGCTCGGCGCCGAGCTCGCGCAAGGCGTCCCACACGGTCTCGGGGCCGGTGGTCTCGCCGGCGTGGGGCACCGAGTGCAGGCCGGCGGCCCGGGCGGCGTCGAAGTGCGGCTTGAACTGCGGGCGCGGCACCCCGACCTCCGGCCCGCCCAGCCCGAACCCGACCAGCGCGTCCGTGCGGTGGTCGAGCGCGTAGGACAGCGTGTCGTCGGCCGCCGGGATGCCGGCCTCGCCCGGGATGTCGTAGATCCAGCGGAGCACCAGGCCGAAGTCGCGCTCGGCGGCGACCCGGGCGTCCTCGAGCGCCTCGGTGTAGCCCTCGATGGGCACACCCGCGCGCACTGAGGTGTACGGCGTGCAGGTGAGCTCGGCGTACCGCACCGACTGGGTGGTGGCCAGGTCGCGGGCGATCTCGTAGGTCAGGTAGCGCACGTCGTCGGGCGTGCGGACGAGCGCGACGACGGCGAGGTAGACGTCGATGAAGTGCGCGAAGTCGCGGAAGGCGTAGAACGCGCGCAGCTCGTCGGGGTCCGACGGCACGGTGCCGGGGTGGCGGGCCGCCAGCTCGGAGACGATCCGCACCGACGCCGAGCCGACGTGGTGCACGTGCAGCTCGGCCTTGGGCAGGCCGGCGACGACGTCGGCGAGGGGGTGGGGCTCCGGGGTCGTGGTCACCCGCCGGATGGTGCCAGCGAGCGTGGCCCCGGAGCCACCGGGGTCCGGCCTTCGTGCAGCCGTGCGGTGCGCCCGGTCAGCCGATCTCGGCGAGCAGCTGCTCGGGCGAGAGCTGGGTGCGCTCGCCGTCGACGAAGATGGTCGGGGTGCCCTGGACGCCGGCGTCCTCGGCCTCCTTCGTCGCGCCGTCGGAGAAGTCGTTCTCCCCGGCCTCGATGCCCGGGCGCACGGCCGCCTCGTCGGCGCCGGCCTCGACCGCGAGGTCGATGAGGGCATCGGCGTCGGGGTAGGACGACGCGCCCTCCTCGGGCTGGTTCTCGTAGAGCAGGTCGTGGAACTTCTTCGCGACCTCCGGGCCCGACTCCTGCAGCACGACGCCGAACGCCGCGGCCGAGCGGGCCGAGTAGTCGCCGTACTGGCCGAGCAGCTCGAAGGGGCGGTAGTCGACGCGGACCTTGCCCTCCTCGGCGGCCTGGGCCAGCTGGTCGCGGGTCGCGGCCTCGAAGGCACCGCAGGCCGGGCAGAGGAAGTCCTCGTAGATGACGACCTGGGTCGGCGCGTCGGCCGGGCCGATGGTGACGCCGTACTCGCTCTGGCCGGCGGCGGACGCCGCGGCGTCGTCGCCCCCGCCCCGGGTGAGCAGGAAGATCGTCGCCGCGAGGACCGCCACGACGAGCACGACCACGCCGCCCACCATCAGGTTGCGCTTGCGCTCCTGGGCCGCCTGCTGGCGCTTGAGCTGCTCGAGCCGCTCCTGCCGCTCCGCCGCCTTGGTCTGCGCCTTGGCCTTGCTTGCCACCTCGAGGCCCCTCCCGGGTCGTCTCACCTGCTCGTCCGTCGTACGGCGGCAGGCTAGCCCGCCGGTCTGAACCGGCCCTGAGAGCGACGACGTAGGGTGGCCGGTCGTGAGCAACGCCACCGAACGCCTGGTCTGGATCGACTGCGAGATGACCGGGCTCGACCTCGGCGCCGACGCGCTGGTGGAGATCGCCGCGCTCGTCACCGACTTCGACCTCAACGTCCTCGGCGACGGCGTCGACATCATCATCAAGCCGCCCGCCGAGGCGCTGGAGCAGATGGTGCCGTTCGTGCGCTCGATGCACGAGAGCTCCGGTCTGCTCGAGGAGCTCGAGCGGGGCGTGGGCCTGGCCGAGGCCGAGGAGCAGGTGATGGCCTACCTGCGCGAGCACTGCCCCTCCGACAGCCGGCCGCCGCTGGCCGGCAACACGGTGGCGACCGACCGGTCCTTCATCACCCGCGACATGACCGACCTCGACGCCTTCCTTCACTACCGGATCGTCGACGTCTCCTCCATCAAGGAGCTCTCCCGCCGCTGGTACCCGCGCGCCTACTACGCCGCGCCGACCAAGCAGGGCAACCACCGCGCGCTGGCCGACATCCAGGAGAGCATCGAGGAGCTGCGCTACTACCGCGACACGGTCTTCGTGCCCGCGCCCGGCCCCGACACCGCCGCCGCGCGCGCCGTGGCCGAGCGGCACGGCGGGTCGCTCACGGGCGCCGCCGGACCGACCGGGGCCGATTCCGGGTCCGGGGCCTGATCGGTCTACACTCGTCCCCGTCCGGCACGCGGTGATCCTGCGGAGCCGGCATGGTGGGTATAGCTCAGCTGGTAGAGCGCCGCCTTGTGGTGGCGGATGTCGCGGGTTCGAGTCCCGTTACTCACCCCAGCACCGTGACCCCGGTCCGCAGCAGCGGGCCGGGGTCCGCTGCGTCCGCCCCCGACCCGCAGGCAGCCCCGCTCGACCTCTACGCCCCACCGTCCTGCGCGAAGACCCTCACGTAGGCCGACCGGGGCAGGAACCCGAGCCGGGCCGGCTTGGTCGAGAGCTCCACGACCTCACCCATCGTGCAGCCCATCCGCTCGGCCCGGGCGACGGCCTTGGCGTTGCGTGCGTCGGGCTCGACGACGACCCGCTGCGCCTCGGGATCCGCGAACACCGACCCGAGCACGAGCGCGGCGACCTCGGCGGTGAAGCCCGGGCGCGGCTCGGCCCCGACGGGCGGGGCCAGGAGCAGGTGGATGCCCACGTCGCCCGGCTCGACGAGGAAGTGCTCCCCCACCTCCTCGGCCCGCGGGTCGTAGGTCTGGAACAACCCGACGGGCACGTCGCCGTCGCGCACGAGGTACGCCGCGTGGGTCGGCTGGTCGTGGATCCACTGGTAGATCTCGCGCACCTCGTCCAGCGTGTGGTCCTGCATCATCCAGAAGCGCGCCCGCTCCTGGGTGACCCAGGCGTGCACGACCTCGGCCTCGGTGGCGGGGTCGAGCGGGCGCAGGCCGAGCGTCATGACTCCTCCAGGGCGTGGAGCACGGCGTCCACGTCGTCGTCGCCCACCAGGCGCGCCCAGTCGGTGACCACGGGCGCGAGCCGGGCCTCGGCCCACAGCGGCAGCTGGTCGACGTGGTGCGGGTCGCCGGCCACGCCGGAGGCACCCATCGGGACCGCCCAGCCGCTCGCCGTGCGGTCGGAGAGGTCCCACACGTAGCGGGCCACCGAGCCGCGGTAGGCGACGTCGGTGACGCCGGGCAGCGACGCCACGCAGCGCACGCAGTCGAGGTCGCCGCCCACGGGCACGGCGGGCACCGCGGGCGCCTGGAGGTGTGGGGCGAGGTCGAAGGCGTGGAGGGGGTCGAAGACGTGCGTCGCACCCCAGGTCGCCGGCACCTCGCCGGCCGCCTCGGCGGCGTCGAGGTCGGCCTCGGCCAGGCGCGCCTGCTCGGCCAGGTCGATGCCGAACGGCCGGTCGGCGGCGGCGAGCGTCGGCAGGGCCAGCGCGACGTACGTCGTCACGTCGAACCATGGCGCCACCAGCGGGTCGGGCGAGCGGTCGCGCAGGCCGTCGAAGACCCCGAGGGCGGCGACCCGGCGCACCAGGGCCGTCCGCCACACCGCGTACGCCGCCGCGTCGGCCGACCCGGCCGCCATCCGGCCGTCCCACCCGGCGAAGCGGGCGGGCGCCAGGGCGCGCAGGGCGTCGACGGCACCGAGCCGGTCGTCGGCGTGGATGGCGGCGAAGTCGTCGACGGTGAGACCGGTGCGCCCGTCGAGCAGCGCGCGGATGCGCTGGGCGCGGAAGAGAGGGGCGAACTCGTGGCCGATCTCGGCGCTCTCGGGCCCGCGGCGCTCGTTGGCGGTGACGACCTGGCCGTCGGGGCCGACGTCGACGCGGTGGGCGTCGGTGACCCACCCCGTCCAGGCGCCCGACGCGTCGCGGGTCGGCACGCGGCCGGCCCAGCGGTAGCGCACCGTGCCCCGGACGTCGGCGATGACGACGTTGTTGACCGGCTCGACCCAGTGGTCGAGCGCGGCGTCGACGTCGTCGACGGTGCGGGCGCGCAGCAGCGGCAGCAGGGCCTCGAAGCCCAGGTCGCCGAGCTCGGTGGAGGGCCCGCGGAACCCGACGCCGGGCAGCACGGTCGGCCCGTCGTGGTCGGGCCCGACGTCGTCGAGGTCCTGGTAGTCGGCCATGGCGTTGGTGATGGCCCAGGCGACCTCGCCGGCGTGCGCGAAGTGCTGCACGCCCGGCACCCCGGCGAAGGCGAAGCCGACCACGTCGAGGTCGTCGTCGGGGTCGTCGCAGGCGAGACGCACCTGGTGGTAGACGCCCGGCGACTCGAAGGTGCGGTGCGGGTCACCGCCGACGAGCGGGAGCCCGGTCGCGGTGCGGTCGCCGCCGACGGCCCAGGCGTTGCTGCCCGCGGGCAGCGGACCCTCGTGCGAGAGCAGCGCCGCGTCGTCGCCGAGCACCTCGCGTGCGGTGCGCTCCCACAGCAGCGACCCGATGTCGGCGAACATCACCTGCTGGGCGTGGAACGTGGCCAGCGGCGTCCACTCCTCCCAGGGCTGCGCGTCGCGGCCGAGGGCGGTGAGCTCGGGCGGGCGGGACGTCGCGGCGAGGCCGGCGTTGACGCCCTCGACGTACGCCGCCACGAAGGCCCGGCTCTCGGGCGACAGGGCGTCGAGCGCTCGCCGCCCGGTGTCGGCGATCCGCACCCGGACCGCGAACCGGTCCCAGGCCTCGCCGCCGACCCCGACGAGATCGGCCGTCGTGCCGGTGGCGCGACGGCGCAGCCACTCCAGCTGCCACGCCCGGTCGTGCGCCAGCGCCGCCCCCTGGCCCCGGGCCAGGTCGAGGACGTCACGGCCGCGCACGTGCGGGACGCCGTGCGCGTCGCGGAAGACGTGGGCCATGTGAGGTGACCCTAAGACACGTCGCCGACAGCCTCCACCACGATGCCCCCGAACCGCGCCTCGCCCATCCGGCACGGGTGCCCGTCGACCCAGACCTCGCCGGTGCGGGTCACGTCGTCGTTGACGGCGCCCGACCCCGCCGGCGCCCCCTCCGCATCGGGAGCGCGGGCCTCGAACCCGCCGCCGAGCGAGGCGTTCCACCCGACCACCGGCGCACCGTGGCGGTCGACGGTCCGGCGGGCGCACTCGTCGCACACCGCCCGGGGGTAGCGGTCCAGGTGGGGCGCGGGCGTGGCGCACAGCGGGCACGGGTGCGTACGCCGACCGGCCCGGCCGGGCGGCGGGGGCGGGGCGAGCAGGCGGTCGTCGCCGGCCAGGGCCCGAAGCGGCGGGTGCGGACTGCGGTGCAGGCGCAGCCAGAGCCAGTCGGCGTGGTCGCGGTCGGCCTCGGTGAAGGCGGCGGCTCCCAGGTCGGCGAGCACGGCCGCGGGCAGGCGGGCCGGGACCGTGCCGGCCTCGACAGCAGCGACCGCGACCGACTGCCAGGGACCGAGGCTGCGCGGGTCGAGCGCCCGCTGCCGGTGCCGGGACCGGGCCCACTCCTCGTCCAGGACGCCGTCGACGCCGGTGCCGGCGTCGACGTCGACGAGCGAGCGGGTGGTGGACGAGCCGTCGTGCAGGGCGACGTACAGGTGGGTCTCCCCGACGCAGGCGAAGCCACCGGCCCGCTGGTCCTGCTCGAACGGGTGGGGGTGGGGCCGCACCGCCGCGGGCGTGGCGTCCCGGTCACGGGCCCAGGCGAGCACGCCCTCGGCGGTCAGCGGTCGGTCGGGCGCCTGCACGGCACCCATCCTGCCCGCCCAGGACGGCTCAGGCCGGGACGTGCCCGAAGTCGCCGCGCTGGAAGGAGCGGTAGGCCTCGAGGACCTCGTCCTTGGTGTTCATCACGAACGGCCCGGCCCAGGCCAGCGGCTCGCGGATGGGGCGTCCGCCGACCACGACCACGTCGAGCGTCGGCGAGCGGCTCTCCTGGCTGCCGTCGGCGGTGACGGTGAGGTAGTCGCCGGCGCCGAGGACGGCGGTCTGCCCGGTCCGGACGGAGGCGGCCTGGTCGCCGTCGCCGACGGAGCCGTGGCCGCCGAGCACGTAGACGAGGGCGTTGAAGTCGACGTCCCACGGCAGCTCGAGACGGGCGCCGGGCTCGACGGTGGCGTGGACGAGCGTCATCGGGGTGTGCGTGGCGCCGGGGCCGCCGTGGCCCGCGACCTCTCCGGCGATGACCCGCACGAGCGCGCCGGCGTCGGGGGTCGTGAGCAGGGAGACCTCGCGGGAGCGGATGTCCTGGTACTTCGGGGCGGTCATCTTGGCGTCACGGGGCAGGTTGACCCACAGCTGGATGCCGTGGAAGAGCCCGCCCTGCTGCACCAGCCACTCCGGCGGCGTCTCGATGTGCAGCAGCCCGGACCCGGCAGTCATCCACTGGGTGTCGCCGTTGGTGATCGACCCGCCGCCGCCGTGGGAGTCACGGTGGTCGAAGACGCCGTCGATGATGTAGGTGACGGTCTCGAAGCCGCGGTGCGGGTGCCACGGCGTGCCCTTGGGCTCGCCCGGCGCGTACTCCACCTCGCCCATCTGGTCCATCATGATGAACGGGTCGAGGCGGGCCAGGTCGATGCCGGCGAAGGCCCGGCGCACCGGGAACCCCTCCCCCTCGTGGCCCTGCGGGGCCGTGGTCACGCTCCACACCGGACGCGGCTGGTCACCCAGCCCGGGCGCGGGGATGCGGTCCAGGACGGTCAGGTCGTCGACGGTCTGTGCGGGCATGGCCACCAGTCTCCTCGGGTCGGCGCCGGCGGGCTCCAGCGTGCTGTCCGGTCCAACAGTAGTTGAAGCTTCTACATTCCCGGGGCTCGCTACGGTGAGCCGGTGAGCGCCAGCACCCCCGCCAGCAGCAGCCGGAGCCGCTACGACGTCGTCGTCGTGGGCGGCGGCCACAACGGCCTCGTCGCCGCGGCGTACGCCGCCCGCGCTGGCCTGTCGACGCTGGTGCTGGAGCGGCTGGACCACACCGGCGGCGCCGCGGTCTCGGCCGCGGCGTTCCCGGGCGTGCCGACCCGCCTGTCGCGCTACTCCTACCTCGTCTCGCTGATGCCCGAGCCGCTCATGGCCGACCTCGACCTCCAGGTCACCCTGTCGTCGCGGCGCACGGCGTCCTACACGCCCACGCTGCGCGACGGGAAGCCCGGCGGGCTGCTGGTCGAGCGCAACGAGAAGGAGCCGACCCGGGCGTCCTTCGCCGAGCTCACCGGCTCCGACGCCGAGCACGACGCCTGGCGCAGCTTCTACACCGAGGTGGCCGCGCTGGCCCGGGTGGTCGCGCCCACCCTGCTCCAGCCGCTGCCGTCCGAGCGCGACCTGCGCGAGCGCATCGACCCGACCACCTGGCGCGACGTCGTGCAGCGGCCGCTGGGCGAGGCCGTGGAGCGCCGGTTCCGCGACGACACCGTGCGCGGGGTCGTCGCCACCGACGCCCTGATCGGCACCTTCGCCTCCCTGCGCGACCCGTCGCTGGTGCAGAACCGCTGCTTCCTCTACCACCTGCTGGGCAACGGCACGGGCGAGTGGCGGGTGCCCGTGGGCGGCATGGGCGCGGTCACCGACGCCCTGCTGCGCACCGCCGTCGAGGCCGGCGCCGAGGTGCTGACCGAGGCGGGCGTCTCGGCGATCCGCACCGACGCCGCGGGTCCCGGTGCCGAGGTCACCTGGACCGCCGCCGACGGCTCGCAGCACACCGTCGCCGCCGACCACGTGCTGGCCAACGTCGCCCCCTGGGTGCTGCGCATCCTGCTCGGCGAGGAGCCCGACCCCGGCACCAAGCCCGAGGGGTCGCAGCTGAAGATCAACGTGCTGCTCGACCGGCTCCCCCGGCTGCGCTCCGGGGTCGACCCGGCCACCGCGTTCAGCGGCACGCTGCACCTCGCCGAGGACTACAGCCAGCTCGAGGCGGCGTACGCCGACGCCGCGGCCGGGCGCCTCCCGACGGTCCTGCCGGGCGAGGTCTACTGCCACTCGCTGACCGACCCGAGCATCCTGGGCGACGTGCCGCCGGGCACCCACACCCT
This sequence comes from Nocardioides litoris, assembly GCF_006346315.1. Taxonomy (GTDB): domain Bacteria; phylum Actinomycetota; class Actinomycetes; order Propionibacteriales; family Nocardioidaceae; genus Nocardioides; species Nocardioides litoris. The sequence continues at coordinate 697,234 of NZ_VDMR01000001.1, read as the reverse complement.
GACCTACTTCGGCCTGCACACCCCGGCCTCGCTCTTCGACGCCGATCCCGACGGCACCCGCGACCTGGCCGTCGAGCGCGCCTTCGCCGCGCTCGACCAGCACCTCGTCGACCCGATCGCCACCTGCATCGCCCGCGACCCCGAGGGCCGGCCGTGCATCGAGGCCAAGATCCCGCAGGACGTCGAGCGCGACCTCGCCATGCCGGGCGGCCACATCTTCCACGGCGACCTGGAGTGGCCGTGGGCGGCCGGGCGCGCCCGTCTCGAGACCCCCGCCCAGCAGTGGGGCGTGCAGACCGACCACGACGCGGTGCTGCTGTGCGGCTCCGGCGCCCGCCGGGGCGGTGCGGTCTCGGGCCTCGGCGGCCACAACGCCGCCCAGGCCGTCCTCGCCTCACGCTGACCGGTCGGTGAGGCGGCTCACGCCCCTTCACCCCGATCGCGATTTCACGGGCCCGCCGCCCGCTGGTAACGTTCCGTCTCGCGCTCGACGCATGCGCCATTAGCTCAATTGGCAGAGCAGCTGACTCTTAATCAGCGGGTTCGGGGTTCGAGTCCCTGATGGCGTACCAGCACCGCAGGCCCTGTCCCACCGGGACAGGGCCTGCGGTCGTCTCCGGCGCGGGAGGCGTGGTCTAGCTCGCGACCTGGAGCGCCTTCACCTCGTCGCGCGCGGCGACGACCGCGGCACGCTGGCGGGTGACGACCTCGCGGAAGCCGGCGCTCAGGTCCTCCTCGAGCGCGTCGTCGTACTCCGAGATCGCGTGGTCCTCCCCGGTCAGCACGGCCTTCAGCACCCCCTCGGCGCTGTCGCCGGTCAGGGCGTCCTTCAACGACAGCCAGCCGCGGTGCACGGCCGCGGTGAGCGTCCCGCTCTTGTCCACGTCGTCGCCGTAGGCGTGTCCGAGGTCGACGATCTCGCGCTGGAAGTCCTTGCGCTGCTCGGAGAGCCGGTGCAGGACCGTCGCCCACGCGGCGTGGTCGCTGTCGCGCAGCTTGTCGGCGGCGTCGGCGAAGCCCTTCTCCCCGTCCTTCAGCGTCTCGACCAGTTCCTTGGCTGCCTTGGCGTCGTCGGTCATCTGGAGCTCCTTCGATCGGTGGTGTTGGCACCACCTTCCTCCGCGCCGCCGCCCTCACGGCACACCCACCGGACACCCGCACCCCACGCCCGGCCCCGCCGCTCAGCCGTGCTGCTGCCGGTAGCGCCGGGCCGCGGCCGGGTGCAGGTCGACCTCGCCGGTGTCCCACAGGCTCGCGGGCGCGAGGTACTGCAGGCCGCCGGAGGGCTGCGGCACCAGCTGCGGGCCGCGGGTGAGCAGGACGTCGACGAGCGGCCGCACGACCTCCTCGTCGAGGTCGGCGCGGCACAGCAGGAGGGCGGCCACGCCGGCCATGCCGACGTCGGGCTGGCCCCAGACGTCGCCCGGCAGCCGCACCCGCTGGTACGCCGCCCCGTCGGCCCGGGCCGCGTCGACGACCGAGGCGAGGTCGAGGGCCCGCATGGGGTGGGTCCGGGCCACGGCCAGGAGCTCGGGCGAGGGCCGACCGCCCCACCACAGCAGGGCGTCCACGGCCCCGCCGGCGAGGGCGACCACACCCGTGGAGCGCGGGCCGGGGCGCAGCCGGGCGTCGAGCCGGTCGACCAGCAGGCGCTCGGCGGTCTCGGCGGTGCCCGACCCGGCCAGCCCGGTGGCGACGAGGGCGCCGGCCAGGTCGGCGACGTCGCGCACCGGCGAGTCGGCGCGCACCAGGCAGTGCAGCGTCGTCTGGTAGAGCCGGGCCACGGCGCGGACGCCGCGGACCGCGGGGTCCCACGAGTCGGCCAGGGCCGGGGCGAGGTCGGCCGAGCCGGCCGCGAGGAGCCGCAGGTTCTCCACCGAACCCGCGGTGGCGACCACGTCGACGTCGCCGACGGCACCGGTGCGCCGCAGCTCGGCGGCCAGCAGCGACCCGAAGCGCAGGAAGGTGCCGCCGACCTCGCCACCGGCGACCACCAGGTCGGGCCGCGCCCGCGACCGGGGCGTCGCCGAGGCCACCGACCCGCCGACGCCGAGGAGCGCGGCCGACAGGCCGGCCGCGCGCAGCAGCCGCCGGCGGTCGAGCCGGGTCACGGGACTCACGACGCGGCCTCCGCCCGGGGCAGGTCGAGCACCACGGCGAGGCCGCCGAGGCGCGAGCGCTCGACGCGCATCGACCCGCCGTTGGCCCGGGCAAGGCGTCGACGAGCGCCAGGCCGAGCCCGGTCCCGGGGCGGTCGGCGTGGCGGGAGGAGCGCCAGAAGCGCTCCCCTGCGCGGCGCAGCTCCTCGTCGCCCAGCCCGGCACCGTCGTCCTCGACGCAGACCGTGGCGCGACCGACCCGACCCGGTCGGACGGACACCGCGCGCGGCCACCATGGCCGCGGCCCGCCTTCGCGCTCGCCGCCCGCGGCTACGGCCTCGGGTCGTGGGGCGAGATGGGCGCGGGCATGTTCCCGTTCCTCCTCGGCCTCCTCCTCGTGGCCCTCGGCATCGCGGTCGCGGTCGGCTTCGTGCGCGGCGGGGAGTGACCCCGGGCCTGACCCGGTTGCCGTGGCGGGCCATCGCCTGCGTCCTCGGCTCCGTCGTCGCCTTCGCCTACCTCGTCCCCGTCGCAGGCCTGGTCCTGGCGATCGCGGCCACCGCGATCACCAGCGCCCTGGCCTCACCGACGACCACCGTGGTCAAGGCGGTCCTCGCGACCGCCGGCATCACGGTCGCCTGCTACCTGATCTTCGTCGTCGGCCTGCAGCTGCGGCTGCCGCTGTTCGGCGCCTGAGGGGACGAGACGTGGACCTCCTCTCCAACCTCTCGCTCGGCCTGGAGACGGCGCTGCAGTGGGAGAACGTCCTGTTCTGCCTGGTCGGCGGGGCCCTCGGGACCGCGGTCGGCGTGCTGCCGGGCATCGGGCCCACCGCCACGATCGCGATGCTGCTGCCGGTCACCTTCTCCTTCGACAGCCCGACGACCGCGCTCAACATGCTCGCCGGCATCTACTACGGCGCCCAGTACGGCGGGTCGACGACCGCCATCCTCATCAACCTGCCCGGCGAGTCCTCCTCGGCGGTGACGGCCATCGACGGGCACGAGATGGCCCGTCGCGGGCGGGCCGGGGTCGCCCTGGCCACCGCCGCCCTCGGGTCGTTCGTGGCCGGCACGGTCGGGACGCTGGTCCTCCCGGCCGCCGCACCCCCGCTGGCCCAGGTGGCGCTGTCGTTCGGGTCGGCGGAGTACTTCGCGCTCGTCGTGCTCGGCCTGGTGATGTCGATCGCCCTGGCCCGCGGGTCGGTGCTGAAGGCGCTGGCGATGATCGCGCTCGGGATCCTGCTCGGCACCGTCGGCCAGGACCCTACACCGGCCAGCCCCGCTTCACCTTCGGCATCCCGGAGCTGTTCTCCGGGGTCAGCTTCGTCGCGCTCGCCGTCGGTGTCTTCGGCATCGCCGAGATCCTGCGCAACCTTCGCGACCCGCAGAGCCGCGGCGGCCTCGTGTCCGGCGTGAGCGGCCTGTGGCCCAGCCGGCACGACTTCCGGCGGATGCCCGGCCCGGTCGGCCGCGGCACCGTGATCGGCACGCTGCTCGGGATCCTGCCCGGCGGCGGCCACATCCTGGCCTCCTTCGCCTCCTACTCCGCGGAGAAGAAGCTCTCCCGCAACCCCCAGGAGTTCGGCCACGGCGCCCTCGAGGGCGTCGCGGGGCCGGAGTCGGCCGACAACGCGGCCGCCCAGACGTCGTTCATCCCGCTGCTCACCCTCGGCATCCCGTCCAACCCGGTGATGGCCCTGATGGTCGGCGCCTTCATCATCCAGGGCATCACGCCCGGCCCGAAGGTCATCGACGAGCAGCCGGAGCTGGTGTGGGGGCTGATCGTGTCGATTTTCATCGGCGACGCCCTGCTCGTGGCCCTCAACCTGCCGCTCATCGGGATCTGGGTGCGGATGCTCAAGACGCCGTACTGGATCCTCTTCCCGACCATCGTCGTCCTGGCCTCGATCGGCACCTACGCCGTGGGCCTGAACGCCTACCACGTGCTGATGATCGCGTTCTTCGCCTGCTCGGCTTCGTGCTGGTGCAGTGCGGCTGCGAGGCCGCTCCCCTGCTGCTCGGGTTCGTCCTCGGGCCGCTGCTGGAGGACAACTTCCGCCGGGCGATGCTCATCTCCCAGGGCGACCCGACGACGTTCATCACCCGGCCCCTGTCGGCCACCCTGCTCGCCGTCGCCGCGGTGGCCCTCATCGTCTCGGTGCTGCCGGTGATCCGCCGCAAGCGCGACGTCGTCTTCGTCGAGGACGACTGACCCCCGTGCCCGCACGCCCCGCCCCCTCGACCCCAGGAGACCCCTCATGACCGTCGTCATCGCCCTCGCCACGGACGCCGCGGCCGACCCCGTGCTCGAGACGGGCCTGCGGTACGCCGGCCTGCTCGGCGTCCCCGCCCACGTCGTCAACGTGGCCACTGCCGACAAGCCGCTGCAGGAGCGCACCGCGACCCCCGACGAGCTCGCCGACCTGCAGGCCCGGGTGGCCGCAGCCGGCGTGCCCGCGACGGTCGAGCAGGTCTGCGACCCCGATGCCGCGGGGACGGTGCTGGCCCGCGCCGCCGAGCTCGACGCCTCGCTGATCGTCATCGGCGTGCGCAAGCGCAGCCCCGTGGGCAAGCTCCTGCTCGGGAGCGTGTCGCAGTCGGTGATCCTCGAGTCCGAGGTGCCGGTGCTGGCCGTCAAGCCCTGACGCGGGGCGGCGACCCGGCTGTGCCGGGCCGCCCCGGGGGACCGTCAGGAAGCGCCGCAGGCCCCGTCCACCCGGACGGGGCCTGCGGTCCGCGGTCTGCGGTGGGGGTCGCTCAGGACCAGGTGACGGGCTCGCCCAGGATCAGGCTGTAGTCGTCGCCCTCGGCGAAGGCGGCGGTGGTGATGGGGGTCTTGGAGACCACGATGTTGCAGTTGGTGTAGCTGGCGCCGTCCCAGTCGGTCGGGGCGTCCTCGTCCTCGCAGCCCGCGGGACCCGAGGTGAAGTTGATGAACTGCGCGCCCGGGGTGCCCCCGGCGTCGATGCCGTCGACGCTCAGGCTGAGGCCCGCGAGGCCCTCGGCGTTCTCGACCCCGGCGATGTCGTAGGTGATGTACCACGGGGTCTGGCCCTCGCCACCCTCGACGCCCTCCAGGATCGCCGGGTCCCCCTTCTCGATGCCGGTCACGGTCACGGTCACCACGCCCTCGTTGCCCGCGAAGTCGGCCGGCACGGTGGCGGTGTCGCCGAACGACAGCTCCTCGCCCGGCGGCGTGATCTCGGCCGCGGAGGCGCCGCCCTGCTCGGGGGCCTCCGACTCGGCCGTCTCGGTCTCGGTGGGGGTCTCGGTCTCGGTGGACTCCGACTCGGTCGGGGTCTCGCTGGGGGTCTCGCTCGGGGCCTCGGACGCCGTGGTCTCGGGCTCCTCGTCGCCACCGCAGGCGGTGGCGCCGAAGGCGAGCAGGAGGGTGGCGCCGGCAGCGGCGACACCGCGGGACAGGTCTCGGGACAGACGCATGATCATCGCTCTCGTGGTGGGGAGGGTGCCGGTGGTGAGGACCGGCGCCCGCCTCGACTACCCCCGACCCCGCGAGGCAAACGTCGCGCCCCAGGTGACCCACCTGCCACATCGAGGTGGAACGATCCCGTCGTGACCCGACCGACCCGAGGCCCCCAGGTCGGTCGCCCGCGGGCGGTGCTGCTGGTCGCCCTCGCGCTGGCCGCGGTCGTCGACCTCGGGGCGTTCGTGGGCGTGCAGGCCGGCGGGCCGTCGCAGGGCCCGGAGCCGCAGCCGTCCGGAGCGGCGGGGCCCGGCCCCGAGGAGGTCGCGGCGGAGGTCGTGCGGGCCGTGGCGGACGCCGACTGCGCCGACCTGGCGCCGCTGCTCGACCCCGCCGCGGACCTGCCGTACGCCGTCACGAGCTGCCTCGACGGCACCGCCCAGCCCCAGCCGGTCGACGACGTGGTGGCAGCCCCGGCGGAGGTCGACGGCGACCGCGCGACCGTGCGGGTCGAGCTGGCGACGGGGGGCACGACCTCGGCGCTCGGGGCCACGCTGCGTCGCGCCGACGGGGCCTGGCGGCTGGACGGGCTCGCGCCCCTCGGCTGACCCCGTCGGGCGGCGCGTCAGATGCCCGTGGAGGTGCTCGGCCCGCCGGTCCCGTCGGCGTGGTCGGAGCCGACCCGCTCCTTGGCGGCGTCGACGGCCTCGGCGGCCTTGTCCTTGGCCGCGGCGGCCGCGGTGGCGGCGACCTCGCCGGCCTTCTCCTTCGCCGAGCCCGCAGCGGACTGGACCCGCGGGTTGTCGGCGACCTTCTGGGCCTGGGCCCGGATCTGCTCGTAGCGGTCCCGCCCGGCGCGGGCGCCGACGACGTACCCGGCGGCGAAGATGACAGCGACGGTGAGCTTGGACATGGGGGTCCTCTCCTCGGTGGACGGACCGCCCAGTCTGCTCACCCCGCGCGCGGCGCCGCACCGCGCGCGGGGGTGGTACGGCACCTCCCCCGGGTCAGCCCCCGGTCAGCGTCCGGTCAGCGTCCGCGCAGCCGCTCGACGCGCAGCATCTGGCGCCGCTGCTGCCGCTCGGTCCAGGCGAACCGGACCCACCTCTCCTGGGAGAACAGCCGCGTCTGGTCGGAGGAGAAGCGCGAGCGCGGGTCCTCCGACTGCCCGTAGGTGAGGATCGTGCGCGCGTCGACGCCGCGCCGGCCGGTGAAGGCGATGGCCTGGATGTGCGAGGACCCGTAGGTGACCGGGCGGAAGCGGCGGCCGTTGGCCGACGGCTCGTAGGCGGCCAGGGCGTTGGCGTTGCCGGCGTCGTCGCCGTTGCCGCCACCGAGCGGCAGCGCGGGTGCGCCGCGGTCGCCGGCGACCTGCAGGCTGCCCCAGGGCGCGTCGAACGCGACCCCCCGGCGGCGCAGCGCCGCGATGGCGTCGCGCATCGCGGCCACCACCTGCGGGTTGGCGTCTGCCAGGTCGCGCGGCGTGCCGAGCGGGTCGGCCGCGCTGAACGGCACCACCCACAGCCCGGACTCCGGCACCCGCTGCAGGAAGGCCTCGAAGAGGTGGTTGCCGACCGACGTCCGGTCGGAGTGGCCGTCCCAGGCGCGCAGCACCGCGCACGCCCGCGTCTCCCCCGTGGCCGCGCAGACGCGGTCGAGGTCGCCGCCGACGCGCATCACCTCGGCCGCACGCACCCGGTTCTCGTGCTGGTGGCGGGCCAGGGAGGTCGGCGTCTCCTTGCGGCCGCTGCGCAGCCGGTCGATGACGTACTGCGAGACCATCCGGGTGCGCATCGTCCGCTCGCAGCGCTCGCAGCCGATGATCGTGGGGTAGCCCTCGAGCCGGGAGGCGGGGTTGGGCAACCAGTAGGAGTCGTTGGCGTTCACCACCCAGTCGCGGCGCACGACGGCGGGCAGCCGCTTCGGGCCGAGGATGCCCGGGCGCTGGGCGTCGGCGTCGGCGCCCCACGCGCAGTCGCCGCCCGCGCGGCCGCCGTCGAGGCCGGGCAGCCCGGCGACCTGGTCGAGGACGAGGCCGACCGCGGTGAGGCAGCGCTGCTTCATCTCGTTGGTGACGTGCGGGACGACCGAGTGGTCGGCGTACAGGACGTCGCCGCGGCGGTCGGCGGCGGTGGTGTTGACCCAGGGCATGCCGCCGCCGCGGTCCTGGCGGCGCAGCAGGTCGCGGACGCTGGTCGCCCTGCCCATCTGCAGGAAGGTGTCGACGGTGCGCAGGTGCTCGGCGTTGGCGTCGCGGATGGCCCAGACGCTGAGCGCGTTCCACGGCATCAGCGTGGCGGGCGAGTCGACGACGTAGCCCTCGTCGGTGCGCCAGACGTCCTCGGTGACGGTGCGCAGGCGACCGTCGGAGCCACGGACGGTGACCTTGACCGGCCGGCGCTGCAGCTCCTTCACCCCGGAGGTGGTCAGGTAGCTGGTGCGGCCGAGCAGCCGGTACTCGTAGGGCGTGAACCGGTAGGCCGTGGACACGGTGTGGCTCCAGGCGACGGACTTGTTCCAGCCGATGTTGACCGCGGGCGAGCCGATGAGCGAGGCGCCGGCGACGTCGTACCTGCCGGGGATGGTCAGGTGCTGCTGCGTGAACCGGTAGCGGCCGCGCCACGGGAAGTGCGGGTTGCCCAGCACCATGCCGCGGCCGGTGGAGGTGGAGGCGCCTCCGACGGCGGTGGCGTTGGAGCCGAAGGGGCGCTGCGGGTCGCGGCCCAGCGCGCGCAGCAGCGCGTCCTCGTCGACCTGCTCGGCCCTGACCGGCAGCTCGGGCAGGCCCGGGTCGCCGAGGGTCGGCGGCGCGGCGTCGGCGATCTCCTTGACGAACACGCCGGTCGAGGCGAGCAGGTTGGCCAGGTAGACGCCGTACCAGAGGTCCAGGGCGGTCAGGGTCGGCCTCAGGTAGCCGGCGCCCTTGCAGGCCGGGTCGGTGACGCGCTGGGTGCGCAACCAGCGGTTGACGCCCGCGACGTACCCCTTGACCATCGCGCGCGTCTCGGCGCCGGGCCCCGCGCGGCCGGCCAGCAGCTTCTCCACCACGCGGCGGGCGTGGATGTCGCCGACGACGGTGTCGACCTGGAGGTTGGTGCCGTTCATCGACACCTGGTCGTCGTAGTCACCGCCCGGGCCGAACCAGCGGGACCGGTGGCCGCGGCCGGTCACCACCGTGTCCATCAGCGTGCAGATCGACGACTCCGCGGCGGCGTACCCGCTGCCGTACCCGAGGGAGCCGAACGACCGCGCCCGGATGTGCGGGACGCCGTGCCGGGTCCACCGGATCGTGGCGTCGTAGCGGGGGCGGCGGCGCTCGGCGGGAGCGGTGGTGGCCGGGGCAGCGGGGGCCGCCGCGGTGGCCTGACCGGTCGAGACGGCGGCGGGCAGGGCCACGGGCATCGCGACGCCCAGGGGCAGCAGCAGGACCGCGAGCGTGGCGGGCAGGAGACGACGCATGCCGTCCCAACGCGCGGGGTGTGACCGTGGTTACGGTCGAGCGGGGCTCAGAGGTAGAGCCCGGCCGCCTCGTCGCCGAGCCGGTCGGCGGCGACGGCGTGCACGTCGCGCTCGCGCATGACGACGTAGGTGTCGCCGTGCACCTCGACCTCGGCCTTGTCGTCGGGGTCGAAGAGCACCCGGTCGCCGACCTCGACGGCGCGGGCGTGCGGCCCGACGGCGACGACGCGGGCCCAGGCGAGCCGCCGGGCGCCCATCGCGGCCGTGGCCGGGATGACGATGCCGCCGGAGGAGCGCCGCTCCCCCGCCTCGCTGTCGACCTCGCACAGGACGCGGTCGTGCAGCATCTTGATGGGGTGCTTGTCGGCCCCGCCGGTCGGCGCCACGGTCAGCGGGTGACGCGCCGGAGCACCACGAGGACGACGACGGTGCCGACGACGATGCCGACAGTCTTGAGGATGTTGTCGGTGCGGGGCTCGCCGGACCCGAGGTCGACGTAGTGGCCCTTGATCGAGGCCACCTCGCGGCTGACGATCGTCTTGGGGTGCGAGCGGTGGAGCAGCTGGTCGATGGTGCCGGCCAGGCGCTCCCGGGTCGCCTCGATCTCGCGCTCGAGGTCGGCGGGCTCGTTGTTCACCGGGGCAGGCTATCCGAGTCGACGACCGGCTGCGCGGCCCGGGCCGTCGGGAGGAGCGCGGGGTCGACGGTGCGCGGGTCGAAGCCGAACGGCAGCTCCAGGCGGTGGGCCCGCATGAGCGCGTCGTCGGTCAGCACGTCGTACGTCGCCCCGTCGGCGACGACCTGGCCCTCGGCCAGCACCACCGAGCGCGGGCACAGCTCGAGGGCGTAGGGCAGGTCGTGGGTGACCATCAAGACGGTGACGTCGAGGGCGCGCAGGATGTCGGCCAGCTCGCGCCGGGAGGCGGGGTCGAGGTTGGACGACGGTTCGTCCAGCACGAGCACGTCGGGCTCCATGGCGAGCACGGTTGCGACCGCGACCCGGCGCCGCTGGCCGAAGGACAGGTGGTGGGGCGGCCGGTCGAGGTGCTCGGTCATGCCGACCTGGTCGAGCGCGCGGCGCACCCGCGCGTCGAGCTCGGCGCCCCGCAGGCCGAGGTTGGCCGGCCCGAAGGCGACGTCGTCGCGGACGCTGCCCATGAACAGCTGGTCGTCGGGGTCCTGGAAGACGATGCCGACGCGGCGCCGCACCTCGGCCAGGTGGCGCTTCTCGACCGGCAGCCCACCGACGGTGACCGACCCGGCGCCGGCGGTGAGGACGCCGTTGAGGTGCAGCACCAGCGTCGTCTTGCCGGCACCGTTGGGGCCGAGGAGGGCGACGCGCTCGCCGCGGTGGACGTGCAGGTCGACGCCGTACAGCGCCTGGTGGCCGTCGGGGTAGGCGTAGGCCAGGCCCCGGACGTCGAGGACGGGGGTGCTCACTCGGCTCGTCCCGGGGGCAGCGTGCCGGTGTAGCCGCGCGAGAGCATCGCGAGGTGGACGCGCTCGCCGCGCTCGAAGCTGCGGATGAACAACGCTCCGGCCGAGCGGGCCAGCACCGGCCACTGGCGCGGGTCGCGGGCAGAGAACCCGCGCGACTCCCGCGCCACCTTCATCCGGCGCAGGTCGTCGGTGACGACCTCGAGGTAGCGGACCATGAAGCCCATGATCTGCACGAGCAGCGACGGGACGCGCAGCCGGGTCAGCCCGCGGAGCAGGTCCTGGGCCTCGGTGGTGGCGGCGAGCGTCAGGCTGGCCAGCACGCCGAGGGTGGCCGAGACGAGCAGCTTGGCCCCGGCGTGGAGGCCGGACTCGCTGACCTCGACCCCGAGCAGCTCGGTGCGCGGCCCGTGGGCGACCAGGGGCAGCAGCACGGCGGACACGACCACCGGGGTCTCGACGACCATCCGCTTGAGCAGGTAGGTCGGCGGCACCCGGCTGGACGCGACGACCCCGGCCAGCAGCAGCGCGGCCGCGACGAGGGCCGGCCACCACGACAGCGGCAGCGCCACCACGCCGAGCATGTAGACGACGAGGGCGACGACCTTCAGGTGCGCCGGGGCGCGGTGGACCGGCGAGTGGCCGTGGAAGTGCAGACGGTGCCCGTGCGCTCCCCCCACCGGGTCAGGCCCGGGGAGCGGTGTCGTCGGTCTCGGACGCCGTACGACGCACCAGCAGCGTCACGCCGCTGCCGAGCGCGAGCACGACGAGGACGCCGACCACGCCGGCCAGGCCGCCGGAGAGCCGCTCGTTGCCGAGGCCGGCGTCGTAGCCGGCGAGCGGGCTGTCGGCGGTGGCGTGGTCGGTCTCGGTGTCGGCGAACCCCTGGTCCTCGGAGACCTTGGTCAGTCCGTCGGGGGTGGAGGCGGCGTAGAAGCTGACGACGCCGGCGAGCAGCAGCGAGACGACCAGGACGCCCCAGGCGACCGCGCGGGTGGACGGACGGCGGGTCACGCCGGGGTCCCGGTGGCGGTGGCCTTGGCCGGTCGGACCTCGAGGGTGCGGGCGGCCAGGACCGGCCAGGCGCCCCGGACGAGGTCAGGTCGGACGGCGAGGATGCTGCCGACGGCCAGGAAGGTGATGACGCCCTCGCCGAGGCCGATGAGCAGGTGGACCCCGACCATGGCGCCGGTGAGCGTGCCGAGCGGGATGTCGGCGGTGCCGCCGACGGCGTACAGGCCGACGAAGACGAGAGAGGCCACGGGCACGCTGACGAAGGCCGCGACCCCGGCCGCGACCGGCACCCAGCCCAGCGTCTTGGGCAGCACGGCCTGCAGGCCGCGGAAGACCAGCCAGCCGACGGCGACCGTCGTCAGGCCCATGAGGACGATGTTGGTGCCGAGCGCGGTGATGCCGCCGTCGGCGAACAGCAGGGCCTGCACGGCGAACACGACGCTGGTCACCAGCACGCCGGTCCAGGGCCCCACCAGCACCGCGGCGATGGCGCCGCCCATGAGGTGGCCGCTGGTGCCGCCCGCGACCGGGAAGTTCAGCATCTGGGTGGCGAAGACGAAAGCCGCGACCAGGCCGGCGAGCGGCGCGGTGCGGTCGTCGAGCTCGTGGCGGGCCTTGCGCAGCGCGACGCCGATCCCGACCGCGGCGACGACACCGGTGGCCACCGAGGTGGGGGCGTCCAGGAACCCGTCCGGGACGTGCATGGGCTGCTCCTCAGGCTAGGTTCGACGCGGCCGGTACCCACCATAGGTTGCTGCGAACTCCTCGCAACAGCACCCCTCTCCCGGACAGGAGCTGCCCCATGACCGACCGTCTCGCCGCCGGCGACGTCGCCCCCGCCTTCACCCTCGCCGACGACACCGGTGCCGAGGTCTCGCTCGCCGACCTGCTCGCCGAGGCCGGCGGGACCGAGGGCGGGCGGGTGGTCGTGTACTTCTACCCCGCCGCGATGACCCCGGGCTGCACCACGCAGGCGTGCGACTTCAGCGACTCCCTCGACGCCCTGCAGGCCGCCGGCCTCACCGTCGTCGGTGTCTCGCCGGACAAGCCGGAGAAGCTGGCGAAGTTCCGGGAGAAGGAGGGCCTGACCATCCGGCTCCTCTCCGACCCCGGCAAGGACGTGCTGCGCGCCTGGGGCGCCTTCGGGGAGAAGAAGATGTACGGCAAGACCGTCGAGGGCGTCATCCGCTCCACCTTCGTGCTCGCCGCCGACGGCACCGTCGAGGTGGCGCAGTACAACGTCAAGGCCACCGGCCACGTCGCCAAGCTCCGCCGCGACCTCGGTCTCGACGCCGCCTGAGGTCTGGGAGACTGGGCCTGCCAGCCGGAGTGGTGGAACTGGCAGACACGCAGGTTTTAGGTACCTGTGCCTTCGGGCGTGGGGGTTCAAGTCCCCTCTCCGGCACCCGTACCGCCCACCCCTCATACTGAGCGGGTGAGCGACCAGAGCCCGTGGGGCGCACCCCCGCCGAGCTACGGCCCACCGACCCCCTCCCCGACACCCACCCCGCAGCAGCCCTACCAGCAGCCGGCGGCCGGCGGCGGGGGCTGGGGCGGCCCCCCGTCGTACGGCGGACCCGGTGGCCCGGGCGGCCCGGGCGGGCCGGGCAAGGGCGGCGGTCGGCGCGGGCTGGTCGTCGTGGGCGCGGTGGTGGCGCTGCTGCTGGTGGTCGGCGCCTTCGTGGTGACCCTGGCCGTCACCTCCGGTGACGACGACCCGACCGAGGTGCGCAGCGACGACCCGACGTCGCAGGGCACCTCGAGCGAGAGCACCCCGACCGAGTCGACGCCGACCGCGTCGGAGCCGACGGAGTCCGAGCCGACCGAGTCCGACCCCACCTCGGCCCCGCCCACCGAGGGCGTGGTGCAGGGCGAGGGCTACACGTTCCCGCTGCCCGCTCCGGGCTGGACCGACCAGACAGCCGAGGCCGGCACGCTGAGCGAGGACGGCGACACCGGCACCCTCGACACCCTCATCGTGCTGGGCACCTCGATCCCGCTGGCCCAGAGCAACATCATCGTCGAGGCCCTCAGCGCCGGCACGGCCACCTCCCCCGACGACCTCGAGGGCCTCTGGAAGCGCAACCTGGCCAGCACCGATGGCGCCACCCCGGTCGACATCGACGACACCACGGTCGACGGCGAGCGGGCGATCGGGGTCCGCATCGACGACCGCACCAACAACGTCGGCGAGCCGATCAAGCAGATTGCCTACCTCGTGCTCCACGATGGCCGGCAGTACTCGATCGCGCTGTCCTACCCCGCCTCCGGCGACGCGGTGAGCGAGGGCGACCTGCGCACCGTGCTGTCCCAGTGGCGCTGGGCCTCCTGACCGCACGCTCGTCGATGCGCGTCGACCCGACGCGTCCGGCCTGCTCGACCCCGCAGCGTCACCGTCGGCCGCGGCGCTGGTCAGACCCGCGCTCGATCACCTCGCCCACCAGATCCTCGGAGGGTCCGCCAACATCCGATCCATGGTCGGCACGCGCCGGCGATCCGCCCGACCATGCCGACGTGGGGACGCAGCTAGTCCGAACACCTCTCGCGATCCCGTGCCCACTCGGCCCATCGCGGACGCAGGGCGGGCAGTAGCGCTGCGAGGTACGCGGCAGCCTCCGCATCGGTGGTCAATGGCAAGGGCAACTGCACGGCGTAGGTCCCCCACTGGCTCTCACCAGGCTCGATGGAGACCTCGAAATACGGAAACTCACCGGTCTCCCAAATGAGCGTCCCCACCGACCCGTCTGGAGCCTCCACCCAAGCATCACCGCAGTCGGCGTAGGACACGAACATGCCCATCACGAAGCCACCGACCTCTGCCCGTGGGTAGGCAGTCTCGTCGCTCACGCCCACAACATAGAACCGCCCGACCATGCCGCGCTGCGGGCTCCGCCCGACCATGCCGCGCCCCGCGCGCTCTCCCCCGATGACCGGGCGCCTGTGATGGCAGCCAGGTACCGGGGTCAGCGACACGTCACGAACGTCGACCTCCGTGGGTGCACGCCGGTGGCCCGGTGGCACGACATCGACGGCAGGATCGACACCGTCTCGTTCCTCACTGAAAGGCCGTCGTGATGTCACCTGATCTCCGGCGTCACCTGGCACCCCGGGTTCGAGCTCATGATGAAGCCGCTCTCCGAGGACGAGGCACCCTCTGCCTACGAGGCCGGGACCGACGTGACGATCGCGTGCGGCGCACACGAGCTGCTCCCCGAGGACCCGTCCGACCTCGAGCTCACCGGCGAACAACCGGCTGAATGGTCGCTGTACACCGAGCTCGCGTGCTGCACACGTCACGACGGGATCCAGGACGTCGCAGTCCTGGACTTCTTCGACTTCTGGGGCAGCCGCGAAGCGACGTACTACTCCTACCGCCAGCCCGATGGGCGGCTCTTCCTCACCAATGTCAACGAGTACGAGTACGAGTACTGGTCCGGTGCCTGCCAAGCGTCACAAGTGGGACCGTCTCGAGCACTGGTGTTCCTACCCGGTCCGGCCGCTGGGACGCGGAGTCGTCCCGGCGCACGTTCTCGATGTGGTCGGCATGCAGGTCGACGAGGCAGCACGTGTCGTCAACGCTGCCGGATGGCTGGTTCGGGCACTCGCGCCAGGAGCACCCGTGTTCCTGGACCTTGTGCCGAGCCGCCTCGACCTCGTGTTCGACAGGGACCGGAACGTCGTGGACGTCAGCGTCGGCTGAGCGCCCCAGCATGTCGCGCGGCATGCTGTGGGCCAGCGCTCGGCGACCGAGGGCACGCCGCACTGGATCTGGATGGACAGCCGACGTGCGGCTCAGCGCAGCAGGTCGGGGAGCAGCGGGGCGAGCTCGCGCAGGGCTCGGCCGCGGTGGGAGACCGCGTCCTTCTCGGCCGGGTCGAGCTCGGCCGTGGTGAGGCCAGGCCGGTCGTCGGCGACGAACAGGACGTCGTAGCCGAAGCCGCCCTCGCCCCGCACCTCCCGCAGCACCGTGCCCTCCATCCGGCCCTCCGCGACGTGCTCGTGGCCGTCGGGTCGCACCACGGCGACCGCGCACCGGAAGTGCGCCGTACGCCGCTCGTCGGGCACGTCGGCCAGCTGGTCGAGCAGCAGCCGGTTGTTGCGGTCGTCGTCCTTGGGCGGGCCCGACCAGCGGGCCGAGAGCACGCCGGGCATGCCGTTGAGGGCATCGACGCACAGGCCGCTGTCGTCGGCGATGGTCGGCAGGCCGGTGGCGGCGACACCGGCACGGGCCTTGATGAGCGCGTTGCCCTCGAACGTCGGGGCGTCCTCGACCGGCTCCGGGTAGGCCTCGACGTCGTCGAGGCCGAGGACCGTCACACCGGGGACGTGCTCGGCCAGGATGCGCTCCATCTCGGCGATCTTCTTGGCGTTGCGGGAGGCCAGGTGGACCCGTACGCCGGGGTCGGTGTCAGGCACCGAGGGCCGTCCGCTGGAGCTCGGTGAGGTCGGCACAGCCCTTCTCGGCCAGTGCCAGCAGAGCGTCGAGCTCGGTGCGGCTGAAGGCCGCGCCCTCGGCGGTGCCCTGCACCTCGACGAAGGCACCGGTGCCGGTCATGACGACGTTCATGTCGGTCTCGGCGCGCACGTCCTCCTCGTAGGGCAGGTCGAGGCGCGGGACGCCGTCGATGATGCCGACCGAGACCGCGGCCACCGACCCGGTCAGGGCGGCAGAGACGCCGAGGGAGGCGCAGGCGTCGACCAGGGCGACGTAGGCCCCGGTGATGGCGGCGGTGCGGGTGCCGCCGTCGGCCTGGAGGACGTCGCAGTCGAGCTGGATGGTGTGCTCTCCCATCGCCTTGTAGTCGATGACCGCGCGCAGCGACCGGCCCACGAGCCGGCTGATCTCGTGGGTGCGACCGCCGACGCGGCCCTTGACCGACTCGCGGTCGGAGCGGGTGTGGGTGGCGGCGGGGAGCATGGCGTACTCGGCGGTGACCCAGCCCAGGCCCGACCCCTTGCGCCAGCGCGGCACGCCCTCGGACGCGGACGCCGCGCACAGCACCCGGGTCTTCCCGAACTCGACCAGCACCGAGCCCGCGGCGTGGTCGAGCCAGCCGCGGGTGATGCGTACCGGGCGCAGCTCGTCGTCGGCACGCCCGTCGGCGCGGGTCGGGCTGGGCTGGGCGGCGGCGTCGGTGCTCATGCTCGTCACCGTAGTGGCCGCTGCCGACGTCACTTGACCTCGGCCCGCAGCAGCCGCCAGAGCCCGAGCGCGAAGGGCACGACGAGCCAGATCAGGGCCGCGGTGCCGAGCTGGGCCCACTCCTCGCCGGTGGCGCGGTAGTCGCCGCTGATGAGGGGCGTCTGGGCGGTGTTGAGCTCGATCCAGGGCACGACCGCGTCGAACCCGTCGACCAGGGCGGCGACGGTGGCGGCCACCGCCGGGAGCACGAAGGTGTAGAGGAAGTAGCCCACGATCGCGGCCGGGGAGCTGCGCACGAGCATGGCCAGCGCGAAGGCGACGAGCACGCCGATCAGGGCGGTGAGCAGGAAGCTCTGCACGGGCTCCCAGCCGAGGGTCCACACGGCCTCGCCACCGTCGACGGTGCTGAGCAGGGTGCCCCCTGCGGCGATGAGCGCACCGAGCGCCAGGCCGGCCACGCTGAGGCCGAGGCCGCACACGACCTTGGCCGCGATCACGCGGGAACGGCGGGGCTCGAGGGTGAACGTCGCCAGGCCGGTGCGCTGGGACCACTCGCTGGTCACCAGCAGGATCATCAGCACCGGGAGGAAGTAGGTGAGCACGCCGCCGGAGAGGCCGAGCAGCTCGACGTACGTCTGCTGGTCCTCGGGGAACAGCAGCGCCGCGAAGCCGGTGACCACGAGCACCAGCCCGACGATCGCGATCGAGAACCACCGCCCGGCGCGGGTGTCGAAGACCTTGCGGGTCTCGACCGCGACGAGCCGGCCGAACGGCACCGGCTGGTCCTGGCTGATGTCGATCGTGCGCCGGAGGGTGCTGGTCGGGGTGCTGGTCGGGGTGCTGGTCGGGGAGGTGGCGCTCATGCGGCGGCTCCGTCCTGGGTCGGGGCGGGCGAGGCGGCGGGCGCGGCCTCGCGCTGGGTGTCGGAGGTGAGGGAGAGGAAGAGGTCCTCCAGGCCGGCGCCGGCGGCGCGCAGGTCGGTGAGGACGAGGCGGGCGTCCATCGCCGTGCGGCTGACCTCGGCCGGGGTGGCGGTGACCCGCAGGCCCGCGCCGTCGGGCGTGACGTCGTGCCCGGCGGAGGTCAGGGCGCCGGCGAGCGCGTCGTTGTCCTCGGCGGTCACCTGGGTGGCCGCGGCGCCCTGCCCGGCGAGCAGGGTGGCCTTGTCACCCTGGGCGACGATGCGGCCGCGACCGATGAGGATCATCTCGTCGGCGACGAGCTCGACCTCGTGCAGCAGGTGGCTGGAGAGCAGCACCGTGCCGCCGCGGCGGGCGTAGCCCTTGAGCAGGTCGCGCATCCAGCGGATGCCGGCCGGGTCGAGGCCGTTGGCGGGCTCGTCGAGCACCAGCACCTCGGGGTCGCCGAGCAGGGCGTGGGCGATGCCGAGCCGCTGCTTCATGCCCAGGGAGTAGTTGCCCATCCGTCGGCCGGCCTCGCTGTCGGTGAGCGAGACCATGGCCAGCATCTCGTCGACCCGGTCCTTCGGCAGGCCCATGGTGCGGGCCCCGATCTCGAGCACCTCGCGGCCGGTGCGGCCGGCGTGCTGGGCGCCGGCGTCGAGGAGGACGCCGACGTGGCGGCCCGGGTTGGGGATGTCCTCGTAGCGGTGGCCGCCGATGGTGACGCTGCCCCGCGTCGGCGGCGTGAGCCCGACCATGACCCGCATGGTCGTGCTCTTGCCGGCCCCGTTGGGGCCGAGGAACCCGGTCACGCGGCCGGGCTCGCAGGTGAAGGTGACGTCGTCGACGGCCGTGAAGGCGCCGTACGTCCGGGTGAGTCCGTTGACCTCGATCATGGCTCCACGCTCCCGCTCCGCAGGGTTCCGGCACATCGGGCGGCGGCATGGTGTGGTGCGACGAAGGTCGTGGGCGGGAGGGCGCGGGTGCTACCTCCGACCGATGTCGGCGTGGTCCCCCGGTCCCTAGGCTGGTCGCCGTGAGCGACCTGGTGCAGCCGCGGCCGGAGGACTACCAGCCGCGGCTGTCGTGGTGGGGCCACACCTGGCGGACGCTGCTGGTGCTGGGCATCAGCGCCGTCGTGTGGGTCACGGTGGCCGAGGGCCAGAGCGTGCTCCCCCGCACTGCCGACCTGCTGGTCGGGCTGCCGACCCTGGTGCTGGTCTGCTTCCGTCGTCGCTACCCCATGACGGTCGCCGTGGTGACCTCGGTGGTGGGCGCGATCTCCTCGGTCGCCGCGGGCCCGGCCGTGCTGGCGTCGGTGTCCCTGGCGACGCGCCGGGAGTGGCGCCGGGTCGTGGTCGTGGCGGTGCTCTCGCTGGCCAGCGCCACGCTGTACTCCGAGCTCTACCCGCCGGCCGACCCGCTGCCGTGGTGGGTCACCCTCGGCACCAACCTGACCTTCACCGCGGGCGTGATGGCGTGGGGCATGTACATCGGCTCGCGCCGCGAGCTGCTCTGGACGCTGCGGGCCCGGGCCGAGCGGGCCGAGGCCGAGCAGGAGCTGCGGGCCTCACAGTCACGGCTGGCCGAGCGCAGCCGCATCGCCCGCGAGATGCACGACGTGCTGGCCCACCGGATCTCCCAGATCTCGATGCGGGCCGGCGCGCTGGCCTACCGCGAGGACCTCGCCGCCGACGACCTGCGCACCGAGGTCGGCATCATCCGCGACGCCGCCAACGAGGCGCTGACCGACCTGCGCGGCGTGCTCGGCGTGCTGCGCGACGGCGACGGCGAGCTCACCCACGCCCCGCAGCCGACGTGGGCCGACGTGGAGACGCTCGTCGAGGAGGCCCGGCGTACGGGCATGCGGGTGGCCTACGACGCCGCGCTGGCCGACGCGCCGGTGCCCGACGTGGTCGGTCGCACGTTGTACCGGATCGTGCAGGAGGGCATCACCAACGCCCGCAAGCACGCGCCGGGCGCCGAGCTCGTGGTCGAGGTCAGCGGCTCGCCCGACGACGGCATCGACGTGGTGCTGGCCAACCCGGTGGGGTTCGGGCCCTCGGCCGCGCCGGGGTCGGGCCTCGGTCTCGTGGGCCTGGCCGAGCGGGCCGTGCTGCGCGGCGGACGCATCGAGCACGGCGTCACCGACGGCACCTGGGTCCTGCGGGGGTGGATACCGTGGGCGGCGTGATCCGGGTCCTCCTCGTCGACGACGACCCGCTGGTCCGCTCGGCGCTGCGGCTGATGCTCGGCGGCCAGCAGGAGATCGAGGTCGTCGGCGAGGCCGTCGACGGCCAGGACGCGCTCGACCGGGCCGCCGAGCTCTCCCCCGACGTGGTGCTGATGGACATCCGGATGCCGCGCATGGACGGCCTGGAGGCCACCCGCGCCCTGCTGGCCCGCGGTGGCGGCACGGCGCCGCGGGTCGTGGTGCTGACGACCTTCGACGCCGACGAGTACGTCGTCGAGGCGCTCGCCGCCGGCGCCGACGGGTTCCTGCTCAAGGACACCCCGCCCGCCGAGATCGTCGCCGCGGTGCGCAAGGTCGTCGACGGCGACCCGATGCTCTCGCCGTCGGTGACCCGCACCCTCATCAGCCGGCTGCGGGACGGGAGCGGCGACGGTGCCGGCGACGGAGCCGGCGACGACGCGGCGGCGCGGGCTGCGGCCGCCGCCCGCGAGGCCGCCGCCCGCCTGTCCACCCTCACCGAGCGCGAGATGGACGTCGCCCTCGCCGTCGGCCGCGGCCTGTCCAACGCCGAGGTCGCCGGCGAGCTCTACCTGTCAGTGCCGACGGTGAAGACCCACGTCTCCCGGGTCTTCGACAAGCTCGGCGTCACCAACCGGGTCCAGGTCGCGATCTGCGTGCACGACGCCGGGCTCGACTGACCGGCGTACCGGGTCGGCGGGACGCCGGGGGCGAGGAACACCCGGTCGACCGGGTGTTCCTGCAGCTGGCCAGGGAAAACTTTCGCTTGTCGGGCAGTGCAACGCCTGGCAAGCGCAAGAAGAGCCTGGCGAGCACCAGGTCGAGGAACACCCGGCTGACCGGGGATTCCCGCGCTTGCCAGGGAGTTCCGACACCCAGCCGGGTTACTTCACCTCGGCACGCAGGATCCGCCACAGGCCGAAGCCGAGCGGCAGGCCGAGCCACAGCAGCCCCGATGTGAGCAGCTGCAGCAGCTCCTCGGCCGAGTCGAGCGACAGGTCGTACAGCGGCCCCTTGGCGACCTCGAAGTCGATGTAGGGCTGCACGTCCTGGAACCACTCGAAGAACCCGCCGATGGCGCTGAACACCAGCAGCGGCAGCAGCCGGTACACGAAGAAGCCCACGATGGCGGCCGGGGTGTTGAGCAGCAGGCAGGCCAGCGCGAAGCCGAGGGTCATGGCCAGGACCTGGGTGATGAAGAAGCCGGCGATCACCGACCAGTCGACCTCCCACGTGGTGAGGTCGGGCAGGGCCAGCTCGCACACCCCGGCGCAGACGAACCCGAGCACCAGCGCGAGCAGGACCGTGGCGATCGTGAGCACCAGGCACACGGCGTACTTGGCGAGCAGCACGCGCTCGCGGCGGGGCTCGATGGTGAAGGTGACCATCGCGGTGCGCTGGCTCCACTCGGTGGTCACCAGCATGATCGCCAGCACCGGCAGGCCGATGCCGGTGATGAACGAGGCCACCGACGCGTAGTCGCCGGGGGTCGACGGCTCCTCCTGCACGATGATCGCGATCGTGAGCAGCACCTCGGTGCCGACGACGATGATGGCCAGGCCGACCACGAACCAGAAGCTGGCCAGCGTGTCGAGCGCCTTGCGCAGCTCGACCTGCACCAGCCGCGCGAGCGGGATCGAGGCCGTGCCCCGCAGGTCGATGCCGGGGCCGCCGGGCGTCGCGGCCGGGGAGGCGGTCGAGGCCGGCGGCTGGTACGGCGGGGGCGGCGCGGGGTGGCTCATCGGGGACCTCCGTACGTCGGCGGGGCGGGGGGCGGCGGGAACCCCGGGGGCGGACCGGCCGGCGGGCCGGCCCAGCCACCCGCCGAGGGCTGCTCGCGCTGGGTGGCGGAGGTGAGCTCGAGGAAGAGGTCCTCCAGGCCGCCCTCGTCAGCGGCGCGCAGGTCGGTGAGCACCAGCTGGTGCTCCGCGGCGGCCCGGCCGACGTCGACCGAGGCACACTCGGCGGCCAGCCCCGGCCCGTGGGGGCGGACGGTGACACCGCGCTCGCGCAGCACCTCGGCGAGGCGATCGTTGTCGAGGCAGATGACGTGGGTGGTCTCGGCGCGGGTGCCGCGGTGGCTGTCCATCAGGGTCTTCTTGTCACCCTGGGCGACGACCCGGCCGTGGCCGATGAGGATCATCTCGTCGGCGATCTGCTCGACCTCGTGCAGCAGGTGGCTGGAGAGGAGCACGGTGCCGCCGCGGTCGGCGTAGTCCTTGAGCAGGCCGCGCATCCAGCGGATGCCCGCGGGGTCGAGGCCGTTGGCGGGCTCGTCGAGGACGAGCACCTGCGGCTCGCCGAGCAGGGCGTGGGCGATGCCGAGGCGCTGCTTCATGCCGAGCGAGTAGTGCCGCAGCCGGCGCCTGGCCTCGGTCTCGGTGAGCGAGACCAGCTGCAGCATCTCGTCGACGCGGCTGCGGGGCAGGCCCATCGCGGTGGCGCCGAGGGTGAGGATCTCGCGGCCGGTCCGGCCGCCGTGCTGGGCGCCGGCGTCGAGCAGGACGCCGACGTGGCGGGCGGGGTTGCGGAGCTGGTGGTAGGTGTGGCCGCCGATGAGCGCCCGACCGCGGGTGGCGGGGGTCAGCCCGACGAGGATCCGCATCGTCGTGGTCTTGCCGGCGCCGTTGGGACCGAGGAACCCCGTCACCCGGCCCGGGCGGCACGCGAACGAGACGTCGTCGACGGCGGTGAAGTCGCCGTAGGTGCGGGTGAGCCCCTCGACCGTGATCATGGGCGCCACTCTGCCCGACGAGCAGGCTCAGACGTCGTACGTCGCGCCGAGCGCGGCCAGGTCGGTCGGGCCGTCGAAGGTGGCGCGGGCCTCGGCCAGCATGTCGTCGCGGTCGAACCACGGCGGCACGTGGGTGAGCACCAGGCGTCCGGTGCCGGCGCGGGCGGCGGTGGCGCCGGCGTCGGCCCCGGTGAGGTGGATGCCCGGCGGGTTGTCGTCCTGCTCGCGGAAGGACGCCTCGGCCAGGAACAGGGCGGTGCCGGCGGCGACCTGCTCGACCCCGTCGCAGGGCGCCGTGTCACCGCTGTAGCCGAGCGTGGTCCCACCGAGGGTGACCCGCAGGCCGTAGGCCTCGACGGGGTGCTCGACCGGCACCGGCTCGACCGTCAGCGGGCCGACGGTGAACGGGCCGGCGTACTCGCGGAAGTCGAAGACGTCGGACATGCCGAGCCCGTCGGGCAGGCCGTAGGCGTCGGACATCCGCCCCTCGACGCCCGAGGGACCCCAGACCGGGATGGGCGGCTGGGCGCCGGTGGGGTGGTACTTGCGCAGGACGTAGAAGCCGCACAGGTCGCAGCAGTGGTCGGGGTGGAGGTGGCTGAGGAGGACCGCGTCGATCGTCAGCGGGTCGACGAAGTTCTGCAGCGACCCGAGCGCGCCGTTGCCGATGTCGAGCAGCACCCGCCAGGTGCGGGTGCCGTGGTCACCGTCGGGCCCCTCGGCCTCGAGCAGGTAGCAGCTGGCGGGCGAGTCGGGCCCTGGGTAGGAGCCCGAGCACCCGACGACCGTGAGCCTCATGCCATCCCCCCGGCGAACTGACTGGCGGCGACCATCTCGGGACCGAGGAAACGGCGGCCGATGGTCTCGAACTCGACGGGCGAGCCCGTGGTCACGAAGCGGTAGGAGGGCTCGCCGCCCTCGCGCATCAGGCCGGTGTCGGCCAGCATCCGGTAGACGTCGGTGGCGCACTCCTCGGCACTGCTCACCAGCGTGACGTCACGCCCCACGACGTAGGAGATGACGCCGGTCAGCAGCGGGTAGTGCGTGCACCCCAGGACGATGGTGTCGACGTCGGCCGCGACGAGCGGGTCGAGGTAGTCGTGCGCCGCGGCCAGCAGCTCCTCGCCGCCGGTCACGCCGGCCTCGACGAAGTCGACGAACGCCGGGCAGGCGCGGGTGTGCAGCGCCAGGTGGGGCGCCGCGGCGAACGCGTCGTCGTAGGCCCGGGACGAGGCCGTGGCGCGGGTGCAGATGACGCCGATGCGGCCGTTGCGGGTGGCCGCGACCGCGCGGCGGGTGGCCGGGATGATCACCTCGACCACCGGGACGTCGTAGCGCTCGCGGGCGTCGCGGAGCACGGCCGCGCTGGCGGAGTTGCAGGCGATGACGAGCGCCTTGACGCCCTGCTCGACGAGGTGGTCGAGGCACTCGAGGGCGTACTCGCGGACCTCGCCGATCGGCTTCTGGCCGTAGGGCTGGCGGGCCGTGTCGCCGACGTACAGGACGGACTCGTGGGGCAGCTGGTCGATGACCGAGCGGGCGACGGTCAGGCCGCCGAAGCCGGAGTCGAAGATGCCGATCGGGGCGTCACGCAGGGCCGGGACGGCGCCGGTCGGCAGGGGCCACCGGGGCGACGTCGACACGGGCACGTCCCCACCGTACGGCGTGGCACCCGTGCCGCGCAGCGGACGCGCGCGTGATCTGGACGACGACCGGCGGAAGGCCGCAGGCTGGGTCCGTGGCCCTGCCTGCAGCCCTGCTCCCGCCCCGACCCTGGCGCCGCGCCGGCGCCGTCCTGCTGTGCGTCGCCGCGCTCGTCGCCGCCGCGACGCTCCCCGTCGCCGCGGCCGACGCGGACCGCGCCGACCTGGCCCGCCGCGCCCGCGCCGACGACCCCCAGGTGCTGGCGATCAGCCTCGACGGGCTCAACCCCAGCGTGCTCACCCGTCTCGGTCGCGCCGGCCTGCCCCACCTCTGGCGGATGCTCGACGAGGGCGCCTGGACTCTCGAGGCACGCAGCCAGGTCGAGCTGACCCTCACCCTGCCCAACCACACCAGCATGGTCACCGGCCGGCGCGTCGACCGCCGTCGCGGCGGCCACGGAGTCACCTGGAACGACGACCGTCGTCGCCCGCGCACGGTGCAGCGGGCCGCCGGCCACCCCGTCTCCTCGGTCTTCTCGGTGGTGGCCCGGCGGGGCGGCTCGACGGCGCTGTACTCGACGAAGACGAAGTTCTCCCTCTTCCCGCGGTCGTGGCCCGGTGCGGTCGACCGCACGGTCATCCGGGAGGAGGACGACGCCGCGGTGGTCGCCGCTGCCCGCGCCGACCTCGTCGCCGCCGACCGCGACTTCACCTTCCTGCACCTCGGCGCCGCCGACCAGGTGGGCCACGCCTCGGGCTGGATGTCGCCGGCGTACGACGCCGCGGTGCGCCGTCTCGACCACCTGGTCGGCCAGGTGCTGGCCGACGCCCGGCGTGAGCCGGCGCTCGCCGACCTCACCGTGCTGCTGACCGCCGACCACGGCGGCGTCCCCGGCACCCGGGACCACGCCGACCGGCGGCGCCGGGCCGACTACCGCGTGCCGTTCGTGGCCTGGGGCGCCGGCGTCGCCCCCGCCGACGTGTACGCCATCAACCCCGGCTACGTCCGCCCGGGTCGCCGCCAGCCCGACCTGGCCGGCCGGCAGCCCGTGCGCAACGGCGACGTCGCCAACGCCTCGCTGCGCCTCCTCGGGCTCCCGCCCGTCCCGGGCAGCCTGTACGGCAAGAAGCGGCCGTTGGAGGTCGCCAACGCGGCCTGAGGGCGCGTCCGGGCTCGCGGGGTCGGGTTGGGTCGGGCGGCGGCAAAACCTCCGGTCAACCGGAGAAACTGCCACTCCTGCGCGGGAACTCCCCACCAGGAGTGGGAGTTCCGTGCCAGGAGTCACCCGCGGTCGGCAGAACCTCCGGTTAACCGGAGAAACTGCCACTCCTGCGCAGGAACTCCCCACCAGGAGTAGGAGTTCCGTGCCAGAAGTACGCCGACGACCACCCAGCCCGGCCGGCCACCAGGTCACCGGCCACAGCGCACCTCAGCGCAGCTCGCCCAGGGTCGGCCAGGGGTTGAGCCGGCAGCCCTGCGTGCCCTTCGACTGCTGCTGCATCACCGGCGCCAGCGCGCCCGGGCGCGGGCAGGAGGCGTGGCCCCGGCCCAGCCAGTGGCCGGTCTCGTGGTTGACCACCATGTGGCGGTAGTCGCGCAGCGACCGGCGGGCGCCGTTCCACGCCGGCGAGGCGTGCTGCCAGCGGGTCTGGTTGATGACGACGTAGCGCCCGACGCGGCAGCTCCACTGCGTGCTGCAGGCCCTGGAGTACGACGGCAGCGTGCTCGCCTCGGCCAGCACGAGCGTGAACGACCCGCCCGAGCGCACGGGGCGGAACCGCACGCCCATCCCCCGCCAGCCGCGCGGGTCGTCGTAGGTCTGCTGGGCCAGGCGTCGGAAGGCGCCGAGGTCGGCGGAGACCCGGCCCCGCGTCGTGACGCTGTAGGTCACCGTGCGGCGCACGCCGACGCGGTGCTCGACCCGCACCGGGGCCGAGCGGACCGTCACGGTGCGGTGTCCCTCGGCGCGTGCGGTCACCTCGACGCGCAGCCGACGGCCGACGTCGTCGGGACGCAGGGTGTAGCGCGGCCCGCGGGCCCCGGGGACCGGGCGGCCGGCGCGCAGCCAGCGGTAGCGGACCCAGTCGGGCGTCGTCGTCCAGCGCCCGGCGGTGGCGCGGACGGTGCGGCCGAAGCGGGCGTCGCCGACGACGCGCGGGGCGCGGCGGAGACGCTGGTCGGCGCGCGCGACCGGAGCGGTGGGGGCGGAGACGGCGCGGCCGGTCGCCCCGCTGCCGTCGGTGGAGGTGACGACGACCTCGACCTGCACCCGGTGGCCGAGGTCGGCCGTGCCGAGCCGGTAGACCGCAGCCGTCGCCCCCGGGACGGGCCGGCCCGAGCGCAGCCACCGGTAGGCGGCGGTGACGCCGGGCGGGTCCCAGGTGCCCGCGGTGGCGGTGAGGGGCTCGCCCCAGGTGGCCGCACCGGACACGACCGGCGGGCTGGTGCTGGTCACCGGCGCGGCCGCAGCCCGGGCGGGCGACGGCGCGCCCACGAGCAGCCCCAGGGCCAGCAGCACGGCGAGCCCGGCGGCGAGGACGCGGGCGGTTTCGGGGCGCGGCATGCGGACACGGTAGGTCACGTGCGCCTCCCCGACCTGCAGGACCTGAGCGACCAGGCCGCCCTGTTCTCCTACCTCCACCAGCTCCGGCTCTCCGAGCACCTCGACCAGCGGCTCGGTCGGTGGCGGTGGGACGCCGACATGGAGGACCGGCGACTCTCCTTCGTCCCCGAGGAAGGCCCCGGACGCATCAACGTCGGCTTCGCCCTGGTCGCCTCCGTCGCACCCGGACCGCGCTCGCTGATCTGGGGCTGGGCCCACCCGCAGCACGCCGACGCGGCCGTCGAGCAGCTGCGGGCCCATGGCGAGCAGCACGCGATCGTCTCCCTCACCAGCCCCGAGGTGGCGCTCCCCACCGAGGCGCAGGGCGAGGCCCTGCACGCCGAGGTGGCCGAGGTCTGCCACGTGGTGGGGCAGGTGGCGGTGCAGGTGACCGGGCGGTCGCCGTACTACTCCGCGCCGGTGGGTGGCGGCACCCGCGTCGTGCTGCTGCTCAAGGACCTCGAGGACCTCGGCCTGCCCGGCCTGCGCATCGACGAGACGGTGCCGACCCGGGTGCCGGCGTACCTGGCCTCGGGCGCGGTCAGCGACCACCGCCGAGCGCTGCACGGCCTCGGGGTGCACGCGGGGTGGGAGCTGGCGTGGACCGAGGACTGGTCGAGCCTCGAGCTGCGCGACCCGGTCACCGGGAACGCCGTGGTGGCGCGCTTCGACGAGCGGGCCCGGTTCAGCGGGCTGTCGGGTCGGCTGGGCTGACCGGGCTCAGGCCCAGAGCTGGCCCTCGAGCTTGTCCTCGGCCTCGTCGATGGTGCCCTCGTAGGCGCCGGTCGAGAGGTACTTCCACCCGCCGTCGCACACGATGAACACGATGTCGGCCCGCTCGCCGGCCTTGACGGCCTTGGCCGCCTGGCCGAGCGCCGCGTGCAGGATCGCGCCGGTGGAGATGCCGGCGAAGATGCCCTCGAGGTCGATCAGCTCGCGCACCCGACGCACGGCGTCGCGCGGGCCGACGGAGAACCGGGCGTCGATGAGGTCGGCGTCGTACAGCTCGGGCACGAAGCCCTCGTCGAGGTTGCGCAGGCCGTAGACCAGCTCGCCGTAGCGGGGCTCGGCGGCCACGATGCGCACGTCGGGCTTGGCCTGGCGGAAGAAGCGCGAGACGCCCATGAGGGTGCCGGTGGTGCCGAGGCCGGCCACGAAGTGGGTGACTGACGGCAGGTCGGCCAGCACCTCCGGGCCGGTGCCGCGCTCGTGGGCGAGGGCGTTGGCGGCGTTGCCGTACTGGTAGAGCATCACCCAGTCGGGGTGCTCCTCGGCGACCTGCTTGGCCACCCGCACGGCCTCGTTGGATCCTCCCGCGGCCGGTGAGGAGATGATCTCCGCACCCCACATGCGCAGCAGCTGACGGCGCTCCTCGGAGGTGTTCTCCGGCATCACGCACACGATCCGGTAGCCCTTGAGCCGGGCCGCCATGGCCAGCGAGATGCCGGTGTTGCCCGAGGTGGGCTCGAGGATCGTGCAGCCGGGACGCAGCGTGCCGTCCTTCTCCGCCTCCTCGATCATCATCAGCGCCGGGCGGTCCTTGACCGACCCGGTCGGGTTGCGGTCCTCGAGCTTGGCCCACAGCCGTACGTCGGGGCTCGGCGAGAGCCGCGGCAGGCCGACGAGCGGGGTGTTGCCGACGGAGGCCAGCAGGTTGTCGAAGCGCACCGCTCCAGTGTGGCAGGCGGGCTCGGCGGGCGGGTGTGGGCGGCCGCGCGCGTAGTCGATCGGGTCTCCGCGTCAAGGACGCTCGCTTCGCTCGCGCCGGCTCCGCCGGCCGCCTGCGGCGGTCCTTGACCCGGAGCCTCGCCCGATCGACTGGCGGCGCGCTCAACGGCACAGGCTCCGCCCGCGCCGCCGCTGGCGCGGCCGCCCCACCCGTCACACAGGCGAGACTTGTGGGTCGGAACTGTCACTCCTGGCAGGCAGTTACCGACCAGGAGTGGGAGATCCGCACCAGGAGTGGTGAAGGCGTGACTCGTGGGGCGGGTGGCCGCGCCAGCGGCGGCGCGGCGAGCTTGCGAGGCCGCGCCGGCAGCGCGCAGGTCGGCGGGCCGCGTGAGGCTCGGGGTCAAGGACCGCGCAGCGGCCGGCGGAGCCGGCGCCGCAGGCGTCCTTGACGCCGAGACGCGGCCTGCCACGCGCGCGGCCACCCGAGCCCCCAGGAGGCACCAGCCAGCCAGGGACCAGGGACCTCAGTCGTGGCCGGACAGCTGCGCCATCCGTGCCTCGAGCGCGACGAGGTAGGCGTCGCGCTGCTGGGCGGAGACGGCGTCGCCGTCGAGGTGGCTGCATGCGGGCAGCACGTCGATGGACAGCTTGGCCGCGCCGGCCAGCGCCCGCAGCTCGTCGAGCCGGTCGCCGAACGGGGTGCCGCTGCCGGGTGAGTAGGAGCGGACGACCTCGTCGACCTCGTCGGCGTACAGGTCGACCTTGGTCACCACGACGACGAGCCAGGTCGGGTGCGGTCGGCGCACGGCCATGGCAGCGATGCGGTGGGCGGTGACGGTCCAGTCCTCGAGCTCGCGGGCCAGCTGGTCCTCGCGGTCGACGACGGCCGGTCCGGTCGTGCCCGCCGTACGACGACCGGTGGCGTGCCCGTGGGCGACGACGTGGAGCACGCCGTCGACGGGGTCGTCGTGGAAGACCTCGTCGAGGGCGCCGAGGCGGGTGGCGGCGTTCTCGCCGGGCACGACCCGGAAGCGGAACCCGGTGAGCCGGCGACCGCGGCGGACCCGACGCTCCATGACGGCCGAGCCGGACTCGGCGGTGCCCTCGGGCTGGGCCCGGCCGACGAGGTGGTCGACGAGCTCGGTCTTGCCGACGCCGGTCATGCCGGTGACCGCGACGGTCGGGTAGCGGCGCTGGAAGACGCCGGTGACCCGCTCGCGGCCGCGGCCCAGGGCGCCGGAGACGGCCCGGGTGGGTCGGGTGCGGGCCATCAGCGCAGGAACCAGGTCGGGTCGAACTCCTCGAGCGGGATGATCCGCACGCGGGGCAGCTCGGCGTTGAAGGCGTGCACGTCGTGCTCGAGGTCGAAGTGCTGGACGCCCTCCATCGAGAGCTGGGTGCTGGTGAACTCGCGGAACCCGATGACGCCGACCCGGCGCTCGCCCAGCAGCCCGCCCAGGGCCTCGGCGAAGTCGGCGTCGTGGCTGGCCAGCACCACGTCGGCCTCGGGTCGCTCCCGCAGCGCGGCGAGGGTGCGCAGGATGCCCTCGTCGACGACCTTCTCGTCGGGGCGGCCGGCCAGCGGCACCGGCCGGTAGTCCATGGCCAGCAGGGCCTGGACGAAGCTGGCCGGGAGGGTGCCGTGGCTGGCGTTGAGGAAGAACAGGCCGGTGACCGGCTGGCCCCACTGCTCCTCGACGAAGGCCGTCACCCGCTCCCAGCGCGGGCGCTCCTCGGGCTGCGGGCGCCGGCCGAGGACGGAGGAGCCGAGGGTGGCATCGATGTTCTCGCCGTCGACGAGGACGAAGGTGCGCCGGTCGCTCATGCCCGGAGACTAGCGGCGCGGCAGGTCACCGGCTGGTCGGTGACGGGTCAGCGCGCCCCGCCCGCGACCGCGGGCAGCACGACGACCTGGTCGCCGTCGCTCAGCTCGGCGTCGAGGGAGCCGATGAAGCGGACGTCCTCGTCGTTGATGTAGACGTTGACGAAGCGGCGCAGCTCGGGCGTGCCGGCCTTGTCCTCGACCAGACGGTCCTTGATGCCGGGGTGGTTGCTCTCGAGGTCGTCGATGAGCGCGCTCAGCGTGGCGCCGGACCCGTCGACGGCCTTCTCGCCGTCGGTGTAGGTGCGCAGGATGGTCGGGATGCGGACCTCGATGGCCATGGTGGGGTTGCTCCTAGATCTCGGGGAGGGCGGGGACGACGGAGACCTCTTCCTCGGTCACGACGCCGTCGACGATCCTGTAGGACCTGAACTCCACCGGGCCGTCGTTATTCCCGTGCTCGCGGGTGCTGACGAGCACGTAGTGGGCTCCGGGCTCGTTGGCCAGGCCGATGTCGGTGGTGCTCGGGTAGGCCTCGGTGGCGGTGTGGGAGTGGTAGACCACGACGGGCTCCTCGTCGTTGTCCCACATCTGCTTGTAGAGCGCGAGCAGGTCGGTGGAGTCGAACTCGTAGAACGTGGGGCTGCCCGCGGCGTTGACCATCTCCACCAGGCGCTCGGGGCGGTCGCTGCCCTCGGGCCCGGCGACGATGCCGCAGGCCTCGTCGGGGTGGTCGCGCTTGGCGTGCGCCACGATGGCGTCGTACGTCGCCTGGTCGATGGTGAGCACGGCGCGAGCCTAGTGGGCCGGTCTCAGGCGTCGATCGGGCGGCCGAGCAGCGGGCCCACCAGCCGACGGATGGCCGGCGAGGGCGGCAGGCCGAGCTCGGCGGCCAGGAGGCGCCGGTAGGAGTGGAACTGCCGGAGCGCCTCGGCGTGGTTGCCCTCGGCCAGGTGCACCTCGATGACGCTGCGGTGGGCGCTCTCGCGCAGCGGTTCACACAGCACGGCGGCCAGCGCGGTGGTCAGGGCCTCGCTGTGGCGGCCCGCGGCGCGGAGCGCCTCCGAGGCCCGCTCGAGGGCGTGCAGCCGGCGCTGGCGGTGGCTCTCCTGCACCACCGCCAGCCACGGGTCGTGCCAGGTGGGCAGCAGGTCGAGGGCGAGCAGGGCCAGGTCGGCCGACGGCGGCGGCTCGACCGGGCCGGCGAGGGTGCGGTCGACGACCTCCTCAGCCCGCCACAGGTCGACGTCCACCTCGTCGCCGAGCCGCACGCTGCCGGCGTCGGCCACCACGAAGGCGCGGCCGCGGGGCCGCGGGAGGCGCCACATGACCGACCGCAGCTGGGCCGCGGCCCGCTCGGCCGGCAGGTCGGGCCACAGCCGCTCGGCCACCGCCTGCCGCGGCGCCCGGCCCCGACCGTGGCCCAGGGCCAGGGCGGCCAGCAGCCGCTGCCCGGCCGCGGACGGGCTGAGCGGCTCCTCGGCGAACGAGAGCCCGAAGCCGCCCAGCAACGAGAGCCGGCCGAGGGGCGCGGAGGACGACATGGCGACCGGTGACCAGGGGCGCGGGGGCTCATGCGGCGCGGGGGTCCACGCGTCGGGGTGACGTGGGCGTGACGCACCGGTGACGCCACCGCCCACGCGGCCGCCCCGCCGCGTCGTACGCCGCCGGCCCCGCCGCGTCGTACGCCGCCGGCCCCGCCTGGTCGCACGCCGGCGACCACGCCGCGACCCACGGTCGGGCCACGGCCGACCGGCAGCGTCGTCGTCGTACCGATCGAGCCGTCCCCGGCACCCCCGAACCGAAGGAGCACCCGATGTACCGGCACACCAAGGAGCTGCAGTTCAACGCCAAGCCCGAGCGTCCCGACGCCCTCTACGCGGCCAAGCTGCAGGAGGTCATCGGCGGCCAGTTCGGCGAGATGACGGTGATGATGCAGTACCTGTGGCAGGGCTGGGCGTGCCGCACGCCCGGCAAGTACAAGGACATGATCCTCGACATCGGCACCGAGGAGATCGGCCACGTCGAGATGCTGACGACGCTGCTGGCCCGGCTGCTGGAGGGTGCGCCGAGCGAGACCCAGGCCGAGGCCGCCGCGGCCAACCCGGCCCTGGCCGCCGTGCTCGGCGGACAGAACCCGCAGCAGGCCATCGTCAGCGGCGGGTTCGCCATGCCGACCAACAGCCAGGGCGTGCCGTGGAACTCGGGCTACATCGTGGCCAGCGGCAACCTGCTGGCCGACTTCCGGCACAACGTCGCCGCCGAGGCCCAGGGCCGGCTGCAGGTGGCCCGGCTGATCGGGATGACCGACGACCCGGGCGTGAAGGAGACGCTGTCGTTCGCGCTGGCCCGCGACACCTTCCACCAGCAGCAGTGGCTGCTCGGGATCGAGCAGCTCATCGAGGACGGCCACACCGACGGCCTCGAGGACTCCCGCAAGGACGAGGAGGCCAGCGAGTACGCCTCGGTCTTCTACTCCTTCCACGAGGGCAGCACCGCGGCCGAGGGCCGCTGGGCGCAGGGCTCCACGCTGGTCGGCGACGAGCAGATCCGCTTCGAGCCCGGCCGGGCGCTCAACGACCCCGCCGACGTGCAGGAGCTGCCCGCCCCCGACCCGCTGCTCTTCGCGACGTACGACGGCAGCAAGGGCCCCGGCAAGCCCGGCACCGCCGAGGGCGGGCTGGCGCAGGGCGCGGCCAACCTGGCCTCGAAGGCCAAGGACGCCCTCACCCCCGGCAAGGACGACTGAGCCGGGCCGGGTCGGTCGGGAGGACGAGGAGGGTGTCGTGACGGCTCTGGTGGAGCTGCTGCTGCGGCCGCTGGCGGACGCGTTCATGCAGGTCGGCGTGTTCGTCGCCCTGCTGGCCGCGCCGTTCGGGTGGGCGCAGTGGCGCCACGGCGACCGGCTCGACACCCTCCTCGTGCGGCACGCCCGGCTCGCGCCGCTGCTGGCCGCGGCCGTGACGATGCCGCCCGGCTGCGGCGGCGCGATCATCGTGATGGCGCTCTACGCCCGCGGGGCGGTGTCGTTCGGCGCGGCGATCGCGGCGCTGGTCGCCACCATGGGCGACGCGTCGTGGGTCCTGCTGGCCGCCGAGCCCTGGCTGACCGTCCAGCTCAAGGCGCTGCTGCTCGTCACCGGCGCCGTGACCGGGTACGCCGTCGACGCGCTCGGCCTCGCCCCGCGGCGGGCGGTCGACCGGGAGGCCGTCGCCTCGGTGCCGGCGGTCTCGGGAGGTGGGGGTGGCGCCACGACCGTGGTCCGCACCGCGCCGACCCGCCTGGACACCCTGGTGCCCACGGCGTTCTGGGTGCTGCTGGGCGTGGCCGCGCTGGTCGCCGTGCCGGTGACCTTCCAGGCCCAGGCCCCGGACGAGCTGTACCTGCTGCTCGGCTGCCTGGGCGCCGTGGCCTGTGTGCTCGTGCTGCTCCACGGCCGGCACGGCCGCGACCGGCTCGCCGACGACACCGGCGCCCCTCCCACCTCGGGCCACGAGGTGCTCCGCGACGCCGGGCGCGAGGTCGCGTTCGTCACCGCGTGGGTCGCCGGGGCCTACCTGGCCTGGGCGCTCGTCTCCGGCCTGACCGGCTTCGACGGCACCGGGCTGCCCGTGCTGGGGTTCGCCGGCGTCGTCGCGGGCGCGCTGGTCGGGCTCGTGCCCGGCTGCGCGGTGCAGATCGTCTTCGCCGGCCTCTTCCTCGCCGGGGGCGTGCCGCTGCCGACCCTCGTCGCCAACACCGTCAGCCAGGACGGCGACGCCCTGCTGCCCCTGCTCGCCCTGGAGAAGCGCTCCGCGCTGCTCGCCACCGTCATCACCACCGTGCCCGCGCTCGTCGTCGGCACCGGCCTGCTCCTGCTCGCCTGAACCCGACCCCGGAGGTCCGCATGTCCACCCGTCTCGCCACCACCCAGCAGCACCTCGTCCTCGGCGCCACGGCGCTCTCCCTCGGCGCCGCGACGGCCGAGCCCGCGGCGTACGGCGCCGGGGCGCTGGCGCTCCTGGTCGCCGCCGCGCGTGCCGGCGTACGACGTCGGCAGGCCGGGTCGGCTCAGACGGGCAGTGCCCGGACCAGCGTCTCCTGGATGTACGCGACCCACTCGTAGATGTCGTGGGCCTGGGAGCGCGGGTCGTCGTCGGGCAGGGAGTACCACATCTCCTCGTCGCCCTCCTCGACCCCGAGCCGGGTGGCCAGGGCGAGACGGACGTCGGCGAAGCAGCGCAGCCACGTCATGGCCGCCGCCTCGTCGAGCTCGACGTCGATCATCAGGCCGTCCTCCTCGAGCAGCGGCGGCAGGCCGGCCTCCTCGAGGGCGTCGATGACCTCGCTCGCGGCCCGGGCCTTGCCGTCGCGCAACGAGCCCTCGGTGAAGCGGCGGAACTCCGCCGCGGCCTCCTCGTCGTCGGGGTAGGCCGTCGGGAACAGCCGCGCCAGCACCGGGTCCTCGGGCGGCGCGGTGGGCCCGCTGAAGTCCATGAGCGCCTCGAACGGGTCGCGTTCGTCGACGGTGGCCGCCTCGTTGCGCAGCAGCTCGACCAGCTGGCCCGCGAGGGAGCGCAGCAGGTCGGCCTCGAAGCCGGTGAACGTCGCGATGGCGCGCCGGCTGCGCCGGTGCCAGGTGAAGCCGGTGGTCACGTCGCGGCTACTCCGACTTCGACATCGTGGCCCACAGGCCGTACTCGTGCATGGCCTGCACGTCGCGCTCCATCTCCTCGCGGGTGCCGCTCGAGACGACCGACCGGCCGTCCTCGTGCACCTCCATCATCAGCTTCTCCGCCTTCTTCTTGGCGTAGCCGAAGTGCTTCTGGAACACGAAGGTCACGTAGGACATCAGGTTGACCGGGTCGTTCCACACGATCGTCACCCACGGGCTCGACAGGACGGTGAGGTCGTCGTGCTCCGGGGTGGTCGCGAGCCCGGGGTCGACCTCGACGGGGCTGGCGGTGCTCACTGCTTCATGGTGGCACACTCCCGAGCGTGCCCGACGACGCCTCCGCCACCCCCTCCCCCGCTCCCGCCGAGGGCCTGCGGACCTCGTTCGACGGAGGCGTCCTGACCGTCACGCTCGACCGCCCGGAAGTGCTCAACGCGCTGTCCGGGGCGATGTCGCTCGGCATCGCCGAGACCCTCGAGCGCGCCGGGTCCGACGACGACGTGCGGGTCGTGGTGCTCACCGGCGCGGGCGAGGCGTTCTCCACCGGCGCCGACATCGGCGGCACCGACGCCCACGAGCGGTTCGACGTGCGGGCCATGGACGTGACGAGCCGGATGGTCCGCGCCATCACCTCCTGCGACAAGCCCGTCGTGGCCGCGGTCAACGGCGTCGCCGCCGGCGTCTCGGCCTCCCTCGCCCTGGCCTGCGACGTCATCGTGGCCCGGCACTCGGCCGCCTTCCTGCTGCCCTTCTCCCGGATCGGGTTCATGGTCGACGGCGGCGCCTCGGCCACCGTGGCCGCCGCGATCGGGCGCGCCCGCGCCATGCGGATGGGCCTGCTGGCCGAGCCGCTCTCGGCGACCGAGGCCTACGACGCGGGGCTCGTCACCCACCTCGCCCCGGCCGAGCCGACGTCGGCGTACGACGACCTGGTGGCGACGCTCGTCGGCCGCCTCGCCGCCGGCCCGCCGCTCGCGCTCGCCGCGACCAAGCGCGCGGTCAACGCCGCCACCCTCCACCGCCTCGACGACGCCCTCGACCGCGAGCGCTCCGGCCAGACCCTCCTCATGCGCACCCACGACGTCGCCGAGGGCATGCGGGCCTTCTCCGAGCGCCGCAAGCCGGTCTTCCGCGGCGAGTAGCGGCTCGACCGGGGATAGTGCGTCACCCCGTCAACCTCGCTGAACCCGGGCGAGGTTGATGGGGTGACGCACTATCGGGTGCCCACCCCCCAACAACCGTTTGACAGTACGCCGCCGCGCGGGCCACCATGACCGTCCAACGAGTCTTGGGGGGTGGTCGGGGTGGCCGACGACGAGGGCCGGGTCAGCGCGCTGCGGGCGACGGCGCACCCGGTGCGGCTGCGCATCCTGTCGCTGCTGACGGGCACGGCGATGAGCGCGGCGGAGGTGGCGCGCGAGCTGGGCCTCACCCACGCCAACGCCTCCTACCACCTGCGGACGCTGGTGGCGGCCGACGAGCTCGTCGAGGCGGGCGAGGAGCGCATCCGGGGCGGGGTGGCCAAGCGCTACCGCTACCCGCACGAGCGGCGGGGCCACCACCCCGACCCGGCCCGGCAGGTCAGCACCACCGACGACGACCGGGTGGCCTACGCCCGCGCCTCGGCCCAGGAGCTCGAGCGACGGGTGCTGCTGCGCCGCCCGCGGCGGCCGCAGCGCACCAGCGACCTCGAGGGCTGGGTCGACGAGGAGACCTGGACCCGCGCCCTGGACCTGCTCGAGGAGGCCTCGATGCTGCTGCACGAGGCCAACCGTCCGCCGCGCACGCCCGGCACGCTGCACGTCAGCCTGACCACCTGGGCCTTCGAGATGCGCAGCGACGAGCCGCCCGTGGAGCAGTCATGACCTGGCGCGAGTCCCTCTCCCCGCTGCGGAGCCGGCCCTTCCGGTTCTACTTCGCCTCCCGCGCCGTCAACATCGCCGGCAACGGCATGGCCACGGTCGCGCTGGCCTTCGCGGTGCTCGAGGCCACCGACGACGACCCCGGGGCGCTGGGGCTGGTGCTGGCCGCGCACACGGTGCCGATGGTCGTGCTGCTGCTGTGGGGCGGGGTGCTGGCCGACCGGTTCCCGCGCACGGTGGTGCTGCAGGTCTCCAACCTCGTCTCGGCCGCCACCCAGGGCGCCATCGCGGCGTTGGTGGTCACCGGCACGGCCGAGCTGTGGATGCTCGTCGCGCTCAGCGCCGTGCACGGCACCGTCTCGGCGGCCGGGCTGCCGGCGATGGCGAGCATCATGCCGTCGGTCGTGCCCCGGGAGGACCTGCAGCGGGCCAACGCGCTGGTCTCGCTGGTGCGCTCCGGGCTTGTCGTCATCGGCCCGACCCTCGGCGCCCTGCTCGTGGTCAGCGTCGGCCCCGGCTGGGCGCTGGCCGTCGACGCCCTGACCTGGCTGGTGGCGGCGCTGCTGCTCGGGTTCGTCCGGGTGCCGCCCCGCGAGCGCAAGGACACCGGCGCCAGCACCCTCACCGAGCTGCGCGAGGGCTGGTCGTTCGTCCGCTCGACGCCGTGGTTGTGGGTGGTCGTGCTGGCCTTCGGCGTGCTCAACATGATCCACGCGGGCGCCTGGCTCACCCTCGGGCCGCTGCGCGCCAAGGAGACGATCGGCGAGCAGGGCTGGGGCCTGGTGCTCTCGGCCGAGGCCGTGGGCCTGCTGCTCATGACCCTGGTCATGCTGCGCGTGCCGCTGCAGCGGCCGCTGTTGTGGGGGATGGTCGGCGTGGCCACGCTCGGCCTGCCCATCATCGTGCTGGGCGCCCACCCCTCCCTGGCCCTGCTGGTGGTCGCGGGCCTCGTGGCCGGCGCGGGCACCGAGGTGTTCGGCATGGGCTGGAACCTCGCCATGCAGGAGAACGTCCCCGACGACATGCTCTCCCGCGTCTACTCCTACGACATGCTCGGCTCGTTCGTGGCCATGCCCGTGGGGCAGGTGCTCATCGGTCCGGTCGCGGTCGCCTTCGGCTACGGCGAGGTGCTCGTGGTCGCCGGCACCGTCTATGTCGTGCTGGCGCTGCTGGTGCTGCTCTCCCCCGCCGTACGGCGGCTGCCGCGGGCCGCGGTCGCCCCGGCCGACACATCCGCGCAACACGTCGGCTGACGTCGGCCGCAGGACGCCTCCCCCCGTAACGCGACGGACGCGGCTCCGTAAAGCGGTCTCCCTAGCGTCGCCGCGACGGCCAGCGGGCCGTCGTGACGACAGGAGACACCGTGAGGCACCCCCGCCCCTCGAGTCGACGTGGATGGGCGATGGTGCCGCTGCTCGCGGCCCTCGTCCTCCCGGGCACCACGTCGATGCCGTACGCCGACGCCGCCGGAGCGACCGCTCCGGCCGGCGTACCGGCCGCCGCCACGCCGGCGTCGGTCACCACCGCAGCCACCGACGACCTGGTGCTGCCCGACCCGATGGACCGCGGTGACCTCACGCCGCTGACGGTCCAGGAGGTGAAGCTGGGCCTGGCCGCGCTGCACGAGCCCGACTCCGCCGGCGGGGCGCCGACGCCGCGCACGGCCTCGGCCGCCGAGCAGCTGGAGATCCGGGGCGCGCTCTACCACCCCGACTTCTCCCAGCGCACCGAGCCGTCGCCGCTGGTCGTGCTCGTGCACGGCAACCACGGCTCGTGCGACGCCGGCCAGGACACCGCGACCGCGAGCTGCGCGCAGTTCAAGCGCAACGAGGCCGGCTACGCCTACCTCGGCGAGAACCTCGCGACCTGGGGCTACACCGTCTTCTCCCTCTCGCAGGACCAGCTGATGATGCGCCAGGACAACCCCAAGGGGAAGGGCATGCACCAGCGGCGCATGCTCATCGCCGCCGCCCTCGACGCCCTGGGCGCGGCCAACAGGGGCACCCTCGCCGACGGCCCCGGCGTCACCCCGGGCGTCAGCACGCTGCTCGGCGGGCACCTCGACATGACCCGCATCGGCCTCATGGGCCACTCCCGCGGCGGCGACGCGGTCACCAGCTTCATGGACTACAACCGCATCCGCACCGACGGCCCGCGCTACCCCCTGCGCGGCGTCATCTCGCTCGCGCCCGTCGACTACGAGCGCAAGGCGCCGTACGGGTCGCCGTACATGACGATCCTGCCGTTCTGCGACGGCGACGTGTCCAACCTGCAGGGCGCCCGGTTCTTCGAGCGCAGCCAGTACGTCAAGGGCGACGACCCGTTCCCGCGCATCCAGTCCTCGCAGCTCGGCGCGATCCACAACTGGTACAACACCGTCTGGTACGCCGACGGCGGGGCCGACGGCCAGGGCAACAACGACGCGGCCTGCGGCAACTCCGCCCCGTTCGCCGACACCAACGTCCACCCCCGCAACATCCGGCTCAGCGGTGCGGCCAGCTCCACCGACCCGGCCGGCAACTACGTCATCGACAACAGCGACACCTACAACCCGCTGGTCAACACCAAGATCTCCGGCGACCCGGCACGGATGGGTGACCAGGAGAAGATCGGCCTGGCCACGATGTCGGCGTTCTTCCGTCGGTACGTCGGCGGTGAGGGCGCGTTCGAGCCCTACATGACCGGCGAGCTGTCCGACACCGAGTCGCACCGCCAGATCCCCGCGAGCGCGTGCCCGACCAGCGAGTCCGGCACCCGGATCGACTGCGAGGAGTACGTCTCGACCAGCTACTTCCCGGCCGCGACCGAGCGAGTCGACGTGAT
Organism: Nocardioides litoris; assembly: GCF_006346315.1. GTDB lineage: Bacteria > Actinomycetota > Actinomycetes > Propionibacteriales > Nocardioidaceae > Nocardioides > Nocardioides litoris. The sequence continues at coordinate 657,730 of NZ_VDMR01000001.1, read as the reverse complement.
CCGGCCCGAGATCGAGAACCCCCTCGGCCTCAACGCCATGGGCGGCAGCCTCAGCGGCTCCGGCTTCGTCAACCCCTACCGCGCCGACGGCGGCGTCTCGCCGCGACCGGCCACGACGACGGGCGGCTTCGACTGGTGCAACCCCGAGCCCGACGACTTCGCGCCGGCCCAGCTCGGCAAGGGCTCGCTGCCCACCGCGGCCAAGGCCTGCCCGCTGCCCGCGGCCACCGCGCTCGGCGGCCAGGGCAACGGCATGCGCGAGCAGGCACCGGTCAACCACTCCTACGGCCGCCAGCTCGCCCTGGCCTGGGAGCAGGGCCAGGCGGCCACGCTCACCGCCGACGTGCCGGCGGCCTCGGCCGACGTGAGCGGCCTGAAGGCCCTCGCCCTCGGTGCCGACGTCAACTTCTGGGACCTGCGCAACCCCGGCGCCGACCAGCGCGGGGACAGCACGCGCACCGGCACGTCCCCGGCCTTCTCCTGGCCCAACGAGGGGCCGACGTCCTACGACCCGACCAGCACGACGCAGGACTTCGTCATCGCGCTCACCGACACCGAGGGCCGCGAGGGCACCGTCAAGGCCGGCGACGAGCGGTGGGGCAACGCGCTGCACATGTCGACCGGCACCAACACCCCCAACACCCACGTCGTGCTCGACCAGGTGCGGGTGCCGCTGGCCGAGTTCGCCGCGCAGGGCGTCGACCTGACCTCGATCGACGCCGTCGAGCTGCGCTTCGGCGTCGAGGGCACCCCGGCCTCGGGCTCCATCCAGGTCGCCGACGTGCGGTTCCAGGAGGGCGTCGAGACCCCGCTCGTGCTCTCCGACGGCACCGCGGTCGACCAGGGCGCGGGCTCCGGCCCGGTGGCCTCCGGCCCCGACCCGGCGGCCGAGCTGACGGCGTACGACGCCACGCCGGGCGCGGTGCGGCTCCACGACACCGTGGCCGACGCGCGCAGCAACGCCACCTGGGTCGTCGACGACGACCGGGCCCAGTGCCCCGGCGCGAGCACGACCTCCATCCAGGCCGCGGTCGACCTCGCCGCCCCGTGGGACACGATCGTGGTCTGCGACGGCGTGTACGAGGAGTCCTCGACGCCCGTCTCCGGGCCCGGCAACCCGGTCGCCACCGGCGCGCGCAACGGCCTGACCATCACCAAGCCGCTGAAGATCAAGGGCACCGGCGCCGACAGGGTCACGATCAAGCCCGACCCGTCGATGGAATCGCTCGAGGGGCTGCGGCCCTACCTGCGCGATGGCGGGGGCAACGTCGTCACGGTCTCGCGGCAGTCGCTGGGCTCGACCGACACCAACGAGATGTTCGTCGACATCTCCGGGGTCACCGTCACCTCGGGCGACACCTGGGCCGAGGCCGGCATCGCCTTCTTCGGCGCGGCCGGACGGGTCTCGCAGAGCAAGGTCGGGCCGCTGCGCAGCGCGACCACCGCCGCCGAGCTGGCCGAGCACCCGCACGGCTGGGGCATCGTCAAGACCGGCGTGGTCCAGGGCGCGGGCCCAGGCACCGTGGAGACCGAGCTGACCGTGGCCGACAGCCTGGTCACGGGCTACCAGTCGGGCGGCATCCTCCTCGACGGCGCGAAGGGCCCCGACGGGGCGCCGGCCAACGCGGTGCGCACCGGCGTCGAGCAGCACGGCTACGTCACCCGCACCGTGGTGACCGGCCGCCCGAGCAGCGTGGTGCCGCAGACCGGCATCGCGTTCACCAGCGGCAGCGACGGGTTCGTGCGGTCGAGCCGCATCAGCGGCAACTACTTCCGCCCCGACCCCACGCGGTCCCACGGCCTCCTGCTCCGCGACGCCGGCACCGACACCGGCGCCGGGCTCACGGCCTCGGGCCTGTCGCTGACCGGCAACGGCTGGGCGGCCTACCACGCCACGGCCGACGGCACGACGGTGCGCACGACCAACCCGTTCGTCGTCTCGTCGAGCTACTTCGGGCCGGTCGCCCCGGTGGCCGGTGGTCCGGGTGACCCGTCGACCGGCGCCGAGGCGATCTCTGGCTCGGGCTCGGTGACCACCCCGTCGCGGGTCTCCACGACCCCGGCCGCCGTGCCGACGACGTACGGCGCCGTGGTCGACGCACCCCCGACGGTGGCGGTCATCGACCCGCTGCCCGCGGGGCCGGCGACCCAGGTCGCGGCCGGTGAGGCCGTCACGCCGCTGGTGCGGGCCCGCGACGACCTCGCGGTCTCCTCGGTCACCCTGCTCGTCGACGGCCGGCCGGTCGACACGGTGCGCCGTGCGCCGTACGCGCCGACGTGGACGCCGGGGGCCGACCTGGCCGGCACGGAGGTCGTGCTGACCGCCGTGGCCACCGACTCCGCGGGCCGGACCACGACCTCGGCGCCGCTCACGGTCGAGGTCGCCGAGGATCCGGTCACCCCGCCGCCGACCCCACCGACCCCGCCGACCCTGCCGGCCCCCGCGGTCTCGGTCTCGATCGTGCAGCGCCAGCCGGGGTCGGGACGCCTCAAGGTCGCGGTGGTGGCCAACCGCGCCGGCACGGTCCGGCTCAGCGGCGGCAAGGTCCTCACCCGGACCGCCACCCTGCCCGCCGCCGGCACCCGCCGGATGATCGTGCAGGTCAAGCCCGCCCTGCGGCGCCAGCTCGACCGGCGGGGCCGGGTGCAGGTCACCGTGCTGGTCACGCTCGCCACGCCCGACGGCACCGCGAGCGTGCGCAAGACCTGGGTGGTGCGCAAGCGCTAGGGACGGCTCCCTGCAGCACGGACGGCCCCGGCGCGACCTGCGCCGGGGCCGTTCAGCACCACTTCGCGGTGACGGCGCGGACGACGGTGACGTTGCGGTTGGTCGCGGGGCCGACGAGCTTCTCGACCCGCGCGATGTCGGAGGCCCGCGAGGCGAGGTAGTCGGTGGGCAGGAGCAGGTGGGCCGCCCGACCCTCGACGTGCACCGTCTCGGCGCCGCCGGCCAGCGCGGTGAACGCCTCGACCGCCGCCGCGTCGGGCTCGTGCTTGAGCAGCCACACGTAGTGCCGGCCGTCGTGGCCGGCGCCGACCTGGTCGGCCGTGGCCGCGACCTCCCGCAGCTCGGCGACGGTGAAGGCGATGGTCGGGACGGCGAACCCGCGGTCGGCCTCGTACGCCGCCTCCAGGGCCGACTCGATCCGGGTGCGGGAGCGCATCGAGGTCTCGAGGCGCACGTTGCCGGTGTTGATGTGGGTCGCGACGCCGGTGAAGCCGGCCGCCTCGGTCGCGGCCACGATCGCGTCCTTGGGGAACTTCCGGGTCGCCCCGAGGTTGATCGCCCGCAGGAACGCCACCCAGGTCGCCACGCGCGCAGGCTACCGGCTGTCTCGTGGGTCACAGGCGGTCGAGATGCATAGGAAACCTATGTAACGTGGGGGCACGTGACACCCCCGACCACCGGCTCCCACGTCGACCCCGCCGTCGCGCTCGGCGGGGAGCTGGTGACCCACGCCGCCCGCCTGGTGCGGGCCGTGCGGCGCAAGCAGGACCTGGCCGCCGGCGTCCGCGTCCTGTCGCTGCTCGACGAGCACGGCCCGCTCGGCGTCTCCGCGCTGGCGCGGGTCGACCGCTGCTCGCAGCCGACCATGTCGGCCACGGTCCGCGACCTGGTGGCCGACGGCTGGGTCGTCAAGGCCGCCGACCCGGGCGACGCCCGGGCCTCGGTCGTGAGCCTGTCCCCCGCCGGTCGCGCCGAGCTGGGCCGGGTCCGCCGGCGCAGCGGCGAGGCCGTGGCCGCCCGGCTGGCCGCCGGACCGCACACCCCCGACGAGCTGGCCACGGCGGTCGCCGTGCTCCGCGACCTGCTCGCCCACCCCGACCCCGAAGGGAGCTCCCTGTGACAGCCACCGCCGACAACAGCGCGCACCACACCGCGCGCCACACCGCGCACCACCCCGAAGCCGAGGCCGAGCCGCAGGGCTCGTTCCTCGCCCAGCCCCGCGCGGTGTGGGCGGTCGCCTTCGCCTGCGTCATCGCCTTCATGGGCATCGGGCTGGTCGACCCGATCCTCAAGGACATCGCCGCCCAGCTCGACGCCACGCCGAGCCAGGTCTCGCTGATGTTCACCAGCTACATGGCGATCATGGGCGTCGCGATGCTCGTGACCGGCGTCGTGTCCAGCCGCATCGGGCCCAAGCGCACCCTGCTCGCCGGGCTCGTGCTCATCATCGTCTTCGCCGGCCTGGCCGGCGCCTCCGACACCGTCGGCCAGATCGTCGGCTTCCGGGCCGGCTGGGGCCTGGGCAACGCGCTGTTCGTGGCGACCGCGCTCTCGACCATCGTCACCGCCTCGGTCGGCTCGACCGCGCAGGCCATCATCCTGTTCGAGGCCGCGCTCGGCATCGGCATCGCCTCCGGGCCGCTCGTGGGCGGCCTGCTCGGCGAGCAGTCGTGGCGCGCCCCGTTCTTCGGCGTCTCCTGCCTGATGGTCGTCGCGCTGGTGGCCACCTCGTTCCTGCTGCCCAGCACGGCGCCGACCGGTCGTCGTACGACGCTGGCCGACCCGTTCCGGGCGCTGAAGCACCGCTCGCTGCTGCTCATCGGCGTGACGGCGATCTTCTACAACATCGGCTTCTTCACCGTGCTCGCCGCCGGCCCCTTCGCCCTGCCCGACGCCGGCATCCTGCAGATCGGGTGGATCTTCTTCGGCTGGGGCCTGCTCCTGGCCTTCACCTCCGTCGTCGTCGCGCCGGTCGTGCAGCGGTGGATGGGCACGGTGCCCGCGGTCATCACGGTGCTGGCGCTGTTCGCCCTCGACCTGGCGGTCATGGCCGTCCTCACCGACCACACCGCGGTGGTCACCGGCGGCATCGTGCTCTCGGGCGCGTTCATCGGCGTCAACAACACCCTCGTCACCGAGGCCGTGATGGGTGCCGCTCCCGTCGAGCGCCCGGTCGCCTCGGCCGCCTACTCCTTCCTCCGTTTCACCGGCGGCGCCGCCGGCCCGTTCGTGGCCCTCAAGCTCGGCGAGGACGTCTCCTCGCACGCGCCGTTCTGGTTTGGCGCGGCCGCGGTCGCGGTCGGCGTCGTCGTGCTGACGCTGGGCAAGCGCACCGTCGAGGGCCGCACCCCGCACTCCGCCGCCGGCAGCGAGACCGAGGCCGCCGCGGTGCTGGTGGGCGACCAGGCCTGAGTCCGCCGGTCGCCGCGCCCCACGGGGTCGATCCGTCCGACCAGGTCGGACGGATTGACCCCGTCGTCGTGCGCGCGCAAATCCGGTCGCGGACGGCCGCTCGACCGGCGTACGGTCTGCGACGGCGGGATCAGCAGTCGTCCCGGTGTGCCGGATGACGGTCCTGCGCGTCGTACCCCGCCACGGTGGCGCAGCTGTTCACTGCACAGGGTTCGATCCCCTCCCACGGAGGCCGGGCCCGGGCGACCACGTGGACGTCGCCAGCGGCCCGGCCGGTCAGCACGACGGCCGGCGTCCCGCGGCGACCTCGTGCCCGGCCCCGGCCTCCCGCCCTGCCCCACCCGCACCACCTCACGCCGCACCCCGACGCCTCGGAAGGAGGCCGCCATGTCCCACCTGACCGTCCCCGCCACCACGTGCTCGATCGAGTACGTCGACGGGGTCCGCACCCGCGTCCTCCCGCCCGGACGGCACCGGGTCCCTCGCCGCTCGACCCACGTGTCGGTCTCGCTGCGCGAGCAGCTCGCCACCACCGCGCCCCAGGAGGTGCCGACCGCTGACGGCGTGAGCGTCAAGGTGACCGCTGCGTTCCGGTGGGCGGTCGGTGACGCGGTGGCCTTCTGCGAGACCGCCGACGACCCCGTCGGCGTCGTCCACCTCGCCGTGCAGCTGGCGCTGCGGGCCTCGCTCCTGGAGACCGAAGCCGAGTCCGTCGTACGCCGGGCGCGGGCCGAGCTCGACGGCCCGCTGCTCGACGCCGCGCGGACCGCGGGCGCGCAGGTCGGCGTCGACGTGCGGGCGGTCGAGGTCAAGGACGTCGTGCTGCCGGCCGACCTGCGGGCGGCGCACGCCGACCTGGTCGCCACCCGGGCCCGGGGCCAGGCGCGGCTCGAGGCGGCGCGGGCCGAGACCGCCGCGCTGCGGTCGCTGGCCAACGGCGCGAAGCTGCTCGACGCCCACCCCGCCCTCGCGCGGCAGCGGCTCGTCGAGGCGCTCCCGCCCGGTTCGCGGGTCGAGATCGTCGCGCCCGAGGCCTGAGGCTGGGGCGAGCGCGGGTGGCGGTGGGCTGGCGACCGTTCCGCACGGCGGACCGGTCGCCAGGTCACCCCACCCCCGAGACCCTCAGCCCCAGGGCCGCATCCGCACCTTGGTGACCCGGATGCCGAGCACGACCCGCACCTGGTCACGGCCGCCGAACCACGGGTAGGGCTTGCCGGTGTAGCGCTGGGAAAGGGCCTCGATGTGCTCGGCCCCGCCCTCCTCGGTCGCCGAGACGACCTCGCCGTCGAGCGACCAGTAGCTGAACGGGTCGTCGGGGTCGAGCACGGCGAGCCCGACCCGCGGGTCGCGCTCGACGTTGCGCAGCTTCTGGTAGCCGCGGACGGTGTTGACTAGGACGAGCTCGCCGTCGGTGTCGACCCAGGTCTGGGTCAGGTGCGGCTGCCCGTCGGGCATGGTCGTGGAGACGAGGCACGGGCTGGGCCGGCGCAGCAGGGCGGCGAGGTCGTCGGGGAGGTCCATGCCCCCGACGCTAGACCTCTGTGGCACGCCGGCCCGTCCCCCGCACCACTGGTGGTCATGGGCGGGAGGAAGTGCGCAGAAGTGGCAGTTTCTCCGCTTAACCGGAGGTTCTGCCGCCGGTGGCCGACTCCCGGCCCATAACTGCCACTCCTGGTGGGGAAATCCCGCTCAGAAGTGGCAGTTCCTCCGGTTGACCGGAGGTTTTGCCACCGCCGGAGCCGCCGCTACAGGTTCCCGCGCAGCTCCTGCTCCCGCTCGATGGCCTCGAAGAGCGCCTTGAAGTTGCCCTTGCCGAAGCCCAGCGAGCCGTGCCGCTCGATGAACTCGTAGAACACCGTCGGCCGGTCACCCATCGGCTTGGTGAAGATCTGCAGCAGGTAGCCGTCCTCGTCGCGGTCGACGAGGATGCCGCGCTTCTTCAGCTCCTCGATCGGCACCCGCACCTTGCCGATCCGGGCGCGCAGCTCGGGGTCGTCGTAGTAGGAGTCGGGGGTGTCGAGGAACTCGATGCCGTTGCCGCGCAGGATGTCGACGCTGCGCAGGATGTCGTTGGTGGCCAGGGCGATGTGCTGGCAGCCGGCGCCGTCGTAGAACTCGAGGTACTCGTCGATCTGCGACTTCTTCTTCGCGATCGCGGGCTCGTTGAGGGGGAACTTCACCCGGTGGTTGCCGCTGGCCACGACCTTGCTCATCAGCGCGGAGTAGTCGGTGGCGATGTCGTCGCCGATGAACTCGGCCATGTTGGTGAAGCCCATGACCTTGTTGTAGAACTCGACCCACTCGTCCATCCGGCCGAGCTCGACGTTGCCGACGCAGTGGTCGACGGCCTGGAAGAGGCGCTTGGGGTGGCCCTGGCGGCGCTCGACGGTGGTCGTGCGGGCGACGTACCCGGGCAGGTAGGGGCCGGAGTAGCGCGAGCGGTCGACGAGGGTGTGCCGGGTCTCGCCGTACGTCGCGATCGCGGCGGTGCGCACGGTGCCGTGCTCGTCGGTGACGTCGTGGGGCTTGACCAGGATCGTGGCCCCGACGGAGCGGGCGTGCTCGATGCAGCGGTCGACGTCGGGCACCTCGAGGGCCAGGTCGACGACGCCGTCGCCGTGCTTGCGGTGGTGCTCGTGCAGCGGGCTGTCGGGGGTGACGCCGCCGGTGAAGACGAACCGGGCGCTGCCGGAGCGCAGCACGTAGGACTTCGACTCGCGGTGGCCGTTCTCGGGGCCGCGGTAGGCCTCGAGCTCCATGCCGAGGGCGAGCTGGTAGAACGCCGCGGTCTGGGTGGCGTTGCCGACCACGAAGCAGACCGCGTCCATGGCGGTGACCGGGAACGGGTCGCGGCTGGCGTCGTACTCGACGAGGCCGACGAGTTCCTTGAGCTGGTCGAGGGTGAGGTCTGCCTTGAGCTCGTCCGGGGTCAACGTCATGGCCACAGCGTCTCGGTCAGGCGACAAGGTGTGCAACAGTGTCGCGACGCGCTGGACAGGTTGTCCAGCCGGGGAGGGCAGGATGGACGAGCTGGACCGCAACCTGATCACCCTGTACGCCGCCGAGCCGCGCGTCGGGGTCCTCGAGGCCTCGCGGCGGCTCGGCGTGGCCCGGGGCACCGTGCAGGCGCGGCTCGACCGGTTGGTCGCCACGGGCGTGGTGACCGGGTGGGGTCCGGAGCTGTCGACGGCGGCGCTGGGGTTCCCGGTGACGGCGTTCCTGACGCTCGAGATCAGCCAGTCCTCGGGTCACGAGACCGTCGCGGCTCACCTCGCGTCCGTGCCGGAGGTGCTCGAGGCGCACACCATCACCGGCGCCGGCGACCTGTGGTGCCGGGTGGTCTCGCGCTCCAACGCCGACCTGCAGCGCGTGATCGACCGGGTCGTGGCGGTCCAGGGCGTGCAGCGCGCCTCGACGGTGATGGCGCTGGCCGAGCAGGTGCCCTACCGCGTGCTCCCGCTGGTGGAGTCGACGACGTGAGGACGGTCTGGGAACGGATCACCGCCACCCAACCCCTCCCCGACCCCGGCCTGGTGCTCGTCGCCGGACTGGTCGCCCTGGCCCTCGTCGCACTGCCCGAGACCTGGCGCTGGGTGCGGCTCGGCGTCACCGTCGTCCACGAGGCCGGCCACGCCGTCGTCGCCGTGCTCGTCGGACGGCGGCTCCAGGGCATCCGGCTGCACCGCGACACCTCCGGGCTCACGGTGTCGAAGGGGCGCCCGGCCGGGCCCGGCATGGTCGCGATGCTCGCCGCCGGCTACCTCGCCCCCGCCGTCGTCGGCGTCACCGCGGCCCTGCTCCTCGCCGAGGGCCGGGCCGTGGCCCTGCTCTGGCTGGCCGTGGTCCTCCTGCTCGCGCTGCTGGTGTGGGTCCGCAACGCCTACGGCGCCGTCACGTTGCTGGCCTTCGGGGCCGCCGTCGGCCTGCTCACCTGGTACGCCGACCCGGCGGTGCAGTCGCTGGCGGCGTACCTCGTGGCCTGGCTGCTGCTCCTCGCCGCGCCGCGCCCGTTGCTGGAGCTGCTGGCCGCCGGCCGGCACGGGCGTCGGGGGTCCGACCCCGACCAGCTGGCCCGGCTGACGAGGGTGCCCGCGGTCGCGTGGTGCCTGGTGATGCTGGCGGCCAACCTCACCGGCCTGACCGTCGGCGCGGCCCTGCTCGCACCCGACCTGCTGGCGCGGGTCGGCTGAGGCGCAGCCGTCGGCCCGTCGTCTCCTAGCGGCCCGGGTCGTCGAGCACGTCCCGCCAGGAGTGCTCGGGCTCGTAGCCGAGCACCCGCCGGGCCTTGTCGATCGAGTAGAACGTCTCGTCGCGGCCCATCTCGCGGCGCACCTCGACCCCGTCGTAGAAGCGGTCGATGACCTCGGCGGTGGTGGCGGCGACCGACATGTCGGCGTTGGCCACGTTGAACACCTCGAAGCCCAACCCGTCGGTCTCCAGGCACCGCAGCACGAGCTGGCCGAGGTCGCGGGTGTCGATGTAGGCGAACAGGTTGCGCCGACGCAGCGCGGGGTCGGCCAGGAAGGCGGGGAACTTCTCGGCGTACTCGTGCGGCTCGATCACGTTGTTGATGCGCAGGCCGTAGACGTCGGCGCCGGTGCGGGCGTGGAAGGACCGCGCGGTCACCTCGCTCGCGACCTTCGACATGGCGTAGGAGTCCTCCGGCACCACCGGGTGCTCCTCGTCGACGGGCACGTAGAGGGGCTTGCGCTCGCCCTGGCCGAAGCAGACCCCGTAGGTCGTCTCGGAGGAGGCGAAGACGACCTTGCGGACGCCGAGCCGGGTCGCGGCCTCGAGCACGTGGTAGGTGCTGAGCACGTTGGTCGCGTACGTCGCGCTGTCGGCGCTCAGCATCGGCGCGGGCACCGCGGCGAAGTGCACGACCGCGTCGTACGCCGAGCCGCGGGTCAGGTCGAGGTCGGGGTCGTCGAAGTCGGCCTGGGTCGGCACCCCGGCGAGCGCCGAGTACGTCTGGCCGGCGTCGGTGAGGTCGACCCGCAGGTCGGTGACGTCGGGGTGGCCGAGCGGGGTGAGGTCGGCGTTGGTGACCTGGTGGCCCTGGGCGGCCAGGAAGGGGGCCACGTGGTGACCGGCCTTGCCGCTGCCGCCGGTGAAGAAGATGCGCATGCCCTCCAGGCAACCAGGGCCGACCGGAGGACCGCACGCCCCGCGGGGTGGGCGGTCAGGCCGGGAAGACCATGCAGCTCGACGTGGCGTGCGCGACCTGCCGGCCGGACGCGTCGAGGAGCACGGCCTCGGCCAGCGCCGTGCGCCGACCGCGGTGGATGACCCGCCCCTCGGCCCGCAGCCGGCCCGACTCGACGGTGACCGCGCGCAGGAACTTCACCGTCAGGTCGAGCGAGGTGTAGCCCTCCCCCACGGCGAGCGTGGAGTGCACCGAGCAGCCGGCCGCGGTGTCGAGCAGGGTCGAGATGACGCCCCCGTGCACGGTGCCCAGCGGGTTGTAGTGCGCCCGCTGCGGCACCAGCTCGACGTGCCAGGCGCCCTCCCGGCCACCGAACTCCTCCAGGCCGATCGTCGCGGCGATCGGGGCCGGCGGCAGGTCGCCGCGGCCGATCGCCTGCAGTTGCTCGAGGCCGGTCAGGGTGGTCGGGTCGACCGCGGGGCGGCCCGAGGACTGGGTCTGCGTCATGGACCCAGCATCCGATCCCTGGCTGGGTCTGTCAACAAGACCTAGACTGGGACGATGGTCACGTCCGATGCATCCCCGGCCCTCGGCTGGTCCACCGACAACTGCCAGGTCGCTCGCGCAATGGCGGTGCTCGGCGAGCGGCACGCGGTCGTGGTGCTGCGCGAGGTCGTCAACGGCGTGCGCCGCTTCGCCGACATGCAGCGCCACTCGGGCCTGCCGCGCCAGGTGCTGAGCAACCGGCTCGCCCTGCTCGTCGAGCACGACGTGCTGCGCCGCGTCCCCTACCGCGACGGCGCCGCCCGCGAGCGCCACGAGTACCGGCTGACCGACAAGGGCTTCGAGCTCTACCCCGTCCTCGCGGCCCTCGCCGACTGGGGCGCCCGCTGGTACGCCGACCCGGCCGGCCCGCCGGTCGAGCTGGCCCACCGCGGCTGCGGCGCCGAGGTGCACGCGGTCCTCGAGTGCGAGGCGGGCCACCGCGTCGAGCGCCCGCGCGACGTCGTGCCCCGTCCGGGGCCGGGCGCCCTCCCGCGCTGACCCCGGTCGAGAGGACGGCGGTCAGGAGGAGCGGCGGACGGCCCAGTCGCGCACGGCCTCGATGCGGGCGCGGAGCTGGTCGGCGTTGGCCACCGCGGCCGCGGGACCGCCGCACTCCTTGCGGAGCGCGGCGTGGGTGACGCCGTGGGGCTGGCCGGTGCGGTGGTGCCAGGCGGCCACGAGCCCGTTGAGCTCGCGGCGGAGCACGGCGAGCTGCTCGTGCGTCGAGACCTGCTCGACGCTGTCGGCCCCGGCCCCCCGCGCGGCCTCCCGCGCCCGCTTGAGCCCGTCGGCACGGGTCTTCTGGGCCTGGGCGTTGGCGGCCTGGCGCTGCTGGAGCAGCTCCTTCATCTGCGCGGGCTCCAGCAGGCCGGGGATGCCCAGGAAGTCCATCTCCTCCTCCGAGCCGTACTGGTTGCCCTCGTACAGCGCGTGGTCGAACGTCGCCTCCGACCCGAGGGCCTCGAACGGCACCGCCTCGAGGTCGGCCGAGGCGGCCTCGCCGGCCTGGGCCTGGGCGAGCAGGTCGTCCTCGGCGGCGAAGGGGTCGGACTCGTCGATGACGCGCCGCCCGAGCACGTGGTCGCGCTCGACCTCCAGGGCCGAGGCGTGGCCGAGCAGCAGCGGCACCGAGGGCAGGAAGATCGAGGCGGTCTCGCCGCGGTTGCGGGCGCGCACGAAGCGGCCGACGGCCTGGGCGAAGAACAGCGGGGTCGAGGTCGTGGTGGCGTAGACGCCGACGGCCAGGCGCGGTACGTCGACGCCCTCGGAGACCATCCGGACCGCGACCATCCACCGGTCGTCGCTGGCGGTGAACGCGCTGATCTTCTTCGAGGAGGCCTTCTCGTCCGAGAGCACCACGGTCGGCGCCTCGCCGGTGATCGCGCGCAGCGTCTTGGCGTAGGCCCGCGCGGAGGTCTGGTCGGTGGCGATGACGAGCCCGCCCGCGTCGGGCACGTGGCGCCGTACCTCACCGAGGCGCTTGTCGGCGGCCGCGAGCACCGTCGGGATCCAGGAGCCCGCCGGGTCGAGGGCGGTGCGCAGCGCCTGGTTGGTCAGGTCCTTGGTCAGCGGCTCGCCGAGGCTGGCCGCCACCTCGTCGCCGGCACGGGTGCGCCACGACATCGACCCGGAGTAGGCGAGGAAGAGCACCGGGCGCACGACGTGGTCGGCCAGCGCGTGGCCGTAGCCGTAGGTGTAGTCGGCCACCGAGCGCGGGACGCCGTCGGAGCCGGGGGCGTAGGTGACGAACGGGATCGGGTTGACGTCGCTGCGGAACGGCGTGCCCGTGAGCGCCAGGCGCCGCGCGGCCGGTTCGAAGGCCTCGCGCACCCCCTCGCCCCACGACAGCGCGTCGCCGGCGTGGTGGACCTCGTCGAGGATCACGAGGGTCTTGAACCGCTCGGTGCGGATGCGCAGGGCGAGCGGGTTGACCGCGACCCCGGCGTAGGTCACCGCGACGCCGATGAAGTCGCTGGAGATCTTGCCCTTGCCCGCGGAGTACGTCGGGTCGATGGGGATGCCCGCCCGGGCCGCCGCCTCGGCCCACTGCAGCTTGAGGTGCTCGGTGGGCGCGACGACGATGATGCGGTCGACGACCCGGCGCCCGATGAGCTCGGCCGCCACCGACAGCGCGAACGTCGTCTTGCCGGCCCCCGGCGTCGCCACCGCGAGGAAGTCGCGGGGCTGGCGCTCGAGGTAGTCCTTCATCGCCGCCGTCTGCCAGGCGCGCAGCGACGGTGCCGTGCCCCAGGCCGCGCGCTCCGGCCAGGCCGGACCGAGTCCGGAGGTCAGGTGCGGGTCGGCGGGGTCGGTGCCCCCACTCACTCGGCGGAGCCGCCGTCGTCCTGGAGGCTCTCCCAAGCTTCCTTGCACTCGGGGCACACCGGGAACTTCTCCGGGGCGCGGCTGGGGACCCAGACCTTGCCGCACAGGGCGATCACCGGGGTGCCCAGGACCATGGCCTCGGTCAGCTTGTCCTTCGGGACGTAGTGGCTGAACCGCTCGTGGTCGCCCTCGTCGGTCGGGACGGTGCGCTCGTCCTCGCGGACCTTGGTGTCGGTGTCGGTCGACGTGCCGAAGCCGAAGGGAGGAGTCACCCCACCACTGTAGACGCCCGAGCGACTAGTTCATCCCGGGGTCGGCGGGCCGGGTGGCGTGCCAGGCGAGGTCGCCGGGCTGACGCCGCAGCACGTCGCGCCACAGCGTGCTGGTGTCCGCGCGGAAGACGTCGGAGGCCTCTCCGGGCAGGACGTACCAGCTGCCCTCCTCGATCTCGCGGTCGAGCTGGCCGGCGCCCCAGCCGGCGTACCCGGCGAAGATGCGCAGCCCGAGGAGGTCGGCCGCGAGGAGCTCGACGGGCGCGTCGAGGTCGACCAGCGCCAACCGGTCGACGACGGCGCGCAGGCCCGGGGCGTCCTCGTCGTCGTCCCCCCGCAGGGCCACGGCCAGCGCCCCGTTGGTCTCGACCGGGCCGCCCTGGAAGAGCACATCGGGCTCGGCCACGACCTCGGCCCACGGGCCGAGGACCTCCGAGACCGGCAGCCCGGTCGGCCGGTTGAGCACGACCCCCAGGGCGCCCTCGGTGGTGTCGAGGACGAGCACCACCGTCTCGGCGAAGTTGGGGTCGAGCAGCTCGGGCGTCGCCACGAGCAGCATCCCGGGTCGGACCTCGCTCACGGTCCCATCATGCCTTCCCGGACGTGGTGCTCGTACGTGCGAGCGGCGGGGCGCCGTGGGAGGACGGCGCCCCGCCGCTGGTCGGTGGGGGTGCTGCGGGGGTGCTGCGGGGGTGCTGCGGGGGAGCCTCAGGCCGCCAGCACCGAGCGGAGCCGCTCGAGGAAGCTCGGCGCGGGCGCCGGCGCCTCCGTCACGACGGCGAGCTCGCGCATCGCGCGCGCCCGCTCCTCGATGCGGGCGCCCACGGCGGCGGCCTCGGCCTCGCGGCCGACGCTGGCCTGGCCGGCCATGACGGCGAGCAGGGCCCGCTCCTTGCGGGTGGCGATGGTCATGGCGCGGGCCATGGCGTCGTCGACGGGCTCGGCGCGGTAGTGGTCGAGGACGAGCCGGACGCCGGGCAGCTCCTCGCGGGCCTCGCACCAGGCGGTGGCCACGGCCAGCGGGAGGTCGAGCGGCTGGGCCACGAGCTGGCGCTCGATGTGGCCGGCGAGCCGGGTGTGCCACTTGAGCTGGAGGGTGGCCAGCAGGTCGAGGTCGTCGGCGAAGGTCTCGCGGACGCCGTCGACGTCGGTGGGCAGCAGGCCGTCGCGCCGGGTGTTCGCGGTGGCGACGACCGAGCGCAGGATGTCACCCCGAGAGTGGAAGGTCTTCCAGGTCATTGGGAGCTCCTAGGTTCGTGGGGCGTACTCACATACCGCGAGTACGTACTTCGAGTATGCCCCCTCCCGGGACCCATTCCCCACCACCCCTGTGGTGATTCCAGCCTCATCCCGCGTGGGCCGCGTCACGCACGAATCCCGCTCAACCACGGGCTTCTCGGCCATCCCGCGCCACGACGCCGTCGGCGCCGTGGCGGCCGCCACAGGGCCCCGCAGCGGGGTGTGGGCAGGGTCATAGGCTGACGTGGTGCCCAAGTCCGTCTCCAAGCTCGTGCCGAAGGTCCCGGGCGTGCCCGGAGCGGGCCGGCGGGCGTCGTACTCCGCCTCGACCAAGCGCGCGCTGGTCGACGTCGCCGAGCAGCTGTTCACCGAGCACGGCTACAGCAGCACCTCGCTCGACCTCGTCGTCGCCGGTGCCGAGGTGACCAAGGGCGCGCTCTACCACCACTTCTCGGGCAAGCAGGCGCTCTTCGAGGCCGTCTTCGAGCGGGTCGAGGCCGACGCGGCCAAGACCATCCAGCAGGCACTGCGCGGCCGCAAGGACCCGTGGGAGAAGGGCCTCGACGGCCTGCGCGCGTTCCTCGAGGTGGTCCGCGAGCCGCGCTACCGCCGCATCGTCATCCAGGACGGGCCGTCGGTGCTCGGCTACGAACGGTTCCGCGAGCAGGAGGAGCGCTCGACCTTCGCCAACGTGCTGGAGATCGTCGACTCCGTGCTCGACGCCGGCACCTGGGAGCTCGACGAGGCGATGAAGCACACCTTCGCGCGGATCTTCTTCGGCGCCCTGTCCACCGCCGGCGAGAGCGTCACCACCGCCGACGACCCCGCGCTGGAGGCGCGGCGGGTCGAGGCCGCGATCGGGTTCATGCTCTCGGGCCTGCAGGCGCTCGTCGAGCAGGACGTCGAGCTGCCCAACGCCTTCACGACGTCCGGCGAGGAGCCCGACCCGTCCTAGGCGCGCACCGCGAGGACCGTCAGCCACCGCTCGTCGCCGTGCACGCTGCGCGCGTGCCAGCGCGGCTCGAGACCGGCGGTGCGGAGGGCGTCGTCGAGGTCGGGCCGGGGCCAGGAGGTCACGTGGTAGGCGTTGCCGCTCGCGCCGTGCTCCCAGGTTTCCCCCTCCCCCTCCCCCTCCCGCAGGGACGCGAGGAAGACCCCGTCCGGCCGCAGCGCGTCGGCCGCGCGCGAGAGCAGCCCGGCGGTGAGGTCGCGCTCCACGTGCAGCAGCAGGCACAGCGCCACCACGGCGTCGTACGACGGCCACCGGTCGTCGGTGAACGGGTCGACGACCGCGTCGAGCAGCTCGGCGCGCCGGCCGCGCGCGGCCTGCGGGTCGCAGGAGGCCTGCGCACCGTCCGTGCGCCGCACCCGCGCCCCGAGCGCCTCGAGGTGGTCGGCGTCCCACCCGGGCCCGGGCCCGGACCCGAGCTCGAGCACGCTGGGGTCGGGGCCGACGAGGTCGACCAGGCGCCGCAGGCCCTCGGCCGTGGGGCCCACCTGCGTGCCCTGGGTCGACGCGGCGTGGTCGGCCGCGATCTGCTCGTCGGAGTCGAGCGTGGTCCGGCCGGGGGTGCGCTCGTGCGACATGGCCCCAGCCTCGGCTAGGACACCGTGACGTCGCCACCCGCGGCGGGGACCAGCTCCACCCAGGTGCGGCCCGCGGGCACCCGCAGGTCACCGGCCCTGGTGGCCAGGCGCAGGGGCGCCTCGAGGGAGTCCTTGCTCCACGTGCCCCGGACCACCCGACCCTCGTGGAGGAGCATGGCCTCGCCGGTGCCGTCGAGCTGGGTCTCGGGCACGGGGTTGCCCGCCGGGTCGAGGTAGCCCGCGTCGCCCACGGGCACCCGCAGCACCAGCACGGAGTCGGCGGCGAACGCGTCGCCCTCGGCGGCGTACCCGTCGACCACGGACCAACGGCCCTCGCGGTAGGCCCAGGACGTGGCGTGCCCGCCGGAGAAGCGGGCGGTCAGCGAGGTGGCCGGGCGCCCGCCGGGCAGGTCGGCGGCGTCGCCGAACGGCAGGTAGTCGGCGGGCCGCTGCGCCGGCTGCCGAGCGGCGCGGGCGACCGCGCGCAGGTCGGCGAAGAGGTTGTACGGCGCGCTGCGGGCCGCGTCGCGGGAGAACCCGGCCGAGCCCTCGGTGACCCACGGGATCCCGGCGTCCTTGATGCGGTCGACGGTCACCGCGGCGGCGCCGCTGGTGACGACGGTGGCGTCGGCGGGCGGGACGATGCCGATGTCGGAGGCTCGCATGGAGCGCACCGGACCGACCTCGCCCGGGACCTGGGAGTAGAAGAACACCGCGAGCCGGGTGGCGCCGCCCTCGACCAGCTCCTCGACGACGAGGTCGGCCGACCCGAGTCCACGCTGGGGCGCGCTCGCGCCGGTGTTGTCGATCTTGGTCACCAGCACCGGGTGGTCGGTGCTCGACGACCCGCGCCGCACCGGCAGGCCGGTGAGCGGCCAGGTGTCGACGGGAGCCGTGGCCGGGGCTGCGCCCGCGCCGCCCTCGGCGCCCTGCTCCCCGCCACCGGAGGCAGCGGAGCCGGACGAGCACCCGGCCAGGGCGAGCGCGGCCACGGCCGAGGCGAGGACCAGCGCGGGGACGAGGACGTGGGGGCGGCGGTGCGGAGAGGGCACGGCGTTGGACCTCCCGGTCGGGGTGGGCATCAATGTCTACCGCAGTGGTGGACCATGGCGCGTGCCCAGTGTGCGCCGCGACACACCCCGCGCACCGCAGGCGCGCGGGGTGTGTCGGCCGCGTCGTGCGCCCCCGTAGGGGTCAGCCGAGCTTGGCCCCGCCGTCGACGTACAGCGTCTGGCCGGTGATGTAGGACGCCTCGTCGCTGCACAGGAACGCCGCGGCGGCGGCGATGTCCTCGGGGAAGCCCACGCGGCGCACGGGGTTGGCCTCGGCGTTGAGCTTGCGGAACTCCTCGACGTCCATCTTCAGCCGCGCGGCGGTGGCGTCGGTCATCTCGGTGGCGATGAAGCCGGGGGCGATGGCGTTGGCGTTGACGCCGAAGGGGCCGAGCTCGATGCCGAGGGTGCGGGTGAAGCCCTGCACGCCCATCTTGGCCGCGGAGTAGTTGGCCTGGCCGCGGTTGCCCAACGCGGAGACGCTGGAGAGGTTGAGGATCTTGCCGTACTTCTGCTCCACGAAGTGCTTCTGGGCGGCCTTGGTCATGAGGAAGGCCCCCTTGAGGTGCACGCCCATGACGAGGTCCCAGTCGTCCTCGGTCATCTTGAACAGCAGGTTGTCGCGGGTGATGCCGGCGTTGTTGACCAGCACGTGGATGCCGCCGAGCTCCTCGACGACCCGGGCGATGGCCGCGTCGACGGCCGCACCGTCGCTGATGTCGGCGCCGATGCCGACGGCCTTCGCACCGTCGGCCAGCGGCAGGCGGCCGGCCGCCTCGGAGGCGGCGGACTCGTCGAGGTCGACGACGGCGACCGAGGCGCCCTCCTCGGCCAGGCGGGTGGCGATGCCGAAGCCGATGCCCCGCGCTGCCCCGGTGATGACGGCGACGCGCCCGTCGTAGCGACCCATGTGCTGCTCCTCGTGTGTGGGTGGTCTGGCTGCGCGCCCACGGTAGAGGCCGCCGGGGACAGGGCCCGGCGGGGGTCTGCTGGTCGGGCGCCCGTCCCGGCACGGCCTAGGGTCGTGCCCGTGGCCCGTGCTTGCGTCTTCTGCTCGATCGTGGCCGGCGACGCCGAGGCCCACGTGGTGCTCGACGAGCCGCCGTTCCTGGCCTTCCTCGACGTGCGCCCGGTGTTCAAGGGCCACGTGCTGCTCGTGCCGCGCGAGCACCACGAGACGCTGCCCGACCTGCCTGCCGAGCTGCGCGACGGGTTCCTGGCGGCGGCGCAGCGGATCGCGGTCGCCGTCAAGGACGCGCTCGGGGCGCAGGGGTCGTTCGTGGCGATGAACAACACCGTCAGCCAGTCGGTGCCCCACCTGCACCTGCACGTCGTCCCGCGCACCAAGGGCGACGGCCTGCGCGGCTTCTTCTGGCCCCGCACCCGGTACGACGACGGCGAGGCCGCGACGTACGCCGCCCGGCTGCGCGAGGCCCTGGCCTGACCCGGCCGCCGTTTGGCAGACCCGGGTCGCGGTGATCACGGCCGTCATGGCCACGAGCACCGCCGCCGAGGACCTGACCCGGTCCTGGGCCGAGCAGACCGACGTCCTCAAGCGGTGGGGCCGCACCACCGACCTCCCCACCCCGCTCGACTGGGGCGCGCTGGAGCAGCAGGTCATGCTGCAGCCGCGACCGAGCGCGGAGGAGATGGCGCTGATGACACCCCGGCGGTCGAGGTGGACCTTCCTGCTCGGTGTCCCCTTCCTCCCCCTGGTCGTGCTCCCGCTCTCGCTGGTGCTCGGCCCGGTCGTGGTCGCCGTCGTCGTGGTGCTCGACGCCACCGGCACCTGGTGGAGCGCGTGGTCCAGCGAGCTGCTCGGCTTCTTCTCGGTCTGCGGGCTCATCGCCGCACCGGCCGCCCTGTGGGCCGCCTGGGACGAGCGGCGCCGGGACGCGGTGTCGCTGGTCCTCGTCGTGGTCAACGGGATCGCGTCCGGCGTGACCCTCGTCGCCCTCGGCTCGGGCCCCTCCGTCGGCTACGACGCGATCCGCACCCTCGCCCTCGTCACGGCCGTGGCCCACGGGGTGGCCCTGCTGGCCATGCTGGTCTTCCTCCGCTCGGGCGCCCGGGCCCGGCTGGGTGAGCGGTTCGAGCCGGGCTCGCCGGAGGAGGAGTGGATCCTCCACCTCCGGCTCGCCCTGCTCGCCTCGCTCGTCAAGCGCGACCTGGTCGCAGCGGCCGACGTCCCCGGCATCGCCTGGCTCCCGGTGAGCAGCTGGCACGAGCTGGAGACGCGGCCCGACGGCCGCACCGTGCGCCGCTAGACGCTCCCTGGCCGTGTCCTAGCGCTGCACCCAGGCGTCGCGGGCGTCGACGATCGAGTCGGGGAAGTCGCCGAAGATGCCGTCGACGCCGGCATCGAGGTAGGCCGTCGCCTCGCCGAGCACGTCGCCCTTGGCGTTGGGGTCGGTCCCGCGGCGGTAGTCGGTCGGCAGGAACTGGTTCTCGTCGCGCACCGTGTAGACCACGACCCGCAGGCCGGTGCGGTGGGCGTCGCGGACCAGGCTCGACGGGGTCGAGGTGGCCCCGGCGGCGTTGCGCGGGAGCACCTGGCTCTTCTCCGGGCCGACCCAGTCGGCGTACCGTCGCACGGCCTGGAGCCCCTCGGCCGAGACGATCTGGGCGTAGGTCGTGCCCTCGCCCTTGAGGTCGAACGGGCCGCCGGTGGCGCCGGTCAGCTGGACCAGCGGCACGTCGGTGTCGTCGTCGAGCTCCTTGAGGTTGGTGACCTCGAAGGACTGGATGACGACGTCGCTGTTCTTCTTGTCCTTGCCGGCGGCCTTCAGCGTGCGCAGCAGCGGCTCCTCGAGGGAGAGGCCGATGGAGTCGAAGTACGTCGGGTGCTTGGTCTCGGGGGCGACGCCGATGTCGCGCCTGAGCTTCTTCTCCCACGTCTTCACCAGCTGCAGCACCTCGGCGAACGTCGGCACCTCGAAGCGGCCGTCGTAGCGGGTGTTGCCCGGCCGCACGAGCGGCAGCCGCTCCTTGGCGCGCAGGGTCTTGAGCTCGGCGAGGGTGAAGTCCTCGGTGAACCAGCCCGTGACGGCGACGCCGTCGATGGTCTTGGTGGTGCGCCGCGAGGCGAACTCGGGGTGGGCGGCGACGTCGGTGGTGCCCCCGATCTCGTTCTCGTGGCGGGCGACGAGCACGCCGTCCTTGGTCGGCACGAGGTCGGGCTCGATGTAGTCGGCGCCCATCCGGATCGCCAGCTCGTACGCCGCCAGCGTGTGCTCCGGGCGGTAGCCCGACGCCCCGCGGTGGCCGAAGACGAGCGGCTCGGCCAGCTGCGAGACCGGCCGGGTGTCCTGCGGCTCGGGCTTCGGAGCGGCCGTGGCGGGCGCGGTCGGGGCGAGGAGGGCGAACGAGGCGAGGGCGGCGGCGGGCGCGACCAGGCGCCCGACCCGCAGGGTCCGAGAGGTCATGCTCAGACCTCACCGGTCCGCGGTGGCCGGGTGGTGGCGCCGCCGTGGCGTCCGGGTGAACGTCACCGGTGGCTGAGGTGCGAGCAGCGGGCCTCGAAGCCCCGGCCACGGCCACCGGTTCAGTGGCAGATGCCCCCGCACACCCGCGGAGACGGTGCCCGCACCCGCCCGTGCCCGCCGGCGGCGTCGAAGTGCTGGCTGTCGCCGCTGCCGTAGGTCCAGCGGAACCCGGCGCGCAGGAACAGCTGCACGACCGGGTGGCTGCGGGAGCGCCAGGCGACCCGCGGGTGCGTGCGCGGCTGCCACCAGTCGTTGGGGACGAGCCCGGTGGCGGACCGGTAGGGGTTCTCCCACGTGTTGACGTCGAGCGCGCGGCCCCACGAGTGCGGCGAGGTCACGCCGGGCTTGTTGACGACCCAGCGGCAGTTGAAGGCCGAGGTGTTGCCGGCGGCCATCGAGCGGTGGTCGTCGGCGCCGTTGACCCGGCTCGACCAGCCGAACCGGTCGACGCGGTACATCGACCGGATCGGGAACCGCCGCTGGTACATCGCCGTCAGCGCCCGTGACATCGACCCGATCGCGCTCGCGGCGCCGACGACCTCGCCGCGGTAGCGGTAGCCGTCGTAGCCCCAGTAGTTGATGCGCAGCAGCCGCAGCCCCTCGCGACCGACCGGGCAGCCGGCGTGCCAGCTGCGGCCGACCATGTCGGCCCACACGCCGTCGGGGATGGTCGTGATCCGCGGGTCGGCGCCCTTCATGGTCGCGCGCGGCTGCGGCGGGACCTCCACCCGCGGCGCCGGGGCGCCCTTCGGCAGCCGCACGGGTGTGCCGGGCGGCCGGTTGTCGATGCGGAGCACGGCGCTGCGGGCGCCGGTGACCCAGGCCGCCGGCGTGGTGACGACCCGCCACCGGGTGTCGACGCGCGGCCGGACCGACAGCGTGGCGCGCCCCCGCCCGTCGGTGCGCACGGCCGTGTGCCGGCGCCACCCCTGGCCCCGCGCCCACCGCTCCACCCGCACCACGCCGCTGACCGGCGTGCCGTCGGCCGCGGTCGAGCGCACGACCAGCCGCACCGACCGCTCGTCGCGCACGCTGCGCGGGCCGGTGAGCGTGACGACGCCGCGCTTCGCGACCAGCCCGAGCGTCGTGGTGGCGACGACCGGGGGCTGCCCGGTGGCCGGGTCGCCCGCCCACGTCGCCCGCACGACGTTGTCGGCCGGGACCCGCGCGCGCACCACCGACGCCGAGGCCCGCCCGGCCGCGTCGGTCACGACCGTCGCCACCGCACGCCACGCCCCGCCCACCTGCCGCTCGACCGCCACGCTCACACCCCCGACCGGAGCCCCGTCGGCGCCGGTGAGGAGCAGGCTGGTGGGCGCCGGCTGGTCGGCGTACCCCGCGGGGGCGGTGAGGACGAGGGTCGGCGCGGCCGCCGAGGCGGGCGCCGCGACCGGCACGAGGAGGGCGAGCAAGAGGCCGAGCGAGAATCCGAGCAGGAGGCCGGGGACGGCGAGGGCGCGCGCGAGCATGCC
The DNA here is from genome assembly GCF_006346315.1 of Nocardioides litoris. Lineage (GTDB taxonomy): Bacteria > Actinomycetota > Actinomycetes > Propionibacteriales > Nocardioidaceae > Nocardioides > Nocardioides litoris. The sequence continues at coordinate 635,466 of NZ_VDMR01000001.1, read as the reverse complement.
GCATGCTCCCCGGCGTACCTGTGGATCCGGCCCACCTGCACGGGCGACACGCCGAACGGCGAGGACCACCGCCACCGAGTGGCGGCGTTCCTCTTCGGTAAGGAGGTGCTGCGGGCGGGATGCTCGCGAATCCGCCGAAGCGCGGGTCAAAGCCAGTACCCGCGACGGGCCTCCGGGGTTGCGTCTCCCGAGATACCGGAATCAGCACCCGCCCGGGGCCTCTCCAATACTGGTCACCCGAACGATCGCGTCGAGGCCTCAGGCCCACCCGCGGCGGGCCTCACGAGATCTCATGCTGCCTCGGGGCCGACCGAGTCGCCTGCTTCCGGACTGCATCCAGCGCCAATGATGGCGAGAGTGACAGACTCGGGGCATGTCTGCAGCGGAACTCAGGAGCATCTCGCTCGAAGCGTTCAAGAGCCATTACCGTCAGCAGATCTCCCTGCGCCCGGTCACTTTGCTGGTCGGGCGCAATGGCAGCGGCAAGTCGAACGTGTTAGACGCGCTTTCTCTGCTCGCACTGTTGGCCGACGAGCGCGACGTGAACGACCTCGAACGCGGGGATCAGGAGGTAGCGGGCCTGAGAGGAGGGCTGGCGGGCGCTGCACCCTTCGGAGAAGGGATGATTTCCGTTGGCTGCACAACTAGCTCGGAAGCGGGCCAGAAGCTCGATCTCAAGATCACTCTTGACCCAACAACCTCCGAGATCGTCTCCGAGAAACTCGTGCTCACCCGCAACAGTGGCGGCACTGCCGTGCTGATCGATTCGTCGCGACAGGCCCGAGGTTCAGGAATTTCCGACGCTCGCGTCTACAGCGCAGGAGCCCCACGTACATACCACTTTCTCTCATCTCGACTAGCAACCGCACAGGCGACAACCAAGGTCCCGCAGGACACCCAGGCGCGGAAACTCGTGGTCCAGTGCTGCCTCGAAGCACTCGGGGCCCTGAAGGGGGCTTTTCTGCTGGACCCCGCCCCATCGCTGATGCGGGATTACGTGCGCATCGGCACTGTCCCGGATCGCACTGGTCGCTCCCTCTCGGCGATGGCCTATGAGCTTCGCAACGACGACGAAGCCTGGCAGCGTCTCCTCGGGCTTGTCAGTGGGTTGATCGAAACTCAGGTGGAGCAGTTGACCTTCTCCGAAGGCCGGCTGCCAGATGATCGGCTGGTCGACGTAATGCTTGCACTCGATGAAGTGGCGGGGGGTAAGTCCTTCACGGTTCCGGCTCGACTTATGAGCGACGGGACACTTCGCTACCTGTCGATCGTCGCCACACTCTTGTTCCTTCGTCAGCCACAGAGCACCCCGCTTGGCCCACCCGCACGGACCACTCTGGTGATCGAAGAAATTGAGAACGGATTGTTTCCGAGTCAGGGCGCCCAAGTGCTGGAACTCCTCCGAAATGAAGCCAGCACCCACGATGTGACGTTGCTCGCGACTACCCACAGCCCGGCTCTCCTCGACGCGATGGAGCCCGCCGATCATAGGGGCGTGGTGATTTGTGAGCGGGACAATTCGGGCCGAAGCCAGTTGCGACGTCTCGTGGACCATCCTCGTTACGTAGAACTCGTGAGCGGGGCCGGGGTGGGTCAGGCGCTCACACGCGGGAAGTTGCGCCCCGAACCCAATAAGCCAGTCCGATCGATCGCTGACATCTTCGCGTCATGAGGCGTCGAGTAGAACTACTCGACACGTCCGTCCTAGTCGAATTGCTTCGGGTCCCTGGTGAGCACGACCACGTCGAGGAGATAAAGGCGGATTTCCTCCGAAAGCAGTCTCGCGGGGTGACATTCCAAGTTCCAGCAGGGACGCTGATCGAGACTGGTGCCCATATCTCGAGAATTGACAATGGCCACTACCGCCGAGAGTGCGCCGAGCGATTTGAGTCGGTGATCTCTCAGACGCATGCAGGCGAGACGCCCTGGACCTTTACGGAACTCGAGTGGGGTCACGACTTTGTCGAGGAAATTCTGCATCCGACTAGCGAACACCAGAGCATCCGCGAGTCGCTCGCTAGCCAGAATCTCGAAATGGGGGATCTTGTCATCTTGACCGAGTTCCGGCGATTGCGACTGAAGCTGGACCTGACTGTGGTCGACCTGGACGTTTGGACTCAGGACGCAGCCTTGCGCGCCGCCGTAGACGAGGTGCGACAACGGTGATTTTGGCGCTTCATACCTGCGGTGGGGGTATGAGTGGCACCCGTGCTCCCTTGGCCCGGGTTGCCTGCGAGCAATAGACCCTCAGCGGCGAAGGACCTCGACGTCGACACCACCCACCGCTCGTCGGCGTACCCGGCGGGGCGGTGAGGGCGAGGGCGGGCGCGGCCGGCGACGCGGACGCCGCGACGGGACGAGGAGGGCCAGGACGAGGCCGAGCAGGGCGAGGGCGCGCGCGAGCATGCCGTTTGCTCCCCGGCGTACCTGTGGATCCGGCCCACCTGCACGGGCGACACGCCGAACGGCGAGGACCACCGCCACGGGGTGGCGGCGATCCTCGCCGGTCGAGAGGGCTGCGCTGCGGTGGAGCTGCGGGGAATCGAACCCCGGTCCTCGAGCGTCGATCCAGGTCTTCTCCGGGTGCAGTCAGTGGTGTCGATTTTCTCGGCCCCGGCGCTCGCACTGACACGTCGCCGACAGGCCCAGTCGGGCTTGAGTCCTGGTCACCCACCCCGACGGCAGGTGAACAGCAAGTCTCCTAGATGACGCCTGGGTCCGGGACGGAGACGGATGCCCGGTCAGACGGTCCGATCACCGCGTCAGGCGGCGAGAGCGAACGAACTGCGCTTAGCGTCGGCAGTTGTTGGTTTCCAGCGAGCGTTTACGAGATGACGCTGGCTCCTCGACCCGCTTCCCCTGGAACTAACGTCCCAAGTCGAAACCGATCAGCCCCTCTTGAGTTGTGCTGCACCCACTCTAGCGCCCGGCGCCACTCAGGTGTTCCCGGCCGCCCAGGCCCGCAGCACCTCGGCGCCCGGCCCGGCCAGCTCGCCCAGCCGCGGCGTACGTCGGGTGAGCGCGAGGCCCAGGGCCTCGGCCGGTCCCTCGACGCGGGGTCCGCTGCCGCCGGTCCAGGCGAGGTCGGTCGCGGCGAGGGTCAGGGCGGGTGGCCGGGCGCCGACGAACGCCCGGGCGGCCTTCGGAGTCAGCAGGAACGTCAGGGCGTCGGCCCACGGGCCGAGAGGCCGGTCGTGGTCGAGGCCGAGCGGGACGGTGATGTCGAGCCGGTGGACCAGCAGGTCGGTCAGCGGCGCGGGCCAGTCGAAGCCGGGCGGGGTGAAGCGGCTCGCCGCGTGGTCACGCAGGTCGGCCGACACGGCAGCCGTCGGGCGGTCCGAGCGCCGGTCGACCATCACCTGGTTGGCCACCTCGAACCGTCCCCGGGCCTTGAGCATCGCCGTCGCGAAGGACGGCAGCGAGCCGGTCGGCCCGACCATGAGGTGGACCGCGACCTCCTTGACCGTCCAGGCGCCGCACAGCGACTGGGTCGCCCACTGCCCCGGGGTGAGCGTGTCGAGGAGGTCGGCGAGCGCGCCGCGTTCCTGGGCGATGGTGGTCCAGGCGTCCGCGTCGGTCGTCACGCCGGAAGTCTGGCCGACCCGGCCGCCCGCCGCTGCCCTTCCTCGATCTCGGCGAGCAGGTCGACGACCTGCCGGCCGACGTCGTCCTGGCTGGTGTGGCGGGCCTAGGCGCCGATGAGCAGGCGGGCGAGGAGCGTGGGTCGCCGCTCGGCCAGGGTGACGATCGTGGGGCGCTCGGCGGTGGTGGTGCCGGAGCACCCGGCGCGGATGGTGCAGACGGTCACCGGGCCTCCAGGCAGGCCAGGGCGGTGCGCACGTAGGCGTCGGTGCGCGGCGAGCTGACCATGTGGGTCACGAGCTGGTTGGGCGTGTAGGCGATCGTCGTCCGACGGTCGAGGTCGTTGACGACGATCGCGCCGCCGTACCCGGTCCACCAGAGCACCCGCCCGTCGGGCACCGCGGGCGCCGACGGCGTGGGCAGCGCCCAGCCGGCGCCGAAGGTGAGCGGCACCGAGAGCACGAGGTCGACGCCGTCGGCCTGGACGGCGAGCGCCCGCTCGATGGTCTCCGGCGAGAGCAGCCGGGTGCTGTCGAGCTCGCCGCCGTGGGAGACGACGGCCTGGGCCCGGGCGACGCCGAGCGCGCTGGCGTGCCCGCCGGCCGCGGCCGTCGTACCTCGGCGCCAGGCCTCGCCGTTGCAGACAGGCATGGTCAGGAACGGGTTGGCGATGGTGCGCAGCAGGAAGTGGTCGGCGGGCAGGGCGCCGAGGTCGACCCCGCCGGCGGGCGGCGGGCGCAGGTCGGCGCAGTCGTCGAGCCGGTCCTCGGGCACGCCGAGGTGCACGTCGGCCCCGAGCGGGCCGGCCACGTCGTCGCGGAACACCTCGGCCAGCGACCGCCCGGTCGCGCCGCGCACCACGCCGTCGACGAGGTGCCCGTGGTCCAGGATCTGGTACGCCGGCGCGCTGCCCGGCTCGTACCAGGGCTCCTCCTGCGCCAGCCACCCCGCGCTGGTCTCGACGTCGAGGATGTCCTCGACCGTCACCGTGCGGGTCCAGCCCGGCAGGCCGCTGGTGTGGCCGAGCAACTGCCCGACGGTGACCCCGTCCTTGCCGTGCGCGGCGAACGCCGGCCAGCAGGTTGCCACCGGCGCATCCAGGTCGACCTCGCCGCGCTCGACCAGGGTGAGCACGGTCAGCGCCGCCATGGTCTTGGTCACCGACCAGACCTGCACGAGCGTGTCCCGCGTCCACGGCACCCCCGGCCGCGCCTCGCCGCCCCACAGGTCGGCCACGACCTCCCCGTCGTGCACCACCGCGACCGCGGCGCCGACGTCGGCCCCGCTCGCCAGGTTGCCCGCCAGGAGGCCCCGCAGGGGCTCGAACGCGTCGGTGCAGGTTCCGTCCACCACGCCGTCAGGGTAGAACGCGTTCTAGTCGGGTGGCCAGGGCAGCGCCAGCGGTAGTCCCTGACGACATGGTCGTCGATCGGGCGGATCCGCGACCACTTCGTCAGGGACTACCCCCGGGGGCGCTCGGGTGCCTGTGGACAACCGTGGTCGCCCCTCGCGGCCGAGGCCGGCAACGCGGAGCCTCGGCCCCGATGATCGAGGACGAGGGCGGCGACGAGGGAGAGCGCAGGCAGCTGCGAGCCGGGCACGTGCTGCCCGTCCGGGCGGGCGGGCCCGACCCGCCAACGCGCGGCCAGGCCCGCGGTCCGCGGTGGCGGAGCACGTCGCACGGGTTCTACGTCCCGGTGGACACACCGGCTGACGACGTCGACCAGCGCATCGTCGAGGCGTCCGTCGTCGTGCCGCCCCGGTGTGCCATCAACGGCTGGGCCAACCTCCGGTGGCGCGGCGGACGATGGTTCGACGGCCGCGACCGCATGGGCACGATGCTGCCCGTCGACGTCGTCGTCAGCACCCATGACATCCGTCCGCAGAGGGGCATCCGTCCGGGAGGTGAGAGCTTTCGCCCAGGCTGGGTGACGTGGGTCGACGGCCTGCCGCTCATCGACGCGGCATACGCCGTCTCCTTCGTGATGCGGTACGCCGACTCCGTCCTCGGCGCGGCCACCGCGTTGTCGCTGGCGGCCTACAACGACCTCGTCTCGGTGGACGAGGTCTCCGACTGGCTCACTCCTGGGCAGAACGGCATGACGGGCGTGCCGCAGGCACGCGAGGCCATCGGCTGGGCCGAGGAGAACGTGTGGGCGCCCGACGAGCTGTGGGTCTCCTGGGTCTGGCAGGCCCTCGCCGGCATGCCTCGTCCGCTCTGCAACGTCCCGGTCTTCGACCGGTCGGGCCGCCACGTCGCGACCCCGGACCTGCTCGACCCTGTCGCCGGGGTGGCCGGTGAGTACGACGGCGGTCACCACCTCGATGCCGAGCAACGTGGCCGCGACGTACGCCGTGAGGGACTGGTGCGCCACCACGGCCTCGAGGTGGTGACGGCGACCAAGCGCGATCGACCAGACCCCCGTCACCTGCTCGCCCGCCTGCACGACGCCTACCACCGGGCGTCCCATCGACCGCGCGCCGACCGCACCTGGACCATCGACCCGCCGACGTGGTGGACCCCGAGCCTGACTGTCGAGCAGCGCCGTGCCCTGACCCCCGACCAGCGACGGCGGCTCCTGGGCCACCGCGAGATCGTTCGCCGGTGACCCTGTGTGCCGCCGGCCGGGGTAGTCCCTGACGAAGTGGTCGTGGAATCGCCGTCGCGAGGACCATTTCGTCAGGGACTACCCCCGGTGGGCGCTCGAGAAGAGGGCCGCGGAGTTGTGCCAGAGCACGTCGCGGAGCCAGTCGTCGCCGAGGTCGAGGGCGACGAGGGCGTCGAGCTGGTCGGCGTAGGCGAAGGGCAGGGTCGGGAAGTCGGAGCCGAAGAGCACTCGCTCGCGCAGGTCGGCCAGCAGCGGGACGACGTCGGGGTCGAAGTGCTCGCCGAAGAACGGGCTCACCGCCATCGAGGTGTCGAGGTAGACGGTGTCGTGGCGGGCGGCGAGGCGGGCGAAGTCGACGCACTCGGGGGCGCCGAGGTGGGCGACGACCACCACCAGCCGGGGGTACGACGCCAGCAGCCGCGCCATCGACGCCGGGCCGGTGAACGGGGTGCCGACCGGGCCCGACCCGGCGTGCACCAGCACCGGGGTGCCGGAGGACTGCAGCAGGTCCCACACCGGGAGCAGCAGCGGGTCGTCGAGGTGGAACCCGCCGACCTGCTGGTGCAGCTTGAACAGCTCGACGCCGGCCTCGACGAGCGCGCCGACGTAGTCGACCGCCTCGGGCTCGGGGTAGAACGTGGCCGACCAGATGGCCTCGGGCACGTCGTCGGCGAACGCGCGGGACCAGTCGTTGAGCCACGGCGCGACGCCGGGCTTGTGGGCGTAGGGCAGCGTCGGGAAGCGGGCGACCCCGAAGGAGCGGAGCAGCTCGACCCGCTCGTCCTGCGGCTGGCGGTAGCGGATGGGCCAGTCGCGGCCGATGAGCGGGCCGGCGGCGTCGAACTCGCGCCACACCGCCTTCTCGATCGGCGGCGGCAGGAAGTGGACGTGGGCATCCATGAGCCCGGGGAGCCCCAGGCGCTGCCAGTGCTCGCGGGTGCGCTCGACCGGCTCAGGGTCGTCCAGGTCGGTCACCGGGTCAGTCGCGCATGCCCTTGAGCCGGCGCCCCACCGCCTGCTCGACCTCGCGCTTGGCGGTGCGCTCGGCGATGGTGTGGCGCTTGTCCCAGGACTTCTTGCCCTTGCCGACGCCGATCTCGACCTTGGCCCGGCCGTCCTTGAAGTACAACGACAGCGGCACCACGGTCAGGCCCTTCTCGCTGACCCGGCGCTGGATCTTGTCGATCTCGACGCGGTTGAGGAGCAGCTTGCGCTTGCGGCGGGCGGAGTGGTTGGTCCAGGTGCCCTGGGAGTACTCCGGGATGTGCACCCCGTGCAGCCACGCCTCGCCGCCGTCGATGTCGACGAACCCGTCGACCAGCGACGCCCGGCCCATCCGCAGCGACTTCACCTCGGTGCCCTGGAGCACCAGGCCGGCCTCGTAGACGTCGTCGATGGCGTAGTCGTGGCGCGCCTTCTTGTTCTGCGCCACCATCTTCTGCCCCTGCTCCCTGGCCATCGGGCCATCATCCCAGAGCAGGGCAACCGGGTTCGGCCACGGTCCGGCGCCCGGTGCTACAGGTACTGCATGGGGTCGACGGCGGTGCCGTTCTTCATCACCGTGAAGTGCAGGTGGCAGCCGGTCGACCAGCCCGTGGTGCCGGAGCGGGCGATGACCGTGCCGCGCGCGACCTTGGCGCCCTCGCCCACGCTGGACGACGAGAGGTGGTTGTAGACGACCACGAGGCTGTCGCCGTTGACCTTGCCGAGCGAGAGGAACAGCCGGTTGCCGTAGACGGAGTCGTAGTAGGTGTCGATGACGGTGCCGCCGGCCACGGCCCGCAGCGGGGTGCCGCACGCGACGCCGAAGTCGGTGCCGTTGTGCAGGGAGTAGTAGCCGTAGATCGGGTGCGTGCGGTAGCCGTAGGGCGAGGTGACAGGGGCGTCGACCGGGTAGTCGAGGTAGCCGTCGGACTGCCCGCGGTAGCCGACCTGGTCGCGCTGGGCGCGGGCCAGGGCCTCCAGCCGGGCCTGGATCCCCCGCTCCCGCTTCTTCAGCGCGAACAGCTCGCGCTCGTCGCGCGCCTTGGCCGCCACCGCCCGGGCGCGGGCGGTGCGGGCCTGGCCGACCAGGCCCTGCACCTCGCGGGTGGCGGCCACGGACTGGGCGTAGAGGTCGTTCATCGCCGCCAGGTGGTCGGCCGCCTCCTTCTTCTTGGCCTCGACCGCGGCGGTGGTGCGCGCGACCTCGGCCTGCTCCTCGGCCAGCTGCTCCTCGATCGCGGCGAGCCGGTCGAAGACCGAGGTCTGCTGGTTGCTCAGCACCTGGTCGCCCAGGCGGATCGACTCGACCTCCTCGAGCGACCCGGCCTCGGCGAGGTTGCCGAGCGCGCGCAGGGTGGGGTCGCCGTCGGTGTAGATCGACACCGCGGTCCGGCGTACGACGGAGCGCTGGCGCTCGACGTCGGCGGACCCCTGCTCGGCGGCGGCGGTGGCCGTGGCCAGCGCGGCCTCGGCCTGCTCGAGCTCGACCTTGAGCTGGGCGTCACGCTCGCGGGCCGCGGCCAGGCGGGTCGTGACGTCGGCCAGGGTCTCGCGCGCGGTGGCCAGGCGGGCCTGGGTGGCCTGGAGGCGGCGGGCGGCGCGGGTGGCGGTCTTGGAGGCCTCGCGCAGGTCGTCGGCCGCCTGGTCGATCTGGCCCTGGACCGCCTTCTGCCGGGCCTTGAGGTCGTCGTCCTGGTCGGCGTTGGCCGGGGACAGCGGCGAGGCGGGGACCGCGAGGGTGGCGATGGAGACGGCCGCGAGGCAGCCCAAGGAGGCACGCCGGCGCGCGGCGCTGGGGAAGAAGCGCACGGTGGAGCCAATCCGGTTCGGGGAAGCGTCCGGGGAAGAGGACGCGTCGACGGTAGGCCCCCGGGCTCAGAATCTGAGGTATTTGCGGGTCAGCAGGAGTGTCGGCAGGACGGTGAGGACCGGTCCGAGGATCCCGATGACCGCGAGCGTGTAGAGGAAGTCGCCCCACCCGATGAACGGCAGGCCGGTGATGACCTCCGCGACGCCGTCGATGATCGCGAACCTCGTGAAGGCCGCCAGCGCCCCGGCGGCCAGCGCCACCCCGACGAGCGCGGTGAACACCGCCTCGAGCAGGAACGGCAGCACGATGAAGACCCGGGAGGCGCCGACGAGGCGCATGATCTCGATCTCCTTGCGTCGCGCGAGCGCGGTGAGCCGGATGGTGTTGGCCACGAGCATGACCGCGGCCAGCACGAGGGCCCCGGCCGCGCCCCACGCGGCGTAGCGGGTGTAGTCGATGATCTCGAAGACCGGCCCGACCAGCTCCTGGGCGGTGGTGATCTCGCGGACGCCGTCGAGGTCCTGCACGGCACTGGTGACGCCGTCGTAGTCCTGCGGGTCCTTCAGGGTCACCCGGATCGCCTTGGGGATGACGTCGGCGGTGATGAGGGGGTCGGAGCCCTCGAACTGCTCGTCGGGGATCACCCCCCGCTCGCGGAGGTTGTCCAGGCCCTGCTCCTTGGAGATGACCTCGGTGCCCGCGACCTCGGGGTTGTCGCGGATCGTCTGCAGGACGGTGGCCTCCTGCTCCGGCGTCACCTCGCTCGTGCACTGCGGGAAGTCGGGCTCGTCGGGCACGCACAGCGTCACGGTGATCTGCAGCTCGCTGCCGATGACGTCGGTCGTCAGCGCGGCCTGCTTGCTCAGCAGCACGCCGATGCCGGCCAGGCTGAGGGAGACGAACAGGGTGATGATCACCGCGGCGTGCATCGAGACGTTGCGGCGCAGGCTCTGGCGCAGGTTGGTGCTCACGTGGCGCAGCTGCATGAGGGCGTGGTGCTCCTGGGATCGGGGGTGCGGTCGTCGCGGGCGGCGCGCGACGGCGTACGGCGCGGGGCGGGCCCGCGGGTGGGGCGCGAGGACGCGCTAGTGCTGGTAGCCGTAGACGCCGGTGGCCTCGTCGCGGACCACGACGCCGTGGTCGAGCTCGACGACGCGCTTGCGCATCTGGTCGACGACGCCGTGGTCGTGGGTGGCCATGAGCACGGTGGTGCCGGTGCCGTTGATGCGGTCGAGAAGCTTCATGATGCCGACCGAGGTGGCGGGGTCGAGGTTGCCGGTGGGCTCGTCGGCGATGAGGATCATCGGCTGGTTGACCATGGCCCGGGCGATGGCGACGCGCTGCTGCTCGCCGCCGGACAGCTCGTCGGGCAGCCGGGCGCCCTTGTCGGCCAGGCCGACCAGCTCGAGGGTCTCGGGGACGGCCTTGCGGATGTCGCGGGTGGACCTGCCGGTGACCTGCATCGCGAAGGCGACGTTCTCGGTGACGGTCTTGGTCTGGAGCAGCCGGAAGTCCTGGAAGACGGTGCCGATCTGGCGGCGCAGCCGCGGCACCTTCCAGGTCGCGAGCCGGTTGATCTCCTTGCCGGCGACGTAGACCCGGCCGGTGGTGGGTCGCAGCTCGCGCAGCACGAGCTTGAGCGCCGTCGACTTGCCGGACCCGGAGGTGCCGACGAGGAAGACGAACTCACCCTTGTCGACGTCGACCGACACCTGGCTCAGTGCCGGCTTCCCGGGGCCGGGGTAGGACACCGTGGCCTTCTCGAAGCGGATCACCGGGACGACGGTACCGGCCGCCACCCCCAGCGCCAGCCTCGGCGTGTCGCGGGCCGGGCCGGTCAGTACGGTGAGGGCTGTGTCCCGCCGCGTCCGCACCGCCCTGCTCGCCCTCGTGGCGGTGGTGGTGGTCGTGGTCGCGGCCGCCGTGGCCTGGCCGGACCTCGACGGCGAGCCAGCGAGCGAGGAGGCGCCGAGCCCGACCCCCACGACGGCACCCGACCTGGGCCTGGCCGACGTCGACACGTCCACGACCGCGATCGCGCGGGCCGCGTTCTGCGACCGCGTGGCGCCCGAGGCCGTGACCGCCGCGCTCGGGGCCGAGCCGACCGGGGCGACGTCGTACGCCGACGGCGACCGCGCGGCGGTCGTCGGGCGGGTGAGCGACATCGCCCACGAGTTCTCCTGCACCTGGACGGCCGGCACCACCATCGCGCGCGCCTGGGTCTTCGCCCCGCCGGTGACGCGGACGACCGCCACCGCGCTGGCCCGGCAGGCGGCGCGCGAGGAGGGCTGCACCCGCGTGGCGGGCGCGCCTGCGCTGGGCTCGCCGACGGCGGCGCTGGTCTGCAGGCCCGGCCCGGCCCGGGTGCAGGCGTCGTTCCGGGGCCTGCTCGGCGACGCCTGGCTGACCTGCTCGGTCGCGGGCCCGCTCGAGCCGACCGAGGCGGCGCAGCGCGCCGACCGGTGGTGCGTCGACGTGCTCGGGGCCGTCCGCGCCTGAGCCACCCCTCGCGGACGCCCCGAACGGGGGCGCGAGGGGGCCTCGAGGAAGACCGGCCCGGTGCCGGTCCTGACCCCGTGTTCCCCTCCCCCTGCGGGGTGCCGCTGGTGGCGTGGGTGCTGGGCCTCCCCCTCGTCGGAACGCTGCCCTCCTTCGCCGAGGCGACGTCGGACCCGCTGGCCCGCGAGGTCTGGGCGCGGGCGTGGTGCGAGCGCGGTAGGAGCGCTCACGCGCCGGGCGGGGCGTCGACGACCCACCAGGCGGCGTACGGCGGGAGGAGCAGGACGCCGTCGGGGCCGGTGACCAGGCGGTGGCCGCCCAGGGCCTCCCACGGGCGCGCGAGGCCGAGCTCGTGCAGCCGGGCGAGCGGGAACGGGCAGCTGCGGCCGGTGACGTTGTAGAGGCCGACGAAGGAACCGCTGGGGTCGCGGCGGACCACCGCCAGCACGCCGTCGTCGGTGTCGGTCAGGACCGTCGTCGCCGCGGCGGCGTGCAGCTGCGGCAGCCCCGCCCGGACGCCCATGAGGTGCACGAGGCCGGAGCGGACCCGCTCGGCGTCGGTGCCGGGGTCGTGGGCCGCGGCGAGGTCGGTGGCGGTGACGCGGGGGCGGTGGGTCCACCGGTTGTCGTCCTCGTGGCCGGCCTCGGCGGCCCAGTCGGGGTCGTTGGGCAGGGCGAGCTCGTCGCCGCTCCAGACGACCGGGACCCCGCCCCAGCCCGCGACGATCGCGTGGGCCAGGAGGAGGCGGGCGACGGCGTGCTCGGGGTCGCGCCGGGAGGCGCCGAGGCCGGCCAGCGAGGCCGCGGTGCCGCTGGTGCGGCGGTCGCCGGTCTCGGGGTTGTGCTGGAAGACCAGGCCCTCGGCCCAGGAGCCGGGGTGCAGCCCGGCGTACCACTCGGCGAGGAAGTGCCGGTGGCCCGGCCCGGTGACCCCGACCGCCGCGGCGTCGGCGTCGTCGATGGCCCAGCCGATGTCGTCGTGGCAGCGGAGGTAGGTGATCCAGGTGCCGGCGGGCGGGGTCGGCGGCAGCGCGGCCAGGGCGTGCCGGGCGAGGCGGGTCTCGCCCGTGGCGAGCATCGACCACACCTGCACCATGAGGCTGTTGTGGTAGGCCAGGTCGCTGACCCGGCCGGTGTGGGCACCGGTGCCGAGGTAGGGCACGAGGTCGCGCGGCCCGACGATGGCCTCGGCCTTGAACTGCACCGCCGGCGCGGCGATCCGGGCCACCGCCCGCAGGGCCTGGGTGAGCGCGTGCACCTCGGGCTGGTTCTGGCAGTCGGTCCCGAGCCGCTTCCACAGGAACGCGATGGCGTCGAGCCGCAGCACCTCGACCCCGAGGTTGGCCAGGAAGCACACGACGTCGGCCATCTCGACCAGCACCGACGGGTTGGCCCAGTTCAGGTCCCACTGCCAGGAGTTGAAGGTCGTCCACACCCAGCCGTCGAGCTCGTCGTCGTGGGTGAAGGAGCCCGGTGCGAAGTCGGGGAAGACCTCCGGCAGCGTGCGCTCGAAGGCGTCGGGAAGGGTGCGGTCGGCGAAGACGTGGAAGTAGTCGCGGTACGCCGCGTCGCCGGCCCGCGCGGCCGCGGCCCACGCGTGCTCGCGGGCCACGTGGTTGAGCACCAGGTCGACGACCAGGCTGATGCCGTGCTCGCGCAGCGTGGTGGCCAGGTCGCGCAGGTCGTCGACCGTGCCGAGGTCGGGGCGCACCGAGCGGTAGTCGGCCACGGCGTACCCGCCGTCGTTGTCGCCCTCGCGCGGGCGCAGCAGCGGCATCAGGTGCAGGTAGGTGACCCCGAGGTCGCGCAGGTGGTCGAGCCGCTCGGCGACCCCGGCGAGGGTGCCGTCGGGGCTGAACCGCTCGGCGTAGCAGGCGTAGCCGACCATCCCGGGCTGCTGCACCCAGTCGGGCCGCAGCAGCCGCCGCTCGTCGAGCCGCTGCAGGTCGCGCGGCCGGTCGGCGTACCCGCGGGCGGCCACCGTGACCAGCCGCAGCGCCACCGCCTCGGGGTCGTCGTGGACCGCCGCGACGCCGGCGAGCAGGTCGGGCCACCAGCGCTCGAGCCGCAGGGCGAAGGTCTCGCGACGACGCTTGCCGAGCCCGGCCACCTCGTCCGCGACCGCCCGCTCGACCGCCTCGGGGATCCTCACGGTGACGACCCTAGAGGTCTCGAGACGGGACTCCGTCCCTCCTCGACCACCGTGTGGGGTGACGACGGACTCGACCGCACGGTGGTCGAGGAAGGCGCCCTGGCGCCCTGTCTCGAGACCACCTCACCGGCTGGGGTCGTGCGGTCTCGAGACGGGACTCCGTCCCTCCTCGACCACCGTGGGGTGACGACGGACTCGACCGCACGGTGGTCGAGGAAGGCGCCCTGGCGCCTGTCTCGAGACCACCTCACCGGCTGGGGTCGTGTGGTCTCGAGACGGGACTTCGTCCCTCCTCGACCACCGTGGGGTGACGACGGACTCGACCACACGGTGGTCGAGGAAGGCGCCCTGGCGCCTGTCTCGAGACCACCTCACCGCTGGGGTCGTGCGGTCTCGAGACGGGACTCCGTCCCTCCTCGACCACCGTGGGTCGAGACCACCTCACCGCTGCGGTCGTGTGGTCTCGAGACGGGACTCCGTCCCTCCTCGACCACCGCGGGGTGCGGGTCAGTTCTCGGCGGCGCGGTCCTGGCCGCGGCGCCAGCGGATGCCGGCCTCGAGGAACCCGTCGATCTCGCCGTCGAAGACCGGCTGCGGGTTGCCGGTCTCGAAGCCGGTGCGCAGGTCCTTGACGATCTGGTACGGGTTGAGGACGTAGTTGCGCATCTGGTCGCCCCAGCTGGCGGCGACGTCGCCCTTGAGGTCCTTCTTCAGCGCCGCCTCCTCGGCCTTCTTCTTGGCCAGCAGCTTGGCCTTGAGCACGATCATCGCCGCCGCCTTGTTCTGCAGCTGGCTCTTCTCGTTCTGGCAGGAGACGACGATGCCGGTGGGGAGGTGGGTCAGGCGCACGGCGGAGTCCGTGGTGTTGACCGACTGGCCGCCGGGGCCGCCGGAGCGGAAGACGTCGGTGCGGACGTCGTTCTCGTCGACCTCGATCTCGTCGGTCTGCTCCAGCTGCGGGACGACCTCGACCGCGGCGAACGACGTCTGGCGGCGGCCCTGGTTGTCGAAGGGGCTGATGCGCACCAGGCGGTGGGTGCCGACCTCGACCGAGAGGGTGCCGTAGGCGTAGGGCGCGTGGATGGCGAACTCGGCCGACTTGATGCCGGCCTCCTCGGCGTAGGAGACGTCGAAGACCTCGACGGGGTACTTGTTGCGCTCGGCCCAGCGGGTGTACATCCGCATCAGCATCTCGGCGAAGTCGGCCGCGTCGACGCCGCCCGCGCCGGAGCGGATGCTGACGATCGCCTCGCGGGCGTCGTACTCGCCGTTGAGCAGAGTGCGGACCTCGAGGCTCTCGACCGCGGTGCGGACCTTGCCCAGCTCGCGCTCGGCCTCGGCGAGGGAGTCGGCGTCGCCCTCCTCCTGGCCGAGCTCGACGAGCACGCCGACGTCCTCGATGCGGCCCGCGAGCTCGGTGTAGCGGTCGAGCTGGCCCTGGATGTCGGAGAGGCGGCCGGTGACGCGCGTGGCGTTGTCCTGGTCGTCCCACAGGTCGGGGGCCGCGACCTGCTCGCCGAGGTCGGCGATCTCGGCGCGCATGGCGTCGAGGTCGAGCACCTGGCCGATGGTCTTCATCGTCGCCTGGAGCTGCTTGATCTCGGTGTCGAAGTCGGGTCCTGCCACGAGGATCGAGCCTACCGGGCCGGTCGGCCTCCGACCCCTTCGCCGCCGGGGGCGGTCAGCGGCGACCGAAGACCTGCGCCACCCACCACACCCCGTGCCGGCGTACGGCGGCGACCCCGGTCAGGCGGTAGCGGCGGTCGAGGATGTTGGCGCGGTGACCTGGCGAGGCCATCCAGAGGCCGGTCGTGGCCCGCGGTCCGCCGCCGTTGTAGGCGACGTTCTCGCCGGCGACGGAGAGCCGGCAGCGCCGCAGGATCGCGCCGAACGGATCGGTGTGCGAGAGCTGCCGCTCGCGGGCCATCCGCTGCGCCTGGCGGAGCGCGACCTTCCGCAGGCAGCGGTCGGCGCGCAGCGCCGGCAGGGCGCGCCGGGTGCGCTGGCGGTCGACGTCGGTCTTGGTCCGCGCGGCGTACGACGTCTCGGCCGCCGTCGCGGCCAGGGCCGGGCCCGCTCCGGGGACGGCCACGACGAGCGGGCTCAGCAGGAGCGCGAGGACGACGACGAGGACGCGACGGGGCACGGAGCGCACGCTACGCCTCGGCACCGCTCAGTCCCAGGGGTTCTGCGACGCCAGGGCGAGCGCGTCGGCCTTCACGTAGGGGTAGGTCTGGTGGTGCAGCCACGGCCGGTTGATCCACAGGTAGGCGTCGACGTCCTCGGCGGCCATGGCCCGCACGTCGGCGGGCAGCCCCCAGCGCGGGTCGGCCACGTCGGTGGTGGGCGGGATGCCGAGGGCCACGCACAGCTGCTGCGTCGCGGTGCGGCACATGTCGGCGGTGTCGAAGGCCCGCTTGGGGTAGACCTTGCGGTACTCGACCCCGTTGAACCCCCGGCCGTTGTCGGCGGTGTCGACCACGAGGTGCTTGCCGGGCACGCCGCGGGCGGCGAGCGCGTCGACGACGCGGGCACCGAAGCGCACCGACTGCTCCGTGGTGTCCATGTGGGTGACGGCGAGCGCGAAGCCGCGGGCGTGCTTGATGCCGGAGCCCATCAGCAGCCGCAGCGCCCGCTTCGGGTCGTTGCGCAGCCAGTCGGCCGAGCCGATCTCCAGGTAGACCGCGGTGCGCGGCAGCGCCTCCAAGGTCCGCACGGTCCACCCGAGCATCCGGGACAGCGAGCCCCGGCCGCGGGGTGCGCCCTGCATCCAGGCCCCGTCGGGCTGCAGCACGACGGCCATCGGCCGGTCGCCGATCGCCCGGGCCACGCTCGTCACGTAGGACGTGTACGACGCCCGCTCGGCCGCGGTGGGCAGCCGCCGGTGGGCCGTCTCCCCCCACGGGCGCAAGCGGTAGAGGGTCATCTGGGACAGCACGTCGCGGTCGCCGTGCGCGGAGTCGCGGATGTACTCGCGCACCTTGCGCTCCGCGTCGGCGTCGGTGATCCAGGTGCCGAACCACTTCGCCTTCGGCTGCAGCGCGATCTGGCCGAGCGCGGCGCGGGTGGCGCCGGTGGCGGTGCGCCACGGCTCGTAGGCCTCCTCGGCGCGACCGAGGTAGGTGCCCCACTCGAGGCCGGCGAGGGGGTTGGTCGGGTTCTGCGGCAGCCGGGGCGTGCGCGGCCCGTAGGTCAGCACGAGCGACTGCCCGACCGCGTCGCCGCGGGCGCCGCCGTCGACCGCCCGCACCCGGACGTCGTGGGTGCCGCCGAGCACGACCCCGTCGCCGGCGCCGAGGACCGCGCTGCGGACCGTGCCCGCGACCGTGCGCCGCACGGTCCCGTCAACGAGCACCTCGTACGACGTGGGCGCGCCGCCGGCGGGGTCGGCCCACCGCACGGCGTACCCGGTGGTGCCGTCGGAGCGGATGTCGACGTCGACCGAGCGGGGCGTGCCCGGGTCGTCGGCGGCGGTCACCGCGGGGGCGGGCAGGAGCGTCGCGGCGGCGGCGGTGAGGGCCACGACGGCGAGGGCGAGGGCGGGGGGACGGACGCGCATGGTGCGTCCAGTGGACGTCGTCCGCGGAGGGCGCGACAGGGGCTCGGGCACGTTCTGACCGTTCGGGAGGCAGGTTGGCCCGTCCGGGTCAGGCCGGGCCTCACCGGGAGGATCGGTCGGGGTGCCGCGTGGCTTGACGCGCGTCCTGGGACCGCTGCCTAGGGGGCGAGCCGGCTGGTCGACCAGCTGTCGTCGTCGCCGCGGCGGTAGACGAGCCGGTCGTGCATCCGGCTGGGCCGGCCCTGCCAGAACTCGACGACCTCCGGACGCACGACGTAGCCGCCCCACTCCTCGGGCGGGGGCACGTCGTCGACGCCGGCGAAGCGCGCCTCGACCTCGGCGTACGACGCCGCGAGGGCCTCGCGGTCGGGCACCTCCCGCGACTGGTGGCTGGCCCACGCGCCGAGCCGCGAGCCGCGGGGCCGCTGGGCGTAGTACTCCTCGACGTCGGCGCGCGGCAGCGCGGTGGCGGTGCCCTCGACCCGCACCTGCCGCTCCAGCGGGTGCCAGGGGAAGAGCAGCGAGCACCAGGGCTGGGCGGCGAGGTCGTGGCCCTTGCGCGAGCCGTGGTTGGTGAAGAACCGGAACCCGTCGGCACCGACGCCCTTGAGCAGCACGGTGCGCACCGACGGCCGACCCTCGGCGGACGCCGTGGCCAACACCATCGCGTTGGGCTCGGGCAGCCCGGCCGACTGCGCCTGGTCGAACCACCGGCCGAACAGCTCGAGCGGGTCGGCGGTCAGCTCGCTCTCGGCGAGCCCGCCGGCGGCGTACTCGTGGCGGAGCGCAGCGAGATCTCCCGGGGTGGTCATGGCCCGAACGTAGTGCGGCACAATGCGCCGCGGACCACCCGGACTGACCACCGGATCACGCATCCGGATCGAAGGAGCAGGCATGACCGAGGTACACCACGGGCTCGAGGGCGTCGTCGCGTTCGAGACCGAGATCGCCGAGCCCGACAAGGAGGGCTCGGCGCTGCGCTACCGCGGCGTCGACATCGAGGACATCGTCGGCCGCGTGCCCTTCGAGAACGTCTGGGGCCTGCTCATCGACGGCGCCTACACCCCGGGCCTGTCCCCCGCCGAGCCGTTCAACCTCCCGGTCCACACCGGCGACGTGCGCGTCGACGTGCAGGCCGCGGTGGCCATGCTGGCCCCGGCCTTCGGCTTCGGCCAGACCTACGACATCTCCGACGAGCAGGCGCGCGACGACATCGGCCGCCTCGCCGTCATGGTCCTCTCCTACGCCGCCCAGTCGGCCCGCGGCCTGCACCAGGCCGTCGTGCCGCAGAAGGAGGTCGACGAGGGCCGCACCCTGGCCGAGAAGTTCCTCATCCGCTGGAAGGGCGAGGCCGACCCGAAGCACGCCCACGCCATCGACGCCTACTGGAGCTCCGCGGCCGAGCACGGCATGAACGCCTCCACGTTCACCGCCCGCGTCATCACCTCCACCGGCGCCGACGTGGCCGCCGCGTTCTCCGGCGCCATCGGCGCGATGAGCGGCCCGCTGCACGGCGGCGCCCCCTCGCGGGTGCTCGGCATGATCAGCGACGTCGAGGAGTCTGGTGACGCCGAGGGCTACGTCAAGGGCCTGCTCGACCGCGGCGAGCGGCTGATGGGCTTCGGCCACCGCGTCTACCGCGCCGAGGACCCCCGCGCCCGCGTGCTGCGCCGCACGGCCAAGGAGCTCGACGCGCCCCGCTACGAGGTGGCTGAGGCCCTGGAGAAGGCCGCGCTGGCCGAGCTGCGCGAGCGCCGCCCCGACCGCGTCCTCGAGACCAACGTGGAGTTCTGGGCCGCGATCGTGCTCGACTTCGCCGAGGTGCCGAGCAACATGTTCACCTCGATGTTCACCTGCGCCCGCACCGGCGGCTGGTCGGCCCACATCCTGGAGCAGAAGCGCACCGGACGCCTGATCCGTCCCTCGGCGATCTACACCGGCCCCGCCGCCCGTCCCGCTGAGGACGTCGAGGGCTGGAACGCCGAGTGGGCCGGCTGAGCCGACCCACGCTGGTCACCGAGCGGCTCCGGCTGGAGCCGCTCACGACCGACCACACCGAGCTGCTCGTCGAGCTCGACAGCGACCCGGCCGTGCAGCGGTTCCTGCGCGGCCGGGCGCTGGCGCGCGAGGAGGTCCTCGCGCAGGTGCCGCGCCGGCTCCGGCCCGAGGCCGACGCCCACCGCCTCGGCTACTGGGCGGGGTGGGCCGACGGCGCGTTCCTCGGCTGGTGGTGCCTCATCCCCGACGGTCCCGGTGACGCCCCCGACGACGGCCGGCCGGTCTCCGCCGAGCTCGGCTACCGGCTGCGGCGCGACGCCTGGGGCCACGGGTATGCCACCGAGGGCGCCCGCGCCCTGCTCGACCACGCCTTCCGCACCGTCGGGCTCGACCGGGTCTGGGCCGAGACGATGGCCGTCAACACCGGGTCGCGGGGCGTGATGACCAAGGCCGGCCTGCGCCACGTGCTCACCGAGGTGCGGCAGTGGGACGACCCGCTGCCGGGCTGGGAGGAGGGCGAGGTCCGCTACGAGGTCGACCGGGCGTCGTACCTCGGGGGCTGACGGAGGTACCAGGACGTCTCGCCCCGGGCCGCGCGCCGGGTGAGCGAGACGTGCACGTGGTCGCGGTGGCGCAGGGTCGGCGAGCACCGGCGGCGCGAGCGGCACGACGAGCTCAGGTAGGGCTCGGGCTCGAAGCCGCGCCAGGCGGCGTACAGGTGGTCGTCCCAGATCAGGTACATCACGCCCATCCGCCGGGCCAGCGCCGCCGCCTCGCCCGCCGCGTCGGGGGCGAGGAGCTCGCGCAGCAGTCGTCGGGCCGCGCGCCGTCCCGCGGGCGTGCGGGCGTCGGCGGACCAGTCGACCGCCCGTCCCTCCTGGTGCTCGGAGGTGACCTGGCCCGGCCGGCACGACCGCGAGATCGAGGTGTGGCTGCCGTGGCGCCGCTCCAGCCAGCGGGCGAGCACGCGGGTGCCCGGCTTGGCCGCGGGCGCGCACCGCGTCGCGGGCTCGTACGACGCCGGCGCCTCGACCGGCAGCACGACGGCGCCCTCGGCGGACGACGGCGCGGCCGGGACGGGCAGCAGCGGCAGCAGCGCGGCGGCGAGGACGAGCGCGAGGGCGCGGACGGACAGCACCCGTCGACGCTAGGCGCAGGGCCGCCGTGCTGTGGGGCGGTGCGTGGACGCGTGGCCGGTCGGCGTCCGGGATGGTCCGGCCGGGCCATCCCGGCCCGGGCCGCCCGACCGACCACCCCTCTGGGTCGGTTGGGGCGGTGGGGCCGCGGGCACCACCAGGGAGCGCGCACCGGTGCGCGCCCGACGGAAGGTGCTCCCGTGAAGATCCAGATGATCGTCTCCGACTCCGCCACCGCGACCCAGGTCGCCGACGCCCTCGCCGGGCTCGGGCACCAGGCGGCCACCACCGAGGTCCCCGGCCTCGTGGTCGTGGAGGGGCTGCACCCCGCCGACGCCCCCACCGTGCAGCGCATCGCCGCGATGATGGACCACCCCGCCGCGCGCGCGGCCGGCGTCCCCGCCTGACCCCACCAGACCTCTCGGGCACGACCGCCCGCCGGATCTCGGGACCGGCGGGCGGTCCTCATGCGCCCGGGCGCAGGTCCTTGCCGAAGCAGCGGCTGAGCGGCGACCCGGTGTAGTGCCCGAACCCAGGCACCGGCACGTAGCCGGACGACTCGTAGAGCGCGATCGCCTCCGGCTGGCGCAGCCCGGTCTCCAGCACGAGGGCCTCGATCCCGGCAGCCGCCGCGCTGGCCTCGAGGTGGGCCAGCACCACCCGCGCCAGGCCCCGGCCGCGGGCTTCCGGGACGACGTACATGCGCTTGACCTCGGCGGTGCGGGCGGCGCCGAACACCTCGACCGTCGAGGCCCGCCACGCGCCCGTCGCGACCGGGACGTCGTCGAGGTACCCCACGACGAAGGTGCCGTGCGGCGCGACGAACAGCGCCGGGTCGACCGGCGACTCGTCGGGGCTGCCGTAGCGCTCGACGTACTCCGCCTGCACCCGGTCGACCAGCGCGACCACGTCGGGGTCGCCGTACGCCGCGGGCTCGAGACGCAGCTGCACGGCGGGGTGGACGGCGGGGCGGGGCTCGGTCATGGCGCTGACAGACTAGGACCGTGACGATCGAGATCCCCGCCGACCTCCTCCCCCGCGACGGACGGTTCGGGGCCGGGCCGTCGAAGATCCAGCCGTCCCACCTCGACGCCCTCGCCGCCACCGGCCGCTCGCTCATGGGCACCTCGCACCGGCAGGCCCCCGTGCGCGACCTCGTCGGCCGCGTCCGCGCGGGCCTGGCCGACCTCTTCTCCCTGCCCGAGGGGTACGAGGTCGTGCTCGGCAACGGCGGCGCCACGGCCTTCTGGGACGTCGCGACCCACGGGCTCGTCGAGCGGCGCTCGCAGCACCTGGTGTTCGGGGAGTTCTCCCAGAAGTTCGCCACGGCGGCGCAGGACGCCCCGTGGCTGGAGGAGCCCAGCGTCGTCAGCAGCGAGCCCGGCTCCCGCCCGGAGCCCGTGGCGGAGGACGGCGTCGACACCTACGCCTGGGCCCACAACGAGACCTCGACCGCGGTGATGGCGCCGGTCGTGCGGCCCGCCGGCACCGACGGCGCGCTCGTGCTCGTCGACGCCACCTCGGGCGCAGGCGGGTTGCCGGTCGACGTGGCCGAGACCGACGTCTACTACTTCGCGCCCCAGAAGTCCTTCGCCTCCGACGGCGGCCTGTGGATCGCCCTCATGTCGCCGGCCGCGCTCGAGCGCGCCGCCCGGATCGCGGCGAGCGACCGGCACGTGCCGGCGTTCTTCGACCTGCCGACCGCGATCGACAACTCGGCCAAGAACCAGACCTACAACACCCCGGCCGTGGCCACGCTCTTCCTCATGGGCGAGCAGCTCGACTGGATGAACGGTCAGGGCGGCCTGCGCGCGATGGTCGAGCGCACCACCGCGTCCTCCGACGCGCTCTACGGCTGGGCCGAGGCGTCGTCGTACGCCTACCCCTGGGTGCCCGAGCCCGCCCACCGCTCGCTGGTCATCGGCACGATCAACTTCGACGAGTCCGTCGACGCGGCCGCGGTGGCGACGGTCCTGCGCGCCCACGGCGTCGTCGACACCGAGCCCTACCGCAAGCTCGGTCAGAACCAGCTGCGGATCGCGATGTACCCCGCCGTCGACCCCGCCGACGTCGAGGCCCTCACCCGCTGCATCGACCACGTCGTCGAGCGCCTCTGACCCGCTCCTCCGACCCCAGGAGGGGATAGTCCCTGGCAAGGATCACGGGTCGGGCCGACCTGACCCGTGATTCCTGCCAGGGACTATCGCCCTGTGGCGAGCGCGGCCGCGATGTCGTCGTACGCCGAGCGGCCGAAGGCGACGAGGCGGCCCTCGATCACGGCGGTGGGCGTGGTGCGGAGGGTGTCGACGGCGGCGCGGACGGCGTCGTCGTGGGGCCAGCCGTAGGCGCCGGCGGAGACGAGCGGGAAGGCCACGGTGCGGGCGCCGAGCTCGTCGGCGACTGCGAGGGCGCCGGTGTAGCAGGAGACGAGCAGCGACCGGTCGCGCTCGCCGCGGGAGAAGTTCGGGCCGACGACGTGGATGACCCAGGTGGCCGGGAGGTCGCCGGCGGTGGTCCAGCCGGCCTCGCCGGTGCCGAGGCCGTGGGGGAAGCGGCGGCGGCAGTCCTCGAGCACCGCCGGGCCACCCGCGCGGTGGATCGCCCCGTCGACCCCTCCCCCGCCGCGCATCCGCCGGTTGGCCGCGTTGACGACGGCGTCGACGTCCTGGGTCGTGATGTCGCCGCGGACGACGCTCACCTCGGTCCGGCCGGCGGTCACGACGCCGCCTCCTGGGCCTTGATGAGCTTCAGGGTGGCCCGCTCGAGCGCGGCCTGGCGCTCGTCGGGGGTGTCGTAGGACCGGCGAGTCGTGCCGTGGATGGTGCGGCCCTCCTCGTAGGCGTCGACGACCCGCGGGTCGACGTAGGAGCTGCGGGCCAGGGTCGGGGTGTTGCCGAGGAACGCCGAGACCTCCTTCATCGCCCCCGACACGGCCCGCTTGCGCGAGGCCTGGGTCTCGCCGTGCTCGGCGGTCTCGGCCAGCGCGGCCGCGGCGAGCACGGTGGCGTGCCAGGTGCGGAAGTCCTTGGCCGTGGCCTGCAGGCCGGTGGTGTCGCGGACGTAGGCGTTGACCAGGTCGGGGATGATCGAGCGCCAGCTGCGTCCGTGCTGGTAGGCCAGCAGCGACGGGTCGTCGCGGGAGCGGCGTCGACGCATGATGTCCACCGCCTCGATGACGGTCGCGTCGTCGATCTCGATGCGGTGGTCGACGCCTGACTTGCCGACGAAGGTGAAGACCAGCCGGTCCTGCCGCCGCCGGACGTGCCGCCGCTCGAGGGTCGTCAGCCCGAACGAGCCGTGGGTGTCGGCGTACACGTCGTTGCCGATGCGGAAGTAGCCCAGGTCGAGCAGGCGCACGGCGGCGGCGCAGGCGCGCTCGAGCGGCATGCCCTCCCGGCCGAGGTCGGTGAGCACCGACTCGCGGGCCTTGACCAGCCCGCGGCCGAACTCCAGCACCCGGTCGAACTTCTCCGCATCCCGCCGGGCCCGCCACTCGGGGTGGTAGAGGTACTGGCGTCGCCCGGCCGCGTCGGTGCCGACGGCCTGCAGGTGCCCGTTGGGGTGCGGGGTGATCCACACCTCCTGCCAGGCCGGCGGGATGACCAGGGCCTTGACCCGCGCGGCGTCGTCGGTGGCCAGCTTGGTGCCGTGCTGGTCGAGGTAGGTGAAGCCGCTGCCCGCGCGCCGTCGGGTCCACCCCGGCTGCTCGGGCGACGTACGGCGGAGGCGGACCACGCGGTCACGCTAGGAGCGCCCACCCCGGGGCGGATTCACCCGCGCGGACGGAGGGAGCGCACCAGCAGGGTGAGCATGACCACCCCGAACCCGGCCCCCACGACGTACGGCCACGCCGACCGCTCGGGCAGCGGCTGCTGGAGCGAGGGGTCCGTGGCGGGGTCGGGCGCCGCGGTCGCGGTCGCCGTCGGCTCGGGCTCGGGGGCGACCGCCGCCGCGACCCGCGGGGGCAGCCGCAGCCGCAGGACCTCGGAGCGGGCACCCTCGCTGCTGAGCAGGACGGCGCCGGCGGGGTCGACCGCGACGCCCTCGCCCTGCTGCTGGTCGGGCAGCCCGAGCGTGGCCACCTCGTCCAGCGCGGGCCAGGTGTAGACCACGGCGTCGGCGTACCCCCGGACGACGAGGTGGCGCCCGTCGGGCCAGAACGCCCCGTCGGTGGCGATGCCGAGCGCGCTGCCGACCCGGCGCACCGGGTTGGGACGGTCGGGGCTCAGCCGGTCGGGCGGTGCGGAGACGTAGACCTCCCCGCCGAAGATCCCCTTGGTCACGACCACCAGCCGGCCCGTGGCCGGGTCGGTCATCAGCGTCTCGGCGTCGCGGGGGCCGTCGGGGTAGACCAGCTCGTACGACGCCGGCTCGACGTCGCGGTAGCCGACGCCGACCGGGACGCGCAGGACGGTGACGGTGTCGCGGGTCTGCGGGTTGTCACCGATGTCGCCGACCCACACCTCGCCGGCCGCGCCGTCCGACCCGGCCACCGGGGCGAGCGCCTCGACGTCGTCGGGCTCGGCGGCCCAGCTGGTGACGCCGACGGTCTCGCCGGTGCCCCGGTCGACGGCGAAGACCCGACCGGTGTCGCCGGAGTCGTTGACGGTCAGGACTAGGTCGTCGCGGGCGACGAGGCCGCTGGACTCGACGATCTCGGGGTCGCGGAAGGTCAGCTCGACCTGGCCGCGTGGCGGGACGGCCGGCGCGGCGGCGACGCCGACGACGAACGGCAGGGCCGCCCCCAGCACGAGCGCCCGCCCGACCGTCCTCGCCGTCCTCGTCGTCCTCGTCATGCCGGCGGGTCCGCGAGCAGGTCGGCCAGGCGGGGTCGCAGCCCCCACTCGCCGACCAGCGCGTCGAGCTCCGCCCGGGCGCCGTCGGGCACGACGCCCGTGCGCACCGCGCGCAGCATGGTGTTGCGCGGCGTGTGGCGGCTCTCGACGAACTGCACCACGTCGACGCGGTAGCCCTGCAGCCGCACCAGCGAGGCGCGCAGCGCGTCGGTCAAGGTGTCGGCCAGGCGCTCGCGCAGGATGCCGTGCCGCACCACCTCGGCGTACGCCGGCGGGGTCGGCCCGCGGCGCAGCTGGGCGGCGACGTCGTGGTGGCAGCAGGGCGCAGCCAGGACCAGCGGGGCGCGCCACTCCACCGCGCGGGCCAGGGCCTCGTCGGTCGCGGTGTCGCAGGCGTGCAGGGCGAGCACGACCTCGGGCGCGGGGTCGACGACGGCCTCGGCGATGGTGCCGACGGTGAACGACGCCGGCAACCCGACGTCGACGGCCACCCGGCTGTTGTGCTCGCGCGACTGCTCCTTGACGTCGACCCCGGTCATGGCGACCGGCAGGCCGCGCACCTCGCCGAGGTAGCGCTGGGCGGCGAAGGTCAGGTAGGCGTTGCCGCAGCCCAGGTCGACCACCCGCAGCGGCTCGTCGGCGGTCGGGGCGCGCAGGTGGCCCGCCGCCAGCGCGTCGGTGACGGCCGCGTCGAGCAGCCGCAGGAACTCCTCGACCTGCCGCACCTTGGCCGCCCGGCTCGGCTTGACCCGGCCGTCGGCCCCGGCCAGCCCGAGCGCCCGCCACAGCGGGTCGTCGGCGGCCAGCAGGTGCTGCTTGGTGCGGTCGTGGTCGCGCTCGACCTCGAGCTCCTGGGCCCGCCGCTTGCTCGAGACCAGCGCGTCTCCCTTCTTGGTCACGCGCACCTGGTGGGTGTGCGTCGCGGTCTCGACGTGCCAGTTGCCGAACGGCTCGGCCAGCAGCGCCTCGACCGCCTCGGTCGCGGCGGGGCCGGCGGCGTGGTTGGCGGTGTGCGCCTGCGTGGCGTCGTACGCCGTGGCCTGGAGGTGCCGGCCCGCCTTGAGGTCGACGTAGCGCAGCTCCACCCGGCGCCACGTGGGCGTCCCGGTGCGGCGCCGGCCCGACGCGACCGCGCGGACCAGCCCGTCGGCGTCGAGCAGCGCCTCGCGGACGGTCGCGAGTGCGGTCTCGAGCGAGCGGTCGCTCACAGCACCGCCGCCACGACCACGATGACCAGGAGCGCCACCAGCGCCACCGGGATCACGAGGCGGCGGTGGCGAGGGTTCACCGCTCCAGCCTAGGCGGGCCGGGGTGGGCGGCGGGGGCGTGGTCTCGAGACGGGACTCCGTCCCTCCTCGACCACCGTCCGGACCCGACCCCATGGTGGTCGAGGAAGGCGGGCCAGCGCCTGTCTCGAGACCACGCGAGCCGGAGGCGACGCCTCACCAGTGCTGCATCGACCCCTGGAAGACCGAGGCGAGGTCGTCGGGCGTGACGGGCTTGGGCGCCGTGGCCAGCAGCCGCTGCTGGTGCAGCGACCCCTCGACGAGCGCGTCGACGTCGCCCTCGGCGTACCCGATCTCACCCAGCCCGTTGGGGATGCCGATGTCGCGCATCAGCGCGGCCAGGACGCCCGGCAGCACGTCGGAGGCCTCGCCCTCGCTGGTCAGCGTCTCGGCCCGGGCCGGGTCGAGGAAGCGGGCGGCGGCCAGGTGGCGCTCGGGGTCGGCGTCGAAGGTGAACCGGAACGCCTCGGGCGCGGTCAACGAGACGGCCATGCCGTGCGGGACGATGGCCTCGTCGGGCGGGTAGCCCTCGGGGCGGTAGTCGCGGACCCGGCCTGCGATGGGGTAGGCGTTGGCGTGCGGCACGTGGACACCGGCGTTGCCGAACCCCATGCCGGCGAAGGTCGCGGCCAGCGACATCTGCTCCCGCGCCTCGAGGTCGTCACCGTCGCGCACGGCCCGGCGGAACGACCCCGCGAGCAAGGTCATCGACTTCTCGGCCCACACGTCGGCGACCGGGTTGGCGCCGCAGTAGGGCACCCGCTGCTCGGGCTGCTTGGCGTCCATCGTGGCGAACCACCGCGCCGTCCAGCTCTCCAGCGCGTGGCACAGGATGTCCATGCCGGCCGCCGCGGTGACCATCGCGGGCTGGGTCACGGTCAGCGCCGGGTCGACCACGGCCATCGTCGGGCGCAGCCGCGGGTGGCTGATGCCGGTCTTGACGTGCAGCGAGAGCACGTCGAGCACGCACACCGTGGTGCTCTCGCTGCCCGTGCCGGTGGTGGTGGGCACGGCCACGAGCGGCAGCAGCGGCTGGGTGGGCGCCTGCGCCTTGCCGACGGGCGCGTTGATGTAGTCCATGAGGTCGCCGGGGTTGGTGACCAGCAGGTTGACCGCCTTGGCCGTGTCGATCGCCGACCCGCCGCCGACCGCGACGACCGCGTCGAAGGGGCCCGCGTCGCGGGCGAAGTCGACCGCCGCACGCATCGAGGTGTCGGTCGGCTCCACCCGCGCCTCGTCGTACGACGTCACCTCGAGGCCCCGGGCGCCCATCTCCTCGGCGATGCGGGCCGGGTGGCCGGTCGCGGCGACCCCGGGGTCGGTGACCAGCAGGACCCGGCGCGCCCCGAGCGCGGCGAGGTCGTGCCCGATCTCCGAGGAGGCCCCGGAGCCGAACTTCAGGGCGGGTGCGGCGTAGGTGAAGATCGTCTCGGTCACGCTCGCCACCCTAGGCCTCGGACCGGCGTGCCGACCGTCAGTCCAGGGCCCGGCCGACGGCCCGCACCCGGGTGTCGGGCGCGGCGACCCGCTCGGCGTTGGCGGCCTGGTCGTCGGCCTCCTCCTGCGACTCCCGCTCGGCGACGACGCGGGCGCGGTAGGCCTCGACCTGGTCGCGGATGCGGGTCTCGTCCCAGCCGAGCACGGGCGCGACGAGGCGGGCCGCCTCCTCGGCGCAGGCGACGCCGCGGTCCTTGGTCTCGATGGAGATGCGGGTGCGCCGGGCCAGCAGGTCGTCCATGTGCAGCGCGCCCTCGTGGGTGGCGGCGTAGAGGATCTCGACCCGGAGGTACTCCTCGGCGCCGTCGAGCGGCTCGAGCAGCGTCGGGTCCTCGGCGGCCTGGTCGAGCACCTCGTGCAGCAGCGAGCCGTAGCGCTCGAGCAGGTGCCGGATGCGCCAGGACGGCAGCCCGTGGTCACGGGCCAGCCGGTCGACCTGGTTGGTCAGCGCCTGGTAGCCCTCGGCCCCGACCAGCGGCACCTGGTCGGTGACGCTGTCGGGCACCCCGGCGTGCAGGTCCTCGCGGGCGGCGTCGACGGCGTCGGCGGCCATCACGCGGTAGGTCGTGTACTTGCCGCCGGCGATGGAGATCAGCCCCGGCTGCGGCCGGGCCACGGCGTGCTCGCGGGAGAGGTTGGACGTGGCCTCGCTCTCGCCGGCCAGCAGCGGACGGAGACCGGCGTAGACGCCCTCGATGTCGTCGTGGGTCAGCGGCGTCACCAGCACGGCGTTGACGTGCTCGAGGATGTAGTCGAGGTCGGCGCGGCTGGCGGCCGGGTGGGACTTGGAGAGCTCCCAGTCGGTGTCGGTGGTGCCGATGATCCAGTGGGTGCCCCACGGGATCACGAACAGCACCGACTTCTCGGTGCGCAGGATCAACCCGGTCTCGAGGTTGATGCGGTCGCGCGGCACGACGATGTGCACGCCCTTGGACGCGCGCACGTTGAAGCGGCCGCGCCCGCCGGCCAACGTCTGGATGGCGTCGGTCCACACGCCGGTGCAGTTGATGACCACGTCGGCCGAGACCTCGACGGTCTCGCCGGTCTCGACGTCGGTGACCTCGGCGCCGACCACCCGCTCGCCGGCGTGGCGCAGCGCGGTCACCTTGGCCGAGGTCAGCACCGTCGCGCCGTAGGACGCCGCGGTGCGCCCGAGCATCATCGTGTGCCGCGCGTCGTCGGCCTGGGCGTCGTAGTAGCGCAGGGCGCCGACGAGGGCGTCCTTGCGCAGGCCGGGGGCCAGCTTGAGCGCGCCGGTGCGGGTCAGCTGCTGGTGGCGCGGCAGCGAGCGGGCACCGCCCATCTGGTCGTACAGCGTGAGGCCGGCGGTGACGTAGGGCCGCTCCCAGCCGCGGTGGCTCAGCGGGTAGAGGAAGGAGACCGGCCGCACGAGGTGGGGCGCGATGCGGGTGAGCATCAGCTCGCGCTCGCGCAGC
Source organism: Nocardioides litoris (assembly GCF_006346315.1). Classification (GTDB taxonomy): domain Bacteria; phylum Actinomycetota; class Actinomycetes; order Propionibacteriales; family Nocardioidaceae; genus Nocardioides; species Nocardioides litoris. Next base: position 606,122 of record NZ_VDMR01000001.1, on the reverse strand, counting down.
GCCTCGCGCACCAGGGCGAAGTTCATCTGCTCGAGGTAGCGCAGGCCGCCGTGGAAGAGCTTGGAGCTGCGCGAGGACGTGCCCGAGGCCCAGTCGCGCTGCTCGACCAGCACCGTGCGCAGGCCGCGGGTGGCGGCGTCGAGCGCCACGCCCGCGCCGGTCACCCCGCCGCCGACGACCAGCACGTCGAGGTGGGTGTCGGCCAGCGAGCGCCACGAGGCCGCTCGCTCCTCCGGTCCGAGCCTGGCTGCTGCGTGCACGGGTCTCCCCTTCCCTCGTCCTCGTCGCGTCCTCCCTCCACCCTAGGCACCACCACCGACAGCGCCCATCCCCTGCTGGAGGGGTTCTGTGCAACGATGCCTCGCCGGAGGCCCGTGTGGTGCGGGTCACGTCTCGGGAGACGGTCACAGCGTCGTGGCCAGGGGAGGCACCAGTGTTCACCGACATCTTCCTGCCGGAGCTGATGGGCACCGCCGTGCTCATCGTGCTCGGCGTCGGCGTCGTCGCCAACGTCCTGCTGCCGCGCACGGGCGGCTTCGGCGGCGGCACGCTGATGATCAACTTCGGCTGGGGCCTCGGCGTCTACGCCGGCGTCTACGTCGCCGTCGACTCCGGAGCACACCTCAACCCGGCGGTCACGCTGGGCCTCAAGGCCTCGGGCAGCGCCGACTTCTCGTGGGCCGACGTGCCCGTCTACCTCGTGGCCCAGCTGCTCGGCGCCATGCTCGGCGCGTTCCTCGGCTGGGCGGCGTACAAGAAGCACTTCGACGACCCCGAGGCCGAGGCCGCGACCAAGCTCGGGGTCTTCTGCACCGCCCCGAGCATCCCCTCCCACGGCTGGAACGTCGTGACCGAGGTGATCGGCACCTTCGTGCTCGTCTTCGTCATCCTCAGCTTCGGCAAGACCCCGACCCAGGTCGGGCCACTGGCCGTCGCCCTGCTCGTCGTGGCGATCGGCGCCAGCCTCGGCGGTCCGACCGGCTACGCCATCAACCCCGCCCGCGACCTCGGCCCCCGCCTGGTCCACGCGCTCCTGCCGATCCCCGGCAAGGGCGACAACGGCTGGTCCTACGCCTGGGTCCCGATCGTCGGACCCGTCGTCGGCGGTGTCCTCGGTGGCCTGGCCGCCAACGCCGTCGGCTTCGTCTGAGCCCCGTCCACCACCGCCCGCACCCCACCCCGTCCGACCAGGAGAGCCGATGCCCGACACCTACGTCCTCGCCATCGACCAGGGCACCACCAGCACCCGCGCGATGGTCTTCGACCACAGCGGTTCGGTGGTCGCCGTCGACCAGCTCGAGCACCAGCAGGTCTTCCCGCGTGCAGGCTGGGTCGAGCACGACCCCCTGGAGATCTGGAACAACACCCGCGAGGTCATCGGCGGCGCGCTGGGCAAGGCCAACCTCAACAGCCGCAGCATCGAGGCCGTCGGCATCACCAACCAGCGCGAGACCGCGGTGGTGTGGGAGAAGGCCACGGGCAAGCCGATCTACAACGCCATCGTCTGGCAGGACACCCGCACCCAGAAGATCGTCGACAAGCTGGCCGAGGAGGGCGGCCTCGAGCGCTGGAAGGACGTGTGCGGCCTCCCGCTGGCGACGTACTTCTCCGGGCCCAAGGTGATGTGGATCCTGGAGAACGTCGAGGGCGCGCGCGAGAAGGCCGAGGCCGGCGAGCTGCTCTTCGGCAACACCGACACCTGGCTGCTGTGGAACCTCACCGGCGGGGCCGACAACGACGGCGTCCACGTCACCGACGTGACCAACGCCAGCCGCACCATGCTGATGGACCTGCGCCGGCTCGACTGGGACTCCTCGATCGCCGAGGCCATGGGCATCCCGACCTCGATGCTGCCCGAGATCCGCTCCTGCTCGGAGGTGTACGGCGAGTGCAAGCCCGGCGTGCTCGCCGGCACCCCCATCGCCGGCATCCTCGGCGACCAGCAGGCCGCCACCTTCGGCCAGGCGTGCCTGGAGAAGGGCACGGCCAAGAACACCTACGGCACCGGCAACTTCATGCTCCTCAACACCGGCACCGAGCCGGTGCCGAGCGAGAACGGGCTGCTCACCACCACCTGCTACAAGCTCGGCGAGGAGGAGACCGTCTACGCCCTCGAGGGCTCAATCGCGGTCACCGGCTCGCTCGTGCAGTGGGTGCGCGACAACCTCGGCCTCATCTCCTCGGCCCCCGAGATCGAGGAGCACGCCAAGAGCGTCGAGGACAACGGCGGCGCCTACTTCGTGCCCGCCTTCTCCGGCCTGTTCGCCCCGCACTGGCGTCCCGACGCCCGCGGCGCCCTGGTCGGTCTCACCCGCTACGTCAACAAGGGCCACCTGGCCCGCGCGGTGCTCGAGTCGACGGCGTTCCAGACCCGCGAGGTGCTCGACGCCATGAACGCCGACTCCGGCGTCCCGCTCGCCGAGCTGCGCGTCGACGGTGGCATGGTCGTCAACGAGACGCTGATGCAGTTCCAGGCCGACATCCTCGGCGTCGACGTCGTCCGCCCCAAGGTCGCCGAGACCACCGCCCTCGGCGCCGCGTACGCCGCCGGCCTGGCCGTCGGCTACTGGAGCTCGACCGACGAGATCCAGGCCAACTGGGGCGAGGACAAGCGCTGGACCCCGCAGATGGACGACGCCGAGCGCGAGCGCCTCTACCGCAACTGGAAGAAGGCGGTCACCAAGACCCTCGACTGGGTCGACGACGACGTCGACTGACCTTCCCTGACGCCGGCCCGTCGTCGGTCTACGACGGGTCGGCGTCCAGGGCCTGGCGGACGCCGGCGGTGGTGGGCACCGCGCCGGAGAACACGTCGCCCACCGGCACCCAGGCCACGGCGTCGGTCGTGCCGCCCTCCTCGACGGTGAACGCGGCGTCGGGCGGCACGGTCGCGGCGTGCACGAGCCCCACGGTCTGCACCTCCTCGTCGCGCCCGTTGGGCGCGGTGCCGCGCACGGTCTCGCTGAGCACCGTCACGAGCGGGCCGACCGTGCAGGTCACCCCGGTCTCCTCGCGCACCTCACGCACCACGGCGGCGGCCGGGTCCTCGTCGAAGTCGACCCCACCGCCGGGCAGCGACCACGACCCGGTGTGGAAGCCGCGCGGCGAGACCCGGGTCAGCAGCACCGCGTCGCCGGGCTCGCGGCGGCGCACCAGCGCGTACGCCGCGACCCGCTGCCACCGGTGGGGCCGGTAGAGCTCCAGCGCCTCCTTGACCATCGCCACCACCGGCACCGACCCGTCCCGGACGCCCTCGATCGGGCGCCAGGCGGCGTCGACGGTGGACCCGTCGACCTCCACCACGCGCGGCTCGGGGCTGTCGAGCGGCACCCAGCCGTCGTACACGATGCGCAGGGAGTGGGCGTCGACCCGCCGGCCGCGCCGCCAGGTGTCGGGCAGGTGCAGGCTGAACGTGCGCGCGGTCGGCCCGATGGTGACGTCGAGGCCGGTCTCCTCGCGCACCTCGCGCACCACCGCGTCGCGCGGGTCCTCGCCGTGGTCGAGCCCGCCGCCGGGCAGCGTCCACAGCTCGTGGCGCGACACCCGCGGGGCCAGCCGGCTCAGCAAGACCTGGTCGTCGCGGACGACCACGGCGTACGCCGCGACCCGCTGCACCCGGTGGCCGACCATCACTCCAACCTAGTGGGGGTCCGGAGCCCGGGTCCCCACGTCGGGGTGATGGCCGAGCGCGGCATCGCGTCGAGCACGTACGACGCCGCGCGGTCGACCCCGTGCCCGCCGAGGTGCGCGGGGTACCACGGCGCCCACTCCCCCGGCCGCGGCCGGTGCTCGGGCAGCCGCTGCAGCGTCTCGAGCCGGTCCTGCAGGTGCGCCCCCAGCCGACGCGTGGTCGCGACCAGGTCGGCGTCGGGCGGCACGGCCCACGGCTCGTCGATCCGCACGTCGACGGTGCGGCCGCGAGCGGCCCGGTCGAGGGTGGGCCGCGGGAACGGACCGCCGACCTCGCGCCGCTGTCCCCACAGCCGCTGCCCGCCCCAGGTCGTGACGGGCACCAGCGGCGCGCCGGTCTCCCGGGCCAGGGCGACCGCTCCGGGCATGAGCGCACGGACGGCGTACGCCGCGGAGATGCCGGCCTCGGGGAAGACGCAGACCACCTCGCCCTCGCGGAGCAGGGCGCGGGCGACCAGGTAGGCGTGGGCGGGCGCCGCGCGGTCGACGGGGACGTGCCGCATGGCGCGCATGGCGGGCCCGGCGGGCGAGTGCCAGATGTCGGCGCGGCACAGGAACCGCACCCGGCGCCCGGTGCCGAGCAGCGCCTGGCCGACGACGACGAAGTCGGGGAACGAGACGTGGTTGCAGGCCAGCACCGCGGGCCCCGTCGCGGGCAGGTGCTCGGCACCCGCGGAGCGGACCCGCAGGTCGAGCGCGCGCAGGACGGCCTTGCCGGCCGCGACGGTCGCGCGGTAGGTCAGCTCACCCACGCGGGATGTTCGGAGCCGGTCAGGAGAACGGCGGGCGGTGGTCGACCGCGAGCGAGCGGCGGCCGGCCCAGCGCCAGACGCGGGCGGCGCGGTCGCGGTCCTCGTCGGTGACCAGGTTGCCCATCCAGCGCAGGGCCAGGGTCATCAGCCAGTCCGAGCGCATGCCGGCCGGGCCGAGGGTGGGCAGCAGCCTGGGCACGGTCACCAGGCCGGCCAGGCGGCGGGCGATGGAGAAGGCCTCGCCGTAGTGCTCGCGCAGCAGCGCGGGCCAGGCCAGGTCGAGCTCGTCGCGCTCCTGCATCATCTCGACCAGCAGCCGGCCCGTCTCGAGGCCGTAGTCGATGCCCTCGCCGTTGAGCGGGTTGACACAGCCGGCGGCATCGCCGATGAGCGCCCAGTTGCGCCCGGCCACGTTGCTCACGGCGCCGCCCATCGGCAGCAGGGCCGAGGTCTTGGACCGGATCGGCCCCTCGAGCTCGAACTCCTCGCGGCGCTGCTCGGCGTAGAAGTCCATGAGCGGCTTGACCGCGATGTCGGCCGGCCGCTTGGCGGTGGCGAGGGTGCCGACGCCGAGGTTCACCTCGCCGTTGCGTCCTCCAGTCTGGCCGAGCGGGAAGATCCAGCCGTAGCCGGAGAGGATCGCCCCGTCCTGGCCGCGCAGCTCGAGGTGGGAGGAGATCCAGGGGTCCTCGCTCTGCCGGGAGTCGACGTAGGAGCGGCCGGCGACGCCGTACACGGTCTCGCGGTGCCACTCCCGCCCCAGGACCTTGCCGAGGGGCGAGCGGACGCCGTCGGCCACGACGAGGCGGCGGCAGGCGATCTCGAAGGTCTCCTCGCCGCGCTTGAACACCACGGCGCTCACCCGCGCCCCGTCGCGCCGGACGTCGACCGCCTTGGCGCCGTCGAGGCCGAGCGCCCCGCTCTTGAGGGCGACCTCGCGCAGCTGGTCGTCGAGCTCGTGGCGGGCCACGGCGCTGCCCCACGTGGGGAGGTTGCCCCCGGGCCAGGGCAGCAGCAGCGTCTGGCCGAAGCCGTGGGCCCGCAGCCCCTGGTTGACGGTGTGGGCGCGCAGCCAGTCCTCGAGGCCGAGGTCGGCCAGCTCGCCGACCGCGCGCGGGGTCAGGCCGTCGCCGCAGGTCTTGTCGCGCGGGAAGACGGCCATGTCGGTCAGCACGGTGTCGAGGCCGGCCCGCGCGGCCCAGGCCGCGGCGGCGGACCCCGCGGGGCCGGACCCCACCACGAGGACGTCGGTCTCGGTCGGCAGCGCGCTCACGACTCCATTCTCCCAGACCGTCCCAGCGCGCGCCGAACCGAGCGCTCCGACGTCAGCCGCGGTGCGCGGGCCGGTGGAACGGCCCGTGCGCGAGCAGGTGCACCGCCGGCTTGCTGCACCCGGTCGTCGGGTGCGCGACGTACTGCGAGCGCGTGGCGTCGGGTGCGTAGACCCGGAACCCGTCGACGTGCTCGGGCCGGCAGGTCGAGCGCGGGTAGTTCTGCGCCACGACCTCGTCGACCCGGCTCACCACGCTCTGGCCGGGGTCGAGGACCACGGTGCGCACCCGGCCCGGGGTGCGGGTCGCCGCGGCGCCGACCTGGGTGCCGTTGCCGTCACCGACGTAGGACAGCCCGCCGTACCCGCGGACGGAGCAGACCCGGTCGCCGGAGGTGTTCGTGAGCTTGATGACGCCGTAGCGGTGCCCGGCCGCGTCGCCCCGGGCGTGGTACGACGCCGTGAGGTCGCGGTCCCGGCACTCGGGCGGCTGGGCGTGGGCGGGCTGGGTGACGCCGCCGACGAGCACGCCGGAAGCGGCGAGCGCGAGCGCGGCGACGGTGCGGGTGAGGACGGTGGTCTTCATCGTCGGGGTCCTTCCCTCGGGGTCCCGCTGGCTGCGGGACCGACACCTCTACGACACGCCCGTCGACGGAGAAGTTGCGCTCGGCAACCGAAGAATCACCTGAGAACGGCCGAGGGCCCGCCGCGCTGGTGCGCGACGGGCCCTCGGGTGGGTCCGGGAGACCGACCTCAGTTCTGGTAGGAGCCGAAGTCGAAGTCGTCCAGGGCGACCGCCTGACCCGAGCCGGTGCCACCGAACTCGTAGTCGTAGGTGTCGTAGCCGGTCACGGAGTACGCCGCGGCGCGGGCCTCCTCGGTCGGCTCGACCCGGATGTTGCGGTAGCGCTCCAGGCCGGTGCCGGCCGGGATGAGCTTGCCGATGATCACGTTCTCCTTCAGGCCACGCAGGCTGTCGGAGCGGCCGTGGATCGCGGCGTCGGTGAGCACCCGGGTGGTCTCCTGGAAGGAGGCCGCCGAGAGCCACGACTCCGTGGCGAGCGAGGCCTTGGTGATGCCCATGAGCTCGGCACGGCCCGAGGCCGGCTTGCCGCCCTCGGAGACCACGCGGCGGTTCTCCTCCTCGAAGCGCGGCCGGTCGACCAGGTCGGACGGCAGCAGGTTGCTGTCGCCCGACTCCAGCACCGTGACCCGGCGCAGCATCTGCCGCACGATGATCTCGATGTGCTTGTCGTGGATCGACACGCCCTGCGACCGGTAGACGCTCTGCACCGACTCGACCAGGTGCTCCTGGGCCGTCCGGATGCCCTGGATGCGCAGGACCTCCTTCGGGTCCGGCGTGCCGACGGTCAGCTGGGCGCCGACCTCGACGTGGTCGCCGTCGGCCACGAGCAGCCGGACCCGGCGGCTCACGGCGTACTCCTTGACCTCCGAGCCGTCGTCGGGCGTGAGGATGACCTTGCGCGCCTTCTCGTTCTCGTCGATCTCGATGCGGCCGGCGGCCTCGGCGATCGGGGCCAGGCCCTTGGGCGAGCGGGCCTCGAACACCTCGACCACACGGGGCAGACCCTGCGTGATGTCGTCGGCCGAGGCCGAACCGCCGGTGTGGAAGGTGCGCATCGTCAGCTGCGTGCCGGGCTCACCGATCGACTGGGCGGCGATGATGCCGACCGCCTCACCGATGTCGACGAGCTTGCCGGTGGCCAGCGAGCGGCCGTAGCACTTCGCGCAGGTGCCGGTGCGGGCCTCGCAGGTCAGCACGGAGCGGACCTTGACCCGGGTGATGCCGGCCGCGATGAGCTCGTCGATCTTGACGTCGCCCAGGTCGCCACCGGCCTCGACCAGCACCTCGCCGGACTCGGGGTGGACGACCTCGGTGGCCGCGGACCGGGCGTAGGCCGAGGTCTCGACGTGCTCGTGCTTGTCGAGCGCCCCGGTCTCGTCGGCCACCGCGATGTCCTTGGGCAGGCCGCGCTCGGTGCCGCAGTCCTCCTCGCGGATGATCACGTCCTGCGAGACGTCGACCAGACGACGGGTCAGGTAGCCCGAGTCGGCGGTGCGCAGCGCGGTGTCGGCCAGGCCCTTGCGGGCACCGTGGGTCGCGATGAAGTACTCCAGGACGGTCAGGCCCTCCCGGAAGTTGGACTTGATCGGCCGCGGGATGATCTCGCCCTTGGGGTTGGCCACCAGGCCACGCATGGCGGCCACCTGCCGGATCTGGTTCATGTTGCCGGAGGCACCGGAGTTGACCATCACGTAGATGGGGTTGGTCCGGTTGTTCTCGCGGAAGTTGGCCTCCATGGCCGACCCGACCGTGTTGGACGCCTCGGTCCAGATCTCGATGAGCTCCTGGCGACGCTCCTCGTCGGTGACCAGGCCGCGCTCGTACTGCTTCTGGATCTTGGCGGCCTTGCCCTCGAACTCGGCCAGGATGCCGGCCTTGTCGTCGGGGGTGACGACGTCGTCGATCGAGACCGTGACGCCCGAGTGGGTGGCCCAGTAGAACCCGGCCTCCTTGAGGGCGTCGAGCGAGGCCGCGACCTCGACCTTGGTGTAGCGCTCGGCCAGGTCGTTGACGATGGCGCCGAGCCGCTTCTTGCCGACCTCCTCGTTGACGAAGGGGTAGTCGGCGGGCAGCGTCTCGTTGAACAGCGCCCGGCCCAGCGTGGTCTCGAGCAGGAAGGTGCCCGCCTCGTCCACGTGGTCGGGGCCCAGCGGCGGCACGGTGTCGACCAGGCGGATCCGCACCGTGCTCTGCAGGGTGATCTCGTTGCGGTCGAAGGCCATGATCGCCTCGGCCACCGAGGAGAAGACGCGCCCGTCGCCGGGGTTGTCGTCACGGTCGGAGGTCATGAAGAACAGCCCGATGATCATGTCCTGGGTCGGCATGGTGACCGGCCGGCCGTCCGAGGGCTTCAGGATGTTGTTGGTCGACAGCATCAGGATCCGCGCCTCGGCCTGGGCCTCGGCCGACAGCGGCAGGTGCACCGCCATCTGGTCGCCGTCGAAGTCGGCGTTGAACGCCGTGCAGACGAGCGGGTGGATCTGGATGGCCTTGCCCTCGATCAGCTGCGGCTCGAAGGCCTGGATGCCGAGGCGGTGCAGCGTGGGCGCCCGGTTGAGCAGCACCGGGTGCTCGGTGATGACCTCCTCCAGCACGTCCCAGACCTCGGGACGCACGGCGCGCTCGACCATCCGCTTGGCGGACTTGATGTTCTGCGCGTGGGACAGGTCGACCAGCCGCTTCATCACGAACGGCTTGAACAGCTCGATCGCCATGTTCTTCGGCAGGCCGCACTGGTGCAGCTTGAGCTGCGGGCCGGAGACGATGACCGAGCGGCCCGAGTAGTCGACGCGCTTGCCGAGCAGGTTCTGGCGGAAGCGACCCTGCTTGCCCTTGAGCATGTCGGACAGCGACTTCAGCGGCCGGTTGCCCGGGCCGGTGACCGGACGACCGCGACGACCGTTGTCGAAGAGCGAGTCGACGGCCTCCTGGAGCATCCGCTTCTCGTTGTTGACGATGATCTCGGGCGCGCCGAGGTCGAGCAGCCGCTTGAGGCGGTTGTTGCGGTTGATGACCCGGCGGTAGAGGTCGTTCAGGTCGGAGGTGGCGAAGCGGCCACCGTCGAGCTGGACCATCGGCCGCAGGTCCGGCGGGATGACCGGGACGGCGTCGAGGACCATGCCGCGCGGCTGGTTGCCGGTCTTGCGGAAGGCGTCGACGACCTTGAGGCGCTTCAGCGCACGGACCTTCTTCTGGCCCTTGCCGGTGGCGATGGTCTCGCGCAGCGACTCGACCTCGGCCTCGATGTCGAAGTTCTCCAGGCGCTTCTGGATCGCCGTGGCGCCCATGTGGCCCTCGAAGTACTTGCCGAACCAGTTCTTCATCTCGCGGTAGAGCAGCTCGTCACCCATGAGGTCCTGGACCTTGAGGGACTTGAAGGTGCTCCACACCTCCTCGAGACGGTCCAGCTCGCGCTGGGCACGGTCGCGCAGCTGCTTCATCTCGCGCTCGGCACCGTCGCGCACCTTGCGGCGCTGGTCGGCCTTGGCACCCTCGGCCTCGAGGGCGGCCAGGTCGTCCTCGAGCTTCTTGGCGCGGTCCTCGACCGAGGTGTCGCGGCGCTTCTCGAGCATCTCGCGCTGCTGGGAGACCTTGGCCTCGAGCGAGGTCAGGTCGCGGTGGCGGGCGTCCTCGTCGACCGAGGTGATCATGTAGGCCGCGAAGTAGATGACCTTCTCGAGGTCCTTCGGAGCCAGGTCGAGCAGGTAGCCCAGGCGCGAGGGGACACCCTTGAAGTACCAGATGTGGGTGACCGGGGCGGCGAGCTCGATGTGCCCCATCCGCTCACGGCGGACCTTGGAACGGGTCACCTCGACGCCGCAGCGCTCGCAGATGATGCCCTTGAAGCGCACGCGCTTGTACTTGCCGCAGTAGCACTCCCAGTCCCGGGTGGGACCGAAGATCTTCTCGCAGAAGAGACCGTCACGCTCGGGCTTGAGCGTGCGGTAGTTGATCGTCTCCGGCTTCTTGACCTCGCCGTGGCTCCACGTCCGGATGTCGTCCGCGGTGGCCAGGCCGATCTTGAGCTGGTCGAAGAAGTTCACGTCGAGCACGGTGGCTGCAACCCTTCGTAGTTACTGAGAAAGAGAGTTTGGAGTTGTGTGTGAGCCGGCCCGGCCGTGGGCCGCAAGCACACGGCCGGGGTCCCCGCGGGGTTTTTCGAGCTTGCGAGAAAAACCTCGTGGGGTGGCGTCACACCTCTTCGACCGAGCTGGGCTCGCGGCGCGACAGGTCGATGCCGAGCTCCTCGGCGGCGCGGAAGACGTCCTCCTCCGCGTCACGCAGCTCGATCTGCGTGCCGTCCTGGCTGAGCACCTCGACGTTCAGGCACAGCGACTGCATCTCCTTGACGAGCACCTTGAACGACTCCGGGATGCCGGAGTCGGGGATGTTCTCGCCCTTGACGATGGCCTCGTAGACCTTGACGCGACCGGGCACGTCGTCGGACTTGATCGTCAGCAGCTCCTGCAGGGCGTAGGCGGCACCGTAGGCCTCCATCGCCCAGACCTCCATCTCGCCGAACCGCTGGCCGCCGAACTGGGCCTTACCACCCAGGGGCTGCTGCGTGATCATCGAGTAGGGGCCCGTCGAGCGAGCGTGGATCTTGTCGTCGACGAGGTGGTGGAGCTTGAGGATGTACATGTAGCCGACCGAGACCGGGTCGGTGAACGGCTCACCGGAGCGACCGTCGAACAGGTGCGCCTTGCCGGTGCCGTCGATCATCCGGACGCCGTCGCGGTTGGGGATCGTCGAGCCGAGCAGGCCGGTGATCTCGTCCTCGCGGGCGCCGTCGAAGACCGGGGTCGCGAGCTTGGAGCCCGGCTCGGCCTTGTCGGCGTGGATCTTGATCAGGCGCTGCTTCCAGTCGGCGTCGCCCTCCTGGTCGCTCAGGTCGAGGTCCCAGCCCTGCTTGGCCAGCCAGCCCAGGTGGAGCTCGAGGATCTGGCCGATGTTCATGCGTCGCGGCACGCCGAGCGGGTTGAGCACGACGTCGACCGGGGTGCCGTCCTCCATGAACGGCATGTCCTCGATCGGCAGGATCTTCGCGATGACGCCCTTGTTGCCGTGGCGGCCGGCGAGCTTGTCGCCGACGGAGATCTTGCGCTTCTGCGCGACGTACACGCGGACCAGCTGGTTGACGCCCGGGGGCAGCTCGTCGCCGTCCTCGCGGTCGAAGACCCGGACGCCGATGACGGTGCCGGACTCGCCGTGCGGGACCTTCATCGAGGTGTCGCGGACCTCGCGCGCCTTCTCGCCGAAGATCGCGCGGAGCAGCCGCTCCTCGGGGGTCAGCTCGGTCTCGCCCTTGGGCGTGACCTTGCCGACCAGGATGTCGCCCGTGGTGACCTCGGCGCCGATGCGGATGATGCCGCGCTCGTCGAGGTCGGCCAGCATCTCCTCGGAGACGTTGGGGATGTCGCGGGTGATCTCCTCCGGGCCCAGCTTGGTGTCGCGGGCGTCGACCTCGTGCTCCTCGATGTGGATCGAGGTGAGGACGTCCTCCTGCACCAGGCGCTGGCTGAGGATGATGGCGTCCTCGTAGTTGTGGCCCTGCCACGGCATGAACGCCACGAGCAGGTTGGTGCCCAGCGCCATCTCGGCGTCGTCGGTGCACGGACCGTCGGCGATCGGCGAACCGACCTCGACCCGGTCGCCCTCGGCGACCAGCGGGCGCTGGTTGATGCAGGTGCCCTGGTTGGACCGGCGGAACTTGGCCAGCTTGTAGGTCGTGTAGGTGCCGTCGTCGTTCATCGTCTCGACGAGGTCGGCGGAGACCTCCTTGACGACACCGGCGACCTCGGCGGTGACGACGTCACCGGCGTCGACCGCGGCGCGGTACTCGATGCCGGTGCCGACGTACGGCGAGTCGCTGGTGATCAGCGGCACGGCCTGGCGCTGCATGTTGGCGCCCATGAGCGCGCGGTTGGCGTCGTCGTGCTCGAGGAACGGGATGAGCGCGGTCGCCACGGAGACCATCTGGCGCGGCGAGACGTCCATGTAGTCGACCTCGGCCGCGAGGATCTCGGAGACCTCGCCGTCGCGCTGGCGGACCAGCACGCGCTCCTCGACGAACTTGCCCTCGGTGTCGAGCACCTGGTTGGCCTGCGCGATGACGTAGCGGTCCTCGTCGTCGGCGGTGAGGTAGTCGATCTGGTCGGTGACCTGGCCGTCGGTGACCTTGCGGTAGGGCGTCTCGACGAACCCGAACGGGTTGATGCGCCCGTAGGAGGCCAGCGAGCCGATCAGGCCGATGTTGGGACCCTCGGGGGTCTCGATCGGGCACATGCGGCCGTAGTGCGACGGGTGGACGTCACGGACCTCCATGCCGGCGCGGTCGCGGGACAGACCACCGGGGCCGAGCGCCGAGAGGCGACGCTTGTGCGTCAGGCCGGCGATCGGGTTGGTCTGGTCCATGAACTGCGAGAGCTGTGAGGTGCCGAAGAACTCCTTCAGCGCCGCCACGACGGGGCGGATGTTGATCAGCGACTGCGGCGTGATCGCCTCGACGTCCTGGGTCGTCATCCGCTCGCGGACCACGCGCTCCATGCGCGCCAGCCCGGTGCGCAGCTGGTTCTGGATCAGCTCGCCCACGGTGCGCATGCGGCGGTTGCCGAAGTGGTCGATGTCGTCGGGGCCGACCTCGATCTCGCCGCCCGGGGCCTCGACCTGCTCCTTGCCGTCGTGCAGCGCCACGATGTACTTGATGGCGTTGACGACGTCGGAGATGGTCAGCGTCTGCTGGTCGAAGGCCTCGACCAGGCCGAGCTTCTTGTTGATCTTGTAGCGGCCGACCTTGGCCAGGTCGTAGCGCTTGGGGTTGAAGTAGTAGTTCTTCAGCAGCGTCAGCGCGGCCTCGCGCGTCGGCGGCTCGCCCGGGCGCAGCTTGCGGTAGATGTCGAGCAGCGCGTCGTCGGGACCCTGGGTGTGGTCCTTCTCCTCGGTGAGCTGGATCGACTCGTACTGCCGCAGCTCCTCCATGACGGCGTCGTAGTCGTACTCCTCGCCGATCTCCTCGGCGATGGCCTGCAGGGCCTTGAGCAGGACGGTGATGTTCTGCTTGCGCTTGCGGTCGAGGCGCACGCCGACCAGGTCGCGCTTGTCGATCTCGAACTCCAGCCACGCGCCGCGCGAGGGGATCAGGCGGGCGGTGTAGACGTCCTTGTCGGAGGTCTTGTCGGGGCTGCGCTCGAAGTAGACGCCGGGGCTGCGGACCAGCTGCGAGACCACGACGCGCTCGGTGCCGTTGATGACGAAGGTGCCCTTGGGGGTCATCAGGGGGAAGTCACCCATGAAGACCGTCTGGCCCTTGATCTCACCGGTGTCGTTGTTGGTGAACTCGGCCGAGACGTACAGCGGCGCGGAGTAGGTGAAGTCCTTCTCCTTGCACTCGTCGACGGAGTACTTGGGGTCGTAGAAGACCGGGTTCTCGAACGAGAGCGACATCGTCTCGGAGAAGTCCTCGATGGGGGAGATCTCCTCGAAGATCTCCTGCAGGCCCGACTTGGGCGAGACGTCCTCGCCCGCGTCGACGCGGGCCTGGACCTGCGCCTCCCAGGCCTCGTTGCCGACGAGCCAGTCGAAGCTGTCGGTCTGGAGGGAGAGGAGCCGGGGGAGCTCGAGCGGCTCGTCGATCTTCGCGAAGGAGATGCGACGGTGGTTGCCGGTGGTGCTGGTGGAACGAGGAGCAGAGGTGCTGCGCGCGGCCAAGAGAGATCCTTCGACGTGAGTCGCGGTGAAGAGCGCCAGACCACCACACGATCGCCACCGGGCAGGCAGATGTGCATCTGAGGGCAGGCGCAAAGCGCCACGATACACGAAACGCGGGCGCGCGACAATGACAGCATGCGCCTCGCAGACGAGCGTGCGTCGAGGATGCACCCGTGGGCGTCCCGGGTCAAGCAGCGCTCCCCACCCGTTCGCAGGGTGGGCGCGCAGCCGAGCCGGCCGGCGCGGGTCGAGGGGGCTCCAGGACCCCTCCCCCGCGCCTCAGCCGCAGGTGCCGCCCGGCTCGGTGATCAGGCAGTCGACCAGCCAGCGCCCGCCGGAGTCGAGCATCCGGACCGTCACCTGGTCGCGCGAGACGTCGTCGCCCTGCGCGTTGCGCGTGGGGCGGTTGACGAAGACCAGCACGTCGACACGGTCACGACCGGTGCGCACGACACCCGCGGTCACGACCTCGGCGGTGACGATCGTCTTGGTCTGCTCGGCGTTCTCGGCGACGATCGCGTCGAAGTTCTGCTCGTACGTCGCGGCGTAGGCCGGCGTCATGAACGACACCGCCGCCTCCCGGCTCTGGTCGAGCGAGCGGTAGTCGTAGGACAGGATCGGCCCGATGGCCGACTCGGCGGCGCGCTCGGCCGCGGCCACCTGCCGGTCGTCGGGCAGCCCGCTGCCGGCCTCGTCCCGGCCGAGGGCCAGGGAGACCACCGTGGCCGCGAGCAGCGCGAGCGCGACCACCGAGGCGGCGACCGCCGTCCGCCAGCCCACCCGGGAGCGCCCAGCCGCCGGCCCACCGGCCGCGGGCTCGCGAGCGCCGTCCGCCGTCTCCCCCGTGTCCGCGGTGTCCGCCGTGTCCGCGGTGTCCGCGTGGTCGGTGCTGTCGTCGGTGTCCGCGGCGGGCTCGGCAGCCGCTGCCGCGCCGTCCCGGCCGGACCGGCCGGTCTTGCGGAGCGTCGGCGTCGCCGGGGTGTCGCCGTCCTCGGCCTCGGGGGTGGCCTCGGCGGCGGTCGCCGGGGCGTCGGTCCGACCCAGGGCCTTGATCCGCGCCGTCGCGTGGTCCCCCGGCTTGCCCTCGGCACGGGGACCTCGGCCGCGCCCGGGACGGGCCCGCGTCTCGGCGTCGGGCCGGCCCGTCAGCGCCCCGGCCAGGGAGCGCCCGGACGAGGTGCCCGTCGCGCCCGAGCCGGTCCCGCGGGCGGAGGGCCGGTCGTCGGTCGCAGCCCGCCCGGTGGAGGTCTCGGGCTCGTCGTCGGCGGGCGGGTCGCCGGCGGCGTCCGCAGCGGCGTCCGCAGCGGCGTCGTCAGCGGCGTCGTCAGCGGCGTCGTCGGCGGCGTCCTCGTCCTCGCCCCCGGCCTCGGCGGCGGCGAGGTCGGCGTCGTGGGCGGCGCGGCGGCGGTCGTCGAGCAGCACCTCCGCGGCCCGGTTGCGCTGCTTGAAGCGCCGGTCGGTCGGGTCGAGGCCCGCGATGGCCTCCTGCCAGGCCGTGCGGATCTCGTCGGTCGTGGCGTCCTCGTCGACGCCGAGGACGTCGTACCAGCTCGGGGTCATGCCACGCTCCCCCACTGGACGACGAGCTGGGACAGCGAGGCGACCGCGCCCGCGGCCGTGGCCCGCAGGTCGGCGCAGCCGGCGCCGTCGCCGGTCTGGCACCGCCCGGGGACGGCGGCGACGGTGCGCTGCACGTCGGCGGCGGCCGCGATGGTGCTGCTGACCAGGGTGGACAGGTCGGCCGGTGGCTCGCCGATGAAGACACGGCTGTCGGGGTTGGTGGCCGCACGCAGGCTCACGGCGAGCGTGCGGGCCGTGCCCGCGAGGTCGCCGAGCGCGGTCGAGCAGCCGCTGGCGGTGCCGGCCGAGCGCGGGAACCCGCACCCGTCGAGCACGGCCACGGCGTCCTCGATGGCGCCGCGTCGCTTGGTCACGACCTCGGCGAGCCGGCCGGTGACGGGCGAGGTCGTGCCGGGGCTCGTCGGGTCGGTCGTGGCCGGGGCGCCCGGGGTGGGCGTCGCCTCTCCCGGCACCTCGCCGGTGGCGGCGGCGAAGTCGTCGACGAGCCAGGTGCCGCTGGTCTCGACGAGGTCGACCTGCAGGCGGAACAGCTGCGGCTCCTGCTCGACCCGGCCGTCCTTGGTCGGGTCGGGGTAGGACTGGTCGATCTGGCCGGTCACCAGGACCGAGGCCGCGCTCCTCTCGACCGACTCCACGCCGCTGGCGTAGACCTGGGCCGAGCGCTGGACGCCGGCCTGGGCGACGCTCTGCTCGGCGAGGTTGACGTTCTGCTCGAAGTCGGTGGCGAACTTGGGCGTGATGACGTCCTTGACCTTCTCCACGTAGCCGGGCATGCGGTTCTGCTCGTCGAGGTCGCTCGGGCCGTAGGTGTTGATGCGCAGCACGAACTGCGTGGCCTGGCTCATCAGGGTGTCGCGCAGGCGGGCCTGCGCGAGCGAGCCGTCGGTGCGCTCGGCGCCGTACATCTGGCCGACCCGGTCGCCCACGGAGCCCGTCCCCCCCGCGAACCGGGTCACGAGCGTGACCAGGCAGACCACGACCACCACGGCCGCGACGGCGGCGACGACGGTGGGAGCGGTGCGGGAGGAGCGGGTGCGGTCGGGGCCTAGCGCCCCGTCATCGGCTCCAGGTACAGCCACTTCCACGACTCCTTCCCCAGCGAACGAGGCGCAACGGTACCCCCGCTGGACCAGGGGTCGACCTCGGCCGCGACCTGGGCGGCGTCGGGGTCGTCGGCGAAGGTGACCTTGCCGGTCTCCTGGTCGTAGTAGACGTCGGCCGTGCCGTCGTACGACGCCGGGGCACGGTTGGGCAGGTTCTGGGCGCCACGCGGGTTGGACACGTTGATCGGGTCGGTGCAGCGGGCGTCCTCGTTCATGCCCGGGTCGGTGAACCGCTCCTGGGGCGAGCGCCGCACGGTGCTCTGGTAGCCGTTGGTGCACGGCATGCTGTCGGTGATGATCAGGCCGAAGTGCGCGTCGAGCCCGCCGCCGGGCGTCTTGGAGACGACGGTGACGCCGCCCTCCACGATGTAGGGGTAGAGCACCAGCACCTGGCGCAGGCCCGGGATGTTCTGGACGAACAGCTCGCCGGTCGTGACCAGGTTGTTGATGAGCGAGCCGAGCTCGACCCGGTTGTCCTCGATCAGCCCACGCAGCTGGTTGACCGCCGGCGAGCCGTTGTCGATGAGCTTGCGCAGGTCGCCGTCGGTCTCGTCTGAGGCCAGCGTGCGGGTGAACAGGGAGAGCTGGTCGGCGAACGTGCGCAGGTCGGACTGGGTGTCGACCTGGGTGGTGAGGACGGTGTTGGCGTCCTCGATGAGCTTGGTGGTGATGTCGAAGTTGTCGTCGGCCTCCTGGATGAAGGAGTTGCCGGTGTCGATGATCTTCTGCAGGTCGTCACCGGTGCCGTCGAAGGCCGCCCCGAGCTCGCTGACCGTCGTGCGGAGCGCGTCGTTGTCGACCGAGCCGACGGTCGTGGCGAGGTCGGAGAGGAGGGTCTCGGTCTGGATCGGGGTGCGGGTGTCGGCCATGGCGATCTCGGAGCCGTCCTCGAGGTCGGGTCCGTCCTCGGTCTTGGGCTGCAGGTCGACGTACTGCTCGCCCACGGCCGAGCGGTTGCCGACCACGGCCAGGGTGTCGGCCGGGATGGCGTCCCACCGGTCGTCGATCTTGAGCACGACGTCGACACCGTCGTCGGTCAGCTCGAGACGGTCGACGTCGCCGATGCCGACACCGCGGTAGGTGACCTCGGCCCCGGAGAAGATGCCGCCGGAGTCCTCGAAGTGGGCGGTGACCTCGTAGGAGGTGTCGCGCACGACCTTGTCGAGCTGCGCGTAGCGCGCGCCGACGTAGGAGACGCCCAGCAGCGTGATGATCACGAACACCAGGAGCTGGACCTTGGTCCGACGGGTGATCATCGCAGCACCATCCCGGGGGTCAGCAGGCTCACCAGAGCCGGGTCGTAGGTGGCCATCAGCTCACCCATGGTCGGGCCCGTGCCGCGCGGGGCGGTGCCGGGTCGGTTGAGCAGCCCGTTGCCGAGGCCGGAGGTGAGCCCGTCGAGGCCCCCCAGACCGGGCAGGCCGGGCAGGTCTGGCAGCCCGGGCAGGCCACCGCCGCCCCCGCCGTTGCCGCCGCGCACCGGCAGCACGCCGCCGAGCAGGTTGCAGATGGGGCGGGTGGGCGCCTGGTCGCAGATCGTCTCCAGGAGACCGTCGAGGCAGGTGCGGTCGAAGTTCTGCGCGCACTCGGCCAACGCGTCCTGGGCACCCTGGCACAGCTTCTCGAAGTCCGGCAGCGGACCCGTGGCCGGGATGGCGGACAGCGGCTCGCAGGGGACGCCGGGCAGCTGGAGGTTGGCCAGGTCGAGGTCGAGCTGGACCGAGAGGTTGACGTAGTCGCCCATGTGCAGGTTGCGGGCGACCTGCGGGTCGCGGCCGACCACCTCGTCGACGAAGGGGTAGGTCAGCAGGGCGTTGAAGGAGTTGACCAGGTCGTCGCCGGAGTTGGCGAGCTGGGTGAGCGTCGGCTGCAGCTGGCGCAGCGTGACGATCGTGTTGTCCTTCGACTTGCGGATCACCCGGACCCCGACGTCGCTGAGCCGGTCGAGGGCGCCGAGCATCTTGACCAGGTCGTCGCGCTGCCGGTCCAGGGACAGCAGCGCCGAGGGCAGCTCCTCCAGCGCCAGGTCGATCTTGGGCTGCTGGCGGCGCAGCTGGATCGCGAGCCGGTTGAGCGACTCGATCGCGTCGACGATGTCCTGCTTGTTCTGGTCGAGCTGGCCGACGAAGGAGGAGACCTGGTCGAGCAGCGAGCGCACCGAGTCCTCGCGGCCCTCGAGGGCGGCGTTGAGCTCGGTGGTGATCGTCTTGACCTTGTCGAGGCCGCCGCCGTTGAGGACGAGGCTGAGGGCGCCGAGCACCTCCTCGACCTCCGGGGTGTCCCCGGTGCGGTCGAGCGGGATCATCGCGCCGTTCTCGAGCGTGCCCTGCGCGCCGTCGGCAGGAGCGGCCAGCGACACGAACTTCTCGCCGAGGAGGCTGGTCTGGCGGATCGTCGCCTCGGTGTTGGCCGGCAGGTCGACGTCGTTGCGGATCTGGACCGTCACCACGGCCGTGTAGCCGTCGAGGTCGACGTCGGTGACCTTGCCGACCGAGACGTCGTTGACCTTGACGCTCGACTGGGGCACGAGGTCGAGCACGTTGTCGAACTCGACCGTGACTGTCAGCGGATCCTCGCCCGTCGACGTGCCGCCGGGCAGGGGGAGCTTGTAGACGTCGAAGTCGCAGCCCGACAGCACGATGCTCCCGAGGACGATGGCGACGACCACGCGCACGAGGCGGTTCACGACGCGGCCCCCTTCGAGGTGGAGGAGGGCACGATGCCGCCCAGGGTGGGGTCGGAGCCGGAGAGGTAGAGCGAGCCGCTGCCCGGGCCGAGCGCCGCGGCGCGCGGCAGCGGGAGCGAGCGGATGAGGTCGCACAGGTTGCCCTGCGGGTCGTTGGCGCTCACCAGGGCGCACAGCACGGCGCTGGGGTTGCTGGTGATCTCCTTCTCGAGGTTGCCGATGTTGGCGTTGGTGTCGAGGGTGCCCGCGTCGGGGTTGTAGGTCAGCTGCAGGTTGTTCAGCGCGAGCGGCGCGATGCGCAGCGTCTCCGAGAGCGCCTCGCGCTGGCGCACCAGCACCTTGGCGAACCGGTTGATGCCCTTGATGTCGGTGGTGAGGATCTCGCGGTTCTCGCGGACGAACCCGCCGACCTCGGTCAGCGCCGTGGCGAGCGCCTTGAGCGAGCCGGCCAGCTGCTCGCGCTCGTCGGCGAGCAGCGAGGAGACCCGCGCCAGCGAGCCGTTGAAGTTGCGCACCGTGGTGTCGTTGTCGGCCAGCGTGGTGATGAACTGCTGCAGCTCGGCGGTGGCGCCGAACAGCTCGTCCTTGTTGTCGTCGAGGGTCTCGCTGAGCCGCCCGAAGTTGCGGATCGTCAGGTTGAACTGCTCGCCCTCGCCGCCGAAGTTGCGGGCGGTGACCTCGAGCAGGTCGGTCAGCGCGCCCTCCTTGTTGGCCCCGTTGGGACCGAGGGCGACGGTGAGCCGGTCGATGTTGTCGTAGATCTGGTCGAGCTCGAGCGGCACCTGGCCCACGGCCTCGAGCACCGCGTTGGCGGGCAGCTCCTTGTCGCCCCGCTCGTACGCCGGCGAGAGCTGCACGTAGCGGCCGCCGACGATCGCGGGCGAGACGATGACGGCCCGGGCGGTGTCGGGGACCTTGACGTCGCTGTCGTAGGTCATCTCGACCTCGACGTCGGTGCCCCGCGGGGTGATCTTGTCGACCCGGCCGACGGTGACGCCGAGCACCCGCACCTCGCTGCCCTCGTAGAGCGACACGGTGCGGGGGAAGTAGGCGGTGACCTTGCGGTCCTCGGACCCGCCGCGGAACAGCAGGATCCCGCCGGCGACGACGAGGACGAGCACCACCAGGGGGGCCAGGACCTTCTTCGCGACGTCCATCAGTTCACCCCCACGGTGCCGAGGTTGGGCACGGGCGGCAGGTTCTGGATGTAGGTGTCGAACCACGGGCCGGTGCCGAGGGTGTTGGCGAACACGCGGTAGAAGGGCGCCAGCAGGCGCAGCGCGTTGTCGATGTTGTCCTCGTTCTTGTTGAGGATGTCGAGGGTCTCGTCGAGCTGGGTGAGGGCCGGCTTGAGGTCGGCGCGGCTCTGCCGGACCAGGGCGGTGAGCTCGGTGGAGAGCGTCTGGGTCGAGACCAGCAGCTGGTCGAGCTGCTCGCGACGCTGGAGCAGAGCCTCGAAGAGCACGTCGGCGTCCTCCATCAGCTTCACGAGGTCCTCGTCGCGGTCGTCGAGGACGGTCGAGACGCGCCGCAGGTTCTTCAGCAGCGAGTTGATCTGGTCGTCGCGGTCGGCCAGGTTGCTGGACAGCCGCGAGAGGCCGTCGAGCGCGCCGCGGAACTCCTCGGGCGTGTTGCGGGTGAGGTCGGCCAGCACCGTCAGGGAGTCGGTGAGCTGCCCGGTGTCGATGCTGTTCTCGTCGCTCTCGCCGTCGCCGATCGTCTCGGCCAGGCCCTCGAAGGCGTCGACCACGTCGTAGGGCTCGCTGGTGCGGTCGGTCGGGATGGTCGAGCCGGCCTCCAGCTGGCCGGTGCCGGCGGGCTCGAGGGAGAGGTACATCGACCCCAGGATGGTCTTGACCTTGATCGCCGCTGCGGTCTGCTTCCCGAACTGGTCGTCGGTCTCGACCTTGAAGGTCACCTTGACCTGGCCGCGGTCGTTGTCGAGCTCGACGGCGTCGACCTTGCCGACGCGGACGCCGGCCAGGCGGACCTCGTCGCCCGACTTCAGCCCGGCGGTGTCCTCGAACATGGCCTCGTAGGTGTCGCCGCCGCCGATCAACGGCAGGTCCTGGGCCCGGAAGGCACCGAGCAGGAGCAGCACGATGACCGACAGGCTGACCGCCCCGATGATGACGGGGTTGCGCTCACGGAAGGGCTTCATCGCAGCGTGCACCTCTCCCCGCCGATGTTCTCCACGTTGAGGTCGGCCACCGGGCGGTTGCCGATGCGGACGCTGCCGCGGAAGTCGCAGAGGTAGAAGTTGAACCAGGAGCCGTAGATGGCGGTCCGGCCGATCTTGTCGAGCTTGATCGGCAGCACCTGGAGGGCCCGGTCCAGCTCGCGCTTGTTGTCGTTGATGTTCTTGGTCAGCCGGCGCAGCTGCTTGATGTCCTCGACGAACGGCGGCCGCACGCCCTCCACCAGCTCGGCGGTCTCGTCGGCGAGCGCCGAGACCTCGTCGAAGGAGTCGAGGATCGCGCGACGGTCGTCCTTGAGGCCGGCGACGAGGGTGCGGAAGTTGATGATCAGCTGCGAGAGCTGGTCGTCGCGGTCGGCGATGTGGTCGAGGACGAAGTCGAGGTTCTCGAGCAGGTCACCGATGACCTGGTCGCGGTCGGCGAGGGTGCTGGTCACCGAGGCCGTGCTGGCCAGCAGGCCCTCGAGGGTGCCGCCCTCGCCCTGGAAGACCTGGATGACCTCGAAGGACAGCTTGTTGACGTCGTCGGGCGAGAGGGCCTCGAACAGCGGCTTGAAGCCGTTGAACAGCTCGGTGAGGTCGAGCGCCTCCTCGGTGCGCGACTCGGGGATGGTCTCGTCGGCCTCGAGGACCGCGGTGTCGCCCTCCCCCTGGGTCAGCGCGAGGTAGCGCTGGCCGACGAGGTTGCGGTAGCGGATGGCGACGTTGGTCGCCTCGGTCAGCGTGGTCGCCTCGTCGACCGAGAACGTCAGCTCGGCGCGCCCGGAGACCTCGCCGTCCTCGCCGTCGACCACCTTGATCTCCTTGACGGTGCCGACCTTGACGCCGGCGACGCGGACGTCGTCGCCCTTGATGACGCCGGTGACGTCGTTGAAGACCGCCTTGTACTCACGGGTGGGCTGGAAGCTCAGGTTGCCGATGACGATGACGAGCAGGCTGGTCGCCAGGATCGTGACGATCATGAAGATGCCGAGCTTGACCGCAGCGCCGGAGGTCTTCTTGTCGAGGAGCTTCACTGCGTGCTCACCTCCGCCCCGCGGGCCATCGTGCTCATGAGGAGCGGGCCGAGGTCACCGACCTCGTCGGGCGTGGTGCCCATGGTCGGGGCGAGGACGTCGCGGTAGAGGTCGTACTCCCCCGCGGTGCTCTGCCAGCTCTTGCCGTCACGCATCACGTAGCCGGTGGCGACGCGCGTGGTGCCCTTGCCGGTCGGGGTGTCGACGCCGTCGTTGAAGTTGGGCAGTCGGCGCACCGGGTTGTCCTGGTTCCACGGCGGGTTGGGCAGGTTGAGGCAGACCGGGCCGCGACGCTCCCCGATGACCGGACGGTCGTCCGGGGTGTAGCTGCGGGGCTGGCGCGGCAGCGTCTCGAGGATGATGTGCAGCTTGAAGTCGCGGAAGGCCTGGGCCTGCTTCTTGCCGGCGTTGACGATGCCGCCGGTCAGGCAGGGGAACTCCGTGGCGTAGCGCGCCAGCACCCGGAGGTACTCCGCGCTCAGCTCGCCCAGCCGCACCAGGTTGGTCTCGTTGTCGGCCAGGAACGTGCGGGTCGAGTCGGAGAGGTCGGCCACGTCGTTGAACAGGTCCTTCAGCTTCTGCTCGCGGTCCTCCAGCGTGCCCGTGGTGCGCACGGTGTTCTCCAGGATCTCGCCGACCTCGGGGAGGATCTCGTCGTACACGTCGGAGACGTCGGAGGTCAGCCGCAGGTCCTCGACCAGCTCGGGGATCCGCGGGTTGAGGCGCTTGAGGTAGGCGTCGAGCGTCTCGAGGTTCTCGCCCAGCTCGTTGCCGCGGCCCTCCAGGGCGGTGGCGAGCGCGGTGAGCGTCTTGTTCAGCTCGGCCGGCTGCACCGCGGTGAGCAGCGGGTAGAGGTCGGAGAGCACGGCCTCGACCTCGGTGGGCACCTGGGTCTTGGTGATGCGGTCGCCCTGCTCGAGGTGCGCGCTGTCCGGGTCGTCGGGGATGACGAGCGAGACGTACTTCTCGCCGAACAGCGTCTTGGGCACGATCGAACCGGTGACGTTGGCCGGGATCGAGTCGATCTGGTCGGGGAAGATGCCGAGGGTCACCGTGGCGCCCTGGGCGGTGGCGGAGTAGTCGAGGACCTCGCCGACGATGACGCCCCGGACCTTGATGTCGGCGCGCAGCGGCAGCTGCAGGCCGATCGAGGAGGTCTCGAGCGTGACCTCGTCGTAGGCGGTGAACTTCTTGGTGAAGGTCGCGTAGGTCAGGTAGGTGCCCAGGACGAGCAGCGCCAGGAACACCACGCCGAGCAGGCGGGCGTTGAACAGGATCTTCCGCACGCCTCAGCCCGCCAGTCTCACGGTCGTGTTGGCACCCCAGATGGCCATCGAGAGCAGCAGGTCGATCACGTTGACGGCCACGATGCTGGTGCGGACGGCCCGGCCCACGGCCACGCCGACGCCGGCAGGCCCGCCGGAGGCGTTGTAGCCGTAGTAGCAGTGGATGAGGATGACCACCACCGCGAAGACGAGCACCTTGCCGAAGGACCACAGCACGTCGCCGGGTGGGAGGAACTGGTTGAAGTACTTGTCGTACTCACCTGGGCTCTGTCCGTAGAAGTAGATGACGACCAAGCGGCTCGCGACGTACGACGACAGCAGGCCGACGACGTAGAGCGGGACGATCGCGATCAGCCCGCCGATGATGCGGGTCGTGACCAGGAACTGCATCGAGGGGATCGCCATCACCTCGAGGGCGTCGACCTCCTCGGAGATGCGCATGGCGCCGAGCTGGGCGGTGAAGCCGCAGCCCACGGTGGCGGCCAGGGCGATGCCCGAGACGAGCGGGGCGATCTCGCGGGTGTTGAAGTAGGCCGAGACGAACCCGGCGTACGTCGCGGTGCCGAGCTGGTCGAGCGCGGCGTAGCCGGACAGGCCGACCTGGGCGCCGGTGAAGAAGGTCATGCCGAGGATGACGCCGACGGTGCCGCCGATGACGGCGAGGGCGCCCGAGCCGAGGGTGACCTCGGCCAGGATGCGCGCGATCTCCTTGGGGTAGCGCGTCACCGAGCGCGGCGTCGCGATGAGCGCGCGGATGTAGAACGCGAGCTGGTTGCCCAGGTCGTCGAGCGAGGTCAGGGGCCGTTGGTAGACGGCGCGGAGGTTGGCCACGTCGGTCCCTATCCGGTCTTCGGGGGCACGAGCTGGAGGTAGATCGTGCTGATGACGAAGTTGACGACGAACAGCAGGAGGAAGGTGATGACGACGGACTCGTTGACCGCGTCGCCCACACCCTTGGGCCCGCCGCCGGCGCTCATGCCCTTGTAGGAGGCGACGATCGCGGCGATGAGCCCGAAGACCGCCGCCTTGATGAAGCCGACGTAGAGGTCGGGCAGCTGCGCGAGCGCGGTGAAGCTGGCGATGTAGGCGCCCGGTGTGCCGTCTTGCAGGATCACGTTGAAGACGTAGCCGCCGGCGACGCCGACCACGCTGACCAGGCCGTTGAGGAAGACCGAGACGAGCATGCAGGCCAGCACCCGCGGCACCACGAGGCGCTGGATCGGGTCGATGCCCAGCACCATCATGGCGTCGAGCTCCTCGCGGATCTTGCGCGCGCCGAGGTCGGCGGCGATCGCCGAGCCGCCGGCGCCGGCGATGAGGAGCGCCGTGCCGATCGGGGCCGCCTGCTGGATGACCGCGAGGACCGAGGCGGAGCCGGTGAACGACTGCGCACCGAACTGCTTGATGAGGCTGCCGACCTGCAGCGCGATGACCGCGCCGAACGGGATGGCGACCAGCGCGGTCGGGATGATGGTCACCGAGGCGATGAACCAGGCCTGCTGCAGGAACTCCCGCAGCTGGAAGGGGCGGCGGAACAGGCCGCGCACGACGTCGAGGGCGAAGGCGAACAGGCCGCCCGCGACCCCGACGGGGCGCAGGACGCGCGCCGAGGTGATCGATGCCATCAGTCGCTCAGGACCCCGGGGCCATGCCGGCGTTGGAGGACTCGAAGCTGCCCGGCGGCGGGGTCACGCCGTTCTCGCGGCACCACGCACCCGGCTCGCGCTGCGAGCGACGCGGGATGCCGTTGGACGGCTCCAGCTGCATCGGGATCGGCGGCAGCGGCGGCAGCTCCTGCCCCGACTCCGCCGCCAGCTCGTCGGCGTCCTTCTCCTCGCTCATGCCGATCGGACCCACCCGCTGGGCGTTGAGGAACTGGCGCACCACCGGCTCTTCCGAGGCCAGCAGCATCTCCCGCGGCCCGAACATCGCCAGGTGGCGGTGGTAGAGCAGGCCGATGTTGTCCGGGACCGTCCGGGCGGTGTTGATGTCGTGGGTCACGATCAGGAACGTCGCGTCGATCTGGGCGTTGAGGTCGATGATCAGCTGGTTGAGGAACGCCGTGCGCACCGGGTCCAGACCCGAGTCGGGCTCGTCGAACAGCACGATCTCCGGGTCCAGCACCAGCGCCCGGGCCAGGCCCGCGCGCTTGCGCATGCCGCCGGAGATCTCGCCCGGCAGCTTGTCCTCCGCACCCAGGAGGCCGACGAGGTCCATCTTCTCCATGACCACGTCGCGGATCTGGGACTCGGACTTCTTGGTGTGCTCGCGCAGCGGGAACGCCACGTTGTCGTAGAGGTTCATCGACCCGAACATCGCGCCGTCCTGGAACAGCACGCCGAAGAGCTTGCGGATCTCGTAGAGCTCCTTCTCCGGGCAGGAGGCGATGTCGGTGCCCTCGATGATGACCGACCCGTGGTCGGGCTTCAGCAACCCGATGAGGGTCTTCAGCAGCACCGACTTGCCGGTGCCCGAGGGGCCGAGCATCACGCTGATCTCGCCGGCCGGGATCGTCAGGGACACGTCGCCCCAGATCACCTGCTTGCCGAACGACTTCGTGAGGTTCTCGATCTTGATCTCGACACCCATGGACATCCTTCTCTCGAGCTCGTCGGCGCAGGGCCGGGGCACGCGTGCACCGAGGGCGCGATGGCTGCCACCACCCCACCCGCCAGTAACAACGCTCGCGACTCCGCGAGGTTACGCGGAATTGTGCGCGCCGTCACGCCAACCCCACATGCCGATATGCACCCGTGACGTGGCCTCTCACCTGCGACGACGCGGTGCACGGCCCGCGCCCTGCCACGAACGACGACGAGGCGGCCACCCCCCTCCACGGGGGATGACCGCCTCGGTCGTGCACGCGTCGCGGGCCCGGGGGCCGGCGACGTCAGGTCACTTGAGGGTGACGGTGGCGCCGGCGCCCTCGAGGGACTCCTTGGCCTTGTCGGCCGCAGCCTTGTCGACCTTCTCCAGGACCGCCTTGGGCGCGGACTCGACCAGCTCCTTGGCCTCCTTCAGACCGAGCGAGGTGAGGGCGCGCACCTCCTTGATGACGTTGATCTTCTTGTCGCCGGCAGCCTCGAGGATGACGTCGAACTCGTCCTGCGCGGCGGCCTCCTCGCCGCCACCAGCGGCACCACCGGCGGCCGGGGCGGCGGCCACGGCGACGGGGGCGGCGGCGGTGACGCCGAAGGTCTCCTCGAACTGCTTCACGAACTCGGAGAGCTCGATCAGGGTCATCTCCTTGAAGGCGTCAAGGAGCTCGTCGGTGCTGAGCTTCGCCATGATTGCGAACCTTTCCAATCAGGTTGCTCCGGACCGGTGGGCCCGGAGCGGGTTTCAGGTGGTGTGGTGAGCCCTCAGGACTCGGTGGTCTCGGCGGCCTCGTCGGTGGCCTCGGCGGCGGGCTCCTCGGCGGGAGCCTCCTCCGGGGTCTCCTCGGCGGCAGCCGGGGCCTCCTCGGCGGCGGCCGGCGTACCAGCACCACCTGCGAGGATCGAGGGGTCCTCCTGCGCCTTGGCCTCCAGCGCACCCGCGAGACGGGCGGCCTGGGCGATCGGCGCGTTGAGGAGGTAGACGGCCTGGGAGAGCGAGGCGAGCAGGGCGCCCGCCAGCTTGCCCAGGAGCACCTCGCGCGACTCGAGATCGGCCAGCTTGGCGATCTCCTTCGCGTCGAGGATGTTGCCGTCGAGGACGCCGCCCTTGATGACAAGGGCGGGGTTGGCCTTGGCAAAGTCACGCAGGCCCTTGGCCGCCTCGACCACGTCGCCGTTGATGAAGGCGATCGCGGTCGGGCCGGTCAGCAGGTCGTCGAACCCGGTGATCCCCACCTGGTTGGCGGCGATCTTGGCCAGCGTGTTCTTGACCACGGCGTAGTTGGCGTTCTCACCGAGGGAGCGACGCAGGGTCTGCAGCTCCTTGACGGTGAGACCGCGGTACTCGGTCAGCACGGCGCCGTCGGCGTCGTTGAACTGGTCAACGATCTCCTCGACGGCGGCTTGCCTCTCAGCCCGCGCCATGGGTCTCCTTCCGGACGGGGAGACCGCCCCCGGTGGACCTCGGAGACGACGAACGCCCTGAGCACAGGCTCAGGGCGTAGGACCTCGCGGGCGAGGATCTGCTCCGAATCCTGCGCAGGTCGTCCGCGACTTCGCGGCACCTTCGGTCGGTCTGCATGCACAGGCCGACGACCGGCGGTCTCTGGTTTCTGGACAGGACTGTACGGCGCCGGACGGGCCGGCACCAAATCACGACGGCCCGCCGGGCACGCGCGAGGCGTGCCGGGCGGGCCGGCGTACGGGCGGGGTGGATCAGGCCGGGGCCTGCTCCTCCTCGCTCGCGACGTTGCGGGTGCGGTTGGGGTCGACCTGGATGCCGGGGCCCATCGTGGTGGAGACGGTGACCTTCTTCAGGTAGCGGCCCTTGGAGCTGGCCGGCTTGAGCCGCAGCACCTCCTCGAGGGCGGCGGCGTAGTTCTCCGCGAGCTGGGTCTCGGAGAAGGAGGCCTTGCCGATGATGAAGTGCAGGTTGGCGTGACGGTCGACGCGGAACTCGATCTTGCCGCCCTTGATGTCCGTCACGGCCTTGGCCGGGTCGGGGGTGACAGTGCCGGTCTTGGGGTTGGGCATCAGGCCGCGGGGACCGAGCACGCGGCCGAGACGGCCGACCTTGCCCATCATGTCGGGCGTGGCCACGA
Organism: Nocardioides litoris; assembly: GCF_006346315.1. GTDB lineage: Bacteria > Actinomycetota > Actinomycetes > Propionibacteriales > Nocardioidaceae > Nocardioides > Nocardioides litoris. The sequence goes on along the minus strand of NZ_VDMR01000001.1, from coordinate 577,549 downwards.
CGGCGTCGAAGTCGAGCCAGCCGCCGCTGACGCGCTCGATGAGCTCGTCGCCGCCGACGATGTCGGCGCCGGCGGCCGTGGCGGCCTCGGCCTTGTCACCGTTGGCGAAGACCAGCACGCGGGCGGTCTTGCCTGTGCCGTGGGGCAGGTTGACCGTGCCGCGGACCATCTGGTCGGCCTTGCGGGGGTCGACGCCGAGACGCATGACGACGTCGAGGGTCTCGTCGAACTTCTTCTTCGAACCGGTCTTGGCGATCTTGATGGCCGTGAGCGGGGCGTGGAGCTCGTCCTTGTCGAACTGCTCGGCCGCCGCGCGGTAGGACTTGCTGCGCTGCATGGTGGTTCTTCTCTCTACGAGGTGTGGTCGACGAGCCAGCGCGGCTCTGCCACAGGAGCTGGAGGTGCAGGAAGGAGTCGGGAGCCGGTCAGCCCTCGACCGTGACGCCCATCGAGCGCGCGGTGCCGGCGACGATCTTCATCGCGGCGTCCTCGTCGTTGGCGTTGAGGTCGGGGAGCTTGGTCTTGGCGATCTCGCGCACCTGGTCCTGGGTGAGCTTGCCGACCTTGTCCTTGTGCGGGGTGCCCGAGCCCTTGGCGAGACCGGCGGCCTTCTTGATCAGCTCGGCGGCCGGCGGGGTCTTGGTGATGAAGGTGAACGAACGGTCCTCGTAGATGGTGATCTCGACGGGGATGACGTTGCCACGCATGGACTCGGTCTGGGCGTTGTAGGCCTTGCAGAAGTCCATGATGTTCACGCCGTGCGGACCGAGGGCGGTACCGACCGGCGGGGCCGGCGTCGCGGCACCGGCCTGGAGCTGCACCTTGACCAGTGCGGCGATCTTCTTCTTCGGAGGCATGCTTCTCTTCCTGTTCTGTGGTCACGACGAGGACGCGGTCGTCCCCTGCCACGGGTGTTGCGACTGACAAGTGTGGGTCACGCCGGCGCCCGGCGCGAAATCGCTCGCGGGCTCGCGAGGATCAGACGCGCTGGACCTGCTGGAAGGACAGCTCCACCGGGGTCTCGCGGCCGAAGATCTCGACGAGGGCCTTGACGCGCTGGGCCTCGGCGTTGATCTCGGTGATCGTCGCGTGCAGCGTGGCGAACGGGCCGTCGACGACCATGACCGAATCGCCCTCGGAGAAGTCGGCGACCTCGATGGTCTTCTTGGCCGGCGTGGTGGCGCTGCCGCCGCCCGCGGCGCTCGTCTGCGCGGCGGCGACCTCGGCCGCGGCCTGGATGGCCGGGGCGAGCATGTTCTCGACCTCGTCCATCAGCAGCGGGACGGGCTGGTGGCTGTTGCCGACGAAGCCGGTGACCGACGGCGTGTGGCGCACGGCCGACCAGGACTCGTCGGTGAGGTCCATGCGGACCAGCACGTAACCGGGGTGGGAGGGGCGCTTGCGGGTGCGGCGCTGGCCGTTCTTGATCTCGACGATGTCGGCCATGGGGACCACGATCTCGTGGATGTAGTCCTCCATGTTGAGCGAGACGATGCGGTTCTCCAGGTTGGACTTCACCCGGTTCTCCATGCCGGAGTAGGTGTGGACCACGAACCAGTCGCCCGGCTTGGCCCACAGCTCGCGGCGGAACGCCTCCAGCGGGTCCTCGTCGACGACCTCGGCCGACTCGGCGTCGTCGAGCTCGGCGGCCTCGGCGGCGTCGACGGCCTCGTCGACCGACTCGGCGACGGCGTCGTCGACGACCTCCTCCTCGGCGGCCACGACCTCCTCGACGGGCGCGGCGCCGTCGACCGGGAGGTCCTCGACGTCGTCGACCACGTCGTCGTCGGTGTCCATGTCGAGGGGCGCGGTGCCCTCGCTGGCCCCCTCGGCGGCCTCGGCCACGTCGTCGTCGAACGACGCCGCCTGGACGGCCTCGGACTCGTCGGTCTCGTCGGTGTCGACGGGCGGGTCGACCTGGTCGCCCGGCTCGACGGTCTCGGGCGTGGTCTCGCCGTCGAGGTCCCCGTCGAGGTCGAGGTCGGCCTCGAGGGCCTCCAGCTCGTCGGCGGTGGGCTCGTCGGGGTGCTCAGACACGTGCTGCTCCATCGTTGCTGTCGGGGGCGGCGGGACGGGCAGCGGCGTGCCCGCGCGACTCAGAGGTCGTCGCCGCCGGTGAAGATCTCGAACGCCAGCTTGCCGAAGCCGAGGTCGAGCGCGGTCACGAGGGCGATCATCACGAGGACGAAGACCATGACCACGAAGAAGTAGGTGACCAGCTGCTCCTGGGTCGGGTAGACCACCTTGCGGAGCTCGGCGACGACCTGGCGGTAGAACGTCGGGATGCTGGTGCGGCGGCGGGGCTCACGGGCCTTGTCGTCCTTGGACCCGCGCACCGCGCTGCTGTCCGCCACGCCACTCACCTCTCACTGGGCGCCGGGCGGCGCCTTGCTGTCGTCACTTGTCGTGCGGAACCTGTCGTGCAGGGCACGAGGGACTTGAACCCCCAACCTTCGGTTTTGGAGACCGATGCTCTGCCAGTTGAGCTAGTGCCCTCCGATGACTCCCCCGCCGTCCGCACGACCACGACGCCGGGGCTTCGTGGGCAGGCCGGACCATCGGGGAGGTCCACCGCTGGTGGAGTCTACGGGTCGAGGGTGAGGCGCGTCCAAACGGATGCCCCGACCCGCGCGGCAGGCGCGGTCAGCGCGCCGACGGGTCGCCCCGTCCGGCGCCGGCGGGGCGCGTGCGACCACCGAGGAACCACTCGGCCGCGAACAGCACGAACCCCACCGCGAGCAGGCCCCCGACCCACAGCAACGAGGTCCAGTCGGCGACCACCATGTAGACGGCGACGGCCAGGTTGCCGACGAGGCCGAGCACGAGGACCGGACGCGGTGCGTGGTAGACCTCCGGGCCCTCGTCGCGGCCCCGCAGGGCGAAGGTCGCGGCGATGACCATGGAGTAGACCGCGAGCAGGAGCAGCACGGTCACGTCGGCCAGCGTGGTGACCAGGTCGAGGTCGGAGCCGGAGCTCGAGACGGCCGAGCCCACCAGCAGGAGCGCGCCCACGACGGCGACGGAGAACAGCGACCCGACCCACGGCGTACGACGGCGGGCGTGCAGGCGGGCGAAGGCGCCGGGGACGACGTCCTCGCGGGCCATGCCGTAGAGGATCCGCGGCTGGGTCACGAAGGTGACCAGCGTGGTGTTGGTGATGGCGGTCATCGCGATGAGCGCGAAGACCACGGTGACCACCCCGACCCCGAGGGGCAGCAGGCCGGACTCCGAGCCCGCGACCACCACCTCGGTCAGCGGCACCTCGGAGTCGGCGAGCGTCGCGGTGTCGACGACCATCGAGGTGCCGGCCGCCACGACGACGTAGATGATCCCGGCGACGACCATGCCCCCGATGAGCGCCCGGGGGAAGCAGCGCTGCGGGTCCACGGTCTCCTCGGCGACGTTGGCGGCGTTCTCGAACCCGGTCATGGCGAAGAAGGCCAGGGCGACGCCCGCGAGCACCGCGAACGCCTCGTTGCCCGAGGTGGAGAAGTCGGTGAGCCGGCCCGGCGACCCGTCGCCGCTCGCGAGCAGCGCGAGGGCGACCAGGGTGATGACGAGGAGGCCCGCGACCTCGACCACGGTCATCACCGCGTTGGCCACGACGGACTCGGTGATGCCGAGGTGGTGCACGACGGCCAGCACGGCGAGCAGGGCGAGGGAGACGAGCAGGGCCGGCGGGAGCGCCCACACCTCGGCGAAGTAGCCCGCGAAGCCCGTCGCCAGCGACCCGGTGGCGGCGAACGAGGCGGCCAGCATGCTGACGGTGACCACGAAGGTGACCACGCGGTTGCCGAACGCCCGGTCGACGAACAGGGCGGCCCCGGCCGCGCGCGGGTACTTCGTCACCAGCTCGGCGTACGCCGCCCCGGTGACCACGGCGATCGAGACGCCGATGGCGAAGGCCAGCCAGAAGGCGCCACCGACCTCGCCGGCGACCGCCCCGATGAGCACGTAGATGCCCGAGCCGAGCACGTCGCCCAGGACGTAGAAGAACAGCAGGCGCCCGCTGATAGTGCGCTTGAGGCCGGGCTCGTCGTCGACGCCGTCCGGGGCCCGGGTGAGGTCGGTCATGGGGTGCCCCCTCCGTCGGACCCGGCCGCGCGGCGCGACCGGGTGCCCCATCGGACCGAGCGACCGACCACCGCGGCAAGCGCCCTGGGGGTGGCGCGGGCGGCGCCCCTACGATGTCGGGCATGACCTCGAGCCCCCGCGACAGACGAGTCTCCCAGCGCATCGGCGCCATCGCCGAGTCGGCCACGCTGAAGGTCGACGCGAAGGCCAAGGCCCTCAAGGCCGATGGCCGCCCGGTCATCGGGTTCGGGGCCGGCGAGCCCGACTTCCCCACCCCCGACTACATCGTCGAGGCGGCGGTCGAGGCCTGCCGCGAGCCGCGCAACCACCGCTACACGCCGGCCGGCGGCCTGCCCGAGCTGAAGCAGGCCATCGTCGAGAAGACCCGCCGCGACAGCGGCCTGGAGGTCGAGCCGGCCCAGGTGCTGGTGACCAACGGCGGCAAGCAGGCCATCTACGCCGCGTTCGCTGCGATGCTCGACCCGGGTGACGAGGTCATCGTGCCCGCGCCGTACTGGACGACGTACCCCGAGGCGATCCAGCTCGCCGGCGGCGTGCCGGTCGAGGTGCTGGCCGACGAGACCCAGGACTACAAGGTCACCGTCGCGCAGCTCGAGGCCGCGCGCACCGAGAAGACCAAGGTGCTGCTGTTCGTCTCGCCGTCCAACCCCACCGGCGCCGTCTACACCGCCGAGGAGATCCGCGAGATCGGCCAGTGGGTCGAGGACCACGACCTGTGGGTGCTCACCGACGAGATCTACGAGCACCTCGTCTACGACGGCGCCGACACCGGCTCGATGCCGGTGCTGTGCCCGTTCCTCGTCGACAACTGCGTCGTCGTCAACGGCGTGGCCAAGACCTATGCGATGACCGGCTGGCGGGTCGGCTGGATGATCGGCCCGAAGGACCTGGTCAAGGCGGCGACCAACCTGCAGAGCCACGCCACCTCCAACGTCGCCAACGTCGCCCAGCGGGCGGCCATCGCGGCGCTCGAGGGCGACCTGACCGCCGTGGCCGAGATGAAGACCTCCTTCGACCGGCGCCGACAGACGATCGTGTCGATGCTCAACGAGATCGACGGCGTCGTGTGCCCGATGCCGGGCGGTGCGTTCTACGCCTACCCCTCGGTCAAGGGCCTGCTCGGCCGCGAGCACGACGGCCGCCGCGTGGAGACCTCGGCCGAGCTGGCCGAGTACATCCTGGAGAAGGCCGAGGTGGCGGTGGTGCCGGGCGAGGCGTTCGGCTCGCCGGGCTACCTGCGGCTGTCCTACGCGCTGGGTGACGACGACATCGTCGAGGGCATCACGCGCCTGCAGAAGCTCTTTGCCTGAGGTGGGGGGCGGCGGCGGGCGCGACCTGCGCGCGCTGCCCAAGGCCCACCTGCACCTGCACTTCACCGGCTCGATGCGGCACGCCACGCTGCTCGAGCTGGCCGAGCGCGACGGCATCCGTCTGCCCGACCAGCTGGTCTCGGAGTGGCCACCGCAGCTGAGCGCGGCCGACGAGAAGGGCTGGTTCCGCTTCCAGCGGCTCTACGACGTCGCCCGCTCGGTGCTGCGCACCGAGGACGACGTGCGGCGCCTGGTGCGGGAGGCGGCCGAGGACGACGTGCGTGACGGCGGCCGGTGGCTGGAGATCCAGGTCGACCCCAGCGGGTACGCCGCGCGGTTCGGCGGTATCACCGCGTTCACCGACCTGGTGCTCGACGCGGTCCGCGACGCCGCGGAGCGCACCGGCCTCGGCATCGCCGTCGTCGTGGCCGCCAACCGCACCCGGCACCCGCTCGACGCCCGCACGCTGGCCCGCCTGGCCGCGCAGTACGTCGGCCGCGGGGTGGTCGGGTTCGGGCTGTCCAACGACGAGCGCCGGGGCAGCACCACCGACTTCGCCGGCGCCTTCGCCATCGCCGAGCGGGCGGGCCTGGCCCTGGTGCCCCACGGCGGCGAGCTGCGCGGACCCGACCACGTGCGCACCTGCCTCGACGCCCTGCACGCCGACCGCCTCGGCCACGGCGTCCGCACCGCCGAGGACCCCGACCTCCTGGCCCGGGTCGTCGACGCGGGCGTCGCGCTCGAGGTGTGCCCGGTCTCCAACGTCGCGCTCGGGGTCTACTCCGACCTGACCTCGGTGCCCCTGCCGACGCTGCTCGCCGCCGGCGCGACGGTCGCCCTCGGGGCCGACGACCCGCTGCTGTTCGGCTCCCGGCTCGCCGGGCAGTACGCCACGATGCGCGCGGCCCACGACCTCGACGACGCGACCCTGGCCGAGCTGGCCCGGATGTCGCTGCGCGCCAGCCGCGCCCCCGAGGACCTGCGGACCGCGGCCCTGGCCGACGTCGACGCGTGGCTGGCCGCCGACGCCGCCGCGTCCAGCGGTCGGGCCCGGTGACATGATCCGCGCATGACCCAGCCCCCCGAGGACCGCCCCGACGGCTCCGGCCGCCACGACGACCCGACGGTGGCCCCCGGCAGCAGCGACCGGTGGAGGCCCGACCTGTCCAAGCCCGCCTCGCCGTCCGGCGACCAGGCGCCGCCCGCCCCGGGGTGGGGCCAGCAGGGCCAGCCCGGTCCCCCACCACCCCCGCAGGTCGGCTGGGCGCCGTACGGGTCGCCGCCGCCCGGGCCCTACGGGTCCGCGGCGTCCGGGCCGACGCCGTACGGCGGGGTGCCGGGGTACGCCGGCTACCCGTTCGCGCGGCCGCACGGTGGCGCCAACACCGCGATGGGCCTCGGCATCACCAGCCTGGTCTGCGCGTTCGCGACCTTCCTGTGCTGCGTGGCCGTGGTCGGGGTGGCCGCAGGGCCGTTCGCGATCGTGCTCGCGCTGCGGGCCCGCAAGGAGATGGCCGCCAGCCCCGGGACGTTCAGCAACGAGGGTGCCGCGACGACCGGCCTGGTGACCGGCATCATCGGCACCGTGCTCGGCCTGGCCGGCGTGGCCGTGGCGGTGTTCTTCATCGGCGCGTTCTGGATCGCCGGCTCCACCAGCCCCTGAGCTAGAGCTCGCAGCCCACCAGCACGGGCTCGTTGACCAGCCGGATGCCGTACGCCGACTCGACGCCGTCGCGCACGGCGCGGGCCAGGGCGAGCAGGTCCTCGGTGCGGGCCGCGCCCCGGTTGGTGACGGCCAGGGTGTGCTTGGTCGACAGCGAGGCCGGTGCGGCGGGCTCGACGGCCCAGCCGCGGCCGAAGCCCGCGTGCTCGATGAGCCAGGCCGCGCTGGTCTTGACCAGGCCGTCGCCCGCGGGCCAGGCGGGGGCGCCGTCGGGCACCTGGTCGGCCGGCACGACCGGGTTGGTGAAGAACGACCCGGCGCTCCAGGTGTCGGGGTCGGCGTCGTCGAGCACCATGCCCTTGCCGCGGCGCAGGCCGAGCACGGCCTCGCGGACGGCCCGCAGCGGGGCGCGCTGGCCCGGCTCGACGCCGAGGGTGCGGGCCAGCTCGGCGTAGGCGACCGGTGCGCCGAGGGCGTCGGGGCCGCCCACGGCCAGCTGGAAGGTCACGTCGAGGACGACGTGGCGGCCGCCGGCGTCGTCGTACCGGTCGGCCTTGAAGCGCGAGGTGCGGTAGCCGAACCCGCAGTCGGCGCCGGTGAAGGTGCGCACGCCGCGCAGCCGCCGGTCCCAGACGCGGACCCGGGCCACCGTCTGGGCGACCTCCTGGCCGTAGGCGCCGACGTTCTGCACCGGGGTGGCCCCGACCGAGCCGGGGATGCCCGAGAGCGCCTCGACGCCGGTCCAGCCCCGCTCGACGGCGTGGGCGACGAAGGCGTCCCAGGACTCGCCGGCGGCCACGGTGACGAGGACGCCGCCACAGGTGGGGTCGTCGCCGTCGTGGTCGGCCACGATCCCGCGGGTGGCGACCTCGACGACGGTGCCGGCGAAGCCGTCGTCGGCCACGACGAGGTTGCTGCCGCCGCCGAGCACGAGCACGGGCTCACCGGCGGCGTCGGCGGCGGAGACGGCCTCGACGAGCTCGGTCTCGGTCGTCGCGGTCACCCAGCCGACGGCGGGGCCGCCGAGGCGCAGGGTCGTCCGGTCGCGGAGGTCGGGCACGGCGCGCACCTCAGACCGCAGCCCACGGCTCGTCGCGCCAGCCGGGCAGGCCGGGGTCGAGCCAGGCGGACGACGGGTAGGCGTCCCACTGGGCAGCCAGCCCGTGGGGCCCGCGCACCTCGACGAGGTCGTCGAAGGACACCAGCTCGCCGGCGGGGTCGTCGGGCGGCAGGCGGACGGCGTAGGACAGCCGGCAGCCGTCGGCCGCCACCAGGAAGGCGCGGTGGTCGGCGGGCAGACGGGTGCCGAGGTGGTCCTCGAGGGCGCGGACCTCGGCCTCGGCGACCCCAGAGGGTGTGCCGAGCAGGACGAGGTCGCCGTGGGAGCGCAGCCAGCGCACCGTCTCAGGCACGGAGCACCGCCACACAGCGGCCGAGGACCGCGACGCCGTCGCAGGTCACCGTGACGGCGATCGAGCCGTCGTCCTTGCGGGTGCCGGCCACCTCGACGTCGACGCCCTCGGCGGGCACGACCACGGGCTTGGTGAACTTGGCCCCGATCGAGGCGATCCGGCCCGGCTCGCCGGCGACCTCGTCGACGTAGCGGGCGGCCAGGGCGAGGGTGTACATGCCGTGGGCGATCACGCCGGGCAGGCCGACCGAGCGGGCGACCTCCTCGTCCTGGTGGATCGGGTTGTGGTCGCCGCTCGCGGCGGCGTACGCCACGAGCGCCTCGCGGGTCACGCGGTAGGTCGCGGGGGCGAGCTGCTCGGCCATCAGGCCTCCTCCCCCGCGCGGTGGACGAGGGTGGCGGTGCCGGTGCACACGAGCGCGCCGTCGGCGTCGGTGACCTCGCTGCGGGTGCCGACGATCGCGTTGCCGCCGATCACCCGGAGGCTGGCCACGGTGAGGGCGACGGTGAGCACGTCGCCGGGCACGACGGGCCGCTCGTGGCGGAACTCCTGGGCGCCGTGGACGATGCGCGAGAGGTCGACCTGCTCGGCGTCGAGGAAGGTCATCATGGCGTCGAAGGCGGGGACGATCGGGTAGGTCGCGGGGGCCGGCCCGCCGGCGTACGACGCCCCGGTGGCCTCGACGAACGCCCGCACCGAGGCCTCGGTGACCTCGTGGGGCGGGCCGGGCGGGTAGGTGCGACCGACGATGGAGTCATCCACGGCTCCGACGCTAACGCAGGCCGCGGACGCAGCGGAGCCCGCCTCCCGGGGACGGGGGCGGGCTCGGCGGGCCGGGGAGCCGGCAGGGTCAGCGCGTCTCGCGGTGCGCGGTGTGCTTGCGGCAGCGCGGGCAGAACTTGGCGAGCTCGATCCGGTCGGGGTCGTTGCGCCGGTTCTTCTTGGTGATGTAGTTGCGCTCCTTGCACTCGGTGCACGCGAGCGTGATCTTGGGGCGAACGTCGGAGCTCTTGCTGGCCACGGTGATTCCTCGGTCGTCGGTCTGGGTGAGCGCCCGCAGGGCGCGGGGTCGTACGTGGTAGCGGGGGCGGGACTCGAACCCGCGACACCACGATTATGAGCCGTGTGCTCTAACCACCTGAGCTACCCCGCCGCGAAGGTTTGTGGAGCCCCTTTACGGAATCGAACCGTAGACCTTCTCCTTACCATGGAGACGCTCTGCCGACTGAGCTAAAGGGGCAACGAGCGAGAACACTACACACGGGTCCGACGATCCGTGAAATCGGTTGCCCCTCGGACGGTGTGACGCGCGTCGTCGCAGGTCAGCGCACTGTGGCGGCACCGTCACGGCACCGTCAGCACCGGGAACGGCCGGGCCTCCTCGAGCTCGAGGGCCAGGCCCAGGAGCAGCGCCTCGTGGCCTGCGCCGGCGCCCAGCATCATGCCGACGGGGAGCCCCTCGGCGGAGGTGGCCAGCGGCAACGAGACCGCCGGGGCGCCGGTGACGTTGTGCAGCGGGGTGAAGCAGACCCACCGCTCGAGCCGGTCGATGACCGTCTCGTAGGGCTGGGTCGGGTCGAGGTGCCCGACGCGGGGCGTGACCGCGCCGAGCGTGGGGGTCAAGGTGACGTCGTAGCGGCGGTGGAAGTCCTCCGAGAGCGCCGCTGCCCGGCGCAGGCGGCGTACGACGCCGGGCAGGCGGTGCAGGCGGCGACCGGCGTGCCGGGCGAGGCCGTGGGTGAGGTCGTCGAGCCGGCTCGGGTCGTAGGACGGCCCGTGGGCGCGGCGGCCGGTGCGGACGAGGAAGAAGGCCAGGGTGGCCCAGTACTGCAGGAAGTCGTCGCGGAAGCCCGGCGGCACCGGCGGGTCGACCTCCTCGACCTGGTGGCCGAGCGACTCGAGCAGGGCCGCGGTGGCCAGGGTGAGCTCGGCGACCTCGGGCGAGGCGCCGTGCTCGACGCCGCTGGTGTTGAGGGCGACCCGCAGCCGCTTGGGGCCCGGCCGGGTCACGTCGCCGATGGGTGGCATCGACAGCGGCCGGTAGACCATCTCGGCCTCGCGCAGGAAGGCCGCGGTGTCGCGCACCGAGCGGGTCAGCACTCCGTCGGAGACGATGCGGACGGGCATCTCGCGCAGCTGCTTGTCCTGGGCCAGCCGGCCGCGGGTCGGCTTGAGCCCGACCAAGCCGTTGACCGCGGCGGGGATGCGGATCGAGCCGCCGCCGTCGTTGGCGTGGGCGATGGGGAGCGCTCCGCTGGCGACCAGGGCGGCTGCGCCCGCCGAGGAGGCGCCGGCGACGTGGTCGAAGGACCACGGCGAGCGCACCGGCCCGAGGCGCGGGTGCTCGGCGGTGGCGGAGAAGCCGTGCTCGGACAGCTGGCTCTTGCCCAGGGGGACGAGCCCGGTGGCGAGGTACATCCGGGCGAAGTCGCCGTCGGCGCGGGCCGGGCGCGGCGTCCACGCGTCGGTGCCGTCGCGGGTCGGCATGCCGGCCACGTCGACGTTGTCCTTGACCACGGTGGGCACGCCGGCGAAGAACCCGCCCCGGGGGTCGCGGGCCTCGACCCGGGCCCGGTCGTAAGCGGTGTAGGCCATCGCGCCCAGCCGGGAGGCGACCGCCTGCACGCGGGTGATCGCGGCCTCGACGACCTCGACCACGCCGACCTCGCGCGCCTGGATGGCCTCGACCAGCCCGACGGTGTCGTGGGTGCCGAGGGCGTCGTCGGCCACGGCGCTGGTGCGGCGGGGCGGGGTCGGGTCGGGGTGGTTCATGCGTTGGACGCTAGCGCCGCGGATCCGCGGGCGTGGCAGCCGACCAGGTGGGGGTCGAAGACGGCGATGGCCTCCATGAGGGCGTACATGGTGGTCGGGCCGACGAAGACGAAGCCCCGGGCCTTGAGGCCCTTGGACAGGGCCGTGGACTCCGCGGACGTCGTGGCCATCTCGTCGGTGTCGTGCCAGGCGGGCGGCTCGGCGGGGGCGAAGCCGTGCACGAACGCCTCCAGCCCCCCGTCGGCCCGCAGGGCCACGGTGGCGCGGGCGTTGGTGATGGCCGCGGACACCTTGAGGCGGTTGCGGACGATGCGGGCGTCGGCCATGAGCCGGGCGTGGTCGTCGTCGTCGAAGGCGGCCACGCGGTCGGCGTCGAACCCGCAGAAGACCTCGCGGAACGCCGGCCGCTTGGCGAGGATCGTCGACCACGACAACCCCGACTGGAAGGCCTCGAGCGTGAGCCGCTCGAGGTGGGCCGACTCGCCGTGGACGCGTCGGCCCCACTCGTGGTCGTGGTAGTCGCGCATCGTGCTCGGGGCCGCGCCCGCCCAGGGGCAGCGGGCCACGCCGTCGTCACCGACCAGGGGTCCCATGCCGCTCATCGTGCCCGAGACCACCGACAGCCCTCCCCCGCCGACCGCGCGCACCACCCGGCGGTCACCAAGCCCCAGCCCCGGGGGGCGGTGGTCCCTGCCCGGGGTCGTCGACGGCCGGGGGTCGGCCCCGCTGTCTATGCTGCGCGCGTGCTCCCCCGCTCCCGCGTGCCGGCCGTCCCGCCGGCCGTGCTGGTGCTGCCGGCCGTGCTGGCGCTGCTGGCGCTGCTGGTGACCGGGTGCTCCGGGGGCGACGGGCAGTCCGGCGGCGGGCCGCCGCCCGCGACGGCCACCCCGACCGCCGCGGGGGCACGCGCGCTGGTCTCGGTCGTGCAGGAGGGCTCCGAGCCGCGTCGGGTGCTCGCGCTGTCGCCGACCGCGGGTGCGGTCACCGAGGCCGACCTGAGCATCGCCCAGCGCGTCACGAGCGACGGCCGGGCGGCCGACGTGCCGGAGCTGACGGTCCCGGTCACCACGACCGTGGAGGCCGCCACCGCCGAGCAGGTCGAGGCCACGTGTGCCTACGGCGAGCCGCGGGTGCGGGCCGAGGGCTCCCCGGCGGCCGAGGTCGAGCGGGTCCGCCAGGCGGTCGCCGGCCTGGCCGGCACCACCACCGACGTGGCGGTGCTCGCCGACGGCACGACCGACGGCGGCCCGGACGGCCCCGGCACGGCTGCGCCCGACGACGCGGCGGCGGCGGGGCCCGCCCGCCAGGCCGGCGTCCTGCTCCGCCGCCTCGTGCCGGTGTGGCCGACCAGCCCCGTCGGGCCCGGGGCGTCGTGGACGGTGACCTCGGTCGTCCGGGTCGACGGCGCGGACGTCGACGAGGTGGCGACGTACACTCTGGAGTCGCTCGACGGGGACGACTACGTGCTCGGCCTGGCCGTGCAGCAGGTCTACCGCGCGGGCGAGGTGGCGGGCGTCGAGGTCCGGTCGGGCCGCGGCACCGCCGGCGGCCGGCTGACCGGGTCGCTGGGCCGGCTGCTGCCCGGCAGCGCCTCGGTCGACCTGGCCACGCAGGTCTCCTACGTCGTCGACGGCCAGGTGCAGCAGGTTGCGACGACCGTCTCCACCGAGCTCGGCGAGGCCGTCACGCCCGACTGAGCGGCAGCACGAAGACGAAGGTGCTGCCCTCGCCGGGGGCGCTGCTGACCTCCAGCTCGCCACCCATCAGGGCCACGAGGCGGCGGGTGATGGCCAGGCCCAGCCCGGTGCCGCCGTGCTCGCGGGTGACGGAGGAGTCGACCTGGTGGAACATCTCGAAGACGTCGATCTGCTGCTCCGGGGTCATCCCGATGCCGGTGTCGGCCACGGTGAAGCGGACGGCCACCGTCGCCTCGTCGACCGCGCCGGCGGTGTCGACGCCGACCTCCACGCGGCCCTCGCGGGTGAACTTGACAGCGTTGTCGACCAGGTTGGTCAGCACCTGCCCGATCCGCGTCGCGTCGCCCCGCACGCGCGGCAGGTCGGGGGCGACCTGGCGCACGACGGCGAGGCCCTTGTCGTCGGCGACCGCGGCGAGCATGGTCACGGTCTCCTCGACGAGCGCGCCGAGGTCGAGGTCGGTCTCGGTGAGCTCGACGCGCCCCGCCTCGATGCGGGAGAAGTCGAGGATCTCGTCGACCAGCGACAGCAGCCGGCGCCCGGAGCGCTGCATGACCCGGACCAGGTGCTCCTGCTCGCGGGACAGCCCGGTGTCGCCGAGCAGCTCGGTCGCGGCGAGCACCCCGGTCAGCGGGGTGCGGATCTCGTGGCTCATGGTGGCCAGGAAGGCCGACTTGGCGTCGCTGGCGCTCTCGGCGGCCCGCCGGGCGTCGTCGAGCTCGCGCTGGAACTCCTTGCGACCGGTGATGTCCTCGGCGATGCCGCACACCTCGACGACGGCGTCGTCGACGACGATGGGCAGCCCGATGATCTCCAGCTCGCCGACGGAGCGGTCGGCGCGCCTGAACCGCACCTCGAAGGTCTGCGGCCTGCCTGCCACCAGCTCGCCGAACCGCTCGGAGACCAGCGGCAGGTCCTCGTCGAGGAGCAGCTCGGTGAAGGAGCGGCCGAGCAGGTCGTCGGCGGCGTAGCCGCCGCTCTGCAGCAGGGCCTCGGAGTTGATCGTCGTGAACGCGCCGGCGAGGTCGAGGGTGAAGATCCCGTCGGGGTGGAAGTCGACGAGCGAGCGGAGCCGCGCCTCGACCAGGCGGTGCTGCCAGTCGGGATCGGTCACCGGCGCTCCCGCAGCCGCACCTGCGGCATCGCGGGCGCCGGGATCGGCGGCAGCTCGTCGCCCACCGGCACGCCGAACCGACCGTCGACGTACGTCGCCCCGTCGGCCCCGCCGTGCACCTGGCCCTGCCACTCCTCGCGGAAGGCCACGACCTCCTCGTGGGTGCGGCCGACGAAGTTCCACCACATGACGATGGCCTCGCCGAACGGTGGCCCGCCGAGCAACAGCAGCCGGACCGGCTCGGCGCCGGCAACGAGGACGAGCCGGGCGTCGCCGGGCGGGACGTAGACGAGGTCGTGGGCCTCGGCGTCGTGGCCGCCCACGGCGAGCCGGCCGGTGTCGACGAGCACGCCGTGCTCGAAGGACGGGTCGGTCTCGAGCTCGACGCGGGCGCCGGGCTCGAGCAGCAGCTCGGCGCCCAGGAGCGGGGTCGCGGTGGACACCGGCGAGGTCACCCCGAGCAGCGAGCCGAGGAAGACGCGGGCCTCGAGGCCCTCGCGGTGCACGGCGTCGGGGGCGTGGTGGGTGAAGCCGGGGTCACCGTGCCGGGCGCCCTCGGGCAGCGCGACCCACAGCTGGGCGCCGTGCAGCACCTCGGTGGCGGCGGTGGAGACCTCGGAGTGGCTGATGCCCCGGCCGGCCGTCATCAGGTTGACCTCGCCGGGCCGCACGAACGCGTGGTGGCCGGCGCTGTCGCGGTGCTCGATCTCCCCGGTGAACAGCCAGCTGACCGTCTGCAGGCCGGTGTGCGGGTGCGGCGCCACCGACATGCCGCCCGTGCCCCCCGGCCCGGCGACCGGGTCGGGCCCGTAGTGGTCGACGAAGCACCAGGCGCCGATGAGGCTGCGGGCGCGCGAGGGCAGCGTGCGCCGCACCGTCATGGCCCGCGGGCCGCCCAGGGGGACGTCGCGGGGCCCGAGCACCTCGACGCCGTCGACCGGTCCCGGCGCGCAGGTGACCTCGTCGGGGTCACGCTCGGTGGTGCTCACGGGCACATCGTGGCACCCGGAGGGCCATCGTGCCGACCGCCCCGGGGGTGCTTCCGATCACCCGTCCCGGCGAGGTCAGCTCTGCTGGACCGGGTCGGTCCAGCGCTTGTCGCCGTGCTCGCGGTCGGCGCAGGGCGCCTTGGTGACGCCGGCCCGTCCGCCGCGGGGCCGCTCGAGGCGCACCACGACCGACTTCGAGGTCGGGGTGTTGCTCCCCTCGGCCTTGGAGTCGAGCGGGATCAGCGGGTTGGTCTCGGGGTAGTAGGCCGCCGCGCACCCGACCGGCTGGTCGTAGGCCACGATCCGGAAGTCGGGCGCGGTGCGCTCGGAGCCGTCCTCCCACTCGCTGACCAGGTCGACGTGGTCGCCGTCCTCGAACCCGAGGTGGCGGATGTCGTCGGGGTGGCAGAACACGACCCGACGGCCGTTCTTCACGCCGCGGTAGCGGTCGTCGAGGCCGTAGATCGTGGTGTTGAACTGGTCGTGGCTGCGCAGGGTCTGCAGCAGCAGCCGGCCCTCGGGCACCTGGACGACCGAGAGCGGGCTGACCGAGAAGATCGCCTTGCCGGCCCCGGCGCCGTCGGCGTCGCCCTCGGTCGGGAACTCGCGGGAGTCGCGCGGCGGGTGGGGCAGGACGAACCCGCCCGGGTGGTCGACCTTCTCGTCGTACGCCGCGCAGCCCGGCACCACGTTGGCGATGCTGCGCCGGATGGTGGCGTAGTCGGAGCGGAAGTCGGCCCACGGCAGCTGCGGGGCGCCGGCGCGGTCGGTCAGGGTGGCCTCGGCGAGGGAGCACACGATGTCGACCTCGGAGCGCAGCTGCGAGCCCGCCGGGGCCAGCGGGCCCTTGGAGGCGTGCACCGCCGACATGGAGTCCTCGACGGTGACGCGCTGCTCGCGGCCGCCGGTGCGGTCGCGCTCGGAGCGGCCGAGCACCGGCAGGATGAGCGCCTCGCGACCGGTGACGACGTGGGAACGGTTGAGCTTGGTCGAGACGTGGACGGTGAGGTCGGCCTTGCGCAGCGCGGCCTCGGTGACCTCGGTGTCGGAGACCGCGGAGGCGAAGTTGCCGCCCATGGCCATGAAGAACTTGACCTGGCCGTCGCGCAGGCCCTTGACCGCGTCGACGGTGTCCAGCCCGTGCTCGCGCGGCGGGTCGAACCCGAACTCGGCCTGCAGGGCGTCGAGGAACTCCGGCTTGGGCCGCTCCCAGATGCCCATGGTGCGGTCGCCCTGCACGTTGGAGTGGCCGCGCACCGGGCACAGCCCGGCGCCGGGCTTGCCGATGTCGCCGCGGGCCAGCGCGACGTTGACGATCTCCTTGATCGTGGCCACGGAGTTGCGGTGCTGGGTGATGCCCATCGCCCAGCAGTAGACGGTGGAGTCGGAGCCGGCGAGCAGGTCAGCCAGCTCCTCGACCTGCGCGCGGGCCAGGCCGGAGGCCTTCTCGACCTCGGCCCAGTCGACCGCCCGGGCGTGCTCGGCCCAGGCCTCGAAGCCGTGGGTGTGGTGCTCGACGAAGTCGTGGTCGATCGCGTCCTTCTCGACCAGCCGCGCCGCGACGCCCTGCCAGAGCGCGAGGTCGCCGTTGACCCGGACGGGCAGGAACACGTCGGCCAGTGCGGTGCCGTTGGCCAGCCAGCCCTTGGGGGTCTGCGGGTTCTTGAACCGCACCAGGCCGGCCTCGCGCAGCGGGTTGATGGCCACGATGGTGGCGCCGGCCTTCTTGGCCTTCTCCAGCGCGGAGAGCATCCGTGGGTGGTTGGTGCCGGGGTTCTGCCCGGCGACCACGATGACCTTGGCCGTCTCGACGTCGTGCAGCGAGACCGACCCCTTGCCGATGCCGATCGTCTCGGCCAGGGCCACCGAGGTGGACTCGTGGCACATGTTGGAGCAGTCGGGCAGGTTGTTGGTGCCGAAGGCGCGGGCGAAGAGCTGGTAGGTGTACGCCGCCTCGTTGGAGGTCTTGCCGGAGGTGTAGAACACCGCCTCGTCGGGGCTCTCGAGGCCGCGCAGCCGCTCCCCCATCAGCGCGAACGCGTCGTCCCAGCTGATCGGCTCGTAGTGCGTCGCCCCCGCCCGGCGTACGTAGGGCTCGACGATGCGGCCCTGCTGGCCCAGCCAGTAGTCGGTCTTGTCGGCCAGGTCGTGGAGCGAGTGCTGCTCGAAGAACGAGCGACCCACCCGGCGCTTCGTGGCCTCCTCGGTGACCGCCTTGGCGCCGTTCTCGCAGAACTCGGCCGTGTGGCGGTGCTCCGGGTCGGGGTCGGGCCAGGCGCAGCCCTGGCAGTCGAACCCGTCGACCTGGTTGAGGCGCAGCAGGGTGCGGGCGGTGCGGCTCGGGCCCATCTGCTCGATCGAGCGCTTCATGGCCACCGCGACCGCGGTCGCACCGGCCGCGGCGTGGGACTCCGAGCCCACCTCCAGGTCGGACTCGTCGATGTCGTCCTCGGGGGCGCCGCGCAGGGGTCGAAGCATGGCTCCATCCTGCGTCGCCCGTGGTCGTCGCGCCCACACCCAGGGGGTGGGAAGGGGTGGGTGCCGCGGTCGGCCGGCCCTACGCTCCCGGCATGGGCCTGCTCACCCCGCTCGCCGTCCGCATCGGCGCGATCTCCTGGATGCCGAGGCTGCTGCCGCAGATCGTCTGGGTCGACACCCGCCTGCAGCGCGCCTCGCGGGGCAGGGTGACGCTGCTCGACATCGCCGGCCTGCCCAACCTCGCCCTGACCGTGCCGGGCCGCAAGAGCGGCATCCCGCGCACCACGCCCCTGCTGTGCGTGCCCCACGCCGGCGGCTGGCTGGTCGCCGGGTCCTACTTCGGCGGGCCCGACATGCCCGTGTGGGTCCACAACCTGCGTGCCGCCGGCCGCGCGTCGGTCCGGGTCGACGGCGTCGACCACGAGGTCTCCTCCCGCGAGCTCGAGGGCGCCGAGCGGTCCGAGAAGTGGCGGGTCATGCTCCGCACCTGGCCCGACTTCGCCAAGTACGAGGAGCGCACCTCGCGGACGATCCCGGTGTTCTGGCTGGAGCCGACGGGCTGACCGGGCCCGGTGCTGCGTCATGCGAACCGGTCGCCCCGGCCGCCACCTCGTACGACGCCCCCCGAGGCCGGCGGCGGAGCGAGCGGGTCAGTCGTGGCCGGTGGCGCTGCGGCGGACCAGCAGGTAGCCGACGGCGGTGGTCAGGGCGGTGATGAGCAGGAGGACCACGACGGCCAGCAGGTAGTGCCCGAGGCCGCTGGAGATGATCGCGTCGCCGGTGAAGCGCTCGTCGGCGACCCGGTCCAGGCCCATGGTCCCGGCGGTGGCGGCGTAGGCCCAGCGCGAGGGCGCGAGCCAGGCGACCTGCTCGAGCACCGGGCGGCCGTGGATCTGGAAGAGCGACCCGGACAGCACGAGCTGGACCATGATCATGCCGACCAGCGCGGGCATCGTCTGCTCGGTGCTGGTCACGACCGCCGACAGGGTCAGCCCGGCCACGACCATCGAGGTGGCGAGCAGGCCGACCACGACCGCGACCCGCAGGCCGCCGAGCCGGCCGTCGGGCCCGGGCAGGCCGGCGGTGGCGATGACGGTGACCAGCAGGCCCTGGACGAACGCGGCCGAGCCGAGG
Source organism: Nocardioides litoris (assembly GCF_006346315.1). Taxonomy (GTDB): domain Bacteria; phylum Actinomycetota; class Actinomycetes; order Propionibacteriales; family Nocardioidaceae; genus Nocardioides; species Nocardioides litoris. Next base: position 558,885 of record NZ_VDMR01000001.1, on the reverse strand, counting down.
ACCAGGATCTTGCTGGCGAAGTAGACGCCCGGCGAGAGGCCGACGGCGTACTCGCGGCGGAAGATCGGCCGCTCCCCCACCAGCTCGCGGATGGCCAGCGCGGTGCCCATGAGGCAGGCGGCGACGATGAGCACGATCAGCCGTTGGGTGGGCTCGCCCCCGGCACCGGGCTCGAGCACCCGGCTCACGGTCTCGCCGCTGGGCAGCAGGCAGCGCCCCCCACCGTCGGGCTGGCCGCCCGGCGGGCAGACCCGTTCGGCGGCGTCGAGGGACAGTCCGTTGCCGCCCGGCACGATCCGGCTGAGCAGCCCGAGCACGACGGGCAGGGCCAGCAGCATCGAGAGCAGGAGGCGGTCGGCGACGACGACGGCGGCGTTGCGGCGCACCAGGGTCGAGAGCTGCTTGCCCACCGACTGGTGGGGCGCCTGGGGCACCGCGGCCGAGAGGGCCTGGAGCCGGCCGGTGTCGGCCGCCGGCGCGGGCGCGGCGATGCGCGACCAGAGGTCGGGGGTGTCGAGCAGGTCGAAGACCTCGGGGTAGCTGGCCACCCCGAAGTGGGCGAGCACCCCGGACGGCGGCCCGAAGTAGGCGATGCGGCCACCGGGAGCCAGCACCATCACGTTGTCGCACACGTCGAGCGCCAGCACCGAGTGCGTCACCACCGCCACCACGCGGCCCTCGTCGGCCAGCGAGCGCAGCTGGCGCATCACCTCGAGGTCGAGACCCGGATCGAGGCCCGAGGTCGGCTCGTCGAGGAAGAGCAGCGGCGGGGCGGTGAGCAGCTCGGTCGCGATCGAGACGCGCTTCTTCTGGCCGCCGGATAGCTGGCTGCCGATGCGGTTGCCGAGCCGCTCGCGCAGCTGCAGCTGACCGGCGACCGTCTGCACCCGCTGGGCCCGCTCCTGGCTGCTGGTGTCGGGCGGGAGGCGGAGCTCGGCGGCGTACGACAGGGCCTGGCGGACCTTCAGCTGCGGGTGCTGGATGTCCTGCTGCGGCACCAGCCCGATCTGGAAGCGCAGCTGGTCGTAGTGGGCGTAGAGGTCGTGGCCCTGCCACACGACGCGACCGTGGGTCGCCGGACGCAGCCCGGTGAGCGCGCCGAGCAGGGTGGACTTGCCGGCGCCCGACGGGCCGATGACGGCGGTCAGGGACGACGGCGCCAAGGTGAAGGAGACGTGGTCGAGCAGCCGCTTGCCGCCGCCCACGACGACCGACAGGCCGTCGGCGTACAGCGTGAACTCGTGCTGGGTGGCCGAGGTGACCAGCTGGGCGCCGTCCCAGCGGAACGTCTGGTTGCCGACGATCACCTCCGACCCCGCGTGCAGCGGCTCGGCGCCGAGCAGGCGCCGGCCGTCGACGAAGGTGCCGTTGAAGCTCTGCAGGTCGTGCAGCCGGGGAGGCGACCCCAGCTCGAGCCGGGCGTGGAACCGGGAGACCAGCGGATCGTCGAGGACGATGTCGTTGGACAGGTCGCGGCCGATCGTCACCGACCGACCGGGGGCCACGTGCCCCGGGAGCATGGTGCGGCCGTGGGCCAGCTGGCCCGGGGGCAGCACCTGCTGGGCCACCACCGGCGCGGCGCCGCTGGGCGGCGGCGTCGGCACGTGGGGCGGCGGCGGGGCGTGCGCCGGGGTCTGGGCGGGGGCGGGCCCGGGGGCAGGCCGGGGGGCGGGCCGGGGAGCGGGGGCGGGCGCTGCGGCGAGGGTCCAGGCCTGGACCTGCTCGCCGTGCGGGTCGCCGAGCGCGAAGGTCGTGGTCACCGGGCCGACCGCGAGCCGCTGGACGCGGTGGCCGCCGACCCAGGTGCCGCCGGAGCTGGTGTCGGCGGCGTACCAGGCGCCGCCGTGCCGCTCGAAGACGAGGTGGTGGCGGGAGGTGCGCGGGTCGTCCACGACCACGTCGCAGTCGTGCTCTCGGCCCACGACGACCCGGTCCTGGTCGAGCTCGCGGGGGCCGCGGGCGGTCTGGACGACGAGACGGGCGTGGGGAGCGGACGTCATGACGGGCCTCAGCGTAGAGCGGCAGCGGGACGGGCGGGGTCGGGTGAGGTCACCGGCGCCGGAAGGAGCGCAGGTTGAGGGCGGCGCGGACCCGCGCGGGTCGGGTGAGGGACCGGCTCATGGTGCGCCGCTCGGCGTCGACGAGGGCCCAGAACCGGTCGGCGACCTCGTCGTCGGGCTCGGCCGGTCCGAAGACGAGCCCGTCGGCGTGGCGGGCGAGGTCGACGGCGGCGGGGGTCGCGACGTGCGGGGCCTGCTGGCGCCGGGTGAGGCCGGCCCCGACGGGCACCGGCTGGCCCTGGTCGCGGGCGTGGTCGACCAGCTCGCGCCACCCGCCGACCACCCGTGCCGAGGCCCGCTCGGCCTGGCGGCGGCGCCGGCGGCGCCACGCCTTGAGGCCGAGGATGGTGCCGACGACGAGGGCGGCCAGCAGGAGCGGGCCGCCGACGCCGAGCACCACCCAGCGCACCCAGCCGGGCAGGCCGCCGCCGTCGTCGGAGTCGTCGCGGGCGACCTTGCGGGCCTCCAGCTCGGCGTCGTTCTGGTCGGCCAGGGTCGAGGGCGGCGGGATGGGCGCGGGCGGCGGCACCACGGTGCCGCTCATCTCCTGCTCGGCCACGGGGGGCTGCTCGGCGGGCCGGTCGTCGTCCATGAAGGCCTCGGTGGGCAGGGTGCGCCACGACCCGTCGGCCAGCTGGAGCTCGACCCAGGCCGAGACGTCCTTGCCCCGGACCACGCCGTCGGCCGGCAGCACGGCGCCCATCACCACGCGGGCCGGGACGCCGACCTTGGTCGCGAGCAGGGCCATGATCGCGGCGTACTGCTCGTCGTTGCCGACCGGGATGGGAGCGGCGGCGAACTCCTCGCCGAGCCGCTTCTGGTGGTGACCGGGGTGGTAGATCCGCTCGGCCTCGAGCACGCCGTCGGAGTACTTGCCCTCGACCTTGAGGTGCTCGGCGATGGCGAGGACGCGCTCCATGGGCGCGGAGGCGCCGGCCGACCACTGGACGGCCTGGGTGTCGAGGAAGGACGCCGCGAACACGTTGTCGTTGACCGACCCAGAGGGCACGTCGGTCTCGCGGACGACGTCGGCGCCGTCGGTCGGGAGGACGGCGGTGAAGTGGTAGGTGTCGCCGGGGCCGACGCCGGTGGGCACCACGGCGGTGGCCGAGGCCAGGTTGTAGCGCCACGACTGCCGCTTGACCTCCGGGTCGCCGGTGTCGAAGTCGAGGCCCTGGAGCGCCCCGACCGTGGGCAGCCAGACCCCGCGGTAGCCCTCGCCGAGGGTCACCCGGGCCTCGACCCGCCGGCCGGGCGCCGGGTTGTCGATGGTGGTCGAGACACGCTGGAAGGCGTCGTCGGTGGTGGTCGGGTCGGTGTCCTCGGCGGCACCCCAGACGATGCCGTCGTAGGAGTCGAGGGCCGCGATCCGCAGCCGGGTGCCGGCCGGGGCGCCCTGGACGGTCAGCAGCGTGGTGTCCCAGAGGTTCTGGGGGCTCGTCTGCACGCCTGGCTCGTCGGGCTCCTCGACGTAGCGGCGGAAGGAGGCGAGCGGCGAGGGGTACTGGCCCACGTCGAACGGCGGCAGCACCTCCTCGCGCAGGAAGACCCGGCCCGCGTCGTCGGCCGAGGCGACACCGGTCAGGGGCACGGCGAGCGCGCCGGCGACGCCGACCAGGGCGGTCGCGCCGACCGCGCGCCGGAGCCGTCCGGCGTCGTGGCCCTCGACGGGCCGGTCGCGGCGAGCCTCGCGCACCGCGACCGAGCCGACGGCCACCACCGCGAACGCGCAGCCCTGCAGCCACAGCGACTGGGGCCGGGAGACGCCGAGGAGGACGACGACGGCCAGCAGCGCGACGGGCGCGACGAGCACCGCGCCCGACCGCAGCCACGGCGGCCCGCTGCGCAGGTCGCGGGCGAGCCCGGCCAGCAGGCCGGTGGCCAGGCCGAGCGTCCACGGGAGCACCAGCACGGCACCCGAGCCGTCGACGGGCGGCAGGGTGGTGAGCAGCTCCTTCCAGCCGCCGACCACCTGCTCGGCGACGGCGCCCGGCCCGGCGACCGCGACCAGGCAGCCGCCCAGGAGCCAGGTCGGGAGGGCGAGCGTCACCGCGGCGATCCCCGGCCAGCGCAGCGCCCGCACCAGCCCGACCAGCAGCAGGGCGACGGCCACCGCGCCGAGGCCGACCAGCAGCGGCGTCGCGCCGGTGAACGTCGTGCGGAGGCCGAGCAGGGCCAGCAGGGCGAGCACCAGCACGAACCCGGCGTCGACCAGGGCGGCCGGCGTGGGTCGCCAGCCCGGCCCGGCGGTGGCGACGGGTCGGCGGGTGGTGGTCGCCCGACCCGCCCGCGCCGACGTACGACGACGGGACCGGCGCGACCGCGAGGGGGTGCCGGGCGGGGGTGGGGGCACGGCGGGTCCGGTCACGAGACGCTCCAGCGCAGCAGGGCGCCGAGCTCGTCCTTGGCGCCGAGGCGCAGCACGCTCAGGCCTCCGACGTCGCTGACCCCGGGGTCGGCGCCGCCGGTGACGAGCAGGGCCAGGCGACGCACCTCGGGCGGGAAGATGGCCGCGGCCCGCAGCACGTCCTCGAGGCCGCCGTCGGCCGGACCGCCGGTGAGCAGGAAGAGCAGGCTGGTGTCGGGGGCGAGGTCGACGGCGTGGCGGGCGGCCGCGACCAGCCCGGTCGTGCCGGCGGTGGCCCGGCACACGGCGTCGAGGGCGAGGTTGCCGTCGCCCCCGCTGGACGTCGTGCCGCCGCACACGAAGGTGGTCTCGAAGTCGTCGGTGACGGCGCGGACCAGGATCGAGGCCGCCACCGACATCGCGGTCTCGAAGTCGTCCTCGTCGGCCCACGCCCGGACCCGGTCGTCGACGACGACGGTGGCGTGGCTGCGCCGGGTGTCGAGGTACTGGCGCACCAGCAGCTGGGCGTCGCCCGAGGCGGCCATCGCCTTGGCCGAGGACCGCCAGTGCACGTGGCGCAGGTCGTCGCCGGGGACGTACTCGCGCAGCGCGTGGAAGGCGAGGTCGCTCTGGGAGATCGCGTCGGTCGAGACGCCCTCGAGGTCGCGCAGCAGGCCGGCGCCCATCGCCCCGAGCGGGGTCAGCGGCGGGCGCACCAGGATCTCCTGGCGCGCCGCCCAGACCGAGTCGCGCGAGAACGCGCCCAACGGGTCGCCGCGGCGGGTCAGGGCCGGGCCCACCCCGATGACGCCCCGCCGCTCGGTGCGGACCGTGAACGTCTCGTCGTGGCGGGCGTCGGCGGCCAGGGTGGGCACCGCGTAGCGGTGGGCCGAGGCGCCGACGGGCACCTCGAGCAGCGTGGGGAGCATCCGGCGGCCGGAGGTGTTGACCACCTCGACGCCCCCGGCCACCGACCCGCCCGCGACCACGCGCGACGGCTCGAGGTGCACGGCGACGCTGACCCGGGTGCGGCCGAGCAGGAACGGCAGGCAGAGCAGGACGACGAGCAGGCAGGTCGTGCCGAGCACCACCAGCTCGCGCCAGTGCAGGACGCTCGAGGCGAGCAGGGCGAGCACGCCGAGACCGAGCAGGAGGCGGCCCAGGGGGCGGGCCACCCCCGCCCAGGCCGCGGCGCGCGCCCTCACACCGGCTGCCGGTCGGTCGGGGGTGCCACGACGTCGAGCAGACGGGCGATGACGGCGTCGACGGTGACGCCGGTGAACTGGGCCTCGGCGTCGAGCAGCAGCCGGTGGCACAGCACCGGCTCGGCCAGCACCCGGACGTCGTCGGGGACGACGTGGTCGCGGCCCTCGGCCGCCGCCCAGGTCTTGGCGACCCGGATGAAGGCCAGGCAGCCCCGGGCAGACAGGCCGAGCTTGACGTGGGGCTGGCGCCGCGACTCCTCGGCCAGCTCGGCGACGTAGCCGATGACGGCCGGGTCGACGTACACCTCGTCGGCCAGGCCGCTCATCTGGGCGATGGTCTGGGCGGTGATGACCGGCGTGACCAGCGAGGCGCGGTCGCGCACCTTGGCGTTGACGAGGAGCTCGACCGTGGCGGCCTTGTCGGGGTAGCCGACGGAGCTCTTCATCAGGAACCGGTCGAGCTGGGCCTCGGGCAGCCGGTAGGTGCCGGCCTGCTCGATGGGGTTCTGGGTGGCGATGACCATGAACGGCCGGCCGACCTCGTGCGGACGGCCGTCGACGGTGACCCGGCCCTCCTCCATGACCTCCAGCAGCGCCGACTGGGTCTTGGGCGAGGCGCGGTTGATCTCGTCGGCCAGCACGATGGTGTGGAAGATCGGGCCGGGGTGGAACTCGAAGGACCCCTGGTGCTGGTCGTAGACGGTCACGCCGGTGACGTCGGAGGGCAGCAGGTCGGGCGTGAACTGGATGCGGGCGTGGCTGCCCTGCACGGTGTTGGCCAGGGCCCGGGCCAGCATCGTCTTGCCGGTGCCCGGGAAGTCCTCCAGCAGCATGTGGCCCTCGGAGAGCAGGCAGGTCAGGGCCAGGCGCACGACGTGGCGCTTGCCGAGCACCGCCTTCTCGATGTTGGCGGTCAGCTGCTCGAAGGTCTGGGCGAACCAGGCCGCCTGGTCGTGGGAGATCGTCACGGGGTCGCTTTCGTGGGGTCGGTGCGGCGTCGGGGTCAGTTGTTGGGCCAGACCAGGCGGTTGCTCTCCGCCAGGATCCGCCCGGAGGAGTCGCCGCACCGGGCCTGCACGGTCTGCCCGGGGTAGCCGTAGTAGGGGCCCGGGGACACGGTGCGGTTGGTGGCGATCTGGCGGTCGCTGAGGTACTCGCCGCTGCGCGTGTCGACCAGGTCGCAGAACATCGGGTTGAAGGCCCAGTTCTCGCTGGAGAACTGGATGCGGGCGCAGGACCGGTTGACGCAGACCTCGCCCCCGGTGCAGTTCTCGGTGCCGCCGCCCGCGCCGGAGCACTTGGGTCCCTGGGCGATGGTGACCGTCGGCGGTGGCGGGTCCGCGGTCTGCGGCGAGCTGGCCTGCCGCTCGGCCGGTCCCCGGTCGGGGGAACGGTCGAACAGGCGCAGCCGCAGCTCCTCGGTGTTGCGGTAGCCGATGTCGTTCCAGCCGGTGGTGAAGCTGTAGGTGTCCACCGCGTTGATGCTCATGTCGACCGAGAGGCTGGCGGTGGCGTTGCTCTGGACCCGTTCGACGCGCAGGGTCGCCGGGTCGCCGTTGGTGTCGACGGTGACCGACCAGCGCACGCGTCGACCGTCCACCTCGGGGGTCATGTTGATGATGTGCTGGCGCGCCAGCGGCCCGTAGGTCTGCAGGACCTTCTCGGCCGAGCGCACGCACGCCCCGGCCTCGTTGCAGACCTCGAGCTGGAAGGTGTGCGGTCCGTTGTTGTCCTGCGTCTGCACCGCCGTCGTGCGCTGCCCGGTGGCGTCGGCGGCGCTGACCTCGCTCCCGTCGCGGTAGAGCCGCACCAGCGAGCGGGCGCCGTTGGAGTCCGGCACGGTGTACGACGCCGTGCCGGCGTTGTTGGCCCCGGTGGGGGCGATCGACCAGTCGTCCCACGGCTCGGGCTCGCCCACGGCCTGGAAGGTCGCGGCCCGGCTGACGCCCGAGGTGAGGCCGCGGCCGCCCTCGTTGGTCGCCCGCACGGTGTAGGAGTACGTGCGGCCGTCGTACTGGATGCCGCCGTTGTCGCACCGGGTGGCGACGATGTCGGTGCAGGCCGGGAGCGGCTGCCCGTCGCGCAGCACGGTGTAGCGGACGGGTCCGGGGCCGTTGGGCGGGTCGACGGGTGGCCACGACACCGTCACCACGGTCTCGTCGCTGCTGGCCCGGGCCTCGGTGATCGTCGGCTGGTCGGGCGTGGCCGGGACGCCGATGGACTGGAACGCTCCCGAGGTGCGCCGCTCGCCGGTGAAGGTCTGGTTCACGGCGTACACGGTGAAGGTGTAGGCGCGGTTGTTGTCGAGGCCGCTCGCGGTGACCTCGGGCCGCCGCGTGACCGCGCTCCCGCCGTCCTGCCAGGACACGACGTACTGCTTGATGGCCGAGGTCTGGTTGGCGGGCGGGGCCCAGCTCAGCTTGAGGAAGGTGTCGCCGCGCTCGGCCAGCACGACCGTGCCGACCCGGTCGGGTCGGGCGTCGGGCGTCGCCACGGCCGACGGGGGGCTCCACTCGGACCACCCGACGGCGTTGTGGGCGCGGACCTCGAAGCGGTAGTCACGCCCGTTGACCAGGCCGCCGACCTCGCAGCGGGTGCTCCCGCACTCGCGCACCTCGCCGCCGCCGCGCACCTGGAAGCGGTCGATCGGGGCGCCGTTGGCCGGGGGCGCCCGCCACGAGAGCGCCACCTCCTGGTCGCGCACGGCGTTGCCGGGCACCGGGGCCGTCGGGGTGTCGGGCCGGTCGAGGACGTCGAGGACCAGCCGCCCCCGGGCCTGCCGCTCGGCCCCCGCAGACCCTGCGACGTCGCTCATCACGACCTCGAACTCCGCCCGGCCGTCCACCTGCGGTCCGGTGCGCAGGGTGACGACCGAGCCGTCGTACGTCGCCGCGACGTCGAGCTCGGTGCGGGGCTCGACCGAGACCACGGTGGGCTGGGGGTTGCGCACTCCCGGCCGCAGGTAGGTGGCCAGGTCGATGGTGCGCTCCTGCCCCGCGCGCATGTCGGCCAGCCGGATGGGCACCAGGGACGGCGGCGGAGACTTCTCGACGAGGACCTCGATCCGACCGGGCTCCCCGTCGCCGGCGCGCACCAGGAGCACCGCTCGGCTGCCGGGGGCGGTCGCGCCGTCGGCGTTGACCTCGATGGTCGGGCCGGACGGGTCGACGATGACCAGTCCGTCGACCGAGCTCTCCCAGTCGGCGTCGAAGGACAGCTCGGCCGCGGCCTCCGGGTCGGGGGTCCACACGTGGCACAGCGAGGCGATGTCGAGGGCCAGGTCACGGTCCTGGGCGATGCGCACCGGCTCGTCGGGGCAGCGCAGGATCGGGTCGTCGGCCCCCACCTGGACCGGGACCGACAGCGTGGCCTCGACCCCGTCGGGGTCGTCGACCGAGGTGCCGGTGGTGACCTCGAAGACGACAGCGCCCGGGCCCTGGTAGCGGTCGGCCGCGCTGACCTCGAAGCGCCCCTCCCCCGTGACCCGCGGCTGCACCGAGGCCGCCGGGGAGCCCGAGATGCGGTCGCGCAGGGTGAACTGCACCGGGCCGCCCGACGGGTCGACGACGTAGTCGGCGAGGTCGAGGGCGGTGGTCGCGCCGGGGTCGACCTGCACCACCGCGCCCGGCACGACGTACGGCGCGCCGCCGGCGCGCGGGGGGACGTAGACCGAGGCGGTGGCCGAGCCGCCGCCGGCGTCTTCGACCCGGAACGGCACCACCAGCGGCTCGTCGCCGCGGGTGACGGTGACCTCCGAGCCCGCCAGGCCCACCTGGACGCCGGCCGGCGCCAGGACCTCGGTCACCCGCACGGCCCCGTCGTCGCCGTCGGGGTCGTAGGCGGTCTCGAGCACGTCGACGGTGACCGTGGCGCCGTCGCCGGTGCCGTCGACGTCGCCCTGGCCGCCCTGGTCGCCCGCCGTCGCGACCGCCGGGGTGCCGAAGGCGTCGAAGACGACCGGGGGGTTGTTGAACGGCCGGGCCGTGCGCACCGTCGCCGTCGAGCGTGAGGAGTCGATGCCGTTGCCGACGGTGTAGACGACCTCCACGTCGCGGGGGGCCTCGCCGTCGGCGGCCTCGGGGACCTCCACGAGCAGCGGACCCTGCGGGGACTCCAGGCGGGCGCCCGGCGGGTCGCCGACGAGCTCGACGGTGACCCGGTCGCCCGCGGCCACGTGGTCGTTGGCCAGCACGTCGATGCGGGCGAGCCGACCGGGCTCGGTGGTGAGGGTGTCGGGCACCGCCAGGGGCGGCTGGGGCGTGCCCGGGGCGGTGACGGCGACCCGGACGCTGCCCGACGCGGTGCCGCCCCGGCCGTCGGTCACGGTGTAGCCGAACTCGTCGGTGCCGACGCTGCCGGGGTAGGCCTGGTAGACGAGCGAGGTGGCGCCGTACCGCAGGACCCGGCCGAGCCCGGGCGCGGAGTCGATGCCGGTCAGGGTCACCGGGTCGCCGTCGGGGTCGACGCCGGCCCCCGGGACCCGCAGCTTGATGGTGTCGCCGGCGACCGCCCGGCCCTCGAGCACCGGGGGCGCCGGCGGCTCGTTGCGCCGCGCGCCCGGGACGACCTGCACCTCGAGCGTGCCGGGTGCCCGGTCGCCGGCGGCGTTGGTGGCGAGGTAGCGCACGGTGAAGGTCTCGGCGTCCTCGACCTCCTCGGGAGCGACGTAGCGGACGAACCGGTCGGTCACGAACGCCCGGCCGGTCTCGACCCCCGTCTCGTTGCCCGGCTGGCGCACGGGCAGCACGCCCGCCGGCTCCTCGGGCAGCTGGGAGACCAGGTCGAGCTCGTCGCCGGCGGGGCTGAAGTCGTTGTCCAGCACCGGGACCGAGACCACCCCGCCGGCCCGGACGACGACCTTGTCGTCCTCGGTGACGGGCGTGTTGTCGGCCGGGGGCGGTCGCCAGGCGACCGACACCTGGCCCTTGACCCCGGACCGTGCGCCGTTGCTGATGGAGTAGCGCACCAGCTGCGGCGTCGGCGGCAGCTCGCCGCCGCGGGCCGAGATGCGCAGCCAGCGCCCCTCGACGACGGCCACGTCGAGGTCGTCGGGCCGGTCGGCCGCGACGTCCTGGACGACGAGGATGCCGCCGGTGGGGTCGATGTCGTTGGCCACCACGTCGACCAGGCTCGCCGCCTGGCCGTAGAGCACCAGGCTGTCGGGCATGGCCACCGGCGCGTCGGGCGGGTTGTCGGGGGCCTTGACGTCGACGCGGATCCGGCCGTCGGCGAAGGGCGCGTTGCCGTAGCGCAGGTCGTAGTCGAGGAAGTAGGTGCGCGGCTGGTCAGCGGTGAAGCTGATCGTGCCGTCGACCATGTCGGTGCGGACCTCGGCGCCCCCGACCTGGGCGACCTTGCCGGCGAGCTCGGCCACCGCGGTCGGGTTGACCGGGTCGGAGCCCGGCAGGTCGTTGGCCAGCGGCCGGATGGTCAGCGTCTTGCCGGCCTCGCCCGCCACGACGTCGGGCTCGGCCACGCCGGCGTACGCCCGACGGTCCTGGAGGTCCTGCACCTGGATCTCCAGCTCGGCGGGCACCGGCTCCCCGATGCCGTCGGTGACGGCGTAGCGGACCACCACGACCCCGCTGCGGGTCGGTGCGGTGAAGCGGACCCGGCCCGCGGCGGTCGTGCGGGCGACCGCTCCCGTGCGCTCGCCGCCGGTGACGGTGGCCGAGTCGAGCGCGAGCGGGTCGCCGTCGTCCTTGTCGCGCCAGTCGGGCAGCACGGGCACGTCGAGCGTGCCTCCGGAGGGCACCTGCCAGGTGCGGGGCTCGAAGCCCGGACGTAGCTGGGGCTGGGCGTTCTCGTCGTCCCCGCGCGGCGTGACCCGCACCGTCGCGGTGTCGCTGAGCCCCGAGCGGCCGTCGTTGATGGTGTAGTCGAAGGTCGTCGGTCCGGCGTCGCGGGCCAGGGTGAGCTGCACGCTCTGGCCGTCGGGGCTGATGGTGACGTCGGCGTCGCCGGCGTCGACCGAGGAGATCGCCAGCAGCCGCCCGGCAGGAGCGGTGTCGTTGTCGAGCGGGTGGAGCACCGTCGTGCGGCCGACTCGGGCGCCGAGGTCGTCGTCCTTGGCCTGCGGAGGTCGGCGGTCGCCCTGGTCGTCGTTCTCGTTCTCGTTCTCGTCGTCCTTCTTCGACGGCTCGAGCTGGAAGGCGTCCCAGTTGTCGAGCCGGGTCGGCTGGTCGGACTCGATGTCCCACACGGCGCCGGAGGTCCGGTCGTTGAGCACGATCTCGCCGCGGTTGACCCGGAAGACCAGGTCGCTGGTCTCGGCGCCCAGCGGCGAGGTGCGGGCCTGCGCGCCGTCGCAGGCCGTGGCGACCGCGCCGGCGGACCCGCCCGACCACGCGCCGTACGCACAGGCGCCGAGGCGGACCGGCTCGGCCGGCCGCCCGGCGACGTCACCGGCCAGCTCGCGGACCTCGCCGGTGGCCAGGTCGACCGCGACCAGGCCGTCACCGGTGCCCACGAGGACGTCGTCGGCGGCGGGACCGGGGGCCTGCAGCCGCGAGCCGGGGGGCAGGTCGGCATCGGCACCCCCGACCACCTGCAGCGACCCGGACTCGCCGTCGAGCACGACGGCACGGTCGCCGACCGCGGTGACGGTGGTGCCGGGACCGAGGTCGGCCCCGAGGGGCTCGCTGGTCGGTGCGCCCAGCCCGGTGCCGGCGACGGGCCAGCGCCGCAGGGTGTCGTCGGAGGCCGTGGCCACGAGGACCTCGCCGGACTGCGCGACCGCCAGCGACGCCTCGGCCGCCGTCTCGGCGTACGGGTCGGACTCGGCGTCGAGCGCCTCGACCGGGGGCACGCCGAGCCGGGTGTCGACACGCTGGGTCCACAGGGTGCCCTCGGCGGGGTCGAGGACCGCGGCGGTGCCGCCGGCGAGCTGCACCTGGGCCGCGGCCGGCAGGGTGGCCGTCGCGCCGTCGGGCAGGGAGACCGTGGCGGGGTCGATGACCGCGATGGAGCCGGCGGAGACGTCGACGCCGAGCACCGCAGCGCCGTCCTGGACGACGTCGAGCTGGGTGTCCTGCTCGGTGAAGGCGACGCCGTCGAGCTGGGCGATGGGCTTGTTGATGCGGCCGTGGAAGCCGTCGCGGCCGTTGGTGACCCAGATGCCGCCGTCGTTGAGCTGGGCGTCGTGCTTGCGGTAGCCGTCGGCCTGGGTGGCCACGACGACGATCCCGGCAACCGCCACCAGCACAGCCAGGTGGGAGGCGAGGGCGACGCGGTGACGACGGATGCTCGCCGTGACGGTCACGCCCACTCCCTTCCTGCCGGGACCTGCAGGGTAGGTGAGACCTCCTGCCTGCGCCCAGTCCGGGCAGCCGGTGGACAATACCCACGTGGAGGTCACCTACACCCCCGGGGACGGCGTCGCCGTCGGCCTGGGTGCGCGGTGGGTGCTCATCTCGGTCGACCCCGGACCGGAGGCCCTCGACGAGGCCTGGGCGCTGCTCCAGGCCCCCCGGCCCGACCACGACGCGGTGCTGCGCGCGGTGCACGGCGACGTGCCCGGCGTGGGCGTCGTGATGGTCGACCTGACGCCGGGCGCCGAGTCGTCGGTGGCCCGCGGGGGCGCCCAGCACTCGACGTACGGCGGCGTGCACACCCTCGAGCTGCGCGGCCAGGCCGTGCCCGGGGCCCCCGAGCGGCGGCTGGTCGGCGGCGTCGTCGGCGCGGCCCGGCTCACCCTCGCCCCCGCCGCGCGACCCGCGGCAGGCCCCGGGCCGGGTGCGCCGACGAGCGCCGCGCCCGCGCCCGCGCGACCCGCCGCGGCCGCCCCGGTGCCGGCGCCGGTGCAGGCCGGCCCCGGGGTCATCGACGGGATCCCGGCCGACCTCCTCGCGGCGGCGTCCTCCCCCGCCGCGCCTCCGCCCGCCACCCGTCCGGCCGCGCCCTCCGGGCCGCCGGCTGCTCCTCCCGCCCCGCCGGTCCCGCAGGCTCCGCAGGCCCCGCCGCCGCAGGTCCCGCAGGCCCCGCCGGTCGCGCCCGCCGGCCCGCCGGTCGCGCCCGCCGGCCCGCCGGTCGAGGCGTCGCCGTTCCTGGCCACCCCCGGGCACCTGCAGCAGGGGCCGGGCGAGACCGTGCTGGCCGTGCAGTGCCCGGTCGGCCACGTGACCGCGGCCTACCACCCGCGCTGCCGGGTCTGCGACGCGCCGGTGCCGCCGCAGGAGCCGCGCCGCCTGCCCCGGCCGCGCCTCGGCACCCTCCACCTCCCCGACGGCGAGCGGGTGCCGCTCGACCGGGGCGTGGTCATCGGGCGCCAGCCGGCGCCGGTGCCGGGGGGCGCCGAGTGGCCCCACCTGGTGCGGCTGCCGGCCGACGCGACCTACGTCTCGCGCTCCCACCTGACCATCGAGCTCGACGGCTGGCTCGTGCTGGCCACCGACCTCGGCTCGAGCGGCGGCACGACGCTGCGCGCGCCGGGCCGGGCGCCGCAGCGGATCCGCGGCCACGAGCCGTACGTGTGGGAGGCCGGCGAGGTGCTCGACCTCGCCGACAGCTTCGAGATCGTCTACGAGGTCACCGCCTGATGTCCGGACCTCCGCAGCTGCCCGGCTTCACCTTCGTGCAGCACCTCGGCACGGGCGGGTTCGCCGACGTGTTCCTCTACGAGCAGCAGTGGCCGCAGCAGCGGGTCGCGGTCAAGGTCGTGCGCCCCGACGTGCCGCTCACCGAGCGCGAGAAGGGCCTGTTCGCCGCCGAGGCCAACGCGATGGCCAAGCTCGCCGACCACCCCTACATCGTCTCGGTGCTCACCGCCGGCACCACCGCCGAGCCCGGCGGGGGCCGGCCCTTCCTGGTGATGCGCTACTGCCCTCCGCCCGACCTCGGGGTGCGGGTGCGGCAGTCGCCGATGCCGGTGGCCGACGCGCTGGGCACCGGCATCAAGCTGGCCAGCGCGGTCGAGACCGCCCACCGCGCGGGCATCGTGCACCGCGACATCAAGCCCAGCAACGTGCTGGTCACGACCTACCACGAGCCGGCCCTCACCGACTTCGGCATCGCGGGCTACCTGCACGAGGTCGGCGCCGACGACGAGGTGCGCATCTCCTACCCGTGGTCGCCGCCGGAGCTGCTCGACGGCCGCTCCAACGGGTCGGTGAGCAGCGACGTCTACTCCCTGGGCGCCACGATCTGGAACCTGCTCACCGGTCGGTCGCCCTTCTCCGTGCTGCACGGCGACAACACCCCACGCGCACTGTCGGCGCGGATCCTGCACCAGCCGGCCCCACCCACGCAGCGCCCCGACGTCCCGGCCGCGCTCGAGGCCCTGCTCGCCCAGTGCCTGGCCAAGGCCCCCGAGCACCGGCCCGCCTCGGCGATCGAGCTCGCCCGGGCGCTGCAGCGCATCGAGGCCCAGGCCGGGTACGCACGGACGCCCATCGCCGTCGAGGGCGACCGACCGGTCGGCGGCACCACCGAGGTCCTGCCGGGCGGCGACCCCGACGCGACGTACGTCAAGCCGGTCACCGTCATCCCCGCCTCCGGGCCGCGCGGCGCCCGCATCGAGTCCGGTCCCGCTCGCGACGACGAGGCCCCGCCGGCCCGCGGTGGCCTCCTGTGGGCGGTGCTGGGCGTCGCCGCGGTCGTGGCCGCGGTGGCGTTCCTGGTGCTGCGCGGCAGCGGTGGCGAGCCCGACCCGGGCCCGACCGCCGACCCGGCCACCCGCACGCCTGACCCCGTCGAGCAGGGCGCCCCGCTGCTGCCGCCTGACGTCGTCGGCGAGCGCCGCGGCGGGCGGGTCGTCTTCACCTGGCGGGCCTTCGACAAGCCGGTCGCCGGCGACACCTGGGAGTGGCGCACCGACGACGGCCGCGGCGACCGCATCGAGGGCACCACGGTCGCGGTCCGCTCGCGCCAGCAGGTGTGCGTGCAGGTCGCGCTGATCCGTGGCGGCGACACGTCGCCGTACACCCGGGAGTGCGCGGGCTGAACCGGAAGTCTCCGGTGCCCGCGGCGCAGACGGCGGCCCCGGACCCGCCCTAGCGTGCTGCCACGCCGCCGGACGACCGGGTCCACGCGGCACCCCGTGACCCCGCAGGAGCCGCCATGTCGACCACCGTCGGCGCCGACGTCGAGGCGCTGGAGGCGCTCGCCTCGCAGTTCGACTCCGGCGCGGAGGAGCTGCGGGCGCTGGCCGCCCGGCTCACGGGCGCGATCGAGGCGACCCACGACTGGCAGGGCCCCGACGCCCAGCGCTGCAAGGAGGAGTGGAGCGGCTTCGCCCGCGACCGGATGGCCGGGGTCGGCGACGCCCTCGCCGCCGCGAGCCGGCTGCTGGCCGACAACGCCCGGGAGCAGGAGCGGGCCAGCGCCGCCGACGGGGCCGGCGGCGGCTACGGCGTGCTCGCCGTCGCCCAGACCGGCTGGACGGTGGGCAACGCGGCGAAGAAGGTGGCCGGCGCCTTCCTCAAGGCCAAGGCGCTCGTCGACTTCCTCCGCCTCGCGCGGGCCAAGAGCCTGGGGCAGCTGATGAGCTCGGTGACCGTCGCCCAGGCGCTCAAGACCTTCATGCAGGGCGGCAAGGAGGGCGGACTCCTCGGCAAGATCGGGCTCCCCGCGCTCGGCCGGTTGGCCGGCAAGGCGTTCCTGCCCATGACGGTGCTGACCGGGGCCTGGGACGCCGCCACCGGTGGCGGGTACGACGGCCTGCGCGGCGCCACCACGCGGGTCCTCGGCGGCGCGGGCGCGCTCGGCGCGGTCGCCCTGGTCGCCGGCGGCGCCGCGATGGTCGCCACCGCGCCCATCACGGCCACCGTCGCGGCCTCCGCCGTCGCGCTGTACGGCGCGTGGAGCGCCGGCAACTACGTCGTCGACAACTGGAGCACCCTCGACCGGGCGGTGTTCTCCCCCGCGATCTCGGCCGTCGGCCGGGCCTGGGAGGGCGCCACCACCGGAGTCTCGTCCGCGCTCGGGTGGGCCCGTGGCCTGCTCGGCGGACCCCGAACGGCAGGAGCCGGAGCATGAGCGCGCCCACCCTCGACCTCGTCGCGACCAAGGCCGGGCACGAGCCCCGGACGATCGCCATCGAGGTCCTCACCGACGAGGAGGTCTCGGTCCTCGTCCCCGACCGCGGTGTCGTCGTCGCGCCGGTCCTCGACGAGGTGCCCGAGGCCGACCGCGACGCCGTGCGACGCACGGCCTACCGCGGCCTGCTGGCCCGCGGCATCGTCGAGGCCCCCGACCCGGAGGCCGTGGCCGCCGCCGCAGCCGCCCCGCCGGGCCCGAGCGGCGACGTGGCCCTCGACCTGCGGGTCCGCAACGACGTCCTCTCCGCGCTCACCCTGCGCAGCGCCGCGACCGCCGTCGTGGCGGTCGGGCGCACCACCGCCGAGGCCCAGGACTTCTGGTACGCCCACCTCGTGGAGGAGGTCGTGCTGGTCGAGCAGGTCGGCACCGACGGCCTGCACCGCTTCTCCCTCGGGCACGCCCGCGACCTGCCGGACCTCCTGCGAGCCGTGGCCGTCCACCCCGACGCCCGCGACGGCGCCGGTGAGGAGGTCGAGCTGGCGGTGGCCCCTGACTCGGAGGCGCCGGCCGAGCTGGTCGAGCGACTGGGCCGGGCCTACCTGCGGGCCGACGTCCTGGTCGTCCGCCGCGAGGCCGGTGCCCCCGTCGAGGCGCCCGAGCTGACCGGCGTCTTCACCGGGCCCGAGGGGTCGTGGTCGGTGGTGTCGCGGCCCGGTTCGCAGCGGGCCTGGGCCCGGCCCGAGACGGCCGCGGGCGTCGTACGACGGGTGGAGGGGCTGGCCGCGCAGGCCCGTGCCGCCGTCACCGCGACCGCCGGGGGCCAGCCGTGATCCGGGGCATGGACACCGAGTCCGTCGCCGCCCTGGCCCAGCAGCTGGCCGAGGTGGCCGAGCGGGTGCGCGACGTGGAGACCCGTCTCTCGAGCGGGCTGGCCACCACCGAGTGGGTCGGCGCCGACCGCGAGCGCTTCCGCTCCGACTGGGAGGGCCAGCACGTGGTCGCCCTCCGCCAGGCCGCCGAGGCCCTCGACGACGCCTCCCGCCTGGCCTCCTCCGAGGTCGCCCAGCAGGACCACGCCTCCGCGTAGCGGGTCGTCCCGCGGCGGCGGCGGTCGGTGCCCGGGGTCGTCGGTCGTCCGCGGGACAGAAGGTCTAGTCGCCGCCGTAGGGGACGCCGAGGGCCTCCAGCTGGGCGCGGCCGCCGTCGAGGGCGGTGAGGACCCAGGTGCCGCCGTCGGGGGTCAGGGTGAAGGTGTGCTCGCTGTGGGCGGCCCAGGAGCGGTCTCGGGTCACCACGGTCCAGTCGTCGTCGAGGACGTCGTTGGTGGGGTCACCGAGCACGAGCATCGGCTCGACGGCCAGGGCCAGGCCGGGCACGAGGCGCGGGCCCTTGCCCGGGCGTCCGTAGTTGGGGACGTCAGGCGGCTGGTGCATGGCGGAGCCGATGCCGTGGCCGGTGTAGTCCTCGACGATGCCGTAGGAGCCGGCCGCGCGGACGTGGGTCTCGACCGCGTGCGAGATGTCGGTGACCCGGCCGTCGGGCCGGGCGGCCGCGATGCCGCGCCACATGGCCTCCTCGGTGACCCGGGCCAGCGCCGCGACCTCGTCGGGCACCTCCCCGAGGGCGACGGTGATCGCCGCGTCGCCGTGCCAACCGTCGACGATCGCCCCGCAGTCGATGGAGACCAGGTCGCCCTCGACGAGCCGCCGGTCGCCGGGGACGCCGTGCACGACCTCCTCGTTGACCGAGACGCAGATCGACCCGGTGAAGCCCTGGTAGCCCAGGAACGACGGCGTGGCGCCGAGCTGCCGGATGTGCCGCTCGGCGGCCTCGTCGAGGTCCCCGGTGGTCAGGCCGGGACGGGCGA
This sequence comes from Nocardioides litoris, assembly GCF_006346315.1. GTDB lineage: Bacteria > Actinomycetota > Actinomycetes > Propionibacteriales > Nocardioidaceae > Nocardioides > Nocardioides litoris. Next base: position 540,429 of record NZ_VDMR01000001.1, on the reverse strand, counting down.
GGTCGGCCAGCACCTCCAGGGTCCGGCCGACCACGAGGCCGGCCCGGCGCATGCCGGCGACCTGCTCGGGCGTCTTGACCTCGACGCCGCGGTCTCGCCACCCCACGGGTGGCGGTCCTAGGACTCGTCGACGATGTCGAGGGCCTCGAAGATCCGCTTGGTGACCTCGTCGACCGTGCCCATGCCGTCGACCTCCACGCAGATGCCGCGCGAGCGGTAGAGCTCGATGAGCGGGTGGGTCTGCTCGGCGTACACCTCCTGGCGACGTCGGATGACGTCCTCGGTGTCGTCGGCGCGGCCCTCGGTCTCGGCGCGCTGGAGCAGCCGGGCGACGAGCTCGTCGGCGTCGACGGTCAGCACCACCGCGGCGTCGAGCTTGTGCCCGGTGAACCGGATCATCCCGTCGAGCTCCTCGACCTGCGCCGGGGTGCGGGGGTAGCCGTCGAGCAGGAAGCCGGGCTCGGCGTCGGGCTCGTCGATCCGGTTGCGGACCATCTTGTTGGTGACCTCGTCGGGGACGTAGTCACCGGCGTCCATGTAGGTCTTGGCCTCGAGGCCGAGCGGGGTCCCCTGGGAGACGTTGGCGCGGAAGATGTCGCCGGTGGAGATCGCGGGGATGCCGAAGTGGTCGGCCACGCGGGTGGCCTGGGTCCCCTTCCCGGCTCCCGGGGGGCCCATCAGGATCAAGCGCATCAGCGGAGGAATCCTTCGTAGTTGCGCTGCTGGAGCTGGCTCTCGATCTGCTTCACCGTGTCGAGCGCGACGCCGACCATGATGAGGATGGACGTACCACCGAACGGGAAGCTCTGGTTGGCCTCGATGAGCACGATCGCGATCAACGGGATGAGCGAGATCAGGCCCAGGTAGATCGCTCCGGGCAGCGTGATGCGGGACAGGACGTAGGACAGGTAGTCCTCGGTCGGCTTGCCCGCCCGGATCCCGGGGATGAAGCCGCCGTACTTCTTCATGTTGTCGGCCACCTCTTGCGGGTTGAAGGTGATCGAGACGTAGAAGTAGGTGAAGAAGATGATCAGCGCGAAGTAGGCGACCATGTAGTACGGGTGGTCGCCGCGCACGAAGTGCTCGTTGATCCAGCCGACGATGGCCGGCGGGTTGGGGTTGTTCTGGTTGAACTGGACCGCCATCGCCGGCAGGTAGAGCAGCGACGAGGCGAAGATGACGGGGATGATGCCGGCCTGGTTGACCTTGAGCGGGATGTAGGTCGAGGAGCCGCCGAACATCTTGCGGCCGACCATCCGGCGGGCGTACTGCACCGGGATGCGGCGCTGGGCCTGCTCGATGAAGATGACCGCGGCGACCACGACGAGGCCGACGGCGATCACCACGCCGAAGGTCCACCAGCCCTGGGTCTTGCCGACCTGCCACAGGGCGGTCGGGAAGGTGGCGACGACCTGGGTGAAGATGAGGATCGACATGCCGTTGCCGACGCCGCGCTCGGTGATGAGCTCGCCGAGCCACATGATGACGGCGGTGCCGGCGGTCATGGTGACGACCATGACGATGAACGTCGAGAGGCCCTGGCTGTGCAGCAGCGGCTCGGTGCAGTTCTGCAGCAGCGAGCCGTTGCGGGCCAGCGCCACGATGCCCGTCGCCTGGAGGACCGCGAGGCCCAGCGTCAGGTAGCGGGTGTACTGGGTGATCTTGGTCTGGCCGGCCTGACCCTCCTTCTTGAGGGCCTCCAGCCGGGGGATCACCACGACGAGCAGCTGCAGGATGATGCTCGCGGTGATGTAGGGCATGATCCCGAGCGCGAAGATCGTCAGCTGGAGCAGCGCGCCGCCGGAGAACAGGTTGATGAGCGTGTAGACGCCCTCGCTGTTGGCGTCCTGGCCCAGGCACTGGTCGACGTTGGCCACGTTGACGCCCGGAGCCGGGATCTGCGAGCCCGCCCGGAAGATCACGATGATCAGCAGGACGAACAGCAGCTTCTTGCGCAGGTCCGGGGTCCGGAAGGCGTTGGCGAACGCGGTGAGCACGTGTCCTCTTTCTCCAAGCGGTGAGGGCCCGGCCCAGACGACAGCGACGCGTCAGGACGCGTCGCTGCGCAGGGGGCGCTGGGCCTCGGGAAGCCTAACAGGCGGGTGGGTCGGTGGTGGCGGCCACGGGCACGCTCGGTGGTCGGCGTGCGTGGTGCGGCACCACCCCGAGCGCGACGAAGGGGCGGCCCTTGGCAGGGACGCCCCTTCGTCGTCGTACGTCGGTGGGCCGGTCTCAGCCCACGGTGACCGAGCCGCCGGCGGCCTCGATCTTCTGCTTGGCCGAGGCGGAGACGGCGTCAGCCGTCACGGTCAGCGCGACGGACACGTCGCCCTGGCCGAGCACCTTGACCGGCTGGTTCTTGCGGACCGCACCCTTGGCGACCAGGGAGTCGACGGTGACGTCGCCGCCCTCGGGGAAGAGGGTGGAGAGCTTGTCGAGGTTGACGACCTGGAACTCGACCTTGAACGGGTTCTTGAAGCCCTTGAGCTTGGGCAGACGCATGTGGATCGGCGTCTGGCCACCCTCGAACCCGGCGCGGACCTGGTAGCGGGCCTTGGTGCCCTTGGTGCCGCGACCGGCGGTCTTGCCCTTGGAGCCCTCACCGCGACCGACGCGGGTCTTGGCCTTCTTGGCGCCCGGAGCGGGCTTCAGGTGGTGCAGCTTGAGCGTCATGTCACTCGACCTCCTCGACCGTCACCAGGTGACGGACGGTGTGGACCATGCCGCGGATCTCCGGGCGGTCCTCCTTGACGACCACGTCACCGATGCGCTTGAGGCCCAGCGAGCGCATGGTGTCGCGCTGGTTGGCCTTGCACCCGATGGTGGACTTCTTCTGCTGGACCTTGAGCTGCGCCATCAGGAGGTCACCCCTGCGGCAGCGGCCTCGGCCGCCTCGACCTTGCCCTGCTCCTGCGCCCTGAGCAGCGCCGCCGGGGCGACGTCCTCGACGGGCAGGCCGCGGCGCGAGGCGACGGCCTCGGGCTGCTCGAGCATGCGCAGCGCCTCGACGGTCGCGTGCACGATGTTGATCTGGTTGGACGAGCCGAGCGACTTGCTCAGCACGTCGTGGATGCCGGCGCACTCGAGCACCGCACGCACCGGGCCGCCGGCGATGACGCCGGTACCGGGCGAGGCGGGCCGCAGGAAGACGACACCGGCCGCCTTCTCACCCTGGACGGGGTGCGGGATCGTCCCCTGGATGCGGGGCACCCGGAAGAACGCCTTCTTGGCCTCCTCGACACCCTTGGCGATCGCCGCGGGCACCTCCTTGGCCTTGCCGTAGCCGACGCCGACCATCCCGTCACCGTCACCGACGACGACGAGGGCGGTGAAGCTGAAGCGTCGACCACCCTTGACGACCTTGGCGACACGGTTGATCGCGACGACCCGCTCGAGGTACTGGCTCTTCTCAGCACCCTGGCCGCGGCCACCGTCGCGTCCGCGCCGGTCACCGCCTCCGCGCTGTCCGCGCTGGGCTCCACTCATGAGTATCTGCTCCCTGTTCTCGTCTGTCGCTGGCTCAGAACGAGAGCCCGCCGGAGCGGGCCCCGTCGGCCAGGGCCGCGATCCGGCCGTGGTACTGGTTGCCGGCACGGTCGAAGACGACCGACTCGACGCCCGCGGCCTTGGCCCGCTCGGCGACGAGCTCGCCGACCCGGGTGGCCTTGGCGCTCTTGTCGCCGTCGAGGGCGCGCAGGTCGGCCTCCATGGTCGAGGCCGAGGCGAGCGTCTTGCCCACCAGGTCGTCGACGACCTGGACGAACAGGTGCCGGGTGGAGCGGGTGACCACGAGGCGCGGACGCTCGGCGGTGCCGCTGATGCGCTTGCGGCCGCGCACCTGACGCTTGAGCCGCGACTGAAGCCGCTTGGAGGCGTGCTTCTGCTGCTTGATCTTGACGGCCATGGACTACTTACCAGCCTTTCCGACCTTGCGGCGGATGTGCTCGCCGGAGTACCGGACGCCCTTGCCCTTGTACGGCTCGGGCTTGCGGAGCTTGCGGATGTTGGCGGCGACCTCGCCGACCAGCTGCTTGTCGATGCCGACGACACCGAGCCTGGTCGGGCCGTCGACGGTGAAGGTGATGCCCTCGGGCGCGTCGAAGATGATCGGGTGGGAGTACCCGAGCTGGAACTCCAGCTGGGTCGGGCCCTTGGACAGGACGCGGTAGCCGACGCCCACGATCTCGAGCTTCTTCTCGTAGCCCTCGGTGACGCCGACGACCATGTTGTTGACCAGCGTGCGGGTCAGGCCGTGGAGCGACTTGCTGGTGCGCTCGTCGTCGGGGCGCTTGACGTCGAGGACGCCGTCGTCACCCTTCTCGACCACGATCGGCTCGGCGACGGTGTGGCTCAGGGTGCCCTTGGGGCCCTTGACGGTCACCAGGGGGCCGTCGATGGCCACGTCGACACCGGACGGGACCGCGACGGGGAGCTTGCCAATGCGCGACATGCTTCTAGTTCTCCTTGTCTCGGTCTCGGGTCACCAGACGTAGGCGAGGACTTCGCCGCCCACGCCCTTCTGGTTGGCCTGGCGGTCGGTGAGCAGGCCCTGGCTGGTGGAGATGATCGCGACGCCGAGGCCGCCGAGCACCTTCGGGAGGCCGGTGTGCTTGGCGTACACGCGCAGGCCGGGCTTGCTGATGCGGCGCACGCCGGCGAGCGAGCGCTCGCGGTTGCGGCCGTACTTGAGGGTGATGGTGAGCGTCTGGCCCGGGCCCTCGTTGTCGGTGACCTCGAAGGAGGCGATGTAGCCCTCCTGCTTGAGGATCTCGGCGACGCCCTGCTTGAGCTTGCTGTAGGGCATCGACACGTCGTCGTGGAACGCCGAGTTGGCGTTGCGCAGACGGGTCAGCATGTCTGCGATCGGGTCGGTCATGGTCATGAAGGGTGTTCTCTCTCTTCTGCGGTTTCGCCGGCCTCGAGGACCGGCGACCTTCAGCGGTTGGTGTGGCTGGTGGTCACCAGGAGGACTTGGTCACGCCGGGCAGCTCGCCGCGGTGCGCCATCTCGCGCAGGCAGATGCGGCACAGCCCGAACTTGCGGTAGACCGCCTTCGGCCGGCCGCAGCGCTGGCAGCGGGTGTAGCCGCGGACGGCGAACTTCGGCTTCCGGGCCGCCTTGACCTTGAGGGACGTCTTCGCCATGGCTCAGTTCTCCTTGAAGGGGAAGCCGAGCTGCTTGAGCAGCGCGCGCCCCTGGTCGTCGTTGGTGGCGGTGGTGACGATGGTGATGTCCATGCCGCGCTGCCGGTCGACCCTGTCCTGGTCGATCTCGTGGAACATGACCTGCTCGGTGAGGCCGAAGGTGTAGTTGCCGTTGCCGTCGAACTGCTTGGGGTTCAGGCCCCGGAAGTCGCGGATGCGCGGGAGCGCGAGCGACAGCAGGCGGTCGAGGAACTCCCACATCCGGTCGCCGCGCAGCGTGACGTGCGCACCGATCGGCATACCCTCGCGCAGCTTGAACTGCGCGATCGACTTGCGGGCCTTGGTCACGGCCGGCTTTTGGCCGGTGATCGCGGTGAGGTCGCGGATGGCGCCCTCGATCAGCTTGGAGTCACGAGCAGCCTCGCCGACACCCATGTTGACGACGATCTTCACCAGGCCGGGGACCTGCATGACGTTGGGGATGGAGAACTCCGACGTCAGCGCCGGCACGATCTCCTCGCGGTAGCGCGTCTTCAGGCGCGGGGTGACCTTCTCGGCCACGGAACCCTCGGTCATCTCAGATCTCCTTGCCGGTCTTGCGCGAGATGCGCACGCTGCGCGTGCCCAGGTAGGTCGAGCCGTCGGGACGGCGCTTGGTGACCTCCTCGCGGCGGAAGCCGATGCGGGTCACGCCGTCGCCCTCGACGAGCATCACGTTGGAGACGTGGATCGGGGCCTCGGTGGTGATGATGCCGCCGGTCGAGCCGGAGCGACCGCCCTGGTTGACGGCCTTGGTGTGCCGCTTGATGCGGTTGACACCCTCGACGATCAGCCGCTGCTCCTCGCGGAGCACCTTGATGACCTTGCCCTCGGCGCCCTTGTCCTTGCCTGCGATCACCTTGACGGTGTCGCCCTTCTTGATGGCGATCTTCGCCGGGCGGTTGTCCGCCATCACAGCACCTCCGGGGCGAGCGAGATGATCTTCATGAAGCGCTTCTCGCGCAGCTCGCGGCCGACGGGGCCGAAGATGCGCGTGCCGCGCGGCTCCCCGTCGTTCTTGAGGATCACCGCGGCGTTCTCGTCGAAGCGGATGTAGGACCCGTCGGCCCGGCGGCGCTCCTTGACGGTGCGCACGACGACGGCCTTGACGACGTCGCCCTTCTTGACGTTGCCGCCGGGGATCGCGTCCTTGACGGTGGCGACGATGACGTCACCGATGCCGGCGTAGCGACGACCCGAGCCGCCGAGCACCCGGATGCAGAGGATCTCCTTGGCACCCGTGTTGTCGGCGACCTTGAGTCGCGACTCCTGCTGAATCACTGTGTCTCTCCTTGTCGAGCCGGTTCTCCCGGACGCGGGGTCCGGGAGCCTGGCCGAACGGTGTGGTGGGTTACTTGGCCTTCTCGAGCACGCGCACGAGGCGCCAGCGCTTGGTGGCCGACAGCGGACGGGTCTCCATGATCAGGACCCGGTCGCCGACGCCGCACTCGTTGTTCTCGTCGTGGGCCTTGAGCCGGCTGGTGCGGCGCATGACCTTGCCGTAGAGCGCGTGCTTGACGCGGTCCTCGACCTCGACCACGACGGTCTTGTCCATCTTGTCGCTGACGACCAGGCCCTCGCGGCTCTTGCGGGCGTTGCGCTGCAGGCCCTCGGTCGTGCTCTCGGTGCTGTCGGTGCTCATGCGGTTGCCTCGTCCTTCGTGCCCGGCGCGACCCGGATACCGAGCTCGCGCTCGCGGATCACGGTGTAGATGCGGGCGATGTCCTTCTTGACCGAACGGAGCCGGCCGTGGCTCTCGAGCTGGCCGGTCGCCGCCTGGAAGCGGAGGTTGAACAGCTCCTCCTTGGCCTCGCGGAGCTTGGCCTCGAGGTCGACGGCGTTGAGCTCGTCGAGCTCGTGCGCCTTGGTGTCGATCGCCATCAGAACTCACCGGCCTCTCGGGTGATGAAGCGGCACTTCATGGGGAGCTTGTGGATGGCGCGGCGCATCGCCTCGCGGGCGACGTCCTCCGGCACGCCGGACAGCTCGAACATGACGCGGCCGGGCTTGACGTTGGCGACCCACCACTCGGGCGAGCCCTTGCCGGAACCCATGCGGGTCTCGGCGGGCTTCTTGGTCAGCGGGCGGTCGGGGTAGATGTTGATCCACACCTTGCCGCCACGCTTGATGTGCCGGGTCATGGCGATACGAGCGGACTCGATCTGCCGGTTGGTCACGTAGTGGCCCTCGATGGCCTGGATGCCGAAGTCACCGAAGGCCAGCGTGGTGCCACCCTTGGCCGCGCCGCGGCGCGTGGGGTGGTGCTGCTTGCGGTGCTTGACACGACGGGGCATCAGCATGGGTCAGCCCTCCGTTCCGGGAGTCGTCTCCGCGGGGGCCTCGGCGCCGGCCTGGGCCGGGGCGTCGGTCGTGCCCTCGCGGTCGGCGCGGGACGGGCGCGAGCCACGGCTCGGACGCTCGCCACCGCGACCGGGGCGGTTGCCGCCGCGGCCGGGGACACCGGCGCGCGCAGCGGCCTGGGCCTGGCGCTCGGCACGGGTGCCGGCGACCTCGCCCTTGTAGATCCAGACCTTCACGCCGATGCGGCCGAAGGTCGTCTTGGCCTCGTAGAAGCCGTAGTCGATGTCGGCACGCAGCGTGTGCAGCGGGACGCGGCCCTCGCGGTAGAACTCGGTGCGCGACATCTCGGCGCCGTTGAGGCGGCCCGAGCACTGGATCCGGATGCCCTTGGCACCGGAGCGCATCGTGGTCTGCATCGCCTTGCGCATCGCGCGGCGGAACTGCACGCGGCCGGCGAGCTGCTCGGCAACGCCCTGGGCGACGAGCTGGGCGTCCATCTCCGGGGACTTGACCTCGAGGATGTTGAGCTGGACCTGCTTGCCGGTCAGCTTCTCGAGCTCGCCACGGATGCGGTCGGCCTCGGCGCCGCGGCGGCCGATGACGATGCCCGGCCGGGCGGTGTGGATGTCGACGCGGACGCGGTCACGGGTGCGTTCGATCTCGACCTTGGAGATGCCGGCCCGCTCCATGCCCTTGGAGAGCAGCTTGCGGATCGCGACGTCCTCGCCGACGTAGCTCTTGTAGAGCTTGTCGGCGTACCAGCGCGACTTGTGGTCGGTGCTGATCCCGAGGCGGAACCCGTTGGGGTTGATCTTCTGGCCCATCAGGCACCCTTCCCGTTGACCACGTCGGCCGGCTGGACGACGAGGGTGATGTGGCTCGTGCGCTTGTTGATCCGGGTCGCCCGGCCCTGGGCCCGGGGGCGCCAGCGCTTCATGGTCGGACCCTCGTCGACCATCGCCTTGCTGACGACCAGGTCGGCGGCCGCGAGGCCCTCGGTGGTCTCGGCGTTGGCGATGGCGCTCTCGAGCACCTTGTAGACGGTCTCGGAGGCGGCCTGCGGCGCGAACTGCAGCAGGGCCAGGGCCTCGTCGACGGGGAGGCCGCGGACCAGGTCGACGACCCGGCGCGCCTTCATCGGGGTGATCCGCTGGAACCGGGCGACGGCGAAGGCGCCCGGCTGGTCGCCCAGCAGGGTGTCGCGACGCGCGGTGATGCGGTTGCGCTCGGTGGTGGCCATCAGCGACGACGCCCCTTCCGGTCTTCCTTGACGTGCCCGCGGTAGGTGCGGGTCGGGGCGAACTCGCCCAGCTTGTGACCGACCATCGAGTCGGTGACGAAGACCGGGACGTGCTTGCGGCCGTCGTGCACGGCGATCGTGTGACCGATCATGTCCGGCACGATCATCGACCGGCGCGACCAGGTCTTGATGACGTTGTGCGAGCCCTTCTCGTTCTCGGCGTCCACCTTCTTCTGCAGGTGGTCGTCGACGAAGGGGCCCTTCTTCAGGCTGCGAGGCATCTGTGGTTACTTCCTACCCTTGCCGGACTTGCGACGACGGATGATCTGGGAGTCGGAGGCCTTGCGCTTGCGCGTGCGGCCCTCGGGCTTGCCCCAGGGGGACACCGGGTGACGACCACCCGAGGTCTTGCCCTCGCCACCACCGTGCGGGTGGTCGACCGGGTTCATCACGACACCGCGGACGGTCGGGCGCTTGCCCTTCCAGCGCATGCGGCCGGCCTTGCCCCAGTTGATGTTGGACTGCTCGGCGTTGCCGACCTCGCCGACGGTGGCGCGGCAGCGCACGTCGACGAAGCGCATCTCGCCCGAGGGCATGCGCAGCGTGGCGCGCGAGCCCTCACGGGCGACGAGCTGGGCCGAGATGCCGGCGGAGCGGGCGATCTTGGCGCCGCCGCCGGGGCGGAGCTCGACGCAGTGGATCGTCGTGCCGACCGGGATGTGGCGCAGCGGCAGGTTGTTGCCCGGCTTGATGTCGGCCTGCGGGCCGGACTCCACGCGGGTGCCCTGGCGCAGGTCGCGCGGCGCGATGATGTAGCGCTTCTCGCCGTCGGCGTAGTGCAGCAGCGCGATGCGCGCGGTGCGGTTGGGGTCGTACTCGATGTGCGCGACCTTGGCCGGCACGCCGTCCTTGTCGTAGCGACGAAAGTCGACGACGCGGTAGGCGCGCTTGTGGCCACCGCCCTGGTGCCGCGTGGTGATCCGGCCCTGGTTGTTGCGGCCGCCCTTCTTGGGCAGCGGGCGGGTCAGCGACTTCTCGGGCGTGGTGCGGGTGATCTCGACGAAGTCGGCCACCGAGGAGCCGCGGCGGCCCGGGGTGGTCGGCTTGTACTTGCGGATTGCCATCAGTCTGAGTCCTCTCGCCCGATCAGGAGGCCGGGCCGGCGAAGATGTCGATGCGGTGGCCCTCGGCCAGGCTGACGATGGCGCGCTTGGTGTCCTTGCGCTTGCCGGTGCCGTTGCGGGTGCGGCGCGTCTTGCCGGGGCGGTTGAGGGTGTTCACCGAGGTGACCTTGACGTCGAAGATCTTCTCGACCGCGATTTTGATCTCGGTCTTGTTCGCGTCGGGGTGCACCAGGAAGGTGTACTTGTTGGCGTCGAGGAGGCCGTAGCTCTTCTCCGACACCACCGGCGCGATCAGGACGTCACGGTGGTCCTTGTGGATCGTGCTCACTTCTCGCCCTCCTCGGTCTTGTCCAGGCCGACGGCCGGGGCCGTCTGCGCGGTGCGCGTCTGCAGGGCCACGAACGCGTCGTAGGCGGCCTGGGTGAACACCACGTCGTCGGCGGCCAGCACGTCGTAGGTGTTGAGCTGGTCGGCCGCGAGGACGTGCACCTCGGGCAGGTTGCGCAGCGAGAGACGCGTCAGGGTGTCCTCGCGCTCGACCACGACCAGGAACTTGGTGCGGGTGGCAACGTCGGCCAGCGCCTGGAGCGCGGCCTTGGTCGAGGGCTTCTCGCCCGAGACCAGCGCGTCGACGACGTGGATGCGGTCGTGGGCGGCCCGGTCGGACAGGGCCCCGCGCAGGGCGGCGGCCTTCATCTTCTTGGGGGTCCGCTGCGAGTAGTCGCGCGGCTGCGGGCCGTGGACCGTGCCACCGCCGGCGAACTGCGGGGCGCGGGTCGAGCCCTGGCGGGCGCGGCCGGTGCCCTTCTGCTTGTAGGGCTTGCGGCCACCGCCGCGGACCTCGCCGCGGGTCTTGGTGGAGTGCGTGCCCTGGCGGGCGGCGGCGCGCTGGGCGACGACGACCTGGTGGATCAGCGGCACGTTGACCTTGGCGCCGAAGATCTCGGACGGGAGGTCGACCTTGACGATAGCCATGCTCAGGCCTCCTGCTTCTTCGCAGCCGTGCGCAGCACGATCAGGCCGCCCCGGGGGCCGGGCACAGCGCCCTTGACCAGGATCAGGCCCTTCTCGACGTCGACGGCGTGCACGGTGACGTTCTGGGTGGTGACGGTGTCGGTGCCCATGTGGCCGGCCATCCGGACGCCCTTGAACACGCGGCCGGGGGTGGCGCAGGCGCCGATCGAGCCCGGCTTGCGGTGGTTGCGGTGGGCACCGTGGGAGGCGCCGACGCCGGAGAAGCCGTGGCGCTTCATCGTGCCGGCGAAGCCCTTGCCCTTGCTGGTGCCGGTGACGTCGATGCGCTCGCCGACCTCGAAGGTGTCGACGGGCAGCTCCTGGCCGACGGTGTAGGTCGAGGCCTCGGCGGTGCGGATCTCCACCAGGTGGCGGCGCGGGGTGGTGCCGGCCTTGGCGAAGTGGCCCGCCTCGGGCTTGTTGACCTTGCGGCCCTCGATCTCGCCGTAGCCGACCTGGATGGCGTTGTAGCCGTCGGGCTCGGGCAGCCGGACCTGGGTCACGACGTTGGTGCCGGCCGCGATCACGGTGACGGGGACGACGCGGTTGTTCTCGTCCCACAGCTGGGTCATGCCGAGCTTGGTGCCCAGCAGGCCCTTCATGTTGCGTTCGGTAGTCATCTCGTCAGTCCTCTGGCTCAGAGCTTGATCTCGATGTCCACACCGGCAGGCAGGTCGAGCCGCATGAGCGAGTCGACGGTCTTGGGCGTGGGGTCGATGATGTCGATGAGGCGCTTGTGGGTGCGCATCTCGAAGTGCTCGCGCGAGTCCTTGTACTTGTGGGGCGAGCGGATGACGCAGTACACGTTCTTCTCGGTCGGCAGCGGCACGGGGCCGGCGACGCGCGCACCCGTGCGGGTGACGGTGTCCACGATCTTGCGCGCCGAGGTGTCGATCACCTCGTGGTCATAGGCCTTGAGCCTGATGCGGATCTTCTGTCCCGCCATAGGTAGCTCGTCCTCACTCGTTCGTCCTGCGTCATGGCTTGGGTCGTGCTGGGCTCCGGGTCCGACCCCCGCGGTCGGGCGTGTCGTCATGTCTCCACATGACGATCCGCACCGGATCGCTGCCGACCCGGATCACGGGGATCCTGGGCCTGCTGGTGGTCGCTGATCGGTCTTCCCCTGGGAGGGAGGCTGTGCGGTGCGGCTACTGCCTACCCACACGCCCACGCCAGCTCAGTGGTGCCGGCCCCTGGGGGCCGAGCCGGGAGACGCGATTCAGTAGTCAAGACCTGCCGCACCCCGACAACCCGCCGGAGCAACCTGGACATCTTGGCAGAGATGGGCGCACGGTTCCAACTCCACGACGCCCCCCCCGGGGGGGGGGGGGGGGGGGGGGGGGGGGGGGGGGGGGCGCCCCCACCGGCACACCGGGGCCCCGCGGGGCCCCCCCCCCCACCCCCCCCCCCCCCCCCCCCCCCCCCCCCCCGGGGCCGAGGTCGTCGGTGGGGACGCCGGGGCCCCGCCTGACAGGATGGCACCCCACCGCCCGACGCAGGACGAGGCAAGGACGACGAGGAGCCATGACGGACCACCCGCCCCCGGGTCCCCCGCCGCCCGGACCGCCGCCGCCGGGCGCCCCGCCGGCCCCTGCCCACGCCGCCGGTGGCCCGTCGCGCTGGGTCGTGCCGCCGGCGTACGCCGCACCGGGCGCGCCGGCCCCGGGCCCGGCCGGCGGACCGCCGCCGGGGTGGGCCCCGCCGCGCGGGATGCTCGGCGCCGCCCACAAGCCGGGAGCGATGCCGCTGCGTCCCCTCACCCTCGGCGAGATGTACGACGCCGCGTTCCGCATCATCCGCTTCAACCCCAAGGCGACGGTGGGTGCGGCGGTGCTGGTCGCGGCGGTGACGATGGCCGTCCCGGTGCTGGTCACCACGCTGCTGACCTGGACCGTCGGCCTGGCCTACGACCCGGCGGCGCCGATCGGCGAGACGGGCACGGGCGACGACCTCGGCTCCGCGGCCGCGCTCGGGTCGCTCGGCCTCGGCATCGTGCTCCAGGGGCTCGGCCTGGTCCTGGTGACGGGGATGATCGTGCACGTCACGGCCGCGGCAGCGGTCGGCCGCCGGCTCTCGCTCGGCGAGGCCTGGGCCGCCACCCACGGCCGCCGGTGGCGCCTGGTCGGCCTGACGCTGCTGCTGGGACTGGCGACGACGGTCATCATCACCGTCTACGTCCTGGCGTGCGTACTCGTGGCCGTCTCGGCACCCACGGTCGCCGCCGTCGTCGTCATCATCGTCTCGGTGCCGGTCTTCGTGGCGTTCCTGCTGTGGTTCTGGATCAAGGTCTACTACCTGCCCGTGCCGCCGCTGATGCTCGAACGGCTCGGCGTCCTCGCGAGCATCGGCCGGGGCTACCGCCTCACCCGCGGCTCGTTCTGGCGGGTCCTGGGCATCGCCCTGCTGACCCTGCTGATCGGGAGCTTCGCGGGCCAGATCCTCGGCACGCCGTTCTCGCTGCTGTCCGCCTTCGGCTCCCTGGCGGTCCCGGCCGACTACACCCTCCTCGTCACCGTGGTCGGCTCGGCGCTGGCCCAGGTCGCGACGACGGCGTTCGTGGCGCCCTTCGCCTCGACGGTCACCTCGCTGCAGTACCTCGACCAGCGCATGCGCCTCGAGGGGTACGACGTCGAGCTGATGCGCCAGGCCGGGATCCTCGAGCGGTGAGGCGGGAGCCCCCGCTCGACCCGACAAGCGAGCAGGCCCGCGACCTGCTCGGTCGCGAGCTCACCGACCCCTCCTACTACCGCGACGGCGTCCTCCAGCGGATCATCGACTGGATCGGCCGCACCTTCGACGGCGGCGTCGAGGGCGCGCGCGACGTGCCGTCGCTGAGCTGGTTGGCGATCACCCTGGTCGTCGTGCTGCTCGTGGGCGGACTGGGCTTCCTCGCCTCCCGCGCCCGTCGTACGGCGCGCGCCGCGGTCGGGCGCGAGGGCGACGTGCTGACCGACGAGGTCCTCTCCGCGGCGCAGCTGCGGGCGCGCGCCGAGGCGGCGCTGGTCGAGGGCCGCTTCGCCGAGGCCGTCGTCGAGGGCTTCCGCGCCCTGGCCCGCCGGCAGGTCGAGCGCGGCCGGCTCGAGGACTCCCCCGGGGTCACCGCGCACGAGGTGGCGGCCGTGCTGGCCGCCGAGTACCCCGACCTGCGCGAGCGCACCGCCGCGGGCGCCGACCTCTTCGACGCCGTCATGTACGGCGAGCGGCCGGCCGACCGCGACCAGGCCGCCCTCGTGCTCGACCTCGACGTCGAGCTGGGACGGGCCCGGTGAGCGCCGCGACGGCGCCGGCCTCCGCACCCCCGGCGGCCGGAGGCCCGACCGGCTGGGTGCGCCGGCACCGGGCGGCCCTGGTGGTGGCCGCCTTCGTGCTGCTCGCGCTCGGCGTCGCGCTGCTGACCCGCGGCGAGCAGGGCAACACGACGCCCTACGACCCGGCCAACGCCGGCGAGGACGGCGCCCGGGCGGTGGCCCGGGTGCTGGCCGAGGAAGGCGTCGACGTCGAGACCGCCCGCTCGGCCGACGAGCTCGCCGAGGCCGGGGCCGGCGCCGGCACGGCCGTGGTGGTGACGTCGGCCGACGAGCTCGGCGAGAGCACCGTCGACCGGCTCCGCGACGACACCCGCGGCGCCCGCCTCGTGGTCGTCGACCCCGGCCCCGAGCTGCTGCGCCTGCTCGACCGCCCGGGCTCGCCCGGCTCGGTCGACGGCGGCGACCCGATCGAGGCCGGCTGCGACGACCCGCTGTTCGGCGACCTGCGCATCGAGGTCGACCAGGCCGGTGCCATGCCCGGCTCCGGCTGCTTCGCCGACACCCTCGTCACCACCGGCGACCTGACCCTGCTCGGCGCCCCGCAGCTGCTGACCAACGACCAGGTGCTGCGCGCCGACAACGCGGCCGTGGCCCTGCGCCTGCTGGGGCAGGACGAGCGCCTGGTCTGGTACGTCCCGTCGTACGCCGACCTGGTGGGCGACGACGGCGTCGGGCTGCGCTCGCTGCTGCCCGGCTGGGTGCTGCCGGGGGTCTGGGTGCTCGGCCTCGCGGGCCTCGCGCTCGTGCTGTGGCGGGGCCGCCGGCTCGGCCCGCTCGCGATCGAGCCGCTCCCGGTCGTGGTGCGGGCGATCGAGACGACCCGCAGCCGCGGCCGCCTCTACCGCCGCTCCGGCGACCGCGCCCACGCCGCGGCCACCCTGCGCGCGGCCACCCGGGCGCGGGTGCGGGCCCGGATGCGCCTCGGCACCGCCGAGGAGACGACGCTGGTGCGCGACGTGGCCCGCCACGTCGGCCGCACCGAGGCCGAGGTGGGCGACCTCCTCGGCAGCACCGGGCGCGTGCCCGGCTCCGACCGTGACCTGATCAGCCTGGCCAACGCCCTGGCCGCACTCGAGGAAGAGGTACGCCGATCGTGACCGAGCACCCGCTCGACCCCGCCAGCGCTCCCCCGCCGCCCCCGCCCTCCGCACCCCCAGCGGCACCCCCGTCCGCACCCCCGTCCGCACCACCGGCGTCCCCGCCGCTGCAGAAGCGGTCGGGCCCCGACGGGGAGGTCCGGGAGCGGTTGACCGCGGTGCGCCACGAGGTGGCCAAGGCGGTGGTCGGCCAGGACGCGGCGGTCTCCGGCCTGCTCGTGGCCATGCTGTGCGGCGGCCACGTGCTCATGGAGGGCGTGCCCGGCACGGCCAAGACCCTCCTGGTGCGCTCGCTGGCGGCCAGCCTGTCGGTGGAGACCCGGCGGGTGCAGTTCACCCCCGACCTGATGCCCGGCGACATCACCGGGTCGATGGTCATCGACTCCCACGCGGGCGAGCTGTCGTTCCGCGAGGGCCCGGTCTTCACCAACCTGCTGCTGGCCGACGAGGTCAACCGCACGCCCCCCAAGACCCAGTCGGCGCTGCTCGAGGCGATGGAGGAGGGCCAGGTCTCGGTCGACGGCACCACCCACCGGCTGCCCTCGCCGTTCGTCGTCGCCGCCACGCAGAACCCCGTCGAGCACGAGGGCACCTACCCGCTGCCCGAGGCGCAGCTCGACCGGTTCCTGCTCAAGGTCGTGCTGCCGATCCCCGTGCGCGACGCGGAGATCGAGGTCCTGACCCGGCACGCCGCCGGGTTCGACCCGCGCGACGTGCGGGCCGCCGGCGTCAGCGCGGTCGCCTCCGGGGCCGATGTCGAGGCCGGCCAGCGCGCGGTGCGGTCGGTGCAGGTCAGCCCCGAGGTGGCGGCGTACATCGTCGACATCGCGCGGGCCACCCGCGAGTCGCCCTCGCTGTCCCTGGGCGTCAGCCCGCGCGGCTCGACCGCGCTGCTGCGGGCGGCGCGGGCCTGGGCGTGGCTCTCGGGTCGCGACTTCGTGACGCCCGACGACGTGAAGTCGCTGGCGCACGCCACCCTGGTCCACCGCCTGGGCCTGCGCCCCGAGGCCGAGCTCGAGGGCGTCGACGTCGCCCAGGTGCTGGCCTCGGCGCTCGGCTCGGTGCCGGTCCCCCGCTAGGCGCGCACCCGATGGCGATCACGGGGCGGGTGCCGCTGCTGGTCCTGCTGGGACTGGTGGCGGTCGTGCTGCGCCCCGGGGCGGGCACGGTGTGGCTGTGGCTGCTGCTCGTGCTGCTGCTGGGCCTGGCCGACTGGCTGCTCGCACCGCGACCCGCCGCCCTGACGTTCGTACGCCGCCCGGTCGGCACGGTCCGGCAGGGCCACCCGGCCCAGGCGGTGCTGGTCGTGGCCAACCCCACCGGCCGCACCATGCGCGGGGTCGTGCGCGACGCCTGGCAGCCCACCGCCGGCGCGACCGGCGACCGCCACCGGCTGCGTCTCGGGCCGGGCGACCGGGCCGCGCTGGTGACCCGGCTCCAGCCGGTGCGCCGCGGGGAGCTGCGCGCCCTGGGGGTCACGGTCCGGCTGCCTGGCCCGCTCGGGCTGGTGGCCCGCCAGCGCACCGTCGACGTCGCGGGGTCGGTGCGGTCGCTGCCGCCGTTCGACTCCCGCAAGCACCTGCCCTCGCGGCTGGCCCGGCTGCGCGACCTCGACGGCCGGGCCGCGGTGCGGGTGCGCGGGCAGGGCACGGAGTTCGACTCCCTGCGCGAGTACGTCCGCGGCGACGACGTGCGCTCGATCGACTGGCGGGCCTCGGCGCGCACCAGCAACGTCGTCGTCCGCACCTGGCAGCCCGAGCGCGACCGCCGCGTGGTGCTGGTGCTCGACACCAGCCGCACCTCGGCGGGCCGGGTCGACGACGTGCCCCGCCTCGACTCGGCCATGGACGCCGCCCTGCTGCTGGCCGCCCTCGCCGCGCGGGCGGGCGACCGCGTCGACTTCGTGGCCGGCGACCGCCGGGTGCGCTCGCGGCTGCGCTCGGCCGGGGTCCGGCAGGTCTCCGCGGACCTCCAGGACGCGATGGCCGAGCTCGAGCCGGTCATCGCCGAGGCCGACTGGGACGCCCTGGCCGGTGCCGTCCAGGGGTTCGGACGCCAGCGGGCGCTGGTCGTGCTGCTGACCCCGCTCGAGCCGAGCGCGGTCGAGGAGGGCCTGCTGCCCGTGCTGCCCGTCCTCACCCGGCACCACCGCGTCGTGCTGGCCTCGGTGCGCGACCCCGCCCTGGACCGGCTGGCCACCACCCGCACCACGCTCGAGGAGGTGTACGACGCCGCCGCGGCCGAGCACGCCGGGCAGCGGCGCCGGCGTACCGCCGACCTGCTGACCCGGTTGGGGGTCGACGTCGTCGACGCCGAGGCCGACCGGCTGCCGCCGGCCCTGGCCGACCACTACCTCTCGCTCAAGGCCCGCGGACTGCTCTGAGTCCGGCGGACCAGGCGCGGGCCGGGCGCGGGTCAGGCGCGGGTCAGGCGCGGGTGGCGACCGTGTCCTCGAGGTGGTCGGCCGACAGGTCGCCCGACTCGCCCTGCAGCGCAGCGCGACGACCCAGCACGAACACGTAGAGCAGGAAGACGACCTCGGCGAGCACGCCGATGCCGACGCGGGCCCAGGTGGGGAGCGGGGAGGGCGTCACGAAGGCCTCGATGATGCCGCTGACCAGCAGCACCACGCCGAGCCCGAGGGCGACGGTGACCGCGGTGCGGCCCTCGTGGGCGAGCGAGGCGGCGCGGGTGCGGCCACGGGGCTCGATCCACGACCAGAACAGCCGCAGCCCCACCCCGCCGGCCACGAAGATCGCGGTCAGCTCGAGCAGGCCGTGCGGGAGGATCAGCCCGAAGAAGACCCCACCGCGGTCGGCGCGGATCATGATCGAGCCGATGACCGCCAGGTTGGCGACGTTCTGGAACAGCAGCCAGACCACCGGCAGCCCGAGCACCCCGAGCGCGATGCACAGCGCGGCGACCCGGGTGTTGTTGAGCCAGACGAGCGAGGCGAACGACTGCGCGGGGTTCTCGCTGTAGTAGCTCTCGAAGTCGCTGTCGACCAGCTGGTCGACCTCGGCCGGGGAGAGCAGGCTCTGCTCGACCTGCGGGTTGTCGAGCAGCCACAGCATCATCACCGCGGTCACCACGACGTTGGCGACCAGGCACCCCAGCCACCACCACCGCAGCCGGTAGAGCGCGGCCGGGAAGCGGTGGGTGAAGAAGCGGCCGAAGCCGCGCCAGGTGCTCGTGCGGGTGCCCACGAGCCGGATCCGGGCCCGGGCCAGCAGCGAGGACAGGTAGGCGATGAGGTGGCTGTCGGGCGCCTGGGTGCGCACGACGGAGAGGTGCGTGGCGACCTGCTGGTAGCGCTCGACCAGCTCGTCGCTCTGGGCGCCGTCGAGACGACCCAGGTCGACCAGCGACTCGAGGCGCTGCCACTCGTGCGCGTGCGCGAGCACGTAGGCGTCGAGGTCCACGCCCGCCACCCTATGCGGCGCCCGCCCGCGGCCCGGGGTGCCAGACTGGCCCCATGCCCGCGCGCGAGTTCGCCACGGTCACCAGCGACGACCTGGTCACCGGCGAGGCCGTCGCGCTCGACCTCCCCCCGGCCAGCCTCGGCGCCCGGATGGCCGCCGGCCTCCTCGACGTCACCGCGACGGTCGTGGCCCTGCTCCTGGTGCTGCTGCTGTTCTCGGTCGCGACCATCGACGCCGATCCCGCAGCGGCCGAGGCGGCGGTGATCGCGGTGACCCTCCTCGTGCTGGTCGCCGCCCCGACGGCGCTCGAGACCCTGACCCGCGGCCGCTCGCTCGGCAAGCTGGCCCTCGGGCTGCGCGCCGTGCGCGACGACGCCGGGCCGATCTCCTTCCACCACGCGCTGACGCGCACCCTGATCGGCGTCGTCGAGGTCTACGCCTTCTTCGGGGTGCCGGCGTTCTTCTCCATGCTGGTCAGCCCGCGCGGCAAGCGGCTCGGCGACTACGCCGCCGGCACCTACGTCGTGCGCACCCGCGTCGCGCTCGCCCTCCCCCGCCCGCCGCTGGTGCCACCCCACCTCGCGGGCTGGGCCGAGCGCGCCGACATCGCGGCCCTGCCGACCGGGCTCGCGCTCGGTGTCCGCCAGTTCCTCGGGCGGGCGCCCACCCTCGACCCGCACTCGCGCGCGACCGTCGCCGCCGAGCTCGCCGAGGACGTGAGCGCCCACGTGGCGCCGCTGCCGCCGCCCGGCACCCACCCCGAGGACTTCCTCGCCGCGGTCATCGGCGCCCGCCGCGAGCGCGACCTCGAGCGGCTGCGCCGCCAGGACGACGTACGCCGCCGCCTCACCTCGGGGCGGTGACCTCGGCCGTCGCCGCCGGCACCCGCGGCACCAGGAGCACGGCCGCGGCGGCCCCGAGGCACAGCAGGCCCGCGGTGGACCACGCGGCGTCGTAGGCACCGGTGGTCTCCCGGACGATGCCGGCGAAGCTGGCGGCCACGCCCGCGCCGACCATGTGCGCGGCGAAGACCCAGCCGAACACCACGCCGGCCCGCTCGGGCCCGAAGTGGGCCCGGCACAGCGCGACCGTCGGCGGCACGGTGGCCACCCAGTCGAGGCCGTAGAAGACGATGAACACGAACAGGCTGGGCTGCACGACGTCGGCCAGCAGGTAGGGCACGGCGAGCAGCGAGAGCCCGCGCAGCGCGTAGTAGACGAGCAGCAGGTGGCGGCTGTCGACCCGGTCGGTCAGCCAGCCGCTCGCGATCGTGCCGACGATGTCGAAGACCCCGATGAGGGCGAGCAGCGACGCGGCCGTCGTCTGCGGCAGGCCGTGGTCGTGGGAGGCGGCGATGAAGTGGGTGCCGATGAGGCCGTTGGTCGACCAGCCGCAGATCCAGAACGTGCCGAAGAGGATCCAGAACGTCCGGTGCCGCGCGCTCTCGCGCAGCACGTCGACCGCCACCCGGGCCGCACCCCGGGTCGGCACCGGAGCGGCCGGCGCCGGGTCGTCCTCGCCCGCGCCGTACGCCGTTGTGCCGGCCGCGGCGGGCGAGTCGGCGAGCAGGAGCAGCACCAGCGGCACCAGCAGCAGCGCGAAGGCCGCCACCAGGCCGGAGGCCCACCGCCACCCGGGGCCGTCGGCGAGGTGGGCGATGACGGGCAGGAAGACCAGCTGGCCGGTCGAGCTGGCGGCGGAGAACACGCCGACGACCAGTCCGCGGTGGCGCACGAACCACCGGTTGGCCACGATCGCACCGAAGACCAGGGCCAAGGAGCCGGTGCCGACACCGATCGCGAAGCCCCACAGCAGCCACAGCTGCCAGGCCTGCGTCATGACCAGCGTGAGGCCGGAGCCGACGGCGACGAGGAGCAGCGAGGCGGCGACGACCCGCCGGAGCCCGAAGCGCTCCATCAGCGCCGCCGCGAACGGGGCGGTGAGGCCGTAGACCACGAGGTTGAGCGAGACCGCGCCCGAGGTGGTGGCGCGCGACCACCCGAACTCCTCCTCCAGCGGCTCCAGGAGCGCACCGGTCGAGGAGCGGAACCCGGCCGCGGCGACGAGGGCGCCGAGCGTGATGGCCGCGACCCACCAGGCCCGGTGCACGCGCGGGCGGCGCGGGGTCTCGACGGTCGCGGTCACCGCCGCAGGCTAGTGCGCAGGACGCACCTCCGCCCGCCACGGGGTCCGTGGCGGGCGGAGGTCGAGGGGGAGCCGGGTCGGCTCAGGAGGAGGTGAAGAGCAGGCGGTTGGGCGAGCCGTTGGCGCCGGAGACGACGTTGGTCGTGGCGTTGCCGAGCAGGGCGTTGGTGACGGTCGACGGCGAGGCCGACGGGTTGCCCTGCAGGTAGAGCGCCGCGACGCCGGCGACGTGCGGCGAGGCCATCGAGGTGCCGGAGATGGTGTTGGTGGCGGTGCTGCTGCCGATCCAGGCCGAGGTGATGCTCGAGCCCGGGGCGAAGATGTCGACGCAGGAGCCGTAGTTGGAGAACGACGAGCGCGCGTCGCTCGAGGTCGACGAGGCGACGGTGATCGCCGAGGCGGCACGGGCCGGCGAGGCGTTGCAGGCGTTCTGGTTCTCGTTGCCGGCGGCGACGACGACGGTGACGCCGGCGTTGGTCATCCGGGCGACCGCGGCGTCGGTGGCGGAGTCGGCACCGCCACCGAGGCTCATGTTGGCCACGGCCGGGCGGGAGGCCGTCGAGGCGACCCAGTCCATGCCGGCGATGACGCCGGAGTTGCTGCCGCTGCCGTTGCAGCCGAGGACGCGCACGGGGACGAGGGTGGTGCCCTTGGCGACGCCGTAGCGCGTGCCGCCGACGGTGCCGGCGACGTGGGTGCCGTGGCCGTTGCAGTCGGTGGTGCCGCGTCCGTCGTTGATGGCGGTGTAGCCGCTGGCCACCCGGCCGGAGAACTCCTGGTGGGAGGCGTTGATGCCGGTGTCGATCACGTAGCTGCGCACGCCGGCGCCGGTCCGGGTGTAGGTGTAGGTGCCCGAGAGCGGCCGGTTGCGCTGGTCGATGCGGTCCAGGCCGTAGGTCGGGTTGGTCTGGGTGGCGTTGATGCTCATCACGCCGTCCTGCTGGACGAAGCTGGTGGCCGGGTCGTTGCGCACCTCGGCCAGCTGCTCGGGCGTCAGCACGGCGGCGTACCCGTCGAGCTCGGTGTAGACCTCGGTGACCCGGCCGCCCTCGCCCTCGACCGCCTGCTGGGCCTCGGTCCGCGCGTCGGCCGCGCCGCCGGCGAGCATCACGATGTAGCGCGACGCGATGGGGTCCGCGGCCGTGACGAGCGGCGCCGGGGCGGCGCGTCCCGCGGTCGCGGTGGGGCCGGCGTCGGGGGCGGCGCCGGCGGGGCTGCCGGGCAGGGCGACGAGGGCGGAGGCGAGGGCGGCAGCCGTCGCGAGGGACTTGAGCACGGGTGGGACCTCCTGCGGCCGGGTCACGGCCAGGGACGGGACGCCGTCCCGTGGTCGGGTCGGCGGGCGGTGAGAACCGTTCCCGGAATCGTGGAGGGTGGGCCCGGGTGGGGGTAGGGGGGAACCCCTTGTCCGACCAGGCGACCGGCCGACCCGGCGGTCAGCCCGTGCGTCGGTAGGTCAGGTCGGTGACCGTCCGCCCCGCCGCGAGCCCCTTGCGCTCGAACTTGGTCACCGGCCGCTCGGCCCACCGCTCGACGATGCCGCCCTCGAGCAGCGGCTCGGCGTCGAGCACCTCGACCATCTGCTCGGCGTACGCCGCCCAGTCGGTGGCCAGCCGCCAGACCGCACCCGGTCGGAGCCGCCGGGCCGCCACGGCCGCGAAGGGCGGGGCGACGAGCCGACGCTTGTGGTGCCGGGCCTTGTGCCAGGGGTCGGGGAAGAACGTCCACAGCTCGGCCAGCGAGTCGGGCTCGACGACGTGCTCGAGCAGCCAGACGGCGTCGACGGAGCAGAAGCGCACGTTGGTCGCACCCGCCTCCGCGACCCGGCCCATGCCCTCGGCGACCCCGGGCCGCCAGACCTCGAGGGCCAGCACGTCGACCTCGGGCCGCGCGGCGGCGAGGGCGGCGGTCGCCTCCCCCACCCCGGGCCCGATCTCGACCACCAGCGGCGCCTCGCGGCCGAAGACCGAGGACCAGCGGAAGCCGGGGTCGTCCACCGCGTCCTCGGGCACGAACCACGCCTCGTGGTGGGCTGCCCACGCCGCGGCCTGCCGGGGGGTGAACCGGGCTCCGCGGCGGCTGTAGGAGAGCACCTCGCGCACCCGCCGACCGTCCTCGGTCAGCTTGTGGTGGGGGCGAGCGGGGAGCACGCGGTCTCGGTCGGTCACGGCCGACCATCCTCCCACCGCGCCGGAGCGTGCCGGCCGCGGGTCAGGAGGACCCGGCGGCCCCGGCCACGACGGCCAGGATGATGACGAGGTAGACGAGGAAGAAGGCGACCACCACGCCGAGGATGACCGTGCCGACGATGCCCAGGATGTAGCCGATCTGCACCTGGGAGCGTCCGCCGATCGCGCCGCCCGAGGCGTCGATCTCGGCCAGCGCCCGCTTGCCCATGACCCAGGCGAACGGGGCCGTGGCCTGGCACAGCACGATGCCGAGGATGCCGAGCACGAGCACCGTCATGGTGCGCGGGTGGTCCGGCGGCGCGAAGCCGGCGTACGGCCCGGGGGCGTAGGGGTTGGCGCCGTAGGGGCCCGGCGGGGAGGGCTGCTGCCCGTGCGCCGGGCCCGGCTGGCCCGCCGCGGCGTCGGTCCAGGGCTGCTGGCCGGGCTGCTGGCCGGGCTGCTGGTCTGGCCGGGGGTCCTTGCCGAGGTCGGGCGTCTCGCTCATGGAGGGGACCGTAGCCGTGGACGGCGGCCGGCAAACGCGACGGCGCCCACACCGGCGGGCGCACGTACACGCAGGACCCCCGCAGCCCGGGGGCTGCGGGGGTCCTGGGTGGAGCAGTGGTGCTGGTGCTGCTGGGTCAGTCGATCACTTGGTGATCTTGACGACCCGGCCGGCGCCGACGGTGCGGCCACCCTCGCGGATCGCGAAGCGCAGACCCTCGTCCATGGCGATGGGCTGGATGAGCTCGACCGACATCTCGGTGTTGTCACCCGGCATGACCATCTCGGTGCCCTCGGGCAGCGTGACGACGCCCGTGACGTCCGTGGTCCGGAAGTAGAACTGCGGACGGTAGTTGTTGAAGAACGGCGTGTGGCGGCCGCCCTCCTCCTTGCTGAGGATGTAGACCGAGGCCTCGAAGTTGGTGTGCGGGGTGGTCGTGCCCGGCTTGATCACGACCATGCCGCGCTCGACGTCCTCGCGCTTGGTGCCGCGGAGCAGGAGCCCGACGTTCTCGCCGGCCTGGCCCTCGTCGAGGAGCTTGCGGAACATCTCGACACCGGTGACGGTGCTCTTCTGGGAGCCCTCGCGGATGCCGACGATCTCGACCTCCTCGTTGACCTTGATGATGCCGCGCTCGATGCGACCGGTGATGACCGTGCCGCGACCGGTGATGGTGAAGACGTCCTCGACGGGCATGAGGAACGGCTTGTCGGTCTCGCGCTCGGGGGTCGGGATGCCCTCGTCGACGGCGTTCATGAGCTCGACGATCGAGTCGGCCCACTTCTCGTCACCCTGCAGCGCCGGGAAGGCGGCCACGCGGACGACCGGGATGTCGTCGCCGGGGAACTCGTAGTCGCTGAGGAGCTCGCGCACCTCCATCTCGACGAGCTCGATGAGCTCCTCGTCGTCGACCATGTCGCACTTGTTGAGCGCGACGACGATCGCGGGCACGCCGACCTGGCGGGCCAGGAGCACGTGCTCCTTGGTCTGCGGCATCGGGCCGTCGGTGGCGGCGACGACCAGGATCGCGCCGTCCATCTGCGCGGCACCGGTGATCATGTTCTTGATGTAGTCCGCGTGACCCGGGCAGTCGACGTGCGCGTAGTGGCGCGCCTCGGTCTGGTACTCGACGTGCGCGATCGAGATCGTGATGCCGCGCTGACGCTCCTCGGGAGCCTTGTCGATGTCCTCGAACGCCGACGCGGCGTTGAGGTCGGGGTGCTTGTCGTGCAGGACCTTCGTGATCGCCGCGGTCAAGGTGGTCTTGCCGTGGTCGATGTGACCGATGGTCCCGATGTTGACGTGCGGCTTGGTCCGCTCGAACTTCGCCTTAGCCACTGTGGGCTCCTCCTGGATTGGTTGTGACGTGACTCGTACTGATGTGGTGGTGCCGAGGGTCCAGTCGCCGTGGAGACGACCGGCGAGGACTACTCGCCGCGGACCTTCTTGATGATCTCGTCGGCGATGTTCGTGGGAACCTCGGCGTACGAGTCGAACTCCATCGAGTACGAAGCCTGGCCGGAGGTCTTGGACCTCAGGTCGCCAACGTACCCGAACATCTCGGACAGGGGCACGAGGGCGTCGATGACCATGTCACCGTGACGCTCCTCCTGGGCCCGGATCTGGCCGCGGCGCGAGTTGATGTCGCCGATGACCGTGCCGAGGAAGCTCTCCGGCGTGGTCACCTCCACGGCGAACATCGGCTCGAGCAGGCAGGGCTTCGCCTGGCGGGCGGCCTCCTTGAAGGCCTGGTTGCCGGCGATCTTGAACGCGAGCTCGGAGGAGTCGACGTCGTGGTAGGCGCCGTCCTCGAGGGTGAACTTCACGTCGACCATGGGGTAGCCGGCGAGCACGCCGAACTCCATGGCCTCCTGGCCGCCCTGGTCGACCGAGGGGATGTACTCCTTGGGCACGCGGCCGCCGGAGACGTTGTTGACGAACTCGTAGCCCGCACCGGTGCCGGTCTCGGGGTCGATGTTCGGGCCGAGCGAGACGACGACCTTCGCGAACTGGCCGGACCCACCGGTCTGCTTCTTGTGGGTGTAGCCGTGGTTCTTGACCTCCTTGCGGAGGGTCTCGCGGTAGGCCACCTGCGGCTTGCCGACGGTCGCCTCGACGCGGAACTCGCGCTTCATGCGGTCGACGAGGATCTCGAGGTGGAGCTCGCCCATGCCGGCGATGATCGTCTGGCCGGTCTCCTCGTCGGACTTGACCGTGAAGGTCGGGTCCTCGTCGGAGAGGCGCTGGATCGCGGTGCCGAGCTTCTCCTGGTCGGACTTGGTCTTCGGCTCGATGGCGACCTCGATCACCGGGGCCGGGAAGGTCATCGACTCGAGCACGACCTGGTTGTTGGGGTCGCTGAGCGTGTGACCGGTCTTGGTGTCCTTCAGGCCCATGACCGCGACGATCTGGCCGGCGCCGACCGAGGCGATCTCCTCACGCTTGTTGGCGTGCATCTGGTAGACCTTGCCGATCCGCTCCTTGCGGCCGTTGACCGAGTTGACCACGGTCGAGCCGGCCTCGAGCTTGCCGGAGTAGACCCGGACGTAGATCAGCTTGCCGAGGTGCGGGTCGCTGGCGATCTTGTAGGCCAGGCCGGAGAACGGCTCGGAGTCCGAGGGCTTGCGCTCGATCTCGGTCTCCTCGTCGCCCGGCTTGTGGCCGATGATGGCGTCGATGTCGAGCGGGCTCGGGAGGTACTTCACGACCGCGTCGAGCAGGGGCTGCACGCCCTTGTTCTTGAACGCCGTGCCGCACAGGACCGGGTTGAGCTGGTCGGCCAGGGTGGCCTTGCGGATCGCGGTCTCGAGCTCCTCGACGGTGAAGACGTCACCCTCCTCGAGGTAGCGCTCCATGATGTCGTCGTCGGTCTCGGCGACGGTCTCGACGAGCTTCTCGCGGTACTCGGCGGCCTGCTCGGCGAGGTCGGCGGGGATCTCCTCGACCTCGTAGTCCTCACCGATCTTGGTCTCGCCGCGCCACACCAGGGCGCGCATGCCGACGAGGTCGACGACGCCGAGGAAGTCGGACTCCGCGCCGATCGGGAGCTGCAGCACCAGCGGGGTGCTGTTGAGGCGCTCGACCATCATGTCGACGCAGCGGAAGAAGTCGGCACCCGTGCGGTCGAGCTTGTTGACGAAGCACATGCGGGGCACGGAGTACTTGTTGGCCTGGCGCCAGACCGTCATGGTCTGCGGCTCCACGCCGGCGACACCGTCGAAGACCGCGACCGCGCCGTCGAGGACGCGCAGCGAGCGCTCGACCTCGGCGGTGAAGTCGACGTGCCCGGGGGTGTCGATGATGTTGATCTGGTGGTCCTTCCACCAGCAGGTCGTCGCGGCCGACGTGATCGTGATGCCGCGCTCCTGCTCCTGCTCCATCCAGTCCATCGTGGCCGCGCCCTCGTGGACCTCACCGATCTTGTAGCTGATGCCGGTGTAGAAGAGGATGCGCTCGGTGGTGGTGGTCTTGCCCGCGTCGATGTGGGCCATGATGCCGATGTTGCGGACGACGTTCAGGTCGGTCGTGATGTTGACAGCCACGAGGCTCAGCGTTCCTTAGAGGTTGTGGTACGTGGACCAGGAGGTCCGCCGGGCGCGCACCGGCCGGACGGGGCCGGGCCGGCGCGCGCCCGCCGGAGTCACCAGCGGTAGTGGGCGAAGGCCTTGTTGGACTCGGCCATCTTGTGGGTGTCCTCGCGCTTCTTCACCGCGGCACCGAGGCCGTTGGAGGCGTCGAGGATCTCGTTCATCAGCCGCTCGTGCATGGTCTTCTCGCGGCGGTCCTGGGCGTAGCCCACGAGCCAGCGGAGCGCGAGCGTGGTGCCGCGGTTGCCCTTGACCTCGACGGGGACCTGGTAGGTCGCACCACCGACGCGGCGGGACTTGACCTCCAGCGCGGGCTTGATGTTCTCCATCGCGCGCTTGAGCGTCACGACGGGGTCGGTGCCGTTCTTCTCGCGGCAGCCCTCGAGGGCGGAGTAGACGATGCGCTGGGCGACCTGCTTCTTGCCGTCCTGCAGCACCTTGGACACGAGCTGGGTGACCAGCTGCGACCCGTAGACCGGGTCGACGTCGATCGGCCGCTTCGGGGCCGGACCCTTGCGCGGCATGTCAGCTCTTCTCCTTCTTCGCGCCGTAGCGGCTGCGAGCCTGCTTGCGGTTCTTCACGCCCTGGGTGTCGAGCGAGCCGCGGATGATCTTGTAGCGGACACCGGGGAGGTCCTTCACCCGGCCGCCGCGGACGAGCACGATGGAGTGCTCCTGGAGGTTGTGGCCCACGCCCGGGATGTAGGCCGTGACCTCGACGCCGCTGCTCAGGCGCACGCGGGCGACCTTGCGGAGGGCGGAGTTCGGCTTCTTCGGGGTGGTGGTGTAGACGCGCGTGCAGACGCCGCGTCGCTGGGGCGAACCCTTCAGGGCAGGCGTCTTGTTCTTCGACACCTTGTCCTGGCGGCCCTTGCGGACCAACTGCTGAATGGTGGGCACCTGGTGGTTCCCTCTCGGTCTACTCTCAGTGCCGGCACGGTGCCGGGCACGGTGGTGGTGCGTCCTCCGTGGACGCGGGTGGGGCGAGTGCCCGTGTGCCCGGGGGACCTGGTCGAGCTGAGGTCGCGGTCCGGGCAGACGAGAGCGCCTGGACAGGCCAGACACACAAGCGACGAGGCTACCGGCCGCCGTACGGGCAGGCAAAACGCGCCGGGGCGCGGCCCCGCGGGGCCGCTCAGGTGGCCTGGACGGTCTCGGGGACGGCGTCCTCGACCCGCCGGCCGCGGGTCGAGCGGGTCTCGGCGACCAGGCTGCGCCAGCCGCCGGTCATCCGCGCGTAGACGGCGACGGCGAGCACGGTGCCGACCAGGGTCAGCAGGCCGCCGAACACCAGGGTCCACCGGGCCCCGAAGTGCTCCCCCACGAAGCCGATGACGGGCGAGCCGATCGGGGTGCCGCCCATCACGATCGTCATGTAGAGCGCGAGCACCCGGCCCCGCAGCTCGGGCGCGGCGCTGAGCTGCAGCGTGGCGTTGGAGGAGTTGAGCATCGTCAGCGTGCAGAATCCGATGACCGGGGCGAACAGCGCGAACGAGGTGTACGTCGGCAGCACCGACGCCACGAGGAGCGCGACGCCGAAGGCACCACCGGCGCCGACGAGCAGTCGGAGCCGGATGCGCGAGCGACGGGCGGCGAGCACCGCCCCGGTCAGCGACCCGACGGCCAGGGCCGAGCCCAGGACGCCGAACTCCCCCGCGCCCTTGCCGAACTCCTGGGTCGCCATCAGCGCCGAGGTGATCATGAAGTTCATCCCGAACGTGCCGGCGAAGAAGACCAGCACCAGGATCATCACCATCCGTGGCTGGCTGCGCACGTAGCGCACGCCCTCCAGCAGCGCACCCGGCTGGCGGCCGGTGGGGCGGGGCGAGTGCAGCGCCGCGAGGTCCATCCGCTGCAGCTGGGCGATGACGGCGAGGTAGGACACGGCGTTGATGAGGATGACCCAGCCGGTGGCCGACGTGCCGTCGCCCAGCGCGTGGATCATCAGGCCGGCGAGCGCGGGGCCGAGGATGCGGGCCAGGTTGAAGCTGGCGGAGTTGAGGCCGACGGCGTTGGTCAGGTCGTCGGGCCCGACCATCTCGGAGACGAACGACTGCCGCGCGGGTCCGTCGAACGCCGAGGCGACACCGAAGATCGTCGCGATCACGAACACGTGCCAGGTCTGGGCGGCCTCGGTGACCGCGAGCACGCCCAGCAGCAGGCTGGTCAGGCCCATCGAGGCCTGGGTCACCTGCAGCAGCCGGCGCTTCGGCACCCGGTCGGCGATGACGCCGGCGTACGGCGAGAGGAGGAGCACCGGGAGGAACTGCAGCCCGGTGGTGATGCCGAGGGCGGTGCCCCCGCCGCCGAGGGTCAGGACCAGCCAGTCCTGGGCGACCCGCTGCATCCAGGTGCCGGTGTTGGAGACCAGGGTGCCGGCGACGTAGAGGCGGTAGTTGTGGTTGCGCAGGGCGCGGAAGGTGGGACTCACTCGGCTCCCGCCAGTCGTTCGAGGATGGGCGCGGCCTGCCGCAGCACGGCGCGCTCGTCGGGCGTGAGCTCCCGGAGCCGGAGCGCGAGCCACTCGTCGCGGCGGCGCCGGTCGGCGAGCAGGGTGGTGCGGCCCCGGTCGGTGAGGGTGACCACGACCTGGCGGCCGTCGGTGGCGTGCCGGCGGCGCTCGACGTACCCGTCTGCCTCGAGGGCGCTGACGGTGCGGGTCATGCTCGGCGGCTGCACCTTCTCGCGCTGGGCCAGCTCACCGACGGTGAGGTCGCCGAGCCGGTGGAGGCCGGCCAGCACCCCCATCGCGCCGAGGCTGAGGTCGTTGTCGGGGTGCCGCTCCCCCGCCAGGCGTCGGCGCAGGCGCATGACCGAGAACCGGAGCTCGGAGGCGAGCCCCGTGTCGGTGCGGGCGACCTTCTCGACGGTGGGCATGTCGTTAGCCTAAGTCATTACCCTGGCTAACTATTCCTCCGCGGGGGTGGTGGTGGTGGGTGGCGTGGCTGGTGTCGGCGGCCGCGCGCGTAGTCGATCGGGTCTCCGCGTCAAGGACGCCTGCGGCGCCGGCTCCGCCGGCCGCTTCGCGGTCCTTGACCCGGAGCCTCGCCCGATCGACTGACGGCGCGCTCAGCGGCACGGGCTCCGCCCGCGCCGCCGCTGGCGCGGCCGCCCTGACTCCTGGTGCCGATCTCCCACTCCTGGCGGGGAACTACCGACCAGGAGTAGGAGATCCCCGCCGGGAGTGGTGCCGGTGCATCTCGTGTGACGGGTGGGTCGGCGGGCCGCGCGAGGCTCGGGGTCAAGGACGGCCGCAGGCCGCGCGCAGCGGCGCGAGCGCAGCGAGCGTCCTAGACGCCGAGACGCGGCCTGCCACGCGCGCGGCCACCCGACCCACCCGCTCCAGGTCAGGTGAGGAGCTCGGTGACCGGCCGGATGGCGAAGTAGAGGACGAACAGGGCGGCGATGACCCACAGCAGCGGGCTGACCTCGGCGACCTTGCCGCGCACGACCTTGATGAGCACGTAGGCCAGGAAGCCGGCGCCGATGCCGACCGAGATGGAGTAGGTGAAGGGCATCAGCACGATGGTGAGGAACGCCGGCAGGGCGATCTCGAGGTCGTCCCACTCGATCTGGGTGACCTGGCGCATCATCAGGAAGCCGACCAGCACGAGCGCCGGCACCGCGGCCTCCGACGGGACCGTCTCGACCAGCGGCGCCAGGAAGATGGTGAGCAGGAAGCAGGCGCCGGTGACGATCGAGGCGAGCCCGGTGCGGGCGCCCTCGCCGACGCCGGCGGCCGACTCGATGTAGGAGGTGTTGGAGGAGACGCCCCCGAGCCCACCGGCCGCCGCGGCGACCGAGTCGACGACGAGGATCTTCTGCACCTCCGGCGGCACGCCGTCCTCGTCGTTGAGGCCGGCCTCGGCCCCGATGGCCGTCATCGTGCCCATGGTGTCGAAGAAGTCGGCCAGCAGGAGCGTGAAGACGAACAGCAGGGCCACCACCACGCCGGCGCGCTCGAACCCGCCGAGCAGGCTGACCTGCCCGAGCGTGCCGAAGTCGGGCCAGGCCCAGCCGTCGGGCAGGTCGGGCACCGTGAGCGCCCACCCGGTCGGTGAGCCCGGGGCGAGCTCGGCGACGGCCTGCACCAGGATCGCGACCGCGGTCGTGACCGCGATCGAGATGAGGATGGCGCCGCGCACCTGGCGCACCCACAGCGTCACCAGCAGCACCAGGCCCAGCACGAAGACGACCACCGGCCAGCCGTCGAGCTGCCCGGTCTGCCCCAGCTGGACGGGCACGGTCGTCTGGGCGGCATCGGGGATGCGCCGGACGAAGCCCGCGTCGACGAAGCCGATGAGGGCGATGAACAGGCCGATGCCGACCGAGATGGCGACCTTGAGCTGCACGGGCACGGCGTGGAAGACCGCCGTGCGGAACCCGGTGAGCACCAGGACCAGGATGACGATGCCCTCCAGGACGACCAGGCCCATCGCGTCGGCCCACGTCATCTGCGAGGCGACCGCGACGGCGAGGAACGCGTTGAGGCCGAGACCGGTGGCGATGGCCAGCGGGAACCGGGCCACGGCGCCCATCAGGATGCACATGACGCCCGCGACCAGCGAGGTGCCGGCCGCGATGGCCGGCAGGTTGGGACCGGACCCGGGCGCGGCACCGAGGAAGTTGCCGTCGGCGTCGGCGGCGTACCCGAGGATGAGGGGGTTGAGCGCGACGATGTAGGCCATCGTGAAGAACGTGACGAGACCGCCGCGCACCTCCCGGCCCACCGTGGAGCCACGCTCGGTGATCATGAAGTAGCGGTCGATCGCAGGCACGACGCACACCTTCTCAGTCGCGAGGGGGTGCGTGGGTCACGGGCGGGTTGCGTCTCGTCGCTCGGTCGGTGACGCGGGCTACGATCGGTCCGTGGACCTGCGCGACGACCAGCCGATGCAGCACGAGTTCCGCGACAAGGTCTACGTGCTGGCCGACGTGGAGCCCCTCGACGTCGACGGCGTGCGCACGGTCGAGGTCGGCACCGGCATCTTCCTGCTGGCCTTCCTCGGGCTGCTGCCGTTCTACGGGCGCCTCGAGGAGGACGGCCACACCTGGTGGCTGTGGATGTGCCTGGCCGGGGTGGGGCTCGGGCTGTTCGGCATGGAGTACTGCCGGCGGCGGCGCCGGGCACGGCAGGAGCGCGACGCGGAGACCGACGCCTAGGCCGGGTCGACCCCACCGCCGCGGCGGCGTGGCCTCGGGTCAGGCGCCGGGGCGCCTTCCTCGACCACCGTGTCGCCCGACCCTCGTCAGAACGACTCGAAGTCGTCGGTGCCGATGGTGTCCAGGACGTGGTCGGGCAGCGGCTGGGGCTCGTGCTTCTTGGCCAGCCGGACCTCGGAGTGGGCGCCGCAGCCGTGCTGCATCGAGACGACGCGGCCGTCGTCGTTGGCCTCGGCATTGGCGCAGACCCCGAAGGCCAGCGAGAGCGGGCCGGCGAGCCGGACCAGGAAGCCGCAGCTGCTGCACGACTGCGGGGCGGCCTGGGCCAGCGGGCTGTCGGGGCCGCCGTCGCCGTCGTACCAGCGCTGCGCGGCGAGGTCGCGGCCCTCGGGCGAGAGGGTGCGGACCCGGCCCAGGCCGAGGTCC
This sequence comes from Nocardioides litoris, assembly GCF_006346315.1. Classification (GTDB taxonomy): domain Bacteria; phylum Actinomycetota; class Actinomycetes; order Propionibacteriales; family Nocardioidaceae; genus Nocardioides; species Nocardioides litoris. Next base: position 507,746 of record NZ_VDMR01000001.1, on the reverse strand, counting down.
TGGGCCACCTGGCGCACCTGGGCCTTCTCGTCGGCGTCGAGCGGGTCGTCGCCGAAGGAGTACGTCGGCACCAGGCGCGGGTCGTCGTCGTCGACGGGCAGCAGGTCGCCGGGCGAGAGGTCGCCGGAGCGGATGCGCTCGCGGTAGGGCACCCAGTCAGGAGCGGTGACGGCCTCGGAGCCGGGCAGCAGCACGACCTCGGCGACGGTGACGGTGCGCTGGCGGTAGGCCCGCACGACGGTGACCGCCCAGCGCCACCCGACGTACCCCGGACGGCTGCAGGCGAAGAAGTGCGTGACGGTGCGGTCGGCCTCGACCTCGGCCTCGACGCCGAGGTGCTCGCCGACCTCGGCGGCCGGGACCTCCTCGAGGAGGGCGGCGCGGGCCACCTCCACGGCCCGGGCGGCCACGGAGTCGGGCTGGGTGCGCGCGAGGGTGCCGGAGGTCGTCACGGGCGCCAGTGTGACGGATCGGCGGTGGCGCTGTCAGGTCGGGTCGCGCGTCGGGCGGGTCCGCACGTGCACCCGCGCGCCCGCGGGGCAGGATGGTCCGCATGACCTCCGGCCCCGACCACGACGAGGCGCGCACCGAGCGCCCCCGCGGCGGCCAGGGCGTGGGCCAGGGCGTCGGCCGGGGCCTGGGCACCGGGGCGCGCGCGACCGCCCGTGGCGCCCGGGGGGCGGCCCGGGTCACCGGCCGGGCGGGGCGGTACGCCGTCGCGCAGGCCAGGCGGGCCGCCGGGGCCCAGGGCGCCGAGCAGTCGGGGCTCAACCGGCTCATCTACCTCCACGCCGCCAACGCCGCCGGCGACGCGGCCGTGGCCATCTCGCTGGCCACCACCGTCTTCTTCGCCGGCGCCACGAGCGAGGCCCGCGGCCAGGTGGCGCTGTTCCTGGGCCTGACGATGCTGCCGTTCGCCATCGTGGCGCCGCTCATCGGCCCGTTCCTGGACAAGTTCAGCCACGGTCGCAGGTGGGCCATCGGCGCGACGTTCGCGATCCGCGGGTTCCTGTGCTGGGTGCTGGCGGGGGCGGTCGCAGCCGACTCGGCCCTGCTCTACCCCGCCGCCCTCGGCGTCCTCGTCGCGTCCAAGGCGTACGGCGTCACGCGGGCCGCCGCGATCCCGCGCCTGCTCCCCGACGACCTCACGCTGGTCAAGGCCAACGGGCGGGTCTCCCTGGCCGGCCTGGTCGGCGGCGGCATCTCGGCGCCCCTGGCCGGCGCGGCGGCGTACTTCGGGGCGTCGTGGTCGCTGCGCTACGCGTTCCTGGTCTTCGTGGTCGGCACGGTGGCGGCGATCCTGCTGCCGGCCAAGGTCGACTCCACCGCCGGGGAGCAGCAGGTCTCGCTGCGACCGGGCGAGAACGACCGCAAGGGCACCCAGATCCCGCCGCAGGTGGCCTACGCACTGCGGGCCAACCTCGGGCCGCGGTGGCTCTCGGGCTTCTTGACCATGTACATGGCGTTCCTGCTGCGCGACCACCCGCTGCCCGGCTGGGAGACCGAGACGAAGCAGGCGGCGCTGGTCGGCATCGTCATCGGCGGCGCGGCCACGGGCAACGCCATCGGCATCTTCGCGGCCTCGGTGCTGAAGAAGATCAACCCGGCGGTGACGGTGACCTTCGCGTTGCTGGCCGACGTCGGCATCGTGCTCGTGGGCACGCTGTTCTACGGCCTGCTGGCGCTGGCCGGGCTGGGGCTGGTGGCCGGCCTGGCGCAGTCGCTGGCCAAGGTCTCCCTCGACTCCACCATCCAGTCCGGTGTGCCGGTGAGGGTGCAGGCCAGCGCCTTCGCCCGCTCCGACACCACCCTGCAGCTGGCCTGGGTGGTCGGCGGGTTCGTCGGCATCGCACTCCCCCAGGTGCCGCGGCTCGGGCTCGGGGTCGCGCTGGCCGTGCTCGCCGCGTGGACGCTGTTCGTGCTGTCCTCGCGCCCCCGCGGACGCGGCGGGCGGCCGGTGGGACCGACGCCGGCGAAGGAGCCGCGGGTCGTCTGAGCGACCCGGCGCGGGTGGCGACGGTCGGGCGGTCAGGCCTCGAGCTGGTCGGCCAGGGCGCGCAGCAGCTTAGCCACGGGGCGTGCGGCCTTGGCGTCGGGGTGGCGCCCGTGCCGGTAGGCCTCGCCGACGCCGTCGAGCACCCGGATGAGGTCCTCGACGATCGGGACCATCTCCTCGGGGCGCTTGCGACGGGCCTGGGCCTGGTTGCGGCTGACCGACGCCGGGGCGTCGAGCACCTTGACCTGCAGCGCCTGGTCGCCCTTGCGACCCTGGGCGATGCCGAACTCGACCCGGGTGCCCGGCTTGAGGGCGGTCAGGCCCTCGGGCAGCGCGTCGGCGTGCACGTAGACGTCGGGCCCGTCGTCCTGCGACAGGAAGCCGAAGCCCTTGCCGGCGTCGTACCACTTGACCTTGCCGTTCGGCACCGCACTGCCCTCCACGCACCGCACCCACGGGGACGTCCCGTGGGCGAGCGCCACCCTATGCCACCGGCGTGGACCCGGTGGCGTCCGTGGGGGTGCCCCCGGCCAGGTGCTGGTCGAGCCAGGCCGGGAAGGCGTGGAGGTCGTCGAGGACGACGTGGGTGCCCGCGGCCACCAGCTCCTCGCGGGTGCAGCCGCCGGTGAGCACCGAGACGCTGGTGACCCCGGCGGCGAGGGCGCCCTCGACGTCGTGCACGTGGTCGCCGACGTACACCGAGGCGCCTTCTGCCTGCAGCGCGTCGGCCTTGCCCGCGCCCCACAGCCACCCGGTGAGGGCGTCGACCTCGAGCCGGAGGTGGTCCAGGTGCAGCCGGGCGTTGGGCTCGTACTTGCCGGTGACCACCACGACCCGCCCCCCGTGCCGTCGTACGGCGGCGAGCGCGGCCTCCGCGCCCGGCAGGAGCGGCACGGAGGCGATGGCGTGGTCGGGGTACAGGGCGCGGAAGCGGTCGCCCGCCGGACCGACCTCCGCGGCCGGCAGGTGGGGCGCCAGCAGGTGGTCGAGCGGCGGCCCGAGGGCCCGGGTCATCTCGGCCACCGGGAAGTCGACGCCGAGCTCCTCGCCGAGGGCTCGCAGGACGGAGCGGAAGCCGGGTGCGGTGTCGATCAGGGTCATGTCGAGGTCGAACCCGACCACCGGAGCGGCACTCACCCGGCCAGCGTAGGTGGAGGGGTCACCGGTTCGGGTGCGGCGGGTGGGACGGGTGGGCCAGAATGGTCGACCCATCCCCCACCGGAGGTGCCCGTGCGCCCAGGACGAGCCGTGCGTCCGCGGCTCCGCCCTGCCCGCACGCGACCGGCCGGCTCCCGGGCCGGGACGGCGGTGGGCGCGGCGCTGACCGCGCTGGCCACCGCGGTCGCCCTGCTGCCGGCGGCACCGGTGGCGGCCGACGACCCGGCGCCCGCCCCGGCGTCGGGGTCCTCCGAGACCTCGCTGCACCTGGTGACGCTCCGCTCCCCCGGCACGGCGTCGGGGAGGGCCAGCGCGGTCCTGCCCGGACCGCTGGCGGCGCTGCGGCAGCTCGCCGAGCAGAACCGGGTGCTCGAGGCCGTCGGCTCGCCCGAGCCCGTCTACCGCTGGACGACCGCCGTCAACGGGATGGCGGTCGAGCTCGACGAGGAGCAGGCGGCGACGCTGGCCCGCGAGCCCGCGGTGCTCGACGTGGTGGCCGACACCGTGCGGCCGCTCGCCTCGACCCCGACACCCGCGTCGTCCCGCGCCGCCCTGCCCGAGGAGGTCTCCGCCGCCCTCGCCCCGCCCGGACCGCGCCGCGGGGGCCGGGGCGTGGTGGTCGGCGTGGTCGACACCGGGCTGGCGCCCGACAGCCCGGTCTTCGCGCCCCGGTCCAGCGCCGGGGCACCGCCCGGCTTCGGCGGCGCCTGCGAGACCGGGCCGGACTGGCCGGCCTCCGCGTGCTCGGGCCGCGTGGTCGGCGCCCGCACCTACGTCGACGGCTTCGGCGTCGACGCGGTGCGTGCCGCGACGCCGATCTCCCCGCGCGACCGCGACGGCCACGGCACCCGCACCGCCTCCCTCGCCGTCGGCAACGCCCGCGTGCCCGTGGTGGTGGGCGAGGAGCGCCTCGGCACCTTCGGCGGCCAGGCCCCCGACGCCTCGCTCGCGGTCTACCGCGCGTGCTGGAACGCCCCCGACCCCCGCGACGACGGCTGCTCGGTCGCCGACCTGGTCGCAGCGGTCGACGACGCGGTGCGCGACGGCGTCGACGTCCTCACCCTCGCCGTCGGTGGGCCGTCCGGGATCGACGTGCTCGAGCGGGCCCTGCTCGGGGCCACCGAGGCCGGGGTCGTGGTGGTCGCGGCCGCCGGCAACGACGGCGCCGGTGGCGCTGCGCACTCCTCGCCGTGGGTGCTCTCGGTGGGCGGCTCGACCGGCGCCGTGCGCCGGGGTGAGGTCGTCCTGCCCGGCGGGCAGCGCCTGGCCGGCGCCATGGCCTCGCGCCGTGGCCGGGGCCCGACCCGGGTCGTCCGGGCCGCCGACGCGGCCGCGACCGGCGTCCGCGCGGCCGAGGCGCGCGTCTGTGCCCCCGGGTCGCTGGATGCCCGCGAGGTCGCGGGCGCCGTGGTCGTCTGCGACCGCGGCCAGGTCGGCCGGGTCGTGAAGTCGCGCACGGTCGCCCTCGCCGACGGCGTCGCCATGGTCCTGCTCAACCGCGACCGCGGCTCGGTCGACGCCGACGTGCACAGCGTGCCGACGGTCCACCTCCCCGCCGGCGCCGGTCGGGTGCTGCGCCGCGCCCTCGCGGACCGGCCCGGCCTGCGGGTCGCCCTGCGTCCCCGCGGCACCGCCCAGCGCCCGGCCCGGGTCGCCGGGTTCTCCGGGTCCGGCACCGGCTCGGACACCGTCGACCCCGACGTCGTCGCCCCCGCCACCAACGTGCTGGCCGCCGTGCCCGCCGAGCGGGGCTCGTGGGACGTCGACGCCGGCACCTCCGCGGCCGCGGCCGTCGTGGCCGGCGTCGCCGCCACCCTCCTCGCCCGCGGCGCCGACCCCGCCCAGGTGCGCTCCGCCCTGGTCACCACCGCCCGCCCGCTGCGGCGCAGCCCCGTCACCCGCGCCGGCGCCGGACTGGTGCGGGCCCGCGCCGCCCGTCGCCCGGGGCTCGCCGTGCTCACCGACCCGGCGGCCTACCGCGCCTGGCTCGACGGCGACGCCGTGCGGCTCAACAGCCCCACCGTGGTGCTCGCCGGCGGACGGCGTACGACGACGCGGCGGGTCACCAACGTCTCCGGCCGCCGCCTCTACTTCTCCTCCAGCGCGGTCGGGTTCCGCCGCGACGTACGGGTGTCACCGGCGGCGCTGCGTCTCGGGCCGGGCGAGAGCGCGACGTTCAGGGTGACGGCCGGGCCGCGACGAGGCAGCCGCGTCGACGACGGGTACGTCGTGTGGCGCGGCGCCACCGGCACCACCACCCGCGTGCCGGTGGTGCTGACGCGGTGACGCTCGCGCTGGACCTGCCGCTGCGCACCGAGCGGCTCGTGCTGCGGCTGGCCCGCGACGCCGACGTCGACGACCTGCTGTCCTACCGGGGCGATCCCGAGGTGTGCCGCTACCTGCCCTTCCCGCCGCAGGGCCGCGACGACGTGGTCTCCCGGATGGCGCAGTGGCTCGAGGCCGCGGCCGCCGGCCCGGACGCCGACCTCGACAGCGACTGGCCCCTGACCCTCGTCGCCGACCTCGACGGTCGGGTGGTCGGGGACGTGATGGTGCGGCTCAAGGCCGGGCCGGCGCGCTCGATCGCCGAGGTCGGGTGGGTCTTCTCCCCCACCGTCGCCGGGCGGGGCCTCGCCACCGAGGCCGCCCGCGCGGCCGTCGACCTCTGCTTCGGCCCCCTCGGCTGCCACCGCGTCGCCGCGCAGCTCGACCCGCGCAACACCGCCTCGGCCCGCCTGTGCGACCGGCTCGGCATGACCCACGAGGCCCACCTGCGCCAGGACTGGTGGGACGACGGCGCGTGGACCGACACCGCCATCCATGCCGTGCTCCGCGCGGAGTGGGTGACCCCGAGCCGGCGGTAGTCCCTGGCAGGGATCACGGGTGCGAGGGCGCCCGGGCGTGATCCTTGCCAGGGACTACCGCCCCGGGGCGGGCCGGGCCGGACCCGACCAGCAGGACGGCGCCCCAACCCCCACCCAGGCCCACCACAGGGCGCGCGGAGACGGAGACCGGGCCCCGGGGCTCGGCGGCAGGGCGCCCAGGCGGCGGCCAGCAGACCTGGCCGAGCCGGACCCGACCAGCAGAACGGCGCCCCAACCCCCACCCAGGCCCACCACAGGGCGCACGGAGACGCAGGCCAGGCCCCGGGGCTCGGCGGCCGCCACCCAGACCGGCGGCAGCGTGCCCAGGCAGGGGCGGCCAGCGAGACCCGGCCCGGCCGGAGTCGACCATCCAGCGGAGGGCGGCCAGCGAGACCCGGCCTGGCCGGAGTCGACCAATCAGGACAGCCCGAGCTCGGCGGCGGACTTCTCGCGCATCTCGACCTTGCGGACCTTGCCGGTGACGGTCATCGGGAACTCGTCGACGACCAGCACGTAGCGGGGGATCTTGTAGTGCGCGAGGCGACCGGTGGCGAAGGCGCGGACCGCGTCGGCGTCGAGCGGCTCGGCGCCGGGACGCAGCCGCACCCAGGCGCACAGCTCCTCGCCGTACTTCTGGTCGGGCACGCCGACCACCTGCACGTCGAGGACGTCGGGGTGACCGATGAGGAACTCCTCGATCTCGCGCGGGTAGATGTTCTCCCCGCCGCGGATCACCATGTCCTTGATGCGGCCGACGATGTTGCAGTAGCCGTCCTCGCGCATCACCGCGAGGTCGCCGGTGTGCATCCAGCCGTCGGCGTCGACGGCCTCGGCGGTCTTCTCGGGCTCGTCCCAGTAGCCGAGCATCACCGAGTAGCCGCGGGTGCACAGCTCGCCCGGCTCGCCGCGCTCGAGGGTGGCGCCGCTGACGGGGTCGACCACCTTGACCTCCACGTGCGGGTGGACCCGGCCGATCGTCGCCGTACGCCGCTCGAGGTCGTCGTCGACGCGCGTCTGGCAGGAGACGGGTGAGGTCTCGGTCATGCCGTAGGCGATGGAGACCTCCGCCATGTGCATGTCGGAGACGCAGCGCTTCATCACCTCGACCGGGCAGATCGAGCCCGCCATGATGCCGGTGCGCAGCGTCGAGAGGTCGCGGTCGCCGAAGGTCGGGTCGGCGTGCATCGCGATGAACATCGTCGGGACGCCGTACACCGCGGTGCAGCGCTCGTCCTCGATCGCCTGCAGCGTCGTCGCGGGCTCGAAGGCGGGGCCGGGGACGACCATCGTCGCGCCGTGGGTGGTGCAGCCGAGGTTGGCCATCACCATGCCGAAGCAGTGGTAGAAGGGCACCGGGATGCACAGCCGGTCCTCGTGGGTCAGGTTGATCGTCTCGGTGGTGAACCAGCCGTTGTTGAGGATGTTGCGGTGGCTGAGGGTCGCGCCCTTGGGGAAGCCGGTCGTGCCCGAGGTGTACTGGATGTTGATCGGGTCGTGCGGCCCCAGGCCGGCGGCTCGTGCGTCGAGCGCGTCGGCCGGCAGGTCGGCGCCGGCGGCGACGAGGTCGGCCCAGTCCTCGGTGTCCACGAGCACGGTGCGCTCGAGCGAGGGGCACTCGGGGGCGACCTCGGCGATCATCGCGCGGTAGTCGCTGGTCTTGAACGCGCGGGTCGCCAGCAACCACCGCAGCCCGCTCTGGCGCACGACGTAGGCGAGCTCGTGCGTGCGGTAGGCCGGGTTGACGTTGACGAGCACGATGCCCGCCTTGGCCGTGGCGTACTGCGTGATCGTCCACTCCGCGCAGTTGGGAGCCCAGATGCCGACCCGGTCACCCGCCTCGAGCCCCGAGGCGACCAGGCCCCGGGCCAGGGCGTCGACGTCGCGCCCGAGCTCGGCCCAGGTCCACCGCCGTCCGGTCGCCACCTCCACCAGCGCCTCGCGGTCGGGCCACGTCGCGACGGTGCGGTCGAACGACGCCCCGATCGTCTCCTCGAGCAGCGGCTGGTCGGTCTCACCCCGGGCGTAGGACTCCATGCCGCCGACACAACCACGACTGCGCCTCGAAGCACAGGGCTCGCGGGCGCTGGCGTACATTCCACGTCGTGCCCGACAAGGACGAAGTGCGCCGGCCCGCGGCCGACGAGACGGTGCCCGGCGACGACGGGTCAGCGGCCGCCGGCGAGCCCGTCGAGCAGCCCGTCGAGCAGCCCGTCGAGGTGCACCCCGAGGACAAGCGTCGGGCGCCGCTGTGGCTGGAGACGATCGTGCTCCTCGTGGTCGCCCTGGGCATGGCGCTGGTCATCAAGACCTTCTTCGTCCAGGCCTTCTACATCCCCTCGGCCTCCATGGAGCCCGGCCTCGTGGCCAACGACCGGATCCTGGTGCAGAAGGTCTCCTACTGGTTCGGCGGCGAGCCGCAGCGCGGCGACGTCATCGTCTTCGAGGACCCCGGCAGCTGGCTGGTCGACCCCGGCACCGGACCCCAGGGCATCGTCGCCAAGGGCCTGGCCCGGGTCGGGCTCTACCCCACCGGCGGCCACCTCGTGAAGCGCGTCATCGGCACCCCCGGTGACACCATCGAGTGCTGCGACGACCAGGGCCGCCTGATCATCAACGGCGTCCCCGTCGACGAGGACTCCTTCATCCGCGACCAGCCCGACTGCGACGGCCCGATGGTCAACGGCTGCTCGCGCGACTGGTCGGTCACCGTGCCCGAGGGCCGGCTGTTCGTCATGGGCGACAACCGGGCCGCCTCCGCCGACTCCTCCGACCGCCTCTGCAAGCGCCAGCCCGCGCAGTGCGACCCCGACGAGCCGTCGTTGCCCAAGCGCGACCCCGACCGGCCGTTCGTGCCGCTCGACAACGTCGTCGGCAAGGTGTTCAGCCTCGTCTGGCCGCTCGACCACGCCGAGCTCATCGGCCGCCCCGACGTGTTCGAGGCCGTGCCGGACGCTGCGTCTGACTGACCTGCTGCGGGCGGCCGGCCGTCGTCCCGTGAGCGCGCCGTGATGCCGACGCCGTCGGACCGGTTGCGCTCGACCTGACACCCGCGGTCGCACCCGGCCGACGCCGTCGGCCTCCGATCACGGCACGCCCCCGCGCCGACGTCTGGGACCCCCGCCCGCAGCAGGTCGGCCCCTACGGCGCCTCCGCCGCAGCCGTGAGGGCGGCGAGGGCGAGGGGGGCCTCGGCGGTGACCATCGGGCCGACGTCGGCGGCGCCGGGGCCGGTGATCGTGGTGGTGACGGTGATGGTGCTGCCGCCGCCGGCCCGGGGCTCGACGACGTGGTCGATGCGGATGACCAGGTCGCCGAGGCGCAGCTCGTCGAGGTAGCGACGGCCGGTCTCGACCACCGCCAGCTCCAGCGGTACGTCGACCGGCCCGGCCAGGGTCATCGTGCCGGTCGTGCCGGCGGCGAAGGGCCCGTCGAGGGCGACCGCGACGACCGACGGGTCCCACCCGGGCCAGCTCGAGGGGTCCGACCAGAGGGTCCAGACCGCGGGCGGGTCGGCGTCGGTGGTGGCGGTGGCGGTGTGCTCGAACGTCACGGGACCTCCCGGGCCACGGTCATGGACCGGTCGCCGAAGCGGACGGTGTCGCCGTCCAGGAGCGTCGAGGGGCGGCCGGGGCTCAGCGACTTGGGCACGCCCTGGCGCAGCACCACCGAGCCGTTGGTCGAGCCGCGGTCCATCACCACCAGGGCGCCGTCGGGGACGACGGTGAACTGTGCGTGCGTCTTGGACAGCGACATGTCGGAGGAGCGCAGCGGCACCAGGTGGGCGACGTCCTCGCCGGCGCGGGCCTCCGGGCGGCGACCCACGAGCGCGAGGCCCTCGACCAGGAACGACTCGCCCGTGTCGAAGCTGACCCGCCACTGCGGCCGGTCGCCCCGGCCGCGCTCGGCCGTCCCCCCGTCGCGCCCGGGCGCCGGCCGGATGACGGTGGACTCCGACGACGGGGCCCCGGTTGACGCCGGGCGGGGCGGCGCGCCCGGCGGGGCCGTCGGGCGGCTCGCCGTCGGCGGGGTGCGGGGCGGCGGGGGCGGCGGCGCCGGCCGGGGCGGCGGTGGAGGTGCGGTCGGTGCGCCGACCTCGATGGTCACGGTGTCGGGAGCCGGGGCGGGACGGGGCGCGGCGACCGGGGCCGGCGCCGGGGTCGGCGCCGGGGCGGGCACGAGGCGCATCGCGGTCAGGTTGACCACGGCCCGGGGCTGCGGGGACGCCTCGACCTCGCCGGGCACCGGCCGCACGTCGACCACGACGGCGTCGCTCATGCGGTCGTGGGCCCCCCGGCGGCGTCCGCTGGGGTCCATGACGGCCGTCCAGGCCAGGGTCGCCAAGCCGATGCCCGCCGTCGGCAGGGTGAGGACGGCCAGGACGAGCACCCGCACCAGGGCCTTGCCGAGGCCCAGCGGCCGGCCGTCGTCGGCGCGGACCACCCGCAGGCCGAGGGCCGACTTGCCGGGCGACGTACCGGCGACGCCGAGCAGGACGGCCTGGGCCAGCAGCACCGCGACGGCGACCACGAGGACGACCGCGACGCCGAGGACGACCCGGTCGTCACGCACCAGGGTCCACCACGCGAGGAACCCGACGCCGCCGACGATCCCCCACGCCACGAGCCGGTCGACGGCGGCGGCGTAGAACCGGCGGTCGAGCTCGGCCACCGGGTGCGAGGTCGGGCCGACCGGGGTGGTGCTCACGGGCCGGTCGGTCAGGGGTTGAGGACCTGGATGGTGACCCCGTCGCCGAGGTTGATCGTCGCCCCCGGGATGAGCTGGACGGCGATGCCGGGCTTGAGCTCCTCGGGCGAGAGGCCGGGCTGGACCAGGATCGTGCCGTTGGTCGACCCCATGTCGGTCACCACGGCGCTGCCGTGGTCGGGGCCGGACCCGGGGCGCACCTCGATGTGGGTCGAGGAGATCTCGTGCAGCGGGCTCGGCACCGTGACGAGGCGGGGCTGGTCGGTCGTGGTGAACCGCCGGGCCTCCGGCGCGCGGCCGACGAGGACCACGCGGTCGACCTCGACCGTCTCGCCGTGGGAGATCGCGAGCCGGGCCACCGAGGGCCCCACGTCGGGCGGCAGCGGCTGGCCGGGCAGCCCGGTCTGCGGGCGCGAGAACTCGTCGGCGTCGACGCCCGCCTGGGTCAGCCCGTCGTGGTCGCTGTCGTCGGTCGGCGCGTAGAAGGGCGAGGAGCCCTCGGGGGCCGCGGGGAACGGCGGCGGGGGCGGCGGTGCCGCCTCGGCCGACGGGAACGGGTCGGCCGGCGGCGGGGGCGGGGTGGAGGCGGCGTACGGCGCATCGAGGGGGGCGCTCAGCGGGTCGCTCAGGGGGTCGGGCCGCTGGTCGGCCACGTCCTGCTCGTCGGAGATCTCGAGCAGCTCGGTCTCGGTCTCGGCGGGCGAGGGCTCGGGCTCACCCGGGGGCACGTCGACCGGCGCCGGGTCGAAGGCGGCCGGAGGGTCGACCGGGGCCGGCTCGGGGTCGGCGTCGACGACGGGGGCGTCGGTCTTGTCGGGCGACCACGACGGCGGGTCGGTGGGCGGCGGCGGGCCCACCGGCGGCGGCCCGACGGGCGGGGCGAGCGGGGCCGGGGGCAGGGGGGCCTCGCCGGCCGGGACCCCGCTCGCGGGGTCGTGGTCGGGGACGTCGGGCACGACGGGCGCACTCCCGGCGGGCCGGCTGCCGGCGGGGGCGCCGAGCGGCTCGTCGGCCGGCAGGTCGTCGGGCTGGTCGGTCGACTGCTCGTCCGCGGCACCGGTCTCGCCGGCTGCGCCGCCGATCACCGGGGCGCCGGCGGGAGCGGGCGCCGCGGCCGTGGCGGCCGGCTGGTCGATCCGGCCGACGCGCACGAGCCCACCGTGGATGGGCAGGTCGCCCGCGTCCGAGCCGTCGGCCTCGGCGCCGCCGCCGTCGACCTGCACGGTCAGGGCGGTCACGCCGTCGAGGGTGCGCTCGACCCACGTCGAGGCCGCCGACCCGTCGAGCTCGACCGTCTCGTCGGCGGTGACCACAGTCGCGCGGACCGAGGCGCCGCGCAGCAGCAGGCGGGTCGGGCCCTCGCCGGAGCCGACGAGCACGAAGCCGGGCAGCGTGGCCAGGCCCGAGCGCAGCAGCGCGTCGAGGACCTCGTCGAAGCCGGCGCCGTCGTCGACGTGGGCCCACAGCTCGCCGACGCGGGCCTTCTCCGAGTCGGGCAGGAGCAACGTGGTGGCGGCGCCGAAGACGCCGAACCAGGTGCCCGGTCGGTAGGACCGGGTCGGGTCTGCGGTGGCTTGCTCGGTCATGGCAGCGCTCCCAGCTTCTGCTCGAGACTCACCCGCTGCGCGTCGGAGTCGTAGGGTCGGTCGTCGGCCAATCCCACCACATCAACGACCACGGCCGTCGCGTTGTCACGGCCGCCCGCGACGACCGCGGCGGCGACGACCTGGTCGGCGGCGTCGCGGGGGTCGGAGGTGGTCAGCAGGATCTTGCCGATCTGCTCGTCGTCGATCATGCCGCTGACCCCGTCGGAGCACAGCAGCAGCCGCTCGGCCCCCGACAGGGGCAGGACGAAGAAGTCGGCGTCGGCCCGGCCACGGCCGCCGAGCGCCCGGGTGATGATGTGCCGCTCGGGGTGCACGGCGGCGTCGTCGGGGCTGATGGCGCCGGACTCGACCAGCTCCTGCACCACGCTGTGGTCGACGCTCACCTGCTCCAGCTCGCTGCCGAGCAGCCGGTAGATGCGCGAGTCGCCGAGGTTGGCCAGCAGCCACTTCGGCTCGCCGGCCTCCTCGATGAGCAGGGCGACCACCGCGGTGGTGCCGGCGGAGAAGTCGCGGGCGCCCCGCGCGCGCTGCTCGGCGTCGTACGACGCGATGCGGGCCTGGGCGGCCCGCAGGGTCTCGGTGACGGTCTCGGGGCCGCGGCGCGGGTCGTAGCCGGCGTCGGCGAGCGCGGCGAACTCCTCCACGACGATGCGGGCGGCGACGTCGCCGCGGTCGTGGCCGCCCATGCCGTCGGCGACGACGAAGACGGGGGGCGCGACGAGGTAGGCGTCCTCGTTGACCTCGCGGACCCGACCGACGTCGGTGGCCGCCCCGTGGTGCAGCTCGACCCCCGTCACGGCGCGCCCACTAGCGTGACGGACGTGGCCACGGAGGAGACGGGGTTCCGGTCGCTCGCCGACCAGCTGCGCAGCTGGGACGACGACCGGCTCGCGGGGCTGCTGTCGGCCCGCCCTGACCTCACCACTCCCGCCCCTCACGACTTCGGTCAGCTCGCCTCGCGAGCCACGGTGCGAGCCTCGCTGGCGCGAGCGCTCGACACCCTGACCCTGCTCGAGCTCTCGGTCCTTGATGCCCTGGTCGTCGCCGGCCAAACCACGGCCGACGACGTGCGAGGCATCATCCTGGCCGAGCCCGGCGCGGTCGACACCACCCTCGCCCGCCTGGTGGACCTGGCGCTGGCCTGGCACGGCCGGGGCGGGCTGCGCGCGGTCTCGGGCGTCGCTGACGCACTGGGCTCGGGCCCGGGGTCCTCGGGCCTGCGACCACGCTCCCCCGACGCCCCACCGGCGGCCGAGGTCGAGACCCGGCTGGCCGGGCTCGGCAAGCCCGCTCGGGCCATGCTCGAGCACGTCGCGGCCCACGGCGGCGAGGCCGACGCCGGCTCGGCCCGGATGACCGTCTCCCCCGCCGACGCCGCCACCCCCGCCGAGGAGCTCATCTCCCGACGCCTGCTGGTGCCCCTCCCCGGGCGCCGCAGCACCGTGCAGCTGCCGGGCGAGGTCGGCCTCGCCCTGCGTGGAGGTCGTACGACGACCGAGCCGGTCGACGCGGTCCCCCCGGTCGTGACGGGCGAGCGGCCCGCCCGGCTGGTCGACACCGCGGCCGCGGGCGCGGCGTACGAGGTGGTGCGCCGGGTGGAGCTGCTGCTCGACCACTGGGGCAGCCACCCGCCGGCGGTGCTGCGCAGCGGCGGCCTCGCGGTGCGCGACATGCGCGCCACGACCGAGCTGCTCGGCGTCGACGTGCCCACGGCCGCGCTCGTCGTCGAGACCGCCTCGGCGGCCGGGCTGCTCTCGACGCGCGCCGACGCGGTGGGCGACGAGGTGTTCTGCCCGACCGACGCGTTCGACTCCTGGCTCGAGCAGCCGCCGGCGGCCCGCTGGGTCGTGCTGGTGCGGGCGTGGCTGGCCAGCAACCGGCTGCCCGCGCTGGTCGGCACCCGCGACGCCCAGGGCAAGACCCGGAACGCCCTGTCGCCCGAGCTGTCGTCGTACTCCGTGGCCGAGAGCCGGGCCGGCACCCTCGCCGCGCTGGCCGGGCTGGCGCCGGGCGAGGTGCTGGCCGGGGCGACCGGGCTGCCGTCGCTGGTGGAGCGGGTGGCCTGGCACCGGCCGCGCCGGCCCCGCAGCCGCGCCGACCAGGTCGCCTGGACCACCACCGAGGCCGCGGTGCTCGGCGTGACCGGGCTCGACGGGCTGGCGTCGTACAGCCGAGTGCTGGTCGAGGGCGGTGACCCCGAGCAGGCCCTGGCCGCGCTGCTGCCCGATCCGGTCGACCACGTGCTGCTGCAGGCCGACCTGACCGCGGTGGCGCCGGGGCCGCTCGAGTCGGCGCTGGCCCGGCAGCTGCAGCTGGTGGCCGACGTGGAGTCGCGCGGCGGCGCGACGGTCTACCGGTTCACCCCGGGGTCGGTGCGCCGCGCGCTCGACGTCGGGTGGACCGCGGTCGAGGTGCACGGGTTCCTGGCCTCGGTCTCGCGCACGCCGGTGCCGCAGCCGCTCAGCTACCTCGTCGACGACGCGGTGCGCACCTTCGGCACGGTGCGGGTGGGGGCGGCGGAGTCGTTCCTGCGCGCCGACGACGAGGCCGCGCTGAGCGAGCTGCTGCACCACCCCAAGGCCGCGGCGCTCGGGCTGCGCCGGCTCGCGCCGACGGTGCTGGTCAGCTCGACACCGGTCGACGTGCTGCTCGGCCGGCTGCGCGACCTCGGCGCCGCGCCCGTCGTCGAGGCCGCCGACGGCACCGTGCAGGTGCTGCGGCCCGACGTGCTGCGCGCCCGCACGCCCAAGGACCGCGGCCCCTCCCACCGCTCGGTGCGCGAGAGCGCCCGGGTCTCCGCCGTCGTCGCCGCCGTGCGCTCGGGCGACCGGGCCGCTGCCGTGCGCCCGTCGGCCCCGGGCACCCCGCTGACGCCCTCGGGCGCGCTCGCCGCCCTGCGTGAGGCGGTCGAGACCGGCGCCACCGTGCTCATCGGGTACGTCGACAACCAGGGCGTCTCCTCCGAACGGCTCGTCGACCCGGTCTCGGTCGAGGGCGGCTCGCTGACCGCGCACGACCACCGCGTCGACGACGTCCGCACCTTTGCCGTGCACCGGATCACGACGGTGCGACCCGTCGAGGCCGACTGAGCCTGGGGGGGCGCACACCCCCCGGGGTATGCCGGGAGCGGGCGCCCAGCGCGGGAACACCCGGTCGACCGGGGTTTCCTCGCCCCGACCTGGACGGGCAGAACACGCGCTCGGTGGGCAATGCATTGCCCGTCCAGCGCATGTTCTCCCCGCCCAGATGACGGAACACCCGGTCGACCGGGTGTTCCTCACCGCCGCCCACCCCGACGGCGCCCGGCTCCTCCGTAGGGTTGCGGGGTGCCAGACGGACCCCTCATCGTGCAGTCGGACAAGACCCTCCTCCTCGAGGTCGACCACGAGCAGGCGGTCGAGTGCCGCAAGGCGATCGCGCCGTTCGCCGAGCTCGAGCGCTCGCCCGAGCACGTGCACACCTACCGCCTGACGCCGCTCGGGCTGTGGAACGCCCGCGCGGCCGGCCACGACGCCGAGCAGGTCGTCGACACCCTCCTCACCTACAGCCGGTACGCCGTGCCGCACGCCCTGCTGGTCGACGTCGCCGAGACCATGGCCCGCTACGGCCGGCTGCGGCTGGAGAAGCACCCGGTGCACGGCCTGGTGCTCGCCAGCACCGACCGGCCGGTGCTCGAGGAGGTGCTGCGGGCCAAGAAGGTCGCCGGGATGATCGGCCAGCGCGTCGACGACGACACCGTCGCGGTGCACGCCTCCGAGCGCGGCAACCTCAAGCAGGCGCTGCTCAAGCTGGGCTGGCCGGCCGAGGACTACGCCGGGTACGTCGACGGCGAGGCCCACCCCATCGCCCTGGCCGAGGACGGCTGGGGCCTGCGGCCCTACCAGCAGGAGGCGGCGGAGTCGTTCTGGCACGGCGGGTCGGGCGTGGTCGTCCTCCCCTGCGGCGCCGGCAAGACCATCGTCGGCGCGGCCGCGATGGCGCACGCCCAGGCGACCACGCTCATCCTGGTCACCAACACCGTGAGCGCGCGGCAGTGGAAGGACGAGCTGGTGCGCCGCACGTCGCTGACCCCCGACGAGATCGGCGAGTACTCCGGCACCGTCAAGGAGGTCAAGCCGGTCACCATCGCGACGTACCAGGTGATGACGACCAAGCGCGGCGGTGCCTACCGCCACCTCGAGCTGCTCGACGCCCGCGACTGGGGCCTCATCGTCTACGACGAGGTGCACCTGCTGCCGGCGCCGATCTTCCGGATGACCGCCGACCTGCAGGCCCGCCGCCGCATCGGCCTGACCGCGACCCTGGTGCGCGAGGACGGCCGCGAGGGCGACGTGTTCAGCCTCATCGGCCCCAAGCGGTACGACGCGCCGTGGAAGGACATCGAGGCCCAGGGCTATATCGCGCCCGCCGACTGCGTCGAGGTGCGCGTGACGCTGCCGACCTCCGAGCGGCTGACCTACGCCGTGGCCGAGCCCGAGGAGCGCTACCGACTGGCGTCCTGCACCCACGAGAAGGTGCAGGTGGTGCGCGACCTGGTCGCCGCCCACCCCGGGCAGCCGACGCTGGTCATCGGGCAGTACATCGACCAGCTCGACGAGCTGGCCGAGAAGCTCGACGCCCCCGTGATCAAGGGCGAGACGCCGGTCAAGGAGCGCCAGCGGCTCTTCGAGGCCTTCCGCTCCGGCGAGATCGGCTTGCTGGTGGTCTCCAAGGTCGCCAACTTCTCCATCGACCTGCCCTCGGCCGAGGTGGCCATCCAGGTCTCCGGCTCGTTCGGGTCGCGCCAGGAGGAGGCCCAGCGCCTCGGCCGGCTGCTGCGGCCCAAGACCGAGGGCCGCTCGGCGCACTTCTACACGATCGTCAGCCGCGACACCGTCGACGCCGACTTCGCCCAGAACCGGCAGCGGTTCCTGGCCGAGCAGGGCTACGCCTACCGCATCGTCGACGCCGAGGACCTGCCCGCCTGAGCGGGGGTCCGACCCCGTCGCCGGTGGCTGCGCCGCGCGCCGGCCACCGGGGCCGGGTCAGCCCAGCGGCTCGACGAGCACGGTGACGCGGCACCTGCCAGGCGACCCGCCCACGGCGGACAGACCGAGGTCCACCCGGGCGGGCGGACGGTCGAGGTACTGCACCACGCCCGACAGCGACGTCTGGCCCGAGCCGGCGCCGGCGGTGGAGGACAGGAGCTGGGTGGACGAGAACGGGTCGCTGGCCCCGGCGGTGGACACCTCGGGCGCCGAGGAGCCCGCGTCCCGGCGCACGACGGCGAAGGTGGCCGTCAGCGGGCTGAGGGTCCCCCCGGGAGCCACGGCCGCCACGTCGAGGACGGCGAGGGCGCCGCTGCCGCCCTGTGGCTGGCAGCGGACGTCGTACCCCACCCCGTTGACCGCGGCCAGGCGCACCCCCGGGTCACCGACCGTCATCGTCCGGCGCACGTAGGTCGGGCGCGGGGGCAGCACACCTGCGCCCAGGTCGGCCCGGCCGATCGACCCGTCGCGCACCGCGGCGCCCGTGACGGCGCCGGACCTGATCTTCGGGCCGGTGACGGCACCGGCCTTGATCTTGGCCGCGCTCACCGCGCCCGTCCGCAGCTGGACGGTCCCGACCGAGCCGCGGGCCAGGCCGGCGGCGTACGACGACGCGCCGACGGCGACGAGCAGCGAGAGCACGCTGACGGCCAGGGCGGCGAGCGCGAGGGGCGACGGGCGGCGGCGGGTCGGGGTGCGTGAGGTCATCGCAGCACGCTAGGAACGGGGGTGGTGCCGGTCCATGGCCCGGACGGGCCATCGCCGGGCACGCGGCAAACCCGTCGTGCAAGCCGTTTGCGTCCTCCTAGCCTGGCGGACCGCCCGCGGCGCCCGGCCGCGGCACGGACGGGAAAGGACCATGGAGCACATCACGAAGACGCTCGTCAGCTGGGCGTCGATCCTCGAGGACACGACGCGCGCGCAGGCGGAGACGACGGCCACGATGCCGTTCATCCACCCGCACGTCGCGCTCATGCCCGACGCCCACCTCGGCCTCGGCGCGACCGTCGGGTCGGTGATCCCGACGCGCGGCGCGATCATGCCGGCCGCGGTCGGGGTCGACATCGGCTGCGGCATGATCGCGGTCCGCACCACCCACGACGTCGCCGACCTGCCCGCCGACCGGCGCGCGCTGCGCGAGGCGATCGAGCGTGCGGTGCCCCTGTCGGCCGGTGCGGCCAACCAGGCGGTGACCCGCGAGCACACCGAGGCGCGCCTGGTCGAGCTGCGGGCGCTCGCCGCGGAGGCCGGGTTCGACCCCGCGTCGTACGCCGCGAGGTGGGAGCTGCAGCTGGGCACGCTCGGCTCCGGCAACCACTTCATCGAGGTCACCGTCGACGAGACCGGCACGGCGTGGCTGTTCCTGCACTCGGGCTCGCGCGGCGTCGGCATGTTAACCGGACTATCTCGGCGTGTCGTAGCCCTCTGAGATGGGATCAGTCCGCACGCTGGAGGACATGGATGCTGCGCACGAGGAAGAAGTCGTCAGGGACCTCAACGGTCTGACGATCTCCGCCCTCGGCGAGGTCGTCACCAGCACCATCCCACCGTGGGATCTCCTGCTTCCAGACGAGCGTGCGACGCACGTCTGCCGGTCCTTCCTGCGTGAGGTCCATTCCCATCGCGCGGACCTCACGGTTCGTTCCTACGCCTACGACCTCCAGCGCTGGTTCCGGTTTCTGGCTGCGGTCGACGTGAAGTGGGAGGACGCGACCTCGACGGAAGTCACGGACTTCTTCGTCTGGATGAAGCACGCCAAGAAGAGCAACGGCAACCAGAACAAGAGGACCCGTGACCCTCGCATTTCGCGGAATGCGATTACCGGGAAGCCATACGTCGGAGATTCCTTTTCTCAATCGACGATGGACCACAACGAGACCGTGCTGTTCCTCTTCTACGAATTCCTGCGGCGCAAGGGCCACATTCTCTACAACCCGGTCCTGCGTGGCCGCCCGGAGGACGGACGTAGCCATGCGCACCACAACCCATTGCAGAAGCGTCGCCGCAGTCGTCAGGCGAGCAACCGGCAGGGAAGCCGACCCAAGCGCCTGCCTCGGAGCATCCCCGACGATCACTTCGAGGCGTTCTTTGAGGCACTGGGCAACGACAGGGACCGCGCGTTGGTATCCATGTACGTGAGCAGCGGCGCGCGTCCGAGCGAGGTGCTCAACCTCGACGTCGGTGACATCAACCTGCCCGACGGCATCATCACCGTCACGCGCAAGGGCGGGAACGTGCAGGACGTGCCGATCTCCTGGGACGCCGTCTCCTGGTACCGCATCTACCAGGGCGCCGTTGGTCACACGGCCCCGAGCGACCCGGCATGGAGGACGTTGCGGGGCAAGCCGAGGCGGCTGAGTCCTGACGCCCTGCGGGCGATGTTCAAGCGAGCGAACCGGAAGAACGGCACCAACTGGACCCCACACGACCTGCGCCACACCGCCGCTACGAGAATGCTGGCGGACGGAACGCCCCCGCGCACGGTGCAGGAGGTCCTCGGACACGCGACCCTGGAGACCTTGGAGGTCTACACGGTGCCGAGGCTCGACGACATGGTCGCTGCTGTTCGGGCGACACGCGACCGGACGCCTGAAATCACTTCGGCAGTCAAGCCGCTCCCATACGACACGGACGACTTGGACATCCTGTTCGGAGGAGCAGGTCGATGACCGAAGCAGCGATCGCTACCCGTCGTGTCCCCCGTGGCGGGCCGGACGAGGCGGTTCGCCGAGCCAGCACGCAGACCGACTATGACGCACTGCTCAGAACCCATCACAGCGCGGACAGTTGGGCCGCGAACACCGCTGCGATCGCAGAACTCGAAGCGCGCGCTCGTCCTCTGGTTCGTGGACTGAGCAATGAGTCGCAGCGCATACCGGGCCTTCGCCGGATGCTGAACCACCTGGCCGAGCACCCTGGCGACTCCTGGCAGGAGCGATGGATCGCTGCCGGGCATGAGGAGGACCATAAGCGTTGGACCTCGATCGCCGGGACCAAGCAGATGACGACGCACGGTCTGCACATGCTGCTCGTTCTCGGTGTCGTCAGGCCCAGTTACGCATGGTTGAAGGCGAACCAGTTCAAGACCTGGTTCCACATAGTGTCGCTCCGCGACCGGGTGGGCTACGAGCGACTGGTGGCCGCGTTCGAGCACTTCGGCAAGAACCTCTACGACAACCGTGCAGCCGTCGTCGTCCTTGCCCACATCGCCTGCCGCACAGGCAAAGGGCCACTCGAAATCACCGGCCGCGACCTTCTCGCCTACCAGCAGGCCATGCGTGGGCTGCGAGAGCAGGGCACGAAGGTCAAGGTCGCCGGTGTGCACCACGCGTGGGATTGCCTGCGCGCGATGGGGACGCTCGACCACCCGGCTGAGACGCTCCGACTTGCCCAGTTGCAGGGGCAACTCACCGTCACAGAGTTGGTAGACCGGCACGGGATCGCCTCGGAGCGCGTCCGCGAGTGCTTGATCCGCTACCTACGCGCCCGCGAAGGCCGATTGGATTACTCCTCACTCCAGACTCTCGTCGCGGCTCTGTGTGGGCTGTTCTGGCGAGACATCGAGATCCACGACCCCGGCGCTGACTCTCTCGCCATCAGCGAGGACATAGCCGATGCGTGGAAGCGACGCCTCGCAGTCAAGAGCGACGGCACCGAGCGCCGCGGTCGATTCAACGTCATGATGCAGGTGCGGGCGATGTATCTGGACATCGCTACCTGGGCTCTGAGCGACTCCTACTGGATCCAGTGGGCCGCACCGTCGCCAATCAACGAAGCGGACGTCGCCGCCAATGGGAAGCAGCAACGGGAGGCCAAAGCCCGTTCGCACCAGCGAACGCGTGAACGAGCCCCGGAGGTGGACCGCCTGCTGCGAGCAACGGAGGACCGCCTGCGCCTTGCTTCGGGATGGCGCTCCGACATGGAAGCGCTACCGGTCGGCACCATCATCGAGTTCGAGGGTGTCGAGAGCCAGCGGATCGGAACGACGTCTGTGATCCTCCGCCCCTTGGGCTCGGTATCTCAGAAGGACTACATCAACCTGAGCGCCCGCGAGGAGGAGGCTTTCTGGGCGTGGGCGACCGTGCACCTCCTTCACCAGACCGGCCTACGCATCGAGGAACTACTCGAACTCGACCAGTTCTCGATCCAGCGGTTTAAGCATCCAAGGACCGGCGAGGTGATCCCCCTCCTTCACGTCTACCCGTCCAAGGGCGGTGCCGAGCGCCTGTTGGCGGCGTCGCCCGAACTCGTTCACGTCCTCGCCAGGGTCGTCCACCGGTTGCGCCAATCCGACGGCACCCTCCCATTGACGGTCAGGTACGACACTCAGGAGAAGAAGACGCTCCCGCCAGCGCCGCTGCTCTTCCAGCGGCGTCGAGCGCGATGGAACGCGATGTCGTACCAGTACATCTATGGCCTGATGGACAAGCCGGAGAGTGGGCCAGGCTCGTAGCCGCCGACGGCGCTCCACTGAAGTTTCGCCCACATGACCTACGGAGGATCTTCGCCACAGATGCCCAGAGCAGCGGCGTGCCCATCCACGTCATCGCTGCGCTCCTGGGCCATGGGTCCATCGAGACAACCGCGGTCTACGCAGCGGTGTACGCCGAGGACGTCATCCGCGCACACAACAACTTCATCGCCCGTCGCCGCGCCAGCACCCCGCAGCCGGACCAGCGAGACATCACCGACGAGGAGTGGGAAGCGTTCCAGCAGCACTTCGTTGAGCGGAAGTTGAGCCTGGGCTCATGCGGTCGCGCTTGGGGGTCCGCCTGCGACCACGAGCACGCCTGCGTGCGGTGCAGCCTCCTGCGCCCGGACCCAGAAGCGCTGGGACGGTTCATCGAGATTCGCGACAACATAGCCACGCGAATCCAGGAAGCCAGGGACAACGGATGGCTAGGCGAGGTGGAGGGCCTGGAGGTTTCCTTCCTCGCGGCCCAGGACAAGATCGATCGGCTATCGCGGCTCGCGGATCAGCCTAACGAGCCGACATATCTCGGCCTTCCGAGAGTCGGCTCTGCGAAGACATCCGCCGAGTAGCGGCAGGCCTCCGCAACCTCACCAACCACATCGTCAGGTCGCTGCTCACGTCGTCGACTTCAGCCCACCTACGCCGTCTGTAGTGACGAGCAGTGAACCAACACGTAGAGAGCGAATGCCACTCGGCAGGCTAGTTGCGATCTCGTAGCGCCCCTCGCTCGCTGGGGTTGAGGGCTGACTCGTCGCCCACGCGCTCGACACGGACCACAATCGACAAGTAGTGGTGCTCACCCATCGAGCGGCCGAGCGCGATACTCCGGCCGACGCGGACGACGTCCTTCCCGGTTCCTGGTTTAGGGATCTCGTAGGCATGCCCTGCCTGGCGAGGCGGCACCTCATAGGGCCCGTGGCCGAGTTGAACCCAGAGACCATAGAGGGGCTCGGCCACGCGTCCCGGCGCCGCGATTCGGGTCCACCTCTGACGATCGATGTCAATGTGGATCCGCGTCCCATTCTCCGTCATCACACGCCACAGGCCGTTCGCGAGCGCCTCGGCTCGCATTGGCGTCGCTGCGCAGGTCGTCGAACGGCATGGGCGGTTCGCCCAGGTCGCTCCGTTGACCGGCCCCCGGGCCAGGTACCCGCACCGGGTAATCGGTCGGCCCAGCCCTCCAATGCAGGCGAGCATGCTCGTCGCACCGGACCCGGAGCCACTCACCCTCTTGCAGACGCCCCTCTCGGCCGCAGACATCGCACACGTGCTGGGCCCGGTCGCAGATCTCCTCGACCCGAGCGTGAATCTCCGGGTCGTTGATTACGGCAACTCGCATCTCGAGGCGCGCCAGTTTCTCCCTAACCTCGTAGACACGCCAGCCGGGATCTACCTCGTCGAGATAGGCGACGTCGGCGGACACGACTTGGGCCCAACCCGGCAAGGCCCAGTAGCCGCTCGGCGGGTGGTTCGGCAACGGCCGCAGGTTGTCGCTCACCGGAGCGCCTCGATTGACCTGACCTGCAATGTCGCCCTCCACCGGTCTACGCTCGGTGGAAAGTGGGGATCGCCGCGCCAGATCAGCATTCGCGCACCGACGGCAGCGAGGAGGCCGCAGCCCCTGAGACGCGGCCAGTTGCCGCCCCGGGCCGTATCGAGAACCGGCTCGCCGATCACAAGGTCGTCCCTTCGCAGCATGCGCATGGGCACGCCGTCGGGCTCCAGCGTCCGGCGTCCACATGCTGCGCGCACCGGCAGCCATGCGCCACCCAGTCGTCTCCCAGCGAGCGCCGGTACGCGGCGTCGTCGGGGTCAGGGTGCAGGTGCCAATGGGTGCACACCCGGTGCGCCACAGCATGCACGTCGCAGTAGGTCGCGGGCCATCCGGCCATGCCGTGGCTGCTCGGATGATGGATCCAGCAGCCGCGTCCCGCGCACTGGTAGGTCGGGTGCAGCCCAGAGACCCAGCGTGCATCAATGACCATCACGCGGCCCGATCCGTCCCACCCCGCGTACGCCTCCTGCTCCTCGACGCCGACTCGGCGCAGAGTAATGACGTGCTGCTCGGCGGCTGACAAGAGCCCGCAATCGACGGCGGCGTCGATCTCGGCCTCGGCCACCTCGCTCCCGGGCCAGGCCATCACCTGCTCGACGACGAGCCTCCGCGGCTCCAACCCGACCTCGTCCGCCCACCGCAGCCACTGCGCCAGGCCCAGGGGCCAAGCGCCTGGTGTCTTCTCCACGCCAGCATCCTGGGGCATGCCGCCGCCCCCTTAGCCCGTCAAGTGCTGGCGAGGAGCATGGATGTGCGTCCTGACCTCAGGCAGTTCAATATTTGCACTCCCTGGCGAGTCGCTCGCTCCGCGGGGACGACGCGGGACGTCACCCACGAGGGAAGCGCAGCACGCCTGTAGTTGACGAGCCGCGTACTGCGGGTCGCACACGGTCGTACCTGGACCTTGGCGTTCGATCCCCGGCCGACTTCGTCGTTTGACAGCCATCCCGCGGCGCCCGCGTGGGATGATCGGAACGGTTGAGAACGCCGCTGGAGTCGCTCCAGCATCGAGATCAGGAGAGCATGCGTGCCACTGCGTATCGTGCATGTCAGCGACATCCACTTCCACAAGGACACCTACGGGTGGGACGCGAACCGCGATCAGCGGCAAGAACTGATCTCGGACCTGAAAGACATCGTCCTCAGCGAGGGCCCAGTGGACGCGATCCTCGTGGGCGGTGACATCGCTTTCAGCGCGGAGCCGGAGGAGTACGACACGGCTCGCCGGTGGCTATCTGATCTCGTTGCCGTTTGCGGGGGGATCGATGACAGCGCTGTCTGGACAGTACCTGGCAATCATGATGTGAGTTGGGCGGTTCTGAACGACTGTCACATCGCGCAGGACTTCCGTGGCCACCTCCGCGAATGCGCAGCGACGGCCGTCGACGAGATCCTGCGCGTGCGGATGTCGGCGGACCCAGCCGCATCGGGGCTCTTTATACCGTTCAAGGCCTACAACGACTTCGCCGAGCAGTACATCTGTCGGTCGACGCCGACACAACCACACTGGTTCGACGACACGACACTCGAAGTCGACGGGTGGACCGTTCGGCTCACGGGGCTTAACTCGGCGCTTACGAGCGATTGGGATGACCACAACTTCCAGCAGAGGGCGTCCGCAGCCAGCCCGCACGCTCACGACAAACGTGAACCGTCTGACCTGCCCGCCTTGGTGCTTGGAACCGAACAGTGCCGCATCCCCCGCGCAGAACACACGATCCACGTGGTCATGGCACATCACCCCCCGGAATGGATCCGCGATTGGGACATCGTCGAGCCTTACATGCGCCGCGGGCACTTGTGGCTCTTCGGACACGAGCACGAGTACAGCGCCAAACAGACAGTTGCCTACGGTTCGGTCCAGTTGTCCGCCGGCGCGGTCGGACCTGAACTGGACGAAGGGGGCGAGACGGAACCTTTCGTCCCTGCCTACAGCGTCATCACACTGAGTCGGACCGACGATGAGATGCTGGCGATCAGAGTTCAGCCTCGCTACTGGTCGCTGCGGCAGACTCGATTCGTGGAGCACCCGAGCGGCGAGCAGAACTATGAGGTTATGCGCGTCCCTGCCCTTCCGGAGCAAGACCACGACACCACGGACACAAGCCAAGGTGCGCCTGGCGGGCAGGCGACGGACGAGTCGACAGCATCGTCTGCGTCCTCCGCTTCTCCCCTCGCAGCAGACAACGACAGCGGCCATGAAGGGCCGCCCACTGTCGCAAGGCCCGACCTACGGCGGATAGCAACCCAGTACATGTCCAGGCCTGCGACGCGACGCGTGGCAATTGGCCTGGAGTTGGGCGTGATTGAAGACTCGGACCTTGGTTCCGACCATGAAGGCGATCTCTACGCACTGATCCTTGAACGGGTACGCGAGCGCGGCCTGATCGAAGAACTTGCCGCGAAGACGGCTGGTGCCTAATGGCAGCGCCAGACACGGAACTCCTCGCGAGGTGGATGCGTCCAGCACTGACGCGATTAGATGCTGTTGAGTTCGAACGCTGTGCAGCCTGGGTCGCCGCGCTGAGCGAATCGGACGCTGATCTCGGGACGCTCGTCCTCGCAGCGCACGCCGAGTTGCCCCAACGGCTTCTCGCCGAATTGGAACAACACCTGGTCACAGCGGATGTCGGCTATGTGCCGGGAGGTAAAAAGGCGCTGGTCAGCAGGCTTGCGGCTTGCGTCCTGATGGGCTTGATGGGCGACGACGACCAGGATTCGGCGGCAGCGGGGCTCTTCATCCGCTCGGCTGCCTTCGTCGGGCTCGCACCAACCATCGCCGAATTGCCCGAGCAAGCCCATGCGTGTGTGAGGAAGGCGGGAGTCAACGTAAGGCGTCGTCCAACGCTCGCGCCCGTCGCGCCGAAGCGTCGTAAGTCTCTAGAGAGAGCCGATTCCGACTCCGTTACGGTGGCCGAATTGAAGTCTGAACTAGCGCTGCGGGACTCCACCATCTCGGCTCTGCAAAGACGTGTAGATCAACTGATCGCGAGTCAGCATGCCTACACGTCGATGGTGGAGGAGGAGGTTGACGCCTTGTGGTGGGCCAACAGCGCCTCGTCATGGTTGAGCGGCGAGGTCTGGGCAGACATCCATCCCCTAGACCGAGGTGTGCTCGCCGGACTGGAGATCGGTTCACTGTTGCGGCTTGCCCCTATGGCGCCAGCGCACGCGCTTCTACTCCGGTCGGTGACGTCAGGCTCGGACGCTGACGCTCGCTTCGGGATAGTTGAGATTGCCGCGGCCGTCTCTGCACGCAGCGCAGCGCATCAAGCACGTGACGGGGAGTCAGCCCTTCTACGTCCTTTGAACGCGGCCGCTGTCGCTCATCAGCAGGTCGACAACGACCGGGAGCGCGAGCAGGCACTCGCTGAGAGCCTGAACCTTGACGACACCTGGAGCAAGTCCGCACTTGAAGTTGCCGAACAACTTCTGGTCGAGAAGTCCCTGGAGATGATCGTGTGACTACCGATACCGCCGAGCTCACCTGTACCCAGGACGGGTGCCCATTTCCGGACGAACAGCAATGTCTGGAGGGTTTCGACGACTTTGTAGGTTGTCCGTTCACCAAGAAGGCTGCTCTAGACGTGGGCCCTAACGGCGAGACGTTCGACCCGACCGGTGACGCCGATGTCGATGATGACGTCGATGATGTCGACGACGACGAATACGCCTCAATACCAGGATCGCCTTCCGCGAATCTGCTCGAACTTGGCGGTGGACTTGCATTCAGCATGGAGGATGTAACCGAGTTCTTGGAACGCGAGGCCGGGACGATCGTGCTGATTGCCGGGCCTGTTGGATCAGGAAAGACCACACTGGTGGTTGAGTTGTACGCGCGATTCCTCTACGGGCCATTCGCAGGAGCAACCTTCTCCGGATCCGAGACGTTGCGAGCCCTCGACTCGCGGCACTTTCCGGCACTTGAGAAGTCAGGAGGGGTCTCGCCAACAACCACCCGCACGTCGGACGAAGACCTACGACTGTTGCATCTCCGACTCAATGCCGGAGGCAGTGATCACAACCTGCTCTTTTCGGACGTGCGAGGTGAGTTCTTCGAGAACGTCATCGACGGCGAATCGGTTCAGAGGGAGATCCCTCTCGTGCGTCGGGTCGACCGCTGCCTCATCGTGGTAGACGGCGAGCGTGCGGCGAACCCGCGACAAAGAGACGCCGTCTTTACCGAAGCGCGCCAGTTGGCCGGTGGCCTTCGGTCAGCACTTTCCGCCGGTACCCCGGTTGCCGTGTTGTGCACAAAATGGGACCTAGTCGAATCTAAGCGCCAGGAGTCGGTGCGGTTCGAGGCAGAGAGGATCGCGTCCTTCGCGGCTGGCGATAGTCATGAGCCGATAGTCCTCACGCTGTCCGTGCGACCTGGTCCACCAGCCAGCGACATCACGGGGTTGGTCGAAGTCCTTGACTGGCTAAGGGCGTCTTCGGGGGCCGAGCAGGACAATCTGGGTTTGACTTACACGCCGCCAAGCACCGGACGACACTTCCTTAAGGAGCCGGGATCAGCATGACGACATCTTTGAGCGAGCAGGAGGGCGCCCAGGCAGCAGAGGAGCCGCTCCCGGCCAAGACCCTTATGGTCGGACTGCCAGGAACCGGAAAGACGTCGTTTCTTGCGCTTCTATTTCTAGCGCTCGTTCATGACCCCGATGGCAACGGACCAACACTTACCGCATTCGAGCAGGACCGCGCCTACCTGAATCGCATCGCCCAGAAACTTCAGCGGTGCGAGGCCGCTGACCGAACCCAGGTCGGAGACGAGCAGGGCCTCTCGCTCATCATCAGCATGCCTGAAGGAAAGCGATCCATGGGCCTGGCCGTGCCCGACCTGTCGGGCGAGACATGGGAGGTGGCGCATGTCGAGCGCGTGTTGGACGAGAGCATATGGAAGGACGCTGCGACCGCGGCTGGTTTCATGCTATTCGCTAGCGTGACAGACTTCGAGGGATCACCGACCATTGAGGAGGGCAGGCAGGCCGCCGCTCTGCTCGGGCAAGAGAGCCAAGACTGGAAGGAGGGTTCGCACGTCGTTCACGGCGAGGCGCCCTCGGCAACCCAAGTGGTCCTGGTCGATTTGATTCAAATCCTGTCGAAATTGCATGACGGCCCTTTCAATCTCAGCATCGTGCTTTCGGCCTACGACACCGTCGACCACGCGAGTACTTCACCGTCGGCTTGGGTCGAGGAGAACGCCCCGCTCCTGGCGCAATTCCTCCAGGGCAATGAATCTCAAGTCAGAACCCGGATCTACGGCGTGAGTGCCCAGGGTGGCGACTACGACGACGATGCGGCGATTGAGGAACTCGCCGAAAGGACGCTACTTGAGCGCGCCTTCGTGCTCGACGCATCCGGACAGTCAGTGGGGGTTCACATTCCCCTGCTGTGGGCGTTGGGCGATGCCTGAGAGCCGGATCCCAGTTCATCAAGCGCTCTACGGATACGTGGAGGGCCATCGTCTCGTGGCTGGCTCGACCCGACTGGACGACGGTGCTCAGCGGGCACTTCGATCGCTCACGGACGTAGCGTTCGATGGTAAAGCCAAGTCGTATCTGACAATCTGCCCGGTGCCGAACCAGCAGGCGCAGGCTTTCATCAAGACCTGGCCCGCTGACCCATGGACGCGACCTGGAAGCGTATGGTCGCACGTCCTGCTCGTCGACCTGCCTAATCTTAGTCGGCTTCAGGGGTTGGGGGGTATCGCCAAAGCGTTTCGCCGCCCAATGCCTAGGGGCTTGTCGCTCGAGGCCAATGAAATTGCGGTCTTCAAGCGACCGCTAGCGATCCCTACCGACCGATTCGTCGAGATGCCACCGTCCGCGATCGATCCAGCCATCCTCGCGAGAGTGCTCCATGGCCTGTACGAAAGCGAAGAGCCGGTACGGATACGCGTTTCGGACGCGAGCAGATACGAGGACCTCCTGTTGGCCCTCGTCGAGCAGCAATGGCCGCGACTGCGGCGCAACTTCTCGTGCCGCACTAGGCAACGCTCTACTAGCGTTCAGATGGACCTCGAACTTGTCGAGCAGGTTCCGAGCAGGGGCGCTCAGCACGTTGACTCAAGGGCGATCTTGGGCGGCTGGGCCAGCGTCGCATCCGCAGATCTGGGGAACGTCGACGCGGGGTATCGCCAGTTCCTTCAGATGTGCGGGGCCGAGAGTTCTTCGGGTCGTCGTGACTTTCGTCCGCTGACTCAGATGTACGAGGCGGTCTCCAGTCCGAGGGGCACACCCGCCCAAGTCCTAGATCTAATCGCTTTGAACTTCCCAGATCCGGAGGAGCAGCGCGGGCTAAAGCGAGTGCTGTTCGCTGACGCCGCGAGTGGGTCACGTGAGCAGTCACGGTCGATCCAAGCGCTCGCCCAGTGGCCGAAGGCCGAGAAGGACAGGATCCCCCTCGCGGTCAGGGCTGCCAGATGGCTGGACCTGGATCAAATTGATTTGGGTGCTCGTCTCGTGGATCTGTACCGAACTGACCCTGATCACGCCGATCTTCCTGACCTCGACCTCGAATTGCTAACAGTTCGCAATGTCGAGGCGCTTGTGGGCGGCATCAGTTCTCGCGCGGATTCTGCTACAGCCGTGGCCGTCGCAATATCGCAGCCCGATCTGGGCCTACTGATTGCCGCGCGGAACAAGCAGATCCTTGCCTCGCCCGTTATTTGGGAGCACCTGGATGTAGATCTGCTCATCGATTTGCTCGACGATCCGAGATCAGATGGCCTACGCGAGTTCGTGCTCGACCAACTCCTAGACCAGGACGCTGATTCGCCTATCGCCAGCATCTGCGGCGCTGACCCGGACGAATGGTGGGCGCTCCTGCTCAGATCGGCCCGGCGGGACGATTCTTCGTTCTACCAACGTGCACGCACCTTGCGTGCGTCGCTGGTGCGTCTCGGGACGGCCGCATTGAACTCTCCGCCGGTCAGGCCACAGAACGCCAACGAGTTGATGACTCTTGTTCTGGCAGCCGAACTGACCGCTGGGCTTTGGCGCCGCGCTGCTCCGGAGGACTGGATCCGAGCCGCAGCGCAGATGCGCGGCCGAGAGAACGGCCGTGTTCCTAGGGCCGCACACGAACGGTTGATGGCGGTCGCCCTCGTCGCAGCGATCCAGAGCGGATCGGCAGAGCATCGCACCCGTGGTTGGCGCACTTGCTATCCGTACCTGCACGCAGCGCTCCGCTCGGACTCGTTTGATTCCGAGGCATGGGCTCTACTCGCGTCCACGCTCCCGGCTGGGGCCGCTTGGGATAAGTGCAATCGATTGCGAAGGGGTGTGGCGCAAGAGATCAAGAAGGATCGGTGGTCCGCTGATGATGTTCGAGCAATCGTGGCCGCGTCTTCTCCTGACTCGGCTGCGCTCGTCGTTCTTCTTGAAGAGCGGGCCGCCAAGAAGAAGAAGGACCACTGGCTCAAGCAGATGTTGAAGATGTTCACATAGGTGGAGGCTCGACTCGAGCGATCGCAGTTTCAGTCGTTACGACTGACGTCCCGACGACCATCGTCGGGTGGGAGGAAGAGCCCGCGCGAAGGAACCAGGCGGCGCACCACGCACCGGTCGCCTGAGGACTTCCCGGGTACAGGTGTCGCCCGCCTCGGGCGGCAAGGTCTTCCGCGGCGTCAAGCAGGCCTTCGACCCACCCGAGTAGGCCAGTGAGCGATCACCCGGCGGCCCAGAAAGTCCGGAGAAGGCAACCGGATCGCCCAGAACCACATCGCCATCGCCCGCGAGCTGTGCGAGCGGTGGTGGGTGCGGCTGCCCCACCGCGACCTGGCCTACCTGGTCGAGGACACCCCGGAGTTCGACGCCTACATCCGCGAGATGCGGTGGGCGCAGCACTACGCGCTGCTCAACCGGGCCGAGATGATGGACCGGGTCGTGGCCTGCTTCGGTGCGTGGGTCGGCGACGACGACCTCGAGCGGGTGGAGGAGATCAGCTGCCACCACAACTACACCGAGCGCGAGCGGCACTTCGGGCAGGACGTGTGGCTCTCCCGCAAGGGCGCGATCCACGCCGGCGCCGGGGTGCCGGGGCTCATCCCGGGCTCGATGGGGACCGCGTCGTACGTCGTGGTCGGCAAGGGCGACCGGATGTCGCTGGAGTCCGCCCCGCACGGCGCGGGCCGGGAGTACTCCCGGACCCGGGCCCGGCAGACGTTCACCCGCGAGCAGCTGCGGGAGGCGATGGCGGGCATCGAGTACCGCGACACCGACGCGTTCCTCGACGAGATCCCGGCGGCGTACAAGGACATCGACCAGGTGATGGCCGACGCCGCGAGCCTGGTCGAGGTGCGCCACGTGCTCCGGCAGGTCGTCAACGTCAAGGGCGACTGACCCGCGCGTCGACGAGCCACCCCGCGGGGGCGGCGGGACGGGTGGCGGCTGGCCTATCGTCTCGGGCCATGAGCCAGCCGCCCGGACCGCCGCTCCCGCCCCCGCCGCCCGGACCGCCGCCCGGGTGGGGGCCGCCGGGCGGCGGCCACCAGCACCAGCCACCCGCGGGCCAGGGCGGCCAGGGCGGGCAGCCGATGGGCACGTTGGTCGTCACGCTCCAGGGCAGCGTGCTGACCAGCAACATGATCAGCCCGTCGGTGCGCCTCAACGGCTACCCCGTCCCGACGTCGTACGGCGACAACGCGCTGCCCGTGACCGCCGGACCGATCCACGTCGACGTCGAGGCGCAGTGGCTGAAGACCTACGGCCAGGCCGCGATCGACGTGCAGGTGCCGCCGGGCGGCACGGTGCAGGTGTTCTACGCCGGGCCCTGGCACCAGTTCACGACCGGGTCGATCGGGTTCGAGAAGCAGAAGCGCAAGGGCACCGGCTTCCTGGTCGGCTTCGTCCTCGTGCTGCTGCTGCTCGTCGTCGGGATCCCGCTGCTGGCCTCCCTGGGCTGACCGGGGCGTCGCGGGCGGCCCGTCGGTGCCGCCCACCCCGTGACCCTGCCGTTCAGCAACCACCCGCCGAGCGCCCCGCTCGACCCGCCGAGGCCGAGACGCTGCGCCAGGCCGGACGGTGGTTCGTCGAGGTGGAGTGCCCGGGCCGCGCGCGGCCCGACGGGTACGCCGGGCTCGGGGTCGACCTGGTCGCGGGCCGGACCACCGAGCTCTCCTACGCCCCACCCTGGGCGACGTTCGTCGGCGGTCGGATCGGCCCGGTCCCCCAGCGCAGTCCCGGGCTGCTGCTGGTCGTGGTCATGGCGGTGCTGCTCGCGCTGGGGTGGCTGGTGCGCTCCGGCACCTGACGGCGCCGGTCCCACGGGGCGGAGGTCCGTGGAGGGCGACCGGCCGACCTCCGTAGGCTGGAGCCGTGAAGGCGCTGCTGCTCGAGAACATCCACCCGGTCGCCGTCGAGACGCTGGAGCGCCGCGGCTTCGAGGTCGACCTGCGCAGCTCGGCGATGTCGGAGGACGAGCTGCTCGAGGCGCTGCCCGGGGTCTCCCTGCTCGGCATCCGCTCCAACACCACGATCACGCCCAAGGTCGTCGAGAACGCCGCCGACCTGCTGGCCATCGGCTGCTTCTGCATCGGCACCAACCAGGTCGACCTCGCCGCGGCGGCCGACCGGGGCATCGCTGTCTTCAACGCGCCGTACTCCAACACGCGCAGCGTCGTGGAGCTCGTCATCGGCGAGATCATCGCGCTGGCGCGGCGGCTGACCGAGAAGACCGAGAAGATGCACGCGGGCGTGTGGGACAAGTCGGCCAAGGGCAGCCACGAGGTCCGCGGCCGCACGCTCGGCATCGTCGGCTACGGCAACATCGGCACCCAGCTGTCCAACCTGGCCGAGTCGATGGGCCTGCGGGTCATCTTCTTCGACACCGCCGACCGGCTCGCCCACGGCAACGCCCGGCGGATGCCGAGCCTCGACGCGCTGCTCGCCGAGGCCGACGTCGTGACGCTGCACGTCGACGGGCGGCCGGGCAACGCGGGGTTCTTCGGCGCCGAGCAGTTCGCGCAGATGAAGCCCCGCTCGCTGTTCATCAACGCCGCCCGCGGCATGGTCGTCGACACCGAGGCCCTGCGCGAGTGCATCCTGTCCGGCCACATCGCCGGCGCCGCGCTCGACGTGTTCCCGACCGAGCCCAAGGCCCAGGGCGACCCGTTCGAGTCGCCGCTGCGCGGCCTCGACAACGTCATCCTGACCCCCCACGTCGGCGGCTCCACCCAGGAGGCGCAGGAGGAGATCGGCTGGTTCGTCGCCGGCAAGCTCGGCGGCTTCTCGCTCGAGGGCCGCACCGAGCTGTCGGTCAACCTGCCCGCCGTCCTCGCCCCGCAGCTGACCACCGGCTCGCGCATCGGGTTCCTCCACGTCAACGTGCCCGGCGTGCTCGCCGAGCTCAACGGCCGCCTGGCCGAGCAGGGCGTCAACATCAGCGCCCAGTACCTCGCGACCCGCGGTGAGCAGGGGTACGTCGTCACCGACGTCGCCGAGCCGCTCTCCGAGGCCGCCGCCCGGGCCATCGCCGCCTCCGACCACACCATCTGGCTGCGCACCTGGTCGGCCTGAGCCGGGGCTGCGCCGCCGGGAGGGTGAACGGGGCCTCCGTAGGCTCGGAGGCGTGATGGGTGGAGTGCGCGACCGGCTGGGGCAGGTGCTGTTCGAGCGCGTCGCCGGGCCCGAGGGGCCGGCCAAGCGCGACCGCATCCACGGCACCGAGGGCCCGCGCTGGTTCGAGGCGGGCAGCCCGATCACCGTCGTGCACGGCGACGCCTCGATGTTCGTCGGCGGCATCCGGGCCCTGCTGGTGCAGACCATGCACCCGGCCGCCATGCGCGCCGTGGCCGAGCACTCCGGCTACCGCGGCGACATGTGGGGCCGGCTGCACCGCACCAGCGAGTTCCTCGCCGCCACCACCTTCGCCACCGCCGACGACGCCGAGCGCATCGTGGCCGTGGTCAAGGCCATCCACCGGCGCGTCAACGGCACCATGCCCGACGGCTCGACGTACGCCGCCTCCGACCCGCACCTGCTCCGCTGGGTGCACGTGGCCGAGGTCGACAGCTTCCTGCGGGCGCACACCGTCTACGGCAAGGAGCCCCTCGACCAGGCGGGCCGCGACGAGTACGTCCGGCAGGTCGGCGAGGTGGCCACCCGCCTCGGCGCGACCGACGTGCCGCAGACCGAGGCCGAGCTGGCCGAGTGCATCGCGGCCTACCGTCCCGAGCTGCACGGCACGCCCGAGGCACGCGAGGCCGTGCGCTACCTGCTCGTGCACCCGCCGCTCCCGCTGGCCGCCCGGCCGCCGTACCTCGTGCTGGTCGCGGCCGCCGTGGGCCTGATGCCGGGGTGGACCCGGGTGCCGCTGCGGCTGCCGTGGCTGCCGGTCACCGAGCGCACGGTCGTGCGGGCCCTGGGGTCGGCCGCCACCGGCACGATCCGCTGGGCCATGTCGCCGGGCGCTTGAGCCGATCTTGTCCTGGGCTCCGCCCCGGGCTTGAAGCAGCGTTGAGGCCGCGTTCCTAGGTTCGGGCTCGTGACGACTCCCCCCTGCAGCACCGCCGTCGTCGTCGACGTCCTCGTCCCGACGCCCTCCATCCTCGCGCTGCGCGTCGACGACGCCACCGGCCGCACCGTGCGCCGCCGACGCGTCCGCGACTCCCGCGTCGCCCTCGACCTGCCCGCCGGCGGCTACCGGTTCACGCTCACCGACGACCGGGCGCCCCACGACCCGGCCCGGCTCGCCCCGGCCTCCGCGGACCTCGTCGTCCCCGCCGCCGGCGCCCGCATCGCCCTGCGGCCCAGCCCCGGGGCGGTCGTGGCGGTCGCGACGGCACCGTGGGCCGTCGTCGCCGCCTCGTGCGCCGGCGCCGCCGGCCTCGTCGAGACCCGCGCCGACGGCGAGGGCCGGGCGGTGCTGGCCGGGCTGCGCCCCGGCGCGTGGGTCGTCGCCGCGCACGACCGGCGACGCGACCTGTGGTCGCCCGCCGCCACCGTCGACCTGGCCGCGGGCTCCCGCACCGCGGTCGACCTCGTCCCGACCCTGCCCGCGGCCCGCCTGCTCGTGCAGGTGGGCGGCACCGACCGACGACCGGTCCGCGCCACTGACGTGCTCGTCACCGACGACCTCGGGCGCACCACCCGGGCGCCGCTGCGCGACGGCGTCGCCGACCTCCGTGGCCTGCGGCCGGGCACCCTGCTCGTCGTCGTCCCCGCCTCGGTCGGGCACCGTGGCGCCGTCACCCCGGTCGAGGCCGGGCCGGGCTCGGTCGTCGCGCCCCGCGTCACGGTGCCCGTCGGCGCCACCGTCGCCGGCCGGGTCGTCCAGGGCCGGCGACCCCAGCACGCCGCCGTCGTCGCCCTCGTCGACGAGGACGGACGCGAGGTCGAGCGCACCCGCACCGACCCCGCCGGTCGGTTCGAGCTCGGCCGCGGCCTGGGGGTCCGCGCCGGCCTGACCGTGGTCGCCACCACCGGCCCCGAGACCCTGCACGTCACCCGGGCCGCCGTGGCCGACCTGGCGACGTACGCCGGCGTGCGGCACCACCTGGCCGACCTCGCCCTGCCGGTCGGCGGGCCGGCCGCGGTCTGGCGCGCCCGCCGCGCCCCGGCCACCCCGCCGCGCCTGCCCCACGCCTGACCGCGCCCGCGGCCGTGGGAGAAGATGGGGCGGTGCCTCCACCTGCCGGTCCGGCCTGGCCCCTGCCCGACGGCGACGCCGTGCGCGACGAGTTGTGGGCGGCGTACGACGACCCGGGGCGGCACTACCACGACACCGTCCACCTGACCGAGGTCCTCGGGCGGGTCGACGAGCTCGAGGCGGCCGGCCTGGCCTTCGACGGCGTGCCGGTGCGGCTGGCCGGCTGGTTCCACGACGCGGTCTACGACGGCGAGCGCGACGCCGAGGAGCGCTCGGCCGCGTGGGCCGAGGACGCCCTGCCGGGCCTGGTCGCCGACGACGTGGTGGCCGAGGTGGCCCGGCTGGTGCGGCTGACCGAGACCCACCGCCCCGACGACGCCGACCTCAACGGCTGCGTGCTCTCCGACGCCGACCTCGGCATCCTCGCCGCGCCCGCCGAGCGCTACGCCGCCTACGCGGCCGCGGTCCGTGCGGAGTACGCCCACCTCGACGACGCGACCTTCGCCGCCGGACGTCGCACCGTGCTGGAGGACCTGCTGGCCAAGCCACGGCTGTTCCAGACCGCGCACGCGCTCGTGAGGTGGGAGGAGCGGGCCCGGTCCAACATGACCGCCGAGCTGGCCCGGCTCTAGCCCGAGCGCGGCCGCGGCTTGCGGCGGCGCAGGCCCGCGGCGACGAGGCGCGCCACGAGCTCGCGCGAGCTGACCGGCACGGCGCCGGCGGCCACGACCTCGTGGTACCACTCCGCCGGGACGTCGTAGTGGTCGCGGTCGAAGCCGCGCTCGGGGATGCCGACGGTCCGGGCGAACGCGTGCAGCTCCTCGTACGACGTGTCGCTGGCCAGGTGGGACCAGAGGCGCCCGTGGGCCGCGACGAGCGGCGGGTCGACCAGGATCACCGGGCCGCGGCCCGGGCGACGGCCGGGCCGTCGAGGAGGAGCCGCCACGAGCGGACGAGCGCGGCGTCGACGTAGGCCCGGGCCGAGCCGCCCGGTCGCACCTGCTCGGCGACCTGGACCTGGGTGACCCCGGCCCGCGCGAGCCACGGCACCTGGTCGGCGCCGAGACCGCCCGCGGGCATGACCAGCCGCGCGACCGCGGGGTCGGCCGAGGCGAGGGCCAGCAGGTCGTCGTACCCGTGCGCGAGGCCCTGCGGGGAGCCGGCGGTGGCGACCGCGGTCAGGCCGGGCAGCCCGACGAGGCGACGCCACGCGCGCCGGGGGTCGAGGCAGTCGTCGACGACGCGCGGGAAGGTCCAGGGCACGTCGGGCAGGGCGGTGGCGAGGGCCGCGGTGGTCTCGACGTCGACGTCGAGGTCGGCGTCGAGGAACCCGAAGCAGACGCCCTCGGCGCCCAGCCCGACGAGCTCGCGGCCCAGCGCGGCCGCGTCGGCGACCGCTCCGTGGTCGCCGCCGACCAGGACCCGCACCGGCACGTCGCTCGCCCGCAGCACCGCGGCCGCGGTGGCCGGGTCGGGCGCGCGGCCGTCGACCTCGAGGCAGAGCCGGTCGGCCCCGCCCGCGACCGCGCCCGCGACGTCCTCGACGCGGTGCACGACGACCTCGAGCAGCAACCCCACCCGGCCAGGTTAGGGGGCGGCCGGGGCGCCGGGCGGCACCTCCCGCTCCGCGCCGGGGTGCGTCGGCCTTGAGCCACCCTGACAATGGACAGGTGGACGACAGCCTGCTGCTCGAAGCACGAGCCCGCGTGCTGGCCGACCTCACGGCCCGCCAGCTCGCGACCGCCCCGGCCGTCTCGGCCCTCGACGACGCCTGCGAGAGCCGGCTGTGGTGGGCCTCCCAGTGGCCCCAGGGCGCGCCGTACGTCGCCGGGCTGGTCGCCCAGGACGTGCAGGACGCGCTGTTCGAGACGATGGCCCGCTGGCCGCTGTGCCTCGCGTGCGAGGACGGCCCGGTCCACTCGCTCTACATCTCCCCCGACCTCGGCGGCCCCGACCCGGTGTGGGTGTGCGAGGAGACCGGTGAGGTCGCCGCCGCGCTGGGGTACCTCGGCCGGCCCTCGGCCGCGCGGGGGCGGTTGTCGGGGTGAGTCGGCCGCATGGGCGGCAGATTCTCCGGTTAAGCGGAGAAACTCCCACTCATGGTGGGGAACTACCGCCCAGAAGCGGCAGATTCACCAGTTAACCGGAGGTTTTGCCGGGACGAACGCCGAGACCGACCCGCCCCCGAACAACCGCTCAACCGTCGCCGAGCTGGATCCACATCGTGTAGCGGTCGGAGCGGTAGGCGCTGCGGGAGACGTTGACGACCTTGTCGCCGACCATGCCGCGCCGGGAGTGCCGCAGCACGACGGTGCCGGGGTCGACCTCGAGCAGGAGGGCCTCCTCGTCGCCCGCGGTGTCGGCGGCGATGGAGTCCTCGGCCCAGGTCGGGCGCAGGCCGCGCGCGTCGAGGGCGTCGTACAGGCTGGTCGGCATGCCGGTCTGCAGGAAGCCGGGGAGCAGGACCTCGTTGAGGTAGTTGTCCTCGATGCAGATGACCGCGCCGTCGCCGCGGCGCAGGCGGCGCCAATGGATGACGGCGTCGCCCTCGGAGATGCTCAGGGCGCGGGCGACGCCCGGGCCGGCCTGCTCGCGGCGGGCCAGGAGGGTCTGCGACTCGGCCAGCAGGCCGCGGCGGGTCATCTCCTCGGTGTAGCCGGTGATCCGCGAGGCGACCCGGCGCGGCCGGGCCACGAAGGTGCCGCGACCGGGGATGCGCTCGAGCAGCCCCTCGGTGACCAGGGCGTCGAGCGCCTGGCGCACGGTCATCCGGGCGACGCCGAAGCGGTGCACCAGCTCGCGCTCCGAGGGAGCGGGCGAACCGGGTGCGTTGCCCGCCACGAGACCGCGGACGTACTCGCGCACGGCGACGTGCTTGAGCGAGCGTCCGTCGCTGATCAGCACGTCCTCCACGCCCCGAACAGTAGGGAACCCGAGGCGCCCGCGTCCGCGAAACGGCGCGATGTCACCGAGCCTTTACCAGGCTGGGCACGACCGGTCACCCGCGGCGTCACTCCGCGGCGTCACTCCGGGGCGTCACTCCGTCGCGATGGCCCGCAGCACGTCGAGGCGCGCCGCCCGGCGCGCGGGCAGCACAGCGGCCACGACGCCGATGACCACGCCGAGGACGAGGAAGACGACGAGCTGCCCCGCAGGCACGTCGACGACCTCCAGGCCCTGCTCGCGCACCGCCGCCATCATGGCCAGGCCGAACCCGACGCCGAGCACGACCCCGAGCACGGCCCCGAGCACCGCGATCACCACCGACTCCAACGTGATCATCCAGCGCAGCTGCCCGCGGGTGAGGCCGATGGCGCGCAGCAGCCCCACCTCGCGGGTGCGCTCGACCACCGACAGCGCCAGCGTGTTGACGATGCCCATGACCGCGATGAGCAGGGCCAGGCCGAGCAGGGCGTAGATGATGTAGACGAACCGGTTGATGGGCTCGCGCTGCTCGGCGGCGAACTCCGCCTGGTCGTTGACCACCACCGTCGGGTTGTCGACGGCCTGCTCCAGCTGCTCCTCCAGGTCGCCCGCACCGGGGTCGGCGACCACGGTCAGCGAGGCGTCGACCGGCTCGTAGCCGCCGGCCTCGAAGGTCGCCAGGGTCGTCACCACGTCGCCCACGAGCGGGTTGTCCTCGTAGGTGCCGACGATGCGCCACCGCTCTTCCCCCGACGGCGGGTCGGCGCGGAGCTCCTCGCCGACGGCGTACCCCCCGTCGTCGGCCCAGTCCGCGGAGACGATGACGGTGCGGTCGGCCAGCGTGCCCAGGTCGCCCGCGACGGTGCGCAGCCCGAACACGCCGACCCGGGTGGGGTCGAGGGCCGAGACGGCCTCGGTGTCGCCGTCGAGGTCGACGAGCTGGAAGCGCTGCCGCACCACCTCGCGCACGCCCGGCACAGCCGCCACCTGGTCGGCCACGGAGGCGTTGAAGAACGCCCCGAACCCGGTGCCGCGCACGACGTAGTCGCCGACGAAGTTGTCCTCGACCGTCTGGTCGACCGACGCCTTGGCCGAGGAGCCGATGATGGCCATGGCGCAGGCGAGCGTCAGGCCGATCATCAGGGCCGACGCGGTGGCCGCCGTACGACGGGGGTTGCGCAGGGAGTTCTGGCCGGCGAGGTTGCCGACCGGCCCGTACGCCCGCGCGTACGCCGCCCGCGCGAGCCCGAGGAGCGGCGCGGCCAGCACCGGGCTCATCGCGGTGACGCCGAGCAGGACGGCCAGGATGCCGCCGCCGATCCACCAGCCCGCCCGCGGCACGTCGCCGGCCACCCCGAGACCGAGCGCCATCGCGCCGCCCCCGAGCACGGCGAGCACCAGGCCCAGCACGAACCGCCGGCGCAGCGACGACTCGGGCAGGGCGACGTCGTCGCGCATCGCCTGCACCGGCGCGATCCGGCTGGTGCGGCGGGCGGGCAGGTAGGCCGCGGCCATCGTGACCAGCACCCCGATCGCGTACGCCGCCACGAAGGTGCGCGGACGGTAGACCAGGTCCTGGCCGGTGAGGTCGAGCCCCAGGCTGGCGAACAGGGCCTTCAGCCCGACGGCGAGCAGCACCCCGAGGCCGATGCCGAGCGTGGCGCCGATGGCGCCGAGCACGAGCGCCTCGACCTGCACCGACCGGACGACCTGGCGCTTGGACGCCCCGAGCGCGCGGAGCAGCGCGAGCTCGCGGCTGCGCTGGGCCACCAGCATCGAGAAGGTGTTGACGACCAGGAACGAGCCCACGACCAGTGCGATGCCGGCGAAGATGAGCAGGAAGGTGGTCAGGAAGCCGATGGCCTCGAGCAGCTGGCTGGCCTGCTCGTCGGCCGCGTCGTCGCCGGTCTGCACCTCGACGCCGTCGGGCACGACCGCGCGGGCCTGGTCGGCGAGGGCGGTCTGCGAGACGCCGTCGCGGGCGGTCACCCAGGCGTCGGTGAACGCGTCCTGCCCGCCCAGGAACAGCGCCTGCGCCGTCGGGGTGTCCCAGGCGACGTACGTCGCGCCGTTGAGCGAGCCGCCGTCGGGGAAGCCGAGCAGGCCCACGACCTGGGCCCGCTGCTGGGCGGGGCGGCCCTCGGGCACCTGCACGAGCACTGGGTCGCCGACGCCCACCTCGGCCCGCTCGGCGGTGCGCTCGTCGAGCACCACCTCGCCCGAGCCCTGGGGTGCGCGGCCCTCGACCAGCTGCAGGCCGGGCCCACCGGCGGCGGGGGCGTCGCTGTAGCTCGCGCCCAGCCCCGGCGGCCCGGACCCGCCGACGACGTCACCCTCGGGGTCGAGGACGTAGACGCCCTGCGCGGTCACGTTGCCGTCGGCGCGGGCAGCCCCGGGCAGCTCGGCCAGCTGGGCGACCAGCGGGGCCGGGATCGTCTTGGTCGACTGGCCGAGCGCGGTCTGGGCGTCCTCGGGGGCGACGACGACGTCGCCGACCGTGGAGGCGAACAGCGCGGTGAAGCTGCGGTTGAGGGTGTCGGAGAAGACCAGGGTGCCGACGACGAAGGCGACGCCGAGCACGATGGCGAAGGTGCTCATCAGCAGTCGCACCTTGCGCCCGAGCAGGCTCTTGAGGGCGGCGCGGATCACCGCCTCACGCCTCCTCGG
This sequence comes from Nocardioides litoris, assembly GCF_006346315.1. GTDB lineage: Bacteria > Actinomycetota > Actinomycetes > Propionibacteriales > Nocardioidaceae > Nocardioides > Nocardioides litoris. Next base: position 466,179 of record NZ_VDMR01000001.1, on the reverse strand, counting down.
CCAGCCGGGCCATCCGGTCCATCGTCTGCAGCACGGCGTCGCGGTCGGGGTCGCGCTGCTCCTCCACGACCCGGCCGTCGGCGAGGTAGACGACCCGGTCGGTCCATGCGGCCGCCACCGGGTCGTGGGTGACCATGACGACGGTCTGGCCGTGGTCGTCGACGCTCGCGCGCAGCAGCTCGAGCACCTCGGCCCCCGAGCGGGAGTCCAGGTTGCCGGTCGGCTCGTCGGCGAACACGATGCGCGGGCGGCTCATCAGGGCGCGGGCCACGGCCACCCGCTGCTGCTGGCCGCCGGAGAGCTCGTTGGGCTTGTGGGAGAGCCGGTCGCCCAGCCCGACCGTCGACACGACGGTCTCGAACCAGTCGGGCTCGGGCTTGCGGCCCGCGATGGCCAGGGGCAGCAGGATGTTCTCCCGCGCGGTGAGGGTCGGCACCAGGTTGAAGGACTGGAAGACGAAGCCGATCTCCTCGCGCCGCAGCACGGTCAGCTCCTTGTCCTTGAGCCGGCCGATCGAGCGCTCGCCGACGACCACGTCGCCGGCGTCGGGGCGGTCGAGGGCGGCGCAGACGTGCATGAGGGTCGACTTGCCCGAGCCGCTCGGGCCCATGATGGCGGTGAACTCGCCGGCGTACAGGTCGAGCGTGACGTCGTCGAGGGCCCGGACGACGGCCTCGCCGCGTCCGTAGGTCTTGGTGAGACCGCTGACGCGGGCGGCGACCGCGCGGTCGGGGGCGGGGGTGACCGGCGCACTCATGGCTCCAGCCTCCCCTGCCCCCGGTCGGCGCCGCTACCGGGTCAGGACCCCCGAGGGGTGGGCGCCGCCGGCGGGGTCGGCGCTCCCTCCGGCGGGGTCGGCGCCTCACCGTCCCTGGGCGGGGTCGGCGGGGTGGGCGGGGTCGGGGCCTCGCCGTCGGCCGGCGGGGCCAGCGGGGTCGGGGCCTTGCCGTCGGCCGGCGGGGCCGGCGGGGCGGGCGGGGTGGGGGCCTCGGCGCCGCCCGGACCGCAGCCCGGACCGTCGGCGGGTCCGCCGGCCGGTCCGCCGGGGCCCCGGGGCGCCTCGCCGGCACCCGGGGCGGCCGGACCCGTCGGAGCATCCGGAGCGTCCGGCGCGTCGGTGGGCGCGTCGGTGGGCGCGTCGGTGGGCGCGTCGGTGGGTGCGTCGGTGGGTGCGTCGGCCGGGGCGGCGTCGCTGCTGACCGAGGTCAGGTCACGGGTGGCCTGCGGGGCGCGGTCGCCGTCGGCGAGCGCCGGTACGGCGATCGCCAGGCCGAGCACGGTCACCGCGGCGACACCGAGCCCGGCGAGCACGGCGGGCCCGCGCCGGGTGCGCAGCGGGCCGGTCGCGCCGAGGGCGAGGGGCTGGGTGTCGTCGTGCTCGGGACGGTAGGGGTCGTGGGGCTGGTCCATCGGGTTCCTCCGGTGTCGGTCGGGCTGTCTCTCGGACTCCACCGACGGTGGCCACCGGACCTGCGGGCAACCTGAAGAAGCCGCGGCCAACCCGGTTTCTTGAGGTCCCCTTCAGGTCGGCGTCGGCACACTGGGGCCGTGCCGACGACCGCCAGCGCCTCGGGGGTGCCGCTCCTGGTGGTCGAGGACGACCCCGAGCTGCGGACCGGCCTCGAGCGCGCGCTGGGCGCGGCCGGGTTCGTGGTCCGCACCCTCGCCGACGGGTCCGGGCTCGAGGACGAGCTCGACCGCACCCGGCCCGCGCTGGTGGTGCTCGACTGGATGCTGCCCGGTCGGCAGGGACCCGACCTCGTGGCCGTCGTGCGCCGGCGGAGCGCGGCCGCCGTGGTGATGCTGACCGCGCGCGAGTCGGTCGAGGACCGGCTGCGCGGCTTCGGCGTGGGCGTCGACGACTACCTGGCCAAGCCGTTCGTGGTCGAGGAGCTGGTGGCGCGGGTGCGGGCGGTGCTGCGCCGCTCCGGGGCCCTGCCCAGCACCATCGAGGTCGGCGACCTCGTCGTCGACGAGGACGCGGCCCGGGTGACCCGCGCAGGCGAGCCCGTGGTGCTGACGCCGACCGAGCTGCGGCTGCTGGTCTTCCTGGCCCACCACCGCGGCCGGGTGCTGTCGTCGACCCAGATCCTGAGCCAGGTCTGGGGCTACGACACCTACGCCGACAACCTGGTGCAGGTCCACGTGAGCTCGCTGCGCAAGAAGCTCGAGGCGCACGGGCCCCGGATGCTGCACACCGAGCGCGGTCTCGGGTACGTCCTGCGCGCGGCCCCGTGACCGCCCCGGAGGCGGGCCTGCGGACGCCGTCGCTGCGGCGTCGCCTGACGGTCGTGGTGGTGGCGATGGTGGCCGTGGTGCTCGTCGTGCTGGTGCTGGCCACCGACGTCGCGCTGCGCGAGCGGCTCGACGGCCAGCTGCGCGACCGGCTGCTCGACCGGGCCGAGGTCGCCGAGGCGCTGGCCGACCAGGTCGACGAGCGCGACCTGGCCCGCCGGCTGGAGGGCGACGGCATCTCGGTCGTCCTGGTCACCGCCGACGGCGCGACGTACGCCGAGGGCCCGCTGGCCGGCGGTGCGGTCACCTCCGACGACCCCGCCGGGCCCTCGGAGGGGCCGCAGCCCCCGGCGCCCGGCCCGGGCCCGCCGCCCGGGGGGCCGCCCGGCACCGACGCCGTCGACCGTGACGGCGACCGGCTGACCGTGGTGCGCAACCTGCCCGGCGGCGACCGGGTGCTGCTGCTCGCCGACGCGGGGTCGGTGCGCGAGACCGTCACCCAGGTCCGGCTGGTGCTGCTGCTCGCGGCCGCCGCGGTGCTGCTGCTGACCGCGGCCCTCGTGCCCCTCGTCGTACGCCGGTCGCTGGCGCCGCTGGGCCGCATCACCGACGTGGCCCGCGAGATCACCCGCGGCGACCGCGCCAAGCGGCTGCGCCCGGTCTCCCCCGGCACCGACCTCGGCCGCACGGCCGAGGCCTTCGACGAGATGCTCGACGCGGTGGTCGGTGCCGAGGAGCGGGCCCGCGGTTCCGAGGGCCGGCTCCGCGCGTTCCTCTCCGACGCAGCGCACGAGCTGCGCACGCCCGTCGCGGCCGTCCAGGCCTCGGCGGAGAACCTGCTGCGCGAGGACCCGCCGCGCGCCGAGCGCGAGGAGGTGCTCGTCGGGCTCATCCGGCAGACCCGCACCGCCGGCCGCCTGGTCGACGACCTCGTGCTCATGGCGCGCATCGACGAGGGCCTGCCGCTCGAGCTCGCCCCGACCGACCTGCGGGCCGTCGTCGACGACGTGCTGGCCGCGCTGGCCGACCTGCACCCCGACGCCCGGCTCGAGGCCACCGGCCACGCCGCCCCGGTCACCGCCGACCGCGACCGCGTCGCCCAGGTGCTGACCAACCTGGTCACCAACGCCGTGCGCGCGGGCGGCCCGTCGACCGCGGTGCGCGTGGTGCTGGCCGACGACCCGGGGTCCGGCTCCGCCGTGGTCGAGGTGCTCGACGACGGCCCGGGCGTGCCGGCCGAGCAGCGCGAGCGCGTCTTCGCCCGCCTCGTGCGCCTGGAGGACAGCCGCGCCCGCTACCCCGGCTCCGGCCTCGGGCTGCCCATCGCCCGGGGCATCGCCGAGCGGCACGGCGGCACGCTGGCCTGCCTGCCGCCCCGCGACGAGGACGGCGGCCGCGGCGCGCGCTTCCGCCTCTCCCTCCCGCGCACCGCGGTGGTCGAGCCCGGCGCCGCGCACCCGTAGGCTCCCCGCCATGTCCTGGTCGGTGTTCGTCGAGCGCACGTTCACGGTCCGCCGACCGGTGGCCGAGGTGTTCGACTTCCTGGCCGACTTCGAGCACACCGAGCACTGGGACCCGGGCACGGTCACCACCCGCCGCACCTCGGGCGACGGCGGCCTCGGCACGACGTACGACAACGAGTCGGAGTTCCTGGGCCGTCGGGTCAGGCTGGTCTACGAGACCATCACCTTCCGCCGCCCCGAGGCCGTGCAGGTCCGCGGTCGCAACAAGGCCTCGACCGCCACCGACTCGATGACGTTCACCGACGCCGGTGGCAAGACCACCTGCATCCACTACCGCGCCGACTTCACCTTCCACGGCTGGGTGCGCCTCGTCGCGCCCCTCGTCGTACGACGGGGCCGGCTCGACGACCTGGCCGACGAGACGGTCGACCGCATCGTCCGCACCCTGGAGGACCGATGAGCCACCCCGACCACCCGCTCGGCGTCGACTTCGGCGGGTCCGGCATCAAGGCCGCACCCGTCGACCTCGAGCGCGGCGACTTCGCCGCCGACCGCGAGCGCATCCCCACCCCCGACCCGTCGACGCCCGAGGCGGTGGCCGAGGTCCTCGCCGAGCTCGTGTCCTCCTTCGAGGGCCACGGGCCGGTCGGCGTGACCGTGCCCGGCGTCGTGCGCGACGGGGTCGTCAGCACCGCCGCCAACATCGACGACTCCTGGATCGGCACCGACGCCGCAGCCGTCTTCGGCCGGGCCACCGGGCGCGCGGTCGTCGCCCTCAACGACGCCGACGCCGCCGGCCTCGCCGAGAGCCGGTACGGCGCCGCGCGCGGCCAGCACGGCCTCGTGGTCGTCACCACGCTGGGCACGGGCATCGGCTCGGCCCTGCTGCACGACGGCGTGCTGGTGCCCAACTCCGAGCTCGGCCACGTCGAGATCGACGGGCACGACGCCGAGCAGTGGACGGCCAACAAGGTCCGCGAGGACGAGGACCTGTCGTGGGAGGAGTGGGCCGAGCGGCTCACCGTCTACTACCGCACGATCGAGGGCCTGCTCTCGCCGTCGATGTTCGTCGTCGGCGGCGGGGTGAGCAAGCACGCCGACAAGTTCCTGCCGATGATCGGCATCGACACCCCGATCATCCCGGCCGTGCTGCGCAACAAGGCCGGCATCGTCGGCGCCGCCCTGCACGCCGCCGGCGAGGGCTGAGGGCACCGGCCTGACCCGACGATCCGTCGAACACGTGTTCGACGGAGGTGCTACCGTCGGGACCGTGGACTTCCAGAGCACCCTCTTCGAGGCGCCCTCCCCGGGCAGCGCCGTCGGTGCGCTGGCCGGCCTCGAGCGCCGCGTGCTCGGCCAGGGCGCGTGGCTCGACGTGCTGCCCGGCTGGGTGCCCGCCAGCGACGACGTCCTCGAGACCCTCGTGCGCGACGTGCCGTGGCGAGCCGAGCGCCGCCAGATGTACGACCGCCTCGTCGACGTGCCGCGCCTGCTGCACACCTACATGATCGGCGAGGAGCTCCCCCACCCCGTGCTCACCGAGGCCCGCGACGCGCTCTCGGCCCACTACGCCGACGAGCTGGGCGAGCCGTTCCGCACCGCCGGCTGCTGCTACTACCGCGACGGCCGCGACTCGGTCGCCTGGCACGGCGACACCATCGGCCGCGGCTCGACGCACGACACGATGGTCGCGATCGTCTCCTTCGGCGACCCCCGACGCCTGCAGCTGCGACCGCGCAGCGGGGGCCCGAGCACCTCGGTCGAGATGGGCCACGGCGACCTGGTGGTGATGGGCGGGTCCTGCCAGCGCACGTGGGAGCACGCCGTGCCCAAGGTGGCCCACGCCGGGCCCCGCATCTCCGTGCAGTACCGCCCGTTCAACGTGTTCTGACCCACGTCCCGCGAGGACCCGAGCAGCCCGCGAGGGTGGACCGACCCCCGACGGCGAGGTCTAGCGTCGGAGGCATGAGCCAGACCCCGTCCGACCCCGCGCTGACCCCTCCGACCGACGCGGAGCCGGCCTCGACGAAGCCCACGGACGAGACCACGCCGCCGCCCCCGCCGCCGCCCACCGAGGAGCGCCACGACGACCCGCTGCGCGGCTCGCGCATCAGCGGGGCGTACGCCGCGGTCATCGCCGCCGCGGTCCTCATCGTGCTGCTGGTCATCTTCGTGTTCCAGAACACCGCCGACGCGCGCATCCAGTTCCTGTGGCTGGACGGCCAGTTCCCGCTCGCCGCCGCGCTGCTGATCTCGATGGTCGCCGGCATGGTCGTCGTGGCCCTGGTCGGCAGCCTGCGCATCCTGCAGCTGCGCCGCCGGGTCAAGCGCGAGAACAAGCGGGGCAAGTGAGCGAGCAGGCGGGCACGGCCCGCGCCACCATCGGCTTGACGGGCCTGGCGGTGATGGGCCGCAACCTGGCGCGCAACATCGCCCGCCACGGCCACACCATCGCGGTCCACAACCGCACCACGGCCAAGATGCAGGACCTGCTCGACGAGCACGGCGACGAGGGCGACTTCGTCGGCACCGAGTCGCTCGAGGAGTTCGTGCAGGCCATCGAGAAGCCGCGCGTCGTCCTGGTCATGGTCAAGGCCGGCCCGGGCACCGACGCCGTGATCGACGACCTGGTGCCGCTGCTCGACGAGGGCGACATCGTCGTCGACTGCGGCAACGCCCACTACGCCGACACGATGCGCCGCACCGAGCAGCTGCAGGAGCACGGCCTGCACTTCGTCGGCACCGGCGTCTCCGGCGGGGAGGAGGGCGCGCTCAACGGGCCCTCGATCATGGTCGGCGGCACCGACCAGGCCTACGAGCGACTCGGCCCGATCCTGGAGTCCATCGCCGCGCAGGTCGACGGCGAGCCCTGCTGCGCCCACGTGGGCGAGGGCGGCGCCGGCCACTTCGTCAAGATGGTCCACAACGGCATCGAGTACGCCGACATGCAGCTCATCGCCGAGTCCTACGACCTGCTGCGCTCGATCGGCGGGCTCGAGCCGGCCGAGATCGCCGACGTCTTCGGGCGCTGGAACGAGGGCGAGCTCGAGTCGTTCCTCATCCAGATGACCGCCGACGTGCTCCGCCACACCGACTCGGGCACCGGCCAGCCGTTCGTCGACGTGGTCAAGGACGCCGCCGAGCAGAAGGGCACCGGCCGCTGGACCGTGCAGAGCGCCCTCGACCTCGGTGTCCCGATCACCGGCATCGCCGAGGCGACCTTCGCCCGCAGCCTGTCCGGCCACGGCGAGCAGCGCGCCGCCGCGCGCAAGGTCTTCACCACCGACCCCGACGAGCAGCGGGTCGACGTCGACCGCGAGGCGTTCGTCGACGACGTCCAGGCCGCGCTCTACGCCTCCAAGGTCGTCGCCTACGCCCAGGGCTTCGACCAGATCAAGGCCGGGGCCGAGGAGCACGGCTGGGACATCGACCTCGGCCAGGTGGCCAAGATCTGGCGCGACGGCTGCATCATCCGCGCCCGCTTCCTGGGTCGCATCACCGAGGCCTACACCGACGAGCCCGACCTGACCACGCTGCTGACCACGGCGTTCTTCGCCGACGCGGTCAAGGAGGGCGTCGACGCCTGGCGCCACGTGGTGGCCACCGCGGCCCAGGGCGGCGTCCCGGTCCCGGCGTTCGGGTCCTCGCTGTCCTACTTCGACGGCCTGCGCCGCGAGCGCCTCCCCGCCTCGCTCATCCAGGCCCTGCGCGACAACTTCGGCGCCCACACCTACCAGCGCATCGACCGCGAGGGCACCTTCCACACCGCCTGGGCGGGCGACCTGAGCGAGAGCGAGGCCTGATGCCGACCACGACCGAGACCACGGCGGGCGCCTCGGGCACCTTCCGCATCGGCGGCGACCTCGACGTCGTACGCCTCGGCTACGGCACCATGCAGCTCACCGGCGACGGGGTCTGGGGCTGGCCCGACGACCGCGACAACGCCGTCGCCGTGCTGCGGCGTGCGGTCGAGCTCGGCATCACCTTCTTCGACACCGCCGACTCCTACGGCCCCGTCGTGGCCGAGGCGCTGCTGAAGGAGGCCCTCCACCCGTACGCCGACGACGTGGTCATCGCGACCAAGGCCGGCCTGACCCGCCAGGGCCCGGGCGTGTGGACGCCGGTCGGCGTGCCGGCCTACCTCCGGCAGCAGTGCGAGCTGTCGCTGCGCAACCTCGGGGTCGAGCGCATCGACCTCTTCCAGCTGCACCGCATCGACCCGGCCGTCGACCTCGAGGACCAGGTCGGCGAGCTGGTCAAGCTGCGCGACGAGGGCAAGATCCGCCACATCGGGCTCTCGGAGGTCACCGTCGAGCAGCTCGAGATGGCCCAGGCCATCGCCCCGATCGCCACGGTGCAGAACCTCTACAACCTCGCCCACCGCGACGCCCAGGACCTGCTCGACTTCTGCGAGACCCACGACATCGGCTTCATCCCGTGGTTCCCGCTCGCCACGGGCGAGCTGTCCGGCGACGACGGCGTGCTCGGCGACGCCGCCCGCGAGCACGGCGCCACGCCCTCGCAGCTCGCGCTCGCGTGGCTGCTGCGCCGCTCTCCCGTCATGCTGCCCATCCCCGGCACGAAGTCGCTCGAGCACCTCGAGACCAACACCGCCGCCGCGGGCATCGAGCTGACCGACGAGGAGCACGCCGCCCTGACCGCCCTGGGCGACTAGCCTCCTCGGCGTGGACCGGATGGCGGAGGCGACCGCCGAGCGCCTCGAGCTGGCCGACCTGCTCGAGTCGCTGACGCCCGCGCAGTGGGCCACCCGGTCGCTGTGCTCCCGCTGGTCGGTGCGCGACGTCGCCGCGCACGTCGTGAGCTACGAACGCCTCGGCGTCACCGACCTGGCGCGCCTCGGCGCCCGCGGCCTCGGCTCCCCGGACCGGATGAACGCCCTCGCCCTGGCCGCGCTCGCCGACGCCTCCCCCGCCGAGCTCGTGCGGCTGCTCCGCGAGCACGCCCGGCCGACGGGGCTGACGGCCGGGTTCGGCGGCGGCATCGGCCTGACCGACACCCTGGTCCACCACCAGGACGTACGCCGCCCGCTCGGCCTGCCCCGCGTCGTACCGCCGGAGCGGCTGCGCTTCGCCCTCGGCTTCACCCTCACCGCCCCCACCGTGCGCGGCGCCTGGCACGCCCGCGGCGTCCGCCTGGTCGCGACCGACGTCGACTGGTCACACGGCCGCGGACCCGAGGCGCGTGGCCCCGGCGAGGCCGTCCTGATGGCCCTCGCCGGCCGCGCGGGCGTCGCCGCCGACCTCACCGGCCCCGGCGCCGACCGCCTCCGCACCCGCCTCGACTGACCGCCCCTCGACACCCCCGGGGGCATCGGTCGGCATCGGTCACGCATGCAACTCACCGTCCGACGCACTCCCCCGCCCGCATTCGGGCGGGGAAGAGGGTTCGGCGGTGAGGGAGTCGGCGCCCGCGAGCGCCGGCTCAGACGTTGACCCCGAAGTCCTTGGCGATGCCGTGCAGCCCGGAGGCGTACCCCTGGCCGACGGCCCGGAACTTCCACTCCCCGTCGCGGCGGTAGACCTCACCGAAGATCATCGCGGTCTCGCCGGTGGCGTCCTCGGACAGGTCGTAGCGGGCGATCTCGCGACCGTCGGCCCGGTCGACGAGGCGGATGAAGGCGTTGGCGACCTGGTCGAAGCTCTGCCGCCGGGCGTCGGCGTCGTAGATCGAGACCGCGACGACGATGCGCTCGACCTGCGGGGCCATCCGCGCGAGGTCGACCTCGATCACCTCGTCGTCACCGTCGCCCTCGCCGGTGAGGTTGTCGCCGGTGTGGTGGACGGTGCCGTCGGGCGAGGTGAGGTTGTTGAAGAACACGAAGTGCTGGTCGCTGAGCACCCGCCCGCCACTGCCGCACATGATCGCCGAGGCGTCGAGGTCGACGTCGTGACCCGTCGTCGCGGCCACGTCCCAGCCGAGGCCGACCCGGATCTGCGCCAGCGCCGGCACCTGCTTGGTCAGCGAGACGTTGCCCCCCTTGCTCAACCGCACCGGACCGGCCGACGGCGCGGCCCCCGCTCCCCCGGCGTACGGCGGGGGCGGCGGAGGGGCGGCCGGGGACGCCGCGGGCGCGCCCCCCAGGGGCACGACGTCGGCGCCGTCGAGCACCTGCAGCACCGGCGAGCCCACGAAGTCCTCGCGGACCTCGCCGCGCACGACCGGGGCCCAGCGCGCCTGGACCGGGTTGCCACCGGGCTCCCCGCGGCCGAGCGCGGCCATCATGGCGTGCGACTCACGGGCGATGGCGTCGTTGATGCGGGTCGCGCCGGTGACGTCGGCACCGTGCACGGTCAGGGCACAGCCGCGCCCGCCCTGCACGGCCGTCAGCCGCAGCGCGCCGTCGGCGGTGCGGGCGAACCCGCGCGGGTCGGCCCGCAAGTCGCCGCGACCCACCTGCAGCAGGCCGAGGACGTAGTCGACGAGGGCGTCGACGGGAGCCTGCTCGCTGAACCAGGTGACGGTCTCGTCGGCCCGCAGGTGGTCGACGTACACGGAGCGGGGGTGGTCGGCCGGGAGGCCGGTGTCGCGCAGGCCGGTCATGTCTCGGACCCTATCCACGCAGCCGCGGGCCGACACCCGCCGGCGGGGCGGGCCACCCCGGGGGTGGTACGCCGGGGCGCGCGGGCCGGACACCCTGGAGCGGTGACCCCGGAGCCCAAGACGTGCCAGTCGTGCGGTCGCCGCATCGAGTGGCGCAAGAAGTGGGAGCGCGACTGGGACCAGGTGCGCTACTGCTCCGACGCCTGCCGGCGACGCAAGGTCGGGCCGACCGACCGGGCGCTGGAGGCCTCCATCCTCGACCTGCTCTCCCAGCGCGCGGCCACGGCCACGATCTGCCCCTCGGAGGCCGCACGGGCCGTCGCCGCGGCGGAGGGGCGCGGCGAGGAGTGGCGCGAGCTGATGGAGCCGGCGCGGCGGGCAGCCCGACGGCTGGTCGCGGCGGGCGACGTCGAGGTCACCCAGCAGGGCCGGGTCGTGGACCCCTCGACGGCCAAGGGACCGGTGCGCGTCCGCCGCGCCCGCTGACGGCTCCCGCAGGTTTCCACCCGGGCCGCACCGGGGAGGACGGCCGTCATGACACCAGACCAGCCACGGGTGCGCGGCGAGGCCGCCGACGGGATGGTGGTGCTCGAGCTGGGAGCCGACGGCGACCTCGAGGTCACCCTCGACCCCCGCGTCCGACGTCTCGACACCGACGACCTCGCCGCGGCCATCCAGAATGCCTTCCGCGACCTGCGCACCAGGGCCTCGGCCCTGGGCGAGGACGACCGGGCCCGCGAGCAGCGGCGCGCGGCCGCCAGCGAGGCCCTGGCGCCGGCGCGGGATCGCCTCGACGCCGCAGCCGCCCGGGCCAGCGAGCTGAGGAGGAGGATCCATGGTCAACGCGCATAGCGGCGGAGGCGGCGGAGGCGGCATCTCCGAGAGCTGGGGGGCCGAGGTCGTCACCGACACCGCGGCCATCAAGCACGGCGCCGACCAGGTCGGGTGGGCCGCCGACACGCTCGGCCACCAGCGGACGGCGGCCAAGGGCACCCTGGTGCCGACCCCCTGGGGCGGCGACATCAACAGCTACACCTACGAGGGTCTCTACAACGGCATCATCGAGCACGCCGACCGGGCGATCGGCACGCACGAGACGTTGCTCCGCTCGGCCAAGACGCGGTTGGACAACTGGGCCAAGAACGCCGAGGACACCGAGGAGACCAACCGCGAGGCGGCCAGCCGCATGAACAACGACGTCCGGGAGGCCTGAGATGGGGATCGAGCTGCCGGGCCACCTGGCGGAGTGCCTGAGCAAGACCGGCCAGGTGTGGCCTCCGGCCGACGAGGACGGGATGCTCGACGCGGCGGAGGCCTGGACCGACTACGGCGACTCCCTGACGCGGGTCAACGAGATGTCCTACGACGGGGTGCACCACGTCTCGGCCTACAACGACGGGCCGGCGGCCTCGCGCTTCGTCGACTGGTGGGACTCGGGTGGGTCCGACGGCCTCGGCAAGGGACCACGCGACCACCTGCACCAGGACAAGCAGGCCACCGGGATGATCGCGGAGTCCCTGACCGGCGTCGCCGACGTGACGATCCAGCTCAAGGAAGGGTTCATCGACGTCCTGGAGTGGCTCAAGGACGAGCTCGAGGGCCTCGACGCCGCGCTGCGCAACGCCTCACGCTTCTCCGTGGTCGGCTACTTCGTCTCCGACAGCGACGACGAGCTGGTCGAGCGGGCCCGGGAGGACCTCGACGAGCTCAGGAAGCAGGCGGCCGAGATCATCGACGGCGACCTGGCCGAGGCGCTGCGTGAGGCCCAGGAGCTGATGGAGGTGCTGCCGGTGCGGCACCCCGACGACGCACCGCCGCCCACGGCGACCCCGCCCACCACGAAGGCCCCCGGCGGCATGCAGCCGGGCGAGGCCAACCCCGGCGGCGGGGGGAGCGCGGCCGCTCCCCCGTCGAGCGTCCCGGCCGGTGGCGGCGGGGGCGGCGGCGAGCCGTCCGGCGGAGGCGGCGGTGGTGCCCCGTCCGGTGGCGGGGGCGGGGGCGGGATGCCGTCGTCGGGCAGCGAGCTCGCGCCCGGCCAGCAGTCGACCCTCGAGGGCCAGCAGGCCGAGCTGGAGCCGGTCGAGGAGTCGGAGGAGTCCGGCGAGGAGGCGGAGGAGATCCAGGCCACCCCGCTCGAGGAGGAGCCCGGCGAGGGCGAGGAGAACGTCGCCGAGACGGTGACCGAGACCCCCGAGGGCACCGTGACCGAGACCGTGACGCAGACCGCCGACGGCACCGTCACCGAGACCGTCACCCAGACCGCCGACGGCACCGTCACCGAGACCGTGACGACCGCCCCCGACGGCACCGTGCTCGAGACGGTCACCACGACCGAGACCGTCACCGAGACCGCCGAGGGGACCGTCACCGAGACGGTCACGGTGACCGAGCCCGGCGACGGCACGGAGGCGACCGGGCAGACCGACCAGGGCGGCGGCGAGACCAACGCCGTCGGCGTGGGCGAGCCGGCCGGGGCCGCGGCCCCGGGCACGAGCGGTGGCGGACTGTCGGCGCAGCCGATCGGCCAGTACGACGCCCAGGGCGGCGGCGGTGCCAGCGGTGGCGGCGGACAGGGCGGTGCCGCGGGCGGCGCGGCCTCGCTCGGCGCGGCGCCGTTCCCCGGCGGGGCCGAGGGGCCGGGCGAGCAGGCCGGTCGGCCGGCCGCGCAGGAGGTCGGCCAGCAGGCCGGCCAGCAGGTCGCAGGTGCGGCCGGTGGCGCGGGCGGCGGCGCCGGCGGTCCCGGCGGTCCCGGCGAGTCCGGTCGAGGTGACCAGTCCGGCGCCGGTGGCGCCTCCGGCGGCGCGCCCGCCGCGGGCGGCAGCGCAGCCGCAGGCTTGGGTGGCGGCCAGGGCGGTGCCCAGGCCGGCGGTCAGGGCGACTGGCTGGCCCGCCTCAACGGCACCGAGGACGACGACGACGAGGACGTCGTGCTGGCGCAGACCGCGGCCGCGCCGCGGGGCGGGACGCCGGCCGGCGGCCGCGCCTGACCAGGTCGACCGACGACCGACGACGACCGACGACGACCAAGGGGGTCGGGGCCACGTGGCCCCGACCCCCTCGTCGTGCGTCCGGCAATGCTCAGCGCCGGAGCAGCCGCCACAGCAGCAGGACGACGGCCAGGCCGGCGACTCCCTGCTTCCAGTAGGACCGCGCCAGCACCGGCAGCACAGCGGCCCCCAGGTCGAGGCTGTCGTCCTGGGGCGCCGCGGCCGGGGCCGGCCGAGGCGCCGCAGCCGGCCGCGGCGGCGGCGTACCGGTGGCCCCGGTCGTCGCCGCCGCGGCGGCGTCGGCCAACGGCGTCGGCTCGACCACGGGGTCCGGACCCGGGTCGTCGACCGGCGCCTCGGCCGGCGGCCCGGGCTGCTCGCCCAGCCGCTTCTCCAAGCAGCTGACGAACTGCCCGAGCAGCTTGTCAGAGACGTCCTGCATCACCCCGCGCCCGAACTGGGCCGGCTTGCCGGTGATGTTGAGGTCGGTGAGGACCTCGACGTCGGTGCCGCCGTCGGCCGCGTCGGACATCGACAGGCGCACCTGCGCGCCAGCCGTGCCGTTGCCGCGCTTGTCCTTGCCCTTGGCGTCGACCTTGAAGGCGTGCGCCGCGTCGTCCTTCTCGACGAAGGTGCCGGACCCGGAGTAGACCAAGGCGATCGGGCCGAGCTTGACCTTGACCGAGCCGGCGAACGAGTCGCCGTCGGCGGAGGTGACCTGGGCCCCCGGGAAGCACTCCGCGAGAGCGGCGATGTCCTGGAAGTGGGCCCAGGTCTCGTCCACGGGCGTGGGCACCGTGAAGCGGTGGGTGAGGTCCACCGGCGTCAGCCCCCTGCGGCCGCGGTGACCGCGCGTCGGGTCAGGACCTTCGACAGGTGGCGCCGGTAGGACGCCTCGCCGTTGAGGTCCGAGGGCGGGTTGGTGCCCTCGTCGGCGAGCTCGGCGGCGGCCTCGAGGTCCTGCCCGGAGCGCAGCGCGTCCTCGGTGGCCTGGGCCCGCATGGGCGTGGAGCCCATGTTGGTCAGGCCGATGCGCACGTCCTCGAGCGACCCGAGCGAGCCCTTGGTCGTCGCGGCGACCGCTACGATGGGCCACTGGTGGGCGACGCGGACGAACTTCTCGTAGTGCGCGCCCCAGCCGGTGTGCTTGGGGATGCGGACCTCGGTGAGGATCTCGTCGTCACCGATCGCGGTCTCGAAGAGGTCGACGAAGAACTCCTCGGCCGGCACGGTGCGGGTGCCCCCGGAACCGGCGATGACGAACGACGCGCCGAGCGCGAGCGCCGGGGCGCCGAGGTCGCCGGCCGGGTCGGCGTGCGCGAGCGCGCCGCCGAAGGTGCCGCGGTGACGGATCTGGGCGTCGGCGAGGTGCTCGACGGCCTTGTGCACCAGCAGCGCGTGCTCCCGGACCAGCGGGTCGGTGCCCACGACCGAGTGCGGGGTCATCGCGCCGATGACGATGGCGTCGCCGTCGTCGCGGACGCCGCGCAGCGTCTCGATGCGGCCGAGGTCGATGACGACCTCGGGCGCGTTGAGCCGCATCCGCAGCACCGGCAGCAGGCTCTGCCCGCCGGCCAGGATCTTGGCGTCGTCACCGTGGGTGGCGAGCGCCGAGAGGGCGTCCTCGACCGAGGTCGGGGCGACGTAGTCGAACGCGGCGGGGATCATGCCCCTGCTCCTTCCGTGCTGGCGGTGCCGGGCTCGGCGTCGGGGTCGAAGTGCGGCATCGCCGCGCCCTCGGTGGCCCCGCCGTCGGTCCCGTGGTTGATGGCCTTCCAGACCCGCTCGGGCGTGCACGGCATCTGGATGTCGTTGACCCCGAGGTGGCGCACCGCGTCGACGACCGCGTTGACCACGGCCGGCGTCGAGGCGATCGTGCCCGCCTCGCCGACACCCTTGGTGCCGAGCGAGTTGGTCGTGGCCGGGGTCGTGGTGTGGTCGACGTCGAAGCTGATCGTGTCGGCCGCGGTGGGCAGCAGGTAGTCGACGAACGAGCCGGACACGAGGGTCCCCTGCTCGTCGTACACCGCCTCCTCCCAGAGTGCCTGGGCGATGCCCTGGACGAGGCCGCCGTGGACCTGCCCGGAGACGATGAGCGGGTTGATGATGTTGCCGATGTCGTCGACGCAGGCGTACTTGCGCATCTTGACCGCGCCGGTCTCGGTGTCGACCTCCATGGCGCACAGGTGGGTGCCGTGGGGGTAGTTGAAGTTCACCGGGTCGAACGTCGCGTCGGCGTCGATCGAGGGCTCCACGCCGTCGGGCAGGTTGTGGGCCGCGAAGGTCGCCGTGGCCACCTCGCCGATGGCCAGCTTGGCGTCGGTGCCGATGACCTGGAAGGACCCCTCGTGGAACTTCACGTCGTCGACGCTGGCCTCGAGGAGGTGGGCCGCGATGGGCAGCGCCTTCTCGATGACCTTGTCGGCCGCGCGCACCAGCGCCTCGCCGCCCACGACGAGCGAGCGCGAGCCGTAGGTGTCGAGGCCCTTGGGCGCGATCTGGGTGTCGCCGTGCAGCACCTCGACGTCGTCGAAGGACACCCCGAGGCGGTCGGCGACGATCTGGCTGAACGCCGTCTCGTGGCCCTGCCCGTGGGCGCTGGCGCCGGTGACGACCTCGACCTTGCCGGTGGCCAGCATCCGCACGCTCGCGTGCTCCCAGCCGCCGGCGCCGTAGTCGAGCTGGCCGAGCACCCGGCTGGGGGCGAGGCCGCACATCTCGGTGAACGTCGAGACGCCCAGGCCGAGCTGGACCTTGTCGCCCCGCTCGCGGCGCTCGCGCTGCTCGGCCCGCAGGGCGTCGTACCCGAAGAGCTCCTTGGCCTTCTCGGTGGCCAGCTCGTAGTTGCCCGAGTCGTACTCCAGGCCGGCGACCGTGGTGAACGGGAACTCCTCGTGGGTGATCCAGTTCTTGGCGCGCACCTCGAGCGGGTCGACCCCGACCTCGGCGGCCAGCTCGTCCATCAGCCGCTCGATGGCGTACGTCGCCTCGGGGCGTCCGGCGCCGCGGTAGGCGTCGGTGAAGGTGGTGTTGGTCAGCACCGTCTGGCAGGCGAAGTGGTAGGCCGGGAACTTGTAGATCGCGTTGAACATGAACGCGCCCAGCACCGGGACGCCGCCGCCGACGATGGCGACGTAGGCGCCGAGGTCGGCCTCGAGCTCGACCTTGAGGCCGGTGACGGTGCCGTCCTTCTCCGCGGCGAGCGTCAGCTTCTGCCACTGGTCGCGGCCGTGGTGGGCGCTGACCAGGCTCTCGCTGCGGGTCTCGGTGTACTTGATCGGCTTGCCGATGCGGCGCGCGACGGCGAAGGCGATCATCTCCTCCGGCGTCTGCTGCAGCTTGCCACCGAACCCGCCGCCCACGTCGGGGGCGATGACCCGGATCTTCGACTCCGGCACGCCGGTGGTCGCGGCCAGCGCGAAGCGCAGGATGTGCGGGATCTGGGTGGCCGACCACACGGTGATCTGCTCACCGGTGGGGTCGACGACGACCGAGCGGGGCTCCATGAACGCCGGGATGAGGCGCTGCTGGCGGTACTCGCGCTCGATGACGATGCCGTCGGTGCGGGCCTTGGCGATCGCGTCGTCGGCGTTGCCGCCGGTGCCGGCCTCGGCGGAGTCGAAGACCCACAGCGCCGACTTGTTGGTGCCGAGGTCGGGGTGGGCGAGGACCTCGTCCTTCATGGCCTCCTTGATGCCGATGACGGCCGGCAGCTCCTCGTACTCGACGTCGACGAGCTCGGCGGCGTCACGGGCCTCGGCCGCGCTGCGGGCGACGACCACGGCGACGACCTCGCCGGCGAAGGCGACCCGGTCGGCGGCGATCGGCAGGTGGGCGGGGGCGACCTGGTCGGGCGTGATCGGCCAGGCGTTGATGCACACGCCCTGGCTCTCGCCGAGGTCGGCGGAGGTGAGGACGTCGACGACGTTGGTGGCGTTCTTGGCCTCGGTGACGTCGATCGAGGTGATCTTCGCGTGGGCGAACGGGCTGCGCACCATGGCCAGGTGCAGCGTGCCCGGGGGCGTGAGGTTGTCGGTCCAGCGGGTGCGGCCGGTGATCAGGCGCTGGTCCTCCTTCCGGCGGCGCTCCTGCCCGATCTCCTTGGCCATCTCCTGCGGGGCGTCGGCGACGGCGGTCATCCCTGCACCTCCTCGGCGGGGGCGCCGACGGTGGCACCCGAGGACTGCTCGGCCGCGTGCTGCACGGCCTTGACGATGTTGTGGTAGCCCGTGCAGCGGCACAGGTTGCCCTCGAGCCCGAGGCGGATCTCGTCCTCGGTGGGGCTGGGGTTCTCCTCCAGCAGGGCGACGCTCTGCATGATCATCCCGGGCGTGCAGTAGCCGCACTGCAGGCCGTGGCACTGGCGGAACGCCTCCTGCACCGGGTGCAGCTCGCCGCCGTCGTACGTCGCGGCGAGGCCCTCGATGGTCGTCACCTCTGCCCCGTCGGCCTGGACGGCGAGGACGTTGCACGACTTCACGCTGGTGCCGTCGAGGTGGACGGTGCAGGCGCCGCAGTTGCTGGTGTCGCAGCCGACGACGGTGCCGGTCTTGCCCAGGCGCTCGCGCAGGTACTGCACGAGCAGCATCCGGGGTTCGACGTCGTCGGCCACCTTGGCGCCGTCGACGGTCAGGTTGATCCGGGTCATGGACTCTCCCTCGAGCCAGGGGTGGGTGTGACCCGACTCACGCTAGGCACCGACCGGTTGGACGAGGGTTGGACGGGAAGGGTTTGGCGGTGACGCTCACGACCTGGATCCTGTGCGTGGTCGCCACGGCCGCGGTCGCCGAGCTCGTCCACGGCACCAGGCGGTGGCACGCCCACGTGACCTCGCAGGTGCGGCCCGACGCGGCGGAGCCGACCGAGACGGGCTACCAGCGCCTCGCGCAGCGTGACCTCGTCGTGGCGGTCGTCGCGCTCGCACTCGCCGTGCCCACCACCTGGGACCGGCTGCACACCAGCGACGAGGAGCTCCTGCAGATGGTCTCCGACGCGGTGCTGGCGAGCCCCGCCGACGGTCTCGACGGCAACGCGATCAGGGCCCGGGTGGCCCTGGCGACCGGTCGCGACGACGTGCGGGCCGACTACCTCGAGGACTCCGACGAGGCCGACGAGGCCGACGTGGCCGACGTGGCCGTGACGAGCGAGTACGAGGTGCGCCTCGCGTCGCGGGAGGGCAGCCGGGAGGACCACGAGGACCAGCCCGCGGTGTGCGTCACCGTGACCGAGGAGGCCAGTCGGGACGACGTCGGGCGCCTGCTCGAGACCACGTGGTCGGTCTCGGTCTCCCCCTGCTCCTAGGCCCGCTCAGGCGGACGCGGCAGCCAGCCGGCCCTTGAGCAGCGGTTTGGCCGGGTGGGCGGTCTCACCGAGCACGGCCAGGCAGCGCTCCACCACCGCGGTGTCGTACGGCGCGCGCTCGGCGTAGCGCAGCACCGCGTCGGGCTGGGGGTCGGCCAGCAGGGCCTCGCGCACCGCGACGGCGACGTACTCGCCGAGCTCGGTGAGGGCGGGTGAGTTGGTGCCGGGCAGCAGGTCGCCACCGTAGGCCTCCACGGCCGCGGTGACGTGGCCGCGGCGCACCAGTGCGAGCACGTGCTCGACGTCGGTGGCGATCGGCATGGTCAGCCGGTAGGGGCGCGAGGACAGCTGACCCCCCAGCGCGGCGCGCAGGTGGGAGACCTCGGCCTTGAGCGTGGAGAACGTGACCGCCTGGTCGCCGTACACCAGGGCGTGGAGCTGCTCGAGCGAGAGCCCCTCGGGGTGCAGGGCGAGCAGGGAGAGGATCTCGGTCTGGCGGCGGTTGAGCAGCAGGCGCTGGCCGTCGTGGCGGATCTCGGCCGTGCCGAGCAGCCGCAGCACCAGCCCGGGCTCGTCGGCGTCGTCGACCGGGTGGGCCGTGGGGTGGTGGTGGGAGTGCGGCAGCGCGGTCTCGATGAGGCGCGCCATGACGCGGGCGGTGGCCAGGCCGATCGGGTGGGTGCGGTCCCAGCTGGTCGAGAGGTCGATGACGCCGAGGTGGCGGCCGCTGGCGGGGTCGAGCACGGGCGCGGCCCAGCAGACCCAGTTGTGCACCATCGAGGCGTAGTGCTCGGCGCTGAAGACCATCGACGGCTCGCCGTGCCGGTTGGCCAGGTCGAGGGCGTTGGTGCCGGCCGACCGGTCGTCCCAGCGGCCGCCGGCCACGAAGTTGACCCTCTCGGCCTTGCGGCGCATGACGCGGCCGCCGTAGGTCCACAGGATGCGGGTGTCGGCGTCGGTGACGGCGAGCACGAGGTCGCCGTCCTCCGCCGTACGACGCAGCTCGGCCTCGACCCGCTCGACCGCGACCTGCAGCGGCGAGTCCCGCCAGACCGAGGCCGTCTCGGACTCGTCGGCCAGCGGCGCCTCGGTGACGTCGGGCGTGATCGCCGCCTCCGAGCGCGCCCAGGAGGAGAGGATCTCGGGCCGCACCATCGGCGCGGCCGCGTCGCCCTGCTCGACGAACGTGGTCCAGGCCCGCAGGCACTCCCGCTTGCGGTCGTCGAGCCCCGGCTGCTGCATGCGGCGAACCTACCTCGCAGGTGTGAGCGCCGTCACTGGTTGGCCGGGTGAGGGCGGAGGCGGCCGGCGCTCCACGCGCCGAGGCGGTCCGCGAGGTCGTCAGGGCTCACCGGTACGGCCTCGAGGGGCAGGGCGACCGTCGCCCCGTGCATCCGGGTGAGCAGTCGCGCGCGTTGCTGGGACCGCCGCCCGGGGGCCACCAGCGCGTCGAGCGGGTCGGTGACCAGCGCGAGGGTGTGACCACGGCCGACGGCCGACCAGCGCACGTCGACGACCTGGTGCCAGCCCACCCGGGCCGTGTGGTCGTGGTCGGTGCGGACCACGCCGGCGGGGCCGAGCACGGTGACGGCGGGCCGACGGGCGGCCCGCCGCTGCTGGACGACGCCGACGGCGGCCACCGCGACCCCCACCAGCCCGGCGAGCACCAGGACGACGGCGCCGGCGGTCGCCGAGCCGTCGGCGAGGGCGACGAGGGGCATCCCGACTGTGGCGACGAGCAGCGCGACGAGGAGCCCGAGGAGCACCGTGAGCCCGAGCACGACCAGGTGCGCCTCGCGGCCGGCCCGCTCGACGACGCGGACCTCCTCGTCGACCCCTCCGGTCACGCGTGGATCCGGCCGTCGAGCCCGCTCAGCCGCTCGCCGGACCCGCCCCACCGGCCGGCGATGATCTCGGCGGCGATGCTGATGGCGGTCTCCTCCGGCGTCCGGGCGCCGAGGTCGAGGCCGATGGGGCTGGACAGCCGGGCCAGCTCGTCGTCGGTCAGGCCCACCTCCCGCAGCCGGGCCATCCGGTCGTCGTGGGTGCGGCGCGAGCCCATGGCGCCGACGTAGGCGACGTCGGGCAGGCGCAGCGCGACCTCGAGGAGCGGCACGTCGAACTTGGGGTCGTGCGTCAGCACGGTGACCACGGTGCGCTGGTCGATCGCGCCGGCCTCGACCTCGCCCTGGAGGTAGCGGTGGGGCCAGTCGACGACGACGCGGTCGGCGTCGGGGAAGCGGCTGGCCGTGGCGAAGACCGGACGGGCGTCGCAGACGGTGACGTCGTAGCCGAGGAAGGAGCCGACGCGGGCCACGGCGGCGGCGAAGTCGATGGCACCGAAGACGAGCAGCCGCGGCTTGGGCGCGAAGGCCCACACGAAGACCCGCATGCCCTCGCCCCGGCGCTCGCCGTCGGGACCGTAGGACAGGGTCGCGTTGGTGCCGCTCGCGAGCAGGCCCAGCACGTCGTCGTGCACGGCGTCGGTGGCCCGGTCGGACCACAGGCGGGTGCCCTCGCCGTCGGGTCGTACGACGAGGCGGGTGCCGACCCGGGCCGGGTCGGGGTGGTCGATGACGGTGGCCAGGGCGACCGGGCGGCCCGCCTCGACGTCGGCCACGACCTCGCCCAGCTCGGGGAAGGTCTCGCGCGAGACCTTCTCGACCCACACGTCGAGGATGCCGCCGCAGGTCAGGCCGACGGCGAAGGCGTCGTCGTCGCTGACGCCGTACCGCTCGAGGATGGGGTCGCCGGACTCGACGACCGACTGCGCCAGCTCGTAGACCGCGCCCTCGACGCAGCCGCCCGAGACCGAGCCGACCGCGGTGGCGTCGGGTCCGACCAGCATCGAGGCGCCCGGTGGGCGCGGGGCGGAGCGGAACGTCGCCACCACCGTGCCGACCCCGACCGTCTCGCCGGCCTCCCACCAGGCCATCAGCTCCGCGAGCACGTCACGCACGTGCCACCACCTCCACCAGCTCTTCGTAGGTCGCCAGCGTGTGCCCGGCGACCAGGTCGTCGACGTGCGGGAGCACCGCGACGATGCCCTGCTGCACGGGTTCGTAGCCGGCCTTGCCGCGGTGGGGGTTGACCCACACCACGCGGTGCGCGACCGCCCGCAGCCGCCGCACCTGCTCGCCCAGCAGCGCGGGGTCACCGCGCTCCCAGCCGTCGCTGAACACCACGACGACCGCGCCCCGAGCCATCCCGCGGCGGCCCCAGCGGTCACTGAACACCTTGATCGTCTCGCCGAGGCGGGTCCCGCCCGACCAGTCGGGCACGGCGGACCCGGCAGCCACCAGCGCGCGCTCGGCGTCGCGGGTGCGCAACGCCCGGGTCAGGTGGGTCAGCCGGGTGCCGACGGTGAACGTCTCGACCCGGCCGCCCCGGGCGCCGAGGCCCTGGGTGAGCGTGTGCGCGAGGCGGAGCAGCGCGTCGGCGTACGCGCTCATGGAGCCGGAGACGTCGAGCAGCAGCACCACCCGGCGTGGGCGAGACCGGCGGTGCCGCCAGGCGATCTCGGCGGGCTCGCCGTGGCGGCGCATGGTGGCGCGCAGGGTGCGGGCGGCGTCGACCCGGCCGCGGCGCCACGGTTCGTGCCGGACGGTGCGGCGCAGCGGTGGGCGCGGGCGCAGGGTGGCGAAGAGGGCGGCGAGGCGGTGCTTCTCGGCCGCGCTCATCGAGGCGACGTCGCGGTGGCGCAGCACCTCGACCTCGCTGGCCAGCGCGCGCACCTGGTCGTCCTGGTCGCCCTCGGCCTCGCCGCCGTCGCCCTCGGCCAGGCTGACCGTGGCCGTCACCGGGCGCGAGGGCGCTGCCGGGCGCTCCCGGGGCAGGCCGCTGCGGGCGTCGAAGAAGGACTCGAAGACCTGGTCGTAGCGGACCAGGTCGTCGGGCGAGGAGCACAGGGTGGCCCGGCCGGCGAGGTAGGTCGCGCGGCGGTCGTCGAGGCCGACGACGGAGCCGGCCTGCAGGAAGGAGGCCGAGCGGTCGTGGGTCACCGGCACGCCCGCCGCCCGCAGCGCGCGGGCGAAGGCGAGGAGCACGGCCTCGGGCGGGTGGTCCACGGGCTGGTTCACGGGCGCAGCATGATGTCGAGGGCCTGCTGGACGCGGTCGGCGTCCTCGCGGTACTTCACCAGCGCGCCGAGCGTGCGGGCCGAGGACTCCAGGTCGACGGTGGTGGTGCCGAGGTGGTGCAGGGCGCGGGCCCAGTCGAGGGTCTCGGCGACGCCCGGCGGCTTCTCCAGCGCCGTGTCGGTGCGCAGCCGCTGCACGAGGCCGGCGACCTGCTCGGCCAGCGCAGCCGGCACCTCGGGGGCGCGGGAGCGGACGATGGCGACCTCGCGCTCGAGACCCGGGTGGTCGATCCAGTGGTAGAGGCAGCGTCGCTTGAGCGCGTCGTGCAGCTCGCGGGTGCGGTTGGAGGTCAGCACGACGACGGGCGGGGTGGCCGCCGAGATGGTGCCGAGCTCGGGGATGCTGACCTGGTAGGTCGAGAGGACCTCGAGCAGGAACGCCTCGAACTCGTCGTCGGCCCGGTCGACCTCGTCGACCAGCAGGACCGCGGGACTGCGCTGCAGGGCGGTCAGCACCGGGCGGGCGAGCAGGAAGTGCTCGTCGTACAGGCTCTTCTCGGCCTCCTCGACGTCGACCGCGCCCGCGCCCGCGGTGGCCTCGAGGGCGCGCAGGTGGAGGACCTGGCGGGGGAAGTCCCAGTCGTAGAGGGCCTGGGTGGCATCGATGCCCTCGTAGCACTGCAGCCGCACCAGCGGGACGTCGAGCGTGGCGGCCAGGGCCTCGGCCAGGGCGGTCTTGCCGGTGCCGGGCTCGCCCTCGAGCAGCAGCGGGCGCTGCATGGCCAGGCCGAGGTAGGCCACCGTCGACAGGGCGTCGTCGCAGAGGTAGCCGGTGGCACCCAGGCGGTCGGCGAGGTCGGCGGGCGACGACGGTGTCTGCACCTGACCCACGTTACGGAGGGCGGTGTTGGTGCGGGGTTGGTGGCGTGGGTGGGGGTGGTCGGCCGTGGGGTGGCCGGTGGTGCGTCGTCATCCGGGGTGGTGCTGCCGGCGACCGCGACGCACATGACGTCCCGGGGGCTCGTCGGGCGCCCTGTCCGGGGGGTCATGCGGATCGGTCACCCCGGCGGCCTGTTGAGTCTCAGGACATCGCTGACACTTCACGGTAGCTGGGGTAGGCGTTGGTAGCGGCGGGTGCGGTCGATGGTGAGCTGGCCGAGCAGGGTGTTGTTGATGAACACGGCTAGGTCGTTGCCGGTGCGGAACACGGTCGCGGTGGCTCCGGCGTGGGAGCGGCCCAGGCCGATCAGGGCGCCGTTGACGCCGATGACGCCGCGGGCGGTGACGGTGTGGGTGGTGACGGTGTGGGTGGTGACGGTGTGGGGTTGACCCCTGGTGGGGTCGGGTCCAGCGAGGGGGCCGGCCTCGAAACGCTGCTGCGGGGTCTTGCCGGCGTGGACCTGGTGCCCGCGGTGGTTGTAGGCCTCGCGGTAGCGGTCGAGCTGGGCCTGGAGGGCTCCGGCGTCGGCGGCGACCGGTTGCTGGCCAAGCCACCGAGCCACTTGATGACGCGTTGGTGGGCCCGCTCACCCTTGCCGCAGGTCTGCGGGTGACCCACGGTGCAGGTGATCGAGCTGATCGACAACGCCGCGAGGTTGATCTCGAACTGGGTGGTCCAGCCACGCCGCCGGCCCGAGAACGCGCTGCCGTTGTCGGTCAAGACCTCCCGCGGTGACCCGTAGCGGCCTACGGCCACCACGAATGCCGCCCAGACCTCGTCATGGTTCTCCGAGGCTGCGACCTGCAACGCAAGCTCCAGGCGGGAGCAGTCATCGATCAGCTGCAACACCATCGGCCGGGTCCCGTCCCCGAGCCGGTACGGCAACCGGAACCCGTCGTACTGCCACAGCTCGTTGGGCCGCTCACGCTGGAAGCGACGCACCGCGGCCCGGGGCGCGCGTTGCGGGGTCCGCACCAGTTGCCCGCGGGCCTCGAAGACCCGGTTGATGCTCGCCCGGCTCGGCACCGACACCGCGCCCGGTGGCCACAGGTCCGGCCGCTCGACCAGCCGCATCCACACCGCTGCGGCGCCGTAGTCCCAGCCCGCATCAGCCTCCTGCTTGCGGACCCGGACCAGCACCTCCTCCCACCCCAGATCCAGCCGGACCGGGCTCGAGGCCGGACGCCGCGAACGGACTCGCAACCCGTCCACACCCTCGAGGCGGAACCGGGCGACGTACTCGTAGAACGTCTGCCTGCTGATCCCCAGCTCCCGACATCTCGCCGCGACGTTGAACTCATCACCCTCGACGAACAACACCACCGCACTCGCGATCTTCCAGTCCACCGCTGCCCCGTCCTTGGCCACACGCCCATCAGGGCACGACCCATAGGTGTCAGCGATGTCTTGAGACCCAAAGTGTCAGCGATGTCTTGGAACTCCAGAGGTCGCCCCGGCGGCCACCACGGATGACGTCCACCCCGCCCACGACCGCCGAGAGCCCGGCGGCGCGGCCGCCGCCCCGGTTCAGTCGGCGGGCGGGGTGTCGACGTCGCGGCCGGTGGCGAGGTCGCCGCACTCGACCGCGACGCAGCCGTGCTCGCGCAGGTAGTCGCGCGCACCCTCGTCGCCCTCGACGACCGCGGCGGCGGGGAACCAGTGGTCGCGGCCCATCAGCACCGGGTGGCCGGGCCGGCCGTCGTACACGGCGCGGGCGAGACTGGTGGGGCCGTCGGCGGCGGCCAGGACCCGGCGGCCGACCTCGGGGCCGACGTCGGGCAGGTCGACGAGGGTCACCAGGGCGACGTCGCCGTCGGGTTCCTGCAGCGCGCACAGGCCGGTGGACAGGGAGGCGGCCATGCCCTCGGCCCAGTCGTCGGCCACGACGACCCGGACCGCGGGGTCGTCGTCGACCAGGGCCTGGGCCTCGTCGGCCGACGCACCGAGCACGACGACGACCTTCGTGCAGCCCGCCGCGCGCAGTGTCGCGACCGAGCGCACGAGCCACGAGGTGCCGTCGTCGTCGCTGACCAGGGCCTTGGGCCGGCCCATCCGCGACCCGCCGCCCGCGGCGAGCAGCAGCCCGACCGTGCCGGTGCTGCCCTCGGCGCTCACGAGAACGCCTCGTCGTAGACGCCGGCCAGCTCGGGCGTCCACGGCGCGCTGAACCCGCACACCGTGACCACGCCGTCGGTGGCCGAGACGAGGTAGCGCTCGCCCTCCTCGAACGCGACGGCAGCCAGCAGGGCCTCGACGCCCGGCCCGGGCGCGCGGACGACGACCTCGTCGGTCGGGTCGCCGGCGTACCAGCGCGACGGCTCGAGGGTGACCAGGCTCCCGCTGATCGAGGTGACGGTGGCGTCGACCGCGACGGTCTGCTGGGCCACGACGTCGATCGCGTCCTGGGGCGGACGACAGCGGCCGGTGACCGCGGCCTCGTCGAAGGTGAGCTCGGTGATGCTGGGCGCGCCGCCGCCGGGTGGGGCCGAGGAGGGCTCGGCCTGGCCGGGGGCCTGCTCGCCGGCCATCGGGGGCGCCGGGTCGGTGGCGTCGTCGTCGCCCCAGGTCAGGGCGAGCACCCCGCCGAGCGCGATGAGCACGACGGCGGCCGCCGCGACCACCCAGGTCAGGCGGCTGCGACCGGTGGTGCCGTCGCGCCGCGACTCCTCGGTGCGGTCGTCGGTCATGGTGTCCTCCAGGAGTCGGGCCACCGCCTCGGGCGGGGCCGGGGCCAGGGAGGACGCCGGGTCGGCGGCGCGCAGCTGCTCCTGCAGCCGGTCGGCGCTGTCGGGGTGCTGCTGGTCCACCGGGTCGTCCACCGGGTCGGTCACCGGGTCCTCCTCTCCGTCACTCCTCCATGTCCTCCAGGCACGCCGTCCTTGCGCAGGCGGTCGCGCAGCTTCTGGCGCGCCCGTGTCAGGCGCGAGCCGACCGCGTTGGGCGTGGTGTCGAGGACGACCGCGATCTCGCTGGCCGCGAGGCCCTCCCACGCCCACAGCCGCAGCAGCTCGGCGTCGGCGGGCGGCAGCGCGGCCAGCGCGCGGCGCACGCCCTCACCGGCGGCGCCGGCGGGTTCGTCGTCGGGCCCGGGGACGGCCGCCGCCGGCGGGTCGACCGCGGCCACCTTGCGGGCGACCCGGCGCTGGCGTCGGGACGCGCGCTCGGCGTTGGCCAGGCAGCGCCGGGCGACGCCGTAGGCCCAGGGCAGCGGGTCGTCGGGCACCTCGTCGATGCGGCGCCAGCAGACCAGGAGGGTGTCGGCGAGGACGTCGTCGGCCGTGGCGGGGTCGGTGCGGCGGGCGAGGTAGCGCCGGACCGGTTCGACGACCTCGCGCGCCACCTCCTCGAGACGCTCGCGCCGGGCCGGGGAGGACACCTGTCCACCGTCCCACACGTGCCGCGAGGCGTTTCGCCCCCTCCCCCGCGTGAGAGGCTCCGCCCTGGGCCCACTGCGCAGGAGGTGACCGTGGCCAGGTTCCCGTCGGTGGGCGAGGAGTTCGCCGGCTACCGCGTCGTGCGGCAGCTCGGCCGCGGCGGCATGGGCGTCGTCTTCGCCGCCGAGCACCTCGTGCTGGGCCGCACCGTCGCCCTCAAGGTGCTCGCGCCCGAGCTGGCCACCCAGGACGACTACCGGCGCCGCTTCTCCCGCGAGGCCTCCGTGCTCGCCCGGCTCGACTCGCCCCACGTCGTGCAGGTCCTCGACCACGGCGAGTCCGACGGCTGCCTCTACATCGCCACCCAGTACGTCGCCGGCGGCGACCTCGCGCAGGCCCTGCGCCG
Organism: Nocardioides litoris; assembly: GCF_006346315.1. Lineage (GTDB taxonomy): Bacteria > Actinomycetota > Actinomycetes > Propionibacteriales > Nocardioidaceae > Nocardioides > Nocardioides litoris. The sequence goes on along the minus strand of NZ_VDMR01000001.1, from coordinate 438,834 downwards.
GCACGGACCGGTGCCGGTGCCGCAGGCCCTCGAGCTGTGCCAGCAGGTCGCCTGGGCCCTCGGCGACTCGCACGCGGCGGGCGTCGTGCACCGCGACGTCAAGCCGAGCAACGTGCTGCTGCGCGACGTCAGCGACGAGGTCTTCGTCTACCTGTGCGACTTCGGCATCGCCCAGGACCGCGACCCCGGCTTCACCGCCACCGGCGCGGTCGCCGGCACCTTCGCCTACCTGGCGCCCGAGCGCCTGCGGGGCGAGCAGGCCACGCCGGCCACCGACGTCTACGCCCTCGGGTGCGTCCTGTTCGCCGCGCTCGTCGGCCAGGCGCCGTACGCCGGGAGCGACGTGGAGATCGGCATGAGCCACCTCAACGCGCCGGTGCCGCAGCTGGCCGAGGACTCGCCGCTGGCCGCGGGCGTCAACGCCGTGCTGCGCCGGTCGATGGCCAAGGACCCCGCCGAGCGCTACCCCGACGCACGCACGATGCGCGCCGACCTGCGCGAGCTCGTCCGGCTGGCCGGGCCGAGCCACCCGCCCGTGCGCCCGGCCGTCCCCGCCGCCGGGTCGCCGACCACCGTCCACCGGCCGGCCGCGCTGGCGCCGCTGGCCCCGCCGTCGCCGCCCCCGTCGGGGCCGCCGCCCGGGTGGGCCCCTCCCCCGTCGTACGCCGGCAGCGAGCCGAGCCGGCCCCGGCGACGGCGCGCGGTCGCGGTCGTGGTGGCCGCGGTCGTCGCGGTCGTGGCCGTGCTCGGCGGCGTCGCGGCCGCCGTCGTGGTCGGTGGGGGCGATCGCGAGGCCGGCGGCGACCCCACGACCTCGGCCACCTCGACCACGTCCGACCCGACGACCACGACGGCGGAGCCGACCCCGACCGACCCGACCACGACCACGACCGAGCCGGCGCCCTCGCCCACCCCGGCGCCGCCGTCGCCGACACCGACCTACCCCGACGTCGCGGCAGCGAGCGGGCCCCGCGTCTCGCTCGGCCCGGCATCGCTGCGCGCGCCCGCCGGGTGGGGCCCGATCGACCAGGGCGTCGTCGAGCAGGGCGTCGGGGCGCGCGACTACTCCGACTTCGAGGGCTACTACTCCTCGGTGTTCCTGCGCCGCAGCCGGCCGCCGATCCCGCTGAGCACGATCGAGCTGCTGCGCATCGCGGCCCGCAGCTCGGCGGAGTCGCTCGACGAGAACGACGACGGCATCGAGCTGAAGGACAGCAAGATGCTCAAGGACGGCTGGCTCGACGGGTCACGCGCCGCGCGGGTGCAGGCGTCGTACTACTCCCCCGCCGACGACCTGTCGTTCGTGGAGGAGACCTGGTTCGCCCAGCGCGGGCCGTTCCTCTACCGACTCACCTTCCAGCACAGCCTCGTCGACACCCAGGCCGAGCGGCGCGGCCAGATCGACCCGATGGTCGTCTCGTTCCGCTGGTCCTAGCCACCGGCGGCGCCAGCGCGCCGCGCCTCCTCAAGACAGGCGCCAGGGCCCTCCTCGACCACCATGGGTCCAGAAAAGCGGAACGACCCGCCCCACCGAAGTGGGACGGGCCGTCCGAGAGGCACCCGAGGCACGGGGGCACAGGCGCCCGGGCCACGGACCGACGTACGCACACGGCGCATGTCGCGGTCTGGGGGGCCAGGTGCGGGTCGGACCCGCCGTGCCAGGCTGCGGCAGCCCCACAAGGGTGGCGCGGGGCCGCCGCACGGCCCTCCAGAGCCGCGACCAACGGACTCAGAAGTCCATGCCGCCCATGCCACCAGTCGGGTCGCCGCCGCCGGCGGGGGCCTTCTCCGGCTTGTCGGCCACGACGGCCTCGGTGGTGAGGAAGAGCGCCGCGATGGAGGCGGCGTTCTGCAGCGCGCTGCGGGTCACCTTGGCGGGGTCGATGATGCCCTCGCCGATCATGTCGACGTACTCGCCGGTGGCGGCGTTGAGGCCGCGACCGGACTCGAGCCCGGCGACCTTCTCCGCCACGACGCCGCCCTCGAGGCCGGCGTTGATGGCGATCTGCTTGAGCGGGGCCGAGGTGGCGACCTTGACGATGTTGGCGCCGGTGGCCTCGTCGCCCGAGAGGTCGAGCTTCTCGAACGCGGTGGCCGAGGCCTGGACGAGGGCGACGCCACCGCCGGCGACGATGCCCTCCTCGACGGCAGCCTTGGCGTTGCGGACGGCGTCCTCGATGCGGTGCTTGCGCTCCTTGAGCTCGACCTCGGTGGCCGCGCCGACCTTGATGACGGCGACGCCGCCGGCGAGCTTGGCCAGGCGCTCCTGGAGCTTCTCCCGGTCGTAGTCGGAGTCGGACTTCTCGATCTCGGCGCGGATCTGGTTGACCCGGCCCTCGATCTGGCCGGTGTCGCCGGCACCCTCGACGATGGTGGTCTCGTCCTTGGTGATGACGACCTTGCGGGCCTGGCCGAGCAGGTCGATGGAGGCGGACTCGAGCTTGAGGCCGACCTCCTCGGAGATGACCTGGCCGCCGGTGAGGATCGCGATGTCCTGCAGCATGGCCTTGCGGCGGTCACCGAAGCCCGGGGCCTTGACGGCGACGGACTTGAAGGTGCCGCGGATCTTGTTGACGACCAGCGTGGAGAGGGCCTCGCCGTCGACGTCCTCGGCGATGATGACGAGCGGCTTGCCGCTCTGCATGACCTTCTCGAGCACGGGCAGCAGGTCCTTGACGTTGCTGACCTTGCTGTTGGCGATGAGGATGTAGGGGTCCTCGAGCACGGTCTCCATGCGCTCGGGGTCGGTGACGAAGTAGGCCGAGATGTAGCCCTTGTCGAACCGCATGCCCTCGGTGAGCTCGAGGTCGATGCCGAAGGTGTTGGACTCCTCGACCGTGATCACGCCCTCCTTGCCGACCTTGTCCATCGCCTCGGCGATGGCGTCGCCGACGGTGGTGTCGCCACCGGCGGAGATGGTGGCGGTGGCCGCGATCTGCTCGCGGGTCTCGACCTCCTTGGCCATGCTGAGCAGCTGCTCGCTCACGGCGGCGACGGCGGCCTCGATGCCTCGCTTGAGGCCCATCGGGTTGGCGCCGGCGGCGACGTTGCGCAGGCCCTCGCGGACCATCGCCTGGGCGAGCACGGTCGCGGTGGTGGTGCCGTCACCCGCGACGTCGTCGGTCTTCTTGGCGACCTCCTTGACGAGCTCGGCACCGATCTTCTCGTAGGGGTCCTCGAGCTCGATCTCCTTGGCGATGGAGACGCCGTCGTTGGTGATCGTGGGGGCGCCCCACTTCTTCTCGAGCACGACGTTGCGGCCCTTGGGGCCGAGGGTGACCTTGACGGCGTCGGCGAGCGTGTTCATGCCACGCTCGAGGCCGCGCCGGGCCTCCTCGTTGAAAGCAATCAGCTTGGGCATAACTCCTGCAACCTTCTGATGGGGAGTCGGGGGAACGGAGTGGCGGGCTGCCCGCGACGGACGACCCCGCCCACCGGCGGAACCCTGCTCCGCCGGGAGGGAGCCTCAGCTGGCGCCGCTCCTGTCTGTCACTCTCGGTCCGAGAGTGCCAACCCCATTTTTAGCACTCGCCGCCTGAGAGTGACAACCCAGGTGGCGGTGCCGCTCAGGCCCGTACGGCGGCCAGCCGGCGCTCCACGAGGGCGGCGAACGCCTCGCCGTTGCCGGGCAGCGCAGGCAGGTAGAGCCCGGGCTCGGTGGCCTCGACCTCGCTGACGTGGAGCCGGCCGTCGTGGCGCAGCAGGTCGACGCGGGCGTAGTCGAGCGGACGTCCGAGCAGCTCGCCGACGAGGGCGGCCGTCTCGGTCGCCCGGGCCGCCGCCTCCGGGTCGAGGTCGGTGGCGCGGGACCGGCCGCCGTGCTCCTCGTGGACGCGGACCTCGCCCGCCGCCGGCGCCTTGACGACCTGGCTCACCGCGCGACCGTCGATGACGAAGACCGACGTCTCGCCCTCGGTCCGCACCGACTCCACCAGCGGCTGGACGACCCAGGGTCCGTGGTCGTCGGGCTGCCAGGTCTCCCCCGGCGCGACCACGGTCACGCCGCGCCCGCCGGCGCCGACGCGGGGCTTGACGACGGCGGGCAGGCCGACGCGCTCGAGCGCCGCCGGCACCTCCGCGGGTCCCCCCACCGCGATCGTCGGCACCACCGGCAGCGTCGTCGCCTCGGCGAGCCGGGCCAGGTAGGCCTTGTCGGTGTTCCAGGTGAAGACCTCGGCGCCGTTGAGCAGGGTGGGGCCGACCGAGCGGGCCCAGGCCAGGAACTCCGGCAGCCGGGTCTCGTAGTCCCAGGTGGACCGGGCCGCGACCAGCCCGGCGGCGGTCCAGTCGACCGACGGGTCGTCCCAGACCACCCATCGGCTGGTCAGGCCGCGACGGGCCAGGGCCTCGGTGAGGACGGCGTGGCCGGCCTCGCCGTGCGGGTAGCCGCTGCTGGTCGCGAGGAGCACGTCGGGCGCCCCGCTCACCCGCGACCCACCCGTCGGCGCACGGCGGCGGGGACCGCGACCAGGGCCCGCCCGGCCCGCCAGGTGGCGCTGGCGCGGACGGCGGCCAGCTCGGCCTCGGCGGCGGCGGCCCGGCGCTCGGCGCGGGCGGCCGCGCGGCGCTGCTGCGCTGCCTCCTCGTCGGCGCGGTCGAGGTCGCGGGCCATCTGGCGGTGCAGGGCGCGGGAGGCGCGGGCGGCGTGCCGGCGCTCGGCGGCCAGGGTGCGCTCGAGGCGGGCGATCTTGACCTCGGGCGACTCCTCGAAGTCGGCCGCGGTCTGGGTGTTGGGGTCGGTCACGACTTGCGCCAGTAGACGCCGGCCCAGTCGATGGGCACGAGCTCGTCGGTGATGCCGCGCCGGGCGCGGAAGTCGTGGATGGCCTGCGCGCAGCCCTTGACCGCGCCGTAGTCGTCGACGACGACGTACCCGCCGGTGGAGACCTTGTCGTAGAGCGGCTCGAGGCCGTCGATGGTGGAGGAGTACATGTCGCCGTCGAGGCGCAGGACCGCGACCTGCTCGATCGGCGCGGTGGGCAGGGTGTCGGCGAACCAGCCGACGAGGAAGCGGACGTGGTCGTCGAGGAGGTCGTAGCGGCGGAAGTTGTCCTGCACCTGCTCGACCGAGACGGCGAGGTCGGGCTCGACGTGGTGCTGGTCGCCGGCGTCGGCGGCGAACCGGCCGTCGGGGGCGGGCAGTCCCTCGAAGGAGTCGGCGACCCAGACGTCACGGTCGGTGACGCCGTGCGCCGCGAGCACGGCCCGGGCGTAGATGCAGGTGCCGCCGCGCCACGCGCCGGTCTCGACGAAGTCTCCGGGCACGCTGTCGGCGAGCACCGACTCCAGGCAGTGGCGCACGTTGGCCAGCCGCTTCAGGCCGACCATCGACTCCGCGTCGGCCGGCCAGTCGCGGCCGTTCTCGCGGGCCTCGCGGTCGAGCTCGCCGGGCTCGACGACCCGCAGGTCGCGGTCGCGGGTGGCGTTGCGGACCATCCGCCACAGGTAGCCCTCGTAGCTGCGCGGCTTGAACCGGACGCTGGCGTTGCGGCCCTCGAAGCCGTAGCGGGTGAGCACCTTGGCCATGACGTCGAGGTAGAGGTCGACCGCCGGCGAGGCTGCAGCAGCGGGCGTCGTGGCGGGCGTCGTCACCCACCCGAGCCTAGGGCTCAGGTCGCCGTCGCGTGCGGGCCGGGTGCGGTGTGCCCGAACGGGACCTCCGCACGCACCCCGAGCGCGGTCAGGACCGAGGGCAGCAGCGCGGCCGCCGTACGCCGGTAGCCGAGCGCGCTGGGGTGGAAGCGGTCGAGGCTGAACATCTCGTCGGGGTTGGTGATGAAGAAGGGCCCGACGACGTCGGCGAGGGAGACGGCGTGGCCGCCGGCCCGGACCGTGGCGGCGGTCTGGGCGGCGGCGAGCTGGCGCGAGGCACGCGAACCGAGCGCCCGCAGCGGCTGCGGCACCGGTCGCAGCGCCCCGAGGTCGGGGCAGGTGCCCACCACGACGACGGCACCGCGCTCGCGCAGCGCGGTCACGGTGTCCTCGAGGTGGCCCGCGGCCTGGGCCACGGGCACCCGGTGGGTGACGTCGTTGCCGCCGACGACCACGACCGCGACGTGCGGCCGGTAGCCGCCCGGCAGGGTCGCGATCTGGTCGGGCAGCGTGGAGCTCTCGGCCCCAACGACCGCTGCCGTGCGCAGCCGCACGGCCCGGCCCGTCTGCTTGGCCAGGCCCTTGGCCAGGCGCCCGCCCAAGGTGTCCTTGCGCCGCTCGGCGCCGAGGCCCGCGGCGATGGAGTCACCGAGCAGCACCAGGTCGAGCGGGTCGCCGTACGACGCCTTCCAGGTGCGGTCGGCGTCGGGCGCCTGCTCGCCGAGCGGCTTGCCGATCAGCCGGCGGGCGGTCGCGGCTTGCCGGTGGAGCAGCTCGCGGCCGCCGTACGACCCGGCGAGGGCGGCACCGAGCGCGGCGGCGGCGCCGAGGGCGAGGGCTCGTGGGACGGGCACCCCCCATGTCCACCACACCGACCTGAACGGACGCCGACCTGCCGGCCAACCGGGCACAACGGGTCCTGGTCGGCGTGCAGCGCCGGCCTGACTAGACCGGCGTGCGAGGATGCGGGTCCCCCTCCCCTCCCCCCCGACGAAGGACCCCCATGCGGAGCACCCCGTCCCCGTCCGTACGCCGACCCGCGCTGGCCCTCGCCTGCACTGGCACGATCCTCGCGCTCGCCGCGGCCCCCGGCGCCGCGGCCGAGCCCGTCGCCCAGGCCGAGGCCACCGGGCTCGTGCTGACCGTGCTGAGCACCCCGACCGACAGCGGGGAGGTGCGCGCGGTCAACGACGGCACCCGGGAGCAGAAGACCGGCACCGTCGACCCGCTCATCACCGCGCTGGGCAACCAGCCGTTCATCAACGCCGGCACCCTCTCCCAGGACGCCACGACCAGGATCGAGGACCGCCGCGGCCTGTCGGCGGCGTGCGCCGGGCTCGCCGGCGACGGCGCCACGCTCGTCTCGGTCGACCAGGGCTTCTGCCTCACCCCGGGCAACAACGCCGAGATCAACGCGGGCACCTTCGAGCTCGGCGACGTCACGATCGTCCAGTCCGACCTGACCGACGGCATCACCGGCCCGCTCCTGGCCGCGCTCCAGCCGCTGCTGCAGCCCGTGCTCGACACGACCAGCACCACGGTGCAGACCCTGCTGACCTCGATCGGCGACCCCGACGTCGTGCTCGACCTCGGTGCCGTCCAGAGCCGGTGCACCGCCACGCCCGCGGCGGCCACGGGCGACAGCCAGCTCACCGACGCGACCCTCGACGTCCGGCTGCCGGCGCCGATCGGACCGCTCAACCTGGTGACCCTGCCGGCCAACCCGCCGCCCAACACCAAGGTCCTCACCGACCTCGACGTCGTGCTGACCGCCATCAGCGACGCCCTGGAGGCCGAGCTCACCACCGCCCTGCGGGGCGTGCTCGCCCCCGCCGGCGGGCTCGTCGACCAGCTGGTCACCGCGCTCAACGGCAACATCGTCTCCACCGTCGCCGACCAGCTCGGCCCGCTCGAGGACAACGTGCTCGACGCGACCCTGAACAAGCAGACCCGCGGCGACGGATCGATCGAGGTCACCGCGCTCGACCTGAGCCTGCTGCCGGCTGCGTCGTCGTTCGGCGTCGACCTGCTCGACGTGCAGATCGGCCGCTCGGCCTGCGGCGCCAACGCGCGGGTCGGCGTGACCGAGCCCCCGGCTCCCACCGACCCCGACGGTCCCGGTGGCCCCGGTGGCCCCGGTGGCCCGGGCGGTCCCGGCCCCGACTTCCCGACCTCGGTGCCCGCGGGCGAGGTCGACCTGGCCTCCGGCACGACCGGTGACGGCGCGATCAACGGCCAGGTGGCCACCGGCGCGCTCGTGCTGCTGAGCCTGCTGGCCGCAGCCGGGGGCGTGCACACCTTCCGCCGCCTGCTGCGTGGCTGACCCGAGCCCCGCGGCCCCGGCCAACGCCGCCGGCGAGACCGGGCCCCGGCCCGCTCGTCGGCGGCGTCGCCGCGCGCTGGCGGCGCTCGCGCCGGTCGTCGCCGTCCTGCTCGTCTTCGCCGGCGGCTTCCTCCTCGGGCAGCGCTGGGACGCCCGGACGCCGGGCGCGGCTGCCGAGCCCCCCGCGCCGACCGTGACCGTGACGGCCGAGCCCGAACCCGACGCCGCGCCCCCCGCTCCGGCCGCACCGACCCGGCTCGTCATCCGGTCGCTCGGCATCGAGGCACCGGTCATCGGCGTGAGGCTGCGCAGCGACGCGGTCCTCGAGCCGCCGCCCGACCCCGACGTGGTCGGGTGGTGGGACGGCAGCGCCCAGCCCGGCGCGACGACCGGGCGGGTCGTGATCACCGGCCACACCGTCAGCAACGGCGACGGGGCGCTCGACCGGCTCCCCGAGCTCGACTCGGGCCGGATCGTGCTCGTCACCGAGACGGGGCGCCACCGCTACCGGGTCACCGACAACCTCGTAGCCAGCTACGAGCAGGTCGCCGAGCGCGCCCGCGACATCTTCGGCCAGACCGAGGAGTCGCCCGACGGCGCGCGGCTGATCCTGGTGACCTGCACCGATTTCAACGGCCGCTTCTACGAGAGCAACCAGATCGTCGTCGCCGAGCCCGTCTGAGACCGGTCGCGCGCCGCTGTCGAATCGGCCGCCCCGTCGGCGTCACCACGGTGGAACACTCACCCCCGACCCTGGGAGACCCGATGCCCCGCTACCTGCTGCTGATGACCGAGGCCGACCACTTCGCCAAGTGGGACGCCGCCGACGACGAGCTGCGTGCTCGCGTGTACGCCGACTTCGGCGCCTTCGCCGAGGCGGCGCGCGCCCGCGGCACGATCGTGGGCGGTGAGGCGCTGGCCCCGTCGTCGACCGCCCGGACGGTCCGCGGCGCGACGGGCGGGGCCGAGCGGCCGCCGGTCACCGACGGCCCGTACGCCGAGACCGTCGAGCAGCTCGGCGGGTTCTACCTCATCGAGGCCGACGACCTCGCCACCGCGACCGAGCTGGCCGCCCTGCTCCCCCGGGAGTACGACGTCGAGGTGCGCGAGTGCGTCGACGTCCCGGACCACTGAGCGGGACCCGGATCCGGTGACCGGGACCGACGGGGCCCTGGCGGTGGTGGTGCGGGAGGACTGGGGCCGGCTGCTCGCACTGCTCGTGGCCCGGTTCCGGCGCCTCGACCTGGCCGAGGACGCGCTGGGTGACGCGGTGGAGGCGGCGGTCCGGCACTGGCCGGTCGACGGGGTGCCGGCCAACCCACCGGCCTGGCTGCTCACCGCGGCCCGCCGCCGGGCCCTGGACCGGCTGCGCGCCGAGGCCGTGGCCGCCCGGGCCCAGCCGACGCTCGCCGTCGAGGCGTCGCTGGTGGTGCAGGCCCGCCGGGTGATGGCCGACGGGTCCGGGGCGGGCGGCGGGCAGGTGGGCGCGAGCGACGAGCTCCTGCGCCTGGTGCTCCTGTGCGCCCACCCCTCGCTGGCCCCGGCCGACGCCGCGGCCCTGACCCTGCGGCTCGTGCTCGGCGTCAGCACCGCCGACGTGGCCCGGCTGTTCCTCGTGCCGACGCCGACGATGGCGGCCCGGCTGACCCGGGCCCGCAAGCGCCTGGCCGGCTGTCGGTTCGAGGTGCCGACCGGCCCTGCGCTGCTCGAGCGCCTCGGCACGGTGGCCGACGTGGCCTACCTGGCCTTCACCGCCGCCTACGCCCCTGGCTCCGGCGACGACGTGGTGCGGGTCGGCGAGGCCGGCGAAGCGGTGCGGCTGGTGCGGGTCGTGCGCGACCTGTCCCCCGTCGCCGTGCCCGACCTCGACGCGCTGCTCGCGCTCGTGCTGCTCCAGCACTCCCGCCGCGACGCCCGGGTGCGTGACGGCGCGCTGGTGCTGCTGCCCGACCAGGACCGCAGCCGGTGGCACCACGACGAGGTCGCCGAGGCCGTGGCCCTGCTGCGGCCGCTCGTCGCGGAGGCCCCGTCGACGCCGTACCTGCTGCAAGCGCTGGTCGCCGCCGAGCACGCCCTCGCGCCGACGGCGGCGGCGACCGGCTGGGCGCGGATCGCACGGTGGTACGCCGAGCTCGACGACCTCACCGGATCGCCCGTCGTCCGGCTCAACCGGGCCGTGGCCGTCGCCGAGGCCGAGGGGCCCGAGGCCGGCCTGGCCCTGCTCGAGGGCCTCGCGCTCGGCGGCCACCGGCTGCCCGCCGTGCGGGGCGAGCTGCTGGCCCGGGCCGGCGACGTCGAGGCCGCCCGCGCGGCGTACGACGACGCGATGGCCCGCTGCGACAACGCGGCCGAGGCCGACCTGCTGACCCGCAGGCGGGCCGGGCTCAGCCGCCCGCGACCGCCGGGATGACCGAGACCTGGCTGCCGTCGGGGGTGGCCGTGGCCAGGTCGTCGAGGAACCGGACGTCCTCGTTGCCGACGTAGACGTTGACGAAGCGGCGCAGCTTGCCGTCCTCGTCGACGATGCGCGCCTTGATGCCGGCGTAGGAGGACTCGAGGTCGTCGAGCACCTCGGCCAGGGTAGCGCCCGAGGCGTCCACCTCGGACTCGCCGTCGGTGTAGGTGCGCAGGATGGTCGGGACGCGGACGGAGACGCTCACGGGGTTCTCTCTCTGGCTCGTTCTCGTGCGGGTGCGGCGGTCAGGCGCCGAGGCCGGTGGCCTCGAAGGCGGCGTACGTCGGCTCGATCGTCGCGGCCGGGCCGACCCGGTCGGAGACGGCGTCGAGGGTCTTCAGGCCGTGGCCGGTGTTGATGACCACGGTCTCGAGCTCGGGGTCGAGCTGGCCGGTCTCGGTGAGCTTCTTCAGCACCGCGACGGTGGTGCCGCCCGCGGTCTCGGTGAAGATGCCCTCGGTGCGGGCCAGCAGCACGATGCCGTCGGCGACCTCGGCGTCGGTGACGTCCTCGACGGCCCCGCCGGTCTGCCGGCAGATGTCGAGCACGTAGATGCCGTCGGCGGGGTTGCCGATGGCCAGGCTCTTCGCGATGGTGTCGGGCTTGACCGGGCGGATCGCGTCGCCCCCGCCCTTGTAGGCCACCGAGACCGGCGAGCAGCCGGTGGCCTGGGCGCCGTAGATCTTGTAGGGCTTGTCCTCGACCAGGCCGAGGGTGACGAGCTCCTGGAAGGCCTTGTGCACCTTGGTCAGCTGGGAGCCCGAGGCGACCGGGATGACGACCTGGTCGGGCAGGCGCCAGCCGAGCTGCTCGGCGATCTCGTAGCCCAGCGTCTTGGAGCCCTCGGCGTAGTAGGGGCGGACGTTGACGTTGACGAACGCCCAGCCGTCCTCCTCGCCCGCGATCTCCGAGGCCAGCTTGTTGACGTCGTCGTAGTTGCCGTTGACGGCGACCAGCGACTCGGTGAAGACGGCGGAGTTGACCTTCTTCGGCTGCTCGAGGTTGCTGGGGATGAAGACCACGGTCTTGATGCCCGCGCGCGCCCCGGCGGCGGCCACGGCGTTGGCCAGGTTGCCGGTCGAGGGGCAGGCGAAGACCTTGGCGTCGAGCTCGCGGGCGGCGCTGAGCGCGCAGGCGACGACGCGGTCCTTGAAGGAGTTGGTGGGGTTGGTCGAGTCGTCCTTGACCCACAGCTTGGCCAGGCCGAGCTCGCTCGCAAGGTTGCGGGCCTCGAGGAGCCGGGTGAAGCCGGGCTCGGTGTTGGGGCTGGTCTCGATGTCGGTGGGCACCGGCAGCAGCGCCTTGTAGCGCCAGATGTTGCGCGGCCCGGCCTCGATCTCCTCGCGGGTCACGGTCGGGAACTCGTAGGCCACCTCGAGCGGGCCGAAGCACTCCGGACACGCGTAGAAGGGGCCGAGGTCGACGCGGTGGCCGCACTCGCGGCACGACAGACCGGTCGCATTGCCGAACGCGCCCTCGCGGGGGCCGGTGCGGGCGGCCTCGGACCCGGCGGGCGCGGGGCTCGCGGCGGCGGCCGGGTCGGTGGCCTCGGTCTGGTCCGAGACGGTGGCAGCGGTCTGGTCGACGACGGATGCGCTCACAGGGGATCCTCCTCCTCATCTTCCCCGGGGCGGATCTCGCGTCCGGGCGGAATTGGCACCGTTTCCGCTCCCGCGTCCGGATCGGTCCGGAGGCGGAGGTGGAGCGGCGGTTGCCGGGACGTCGTCGGGCCGTTCCCTCAGTCCCTCGTGATGAGCAGTGACCACTGTACGGGGGGCCGTCTCAGCATGCGTCACCCGGTCCCGGGATGTGGACCGCCTGGTCGCGGCGCGCCCAGGCTGGTTCGTCGCGCCGACGGCGGCCTTGTTGCAACTCCCGCGCAGGAGGCGACAGCCGTTCACCTGCTGGGCACCCGGGGTCGGTTTCGTGACGGCCCGCTGCGGCGTTGAGTCGGGAGGAGGCGGTCGCGGAGGACCGCCGCCATCTTCGGAGGAGCACGCAGTGACGCACTCGCACGACCACGGGCCGCACGACCACTCCCACGACCACGCGCACGGCCACACCCACGGCCACACCCACGCCCACGCCCACGACCACACCCACGACCACGAGGTCGACGAGGCCGCCCTCGCCGCGGCCGACCCGACCGTGCCCGACAGCGACCTCTCGGCCCGCGAGCTCAGCCGCCGCGGCCTGATGCGGGCCGCGGGCGTCTTCGGCGCCGTCACCGCCGGCATGGCCGGCATGACCGGTGTCGCGGCGGCCGCCCCGGGTGGGCCGAAGGGCCCCGGTGGTTCCGGTGGGCCCGGCGGACCCGGCGGTGGGGCTGGCGGTGAGGCTGGCGGCCCCGTCCGGTTCTGGCTGGCGGGCGACCACCACATCCACACCCAGTTCAGCTCCGACGCGCAGTACCGCGTCATCGACCAGGCGCAGCACGCGGCGGCGTACGGCCTGGACTGGTTGGTCATCACCGACCACGGCGGCGCGACCCACGCCCGCATCGGCGTCGACAAGGTCAACCCCGAGATCGTCGCGGCCCGCCGCGAGCTGCCGGACACGCTGGTCTTCCAGGGCCTGGAGTGGAACATCCCGGCCGCCGAGCACGGCACCGTCTTCGTCGCGCCGGGCCCGAACGAGGTCGCGGTGCTCAAGCAGTTCGAGAACGAGTACGACGGCAGCGTCAAGGGCGCGAGCGGCAGCTCGCCGGCCAACGAGGCGCTGGCCGTGGCCGGCGTGCAGTGGCTGGGCCAGCAGGTCGACCGCAAGCGGGTCACCGACGCGCTGTTCCTGGCCAACCACCCCGCCCGCAACGGCATCGACAGCCCGCACGAGATCCGCGGCTGGCGCGACGCCGACCCGCGGGTGGCGATCGGGTTCGAGGGCGCGCCGGGCCACCAGGCGGCCGGGCTGCCCACGGGCGTCGGGCCGGGGTCGGCCCGCGGCTACTACGGCAACGCGCCGGGCGTGAACTCGTTCGCGGCGTACCCGCCGGAGAGCTACCGCACCTGGGGCGGCTACGACTGGATGACCTCGACCGTCGGCGGCCTGTGGGACTCGATGCTGGCCGAGGGCAAGCCGTGGTCGATCACCGCCAACTCCGACTCGCACGTCATCTGGGGCGACACCTCGAGGCGGCCCGACGGGTCGACGTCGGCGCAGTTCAACGCCGACGGCCAGTACGGCGACCCGGTCTACTCCGGCACCATCAACCTCACCGCCGGCGACTTCTGGCCCGGCTACTACAGCCGCACCCACGTCGGCGCCGCGTCCCGCGACTACCGCGCCGTCATGCGGGGGATGCGCGACGGCCGGATCTGGGTCGACCACGGCGCGCTGGTGAAGTCGGTCGACGTGCAGGTGGTGGCCGGCCCCGGGCGCGGCCGGGCCGAGACCCTGGGCGGCACGCTCACCGCCAAGCGCGGCACCCGCGTGCGCCTGGTCGTCACCATCACCGCGCAGGACGTGCCCAACTGGTCGCAGTTCGTGCCCGCGCTCAACCGGGTCGACCTCGTTCGCGGCGCGGTCGACCCGCGCCCGGCCCTCGCCGACCGCGACCTGTTCCTCGCGCCCGACACCCGGGTCGTGAAGCAGTGGGACACCTCGGGCCGCACCGGCACCTTCACCATCGAGCAGGACCTCGGCGAGCTCGACCAGCCGTTCTACGTCCGGCTCCGCGGCACCGACGGCAACCGCCAGGCCCCGGGCTACCGCGGCGCGGCGATCGACCCGGCCGGCCCGGCGCTCGACGTCGTCGGGGACGCCGACCCGTGGCGCGACCTGTGGTTCTACACCAACCCGATCTGGGTCGTCCCGACCCGGTGACCGTCCCGACCCGCGTCCTGCTCGCCGCCGACGTCGCCGCCCGCGACGTCGGCGGCGCCGAGCACGCCCTGGCCACGCTCGACGCCGTGCTGCCCACCGGCCTGTCGTCGTACGTCGCCTCGACGCACGTGGTGCCCGGGGGCCGGGTGGCGGTGGCGGTGTCGTGGGCGGGCGCGCCGTCCGACGAGGTCGACCGGGTGCTCGCGGCGCTCCCGGGCGTCGACCTCGAGGGAGCCGGGGCGCGCGAGGCGGCGGCCCAGCACGCCGACCGGTCCGCGGGCCGGCTGGTGCGCTTCGCCGGCCGGATGCGGGTCGAGCGGGTGCTGACGGTGGCCGAGGTGCTGGCCGGCAGCGTCGTGGACGAGGTGCGCGAGCTCGGCGTCGGCGTCCTGCCGCCCGAGGCCGTCCTCGACCTCACCGAGTGGGCTCGCCCCACCTGGACCGATGGCCGGGCCGTCCTGCTGGTCCACCGCGCCGCGGCCGGCCTCGTCCCCTTCGAGTCCCGCCACCAGATCGCCTGCTGCTCCGCCCACTGACCGCAGGGCGCCTGCCCGCAACCGGGGGTAGTCCCTGACGAAGTGGTCGTCAGATCGGCGTCTCGACGACCATTTCGTCAGGGACTACCCCGGTGGGCCGGTGCGGTGCCCCCACCCCCCCCAACGCACAAGGGCGCGAGGGGGCGGGTCAGGCGCGGAGGGCGGCGGCGTCGGCGGTGAGCTGGGCGAGGAGGGCGAGGACACCCTCGGGACCGGGGACGACGACGTCGGCGAGGGGGACGAGGGCGTTCTGCTCCTCCGAGGTCGAACAGACGAGCAGGGTCGGCATGCCGCCCCGGCGCAGCTCGCCGACGGCCTCGAAGGCCTCGACGTCGCCGAGGTCGTCCCCGGCGAAGAGGAAGCCGCCGGCGTCGAGCTCCTCGACGAGGGTGTGCACGGCCCGACCCTTGTGGACGCCGGGCGAGCGGACCTCGACCACGGCCTTGCCGGGCTCGACGACGAGGTCGTGGCGGCCGGCGAGGTCGCGCAGCTCGGGCAGGAGCCGCTCGAAGGCGGCGTCGGGCTCGGCGAGGCGGCGGGTGTGCACGGCCACGGCGAGGCCCTTGTGCTCCACCCACGCCTCCTCGGCGTCGAGGCGGCGCAGGGTGCGGGGCAGCTCGCGCTCGAAGCTGGCCAGCCCGGCGGGCGGGCGCGGGGAGACGACGCGGCGGTTGGTCGAGCTCCAGCGCTCGTTGCCGTACTGGCCGAAGAGGTAGAGGTCCTTGCCGGCCTCGCCGACGGCCTGGCCCACCTCCTCGAGCCCGCCCAGGTCGAGGGCCTGTCGGGCGGGACGGCCGGTGATGACCGCGACCGCGCGCACCTGGGCCGCGAGGTCGACCAGCACCGGGCCGGCGTCGGGGTGGATGTGCGCCTCGGTCGGGTCGTCGACGATCGGCGAGAGGGTGCCGTCGAAGTCGAGGCCGACGACGGTCTCGGCCGCGGCTCGCACCAGGGCCGCCCAGTGCTGCTCGCCCTCGATCGAGGTGAAGTCCACGGAGGACAGCCAACCAGAACGCGGCCGACCCCGGAGGGGTGACCGGGTGGGTCAGAGGGCGCCGGTGAGGATGACCGTGAGCCGGTCGAGCTTCATGGCGCCGTCGGCGGGCGCGGTGCGGTCGATGCCGAGGTCGAGGGCCAGCTGCTTGGCCGCGCGCTCGAGCCGCGGCGGGAAGTAGACGGTGTTGGTGGGGATCGAGCCGACCCAGTTGTCAGTGCCGACGACCCGCCAGCCCGCGTCGGTGGCGCGGCCGCCGACGTCGGCGGCCAGGCCCTTGATGCCGGTGTTGTTGTAGACCTCGACGTAGACCTGGCCGCGCTGGACCGGCTTCGGCTTCGGCTTGGGCTTGGGGGTGGGGCTCGCGCCGGCGCTGGCCGTGGCCGAGGGGGTCTCGGCGGCGGGGGCCACGACCTCGCGCTCGGTGGGCTCGGCACCCCGGGTCACCACGAAGGCGACCAGCGCCATCGCGACGGCGACGATGCTGAGCAGGACGACCGGGGAAGGGAAGACCACGCTGCGCTGGGGGCCGCGGGGCCGGTCGCTGGCCATCGGGTCAGACCTCGAAGCCCAGGCGGCGGGCCGAGCGCTGGCGCTGGCGCTCCGAGCGCAGGCGGCGCAGGCGGCGGACCAGCAGCGGGTCGACCTCGAGGGCCTCGGGACGGTCGATGAGGGCGTTGAGCACCTGGTAGTAGCGCGTGGAGCTCATGTCGAACTTCTCGCGGACCGCGGTCTCCTTGGCGCCGGCGTACTTCCACCACTGCCGCTCGAACTCGAGGATGTCGCGGTCGCGGTCGCTCAGCGCGGCGGCGTCGGGCCGGGCGTCGGGGCCGTCGTGTCGCTGGGCTTCCATCGAGATCTCCCGTGGGTGGGCGCGGGGGTGGACGTGCCCACCATAGACGGCTAATCACACGGCTGTCATTCGGGCCGGGCGACACGCCGTAGATTGGCCTGCGTGAGTGCTGACGAGGACCGAGACCCCGCCCGGACCATCGGCTGGGGCATCCTGGCGACCGGCAAGATCGCGCGCAAGGTGGCGGCCGAGGTCGCGCTCGTGCCGGGCGCCGAGGTCGCGGCCGTCGGCTCGCGCGCGGCGGCCTCGGCCGAGGCCTTCGCGGCGGCGTACGACGGCCCGGGGGCGTGCACGCCGTACGGCTCCTACGAGGCGCTGGTGGCCGACCCGGCCGTCGAGGTCGTCTACGTCGCCAGCCCGCACGCGCTCCACCTCGAGCACGCCCGGCTGGCCTTCGAGGCCGGCAAGCACGTGCTGTGCGAGAAGCCGGTCACGGTGACGGTGGCCGACGCCGAGGCGATGGTCGCGCTGGCCCGCGAGCACGACCGCTTCCTCATGGAGGCCATGTGGACCGCGACCCACCCCGTGGTCCGGGCGCTGGCCCGCGACCTGTGGGCCGGCCGGTTCGGCACCCCGAGCCACCTGCACGCCGAGCTCGGGTTCGTCGTCGACGCCGACCCGACCGACCGGCTGCTCGACCCCGCGCTCGGTGCCGGCGCGATGCTCGACATGGGCATCTACCCGCTGACCTTCGCCCACCTCCTCCTCGGCGAGGCCGAGCAGCTCGCGGCCACGGCGCGCGTCTCCGCGACCGGCATCGACGCCGACATCGCGGTCACCGGCCGCTACCCCGGCGGGGCGCTGGCCACGATGACCGCCTCGCTCACCTCCCACTCCTCGCGGCAGGCGTTCGTCGCCACCGACTCCGGCCGCATCGAGGTCGACGACTTCCACCACCCCACCCGCGCCACCTGGACGCCGTACGCCGCGGGGCCCGACGGCCGGCCGGCCCCGGGTGCCCCCGAGCCGATCGAGGGCGACGAGCCGGTCATCGGCACCGGCTACGGCAACGAGGTGGCCGAGGTCGGGCGCTGCCTGCGCGAGGGACTGCGCGAGAGCCCGCTGGTGCCGCACGCGCAGACGCTGGTGCTGATGCGCCAGATGGAGGCGGTGCTGGCCTCGGTCGGCGTCACCTACGCCTGACCCGGCCCGCCAGGCCCGTCCGGCCCGCCCGTGCCGCCACCCCTGACGACGATGCGCCGCACGGGCGCCCCTCTAGGGTTGGGGACGTGCCAGCCGACCTCGTGATCGTCGCCAACCGGCTCCCGGTCGACCGGGTCACCAACCCCGACGGCACGACGGGGTGGCGGCGCTCCCCCGGCGGCCTCGTGACCGCGATCGAGCCGGTGATGCGGGCCAACGACGGGTCCTGGATCGGGTGGCCGGGCGGGTCCGCGGGCGACGGCGACGAGGCCCTCGAGCCGTTCACCGACGACGGCCTGCACCTGGTGCCGATCGGCCTGACCGCCGAGGAGGTCGAGCGGTTCTACGAGGGCTTCTCCAACGGCACGATCTGGCCGATCTACCACGACCTGGTGGCCAAGCCGGAGTTCCACCGCGAGTGGTGGGACTCCTTCGTCAAGGTCAACCAGAAGTACGCCGAGAAGGCGGCCGAGGTGGCCGCGGAGGGTGCGACGGTCTGGGTCCACGACTACCAGCTGCAGCTGGTGCCGCAGATGCTGCGCGACCTGCGCCCCGACCTGCGGATCGGGTTCTACCTGCACATCCCGTTCCCCCCGGCCGAGCTGTTCCAGCAGCTGCCGTGGCGCCGGCAGGTCCTCGAGGGCCTCCTCGGGGCCGACCTGGTCGGCTTCCAGCTGCCCGGCGGTGCGCAGAACTTCGTGCGCCTGGTGCGCCAGCGGGTCGGCCACAAGACCCACCGCGACCTGGTCTACCTGCCCGACGGCCGCACGGTGCGGGCCAAGGCCTTCCCGATCTCCATCGACGCCGGCGGCTTCGAGAAGCTCGCGCTCACCGACTCCGTCGTCGAGCGGGCCTCGACGATCCGCGAGGCCCTGGGCAACCCGCGCAAGATCTTCCTGGGCATCGACCGCCTCGACTACACCAAGGGCATCTACGCCCGGCTCCGCGCCTTCGCCGAGCTCATCGAGGACGGCCACCTCGACGTCGAGGACGCCGTCTTCGTGCAGGTCGCGGTGCCCTCGCGCGAGCAGGTCGAGCAGTACCGCATCCTGCGCGACGACATCGAGCGCCTCGTCGGCCGCATCAACGGCGACCTCGGCCGCATCGGCCGCCCCGCCATCAGCTACCTGCACAACTCCTACCCGCGCGAGGAGATGGCCGCGCTCTACACCGCGGCCGACGTCATGGTCGTCACGCCCTACCGCGACGGGATGAACCTCGTGGCCAAGGAGTTCGTGGCCTGCCGGCCCCACGACGACGGCGCCCTGGTGCTCTCGGAGTTCGCCGGCGCGGCCGACGAGCTGCGGCAGGCGTGGCTGGTCAACCCCTACGACCTCAACGGCATGAAGTCCGCCCTCCTCGAGGCCTACCGCGCCGAGCCCAAGGAGCTGACCCGGCGGATGAAGGCCATGCGCAAGACCATCCGCCTGCACGACGTCGCGGCCTGGGCCGACGCCTTCATGGCCGAGCTCGCCACCGTCTCCCACAGCACGCACGCCAAGGCCGTGCGCCCCGCCAAGCGCTCGTGACCGACGTACGCCGCCCGGCCGGTCGGCCGGGCTGGGACGACGTCGTGCTCATGAGCGACCCCCGGGTCACCTCGATCGCGGTCGTCGACGACGGCAGCCCGCTGGTCGACACCGCCGGCGCCGTCCCCTTCACCGGGGAGACCGACGAGGCGCGGCGCCTGCGCCGGCCGGTGCTCGACCGGCTGCTCGACGCGGCGGCCGCCCTGCCGGCCGACCTGGTGCTCGCGCTCAACGAGGGCTACCGGCCGCCGGCCCTCCAGCGCTCCTACTTCGACCGCTACCGCGACCGGCTCGCCGCCGCGCGGCCCGACCTCGCCGCAGCCGAGGTGCACCGCCTGGCCAGCCGCTTCATCTCCCCGCCCGAGGTCGCGCCGCACACCGCGGGCGCGGCCGTCGACGTGGTGCTGCTCTCCCCCGAGGGCGAGGTGCTCGACGTCGGGTGCCCCCTCGACGCCTCCCCCGAGGACTCCGGTGGCCGGTGCTACACCGACCACCCCGACGTCGCGGGCGAGGCGCTCGCGCTGCGCCGCGCGCTCGTGAAGGCGATGAGCGCCGCCGGGCTGGTCAACTACCCGACCGAGTGGTGGCACTGGTCGTGGGGAGACCGCTACTGGGCGTGGGTCACCGGCGCGCCGCACGCGGAGCTGGGTCCCGTCCAGTCGCCCTGAGTCCCGTCGCGACCCGGGTGGGGTGTGGCCGGCGGCCCGCAGGGTAGGAAGGTCCGCATGGCTGACGCCCCACCGCCGCCCCCGCCGCCCTCCGGTCCCGACCCGGGCGACCGCCCCGACCTCGGCAAGGCCGGCGGTCAGCAGGGCGGGTCCAGCGGCTGGGGCGACTCCTGGGGCCCGACCCTCGGCGGCGGCACCCCGCCCGCCGAGCCGACCCGGACCTCCGGCCAGCCCCACGGCGGCCCGCCGTCCGGTCCCCCGCCGTCCGGTCCGCCGACCTGGGTGCCGGGCGGGCAGCCGCCGACGGCCCCCGGCGGCGTCCCGCCGCAGGGCCCGCCCGGCTGGGGTCCCTCGCCGTACGGGTCGCCGGGCGGGTCGCCGTACGGGTCGCCCCACGGCGCGCCGTACGGCCAGGGCGGGCCGTCGGGGCCGCCCCCGTCGCGGAAGGGCCGCACCGGCCTGGTCGTCGCGGCCGTGGTGGTCGTGCTCCTGCTGCTGGGGGGCGGCGTCGGTGCCGCCGTCTGGGCCGGCGGCGACGACGAGCCCACCGCGAAGGACCCCGCCCCGAGCAGCTCGCCGTCGACGGAGGCCGAGACCGAGGACCCGAGCACCGAGGCGGCGCCCGAGCCGACGACGCCGACCGAGCCGACCCCGGCCCCCTCCTCCGAGCCGACGCTGCCCGAGCCGACCCCCTCGGAGACCACCGAGCCCCGCCTCAGCGACTCCCCGGTCAGCTACAAGGAGTACGACGGCGACTGGGACTTCAAGCTCGGCGACGTGCGGCTCAAGGCGGAGTTCGAGAGCGGCGTCGACCACGACACCTGCGGGCCGGTCGAGAACAAGGGCGCGCTGACCGCGCTGGGGTGCCAGGCGGCAGCCGAGTGGACCTACCGGGCGCGCGGCGGCCGGCTGGCCATGACGCACATCGTGATGACGATGAAGGACCCCAACAGCGCCAAGGCGGTCATCGAGGGCGAGCAGATCACCCAGGCCGACTGGAAGGTGCGGCCCGTCGGCGTCATCAGCGACCGGGGCTACTGGACGGCCTCGTCGGTCGGTCAGTTCATCGTGCTGACCGTCGTCACCGCCGACGACTCGGTGCCCGACGGCGTCATCCAGAGCTACCGCGACAACGGCAACCTCGACATCCGGGGCGCCCTGGCTTTCCGCTTCTGAGGCTCCCCCGACGGTCCCGTGACGCGTGTCTCCCCTCCAGCGAGGCGGGGACGCGTGGCGCGCCGGGAGGTACGTTCCCCCCGTGGACCTGATCCCCAAGCCCGACCAGCTGGTCTCGGCCGCCAGCAACCTGGCCCACCAGGTGTTCTACGGCGGGCTCGCCGACCTCCGGCCGATGCCGCGCACCCTCATCGACGAGGGCGTCCTGCGCGAGGTCTACCACTACCGGCCCGCGGCCAAGGTGCAGGAGACCGGTGACCCGGTCCTGCTCGTGACCCCGCTGGCCGCGCCCGCGATCTGCTACGACCTGCGCCGCGGCTGCTCCCTCGTCGAGCACTTCGTGGCCGAGGGCCGGCCGACCTACCTGGTGGAGTACGGCCAGGTCTCCTTCCGCGACCGCAACCTCGGCATGGAGCACTGGGTCGAGGAGGTGGTGCCGACCGCGATCCGCGAGGCGTCCCGACACGCCGGCGACCGGCCGGTGCACGTGGTCGGCTGGAGCCTCGGCGGCATCTTCGCCCTGCTCGCCGCCGCGGCCGACACCGACCTGCCGATCGCGTCGCTGACGATCGTCGGCTCCCCCGTCGACGTCAAGCAGGTGCCGCTGGTCGCGCCGCTGCGCCCGCTGCTCAACCTCGCCGGGGGCCGCGGGCCGATCACCAAGGCCTACCAGACCCTCGGCGGCGCCCCGACGCCGCTGGTGCGGTGGGCCTTCCAGCTCTCGTCGTTCCAGAAGCTGGTGACCAAGCCGGTCGCCAAGGCCGCGCACTACGACGACACCGAGTTCCTGGCCCAGATGGAGGCCGTCGACCGGTTCACCGCCAACATGACCGCCTACCCCGGCCGCACGTTCGGCCAGCTCTACCACCGCTTCGTGCGCGGCAACGCGCTCGTCGCGGGCACCTTCGACCTCGGCGTCGTGACCGGCGACGGCGGCGCCACCGGGCGCACCGTGTCCTTCGCCGACATCGACGTGCCCGTGCTGGTCTTCGCCGGCGCGACCGACGGCATCGCGCCGGTCGGGGCGGTCAAGGCCGTCGTGCCGCTGCTCGCGGGCTCGCCGGAGGTGCAGTTCGAGATCGTCCCCGGCGGGCACCTCGGGATGCTCACCGGACGCGCCGCGCGCAGCACCACCTGGGTGGTGCTCGACGAGTGGATCGACCAGTGGTCCTCGGCCGACGGCGACGGCGGCTCCGGCGCCGTCACCGGTGACGACGAGGGCGACGGTGACGACGAGGGCGACGACGGCGAGGCGCCCATCGGCACGGGCCGCCGCCGCCACGGCTCCGGGGCCTCGCGGGCGCTCTCCCGCTAGGGCGGCGGAGGCGAGCCCGCGCGGCGCAAGGGTTGTCCCCGTTTCGGGCCGGCCCGCCGGCCGCGACGCTGGGCGCATGCCCCGACTGCGCGCCCTGCTCGCCACCCTCGCCGTCCTGGTCGCCGGCCTCGTCGGCGTCGGCACCGCCGCGAGCCCGCCGGCCCACGCCGACGAGTGCTACACCTGGCCGCGCACCCTGTCCGCGGGCGCGACCGGGGCCGACGTGGCCGAGCTGCAGGTCCGGGTGGCCGGGTGGGCCGGGTACGCCGTCAACATGGCCGTCGACGGCAGCTTCGGTGCGCAGACGTCCCAGGCCGTCCGGGGGTTCCAGGCCGCGCACGGGCTCAGCGCCGACGGCGTGGCCGGCCCGGCGACGTACGCCGCGATCTACGCGCTGCAGGACGCCGACTGCACGCCCGCCCACTTCTCCTGGGGCGAGGTCGACGGCGGCTGCGGCCAGGGCGGGTACGCCGGCGGGTCGGTCGGCGAGGCCACCGTGCGGCAGAACCTGCTGCGCGCGATGTGGCGGGCCGAGGCCCTGCGCGAGCGGATGGGCGGTGTGCCGCTGACCGTGACCTCCGGCTTCCGCTCCCAGTCCTGCGACCGCCAGGTCGGCGGCAGCGGCACCGGCCAGCACACCTACGGCACGGCGATCGACCTCGTGGGGGCGTCGTTCTGCGGCCTGGCCCAGAACGCCCGCTACACCGGCTTCGGCGGCATCTTCGGGCCCGGCTACCCCGGCCACGACGACCACGTGCACGTCGACGTGCGCGCCGGGCGCACCTGGAGCGCGCCGAGCTGCAGCGTCTCCCTCGGCGCGGCGACCAGGAGCTCTAACCTCGGCGGGTGACCGCCGCCCGCTCGCCCGACCCAACCCCGCTCCCCCGTCGGGTCCGGGTCGGGTACGGCGTCGGCTCGGTCGCCACCGGCGCCTTCGGCACCGTGCCGGGCCTGATGCTGCTGCCCTACCTCACCGACACCCTCGGGGTCGCGGCCCTGGTGGCCGGCGTCGTGGTCGTGCTGCCCAAGGCCTGGGACGTCGTGCTCAACCCGGTCGCCGGGCGCATCTCCGACCGCACCACCGACCCGCGCGGTCCGCGGCGGCCGTGGCTGCTGCGGGCCGGCGTCGCGCTGGCGATCACCTTCGCGCTGCTCTTCGCCGCGCCCGACCTGGGCTCGGCGGCGGCCGGTACGGCGTGGGTGCTGGTGGTGTTCCTGGCCTGCGCGTCGGCGTACGCGTTCTTCCAGGTGCCGTTCGTGGCCATGCCGGCCGAGATGACCGACGGGTACGCCGAGCGCACCCGGCTCATGACCTGGCGGGTCGCGGTGCTGGCCCTGACCATCCTGCTCGTCGGGGCGACCGCCCCGGCGATCCGCGACGCGGTGGGCGGTCGCGACGGCTACCGGCTGATGGGGTTCGTCGTCGCGCTCGTCATCCTCGTCGGCGTGCTCGGGGCCTACCTCGGCACCCGGGACGCGCCCGTCGGCACCGTCGAGCCGGGGCCGGGCGGCCTGCGCGACCAGCTGCGCGTCGTGGCGGGTGCACCGGCGTTCCGGGCCCTGCTCGTCACCTGGGTGCTGCAGGCGCTGGCCACCGGGTGCATGCTCGCGGGCGTCGACTACCTCGCCGGCGACGTGCTCGGCCGCGACGGCGCCGCGACGATCCTGTTCGCCTGCTTCGTGGGGCCGGCGCTGCTGCTCACGCCCGTGTGGGCCCGGCTGGGCGACCGCGTCGGCAAGCGCCGGGGGTACGCCGCCGCCTCGGTCGTGCTGGCCGCGGGCGCCGTGCTCGCCGCGACCGCCCGGGTCGCACCGACCGGGGTCGTGGTCGCCGCCGTGGCCCTCGTCGGCATCGGGTACGCCGGCTGCCAGGTCTTCCCGCTCGCGATGCTGCCCGACGTCGCGGCCGCCGACGCCGCGGCCACCGGCGAGAACCGCACGGGCGTCTACACCGGCGTCTGGACCGCGGGCGAGACCCTGGGCCTGGCTCTGGGGCCCGGGCTGTTCGCACTCGTGCTGGCGCTCGGGTCCTACCGGTCGAGCACCACCGGCGACCTCGTGCAGCCCGACAGCGCGCTGACCGCGATCACCCTCGGCTTCTCGGTGCTGCCGGCGCTGCTCGTCGTGGCCAGCCTGTGGTGGCTGGCCCGCTACCGCCTCGACGACGCCGCTCGCGACAAGATGGCCGCATGACCGAGCCCGCCCCGCCCGCCGACGACCTGCTCGCGCAGCTGCGCGCCCTGCAGGCCCGCGACCTGCCCGTGCACGGCGGCCGCACCCTGGCCTACGTCTACGACTCCGGGCTGGCCGAGGTCGACCGGGTCGGGCGCGAGGCCGTGGCGGCGTACGCCGGCAGCAACGGGCTCGACCCGACGGCCTTCCCGAGCCTGCTGGCCATGGAGAACGACCTGGTCGGCACGGCCGCCGACCTGCTCGACGGCCCCGAGGGCTGCGTCGGCAACGTGACCTCCGGCGGCACCGAGTCGGTGCTGTTGGCCGTGCAGGGCGCGCGCGACGCCCACGCCGTGCGCCACCCGGGGCCTGACCGACCCGCGCCGGCGATGGTGCTGCCCGACACCGCGCACGCGGCCTTCCACAAGGCCGCGCACTACTTCGGTGTGGAGGCCGTGCTCGTGCCGACCGGCGAGCGCACCGGCTGGCGGGCCGACGTCGAGGCGACCGCCGCCGCGCTCGACCTGCTCGGCGACCGGGCCGCGCTCGTGGTGGCCAGCGCGCCGTCGTACGCCCACGGGGTGGTGGACCCGGTGACCGAGCTGGCCGCGCTCGCCGCCGCCCGCGGCGTGCGCTGCCACGTCGACGCCTGCATCGGCGGGTGGGTGCTCCCCTGGGCCGCCCGCCAGGGCCGCGCCGTGCCGCCGTGGACCTTCGCCGTGGAGGGGGTCACCTCGATCTCGGTCGACCTGCACAAGTACGCCTACGCGCCCAAGGGCACCTCGGTGCTGCTGCACCGCACCGCGGCCCTGCGTCGGCCGCAGCTCTTCGCCAGCGCTGCGTGGCCGGGCTACACGATGCTCAACCCGACCCTGCAGTCGACGCGCTCGGGCGGGCCCCTGGCCGGCGCCTGGGCCGTGGTGCGCTCGATCGGGGACACGGGCTACGACCTCCTCGTCCGTGACGTGCTCGCCGCCGTCGACGCCATCGTGGCCGCGGCCACCGACATCCCGGGCTTGCGCGTGGTCGTGCCGCCCGACTCGAGCCTGGTCGCGCTGGCCACCGACGAGACGTGCGACGCCTTCACGGTGTGCGACGAGATGGCCGCGCGCGGGTGGTACGTCCAGCCCCAGATGTCGTTCGCCGGCCACCCGCCGACCGTGCACCTCTCGGTCAGCGCCGCGACCCGGCCGCACGTGCCCGAGCTGGTCACGGCCCTGGCCGCGTCGGTCGCGGCGGCGCAGGCCGCGGGGCCGGTGCAGGTCGACCCCGGCGTCGCGGCGTACGTCGGCGCCCTCGACCCCGCCGCCCTGACCGACGCCGACTTCGACGGCCTCCTCGACGCGGCCGGCCTGGGCGGCCCGTCCGACGGGGGCGGGCTCGACCTGCCGACCCGGATGGCCGAGGTCAACGCCCTCCTCGACCTGGCCGCACCCGCCCTGCGCGAGGCGGTGCTGGTCTCGTTCCTCGACCGCCTGCAGCGGCCGGTGCGCGGCGGCACGGGGTCGAGCGGCCCCGCCGCCTAGTCACTGGGGACCAGCAGGGGGGACCGTTCGCGGGGTGCCGCGCGGCGCCGGTCGTCCCTAGGCTCGGACGACGCCGCCCGCCGCCGGGGCCGTGGTGGCGGACCACCGGGAGACCCACATGGAGCGCGGCCGAGCGCGCCTGCAGCTGATCGAGCAGGCCAGCACCGCCGTCGGCGCGGCCGACGACGGGCCGCCCGAGCCTGCCCTCGCGCCCGTGGTGGCCACCGGACCCGACGACGGCCGGCTCGCCCACCGCGCCACCCACCGCCGCGACACGCCGGTGCCCTCGCGGCACGAGGCGGAGGGCCTGCTCGTCGGGTTCGTCGCCGACCTGCTCGACGCCCCCGACGGTGCCTCGGGCCGCGTGGTCGCCGGCCCGGAGGAGGCCGCGCTGGCCGTGCTGCGCGGCGCCCGCGACAGCCGGCCCGGCCTGCGGGTCGCGACCGTCGTGCTGCCGGCCTCGGCCCACCCCGCCTACTTCGCCGCGGCCGCCACCCTCGGACTGCTCCCCCTCGTCGCCCCGCTCGACGCTGACGGCCGGGCCTCGGTGGGCGCGACCACCCGGCTGCTGCGCGAGGACACCGTGCTCGTCGTCGCCTCCGCGCCGTCGTACACCCACGGCGTGGTCGACCCCGTCGCCTGGCTGGCCGCGGCGGCCGCGGTGCGCGGGCTGCCGCTGCACGTCGACGCGACCGGCGGAGGCTGGGCCGTGGCCCACGCCGAGCGCGCCGGCCGGGTCGGGCCGGGCTGGGGCTTCGCGGCCACCGGCGTCACCTCCGTCGCCCTGTCCGTCGGCCCCGAGGGTGGTGGGGCGGCCGACCTGGCCGTGCTGCTGCACCGCGACTCCGCCGGCGCCCGCGCCGCCGCCCCCACCGCCGTACGCCGCCGCGGACCGCTCGACCTGCCGGCGACGTGGTCGCGGCCCGGTGGCCTGCTCGGCGACGTGGTCGAGACCCTGCGGGAGATCGGCCACGACGGGTGCGCGGCGCTGGTGGACGACGCTCTCGCCGCGACGGCGGCGTTCGTGGCCGGCGTCGCGGCCCTCGACGGGGTCCGGCTGGTGGCCCGCCCCGCGGCCACGGTGGTCTCGCTGCGCACCGACGCGACCTGCGACGTGCTGACGCTGGCCGATGCCCTGCACCGGCGCGGCTGGACGACGCACCCCGTGCTGCCGGAGTCGGGCCCGCCGCTGCTGCGGGTGCCGGTGACCGCCGCGGTCCGCCCGGTCGTCGACGGGCTGCTGGAGGCGCTGGCCGAGGCGGTCGAGGAGGCGCGCGAGCGCGGCCCGGCCCAGGTCGACGCGACCCTCGAGCGGCTGCTGGACCACCTCGATCCCGACGACGTGCGCGACCACTCCGCCCACCTGCTGCTCGACGCCGCGGCCACGCTCGACGCGGTCGTCCCGGAGCACCCGGGGGCGCGGGCGGAGACCAACCTGCTGCTCGCCGCCGCGCGGCCCGGGGTGCGCGAGGCGCTCCTCGGGGTGCACCTCGACCGGCTGGTGCGGCCGGTACGGCCGGTGCGGCCGGTGCGGCCGGTGCGGACCGGTCAGGACCCCGCGACGACCGCCTCCACCGAGGCCAGGGAGTAGGCCCCGGCGTCGGAGCCGAGGCCGCGGGCGACCTGGCCCGCCGTGGCGCACCCGAGCCGGGCCGCGTCGGCCGGCGCCCGCCCCAGGGCGAGGCCGCGCAGATAGCCCGCGCTGAACGCGTCGCCACAGCCGGTGGTGTCGACCAGCTCGCCGTCGGGGATCGCGTACGCCGGCACCTCGACGACGTCCTCGGCGGTCACCACGAGCGCGCCCCGGGCGCCCTGGGTCACGGCCACGCACCCGGCGCCCGCCGCCACGAGCGCCCGGGCCCCGGCCGCCAGGTCGTCCTCGCCGGTGAAGCCGCGGACCTGCTCGTCGTTGGGCAGCAGGACGTCGGCGTGCGGGAGGGCGTCGGCGATCCAGGCCAGGAGGTCGGGGTCGCCCGGGGCGAGCACGTCGACCGAGGTGGTCATGCCCTGCGCCTGCGCCCAGGCCAGCAGCTCGCCGGCCGCGGGGCCCCCGAGGAACTCCGGGCCACCCAGGTGCAGGTGGGTCGTGCCCGCGAGCGCCGCCCGGTCGAGGTCGTCGAGGGTGAACGCGCCGTTGGCGCCGATGCAGTGCCACGCCGGCCGCTCGCCGCCCGGACGTACGGGGATGACCGAGGCGGAGGTCTGGTGGTCGGCCTTGCGGACCAGTCCGGTGGTGTCGACGCCCTCGCGGGCCAGCAGGACGAGGAGCAGGTCGCCCAGCGGGTCGTCGCCCACCGCGCCGTACGACGCCACGTCGGCGCCGAGGCGGGCGAGGACCACCGCCGTGCCGCCGGCGGTGCCGGCCGCCGAGGCCCGGATCGTCTCGACGAGCTGGCCGTCGGACCCGGCCGGGATCGACTCGATGCCGACGACGTGGGTGTCGAGGACGTGGACGCCGACGCAGGCGACCTTCATGGCTGGGCCTCCCGGGGGAGTGACGGCGGGGCGGGCTGGGTGGATCCGTAGCCGCGGGACAGGGCGGCCAGCACGACGGCCTCCTGCTCGGCGTGGGTGAGCGGGCGGGGCGTGCCGAGGGTGCTGGCCCGGTGGTGGAGGGCGGCCAGCCACTCCAGCAGCAGGGCGTGCTCGACGGCCTGGTCGAGGGTGGTGCCGACGGCCACGGAGCCGTGGTTGCCCATCAGGGCGGCCTGGCGGCCCGCGAGCGCGGCGCGGACGCCGGCGGCGAGCTCGGGGGAGCCGAAGGTGGCGTGGGGCGCGACCCGGACGGCCCCACCGAGGAGCAGCTGCTGGTAGTGCAGCACCGGCAGCTCGTCGAGCACGCAGGCCACGGCGGTCGACCACGGCGCGTGGGTGTGCACGACGGCGGTGGTGGTCGGCTGGTCGGCGTACACCCCGAGGTGGAGCTCGAGCTCGGAGGTCGGGCGCAGGCCGCCCTCGACGAGCCGGCCGTCGTGGTCGACGACCACCACGTCGCGGGCGCGGCACTCGGCGAGCACGACCCCGGTGGCGGTGACGGCCACCAGGTCGCGCACGCGGACGCTGACGTTGCCGGCGGTGCCGACCAGCAGCCCCTCGGCGGCCAGCCGCCGGGCCGCGGCGGCGACCTCGTCGCGGGCGCTCACGCCGGCTCCTCGGCGTACCGCTCGAGGTAGGCCGTCATCATCACGATGCCCTCCTCGACCAGCGCGGTGTCGCCGGTCCGGTCGTGCTCGTAGGCCAGCTGGAAGACCCTGTCGCCCACCTCGACCGCGAGCACCGCGGCGGCCTCCGGGAGGTCGGCCCGGGCCAGGCCGCCGTCGACCGCGACCTCGCGCAGCGTGCGGGCGATGCGGCCGTTGTGGGCGCGGCCGAAGGCGTGCACCGCGGTGTTGGTGCGTCCACGCAGGTAGATCTCCACGAACGCCGGGCGCCGGGCGTAGACCGTGGTGAAGGAGCGCATCACCGTCTCCACCAGCACCGCCACCGAGGTCGGCGCGACCCGGGCCACGTCGGCGACGACCTGCTCGTCCATCTCGGCCATGTCGCGCTCGGCCAGGGCGAGCAGCACGCCCTCCTTGTCGGCGAAGTACTGGTAGAGCGAGGCCACCGGCACCCCGGCGGCCTCGGCGATCTCGCGCGTGGTGATCGCCTCGACCCCGCGGTCCAGGACGAGGTCGGCGGTGGCCTCGAGGATCGCCTCCACCCGACGACGACTGCGCTCCTGCACCGGGGCGCGGCGCGCCGACTGCGGGGCCGTCTGGGCCGTCTGGGCCGTTGCCATGGACCTCTTCCCTCGTTGACCGGGAGACCGTAGGGTACGAGACCGAAATATGACACACGTTCAGGTTTGGAGCCAGCGATGACCGACGTCGACCTCTCCCGGCGCACGCTCCTCGGCGCGGCCGCGCTCACCGCCGGCGTCCCGATGGCCGTCGGCGCGCTCGCCGACGTCGAGGCCGAGGCCGCCGGGGGCACCGCACTGCGGGGCCCGCTGCCCCGCACGGTCGACGTGGTGGTCGTCGGGGGCGGCCTGGCCGGGCTCGTCGCGGCCCGCCGTGTCGCCCGCGGTGGCCGCTCGGTGCTGCTGGTCGAGGCCCGCCCCCGCGTCGGCGGTCGCCTGCTCAACCACGAGCTGGAGACCAAGGGCGCCGTGGTCGAGGCGGGCGGCGCGTTCATCGGGCCCACGCAGGACCACATCGCCCGGCTGGCCCGCGAGCTCGGCGTACCCACGTTCCGCGAGCACGCGGCCGGCAACAGCGTCTACGTCTCCTCGCTCACGGGGCGCCTGGAGTACTCCGGCACGGTGCCGCCCGACCCGACGATCCTCCCCGACGCCGCGCTGCTGCTGCAGAAGATCGACTCCTGTGCCGCCGAGATCGCCGTCGACGCCCCGTGGTCGCACCCGCGGGCCCGCGAGTGGGACTCGATGACCCTCGACCAGTTCATCCGCCGCAGCTCGCTGCTCAACCCCGCCGGCGTCTCCCACCTGATCGAGTCCTGGACCCAGCCGGGGTTCGGCGCCGACCCGCGCGAGCTGTCGTTCCTCTTCGTCCTCTGGTACGTCGCGTGCTCGGGCAACGAGCGCACGGTCGGCACCTTCTCCCGCAACTCCGACACCGTCGGCGGCGCGCAGGAGCGGCGGTTCGTCGGCGGCTCCCAGCTGGTGCCGATCCGGCTGGCCCGCCGGCTCGGCGACGTCGTCGCGCTCCGGGCGCCGGTGCGCAAGATCGTGCAGCGCGACGGCCGGGTGCGGGTGCACACCGCCCGCGGCGTGGTCACCGCACGGCGGGTCATCGTGGCCGCTCCCCCGCCCACCGTGCTCGGCATGGACTGGTTCCCCCGCCTGCCCCCGAGCCGCCGCCGGCTGCTCGAGCACGCCCACATGGGCAAGCTGATGAAGTGCGACGCCGTCTACCGCACGCCGTTCTGGCGCGCCGACGGCCTGAGCGGGTTCGGCATCAACGACACCGGCGCCGCCCGCGTCGTCTTCGACAACTGCCCGCCGGCCGGCAGCCCCGGCGTGCTGCTCGCCTTCGTCGGCGGCGACACCTGGCGCCGCTACGGGCGCCTGCCGCTCGCCGAGCGCCGGCAGGCGGTGCTGCAGGGGTTCGCGGCCATGTTCGGGCCCGAGGCGCTGCGCCCGGTCGAGTACACCGAGCACGACTGGACCAAGGAGCGCTGGACCGGCGGCGGCCCGACCGCGATCCACGCCGCCGACCGGTCGTTCAGCACGCTCGGCCCGGCGATCCGGCGGCCCTTCGGCCGGGTGCACTGGGCCGGCACCGAGACCGCGACCTACTGGAGCGGCTACATGGACGGCGCCGTCCGCTCCGGCGAGCGGGCCGCGCTCGAGGTCCTGGAGAAGCTGCGGTGAGGCGGCTGCTGCTGCCGGTGCTGCTGGTCCTCGTCGCCGCGCTGACCGCCGTGCCGACCGCGGCCCCAGCCCAGGCCGCCCGGGCCGCCCAGGCCGCCCAGGCCGACCCCACCTTCACGACGCGGGTCTTCTCGCTCGTCCCCGGGCCGGGGCGGGCGGCGTACGTGCACGTGGCCCGCAACGGCCGCGTCTACGCCGGCACCTACGCCGACGAGGGCAGCCGGCGCTCGAGGGTCCACGAGTGGACCGCCGACGGCACGCTGCTGCGGTCCTGGACCGTGCCCGGGCAGCGGCTCGGCGTCGAGCACGGCGTGCAGGTCGCCAACGAGACCCGCGACGGCAGGCTCGTGCTGCTCGAGACCTCCATCCCCGCGGTGCTGACGCTCGACGTGCGCACCGGCCGGTTCGAGCGGGTGGCCAGGTTCCCCGCCGGCGCGTCCCCCAACTACGCCACCTGGGGCCCGAGGCACCTGTTCGTCACCGACTACGCCGCCGGCGTCGTCTACCGGGTCCGCCGCAACGGTCGGGTGGAGCCGTGGTTCCGCTCGGCCGGGCTGGAGGGGATCGCCGGGTTCGGCACGACCGGCATCGTCTACGACCGGCGCCGCGGCGCCTTCCTCCTCACCCAGCAGACGACCGCCCGCACCACGACCCAGGGGCTGCTCTACTCCCTCCCCGTGCGCCGCGGTCGCCCCGGCCGGCTCACGCCGCTGTGGACCTCCCGGCCGACGGACCTGCCCGACGGCTTCGGCGTCGGACGCTCGGGCCGCCTGTACGTCGCCAACGCCGGCCTCACCGCGCAGCTGGTCGTGCTCTCCCCCACCGGCCAGGAGCTGCGCCGCTTCCCCGACGTGCCGCTGACCGGCGACAACGGCTCGCCCGTCCCGTTCGACACCCCGAGCAACGCCACCTTCCTCGGCACCCGCGTGCTCGTGGCCAACCAGTCGGCCATCGCCGGCAACGACGCCCACCAGGCGATCCTCTCCGTCGAGGTCGGCGAGCGCGGCCGCCCGCCCCACCTGCCGCGCTCCGCGCGCTTCGTCCTGCGACGCTGACCCGGTCGCATGCCCCCAGGGGTGTCGGCCGACAGGCAACTCACCGTCCGCACCTCTTCTCCGCCCGAATGCGGGCGGGGAAGAGCACCGGGCGGTGAGGGAGTGCCCCGGGCCGGCCGACGAGCCCCGCTACCGTCACCGGCATGAGCGCCCTCGCCGACCTCGTCGACCGGGGCCTGGTCGCCCCCGACTGGGCCGAGGCCCTGGCGCCGGTCGACGAGCAGCTGGCGGCGGCGCTGGCCCTCGTGCGCGAGGAGGCGGCGGCGGGACGGACCGTCCTGCCGGCCGACGACCTCGTGCTGCGCGCGTTCCGGGCACCGCTGGCCGGCGTCCGCGTGCTGCTGGTCGGCCAGGACCCCTACCCGACGCCGGGACACCCGATCGGCCTCAGCTTCGCCGTCGAGCGGCACGTGCGTCCGCTGCCGGCGAGCCTGCGCAACGTCTACCGCGAGCTGTCCTCCGACCTCGGCGTGACGCCACCCGAGCACGGGGACCTCACGGCCTGGGCCGCGCAGGGCGTCATGCTCCTCAACCGGGTCCTGACGGTCCGGGCCGGGGAGGCCGGGTCGCACCGGCGGCGGGGCTGGGAGCCGGTGACCGAGCACGCGGTGCGCGTCCTGGCGGCGCGGGCGGCCGCCGGGCAGCCGATGGCCGCGGTGCTCTGGGGCGCCGACGCCCGCCGGCTCGAGCCGTGGCTCGCGCCGGTGCCGTGCGTGGTCTCGGGGCACCCCTCGCCGCTGTCGGCCAACCGGGGCGGGTTCTTCGGCACCCGGCCCTTCTCGACGGTCGACGGGCTGCTGCTCGAGCAGGGCGCCGATCCGATCGACTGGGCCGCGATCGGCCGACCCGAGGAATGAAATTCAAGTTTCAACTATTGTGGTGGACATGACCGACCGCATGCCCGCCCTCTACCTCGGCCACGGCGCACCGCCCCTGCTCGACGACCCGGTGTGGTCCGCCCAGCTGGCCGGGTGGGCCCGCGACCTCCCGCGCCCGCGCGCGATCCTCATCGTCAGCGCGCACTGGGAGTCCGCCCCGGTGTCGCTGTCGGCGAGCCGCGCCCCGCTCGTCTACGACTTCGGCGGCTTCGACCGCAAGTACTACGAGATGACCTACGAGACCCCCGACGCCACCTGGCTGGCCGACCGGGTCACGGCGATGATGCCGGCCTCCGAGCCGGTGCACCAGCACACCGAGCGCGGGCTCGACCACGGCGCCTGGGTGCCGCTGCGGATCATGTACCCCGCGGGCGACGTCCCGGTGCTGCAGATGTCGCTGCCCACCCACGACCCCGAGCGGCTGCTCGCCCTCGGCGCCCGGCTGCGCGGCCTGCGTGACGAGGGCGTGCTCATCATCGGGTCGGGCTTCCTGACCCACGGCCTGCCGTTCCTCACCGAGTTCCGCATCGACGCGACCCCGCCGGGCTGGTCGGTCGACTTCGACGCCTGGGCCGCCGAGGCCCTGGCCCGCGGCGACGTCGACGCCCTCGCCGACATCCGGCACCGGGCGCCCGGCATGCCCTACGCCCACCCGACCGTCGAGCACTACTCGCCGCTCTTCGTCACCCTCGGGGCGGCCACCGACCCCGCCGCTCCGGGCGAGCAGGTGATCGACGGGTTCTGGATGGGCCTGTCCAAGCGGTCGCTCCAGGTGGCCTGACCACCCCTCGGGCGGGGGTCCGGCCCGTCGGCCGCTGGCAGGCTGGCCGCATGAGGACAGCAGTGCTCGGGACCGGGATCATGGGCGCCGGCATGGCGCGTTCGCTCGCCCGGGAGGGCCACGACGTCGCGGTGTGGAACCGCACCGCCACCAAGGCCGAGGCCCTCGCCGCCGACCTGGCCGACCAGCCCGGCGGCGTACGCGCAGCGGCGTCGGTGGCCGAGGCCGTCGAGGGTGCCGAGGTCGTCGTCACCATGCTGTACGACGCCGACAGCGTGCTCGAGGTCGCCGACGAGCTCGTCGGGGCGCTCGACCCGGGGGCGGTCTGGCTGCAGGCCACCACCGTCGGCCCCGACGGCGCGCGCCGCATCGGCGAGCGGTCCGACCGGCTCGTCGACGCGCCGGTGCTGGGCACCCGCAAGCCCGCGGAGGACGGCGCGCTCGTCGTGCTGGCCTCCGGCCCGTCGGCGCTGGTCGACGCCGCCGGTCCCGCCCTCGACGCCATGGGTTCCCGGGTCGTCGACGCCGGCCCCGACGTGGGCCAGGCCAGCGCCCTCAAGCTCGCCTGCAACTCCTGGGTCGCGCTCCTCACCGCCGGCACCGCCCAGGCCCTCGGCCTGGCCCGCGCCCTCGGCGTCGACCCCGGCCTCTTCCTCGACGCGATCGGGGGCGGCGCCGTCGACACGCCGTACGCCCACCTGAAGGGCGCGGCCATGCTCGGCGGCGACGACGTCGACGGCCCGGTCTCCTTCGCCCTCGACGGCGTCCGCAAGGACCTTGGTCTCATGGTCGAGGCGGCCGGCGGCGCGGGCTTCCCCGACGAGCTGCTGCGGGCCGTGCGCGGCGCGTTCGACCGGGCCTCCGAGGCCGGGCACGGCGCGGCCGACATGGCCGCCGTGCGCACGGCGTTCGAGGCGTAGGGACCGGCCAGGGTCAGACCCAGTAGGTGTCGTGCCGCACCATGAACTCCGCCCGCTGCTCCTCGCTCATCTCCTCGCCGCGGGCGAGGGTCTCGAAGTAGTCCTCGCGCGGGCCGCCGGGAGCGAAGGTCAGCAGCATCGAGGCTCCACCGCCGCCGCGGAAGCCGTGCAGGCCGCCCTCGGGGACGTAGAGGAAGTCACCGGGCCGCGCGGTGACCCACGCGCGGCCGTCGTACAGGCTGACCTCGCCGGAGAGCACGTAGAACTGCTCGGAGATCGCCCGGTGGAAGTGCGCGTCGGGACCCGACTCGTCCTCGCCGAAGGTCCAGCGGTAGACCCCGAGCTTGCCGTCGGTGCGGTCGCCGGTGGCGAGGTACTCACAGGTGCCGCCCGCGCGGAAGGAGAGTTCGGCGGGCACGTCGTCGCGGCGCAGCCACGCCGAGACCTCACCGGTGGAGCCGCGGTAGCGGTCGGGCGGGTAGGGCCGGTGCAGCGGCAGCGACATGTCGCCACCCTAGGTCGGCCCGCGGGCCGTCGACAGGGTCAGCGGATGCGCGTCCTCCGCATCATGGTGAGCCCCGCGAGCATGCCCTTGACGTACTCCTCGTAGGACTGGCCGGGCCGTGGTCCCATGACCTGCTTCTTCAGCACCGCGAGGTTCTGCACGTCGGTGTACTTGGTCAGGCCCTGGTCGCCGTGGCGGGCGCCGACGCCCGACTGCTTGACCCCGCCCGAGGGCGTGCCCTTGGAGGCGAAGGCCGTGGCCAGGATGTCGTTGACGTTGACGTTGCCGGCCTGGATGCGGCGGGCGACGGCCTCGGCGGCGGCGACGTCGGTGCCCCAGACCGAGGCGTTGAGGCCGTAGTCGGTGTCGTTGGCCAGGTCGACGGCCTCGTCGACGCTGCGGTAGCGGTGCAGCGCGACGACCGGTCCGAAGGTCTCGGTCGCGCCGCACAGCATGTCCTTGGTGACGCCCTCGAGGATCGTCGGCTCGAAGAACGCCGGCCCGAGGTCGGGGCGGGGCCGACCGCCGGCGAGCACGATGGCGCCCTGCGCCACCGCGTCCTCGACGTGGGCGCGCACCCGCTCCATGTGGTCGGGCGAGACGAGCGAGCCCATCTCCGGCCCGAAGTCGTACGCCGCGCGCACGTCGAGCCCCTGCGCCCGGGCGACGAACTTGTCGCGGAACTCGTCGTAGCGCGACTCGGGCAGGTAGATCCGCTCGATGTGCATGCAGATCTGGCCGGTGTTGCCGAAGACCCCGAACACGGCCCCCTCGACGACCTCGTCGAGGTCGGCGTCCTCGAGCACGACCATGGGGTTCTTGCCGCCGAGCTCGAGGCAGCAGCCGATGAGGTTGCGCCCGGCGCGCTCCCCGATGACCCGGCCGGTGGCGGTCGAGCCGGTGAACATGACGTAGTTGGCGTTGTCGATCAGCGTCGGCCCGACGTCGGGGCCCTCGCCGCAGACGACCTGGAACAGGCCCTTGGGCAGCCCCGCCTCCTCCAGCATCTCGATGCCCCACAGCGGCGAGAGCGCCGTCTTGTTGTCGGGCTTGAGGACCACCGCGTTGCCGGCGATGAGGGCGGTGACGGCGTCGGAGATGCCGGTGGCGAAGGGGAAGTTCCACGGCGCGATGACGCCGACGACGCCCTTCGGCTGCCGGATCGCGGTGGAGGTGGTCAGGAACGGGACCGGTCCGCCCTTCTTCACCGGCGCCAGCAGCCGCGGGGCGTGCTTGATGTAGTGGCTGAGCACCATCGGCGGGTCGCAGGTCTCCTCGATGGCCATCCGCCGGTTCTTGCCGCTCTCGACCTGGATCAGGTCGGCGGTGAGCTGGGCGTTGCGGACGAAGAGCGCGTGCGCCTTCTTCATCACCTTCAGCCGCTTGGCCAGCGGCCACTGCGACCACTCGGCCTGGGCACGGCGGGCCTCCACGAAGGCCCGCTCGATGTCGGCCGGCGTCGACTGCGGCAGCTCGACGAGCACCTCGCCGGTGTAGACCTCGGTCAGCTTCCACGTGCCGCCGGCCGTCGAGGGCACCCGGGCCACGAGGCGGTCGAGCAGCGCGTCGGTCACCGATGCGGGGCGCCGCGGCGCCGTCGTACGGGCGGTGTGGTCGGTGGCGGTCATCTCAGGCCCTCCCGAGCAACAGGTCGGCGCCGCGCTCGCCGATCATGATCGCGGGCGCGTTGGTGTTGCCGCCGGTGATCGACGGCATGATCGAGGCGTCGCACACGCGCAGGCCCTCGACGCCGCGCACCCGCAGCTGAGGGTCGACCACGGCGAGCTCGTCGACGCCCATCCGGCAGGTGCCGACGCCATGGTAGACCGACGTGGCCCGGTCGAGGATCGCGTCGCGCAGCTCCTGGCCGCGTACGCCGGCGCCCGGGTGGATCTCCTCCTTGACCGCCCCGCCGAAGGCCGGGGCGCCCATGATCTCGCGCACCAGCTCGCTGCCCTCGGCGAGCACCTCGAGGTCGGACGGCTCGGCGAGGTAGCCGGGGTCGATGAGCGGCGTGGCCGTCGGGTCGGCCGAGGCCAGGCGCAGGGTGCCGCGGCTCTTGGGGTAGATCAGCGTGGTCAGCACCGTCAGCGCGGCCCGCGGGTCGACGTCGTGGCGGATCGGGGCGTCCTGGTTGGGCGAGACGTAGGACCACGGCAGCAGGTGCAGCTGCAGGTCGGGGACGTCGGCGGCCTGGGAGGTCTTGAGGAAGGCCAGCACCTCGAAGACCGAGTTGGCCAGGAACGTCGAGCCCGGCCGGGCGACCTCCTTGGCCACGCCCTGGGCGAAGAAGCGGGCGTTGCCCCGCATCCTCGACGTCGTGACGTGGAAGGTCAGCGCGTGGAAGAGGTGGTCGTGCAGGTTGTCGCCCACCGGCAGGTCGGCCACGACCTTGATGCCGTGGTCCTTGAGGTGCTGGGCGTGGCCGACGCCCGAGAGCATCAGCAGCTGGGCCGAGCCGACGAACCCGGCGGCCAGCACGACCTCCTTGCCCGCCCGCAGGACCGTGCGCTCGCCACGCCCGCGTCGGCTCAGGTCGCGGATCTCGACGCCGGTGGCCCGACCACCCTCGATGACGACCCTGGTGGCCAGCGCCTGGCTGCGCAGCTGCAGGTGGTGGGGTCGGCCGGCGAGCAGGTGGTGCAGGTAGCCGCGGGAGGCGCTGTAGCGCAGGCCGTCGGCGGCGTTCTGCTGCATCCGGCTGACGCCCTCCTGCGTGGCGCCGTTGTAGTCGTCGAGCACCTCGCAGCCGGTGACGTCGGCGGTGGCCTGCAGGAACTGCAGCGACCCCTCCTGCGGCATCTTGTTGCGGGTGATCCGGATGGGTCCGCCCTCGCCGCGGAAGGCGTCCTCCCCGCCCTCGTAGTCCTCCATGCGCTTGTAGGCCGCGTTGACGCTGTCGGCGTCCCAGCCGGTGTTGCCCTCGGCGGCCCAGGAGTCGAAGTTGGCGCGGTTGCCGCGGACGTAGACCATGCCGTTGATCGAGCTCGACCCGCCGACGACCTTGCCGCGCGGGACGGGCATCTTCCGGTCGAGCATGTGCTTCTGCGGCACGGAGTAGTAGCCCCAGTCGACCAGCCGCTTGATCTCGGGGACGGCGTGCATCGGGCCGATCATCCCGGGCTTCCTGGTCAGGAACTGCTCGTCGCTCTTGCCCGCCTCGACGAGGATCACGCTGGCGCCGGCCTCGGCGAGCCGACCGGCGACGGCCGCCCCCGCGCTGCCCGAGCCCACGACCACGTAGTCGGCCTCGTCGTCGTACTGCGGCCTCTTGCTGCCAGCCCTGCCCGCCATGTGCCCGCCTGCCCTCGCTCGCTGGTGCCCGGTCGGCGGCAACTGTAACGCGTTCTAGTTTTCCCGTCACGGGTTCGTCGGCGCGAGGATGGCTGTCGTGAAGATCCTGTCGATCCAGTCCTCCGTCGCCTACGGGCACGTCGGCAACTCCGCCGCCGTCTTCCCGTTGCAGCGCCTCGGGCACGAGGTCTGGCCGGTGCTGACGGTGCACTTCTCCAACCACACCGGGTACGGCGCGTGGCGCGGCCCGCTCCTCGACCCGGCCGACGTGCGCGAGGTGATCGCCGGCATCGACGACCGGGGCGTGCTCGGGGAGGCCGACGCCGTGCTCTCGGGCTACCAGGGCGACCCGGCCGTCGGTGCCGTCGTGCTCGACACCGTCGCCCGGGTCAAGGAGCTCAACCCCGGCGCCGTCTACTGCTGCGACCCGGTGATGGGCGACGTCGGCCGCGGGATGTTCGTCAAGCCCGGCATCCCGGAGTTCATGCGCGACCAGGTCGTGCCCGCCGCCGACGTGGTCACGCCCAACCACTTCGAGCTCGACTTCCTGTCCGGGCGGCGGTCGACCACGCTGGCCGAGGTGCTGGAGGCGGTCGAGGTCGTGCGCGCCACCGGCCCCCGCGACGTGCTGGTCACCTCGGTGCTGCACGACGGCTCCGAGCCCGGCACCCTCGACGTCGTCGCCGTCTCCGACGCCGGCGCGTGGGCCGTCACCACCCCGCTGCTGCCGATCAACCCCAACGGCTGCGGCGACGTCACCGCCGCGCTCTACCTCGCCCACCTGCGCACGACCGGCTCCCCGGCGCGCGCGCTCGAGCTCACCACCTCCGCGGTGTACGCCGTCCTCGAGGCCACGATCGCCGCCGGCACCCGAGAGATCGCGCTGGTCGCCGCGCAGGACGCGATCGCCGACCCGCCGCCGCGGTTCGTGGCGCGGCCGCTGTGAGGTCGGCGGTCGGCGTACGGAGCCGGTGACAGGAGTCGAACCCGCGACATCCTTATTACAAGTAAGGCGCTCTACCAACTGAGCTACACCGGCGAGGTGGCGCGGCCATCGTAGGGGGCCTGCGCCGCGCGCGCTCGACGGCTGCCCGGACCGGGGTGAGACTGACCCCATGACGCTGACCATCGGGCAGCTGGCCGAGCGCTCCGGGGTGGCCCACAGCGCGTTGCGGTTCTACGAGGAGCGGGGCCTGATCACCTCCGAGCGCACCACCGGCAACCAGCGCCGCTACGCCCAGGCCACGCTGCGGCGGGTGGCCTTCGTGCGCACGGCGCAGCGGGTGGGGCTCACGCTGGAGGAGATCCGCAGCGCGCTCGACGAGCTGCCCGCGCGCCGTACGCCGACGCGGGCCGACTGGCAGCGCCTGAGCCGCACCTGGCGCCCGCGGCTCGACGACCAGATCCGCCGCATCGAGCGGCTGCGCGACGACCTGGACGGCTGCATCGGCTGCGGCTGCCTCAGCCTCACGGCCTGCGCGCTGACCAACCCGGGCGACGAGCTCGCCGGGCGTGGACCCGGCGCCGTCCTGCTGGAACCCTGACGCCATGGCCCTCAAGGTGGTCGCCAACCGGCCCGACCCCGCGCTGCTCACCCTGCCGTGGGCGCAGCCGCTGGAGGAGTGGACCGAGCACGTCATCCCGCTCCCCCGGGGCCTGTCGCGCCACGTGGTGCGCATCGTGCGCCTGCGCGACCGGGTGTACGCCGTCAAGGAGACGGTCGAGGAGATCGCGTTCCGCGAGTACCGCCTCCTGCGCGACCTGCAGCGCCTCGGCCTCCCCGCGGTGGTGCCGCAGGGGGTGGTCACCGGGCGCACCGACCGGTCGGGACAGCCGCTGCCCAGCACCCTGCTGACCGAGCACCTGCAGTTCTCCCTGCCCTACCGCAGCCTCTTCGCCCACGGCATGAGCGCCGAGAACCTGCCGTCGCTGGTCGACGCGATCGTGGTGCTGCTGGTGCGCCTGCACCTGGCCGGCTTCTTCTGGGGCGACGTGTCGCTGTCCAACGTGCTGTTCCGCCGCAACGCGGGCGGGTTCGCGGCCTACCTCGTCGACGCCGAGACCGGTGAGCTGCGGCCCGAGCTGTCTGAGGGCATGCGCCGCCACGACGTCACCATCGCCACCGAGAACGTCTTCGCCGAGCTGCTCGACCTCCAGGCCAGCGAGTCCCTGGACCACCAGGTCGCCGCCCACGAGATCGTGGAGCTGCTCGAGGAGCGCTACGAGGCGCTGTGGGGCGAGCTCACCGGGGTCGAGGAGTTCGACGCCGACGAGATCTGGCGCATCGAGCAGCGCATCGAGCGGCTCAACGACCTCGGGTTCGACGTCGAGGAGCTCGAGATCGTCACCGACATCGACGGCGACACCGTGCACATCCAGCCCAAGGTGGTCGAGCTCGGCCACCACTGCCGCGAGCTGCAGGCGCTGACCGGGCTCAACGTCGAGGACGGCCAGGCCCGGCGCCTGCTCAACGACCTCGCCTCCTTCACCGCCCACCACGACCTGGGTCGGGAGGACCGCACCCTCGTCGCCCACCGCTGGCTCACCGAGATCTACGAGCCCATCACCGCGATGGTCCCGCCCGAGGCCCGCGGCAAGCTGGAGGCGGCGGAGATGTTCCACGAGGTGCTGGTGCACCGCTGGTACCTCTCCGAGCGCGCCGGCCACGAGGTCCCCATCCACGACGCCGCCCGCGACTACGTCGACACCCAGCTCCCCCGCAAGCCCGAGGAGTCCGCCGTCGTCACGGCCCTCGACGACGACCTGGCCGACGCGGACCTCGACGGCCGCTGACTCGGCGCGTGGGGCTGCTGTGACGCGTGGGGCCCGACCCCGGGCTGTAACTCCGTGTCCAGTGCACTACCCCTGCGGTCTACCGCAGGGGTAGTGCACCGAACACGGAGTTGCAGCACCAGCACGCTCCCCGGCGCTCGGGCGGATCCGGGCGACACCGCCAGCCACCGCGCGCAGCCCACCCCGCCCGGACCGGTCAGACAGCAGGCCTGCAGACCCGGCACGCCTGCAACCCCGTCCGGGCGCCGGCGGGGTGCAGGTCGTCGCGGTGGGCGATGAGGGAGCAGTCGCGGCGGTGCAGGGTGGCACCGTCGCCGGCGGTGACGGGGAGGCTGTCGACGTCGCCCACGGGGTCCATGGTGGCGGCGGCCTTGGAGGTGACGTCGGCGAGGACGAGGAGGGTGTCGGCGAGGCGGCGGGAGGCGGCGTTGTTGTCGGCGGCGATCTTGGCCAGCCAGGCGCCGAAGTACAGGAAGCCCCCGAGGAAGGTCAGGCCGAGGCCGAGGAAGCCGCCGGAGACCTGGTAGGCCTCGCGCTCGTAGTCGTAGACGGAGTTGGCGACGCCGTAGTAGCCGAGCAGGATCACCACGATGCCGAGCGGCATCAAGATGGCGCCGGCCCAGAACAGCACGGTCTGCAGCAGCGCCGCGCTGCCGCGCACGGGTGCGACGCCGTTGCCGCCGGCGCCGCCGGCACCGCCGCTGCGCCCGCCGGCGCGGGGCAGCGGGGCGGCGGCGCCCATCCGGGAGCCGCTGGCGCGCTCGGGGGCCGGCGAGGTCGGGGTGGTGGTCATGGGCGCACCTTTCGCAGGTCGGGCAGTCCGGAGTCGAGGCCGTGGGCGCAGGAGCCGACGCCGCCGAGGGCCATCAGGCCGAGCCGGCGGGTGAAGAAGCCGGCGACGGCGGCGCCGAGGAGGCCGCCGTACAGCAGCAGGCCGGGGATGGAGAACAGCGGCGGGAGCCCCGGGACGGGTTCGGAGGACAGCGGCTGGACCGCCTCGGTCGTCGGCGAGCCCGACGCGGGGGCCGCGGCCACGGGGTCGGAGACGGGGCTCGAGGCAGGGGGTGCGCCGGCGCCGGTGCCCGCACCGGCTCCGGCTGCGGCTCCGCCCTTGTCGTCGTCGGCGGGCGCGGGATCGTCGGCGGGCGGCTCGGTGGTCGGCGGCGGGACGCCCTGCGAGGTCTGCACGGTCGCGGTGGCGGCGCCGAGCTGGAGGACGATGCGCGGCGAGAGCAGGGAGACGGCCTGCACCAGGCTCTTGAGCTGGCCGAGCTGGTCGGGCAGGGTCCCGACGACGGTGTCGAGCACGCCGAGCACGGGTCCGAGCTGCTTGCGCAGGGCCGTCACGTCGATCTCGACGACGAGCCCGGGCGAGGTGCTCGTGGCGGCCGCGCCCTCCACCTCGCGGACGGGCTCGGGCACGCTCACCGTGACGCCGAGCCGCGCGAGCAGCGCGGCGCCGTTGTCGGGCAGGCCGGGCAGCTTGACGGGCGGCGCGGAGGTGGCGGTGAACCCGTCGGGGCCGAAGGCGAAGGTCTGGCCGAACGCCGTCAGCTCGCCGTACGTCGCCGAGCCGGTCGCGGTGGCCTCGGCGCCGTCGGAGGAGGTGTCGGCCACGGTGCGGACGCCCTCGACCCTCAGCAGCCCGCCCAGCAGCGAGGCGTTACCGAGGATCGAGCGGGCGCGGCTGGTGACCTTCTTCGGGTCCTTGCCGGTGGCGTCGACGAGGTCGGAGCGGGAGGTCGAGCTCGCGCCACCGAGGTCGACGAGCGTCGAGAGCGGCTCGGGCAGCGCCGGCGCGGCCGCCGGTGCGGCGGCCTCGGGTGCCGACGCGCCGGACGAGCCGCCGGCCAGGCCGGCGAGGCCGGGCAGCGCGGAGAGGCCCGGGAGTCCCGAGAGGCCCGGGAGTCCCGGGAGCCCGGGCAGGCCCGGGAGCCCGGGCAGCGGCCCGCCGCCGCCCTCACCCTCGGCTGGCGCGTCGTCCCCGCCGACGTCGCCGTCGGCGGAGAACCCCGTGTCGGCCCGGGTGGTCTTCTCCGAGGCCGTGGCGCGCTGGACCGCGCCGGGCGCCGGCTCGTCGGCGTCGGTCGCGGGGCCGCCGGGGAAGATCGCGTTGACCTGGATCGGGTAGCCGGTCTGACCGATCTGCGGCGGCAGGCCGAGCTGGTCGGCGATGGTCTTGAAGCCCTCGCCGACCGGCCCGCCGGGCCAGAGGTACGACGACCGGGCGGCGGTGCTGGAGGAGTCGGCGAGGACCGAGGTGTAGCCGATCGACAGCTCGGCCTGCGGGCTCGCGGGCAGCGGGATGGTCGGCTCGTAGATCTCGACCTTGACCGGACTGGCCGAGGCGCTGGCGCTGTAGCCCGCGAAGCCGGCCCCGCCCTTCGGCTTCTCGTCGGGGGCGGCCTGCCCGGGCGCGGCCAGGGCGAGCGTGGCCCCGGTCAGCGCGAGGGCGATCGACCCGGCGAGCAGCCGCCCGGTGGTGCGCCGGTGCGCGGCCAGCCGCTCGCCGGCGACGGTCGGGCCGGGCCGACCGGAGCGGGGTGCCGCCGGCAGGCGGTGGCGCCCGGCCGGGGACCGGTGGGGGCGGTCGGCGTGCGCGCTCATGCGGCACCTCCCAGGATGACGTCGGACATGGACTCGAGGACCTCGTCGGGCTCGCCGGTGGCGACGACCCGCCCGCCGACCATGACGGCGGCGTAGTCGGAGACCCGCAGCGCGGTGCGGGCGAACTGCTCGATGCACAGGATCGAGACGCCGGTCTCGGCGATCCGGGCGACGGTGTCGTAGAGCTCCTCGACGATGAGCGGGGCCAGGCCCATCGAGAGCTCGTCGAGCAGCAGCAGGGCCGGGTCGGAGGCCAGGGCCCGCGACATGGCGAGCATCTGCTGCTCGCCGCCCGACATGGTGCCGGCGAGCTGCTTGCGACGCTCGGCCAGGCG
Source organism: Nocardioides litoris (assembly GCF_006346315.1). Taxonomy (GTDB): domain Bacteria; phylum Actinomycetota; class Actinomycetes; order Propionibacteriales; family Nocardioidaceae; genus Nocardioides; species Nocardioides litoris. The sequence continues at coordinate 394,188 of NZ_VDMR01000001.1, read as the reverse complement.
GGGGAAGTAGGTGTAGGCGGTCTCGAAGACGGCCGCGGCCGGCACGCCGGCGTACGACATGAGCTGGAGGTTCTCCTCCACCGTGAGGTTGGGGAAGACCGAGCGGCCCTCGGGCACGGTGCACAGCCCGACCCGGGCGAGGTCCTCGGGCGCGGCCCGCCGGACGTTGACGCCGGCCAGGTGGATGTCACCGCCGGTGGGCTCCTTCTGCCCGGAGATGCACTGGACCAGCGTCGACTTGCCGGCGCCGTTGGGGCCGAGCAGCGCGACGACCGCGCCGCGGGGCACGGTCAGGTCGACGCCGCGGAGCACCTCGATGCGGCCGTAGGCGGCGGTGAGGTCGCAGACCTCGAGGATCGGGACGCTCACCGCGTCACCTCCAGCACCGTGGTGGGGGTCTCGTCGACACCGTCGGCGGGCGCGGTCTCGTCGCTGTAGCCGAGGTAGGCCTGCTGCACCCGCGGGTCGCTGCGGATCGCGGCGGGGTCGCCGATCGCGATGACCTCGCCGAAGTCGAGGACGCGGATCGTGTCGCACACGCCCATCACGAGGTCCATGTCGTGCTCGACCATGACGATGGCGGTGCCCTCGGCGGCCAGCTCGCGGAGCAGGTCGCCGAAGTCGTCGGTCTCGGTCTCGTCGAGGCCCGAGGACGGCTCGTCGAGCAGCAGCAGCGTCGGCTCCGCGGCCAGGCAGCGGGCCAGCTCGAGCAGCCGCGCGGCACCGGTCGGCACCGAGTCGGCCCGGTCGTCGGCGTACGCCGCGACGCCGACCCGCTCCAGCAGCGCGTCGATGTCGGCGCGCTGCCGGCGGGCGGGCCGGCCCACCGTGCGGAGCCGGCCGGCGAGGCCGCGGTGGATGTCGAGGGCGACCTGGACGTTCTCGCGCACGGTCAGCGAGCCGAACGCCTCCAGCCGCTGGAAGGTCCGGCCCATGCCGCGCTTGGAGCGGCGGTGCACCGGCATCCGGGTGATGTCGCGTCCGTCGAGCCGCACGTGGCCCTGCGTGGGTCGCTGCAGGCCGCTGATGACGTTGAAGCAGGTGGTCTTGCCGGCGCCGTTGGGGCCGATGAGGCCGGTGACCTGGCCGGCCTCGGCGGTGAACGAGGCGTGGTCGACCGCGGTCACGCCCCCGAACTGGACGACGACGTCGTCAACCTCGAGCAGGGACACCGGGACCCACCTCCACTCGTGCGGGAGCCGCGACCGGCTCTTCGGCGTCCTCGTGTACGTCGTCCGCCCCGGCCGGCGGCAGCTGCGGCAGGCTCGCGGAGAGCCGGGTGCGCAGCCGCTGCTCGACCCAGCGGCCGCCGCGGAAGAGGTAGCTGGACAAGCCGTTGGGGTCGCGCCCGGCGAGCACGGCGCCGAGGCCGATGACCATGAACATCACGCCACCCAGCGGCACCCCGCCCACGGACTCGGCCTGCAGCACCGGCAGCAGCATCAGCCCGATGCCGCCGAGGGTGGCGCCGGTGACCGAGGTGATGCCGAAGACGACCGCGAGCAGCAGCAGGGGCAGGCTGTTGAAGAAGACGAAGTCGGTGTCGCCGATGACCCCGCGCAGGCCGGCGAGGAGGGCGCCGGCCAGGCCGGCGATGCCGGCGGAGGCGGCGAACAGCCCGACCCGGAACCACCGCAGGTCGAGGCCGAGCGTGCCGCACGCGGCCGGGCTGTCGCGCATCGCGATGAGCATCCGGCCGACGACGCCGCGCCGGACCAGCAGCACCGCGACGCCCACGAGCAGGAACAACGCGACCATGACGAAGACGTAGGAGCCGGTGGACTCGAACCGGTAGCCGAGGATCGAGAGCCGCTGGGCCTCGACCGCGCCGCCGGTCCCGAAGCCGATCGTGTCGTTCTTGAACACGATCTTCTCCATCACGACGGCGAAGGCCAGCGTGGCCAGCGCGAGGTAGAGGCCGGTGAGCCGGAGCACCGGGAGGGCCACGAGCGCGCCGACCGCGGCTGCGACGAGGACGGCGACGCCGAGCCCGAGCAGGTTGGGCTCGCCGAGCTTGGCGTAGGCCAGGGCCCCAACACCGGCGAAGGTCAGCTGCGCGAGCGAGACGTGGCCGCCGTACCCGGTGAGCAGGACGAGGGAGAGCATCACGATCGCGAACGTCGCCGCTGTGCCGAGCCGCAGCAGCGTCACCTCGCTGCCCGTGGCCACGACCATCGCGGTCACGAGCAGGACGGCGCCCGCGGAGACCCCCATCCGGGGGACGGTCGGGACCGGCGCGGAGACCATGCCCTTGACCTGGCCGATGCGCAGCTGGGCCTGCGGCATGGCCACGATCACCACGAACAGCACCAGCGGGACGACGGCGGGCTTGATCGTGGCCAGCAGCTCGTTGTCGACGGAGTAGCCCGCGACGAGCGCCTCGACGACGCCGATCACCATGGCGCCGACGAACGTCATGGGCAGGCTCTTGAGCCGGCCGACCAGCGCCGCGGCGTAGGCGTTGACGACGAGCAGGGTGAGGTCGACGTAGCTCAGGCCGACGACGGAGACCATGAGGATGCCGGTCAGCGCGGCCAGCGACATGCCGATCATCCAGGCCAGCGCGGCGGCGTCGTCGGGCTTGCCGCCGAAGAGCCGGAGCAGGTCGGGGTTGTCGACCGAGGCCCGCATGGCGGTGCCGATGCGGGTGCGGGTCAGCAGCAGGTAGAGGGCGGCCGCGACGGCGATCGAGGCCAGGATGGTGATGAGCTGGTGGCCGGTGATCGTGGTGCCGCCGATCTGCCACCCCGGCACCCCGTCGCCGTCGGCGAAGGTCAGCCAGAACGGCTCGACGAAGCGCGGCGCGTCGACCTCGACCCGGTCCTCGGGCCAGCGCTGCTGGGCCAGGCCGACCAGGCCGACGAACATGCCGACGGTCACGACGAGCGAGACGCTGACCGGGGCGTTGCCGAGGCCCCGGGTGATGAGCCGCTGCACGACGAACCCGATGAGCGGTGCGATGACGAGGATGACCACGACCAGCGCGAGGAGCGGGTCCCAGCCCTGGCGGACCGAGAGGTCCCAGAACACGAACGACAGCACCATGCCGAACGCGCCGTGGGCGATGTTGAACACCCGGGTCGTGGTGTAGGTCAGCACCAGGCCGCTGGCGGCGATGGCGTACGCCGCCCCGGTGAACAGCCCGGGGATGGCGAGGGCGAGGAAGGTCTCCACAGGTCGGCTCCGGCGCGCTCAGCTGGCCCGCGTCAGGCCGGCGCAGGTGAACTTGGTGCCGCCGACCGGGTTCCAGCGGCCGCCCTTGAGCTGGATGAACCGCCAGCACTCGCCGGTGCCCTTCGACCCGACCGGCTGCGGGGCGTGCATGCCCTGGGCGGTCCAGTCGTCCACCTTGCGCAGCTCGGCGACGAGCGACTCCCGCGTCAGCTTGCCCCCGAGCTTGGCCGCGAGCTCGACGAACAGGCGGGCGGCCGACCAGGCGAAGGTGCCGAAGAACAGCGGCGGGGTGCCGGGCTTGACCTGGTTGAGCCACTGCTCGTACAGGTCGGACTCGGCGTTCTTCTCCTCGTAGGGGACGTAGTTGGTGTAGACGATCGTGCCGTCGACCGCGGAGCCGCCCTTCTGGACGAACTGCGGGTTGTAGTCGGTGGGGTCGCGCATGTAGACCCGCGGCGTGTAGCCCTGCTGCTGCATGGCCTGCCGCATCTTCAGCGAGTAGCTGTACTCGGTGATGAAGAAGACGGCCTCGATGCCCTCGCTCTTGAGCCGGGCGACGTACGGCGCGTAGTTGAACTCGGTGATCCCGATGCCCTGGACGATCTTGAAGTCCATGCCGCGGGCCTCCATCGCCCGCACCTGCGACTGGCCGTTCTGGGCGGCGGCGCCGGCGTCGGTGTAGAACATCGCGGCCTTCTTCTCCGCGCCGGGGTAGGTCTTCTTGATGAAGTCGGGCACGGCGTTCTCGAAGAAGTTGGTGTTGACCGACTGGGCCGCGAAGCAGGTCGTGCAGGCGTTGCGCTCGAAGGTCACCGCGCCGGCGCGGATGTCGGGCAGGCCGCAGCCCTGGGCGGTCTTGGCGCCGCCGAGGTCGAACGCCGACTGCGAGCCGACCATGGCGAAGACCTCGTTGCAGGCCGCGGCGTAGTTCTGCTGGTCGGCCGCGGCGTCGGCACGGGAGTCGTACATCTTCAGCGCGAGCTTGCGCCCGCAGATGCCGTCGGGCACGGAGGCGTTGAAGTAGGCCGTGAACGCCGCGGTGGCGTCGCGGGCCGTGGCGAACAGCCCCGGCACCGGGCCGCCGATGTCGGAGGAGTTGCCGATGGTGATGGTCGAGTCGGTGACGCCGGGCCCGTTCTTGAACCCGCTGCAGTCGATGCCCTTGGTGTCCACCGGCGGCTTGGTCGGCGCCTCGCCGCCACCACCGCCGGCCGGGGCCGTGCCCCCGCCGCCGTCGGTCGTGGCCCCGCCGCCGCTCGTGCCGGACGTGCCGGTCGTCCCGGTCGTGCCGCCGGTGGTGCCCGCGCCGCCGGTGGTGCCGGGGTCGGTGACCGTCCCCCCGGAGCCGTCGACGGCCGCGGGGTCACCGCCGTTGGCGGCCAGGCCGGACCCACCCGAGCCCGTCCCGCCCGCACCCCCCTGGGCCTCGGCCACCTGGTCGGGGTCGAGGTTGGAACCGCATGCGGTGAGCACGAGCACCAGCGCGACGAGCAGGACGAGCGGGGCGTGGGTGCGACGCTGCGGGGTGACCACGGGACCTCCGGAGGATGGCGTTCTCGCGAAAACTAGAACAGGTACTAGTTTCGTAACGAGACCCGAGGCTAAAGGTGACGGGGGTCACGGACAAATGTCGCGTCTCATCCCCGATCCCGTCCGCAGGGGTGAGCCGTCTGAGCCCGGGACGCCTCGCGTGCGGCGACGTGGTCTCGAGACGGTTGCCAGCGCAACCTCCTCGACCACCGTGCCCTCACCCTCCGTGACCGGGCCGCACGGTGGCCGAGGAAGGCGCCCGGGCGCCTGTCTCGAGACCGTCGACCGGCTGCGGTCTCATGGTCTCGAGACGGTTGCCAGCGCAACCTCCTCGACCACCGTGTCGTCCCGGACGAGCTGGCGCAGCCTCGTCAACGGCGTGCGGTCGCCGTCAGGCGCGGGCCTGGCTGATCGCGTAGAGGCAGATGGAGGCGGCAACGCCGGCGTTGAGGGACTCCAGCGAGCTGACCATCGGGATCGAGACGAGGTGGTCGCAGGTCTCGGAGACCAGGCGGCCGAGGCCGTCGCCCTCCGCGCCGACGACCACGACGAGGGGGCCGCGGGCGAGGTCGGCGTCGGCGACGAGCTCGGGGAGGCTGAGGTCGCCGTCGGCGGCGAGGCCGACGACGGTCATGCCCTCGTCCTGGTACTCCTTGAGCTGGCGCGTGAGGTTGACCGTCTGGGCGACCGGGATGCGGGCCGCGGCGCCGGCGCTGGTCTTCCAGGCCGAGGCGGTCATGCCGGCGGCGCGCCGCTCCGGGATGACGACGCCGTGGGCGCCGAGGCCCGACGCGCTGCGGATGATCGCGCCGAGGTTGCGCGGGTCGGTGATGGAGTCGAGGACGACGATGAGCGGCTTCTCGGCGTTCTGGGCCGCGAGGTCGACGAGGTCGAACGGGTCGGCGTACTCGTACGGCGGGATGCGGGCGGCGAGGCCCTGGTGGACCGCGCCGTTGGTGTTGCGGTCGAGCTCGCCCTTGCTGACCTCGAGCAGGCTGATGCCCTTGTCCTGGGCCAGCCGGAAGGCCTCGCGGAGCCGACCGTCGCGCTCGGCGCCCTCGGCGACGTACAGCGCGCTGATCGGGACGCCCTCGCGCAGCGCCTCGACGACCGGGTTGCGCCCGGCGATCCACTCGGCGTCGGTGCCCTTGCGGCGCGGGCCGCCCTTGGACGTCCGCGCCGACGCACGCTTCTTGGCCGCGTCGGCCTGGTGCGCCTTGTGGTACTCGCGGTCCTTGGCCTTGGGGGTCGGCCCCTTGCCCTCGAGACCGCGCTTGACCCGCCCGCCGGAGCCCGCGGCGGGCTTCTTGGCGGTCTTGCGGACCGAGCCGCGTCGCTGGGAGTTACCGGCCATCGTCCACGCTCCACCTCGGGCCGGCAGGGGTGTCCTCCACCACGATGCCGGCCGCCTTGATCTGGTCTCGGATGGCGTCGGCGCGCGCGAAGTCCTTGGCCGCGCGTGCCTCCGCCCGCTGCTCGAGCAGCCCGGCGACGAGGGCGTCGACGGCGGCGACCAGCGCCGCGTCGTCGGCGACCTGCGGGCCCCAGGCGGGGTCGGCCGGGTCGAGGCCGAGCACGCCGAGCATGGCCCGCACCTGCCCGGCGGACGTCGCCCGCTCGGCCGCGTCGTCGGTGCGGTTGCCCTCGCGCACGGTGTCGAAGAGCACCGCCACCGCCGCGGGCGTGCCGAGGTCGTCGTCCATCGCGGCGGCGAACGCCGCGGGCACCTCGCCGACCGCGACGGGCCCGTCGGCCGCGGCCCGGTCGAGGAAGGTCTCGATGCGCCGGAACCCGACCGCCGCCTCGTCGAGCGCCTCGAAGCTGAACTCGACGTGGCTGCGGTAGTGGGCGCTGACCATGTAGAACCGCAGCTCGACGCCGCGGACGCGCTCGAGCACCTTGGGCACCTGCAGGGAGTTGCCGAGCGACTTGCTCATCTTCTCGCCGGCGGTGGTGATCCACGCGTTGTGCAGCCAGTACGACGCGAACGGGTGCCCGGCGGCGCGCGACTGCGCCTGCTCGTTCTCGTGGTGGGGGAAGCGCAGGTCGACGCCGCCGCCGTGGATGTCGAAGGCGGGGCCGAGGTACTTGCCGGCCATGGCCGAGCACTCGATGTGCCACCCCGGCCGACCAGGACCGTACGGCGAGGGCCAGGCCGCCGTCTCGGGCTCGCTGTCCTTCTTCCAGCCCTTCCACAGGGCGAAGTCGCGGGGGTCGCGCTTGCCGCGCGGGTCGGCGTCCTCGGCGGGCTCCATGTCGTCGACGGCCTGCCCGGTCAGCTCGCCGTACGACGGCCACGACCGCACGTCGAAGTAGACGTCGCCCGAGCCGTCCTCGGCGGCGTAGGCGTGGCCGCGCTCGACGAGCCGCTCGATCATCTCGAGCATCTCCGGCACGTGGCCGGTCGCGCCGGGCTCGTAGGTCGGCGGCAGCACGTTGATCGAGGCCAGCGCGCGGGTCAGCTCGCCGTGCATGGCGTAGGCCAGGTTGAACCAGGGCCGGCCCTGCTCGGCCGCCTTGGCCAGGATCTTGTCGTCGATGTCGGTGACGTTGCGGATGAAGGTGACGTCGTACCCGGTGTGGGCGAGCCAGCGCCGCAGCACGTCGAAGTTGACCGCCGAGCGCACGTGGCCGACGTGGGGCTCGGACTGCACGGTCAGGCCGCAGACGTAGATGCCCGCCTTCCCCTCCTCGAGGGGGACGAAGTCGCGGACCTCGCGCGTCGCGGTGTCGTAGAGCCTGAGTGCCACCGTCGGAGTCTATTGACCGCGGCCGGTCCCGTCAGATCGGAGCGGTCCGGCCACCCCGGCGGACCCTGTGACGGATGGTGCGGATGTGACGTACCGTGGCTCGGTGAGCCTTCCCCCCTCCCGGTCCCTGTCCCGCCGCACGCTCCTGGGTGCCCTCGCCCCGGCCGCGCTGGGGCTGGGCTACGTTGCCGCGGTGACGACCGGCCCGACGTCCTCGCGTCCCGCCGACGGCGACGACCTCGAGGCCGTGGCCGCGGCGAGCCGTCCGATCGCGTTCCGGCAGTGGGACTCCACCGCCGAGCTCGCCACGGGCCGCTCGATCGGCGCCACCGTGGCCGGCGGGCGAGCGACCTTCGGCCGCGCGACCGGCACCAAGACCCAGGGCGGTACGCGCTACGAGACCTCCCGCTGGGACTCCCCGTGGGTCACGCCGGGCTTCGCGTTCACCCAGCTCATCCCGTCGTGGTCGGCCACCACGCCGAAGGACAGCTTCATCGAGGTGCGGGTGCGCGGCCGCGACGCCGCGGGCCGCACGACCTCGTGGGACCTGATGGCGCGCTGGGCGCTGTGGGACAGCTTCACCAAGCGGACGACCCAGAGCGGCCAGTCCGACGACGGCACCTCGGTCGACACCGACACCTGGAGCGCGCCCGGGCTCCGCTCCTGGCAGGTGCGGGTCGTCCTGGCCCGCAAGGCCGGCACCACCGCCCGTCCGTCCATCGACGCCGTCGGCGCCGTCGCCTCCGCCCTGCCCGCGACGGCCCCGCCGGTCTCGGCGCCGGGCGTGGCCCGCGGCGTCGTGCTCGACGTGCCGCGGTACTCCCAGATGATCCACCGCGGCCACTACCCGCAGTGGGGCAGCGGTGGCGAGGCGTGGTGCTCGCCCACGTCGACCTCGATGGTGCTCGGCTACTACGGCAGGCTGCCGCGCCCGGCGTCGTACAACTGGGTGCCGCAGGGGCACACCGACCCCTTCGTCGACTACGCCGCCCGCCAGACCTACGACCACGCCTACCGCGGCACCGGCAACTGGCCCTTCAACACCGCGTACGCCGCGCCGCTGGCCGGCAAGGCGTTCGTGACCCGGTTGCGGTCGCTGCGCGAGGCCGAGCGGTTCATCAAGGCCGGCATCCCGCTGGTCGCCTCGGTCACCTTCGCCCGCGGGGAGCTCGACGGCGCCCCGATCTCCTCCACCGCGGGCCACCTGCTCGTCATCGTCGGGTTCACCGCGACGGGCGACGTCGTGGTCAACGACCCGGCGGCCACGACCCGGTCCGGCGTGCGCCGCACCTACGACCGGGCGCAGCTGGAGAAGGCGTGGCTGACCCGCTCGGGCGGCCTGGTCTACGTCATCCGCGACAGCGCGCACCCGCTGCCGAAGGGCTCCCCCGGCACCTGGTGACCGCCGGTCAGGCGCCGGTCACGCGGTGGTCAGGCGCCGATCACGAGGTGGTGAAGGTGACCGAGTGCAGCCCGGTCGCCCCGTCGGGCAGGACGTCGGCGACGGCGCTGGTCTGCACCTCGCCGCCGGCCTGGACCGCGCGGACGGTCACCGTGTGCTCCCCCGCGGCGAGGTCGGCGGTGGCGCGCCACTGCACCCACGTGTCGGCGTCGGGCACGGTGCCGAGCTCGGCCGCGGTCCACGGACCGCCGTCGACCTGCACCTCGACGCCCTCGATCCCGGTGTGCTGCATCCACGCCGAGCCCGCCACGACGACCTCGCCGGCCGGCAGCTCGGCCCCCTCTGCCGGCACGTCGACGCGCGAGGCGATCTTGACCGGACCCATCTCGCCCCAGCCCCGCTGGGTCCAGTAGGCCTCGACGTCGGCGAACCGGGTCACCTCCATGTCGACGACCCACTTGGTGCCGGAGACGTAGCCGTAGAGGCCGGGGACGATGGTGCGGACCGGGTAGCCGTGCTCGATGGTCAGGGCCTCGCCGTTCATCGCGACGGCCAGCATCGCGTTGCGGTCGTCGGTGAGCGCGGCCAGCGGGGTGCTGCAGTCCCAGCCGTCGACCGAGGTCTGCAGGACGCAGTCGGCGCCGTCCTGCACACCCGCCTCGGCGAGGAGCGGGGCGAGCCGGACGCCGCTCCACCACGCGTTGCCGATGAGGCCGCCGCCGACCTCGTTGGAGACGCAGTTGAGGGTGATCCAGTCCTCGGTGACCTCGCGCTGCAGCAGGTCGTCGAAGGTCAGGGTGATCTCCGCGTCGACCAGGCCGTGGATGCGCAGCTGCCAGTCGCGGGCGAGCACGCGGGGCCGGGAGAACGAGGTGTCGATGAGGTAGAACTCCTCGACGGGCGTCATCCACGGCCGCACGCCGCGGGCGTCGACCCGGGCGCCCTGCGGCACGGAGGGGGAGGTCACGGGGAGCCGGGCGATGGCCCGCTCGTCCTGCACCGCGCGGCGGCCCCGGCCGGCGAACCGTCCGACGACGGTCGAGACGCCCGCGACCGCGGCGACCACCCCGACGATGGTGAGGAAGTCACGACGGCGGGTGCGGCCGAGCGGGGTCACCGCCTGCTCGTCGTCGAGGTCCTGCACGCGTCGCAGCCGCTCGCCGGTCGTGGTCATGGCGACGACCGAGACGGCGTACCCGGCACCCAGGGCGACCAGCTGCGGCAGCTGGCCGGCGGTCGCGTCGAGGACCGCGAGGGTGCCGAGCAGCGCGACGACGCCGTACCCGGCGACGGGGGCCCACCAGAACCGGCGCGTGGCCCGGCCGACGACGGCGAAGAGGACCACCACGAGCGCGAGGCCGATCGGGATCGTGATGGCCTTGCCGTTGTTCTCCCGGCCCCAGTTCTCCAGCGGGCCGGGCACGGTGTCGCGGACGAGCCCGGCGACGGCGGCCAGCGCGTGCTGCTGGTTCCACAGCGACGCCAGCGCGTAGTCGACCGCGATGCCGGCCAGTCCGGCGACCACCCCGGCCAGCGCCCAGGCGACCCCAGACCTCTTCATGGCGGCCATTGTTGCTCAGGCATGATCGGGCGGTGACCTCCGCGGCTCCCCCGCCCCCGCCCGGGCTCCCGCCCGGCCTGCCCCGCACGGGGATCGGCGTCGACGTCCACCGGTACGCCGACGGGGTGCCGATGCACCTGGCCGGCCTCGCCTTCCCCGACGAGCCCCAGGGGCTGGAGGGGCACTCCGACGCCGACGTCGCCGCCCACGCGGCCTGCGACGCCCTCCTCTCCGCCGCCGGCCTCGGCGACCTCGGGTCCAACTTCGGCACCTCCGAGCCGGAGTGGGCCGGCGCGGCCGGGGTCGCGCTGCTGGCCGAGACCGCACGCCGGGTTCGCGAGGCCGGGTGGGCCGTGGGCAACGTCGCCGTCCAGGTCGTCGCCGTCCGCCCCCGCCTGGGTGCTCGCCGCGCCGAGGCCGAGGCCGCCCTGTCCGCCGCCGTGGGCGCCCCGGTCTCCGTCGCCGCCACCACCACCGACGGCCTCGGCCTCACCGGCCGCGGGGAGGGCGCGGCCGCCATCGCCACCGCCCTCGTCGTCCCCCTCGCCCGCTGATCCGCCGCGGCCGGCCGGGTCAGGCCGCGGCAGCCTTGCGGTGGCCGACCAGCACGACCCCGTCGACCACCTTGACGTCGTACGCCGGGACGCCGACGTGGGCGTCCTCCAGGCAGCGCCCGGTGCGCAGGTCGAAGGCGTGCTTGTGCAACGGCGAGGCCACGAACGGCACGCCGTGGCGCACCCCGACGATGCCGCGGGCGATCATCGAGGCCTTGGCGAAGGGGTCGTGGTTGCCGAGCGCGTAGACCTCGTCGGCGGCGGAGCGGAAGATCGCGACCGACTGCCCGTGCACCAGGGCCGCGACCCCGCGGTCGACCTCGAGGTCCGCGATCCGGCAGACGGGGTGCCACTCCTCCCGAGAGGACGACCGAGGCGTCATGTCCGGGACGCTAGGTCGGCGCCGCGCACGGGCGGGTTTCGCCGTGTGACAGCCGTGTAAATCCTCAGCCGTAGGCACCGGAGAAGACCAGCAGCAGACCGGCACCCACGCCCAGCGCGCACAGCGCGAGGGCCAGGTTGCCGAGGGTGCGGGCTTCCTCCATCCCGCGGCACAGCAGCCCCAGGAACGTGCCGAGCAGGGCGGGGGGCAGCGCGAGCGGCGTGAGCAGGTAGGACAGGCCCAGGAGCAGCGTCAGGACCCCGAGACCGGCGGCGAGGTAGCCGAGCGGCTCGACGGCCGGGGCGGGGCGACGGGGTGGCACCCCCGCATCGTGCCACATTTCTGAACGCGTTCAACAGTGCTGGCGCACGGCCGCGGGAGCCGACTGGCACACTCGCGGCCATGTCGGCGGCGGTGGTGGTCCTGGGCGCGGGGTCGGGGACCCGGGTCGGGGCCGGGGTCAACAAGGTGCTGCTGCCGCTGGCCGGCCTGCCGGTCCTGGCCTGGTCGGTGCGCACCGCCCTCGGCCTGGCCGAGGTGTCCCGGCTGGTCGTGGTGGTCCGCGACGGGGAGCAGGACGCCGTCGGCGCCGCGCTGGCACCGCACCTCGGCGACCGCGAGGTGCGGGTCGTCGTCGGCGGGGCGAGCCGGCACGAGTCCGAGCAGGCCGCCCTCGAGGCCCTCCGCGCCGACGTCGAGTCCGGCGAGGTCGACGTGGTCGCGGTCCACGACGGCGCGCGCCCACTGGCCTCGCCCGCGCTGTTCTCCGCCGTGCTGGCCGTCGCCCGCGAGCACGGAGGGGCGATCCCGGTCGTGCCGCTGCCGCCGCTGCTCGGGCCCGACGGCGTGCTGCGCGACGGGGTCGGCGTGCAGACCCCGCAGGCCTTCGCGGCCGGCCCCCTCCTCGCGGCCTACGACGCCGCGGCGCGCGACGGGTTCGGGGGCACCGACACCGCGGCGTGCCTCGAGCGCTACCGCCCGGAGGTGCGGGTGGTGGCCGTGACCAGCTCGCCGGTCAACCTCAAGGTGACCTGGCCGCACGACCTAGCGCTCGCCGAGCGCCTCCAGGACGCGGACGTCGTCGGGTCCTGAGACCCGCGCCGCCGTCTCGGGCGCCTCGACCTCCACGACCGCGATCCCCTCGGCCCGCAGGGCGGTGACCAGCGCCGCCAGGTCGTTCGACGCGAGCGCGGGCAGCGCCGCCACGACCCGGGCCGGGAGCACGACCGGGGAGCACACGTGGCGGAGGCCGTCGCGGTCGACCGTCGCGCCGACGTACCCGTCGTCGACCAGCTTGACCGTGTCGGTCACCGGCCGGGTGCCGACCACCACGACGTCGTCGGCGACCGCCTGGCCGACGCAGGCGGCGATGAACGTCGGCGGGGTGAGCGGGCACAGGCTGTCGTGCAGGACGAGCGGCTCCCCGGCCTCGCGCAGCGACTCCCACGACACGGTCAGGTCGACGAGGGTCACTCCCGCCTCGCCGAGCGCCCACGCGGCGGCGGCGGCGAGCGCCTCGCCGTGCACCAGCAGGAACGGCAGCGACCCGCGGTCGTCGGTCAGCACCGCGCCGAGGGCGTCCGGGGGTTCGTCGAGCTCGTCGTCGTGCACGCGGGCCAGCCTAGGACCTGAAACCGCGACGACCCCGGCCGGAGCCGGGGTCGTCGTGACGGAACTCGATCAGGAGGCCAGGACCTCGTCGAGGATGGTCTCGGCCTTGTCCTCGTTGGTGTGCTCGGCGAGCGCGAGCTCGGAGACGAGGATCTGGCGGGCCTTGGCCAGCATGCGCTTCTCGCCGGCCGACAGGCCGCGGTCACGCTCGCGGCGCCACAGGTCGCGCACGACCTCGGCGACCTTCATGACGTCGCCGCTGTGCAGCTTCTCGAGGTTGGCCTTGTAGCGACGCGACCAGTTGGTCGGCTCCTCGACGTGCTCGGCACGCAGGACGTCGAACACGCGGTCGAGGCCCTCCTTGTCGACGACGTCGCGGACCCCGACGAGGTCGAGGTTGCACGCGGGGACGCGTACGACCAGGTCTTGCTGGGCCACGATCCGAAGGACGAGGTACTGCCGGTCCTCCCCCTTGATCTTGCGCGTCTCGATGTCCTCGATGACGGCGGCCCCGTGATTGGGATAGACGACCGTTTCGCCGACGGTGAAAGTCATATGTGGTTGACCCCTTCCTAGGCCCCTATCGTAACACGGCCCGCGGGGGGCCCAGACAGCGTTTGTGCAGGTCAGAGGCCCAGTGGCCGCTCCGGTCGGGGTTGACAGACGCCGAGTTGTGTGGTGGCCCAGGTCTCACGAGGGGCCTCTCGACGGGTTCGCGACCCCCCTCGCCGGGTCGTGGTCGATACTGCTGGGCATGGTTGGCATCCGGCGTCCAGGCAAGCGCGGGACCCCCGCGCCCGAGCCCGAGCACGACACCGTCGAGGGCCGTCCGGCCACCGCTCCCCCGGCCACCGCGGAGACGTCCGAGGACACCGCGGTCGAGGCGAGGACGGCGGGCGGCACGACCACGGCCACCGAGGTCGCCGAGGTCGCCGAGGTCGTCGAGGTCGGGCCGGCCGACCCCGGCGCCACCGCCCCCGCGGCCCGCCCGTCCCGGCTCCCCCGGGTCGTGCGCGAGTCCCAGACCTACGCCCTGCTGCAGGCCGCCCACCCTCGTCAGGCGCTCGCCGTCGGCGTGTTCCTCGGCCTCACCGCGCTGGCCACCGACCGGCCGCTGCGCGAGGCGGCCGTCGTCGCCGCGACCGGACTGGTCGGCCAGGCCGTCCTGGGCTGGCACAACGACGTCGTCGACCGCGACCGCGACCGTCGCCACCGGACCCCCCGCAAGCCGGTGGCCGACGGCCGCCTCCAGCCCGGCAGCACCTGGTACGCCGTCGTGCTGGCGCTGCTGCTGCTCGTGCCGCTGTCCATCAGCACCGGCGTCACGGCCGGCGCCTGGTTCCTCGGCTCGCTCGCTGCGGGCCTGGTGGGCAACGTCGTGCTGCGCCGCGGCACGCTCTCGTTCCTGTCCTGGGCCGCGCAGTTCGCGCTGTGGGTGCCCTACCTCTCGCACGGCGGCTGGGGTGGTGCCGCCGAGGGCGCCCCGCCCGAGCCGGTGATGGTGGTCCTCTTCGCCCTGCTGGGGGTGGGGGTCCACGTCGTCCGCTCGATCTGGGGGCTCGTGGCCGACGACGCCGACGGGTGGACCTACCTGCCCCTCGTGCTGGGCCGCAGGCTCGGCGCCTCCCGCCTGCTGGCCGTCGCGGCGGCGTACGTCGTGGTGGTGCTGGCCGCGATCGTCGTGGTGGGCGGCAGCACCGGCCTGCGCGCCTGACGGACCGCGGGTGGCCGTGACCGACGGCACCCCGCCGGCCCCGGGACCGCCCGTCCGGGCGGGGCCGCTCCCGACTAGGCTGGCCCCGGTGCCTGCCGGAGCCCCGTCGCGTGCGGGGCCCCCACCGCGTCCCGTCCCGTCGTCCCGCGAGGTCACACCCATGCTCCACTCGAGCTCCCGGCCCTCCCGCCCCTCCCGGCTGCCGCTCCTCGCGGTCGGTGCGCTGCTCGCGGCACCCCTGCTCGGCGGTTGCGGCTTCGAGTACCAGACCGACCGCGTCAACACGATCGGCGCCGGGGTCAACGACCGCGCCGGCACCGTCGACGTGCTGGGGTCGGTGATCATCGCGGGCGAGGACGACGCCGGGGTGTTCGCGGCCAACCTGGTCAACAAGTCGACGACCGAGGAGATCACCTTCGACGGCCTGCAGCCGACCGACCAGGTGCAGCCCGCCGACCCGGAGGTCGGCCTGGAGCTGCCCGCGAGCGGCATGCTCAACCTCTTCGGCGAGGACGCCGTGGCCGTGGAGGGCGACTTCACCGCGGGTGACTTCGTGCCGGTGACCCTGGAGTTCTCCAACGGCCAGGTGACCACGCTGACCATCCCGGTCGTGACGCCGTGCCGCCAGTACTCCCCCGAGGTCCTGCCCGACATCACGCTGCCCGGCGGGGAGCCCTCCGACATCCCCGGCGACGAGAACGCCGAGGTCGACGACACCGACGGCCTGCCCGGCAAGTACTCCTGCGAGTACGCCTCGCCGATCCCCGAGGGCTCCGAGACCGAGGAGCCCGCCGACGGTGCCGAGGAGGGTGGCCAGTGACCTCCACGCTCGTCCTCCTGCGCCACGGCCAGAGCGACTGGAACGCCAAGAACCTCTTCACCGGCTGGGTCGACGTCGACCTGACCGAGCAGGGTCGCGCCGAGGCCGTCGCCGGCGGCCGGCAGCTGGTCGAGGCCGGCCTGCTGCCCGACCTGGTGCACACCTCGCTGCAGCGCCGGGCCATCAGCACCGCCCACCTCGCGCTCGACGCCTGCGACCGGCACTGGATCCCGGTCCGCCGCTCCTGGCGCCTCAACGAGCGCCACTACGGCGCACTGCAGGGCAAGGACAAGAAGCAGGTGCGCGAGGAGTTCGGCGAGGAGCAGTTCATGCTGTGGCGCCGCTCGTTCGACGTCCCGCCGCCGCCGCTGGCCGACGACGACCCCTACAGCCAGGCCGGCGACCCGCGGTACGCCGGCCTCGGCGAGGAGATGCCGCGCTCGGAGTGCCTCAAGGACGTCATCGCCCGCTTCCTGCCCTACTGGGAGTCGGCCATCGTCCCCGACCTGCGCAGCGGCGCGACCGTCCTGGTCGCCGCCCACGGCAACAGCCTGCGCGCGCTGGTCAAGCACCTCGACGGCATCAGCGACGACGACATCGCCGGGCTCAACATCCCGACCGGCATGCCGCTGCTCTACGAGCTCGACGACGACCTCGCCCCCGTCACCCGGGGCGGGCGCTACCTCGACCCCGACGCCGCGGCCGAGGCCGCGGCGGCCGTGGCCGACCAGGGCAAGTAGCCAGCCAACGCCGTACGACGAGACGGCCCGACCCCGCGGGGGCCGGGCCGTCTCGTGCGTCGGGGCCGGTGGTCGGTCAGCCGGTGACGGCGTGCGGGCTCTCGCCGGTGACGACGAAGACGACCCGGTTGGCCACGGAGACGGCGTGGTCGGCGATGCGCTCGTAGTAGCGGCCGAGGAGCGCGATGTCGACGGCCGCCTCGACGCCGTGCGCCCAGTCGTCGGAGAGCAGCTCGGCGAAGCTGGCGCGGCGCAGGCCGTCCATGACCTCGTCGTCGCGGCCGAGCTCGATGGCGGCGGCGACGTCGCGGCCGGTGATGATCTGGGCGACGCGGCGGACCATGTCCTCGGCGGTCGCGGCCATCTTCTCCACCGTGGGGCGGGCGCTGTCGGGCACCGCGACCTCGGGGACCCGCAGCCGGGCGATCTTGGCGACGTGGACGGAGAGGTCGCCCATCCGCTCGAGCTCGCTGACCATGCGCAGGGCGGCGACGACGACCCGCAGGTCACCGGCCACCGGCTGCTGGAGGGAGAGCAGGTCGAAGGCGTTCTCCTCGACCCTCTCCCGGGCCCGGTCGATCTCGGCGTCGGCGGAGATGACCTGCTCGGCGACGGTGACGTCGCCGGTCATCAGGGCCTGGGTGGCGTGGGTGACCGCGGTCTCGACCTGCCGGCAGATCGCGGCGAGGTCGTCGAACACCGCCTGCAGCTGCTCGCTGAACTGATCGCGCATGGGACCGACCCTAGGTCGGCGCCGGGACCGGCCCGGGCGGAACGGGTGAACGCCCGGTGAACAGACGGAAGTCACGTCTCGTGCGGCCGGGGGCACCCGGCCGCGCCCGTACCATCGACGGGTGGACCCGACGACGCAGGCGCTGCTCGCGGCGCTGCTCGGCGCCGTCGTCGCCGCCGCCGCGGTGCTCGCCTGGCATGTCTCCGACCGCCAGCAGCACGCGACCCGTGTCATCGAGGAGCCGGCCGTGCCGGCGCCGGTCGCGGCCGTCCTGTCGGTCCTGCGCAGCAGCGCCGTCATCGTCGACGACTCCGACGTCGTGCTCAAGGCGAGCGCGCCGGCGTACGCCATGGGCCTGGTGCGCGGCACGTCGCTGGTGACGCCCGAGCTGGCCGCGCTGGTCGGCGACGTGCGCCGCGACGGGCAGATCCGCGAGACCGAGCTGGTGATGCCGCGCGAGCAGGCGCCGAGCCGCCACGTGACGGTGCGGGTGGCCCCGCTCGGGTCGCGGCTGGTGCTCGCGCTCGTCGAGGACCGCACCCGCGAGCGCCGCGTCGAAGCCGTGCGCCGCGACTTCGTGGCCAACGTCAGCCACGAGCTCAAGACCCCGGTCGGCGCCATCATGCTGCTGGCCGACGCCGTGCGCGAGGCGGCCGAGGACCCCGAGGCCGTGCGCCGGTTCTCCGACCGGATGGTGGTCGAGAGCGAGCGCCTCACCGTGCTGGTCCAGCAGGTCATCGAGCTCTCGCGGCTGCAGGGCGACGAGCCGCTGGAGTCCCCCATCCCGGTGGCGGTCGACGAGGCCATCGGGCTCGCCGTCGACACCATCGCGATCGACGCGGCCGCCAAGGGCATCTCGGTCGTCGTCGGCGGCGAGCAGGGCCTCAAGGTCGCGGGCAACGAGGAGCAGGTGACGATGGCGGTGGCCAACCTGGTCGCCAACGCCGTGCACTACTCCGGCCGTGACTCCACCGTCTTGGTCACGACGCGCGTCGAGGACCCGTACGTCGCCATCAGCGTCGTCGACCAGGGCATCGGCATCCCCCAGGTCGAGATCGACCGCATCTTCGAGCGGTTCTACCGCGTCGACCCGGCCCGCCACCGCTCCACCGGCGGCACCGGGCTCGGCCTGTCCATCGTCAAGCACGTCGCCGCCAGCCACGGCGGCGAGGTCAAGGTGTGGTCGGTGGAGGGCCAGGGGTCGACGTTCACCCTCACCCTGCCCCGCGCCGAGCCCCGCCCCGAGACCCCCGAGCCGACGCACGAGGCGCCGGCCAGCACCCAGGAGGACCCAGCATGACCCGCGTACTCGTCGTCGAGGACGAGGAGTCCTACAGCGAGGCCCTGTCCTACATGCTGCGCAAGGAGGGCTTCGAGGTCGCCATCGCGGCCGACGGGCACACCGCGCTCACCGAGTTCGACCGCAACGGCGCCGACATCGTCCTGCTCGACCTCATGCTCCCCGGCATCCCCGGCACCGAGGTGTGCCGGACGATCCGGCAGACCTCCAACGTGCCGGTGATCATGGTCAGCGCCAAGGACGACGAGGTCGACAAGGTGGTCGGGCTCGAGCTCGGCGCCGACGACTACGTCACCAAGCCGTACTCCCCCCGAGAGCTCGTCGCCCGCATCCGCGCGGTGCTGCGCCGCGGCCAGGACCCGGACCTGCTGCCCGACACCCTCGAGGCCGGCCCGGTGCGCATGGACGTCGAGCGGCACGTCGTCACCGTCGACGGCCACGAGCAGCGGCTGCCGCTCAAGGAGTTCGAGCTGCTCGAGATGTTCCTGCGCAACCCCGGCCGGGTGCTCACCCGCGGCCAGCTCATCGACCGGGTCTGGGGCTCCGACTACGTCGGTGACACCAAGACCCTCGACGTGCACGTCAAGCGCCTGCGGGCCAAGCTCGAGCCCGACCCGAGCGAGCCGAAGTACCTCGTCACCGTGCGTGGGCTGGGGTACAAGCTCGACCTCTGAGGGTCGTGGTCTCGAGACGGGACTCCGTCCCTCCTCGACCACCGTGGGGCCGCCCCTGGGTCCCTCCTCGACCGTCGGACGGTCAGGCGGGTGGCTCCCAGCCGGGGTCGCGGCCGAGGCGGGCGGCGACCTGGTCGAGCGCGCTCGCGTCGGGCCCGACGACGTACGGCGTGCCGTAGGCGTCGCTGCCGGGGCGGGCGGCGTCGAGGGCGACCCGGAGCCGGTCGGCGACGGGCACGAGCGCGGCGAGGTCGTCGGCGGTGCCGAGACGCACCGGCAGCCCGGTCGCGCGGGAGAGGTCCCAGCCGTGGCCGACCGCCTCGAGCGTCCGGACGCCCGCGACGCCGTCGCGCGGCAGGTCGCCCAGCGGCGTCGGCACGAACCGGTCGGGCGGGCACGCGTCGTACGCCGCGCGAAGGGCCGCGCAGGCACCGGCCCACGCCCCGGGGAGGTCGGCGGTGGTCAGCGGCTCAGCCTCGGCGGTGAGCGCCTCGAGGTCGTAGGTCTCGCCGCCGAGGGCGCGGACGAAGGCGCGCTCGCCGACCACGAGGTGGCGGGCGAGGGCGGCGACGTCCATCCCGTCGCACGGGGTGGGCAGCGACCAGTGGGCGGTGGAGAGGCGGCGCAGCAGCGCACCGACCCCGTCCTGGGCCGCGTGGAGGACCGTCATGGGGCCATCGTCCCAGCCCGGCTGGCAGGAACTCGTCGCGCCACGTCCGAAACCCGCTTGGGCGCGCGTCATCACCGTCCCTAGCCTTGGGGCATGACCGCGACCACCCCGACCTCCGCGGACGCCCCGGTCGACGGGCCGCCGGCCTGGCTGCCCCTGGCGGCCGTCGGGGTGACCCTCCTGCTGTGGGCCTCGGCGTTCGTGGCGATCCGGCACCTGGCCGACGACCTCTCCCCCGGCCCGCTGTCCCTGGGGCGCCTGGTCGTGGGGTCGCTGGCGCTGGCCGGCTTCGCGCTGGCCCGGGGCGTGCCGCGCCCCACCGGGCGGCAGTGGGTCTCGTTGGTGACCATCGGCGTGCTGTGGTTCGGCGTCTACAACGTCGCGCTCAACGAGGGCGAGCAGCGCGTCGACGCCGGCACGGCCGCCATGCTCATCCAGGTCTCCCCCGTGCTGATCGCCGTGCTGGCGGCGGTGTTCCTCTCCGAGCGCTTCACCCGCCAGCTCGCGGGCGGCCTCGCCCTCGCCTTCGCCGGCGTGGCCGTGATCGGCCTGTCGGGCTCGCCCGACGGCGACCGCGACCTGCTCGGCGTGGCCCTGTGCCTGCTCGCGGCGGTGGTGTACGCCGTGAGCGTCATCCTGCAGAAGCCGCTCGTCGCGGCCCTGCCCGCGGTGCACGTGACGTGGCTGGCCTGCACCATCGGCGCGATCGCCTGCCTGCCGTACGCCGGCGGGCTGGTGGCCGAGGTCGGCGACGCCCCGGCGTCGTCGGTGTGGTGGCTGGTCTACCTCGGCATCTTCCCGACCGCGATCGCCTTCACCACCTACGCCTTCGCGCTGCAGCACATGACGGCCTCGAGCCTCGGCGTGACGACGTACCTCGTGCCGCCGATCACGATCGTGCTGAGCCTGGTCTTCCTCGGCGAGACCCCGCCCGCCCTGGCCTACGTCGGCGGCGCGCTCGCCCTGGTCGGCGTGTCCATCGCCCGCCGCAAGCCGCGTCCGCTGCCACCGGCCTAGGCTGCGCCCGTGTCCGTCGTCGCCGGGGTCCTGGTCGCGCTCGTGGCGGCCCTCCACCTGCTCTTCCTGGTGCTGGAGATGTTCTTGTGGGACGAGCCGGCCGGCATGAAGGCGTTCGCCCTGGAGCCCGCCCACGCGCGGGCGACCAAGGCCATGGCGGCCAACCAGGGCCTCTACAACGGGTTCCTCGTCGCGGGCCTGGTGTGGGGCCTGGTCTCGGGCGAGACCGACGTGCGGCTGTTCTTCCTCGGCTGCGTGGTCGTGGCCGGGGTGTTCGGCGCGGTGACGGTCTCGCCGAAGATCGCGGTCGTGCAGGCGCTGCCCGCGCTGCTCGCCGCGGGCGCGGTGCTGGCGGCCTGAGGGGCCGCTCGGAGCGGGTCGCGGGACCCCCTCAGGCCGGGGGCCGCGCGTGCCGATGACGAGGGTGCAGACCCCTCGTCCCGGAAGGTCCCTCCCATGCTCGTGCTGGCCGTGACCGGCCTGGCCCTCGCGGCCGCCCTGGTGGCGCTGGTGCGCCGGCGGACGAGCGAGCAGGCCCGCACGGCCCTGGCGGGCGGCCCGCCCTCGCTCGACGAGGCGCTCGCCGCCACGCTCGGCGCCTCGACGACCGCGCCGCCGCCGCCGCCGGTCCCCCAGGTCCCGCTGGCCGACCTCGATGACCTCTCCGACCTCGACGACCCGCCGGCCACCGTCCCGACCCCGGCGCGCCGCAGCCCGTGGGCCTCGCGCCCCGCGGCGGGACGCCGGATCAAGCTCCCCGACGACGGCAGCGACCCGGCCATCGGCTGGCGCGCGGACGCGGGTTCGCTGGCCCGGCCCGAGACCGTCGTCCCCGCACCCCGGCCCACCCGGCTGACCGACGCCGGACGCATCGGGCTGGTCGACGACAGCGACCGGATGGCCTGGGACCGGCCGGCCGACCGGTCCTGACGCGCGTCCCGACCGGCCCTTCAGCGGGCCTCCCGGGCGGCCGATGCTCCTCGCGAGCACGCCGCCGCCCAGCACCCGGGCGCGGCCCCGACGAGGAGCGAGCCGTGACCCAGGACCAGCAGCACACCAGCCTCACCGACGACGGCGTCGAGGTCCGCAGCACCTGGCCGTGGCGGGGCAGCGAGATCCGCATGGTCGCCGCGCTGGCCCTGGTCGGCCTCGCCGTCGCGGTGTGGGGCGGTGGCTGGTGGTGGACCGCGGCCCCCGTCGGTGCCGCGTCGGCGTACCAGCTCTACCGCGTCGGCCGCTACCGCAAGGCGCACTCGCTCGTGGTCGCCACCGTCTCCCGGCAGCGCCTGGTCGTGCAGGCCCGCAACACCCTCGGCGACTCCGCCGTCGACCTCGGCGCGGTCGAGGAGATCGGTTTCCGTGCGTTCCAGTCCGACCGCGCCCTGCTGGTGCGCGGTGGCGGCAGCGCGGCCCGGGTCCCCGAGCGGCTGCTCGACCAGGAGCCGGTGCGCGAGGCGCTACGCGTCGTCCTGGCCCGCGACCCGAGGGTCGCGCCGGGGGCCCGCGAGGTGCTCGCCGACGCCGGCCTCCTCTGAGGCACCCACCCGCCCCGACCGACCACCCGACGAGAGGCACGCCGTGACCAGGGCCGACCGCGGCTTCACCCTGATCGAGGTGATGGTCGCCATCGCGCTGTTCGGGGTGCTCTCGGCGATGGCGGTCGCGGGGTTCCGGGGCCTGGTCTCGGCCGAGGGCCAGCGCGGCACCGCCGACGCCGTCGCCTCGACGATCCGCAACGCCCAGGTGCGGGCGGTGACCGAGGGCGTCTCGATGTGCCTGTCCTTCGACACCGGCGCCGAGACCTACACGCTGTCGCGCTACGCCTGCGGCACCGCCACCCAGCGGATCAACGGTCCGGTCAAGGTCGCCGACGGGCGGGTCGACCTCGCCTCGGCCAGCTTCTCCGCCCCCGACGGCAGCACGAGCCCGGCGATCACCTTCAAGCCCTCGGGCACGGCGTACCCGGGATCGGTGCGGATCGCGCGCCGGGGGGCCAGCAAGGTCTACACCCTGACCGTGGAAGGGCTCACCGGCCGTGTCTCGATCTCCTGAGCCCTGCAGCACGCGACGCGACGGCGGCTTCACCCTCATCGAGGTGATGGTCGCCCTGGGCCTGTTCCTGGTGGTCACGACCGCGGTGCTGCCGCAGGTCATCGCCGGCATCAAGGCCACCTCGACGGCCCGCGACGTGACCCAGGCCAAGGGGGTCGCCCAGGCGCAGGTGGAGAAGATGCGCAACCTGCCCTTCTACGTCGGCCGCGCGGCCGGCGACTACATCGACGTCCTCGACACCTACTACCGCAACACCGTGGCCCCGACGACCAGCCCCGTGTGCAGCAGCGCCCCGGCCGCGTTCCCGAAGGTCGCGTGGACGGGGTACGTCGCCGCCGGCTCGGCGGCGCGCTGCGGCTACGAGCCCGCCGGCGCGTTCTACCGCAAGGTCGTCAACCCCATCGTCGCGCCGGGGCTGGGCGCCTTCGCCATGGTGGTCGACACCCAGTTCCTCACCTCGGACTCGACGCCGGCGCCGGTCACGCCGCGCACGACGTACGACTCGCAGGTGGCGGGGCGCGACATCCCGCCCGCCATGCAGGTGGCCATCACCGTCACGGTCCACTACGACACCAAGCGGGGCGACCGCTACACCAGCGTGTACTCCCAGGTCGACCGCGTGCGGCCCGTCTCGCC
Source organism: Nocardioides litoris (assembly GCF_006346315.1). GTDB lineage: Bacteria > Actinomycetota > Actinomycetes > Propionibacteriales > Nocardioidaceae > Nocardioides > Nocardioides litoris. The sequence goes on along the minus strand of NZ_VDMR01000001.1, from coordinate 370,868 downwards.
GCTGATCGTCTCCGAGGCCAAGGTGACCGCCCTGCGGCTGTCGTCGATGGTCGACGACACCACGACGCTCACCAGCGACGTGGGGGTGGTCAACCTCGCCGGCGAGCTGTTCACCGGCTCACGCGTCTCCGCGTTCGCCAACGCCGGGGTCGCCTCCACCAGCCTCGGGGCCCAGGCCACCGCCGCCTCCACCAACGCCGTGGCCCCGCCGGACGCCTCCGCGGGCACCGTCCCGGCGGTGGCGAGCCGCCTCGACGGCACCTGCGACCTCGTCTGCTTCGGCGGCTCCCAGACGGTCGGCACCAGCGCCCTGGCCTCCGACGGGCTCCCCCGCGCCGGCACCGCCACCGCTCCGGTGCAGTCGGGCTTCCCGCAGGGCACCTCCTCGAACGGCGTCTCCTTCAGCAACACCACCAGCCCCGTCAGCGGGCTGCGGCTCGCGCCCAACCAGCCGATGGTGTCCCTCGACAGCAGCCTGACCGACAAGTCGCGCGTCAGCGGGTGCGCCTTCGGCGGCAGCAGCGACCCGGCCGTGCTCCGCTCGACCGGCTACCTCAACGCCACCAAGGGGGCCGGAGCGACCGTCGACGCCTGCGCGACCAGCCAGTCGAGCACCATCAAGCTCTTCCCCACCGACTTCGCCCCCGGCGGCGTCGTGCGGATCAGCATCGAGCAGGCCCGCGTGCAGTGCACCGTGACCACGAGCAGCACGGTGGTGCCGACAGCCGCGGCGACGTTCCGCGCGACAGTGCAGTGGATGACCCCCAGTGGCTACAGCACCCCGCTGGTGGTCACCGAGACGACCGGGGCCGCCTCCGGGCTGGAGAGCATCCCGCTGACCACCGTCGTCCGCGACGGCCTGCGGCTCTCCGACTACATCTCGTCCTGGCGGTCGCTGGGCTCCGCCGACGTCGTCCGCACGGCCTCGGGCCGCGACGCCGAGGCCGCACTGCGCGGCATCGTCTCGATCGACACCGTCCCGACCCGCTCCAGCGGCACGGGCAGCGGCGAGACCTCGGTGATCTCGCTCCAGGCCGGCGCCCTGTCGTGCAAGGCGGGTGACTACCGGTGACGACGACGCCGTACCCGGTCACGCCCGACCGGCCGGACCAGCCGGGCGCCGACGAGCCCGAGGACGCCGGCTTCACGCTGGTCGAGCTGATCGTCGCCACCGGCATCTTCCTCACCCTCCTCGTGCTCGTCATCGCCGGCTCGCTGACCGTCAGCCGCGCCCTGGGGGACACCCGCGCCCTCACGGCCATCAACGAGCAGGCGCGGGTGGCCACTGAGCGCATGGTGCGCGAGCTGCGCCAGGCCAGCGAGATCACCGCGGTGACCATCCCGGCCACGAGCGCCGGTGAGGTCGCGATGACCTTCGGCGTCGACTTCAACGGCAACCGCAACCTCGACGTGGCGACCGCCGACCCCGAGGTGCTGACCTACCGCTACCTGCCCGACGTCGACCGGCTGACCCTGACCGCCAACGACGCCGCCGGCAACGCCGTGACCCAGCCGATCCTGGCCGACGACGTCACCGCGTTCTCGTTGGACTACCGGTCGTCGCTGTGGCAGTACGACGCCAACGGCGACGGGACCACCCGCTGGACCGAGATCGACGCGACGCCCGGCGTGGGCAACCGCAACGGCGTCCTCGACGCCCCCGAGCTGGCCAAGATCGACCTGGTGACGGTCACCCTCACCGTGCTCGACGGCAAGCACCAGCAGACCTACCAGACCGAGGTCGGTCTGCGGAACCAGGCCCAGAGCTGAGGACCCCATGCCGTCGTACCGCTGGAACCGCGCCAGCTCCGCACGGAGCGAGCGCCCCGACGAGGGCGTCGCGCTCCTCACCGTGATCGTCCTGACGGCGTTCCTGGTGGTCGCCTCGCTGTCGATCGCCTCGATCACCGTCAGCAACCTCGGCACCGCACGCACCTCGAGCCAGGCGGGCGCCTCGGTCGACGCCGCCGACGCCGGGCTGGCCCAGGGCGTCGCCTACCTGCGCTCGGCCGGGATCGGGACGATCAACGGCTGCTCGCCGACCTGCACCGCCGAGCCCTACGGCAACCGGGCGGCGCCCAAGCGGGTCACGATCGGTGGGAGGACGGGCCAGTACTACACGGTGTGGATCGAGCCCATCGCGCCGTACCCGGCCAACAAGCCCGGCATCTACCGCATCCACGCCACCGGCAACGCCGGTGGTCCGGCCACCCGGTCGGTCTCGATGGACGTGTCGATCACGCCGTTCAAGGTGCCGCTCGGGATCATGGCCGACGCCGTGATCGGGGGCGGCAACGCCGGCGTGCACCACGAGTCGATCATCTCGACCGGGTGCATCTACAAGCGCTCGAAGATCAGCTTCGAGGGCATCGACAAGGCCTACGGCGTGCCGGCCGCGATCTACTCCAGCCAGGCGGTCAACGACGACTCCGGGTCGGGCCAGTACTGCCCGGGCACCAAGAAGCCGCTGCACGAGACCAGGAGCGGCAACGCCGGCTTCTGCAACACCTCCTTCTCGCAGTCGCGCTACGACATGGACATGAACGGCGGTCCGCTCAACGGCACGGCCTGCTTCAACTACGCGCGCCAGCAGTTCGGCAACCTGCCGCAGTTCAACGACCCCCACCACATCGCCTACAACTTCCCGCAGACCTCCAAGATCGCCAGCGAGAAGGCGCTGCTGGACATGTTCGGCCTCCGCAAGCCGCCGTTCACGCAGTCCCAGCTCGACCAGCTGCGCACCATCGCCACGAGCCAGGGCAACTACTGGACCAGCGCCAGCGGCTGGAGCTCGCCCGACGAGCAGGCCGCGGTCATGTACTTCGACCTGGCCTCCAGCAACCCCGGGGGCGTCGTCGACCTCAAGGACCTCGTGGGCTGGAGCCGAGCCGTGGAGCAGGACGCCACCTGCACCGACAAGCGCTCCCTCGTCATCATCATCGAGGGCGGCAACGCGCGGCTCAACGGCAACCAGAACATGTTCGGGTCGGTCTACCTGGTCTCGGGCAGCCCCTACGGCAAGGTCATGAAGGCCAACGGCACGGCCAAGTTCACCGGGTCGCTCTACGCCAACGAGCTCGACCTCACCGGCACCGCCGACCTCTACATGGACGACTGCTTCCTGGCCAACCAGTCCCCCGCCCTCCTCGACGTCGAGACCTTCAACTACCGCGAGATCGACCGGTAGGCCCTCCCCCCTGGACGCCGGCGGCCCCGGCGACGATGGATGCTCAGGACCTGGCCCAGGGCGCGAACCGGGCCACCTTGACCGTGCTGCGCGGGCCGATGTCGATCGGCTCGGCCTCGGCTGGGTCACCGGCGATCCGGCCGGGCACGGTCAGCGGCGCCTGGCCGCGCGCCACCTGGAAGACCAGCATCGAGACCCGGTCGGTCTCCGCGCCGGCCAGCTCGCCGGTCCACTCCACCAGCGAGGCGGCCTCCTCGCCCGGGGCCAGGTCCACCGGTCCACGGTGGCCGGAGCTGTCGAGCCCCTCGGACACGTGCAGGCGCAGGGTGCGTCCCGAGAGCCCGCGCCCACCCACGCCCGGACGCCCCTCGACGGCGCACGTGCGCGAGGAGACGTTGCGCACCACGAGCGAGGTGAAGCGGTGCCCCGACGCCGCGTCGAGGCCCTCCAGCCCGGCCCGCAGGTCGACCCGGCCGCACGTCTCGGGCGTGGCCGCGGACGCTGCGCGCGTGCGGAGCAGGGCCAGCAGCCGACGGTCGTCGAGCCGGTCGTCGGGGACCTGCGGTCCGTCCTGGGGGTCCTCGGCGGGGTCGGGCTCGGGGGTCGGCGGCAGGTCCGGCCAGGTGGGCGTCGTCGCCCGCTCCTCGGCGGTCCCGTCGGACGGCGCGACCCCGCACGCCGACAGGGTCCCGAGGAGCAGCCCGACGAGGGGCCCGACGAGCGCACGGGGCTCCGGGAACGACGGCGGCGCGGGACCCGGCGAGAGGTCGACCTCGGACTCGGTCACCGGCACACCCTCGCAGGAACGCCTCCGGCAGCGGCGCAGCGGTCTGCGAGCCGGAGGTGCCGGTCTCGACGAGCACGCCTCCGGCGTCGGGAGCTGTCGTCGTCGCGCCAGCCGCACGGACCGCGCGACGCCGACCTCACTCGTCGAGGAAGGCGATCTCCTCGAGCATGGCGATGGTGTCGCGCGAGGTGGCGTAGGCGGGGATGGTGCCCGTCGCGTCGAACGCCTCGCGCGGCTGCTCGACCAGGACGGGGGCGGCGGGGACGTCGGGCGCGGCGGGGACGTCGGGCGCGGCGGGTACGTCGGGGACGTCGGTGTCGATCGCGTCGATGTCCTCGGCCGGCGCCGCCGGGCCGAGGCTCGACATCAGCTCGGCCAGCACCCGGTCGGGGTCGGGCACGGGCTCCTCCAGCAGCGCGGCGGGCGGCTCGGCCACGGCCACGAGGTGCCGCTCACCGACCGGTGGCAGGGGCTCGGCGGGCGGGCGGAGCGACCGGACGACGTCGAGGTCGCCGGGCTGCAGCCACGCGAAGAGCCCGTGGCCGAGCCCGCCGAGCGCGACGGCGACCGCGGCCGCGTCCCGCGCCTGGTCGGGGCCCGGACCGTCGGGGTGGGGGGCGTCGGGGGTGCTCACGGGTGCTCCAGGAGGGGTGGGGTCAGCGGCGGGCGAAGAGCGAGCGGCGGCGCGGCGCGTCCTCGCGGTGGCTGCGGTGGTGCGGCGTGGGGTCGTCCAGGTCGGCCACCGGCTCGACAGGCGCCAGGTAGGGCTCCGCGGGGGCGACGGCGCCAACACCGCCGACCGCGGCGACGACCAGCGTGGGCTGGGCGTCGGCGGCCGGGGCCGTGGTGTCGGCCGGCGCGGGGTCGACGTACGTCACGGGGGCGACGGAGGCCGAGGGCACGGGCACGGCAGCCCGGGCCAGCGCGTCGCCGGCGTCAGCGGCGACGGTCGCGATGCGCCGCCCCGCCGGCCTGGGGGCCTCGTCGACGACGGGCAGGAGCGGGACGCCCGGCAGGCAGGCCTCGGCGAGCTTGAAGTACGCCGGGCCGAGGCTGGGGTGCTCGAGGAGCCGGTGCATGCGGTTGAAGTTGGTGCAGGTCAGGACGTCGCGGGTGGCGAGCGGGATCGAGCCCACCATGGGGACCTTGAGGGCCGCCTGCAGCACCTGGTCACGCTCCATGCCGACCTCCTCGACGGCCTGGTTGACCACGACGCCGATCTTGGTGCGCGGGATGCCCATGCCGCCGTGGTCGGCGGTCTGGGTGATCTCCTGCAGCGCCCGGGCCATGCCCTGGACCGACGTGGTGGCCAAGGTGGTGACGAAGAGGATCGCGGTGGCCTCGGGCAGGCAGACCGTCGAGATCAGCGGGTCGAGGTAGTTGACCGAGGTGTCCATGACGACCACGTCGTGGGTCCGCTGCAGCGTGCGGATGACGTGCCGGTAGAAGTCGGGTCCGACGTCGTCGGCCGTGCGCGGCCGGACCGGCGCGAGCAGGGCGTCGATGCCGAGCCGGTCGTCGTGCACGAGGTTGGCCAGCACCGTCTCCTCGTCCCAGCTGGGCGAGACCCGGATGTTGAGGGCGGTCGGGATGTACTGCCCGACGAGGGAGGCGACCTGGCCGTCGCGGGTGTCCATGTCGACCAGGACCACGCGCTGCGGCCGGTCGACCAGGCCCTGCTCGAAGGCCTTGCGGGAGGAGTGGGCGATCTGGGCGGCGATGAGCATGGCGATCGTCGACTTGCCCGACCCGCCCTTGGACGAGGTCACGGCCATGGTGACCTGGCCGGGCAGCGGCTCGTGCTCGGGCGCCTGCTCCTGGTACGGCGTCGGGAACTGCGCCGGCGCGTAGCGCACCCAGCTCGACTCGGGCGCCCCGGCCGGCTCGCTCTCGGGGGCCCGGTCCTCGGCGGGGGCGACGGCGACCGGTGCGGGCGAGGGGGCCGGCACCGGGTCCGTCAGGGGGTCCGTGAGCGGGTCCGTCAGCGGGTCGGCCGCGCGTGCCCGACCCTCCGTCGGCCCGTCGGCGGGCAGGTCGACCGGGACCACGGGTGCGAGCGCGATCGGCGTGGGCGCGGGCGCGGTGGGCTCGCGCGTCGCCGGAGCCGCCGCGACGGCCGCGGGGGCCGAGGACCCGATCGGGCCGTCCACGGCGCCGGCGTACTCGGCGGGGAAGGCGGTGCGCCGCGGGGGCGCGGCGTCGGCCAGCACCCGGCGCAGGCCGTCGAGCAGGCTGCGGCCGTCGGTCGTGGGCAGCAGGTGGACGGGGGCGTCGGCGTCGCCGCCCTGCGCGGTGGCCGTGTCGCGCACGCGGGCGAGCAGGGCCGGGGCACCGGCTGCGTCCCAGGCGACGACGAAGGTCGCGGCGTGGGCCGCCATCGTGGCCACGGCGCGCTCGAGGTCGCCGGGGCCGCCCGGGGCGCGGTCGCTGAACACGATCGCGACGGACCGCTGGTCGAGGCGGCCGGCGCCCAGGTCGTCCCACAGCTGGGCGACCGAGGCGACCGGGTGCTGGACGTCCCACTGCACGCCGCTGCGCGCGAGCAGGTCGTGGACCTCGGGCTCGGCCACGACGATGACCTTGGGGTTGTCCATGGGGTGCCTCCGGGAGCGGGGTCAGGCGGGTGGGGTCAGGCGGGGTGGCTAGTAGCCGATGCGCGCCTGCTCGTAGGTGTCCTCGACCTGGGTGAACCCGTCGAGGAAGGACAGGTGCTTCATCACCACCGTCGGCGCGGTGCGGCGGACGGTGAGCGTGATGCCGCCGTCGGCGCGGACGGCGAAGGACTCGCGCACGATCGACTCGCCCGCGTTGAGCTGGGCCGCGGCGGCGCCGTACGCCGCCTGCGCGGAGGCGGTGGAGACAGGCTGGTTCTGGATCGCGGTGGCCCCGGCGAACCCGGCCGACTTCAGGTCGTCGTCGACCCGCATCCGGGTCAGGACCACCGACCCCACGTCGAGCAGCGCCAGCGCGACGAGGACGCCCAGCGCGAGCCACACGGCCGCCTTGGTGCGGCCGCCGGCGACGGTGGTGGCGATCATGGTGGCTCCTGTTCGTGGCTGGTTCGACCGAGGTATCGGCAACGAAGGCTGGGGACTGAAGGCGGAAAGGGCCGGAGGCGGCACCCCGTCGTCGGGGTGCCGCCTCGCGGTGGAGCGTGGGGATCAGGCGCAGGGCGTGTCCGTCAGGCCGCCGGTCGCGCTGTTGTAGTAGAAGGACTTGCTCGCACCGGTGTTGGTGCCGACCAGGCAGTATCCGGCCGTCGAGCTCGCGGCGCCGGGGCCGAACTTGATCGAGTTGCCCGTGCTCGACTTGAAGTCGGCGGCAGTGGTGACGACGTCTCCACCAGCAGTACCGGTCCACGCGCCGTCAGTCGTGAGCGACTCGAGCTGGGTGGCGGCGTTCTTCAGGTCGCTCTTCAGCGAGGCGTCGACGCCCTTCTTGCGCTGGTTCAGGAAGACCGGGATGGCGATGGCGGCGAGGATGCCGATGATGATGATGACGACGAGGAGCTCGATCAGGGTGAAACCCTGGTCGCGCTTGTCGAGGGACTTGCGGATCTTGCTGTTCACGATGACCTCCGTCAGTGGGTGGGGGGCTCCCGTACTGGCCGGGGGCCTGACAAGTAGACGTTCGGTTCTGGTGGGCCCGGACTTGAGTCCCGGGGACAAAAAGGCACATGCCCCGCGAACATCCGCGGGGCATGTGCTACTAATCGGCCAACGATCAGGCGCAGCCAGCCGCCTGCAGGCCGGCGACGAGGCCACCGGTCTTGGAGTTGTAGACGATGAACTTCGCCGAGTCGGTCGAGCCGTCGTTCTGGACGTCGATGCAGTAGCTGCCGACCTCGGTGCCGATGGGCTTGAGCTTGACGACGTTGCCGGTGCTGGACTTGAAGCCGGCCAGCGCGGTGTTGTCGGCGCCCGCCGCACCCTTCGCGAGGGTGATCGACGGGGTCGCCAGCGTCGGGTTGTCGGTCATCCAGGTCTCGACGGCCGTGGCAGCGTTCTTGGCGTCCGACTTCATCGAGGCGTCGACGCCCTTCTTCCGCTGGTTCAGGAAGACCGGGATGGCGATGGCGGCCAGGATGCCGATGATGATGATGACGACGAGGAGCTCGATGAGGGTGAAGCCCTTGTCGCGCTCGTCGAGGGACTTGCGGATCTTCGTGGTCATGGTCGGTGGCTCTTTCTCGGGACGTGCGGTGGGGGGCTCGCGACCGGGGACCCGACCGCTGTTGTTGCCTTGACGTGTTCTGCATCGGACGGCGACGACAGGCACTTGAGGCCCGTTCTGCCTTGTTTTCCGGGCTTCCTGGCCCACGAACGCCAGCGGCCCCGACCGGGAGGTCGGGGCCGCTGGGAGTCCGTCGACTGGGCATCACGGGACGGTGACGAAGGTCCCGTTGCACGTGGCGAAGGACGCGGGTCGCGTGGCCGTCGGCGCGCCCGCCATCAAGCCCCCGTTCTTCGAGTCGTACCAGACGTAGGTCGTCGCGCCTCCCGAGCTGCCGGCGTTGGAGGCCCGCACGCAGTAGCCGTCGCGCGGGCTGCCCACGAGCTGCACGGTGTTGCCGGGGGACTTCTTGAACCCCGACTCGGCGATGTTCTGGGCCAGCGTGGTGCCAGCCGGCTCGAAGGTGTCCGACAGCGGGTTGTCGACGGTGTAGGCCTCCAGCGCGTTGGACAGGTTGCGCACGTCGGAACGCATCCCGGCGTCGACGCCCTTCTCGCGCTGGTTGAGGAAGACCGGGATGGCGATGGCGGCCAGGATGCCGACGATGATGATGACGACGAGGAGCTCGATGAGCGTGAAGCCCTGGTCGCGCTCGTCGAGCGACCGGCGGATCTTGGTGGTCATGGACGGTGTCCTTCGGGGGGAGAGGTCGGCTCGTGCACAGGAGTCATCGACCCGTCGACGATGGGTCTTGACCGAAGATGCCGGTCCGGTGCCGCCGGTCTGGACCGGCCGGCGGGCACCGGCGCGCGCACGTCAGGAGATGAGGTCGAAGACCTTGAAGATCGGCATGTAGAGGGCGATGATCATCGACCCCACGACGCCGCCGAGGAACGCGATCATCAGCGGCTCGATCAGCGCGGTGAGCTGCTCGGTGGTCGACTCGACCTCCTCGTCGTAGAACTCCGCGATCTTGCCGAGCATCTCGTCGATGGCACCGGTGTCCTCGCCGACGGCGACCATCTGCACCACCATCGGTGGGAACACCTCGTGCTCGGCGAGCGGCTTGTGGATCGACTCGCCCTGGCGCACCGAGTCCTGGACGTCGCGCAGCGCTCGTGAGATCACCACCGAACCGGTGGTCTCGGCGACGATGTCCAGCGCCTGGAGCAGGGGTACGCCGGAGCGCAGCAGGGTGCCGAAGTTGCGGGTGAACCGGGCGATGGCGACCTTCTGGAAGAGGTTGCCGAAGACGGGGAGCCGCAGCTTGAGCGGGTCGACGACGTTGCGCACGGCCGGCTTGTGGGCGTTCTTGCGCCACCACACCAGGGCGCCGACCATGCCGACGGCGATGAACGGGGCGCCGGTCTTGAGCCCGGCCGAGAGCGCCACGAGCACCCGGGTCGGCAGGGGCAGCTCGCCGCCGAGGCTGGAGAACATCTTCTCGAAGACGGGGACGATGAACAGCAGCATGCCGACGCACATCAAGATCGCGAGGATGAAGATGACGACCGGGTAGGTCAGCGCGGCCTTGATCTTGCCGCGCAGCTTCACGTCGGCCTCGAAGGCCTCGGCGATCTGCAGCATCGTCTGGTCGAGGAAGCCGCCGACCTCGCCGGCCTTGACCATGTTGACCATGAGCGGCGGGAACGCCTTGGGGTGCCGCTCGAGGGCGCGCGAGAGCGGGTTGCCCTCCTCGATGTCGGTCTTGACCAGGCGCAGGACCCGGGCGAGCTCGTCGTTCTCGGTCTGCTCGGCCAGGATCGACAGGCAGCGGATCAGCGGCAGGCCGGCCGAGAGCATCGTGGCGAACTGCCGGGAGAAGACCGCGAGGTCCTTGAGCTTGACCCGCTTGGGCAGCCCGAGGGTGATCTCCTTCTGCATGCCCGCGTTGACCACGCGGATGTCGAGGGGCAGGGCCCCCATCGCGAGCAGCTTCTCGCGCAGGACCGCCTCGTTCTCGGCGTCGACCTTGCCCTCGACGAGCTTGCCGGACTTGTCCTTGGCGGTGAACTCGAACTTGGTCAGCGTGGCTGCGGCCATCAGGGCTCCTGGGTCGGGCGGGGTCGTCGTACGGCGGGGCGGTCAGACGGTCACGACAGGCCGCCGAAGCCGCCGGTGGCGAACTGCTGGCGGGCGATGTGCTTGTCGACGTCGGCCTCGGAGCCGCCGACCAGGCCGATGAAGTCCTCCTTGTCGGAGCACTTGTCGAGGCCGGCCTGGTAGGTGATCCGGCCCGAGCGCACGAGGCGGGCGAGGTCCTGGTTGAGCGTCTGCATGCCGTGCTTGGCCCCGGCCTGGAGGGTGCCGGGGATCTGCGCGAGCTTGTCCTCGCGGATCTGGGAGCGGATCGCCGGCGTGGCCATCATGATCTCCACCGCCGCCTGCCGACCGCGGCCGTCGGCCGTGCGGCACAGCGTCTGGCACACGACTCCCTGGAGGGTGCCGGCGAGCTGGGTCCGCACCTGCTGCTGCTGCTCGGGCGGGAAGACGTCGATGACGCGGGTGATGGTCTCCGCGGCCGACTGCGTGTGCAGCGTGCCGAAGACGAGGTGGCCGGTCTCGGCGGCGGTGAGCGCGACCGAGATGGTCTCCAGGTCGCGCATCTCGCCGACCAGGATGATGTCGGGGTCCTGGCGCAGCACGTGCTTGAGGGCGTCGGCGAAGGAGTGGGTGTCGTCGCCGACCTCGCGCTGGTTGACGATGCAGCCCTGGTGCTGGTGCAGGAACTCGACCGGGTCCTCGATCGTCATGATGTGGCCCGACCGGGTGCGGTTGGCCTTGTCGATGACGGCGGCGAGGGTGGTGCTCTTGCCCGACCCGGTCGGCCCGGTGACCAGCACCAGCCCGCGCTCGAGCTGGGCGAAGTCGCCGATCGTGCTGGGCAGCGCGAGCTGCTCGAGGGACTTGATCTCCCACGGGATCGTGCGCATGACGGCGCCGACGCTGCCGCGCTGGCGGAGCACGTTGACACGGAAGCGGGCCTTGCCCGGCACGGTGTAGGCGAAGTCGAGCTCCCAGCGCTCCTCGAACGCCTTCTGGTGCTTGCTCGTCATGACGCCGAAGACGGCGGTCTGGATCTGCTCCCCGGTCAGCGGCTCGTACCCCGGCACCCGCTGCATCTCGCCCCGCACCCGGATGGTCGGGGGCGCGCCGGCGGACAGGTGCAGGTCGGAGCCGCCGGCGTCGACCATGAAGCCGAGGACCTGGTCGAGGGCGATCTGCTGCTCGGCCTCCTCGGCGCGGTCCACGGCGCGTACGCCGGGGGTCGCCGCGGCGGGGGCCAGCACCGGTGCGCCGTGGCCGCCGGCCGTGGTCGGGACCGGCTGGACCGGCGCCACGTGGACGGCGGGCGCCACGGGCGAGACGGGAGCGGCCTCGGTGACCGCGGCCGGGGCGGCCACGGAGGCGACCGGGACGACCGGGCTGACCACGGGTGCGGACGTCGAGGGCTGGGCGGGCACGACCGGGAGCACCGTGGTGGGGGTGACCGCGACCGGGGCCGCGTGCGCCGGGCCGCCCGGCACGGGGGCCACCGCGACCGGCGCGACCGGCGCGACCGGCGGGACCGGCAGGGGGGCCGGCTCCGGAGCGGGCGCGGCCGCCACCGGGGTCACCGGGAGCCCGGCGGCCGGAGCCAGGGGCAGGCCGGCGGCCGGGGCAGGTGCCAGCGGCAGGCCGGCCGGCGCGACGGGCAGACCCGCAGGCGCGACGGGCAGACCCGCAGGCGCGACGGGCAGACCCGCGGGCGCGACGGGCAGACCCGCGGGCGCGACGGGCAGGCTGAGGGACCCGGCCGCCGGGTCGTCGTACGGCGCCGGCTCGAACTCGAACGGCTCGGTCATGGGGGCTCCTCGCTCACGGGTGCAGCACAGAGGTCATCGGCCGCGGAGGGGCGCGCCTTGACCCGGGACGGCGGGTCAGGTCGCGACGACGCGGAGGATCTCGGGGATGGAGGTGTGGCCCTGCAGGACCTTGGCCCACCCGTCCTCGAGGAGGGTCTTCATGCCCTCGCTGCGGGCCAGCTTCATCACCTCGTCGGACGGCAGGCGCTGCACGGCGAGCCGCTCGACGTTCTCCGAGACCGACATGACCTCGTGCAGCGCCATCCGGCCCTTGTAGCCGGTCAGCGAGCAGGAGTTGCACCCCACGGGCTTGAGCAGCGTGGGCAGCGGGTCGCCCTCGGCCCAGGGGAAGTCGCGCAACGAGCGCAGCTCCTCGGCGGTCGGGACGTAGGACTCGCAGCACTTGGTGCACAGCTTGCGGCACAGCCGCTGGGCCAGCACGCAGTCGAGCGCCGAGCCGACGAGGAAGGGCTCGATGCCCATCTCGACGAGCCGGGTGATGGCGCTGGGGGCGTCGTTGGTGTGCAGCGTCGTCAGCACGAGGTGGCCGGTGAGTGCGGCCTCGACGGCGATCTGGGCGGTCTCGTGGTCGCGGATCTCACCGATCAGCACGACGTCGGGGTCGGACCGCAGGATCGACTTCAGGGCCGCGGCGAAGGTCATCCCGGCCTTGTCGTTGGTCTGCACCTGGTTGATGCCGGGCAGCCGGTACTCGACCGGGTTCTCCACCGTGATGACGTTGACCTGCGGGTCGGAGACGATGTTGACGGTGGCGTAGAGCGTGGTCGACTTGCCCGACCCGGTCGGCCCGGTCACCAGGATCATCCCGTAGGGCTTGCTGTAGGACTCGGCGAAGCGGGCGAAGTTGTCGGGCGAGAAGCCGAGGTCGTCCAGGCTCATCTGCGCGGTGGAGTTGTCCAGGATGCGCATGACGACCTTCTCGCCGAAGACCGTCGGCAGGCAGGCGACGCGCAGGTCGATCTTCTTGCCCTCGTGGGTCACCGAGAGCCGGCCGTCCTGCGGCTTGCGGGTCTCGGCGATGTCGATGCCGGCGGTGATCTTGAGCCGGGAGATGACGGCGGCCTGGATGTTCTTCGGGGCGGTGTGGGCGTCCTTGAGCACGCCGTCGATGCGGTAGCGCACGCGCAGGCTGTGCTCGCCGGGGTCGAGGTGGATGTCGGAGGCCCCGTCGGCGATCCCCTGCATGATGAGCAGGTTGACGAACCGGACGACGGGCGCCTCGGCGGTCACGTCGCCGAGGGCGGTGAGCTCGCTGTCGCTGGTGTCCTCGGTGTCGGTGAGGTCGGAGGCCAGCTGGTCGAGCTCGCCGTCGGGCCGGTAGGTCCGGTTGACCTTGGCCGCGATGTCCTCCTTCATGGCGACCGCGAACGTGATCTCGACGCCCGCCATCCGCTGGAGGTCGTCCTTGAGGTTGAGGTCGCGGGCGGCCGAGGCGGAGGCGGCCACCAGCAGCCGTGGGCCGTCCCACCCGATGGGGATGACGTTGAGGCGGCGGCAGGTGTCGCCGGCCAGGCGCGTCTGCGCCCCACCGTCGACGACCCGGTCGACGAGCTCGACGAACTCCAGGCCCAGCACCTCGGTGTGCGCCCGGACGGCGTCGACCTTGCTGACCGCGCCGGTGGCGACCAGCACGTTGAGCAACGGCTGCCGGCCGTCCTCGGCGGCCAGCTCGGCCTCGGCGACCTGCTCGGGGGTGACGGTGCCCTTCTCCAGCAGGTGGAGGACGCTCGCGCTCCGACCGCTGCCCGGGGGGCCGGGCGGTCCGGGTGGGACGGCCGGCTGGCCGAGGGTGGCGTACGTCGTCATGGGGTGCTCCGAGGTGGGCTGCTCGTAGGGGCTCGTGGGGGTATCGGCTCGGCCGGCCCCCGACTGGATGCCCCCGACGGGTGGGGCGCGCGGGTCGTCAGGCTGCGTCGACGACGCGCGGGTCGAGCCCGGCGCGCTTGAGCTGGACGCCCAGGTCGTGGGCGTTGGTCGAGGCCGCCTTGGCCGCGGCCACCGTGACCTGTCCCGACATCACCAGGTCGACGAGGTGCTGGTCGAAGGTCTGCATGCCGTGGTGGCGGCCCTCGGCCACGATGTCGGTGATCGAGTGCGTCTTGTCGGGGTCGGCGATGGCCTCGGCGACGCGGGGCGTGTTGACCAGCACCTCCATCGCGCACACCCGCCCGGCGCCGTCCGCGCGCGGCACGAGGCGCTGGCACACGATGCCGCGCAGCGACGCGGCGAGGGCGAGCCGGATCTGCTTCTGCTCGCTGGCCGGGAAGAAGTCGATGATGCGGTTGACCGTCTCGGCGGCGTCGCTGGTGTGCAGCGTCGACATCACGAAGTGGCCGGTCTCGGCGGCCGAGGCCGCCGCCCGCACGGTCTCCACGTCGCGCATCTCGCCGATCAGGATGACGTCGGGGTCCTGGCGCATCGCCGCCCGCAGCGCCACGGAGAAGTCGGCGGTGTCGAGGCGCAGCTCGCGCTGGTTGACCGAGGCCACCTTGTCGGTGTGCATGATCTCGATGGGGTCCTCGATGGTCAGCACGTGCACGGGCCGGGTGGCGTTGATGAGGTCGACCATCCCGCCGAGCGTCGTGGTCTTGCCCGACCCGGTCGGACCGGTGACCAGGACCATGCCGCGGTGGTGCAGGGCCAGGTCGGCCAGCACCGGCGGCACCCCCAGCTGGTCGAGGGTCAGCGGGTTGTCGGCGACCCGGCGGCAGATCAGGGCGGCCGTGCCGCGGGCCCGGAAGGCATTGGCGCGGAACCGACCCAGGCCCGGCAGCGAGATCGAGTAGTCGGCCTCGTTGGTCTCCGCGAACCGCCGGCGCACGTCGCGGTCCATCGTCTCCACCACCCACGCCTCGGCCTGCTCGGCCGTCAGCGGGGCGTGGTCCAGCGGGGTCAGCACGCCCGAGAGCCGGACCTTCGGGGCCGACCCGGCCTTGAGGTGCAGGTCGGACCCCTTGTGGTCCACCAGGGCCTGGAAGAACGGCCGCAGCCGCAGCGGCGCCGGCTCGGGCTCGACCTGGGGGTCGGTGTCGGGCTGCAGGGTCTGGGTCATCGGCGGCCTTCGCTGGACGCCCGGCCCCCGCTCGTGGATCGCGGGCCGGTCGGCGGTGTGGGTGTCGCGGTGAGCATCGGCCACGCGGAGCCCCGGCTGGAGGGTGGGGCAGAGCCCGCCAGGAAATAGCGGCCGAGCCGTCAAGGGAGCGCCCGCGCCACCCGATACCTGCTGCGGAAGGCCCCCGCCGGCACCGGCCGGGGCGGACGACGAGGGGTCGGGCCCACCCGGCACCTCACGACTCGAGGGGTACGTGTGGGACGCACGCTGGTCAGTCTCGACCTCGGTGGCTCCAAGGTGCGCGCCGTGCAATTCACGCCGGGCCGCGGCGGCCCGACCGTGGAGAAGATCGCGGTCGCACCGATGCCGCCCGGCGCCGTGGTCGGCGGCGAGGTCCGTGACGCCGCCGTCGTCGGCGGCGTGCTCAAGGACCTGTGGTCCCGGGAGAAGCTGGCCTCCAAGAAGGTCGTCTTCTCCCTGGCCAACAGCCACGTCCTGGTGCGCCAGATGGACCTCGAGTGGCTGGCGCCCGACGACTTCCGCAAGTCGCTGAAGTACCAGGCGGCCGACTACATCCCCATGGACATCGACGAGGTCACCGTCGACCACCACGCGCTCCGCGAGGTGGAGGTGACCGACCCCGCGACCGGCCAGACCAAGCGGATGCTGCAGGTCCTGCTGGTCGTGGCCTCCAACGAGACCCTCACCGGGTTCCTCGACGCCCTCGGTGGGGCCGGGCTGCGGGCCGTGCAGGCCGAGATCAGCCCGTTCGCGCTGGTGCGCGCCACCCACCCGACCGCCCGCCCGGGCGCCGGCACCGAGGTCCTGCTCGACCTCGGCGCGCACGTGACCAACCTGGTGATCCACGAGGGCGGGCAGCCCCGCTACGTGCGGATCATGACCGGGCAGGGCGGCGACGTGCTCACCACCCAGCTCGCGGAGCGGTTCGGGTGGTCGGTCGAGGAGGCCGAGCGCACCAAGGTGGCGCTCGGCATGCCGACCTTCCAGCCTGCCGGCGCCGGGGCCGGGGCCGGCGTGGGCGGCACCGTGTTCGGAGGGGTCGCGACCTCCGCCGTACCGACCGACGAGCACCCGGCCCAGACCCTCATCAACGAGTCGGTCTCACGTCTGATCGGCGAGGTCCGCCAGACGGTCGACTTCTTCTTCACCAGCGGGGCCGAGGTCGGCACCCTCGCCCGCGTGGTGCTCACCGGTGGAGGCGGCAACCTCGGCGGGCTCGCCCAGCGCCTGTCCTCCGAGCTCCGGGTGCCCGTCGAGCACGGCAACCCCCTCGAGCACGTCTCCACGAGCCGGCGGGCGGCGGTGCCCGAGGGCGTCACCCCCCAGGAGCTCGCCACCGCCCTCGGTCTCACGATGGGAGCCAGCTGACGTGGCCATGCTGACCAGGACCCGCACCAAGGACGCCGGCGCGTCCCCGGACGCCGGGCGCACGGGCACGGCCGCCACGGCCGACGAGACCGGCAAGGGCAAGGGCAAGGGCAAGGGCAAGGGCAAGGGCAAGGAGGACGCCCCGCCGCCGCTGGTGCCCACCCTGCCCAGCGTCAACCTGCTCCCGCCTGCCGTCATGGAGAAGGCGCACCTGGCCCGCCTGCGGACGCGGTTCGCCGTCGCGGCCGGGGTGGCGGTGGCGGCGGTGGCCGCCGGGTGGGCGCTGCAGGCCGGGGCGATCTCGAGCGCCGAGGACGAGCTGGCCGCCGAGCAGGCGCGCGGCGCCGCGCTGGCAGGCCAGGTCGCGGAGCTGACCCCCGTGCGGACCTTCTACACGACCGTCGACGCCAACCGGCTCACGATCCAGGAGACGATGGCCCGCGAGGTCCTGCTCTCCGACGTCGTCGACCAGCTCTTCGCCACCGCGCCCGCCGGCGTGACGCTGCAGACCGTCGAGGCCACCGTCGACTCCGCGCCCCTCCCGACCGCCGGCGCCGCGGGCGCCGCCGGCACCGCCCCCGCTCCGGTCGACCCGACCGCGACGAGCGGTTCGTGCCCCTCCCCCGACCCGTACGCCGCGCCCGAGAGCCGCGCGGGGTGCATCACCGTCAGCGGGGCCGCCGACTCCCGGGCCCTGCTCGGTGCCTGGGAACGTCGCCTGGACCGGTCAGACCTCTTCGCCGACCTCTTCATCTCCGACTCCCAGACCGGGGGCGCGGGCGCCGAGGGCGCCGCCGCCACCGAGGGCGCCGCCGCCACCGACGCCATCACCTTCACCGCCTCGGTGTCGGTGACCACCGCCGCCTACGCCGGTCGCTACGCCGACCCGGCCTTCGTCGAGGGGACCGACCAGTGAGCTCGCTGGACAAGACGGCCATGACCAAGCTCGTCGGCGGCGCTGCCGTCCTGCTCGTCCTCGTCGTCGGCTACCTGCTGGTGATCTCGCCCCGGATGAGCCAGGTCGACGAGGTCCGCTCGCAGACCGAGACCGCCGCCCAGGGCAACGCCACGGTGACCGCCTCCATCCGCGACCTGCAGGAGAAGGAGGCCGGGCTCGACGCCCAGCGCGAGGTCGCGGCCTCCCTGGCCCGGCGCTTCCCGCCGACCGCCGTGCAGGCCGAGCTGTTCGCCGACGTCCGGGCCGCCGCCCGCGCGGCCGGGATCCCCGAGGACGCCGCCGTCACCTCGCTCACCCCGACGCCGCCCGCGGCCGCCGGGTCCGCCACGGCGGCCGGCGGCGCCACGCTGCCGGAGGCAGGCGCCGCCCCCGCGACGGGCCTGGCCACGATGGACATCGTCGCCACGGTCACCGGCTCCCTCGAGCAGCTCTACCAGTTCATGGCCGGCCTGGAGGACCGCGACCGGTCCTACCTCTTCGAGACCGCCGGCCTCGACCCCGCGGCCGAGGCCGACGGCGCCGCCGCGGCCGGGTACACGCTGAACCTGACCGGGACGATGTTCCTGCTGCCCGCGGTCGTCGACCCCGACGCGCCGCCGGCCCCGACCGACCCCGCCGACCCCGCCGCCGACCCCGCCGCTGCTGCCCCCGCGGGCAGCACGGGCGCCGTCGTCCCGGCGCCGTAGCGGAGGTCGTCGTGACCATCGTGGGCCACACCCCGGAGCTGCTGTACTCCGAGACCACGGCCGGCATCGCCCGCCACCGCGGCCACGCCCGGCGTCAGGCCGCCGCCGGCGACGCGCTGGGAGCGGTCGCGGCGACCTGGGCGGCCGACCTCGGCATCGTCCAGGCGGTCATGTGGGAGCGGGTCATGTTCGCCGCGCCCGACCCCGACCAGCAGCTGCTCGAGATCACCGCCACCGTCGCGCGCGCCTTCGCCGCGGCCGGCCGGGACGCCGAGCCCGGCGACACCGCGTCGGCGGCCGCCACGGTCCGGGCCGCCCGGCGGGCGCTCGCGGGCGCGTTCGAGCCCTCGGCGCTGGCGCTCATGGAGCGCCGCTTCACGCCCCTGGCCCACCTCGAGGCGCTCCCCGCGCCCACGGCGCACGACGTCGCCGAGGTGGCCCGGCAGCGCCTCGGCGACCTCGCACCCGAGGCCGCCGTCGCCGAGCGCGACCAGGAGGCCGCCGACTGCATGGCCGCGGCCCGTGACCTGGTCCGCGACGGACGACCGGAGGACGCGCTCGCGCTGGCCTGGCAGGCCGACTGGGCCACCCTGGAGGCCTACCTCATCGACGCCGCGCTGGCCGTCGGCGACACCGCGCTCCTCAGCGTCGAGCTGCGCTGGGCCCTGGCCGCCGCCGAGACCGAGACCATCGGCTCCCTGCCCGCCGACCTCGACCGGGCCGTGGGCACCGTGCGCGACCACCTGGTCCGCGCCCTCGGCTCCGTCGAGGGCGACCGCCTGCGGCGCCGGTTCCAGCCCCTGCCCGGCTGACCCCGGCCCGCACGACGACGGCGAGAGGCCGGCCCCCGAGGGGGCCGGCCTCTCGCCGTTGGTCGCTCCTGCGGGTGGCCGCCGCGTCCCGCTCAGGCGGGCCGGAGCACCTCGGCGGTGCGGGGGACGGTCGACTCGTGCACGGGGCACCGGGTGCCGGTGTGCTCGACCGTGCCCGGCAGGAAGGCCGGGGCTCCGGTGCAGCCGTGGACCACCTCGCCGTGGTAGGTGCGGCCGACCCCGGCGTACGCCGTGGCGGAGGCGGCGGTCGCGCCGTTCTCGCCGGTCACGTCGACGATGTAGGACGGCTGGATGCGGACCTGCTGGCCCGAGTCGAGGGCGAGCAGCAGCTCGTAGTGGTGGACGGTGCACCGGCCGAGGAAGGACTGGTCCGCTCCGCCGGGCATCCGCACCGTCACCAGGGCCCGGCTGCCGTGGAAGGGGCCGAGGTCGAGGGTCCGCCCGTCGGCGACGACGAAGGTCGTGGCCAGGTGGCCGGCGTACCCGCGGTAGCCGTAGCGCGCGGGATAAGACTTGCCGACGACCTCGCGGACCGCCACCTCGGCGGAGGCGAAGTCGATGGTGCGGCCGCCGGTCAGCCACCGGGCGACGCCGCCGTCGGGGACGACGAGGTCGCCGACCTCCCAGGCGAAGGAGTGCGGCTCGGCGGTCACCTTGGCCTCGAAGTGGTCGGTCTCCCAGACCCACAGCTCGATCAGGTCGAGGTCGACGTAGCGCCACGGGATCGCGAGGAGGCCCGCAGGATGGTTCACGTTGGGTGCTCCGGTCGGGTCGTGGGGCGCTCAGCCGCGGACGACGGGCGGCATCATCGGCAGCCGCCGCGCGGGGGCGACCGGGACGCCGGTCGGGGCGGGGACCGGGGCGGGCGCCGCGACGGGGACGGGACGCACCACGGGCCCGACCACCGGCGCCGCCGGCACCACGGGCACGACCGGCGCCACGGGGGCGGCCGGCGCCACGGGGGCGGCCGGCGCCACGGGGGCGAGCGGCGCGGCGGCGGTCGGCGGGACGATCCGGGGGACGACGGACTCACCCGGCAGGAACCCGAGCTCGCGCACCAGCGAGTCGAAGATGTCGGGTGCGGCGACGGACGGGAGCGGGGCGTGGCCGGTGGGGGGCATGAGGACCTCGTGGGGAGCGGGGCACGACGCGCGCGCAGGAACGGGTGCCGATGGATGTCACGAGAGGTATCGGCGCCGTGGGCCGGGAGTTTGAGGGGGTCCGGTCGTCGTACGCTGCGGCGTCCCCACCGATCCGCCGGAGGCCCCCGATGACCCAGACCGACCTCGTGCTCGTCGCGGCGATCCTGGCGCTCGTCGCCGCCTGCGCGGCGTTCGGCGTGCAGCGGGTCCGCCGGGCCGGACGGGAGGCCCGGGCACGCGAGCAGCGCCGCGCCGCCGCGCTGCTGGCCGAGGTCGAGGCCGACGCCGGGCGGCGCCGTGCGGCGGCCCCATCGGCCCCGGCGGCCCCGGCGGCGCCGGTCGGCCCGCCGCCCACCCCGTCGTACGACGCGGCGCCGGCCGGCCCCGACCCGGTGACGGGTCCCGCGCGCGAGCTCGCCGCGGTGCTGCGCGCGGCCGCGGAACGGGTCGAGGCGGCGGCCGCGGCGACGGACCGGCCGGCACGCGACCGGGCCGCGGCGGTGGGCGCCGCGGTGGCGACGGTGACCGGGTCGGACGCGCTGCGCCGGGTCGTGGCCGCCGGCCGCTGAGGCGCGTCAGGCCCGGAGCGCCTCGGCGAGGCCGGCCCGCAGCGAGGCGGTGGCCCGGCTGCGCAGCTGGCTGACGCGGGACTCGGTCACCGAGAGCACCTGGCCGATCTCACCGAGCGTGAGGCCCTCGAAGAAGTAGAGCGCGATCACCACCTGGTCCCGCTCGGGCAGGGTGGCCAGGGCGGCGAGCAGGGAGCGACGGGTGTCGGCGTCCTCGAGGGCGGCGTCGACGGCGGGCGCGAGGTCGTCGAGCGCGGCGACCTCGTCCTCCTCGACGTGGGTGACCGACGAGGCCCGGTCGCGCAGGTCGCGCAGCGCCTGGACGGTCGTGCCGATCTCGGCGGCGACCTCCTCGGGCGTCGGCGGGCGACCCAGGCGCACCTGCAGCGCCTCCTGGGCGGCGTCGGCCTCGCGCAGCTTGCTGCGCACCGAGCGGGGCACCCAGTCGGCGGCGCGGATGCTGTCGATGATGGCGCCCCGGATGCGCGGCACGGCGTAGGTCTGGAAGGTCCACCCGCGCTCGGGCTCGAACCGCTCGATGGCGTCCATCAGGCCGATGACGCCCTCGGAGACGAGGTCGGAGGAGTCAACGGTCTGGGGCAGGCCGCTGCGGACGCGACCGGCGACGTACTTGACCAGCGGGGAGTACTGCAGCACGAGCTGGTTGCGGACCTCGGGCGACCGGGTCTCCCCGTAGCGGCGCCAGAGCTCGTCGACGTGGGAGGCGTCGTGGTCGTGGGAGGCGGCGTCGCTGGTCACGGGAGCTCCTCGGGGCGGGCGGCGACGGGCGTGCCCGGTCCCGGCACCCTGGTGGGGCCGGGACCGGCAGGCGCCGGGACACCGCGGAGGGGGGACGCGGTCTCCACCGAGGGTGTCGGCGGGACCGGACCGGGGCTTGAGGGCATCGGCTCAGACGAGGATCTGCAGGGCGAGGGTCGGCTCGGCGCGGTAGCGCACGATGAGCTCGGCCGTGGCCTCGTCGATCCGGTCGTGCAGCGCACGCCGGTAGGACGTCAGGGTCGCCTCGGCCGCCCCGAGGCGCTCGCGGGCCTCGGCGACCCCGGCCTCGTCGACGGGGGTGACCCAGACCTCGGCGAGGTCGGGCAGGTCGGGCAGCGGGTCGGCCGCCCGGACGCGGTGCAGCGCGGCGCGGGCGTGGCCGCTGCCGGTGTCGCCGAGCACCCGGCCGAGGGCGTCGACGTCGATCGGCGAGTCGCCGAGCGCCCCCGCCTCGAGCAGGTCCATGCGGGCGTGGACCAGGCGCCGCCAGTAGGAGATGCGCTCCTCCTCCGCGCGCAGCCGCTCGCGGTAGGCCCGCAGCCCGGCGAGGTCGACGGAGGCCAGGTGCGGGGAGGCGACCGCGTCCTTGATCGTGCGGCGCTGGCCGCTCAGCGGCAGGTCGTCGTCGCTCACGCGGCCACCCTAGAGAGGGTCGCGGGGCTCCAGGCCACCCGTGGGGTGGACTCAAGTCCGCGCCGGTCTCCGCCGATGTCGTGGGAAACACCGGAGGTCACCGCGGCCCCCGCCGCCGGGCGCGGCTCCGGTGCCGACACCAGAGGTCCGCCGTGAACCGCACCGTCCTCGGCCCCGTGCCGCCACCGGGCGCCCCGGTCGCCAGCCGCGACACGGTCACCGGGCTGCCGCGCCGCGAGGAGCTGCTGGAGCGCGGGCCGGCGCTGCTGGCCCGGGCCGCCGAGATCGGCCGCCCGGTCGTGCTGCTGGTGCTCGACCTCGACGGGTTCAAGGAGCTCAACGACGTCGCGGGCCACCACGTCGGCGACCGGGTGCTGGCCGAGGTGGGCGTGCGCCTGCGCGGCCAGCTCGGCCCGGGCGACCTCGTGGTCCGGCTCGGGGGCGACGAGTTCGCCGCCTTCTGCCCCTCGCTGGCCGGGCCCGACGAGGCGGCGGCCCGGGCCGAGTCCGTGATCGCCGCGCTCGCGGAGCCGATGGAGGTCGACGACCTGGTGCTCAGCGTCGGGGTCTCGGTCGGCCTGGCGCGCTCCGACCGTGACGGCAGCACCCTGGAGGAGCTGCTGCTCGCCGCCGACCAGGCGATGTACGCCGCCAAGGCGGCCGGCAGCGGCCGCTGGCGGGCCAGCTCGCCGCCCGACGCACGACACGCGTCGTCCTCGCCGCGGCTGGCCCGCGACCTGCGGGCGGGTCTCGCCGCCGACCGCCTGCTCCTGCACTACCAGCCGCAGGTGTCGGTGAGCACCGGCGAGCCGGTCGGCTTCGAGGCCCTGGTGCGCTGGGACCACGACGACCTCGGCCTGCTGACGGCGCGCGAGTTCGTGCCCCTGGCCGAGCGCACCGGGACGATGGCCCCGATCACCGCCCGCGTGATCGACCTGGCGCTGCGCGACCTCCCCGCCCTGCAGCGGATCGCCGCCGGCGCCCGGCTCTCGCTCAACGTCACCCGACGCCACGTCCTCGCGCGCGGCCTGGTCGAGCACCTCACCGCCGCCGTCGGCGCCCAGGGCCACGAGCCGCGGGACCTGGTGCTCGAGATCACCGAGCCCGTCTCGACCCTCGGCGCCGAGACCTCGCCCGTCTTCACCGCGCTCGCCCGGGCCGGCTTCGGCGTGAGCATCCGCGGCTTCGGCACCGCCCGGTCCTCCCTCACCACCTTGTGGAACAACCCCGCCGCGCGGGAGATCAAGGTCGACCCGGGCATCGTGGCCGACCTGCACGACCCCCGCACCCTGCCGCTGGTCCAGGCCCTCACGGGCGCCGCCCACGGCCTCGGCATCCGGGTCGTGGCCGAGGGCGTCGAGGACGCCACCGCCGCCGCGACCCTCGCCCGGATCGGCTGCGACGTGCTGCAGGGGTACTGGGTCGGCGCACCTGCCGACCTGGCAGCCACCGCGGCCTGGCGCGAGGCGTGGTCTCCCGACCGGGTGCGCGGCCTGCGGCGCGGGCCCCGCCCCGACCCGGCCCTGACCGGCCCTGACCGGCCCTGACCGGCCCTGACCCGGCCCTGACCGGCCCTGACCGTCTCGGGTCCGACTCAAGTCGCCACCCCGCGCGGCCGATCACGCAGGTGGCCCCGGACGTCCGCGGGGCAGCCCCGCGACCCCCGGAGGAGCCATGCCGTCCACGGCCGCCCGTCCCCCCGCCGCCCTCCCGTCCCGGGACCTCCGGTGAGCGCCTGGGAGCTCCTGCCCACGGCGTACGTCGTCGGCACGGCCGCGGTGCTCGGGCTGCTGGTGGGCTCCTTCCTCAACGTCGTCGTGCACCGCGTGCCGGCCGGGCTGTCGGTCGTGCACCCGCCGTCGGCGTGCCCGGGCTGCGGCCACGCGGTGCGGGCGCGCGACAACGTGCCCGTGGTGTCGTGGCTGCTGCTGCGCGGGCGCTGCCGTGACTGCGCCGAGCCGATCGCGGTGCGCTACCCCCTCGTCGAGGCCGGCACCGGCGCCGCGTTCGCGGTGACGGCCTGGCGCGTCAGCGACCCGGTCGTGCTCCTCGCGGCCCTCGTGGTGGTCGGCGCCGGCATCGGCCTGGCCCTCATCGACCTCGAGCACCTGCGGCTGCCCTTCGCCATCACCCGCACCGCCACCGTCCTGGTCGTGCTCGTGGTCGCGGCGGGCGCCGCCACCGGTGCCACCGAGGTCGACTGGCGCGCCGTGGCGGTCTCCGTCGGGGCCTGGACCGGCCTGTACGCCCTGCTGCACTACGGCTCGGGCGGGCGCGCCATGGGCTTCGGTGACGTGGCCCTCGCCCCGGTGCTGGGCCTGGTCCTCGGGCTGCTGGGCTGGCCCGCCGCGGTGGTGGGCCTGTTCGCCGGGTTCCTGCTGGGCACCGTGGTGCTGCTCCCGCTGCGCCTGGCCGGTCGGCTGCCGCGGCGCGCCCACGTGCCGCACGGGCCGTTCATGCTCGGCGGCGCCGCCCTGGGGCTGGTCGCGGGCGTGCCCCTGGGGCAGGCCTACCTGGCAACGCTGGGCATGGCCTGATGGCCGATCGGGCATTCCTGCCTGGTCACCCCCGGTAGCCGATCGGGCAGATCCCGGCCCGATGGGACCAGCAGCACCCCATGAGGTGACGTCAGCCCCTACTGTCACACGGGCGACATGCCCCGGCCGGTCTAGAGCGTTGCCTGATGTTTACCGAGATCGCTAGGCGCGTCGCCTTGATTCCGATAAGAATTCCCTGAACGACACGCTCCCCCCCGCGCGGTCCCGATGCGCGGCGTGCTCCCGGAGGCAACCCCACATGCATCCACCGGTCCTGGTGGTCGGCCACGACGCCGACCGTCTGGCGGCGACGCGCGACGCGCTCGTCCGCGGCCACCTGTCCAACCCCGTCGTCGCGTGCCGGGACGCCGACGACGCCCGTGACTATGTCCTCGGCCGCGGCGCGTACGCCGACCGCGACCGGCACCCGCTGCCGGCGGTCGTGGTGACCGACCTGCGGCTGGCCTCGGGCAGCGGGATCGACGTGCTCCGCGCGGTCCGTGGCCACCTGCGGATGCGGCGCACGCCCGTCGTGGTGGTGGCCGACACCGCCGCCGGCGTCGACGACGAGGAGATCCGCGAGGTGCACCACCTCGGTGCGGCGGCGTTCCTGGCCGAGCACGTCGCCCCCGACGTGCTGCTCGGCGTCATCCGCGAGACCGGTGTCCCGTGGTCGGTCGGCCGGGTCGAGCTGGGCGCATGAGCTCTCCCTCCCCGGCCTCGCTCGCCATCGGGCTGGACCAGCACGGCGCCACCCTGCCGACGACGTCGACGCTCATCTCGACCATCGCCGACCTGCGGGCCGGGCACAGCGACAGCCGCAACGCCCTGGTCCTGCTCGCCGCCTCGCTCGGCAACGCCGCCGAGATCGCCGACGTGCACGGGGCCCACGCCCTCGAGATGGTCACCGCCGAGGTCGCCCGGCGCGCCCTGCAGTTCGACGACCTCCGGGTGCGCCTGCTGCGCGCCTCGCCGCTCGGCGGGTTCCTGGCCGCCGTCGTGGTCGAGCGCGACCACGTGCAGGCCCGGGTCGACGACCTGCTCACCGGCCTGCGCCGCCTGGTCAGCCTCTCCCACGACCTCGTCTGGCCGGTGGTCACGGTCGGCGCCGCGGTCTGCGACTCCGACGACGAGGTCTGGGCGGTCGTGCGCGACGTGCGGGCCGCGGTGGTGGCGGCCGGTCGCGAGTCGCCGGGCGCCACCCGCTGGCACGTCGAGGCCGCGGCCCTGGGGGTCACCGACGAGCTGACCCGGGTGCGCGACCTGGCCGAGGCCATCACCGTCGACCCCCAGCAGCTCGACCTGCACTTCCAGCCCGTGCACGACCTGGCCGGCGGACACGTCGTCGGGGCCGAGGCGCTGCTGCGCTGGACCCACCCGCTGCGCGGGGCCGTCTCCCCCGTCCTCACCGTCGAGGCGGCCGAGCGCACCGGGCTGATCGTCCCCCTCGGTCGCCTCGTGCTCGGCCGGGCCCTCGCCCAGGCCGCCGCCTGGCGCGACCAGGTGCGACCGGGCTTCCGGATGCACGTCAACGTCTCGCCGCTGGAGCTGCGCGAGCCGTCGTACGTCGACCACGTCGAGGCGGCCCTGGCCCGCTCGGGGGTCGCCCCGTCGTCGCTGTTGCTGGAGATCACCGAGACCGCGGCGCTGACCGACGAGCCGGCCGCCCGCGAGACGCTGCTCGCGCTCCGCCGCCTCGGGGTCGGCATCGGGATCGACGACTTCGGCACCGGCTACTCCACGATCGCCCACCTCCACCGGTTGCCGATCGACACCGTCAAGATCGACCGGTCGCTCATCAGCGGGGTCGCGCGCGAGGCGTCGGGCTTCGAGCTGGTGCGCTCGGTCCTCGACCTGGTCTCCACCCTCGGCGTCACCATCGTCGCCGAGGGCATCGAGACCGCGGTCGAGGCCGCCCACCTGCGCTCGATGGGCTGCCAGCAGGGCCAGGGCTACCACCTCGGCCGGCCGGTGCCCGCCGCGGAGTTCCTGGGCTGCCCGACGGTCCGTTCGGCCTGACCGTCGCCGACCCGTCGCCGACCGGTGCTGACTACGACGGGTCGGTGTCGGCGGTCTCCAGCCAGCCGCGGAAGGCCTCGAGGTTGGCCGTCGACTCCCCGCGCAGGCGCCGCCACTCCCACTCCTTGCGGATGGCGGAGGCGAAGCCGAGCTCGAGCAGGGTGTTGAAGGACTCGTCGGCGACGGTCAGCACGGCGCCGAGCAGCCGGTCGAGCTCGTCGGGCGTGACGACCTGGATCGGCAGCCGGCCGTCGAGGTAGATGTCACCGAGGTGGTCGACGGCGAACCCCACGCCGTAGGTGCGCAGGTTGCGCTGCAGCAGCCAGTGGTGGACGCCGGCGTGGTTCTCGTCGGGCTTGCGGCACACGAAGGCGTGGATGCCGACCTGGTGCACGCCGACGTCGACCCGCACGGGGGTCTGCAGCTTGCGCTCCCCCGGCAGCGCGAACGAGAACACCCCCTCGGCGACCTCGTCGTGGGCGATGTCGTTGTCGTCGAGCCAGGCGCGGACGACCTCGGCGGGTGCGGTCACCCGACGGACTCTCGCATGCGGCTGCGGGCCCGCCGGTACACCCCCAGCACCTGCTCCGCGGTGGCGTCCCAGGAGAAGCAGGCGGCCTGGGCCCGGGCCCCGGCGGCGAGCCGGTCGCGCAGGCCGGGCTCGGTGACGACCCGGCGCAGCACCCTGGCCCAGTCGCGCGGGTCGTGGCCCTCGACGAGCAGGCCGCTGCGCCCGTCGCCGACGACGGTGGTGAGCCCGCCGACCGCCGCGGCGACCACGGGCGTGCCGCAGGCCTGGGCCTCGACGGCGACCAGGCCGAAGGACTCGTTGTGCGACGGCACAGCGACCAGCGTGGCCGCGGCGTACCAGCGGGCCAGCTCGGACTGGGTCACCGGCGGCACGAACCGCACCACGTCGTCGACGCCCAGCTCGGCCGCCAGCGCCGCGAGCGCGGTCGGCCGGTCCAGGCCGCTGCCCGAGGGCCCACCCACGATCGGCACGACCAGGCGGGGGCGCAGCTCGGGCACCTGCTCCAGCAGCACGGCCACGGCCCGCACGAGCACGTCGGGCGCCTTGAGCGGCTGGATGCGCCCGGCGAAGAGCAGCACGACCGCGTCGGGGTCGAGGCCGAGCCCGGCCCGCGCCCCGTCGGGCCCGTCGGCCGGCGGGGCGAACACCGCCAGGTCGACCCCGGGGTGCACGACCTCCACGCGCGCCGGCTCGGCGTCGTACAGGTTGATGAGCTGCTTGGCCTCGAGGTCGGTGTTGGCGACCAGGACGTCGGCGGCCTCGACCACCTGCTCCTCGCCGATGAGGCGGGCGGCGGGCTCGGGGGTGTCGCCGACGGCGAGCGCGGCGTTCTTGACCTTCGCCATGGTGTGCATGCTGTGCACCAGCGGCACGCCCCAGCGGTCGCGCGCCAGCGCGCCGACCTGGCCGGAGAGCCAGTAGTGGGAGTGGACGGCGTCGTAGTGGCCGACCGGCAGCGCGGCCTCGGTGCGCAGCACCTCGCGGGCGAAGACGCACAGCTGGCCGGGCAGCTCGTGCTTGGTCAGGCCCTCGAACGGGCCTGCGGTGATGTGGCGCACCGACACCCCGTCGGCCAGCGGTACGACGGCGCCCTGGCTCGAGCGGGTGGCGCGGGTGAAGACGTCGACCTCGACCCCGCGCGCGGCCAGGCGGCGGGCCAGCTCGACGACGTAGACGTTCATGCCGCCGGCGTCACCGGTGCCGGGCTGGTCGAGCGGCGAGGTGTGCAGGCTGATCATCGCCAGCCGACGCACGTCGTCGCCGGAACCCACTGCACCCATGACCGCCCCAACGCCTGATCAGTGCCGGTGATTCCCCGGGCGGGCCGGGGACGGGGCCGGGGACGGGGCCGAGGACGGGGACGGGGACGGAGACGGAGGCGCGGTCGGGCGCGCGGGGGTCGGGCGCATCACGAGCACCCCGACGACCAGCGTGGCCAGGCCGCCGACCACCGCCTCGACCTGCATCCGCGGCCCGAGGTCGATGAGCAGCAGGTGCAGCGACCCCGCGAGCGCGACCGCGCCGGCCGCGCAGACGGCCTGGAGCCACGCCTGGCGGCCGAGCGTGGCGCCGGCCAGGGCCACGGCGACCGCGAGGAGACCGCGGCCGCCCCAGGCGAGGGCGGCGCTGTCGACGTACAGGTGGGCGACCAGGGCGATGCCGCCCACGAGGGCAGCACCGAGGGCGAGCTGGCGCACCGAGACCCCCTTGCGCACAGATCCTTCCTGCGCGACCCGACGGCGGACCAGTGTGCCAGCCGCGCGATGATCACGGCATGACCAGGACCGCGATCGTCACCGGAGCCAGCAGCGGCATCGGCGCCGCCACCGCCCGCACCCTCGCCGAGGCGGGGTTCCACGTCGTCTGCGCCGCGCGGCGCACCGACCGGGTGGAGGCGCTCGCCGCCGAGATCGGTGGCACGGCGGCCACCCTCGACGTCACCGACGCCGCGTCGGTGGCCGACCTGGCGGCGCTCGTGCGCGACCGCTTCGACGACCGGCTGGAGGTGCTGGTCAACAACGCGGGCGGTGCCTTCGGCTCCGCGCCCGTCGCCCAGGCCGACGCCGAGGAGTGGCGCCGGATGTACGAGGTCAACGTCATCGGGATGGTGCAGGTCACCCGCGCCCTCCTGCCCGCCCTGCTGCGCGCCGAGGACCAGGCCGGGATCATCTGCAACGTCGGCTCCACCGCCGGTCGCATCGCCTACGAGGGCGGCGCCGGCTACACCGCGGCCAAGCACGGCACGCAGGTCGTCACCGAGACGCTGCGCCTGGAGCTGTGGGACCAGCCCGTGCGGGTCACCGAGATCGCCCCCGGCATGGTCAAGACCGACGAGTTCTCCCTGGTCCGCTTCAACGGTGACCAGGACAAGGCCGACGCGGTGTACGCCGGCGTCGCCGAGCCCCTCGTCGCCGAGGACGTCGCCGACGCGATCGGGTGGATGGTCACCCGCCCCCGGCACGTCAACGTCGACGAGATGGTCATCAGGCCGCGGGCGCAGGCCGCCCAGCACAAGGTCCACCGC
Organism: Nocardioides litoris; assembly: GCF_006346315.1. Classification (GTDB taxonomy): domain Bacteria; phylum Actinomycetota; class Actinomycetes; order Propionibacteriales; family Nocardioidaceae; genus Nocardioides; species Nocardioides litoris. Next base: position 341,201 of record NZ_VDMR01000001.1, on the reverse strand, counting down.
CAGGGCTGACGCTGGTCCTCCCGGCTGCGGTCGCGTGGTCTCGAGACGGGACTTCGTCCCTCCTCGACCACCGTGGACTACCGGGTCCCACCACGCTGGTCCTCCCGGCGGCGGCGCGACCGGGCCACACGGTGGTCGAGGAGGGCCGCGTGGCGGCCCGTCTCGAGACCACTCCCCGGCCGCGGTCGGGCACCCGGCTCCGTCCTCGATAACCTCGCGTCATGCAGACGATCGGCCTCGTCGGGGGCATGAGCTGGGAGTCGAGCGCGGCCTACTACCGCGCCCTCAACGTCGGGACGCGCGCCCGCCGGGGCGGCCTCGCCTCGCCGCAGCTGGTGATGAGCACCGTCGACTTCGCCGAGCTGACCGCGATGGAGGAGGCGGCGCGCTGGGACCAGATCGGCACCCTGCTCGCCGACGCGGCCCGCAGCGTCGAGCGCGGCGGCGCCGACTTCCTGCTGCTGTGCACCACGACGTTCCACAAGGTCGCCGACCAGGTGGCCGAGGCGGTCGACATCCCGCTGCTGCACCTCGGTGACGTCGTGGCCGACGCGGCCAAGGCGGCCGGGCTCGGCACCGTGGGCGTCGTCGGCACCACCGTGTCGATGGCCGACGGGTTCCTGGCCGAGCACTTCGCGGGCCGCGGCCTGGAGACGGTCGTGCCTGACCCGGCCGACCACGACTGGATCAACACTGCGATCTACGAGGAGCTGGTGCACGGCCACGTGCTCGACCGCACCCGCCGCCGCGTCGTCGACGTGATCGACGGGCTGTGGGACCGGGGCGCCGAGGGCGTGCTGCTCGGCTGCACCGAGATCGAGCTGCTCATCGGGCAGTCCGACGTCGACCTCCCCGTCCTGCCCGCCACCACGCTGCACGTCGAGGCCGCGCTCGACCGCGCCCTGGGCTGACCGAACCGGTCGGCCGCCCGCTGACCAGGGCTCGGCTCCGGGTGGCGGTGAGCCAGCGACCGTTCCCGCACCACGGGAGGTCGCCAGGTCACCCCTCCCCCGGGCCGACCTAGACCTGTCCGTTGCGCAGCACCAGGTCGACGATGCGGCGGAGGTCGGGGTCGAGGTCGCTCTCGGCCAGCCGACCGGACCGGCCGCCGAGCTCGATCTCGTAGCTGAACGCGTCGGGGTGGTTGCTGCGCGGCGACGCCGGGAGCGCGCCGACGCGTCCCACGAGCTCGCGGAGCTCGCCCGCCGTCTCGGCGTCGAGACCGCCCGCGTCGAGGTCGACGACCGACTCCACCGCGCTGCCGATGAAGCCGCCCGTCCGGCGGACCCGCACCCGGGACGCCGCGGGGGCCGGTGCCGGCTGCGACGAGCCTGCGCCGGCCGGCGCGGCACCGGCGGTGACGCCGACGCCCGCCCACGCCCCGCGCACCGCCTCGGCGTGCTCCCCCGCGGCGGCCACGGTGGCCGCGGCGAAGCCCGCGAAGTCGGTCTCGGGGCCGACCTGCCCGCCGGTGAGGGCGGCGTACCAGATGGGGCCGGCGCCCTCCCACGTGCGGCCGCCGATGGCCACCGCGGCGAGGTGGAAGGCCCGGTTGGGGATGCCGGAGTTGAGGTGGACCCCGCCGTTGTCGTCGGTGGTGTCGAGGTAGTCGTCGAGGTGGCCGACCTGGGGGTCCTGCCCCAGCCGCGGGTCGTCGTACGCCGTGCCCGGGGCGCGCATGTCGCGCAGCGCCCGCGCCTGGACGCCGGGCAGGAACAGCCCCTCGCCGACCAGCCAGTCGGCCTCGGCCGCGGTCTGGCCCAGCAGCCGCTGCTTGAGGCAGGCCGCGAAGACGTCGGAGACCGACTCGTTGAGGGCGCCGGGCTGGTCGCGGTAGACGAGGCCGGCCGTGCGCTCGGTGAGGGCGTGGGCCAGCTCGTGGCCGATGACGTCGACGGGCTTGGTGAACCGGTCGAACAGCACGCCGTCGCCGTCGCCGAAGACGAGCTGGGTGCCGTCCCAGAAGGCGTTGACGTAGCGCTGGCCGAAGTGGACGGTGGCCAGCACCGGCGCCCCGGCGCCGTCGAAGGAGTCGCGGCCGAACACCTCGGCCAGCAGCGCCAGCGACGCCGCCACCCCGTCGGCGGCCTCGTCGACCGCGACGTCACCGGTGGCCCGCTCCCCCGCGGACCGCACCGGCCGGCCCGGCAGCTCCTGCTCGCCGCCCGCGTCGTGGACGGTCCAGGCCGGGGCGTCGGCCGCCCGCACGGGCGCCAGCACCGTGGGCGGGACGGCGGCGCGGGCCGCGCGGATCGCGTCGTCGGTGACCAGGGTGGTCGCCGCGGCCGGGTCGAGCTCGGCCAGGCGGCGCAGCAGGTGCGGGGGGAGGAAGCAGGCGGTCCGAGACATGCCCTCTTCCTACCCCCGACCACCGACGCAAGGGAACGGGCGAGCACCGTCACGCCCGCCACGAATCGGCCCCGGCGCACCCCCGGACCTAGACTCGACAAGGCCCTCGGGCCGCCCGACCGCACCGCGCGCGAGCTGCGCGCGCCGCCGACCCGACAGGACGCCGTACCCGCATGAGCACCACCCGCGCCGACATCCGCAACGTGGCCATTGTGGCCCACGTCGACCACGGCAAGACCACGCTGGTCGACGCCATGCTCCGCCAGGCGGGGGCGTTCACCGCCCACCAGGCCGAGAGCGTCGCCGAGCGGGTCATGGACTCCGGCGACCTCGAGCGCGAGAAGGGCATCACCATCCTCGCCAAGAACACCGCGGTGCACTACGCCGGGCCCGCGGCCGAGGGCAAGCCGATGACGATCAACATCATCGACACCCCCGGCCACGCCGACTTCGGCGGCGAGGTCGAGCGCGGCCTGTCGATGGTCGACGGCATCGTGCTGCTCGTCGACGCCTCCGAGGGCCCGCTCCCCCAGACCCGCTTCGTGCTCCGCAAGGCGCTGAACGCCGACATGCCGGTCATCCTGGTCGTCAACAAGACCGACCGGGGCGACGCGCGCATCAGTGAGGTCGTCGACGAGACCTACGAGCTGTTCATGGACCTGCTCGACGACTCCCACAGCCAGGACGCGCTCGACTTCCCCGTCGTCTACGCCAGCGGCCGGGCCGGCATCGCCAGCCTGACCCAGCCCGAGAACGCCTCGATGCCCGACGGCAACGACCTCGAGCCGCTGTTCAAGACCATCCTCGACACCATCCCGGCGCCGACGTACGTCGAGGGCGCGCCCCTGCAGGCCCACGTCACCAACCTCGACGCCTCGCCGTTCCTCGGTCGCCTCGCGCTCGTGCGCGTCCACCAGGGCACCCTCAAGAAGGGCCAGCAGGTCGCGTGGATGCGGCGCAACGGCGACGTCAAGAACGTCAAGATCACCGAGCTGCTCGTCACCGAGGGCCTGGAGCGCAAGCCGGGCGAGTCCGCCGGTCCGGGCGACATCGTCGCCATCGCGGGCATCCCGGAGATCACCATCGGCGAGACCCTGGCCGACCCCGAGAACCCGGTCGCGCTGCCGCTCATCCACGTCGACGAGCCGGCCATCTCCATGACCATCGGCACCAACACCTCGCCGCTGGTCGGCCGGGTCAAGGGCGGCAAGGTGACCGCTCGCCTGGTCAAGGACCGCCTCGACTCCGAGCTCATCGGCAACGTGTCGCTGCGCATCCTGCCCACCGAGCGTCCCGACGCCTGGGAGGTGCAGGGCCGCGGCGAGCTCGCGCTGGCCATCCTGGTCGAGCAGATGCGTCGCGAGGGATTCGAGCTGACCGTCGGCAAGCCGCAGGTGGTCACCAAGGAGGTCGACGGCAAGCTGCACGAGCCGTTCGAGCGCCTGACCATCGACGCGCCGGAGGAGTACCTCGGCACCATCACCGAGCTGCTCGCCGCCCGCAAGGGCCGCATGGAGCAGATGACCAACCACGGCACCGGCTGGGTGCGGATGGAGTTCCTGGTGCCGGCGCGCGGGCTGATCGGCTTCCGCACCCAGTTCCTCACCGACACCCGCGGCACCGGCATCGCCCACGGCATCTCCGAGGGCTACGAGCCGTGGGCCGGCGAGATCCGGGCCCGCAACAACGGCTCGCTCGTCGCCGACCGCAAGGGCGCGGCCACGGCGTACGCGATGACCTCGCTGCAGGAGCGCGGCGTCATGTTCGTCGAGCCGACCACCGAGGTCTACGAGGGCATGATCGTCGGCGAGAACTCCCGCGCCGACGACATGGACGTCAACATCACGAAGGAGAAGCAGCAGACCAACATCCGGTCCGCCACCTCCGACAACTTCGAGAAGCTCGTCCCGCCGCGCAAGCTCTCGCTGGAGCAGTGCCTGGAGTTCTGCCGCGACGACGAGTGCGTCGAGGTCACCCCCGAGGCCGTCCGCATCCGCAAGGTCGTCCTCGACCAGAACGAGCGGGCCAAGACCGCCAGCCGTGCCCGCAAGGGCACCCGCTGACGGTGCGCTGACCCGTGGAGTCCTCCCTCTACCTCGGCTTCGACGGACCCGGCCTGCCCGCGCTCGTCGCCCAGGTCGTCGTCTGGCTCGTGGTGGTCGGCGCCGGCCTGCTCGCCGTGCGCCGCACGTGGGGCCTCCTCGGGCTGGCCGGCGGCGTGCTCGGGGCCGGCGTCGCGGTGACGGTGCTGGTCGACGCCGTGCTGGTGCGCCGGCGCTCCAGCGGCGCCTCCGTCGACGACCCCGGCTCGAACGTCCTCATCGAGGCCTGGACCGACCTGCCCGGCTTCATCGTCGACCGCGGGTGGGCGACCGAGCTGGCCTGGGCCCAGGCCCTGGCGGTCGGGCTGGTGGCGGCCTCCCTCGTCCTGGCCGCGCTCGCCCACCGACGACGGGAACACGGCGCGCCCGACGCGGGTTGACCCCGCGTGCGCATCGAGATCTGGTCCGACGTCGTCTGCCCCTGGTGCTACATCGGCAAGCGCCGGCTGGAGGCGGCACTCGAGGGCTTCGAGCACCGTGACGAGGTCGAGGTCGTGTGGCGCTCGTTCCAGCTCGACCCCACCGCCCCGACCGAGCCGACCGAGAAGGTCGCCGAGCTCCTCGGCCGGCGGTACGGCGGCGGCCCGGAGGCGGGCGCGCAGATGGTCGCCCAGGTGCAGCAGGTCGCGGCCGAGGTCGGCCTCGACTTCAGCCGCCACGGCGAGGCGCTCCACGTCAACACCGTCGACGCCCACCGGCTCCTGCACGCGGCGGGCGAGCGGCGCGGGGAGCTCGAGGAGGCACTGCTGCACGCCTACTTCGTCGAGGCGCGCAACGTCGGTGACCACGACGTCCTCGTCGACGTCGCGACCTCCGTCGGCCTCGACGCCGACGAGGCCCGGGCCGTGCTGTCCTCCGCCGCCCACGCCGACGAGGTCGCGGCCGACGTCGCCCAGGCCGCGGCACACGGCGCGACCGGTGTGCCGTTCTTCGTCGTCGACGGCCGCTACGGCATCAGCGGCGCCCAGCCGACCGAGGTCTTCGCGCAGGTGCTCGAGCAGGCCTGGGCCGAGCGCGCCCCGCTCACGATGGTGAGCCCGGACGGCGCCCCCGGCTGCGACGGCGACGTCTGCGCCACCTGAGACCGGTCCCGGGCCGCTCGTTCCGCTCGCGCCTCGGCACCGGGCCTGCCGGCCGCACCCGGGGGCGCCGCGGGGAGGATGGCCCGGTGGCCGCTCCCGCTCGCACCGCCTCCTGGCGCCGCGACCGGGCCCGGCTGACCACGCTCGCGCTGCTCACCACCGTGGGAGCGGTCGTCAGCAGCCTGGGCGCCCCGCTGGTGCCGAGCATCGCCGCGTCGTACGACGTCAGCCTGGGCGCTGCGCAGTGGGCACTGACCTCCACCCTGCTGGCCGGGGCGGTCACCACGCCCCTGCTCGGCCGGCTGGGCAGCGGGCGGCGGCGCCGACCGACGATCCTGGCCGGCGTGGCGGTGGTGCTGCTGGGCACAGGGCTGGCCGCGCTGCCGCTCGGGTTCGGCGCGCTGGTGGTGGGCCGGGCGCTGCAGGGCACCGGCCTGGCGCTGGTGCCGCTGGCGCTGGCCGTGGCCCGCGACGCCTACGGGGGCGTCGACCAGGCCCGCGCGCTCGGGCTGCTCTCGGTGACGACGGTGGCCGGCGCCGGCCTCGGCTACCCGGTCACCTCGCTGGTGGCCGAGCACGCCGGCCTGCACGGCGCCTACGTCTTCGGCACCGCGCTCGTCACGCTCACCCTGCTCCGCGCCCTGCGCCACGTGCCGGCCGACCTCGACGTGCCCGGGCAACCGGTCGACGTCGGGGGCGCGGCCCTGCTGGCCACCGGCACCCTGTCCCTCCTCCTGGCGGTCAGCCAGGGCCGGGCGTGGGGCTGGACCTCGGCGCCGGTCCTCGCGCTGGCCGCCGTCGGGGTCGTCGCCACGGCCGCGTGGGTCACCTGGACGCTGCGCCGTCCCGAGCCGCTGGTCGACCTGCGCCTGGCCGCCCGGCCCGGCGTGGTCGGGCCGCACGTCGTCGCGCTGGTGCTCGGCGTCGGCATGTACGGCCTGCTCAGCCTGGCCGTCGTCGTGGTCCGGGCCGACGGGTCGGCCGGCTTCGGCCTGGGGCTGGGCGTCGCCGCCGCCGGGCTGGTGCTCCTGCCCTACTCCGTGGCCAGCGTGCTCGGCAGCCAGGCCGCCCGCCGCGTCGAGCGACGCTGGGGCGGGCGGGTGCTGCTGCCGGTCGGCTGCACGTCGTTCGCGGCGTCCCTGGCCCTGCTCGCCTGGCACCACGAGCACCTGTGGCAGCTGCTGCTGGCCATGGCCGTGGGTGGGCTGGGCAGCGGCTTCTCGTTCTCCTCCCTGGCCGGGCTGCTCGTGCCGCACGTGCCGCCCACCGAGACCGGCAGCGCGATGGCCTTCAACCAGCTGCTGCGCTACCTCGGCTTCGCGGCCGGCTCCGCCCTCAGCATCGTCCTCGTCGGGGTGTACGGCGGCGACGGCGCCGCCCTGACCGCCGCGCTGCTCACCCTGGCCGGGCTGTGCCTGGCCGCCGCGGTCGGGTCCAGCCTGCGGGACCCGCGAACCCCGGCGGGGTGAGCCCGCGGTCCGTAGGCTCCCTCCATGGAGCCGCAGACGCAGGCCTGGGTGCAGCTGGCCGCGCAGGGCCTCGAGACGCTGGTGTGGTTCGCACTGGCCGTGTGGGCGCTGCAGCACCTGCGCGAGCGAGCCTGGGCCCGGCCCGCCGCCCTGGGCGCGGTGCTGATGCTCGTCCCCGCGACCACGCTCACCGCCTCCCGGGCCCAGCTCGAGCTCGGCGGCTCCTCCACGATCCTCGAGGGCTACGTCCTCAGCTCGCTGCCCACCGTCTACTCCGTCCTGGAGGTCGTCGGCGCCGCGCTGCTGCTCCTCGCCCTGGTGCTGCGCAGCGGCCGGGCGACCCGGCGCGCGCCGGCGCTGGCGGGGGCCCCGACCACCTCGTAGGCCGTGCTCGTAGTTTGGGGCGCATGACCCAGGTCACACCCGAGATCTCCCACGCCCGCCAGCACGCCCTCGGCGACCTGCCGCGCCGCACGGCGCAGCGCTTCCCCGACAAGCCGGCCATCGTCGACGGCGCGACGTCCTACACCTTCGCCGAGCTCGACGCGGTCGTCGACCGGGCCGCGGCCGCGATCACCGACGCCGGGCTGCGTCAGGGCGACAAGCTGGCGCTGCTGTGCCACAACTCCTGGCAGTACGCCGTGCTGGTCTTCGCCACCGCCCGCGTCGGGGTCGTGCTGGTACCGGTCAACTTCATGCTCGGCGCCGACGAGGTCGGCTACATCCTCGACCACAGCGAGGCGCGGGCGTTCGTGGTGGAGGACGCCCTGCTCCCCGTGGCCACGAAGGCCCTCGACGGGCTCGAGGTGCCGGTGCGGGCCGTCGTACGACTGGCCAGCGGCGACGTGCCCGAGGGCTGGGTCGACGCGCAGGCCTTCTTCGACCACGACGGCACGCCGCCGCAGGTGGCCGTGGGCGACGACGACCCGGTGCGGCTGATGTACACCTCCGGCACCGAGTCGCGGCCCAAGGGCGCGCTGCTGAGCAGCCGGGCCCTGATGTGGCAGTACGCCTCGTGCGCGCTCGACGGCGACTACCGCCCCGACGACGTCGAGCTGCACACGCTGCCGCTCTACCACTGCGCGCAGCTCGACGTGTTCCTCGGGCCCGACGTGTGGCTCGGCACCACCTCGGTCATCCTCCCCGGCCCCGACCCGGCCGCGGTGCTGGCGGCGATCGAGGAGCACCGGGTGACCAAGTTCTTCGCGCCGCCGACGGTGTGGATCGGCCTGCTGCGCCACCCCGGCTTCGACGACGCCGACCTGTCCTCGCTCGAGAAGGGCTACTACGGCGCCTCCCCCATGCCCGTCGAGGTGCTCAAGGAGATCCAGCAGCGCCTGCCCGAGGTGCGGCTGTGGAACTTCTACGGCCAGACCGAGATGTCGCCGCTCGCCACCGCGCTAGGCCCCGACGAGCAGCTGGCGTACGCCGGCTCGGCCGGCCGCGCGTCGCTCAACGTCGAGACCCGCATCGTCGACCCCGAGGGCTCCTCGGTCGACCCGCTGCCGCCCGGCGAGGTCGGCGAGATCGTGCACCGCTCCCCGCACGCCACCCTGGGCTACTACAAGGACGAGGAGAAGACCGCCGAGGCGTTCCGCCACGGCTGGTTCCACTCCGGCGACCTCGGCTACCTCGACGACGGCGGCCGCCTCTACGTCGTCGACCGCAAGAAGGACATGATCAAGACCGGCGGCGAGAACGTCGCCTCCCGCGAGGTCGAGGAGGCCGTCTACGAGGTCCCCGGCGTCGCCGAGGTCGCCGTCTTCGGCGTCTCCCACCCGCGCTGGGTCGAGGCCGTGGTCGCCGTCGTCGTGCCCAAGGACGGCGAGACCCTCGCCCCCGACGACGTCATCGTCCACACCCGCGGGCGCCTCGCCGGCTACAAGACACCCAAGTACGTCGTCGTCGCCGACGCGCTGCCCAAGAACCCCTCCGGCAAGATCCTCAAGCGGCAGCTGCGCGACGAGCACGCCGACCTGGCCCGGGACGACGGTTGAGGGTCGCGCGACCTGGCAAAACCTCCGGTTAAGCGGAGAAACTGCCACTTCTGGTCGGGAACTTCCCACCAGGAGTGGGAGATCCTCCGCTTAACCGGAGAATCTGCCACCGGCCCCGCGAGTCCCACCCGCCCCGACAGCCCCACGGCCACCAGGCCCGTCGTCGCGGCGCCGGCCGAGCAGGTACGCCGCGAGGCCGCCGCCGAGGGCACCGAACAGGTGCCCCTGCCAGGAGACGCCGGAATCGCTGGGCACGACGCCGACCAGGATGCCGCCGTAGGCGAGGAGGACGAGGACGCCGATGAGCAGCTCGCGGCCGGAACGGTCCCAGAAGCCGCGCAGCAGCGTGTGGACGACCCACCCGAAGATCAGGGTCGAGGCGCCGAGGTGGATCTCGTTCGCCGGCGCGACCAGCCACACGCCGAGGCCGCCGACGACCCAGATGATGGCCGTGGCCGCGACGCCGCGGGCGATGCCGGTGACCAGGACGAGGAAGAGCAGCACGAGGGCCGGGACGGTGTTGGCCTCCAGGTGCACCCAGCCCGCGTGCAGCAGCGGCGCCAGCAGCACGCCGACGAGCCCCTCGTCGGAGCGGGGGCGGACGCCGTACAGGTCGAGGCGGTTGTCGGCGACGGTGTCGACGCCCTCCATGACGTAGAGCAGCACCACGAACCCGACCGACCCCATGGCCGCCGAGAGCCAGGTCGGGCGGGGCCGCTTGCCGGGCGGGGGCCCGTCGACGCGGCCGCTCACCCGACGTACGGCGAGCTGCGGACGACCTGCAGCGCGCGGTCCATCTCGAACGGCGAGTTCTGCCGGTACAGCCACGGCCGGCCGAACCAGAGGTAGCCGTCGACGTAGCGGCGGGCCAGCGTCGCGACGGCGTCGGGCAGGCCCCACCGGGGGTCGGCGACCTTCGTGGTCGGGGGGATGCCGAGGGAGACGCAGGTGCGGTCGTCGTCGCGGCTGGTGCACGGGAACGCGTTGTCGGGGTCGGGTCCGGTGTAGCGGCCGAACTCGAACGGGTTGCCGTTGCTGCTGGTGTTGATGACGACCTTCTTGCCCGGGTAGCCGCGGGCGGCGAGCTCCTCGGACAGGGCCGCGCCGCGGCGCACCTCGAGCTCGGTCGCGGAGTAGTGCGTGCTGTTGAGGGCGATGCCGCGGGCGTGCTCGATGCCGGCGGGGACGAGGAAGTCGACCGCTGCGTCGACGCCGCCCTGGCCCTCGGCCGGCCAGTCACCGGCGCCGCCGTCGATGTAGACGCTGGTGTGGGGCAGGTCGGAGAGGACCTTCGCGCTGTAGGCGATCAGCTCCGACGGCATCCCGATGCCGCCGGGCACGCAGGAGGCGAACGGGCCGTCGGGCTGCAGGACGACCGCGGCGTGCGCGTCGCCCAGGCCGCGGGCGAACGCGTCGGTCCACCGCCGGTACGACGCCTGCTCGGCCGCCGACGGCAGCCGGTCGCAGGCCTCGTGCTCCCACGGCTCCATCCGGAACATCGCGACCTGCACCAGGGCCTGCGGGTCGCCGGCCTGCGAGACGCGGACGTATTCGCGGGTGGCCTCCTCGATGTCGGCGTCGCCGATCCACGACCCGAACCAGGACGCCTTGGGCTGCAGGGCGATCTCGTCGAGGAGGGCCCGGGTCTCCCCGGAGGAGCGCTGCCAGGGCTCCCACCACATCTCCCGCGGCCCCTGGTAGACGCCCCACGGCCGACCGGCGAGCGGGTTGTCGGCGTTCCTCGCCTCGCGCCGCTCGCGCTTGGCCTCCCGCCGCTCCTGCCGTTCCTGGCGCTCGCGCCGGGCCTCCCGCCGTTGCTGCCGGGCTTCCCGGCGCTGCTGACGGGCGATCGCCTCCACCCGTTCCTGCAGCCGCGCCAGGCCCGCCTCGGCGTCCTTCGTCGGGTCGCTCGTCGGGGCCGGCGAGGTCGCGACCGACGCCTGGGCGGGCGGGTCGGCGGTGGAGGACCCGGACCCGCCGCAGCCGGCGAGGGCCAGCGCGGCGAGGACCAGCAGGCCCGGGACGGCGGCGGTCGGGGAACGCACCGCCCCGTTCTACACGACACCCCCGGAGGACACCCGGTCGGCGACCCGTCCGGCGACCTGCGCCAGCCGGTGCACCTGCTCGACGCCGGAAGCCACCGGGATGAGGTGCACCTCGTCGGCGCCGACGTCGGCGAGGGCGCCGAGCACGGCCTCCAGCTCGGCCGCGGTGCCGGCGAAGCCCGTCGTCGGGGCCATCGCGTCGACCAGGTCGACGGGCAGCCAGTTCATGTAGTGCCGCAGGTGGCGGTGCAATTGGGCCCGCGCCCCTCCGGGATGCCCGTCCTCCTCCAGCGCGCACCAGAACGACGTCGTGAGCCGCGGCGCCGGACGCTCCTGCGCCGCCCACGCCTCGCGGCACAGGTCAAAGGTGCGGCCCACCGCCGCCACGTCCAGGTCGAGGGTGACGCCCGCCAGCCCGTCGGCCCAGGCCGCGGCGTGCCGGATGGTGCGCGGACCGAGGGCCCCGACCAGCAGCGGCGGACCGCCGGCCTGCGCGGGCGGCGGCCCGACGCGTCGTACGGCGCCGGCGTCGTGCTCGCCGCGCCACACGCTGCGCATCGTGGCCACCCGGTCGTCGAGCCCGGCGACGGTGCGGTCGGCCAGGTCGGCCCCCACGGCGCGGTAGTCCTCCCCGCGCCCACCCACGCCGAGACCCACCACGAGCCGACCGGCGCTGAGCTGGTCGCCGGTGGCCAGGGCCTTGGCCAGCAGCACCGGGTCGTGCAGCTGGGGCACCACGACCGTGGTCACCAGCCGGACCCGGCTGGTCCAGGCTGCGACCGCCCCGAGCAGGGTCAGGGTCTCGGGGTTGTCGAACGCCATCCGCTCGCCGAAGCACAGCGAGGCCCACGGTCCCTCGTCGACGGCGCGGGCCCACGCCTCGAGGGTCGAGGCACCCCGCTCCCAGAGGTCGGGCTCCATCACGGGCAGGGTCAGACCGAGCTGCATGCCGCCCACTGTCGCAGCGGCGACGCTGACCCGTCGTGGGACACGACGGGTCCACGGTCAGTCGACCGGGGCGTACGCCGGCTTCCGGTCGCCGGTGAGCTCACGGGCGAGCACGGCCAGGCCCAGGAGGGGCAGCAGGGCCAGCAGCACGAGGGCCCAGTCGATGCCGAGCACGTCGCCCAGGCCGCCGATGACGGCCGAGCCGACGCTGCCGCCGACGAGGAAGACCAGGGTGGCGACCCCGAGGGCGACCCCGCGGACGTCCGGCTCGACGGCGTCGGCCACCGACGCGGTCATCGCGGGCTGGCCGACCCCGAAGGCGACGGTGACCATGAGGACCCCGAGGCCGAGCAGGGGGCCGGAGGTCAGGCCGGCGCCGAGGGCCGCGACGAGCAGGGCGACGGTCGAGACCACCCCGGCGACCGCGATGGCCCGGGCGGGGCCGAACCGGTCGATCGCGCGGCCGGCGTAGCGAGGCACGAGGAGGGCGAGGGCCGAGCTCGGCAGGAGCAGCAGGCCGACCTGCCAGGGCTCCCAGCCGGCGCCGACGAGCACCGCGGGGACGCCGACCAGCAGCGCGAACCACGCCGCCGGCACCGCGGCCGCCGCGGCCGCGCTCCGCACGACGACGCCGTTGCGGACCACCTCGAGCGGCAGGAACCCGTGGGGCCTGCGGCGCACCCGCGACACCGTGGCGGGCGTGCCGAGCGCGACCAGCAGCAGCCCGGCCACCGCGACCGCGGCACCGGTGGACGGCGACTGCACGAGGAGCACGACCCCGGCCGCGGTCAGCGCGACGAGCACCGCGCCCAGCAGGTCGAGGCGGGCCCCCGAGCCGGCGCGGGTCAGGGCCGGCCACAGCACCGGCAGGACGACGAGGCCGAGCACGGGCAGGGCCATGACCGCGCGCCAGCCGAAGGCGTGCTCGACCAGACCGCCGGCCAGGGGGCCGAGGCAGCTCACGGCGGCCGCGACCCCGGCCAGCCGGCCGAGCGCGAGGCCGCGGGTGGAGCCGGCGTACCGGCCGTTGAGGACCGCCACCCCGAGCGTGGGGACGGCGGCCGCGCCCGCGCCCTGCACCAGCCGGGCCACCAGCAGCACCTCGAACGTCGGGGCGAGGGCGGCGAGCACCGCGCCCGCCGTCATCAGGCCGGTGCCGACCAGGAGCGGGAGCCGGATGCCGACCAGGTCGGAGACGCGTCCGTACACCGCCGTCGTCACCGCGAGCATCAGGGCGTAGAGGCTGATCGTCCAGGTCGCCGTGCCGGCGCCGGTACCGAAGTCCTCGGCGATGAGCGGCACGGCCACGGCCGCCGAGGAGGAGCCCATGCCGGCCAGCCCGAAGAGCAGGCCCAGGAGCAGGGACACCCGGCGGGAGTCGTCGGGTCGGGAAGTCACGACCGGGCCCAACACCGGGCCGGGGTCGGTTGTTCCCGGCAACGACGACGCGCCCCGGCCGGTGTCGACGTGGACACCGGCCGGGGCGCGGCCGAGGGTGCTGCCAGCGGTGGTGCGGTCAGCGGATCCGGAAGGTGGAGCGGCTGACGTCGTAGAACAGGTTGTTGCGGGCGGCCACGACGATCCGCGCCTGCTTCGAGCGGGCCTGGCGGGGCAGCTTCACGCGCTGGAAGCCGTCGTTGGGCGTGGCCTTGGCCAGCGTGCGGTTCCAGGTGGTGCCGCCGTCGGTCGAGAGGTAGATCGCGACCCGCTGCGCGAGGCGCCGCGTGCCGTTGACCCGCCACTTCACGCCGATGGTCTGGCCCTTGCCGAACGTGCGCCGGGTGGCCTGCGAGACGACCCGGAACGGGCCGGCCGAGCGGTCGACCTGCACCCCGACGTTGCGGTAGGCCACGCCGCCGCGGCCGTCGCGCACCGTCAGGCGGAAGTGCAGCAGGCCCGTGGGCTGGCCGAGGGTGCCGCGGTAGCCGCGGGTCGGCAGGAACTCGCTGAAGCAGTCGACGATCGGCTTGGGGACCGGGACGAACTCGACGTCGGGGTCGGTGGACGGCGGCGCGACCGTGGGGCAGGTGCCGGTGCGGGCGTTGGTGTTGCCGGCGAGCACCTGGGCGAGGTCGGGGAAGCTGCGCACCCCGGACCGGCCGGCGGTGTTCTGGCCCGGGGAGGGCGACTCGAGCGCGTCGGCGTCGCTGACGTCGGCGGCCGTGCCGAAGACCCGGAACAGCGGACCGAAGACCTTGCGGTTGCTCACCAGGCTGGTGCCGGTGGCCTCGAGACCCTTGTCGGCCTGCTCCCACAGGTAGGTCAGCGGGTCGCCGTCGGGGTCGGCGGCCTGGCCGCTGAGCCGGAACGGCGTGCGGACCGGGATCGTGCGGCGGGCGTTGGTCGAGACCACGCGGGGCGCGGTGTTGGTGGTGACCTTGGTCGAGGTGCCGGCGTTGTCGGCCGCACCGCCCTTGGCCGTCTCGCCGACGAAGCCGGAGACGCCGGTGCTGCCGCCGGTGACCGTCAGCGGCGCGACGTCGGTGAAGGTGCCCGTCGCGTCGGGGGCGGCGGTCGGGGCGAAGATGACCTGGAAGCCGGTCGGGCCGACCGCGCCGATCGGGGCGGGGTAGGTCTCGAAGCTGCCGTAGGGGTCGTAGCCCCAGGGCGCGATCGTGACGTCCTGTCCGGTGAGGGTCTCCACGGCCGTCTCGACCGCTGCGTTGGTGTAGCCGTCGGCCGGGATCGACACGCTGGCCCCGCCGAAGCCGAGCTGGACGCTGGAGCCGGGGGCCCCGAACCCGGTCAGGGAGACCGTCTGCACCTCGACCACCGGCGCCAGCGCGGCCCCGGTGTAGGCGTTGACCTCGTCGAGGGTCTGCCAGGAGAAGTAGGGGTCGGTGTGGGGCTGCAGGTCGTCCTGGCGGCAGATGCCGGCGTAGGCCATCACCGAGGAGCCCGAGCCGGGCTCGACCGAGGTGCCACCGTTGCGGTTGCCGCCGGAGCAGGCGTTCTGCACGCCGTCGAAGGTGTGGTTGCCGGCGAACTGGTGGCCGAGCTCATGGGCGACGTAGTCGATGGCGAAGAAGTCGCCCTCGGGCTCGGGCAGGCCGGTGCAGCCACCGCCCTTGTAGTCGGCCCCGACGACGCCGAGGTAGGCCACGCCACCGCCGTTGACGCCGAGCGCGATGTGGCCGACGTCGTAGTTTGACGCGCCGATGACCTGGCCGAGGACCAGGCGGTTGCGAGCGAGGGTCTCGCCGGAGCAGAAGGTCAGGTCGCCGTACTGCTCCTCGGCGGGCGCGGTCGGGTCGACCACGGTGCGGAAGCACGGCTCGGCGCCGCAGGGCCCGCCGGCCCCGGTCGCCTTGGCGTCGGTGTCGAAGTTGAGCGCCGGGGTCTCGTTGACGAGCTGCAGCGTGATCGCGAGGTCCTGGCGGTAGATCTGGTTGACCCGGTTGATGAGCGTCGCCTTCTCGGCCAGCACGTTGCCGGTGCCGAAGTACGCGGCGTACGACGGGTCGCTGGTCAGCGCGAGGCGGTAGCGCTTCTCCACGACGGTGCCCGCGGCCCGGGCCTGCGGCGAGCGGGAGCGCAGGGCCTTGGCCCGCTTGACCTCGGGCGCCTCGCGCTCGACGAAGGCCTCCTCGGGCCGCTGGGTGGCGTTGCCCCAGAAGGCGAGGTGGGTCGTGGTGCCGCGCTGGTCGTAGGCGGGGTCGACGTACCACGAGCGCTGGCCCTGCGGCCCGCGGACGGCGGCGTGGAAGCCCATCGGGGTCACGTCGAGGGCGACGGTGGTGGTCGGGTCGCCGACGGCGCGGCCCTCGTAGGTGGCGATCTCGGGGTGGGCCGCGGCCAGCTCGGGCGCCAGGACCTCGGTGCGGAACACCGCGAACTGCTGGGTGGCACCGGACGGCGTCGGCACGCTGATCGTCGTCGTCGCGCCGGAGCCCTCGCGCGGGGCACCCGCGAGGCGCGAGCGGACCGCGCCGAGGTCGACGCGCACCGCGGAGTAGCGCTCGGGGTGGACGCGGACCTTGTCGCCGCGCGGCGTGAACCCGGTGACGGGCTTGTAGGTGGGGTCGGCGCCGCGCGCGGCGAGCCCGTCGGTGGGCGGCGCGGCGGCGGACGGCGACAAGGCCGGCAGCAGCGCGGCGGCGACGACCACCGACACGGCGGCGGCCAGGCGCGCGGTGCGGCCGGGTCGGGCAAGAGGCATGGGGAGGCTCCCTCCGAGGCCCGGCCCGGTGCCGGGACCACTGCACCCTAGGCCCGACCACCGACATGCGGGTACGGGCGTGCGTGGACACCGGCCGGAGTGTTCCGCCCGTCCTCCCCACGGGTGAGGGCGCGGCGACCCCGGGGGCTAGTTTCGGCCCGTGGAGATGATCTGGGGCGAGCACCGCGGCGAGGTCGACGACGACGGTGTCCTGGCCGCCTACCCGTGGCCCGACGAGGGCCCGTGGGTCCGCGCGATGATGGTGACCACCCTCGACGGCGCACCCGCCGGGCCCGACGGCCTGAGCGGCTCGATCTCCGGCGACGCCGACCGCGCCGT
Organism: Nocardioides litoris; assembly: GCF_006346315.1. Classification (GTDB taxonomy): domain Bacteria; phylum Actinomycetota; class Actinomycetes; order Propionibacteriales; family Nocardioidaceae; genus Nocardioides; species Nocardioides litoris. The sequence continues at coordinate 324,711 of NZ_VDMR01000001.1, read as the reverse complement.
CTTCCGCGCGGTGCGCCGCCACGCCGACGCCGTGCTCGTCGGTGCGGGCACCATCCGCGCCGAGGGGTACGGCGCCATGCGGGCCCAGGAGGCCGACGCCGAGGCCCGCGAGCGCAACGGCCAGCGCCCGGCCCCGCGGCTGGCGATGGTCAGCCCCTCCCTCGACCTCCCGTGGGACACCGAGGTGTTCACCGGGTCCGACGAGGTGCCGCTCGTGCTCACGGTCGCCGAGCCGCCGGCCGAGGCACTGGCCCGGGCTCGCGAGGCGCGGGCGGAGGTGCTGACCGCCCCGGGCGACGACGTCCAGCCCGGGTGGGTCCTCGACCAGCTGGTCGGGCGCGCGCTGCGCCGGGTCGTGTGCGAGGGCGGACCGCAGCTGCTGGAGGCGATGGTGCGGGCCGGGCTGGTCGACGAGGCCGACATCACCCTCTCCCCCGTCTTCGCCGGCCACGAGCACGTCTCCTCCAGCGACGGCCTCGCCGAGGTCGCGCGCTTCGAGCTGCGCCACGTGCTGAGCGCCGACGGCTTCTTGATGAACCGCTACGTCAAGGCCTGAGCCCGGTGATCTCCCTGGCCGCCCTCGCCGCCCTCGCCGGCGAGCACGCCGCCGACCTCGACCTGCCCGTCGCCCCGCTGCTGGTGGGCGACCGCGAGGTCGACACCGACGAGCGCGCGGCGGTCATGGGGGTCGTCAACCTCTCCGGCGACTCCTCCTACCGCGACAGCGTCGCGACGACCCACGCCTCGGCCGTGCGCCGCGGCAAGGTCCTGGCCGCCCAGGGCGCCGACGTCGTCGACGTGGGTGCGGAGTCCAGCCAGGCGGTCGCGGCCAAGGTCGGCGCCGACGAGCAGGTCGGCCGGCTCGTTCCCGTGGTGCGCGAGCTCGCCGGGGCGGGCGTGGTGGTCTCGGTGGAGAGCTACGAGCCGCCGGTGGTCGCGGCCTGCCTCGAGGCCGGTGCCCGCATGGTCAACCTCACCGGGTCCGACCAGGACGCGGCGATGTTCGACCTGGCCGCCGAGCACGGCGCGTCCGTCGTGCTGTGCCACGTGCACGGCCCCCACGCCCGCGACCTCGACGGCAGCGACGTCGACACCGACCCGTTCCCGCGGATGCTCGACGACTTCGGCCGCCGCCTCGACGACGCCCGCGCCCGCGGCGTGCGCAGCGCCGCGGTCGACCCCGGCCTCGGGTTCGGCTTCCGCCTCGACGACAAGCGCGCGCGGCGCCGGCACCAGACCGCCGTGCTGCTGGCGTCGTTCCGGCTCCGCCGGCTCGGCGTCCCGGTCTGCCAGTCGTTGCCGCACGCCTTCGAGCTGTTCGAGGACCAGTACCGCACCGCCGAGGGCATGTTCGCCGTGCTCGCCCACCTCGGCGGCGTCGGGCTGCACCGCACCCACGAGGTGCCGCACGTCGTCGCCGTCCTCGAGGCGATGCGGGAGCTGCCGGTCCGCACCGACGACGTCTAGGGCGTCTCGGTGGGCGTCTCGGTGGGCGTCTCGCTGGGCTCCTCGGTGGGCGCCTCGCCGGTCCCCTCGGCCAGGGCCGCGATGGCCTCGCGGACCTGCTGGGGCGACTCGGTGAGCACCAGGTCGACCCCGATCAGCTGCAGGCCCTCGACCTGGCCGAGCAGGTTGCCCGGGGCAGCCGGGTCGGTGCCCTTGCGGAAGCCGGGCGCGAGCCGGGCGTTCTCGTAGGAGATGGGGAAGACGCCGAGCGCCAGGCCGGCGTCGTGGACCCGGTCGGCCAGGGCGTAGGGGTCCTGCCCCTCGAAGGCCGCCACCTCGACCGACACCGCGTCGACCCCCTCGGGCAGGGCGGCCAGCCGGTCGGCGTCGAGCGCGCCCGCGTCGCCGGCACGGACGATGAAGGAGGTCAGGACGTTCTCGCCCAGGTTGGCGTCGACGCGACGGAGCACGGCCGGGTCGTCGGACTGCACGGTCGCCAGCTCGGGCTCGATGTTGAGGCGTCCCAGGCGCAGCGACTGGGCCACGGCCTTCTCCAGCGGCATGCCGATCGAGCGGAAGTACGCCGCCTGGCGCGGCTCGACCACCAGGCCGATCTGGCGGCTCTGCTGGGCGGAGACCTCGTCGAGGCGCACCAGGAGGTCGTCGAGGGACAGCAACGGCACCGTGCCGGACTCCGCGGCGGTCTGCGGCCGCAGCCCGGGGTCGCGCTCGGTGGCGTGGAGGGTCTGCAGCTCGGCCAGCGTGAAGTCCTCGCTGAACCAGCTGGTCACGCCCTGGCCGTCGACGGTCTTGGTGGTGCGCCGGTCGGCGAGATCGGGTCGGCTGGCCACGTCGGTGCCGACGGCCAGGTCGTGGGAGGGCAGGACGACGAGCAGGCCGTCGGAGCTGGCGACCACCGGGGCCTCGAGGTAGTCGACGCCGGCCTCCATCGCGGCCTCGAAGGACGGCAGCGTGCCGGCGAGGTGCTCGACCGGCGCACCCTCCTGGCCCGCGACGAGCAGCCGCCCGTAGCGCAGCGGCGCCACCGACGCCGTGGGGTCGGCGAGCAAGGTGTAGGCCGAGACCGCCTCCTCGCCCAGGTCGGCCTCCTCGGCCGCGGGGGCGTCGCCGGAGCGGACCGCCACCACCGCGAACACGGCGGTCACCACGCCGAGCACGGCGAGCGCCGCCAGCACGGCACGCCGGACCCACCAGCCTCCCTCGTCGCCTGCGACCACGGGGGGAGCGTAGTCGGGCCGACGGCGCTCCCGGAGGTCAGGCGCGCAGGAGGCGACCGACGCGGTCGGCGACGTCGTCGAGCGCGGCGGCCGCGGCCGGGCTCATCGGACCCATGTCGATGAAGCCGTGGATGAGCCCGTCGTAGCGCACCCGGTCGACGGCGACGCCGGCCTCGGCCAGCTTGTCGGCGTACGCCTCGCCCTCGTCGCGGAGCGGGTCGAACTCGGCGGTGACGACCAGGGCCCGGGCGACGCCGTCGGCGGAGCCGAGCAGCGGGGAGTGGCGCGGGTCGTCGAGGTCGGCGGCCTCGCCCAGGTAGTGGCCGGCGAACCACAGCATCGTGGCCATGTCGAGGAAGTAGCCCTCGCCGTTGTCGGTGCGCGAGGGGTAGTCGCCGCCCATGTGCGTCGCGGGGTAGATGAGCACCTGCGCGGCGACGCGGTCGCCGAGCTCCTGGGCGGCCACCGCGGCCAGGTTGCCGCCGGCGGAGTCGCCGCCGACCCCGAGCACCTCGGCGCCGCCGAGCTCGGCGAGGTGGTCGGCGGCCCAGGCGACCGCAGCCAGGGCGTCGTCGACCGCGGCCGGGTAGGGCGCCTCAGGCGCCAGGCGGTAGTCGACCGAGAGCACCGCGACCTCGGCCCGCGCGCACAACCGGCGGCAGGTCTGGTCGTGGGTGTCGAGGTCACCGATGACGAACCCGCCGCCGTGCAGGTAGACCAGCGTCGGCACGGGCCCGTCGGTGGCCGGCTTGTAGAGGCGCGCGGGCCGGTCGGCGACGGTGAGCTCCTCGACCGACCCCACGGGCACCTGCGTCTCGGGGGTCACCAGGTCGACGGTCATCGCCCGGAACGCCTTGCGCGCCGTCTCGGGCGTGCCCTCGTGCATCGGCGGGTACGGCGCCGCCTCGATCAGCTCGAGCAGGGCGGCGATCCCGGGGTCCAGAGGCATGGGCCCGAGGGTAGCGGCGTGGTCTCGCGCGCGGCCTGGGCCCACGAACGGTGGTCGAGGAAGGCGCCCTGGCGCCTGTCTCGAGACCACTCACCGCAGGTTCGAGACCACCGCCACCACCAGCGCGTCGGCGTACCGGCCCCGCCCGGCCCGGGTGGTCATGACGCGGGCCTCGCGGGGCGAGCGCATGTTGCCGAGCTCGACCAGGACCGTCGGGACGTCGGAGAGGTTGAGGGTGGCGAGGTCGCGGCGGACGTCGAGGCCGTCACCGCCCGCGGTGTAGGTGGCGGGCACGAAGCCCGCGCGCCGCAGCGCGGTGCGCACGTCGAGGGCGAGGCGTCGCGACGGGCCGGCGATGTCGGCGGTCCAGGGGGCGCGGCGCGGGGGCCGGACGACGTGGAACCCGCGCGCGCCGGCGGCGTAGGACCCGTCGGCGTGGATGCTCAGCTTGAGGTCGGCCCCGGTGCGGTTGCCGGCCCGGCCGCGCACGTCGACGCACGGCCCCCACGCGCGGGCGGAGTTGCGGTCGCGGGTCAGCACGACCCGGGCGCCCAGGCCCCGCAGCCGGGCGGCCACCCGCTGGGAGACCTGCCAGGTGAACGTCGCCTCGGGGTAGCCGCCGTCGGTCGCGGTGCCGGTGGTGTTGCAGGGCTTGGTGAACCCGCCGGCGGGCACGGGGCGGCCGATCTCGCGCGGGAACCGCCGGTTGCCCAGCTGGTGGCCCGGGTCGAGCACGACGGTGCGGCCCTCCAGCGGGCGGGCCGGACCGGGCGTGGGGGTCGCGGTCGGGGCGGTCGAGGACGGCGTGGCGGCTGCGGTGCCCGTCGTGCTCGGAGGACCAGCGGCGCAGGCCGCGAGGACCAGCACCGCGGCGAGCGCGAGGGCCACGAACCTCATTCGTAGCCCAGGATCTCCTGGCGCTTCGCACCCCACGCGAGTGCGGACGCGATGGCGTCGTCGAGGGACAGCTCGGTGCGCCAGTCGAGCAGGCGGGCGGCCTTGTCGGCGTTGGCGAACGCCCCGATCGCGTCGCCGGGCCGCGGCCCGGCCTCGGTGATCGGCACCTCGGAGCCGAAGACCCGCTCGAAGGCGGCGACCAGCTCGCGCACGGTCGTGCCGTCGCCCGCCCCGACGTTGATGACCGTCGACGTCGCGTCCTCGGCGGCCAGCGCGTCGTCGAAGCGCTCGATCGCCCGCACGTGGGCCCGGGCGAGGTCCCAGACGTGGATGTAGTCGCGGATGCCCGTGCCGTCGCGGGTCGGGTGCTCGGTGCCGGTGATGGTGAAGGACGGCTTCAGGCCGCGGGCGGCGAGCACGAGCTGGCCGATGACGTGCGAGGGCTCCTTGACGTAGATGCCCGACTCGAGGTCGGGGTCGGAGCCCACCGGGTTGAAGTAGCGCAGGATGACCGCCCGCAGGTCGCTGGCCACGGCGAGGTCGACGAGGACCTCCTCGATCATCCGCTTCGTCCGCGCGTACGGCGAGGCGGGCGCGAGCGCGTCGTCCTCGGTGACCTCGAAGTCGTCCTTGGCGGCGTACAGGCTGGCCGAGGAGGAGAAGAGCACCCGGTGCAGGCCGAGCGCGGTGAGCTCGTCGAAGAGCTCCAGCGACTTGGCGACGTTGTCGCGGTAGTACAGGTAGGGCTGCTCCATCGACTCGGGCACCACGATCCGTGCGGCCATGTGGATGGTGGCGTGGAGGTCGGGGTGCTCGGCGGCGATCCGGCGGACCAGGTCGCGGTCGGCGATGTCGCCCTCGTAGAAGATGCGGTCCTTGACGAAGACCCGCGGCCCGTTGAGCAGGGAGTCGAGCACGACCGGCACGTGGCCCGCGTCCTCGAGCGCCTTGCAGGTGATCGAACCGATGTAGCCGGCGCCGCCGGTGACCAGGACCTTCACCGGGGCAGGCTATCGGGACGGCCGGAGCGACGGCGCCTCGCCGACGACCTCCCTCCGGCCGTCGGTGACGCGTCGTGCGGGTCGGCTGCTCCTAGCTGCAGAGCTCCAGGTCCTGGCGGCGCAGCCCCCGCGTGCCGTGCCCGGCCGCGAGGACCCGGCCGACCAGGACCGCCAGCGGCAGGGGCACCAGGCACCAGGCCAGCAGCCCGAGGAGGACCAGGAGCACCGTCATGGGTCCAGTGTGCGCCCACCAGGCGCCCGGCGACAGGCACCTTCGGTCGGCGCCGTGTGACCCGATGTGACTAGACGGCCCGGCCCTGGGGCCGGGGCGACCGGGTCGGCCGGATCGACCGGGCCAGGCGCGGGTGGTCTGCGGCGAGCCGGTCGAGCAGGGCGTCGGCCGCCGACCCGTCGGGCACGACGAGCCCGCAGCGCTCCGCGGCCCGGCGGCGCACCGCGGCGTCGGCGTCCCCGGCGGCCAGCACGTCGTCGAGCCAGCGCGCGATCGCCGCGGCGTCGTGCACGAGCGGCCCGGGCAGCCACTCCATGACGTCGGCCGGGTGCACGCCGCGCCCCGCGCGGTAGGCCTCGGCGTCGGGGAAGACGAACCCGATCGGCCGGTCGCGCACGAGGAAGTCGGTCCACACGCTCGAGGCGTCGGTGAGCAGCCCGCGGGCCGCGCCGAGCAGCTGGTAGAGCGACACGCCCGCGGCCTCGAGCGCCGCGTCGGTCACCACCACGGCCCCCGGCACGGCCGGCCGGTCGGCGTCGAGCGGGTGCGGCTTGAGCACCAGCGCCACCCCGCGCGCCGCGCACGCCCGCGCCACATCCGCGGCGACCTGCGCCAGCAGCGCGGTGCTCGCGGCGGGGTCGCCCGCGTCCGACCACCCCGCGCCCGCGCGGTGCCCGGTCGAGGTGCGGAACGTCGGCATCCACACCACGAACGGCCCCGCCACCCCCAGCGCCGCCAGCCGCTCCCCCGTCGCCGGCCGGGTGAACGCGTCGATGCGCGGGTTGCCGCACGCCACCACCTCCTCGGGCCGCAGGTCGCACAGGTCGGCGTAGTAGTCGCCCCACACCCGCGCCCCCGTCACCAGCAGGTCGTACGCCGGCCCGCCCAGCGCCCGGTCGGGCAGGAGCGAGCGGGCCATCGCCTTCATGCCCGACCCGTGCCACAGGTTGACCGTCACCTTGCGCGGCACCCGCCGCGGCAGGCCGTAGGCGCCGTGGGTGAGCAGCACGACCTCGGCGGTGAGCCAGGCCCCCAGGCCGCGCCGCGCGTACCTCCCGACCGGCTCCACCCGTTCCAGCCCCTGCGCGCGGCAGTACGCCGCCGAGGGGCCGCCCGCCCAGCGCAGCTCGCCGGCCCACCGGGCCTCCAGGGCCCGCACGACCTCGAGCGCGTTGCCCTCCATCGGCGAGCCGCTGACGACGTACGCCACGGGTCGGGTGGGCAGGACGAGGCGCAGCGCGCGCAGCAGGGTCGGCAGCAGGACCGCCGTCAACCACCGCCTCACGACGGCGCGGCCGCGGGCAGCCGGTCGCGGACGACCCGCGCCCGCCGGCGGGCGGCCCACCGGTGCACGGGCCTCTCCACGAGGAACCAGCTGGCGACCGCGAACGGCAGCGTCAGGACCAGCGCCACGGCGGAGAACCACCACAGCCCGAGGTCGCGGGCGCGCTCGCTGTGGGCGAGCACCTGCTCGACGGGGAAGCCGTAGATGTAGACGCCGTAGGACACGTCGTTGCGCAGCCGCAGCCAGGCGGTCGTGAACAGCACGCCCACGCCGACGAGGCCGTAGGCCACCAGCGGCGCCCCGAGCAGCCGGTAGCCGGGCACGACGCAGGCCAGCAGCAGCGCCCCGGCCACGGCGGCGAAGGCCCGCACCCGGGTCACGCGCACGCGGTCGGCGAAGACGTGGAGGGCGACGCCGGTCATGTACATGAGGAAGAACCGGGTGGCGTCGTCGACGATCCCGGGCAGCGCGCCGTAGGTCAGCTGCGTGGCGAGGTGGGAGACCCAGGCCAGGCCGAGGAGGCCGAGCACCGCCCGGCGCCGCGCGAGCACGCCCGTCAGGCCCAGCACCATCAGCCCGAGGTAGCAGAGGAACTCCCACTTCAGCGTCCACAGGGAGGCGTTCCACTCCGCGGGGTACGGCGGCTCGGTCGGCGTGCCGCCGATGCTGTTGTCGACCATGACCAGCGTGCTGTTGCCCAGCACGTAGCGCAGCCCGTCCCCCACCCCGAAGCCCACGCCGGGCTCGCCGGTGGCGACGAGGCGGGCGAGGGGCGCGAAGAAGCACACCGTCATGACGAGGCAGACCCAGAACGCGGGGAAGATCCGCGCGGCCCGGGCCAGCAGGAAGCCGCGGACGTCGGGCCGCGCCAGCCAGCTGCCGGTGATGAGGAACCCGGAGAGGGCGAAGAAGCCGTCGACCGGCAGCGCACCCGAGACCTGGCCGAGGGCCAGCGAGGTGTCCAGCGAGCCGGTGATGACGACGTGGGCGTGCTTGACGACGACCATGGCGGCGAGCACGAGCCGCAGCGCGTTGAGGACGTTGCGTCGGCTGTCGAAGGCCTCGGCGAGGGTGGGCGCGGTCGTGCTGCTCACCGTGGCCCTCCCGCCGCCTCGGCCAGTCCCGCCCGGTCGCCCGCGAGCGCCGCCCGGATGCCCTGGACGGTGGCCGACCAGGTCTCGACCTCGGTCGACGGGCCAGGTCGCCGCCCGGTGCGGAGCGCCTCGGCGACCCGCTCGGCGAGGGCCGTCGCGTCGGGGGCGGCGACCAGGACCCGGTCGCCGTGGATCTCGGGCAGTCCCCCGTCGTCGGTGACGACGCACGGGACGCCGAACCAGCCGGCCTCGGCCACGGGCAGGCCGAACCCCTCGTCGGAGGAGGCCAGCACGACGACGTCACTGGTGGCCACGAGCGCCTGGTAGGTCGCGGCGTCGACGAAGCCGGGCAGCTCGACGCCGTCGAGCCCGGCCGCGCGCGCCCGGGCGGCCAGCTCGTCGGCGTACGCGCCCCGGGCGCCCAGGACGACGAGCCGGACCGGCGTGCCGAGCCGGGCCACGGCGTCCACGACGAGCTCGGGCCGCTTGTTGGGGAAGTGGCCGAAGGTCACCACGACCGGCTTCCCGTCGGCCGTGCCCGGGCGCTCGGCGTGGGGCCAGCGACGGGCCTGGTCGCGGCCGCTGCGGACCAGCACGGCCCGGGCGCGCGGGGCGAAGGCGCGGGTCTCGCGCAGGGTCTTGTCCGAGATGGCCACGACGGTCCCGGCGTGCTGCAGCGACCACCGCCACGTGCGGCGGTAGAGCCGCTGGCCCCGGCCGAACTCACCGGGGCTGACCCGGTGCCGCCAGTCGTGGACGACGGCGACCCGCCGGGCGCGCGGGAAGAGCGGGCTCACCACGCTGCTGGAGGAGACCAGCGCGTCGGCCCCCCAGCGGCGGGCGGCGCGGCCGGCGCCGACCCACTGCCCCCAGGCCCGTGCCCAGGCGCCCTCCGGCCCGACCCGGGCCTCGACGCCGGGTCCCTCGAGCTCGCGCAGGTAGTCGTAGCCGAGCAGGAGCAGCTCGTCGTCCGGGAAGGCCTGGCGCCAGGCCACGACCAGCTCCTCGACGTAGGACCGCATGCCGCCGGACGCTGCCGGCGCCCCGAGTGCGTCGACGACGACCCTCACCGGCGGCTCACGACGCGACGTCGAGCGCCCGACCCGAGACCAGGTCGGAGAACTCGCGGACCCACGACCGGATCGAGTACGGCGCCATCAGGTCGGCCGGGACCGGCGTCGGGTCCTCGACGAAGCGCCGCAGCGCCTCGACGTCCCAGGCCGCGCGGTCCTCGGGGAGCACGTGCACCCAGCGCGGGTCGTGGAAGGGCTCGGCGGTGATGCTGGCGTTGGTGGTGACGAGCTTGGCGCCGGTGGCGAGCACCTCGAAGGTGCGCATCGTCAGCCCCGACTGGCCGGTGCGCTGCACGTCGATGACGGCGCGCGCCGAGGCGAACGCCTCGGCGACGTCGGCGCGGGTCCGCTTGGTGTAGGACACGTCGGCGACCGGGATGGCCCGCACGCCGGGGTCGCGGAGCCGGTTGAGCGAGTGGTTCCACCGGGCGGGGGAGTAGAAGAAGAAGTCGTTGACCTCGCCGGCCGGCGCGAGCTGGCGGCAGACGTCGTAGCGGCCGGAGTGCAGGGTCCCGACGAAGGCGAGGTCGACGGGCCGGTGCTCGAGCGGCGCGCCCGGGACGAACTCGCGCGCGGAGAACAACGGCTTGTAGCGCAGGCCCGGCACGCGGGCCACGTCGTCGCGGTCGAAGCTGAAGGCGTGGTCGAACCGGTCGAGCAGGCGCTCGCCGCGCGGGGCGTTGGCGAAGGAGTCGAAGGCGTAGAAGACGAACACGCAGCCGGGGTTGGTGCGGCGCAGGTGGTCGAGGAACCACACCGGCACCACCTCGGCCTTGACGACCACGACGAGCGAGAGACGCCGGCCGGCCAGCGTGGCCGCCGCGTCGCGGTAGTGGCGGCGCAGGCGGGCGGCGATGAGCGACGGCGCGACCCGGGCCGCCGCCTTGGTGTAGGAGGTGTTGTCGGGGCGCTCGTCGAGCAGGGTCACCCGGTGGCCGAGGCTCTCCAGCTCGGCGGCGATGCTCCGCTCGTAGCCGAAGAAGCTCGGGGTGACGACCAGGGCCTCGCCCGGCAGGTCGGTGCTCATGCCATCAGCTTCCGGTCGCGCAGCTCGGCCAGCGAGTCGCGGTAGCGGGTGGGGGGTGCGGGCTCGAACTGCGTCGCCCAGGCCAGCAGGTGCTCCATGCCCTGGCGCAGCCCGGTGCCCGGGACCAGGCCGAGGTCGGCCTGCAGCCGGGCCGTGTCGGCCCAGTTGTGGCGGATGTCGCCGGCGCGGAACGTGCCCGTGACGTCGTACGCCGGGGCGCGACCGAGGAGGGTGCCGAGGGACTCGACCACCTCGAGGACCGAGACCGGCACGCCGGTCCCGACGTTGTAGACCCGCTGGCCGGGCAGGTCGGTGTGCACGGCGCGGGCGGTCGCCTCGACGACGTCGTCGATGTAGACGAAGTCGCGCGACTCCAGGCCGTCCTCGAAGACGTTGATGTGCTCGCCGCGGCGCACGAGCGAGGTGAAGATCGACAGGATGCCGGTGTAGGGGTTGGTCAGCGACTGACCGGGGCCGTAGACGTTCTGGTAGCGCAGCGCGGTCGCGTCGATGCCCAGGGCCGCGCAGCCCACGAGCACCAGCTGCTCCTGGGTGGCCTTGGTGACGCCGTACACCGAGGTGGGGCTGGTGCGGGCGTCCTCGTCGGTCGCGGTGGCGGTCAGGGGCCGGCCGTCGGGCCCCTCCGGCTCGAACCGGCCCTGCTCGAGCGCGGCGCGGCTGCGGCCGGTCGGGTGGTGCACGGCGCCGTCGGCGTCGACGTAGCGACCCTCGCCGTAGATCGCCCGGGACGAGGCGACCACGACCCGCGAGACCTGGTGCTCGCTGTTGGCCAGCAGGTCGAGCAGGTGCGCGGTGCCGGTGACGTTGACCTCGCTGTAGCGAGCCACCTCGTACATCGACTGGCCGGTGCCGGTCTCGGCCGCGAGGTGGACGACGACGTCCTGGCCGTCGTACGCGCGGTCCCAGTCGGGGCGGTGGCGGACGTCGCCCTCGACCAGGTGGACGAGCTCCCGCAGGCATGCGGTCTCGTCCTCCCGACCTGAACCGGGTCCGTGGACCTGGGGCGAGAGGTTGTCGAGGACGGTCACGTGGTCCCCCCGCTCGACGAGGTGTCGAACGAGGGCGGAGCCGATGAAGCCGGCTCCACCGGTGACCAGAACTCCGCGCGTCATGGCGGCTCCTGCGGCGGTGCGTGGGGGGTGGGGAGAGGGAGGGCGAGGCTGGGTGGAAGAGGGACAGGGAGGGGTCGCCCGATCGACCGTGGGTTACCGAATGGTAGGGCAGACGGCGATCCCTGGGGAGGTGTTCAGCCGATGGACGTCGTCGGCCCGGCCGCGGTCGGTCGGGGACGCGCCAGCAGGAGCACCCACATCAGGGCCATGTAGGCCAGCGAGCCGGCCGCGACGGACCAGGCGACGTCGGCCGGGCTGTCGACGGGCATGAGGAGGACCGCCGTCCCGAGCCCGGCCAGGGTCGCGACGAGGCGGGCGACGCCGACCGCGGTCGAGCGCCCCTCCGCACGCAGGTACGCCGCCGGGAGCATCACCGCCATGAGCGAGCCGTGGTTGGTGGCGAATCCGAGGACCGCGGCCCAGGACAGGCCGACGAACCCCGGCAGCACCCACCCGTAGAGCGGGGTGCGGGTCAGCGCGAGCAGCACCGCACAGGTGGTGAGCACGACGAGCACCGCGACGGCGAAGACGACCTTGCCCCGCTGGTCGAGGCGGCCCGACGAGGCGCGGCGGTAGACCAGGCGGCGCGCCGCGAGGCCGAGCACGGTGACGGGACCGAGCAGCGTCAGCGCCAGGCGCGCCTCCGAGGCGTCGCCGGCACTCCCCTGGGCCCGGGCGAGCGCCAGCGCGACCACCAGCGGCACCCCGGCCAGGGCGGCGTCGAGCAGCAGCGGCGCGGCCTCGCGGCGGTCCTCCCACAGCGATCGCAGCCCGGACCCGGTGCCGGCGCGGGCCCACCCGAGGGTGACGGTGAACCAGGTCCACAGCACCGCGCCCACGCCCCACCACGCCAGCGGCAGCCAGCTGCGGTCGAGGTCGCCGAGCGACAGCCCCGCCACCACGGCGACCTGCAGGACCAGGACGACCACGTCCCGCTTGAGGTACGCCGCCGCGTCGGCGACGTCGCTGGCGAACCGGGCGAAGTCCCAGCCGACGTAGGCCAGCACCGCGACCGAGCACAGGGCGAGCGGCAGGTTGCCGAGCGCGACGGCCACCGCCAGCTGGGCCAGCGCCACGGCCAGCCCGAGCACCCGCGCCGCGGCCAGGCCCTGCGCGAAGGTGCGGCGCCCGACCAGCACCCGCTCCACGCCGACCGCCTGGCCCAGGCCGACCAGGAAGGCGGTGACGGTGATCCAGACCGAGTAGTCGTCGAAGTCGCGGCGGCCGAGCAGCATCGCGAAGACGACCATCTGCAGCAGGGTGCTGATGCTGGCGACGGCCTGCAGCAGCACCGCGCTGCGCCGACCACCGGACGTGCGGGGCACCTCGGGCACCTCGGGGACCGCCACGGCGTGCTCGCGGTCGGCCCTGGGGGCGACCGGAGGGTCGGAGGCGGTGGACGGGGTGGGGGGCGTGACGTCCATGGGAGCGCCGACCACCGTAGCGGCGACGGGGTGCCGCGGTCACGGAAAAGACCGGATCCCCGGGGGGTGTCCTCGGATCGCCTCTACGATGCCGCGGTGACTCCCCTCGGCCTCGTGACGCTCGTCGCGGTGGCCTTGTGCCTGAAGGACTGGCGACGCCGCTTCCCGTGGCTGCTGTCGGCATCGCTCGTGCTGCCGATCTCGGCTGCCTTCGTCCTCCCCGGCCTTGCCCTGACGCCGTTCTTCACCGTCGCGCTCGTGCTGTCGGCGCTCCTGGCCTGGGACTGGGCGCGTGGGCGGGTCGCGCTCTTCTCCTGGCCCGGTGCCGGCCTGCTCGTGGCCTTCGTGACCTGGGTCGTCCTCGTGACGCTCGCCGGCCCGGCACTCTTCGCAGGGATCCCGGTGCTCAACAACCGTGACGAGGCCGGCGGGCTGGTGAGCCTCCTGCCGCTGGCCTACACCGGGTCCAACGTCGCCCAGCCGGCCTACCTCGGGCTCGGCGTGGTCGTGATCTGCTTCCTGGCGACCCGCGAGCGGATCAGCACCACCCTGTTCCTCCCGGGGCTGCTGGGCTGCATGTCCCTGAGCACCTGGCGGCTGCTCCACGACAAGGTCGGGCTGCCCTTCCCGACCGGCCTCACCGACTCCGACCAGTACCTCTACGTCGAGACGACCGAGTACCGCCTCCGTGGGGTCTTCACGGAGCCGTCGACGCTGGCCCACTACGGCACGGCCGCCTTCGCCCTGAGCCTCGTCGTGCTCACCATCGGACGCAGGCGCGCGGACCACGGTGCGGCGTGGGTGCCCACGCTCTGGGTGGCGCTGGCCGTCTGCTCGGCCGTCAACATCGTCTTCGCCCGGTCCGGCACCGCCCTGGTGGGTGGACTCGCCGTGCTCGCCGTCGTCGCCGGGATCGTGGTGGTGCGCGCCTCGCGCAGCGGCCGCGGGCTGACCACCACGAGCATCGCCACCTGCCTGGGCGGCATCGTGGTGCTGCAGTCCTGGGGCACGATCGGCGGCTACGTCTCCGGCCTGTTCACCGACAAGGTGCAGAGCGGGAGCTTCGACCAGCGGACCTTCTCCGACGAGTTCTCCCTGCGGCTCTTCCTCGACGTGCACGGCGTCGGGGTCGGCCTGGGCAGCAACAAGCCCTCCAGCCTGTGGCCGATGCTGCTCAGCTGCACGGGGCTGGTCGGGACCCTGCTGTTCACGGCCCTCGTGGGCTACCTCGTGCTGGGCGCGGCCCGGCGCGTCGAGACGCTCGGCGCCGCCGTCGTGGTCACATCGCTCGTCATCACGAAGAGCGTCGCCGGGTCGTTCCTCTCCGAGCCGCTGCTGCTGCTCGGGCTCTCCGTGTGCGCCCACGCCGTCGCCGCCCCTCGGTGGACGACTGCGCCACCCGAGGACCCGTCGCTGGCGCCGGTCACCCCGGCGCGGTCGTCGGGGTCGGCGACGAGACCGTCGCCGGGCTCGGCGCCCACCGCTGCTTGAGGCGCAGGGCGGGCACCTCGACCAAGTGGTAGGTGACCACGCCCACGCCCGTGCCGGCGACCACGAGCAGGACGAACGGCACCGGAGCCGGCAGGTCACCGGCGATCGCGTCCACGACGTGCATGGCCGGACCGTGCCCCAGGTAGATGCTGTAGCTGGCCAGGCCCACGGCCTGGACCGGACGCCAGCCGCAGACCCGGTGGAAGCTCGAACGCACGACGCTGGCCTCGCCGCGACCGGGCAGGGCGCCGTAGAGCACCACCGCGGCCGCGACCCAGGCCTGCACCGAGGGCCGCAGGACCGCCTCCCCCATGCCGTCGCGCAGCACGAGCGACGCCAGGGCGAAGGCGACCGCAGCGCCGACGAGCACGACGTCGGAGCCCGCCCTGGCCAACCAGGGCAGCCGCCCTCGGCGGTGGGCCTCGTGGGCGACCGCGACCAGCACGCCGATGGCGATGGCCTCGAGCCGGGCGTCGGTGCCGCGGAAGAGGTGCTGCAGCCGCTGCCCGTCCCAGTCGTCGAGGTCCCGGGGCTGCCCCCACGCGAGGGCCACGCGGGTCGCCAACGACCAGAGGATCGCGGCAGCGGCGGTGGCGGCCAGGGCGACGTGGGCCGACCGGCCGCGCCACACCCGGCACAGGACGATCCACAGCAGGGCGAAGCCGATGTAGAACTGCTCCTCGATCGCCAGGCTCCAGACCACCTCGGACCCCGGGAGCACCTCGAGGCTGCGCTGGTAGTCGATGAGCTTCTGCCAGTTGTAGACGAACCCGACCTGCCCGGCCAGGGCCCACCAGCTCAGGGGCCGGAAGAGCGCCCAGACCAGGCTCGGCAGCACGACCAGGACCAGCAGCGGCGGCACGAGCTTGACCAGGCGCCGCACGTAGAACGACCCGATCGCGAACCCGCCGGTGCGCTCGCGCTCGCGCACCACCAGCGAGGTGATGATGTAGCCGCTGACGGTGAAGAACACCACGACGCCCCCGTCGCCGGGCACGATCGTGAGGCCGGCGTGCATGACGACGACGAGCATCACCGCCGCGGCGCGGAGGGCGTCGACGTGGGCGATCCGTGGCGAGACCCGCTCAGCCACCCTCGCGCTCCCGGAGGCGGTCAGCCGCGCCCGCGAGGGCGGCGCGCATCGTCGGCCCGAGGGAGCGCGCCCAGGGGACGCTGACGTGCAGCCCGTCGGCGTACACCGGGACGGCACCGGCCAGGGCCGGGCAGCGGGCCTGGACGCAGAACCAGTCGCGGGTGTCGATGAAGACGGCCCCCTCGTCGGTGACCAGGTCGTCCTCGGTCGCCACCACGTCGTCGTACGTCGTCGGGCGGGTGGTGGTGCAGGAGGCGGGCGTGGCTCCGGCGCCGGTCGCGCAGGCCGCAAGGTCGGCCCCGCCCGGTGGGGCGCCGAGGACGATGGTGATCCGGGCCGCCGGGACGAGGTCGGCGAGGGCGGCGCGGTAGCCCTCGATGATCGCGGTGGCTGGGGAGGCCGGCCCGATCGCGGCCATGTCGAGCAGGGCGCCCGCCTGCCAGGAGGTGGCGAGCACGAGCACGTCGGGCCGCACCCGGGCCACCTCGGCCCGCGACCACGCGCGGAACCGGTCGCAGGCCGGGTTGGGCCTGCCGCCCGTGGTGACCACGGGGGCGTCCCAGACCGGGCAGCCGCGCAGGGTGACCTGGCGGACCCGGAAGCGGTCGTCGAGGGCGTCGCGGACCGCCGGGAGGTAGGACAGGGCGGCGTCGTCGCCGAGCACCAGCGCCGTGTCGGGGCTGTCGGCCGGCCCCGAGGCGCACTCGTCGTCGCTCCCGGCCGGCACGTCGAGGCAGCCGCCGTCGCGGCGCACGCCGTCGGCCCAGCGGGCCGAGCCGAGCTGTGCGGCCACCGTGGCCCGCGGTGGGAACGAGGTCGCGTCCAGCCCGCGCCGCAGCCGTTCCTGGACGCGGGCGAGCGGTCCGGTGGCCGGGGCCGCGGCGGCACCGCTGGTCGGGTCCGACGCCGGGGCGGCGGGAGGCTCGGCCGGGTCGGGCGCGACAGCCGCGCCGCCCGGCTCGCCGACGTACGACGGGGGCGCGGTCGGGCCCCGGTCGAGCGCGAGGACGACGAGGGCGAGCGTGACGACGCCGACGACGACCAGCACGACGTTGGACAGACGTCGGCCGGGTCGCCGTCTCGAGGTGGGGGGACCGGACCACCGGGGTGGTCGTACCGGCCGGCTCGGTCGGGGCACCTCGGCAGGATAGGGCGCGCTCGCGCCCGGGGTCCGCGGAATGCCCGTGACCGCATTCGACACCATCGACCGTCCGGTCGCACTACAGTGACCGCGCGCGGCTCCCCCCTCTCCCCACCGTGCCGCACCCGTGTCGAAAGTGGCCGCATGCTCGAGTTCCTCACCACGCTCGCCCGACGCTGGCGGGTCGTCGTCACCGCCGTGCTGCTGGGCGTGGCCGCCGCCGCCCTGGCCACGAGCCAGCTGACGCCGTCCTACCGGGCGGAGTCGCAGCTGTTCGTCGCCCTGGCCTCGACCGGCGACTCGGCCGATGCGCTCGCCCAGGGCGAGCTGTTCGCGGTCAACCGGGTGAAGTCCTACCCCGTCATCGCCGACAGCCCCCAGGTGCTCGAGCCGGTCATCGCCGACCTCGGCCTCGACGTCTCGCCGGAGGAGCTGGCCGAGGAGGTCGAGGCGGAGGCCGTCCCCCAGACGGTGCTGATCTCGATCACCGTCACCGATCCCTCCGCCGCGCGCTCGGCCGAGATCGCCAACGCCGTCTCGGCGCAGTTCATCGAGGTCGTCGAGTCCCTCGACCGGGTCGACGAGGACTCCCCGTCGCCGGTCAAGGTGACGGTGGTGCGCCCAGCGGTGGCGCCGGCGTCGGCGTCCTTCCCGGTGCCGGCCATCAACCTGGCGGTCGGGCTGCTCGCCGGCCTCGCCCTCGGCATCGCGGGCGCTGCACTCCGCGAGACCCTCGACCAGACGGTGCGCGACGAGGACGACGTCGAGCAGGCCACCGGACTGGGCACCCTCGGCGTCGTCCCGACCAACACCCACATCGACGCCGAGCCGGTGCTCGCGGCGGGTGCCTCCGACGTGGTGTGGGCGGAGTCCTACCGCAAGCTGCGCACCAACCTGTCCTACCTCGACCCCGACGACCCGCCGCGGGTCCTCATGGTCACCAGCGCGCTGTCCGGCGACGGCAAGACCGTCACCGCGGCCAACCTGGCTGCCTCGCTCGCCCAGACCGGCCTCCGCACGATCCTCGTCGAGGCCGACCTGCGCCGGCCGAGCCTGGCCGGGCTGCTCGAGCTCTCCCCCGACGTCGGCGTGACCAGCGTCGTCTCCGGCAAGGCCTCGGTCGCCGACGTGACCCAGCGGGCGGCGTCCGGCATGGACGTCCTGACCTGCGGGCCCATCCCGCCCAACCCGAGCGAGCTGCTCGGCTCCCGCAGCTTCAAGCGGCTCGTCGCCGGCCTCCTGGAGACGCACGACCGCGTCATCATCGACACCCCACCCCTGGTCGCCGTCACCGACGCCGCGGTCACCTCGGTCGTCGCCGACGCCGTGATCGTCGTCTGCACCTCGCGCGGCACCACCCGGCCGGACCTGCGTCGCGCCGTCGAGGCCCTGCGCGCGGTCGACGCCCCGCTGGCCGGGGTCGTGCTCAACCAGGTCTCGCTGGCCGGCCGCAGCTACCGGCAGTACACCTACGAGCCCGACGAGCGTCCCCGCGCCCGACGCGACAAGCGCGACCGGGACACCCGGGTCCCCGCGCCGGCCACCAGCGCCGCCCCCCGTCGTACGCCGGGCCCCGGTGGCGCCGACGCGCCGGTGCTCGACGACGAGACCGCCGACCACGCCCCGCGCCACGCCTCCTCCGGCTGACCACCCTTCCCCGCCCACCCCCACCCCACCCCACCCCACCCCGCAGGACACCCCCATGACCGTCGCGCCCGAGCACGAGTTCTTCATCACCGCGGCCAAGGCCGTGGACCCCCGACCCGCCGAGCGCCTCCGCCTCGCCGTCCCCGACCCGCTCGTCCCGGCCGTCGTCCGGGCCCGGGCCGCGGTCAAGCGGCGGCGCGGGGGCGCGCTCGCGCTCGCCCGGCGCGAGATGGGCTGGCTGCTCGGCGCCGTCGCCGACGACGCGGAGGTCGAGGCGGTCGCCCAGCGCTACCTCGTCCAGGACACCTACCGCTCCGAGGCGCGCTGGCACCCCGGGCTGATCTGCCACCAGCCCGTCGACGGGATCGAGCACCTCGCCGCGGCCCGGGCGGAGGGCCGCGGCGTGGTCATCAGCTTCCTCCACCACGGCCACTACGAGGGCGCCGTGGCCTCGGTCAGTGCCGCCGACCGGCCGATCCACGTCGCGCTGTCACCCGACATGTGCGGTCCGGACGCGCCGGGCTTCCTGCGCCAGCACGTGCGCGCGGGCGTCAACGGCGGCACCATCGGCGTCAACGTCGCCGGCGGCGCCGGGGTGCTGGCCGGCGTGCTCGCCCGCGGCGAGGTGCTCGCCATCGCGACCGACGTGCCCGGCACGATGCCGGCCGACTTCCTCGGCCAGCAGCGCTACGGGTCCTCCGGCGCAGCCCGGCTGGCCCTCGGCACGCGGAGCCTCGTCGTCGTCATGACCGCGCACCGCTCGCCGTCCGGGGAGCTGCGGCTGAGCATCGGCGAGCCGATCGAGCCCACCGACTTCGCCTCGCCCGACGACCTGGTGCGCCACCTGCTGGCCGCCCAGGAGGACGCCGTGCGGGCCTGGCCCGAGGGCTACCACCACCCCACGCTGCGGTGGGGCACGGCGCCGCGCGTCGCCGCGGACTAGACCGGCACGGGAGTTTCTGCCCGGGCATACCTGGGGGCGTAACCCGACCTGGGCGAGGTCGTTCTTCCCGTTGACGGGTGCCACTCGGGAGGCGACCGTGCGCGACCCATCGCGCGCGGATGACCCGGAGACCGGAAGACCCCCCACGTGACCCTCATCGCCGACGTCCGCGCCGCACGTCTCGACGACGTCCGACGCCGCAGCCTCGCCCTGCGCACCCTGCCGCTGGTCGCGGCCGCGCTCGACACCCTGCTGCTCGCAGTGGCCTGCCTGGTCGCCGCCGAGCTGCGGGGCGTCCTCGACGTGCTCGACCCAGCCGACGCCGCACCCCCGTCCCTGCCCGCGACGGCCACGATGTTCGCCGGGGTGTGGCTCGCCGCCCTCGTCGCGCTCGGCGCCCACCAGCGCGACGTCTTCGGCGCGGGCTCCGACGAGTTCAAGCGCGTCGCCCGGGCCGGGCTGCTCACCGCGGCCCTGGTCGGCATCGGGTGCTACCTGGCCAAGTACGACCTCTCGCGCGGCTTCTTCGTGCTGGCCCTCGTCGTCGGGGTGCCCCTGCTGCTGACCGGACGCGTCGGCCTGCGGGTCGCGGTGCGGCGGAGCCGCCGGGCCGGCGCACTGCGCGAGCGGGTGCTGCTGGCCGGCACCCCCGCCCACGTCGACGAGATCGCCACCGTGCTGCGCCGAGACACCTACCTCGGCTACGAGGTCGTCGGGGCGCTCACAAACGACCACCACCACCTGACCCCGGGAGGCGTGCCCGTGGTGGGGCACGTCGACCACGTCCTGGCCACGGTGCGCGACGTGCAGCCGCACGTGCTGTTCGTCGCCGACAACCTCGTCGGCGGCAGCGAGCGGCTGCGCGAGATCGTCTACGACCTCGAGGACGACGACGTCGCCGTCGTCGTGACCCCGGGCATGGCCGACATCGACGGCCGCCGGGTCAAGGTGCGCCCCGCCGGCGGCGTACCGCTGCTGCACATCGAGAAGCCGCGCACCGCCGACGCGACCCGGTGGGCCAAGCGCACCTTCGACGTCGTGGGGGCCTCCTTGCTCGTCCTCGCCTTCGCGCCCCTGCTCGCCTTCGCCGCCTGGCGCGTACGCCGCCACGACGGCGGCCCGGTGTTCTACTCCCACCCGCGGGTCGGCAAGGACGGGGTCACGTTCGGCTGCCTGAAGTTCCGCACGATGGTCGAGGACGCCGCGGCGCTGCAGGACGAGCTGGTCGCCGCGCAGGGCGCGAGCGCACTGTTCTTCAAGGTCAAGGACGACCCGCGCATCACGCACCCGGGCCGGTGGCTGCGCAAGTACTCCCTCGACGAGCTGCCCCAGCTGTTCAACGTCATCCGCGGTGACATGAGCCTGGTCGGCCCGCGTCCGCAGGTCGCCGGCGAGGTCGCCCTGTACCGCGGCCACATGCAGCGCCGCCTGCTCGTCCGCCCCGGCATGACCGGCCTCTGGCAGGTCAGCGGGCGCAACGACCTCTCGGTCGAGGAGGCCATGCGGCTCGACGTCTTCTACGTCGACAACTGGTCGATGATCCAGGACCTCGCGATCCTCGCGCGCACCCTGCGCGCCGTCGTCCGGTCCGACGGCGCCTACTGATCCACGCCGGCTGGGGTGCGAGGAGCCCCGGCGACGAGCCTCGAAGCCACACCAGCCGACGCCGCCAACCCCAGCACGAAGCACTCCGGGGACTTCGAGGCTCGCCCCGCTCAAACCCAAGCCACCGGCACCCCAGCCGCGCCGCGCGCGGCGCCGGTTCAGCCGTGCTCGAGCAGCTCGAGCAGGTAGGCGCCGTACCCGCTCTTGCGCAGCGGCTCGGCCCGCTCGCGCAGCTCGTCGTCGCTGAGGTAGCCCATCCGCCAGGCGACCTCCTCGGGCGATCCGACCTTGGTCCCCTGCCGGGCCTCGAGAGCGCGCACGAAGTTGCTGGCGTCGTTGAGGTCGTCGAAGGTGCCGGTGTCGAGCCAGGCCGACCCCCGCGGCAGCACCTCGACCTGCAGCCGCCCCTCCTCGAGGTAGAGCCGGTTGAGGTCGGTGATCTCCAGCTCGCCGCGCGCCGACGGGGTGAGCCCGGCGGCCTTCTCGACGACGTCGGAGCCGTAGAAGTAGAGCCCGGGTACGGCGTACTGGCTGCGCGGCTCGGCCGGCTTCTCCTCCAGCGAGACCGCCTTGAAGTCGGCGTCGAACTCCACCACGCCGTACGCCGTCGGATCGGCCACGCGGTAGCCGAAGACGGCGGCGCCGTCGAGGTCGTCGAAGCGCCGCAGCCGGCTGCCGAGCCCGGCGCCGTAGAAGATGTTGTCGCCGAGCACGAGACCGACCGACCCGTCGCCGACGTGGTCGGCGCCGATGACGAAGGCCTGGGCGAGCCCGTCGGGGCTGGGCTGCACGGCGTAGGTGATCTGGACACCGAGCTGGGACCCGTCGCCGAGGAGCCGGCGGAACTGCTCGGCCTCGTGCGGGGTGGTGATGACCAGCACCTCGCGGATGCCCGCGAGCATCAGCGTCGAGAGCGGGTAGTAGATCATCGGCTTGTCGTAGACCGGCATCAGCTGCTTGCTCACGGCATGCGTGATCGGGTGCAGCCGCGAGCCCGTGCCGCCGGCCAGGATGATTCCGCGCATGCGCCGCATTGTGGTGGACGGCGCGGCGCCGCGGTAACTCCGGGCGTGCGGGCGTCTCGGGCCGGTGAACCGAAGGTAAAAGCCTCAGGGTTCCCTCACATCCGTCGGACCGGGCGCCTACCGTTCTGTTCGCCCCACCCACTGGGTGAGGCCGGATCTTGGGGGCCGGTTCGACCTGCCTCCGTCGAGCCCGCAGGCCTGGAGGCCCCCGTGACCCTGACCGACACCGTGACGCGCCTGGCCACCCGGCCGCGCAGCCGGGGTGTCGGCCTCCTCCCGTACGCCGCGCTGGGGCTCGACCTGGCGATCATGGTCGCGGCCACGCTGCTGGCGGTCGTCGGACGGCAGCAGGGCTTCTTGTTCCACGACCCGGTCGACGTCTCGACCTGGGCCGGGATGGCCAGCCCGCTGATGGTGGTCGGCTGGGCGACGCTGACCTGGCTCGTGGGCGGCTACCGCGACGACGTGTTCGGCGCCGGCACCGACGAGTACAAGCGCGTGGTCAACGCGGGTCTGCTCGCCGCCGGGCTGGTCTGTGCCGCCTGCTACCTCGGCCAGGTGCCGCTCTCGCGCGGCTTCTTCTTCCTGCTCTTCGCCGTCGGCATCCCCGCGGTGCTGCTGGGCCGTCGGGTCCTGCGCCGGCTCGTCCATCGCGCCCGCGACAACGGCGCGCTGCTCCAGCGGGTCCTCATCGCGGGCTCGCCCGAGCACGTCGACGAGGTCGCGGCCGTCCTGCGACGCGAGCGGTGGCTGGGGTACGAGGTCATGGGGGCGCTCACGCCGGCCACCGACCTGAGCATCGAGACCGCCACCGGCGTCCCGGTCGTCGGCAATGCCGACGACGTGAGCGCCATGACCACCGCCGACGTCGTCTTCTTCGCCGGCGGCTCCGACATCTCCACCCGCCGCATGCGCTCGATCGTCTGGGAGCTGGAGCAGCGCGACGTCCAGCTCGTCGTGGCCCCCGGCGTCACCGAGACCAGCAGTGACCGCGTCCGGGTGCGCCCGGTCGGCGGCCTGCCGCTGATGCACATCGACCCGCCCAACCACCACGCCGCCGGCCGCATCGGCAAGCGGACGTTCGACGTGGTGAGCAGCCTGGCCCTCCTGGTGGCGTTCTCGCCGCTCTTCCTCGTCGCCGCCGTGATGGTGCTGGTGCAGGACGGCGGGCCGGTGCTCTTCCGCCAGACCCGCGTCGGCCGGCACGGCCGCGAGTTCACCTGCCTGAAGTTCCGCACGATGGTCGTCGACGCCGAGTCGCGCCTCGGTGCGCTGCACGCCGCCACCGGGCACGACAGCGGGCTGTTCAAGATGAAGGAGGACCCGCGCATCACGCGCACGGGTCGCTGGCTGCGCCGCTACTCCATCGACGAGCTGCCGCAGCTGGTCAACGTGCTGCGCGGCGACATGAGCCTCGTCGGGCCCCGCCCGCCCCTGCCGCTCGAGGTCGCGTCGTACGGCGACGACACGGCGCGCCGCCTGCACGTCCGTCCCGGGCTGACCGGCCTGTGGCAGGTCTCGGGCCGCTCCGACCTGAGCTGGACCGACGCCATCCGGCTCGACCTCTACTACGTCGACAACTGGTCGATGGTCCAGGACCTCTCGATCCTGGTCCGCACCCTGGGCGCCGTCGTCGGCTCCCGCGGCGCCTACTGAGCGCCTGCGGCCGCTCGCACCCGCACCGGCTGGAAGGATGCCGTCATGCCCTCTGCCCTGATCACCGGCATCACCGGCCAGGACGGCCTCTACCTCGCCGAGCTGCTCGTCGCGAAGGGGTACGACGTCCACGGCCTCATCCGCGGCCAGAACAACCCCAAGCGCGACCTCGTCGAGCAGCTGCTCCCGACGGTCACCCTGCACAACGGCGACCTGACCGACATGTCCAGCCTGCTGCGGGCCCTGCGCGACGCCGACCCCGACGAGGTCTACAACCTCGGTGCGGTGTCGTTCGTCGCCTACTCGTGGGAGCAGGCAGCTCTCACGACGGACGTGACGGCCAAGGGCGTGCTCAACATGCTCGAGGCCGTGCGGCTGCACACCGGTGACGACCCGAGCCGGGTGCGCTTCTACCAGGCGTCGAGCTCGGAGATGTTCGGCAAGGTGCAGGACGTGCCGCAGCACGAGCGCACCCTGCTGTGGCCGCGGTCGCCGTACGGCGTGGCCAAGGTCTTCGGCCACTACATGACGATCAACTACCGCGAGTCCTACGGCATGCACGCCAGCTCCGGCATCCTGTTCAACCACGAGTCGCCACGCCGGGGGCCGGAGTTCGTGACCCGCAAGGTCAGCCAGGCCGTCGCGCGCATCCACCTCGGCCTGCAGGAGGAGCTGGTCATGGGCAACCTCGACGCCGAGCGCGACTGGGGCTTCGCCGGTGACTACGTCGAGGCCATGTGGCTGATGCTGCAGCAGGACGAGGCCGACGACTACGTCATCGCGACCGGCGAGACGCACTCGGTGCGCGAGTTCGTGCAGCTCGCCTTCGCCCACGTCGGCATCGACGACTGGGAGCGCTACATCCGCTACGACCCGCGCTTCATGCGGCCCGCCGAGGTCGACCAGCTCATCGGCGACCGGTCGAAGGCCGAGCAGGCCCTGGGCTGGAAGCCCAAGGTCGGCTTCACCGACCTGGTCTCCATGATGGTCACGGCCGACGTCGAGGCCATCCGGAGCGGCTGGAAGTGAGCCGCGCCCTCGTCACGGGTGTCGGCGGCCAGGACGGCGGCTACCTCGCCGAGGCCCTGCTCGCCGACGGCGTCGAGGTGCACGCCCTCGTGCTCGACGGCGACGCCGTTCCCCACGGTGTGGTCGGGCACGTCGGCGACCTCGGCGACGTCGAGGCAACGCGGGCCCTGGTGCGCGACCTCGCGCCGGCGACCGTCTACAACCTGGCCGCGATCTCCTCCGTCGCGCAGTCGTGGGAGCAGCCCGACCTCGTCGCCCACGTCAACGGCACGGCCGCCGTCGGGCTCCTCGAGTCGGCCCACCGGGTCGGTGCCCGCGTCGTCCAGGCCTCCAGCGCCGAGATCTTCGGCGAGCCGGTGACCAGCCCCCAGGACGAGTCGACCCCCGTCCGGCCCCTCAACCCGTACGGCGCCGCCAAGGCCTTCGCGCACCTGGCCGTCGAGGTCTGGCGCGGCCGCGGGCTGCACGCCTCGAGCATGGTGCTCTACAACCACGAGTCCCCCCGCCGCCCGGCCCGGTTCGTGACCCGCAAGATCACCTCGACCGTCGCCGCCATCGCCCGCGGCGAGGCCGACCGCCTCGTGCTCGGCAACCTCGACGCCCGCCGCGACTGGGGATGGGCCCCCGACTACGTCGACGCCCTGGTCCGTGCCGCTCGCGCCGACGAGCCCGACGACTACGTCGTCGCCACCGGCGTCTCCCACTCCGTGCGTGACTTCGTCGCCGCCGCCTTCACCCGCGCCGGCGTCCACGACTGGGAGCGCCTCGTCGAGGTCGACCAGGCCCTCGTCCGCCCCGCTGACGCCACCGAGCTCGTCGGCGACGCCACCCGCGCCCGCACCCGCCTCGGCTGGTCCCCCAGCGTCACCTTCGACGAGCTCGTCGGCCGGATGGTCGACGCCGACCTCGGTCAGGAACCGGCCGAGACCGCCACCGACCCGTAGGATCGTGGCCCGTGCAGCGCATCCTCGTGACCGGTGGCGCCGGGTTCATCGGCTCCAACTTCGTCCACCACCTCGTCGACCACACCGACGCCACGGTGACCGTCCTCGACAAGCTGACCTACGCGGCGAGCCGCGAGTCGCTGGAGGGCCTGCCGAGCGACCGGGTGAGCCTCGTCGTCGGCGACGTCGCCGACCAGCCGACGGTCGAGAAGCTGGTCGGCGAGCACGACGCGGTGGTCCACTTCGCGGCCGAGTCGCACAACGACAACAGCCTGTCCGAGCCCGGTCCGTTCATCCAGACCAACATCGTCGGCACCTTCTGCATCCTCGAGGCCTGCCGCAAGCACGGCACCCGCCTGCACCACATCTCCACCGACGAGGTGTACGGCGACCTCGAGCTCGACGACCCGCAGCGGTTCACCGAGGCGACGCCCTACAACCCCAGCAGCCCCTACAGCGCGGCCAAGGCAGGCTCTGACCACCTGGTGCGCGCCTGGGTGCGCAGCTTCGGCGTGCGGGCGACCATCAGCAACTGCTCCAACAACTACGGCCCCTGGCAGCACGTCGAGAAGTTCATCCCGCGCCAGATCACCAACGTCCTCGACGGCGGCAGGCCGAAGGTCTACGGCGTCGGCACCAACGTGCGCGACTGGATCCACGCCGCCGACCACTCCTCGGCCGTGTGGACGATCCTGCAGCAGGGCCGCATCGGCGAGACCTACCTGATCGGCGCGGACGGCGAGAAGAACAACCTCGAGGTCGTCCGGATGATCCTCACCCACCTCGGCCGCGACGCCGACGACTACGACCTCGTGACCGACCGGGCCGGCCACGACCTGCGCTACGCCATCGACTCCACCAAGCTGCGCACCGAGCTCGGGTGGACCCCGTCGTTCCCCGACTTCGCCGACGGCCTGGCCCGCACCATCGACTGGTACGCCGACCACCGCGACTGGTGGGGCCCGCACAAGGCGGCCACCGAGGCGTCGTACGCCGCGAAGGGGCAAGCGTGAGTGGTGTCGAGACAGGCGCTGGCGCGCCTTCCTCGACCACCGTCCAACCCGACCCCACGGTGGTCGAGGAGCGCCCCCTGGGGCGCGTCTCGAGACCACATGACTGGAGCATCGATGCCTGACCTCGCCGTCGAGACCACCCCGATCCCGGGCCTGCTGGTCGTCCGCCTCGCCGTCCACGCCGACGCGCGCGGCTGGTTCCGGGAGAACTGGCAGCGCGAGAAGATGGTGGCCCTCGGGCTGCCCGACTTCGACCCGGTGCAGAACAACGTCTCCTACAACACCCGCCGCGGCTCGACCCGCGGCATCCACACCGAGCCGTGGGACAAGTTCGTGTCCGTGACCGGCGGCCGCGCCTTCGGGGCCTGGGTCGACATGCGCGACGGCGAGTCGTACGGCGCCACGTTCAGCGTCGAGCTCGACGACAGCACCGCGGTCTTCGTCCCCCGCGGGGTCGGCAACAGCTACCAGACCCTCGACGACGGCGTCGCCTACAGCTACCTGGTCAACCAGCACTGGCAGCCCGGCCTGGTCTACCCGGCCCTCGACCTCGCCGACCCCGACGCGGCGATCTCCTGGCCGATCCCGCTCGACGAGGCCGAGATCAGCGACAAGGACCGCGCCAACCCGCGCCTGGCCGACGCCGTGCGCATGCAGCCGCGCACCACGCTGGTCGTGGGCAGCAAGGGCCAGCTCGGACGCGCCTTGCTGGCTGCCTTCCCCGACGCGGTCGGCGTCGACCTCGACGAGCTCGACGTCAGCGACCCCGACGCGGTCGCGGCCTGGCCGTGGCACGAGCACGACGTCGTCCTCAACGCCGCAGCTTTCACCGCCGTCGACCAGGCCGAGACCCCCGAGGGTCGGGTCGCGGCGTGGACGGCCAATGCGGCCGCGCCGGCCGCCCTGGCCAGGGTCGCCGACCAGCACCGGCTGACGCTGGTGCACTACTCCACCGAGTACGTCTTCGACGGCACCCGCGCCCCGCACGACGAATCCGAGCCGCTCTCGCCGCTGGGCGTCTATGCCCAGTCCAAGGCGGCGGGCGACCTCGCGGTGGCCACGGCCAAGCGCCACTACGTCCTGCGCACGTCCTGGCTCATCGGCG
Organism: Nocardioides litoris; assembly: GCF_006346315.1. Taxonomy (GTDB): domain Bacteria; phylum Actinomycetota; class Actinomycetes; order Propionibacteriales; family Nocardioidaceae; genus Nocardioides; species Nocardioides litoris. The sequence goes on along the minus strand of NZ_VDMR01000001.1, from coordinate 297,220 downwards.
ACGGGCACAACTTCGTGCGCACGATGGCCCGCCTCGCCCGCGACGGCGTGAGCCCGAACGTCGTCGACGACCAGGTCGGCCGGCTCACGTTCACCACCGAGCTCGCCCGCGCCACCCGGCACCTGCTGGAGTCGCGGGCGGCACACGGCGTCTACCACTGCAGCAACGGCGGGGAGCCGATGTCGTGGGCCGACGTGGCGGCGCGGGTCTTCGCGCTGTGCGGTCGCGACGCGGCCGACGTGGGCCGGGTGACGACCGAGGAGTACTACGCCGGCAAGGCGCTGGCCCCGCGGCCGCTGCTGAGCGCGTTCGACCTGGGCAAGCTGGCGGCCACCGGGTTCGCCAGCGAGGACGCCGTGGTGGCCCTGGAGCGCTACGTGGCGGAGCTGGAGCCGGCGACCGACTCGGCCGCCCGGCCGTAGTCGTCGTCGAGGCGGCAGATGTCGTCCTCGCCGCAGTAGGCGCCGAGCTGGACCTCGATGATGATCAGGTCCTCGGTGTCCATGTTGGTGATGCGGTGCTTCTCGCCGATGGCGACCTGCACGGCCTCGCCGGGCTCGGCGATGACGGTCATGCCCTCGACGATGCAGGTGGCGCGACCGGCGACGACGTTCCAGATCTCGGCCCGGTGCTCGTGGGTCTGGTAGCTCAGGCGGCAGCCGGGGTGCACGACGATGCGCTTCACCTTGTAGCCGACGCCCTCGTCGAGCACCTCCCAGGAGCCCCAGGGACGCTCTTCCCGATCCAAGACCATGACCGCCACGGTAGACGCCGGGGGCCCGTCACGGGGGTGAACCCCCGGGATTTCACCCCCCGGTGGCCCAGGTCGCCGCGGGCGCCCGGGATCAGCGGCGCGTGAGGCCCGCCAGGGCCGGACGCACGTCGACCAGGTAGACGATCGCCGCGATGAGCAGGGCGAGGTTGATGATGAACAGGCCGATCGGCACGAAGAACAGCAGCACGCCCAGGCCGAGGATCGTGCACCAGGCCGGCTTGGTCAGCTTGCCGGCCGCGTCGTAGGCCTCGGCGGAGTACATCAGCGAGTTGACGAAGGCGAAGATCGAGACGGTCAGGCTGGCCAGCAGGACGAGCAGCCGGACCGTGCCCTCGATCTCGAAGATGTTGATCCCCACGACCCCACCCTAGTGCGCGGCCGGCCCGTCCCCGGGCACGACGGACGGCCGCCGCCCCGGGGGGCGACGGCCGTCGACGTGGGTCCTGCGCGGAGGTCAGGCCTTCGTGGAGGCCGGGGCCTTCTTCGCGGTGGTCTTGCGAGCCGGGGCCTTCTTGGCCGGGGCCTTCTTCGCGGGGGCCTTCTTCGCGGCCGGCTTGCGGGTGGTGGTCGTCTTGCGGGCGGCCGGGTTGGTGGTGTTCACCTTCACCTCGACGCCGTTCTCGCCGGCCTGGGCGGTCGCGGTCGAGGGCAGCTTGGTGCCCTTGACGACGGCCTCGCCGCGCTTGGCCAGGTCGCCGTAGGTGGTGACGGCCTCGTCCTGCAGCTCGGCGACGCGGGCCTCGACGCGGGCGCGGACCTGCGAGGGGGTCAGCTTGGTGACGGACTTCTGGACGTCGGACACGCGGGTCTGCACGTCGGAGACGCGGGTCTCGACGTCCTTCTGGACCTCGGTGATGCGCTGCTGCACGTCGGCGACGTACTCGCGGACGGCGGTCACGGCGAGGTCGCCGGCGCCGACGGTGGCGTACAGCGGCTTCTGGTAGGCGGTCGGGACGGCAGTGCGGAAGTCGATCTTGGTCTTGGCCATGATCAGCGCTCCTTCTTCTCGTGGTGCTCGGGGTGGTCGTCGTCAGCCGGCTCGGCCGCGACGGTGGTGATCTCCTCGTCCGCGATCCGCTCGAGGGCGTTGACCGCGAGGAACGACGAGTAGACGTCCAGCAACGACTGCTTCTGTCGCTCGGTCAGGCCGGCGTCGCCGAGCACGGCGAGCTCGACCGACCCCCCGATCCCGTCCTCGGGGCTGACGATGCCCGCGCGGATGTAGAGCTGCTCCGCGGAGATCCTCAGCGCCTTGGCGAGCTGCTGCAGAACGTCGGCCGAGGGCTTGCGCAGACCACGTTCGATCTGGCTGAGGTACGGGTTCGACACGCCGGCCTGCTGGGCGAGCTGCCTCACGGAGAGGCGCGAGGCGACGCGCTGCTCCTTGAGGTAGTCACCGAGCGACTCGACGGTCAGCCCGACCTTTCCCTTGGCCATGGCTCCATGGTGCTAGCAACGGCTAGCGTTTCGCAAGCCCGAGCAAGCGTGTGGCTCACCACATCGGGTGAGGGAACACCCGGACCCCCAGGGGTGAGGGCGCTCAGCCGCCCTGGCGGCCGAGCACGGCCCGCACGGTGCGGACCAGGATCTGCAGGTCGAGCCGCAGCGACCAGTTCTCGATGTAGTCGTTGTCGAACCGCGCACGCTCCTCGATGGAGGTGTCGCCGCGCAGGCCGTGCACCTGGGCCCACCCGGTGAGGCCGACGGGCACGCGGTGGCGCCGGTGGTAGTCGGGGACGTCGACGCTGAACCGGTCGACGAAGAACGGCCGCTCGGGCCGGGGGCCGACCAGGCTCATGTCGCCCCTGAGCACGTTGACCAGCTGCGGGAGCTCGTCGATGGAGGTCGCCCGCAGGAAGCGGCCGACGGGTCCGAGGGACGGGTCGCCCGCCACCGACCACACCGGCGCCGATCCCGAGGACGGGGGCTGGCGGTAGGTGCGGAACTTGTAGATGGTGAACGGGAGGCCGCCGAGGCCCACCCGCACCTGGCCGAAGATGATCGAGCGGCCCATCTCCCAGCGCACGGCCAGCGCGGCCACCGCCATCAGCGGGGTCAGCAGGAGCAGCAGGACCGCGGCCACGACGACGTCGAGGGCGCGCTTGGCCCGCCACGGCGCGCGGCTGCGAGCGGCCGGCAGGGCGCGCACGAGCGGGATCCCCCACAGCGCGTCGGTCTGACCACCACGCGGCGCCAGTGCGGAGAACCGGGGCTCCCACAGCACCTCGACGCCCGCCCGGTCGCGGCAGGCGAGCAGGAGGTCGGTGAGGGTCGGGTCGTCGGCGTCCTGGGCGACGAGCACGCGCCGGGCACCGGTGGACTCGACGACGGCGGTGAGGTCGAGCAGCGACCCGAGCCGCGGCGTACCCAGGTCGCCGGTCTCCGGGTCGAGGACGTCGGTGGGGTCAACGCCGACGACGCCGACCGGCGCGAGACCGAACTCGGGGTGGTCGACCGCGGCGGCGACGAGGCGGCGCGCGGCTGCACCCTGGCCGACGACGACGGTCGCGTCGAGGCCCCGGCCGCGGCGCCGGGTGGCGCGGCGCGCCACGTGGACGGCGGCGCGGGCGGCCAGCAGGCCCGGGACGAGGGCACCGAGCAGGCCCAGCGCGGCGGCGCCGGCGATGCCGCCCGTGGGCACGAGGACGACGGTGGCGGCCAGCGAGCCCAGGGCGACGGGGCGCAGGTCGTCGGCGGACGAGGGCCGCAGGCGGGGCCGGTAGCCACCGGTCAGCCGCAGCACCACGACGGTGCCGACGGCGACCGCAGCCGCCGGGACGAGCGCGAGGCCGGCGACCAGGCCGACGACGAGCGCGGTGACGACCACGTCGCCGGCGGCCAGGGCCAGTGCGGCCCGCTCACGACGACGGATCGGCCCCGTGCGCGGCCGGGACGGCAGCGGTCGCCGTGGCTCCCGCGGCTCGGTCAGGTCGGCCCGGCTCTCGGCCGGCTCGACCACGGCGGCCAGCGGCGTGGCCGGCCCGCTCGGACGAGACGGAGCCCGGAGCACGACCGGCTGGTCCAGCTCAGCTTGCATGTCGACGCGCATCGCGGCGGAGCACCCCCCAGTGCATGTTGCCGAGACCCCGCTTGAAGTGGGGAGGCCGCCCCCCGGCGACCACGTCCTCCACCTCACCACACGCAGGTGACCACCCGCCGACGGTCGCTGCAGCCTTGCCGCAAGGGACCCTCAAGAACGCCGCAAGACGGCGTTCCAGCGGCTCAGAACGTGGCGCGGATCTCACCGACGGGCACGCCGCCACCGAGCAGCGGCCACTGGCCCGTGGCGTCGACGGCCGGGTCGTGGATGCCCGAGCGGCGCAGGGCCGCGGCCATGACGACCGGGCGCACCCGCGGGGCCCCGTCGTCGGTCTTGGAGGCCCAGGCGCGGCCGTCGGGCAGGGCCACGGCGTAGCAGGACTCGGCGCCGGCCTTGCCGATCGCGCCGGGCAGGGCCGTCAGCAGGGCCAGCTCGTCGCGGCGGGTGCCCGAGACGTACGACGGGTGGGCCCGGATCGCCTCGGCGATGCGCCGCTCGGGCCCCTCGGTGGCGACGGCGAGGGCGCGGAAGGCCCGCGCGAGCCCCGTCAGCGACGTCGAGAGCAGCGGCGCTCCGCACCCGTCGACCGCGACGACCTCGACCGGCTCGCCCGTGAGCTCGGCGAACGTCTCGGCGATCGCGACCTGCAGCGGGTGGTCGGCCTCGCGGTAGGTCGCGGTGTCCCAGCCGCGCAGGACGCAGGTGGCGAGCATCGCGGCGTGCTTGCCGGAGCAGTTCATCGAGATGGCGTCACGGGTGCGGCCGGCACGCAGGGCGGCCTCGCGGGCGTCGTCGTCCAGCGGCCAGTCGGGAGGCGTCTGCAGGGCCTCCTCGCCGAGCCCGGCCGAGGCGAGGACGCGGCGTACGCCATCGAGGTGGAAGTCCTCGCCCGAGTGGGACGCGCAGGCGAGCGCGAGCAGCTCGGGGGGCAGGTCGAGCCCGAGCCGCACCATCGCGAGGGCCTGCAGGGGCTTGTTGCAGGACCGGGGCAGCACGGCCGAGGTGACGTCGCCGATCGACCAGGCGGTGGAGCCGTCGGCCTCCAGGGCGACGACGGAGCCGTGGTGGTGGCCCTCGACGAACCCCGACCGCACGACCTCGGCGATGATCTCCGGGCGCATGCGGGCGACCCTAGACCTGGGTCAGCGGCGGCGCGGACCCAGGACCGGGATCGTCGGGCGGCACTGCTGCGGCCCGGCGCAGGTGACCAGGCGACGCAGCGTGCGCTGCAGCTGGCGACGCACCGTGCGGTAGCGCGGGTCGGCGGCCACGTCACGGACCATGGCGGGGTCGGCGCGCCGGTCGAACAGCTGGGGGCGGCGGCCGGTGTACCAGACCCAGTAGGTGTAGCGCTGGGTGCGCACGCCGCGGAGGGTCCAGGGACGGTTGATGGTCTTGAACGTCGAGCTCGGGCCGATGTCGATGAGCTGGGCGGTGCGCCGCACCGGCGCCTGGCGGAGCAGCACCGGCAGGAGGTCGGCGCCGTCGAGCGCGCCCGAGCGGCCCTCGACGCCCCCGGTCATCCGCAGGATGGTGGGGGCGAGGTCGACGAGGGACGCGACCAGGTCGGGGCGACGCTGGCCCGCGGCGATGCCCGGGCCGCGCACCAGGAACGGCACCTTCAGGGCTGGCTCGTAGGGCACGTTCTTGCCGGTGTAGCGGTGCTCGCCGAGCAGGTAGCCGTTGTCGGAGGTGAAGATGACGTAGGTGTCGTCGAGCTCGCCGATCCGGGCGAGGTGGCTCAGCGTGGCCGCGATGCCCTCGTCGACGCTGGCGAGCGCGCGCTGCCGGGCGACGTCGAGCCGGCGGAGGTAGGGCCGCGTGTTGGCCCGGCCGGACACCCCGCTGCCGAAGTAGTTGCCGCGGTTGTTGCCGAAGGACCGGCTGCGCTCGGCCGGGTTGCCGCCGGCGACATCGAGGCCGAGGTGGCGCCGGGCCGGGATCGGCGGGTCGGAGCAGTTCTTCTTCTCCTCGCAGGTGCCGTGCGGGGCGACGTAGGAGGACCACATGAAGAACGGGCGGCCGTCGCCGTCGGCGCGCAGGGCGTCGAGGGAGGAGATGGTCTTGTTGCGGACCACGTCGTTGCTGTGGGTGAACGGGTCGGCGACCACGCGGTCGCCCTCGACCATGCCGACGTCGTAGGGCTGGTAGACGTCGGTGACGAACGGGTGCCACTCCTGCCAGCCGGGCGGGCGGCGGGAGCCGGAACCGTAGCCGTTGAGGAACTTGCCGACCATGCCCGTGTCGTAGCCGGCCCGCTCGACCCAGCGCGCGATGGTCTCGTCGGGCTGGCGCAGGGCCTGGTAGAGGCCGTGGACGCCCTGGTTGCCGCGCACCCCGTTGTGGTGGGCGTACTGGCCGGTGAGGATCTGCGCGCGGGCCGGGCAGCACAGCGGGTGGGGCGCGAGACCGGTCGCGCTGAGCCCCGCGGCACCGATCAAGCGCCGGGTCAGCGGCATGCCGCGCAGGTCGTCGGCGCGCATGTCGTCGGTCGTGATGAGCAGGACGTTGGGCCGGCCCGCCGCTGCGGCCTGCGCGGCCTGCCCCGGCTGCCCCGCCCCCCGCACGACGTCGGCCGAGGCCGGCGCCGTCGCGGTCGAGGCGGTGGGCGCGAGGAGCAGCAGCGCCACCAGCGTGGCCAGCAGACGTCGTCGCCCGCTCGTCGTCATCGTGTCCCCAAGAAGTCGCCGGGGACCCTGCGCCACCCGTCCGGGCCTCAGGATCGCTGACGAAGCGGCCCGACGCACATCGAACCGGCGCATTCCACAGGCCGCGCGGGTCCCGAGGCGCGACGGGTGGGCTGGCATGATCGACCCTCGTGTCGAGTCCCGTCCCGCAGCACCACCCCACGGCGCGCGAGCTCGACGACCTCGAGCTGCTCGCCTCGGGCGCGCTGGCCCCGTTGGCGTCGTACGACGTGGCGGGCTCGCCCGTCACCCTCGGGCTCCCGCCGGAGCTGGTCGACGCGCCGGTCGTCGAGCTGGTCGACCCCGAGGGTCTGCCGCTGGCGCGCGTGCACCGCGAGGCCGACGGGTCACGGCGGGTCGAGCCGCTCGTCGCAGCGCAGTTCGGCCCCTTCCGGCGCCTCTACCTCTCCCCCGCCGAGGTCCGCGAGCGGTACGCCGGGCGCACCGTCGTGCCCGTCACCGGCCCCGTCACCGACGCCCAGCTCGACCAGCTGGCCGGGCTCGGGCCGACCGTGCTGCTGGCGCTCGTCGGGCACGGCACGCCCGAGCTCTCCCCGGTCGCCCTCCTGCGGGCGACGCTGCGGGTGGCCGAGTCGCTCGGCGCCGCGGTGGTGGCGGTGCCGCTGGCCTCCCACGGCGACCCCGCGACCGACCACGACCTCGGCGTGCAGGTCGTCACGACGTACGCCGGCGGCGACCAGGTCGTCGGGCTCGTCGACGCCGGCGAGCCGCTGGCCGACCTCGACGACATCCTGGAGGCCGACCTGCCCGCCCCCGACCGGCAGGGGCTCGTGCTGTTCTTCACCGGCCTGTCCGGCAGCGGCAAGTCGACGCTGGCCCGCGCGCTCATGGACCGGCTGCTCGAGCAGGGCACCCGCACGGTGACCACGCTCGACGGCGACGTGGTGCGCCGCCACCTCTCCGCCGGGCTGAGCTTCTCCAAGGCCGACCGCGAGACCAACATCCGGCGCATCGGCTGGGTCGCCGCGGAGATCTCCCGGCACGGCGGGGTGGCGGTGTGCAGCCCGATCGCGCCGTTCGACGAGACGCGCCAGCAGGTGCGGGCGATGGTCCGCGAGGCCGGTGGCGCGTTCTTCCTCGTCCACGTGGCCACGCCGCTGGAGGAGTGCGAGCGCCGCGACCGCAAGGGCCTCTACGCCAAGGCCCGGCGCGGCGAGATCCCCGAGTTCACCGGCATCTCCTCCCCCTACGAGGAGCCCACCGACGCCGACGTGCGGGTCGACACCACCGGCCGCACCATCGACGACGCCCTCGCCGACGTCACCTCCGCCCTCGCCGCCGCCGGCTACCTCGACCTCACGGTGGCTGAGGTGCGAGGAGCGCCAGCGACGAGCCTCGAAGCCCCCGCAGCGAACACGGTGGTCGAGGAGGCCGGCCACGGCCGTCTCGAGACCACACGGGCCGAGCCGCTGCGCGTCCTCATGGTCTGCACCGCCAACCTGTGCCGCAGCCCCTCCATGGAGATCACCGCCCGCCGTCTCGCGGGCGACGGCGCCTCGGTCGTCGTCACCAGCGCGGGCACCCACGGCTTCACCGACCGCCCGATGGACGAGCCGATGGCCGCCGCCCTCCTCGTCCGGCACCCCGGGGCGGCCGCCGACGTCGAGGCGTTCCGCAGCCGACCGCTGACCCGCGCCCTGGTCGAGGAGGCCGACCTCGTCGTCACCGCCGAGGCGACCCACCGGTCGTTCGTGCTCGACGAGACGCCGGGGGCCTTCCGCAAGGTCTTCACGCTCGGCCAGCTCGCCGAGGCCGTGCGCCGGCTGCCCGACGACCTCGACCGCGACGAGCTGCTCCACCGCCTCGGCGAGCGACGCGGCTCCGCCTCGGCCGACCTCGACGTCACCGACCCCTACCAGCGCGGCCCCGAGGCGGCCGCGGCCTGCGCCGCCCACGTCGAGGAGCTCCTCGGCGCCGTCGTACCCCGGCTGCTGACGAAGGACCACTGATGGACCTGTTCACCACCACCGCGCTCGGCATCCTGGCCGCCGGCTTCTTCGTCGGCATCGTCGTCGGCCTGACCGGCATGGGCGGAGGCGCCCTGATGACCCCGGCGCTGCTGTTCCTCGCCCCGCACCAGTCGGCCGCGGCCGTCGTGGCGGCCGACCTGACCGCCGCCGCGGTCTACAAGACCGGCGGCGCGGTGGTGCACTCGCGCGAGGGCTCGCCCAACCTGACCCTGGCCAAGTGGCTGATCCTCGGCTCGGTGCCGATGGCGCTGCTCGGCCCGTACGCCGTCAAGGCGTTCACCGACGACGCCGACCAGCTCGACCAGGTGCTGAAGTTCTCCATCGGCATCGCCCTGCTCCTCGCCGCGTCGACGTACGCCGCCCGCCTCTACCTCAACCTGCGCCGCGTCCGCTCCGGCGGCGCGCTGGGCGACGAGGACCCGCACATCCGCCCGGTCCCGACCCTGCTCGTCGGCGCCCTCGGCGGCCTGCTGGTCGGCATCACCAGCGTCGGCTCGGGCTCGGTGATCATGGTCGCGCTGCTGATGCTCTACCCCGGCCTGTCGGCGGTGAAGCTGGTCGGCACCGACCTCGTCCAGGCCGTGCCGCTCGTGCTGGCCGCCGCCATCTCCAACATCGCCATCCACGGCCTCGACTGGGAGCTGCTCATCCCGCTGCTCGTCGGGTCGATCCCCGGCACGATCCTCGGCAGCAAGCTCGCCCCGCGGGTGCCGCAGTCGTTCATCCGCCGCGCCATCGTCGTGGTGCTGACGATGTCGGCGGTCGCGCTGCTGGGCAAGGCCGGCTGGACGCCGTTCGGCGAGGACAACCAGGTCTACTTCGTCACCGCCACCGGCCTGGCCATGGTCGTCCTGGTCCCGCTGGTCTGGGGCGTCCTGCGCCGCGGCCAGGGCCTGCCGATGTACGGCGCGCCGTACGTCGCCGAGCTCGAGGGCACCGACAAGGCCCGTCGTACGTCGGCGCGGTGACGCCCTGACCCGCCTGCCGCTCGGCCGCACCCTGGCGCTGCTGGTCGCCCTGGTGGCCCTGGCCCTCCAGGCGCTGACCCTGGCCGACAGCGGCGGATCCGGCTCGCCCGGCGTCTTCTGGGCCCCGGGGGCGACGTACGGCACGAGCGCGGCCGACTGGCCCTTCGCCGTCCTGTGGCTGCTCGGGGCCGCGTGCGCCGCGGCCGCCCTCTCCGGGCGGCGCCGCGGCTGGGCCGCGCTCGGGCTGGCCGCGCTGCTCACGATCGCGACCCTGAGCCTGATGAAGGGCGACGGTCCGCGGTCCGGCACGACCGTGCTCGCGTTCAGCACCAACTACGGCGTCAACAGCGGCGACCTCCCGTGGCTGGCGCTGTTGCTGGTCGGCGTCCTGGCCTGCGCCGTGGTGGGTACGCCGCGCCGGTCGCGTCCCGCCAGGCGGACCATCCGCTAGGGCCGCGTGCGCGCCGAGCACCCTCGACTTACGGTGTAAGCACGTCGGTCCAGGCCGACGACGGCCGCGTCATGGGGGACGCGGCCGGGCACCCCGACCCTGGTCGGGGTGCCGCCCCTGCGCCGGGGGGAGATCGTCGACCCCTTCCGGGAGCCGCCCACCTCGACGGTCGCGGCACGGGGATCGACCTCGATGCCGTGGTCTCCGTCGACCCCGAGGTGCCCCTCGTGCTGTCCGCCGTCGGGCGCCGGCTGCCACCGACGTGGTCGTGCTGGGCCGGGCGGTCACCCACCCCGCATTCCGGGCTCGGGCGCCGAGGAGTGTTTCGCGCGCGAAAACTCTGCGGGTCCCTGCGCACTCCCGACCCGCCTGAGCCCCATCCGTCGTAGGTTCGTCCCTCCAGCCGACAGCCCCGCTGGGACACGTCCGACCGAAGGCCGCGCATGCCCCTCCCCCGCTCGCTCCGTCCCACCCGCTCCCGCCTCGCGGTCGCGCTCGTCCCGGCGGTCGCGGCCGCGGCGCTCGCGCTGCCCCAGGCGGCGCCGGCCAGCGCCGAGGAGACCGTGGCCGGCGCCCAGACCTCGGGCGACGCGCTCTTCCCCAACGTCGGCAACGGCGGGTACGACGTGCAGCACTACGACCTCGACCTCGCCTGGACCCCCGCGACCGACCTGGCGCGCAGCACGATCGAGGCGACCGCAGCCATCCGCGCGAGGACGACCGGCGCGCCCCTGTCGTCGTACTCCCTCGACCTGGAGGGTCCCGAGCTCACCGTCGAGAACGTGACGGTCGACGGCGTCGCCGCCACCTGGACGCGCGACGAGCAGCCGGACCTCATCCGGCACAAGCTCGTCGTCACCCCCGCGACGGCCGTGTCCGGGGAGTTCACCACCGTCGTGACCTACGCCGGCGTGCCGACCAAGCACACCGACGCCGACGGCTCGGCCGAGGGCTGGAACGCCACCAACGACGGAGCGACCTTCCTCAACCAGCCGGTGGGCGCCATGACCGGCTTCCCCAGCAACAACACCCCCGCCGACAAGGCGACCTACACGATCGACATCGACATCCCCTCCACCATCACCAACGCCGCCGGCACCGGCGCCTCCGCCGCGGCCAGCAACGGCGAGCTGGTCGACAAGGACGTCGACGCGGCCGCCGGCCGCACCACGTGGCGGTGGCGCCAGACCCGGCCGATGGCGACCGAGCTGGTGCTCATCTCGATCGGCAAGTACGACGTGGCGCAGGGCGAGGTCACGCTCAGCGACGGCTCCACGATCCCGGAGTGGACGTTCGTCGACTCCGCCCTCACCCCGGCCGACAAGCTCCTCATCGCCAACCGCCGTGACGCGCAGGGCCCGATCACCCGCGGCCTCGAGAGCGTCTTCGGCCCCTACCCCGGCGGCAGCACCGGCGCGGTCATCGACGTCGTCACGGGCCTCGGCATCAACTACGCGCTCGAGACGCAGGACCGCTCGTTCTTCCCCTCGACGGCGACCTTCCTCGGCGACACGCTCACCCACGAGATCACCCACCAGTGGTACGGCAACCACGTCTCCCCACGCGTGTGGAACGACATCTGGATCAACGAGGGCATGGCCACCTGGGCTCCCGGCCACTACAACAACGTCATCGCCGGCACGAGCACGACCTCGAACCACGCGCGCTACTACTCGTCCTGGAACAGCGGCACCGCCGCGCAGTACCGCACCCCGCCCGGCAACATGCCCGACTCCGCCGTCCTCTACGGCTACCAGACCTACACCCGCAGCGCCCAGCTGTGGGAGGCGCTCAAGCTCTCCATCGGTGACCCCGCGTTCTTCCGGTTCGTCAAGCAGTGGCAGACGACGTACGCCGGCCAGAGCCGCGGCCTGGCCGACTTCGAGGCCCTGGCCGAGAGCGTCTCGGGCCGCGACCTCGGTGCCTTCTTCCAGGACTGGGTGCTCGACCCCGACAAGCCCGCCTGGCCGCAGCGGTACGACGTCAAGCTGGCCTCCCAGCCCGTCTCCGGCACCGTCGCGCCGGGCTCTGCGGTCACCTACACGCTGACCGCGACCAACATGGGCCGCGTGGCCCTCTCGCCCGCGGGCGGACCGGCGAGCGTCGCCACCGTCGACCTCGCCGACGTGCTCGACGACGCCACCATCGACGCCGCCGCCCTGCCCGCCGGGGTCACCCTCGACGGCACGACCCTGGTGTGGACCGTGCCGACCCTCGCCGCCGGCACCTTCGTCACCGGCGCGTCCGCCCCGACCCTGCCGACGTCGACGTCGGTCTCGTTCCCGGTCACCGTCAAGCCGACCGCGTCGGCGGCGAGCCTCAGGGCCACGGCCGGCTCGCGGACCCTCGGAGGCTTCTGCTCCCCCGCCGGCTGCACCTCGACCGTCGGCGTCACCGCCCAGCCCTTGCCGAGCGCCGACCCGACGATCACCGGCACGCCCGCCGTCGGCCAGACCCTGACCGCCGTCACCGACGGCTGGGCCGAGGGCACCACGTTCGCCTACCAGTGGAGCGTCGCCGGCGCCGCCGTCGAGGGCGCCAACGCCTCGACCTTCGTGCCGCGAGCGGCCGACGTCGACAAGACCGTGACCGTGGCGGTCACCGGCACCCACCCGCGCTACACCGACGTCACCCGCACCAGCGCCCCCACGGCCCCGGTGGCCCTCGGCACCCAGCAGGCCGGCACCCCGAGCGTGGCCGGCACCCCCGCCGTCGGCCGGCCGCTCACTGCACGCCCCGGCACCTGGACCCCGGGCACGGCCTTCACCTACCAGTGGTCGGTCGCCGGCACCGCCGTCGAGGGGGCCACGGCCGGCACCTTCACCCCGCGCCCCGCCGACCTGGGCAAGACCGTGACGGTCACGCTCACCGGCACCCAGGACGGGTACGCCGCCGCCTCGGCCACCAGCGAGCCCAGCTCGCCCGTGCTCCGCGGCACGCTGGTTGCGCCCACCCCGACCCTGGCCGGCACCCCGCAGGTCGGCCGCCCTCTCGCCGCCCGCCCCGGCGCCTGGACCGAGGGCGCGACCCTCACCTACCAGTGGCGGCGCGGCGGCCGCCCGATCGCGGGCGCCACCGCGGCGTCGTACACCCCGGGCGCGGCGGACCTCGGTGCCGTCCTCCAAGTCGTCGTCACCGGCTCGAAGGACGGTTACACCACGGTGAGCCGCACCAGCGCCGTCACCGACCCCGTCGCCCCCGGCCGCCAGACCCTCCGCCCGGCTCCGCGCATCGCCGGCAAGCCCGTCGTCGGCCGCACCCTCCGCGCCGTCCCCGGCCGCCGCGACCCCGGTGTCGCGCTGACCTACCGCTGGTACGTCGCCGGCCAGGCCGTCCCCGGCGCCCGCGGGAGCCGCAGCACCTTCGTCCCCCGCCGCGCCGACCGCGGCGACCGAGTCCGGCTGGTGGTCACCGCCACCAAGCCGGGCTACGCCACCGTGACCGGGCGCAGCGCCCCGACGGCCCGGGTGCGCTGACAGTTCGGCGGCTGAGGTGCGAGCGCAACGAGCCTTGAAGCCCCGGGGACCTCAGACCACGGACTCCACGAGCCGGCGCACCTGCTCGGGCAGCGACCGGGCGAGCCGGTCGTGCCCGGGCAGATGGGTCGGGTCGCAGACGAGCCCGAAGGTGACGACGTCGCCGTGGGTCCAGGTCGTGATGTTGAGCCCGCAGTCGTGGAACAGCGCTCCTCCGGACGCGACCTCGACGACGGGGTGGCCGCTGACCGTGAGCTCGCTCGCCCCACCTCGGACCGACGAGACGACCAGCGAGGCCGCCGGGCGGTGGAGCACGTGGCGTCCGAAGGCCACGGCTGCGCGGTAGAAGGCGTGGCGCAGCGGCTCGAGCTCCATGACGTCGTACCCCATCGACTGGTCGGTCCGGGCGCGCGCGTCACGGGCGGATCGTGATGCCCGACCGATCGCAGCCAGGCGCCGCCGGGGGTCGTCGTCAGCCACCTGGAGGCCGACGAAGTAGGAGCTGTTCAGGTTGGCCGGCTGCAGCTCCGGCGGGCCGGGCACCCGCAGGCTCATCGGCACCACCGCCGTGACGTCGCGGGCACCGTCGACGGCGAGGCCCGCGACGCGCAGGTGCTCCTGCACCGCGCCGCCGACCGCGGCGAGCAGGACCTCGGTGACCGTGCTGCCGGTGGCGGCGCCGGCCGCCCTCACCTCAGCGAGGGACACCCGGGAGCTGGCGAAGGCACGCCGCGCGGTGGGCCCGGTGCTCCACGGGCAGGCCGCTCCCTCGAACGGGGCGACGGCGGCGCCGGTGGTGTGCGACGTCCGACGCGTGCGGGCGGCCCGGGCCGTCCGCGCCGCGAGCCGCGGCGCGACACCGAGCAACCGGGCGAGCTCGGCCGGGGTGCTCGCGAGCGGCTGCGCGGCCGGCGTCCCGGCGGCCGGCTCGGGTCCGAGGAGGATCGTGAGCAGCCAGTCGTTGACCGGACCCGCGGCGAGGCCGTGGTGGGTGGAGACCACGACGGCGCACACCTCGGAGCCCTGGGCCAGGCTCACCCGCCACAGCGGGCGGTCGCGGGGCAGCGGCTCCTGCAGCAGCCGTCCGACCGCGGCGTCGAGCTGCGCGCGCTGGTCCGCCGACGTCGCAGCGTCGAGGGTGACCGTGGAGACCTGTCGTCGTACGTCGACAACGGCCGCCTCCTCCCACCAGGGGTGCGCCAACGGCACCCGCGGGCGGCGCAGGACACGGCGCAAGAACGGCTGCGCGTCGACGCGGCGCTGCAGGTGCCACACCAGCTCGTCGGGCTCGACCCGGGCGCCGTCCGGCAGGCGGAGCACCTTGACCGTGTGGTGCGGGATCTCGGGGCTCTCGCGGTAGAGCTGGCTGGCGTCGGCTCCGTGCAGCCGGATCCCGCGCGGGCGTTCACGGGACACGAGCGCCCAGTGCCTCCGTCAGTCGTGCACACAGCTCGGCGACGTGCGGCTCCTCGACGATCTCGGTGTGGTCGCACGCGAGCGGGACGACCAGCAGCTGTCCGCCGACGTGCTCGGTCCACCCGTTGTCGGGCGGCCCGTCGGCACGGAGGGCGCGGAACATGAGCACGTCACCGTCGAGCTGACCGGCCAGGGGATGCTCGGCGAGCAGCCGACCGTAGGTGCGCAGGTTGGCCTCGCTGCGGATCACGGGCGCTGGGGGGCCGTCGCCCCGGTTGAAGGCGGCCCACTCGCGGTCCCGCTCGCGCGCCGTGTGCCGGATCGTCTGCCGCTCCTCCCGCGTACGTCGAGCCTGGCGCGCGCGGTAGGCGAGGTGGTGGCGCACGTGCCCGACGGCGGCGCGCGGCCCCTGGGACCAGTGCGGAGGCAGGTTGTGCAGCCAAGTGTCGGCGGCGACCTGCGGGGTCGCGCTGTCGCCGAGGGCGAGGAGGTCGACGCGCCGTCCCTGCCGGGCCAGGGACCGCGCCATCTCGAAGGCGATGACGCCGCCCATCGACACCCCGAACAACCGGTAGGGCCCCTCAGGGCAGACGCGCACGACGTCGGCGACGTAGCGGTCCACGAGCTCGAGGAGGGTCGCCTCGGCTGCGCGGGGCCCCTGCAGGACGGGGGGCTGGAGGGCGTAGATCGGTACCTCGGGCGGCAGGTGGGCGGCCATGCGTCCGGCGAAGAGGACATCCCCTGCGCCGTCGTGCACCACGAACAGCGGGGCGAGCTCGCCCTCGGGTCGCACCGCCACCAGCACGTCGTCGGTCGGCGCCGCGAGCGCCTCGGCCAGCCGTGCGGGCGTGGACGCCTCGAAGAGCACGGCGGTCGAGACCGGGACGCCCGCTCGCTCCTCGAGCAGCCGGCACAGGCGTGCCGCGCGGATCGAGTCGCCGCCGAGGTCGAAGAAGTCGTCCCCGTGCTCGACCTCGGGCAGCGAGAGCACCTGCGCAAAGACCTCGCGGACCGCGGCGACGAGGGCGGTGTCGTCGGTCCCACCGGCGCCCACCCCCGCCGAGACCTCGTGCGGGAGGGCGGACCGGTCCACCTTGCCGTTGGCCAGCCGGGGCAGCACGGGCAGCACGGCGACCGTGTCGGGGAGCGCATAACCCGGGAGCCGCTTGGCCAGCGCGGCTCGCATCGTGTCCGGGGACGTGGCGCCGGGCCCGGCGGTGACGAACGCGTGGATGCGGACGGCGTCGTGTGCGTCGACCCGCCCGGCCGCGGCGGCGTCGGTGACGCCCGGCAGCGCGCGCAGCTCGCGCTCGACCGCGCCCAGGGCCACCCGGTGCCCGGAGACCTTGACGACGTCGTCGAGTCGGCCCAGCAGGTGCAGGACGCCCTCCTCGTCGAGGACCGCGCGGTCGCCGGTACGGCAGCGCCGCACCCCGTCGACCGTCGTGGAGAACACCCCGCCGTCGAGCTCGGGCCGGTTCCAGTGGCCCAGGCTGACCCGGTCGCTCGCCACGACCAGCTCCCCGGGCTCACCCGGCGGGACGGCGGTCCCGTCGGCACCGAGGATCTCCACCGACACCCCCGGCAGGGGACGACCGGCGGGCAGCGCACCGGAGCCCAGCGCCGTGTCCTGGTCGACCTCGAGCGCGGCGATCATGCCGGTCTCGGTCGTGCCGTAGGCGTTGTGGATGACGGCGTCACGCGGCAGGTGGCGCTGCAGCCCGGCCACGTCCTCCCAGGTGCCCGCCTCGCCCCACACCGCCACCGTGCGGAGGTCGGGCAGCACGGCGTCGGCGTCGAGGAGCGGGAGGAGGTAGCGGATGAGGGTCGGCACCAGGCCGATCGCCTCGACCCGCTCGTTGCGCAGCCAGTCGGCCAGGCCGTCGAGACCGCTCGTCAGGACGTCGTACGCGACCACGCTCGAGCCGGCCGAGAAGGCCATCTGCGGCAGCTCCGAGGCCTGGCCCATGGTGCCGGCCGAGAGCATGCCGACCCGCGTCCGCTCGCGGAACGTGCCGAAGGTCCGGACCCACTCCCCGTTGCCCTCGCGCTGTCGGCCCGTCACGAGCAGACCCTTCGGCAGACCGGTGCTGCCCGAGGTGTGGATGATCGCTGCGGGCTCCTGGGGGTCGCGCTCGAGCGCGACGCGGGGCAGGCCGAGACCCTCGGCGGCGACGCCGTCGACGTCCTGGTCGCCGCCGTCGTCGGTGAGGAGCAGGTGCGGGCCGAGGTCAGCCAGCACCGCGTCCTGCTGCGCGGCGGGCGTCGTGGGGTCGATCAGGGCGACGACCCGCCCGGACCGGCTCGCGGCCAGGCTGCCGAGGCACACCGAGCGGGCGCGCAGGAACCTCAGGGCCAGGACCCCGGGAGCCTGGCCGAGCCGGTGGGCCACCGTGCTCGCCAGGCCGTCGGCGAGGCGGTCGAGCTCGCCGTAGGTCAGCGTCGCGTCCGCGGCGCTGAACGCGAGGCGCTCGGGATCGGTCGCGGCCAGCTTCCTGACCTGGGCCGATCCTGACGGGACGGCACTCATGGGCGAGCTCCTCTGCTCGGTGAGCCGGACCGTCGGGCCCGGGCGTGGAAGCGGTGGGGGGCATGTGGTGCATGTCAGTAGTGACCCAGGGAGCCGTCTCGCCGGGCGGCGTCGACCGCAGCACGGAAGAGCCACAGCGACAGCGGGAGCAGCACGGCGGCCGCGGTCAGCACGCCCACCAGGTTGGCCCACTCGACGCGGCCGAAGAGCAGGCTGGCGCGAAGGGCGTCCACCCCCCACGTGAACGGGAGCGCCCCGGCGAGGAGCCGGAGCGGGCCGGGGAGCAGCTCGACGGGGAAGTACACGCCGCCCAGCAGGCCGAGCATCGCCGTGATGAGCCCGCCCAGGGCATTGCCCCGCTTGAACACGATCGTGAAGGCGGCGACGAGGACGCCAAGGGAGGCGAAGACCAGCACCAGGCCGGCCAGCCCGGCCACGGTCGCCAGCGCCGCGGCCGGGGACCCGCTGATGCGTAGGCCGACGAGCATCGCGACGAGCACCAGCAACGACGCCTGCACCAACGACTGCAGCTGCTGGTAGACGCCGCTGGCCAGGATCATCACCGAGGGCGAGTTGGGCGTGGCCAGCACGACCTCGAGGGTCCCGGTGGTCTGCTCCTCGCGCATCTTGGTGGTGAACGAGCTCAAGCCGGCCTGGGTGATGGCCAGGACCGCGGACCCCACGACCACGAAGGGGAAGAAACCCCGGTCGAGGTCGTCCGAAGCCGGTTGCGGCACCTGGTCGACCAGCTTGCCGACCTGGAAGACGACGAAGAGCAGGACCAGCGCCCCGAAGGTCTCCATCGCGAACGACAGCCGGTAGGACCGGGCGACCGTCCAGTCGCGGCGGACGAACGCCGCGACGAGGTCGGGCCTCATCGGCCCGCCCCGAGCGCCGCCAGCATCCGCTGCTCAGCAGTCGCGGCGCTCGTGGTGCCCGGGAGGTGTTCGACAACGGTGCCGCGGTGGAGGATGACCATCCGGTCGGACACCTCGGCCGCCTCGTGCAGGTCGTGGGTCACCCACAGCACCGCGGCTCCACCCTCGCGGGCGCCGGCCGTCACGACCGTCCTGAAGTCGCGGGCCACGATCGGGTCGAGGGTGCGGGACGGCTCGTCGAGCAGCAGCACGGACGGCTCCACCAGCAGGGCGCGGGCCAGCGACAGCCGCGCCCGCATCCCGGACGAGTAGCCGGAGAACGCGCGGTCGGCCGCGTCGGCCAGCTGCGTCCGCTCCAGCAGCTCGGCCGCCCGGGCGCGGGCCGTGCGCCGTCGCAGGCCGTGGAGGGCGGCGAAGAACTCGAGGTTCTGCCGTCCGGTGAGCCGCCAGTACCAGGACCGCTCCTCCCCGAGGACCAGGCCGAGGGACCGGGTCGCTCGGCGCCGGTCGAGAACGACGTCGTGGCCGGCGACCCGGGCCGTGCCCGCGTCGGGCAGCACCGTGGTGCCCAGGATCCGCAGCAACGTGGACTTGCCGGCGCCGTTCTGGCCGAGCAGCGTCACGACCTCGCCGCGGCCCACCTCGAGGTCGACGCCATCAAGCGCCGCCACCTGGTCGAACTGCTTGCGCAGGCCGTCGACCTCGATGCCCGCCGTCACCGCTGAAGCGTGTCAGGGGGTCTCGTCCTGCGCTGGGGAATGCTCCAACCCGCATGGGGATTCATGCGCCGGGGGCGGCGACGAGTTGCCTGAGCCGACGCGCGAACCGCTCCTCGGAGAAGCTTTCGGCGTGCTGGGCGATCGCGGCCCGTTGCCAGGTGGTGGTACGGGCCTGGCCCACCGCCGCGCGGAGGTCCGCCGCTGCGACGTCGTCGAAGTAGATGCCGGTCCGGCCGGGGTCGACGGTGTCCAGGTAGCCGCCCGCACGAAGGGCGATGGTGGGCTTGCCGAACGCCGCCGCCTCGAGCGGAGTCAGGCCGAAGTCCTCGTGGCTGGGTGCCACCAGGGCGCGCGCGCCGGCGTAGACCCACCGCAGCTGCGCGTCGGACAGGTCCTGCACGAGACGGACGTTGGGAGGGGCCGCTGCGAGCAGCCGGTCGCGCTCGGGGCCGGCGCCCACGACGACCAAGCGCTCCAGGGGCAGTCCACGGAAGGCCTCCATGGCCACGTCGACGTTCTTGTACGGCAGCAGTCGCGAGACCACGAGGTGGTAGTCGCTCCAGCCCTCGAGCGCGGGCACCGGCTCCCGAGGGCCAGTGGTGTCGACGCCGAAGGGTGGGGCGAGCACCTCCGCCTCCCGTCCGTACGTCGCCCGGACGCGGTCGCGCACGACGGTCGAGTTGGCCAGGTAGACGTCGCCGCGGGCCGCCTTGCGCTGGTCCCACCTCCTGAGCCCGGGCGCGAGGGCCCGGAGGCCGAGCCGGGCGGGCGAGAGCGCGGGCGCGTCCCCGAGGTACTCCTCGGGTTGGTAGAGCCACCGGGCCGGCGCGTGGCAGTAGACGACGAGCCGACCCGGCACGTCGAAGCCGTGCGCCCAGCCGCTGCTGGAGGCCAGCACGACATCGGCCTCGACCCGCATCCGGCTGGCGGCGAGGGGCAGGAGTGGCAACGAGGCGCGGTGGCTGCGTCGCAGCGGTCGGAGCCGGTTGAGCGGGGAGGTCACGATGCTCGCGCCTCGGAACTCGGGGAACGTGCTGCCGGGGTCGTAGAGGAGGGTGTGCAGGGTGGCGTCCGGAAAGGCCCGCAGCATGGCGAGCACGACCCGCTCGGCTCCCCCGCGCTGGGTGACGTAGTCATGGGCGATGGCGACCTTCACCGGAGGCCTCGCCCCCGCTGGCGCCTGAGGACCTCGGCGTAGACGTCGAGGAGCGCCTCGACGGAGCGAGCGGGGCTGAAGCGCTGCACCGTCGCCTCCGCACCTCGGACGAGCCGCTCTCCCAGGTCATGGTCGTCGCGAACCCGGCGCATCGCGGTGGCGTAGCCGTCGACGTCGCCCGGCGACACCAGGAGGCCGTCGACGCCGGTGGTGATGATCTCGACCGGCCCACCGGCGCGGGCTGCGACCACGGGGACGCCCGCGGCCATGCCCTCGACGACGACCTGGCCGAACGGCTCGGGCGTCACCGAGCAGTGCACGAGGAGGTCGAGCTGGGCCAGCTCGGCCCACACGTCGTCCCGGAACCCGCGGAAGTCGACGCGGTCGGCGATCCCCAGCCGCTCGGCCTGGTGCCTCAGTCCGTCGGCGTACTCCTCCTCGCCGAACATCGCCGATCCCACGACGACCGCCCGTTCGGCGCCGTGCGGGAACGCCCGGGCGAAGGCCTCGAGGAAGACGTGCTGCCCCTTCCACCGAGCGAGCCGGCCCACGATCCCCACCCGGTAGATGCCGTTGTCGAGGAGGCCCCGCTGGGGCGCGCCACCGAGGGGGTCGTACAGCACGGAGGAGTGGATGACCTCCGACGGCAGTCGCGTCGGGAGCGTGGCCAAGGTCGAGGAGGAGTTGGCGATGATGGCGTGCGGCAGCAGGTTCGCCCACGCACGGACGAGGAGCACGGCGGGCCGAGGCAGGTAGTCGGCATCGATGCGGTCTCGCAGGTGCCACACGACCCGCTTGCCGGCCAGCCGCCCGGCCAGGCAGCCGTACATCGCGGCCTTCAGCGAGTTGGTGTGCACGAGGTCCGGGTCGATTTCCCGGACCATGCGCTGCAGCCGCCACGTGTACACCGCCAGGTCGACGACGGTCCGAGCCCCGACCGACCCGCGGGGGCGGACCGTGTCCTTGCGGACCTCGCGGAGGTCGTCCCGCATCGGGAGGACGTGGACCGTGGCGCCGGCCGCGCGCAGCCGATCGACGAGCGGGCCGTCCTCCCCGAGGACGACGTGCGCCTCCACCCGGTCGCGCGCGGCGTCGAGGAGTCGCACCAGGGCGATCTCGCCGCCGGACGCGATCGCGACGTGGTTGACGTAGACCACGCGGATGCGCCGCTGCCCCGCGCCCAGCAGCACCCGCTCGAACTCCCGGCTCCGCGCCGCCCAGGTCGCCTCGGTCGGCAGCGCGCGCACCCGGCCAGGAGGGTCGCGCAGGACGTCGGCCACGGCCGCAGCGAAGTCCTCGCGGGGGACGGCCCGCACCGGCGCGGGCAGACCGCGGAAGCCCGCCACCTGCGTGGCCACGGTCGGCACCCCGACCGCAAGCGACTCGTAGGCCTTGATGGGGTCGAGGCTCTCGGTGAAGTCGTTGACGCGGTGGGGCACGACGACGAGGTCGGCGTGCTGGAGGTACGCCGCCACCCGGTCGTGCGGCCGGGGACCGAGCGCGTGCAGCCGCGGCTGCCGGGAGAGCACCGCGCGGGCCTCGGACCCACGGGCGTCGGGCCCCACGAGGGCGACATTCAGGTCGGGCAGGGCGGTCATCACCTCGTCGAGCAGCTCGACGTCGAACCGCTCCTCGTGGACCGTGCCCACGTACACCGCCGCCGGAGCGGGCGGCAGGTCGTCGGGCCGCGGCTGGGGCGCTGTCATCAGCTCCGGGTCGACGCCGTTGGGCACCAGGTGCACCTCGCGGACGGCGCCGCGGCTCCGCGCCAACCCGGGTGAGCAGACCACGACCTCACGAGCCGTGGCGAGGGCGGTGGCCTCCAGCCTGCGCCGGCGACGACGCACCCGTTCCGGCACGGTCGACTCCACGAGCCAGTCGTCGGTGATGTCGTACACCGTCGACCAGCCGGTGGCCCGTGCGAGCCCGACGTGCTGGAGGTCGTTGAGCCACAGCACCGGGTCACGCAGACCGAGCTGGTCGGCGGCTCGCCGGACCTGATGACGCATCGCTAGGTCGGCGCCCGGGCCGAGCACGCGGGGCAGGGGCTTCACCGGGCGGAACGTCCACAGGCGGTCGTGTCCCGCCACCGCCGCGGGCAGCGGGAGCCGGCGCGCGAGGTGGACCCGGGGGAAGACGTCGATCGGCGGCTCGAGGAACAGCATGCGTACGTCTGGGTTGCGGCGCAGCAGGTGGTCGGCGAAGTACTGGTTGCGTCGCCACACGTCGTCCCACGGCTCGAGCGACGCCACGACGACGTCGCGCCAGCGGGACGGTGGGCTCACATCCACGCGGTGCCGCTCCTCCTCGCCGGGCCGGGCCGACGAGGCCCGCGATCGCCCGAACGCTACCCGCGGCGGAGGCTGCATGGAGCAGAATCACGGGCGTGCGAGTGCTGAGGGTCTACCACGGCGGCCGGATCCGGGCCCACCGCGCGCGTGATCGCGCCATCGCCGCAGCCGGGCACGAGGTCGTCCTCGTCGTCCCGAGCACGTGGACAGAGGGCGGGTCGGAGGCGGAGCTGAGCCACGAGTCCTTCGAGGTCGTCGAGCTCCCGGTGACCCGTGCTGGCGACATCAACCGGCACCGGTACGCCGACGACGACGCCGTACGCCGGGTGCTGGAGCGGGTGCGCCCCGACGTGCTCGACCTGCACGAGGAACCGGTCTCCCTGGTCGCGCGGCAGTGGTTGCGGAATGCGCCTCCCGACCTGCCGGTGGCGATGTACACCGCGCAAAACCTCGACAAGCGATTCCCGCCACCGTTCGCGCAGTGGGAGAAGCGGGCCCTGCGGCGGGTCCAGGCGGTGTACCCGTGCAGCCGCCAGGCCGCCTCGGTCGTGCGGGGCAAGGGGTTCGCCGGTCACCTCGAGGTCCTGCCGCTGGGCTACGACCCCGACCTCTTCTTCCCCGGCGACCAGTCACTCGACGACGAGGTGCTGCGCCTCGGGCTGGTCGGCCGGATGGTGCCCGAGAAGGGGGTGCTGGACGCGGTGCACGTCCTGGCCGCAGCGGCCGACCACCGCCCGGCCCGGCTCCTGCTGATCGGTGACGGCCCCGAGGTCCCCCGGGCGCGCGCCTTGGCGGCCGAGTTGGGCGTCTCCGACCGCCTCGAGCACGTGCCGTGGCTGAGCACGCCCGACCTCGCCGCGCTCTACCGCACCCTGCACGTCGTGCTCGTCCCGAGCGTGGCCACCAGCCGCTGGATCGAGCAGTTCGGTCGCATGATCGTCGAGGGTCAGGCCTCGGGTGCCGCCGTCGCAGGTTACTGGAGCGGATCTATCCCGGAGGTGACGGCCGACGCCGGCCTCCTGGCGGCCGAGGGTGACCTGCAGGGCCTCACCCGTGTAGTCCATCGGCTGCTGTCGTCGCCCGGCGACTGGCGACGCCTGAGGTCCGCGGGCATCGAGCTGGCACTCGACCGCACCTGGGCGACAGTTGGCCGGGCGCACGCCGACCTGTTGGACCGCGCTGTCAGCGAACGGCCGATGAACGCCGTCGGACGCGCGGCAGCGCGAGCTGAGTTCGGCGCACCCGCCAGCTCTCCCTTCGGGCAGACCCGTCCCCATGCGCTGCCGGTCCTACGTGGCATCGCTGCACTGGGCCGTTGACGAGACGCAGCCTCGCGTGCCGGTGTGTCGACGGCGCGACCCCGGGCGGCCAGGCACTCGTCCGGGGTGCCGCTCGGCCCCGATCGCGGGTCCTGCCCTGCACCTAGCTGAGATCCGCAACCCGACGCCACAGGGCCGCATGCTCGCGCGCACTGCGGTCCCAGGTGAAGCCGCGGGCCCGTACCCGGCCCTGGAGCGCCTTCTGCTCGATGTCCTCCCCGCCCGAGAGCACGTGCAGGATGCCTGCGCTCAGACCCGCAGGAGTTGGCTCGACGAGGGTCCCGCACCCTCCGACAACCTCGGGAAGAGAACTCGTTGCAGCTGCGACCAGCGGCGCCCCGGCGGCCATGGCTTCCAACGCGGGCAGTCCGAAGCCCTCGTACCGGGAGGGCACGACGACGACCGAGGCCGACGCCATCAGCCTCGGGACGAGGTCCCCGGAGACTCGACCAATCAGACGGACGCCGGGCAGCGAGCCGAACAAGGTGGTCCGGCGGGGGTGGTCGGGGCCGGACATGACCAGCACCAACGACGGGTCCGCACGACGCACGTCGACCCACGCCGCAGCGAGCGCTTCCAGGTTCTTCCGCTTGGACGCCCCGCCGCTCACGAGCACGAAGCGACCGTCAAGACCCCAGCGTCTCCGGTCATCCTCGGCCAGCACGTCCGCATCGAAGAAAGAGGGGTCAACCCCGTTCGGCACGACAACAGTGTTCTCGAGCCCGAGGACATCCTTGGCCTCGCCGGCCGTGAAGCGCGAGACGCAGACCACCGCCGCAGCTCGCCGAAGCTCATCCGCGGCAGCAGCGACGGGAGCCGACTCGTCCGCGAACTTCCAAGCCACGACATCGTGCAACGTCACGACTTCAGGTCGCGGCGAGGGAGGGACGAGCAGGTCCATCCGATGCACCACACCTGATCGCACGTGCAGCGCTCCACCGAGGGCCCGTCGCTGGCGTGCCGAGGCTCGGTTCAGCCAGGCCATGGGCAACCTGCGATCCCCTGGCAGAGACGATCGCAGCGACCGGGCGACCGACAGGCGCACGTCCCACCCCTGACCCAGCGCACCTGCGGCCCTCGACGCGACCTCGTGCTGGTACAGCTGGGCGCCCATGGGGGCGGAGGATGCGCAGGTTGCGATCGTGAGTGTTGTCAAGGACCCTCCTGGCAGCGTGACCCGCCAACCCTAGGGGCGGGCGGACTGCCTCGTGCCTCGATTGCGCGGATGACTCGAAGCGCCTGGCGGGACTCGATCGACCACGCCCCGGTCCTCTGCGTGGCGGAGCTCCACAGGACCCGTTGTCGCGCAGGACGACCCAGCGTCGACGCGCGGGCGATCGAGTCGGGAGGGCGAAAGGCTACGTGGCTCGAGCATCCTCGCTAGGCTCCCGCCGTGGGGTTCATCCTCCGTCGCCGCCCTTCCCTCGGGCCTGATCGCCGCAGCGCCGTCCAGATCCGCGGGGCCATGCGGTCGCGACAGCGCCGACGATCTGCTCGATCCTCGCGCGCCCTCCGCCCGGGGCGCGGGTCCGACCCGCGCGGGACCGACACGGAGCAGATTCTGAAAGACCCCTGGGTCGGTCGAGGACTGCGCGTGGCCCTGGTGACCTCTTCCTTCCACCCTTACGTGGGCGGCGTCGAGGAACACGTCCGGAGCGTCGCCCGGGAGCTGACGGAGCGAGGGCACCACGTTGAGGTCTGGACTGTCGACCGAGGACTAGGGCTCGGGCGGAGGACCCACGACGGGGTAGCGGTGGAACACCTGGCAACGCCGCTCCCGGCGCGGTCGCTCAGCGATGTTGCACGGTTCCTGAGGCTCGTCCCAGGCGCGGCCGTGGCATGGTGGCGAGCTGCACGCCGCTTCAGACCGGACGTCCTGCATGTGCAGTGCTTCGGACCGAACGGGGTGTACGCAACCGGTCTGGCCGCAGTTCTGAGGTGTCCGCTGGTGGTCAGTTCCCATGGCGAGACGTTCGCCGACGACCACGGCGTGTTCGACAAGTCGGTGTTGATCCGCTCGGCCCTGCGTTCGGCCCTGCGTCGCGCGGACGCGGTCACCGGGTGCTCGATCGTCGTCGTGGACCACCTGCGCGCCGAGTTCGGACTCCAAGGGGGGGACGTCGTCCCGAACGGGGTCGAGATCACCGGGCCGATGGACGAGGAGGAGCGGGTTGCCGTCGTCGGCCTGGGCAGGCTCGAGCGGGTCAAGGGGTTCGACCTGCTCGTGGAGGCGTTCGCCACCGCTGACCTGCCCCCCGAGGTCGGTCTGGTCCTCGCTGGGTCTGGCTCTCAGGCGGGGTCCTTGCATTCCCAGGCCGCGTCCCTCGGGGTCGCGACGCGTGTCTCGATGCCCGGGGCGATCGACCGCGATCAGGTCAAGGCCCTGCTTGCCAGCGCCGCAGTCGTGGTCGTCCCGAGCCGTCGAGAGTCCTTCGGCATGGTGGTGCTCGAAGCCTGGCTCGCTGGCGCTGCCCTCGTGGTCACGGACCGTGACGGGCCAGCCAGCCTGGTCCTCGACGGGGTCACCGGACTCGTGGTCGATCCCACCGACATCGATGCTCTGGCCCGTTCCATCCGGCGCGTCATCGAGGACGCCGATCTGGCCGACGCCATCACCGAGGCCGGGAGCCGCGCCGTTCTCGACTACTCGTGGAGTCGAGTCGCTGAGCTGTACGAGGGTCTCTACGCCGGCTGCGTCGGGATGAACCCGGTGCCCCTGCCAGACCGCCGCGAGCCCGTGACCTGGTGAGCGGGAACCTGAACCCTCGGGACCTCTCGCTGACGACCGGGCTCACCTCAGAAGCCCCGGCGTTCGACATCGTCCTCGCGACCAACCGAGACGGAGCGCACCTCTCCCTGGCGCTCGAGGGGATCCGCTCTCAGACCTACCAGTCGTGGCGTCTCTGGATCGTCGACGACGGCGTGGCTGACCCCGGATCCCTGGCAAGAACGGCCTCCCTCCTTCCGCGCACCACCATCCTCACGACGTCGACGCGAAGCGGTGTCTCGGCGGCTCGGAACCTCGGGATCGCAGCCGGTGACGCGGAGTACGTGGCCTTCCACGACGATGACGATGTCTGGATGCCAACCAAGCTCGAACGGCAGCTCGAGGCACTCGCAGGGGAGCCGGATGCCGTCGCCTGCCACACCGCGGGTCATTTCGTCGACGGGAACGGCCGCGTCTTCGGTCTCCCCTGGGCGGCCGCGTCGTCCAGCAGCAACGCGCTGCTCAGCGGCCTGGCCCCTCTACCGCGGTTTGTCACCCTGGCGGTGCGTCGTGCAGTTCTGCCCGTGTCCGGTCTCTTCGACCCGACCTACTCGTTGGCCGAGGATCTCGAGTTCATGATGCGCCTCGCCCGGGTCGGACCGTTCGTCGCGGTCGACGAGGAACTGGTCGCATACCGGCGCCACCAGTCCAACGTCTCCACGAGCGGTTCCCTCGATGGGCGACGAGCGATAGCGCGGATGTTGGACGAGCGGCTCGAGGCGGCTGCGGACCAGCACGAGGCTGAGTTGATCAAGGCCCATGCCAGGAGAACCGCCGCAACGTGGTCGGACGAGACCGCTGGTGCACTACTGCGGTCCATCCGTTCACGAGAGGTCGCCACGGTCGTGGATGAGGCCAGGTTCGCCCTGGGACGTGCCCCGGTCGGGACAGCCCGCGCTCTGGCCGGACGGGCCAGGAGAGGTGCTCGACGGAGATGGCGACGCGAGGCCCCATCCGCGGTCCACGGCCACCCGACTCGAGCCGCCCACGAGGCCGTGGTCCTGATCGTGACGCCCCGGCTCACCCCGGAGCTCCGTCGCGAGGTGGGGCGGCTGCGTTCGACCCTTCCCTCGCTCCACATCGTCATCAGCCTGACGACCCCCGCACCGGCCCCAGCACCGGCCCCAGCACGGCTTCAGTGGGGCGCGGACGTGACGGTGGTGGCCCCGAAGCCTTGGCCGCACACACGGCGGGGGCGTCTCGTGCGGGCGCTGGTCGCGGCGATGCGCGCAGCTCACGTGCGCGACGACGCGTGGGTCGCCGTAGCGGTCGGCCACCCGTTGCCGGACTGGCCCTGGGCTGATCTCTCCGCACGACGTCCTCGGGCCGAGGACGCGCGGTTCGAGGCACCCGACCTCGCCAACGCCGCTCACGGCGGGACGACAGGCTCACCGAGCCAGCTCGCAGGCAATGTGTTCCACCTCGACGGTCGCGCGATCCGTGCGTTCCTGACCGCACCCGCGAGCGTGCGAGTCCGTGCCCGTCTCGACCGCCGCGTGGGTACCGAACTGGTCCGAGCCGTTCTGGAGGCTGATCCGGCCATCTCGCTGGGTGTCCTCGTCCCGCCCGACAGGGAGACGGCTGCGAGACGCGATGGAGAAGCGACAACCGGCGGCACAGGGTCAGGTCATACGAACGAGGTCGAGGCGAGGAGTGCGGCCACGTCGGACCGGGCGCAGGCGCCCGAACCGGTTCCCGGGCGCAATCTGCGGGCGCCGAGGTGACGGCGTCATCCATGCGGCGGACGACGGCCACCACTGACAACGTCGCCGGGACGGTGCGGCAGCTTCGGGACCTACTTCCTCTCGGGACCCAGAGGAAGCTGGGCGTGGCTGCGGTCGGCTCGGTCGTCATCGCCCTTCTCGACGGCATTGCCGTAGCGCTCGTCCTGCCGTTGGTGGCACTGACCACTGGTGACGGTTCGACGTCGGAGGCCGTTCGGGTGGTCGCGGCCCTGACCGGACAACCCTCGGAGGGGCAGCTTGCCGTCATCTTGACCGCCGCGGTCGTGGCACTCTTCATCATCAAGGACCTGGGGTCACTGGCGTTCCTGTGGTGGAGCACGGGATTCGTCCAGTCCGAACGTGTGCGGGCCTCGGCACGAATCATGACCCACATGCTCGAGGCGCCCTACGCGGACATTGCGCGGCGCAGCTCAGCGGAGATGCTGAGGACGGCGGACGCCGCTGTGCTGCAGGTCTTCAGCTACACGGTGAACGGTCTGGTCCAGTCCTTCGCTGCCGCCTCATCCGTCGCGCTGCTGCTCACGGCGCTCGCGGTGCTCGCGCCCGTGCCCACCTTGGTCCTCGTCGCGTACTTCACCATGGCATCCCTGCTGTTCAGCCGCCTTGCCCGACCTCGAGCCGCCGCGGCCGGCGCGCAGCTCGCGGCTGCTTCCATGGAGGGGTACCGCACCGCTTTCACGGCGATGGGTGCGGCGAAGGAACTGCAGCTGCGAGGGACGCAACGCGACTTCGTCGGCCGATACGAGGAAGCCCAGCTGAGGGGCGCGAGCGCGGGCCGCACGGCGACGTTCATCACGGGTCTGCCTCGTTACCTTCTGGAGATCCTCTTCGTGATCGCCATCGGCGTGGTGGCCTTGCTCGGTGCGCGTGAGGACTCCCAGGGAGGACCGATCGGCCTGCTGGCGCTCTTCGTCGCAGCCGGATTCCGGATGCTTCCCTCGGTCAGTGCTCTGTTGTCGAACGTCACCAACATCCGAGTGGGCATCGAACCGCTGGCGCTCGTGCACGCTGAGCTGCGCAACGCTGTCCCACCGCCCGAGTCGGCATCCCACCTGGGCGGCTTGACGCCAACGGCGAGAGAGTTGACGGAGGGCATCGCCGTCCAATCCGTCCACTTCCGGTATCCCGGAAGCGAACGCGACGTCTTGATCGATGTGAGCCTGACCATCCCCCATGGTTCCTCACTCGCGCTCGTCGGCGGGAGCGGAGCAGGGAAGACCACCCTGGCGGATGTGATCATCGGGTTGCACCACCCGACGCAGGGTCGGGTACTGGCCGACGGCCGCGACGTGGCTGATGACCTTGCGGGGTGGCGCGCCGGGATCGGGTACGTGGCACAGGACGTCTTCCTGCTCGACGGCAGCCTCGCCGCCAACGTGGCCTTCCAGGCTGATCCCGACGAGATCGACCTTGACCGGGTTCGCCGGAGTGTCCGGCTCGCACAGCTCGACGACGTCGTCGCTCAACTGCCGGACGGTCTTGCGGCGCAGGTCGGAGAGCGGGGACTGCTGCTCTCAGGTGGCCAGAAACAGAGGATCGGCATCGCGCGCGCCCTCTACCGGGACTGCACGCTGCTGGTGCTCGACGAGGCCACCTCGGCTCTTGACAACGAGACAGAGGACCGCATCAACGAAACCATTCGGGCCCTGCACGGCACGGTCAGTGTCCTGGTCATAGCCCACCGACTCTCCACCGTTCGGCACGCGGACCAGATCGCCTACATGGCGCACGGGCGCATCGACGGTCTCGGCACATTTCAGGACCTCCAGGAATCGCACCGGGGCTTCGCCCGTCTCGTCGAGCTCGGCTCGCTCGGGTGAGCTGATGAGGGGATTGCCTCGGCCCGGCGTTCGCACGCAGCTGCGAAGGGCCGCAGCCCGTGTCCAGGGCCGCGATCGCACCGTGTTGTTGTCCTACCGTGGTCTCGGCATGGGCAACGTCCTCTATCTCCTGCTGCGCGCCCACACCGCGCAGTCGGAGGGTCGCGACCACCTGGTCCTGGACCAGTTCGGACCCGGTCCCTGGCGCGACGCATTCCCCCGGCTGAACGAGCTCTTGCTGCCCCCGGGCCAGCTGGCGTTCACCGATCGTCGTGAGCACCTGGGCGTCACGTTCTTCCAGGCCTTCGGAGAGGACTTCACCCGACCCGAGCTGCAGCGCTTCATCGCGGACAGGCTGTCTGACGTGGACCTCGACGAGGTCGCGCAGCACGCATCCCCCCGCCCGCGCAACCACGAGGTCGTGATCAACATCCGCCGCGGTGACTACTACTCCAACCCGCAGTTCCGTCGCACGTTCGGCTTCGACATCGTCGACTATGTCGGCAACGCCTGGACAGAGCTGTGCGAGGGGGGCTCGCCTCCATCGATCGCCATCGTCTCGGACGACCCGGACTGGTGTCGTCAGCACCTACGACTGCCGGGCGTCTGCCAGGCGGACACCCGCTACGTGGGCCCGGCCGACGGGATCTTGGTGAGCTGGGCGACCGTGGCCCGTGCTCGGGAGCTGATCATCACCAACTCGACGTTCTCCTACTGGGCCGCCTACGTAGCCGGACACCGGCATGGGGCAGCGAACCGCGTGTGGGCGCCGGACTTCCACGCCCGTCACGTCAGGCAGGGTGCGCCGTGGCAGCACGACCCTCGTTGGCGCCGCCTGGCCGTCAGACCCGAACCCGGGCCGGGGGACGTCTGCTCCTAGACCCGCTGGCCGACCGGTCGACCGTTGATCGACCAGTGGGTGTACCGCAGGGTTCTCGGACGCCGGCGTCAGATGGGCTCCGGGCTGACTCGAGCCCATCAGCTGCAGAGCTTGAGTGCCTGCGCTCGCTGGTCGTCCAAGACCAGGTCCGGACGCCGCAGCCCGTCGAGGCGCAGACACAGCCACAGGCCGTAGATGGTGCCGGCTGCCGTGCACATGCTCCGGAAGATCCGACCCTTCAGGCTCCGTGGAGACCTGAACTCCTCCGTGAAGGCGCACAGCCGCCCGCGGAACTGCCCGCTGCGGGCGCCGAACGCGCGGCGGACCAGCAAGAGGTAGTTGGCGGCCGCGTAGAAGGAGTAGCGACCATCAAAACGCGTGCCGGTGACGTGGGGCGCAGAGACGTGCTTGACCACGGCATCGGAGGCGTACCCGAGGTCATGACCGAGCGCCCGCACCCGTAGGCCGATGTCGGTGTCCTCCCCCATGGCAGTCCCCGGATAGTCCTCCCGGAATCCGCCCAGCTGGACGAGGAGCTCCCGCCGGAACGACATGTTGGCACCCACGACGTGGTCGACACTCACCAGCACCGACTGCAGGGACCCGAAGTTGCCCACGACCTTCCCTCGTCCCGTCACGACACCGATCGGTCCGGGGGCCGTGAGCTCTTCGTAATTGCCGTTGTCGACGCGGCCTCCTACCCCTCCGAGGTCACCGTTCTCATCGAGAATGTCGAGCAGGGTGAGCGCCCAGGCCGGCTCCGGGAGCGAGTCGTCGTCGATGAAGCTGACGACGTCGGCACTCACGTGCCGCAACCCGACGTTCCGCGAGGTTGTCATCCGCCCGGCGTTGACACGATTGTCGACCCACCTTGCGAACGGGAAGTCAGCGACCACCTCCCGTGAGCTGTCGTCAGGAGACTGGTCCACCACGACCACTTCCTCGGGTGGACGTGATTGCCCGGCCAGGTGTGCAAGGCAGTCCCTCAAGTAGGCCGCCCGACAGTAAGTGATGACCACGACAGCGTGGGTCAGAGGCACAACGACGTCCTTCGCGATCGAGTCCCGATCTGCAACAGCACTTCTTGATTGTCGGCCGGCCCGAGACCGCCGCGCCAAAGCCTAGGAGGTGCGCGCTACCCCGGCACGCGATTCGCGAGAGCGAGCGGGAGGCGGGGCATCGTCGACACCGCAGCCGTGATTGCATCCGCCGCGTCCGGACTACCGCTGCGCAACACAGAACAGCCATTCGCCGCATGCGCGGTCGATGCGCGGTCTAGCCTGTCCACGGCCACAGGGACCGTGCCAGCCGAGGAGTCGGAGAACCCATGCACAGCCGCCGGGAGCGCGTGATGTCGTCGGCCGGACTGCTCATGCTGTCTCTCGCGGCGGTGGGCGTCGGGCGGTTGAGCGCAACCCGTCCGAGCTCGGCCCTGGCGCTCGCCGTCGTTCCCCTCCTCGTGGTCTCTGCACTGGCGCCGACCTGGCCGCTGGTGGCTTCGGTCGCGCTGCTCCCCTTCCAGTCCGACAACTTCGACACGACGATCGCTGGACTCCGGGTCGGCCCTTCGGACGCGCTCTTCCTCCTCGGCTTGGGGGGCGTCGTCCTGGGAATGCTGGGCGGCGAAGACCACCGGCTCCGGCGCCTGGGCCCGGTCATGCCCTATGTGGCGGCGTACTTCGCGCTCCTGCTGGTCGCCTGGGTGAACCTGCCGAGCGTGCAGGGGGTGGCCACCATCGTGCAGCGGTTCGAGCTCGTCGCGGCCGCGATCGTGGTCGGCGGGTTCCTCGCCGCCATGGGCAAGCTGCAACTCGTTCTCACGTCCTACGTCCTCGCCGCAACCCTGCTTGCGGCAGTCGCCGTCGTGGCGGGTCTTGTCAACGGTGGGATCGCCGAGGAACTGTTGGGCGTCCAGAAGAACCCCGCGGGCCAGGCCATCGCGAATGCCCTCCTCATCGTGATGTTCAACCGCAAGACGCCATTCCGAGCGCCGGTTGCAGCGGTGTTGGTCCTCGGGCTGGTGGCGGCGCAGAGCCGAGGCGCGCTCCTTGCCACGGTCGTCGCTCTAGCCCTGGCTGTCGTCTTGTCCTCCTCAAGCCGCCGGTTGCGGGCCATCGCCGTGATCCCCATCGTCGTCGGCGTCGCCTACGCCGCGTTCTCCGCGCTCCCGTCCTCCTCACGGGACCGCCTGGTGACCACGGACGCGAGCGGCGACGTCGCCAACCAGATCCGGCAGAGCTACGCCGACGACGCCGTGGTCAAGATCAAGAGCGCCCCCATCCTGGGTACTGGGGTCGGGCTGTACGTCGCTGGCGAGGCGATCGACCAGACACTCACCCTCGACCCCCACAACGTGGTGCTCCTCGAGGCCGCTGAGGGCGGGGTGGTCCTCCTGACGGGCTTCACGCTGTTGACACTCGGCTCCGCCTGGGTGCTCATCCGCCGTCGGCACAAGCACCCGGTCGTACTGGTGGCGCTCACCGTCCAGGTCTCGATCATCCTGCACGGCACAGTGGACGTGTACTGGGTTCGCGGCACCCCGGTCCTGGGGTGGATCCTCGTCGGCGCCGCCCTGTGGCTGGCAGCAGATGACGGCGACGGCGACGAAGCGGGGCCGCAGGCCCAGGCGGCTCGTGTCCCACGCAGCCACCGCCCGTACCCGCCCGGTCCGACGCCGGAGCTCACCGCGTGACTGCACTCACCGTGGTCGTCGTCGCCTACGGCGCCGACAACCTGCTGGACGACTGCCTGGCCCCGGTGGCCGCCAGATGGCCCACCTTGGTCATCGACAATGCCAGCCGGCCCGAGTGCAGCGACATCGCGGCGCGTCATGGCGCGAGGTACGTCGACGCGGGGGGCAACGTCGGGTTCGCAGGTGGTGTGAACCTGGCTCTCAGCCTGGTGCCGCCGCGCTCTGACGTGCTTCTCCTCAACCCCGACGCTCGCATTGCCCCCGATCAGGTCGAGACGCTCGCCCGGCACCTGCGCCGGGATCCGAACGTCGCGTGTGTGGCGCCGGCCCAGCGACAGACACATTCCGGCCTGCCGCAGCGCGTCGCCTGGCCGTTCCCTGGACCCTTGCGCCAGTGGGTCGTAGCCCTGGGGCTAGGAGGGCTGATGCGGCAGGACGACTACGTGATCGGCGCCGCCCTGCTCATCTCGGGTGCCGCCCTCGAGGACGTCGGACCGTTTGACGAACGCTTCTTCTTGTACAGCGAGGAAGCCGATTGGCAGCGTCGAGCTCGTGGGCGCGGTTGGCGCTGCGAGCTGGTCACCGCCGCTACGGCGGAGCACGTCGGCGGGGCGACCAGCACCGACCCGCGACGCCGGGATGCCTACTTCCACGCCGCACACGAGCTCTACGTGCGCAAGTGGTTCGGGCCAGCGGGCTGGGCCGTCTACCGCGCCGCCTGCCTCGCCGGGGACTCCGCCCGCTGGGTCAGTGGGGGCGCCCGGCGTGAGCACGCGGCACGACGGCTGCGCATCTACGCCACCGGCCCGGTCAGGCACCGAGAGCGCCTCTTGCGCGAGGTCGGGTCGTGATCGGGTCCGTCACCCATGTCGTCGTCACCGAGAACTTCGCCGGCGTCGAGCGGTACGTCGTCACCGCGGCCAACGGGACCGCGCGGGCAGGCTGGCGGGTGCGGGTCCTCGGAGGGGACGCGACGGCCATGCGGAGCCATCTCGACGAGGGGGTCGAGTGGTCCCCCGCTCCTTGCCTGCGCACGGCCGTGACGACCCTGCTCCGCAACCCGACCGACGTCGTCCACGCGCACATGACCAAGGCGGAGGCCGCGAGCGCGCTCGCGGGTCGGCGCTCGCTGGTCGTCGCCACCCGGCACTTCGCCGCACCTCGCGGTCACTCACGCACCTCGGCGGCCGTGGCTCGGCAGCTGGCCAGGCGGGTCGACCGCGAGATCGCCATCAGCGACACCGTGCGGGCCGCCTCTGGTGACCCGACCATGGCCGTGCTGCTGAACCCCGTCCCCGTGTCCGGTCCACCGCGACGTCCGGAGCCGACTGTCGTGGTCGCCCAGCGGTGGGAGGCGGAGAAGCGCACCACGGACGCAGTGACGGCGTTCGAGCGGTCGGCACTGGCCGGTCGAGGGTGGCGACTGCTCCTGCACGGCTCGGGCACCCAGGAGGGCGAGCTCCGCACCCGGGTCGCCGCCAGCCCGTGCCGTGCGGCCATCGAGGTGTCCGGCTTCG
This sequence comes from Nocardioides litoris, assembly GCF_006346315.1. Classification (GTDB taxonomy): domain Bacteria; phylum Actinomycetota; class Actinomycetes; order Propionibacteriales; family Nocardioidaceae; genus Nocardioides; species Nocardioides litoris. Next base: position 262,102 of record NZ_VDMR01000001.1, on the reverse strand, counting down.
CCCGCGACATGCCCCGGGTGCTCGCCGCGGCGGGGATTCTGTTCGCGCCGACCCCCCACGAGGGCTTCGGGCTGGTCGTGGCGGAGGCCATGGCTGCCGGCGTCCCGGTCGTGGCCTCCGGGTCGGCGGGACATCTCGACAACCTGGGTCGGGTCGCCCCCGAGTGGCTCTACCCGGCGGGCGACCTCGATGCAGCTGGCCGGTTGCTGGCCGACCTGGCAGCCACCTCCCCCCTGGCCCGCGAGGCACTGGGGGACCGACTGCGATCGTGGGTGCGTGACAACCTGTCGGTCGACGCCCACGTGGCGGGACTGACCGGCATCTACGCCGCAGGGCGTCGGCGGTCCTGATCGGCCAATCGAGTCCGCCGCGCCTCCCACACGCCTAGGATTCGGCCGGAGCGTCGTTGACCGCCTGTCACGGCCGGGAAGCTCCTCACGCGACCGAGAGGCCTTCAGGTGGACCTGTCCTTCATCCTTCGTGCGCTGGCGGCGCGTTGGAAGGGTGTCGTGCTGATCATCCTGCTCGGCGTGGGCGCGACCGTCGGCTTCACGCTCCAGCAGCCGAAGATCTACCAGGCCAACGCCGACGGCTTCGTCAGCACCGACACGGCGCAGAACGCCCCCGAGGCCTCGATCAACGACTCGCTGGCCAAGTCGCGCGCGCCGTCGTACGTGACGATCGCGACCAGCCGGGCCACGGCCGAGAAGGCAGCCCAGGACCTCGGCCTCGACGTCGACCCGTCGAGCCTGATCGGCAACATCACGGTGGAGCAGCCCGAGGGCACCGTGCTCATCCGCATCCTCGCCAGGTCGACCTCGCCGCAGGAGGCCCAGCGCCTCGCTGACGCCTGGGTCAGGGCGCTCGCGGCCCAGGTCGAGCAGGTCGAGAGTCCCGAATCGCGGACCTCGCCGATCCAGATCGTGCCCATCGAGGCCGCCGCCCTTCCCGGGGCCCCGATCTCCCCCAACGTCCGCAACAACGTCGCTGTCGGCACGGTCTTGAGCCTGATGCTGGCGGTGGCCTACGCGCTGCTGCTGGCCCGCCTCGACCGCCGCATCCGGCTGGCCTCCGAGGTGGAGAAGCGGTTCAGCACCGCGGTGATGGGCACGGTGCCTGCCTTCGCCGGCGAGACCAAGGAGCGCTCGATCGTCATCGACTCCGCCCTGGAGACCGGGTCCGGGTGGAGCGCGTCGGAGGCCTTCCGCCGCCTGCGCACCAACGTCGCCTACATGGACGTCGACAACCCGCCGCGGGTCATCCTCGTCACCAGCCCCAACGCCGCCGAGGGGAAGTCGACCGTGGCGATGAACCTCGCCGCGGCGATCGCCGCCTCTGGGCAGGACGTGGTGCTCGTCGACGCCGACCTCCGGCGACCCACGGCCGCCTCCAGCCTGGGCCTCGACGACGCCGTCGGTCTCACGAGCGTCCTCATCAACCAGGTCGAGCTCCCCGACGCACTCCAGCAGCACCCGCGCTACGAGACGCTCGTCGTGCTGGCCGCCGGCAGTGTGCCGCCGAACCCCAGCGAGCTCCTTGCCTCCAACGCCATGGGCGGCGTCGTGCGCGAGCTGGCGCTCAAGCGTGTCGTCGTGATCGACGCTCCCCCGGTCCTCCCCGTGACGGACGCTTCCGTCCTGACCCGTCACGCTGACGGCGCCCTGGTCGTCGTCACCTACGGCCGCACCGTCGACGCGGAGCTGAACGAGACGCTCTCGCAGATCCAGGCGGTCCAGGGACGCGTGCTCGGCGTCGTGCTCAACCGCGTACCGAAGGTCGGGAACAAGTACTACAACCGTGGGTACTACACGTCGCGTTCCGACGACGGGTCGACGAAGGTGAAGGCGGCGCGCAAGTCGAAGCGGGCCAAGGGGCGTCGCCGCGGGTGACCACAGCAAGGCCGGGGCTTCGAGGCTCGCTGCGCTCGCACCTCAGCCACCGCAACGCTCGCTGCGCTCGCACCTCAGCAGTCTCGCGTCTCGCGCTCGGCGAGGCACCAGGAGCCCGGTCCGCCCTCAAGTACTGTGGGCCGGTCGACATACTCACCGCTTCGCCGCGCGGCTCGGGATCGTGGCACGATGACGGTTGCCCTGCGTCCGTGACGCACCCCCGCGAGAGGTCCCACCAGCACCGATGACCAGCACGCACGCCGACTACCGGCTGAGCCAGCTCGACCAGCTGGAGGCGGAGTCGATCCACATCTTCCGCGAGGTCGCCGCCGAGTTCGAGAAGCCCGTCCTGATGTTCTCGGGCGGCAAGGACTCGATCGTCATGCTCCGGCTGGCGGAGAAGGCCTTCTTCCCCGCGAAGATCCCCTTCCCGATCATGCAGATCGACACCGGTCTGGACTTCCCCGAGGTCATGGAGACACGCGACAACTGGGTCAACCGCCTCGGCGTGCGGCTCGTGGTCGCCAGCATCGACGACGCGATCGCCAACGGTGTCGTGGTCGACGACGGCAAGACCAGCCGCAACCGGATGCAGACCGGCACCCTGCTCAACGCCATCGAGGAGAACGGCTTCACCGCCGCCTTCGGTGGTGGGCGCCGCGACGAGGAGAAGGCCCGCGCCAAGGAGCGCGTCTACTCCCACCGCGACGAGTTCGGGCAGTGGGACCCCAAGAACCAGCGTCCCGAGCTGTGGAGCCTCTACAACGGCCGCCTGCACGAGGGCGAGCACATGCGGATCTTCCCGATCAGCAACTGGACCGAGCTCGACGTCTGGGACTACATCGGTCGCGAGGGCATCGAGATCCCCTCCATCTACTACGCCCACCAGCGTCGCGTGTTCGTGCGCGACGGGATGCTGATGAGCGAGACGCCGCTCAACCCGACCCGCGAGGGCGAGGTCGTCGAGGAGCGCACGGTCCGGTTCCGCACCTGCGGCGACATCACCCTCACCGGGTGCGTCGAGTCCACCGCGTCCACCATCCCCGAGATCATCGACGAGATTTCCGTCGCCAAGCTCACCGAGCGCGGCGCCACCCGTGGCGACGACCGGTTCTCCGAGGCCGCCATGGAGGACCGCAAGAAGGAGGGCTACTTCTGATGGCCACCAACATGGACCTGCTCCGCTTCGCCACCGCCGGCTCCGTCGACGACGGCAAGTCCACCCTCATCGGCCGGCTGCTGCTCGACTCCAAGTCGATCTTCGAGGACCAGCTCGAGGCCGTCGAGGCGACCTCGCAGTCCAAGGGCTACGACTACACCGACCTGGCCCTGCTGACCGACGGGCTGCGGTCCGAGCGCGAGCAGGGCATCACGATCGACGTGGCCTACCGCTACTTCGCGACGCCCAACCGCAAGTTCATCATCGCCGACACCCCTGGCCACGTGCAGTACACGCGCAACATGGTCACCGGCGCCTCGACCGCCGACCTCGGCCTCGTGCTCGTCGACGCCCGCCAGGGCCTCACCGAGCAGTCGCGCCGGCACGCGGTGATCCTGTCGTTGCTCCGCGTCCCGCACCTCGTGCTCGCAGTCAACAAGATGGACCTCGTCGACTACTCCCAGGAGGTCTACGAGAAGATCCATGCCGAGTTCACGCAGTTCGCGACCAAGCTGAACATCCCCGACCTCGAGGTCATCCCGATCTCGGCGCTCGCCGGCGACAACGTCGTCAACCGGTCGGACAACATGAGCTGGTACTCCGGCCCCACGCTCATGCACCACCTCGAGCACGTGCACGTCGCCTCCGACCGGGACCTGATCGACGCCCGCTTCCCGGTGCAGTACGTCGTGCGCCCCAAGTCCGACGAGCACCACGACTACCGCGGGTACGGCGGCATGGTGGCCGGCGGCGTCCTCAAGCCCGGCGACGAGGTCGTCGTCCTGCCCTCGGGCATGACGTCGAAGATCGCCGGCATCGACCTGTTCGACCGCGAGATCGACGAGGCGTTCCCGCCGATGTCCGTGACGGTGCGGCTCGAGGATGACGTCGACGTCTCCCGCGGCGACATGATCGCCCGGATCAAGAACGCGCCCACGCCGAGCCAGGACATCGACGCGATGATCTGCTGGATGACCACGACGCCGCTCAAGCCGCGGCAGAAGCTGGCCATCAAGCACACGACCCGCACCGCGCGGGCCCTGGTCAAGGACATCCAGTACCGCCTGGACGTCAACTCGCTGCACCGCGACCAGGAGACCAAGGAGCTCGGGGTCAACGAGATCGGCCGCGTCCAGCTGCGCACCACCGTGCCGCTGCTGTGCGACCCGTACTCGCAGAACCGGACGACGGGGTCGTTCATCCTGATCGACGAGGCCACTGGTGTCACCGTCGGCGCAGGGATGATCAACAGCGGCAACTAACCAGCCTCGGAAACGGGACTCGCGGCACTTCGACGCCGCGGCTCTTGTTTGTTGAGGCGCGTCAGCCGCTCCTGATCCGTGCCCGCATCCACCAGATTCCAGAAGCGTCGAAGACCCCGGCCGTCGGCCGGGGTCTTCGTCAATTTGCAGGTCAGACGCCCACGGCGCCGTAGGCGTCGGGCAAAGGCGGAGCGACCGTGCCGCTCGTCGGCGTTGTGGCCGCCGACACCGTTCCCGCCACCGACGAATTGTTGGTCGAGAAAGCGAAGCTGAACGACGACGTGACTCCGGGCGGCGACGTGGCCGTGGCCACGCCGGGAATTCCCTCCGTGTTGCGGAACCGCCACACCTTCAACTGGTTAGTCGGAGTGCCCTGCACGCTTTCGAAGGACCAGTTAGTACCCATGACGTTGGTAGGCGTCGCGCTGGTGTTCCCAGTCGGCTGGCTGACGGTCACATCGGTGTAAGTATTACCGGTTCCGCCAGTGTTTGAGTTGGAGAACGACACTGTCACGTTGACGGTGGTGTTTGACGACGGACGAACCGCGTTGATGGTCGTGACGACCAGGGCAGGGCCGGACGCGGCCATCGCCGGCGCAGCAGTCGCCACCACGATCGCGGGAGCAGCCCAGGCGGCGCCCTTCAGAACGGTCCGACGGCTCGAGCCGTGCTCGTTGTTCGACATTGGGGCTCCCCAGGCAGTGGTCAGTGTTGCGTTCCGGAGCCTACGCGAGGAGGACCGGGCGGTCTGTCGGATGAAGGGATCCACCTGGCCCGCGGGCGAGATTTCACTTTGCGGTCGTTACCCGCCCCCGACTTGCGCACCGTAGCGCTCGGCGATCCCCCGACGGCCCAGAATGCCGCCATGAGGCACCGGATGCCCGTCATCGGGCCGACAGGTCTAGACCCGGTGCCTCCTGGGGACGGAGGCGGGCGGCCGGCCTCCCGTCAGGACGCCGGGTAGTTCTTCGTGGCCCCTTGGTTGTTCGCGCTGGCCGGCGAGGTCACGGTGGCCGATCCCGTGCCCCCCGTCTGGATCAGCGCCAGCGTCGCGGAGTTGAAGTAGATCCGGAGGATCGGAGTCGTCGCCCCGACGGCGAGGGTCGCCGAGGCCCGCGTGTAGGTGGCGGTGAAGCCGGTGCCCGTCTCGCTCACCGAAGCCTGGGCCCACCCGGCACCGCTGTTGGGCGACACGGCAGGACCGGACGCGTCCCCCGTCGTGGCGTTCACCGTGACCGACACCGTCAGGGCGCCGGTCCAGGGCGTGGTCGAGTTGTTCTGCACCTGGAACTGGAGGATGCCGTAGTTGTAGGTCACCGTCACGCTGCGCGACCCGGTCATGTTGACGATGTCCAAGTCGATGCCGGAGGCGGCGACGGCGGGGACGGCAGTGGCCGCCACGATGACGGGCGCAGTCCAGGCGGCTGCGCCGGCGGTACGGACGACCGAGCGGCGGGTCACGTGGGTGGGGTTGTTAGGGCGCGACGGGATGTCGGTCATGGGGGACCTTCTGCGTGGGGGGAGAGTGCGAGCGCCCGCGTTCGGCGCCGCGCGCGACTGTACCCATGCCCCAGGGGGTACATGCGCCGGGGGTGTGACAGTCACGTGAGCGCGCGGGGCTTCGAGGCTCGCTGCGCTCGCACCTCAGCCACCGCCCGGCTCAGGCCCTGCCAGCAGTGGCGCTCTCAGCAGGCGGAAGGGAAGGTGGAGTCGCTGCTGCCGGTGGTGGCCCTCGGCGTGGTCTGCACGACGCCGGCGCCGTCCTGGTCGGTGCCGGAGGTCATGGCGAACTCGATCGGCACGTCGGCGGAGCCGTTGGTGGCGATGGCCAGGGTGATGACCTGGCGGTCGTCGATGGTCGCGACGGTGAAGCGGGGCACTTCGACGCCGTCGACCGTGACCTTGCCGAGCTCGCCGCCGTACGGCGCGTACAGCCGCACCAGCACCTGCTGGGTGCCGGGCTTGACCCCGAAGACACCACCACCGGTGATGTAGCGGGGCAGCTGGGCGGCCTCGGCCTCGGGGATGGTCTGGCGCAGCGTCATGGTGCCGGCGAGCTGCTGGACCCCGCCCTCGCAGCCGGTGGCGCGGACCTGGGTGTCGTGGTCGAGGTAGTAGGACATCTTCGAGCCGGTCGCATCGTTGACGGTGACGTCGACGTGCGGGGTGGCGCCGTCGTCGCCGCTCAGCTCTGCGGCCACCCGGGTGCCGGCCAGCTCGCCCTGCACCTCGTCCTCGAAGGAGGCGATCATCAGCCGGCGCTCCCCCACCGCCTGGTCGACGGCCCGGACGAGCTCGCGGGGCGAGGTGGTGCCGGTGGTGGCGGCAGCGAACACGGCGGACGCGGCGCCGGCGAAGACCTCGTCCTGGCGGGCGGGGTCGTCGATGTCGCGGTAGACCTGGTTGAGCAGCAGCTGGACGGCAGTGTCGGGGGTCAGCGTGTAGCCGTCGCTGGTGATGGGGTCGGTGGCCCGCAGCAGGTAGGACAGCCCCACGGTGTCGATCGAGACGACGCCGTCGAGGTCGACCTCGGGCCCACCCGGGCGCTCCTCCTGCCAGAAGGCGTCGAACAGCTGGGCCGCACGCGGGAAGTCCGGCACCATCACGGGGTCCTGGAAGTAGCGGGCGATGACGTCGCCATAGACCGCCTCCTCCTCCGCGGAGACCTCGACCAGGGGCGGGTCGGCCACCGGGAAGTCGCCGGCCGAGCCCTGCTCGCGCAGCCCGATCTTGCCGTCCTCGGTGTGGATGCGGGCCCAGGCCCCGGACAAGCCACCGGTTGACCGGACCTCAGCGTTGTTCTGGAAGACGACGAGGTAGTCGCGCGGCCCGTCGGCGCCCAGCATGGTCGGGGCGACCCGGGCCGCCGTCGCGGCGCCGGCGAGGGTGGAGCGGAGGTCGCTGACCTGGTCGACGTACTCGTCGACGGGCCCCTGGAGGAGGCTCGAGTAGCCGCTGGTGTCGAGGTCGGCTACCTCGCCGAGAGCACGCCCGGCCGAGGCGTCGGCCTCGAGGACGCCGTCGGTGATGCCGCTGAGGGCGTCGAGGTCGACCTGCCCGTCGGTGACGACCCCGGCCAGGCCGTCCTCGAGGTCGAGCAGGCGCGGTCCGGCGGTCCCGGCGATCTCGTCGAGCGACGCGCTGACGCCCCGGACGCCCTCGAGGTCGTCACCCACCGACGGGAAGAGGGTCATGACGGACCACCACGGGCCGTCGGTGTCGTTGCGGGCCGCCCCCGCCGAGTCCTGGAGCGCCGCGAGCGCCGTGCGGGCCTGACCGGTGTCGCCCGCCTCGATGGCCGACTGCAGGGCCCGGGCGTCGTCCTCGGCCGCGCGGAGGTCGCGCTGGGCGGCGTACAGGAGCCAGATGGTGTAGGCCACCGCGGCCAGCAGCAGGAGGACGACGGCCGCGACGACGCGGCGACGGGTCAGCACGGTGGGACTCCCGAGGACAGGGTGAGGACGTGGCGAGGCCCCGGAGCGGACGCTCCGGGGCCTGCGGGTGGGACGGGGTCAGCGACGGCGGACGGTCAGCGTGCGCTTGTTGGTCGACACCTTGAAGACCGAGCCAGCGGTCGGCGTGTAGCGCATGCGGATGGTGTAGGTGCCCGGGCTGAGGCGCGGGGTGGTGAACCGGGTGCGCGAGACGTAGCGCTCGGCCGGGCTCACGTTCTTGGTGCGCTGGAAGATCGAGCCGCGCTGGCCCTTCTTGTAGACGGTGAAGCGCACGGTGCCCGTGGGGTAGACGTTGCCCGCAGCGCGGACACCCACCTTGATCGTCGCCTTCTTGCCCTGGCGGATGACCCGCGGGCCCTCCGAGTTGAGGCTGGTCTGGATGCAGTTGGTGTAGGGGCAGGCGGCGCTGGCGGGGGTCGACGACGCCGAGACGAGGCCCGCCGCCACGAGCAAGGTGGCCAGCAGGCCAAGGACGAGACGCTTCACGGGAGCTCCTGGGGACATGGTCCGAGACGGTGGTCGACTACAAGGCGAGAGTGAATCACACGCACTGAGGCCACCGACGCCGATTGGTCAGAGTTCACGCCCTGGCAGGTAAAGGTTGCGTGACCGGGGCTGCGGTCTAGCCCGCGCAGGCACTCTCGAACCGTCCGTCACCGGTTCCGCGCACGGTGCCGGGCGTGGTCACGAGAGAGCCGTCGGCCCTCTGCCCGGCTCCGCCGGAGACGGCGGCACGGACCTCGACGTCGGCGCTGCCGTCCACGGCGACGACGAGCGTGATGACCTGGCGGGAGCCGATCGTCGCGACCGTGAACCGCGGCACGGGCACCCCGGCGACCGTGACCTCACCGATGGTGCCGCGGGCCGGGGAGAAGATGCGGAGCAGCACCTGCTGGGTGCCGACGGGGACGCCGTACTGCCCCCCACCCGTGATGTACGCCGGCAGCCCGGCCGCGGTCTCGCGACTGACGGTCTGCCTCAGTCGGACGGTGGTGAGCAGCTGCTGCACGCCGTCGTCGCCGCAGCCGGTGGCGACGACCTCGGTGTCGTGGTCGAGGAAGTAGGACATCTTCGAGGCGGTCGCGTCGTTGAGGGTCACCGCCACCCGGGGAGCCTCGCCGTCGTCGGCGGGCACCTGCCCCGCGATCCGGGTGCCGTCGAGCCGGGCCGCCACGTCGTCGCGGAGGGAGGAGAACATCAACCGGCGCTCCCCCACGGCGTCGTACACGCCCTGCACGAGATCGGTGGGGTCGATCGAGCCGGCGGTGGCCTGGTCGAAGGCCTTCGACGCCAGCCGCGCGAAGAGGTCGTCCTGGGCCTCGGGGTCGCGGACCTTGAGGTAGATCTGGTGCATCAGGACCGAGGCGACGTTGGTCGCCTCGACGCGGTAGCCGTCGACGGTGACCGGCGGCCCGCCCCGCATCAGGTAGGACAGGCCGACCACGTCGACGGTGAGGACGCCGTCGAGGTCGCGGGCGGGGTCCTGGCTGCGCCAGAAGGCGTCGAACAGCTCGGCCCCGCGCTGGAAGTCGGGCTGCATGAGGGGGTCCTGGAAGTAGCGGACCAGGACGTCGCCGTACACCTCGCGCTCCTCGGCGGTGACGGGCGCGACCGGGTCGTCCGCGGCCGGGAAGTCACCCGACGAGCCCTGCTCGGGCAGGGTCAGGCGACCGTCGTCGAGGTGCAGCCGCGCCCAGGCCCCCGACAGGCCACCGGTGGCGCGGACCTCGGCGTTGTTCTGGAACACGACGAGGTAGTCGCGCGGGCCGTCGGCGCCGAGGAGGGTCGGGGCGAGGTCGGCCGCCGTCGACGCGGCCGCCACGTCGCGCTCGAGGCCCCGCACGATGCCGGCGAGCTCGTCGAACCGGCCGCGCAGGCGAGCGTCGTAGCCGGTGCTGGACAGGCCGTCGAGGTCGTCGGCGGCGCGGGACGTCGACACCTCGGCGACCGACAGGCGCTCCCCCAGCCCGCCCACCACGTCGAGGTCGACGCGCCGGTCGACCAGCACGGAGTCGAGCTGGTCCTGCACCTCGACCAGCTGCGGCATCGCACCGGTGGCCAGCTCGTCGACGGCCGCAGCGGCTCCGCGCACCCCCGCCAGGTCGTCGCCGTACGCCGGCGCGAGGGCCAGCAGCGACCACCACGGGCCGTCGGTGTGGGCCTCGGCCGCGGCGGCGTTCTGCTGCAGGGAGGCCAGCGCGGCCCGGGCGGCGCGGGTGTCGTCGCGCTCGAGGGCCGCGCGCAGCGCTCGTCCGTCGCGGTCGGCGGCCACGAGGTCGCGCTGGGTGTCCCACAGGACCCACGCCGTCCACGCCACTGCCAGCACGACGGCGGCGACGACCCCACCGAGCACGCGTCGGCGCAGGCGTCGGCGGCGGGACCTGCGGGACCGACCCGAGGGCCGCTGCGACTCGAGCGGCCGCAGGGAACGGCTCAGCCGAGGTCGAGGCCGACGGGCCAGGCGCTTCATCGAGGACTCCCGGGAGCAACGGGGTGGGGGTATCCGAGACCCCGGAGTCTGTCACCCCAGGTGGCAGTCGGGGGGAGCTTCAGCTGCTCTGGGCCTCGCGGCAGGCGCGGCAGCGCCCGAACACCGTCAGGTGCCCCACGTCGGCGACGAACCCGAGATCGTCCTCGAGCCGCCGCGTCAGCCCGTCGGCCACCTCGACGTCGAGCGAGACCACCTCGCCGCACTCGCGGCACTTGACGTGGAAGTGCTCGTGCCCACTCACCGAGTGGTAGGTCGGCGCGCGGTCGCTCAAGTGCGTGTGGCGCACCAGGCCGAGGCCCTCGAGCACCTCGAGCGTGCGGTAGACCGTCGAGGCGTTGACCGAGGAGACCCGGGCCTGGACGTGGGCGAGCACCTCGTCGGGGGTCGCGTGGCCGAGCTCCTCGATCGCGCCGAGGATGAGCTCGCGCTGGGGGGTCAGCCGGTAGCCCTGCCCGCGGAGCCGGGCACGCCAGTCCTCCGACGGGTCAGGCACGGCGGAGCCTGGCCCACAGGTGCGGCTGCAGCTCCTGCCCCATCGCCTCCATGTCGTAGGCGTAGAGCAGGTCGCCCTCGACGTTGCCGTAGAGCCGGTGGCCGGAGACGACCTCCTTGGCCGTCTCGGTGAAGCTGACGCCCGCGGTGCGGAGCTCGAGCTTGCCGGCCTCGGCGAGGCCGTACCAGACCTCGGTGACGCCGGTGTTGTGCGTGAGCACCAGCTCGACCTTGCCGTCGCCGACGGCACGGAGGAACCCGGTCTCCTGGGCGGCGTCGCGCACCTTCTCGCCCTGCTCGTCGATCACCCAGGAGCGGGCGAAGTAGTGGAAGAAGGGGCGGCCGTCCTGCTGGAAGACCAGCTCCTGGCCGTACTGGAAGGCGTCGATCGTGGGGTAGTCGCCGTGGCCGTTGCCCTGCCAGGTGCCCAGCAGCCAGACCAGTGGTCCGCAGTCGGGGTGGAGGTTGTCGGGGATCTGGAACGGCATGACAGCCGAGTCTAGTGACGCTCAGGCGGCCGGCCTGACCCCCAGCAGAACGCGCGCCTCGGCCGTGGTCATCGGACGGCGCTGCGCGAGCTCCCCCATCGCGACGGCGCGCTCGACCAGCTGCCGGTTGCTCTCGACCGGTACGCCGCGCGCGAGCGTCAGCACGTCCTCCATGCCGACGCGCAGGTGGCCGCCCTTGCTGAGCGAGGCCAGGCCGACCGCGAGGGTCGAGCGGCCGATGCCGGTGGCGCCCCACGAGGTCACCTCGGGCGGGAGGGCGGCGACCGCGGCGACCAGCGCGTCCGTCGTACCGGGCATGCCTCCGGGGACCCCCATGACGAGGTCGACGTGCACCTTGCCGCCGTACGGGAGGCCGTCGAGCTTGAGCAGGCGGGTGAGCGCCGCGACGTGGCCGAGGTCGAACAGCTCGAACTCCGGCACGACCTCGCGCTCCTGGGAGAGCCGGTAGAGGTCGCGGACGAAGGGCCAGGGGTTGGAGAAGACGTCGTCGCCGAAATTGGTGGTGCCCATGGTCAGGCTGCAGGAGTCGGGGGCTGCGTCGAGGACCTGCAGGCGCAGGTCGAGCGGGTCGTGGACGCTGCCGCCCGTGGAGAGCTGGACGACGAAGTCGGTCTCGGAGCGCAGCGCGTCGACCGTGGCGCGCAGCCGGCCGCCGTCGAGGGACGGTCGGTGCTCCTCGTCGCGGATGTGGACATGAATCATCGCGGCGCCGGCCGCTTCGCACTCGCGGGCGGTGGCGACGAGCTCCTCCAGGGTGGTGGGGAGTTGGGGGCAGTCGGCCTTGCTGGTCTCGGCCCCGGTGGGGGCGACGGTGATGAGGAGCGCCTCGGGGGGCGGAGCGGTGGGTCGGTCGGGCATATGACCGATGGTGTCAGGGGTTACGCGTTTCATTAGCAAGTGTGGGCTTTGCCGCCGTGCGTGCTGGCCCGAGTCTGGTCTGGCTGTAGACAGCGTCCTGAGCATCGTCCGAAACGGGCCCGGATCGTCCAGTCACGCCTAGCATTCGGCGAGTGACCGCTCAAACGGGGGTAGGAAGCCCTCCCCGCCCGCGCTACGCGGGGATCGATACCCTTCGAGCCGCTGCTGCGCTCGCGGTCTTCATCTGCCACGTCCCGCCATACGGCCGGTTTGCCGAGCAGATGCCGCCGATGCTGAACAACCTCTTCGTCACAGGGGCCCACGGAGTAGACGTTTTCATCGTCGTATCGGGTTTCTGCCTTGCGCTTCCCTATACCAAGAGTTCGCGTTCGGTCGATGTCCACTCTTTCTACAAACGACGGGCCTACAGGATTGCGCCGCCGTACTACGTCGCGCTCGCAGTCGCGTCTGCTCTGGCAATCGGTCCGGGAACGTGGCACTGGGTAGTCGCCGAGCAAGCGAACGCCGGTGACATCGCTCTTGCCGCAATGTTCTTGCAGGCATGGGCCGGAGTCGAGGGCACCGTGAACGGGTCGCTCTGGAGCGTGGCACTTGAGGTATCGCTGTACCTCGTCTTTCCATTGCTAGTTCTCTGGTGGCAGCGTTTCTCATTGTCGTCGCTCGTGGTGATCAGTGGAGTACTCGCGGTCGCCTGGTTTGAGGCCCCAATAGATGGCCCATCAATGCATTTGGTTCTTCCGGCCCGATTAGTTCAGTTCGCTATTGGAATGTGGTGCGCACAACTAATCAGTCGCCGATCGGTATCAACTCTCGTGTCGGCATCTGCTGCGTTCGCAGCCGTCATCGCGGGAGTAACCCTCTCGACGCTGAACCTTCTTGGCCCGTCCCTGTTGGCGTGGGGCGCGGCTGGCGGATCCCTGTGCCTGTTGGTAGTGACGCTGGGTGAGCGGGGGACTGTCTGGAAATTGGCCGAACGGGCCGGGCAGGTTAGTTACAGCTTCTACCTAATGCACCAGCCCGTCCTGCTCGTTTTCTTCTACTGGTTCCAAAAGACGGGTACCTCGTGGATGATCAGCCTGGGAATAGGCCTGACGGTGGCGCTAGCGGCCTCGTACGTTGTTGGCTTGCTGCTGTACGTCACTGTTGAGCAACCATCCGCCAAGCGAAGTCAATTTATTCGACCCACCCCCGCCAAGGGCAATCTCTCGCCCTGACGACGTATACACCCAAAGGCGGTTGCGCGACGGGGTGTAGGGCGAAGTGCCAACGTTTGATGGTGTCGGCTGGACCTTCTGTGGTGCTTGCTCCGCTCCTGAGACCGTGGGTTCGAGTGGCTCACAAGGAGGACAGGTCCACACAACTGGATGAGCTGAGCCGGACTAAGAGCCTACAAAGAAATGGATCGGAGGACACGTGGGCGGGCGAGGTCCCCGATCTACGAGCGGCGCTCAGCCTGACCGCTGCTCCCGCAGTCACTAGTTGGCGCGATAACTCGAAACTGGTAGATAAGTTCCAGCCGCGCGAACTGGCGCGGCGATCGAGGCCGGCTGCTTCGCCCGCGCGCACCCAAACACAGGACTGTGGAACAATGTTGTGACGGATGGAGCATCCTGAGACGGGTTCGTGCGCCGCTGGCAATCACCTATGCAAAGCACTGCGCCCAGCTAGTCGCAAGGTCGAGACTTGCTTAGTTCTCGATGACCGAATGATAGACGCCAGTAGATTTAATAACTACAAGCGTGTGGTCGACGAGCTCGATGAGGGCACACGGGCGTCAGGAACGGCGGCCCTATTACTCACTGGTCCCACCCCCCGGGTAAATCATGGACAACATCCCACGCAGGATCAAGTTGATAGGCAGATGGGTCGGGGGCCAAACGGGCATGGAAACGCGGCATCACAATTCTGGAATCAGCGAATAGGACTGTGCTGATATATCCACCCCAATATGAAAACGTCGAATTTGTTCCGATGATGCACCTCGAAGTCGCCACGGCGTCGAAATGGGCCTGGGGAGGCTGCCCAGGTGGCACGTACTCGACCTTTTCAGATCTGGCATCTAGAAGGTTGCCGAGTTTCAGCCGGCACCAATCGATGTCATCCGAGACCACGCGGATCTGCTGGCGCGCCTCGGCTTTGACTCTGCCGAGGGCGATTTCCACGTAGGCCGGGATGTCGAAGGAGTAAGTGCCCCGAAAATGTGGCTCCGAATAGTAGTTTCCGCGCCGCACGTTGAGAACTAATCCGTCGGCCTGTCGAGCCGTACTCCTCAAGCCGGGCAGGAGGTAGCTAGTGATGAAGCCGTGCAGGTCGCTGCGGTCGAAGTCTTCACCAAACCGAGACCCCCACAGGTGTTCACGTTGATCTGAAGGCCGAACTGCGTCGCGACTGACGGACAAACCTCTCAACTCGGGAAATCGCTCCAACCAGAATGACAACCCAGGGGGCGCGAGCACCCGAACGTCTTCGCCCGAAGCCTGGCGCGTAGCCGCTGCCAGCCATAGGTAGAGGACGTTGCCGAACCCCAGACCGACTTCTGGGGCCCAGATGACCGAGCGTGGGCCTCTACGCAGCGGCTTCGCCGCCACCTCTCTGAGCCGATCAACCCCACGCACTCACGCAGCCTAAGCGGTCAGTAACGAGATGTCGGTGGAAGCGCTGGAATCGTGACTGCGGCGGGGCCGCTAGCCAGGACCTCCTTGAGGGCGGGATTGGCTTCACCACGCGACAACCAATTCCCAAGACCCCGCATCAGACCGACCGGCTGGTCACGTGCTGGACACGCCTCAGTTTGGCCTGAGCAGCCTAGAACGGGAAGCACTCCAGTCAGGTCCCGCTCTGCGATGCGCCAGGAGCGGGCGCCTCACTGCGTGGCCCGCACCGGGGTGGCGTCGAGCGCCTCGGTGACGAGGGAGACGAAGCCGCGGTCGGCCGAGGAGGCGTAACAGTCCTCCGCGATGAAGTCGCCGGCGAACAGCACACGCGGCCCATGCTCGGCTTGCGGCTCGCCTCCATCAGTCGACTCGGTCCCGCCGCACCCCGCCACGCCGGCGAGCACAAGGAGCAGGGCGGCACGACGGAGCACGGCGCCAGGGTAGAGACTGCACCCTGTGCGTGCGGTGGTGCAGCGGGTGACGTCCGCATCGGTGGTCGTCGACGGTGAGGTCGTCGGGGCGATCGACGAGCCCGGGCTGCTGGTCTACCTCGGCGTCACCCACGGCGACGGCCCCGACGAGATCGCGTGGACGGCCCGCAAGATCTGGGGACTGCGCATCCTGCGCGAGGAGCAGTCGGCCTCCGACGTCGACGCGCCCGTGCTGGTCGTCAGCCAGTTCACCCTGTACGGCGACGCGCGCAAGGGCCGGCGCCCCACGTGGGAGGCCGCGGCGCCCGGCCCGGTCAGCGAGCCGGCGTACGACGCGGTGTGCGACGAGCTCGAACGCCTCGGCGCGCCGGTGGCGCGGGGCCGCTTCGGGGCGGACATGAGGGTGTCGTCGGTGAACGACGGGCCGTTCACCGTGCTGTTGGAGAAGTGAACGCCGCCGCGCGCCTAGGGTGTGCGGCGTGAAGATCGTCGTCGTCGGGCTGGGCTACGTGGGCCTCTCCAACGCGGCCGTGCTCGCCCAGCACTCCGAGGTGGTCGCGGTCGACCTCGACGCCGAGCGTGTCGGGCTCGTCGCCCAGCGCCGGTCGCCCATCGAGGACGCCGAGCTGTCCGAGCACCTCGCCACGCAGGAGCTCGACCTCACCGCGACCACCGATGCCCGCAGCGCCTATCCGGGCGCCGACTACGTCGTCGTGGCCACCCCGACCAACTACGACGAGCGCACCAACTACTTCGACACCTCCTCCGTCGAGGCCGTCGTGGCCGAGGCGCTGGAGGTCGAGCCGTCGGCGACGGTGGTCATCAAGTCGACGGTGCCCGTCGGGTTCACGAAGCGGCTGCGCGAGGACCACCCGGGCGCCTCCATCGTCTTCTCGCCGGAGTTCCTGCGCGAGGGCCGCGCCCTCCACGACAACCTCCACCCGAACCGCATCGTCGTCGGCGACACCACCGAGGCCGCCCGCACCTTCGCCGACCTGCTGCTGCAGGGGTCGGCCGAGACCGACGTACCGGTGCTGCTGACCGACCCCACCGAGGCCGAGGCGATCAAGCTGTTCGCCAACACCTACCTCGCCCTGCGCGTCGCCTACTTCAACGAGCTCGACACCTACGCCGCCGTGCACGGCCTGGACTCACGGCAGGTCATCGAGGGCGTCGGGCTCGACCCGCGGATCGGTACGCACTACAACAACCCGTCTTTCGGGTACGGCGGCTACTGCCTGCCCAAGGACACCAAGCAGCTGCAGGCCAACTACCGCAACGTGCCGCAGAACCTCATCAGTGCCATCGTCGAGGCCAACACGACGCGCAAGGACTTCATCGCCGCCGACGTGCTGCGCCACCAGCCGCGCACCGTCGGGATCTACCGGCTCATCATGAAGGCCGGCTCCGACAACTTCCGCGCCTCGAGCATCCAGGGCGTCATGAAGCGCCTCAAGGCCAAGGGCGTCGAGGTCATCGTCTACGAGCCCACCATCGAGGACGAGTTGTTCTTCAACTCCGAGGTGCTCGAAGACCTCGACGAGTTCAAGAAGCGCTCCGACCTCATCATCACCAACCGGCGCACCGACGCGCTCGCCGACGTCGCGGCCAAGGTCTACACGCGCGACCTGTTCGGCACCGACTCCTAGGGCGCCGAGCCCGCGGGGGGCGGCGTCTCGCTCCTCCCCCCACGGTCGAAGCGAGACGCCTGCCGCCGCAGCGCCTACTGGGGGACAGGGATGGCGCTAGGCGGCACAGCGACCGTAAGCCGTATTTGTCTCCGACGTGCCCAAATAATGGGTACACCCGGAACGTTCCGCTCTCACCGTGTCCCGCGGTCGCGGGCCTCGTCGTGGTCGGGGAGGCTTCGAGGGTCGTCGCCAGGGCTCCTCGCACCTCAGCCACCGTCCGACCGGACGCGACGACGGCCCGCCGCGAGGAGCGGCGGGCCCTCGTACGGGGGTGCGGTGTGGTCAGGCGATCGGAATGGTCACCTCGGCGACGCTGCCGACGGCGGCGTGCACCTTCTTGTCGACCGGGCTGGCCTGGGGGGCCAGGGTGCGCAGGGTCCACTGGCCCTCGCCGGCGAAGAACCGGAAGTGGCCGCTGGCCGAGGTGGGCACCTCGGCGGTGAACTCGCCGGCCTTGTCGAGCAGCCGCACGTAGGCGTTGCCGACGGGCTCGCCCTCACGCGTGACCTGGCCCTGGATCACGGCCTCCTTGGCGACGTTGACGCCATCAAGGGACAGGCCGCCCTCCTTCGCGCCGCACATCAGGCATCCGCCGATCCGGGCTCGTCGCCGAGAGCGATCGGGACGCCCACCAGGGAGCCGTATTCGGTCCAGGAGCCGTCGTAGTTCTTGACGTTCTGGTGGCCGAGCAACTCCTTGAGCACGAACCAGGTCAGCGAGGAGCGCTCGCCGATGCGGCACAGGGCGATGGTGTCCTTGGAGTCGTCGATGCCGACCTCGTCGTAGAGCGCCTTGAGCTCGTCATCGGACTTGAAGGTGCCGTCGTCGTTGCAGTTCTTGCTCCACGGCACGTTGAGCGAGGTGGGCACGTGGCCCGCGCGCTGCGACTGCTCCTGCGGCAGGTGGGCCGGGGCGAGCAGGCGGCCGGCGTACTCGTCGGGGCTGCGCACGTCGATGAGGTTGGAGACACCGATCGCGTTGACGGTGTCGTCGCGGAACGCGCGGATGGACGTGTCCTGCTCCTGCGCGGTGTACGACGTGCGCTCGCGCTCGGGCACCTCGTCGACGAGCTCGCGGGAGTCGAGCTCCCACTTCTTGCGGCCGCCGTCCATCAGCTTGACGTCGGCGTGGCCGTAGAGGGTGAAGTACCAGTAGGCGTAGGCGGCGAACCAGTTGTTGTTGCCGCCGTACAGCACGACGGTGTCGTCGTTGCTGATGCCTTTCGACGACAGGAGCTCCTCGAACTGCTGCTTGTTGACGAAGTCGCGGCGGACCTGGTCCTGCAGGTCGGTGGTCCAGTCGAGCTTGATCGCTCCCCGGATGTGGCCCTTGTCGTAGGCGGTGGTGTCCTCGTCCACCTCGACGAGCACGATGCCCGGGGTGTCGAGGTTGTCCTCGACCCACTGGGTGGTGACGAGAGCGTCTTCGCGGCTCATGTGGTGTGGTGCCTTTCCTTCGGGGTCAGTGGGATGCGGCGACGGAGCCGCGGTGGGTGGTGCGACGGACGAGCAGGTAGACCTCGCAGCCCAGGCAGAACGCGAAGGCCGCGTTGAGCAGGGCGGCGACGAGCGCGGCGCCGGTGGCGACGTAGAACAGGGCCGGTACGCCGGCCACCAGGCCGACGAGGCCGAGGACCGCGAAGCCCAGGCCGACGGCCTGCGCGAAGCGCGGCGGCGCCGGGTCCTCGAGGTGGTCGGGGGCGGCGAGCCGCGGCCGGACGGCGGTGCGGAAGACCCAGGCGAGCGGCGTGCGCTGCACCCCGGCCAGGGCGCCCGAGCCGAACAGCAGGGCCTGGACGACGAGCAGCACCAGCGCGACCGGCTCGGGGGCCAGCAGCACCACCGCGAGCACCACGGCGGTGACCGAGGCGGTGAACTGCGGACCACGCGGGTCGATGCCCCGAGCCGGGGCGGGCACCTGGGTCGGTGCGGACATGACTGCTCTCCTGCGGGAGTGGCTGACGGGGGCCCCGCGAGGCGGGGCGTCGGGCTGAGGCGTCAGCGGGCGCGACACAGCGCCGAGCGCGTGCGGCAGTGGTCCACCGCGCGGCGCTTGGTCAGCCAGGTCGTCGACACACCCTGAACAGTACGGACGCGGCGCGGTTCATTCCCGCCCGGGTCTCATTCCGCGGACGCGAGGTCCACGATGTGGGACTCGACGGCCTGGTCGACCCACGCTCGCACACCGGGCCCCACGACGTCCAGGCTCTCGTCGTACGCCGCGGCGGCCTCGGCCACGAGCGCGTCCAGCGCGAGCCCGTCACCGAGCGCGAGCCACAGCACGGCGGCGCTCCCGGCCAGCACCAGCGGGTCGGCACCCGGCTCGTCGAGCCGGCACACGACCACCCGGTCGGCGGACTCGACCCACGCCACCTCGGTCGCGCGACGCACGACCTCAACCACGGCGCAGCCTCCGGTACTCGCGCACCGCGTCCGGCATCGCCCGGGCGGCCCGGCGCAGCCGGGCCCGGCGGGCGGCGGCCACCGCGCGGCGGTCGGACTCGCCTGCCCGGCGGACGGCCTGGTCACCGGTGCGCCAGGCCTGCCACACGAAAGCGGGCCGACGGTGCCACGGCGTGCGGCTGAGGCCGACCAGCCACGGGAAGACCTCGGTCGTGTGGGTCTGCGAGCGCAGGTCCCAGTCGCGGGTGGGGATGGCCAGCGGCACGGTCGCGGCGAGGACCGGCACGCCCACCTGCTGCAGGAAGGGCGCCAGCGCGTGGCTCGCCCCCGTCGCGGCGGCAAGCCGGGCGAGGTCGTCACGCCGGTCGTCGGTCCAGCCCGCGACGACCGCGGCGAGGTCGACGAGCAGGCCCTGCTTGTAGGTGTCGTGGCCGTCGCGCAGGTGGTGGAGCGCGATGATCGCGGCGTGGGCCACCACGTCGGGGGCGTCGATCGACCGGGCGGCCAGCTCGACCGTCGTACGACGGGCCCACAGGACGTCGAAGACGACGCCGGGGTCGGCCAGGAAGCCCGGGAACCAGTGGTGCAGGTCGACCTCGCACGGCCACTGCGGGTGGCGGTGGTTGACCGAGTGCCACGGCACGATGCCCGGGGTGTCGTAGAACCCGTCGTCGTGCCAGCCGATCGCCTCGAGGGCGGCCTGCACCCGCGGGAGGCCAGCCGGGTCGACGAGCACGTCGACGTCGGCCGACGAGCGGTGCGCCCGCAGCCCCTGCCGGGAGAGGACCGGCCCCTTGATGGGCAGGGCGCGTACGCCGGCGTCGGCCGCGACCCGCAGGACGAGGGCGTAGCCGAGCTCGACGCCCTCGTCGAGGGTGAGCGAGGGCGCGTCGGTCACGAGACGGCCAGGACGCCGCGGTCGGCGAGCTCGCGCACCACGCCCTCGGTGGCTGCCGTGGCGTCGCCGTCGGGCGGCGCGCCGAACGCGGCGGTGAGCGCCTCGGCCAGGGCCGCGAGGTCCGCGCCGGCGTCGGGGGCGACGTGGTGCAGCACCTCGGTCGCCAGCTCCGAGAGCACGAGCACCTCGCCGTCGACGAACACCGCCGAGCGGTCGCCGTCGACGTACCAGTCGGTCCAGGGGGTGCGGGTCACGTGCATCGGCCGCTCACGCCCCGTCCTCGGCCAGCAGCGCGTCGACCATCGGCCCCAGCTGGTCGGCGTCGCGGTAGTGCAGGACCCGCAGGCCGCCCCGGGCCTCCAGCACCTCGGCCAGGTGGTGCAGCGGCTGCTCCATGCGGGCCAGGTAGGAGGTCTCGGTGGCCACGGTGGCCATGGCCTCGAGCAGCGGCACGTCCTCGACCCACGCCTCCTCGGCGCCGTCGCGCCGCAGCACGACCACCCGGTGCAGGTGGGGCCGCTCGGGCGTGGCGCCGAGGTCGTCGACCGCCACCTGGGTCTTGAAGACGTCACCGTCGAGGCGCACCGAGAGCGGCTTGGGGTAGGCCGCGATCGAGCCGTCGGCCCGGACCGCCACGGTCTCGTCGGTGACGTAGCCCAGCCGGGTGGCGAGGTGGCGCGAGGCCGTGGTCTTGCCCGTGCCGCTGGGCCCGACCAGCGCGACCGTGCGGCCCTCGGCGTCGGCCAGGCCGGCCGCGTGGAGCATCAGCACCTGCCCCGCCTGGTGGCCGATCGCGGCCACGGTGACGGCCGGCGACAGGGCGTCCATCGCCTGGAGCAGCCCGGCCTCGTCGTCGAGGACCGCCGGCACCCGGACGTCGGGCTCGCCCGGGGCGTCGTCGTCGTCGAGGCAGCGGGTCCAGGCCCGGCGCACGTCGGCGGCGAACACCTCGGCCGCGTCGCCCGAGACCTCGGCCACGACACGGGTGTCCATCACCCGCAGGGGCACCTCGATCACCTCGTGATCGTAGGTCTCAGGCGGCTCCGCCGGGCAGGGAACGCAGGACCTGCTCCCGGGTCGGGGCACCCGAGGCCCGACCCAGCTCGCGACCGGCGGGGTCGAGCACGATCGTCGTGGGGGTCCGCGTGATGCCCAGCGTGCGCACGAGGTCGAGGTGCTTCTCGGCGTCGACCTCGACGTGCGCCACCCCGTCGTGCTGGGTCGCGACGTCGGCCAGGACCACGCGGGTGGTGCGGCACGGCGCGCAGAACGCGCTCGAGAACTGCAGCAGCGTCGCCCGCTCCCCCAGGTCGTCCTGCCAGGGCGTGCCCGCCAGGACCGAGTGCTCCTGCGACTCGTTCGCACCCACCGCTCCGAACCTCCCGTCGGTATGCCGCCGCCACAGGCCGAACGCCACGGCGAGGACCACGGCGGCCACGACGACGTACGCACCCGTGCTCACGTCGGGTGAACGGGTCGGTGCGCAGGCTTGTTCCCACGCGCAGGAGCCCGGACCGACGTGCGTCGGTCCGGGCTCCCGTGGTGGGCGGGGTCAGCGGCGGATCCGCACCACCGTGGCCTTCGAGGTGCTCGGGGCGTAGCTGCCGCGAGCGGCGTACGACGCCCGCAGGTCCAGCTTGCGCCCGTTGCGCGGTGCGGTGACGGTGAAGGTCACCGTGCCCGAGGCCGGCAGGGCCTTGACCCGAGTCCGGGACATCGCGCCCGAGACCTCCAGGGTCACCTGCCCCGTCGGGGCCACACCGGCGACCTTGCCCCCGACGACGACCGTGACCTTGACGGCACGGCCCGGGCGCACGGTGCGCGCCGCCCGGACGGCGGTGGTCGTCGCCTTGGGGGCGACCACCACGGAGCCGGTGACGACGGCCGAGGGAGCGGCGTCGGCGTTGCCGGTGAACCGGGCGGCGACCGGATAGGTACCGGCCGGGGTCGAGGCCGGAAGCGGCAGCCGGGCGTGCCCGGTGGCGTCGAGCGGAACGGTGACGTAGCGGCCGGCGATCGCCATCGCGACGTCACCCTCGGTCTCGCCGGGGACGGCGACGTCGACGGTCACCGGGGTGCCGAAGACGGCCCGGGCCGGCGCCACGGTCAGCACGGCGGTGCTGGCCCGCGGGTCGAGGGTGAAGGCGACCGGGGCCGAGGTGGAGCCCTCGGTGCTCTCGGTGCGGGCGAAGACCGCGGTGAGGGTGTGCTCCCCGCCGCCGAAGCCCGGCACGGTCAGCGTGGCGACCCCGTCGACGGTCTCGGCCGTGCCGAGCGAGGTCGTGCCGTCGAGGAACTCCACGGTGCCCGCGGTGTCGGCGGCGGTGACCGTGGCGGTCAACGTCACCGGCGTCCGCAGGGTCGGCGCCTCCGGCGAGAGGGTCAGCGTCGTGGTGCTGGCGCCCCGGACGCCCAGGGTGCCCGCGGCGACCCGGCCGGTGCCGAAGCCCGTGGCCGTGACGGGCAGCGGGCCCGTGGCGAGGTCGGCCGGCAGGGCCAGCTCGGTGCTGGCCAGGCCGGTCGCGTCGGCGACGACGTTGACCGGGGCGATGCCTGCGGCCGCGAAGGTCACCGACTCGCCGGAGCGGAAGCCGGCGGCGCTGACGGGCGTCGTGCTCCCCGGGGCGGCGGTCGCTGCCGTGACGACCTCACCACCGGCGAGGGCTGTCTCGCGCTCGGCGCACACGTCGGCGGCCGGGACGCCGACCGGCGGCAGCACCGCGGGGGCCTCCGAGCCCGCCGGGGTCGTGGGGGCCACGGTGCCGTCGTCCTCGCGGAAGGTGGTGCTGACGATGGCCCGCGTGCCCTGCAGGGCGCCGGAGACGTTGATGACGCTCGCCTTGACGACCGACCCGTTGGTCGTGCTCGCGACGGTGTCGCCCTGGATCGCGGCGGTCACGACCGCGCAGGTCTCGCCGGGGGCGAAGGTGACCCGCTCCATCGTGGCGCCGGCCCGGTTGGTGCTCGAGCCGAGGAGGGAGACGTAGCCCGTCACCGGGGTCGTGGCCGGACCGTCGAGGTAGACCGCGAGGTCGTAGGTCCCGGGCGCCGAGCCCTCGTCGACCGACGGCGCGAAGACGTCGACGACGGGACGGGCGGAGTTGTCGACCGTGCCGACGGAGGACCGCTCGAACGCGAGGTCGGAGAGGTACGCCGCCCCGGCCGGCGTGCCGTCCGCACCCGTGCCGGCGGTGAAGCGCACCTCGCGCAGGTCGGTCGTGGCGAGGCCGGCCCCGGCCAGGGTGGCGACGGGGACGTTGACCTGCTGCAGCACGATCTTCTTCAGCGTCGAGGTGGCCGAGGTGCTGGCCGAGGTGGGGAGCCGGACCAGCGCCAGCGGGTTGAGCGCCGAGACGGGCGAGGACCAGGTGGCGCCGGCGCCGTCGACGACGGTCATGGTGAGCTCGGTGCCGGTGGTGACCGTCTCGTCGGCCGCGACCTTGACCGAGAGCCGCTCGAAGCCCGAGGCGTCGCGGCGCGCGGCCGGGACGGTGACGCGGACCGCACCGGTCTCGGAGGTCCAGGCCATCCGGGTCATGGGCGAGGCCGGCACGTTGCCGCCGTTGGAGGCCGGGGTCCAGTGCGGCACCTGCGCGGTGCCCAGGGTGGTGGCGCAGGGCGGGAGCACCTGCGACGTCGTCCGGCCACCGGTGCTGGCGCACGGCGTGGCCGTGGCGGTGCCGAAGGTCCGCACGAGCGAGCTGGGGGCCTCGAAGGTCGTGATGGTCGAGCGGGCCGAGGACGGCGCGGTGGCCTGGGTGCGCACGTCCTCGCCGCCGAGCGCGGCCGGCACCTGGCCGGTGCCGTCGAACATCGGCAGGAAGGCGGTCTCGCCGCCGAGGGTCAGCCGGAACCACGCCGTCATGTACGACGTGCCCTGGGCGTACTGCTCCGCGGCGGTCATCCGGATCGAGGTGGCCGCGACCGTCGGGTCGGTGCCGCAGATCGGCTCGGTGCGGCGCGCGGTGCTGCCGGACCAGTCGTCGCTGACGCTGTAGGCGTAGCGGCCGGGGGTCCACACCGTGTTGTAGAAGTTGTGGTTGGCGCCCATCACCCAGGTGCCGGCGCGGAGCACGTCGTCGCCGAAGGCGTAGCGGGAGTCGTCGAGCAGGTGCTGGCCCTGCTGGTTGGACACGTCGCCGTCGCAGTAGGGCAGCAGCACGTTCATCGGCACGCCCGGCACCGTCATCCGGCCGAAGTCGACCGGCGCGAGCGGCAGGACCGACTCGATCGCCCACGGCTCCGCCAGCGCCTGGTTGAGGACCGCGGCCGAGGTGACGCCCTCACCGCCGCGGGAGTGGCCCATGAGGCCGATCGTGCTCAGGTCGAACTTGCCGACCAGGTCGGCCGCGGTGACGGTGTCGAGCTCGGGCGCGCCGCCGACGAACCCGTCCGCGCGGGCGGCGTACGACGCGGTGCCGTCGGCGAGGGCCTCGTCGAGGGTGCGGGTGCGGTCCTGCCAGGCGTCGTAGTGGCTCACCGGGTCGCCGGCGGTGGCCTTCTCGAGCATGGAGAGGGTGTCGAGGACGAGCTGGCCGCGGGCCTGGGCGCCCTGGTCGGCGGCGAGCTGGTTGTCGTTGGAGTTGATGGCGTTGGCCGAGATGGAGACCACCGAGTAGCCGCGGCTGGCCAGCGCCCGCGCGGTGCCGTCGTACCCGGCGTAGCTGGGGATCGACTTGCGGTCGGTGCTGTCGGGCGAGACCGCGCACGGCCAGCGCAGCGGGTTGCTCGGGCCGGTGCCGTAGCAGGAGGTGTGGCGGCCGTGGAGGAGCACGACGGTCGGGCGGGGGCCGCCGGTCGTGGGCAGGTAGAGCTTGCCCTCGAGCTCGCCGCGGATCCCACCGATCGCGGCCAGCGGCACGGACTGGTCACCGAAGAGGTAGATCGACTCGGTCCACTCGTAGTCACCGGGCTCGGCCGGGTCGACGTCGAGCGCGCGACGAGCCCGGCGCTGCTGCGCGGGCACCTCGAGGGTGCGGGCCGACGGGGAGGCGCTCGCCGTCTCTGCCTCGCTGGCCCAGCCGGGGCTGACGTCGGTGGCGTCGAGCACGGCCGGGTCGGTCGTGAACACCGACAGCGACCGCCCGTCGGCAGCCTCGGTCGCGATGCCGACCGGGGCGCCGTCCACGACGACGGTGGGCGCGTCGCTGCGGACGGCCAACGGGGTGTCGAGGTCGACGACGACCTGGTAGCCACCGGCCACCTGGCTCACGGTCCAGTCGTCGCCCGAGACGACGGTGGGGTCGGCCGCTCGGGCCGGGGACGGCGCGATGCCGACCAGGGGTGCGGCGAGGAGCGCGCCACCCAGGGCGAGGCTCAGGGCGCGCGGGCACAGCTTGGGCACGGGGTCTCCTCCGGGATTCCACCCGGGTCGGACGACCCCGGCCCGGCGACCGTAGGGACGCGCGATTACCCCGAGGTTTCTGCGCGGTCACCGGGAGGGACTTCGGTCGGCCGCCCGGTCACAACTCGTCACCCGGGGCCGATCGTGGCTCCTCAGCCGCCGGCGAAGGGCGGCAGGAACTCCACCGTCGTGCCGGGGTCGACGGTGACGGTGGCGGGGTCCTGCCCCTTGACCGGCCGGTCGCCGAGCAGCACCGAGCAGACGTCGAGGACGCGCGCGAGCGTCGTACCGGGGTGGGCCTCGGCGAGGCGGGCGCGCAGGTCGGCGAGGGTGACGGGGCCGTCGACGGCGACGTCCTCGGCGTCGGTGCCGGCCGCGGCCCGGGCCGAGGCCCAGTAGCGCACCCGGATGACGTTCGTCTCCATCTCCGACATTCCCCTCGTGTGTCCCGCGCGTTTCGGTAACCTGTTGGACCAGTTAACCCGGCCGGTGCCCGACGACGTGTCCCGGTCTCGCCACGCGTGACCCGCGGAGGAGACCACATGAGCGCCCTGCTGCTGCTGACCAGTGCCCTGCAGCCCTCGGCCGAGGTGCTGCCCGCGCTCTCGCTGCTCGGCCACTCGGTCAAGATCCTGCCCGCCGAGGGCAGCGCCCTGCTCGAGGCGCCCGACTCCGACGTCCTCCTCGTCGACGGCCGCCAGGACCTCGCCGGCGCCCGCGACCTGTGCCGCCTCATCCGGGCGACGGGCAGCGACGCCCCCGTGCTGCTCGTGGTCACCGAGGGCGGGCTGGCCGTGGTGGCCCACGACTGGGGCATGGACGACGTGGTGCTGCACACCTGCGGCCCGGCCGAGCTCGAGGCGCGGCTCCGGCTGGCCACCGGTCGCCTCGCCGCCGCGCGCGACGCCGCCGACCCCGACGCCCACGTGATCCGCTCCGGCGAGGTCGTGGTCGACGAGGCGACGTACACCGCCAAGATCGGCAAGCGGCCGCTCGACCTGACGTTCAAGGAGTTCGAGCTGCTGAAGTTCCTGGCCCAGCACCCGGGCCGGGTGTTCAGCCGCCAGCAGCTGCTGCAGGAGGTCTGGGGCTACGACTACTTCGGCGGCACCCGCACCGTCGACGTCCACGTGCGCCGCCTGCGTGCCAAGCTCGGCGTCGAGAACGAGACCCTCATCGGCACCGTCCGCAACGTCGGCTACCGCTTCGTGCTCCCCGCCAAGGAGAAGGAGGCCGCGGCCGACGCGTCCCGCTCGGCGGCCCGCGACAGCCAGGACGCCTAGCCCTCACCCGCCGTTCGCCGGGGCCTCACCGACGCGGCACGCCACCTACCTAGCGTCGGCCTGGTATCGGCCTAGCGTCGGCCGGGTGTCGAGCGGACGGCGTACGGCGTGGGTCGACGTCACCCGCGGTGCGCTCGTGCTGCTCGTCGTCGCCTACCACGTCCGCAACGGCGCGACCGGCGCCGGCGTCGCGGTGCCGGGTTGGCTGGACGACGCGATCCGCGGCCTGGAGCCGGTGCGGATGCCGGTGCTGATGCTGTTGTCCGGGATGTTCCTGCCCCGGGGCCTGGCCAAGGGCGCCCGTCGCTATTGGGCCGGCAAGGTGAGCGCGCTGCTCGTGCCGTACGTCGGGTGGTTCTTCCTCTCATACGGCGTGCTGCTGGCCGGCACCCACCGCCCGACCAACCGGTGGTGGGTGGAGATCGTGGTGCCGCAGACACCGCTGTGGTTCCTGGCCTACCTCACGGCGTACGTCGCGCTCTCGCTGCCGCTGCGCAGCGCGTGGGCGCGGACCGCGGCGTGCGTGGGCGTGCTGGCCTGGCTGCAGCTCGGCGGTGCCGACACCGACTGGCACTTCCTCTTCTACTACGGCTGCTTCCTCACCGGCGCCGTGCTGGCCGACCCGCCGGCGCCGTCGTACGACGGCACGAGGAGGCGTGGCTGCTCTTCGACGTGCGCCGCGGGTGGCGGGCTCTGCGGCGGTCAGCGCGGTCAGCGCAGGCGCGGGCGGACGTGCAGGCCGACCTCGGGGTCGACGACGACCTCCTGCGCCGCTGAGACGCCGTCGACCATGAGCTCCAGGTCGGTGGGCACGTTGCGCTTGAGCAGGGCCAGCGCAATGGGACCGAGCTCGTGGTGGCGGGCGCTGGAGCCGACGAACCCGACCGACTTCTCGCCGTGCAGCACGTCGGCGCCCTGGGCGGGCAGCCGGTTCTCCGAGCCGTCGAGGTGGAGCAGGGTCAGCCGGCGCGGTGGCCGGCCGAGGGTGTGCACGCGGGCGACGGTCTCCTGGCCGCGGTAGCAGCCCTTGTCGAGGTGGACGGCCGGACCGATCCAGCCGACCTCGTTGGGGATGGTGCGGTGGTCGGTGTCGATGCCGAACCGCGGCTCGCCCCGCTCGATCCGCAGCGCCTCGTAGGCCCACAGGCCGGCGGCAGGGCCGGCCGCCTCGGCGTACGTCGGCAGGTCGGCGCGCGGCACGAGGCGGTGGCCGTTGGCCGGGCGCCAGGTCAGCGCGAGGTCGGCGGTGAGGTCGCTGACCTCCGCGCGCATCATGAACTTCATCCGCTCCAGGAACTCCGCCAGCGCCGCGCCACGGCCGGGCTCGGTCCAGACGGTGAGCGCCTCGCCGTCGTCGTGGCCGCGGAAGTAGTGCTCCACGTGGCCCTGCGGGCTGAGGACCAGCGCCTCGGTCTCCTGTCCCGGCGCGAGGTCGGTGAGGTGCTGGGTGGTGAGCGAGTGCAGCCAGGTCAGCCGGTCGGGGCCGGCGACGCGCAGCACGTCGTGGTGGGAGAGGTCGACGAACCCCTCCCCCGACGCGAGCGTGCGCTGCTCGCCGTTGAACGAGCCGTAGTGGGCCGCGACGGGCGCGTCGACGCCGTCGCCCGCGACGGCTCCGGGCAGGTCGAGGAGGGGGCTGCGCATGGGGTCCACGATGGCAGAACGCCGGTGGAGCCCCGCCTCTTCCTCCCGCCCGCGCTCACTAGGGTGACGGCATGGCCCGGACCCTCGCCGTCAAGCTCACCAGCGGCGCCGAGGCGCCCGAACGGGCCAACCAGGCGCTCACCGTCGCCGCCGCGGGTGTCGCCGCCGGGGCCGAGGTGCAGCTGTGGCTGACGGGCGAGGCGGTCTGGTTCGGGGTCGCCGACCGGTGCCCCGACCTCGGGCTCGACCACGCCACCGCCGCCGCCGACCTCCTCGAGGCGGTGCGCTCGGGCGGCACGGTCACCGTGTGCACCCAGTGCGCCGCCCGCCGCTCGCTCACCGAGGCCGACCTCGTGCCCGGGGCACGGATCGCCGGCGCGGTGGCGTTCGTGGAGCTCGCGCTGCGCGACGGCGTGCAGGCGCTGGTCTACTGATGGCCGCCCACGAGGAGGACCGTTCCGCCGATCTCGAGGTCGTGCGCCGCGTGCGCACCGCCTGCGTCGAGGCCGACGGCCACGACCCGCTCGACGAGGCGGCCTCGCTCGCCCTCGAGCACCGCGGCCTCGCGGGGGCGTCGCTGTGGGTCGAGGACGCCCCCGACGGCGGCGGGTTCGCGCTGGTGCGCGGCGACGACCTCGTGCTGGCCGTCGCGCCCGACGCCCGCGGCCGAGGTGTCGGCGGTCGGCTGCTCGACCGGGCCGTCGACGCGGCCGGTCCCGTGCTGGCCTGGTCGCACGGGGACCACCCGGCCGCGGCCGCCCTGGCCACGCGCGGGGGCTGGCGCCGGGTGCGCGACCTGTGGGTGATGCGCCGCGCGGTCGCCGTACCGCTGCCGGAGGTGGAGGTCCCCGACGGTGTCGAGGTGCGCGGCTTCCGCGACGGTGACGCCTCCGACGCCGAGCAGGTGCTCGCGGTCAACGCGGCCGCGTTCGCCTCCCACCCCGAGCAGGGCGACCTCGACGCCGAGGGCCTGGCCGAGCGCATGGCCGAGCCCTGGTGGGACCCCGCCGGGCTGGTGATGGCCGTCGACGCCGACGACCGGCTGCTCGCCTTCCACTGGACCAAGCAGCACGACGCCGATCACGGAGAGGTGTACGTCGTGGGCGTCTCGCCCGCGGCCCAGGGGCGCGGGCTCGGGCGGGTCGTCACCCTGGCCGGCCTGCACCACCTGGCCGGCCTGGGGGTGGCGGAGGTGCTGCTGTACGTCGAGTCCGACAACACCGCAGCCGTGCACCTCTACTCCGGCCTCGGGTTCACCCACGCCCGACGCGACACCCACGCCCAGTACGCCCGGTGACCCGCTCGCCGGGACGTGCTGCGACACCGCACGGACCGGCTGCCCGGACCGCGGCCCCGCCGCCGATAGCATCCGCCGCATGACGCCCCCGCCGGACGACTCGTCGCGCCCGGGGGACCGCCCTCGGCGGCGACTCCTCGGGCGCCGGGCCTCCTCCGACGACCGGGGCACCACCCGCCGCGCCGTCGAGGCCGAGGCGGCGGAGGAGCACGTGCTGCGGACGGCGGCGGGGACCCCCGCCCCCGCCCCCGGCCTCGCCCCGGTCACCGCCCCGGATCCCGAGCCAGGCCACGCACCTCGGGCCGCGGCCGCCGACCCGGGTCCGCGCGACCCGCTCCAGGTCGCCACCAGCACGGCCGCGGCCGCGGAGGCTCGTGCGCGGGTCGCGCACGAGCAGGCGGCCGAGCGTGCCCAGACGGCGCGGGAGGCCGCGGAGGCCCTGGTCCGGGCCCGGGCCGCGCTCGCCGCCCACGACCCGCGCTCCGGCCCGGCCAAGCGCGCCGAGCTGACCTACGACGTCGAGGACGCCGAGCACGCCCTGGTGGCCAGGCAGCGCGCGGCGGTCGAGGCCCAGGCCGCCGCCGCGTCCGCCGCCGCCGACGCCGCGGAGGCCCGGGCCACCGCCGCTGCAGCCGCCCTGTCCTCCACCAGCGACGTCGAGGTGCTCCGCGAGCAGCTGGCCCGCGCGCAGGCGGCGCTGGAGGAGCAGTCGCGCGCTCGCGGCGAGGCCGAGGTCCGCAACGCCGAGCTCGCCGCGCTGCTCGCCCGCCCCGACGACGCTCCCGTCGACCTGGCCGTGCCCGAGGTCCGTCCCTTCGTCGAGGCCGAGCCGCTCCCCGAACCCGTCGTCGTGGAACCCGCGGCCGCCGAGCCCGAACCGGTGGCCGAGCCCGACCCGGTAGCCGAGCCCGAACCGGTGGCGGAGCCCGACCCGGTAGCCGAGCCCGAACCGGTGGCGGAGCCCGAACCTGTGGCGGAGCCCGAACCTGTGGCCGAGCCCGACCCGGTGGCCGAGCCCGACCCGGTGGCCGAGCCCGAGCCGGTCGCGGAGCCCGAGCCGGTCGCGGAGCCCGAGCCGGTCGCGGAGCCCGAGCCCGAGGCCGAGCCCGAACCGGAGCCCGAACCAGAGCCCGAACCTGAGCCGGAACCCGAGCCCGTGGCGGAACCCGAACCGGAGCCCGAACCGGTGGCGGACCCCGAGCCCGAGCCAGTAGTCGAGCCCGAGCCGGTGGCCGAGCCAGTGCCCGAGCCCGTGGCCGAGCCGGAGCCCGTGGCCGAGCCGGAGCCCGTGGCCGAGCCGGAGCCCGTGGCCGAGCCCGAGCCAGTGGCCGAGCCCGCGGTGGCGCAGCCGCCCGCACGATCGACCCCGCGGTCTCGCCTGTCGCAGCGACTCCAGCGAGTCCGCCGCGCGGCTGCGGAACGCATGGAAGCGGCGCTGCCGCCCGAGCTGCCCTCCGCCCGCCCGGCCCGGACCGCGGCCGAGCCGGACGCGCCTGCCCGCGCGACCGGGTCCACCCACGAGACAGTCCCGGCGGTCGACCCGGAGCCAGCGGCCGAGCCGGAGCCGCTGCCCGTCGCCGAGCCCATTCCCGAGCCAGCACCGGGACCCGAGCCCGTCGAGCCCGAGCCCCCGGCCGAGCCTGAGCCGGTCGTCGAGCCGGTCGTCGCGCCCGAGCCCGAGCCCGAGCCGGAGCCCGAGCCC
Organism: Nocardioides litoris; assembly: GCF_006346315.1. Lineage (GTDB taxonomy): Bacteria > Actinomycetota > Actinomycetes > Propionibacteriales > Nocardioidaceae > Nocardioides > Nocardioides litoris. The sequence goes on along the minus strand of NZ_VDMR01000001.1, from coordinate 230,620 downwards.
GAGCCCGAGCCGGAGCCCGAGCCGGAGCCCGAGCCGGAGCCGGAGCCCGAGCCCGAGCCGGAGCCCGAGCCGGAGCCGGTGGCCGAACCCCAGCCAGAGCCCGAGCCCGAGCCCGAGCCCGAGCCGGAGCCCGAGCCAGAGCCCGAGCCCGAACCCGAGCCCGAGCCGAGCGCGCCAGACGCACCCCGCCACGCGCCGTACGTCGCCCGGCGGACCAACCTGTCCGCCTGGGTCGCCGTGCTCGTGGCGGTGGGGTCGGCGGTCCTGATCTTCGTCCTGGGCGCCGCGGGTGACCTCGGCGGCCGGCCGGTGCTGGCGGCGGCGATCGGGGCGGTGGGCGTGCTCGCCGCGGTGTTCGTGCAGCGCCGGCTGGGTCGCACCAGCCGCGTCGAGCTGTCCGCGGACGGCGTGCTGCGGGTGACCCTGGCCGGCACCGAGCGGTCGGTCTCGCTCGCCGACGAGCGCACCACGGTGCATGCGGGCGGCGCGACGGGCGACCGCGGCTGGGCCGTCGAGGCGCACCCCGCCGACGGGGAGCCGGTGCGGGTGACCGCGGCCGAGGTGGACCCGCCCCGGTTCACCGAGGCCCTGCGCCAGTGGCGGCCGGGCCTGTGAGCGCCGACCGCGACGACGAGCTGGCCGCGCTCTGGGCCGAGCGCAATGCGCTCGAGGCGCGCGCCGTCGAGGCCGAGCTCATGGCCGAGCAGCTCGCCGAGCAGCTGGCCGACGCCCAGCGGCGCCTGGCCGACCGGGCCGCCCAGGCCGACCAAGCCGCCCACGCCGCCGAGGCCGACCAGCCCTCCCCGGCCGCGGCCCCGGCAGGTTCCGGCGCCAGCGACCTCGGCCTCTTCGACGGGTCGAGCGCACCCCGGGTCGGGGCGCGCTACGCGCTCGACGGCAGCGACCGGTCGGTGCTGCCGATCGGGCTGGGCGCCGTCGCCCTCGTCGCCTTCCTGGTCTGCGTGCTCAGCGTCGTGGTGAGCGGCTTCTCGATCCTCGGCGTCGTCCTGCTGGTCCTGGCCGGCGTGCTGGGCTGGGCGGCGTACCGCACCCGCTATGTCCCACGGTCGGTCACGGTCGAGGACGGCGTGGTGGTCGTCAAGGTCGGCGACGACGCCAAGCGGTTCGACCTGCGCAACGACGGCGTCAAGGTCGACGTGCAGGGCACCCCGGGCCAGGACTGGCGGGTCCGGTTCTACCGGCGCGCCCTGGACCCCGTCGACGTCGACGAGTCGATGACCGACCCCGACGAGTTCCTGCGGGTGCTGCGCCAGCACCGACCGGGTCTGTAGCGGCAGCACCCCGGAGGTCTAGCGTCGAGCCGGTGAGCTCGGACACCACGACCCGCCCGCTGGGCACCCGGCAGCAGCGGCGACAGGTCGCCGCGGCGTCCGTCGGCAACGCCGTCGAGTGGTACGACTGGTACATCTACACGTTCCTGACGCCGTTCTTCGCGGCGCAGGTCTTCGACTCCGGCGACCAGGTCTCCGACGTGCTGAGCACGTTCGCGGTGTTCGCGGTCGGGTTCTTCTTCCGCCCGATCGGCGGGCTCCTCATCGGCGCGCTCGCCGACCGGTGGGGCCGCAAGAACACCCTCACCCTCACGATCCTGCTGATGGGCCTGGGCAGCCTCGCCATCGCCTGCACGCCGACCCACGACGCGGCCGGCGTCTGGGCGCCCGTGGTGCTGGTGCTCGGCCGCCTGCTGTCGGGCTTCTCGGTCGGCGGCGAGTTCGCCGCCAACACCACCTTCCTCATCGAGTCGGCCCCGTCGGGCCGGCGCGGCCTGTTCTCCTCCTTCCAGTACGTCACCACCACCGCCGGCCAGCTGCTCGCCTCGCTCACCGCGACCGTCCTGGCCTTCGCCCTGACCGACACCCAGCTCGAGGGCTGGGGCTGGCGCATCGGGTTCGCCGTCGGCGCCCTGCTGTCGCTGGCCGGCCTGTGGATCCGCAAGGGCGCCGAGGAGACCCGCGAGGCGCCCGAGGCCTCCGAGCGGCCCGGGCTCCTGGACGCGGTAAGGCTCTACCCGCGCCAGACGCTGCTGCTGTGCGGCGTCACCATGGCCGGCACGATCGCCTACTACACCTGGACGACCTACCTGCCGACGTACGCCCAGCAGAACGGCGACCTCCCCGCCGACGAGGTCCTGCTGGTCACCACGATCGCGCTGGTCTTCTTCGGGCTCCTGCAGCCCGCGCTCGGCGCGCTGTCCGACCGCGTCGGTCGCAAGCCCGTGCTGCTGGGCTTCGCCGGCCTCGCGGCCCTCGGCGTCGTGCCCGGCCTCGCGCTGGTGCGGGCGGCCGACACCCCGATCGGCCTGCTCGCGGTCAGCGCGGTCGGCATGGTGGTCGTCGGCCTCTTCACCTCGGTCAGCGCCGCGGTCAACGCCGAGCTCATCCCCGGCCACGTCCGGGCGGCCGGCATCGGGTTCCCCTACTCCCTCACCGTCGCCCTCTTCGGCGGCACCGCGCCGTACGTCGGCACGCTGTTCGCCGACCTCGGCCACCCGAGCCTGTTCGGCTGGTACGTCGCCCTGCTGTGCGTCGGGTCGCTGCTGGTCTACCTGCGGCTGCCCGAGACGGCGGGCCGCCCGCTGCCCGAGTAGCCCTCAGGCCGACACGCCCCGGCGCAGTGCGTCGCCGATCTCGAGCACCGCGGCCCGCGACCGCCGGCCCACCCCGACGACGTTGAAGAACCCGTGGATCTGGTCGGGGAAGCGCTTGAGCTCCACCGCCACCCCGGCGTCGGCCAGCTTGCGGGCGTAGGCCTCGCCCTCGTCGCGCAGCGGGTCGAAGCCCGCCGTGGCGACGTACGCCGGCGCGAGCCCGGACGGCACGTCGTCGCGCAGGGGCGAGGCGCGCGGGTCCTCGCGCACCGACGGGTCGGGCAGGTAGGACTCGGTCGCGAGGTCCATGAACCGCTGGGTCAGGTAGAAGCCCTCGGAGAACAGCTCGGCGCTGCGGGTGCGCCGCTCGAAGCTGTCGGTCGCGGGGTAGACCAGCAGCTGGAACGCCAGCGGCAGCCCCTCGCGCGCCGCCGCGTTGGCCACCGCAGCGGCCAGGTTGCCGCCGGCGGAGTCGCCACCGACGGCGAGGCGCGCCGGGTCGGCCCCCACCTCGCCCGCGTGCTCGACGGCCCAGCGCAGCGCCGCCAGCGAGTCGTCGTACGCCGCCGGGAAGGGCTCCTCGGGCGCGAGCCGGTAGTCGATCGCCAGCACCCGGACGCCGGCCCGCTCGGCCAGCAGGCGGCAGGTCGCGTCGTGGCTGTCGAGGTCACCGAAGACGAACCCGCCACCGTGGAAGAAGACCAGCAACGGCGTGACCGGGTCGGCCCCGCGCGGGACGTAGAGCCGGGCCGGTCGGCCGGCGACCTGCAACCCCCGCGTCTCGCCGATGGGCTGGGTGCGACCGGCGATCGCGGACTGGTGGCTGATCGCGGCGCGGCCCTGGTCGATCGGGAGCGTCTCGGCGCCGGGCAGCCGGGCCACGCGCTGCAGGCGCAGCATCAGCTGGGTCTCGGGGGCCAGGGTCTGCCCGTCGAGGACGACGGGGCGGCCGGCCAGGGCGCGCTGGACGCGCTCGGGCAGGCCCATGGTGGCCCGCAGCGCGGCGGCGTCGACGGTGTCGCGGAAGCTCACCGGGGCAACCTACTGCCGGGTATCCCTCATGGTCACCGGGCGTTCACCAGTCGGTGGAAGACTCACGACCATGTCGCTCGAGATGGTGCCGGACCCGTCGTCCCAGGCCAGCAGCACCGGCGTGCCGGACGAGTCGTACGACGTCGACGTGCCCTACGTGCCCGACCCCGAGCTGGTGGCCGCGGTGGAGAAGTTCGACGACCGGTTCCTCGACCGCGAGCTGTCGTGGCTGCGCTTCAACCAGCGGGTGCTCGAGCTGGCCGAGGACGAGCACCTCCCACTGCTCGAGCGCGCCCGGTTCTTGGCCATCTTCACCAGCAACCTCGACGAGTTCTTCATGGTCCGGGTGGCCGGCCTCAAGCGCCGCATCGCCGCCGGCCTCGCCGTGCGCGCGGCGTCGGGCCTGATGCCCCGCGAGGTGCTCGAGCAGATCTGGACGACGACGCGCGAGCTCAGCGAGCGGCAGGCGCGGCTGTTCCGCGACACCATCGTGCCCTCCCTGGCCGAGCACGAGATCGAGCTGGTCCGCTGGGACGACCTCGACCCCGAGGAGCAGAAGAGCTGCAAGAAGCTCTTCAAGAACCGGATCTTCCCGGTGCTCACCCCGCTCGCCGTCGACCCCGCGCACCCCTTCCCCTACATCTCCGGCCTCTCGCTCAACCTGGCCGTCGTCATCCGCAACCCGCAGACCGGCAAGGAGCTGTTCGCCCGGGTCAAGGTGCCGCCGATCTTCGACCGGTTCGTGCCGCTCGGCTCCCCCGGCGGGTCCGGCCGGGGCGCCCGCTTCGTGCCCCTGGAGGACGTCATCGGCGCCCACCTCAAGCGGCTCTTCCCCGGCATGGAGGTGCTGGAGGCCCACACCTTCCGGGTCACCCGCAACGAGGACCTCGAGGTCGAGGAGGACGACGCTGAGAACCTCCTCGCCGCCCTGGAGAAGGAGCTGCTGCGCCGCCGTTTCGGCCCGCCGGTGCGCCTGGAGGTCGAGGAGTCGATCTCCGACAGCGTGCTCGAGCTGCTCAAGGAGGAGCTCGACGTCAGCGACGAAGAGGTCTTCCGGCTGCCCGGCCCGCTCGACCTGCGCGGCCTGCACGGCATCGCCGACCTCAACCACGAGGTGCTGAAGTACCCCGCGTTCGTGCCGACCACCCACGCCCGGCTGGCCGAGGTCGAGTCCTCGGCGCCGGTCGACGTGTTCAAGGCCGCCCGTCGCCACGACGTGCTGCTGCACCACCCCTACGACTCCTTCGCCACCTCGGTGCAGCGGTTCATCGAGCAGGCCGCGGCCGACCCGCACGTGCTCGCCATCAAGCAGACGCTCTACCGCACCTCCGGCGACAGCCCGATCATCGATGCGCTCATCGACGCCGCCGAGGTCGGCAAGCAGGTGCTGGTGATCGTCGAGATCAAGGCCCGCTTCGACGAGTCGGCCAACATCCGCTGGGCCCGCAAGCTCGAGCAGGCCGGCTGCCACGTGGTCTACGGCCTGGTCGGCCTCAAGACCCACTGCAAGCTGGCCATGGTGGTGCGCGACGAGCCCGAGGGCATCCGTCGCTACACCCACATCGGCACCGGCAACTACAACTCCAAGACCGCCCGGCTCTACGAGGACCTCGGCCTCATCACCACCGACGAGGCCATCGGCGAGGACGTCGCCCACCTGTTCAACAACCTCTCGGGCTGGTCGCGCAACGCGTCGTACGACGAGCTGCTGGTCGCCCCCGACTCGGTGCGCTCCGGCCTGGTCGCCCAGATCCACCGCGAGATCGCCCACCACGCCGCCGGCCGCCCCTCGGGCATCCGGCTCAAGGCCAACTCGGTGGTCGACGAGGCCGTCATCGACGCGCTCTACCTGGCCTCCCAGGAGGGCGTGCGGGTCGAGCTGCTCGTCCGCGGCATCTGCGCCCTGCGGCCCGGCGTGCCGGGGCTCTCGGAGAACATCACCGTCCGGTCGGTCCTCGGCCGCTTCCTCGAGCACAGCCGGATCTTCTGGTTCGACAACGGCGGGGAGCCGCAGGCCTGGATCGGCTCGGCCGACATGATGCACCGCAACCTCGACCGGCGCGTCGAGGTCCTGGTGCGCCTGCCCCACCCCGACAGCGTCGAGGAGGTCCGCGAGCTGCTCGACCTCGCCTTCGCCCCCACGACCGACGCCTGGGAGCTCGGCAGCAGCGGCGACTGGCACCGCACCCACGGCGAGGAGCACCTGCAGGAGTCCCTCATCGAGCGCCAGCGGCGTCGTCGTACGACGGCGGGCTGAGGTGCGGGGGGCCGTCGGGCGCGAGTTGCGCCCGGGGCGTCGCCACGCCCTAGTCTGAGGTCGTTTGCCTCCACCTCACCAGGAGTTCACGTGGCCTTCCGGTTCCGTCCGGTCGACTCGGCGTTCTACGACCTGTTCACCGAACAGGCGCAGCACCTCGTCGTCGGCGCGGCCCTGCTCGCCGAGATGTTGTCCGAGACCTCGCCCAACGAGGACGTCGCGGCCCGCATGCGCGCGGCCGAGCACGACGCCGACGAGACGACCCACGCCCTGATCCGCCGCGTCAACAGCACGTTCGTGACGCCGTTCGACCGGGAGGACATCTACGCGCTGGCCTCCGCGCTCGACGACGTCATGGACGAGATGGACGAGGCGGTCGACCTGATCCTGCTGTACGAGGTGAAGGTGCTGCCGCCCGAGCTGTCCCAGCAGGTCGAGGTGCTGCAGCGCTGCGCCGAGCTGACCGCGGCCGCGATGCCCAAGCTGCAGTCGCCGCAGACGCTCGACGAGTACTGGATCGAGATCAACCGGCTCGAGAACGCCGGCGACAAGAACCACCGCCGCACCCTGGCCAAGCTGTTCTCCGGGGAGTTCAAGACCATCGAGGTGCTCAAGCTGAAGGACATCGTGGAGTCCCTCGAGGCCGCGGTCGACGCCTTCGAGAAGGTGGCCAACATCGTGGAGACGATCGCGGTCAAGGAGAGCTGACCTCGTGTCCCTCACCCTGGCGATCGTCATCGTCGTCGTGGTCGTCGCGCTCGCGTTCGACTACACCAACGGCTTCCACGACGCGGCCAACGCGATCGCGACCTCGGTCTCGACCCGCGCCCTCACCCCGCGCATCGCCCTCGTCCTGGCCGCGATCATGAACTTCGTCGGCGCCCTGCTCGGCCAGGGCGTGGCCAAGACGGTGGCCGACACGATCACCATCCAGGACGAGAACGAACAACTGCTCGTCGGCGTCAACCACGGCCTCGTCATCGTCCTGGCCGGCCTCCTCGGCGCCATCACCTGGAACCTCATCACCTGGTGGTTCGGCCTCCCCTCGTCCTCCTCCCACGCGCTCATCGGCGGCCTCGTCGGCGCGGCCCTCGTGGGCGGCGTACGCGTGAAGTGGGACGTCATCCTCGAGCGCGTCCTCATCCCGATGGTCGTCGTGCCGGTGCTGGCCTTCGGCGTCTCGTTCGCGCTGATGCTCGGCATCATGTGGGCGCTGCGGCGGCGCAACCCGCACAAGATCAACCGCAGCTTCCGGGTGCTGCAGACGGTCTCGGCCGCCGGGCTCGCCCTCGGCCACGGCCTGCAGGACGCGCAGAAGACGATGGGCGTCATCGTGCTCACCCTCGTCATCGCCTACCCCGCCAGCCACACCACCGACGACGTGCCGCTGTGGGTCGTCATCGCCGCGGCCACCGCGATCGCGGCCGGCACGTACGCCGGCGGGTGGCGGATCATGCGCACCCTCGGCCGCAAGATCATCGACCTCGACCCCGCCCGCGGCTTCTCCGCCGAGGCCGTCGGCTCCGCCGGCCTCTACATCGCCGCCATCGGCTTCCACGCCCCCGTCTCCACCACCCACACCATCACCTCCGCGGTGATGGGCGCCGGCGCCACCAAGCGCTTCAAGGCCGTCCGCTGGGGCATGGCCCGCTCCATCGCCACCGCCTGGGTCCTCACCATCCCGATGGCCGCCCTCGTCGCCGCCCTCTGCTACTACGTCGCCCACTTCTTCCTCGAGGTCCTCTGACCCCTCGCGGTCGGTAGCGCAGGAACCGGACCCGGGGGAACGGCGATAGTCCCTGGCAAGAATCACGGGTACGGCGGGCTCGACCCGTGATCCTTGCCAGGGACTATCGCCCTGTCCGCGCGTCAGCCGGCCCGGTAGCGCAGGAACCGCTGGCGCTGGTCGGGAGTGAGGGCGCGACGCTGGGCGACCGTCGTGGTAGGCACCCACCACGACGGCGGGTCGGTGGTCCACCGCCGCGGCCGACCCCTGCGCAGTCGCGCTCGTGCGCAGCCGTCCTCGAGCCGTGCGAGGAAGTGACGCTGGTCGTGCCGGTCGTCGGCGACCATCGTGACCGGCTCGAGGTCGTAGGCACGGAGCAGGCCCTCCCGGCGTACGTCGTGGTTGCGGGTGGCCCGGTCGAGGTGGACCGCGCCCTCGTACTCGCCGCACACGCCGAGCACGGGGTCGATCAGGTCCGGCGTGGCGACGTGGGCACCGGTGGCACGGTCGAAGACCGGAACGTTGGCCTCCGGCATCGCGCGTCCGGACAACGGGCCCCAGAGCAGGCGCATGTCGACCTCCGGGGGCGACCAGGCTCCCTCGCTCGCCCACGCCAGCGCTCGACGGGCCTGCGGGACGCCGGTCCACGAGCTCTGTCCGGTGAGCTGCGCCTGCATCTCCTCGAGCGAGACCAGGTCGTCGTACGCCGCCATGTCGACCACGCGGACCGCCTCGCGCTCCGAGCCGGCGTACCGCATCAGGAACGACACCGCGGCGGCCGGGTGGGCCACGAGGAGCCCGTCGACGACCGACCGCTGGTCGGGCCGGATGCTCTCGCCGGACCACGCCACCCCAGGGCGGGGGCGGAAGTCGCGGGTGCCGACGACCACCTGGACCGGCAGCTCCGACCCGTCGGGCGCGCGTCCGGTGAACCATCGACCGCCATGCCAGTGCAGGCTCGCCCACCCGGTCACGACCGGCGGGTCGCTCCGGTTGTGCGCGGCCTCGACGATGCGCTGCTCGGTGGTCCGGTCGATGTCACCCGGCAGGTAGAAGCCGTACGACGTGCGCCGGACCGCCTTGCGCTGCGACTGCGACCGGGTGGGGCCGCGCTGGCCCGTCGCGTCGATGCCGGCCGGCCGGAACACCCCCGGCCGCGCCGGGTGCCAGGGCTCCGGGACGAACACGACGCCGAGTGTCGACGACTTCCGGCGTCGGCCGACGGGTTCTCCACAGGCCCTCCTCGGGGCATGCGGGGAGAGGTCGATAGTCCCTGGCAAGAATCACGGGTCTTGACCTCCCCACCCGTGATCCTTGCCAGGGACTATCGCGATCCGGCCCAGCGAGATCGACCCGGGAGAATTCGTCAGTCGTCGACGGTGAGGGCGTAGCCGCGGCCACGGATGCGGCGGAGGGTGGCGGCGGGGGCGAGGCGGGCGCGGAGACGGGCGACGTGCATGGCGATGGTGTTGCCCGACGGCGCGCGCTCGGCCGCGCCCCACAGCGCGACCCGCAGGTCGTCGTCGTCGACGACGTCGGGGGCGCGCAGCATCAGGGCGTGGAGCAGCTCGAACTCCTTGAGCGGGAGGTCGGGGATGCGCTCGCCCGCCACGTGCACCTGGTACGACGCCGTGTCGAGCTCGAGGGGGCCGACCACGAGGTGGGAGCGGTCGCGCAGCGGCACGGGCGCGCTGGCCAGCCGCTCCCAGAGCTCGGTGGCCGAGCACGGCCACGACACCCAGGTGCTGGCGCCGGCCTCGAGGAGCTCGGCGGCCTCGCGGTCGGGGGCGCCGGCGACCGCCGCGACGACGTACGGCGAGCCGTAGCGCCGGATCGTCGCGACGAAGCGCGCCGGGGGCATCGCCGGGTCGCCCGTCTCGGGCGCCACGACGACGGCGTGGGGCAGGAGGTGGCCGTAGACCACGAGCGCGTCGGCCGGACGACGCACCCAGGTCACCCCGACCCCCCGCCGGGACAGCGCTGCGGTGAGCGCCGGGTCCTCCTCGGCGGGGTCCACGACGAGCACCTGCGGGCTCGTCGCGACCCCCCAGAGAGGGGCTGAGGACATCGGCTCAGCCGAAGCGACCCGAGATGTAGGCCTCGGTGGCCGACTCGTCGGGGTTGCTGAACATCTTCTTGGTCGGGTTGAACTCGACCAGGCGACCCGGCTCGCCCGTCGCCTTGAGGTTGAAGAAGCCGGTCTCGTCGGAGACACGGGCCGCCTGCTGCATGTTGTGGGTGACGATGACGATCGTGTAGTCGGACTTCAGCTCGTGGATGAGGTCCTCGATGGCCGAGGTCGAGATGGGGTCGAGCGCGGAGCACGGCTCGTCCATCAGCAGGACGTCGGGCTGCACGGCGATCGCCCGGGCGATGCACAGCCGCTGCTGCTGGCCGCCCGACAGGCCCGCGCCCGGCTTGTTGAGCCGGTCCTTGACCTCGTTCCACAGGTTGGCGCCGCGCAGCGACTTCTCGACCACGCCGTCGGCGGTCGACTTGTTCATCCGCTTGCTGTTCAGGCGCAGGCCCGAGATGACGTTCTCGTAGATCGACATCGTCGGGAACGGGTTGGGCCGCTGGAAGACCATCCCGACCTGCCGGCGCACGGCGACCGGGTCGACCTCGGGCGCGTAGAGGTCCTGCCCGTCGACGACGATCTTGCCCTCGACGCGGGCGCCGGGGATGACCTCGTGCATGCGGTTCAGCGAGCGCAGCACGGTCGACTTGCCGCAGCCCGACGGGCCGATGAAGGCGGTGACCGACTTGGCCCGGATGGTCATGTTGACGCCCTCGACCGCGAGGAAGTCGCCGTAGTAGATGTTGACGTCCGAGACGTCGATGCTCTTGGCCATGCGTGGTGCTCCTTGTGCTGGGGCTCGGGTCTCGGAGTTACTTGGTCTTGGGGGCGAACACGGAGCCGATGACGCGGGCCACCACGTTGAGCGCCATGACGATGACGATGAGGACGAGGGCCGCGCCCCAGACCGCGTCGGTCCACGCGGCGCCGTACTGGCCGCCGGTGCGGTTCAGCGAACCGTAGATGAAGGTCGGCAGCGTGCTCACGGCCCCGTCGAACGGGTTCCAGTTGGTCGTGTACGCCGTGCCGACGATCAGCAGCAGCGGTGCGGTCTCGCCGGCGACGCGGGCGATCGCCAGGGTGACACCGGTGACGATGCCGGCCACCGCGGTGGGCAGCACGACCTTGACGATGGTGCGCCACTTCGGCACCCCGAGGGCGTAGGAGGCCTCGCGCAGGTCGTCGGGGACCAGCTTGAGCATCTCCTCGACCGCACGGACGACGGTCGGGATCATCAGCAGGGCCAGGGCGACGCCGCCGCCGACCGCGAGGCGCGGCAGCGGGGCGCCCAGCACGACCTGGAAGAAGGCGAAGGCGAACAGGCCGGCCACGATCGACGGGATGCCGGTCATGACGTCGACGAGGAACGTGATGACGGTGGCCAGCCGGCTGCCCTTGCCGTACTCCACGAGCCACACGGCCGTGAGGACCCCGATCGGGATGGCGATGATCGCGGCGATCACGGTGACGAGCACGGTGCCGGCCAGGGCCATCGCGATGCCGCCGGTGCCCTCGATCAGGGCGCGGCCGCTGAGGTCGTCGGTGAGGAACCCGACGCTGATCGCCGGGGCACCGCGGCGCACGACGGTCCAGATGAGGCTGCCCAGGGGGATCATCGCCAGGGCGAAGGCGGTCCACACCAGCACGGTGACGAGCCGGTCGGTGGCCTTGCGCCTGTTCTCCACGGCCAGGCTCCAGACCGGGAAGGCGACGAGGAAGGCGACGTAGCCGAGCAGCACGGCCGGCAGGAGGCCGAGGCCGAGCAGCCACAGCAGGCCGGCGACGGCCACCGCGCCGACGCCGATGAGGGCGGCGGCCATCCGCGGGAGCCGGCCCTGGCCGCCGGTGTCACCGGGGCGCGGGCCCACGATGTCGCCGTCGAGGACGTCGACGGGGACGCCGGAGGAGCTCGTGGCGAGGTCGGGGCCGGAGAGGTCGTCGTGGTCGGACATGGCGGTCAGCCCTTCACGGTGCCCCGGGTCGCGATGGCGCGGCCCAGGAAGTTGACGAGGAACGTGAGCGCGAACAGCGCGAGGCCGGCGAAGATCAGGACGGCCACCCGGATCGGGGAGGCCTCCTTGTAGCCCTGGGCGATGAACGCCGCGACGGTGTTGGAGTTCTGGCTGGAGACGATGTTCCAGCTGGTGATGACGCCGGTGGTGGAGAGGACCATGGCCACGGCCATGGTCTCGCCGAGGGCGCGCCCGAGGCCCAGGAGCAGCGCGGCCACCATGCCGGAGCGCCCGTAGGGCAGCACCGTCATCCGGATCATCTCCCAGCGCGTGGCCCCCAGGGCCAGCGCGGCCTCCTGGTGTGCCCGCGGGGTCTGGGAGAAGACCTCGCGCATGATCGCGGTGACGATCGGCAGCGCCATCAGGGCCAGCACGATCGAGGCGGTGAGCAGCGTCCGGGCGGTGCCGCTCGCGGGCCCGGCGAACAGCGGGATCCAGCCGAACCAGTCGACGAGGAACTCGTGGACCGGCTGCATCCGCGGGGCGAGCACGAAGATGCCCCACAGGCCGAAGACCACGCTCGGCACGGCGGCGAGCAGGTCGACGAGGAAGCCGACCGGCTTGGCCAGGCGGCGCGGCGCGTAGTGGGAGATCACGAGGCCCAGGCCGATGGACAGCGGCGCCACGATGATCATCGCGATGGCGGCCGCCAGCACGGTGCCGAAGAGGAGCGCGCCGACGAGGGCGAAGACGTTGGCCTTGTCGCGGAGGTTCTCCGGCCCGGCGTCGAGCGCCGGGGCGCCCTTGACGGCCAGGAAGATCGCGACGCCGGCGAGGAAGACGATGACGAGCAGCGAGGCGGCGAGCGTGGTGCCGCGGAAGATCGCGTCACCGGGTCGCTTCCCGCTGAGGGAGGAGTCCGTGGACTTCTCGTCGAGGGTGGCGGTCACGGGCGGAGCTACCTCCGGGTCGAGGACGGGTGGAACGGGCTGAGCGGTGGAGCGGGTGCTCCACACACCTGCGCAGGGGCCGGGCTGCGGTGCCCGACCCCCGCGCGGTGCGGTGGTGCGTCGCGGGTCAGGGACCCGAGATGGTCTCCACGATGGTCTGCGCCTGCTCCGAGAGCGAGTCGGACAGCGGGGCGTTGCCGGCGTCGGCCGAGGCCGCCTCCTGGCCCTCGCTGGACAGGATGTAGCCCAGGAAGCCCTTCACCAGGTCGGCGGTGGCCTGGTCGTCGTACTGCGTGCAGGCCAGGATGTAGGAGACGAGGACGATCGGGTAGACGCCGGCCTCCTCGGTGGTGTGGTCGATGTCGACCGCGAGGTTGACGTCGGAGGCCTCGTCGACGCGCGGGGAGACCTCGAGGATCTGCGCGGCGGCGTCGGCGGACGGGGCGACGAACTCCTCGCCGACCTGGATGTTGGCCTGGCCGAGGTCGGCGGCCTGGCTGGCGTCGGCGTAGCCGATGGTGTTCTCGTTCTCGGAGACGACCTGGACGACGCCGGAGGTGCCGTTGCCGGCCTCGCCGCCGTACTCGCCCGGCCAGGTCTCGACGACACCGGCGGTCCACGTGTCACCGGCGACGGCGTCGAGGTAGTCGGTGAAGTTCTCGGTGGTGCCCGACTCGTCGGAGCGGTGCACCGGGGTGATGTCGGCGCTGGGCAGCTCGACGCCGTCGTTGAGCTCGGCGATCTCGGGGGCGTCCCAGCTGGTGATCTCACCGGCGAAGATGCCGGCCACGACCTCGGGCGAGAGGTTGAGGTCGTCGACGCCCGGCACGTTGAAGATGACCGCGATGGGCGAGACGTAGTCGGGGATCTCGATCGGGGCCTGGCCGGCGCAGCGCTCGGTGGCGCCCGCGAGCTCGCCCTCGTCGTCGGTGAGGTAGGCGTCGGAGCCGGCGAAGGCGTAGCCGCCGTTGATGAAGTTGGTGCGGCCGTCGCCGGAGCCGACGGCGTCGTAGGTGTAGGTCACGCCGGGGGCGGCCTCCTGGAAGCCGACCAGCCAGGCCTCCTGGGCCGACTGCTGCGAGGTGGCGCCACCGGCGGTCAGCTCACCGGACAGCGAGGCGAGGTCGACCGACCCGCCCTCGCCGCCGCTGCCGGAACCGCTGCCGGAGGTGTCGTCGCCGCCGCAGGCGGACAGGGCCAGGGCGAGCGCCGCGATGCTGGGCACGATCGCGCGGCGGAAGGTGGGAGTGAGGTTCACGTGATGCCTCTCAGAGCTGAGGGGCCGTCGCATCGTGGGCCCCTCGTTGAAGACTGGACGACCAGGACGGTAGGGACGGTGGGTAACGCAACTCGTCGACCGACCTGAACAGCAGGTGAACGGGACGGGAGCATCCGTCGCTGGCGCGTGTCCCGCGTCACCCCGGGCCCACGACGGGCGGTCAGGCCGGGAGGTGCCGCTCGCTGGCGACCACGCGGCCCTTGCGCAGGTGGGCCACGAACATCTCGCCGGTCTCCAGGTGCGGGTCGTCGAGGCCGAGGGCGTCGAACACGTGCGGCAGCACGGGCCGGTGGGTGCACACCACGGCACCGGCGTGCTCGGCGAGGCCGGTCACGAGGTCGTCCACGACCCGGGCGACGCCGGGACGGGAGGCGTGCTCCTCGCTCAGGCGCCGCCGGGTCTCGAGATCCCAGCCGGTGGTCGAGGCGAACGGCTCGACGGTCTGCACGCAGCGCCGGCTGCTGGAGCTGAGGACCCGCGTCACGCCGTACGCCGCGAGCAGCGGGACCAGGCGCAGGGCCTGGTGCTCCCCGAGGCGCAGCAGGGGCCGCTCGGCGTCGTCGCGCCGCCAGGCCCGCCGGGAGCGGGCGGGGCCGTGGCGCAGCACGACGACCGCTCCGGTGCGGCGGCGACGGCGGACCGCGGCGGCCAGGGTCGTGCGGTCGCGCTCGTAGGTGAGCAGGTCGGCCGCCTCGTCGGCCTCGACCCAGCGGACGGCGTCGATCTCGTCGTTGGGCCGGTAGCCGCTGACGTCGGGGTCGCCGACGACGCGGCCGGTCCAGTAGTGGACGGTCTTGCGGCCGTGGCCGACCGGGTAGCGCTGGTCGGGCAGGGGCAGGCACAGCCGCACGTGCAGACCGGTCTCCTCCGCGACCTCGCGGACCGCGGCCGCGACCCGGTGCTCCCCGCGGTCGAGCTTGCCCTTGGGGAACGACCAGTCGTCGTATTTCGGCCGGTGCACGAGCAGCACGCGCCGTCCGGGCCGGAACGCCACGACGCCGGCGGCCAGCACGTCCTTGGCGGGAGGGGCGGGCACGGCGACTACTCTCGCACCACCACGGCACACGACGAAGGACGGTCCCGACGTGACGCGCAGGCGCGCCTGGATGGCCGGGCTCACGGTGCTGGTGCTGCTCGGCGTCGCCGTGGCCGTCGTGCTCGTGCGCTCCCGCGGCGACGACCCGCGCCTGGTCGCCGCGCTCCGCTCGGCGCCCGACGACAGCGCCCGGCTGCTCTGGACCGACTGGTCGGGGGTCCGGGCCGAGGTCGGGGCCGACCTCGACGTCGCCTCCTCGCCGCAGCAGGTGGAGTCGATGCTCGACGACGCCTTCGACGCCGACCTGACGAGCACCAGCGCACTGGTGGAGTCGGCCGCGCTGATGCAGCAGCGGCTGGGCTTCTCCCCCGCCACCCTCGACTGGGAGGTCTACGCCCAGTCCGAGTCCGCGGCGTCGCTCACCATGCGGCTCGCCGAGGGCGTGACCACCGACGACGTCGCCGAGGCGCTGCGAGCCGTCGAGTTCGTGGCCCCCGACGAGCCCGACGGGGTGTGGACCCGCAACGTCGACACCTCGCCCGTGGCGGCCGACCTGACGCCCGAGCTCGGCAACATCGTGCTCGACGACGAGACGGGCACGGTGCTGGCCAGCGACACCGCCGACGGCGTACGCCGCGCGCTCGAGGCCCTGCGGGCCGACGAGCCCGGCGACGTGCCGGGTGACGTGCTCGCCTCGCTCGGGCCGGCGCTCTCGGCTGCGGCCTACACCGGCGCCGATGCGTGCGGCGCGCTCGCCATGACCTCGGCCGACGCCGACGCGCAGGCGGAGGCCGACCGCCTCGTGGCCGCGGCGGGACCGGTCGACCCGGTCACCGGGTTCGCCATCGGGGCGCTCTCCGACGGCACGGTGCGGGTGGCCCTCGGCTTCGACGACGACGACGAGGCGCGGGCCAACGCCGACAGCCGGGCGGCCCTGGCGTCGGGCCCGGCCCCGGGGCAGGGCGGCGAGTTCGCCGACCGCTTCACGCTCCGGCGGGCCAGCGCCGAGGGCGAGGTGGTGACGCTGGCCCTCGACCCCGTCGACGACGCGACGGTGCTCTCGGACCTGAGCACCGGGCCCGTGCTGTTCGCGACCTGCTGACTGCTGGTCGCGACGGCCGGTGCGAACCGGCCGTCAGCTCTCGCGGCGCGGCCGCGGGGGGTCGGGGACGACCCCGAGGATGCGGTCGATCTCGTCGGTCGGCAGGCGGTCGTCGGACTCGCTGGCCGCGATGATCAAGTTGGTCGTGAGCTCGACCTCGCCGAGGAGGTCGACGTCTTCCAACGACACGTCGAACTGGTCGTACACCGTGGCCTCCCTGCTCCCGATCGCCCGAATGACCGTGCCCTTCAGGTTACCCGGGGGGCCTGAGGAGGAGCATGGTCAATCCGGGTGGTTCGGAACGTTCCGCGACTCCCGAGAGCCGCCGGTGCGACTCGTGGACAGCCAGTACCCTGCCCGGCCGTGGTCAAACACTGTCACAGGCCCCGCTTCCCGCGGCCAAAAATGCCGAGACCCCGCCGTTGCCGACGGGGCCTCGGGTGTGGTCGTGTGACCAGCCGGGATCAGACCGGGCGGACGTTCTCGGCCTGGGGACCCTTGGGACCCTGGGTGACGTCGAACTCGACCTTCTGGTTCTCGTCGAGGGACTTGTAGCCCTGCGTCTGGATCGCCGAGTAGTGCACGAAGACGTCGTCGCCGCCGTCCTCCTGCGCGATGAAGCCGAAGCCCTTCTCAGCGTTGAACCACTTCACGGTGCCCTGAGCCATCTGCTCAATTCTCCTTGTATCGGGGCGAGAGCCGCCACATCGACGACCCACAACAGGTGCGGTGACACGTCGCTCCGACCCATGGGAACACCACAAACCAGAAACGCCGTTGGATCACGAAACTTCCCTCGGGCGTCAGACCAGCTGGAACTCTGCACCTGTTGCAGGACCGACACTACCAACCGTGTCCCCGGACGAAACCCCTGCGGGCCCTTCCTTTGTCGCGGACCGGTGAACAGTGCGCGTCGGCGGGGTGACGGGGGCCGCGCCAGGCCCTGCGATACTGGCAGGGCGCGGGCGCCAGGGTAGGCCCGGCGCCACGAGGGCCCCTAGCTCAATGGGCAGAGCAGAGGACTTTTAATCCTAGGGTTGTGGGTTCGAGTCCCACGGGGCCTACGCGTCAGCCGGCCGCACGTGCCCACCCGCGGGCCGGTCAGGGGTGGACGACGGTCCGGCTGTCGACGTACGAGACGACGCGGTTGAACAGCGAGGTCACCTGGGCCAGGTCGGCCTGGCCGCGCGAGTCGGCCCGGCCGAGCTCGTCGGCGACGCCGGCGGCGCCGCTCACGCCGAGGGCGTCGGCGGTGCGGGCGCAGACCAGGGCGGCCTCGCGGACGGCGGACTGGTCGACGGTCCAGACGGACTCGAAGAGGCGGTCGGCGTCACGCACGCCCTCCTGGCCCGGGAGCTCCCAGGCCGTGAGGGCCACGGGGAGGTCGGGGTTGTCGCAGACCACGGCCCACTCGCGGGCCATCGGGTGCTGCGCCGGCACGGGGACCTTGATGGGCCGACCCGGTTCCGGGGCGTGCTCGGCGTCGGCGGGGAAGTCGGCGAACACGAAGGTGCACCCCATCGTGCGCGCCAGGTCGTTCCACCGCGACTCGGCAGAGCGGTAGTGGCGCGTGCGCTGGAACGCCCCGAACAGGTGGGAGCGGTGCGCACGCGCCGCGAACTCGTCCTCGATGGCCCAGGACAGGCCGAGCAGCGTGCCCTTGGTCAGCCGGAGGGGCTGCAGGCCCGGGTGGGTCTGGCGCAGTCGCGCGAAGACCGACGGGGTCGACACCTCGACCGGGTCGGGCACGTCGCGCGCGGCGATGGCCTGCTCGATCGCCACGTCGAGCCGGACGCCGTCGTCACGGCGTCGCTGGACGTCGCGGACTGCCGCGACGTGCTCGTCGTCGTAGCGCCGGTGACCGCTCTCGAGGCGGTGCGGCACCGGGAAGCCGTGGCGGGCCTCCCACACGCGGAGCGTCGCAGCGCTCACCCCGGTGGCCTCGGCGAGGTCGCCGATGCTCAGGGTGGCTCCCTCACCGCTCTTCGACACCACGTCGTCTCCGCTCCGCTAGATCTGCACAAAGTGTGGAGAAACCGGTGGAGATCCCGTCCACCCGCAGGGGTGCCGGGATCAGCCGACCAGCGGTTCGGCGGTCTCGCGGGTGGCGCCGATGCCGTGGTCGAGGCCCCAGAGCACGGCCTGCGTGCGACGCTCGACACCCATCTTGCGGTAGGCGCTGCGGATGTAGGTCTTGACCGAGTTGATGCTCAGCTGCAGCGACTCGCTGATCTCGCGGTTGCTGAGTCCGGAGACGATGAGCGAGACGATCTCGGCCTCGCGCGGGGTGAGACCGACGTCGGGCAGGCGGTGGGCCTCCGCGGCGCGGACGCTCGGGGCCTCCTCGATCACCGCGACGGGCTCGACCGGGGCGTCGACCGTGGGACGGCTCACCGGGGCCGACTCGAAGCGACCCTCGACGAGTCGCTCGACCGAGACGACGATCTGCGAGGCCGTCAGGGACTTGGCGAGGTGGGGGTTGGCCGGCGCAGCGGGCAGCTGGTCGGGACCCGCCCAGCTGAAGACCGCGGCCTGCGCCGCACCGAGGGTCTGCAGGTCGCGCAGCAGCGAGCGCGACATGCTGCTCTGGCCCATCGGCTCGTAGAGGACGACGTCGACGTCAGCGGGCGAGGCGAGGGCGTCGCGGTTGTCGATGACGGCAACCCGGTCGGCGTAGGGCTCCAGCAGGGTGCGCAGGCCGGCGGCCGCCAGGTCGGAGTCGTCGACGAGAGTGATGCGAAGGGGTGTGGCGTTCATGGTGCCTCCCGGGCTCTTGGACTTGATGTTGAAGAATCTACGCCGAACTTCAACACGTTGTCCACACCAGACGCCCACACGGGTGGAATTCCTTGTTCAGGTACGGACCAGCTGCCCCGGGGCCGACGGGTCCACGAGCACCTTGGCGTGCGTCTCGGGGTCGGCGAGCGCGGCGAACGCCTCCTCCACCCCCGCGAGGCCCACCCGCCCGCTGACCAGCACGTTCGCGTCGATCTCGCCCTCGGCGAGGAGGTGCAGCGCGGCCCGGAACTCGGCCGGGGTGTAGCCGAGGACGAAGCGCAGGTCGACCTCCTTGTTGATGGCGATCGAGGGCTTGATCACATCGTCGGCCATGCACACGCCGACCACCACGACCCGGGTCGCCAGGGGCGCGGAGGTGATCAGGGTGTCGAGGATCCCCGGCACGCCGACGCACTCGAACACCACCGGTCCCTGCGGCCCGGCGCCGGCGGCCTCGGCCAGCCGGAAGACGTGCTGCCACGGCAGCAGGGGCACCGCACGCAGCTTCTCCATCGAGCCCACGGCCAGGCCGAACAGCTGCTGGGCGTCGAGGAACCGTGCCCCGGCCCCCACCGCGGCGTCGAAGGGCGACTCCTCGCCCGGGTCGACCACCACGTCGGCCCCGAGGGCCCGGGCGAGCGCACGCCGGGCCGGGGAGGGGTCGCTGGCCACCACGGTGCGCACTCCGCGCGCCTTGAGCACGCCCACGACCCCGAGGCCCACCGGTCCGCAGCCCACCACGATCGCCGGGCGACCCCGCGCCACCTGCCCGCGGTCGACGGCGTGCAGCGCGACCGCCGTCGGCTCGGTGAGCGCCGCGGCGTCCGGGGCGAGGCCGTTGGGCACGGCGAAGGTCAGCGACTCCTGGACCAGCACCTGCTCGGCGTAGGCACCGGGGGCGTGGGTGGTCAGGCCGGTCAGGTGCACGCCACCCGCGGCGCGGACCATCGGCATCGCGACCACGGGGCCGCGCCAGCGGCGGCCACCGCCCTCGACCTCGCCGCAGAACTCGTGGCCGAGGACGACGGCGTCGCCGGGTCGCATGAGGTCGTCGTACCCCGCCGCCTGCGCGGCGTCGGCCGCGGCGTCGGCGTGGTGGCGGGCGTGCAGGTCGGAGCCGCAGATGCCGCAGGCGAGCACGTCGAGGACCAGCTGCCCGCGGGCCGGACGGGGTGCGGGGACGTCGCGGACCTCGAGGGCGCCCTCCTGGCAGACGACCGCCCTCACGCCGGGTCCGGGAGCGCGTCGACCCGGGTGTCCTCGCGCATCTGGTCGAACACCGACGGCGGCAGGTCGAACAGCGGCTCGCGGGTCAGCTCGGCCCGGGCCAGGGTGGTCAGGTGGGCCTCGTCGGGCCCGTCGAAGATGCGCATCGCGCGGTGCCAGCCGTAGAGCATGGCCAGCGGCGTCGCGTCGGTGACGCCCGCGCCGCCGTGCAGCTGGATGGCCCGGTCGACGACGGACAGCACGGCCCGCGGCACCGCGACCTTGGCGGCGGCGATGAGGTGGCGGGCGGCCTTGTTGCCCTCGCTGTCGACCACGAACGCCGCGTGGTGGCACAGCGCACGGGCCTGCTCGAGCTCGATGCGCGACTCCGCGATGCGCTCGCGCACCGCGCTCTGGTCGGCGAGCGCGCCGCCGAAGGCGTGCCGCTCCTGGGCTCGGCGCACCATCATGGCCAGGGCCCGCTCCCCCGCGCCGAGGGCCCGCATCACGTGGTGGATGCGGCCGGGGCCGAGGCGGGCCTGGGCGTTGGCGAACCCGCCGCCCTCCTCGCCCAGCAGGTGGTCGACCGGCACCCGGACGTCGGTCAGCTCCACCTCGCAGTGGCCGTGCTGGTCCTGCCGGCCGAAGACGGGCAGCGAGCGCCGGACCTCGACCCCGGGGGTGTCGACCGGTACGAGCAGCATCGACTGCTGGCGGTGCGTGGCCGCGTCGGGGTCGGTCTTGCCCATGACGATGAGCAGCCGGCAGCGCGGGTCGGCGGCGCCGGAGATCCACCACTTGCGGCCGTTGACGACGTACTCGTCGCCGTCGCGCTCGATGCGGGTCTCGATGTTGGTCGCGTCGCTGCTGGCCACCCGCGGCTCGGTCATGGCGAACGCCGACCGGATCTCGCCGGCCAGCAGCGGGTCGAGCCACCGGCGCTGCTGCGCCTCGGTGCCGACGAGGTGCAGCAGCTCCATGTTGCCGGTGTCGGGCGCCTGGCAGTTGATGGCCTCGGGGGCCAGCTCGTTGCTCCAGCCGGACAGCTCGGCGATCGGGGCGTACTCCAGCTGGGTCAGCCCGCTCTCGGACGGCAGGAAGAGGTTCCACAGGCCGCGCTCGCGGGCTTTGGCCTTGAGCTCCTCGATGACCGGCGGCACCGAGTGGTCGTGCTCGCCCGCGCGCACCCGGTGGGCGTCGTACGCCGCCTCGGCCGGGAAGACCTCCTCGCGCATGAAGGCCACCATCGCGCCGTGGTGCCGCAGTGCGGCCTCGCTCGGGGCCGGGTAGGCGGGGTACTGGCCGGACGGTCCGAAGGACATGTCGCTCCTGGTGGGTCGAGGACGGGTCCGGCCAGTCTCGCAGGGCGCCCGGTCACAGTTCGGCAAAGCGACGGACGGTGGTGACCCACCGGCGTACCCTGGGGGCCATGGCTGCGCGCAAGCCCGGCGACGAGCCGGACCGTGCCGCGGAGCTCCTGGGAAGGTGGCAGGCCCACCACGCGGGCGAGCCCGACCCGCACCCGGCCCCCCACGACCCCTCCCACGACCGCGCGGACGACGACGTCCGCTCGGCGACCGAGTCCGCGGGCAGCGGGGCGGGACGGCCCACCGACCCCCTGGAGTCCTCCGCGCGGACGGCGACCCCTCGTCGCGCCCGCGCACGGCAGGCCCCCCGCGTCGCCGACCAGAACGAGGTCGCTCGCGAGGTCGTCGAGGCCCTCGGCGTGGCCGCGCCGACCGGCCCCGAGCCGGAGGCGCCGGCGCCGCGGCCCGTCCGGTCCGGTCCTCCGCCGGTCGGGGAGTCGACCGACGTCGTGTTCGCGCCGCGCACCCTGCTGCGCCGACTGGTCGGCGTGCTGGTGCTGCTGTCGCTCCTCGCGACGGCGTACGCCGGCTGGCGGGCCTACGACGACCCCACGACGCTCACCCTCGGGGTGGCCGGCACCCTGCTCGTGCTCACCCTGGTCCTCTACGCCGTGCGGGTCAGCGCCTCGCCCACCCGGCTCGCGATCCACAGCGGCCAGCTCGAGGTGGTGCGGGGCAGCAGCCGCGAGGTGTTCGACCTGACCAGCCGCTTCACCCGCTTCGAGGTGGTCGGTCAGCCCGGGCGGCGGGGCTGGAAGGTGCTGCTGGCCCGCTTCGGCCGCGACCCGCTCGTCATCGACTCCTCGATGGTCGACCCGGCGGGCTTCACCGCCGCCCTGGAACGGCACCGACCGCGCTGAGCGGCTCTCCCGCGCCCGCGACGCCGATCCAGTAGCGCCGCCGGCCCGCTCGGGTGTCCTCGTAGGCCCCGCCCGCCCCCTCGATGGTGCGCCGGGACGCGCGGTTGTCGGCCTCGCAGGTCAGCAGCACGCGGTCGAGGCCGAGCCCGCCGGCGTGGGCCAGGGCCAGGCGCAGCGCGCGGGAGGCGTGGCCGCGCCGCCGGGCGGCCGGCCGCACCGAGTACCCGATGTGGCCGCCCTGCTCGAGCAGGACGTCGTCGAGCCGGTGCCGGACGGCGAGGAAGCCGACCACCTCGTCGAGCTCGAGCAGCCAGAAGTAGGTGCAGGAGACCATGCCCGGCGGCAGCCCGGCGGCCGGGTCGGCACAGCGCCGCTTGTCGGCGGCGAACGCGGCGCAGCCGACCGCGTCCAGGGTCGGTGGGTCCTCCGGGTCGAGGCCCGAGCCGTGCGGGAACGTCTCGCCGAAGTCGCGCAGCGTCGCCGCCCACGACGCGTGCAGCCGCGCGTCGGGCACGGCGAGGGCGGTGTCCATGCGGCATCGAAGCAAGGGCGCCGCGGCCAGGCAACCGAGTTTGCCGGATCGAGACCTGGTCTTGTCGAGAACGTGTTCTAGGGTGCGGAGCGTGCCCGCCGGCTTCGAGATCGACGACCTGCCCGCCGCCGAGATCGACCGCCAGGCCGAGCTCTACGGCCCGTTCACCGACGCCGTGCGCGAGCTGGTCGACGCCACCGTCCGCACCACGGTCGACGACGACGAGGTCCGGGCCGTGCAGGCCGAGGTCGAGGCGCTCACCGCCCGGTTGCGGGCCTCGCAGCTCCCCGGGTCGTACGGCGTCCGCATCGGCGCCGAGGGCCGCGGCCGTCCCTGGGGCAACGCCGTGGTCGGCCTGCGCAACCCCGTCGCGCCTCCCCTCCGGCCGGTGCCCGACCCCGACGAGCCCGGCCGCGTCACCTGCGACTTCCACCTCGGCGCCGCCTACGAGGGCCCGCCCACGCTCGTGCACGGCGGAGTGCTGGCGCTGGTGCTCGACCAGGTGCTCGGCGAGGCCGCGGGGGCCGGCGGCCGGCCCGGCATGACCGGCACCCTGACCCTGACCTACCGCCGCCCGACCCCGCTCGGCGACCTGCGGACCGAGGCCTGGATCGAGCGCACCGAGGGCCACAAGACGTGGGCCCGCGGCCACGTCGTCGGCCCCGACGGCGTGACCGTCGAGGCCGAGGGCGTGTTCATCCTGCCGCGGTGGGCCCGCGCGCTCGTCGACGAGCGCGAGCGGCGGGCTGCCAGCGAGGTCGGCGACTGAGGGTGGCGGCTGGTCACCGGGGTCACCCGGGGTAGCGCCCGAGAACCACCACTCGAGTGGTGGATCCCAGGGTCCACCGGCGACGCTCTGTCGACGAACCCGGAGGTTCGTCGGTGCACCCGTCCGGGCCGACCCGGGACCCAGGCGGGCTCAGACCTTGCCGGCGGGCACCTTGACGCCGCGGCGGCTCTCGTCGGTGAGCCGGACCTCCTCGGCGGCCTGGTCCTCCAGCTCCGCGCGGCGGCGGGTGCTGTGGTCCTCCTCGTCGCCGTCGAGCGGGTGGGTGCCCGGCTCGGAGACGAGGTCGGTGGCGCCCCGCCGGAGCTTGGAGAGCGCGACGCGGCCGAAGATCTGCTGCTCGGTCGCGGTGCGCTCGGACCGGCCGCGGCCGAGGAACGAGACGAACCAGTGCAGGACCGCGGTGACGCGGTTCTTGAAGCCGGTGATGTAGACGAGGTGGACGGCGAGCCACATCAACCAGGCGATGAAGCC
Source organism: Nocardioides litoris (assembly GCF_006346315.1). Classification (GTDB taxonomy): domain Bacteria; phylum Actinomycetota; class Actinomycetes; order Propionibacteriales; family Nocardioidaceae; genus Nocardioides; species Nocardioides litoris. The sequence continues at coordinate 206,597 of NZ_VDMR01000001.1, read as the reverse complement.
GGAGAGGCGGATCTTGCCGATCGTCGCCACGGCGTTGAAGCGGCTGATGGTCGCCATCGAGCCCTTGTCGAAGTACTTGAACGGCTTCTGGGCGGGCTTGTCCTTGAGCCGCCCGTCGATCTCCTTGGCGGCGTACTTGGCGCCCTGGATGGCGACCTGGGCGACACCGGGGAGGTTGTCGAGGGCGATCATGTCGCCGACGACGAAGACCTCGGGGTGGCCGGGCAGCGTGAGGTCGGGGTTGACCCCGATGCGGCCGGCGCGGTCGAGCGGGGCGCCGGTCTGCTCGCTCAGCGTCTTGGTCAGCGAGGAGGCCTGCACGCCGGCGGCCCAGACCTTGGTCACGGCCTCGATGCGCTCGGTGCTGTCGTTCTTGTACTTCACGACCAGGCCGCGCTCGTCGACGTCGGTGACCATCGCGCCGAGCATGACCTCGACGCCGAGCTTCTCCAGCCGCGCCTTGGTCCACAGGCCGAGCTTGCGGCCGAACGGCGGCAGCACCTGCGGGGCGGCGTCGACGAGGACGACGCGTGCCTTGCGGGTGTTGATGGCGTCGAAGTCGCGCTTGAGGGTGCGCTGGGCGAGCTCGGCGATCTGGCCGGCCATCTCGACGCCGGTCGGGCCAGCACCCACGACGACGAAGGTGAGGAAGTGGTCGACGTTGTCGCCGCGCGCCGCGCCGAGCTCGGCCATCTCGAAGGCGCCGAAGATGCGGCCGCGCAGCTCCAGGGCGTCGTCGACGGTCTTCATGCCGGGGGCGAACTCGGAGAAGTGGTCGTTGCCGAAGTAGGACTGGCCGGCGCCCGCGGCGACGATGAGCGAGTCGTAGTGGGACGTGGTGGTGCGGCCCAGCACGTGGGAGGTGACCGTGCGGGCGTCGAGGTCGATGTCGGTCACCGAGCCGAGCAGCACCCGGGCGTTCTTCTGCCGGGCCAGGACCTCGCGGGTCGGCGGCGCGATCTCGCCCTCGGACAGGATGCCGGTCGCGACCTGGTAGAGCAGCGGCTGGAAGAGGTGGTGGGTGGTCTTGGCCACCATCGTGACGTCGACGTCGGAGCGACGCAGCGCCTTGGTGCCGAAGAGGCCGCCGAACCCGGAACCGATCACCACCACCTGGTGGCGCGACGGGGACGTCGGCGGTGCGTCCGCGGTGGCGGCGAGGCCGGCGGCGGAGGTGGGGGTGGTCGACATGGCGGCGGTGCTCCTTCGTCGAGGTCAGGGAGGGCTGGGCTGGGGCTGGACTGGGCTCGGCCTGTGGCTGAGCTGGGCTGGTAGCGGGCCGCGAGACGGGTTCCCACACGGCTGCTGCTGGTCCTATCGTCCCGCGGTGGGCGACGCGGCACCCCATCCCTGCGCGCGTCTGCTCCATCACATGCACGGGGTGGGAGAAAGTTCAACCGTCCTGGTTTGCCCCCGGGGTTCCCGGGTATCCAGCACGGGTTGCCACATCTTCACCGGTGCCCCACGCACCGTCCGCCGAGCCCCTGACCCCACGCAGGCCCGCGCTCCACCAGCACCGCCAGCACCGCCCGCACCGCCCGCACCCGACCCGCCCGAACCCCGGAGACACCCGTGCCGCTCAGCAAGCCCGCGCTGTCGCTGGGCAGCGGCGCGCGCGGGGTGCAGGACGCACGCAAGTGGGTGACCGACACCTTCCACGACATCGACCGCGACGACCTCGTGGAGTGCGCGGAGATGGCGGTCTCCGAGGTGGTCACCAACGCCCTGCTGCACGGTGCTCCGCCGATCCAGGTGCGCGTCCGCGGCACCCGCGAGCACCCGCGCGTCGAGGTGAGCGACGGTTCGGTCGAGCCGCCCGCCCTGCCCGACCTGCCCGGCCACTCCGTGGGCAGCGCGGCCGACGACGACTCCCACGACCTGCTCGGGCTCGACGACCTCGACGACCTCGACCTCGACGGGGTCGAGGACATGCTGCTCACCTTCGGGCGCGGCCTGAGCATCGTCGCCCGCGCGGCCGACGCCTGGGGTGCGGAGATCGAGCCCGACGGCAAGACGGTGTGGTTCACCCCGGCCCCCGACTTCTCCGACCTCGGCAGCGAGGGCGTCATCACCGGCGCCCCCGACCTCGGCGTCACGACCGGCGAGCTGCCGGTCGACCCGGTCGAGCTGCACCTGCTCGGCACCCCCACCCGCGACTACATCTCCTTCCACAACCACTTCCGCGAGCTGCGCCGCGAGGTCCGGCTGCTGGCCCTGGCCAACGAGGACGACTACCCCCTCGCCCGCGACCTCGCCGAGGTCTTCCACCAGCTCGGCCGTCCCTTCACCCACGACGGCGTGCGCCGGACGGTCGACCGCGCGGCCGCCGAGGGCCGCTCCACCACCGACCTCGACGTCGTGATGGCGCGCTCCGACGCCCGTGACGTGGCCCGGCTCGTCGAGCTGCTCGACCTGACCGACGCCTTCGCGCGCGAGGAGCGGATGCTGGCCCTGGCCCGCACCCCGCGGCAGGTGGCCTTCCAGTCCTGGTTCCTCGGTGAGCTGGTCCGCCAGGCCGAGGGCGACCCGCCCCGGGCGTGGCGCGAGCCCTCGGCCCCGCAGGCCGGACAGTCCGTGCCGTCGGCGGTCGAGCGGCGCTCGATCGTCTCGTGACGCCCCGCCCACGCCTGGTCGCGTGCGCGGCCGCCGGCGGGGCGGTGGGGGCGGTGCTGCGCTGGTCGGCCGGCGAGCTCGCGCCGGCCGCCGACGGCTTCCCGTGGACGACCTTCGCCATCAACGTCACCGGCTCGCTGCTGCTGGCCCTGCTGCCGGCCCTGGCCCTGGCCCGAGGGTCGCGCGCGTGGGCGGTCGCCCTCGGGCCGGGCGTGCTCGGCGGGTTCACCACGCTGTCGGCGTACGCCGAGGAGGGGCGGGCCTTGCTGGCCGGCGGCTCCACCGGCACGGCGCTCGCCTACCTGCTCGGCACGCTCGCGGCCTGCTGGGTCGCCGTGCTGCTGGGCGCTGCGGCCACCCGCCGGCAGGTCCCGGAGGAGGACCTCGGGTGACGCCGCTGCTCGTGGCCCTCGGCGGGGGCGTGGGCGCGGCGCTGCGGTTCGTGGTGGCCACCCGGCTCGACGCGCCCGGACGGACGGTGGCGGCCGGCACCCTGCTGGTCAACCTGGTCGGCTCGTTCGTGCTGGGGCTCCTGGCCGGCGCCGCCGTGCGCGGCGACGTGCTGGCCCTGCTCGGGGTGGGGTTCTGCGGGGGGCTGACGACGTACTCGTCGTTCGCGGTGCAGGCCGCTGAGCGTGGACCCCGCCGCGGGGCGACGTACGCCGCGGCCACGGTGCTCGGGGCGCTGGCGGCCGCCTCGCTCGGCTGGTGGGTCGGTCAGGCGTAGCCGAGGTCGTGGAGGCGGTCGTCGTCGATGCCGAAGTGGTGGGCGACCTCGTGGACGACCGTGATCCGGACCTCCTCCTCCAGCTGCGCCTCGTCGTCGCAGTAGTCGAGCAGGGGCAGCCGGAAGACGAAGATGCGGTCGGGCAGCCCGCCGGGGTCGAGGTAGCTGCGCTCGGTCAGCGCGACGCCGTCGTACAGCCCGAGGAGGTCGCGGGGCTCGCCGTCGGGCGGCACGTCCTCGACCAGCACCACGACGTTGCGCACGTGCTGCGCGAGCTCGTCGGGGATCGTGTCGAGGGCGCGGTCGACGAGGTCCTCGAAGGCGGCGCGGTCCATCTCCATCGGCACGACGCCATCGTGCCCGACGGCCCCAGGGCAGGGGGTGAGCCGTCGGGCACGCGGCGGGGGTCGGTCGTCAGGGACGCGGACGGTCACCTTGGCCGTGCTGGTGGCGAAGCCGGCGGCGTCGGGGTTGCCGAGCACCCGCAGGACGCGGGAGCCGGTGCGGCCGAGCACGACGCGGACGGAGTAGCCGCCGTCGCGGCGGGTGTGCACGACCGCGCCGCGAAGCGTGGTCCAGGTCGAGCCGGAGCGGCTCTGGACCGTGACGATGCCCGGCTCGGAGAGCGTGCCGGACAGGCGGAGCTGCTCACCGGAGGACACCGAGGTGTCAGAGGCCGCCACGGTGATGCGGGTGGTGGTCGCGGCGTGCGCGGCGTCGGGGACGAGGGCGGCACCGGTGCCGGTGAGAGCGGCCGCGGTGACGACGGTGGCGAGAGCACGGCGGGTCGTGCGGGAGGTCAGGGCGTTCATGGCAGTTCCTTCTGGGTGGTCGTCGATGGGGGTTGCCACCAGGAGGAAAGACGCACGCGCTGGCCGCTTGGTTGCGGCCGGCTGGCAGGCGCTGGCAGACGGCCTGTGCGCTCGGGGCGCCCCGGGGACGCAGAACGCCCCGGACCAGTGGTCCGGGGCGTTGCGTGAGGAGAGGAAGTGCGACCCCGACGGGACTCGAACCCGCGGCCTCCGCCGTGACAGGGCGGCGCGCTAACCAACTGCGCTACGGGGCCAGGTGTGGTGCTCAGGTGTTGCTGGGCGCTCCCGGAGGAGCGGTGGAACAGTAACGCACGGCGGGCCGAGCGGACCAATCGGTACTCCGACCAGCACCCCCAACGGGATTCGAACCCGTGCTACCGCCGTGAAAGGGCGGGGTCGCTGGTGGCCTGCCCGCTAGACGATGGGGGCCCCGGCCCGCACAGGAGGTCTGGCACCCCCAACGGGATTCGAACCCGTGCTACCGCCGTGAAAGGGCGGGGTCGCTGGTGGCCTGCCCGCTAGACGATGGGGGCCCCGGCCCGCACAGGAGGTCTGGCACCCCCAACGGGATTCGAACCCGTGCTACCGCCGTGAAAGGGCGGGGTCCTGGGCCGCTAGACGATGGGGGCAGGACAACGGGAGGGAGTGTAGTGGCGCTTGGCCGCTCGCGGGTCGGGCGGGCGGTCGGTAGGTTCGGGGCACCCGACCCCCCAGCCAGCGGAGACCACCCGAGCGATGAAGCAGCTGACCAAGGGCACCAACGCCCCCCTCGACGCCACCCAGGTGACCGTGACGGTCGAGGTGGGGGCCAACGCCGACCTGTCCGCGCTCCTCCTCGCCCCGGGCGGCAAGGTCCGCAGCGAGTCCGACTTCGTCTTCTACAACGCCCCCGACGGACCCGGCGTCACCTGCCGGCCGCCGGCCGGCGGCAGCGGCTGGCAGGTCGTGGTCGACCTCGCCGCGGTGCCGGCCGACGTCGAGATCGTCCGGCTGGTGACCTCGATCGACGACGGCGGCAAGACGTTCGGCCAGGTCGGCCAGCCCGTGGCCAGGGTCGCCGACGCCTCGGGCACGCCGCTCGTCGAGTTCGCCATGACCGACCTGTCGTCCGAGATCATCGTGATGCCGCTGGAGCTCTACCGCCGCCAGGGCGCGTGGAAGGTCCGTGCCGTCGGCCAGGGGTACGCCGGTGGGCTGGTCGCGCTGCTCCAGGACCACGGCATCGACGCCACCGACGAGCCCGCCTCGGCCGCGCCCGCCGCTTCCGCCGCGCCCGCCGCCCCGACCGCGCCTGCGGCTCCCGCCGCCGCGCCCCCGCCGCCGGCCCCCACCCAGAGCAGCGCCCCTCCCCCGCCGCCGCCCGCGCCGACGTACGCGAGCCAGCCGCCGACGCCGCCGTCGACCCCCACGCCGCCCCCGCCGCCGGCCCCCACCCAGGGCACGCCGACGCCGCCCCCGCCGCCGGCTGCCCCCGCCGCCCCCGCCGCTCCCGCCGCCTCGGGGGGCGGGGTCAACCTGACCAAGGGCCGTCCGGTCAGCCTGACCAAGGGGCAGAGCGTCAGCCTGGTCAAGGACGGCAACCAGAAGCTCACGATGGTCCGCATGGGCCTGGGCTGGGACCCGGTCAAGAAGGGCGGGTTCTTCGGCAGCCGCGAGGTCGACATCGACCTCGACGCCGCCGCGGTGCTGTTCGCGGGCGGGCAGCCGGCCGACATCGCGTTCTACAACAACCTGACCACCAAGGACGGGTCCATCCAGCACATGGGGGACAACCTCACCGGCCAGGGCGACGGCGACGACGAGGTCGTCGCGGTCGACCTGACCCGGGTGCCGGTGCACGTCGACACGGTGTTCTTCGTGGTGACCAGCTACCAGGGCCAGACCTTCGAGCAGGTGCAGAACGCCTTCGTGCGCCTGGTCGACCACCAGGACGGCGAGCTGCTGCGCTACACGCTCGCCGGCGGCATGCCCTTCACGGGCATGATCCTGGCCAAGATCGCTCGCGAGGGCGGGGCGTGGAAGTTCACCGCCATCGGTGACGGCATCCAGGCCAAGACGCCGATCGACGCGATGAAGCAGCTCGGCCCCTACGTCGGCAAGTAGCACCGTCTCGTGCCCGCGCTGCGCAGCGGCGAGAACCGGCCCTGGCCGGAGCCGCGCGTCACGGCGTACGTCGCGGGCTGCCGCGTCTCCGCGCTGCTCCTCGGCGCCGACGGCCGGGCCGTCGACCCCGCTCCCTGGGTCGGGGCCGACACCCCGGCGCGCGGCGGGGTCGAGCACCTCGCCGGGCCGGTCGAGGGCGTGACCGTGCTGCTCGCCGACGTCGAGCCCGCGGTCACGCGGGTCGTGGTCGTGGCCGCCGACTTCACCTCCGCCCCGACCGCCCAGCTGCTCACGGCCGACGGCGCCGTGGCGCACGAGGTCACGCCGGCGGCCCTGACGACCGAGCGGGCGCTGGTCATGGTCGAGGTCTACCGCCGCGGGGGAGGCTGGAAGGTCCGCGCGCTCGCCCAGGGGTACGTCGGCGGCCTGCCCGCCCTCGCCGCGGCGTACGGCGCTACCGCACCGACCTCGGCGGCGCCCCCGCCGCCCCCGCCCCCGCCCCCGCCGCCGCCCGCCACGCCGGCCGCGACGCCAGCACCCTCCGCCGGGCCGCCCGTCCTCGACGACCCGGTGCGCCAGGTGCGGATGATCCTCGACGACGCCTCGCGCACGACGGCCGCGTTCGAGTCCTCCCGCGCCTACGCCGAGCGGCGGCTCGAGCAGGACCTCGAGGTGCTCGTCGGCGACCCGCGGATGCGCCAGGGCCCGGCCGCCGACGCCGCCCGGGCCGAGGCGGCCCGCCGTCGCGACGAGCTGCTCGGCCAGGCCCGCGAGCGGTACGACGCCGACCTGGCCCAGCTGCGGGCCGAGGTCGACGCGATGACCCGTGCGCTGCCGCCGGCCCTGGCGCCGTGGGACGCGCCGGGCTGGACCGAGCCGCGCCACCAGGGCCCCGACGCCGAGCCCACGTGGGCGGTGCGGGTCGGCGAGCTGTCGCCCGAGGCGGCGCCGCACTTCCGGCTGCCGATGGTCCGGACCCTGCCCCTGCTCCCGCCGGTGTGGATCGACACCGAGCAGGGCGGCGAGGTCACCGCGGCCCGGATGATGGCGGCCCTCGCCACCCGGATCGCCGTGGGCCTCCCCCGCGCCCCGCACCTGACGGTGGTCGACATCGGCGGCCGGGCGCAGCTCGGTCACCTGCCCCTCTCGGCCCCACCTGCCACCGATCCCGCCGAGGCCTCCCGACTGCTGCAGGAGCAGGCCGAGCACCTCGGCATGGTCGCCATGGCCCGCGAGGCCGGGTCGCTGCACGACCTGCCCCCGCAGCACCGGCCCGGCCGGCTCGTCCTGCTCCCCGACGTACCGGGCGCGCTCGACGAGTCCTCGGTCGTCGTGGTGCACCGCCTGGTGATGACCGGCGCCGAGCACGGGGTGTCGGTGCTGCTGTCGGGCCGGCGGCCCGAGAGCCTCGGCATCGGCGTCCTCGACCTCATCCACGACGCGTGCCTGCGGGTCCCGACCGCGCCGGGCGGCGACCTGGTCGACGGGTTCGGCGGCGTCGGCTGGGTTCTTCACCCCGACCTGGGCCCGGAGGACCCGTTCACCGCCGACCGGGTGCGCTCGGTCCTCGACCGGCGGGTCGCCGAGCGCGACGCGCGCCCCTGACGACCTCGGTTTCGGGGTGCCCGCGGCCTCGGGTAGTCTGCTCCCCGTTCGCGGGCAGGTAGCTCAGTTGGTACGAGCGATCGCCTGAAAAGTGATAGGTCGGCGGTTCGACCCCGCCCCTGCCCACCGAGCACGACGCCCCCGCCGGGTCTCCCGGCGGGGGCGTCGCTCGTCCCACGACGGGGTCGAGCCAGGGCGTGCGGTCAGGCGACTTCGACCTCGAGGCGCACCTCGACGTTGCCGCGGGTGGCGTTGCTGTAGGGGCAGACGCTATGGGCGGTCTCGACGGCGCGCTCGGCGTCGGCCTTGCTCACGCCGCCGAGCTCGACGCGCAGCACGACGGCGAGGCCGTAGCCGCCCTCGTCGCGCGGGCCGATGCCGACCTCGGCGGTCACGGCGGCGTCGCGGATGTCGACGCCGTGCTCCTTCTTGCTGCCCTTGAGCGCGGAGAGGAAGCAGGCGGCGTACCCGGCGGCGAAGAGCTGCTCGGGGTTGGTCGCGCCGCCTGGGCCGCCCATCTCGGTGGGCACGGCGAGGTCGGTGTCGACCAGGCCGTCGCTGCTGCGGACGTGGCCGGAGCGGCCGTCGCCGTCGGCGGTGGCGCTGGCGGTGTAGACGGTCTGCACGGGGTGCCTCCTGCGGGGGTCGGTGAGGACGGGCGTCCCGTCCGGTCTACCGCAGCCGGCCTCACCCCTGCGGCGCGACGGCCGACCGTGGATGCTGCTCCCATGAGCGAGGACCCGCTGCGCCGCCAACGCCGGCTGTCGGAGGAGGCGCGCGACGCCCACCTGGCCTGGCTGCTCGACGCGCTCGAGGTCGACCTGGTGCTCGACGTCGGCGCCAACCAGGGGCAGTTCGGTCGGGCGCTGCGCGACCTCGGGTACGCCGGTCGCGTGGTCTCCTTCGAGCCCGCCGCCGGGCCCCGGGCCGCGCTCGAGGACGCGGCCGCGGCCGACCCCGCCTGGGACGTGCGGCCGTGGGCCCTCGGGTCGGCCGACGCGGAGGCCGAGCTGCACGCGGTCGACGAGCAGACCGAGCTGGGGTCGCTGCGCCCGGCATCGGACTTCGGCCGGGCGTGGAAGGACGTGATGGGCCGGACCCGGTCGGAGACGGTGGTGGTGCGCCGCCTCGACGGCGCGTGGGCCGACGTCGCCGGCGACCCGCCGGCGCGGCGCGTGCTGCTCAAGCTCGACACGCAGGGCCACGACCTCGAGGCGTTCCGGGGCGCGGGCGACCTCGTGCGGGCGGGTGGGCCGGTCGTCGCGGTGCTGACCGAGGTCGCGCTCGTGCCGATCTACGACGGCGTACCGACGATGACCGAGCACCTGGCCGAGCTCGCCGCCGCGGGCTGGGCGCTGGCCGGGCTGACCCCGGTCTCGTTCGACCCGCCCACGCTGCGCGCCATCGAGCTCGACGCGCTGCTCGTGCGCGACCCGGCCTCCGGCACGATGGAGCGGTGACCTCGCTCGCCGACCCGCTGACCCTCCCGCACGGCCCCGCCTGGCCCAACCGCTTCTCGCTGGCCCCGCTCACCAACACCCAGAGCCACCCCGACGGCACGCTGTCCGACGACGAGCACGACTGGTTGGTGGCCCGCGGGCGCGGCGGGTTCGGCCTGACCATGACCTGCGCGACGTACGTCGCCCCGGCGGGCCGGGCGTGGGGCGGCCAGCTGGGCATCGCCTCCGACGAGCACCTGCCCGGGCTGACCCGGCTCGCCGAGAGCCTGCGCGCGACCGGCACCCGCTCCTCGGTGCAGCTGCACCACGGCGGCCGGCGCTCCGACGCGACCCTGAACGGCCGACCCAACCAGTGCCCGTGGGACGACCCCGACAAGGGCGCGGTGGCCATGACCACCGCGGAGGTCGAGCAGTCGGTGGAGGACTTCGTGTCCGCGGCGGTGCGGGCCGAGCGGGCCGGGTTCGACGGCGCGCAGGTGCACGGCGCGCACGGGTACCTGGTCGGGCAGTTCCTCGACGGGCGCCACAACCGCCGCGACGACGGGTGGGGCGGGTCGTTCGAGCACCGCACCCGGTTCCTGCTCGAGGTGCTGCGCGGCATCCGCGAGCGCACGAGCGACGACTTCCAGCTGGCGCTGCGGCTGACCCCGGAGGGCAGCGGCATCACCCTCGACGAGGGCCGCGAGACCGCGCGGCAGGTGCTCGCGTCCGGCCTGGTCGACGCCCTGGACATGTCGCTGTGGGACGTGCGGATGGCGCCGCGCACCCCCGGCGAGGACGGCCTGCTCATCGACCGGTTCACCGACCTGCCGCGCCACGGCGCGCTGCTCGGCGTGGCCGGCGGCGTGGTCTCGACCGAGGACGCCGCCTGGTGCCTCGAGCGCGGCGCCGACGTGGTCACCGTCGGCACCGGCGCGATCCTGCACCACGACTTCGCGGCCCGGGCGATCGCCGACCCCGCCTTCGTCGTGCGGCCGCGGCCGGTGCCGCGGGCCGTGCTGGCCGACGAGGAGGCCGTCGGCCCGGCGTTCCTGGACTACCTGGCCCGGGGCTGGGACGACCTCATCGCCTGACCCGGGGCGGCGGTGACGTGGCGACCCTTCGCACCCACCAGACGGTCGCTGGCTCACCCCTCCCCCCGGCCCGGCCCCCGGCAGCGGTGACCTGGCGACGCATCCCGTGCCGAGGACGGTCGCTGGCTCACCCCACCCCGCGCGGCCGCCGGCCGGCCACGCGGAGCTCAGCCTCCGGCTCGGTCCAGCCGGACCACGTGGTCGGGGGTCAGCTCGGCCAGCGAGGTGACGCCGAGCAGCCGCATCGTGCGCTCGAGCTGGCCGCGGAGGATCTCGACGGCCCGGTCGACGCCATCGCGGCCGCCGGCCATGAGGCCGTAGAGGTAGGCCCGGCCGACGAGGGTGAAGCGGGCGCCGTGGGCGATCGCGGCCACGATGTCCTGCCCGGAGGTGATGCCGGTGTCGAGCCAGACCTCCACATCGTCGCCGACCTCGCGCACCACGTCGGGCAGCACGTGGAACGGCACCGGCGCGCGGTCGAGCTGGCGGCCGCCGTGGTTGGACAGCAGCACCGCGTCGACCCCGGCCTCGGCGAGGCGGCAGGCGTCGGCGACCGTCTGCACGCCCTTGACCACCACCCGGCCCGGCCACTGGCGTCGGATCCACGCCAGGTCGTCGTAGGTGACGGTGGGGTCGAACATCGTGTCCAGCAGCTCGGCCACCGTGCCCGGCCAGGAGTCGAGGCTGGCGAAGGCGAGCGGCTCGGTGGTGAGCAGGTCGAACCACCACGCCGGCCGGGGCAGCGCGTCGAGCACGGTCCGGGCGGTGATGGTCGGCGGGATCGTCATGCCGTTGCGCACGTCGCGCAGCCGGGCGCCGGCCACCGGCACGTCGACGGTGACGAGGAGGGTGTCGAAGCCCGCCCGCGCGGCCCGGTCGACCAGCGCCATCGAGCGGTCGCGGTCCTTCCACATGTACAGCTGGAACCAGTGCCGCCCACCCGGGTCGGCCGCCGCGACGTCCTCGATCGACGTCGTCCCCATCGTCGACAGCGCGAACGGGATGCCCGCCGCGGTCGCGGCCGTCGCCCCGGCCACCTCGCCCTCGGTGTGCATCATCCGGGTGAACCCGGTCGGCGCGATCCCGAACGGCAGCGCCGACCGCTGCCCCAGCACCTCGACCGAGGTGTCGACCCTCGAGACGTCGCGCAGCACCGCCGGCCGGAACTCCAGGTCGGCGAACGCCTGCCGGGCCCGGGCCAGCGACACCTCGCCGTCGGCCGCGCCGTCGGTGTAGTCGAACGCGGCCCGCGGCGTACGACGGCGGGCGGCCGTGCGCAGGTCGTCGATGGTCAGCGCTCGCTCGAGGCGGCGGCGCTTGGCCGAGAGCACCGGCTCGCGGAACCGGAGGAGCGGCGCGAGGTCGTGCCGGCGGGGCAGGCGGCGCGAGGTCGTCATGGGTCGAGCCTGGCACGAGGCTGCGGGCGGGTGGTCTCGAGACAGGCGCCGGGGCGCCTTCCTCGACCACCGCGGGGCCCGACGACACGGCCCGACCACACGGTGGTCGAGGAAGGACGAAGTCCTGTCTCGCGTCCACGAGACCCGCCATGCTGGGGGCCGTGCACACCCTCACCGACCGCCTGGCCGGCCGCGCGGCCGTCGTCACGGGCGCGGGCTCCGGCATCGGCCGCGCCACCGCCCTCCGCCTGGCCGCCGAGGGCGCCGCGGTGACCGCGCTCGACGTGGTGCCCGCGTCGCTGGAGTCGCTGGCCGCCGAGGCCGCGGCCGACGCGGCGGCGTACGGCGGACGGGTGCGGACGGCGCCGGTCGACATCGCCGACGAGGGGTCCGTGGTCGAGGCCGTCGGCGCGGCCGTGGCCGCGCACGGGCGGCTCGACGCGCTGGTCAACGCCGCAGCGATCCACTACGGCGACCACACCCACGCCACCACGCTCGAGCGGTGGAACCGGATCCTCACCGTCAACCTCACCGGCACGTTCCTGGTGACCCGCGAGGCGCTGCCCGCGCTGCTGGAGTCGCCGCACGGCGGCGTGGTGGTCAACTTCAGCTCGACCTCGGCCTTCTTCGCCCACCCCTACATGGCGGCGTACTCGGCCAGCAAGGGCGCGATCATGTCGTTCACCCACGCCCTCGCCCTGGAGTACGCCGACCGCGGGCTGCGCGCGGTGAGCGTCGTGCCCGGGGGCGTCGAGACCCCCATCACCGGGCAGACGCCGGCCAACCTGCCGGCCGACGTCGACTGGGACAAGTTCGCCAAGCTGATGCCCGTGCTGGGGCGTGGCACGTTCGGCGGGCCCGACGACGTGGCCGGCGTCGTGGCCATGCTGGTCAGCGACGACGGTCGCTACGTCACCGGCACCGAGATCCGCATCGACGGCGGCACCCACATGTGACCGACCCCGGCACCGCCGGGAGGTCTCAGCGCAGGCGGTGCAGCGGGGAGTCGAGCAGGGCGGCCTGCAGCAGCCGCAGCCGCCAGGACTCGCCGAGCACCTCGGCGCGGGTCACGGTGCGGTCGAGCGACCAGCCGAGGGCGGCCGCGACGTCGCGGCTGACCGCGAGCCCGGGGCGCTGGCCGACCAGGCGCAGGGCGAGGTGGTCGACGAGGTCCTGCAGCGGGCAGGGCATCGCGGCCGGCAGCAGCGTGGCCTCGGCGGGCAGCGAGACGTCGTGGGCCGCCCACCAGCGGCCGGCGAGGTCGTGGTGGACCTCGTGGGGCGAGCGGCCGGCGAGGCTCGCGCGGTGGGCGACGCTGGCCAGGCTGTCGTGGTCGGTGGGACGCCTCATCCGCAGGCCGAGCGCGCGGACCGTGGCCACCCAGTCCTCCCCCGGGCAGCGCTCCTGGCGCAGCGCGGCCGCCTCGAAGTCGGGGTGGGAGACCATCGCGCGGATCGCGTGGCGGATCGAGGTGCCGTGGCGCAGGTAGGCCCGCAGCACCGCCTCGACGATCGACGGGCTGGGGCTCTCGGAGACAAACCGGCGGCACAGCAGGTCGGCCAGCCGACGCGCGGTGGTCGGGTGGGCGGCGAGGTGGTCGAGGCAGGCGCGCGCCACCGCGCGGCCGTCGGCGGTCCCGCCCTCGTGCCGGAAGCCGAGCACGCGCACCGGCGCGGCGTCGTACGACGCCTTGTCGTACCAGGCCCGGAAGCCGGGCCACCACGTCGTGGCCCGGTAGCCGGCCAGCACCCGGGCGACCGCGCCGGCGTCGGCCACGGTCCAGCCCGCGCCGGGCCCGGCGGTCCAGCGCTCGAGGACCGCCCGGCCCAGGCCGTCGCCCAGGGCGAGTCGGGAGGCCGGGTGGGTGGCGGCGGCGTGCAGCAGGTCGCTGAAGCGGCCCAGGGCGTGCCGGCGCAGGACCCGGTCGTGGTCGACCCGCCACGGCGTCGCGTCGGGGTGGCCGGAGACGTCGAACAGCTCCGACCAGACCGCGACCACCACCTCCTCGACCTGCCGAGTGCTGTGGACCCGGCGGGCAGTGGTCCAGCGGCCGAGGTCGGCCTCGACGTCCCACGGGCCGAGCGCGCCGTCGCGCTGGGCGGCGAACAGCTGCTCCGGCGTACGGCGCAGCAGCGGGAACCAGCCGTCGATGGCGGTGCCCCAGGGGTCGGCGACGGTGTCGGGGGCGAGCTGGCGCTCGAGCCAGGCCCGGCCGCTGCCGGCGGCGCGCACCTGGTTGACCAGGTCGACGGAGTGGCCCCAGGTGAACCGGCGGACCAGGTGCTGGTCGGCGGCCGGCAGGGGCGCGCGCAGGCGCGGCGCCGGGTGCTCGCTGGAGGGCTCGTGGCGGTGGGGGGCGACCGCCTGCAGGGTGCTCTGGCTCAACGGGGGTTCCGTTCGGTACGACGTCGGTGGGGGGTGCGATCGGCGTGTCCCCCACGCTAGGGACCCGGAGCGTCCTTGCCCAGGGTTCCCCGCGACCCCGGGCCCAGGAGCTGGCAACTTGTGTCCGATCGGGTCGGCCGGGCATGGTCCGATCGGGCCATGGACGCCGAGAGCGCCCGCGCCGGCGGGCAGTGGCCGGCCGGCCGTCGGGGTCGGTCGTAGCCTCGGAGACATGGGTCTCCCGACACTCGGCCACCGGTTCGCCGACGAGCTGCCGGAGCTCGCGCTCCCCTGGCAGGCCGAGGAGGTCGCCGCGCCGCAGCTGCTCGTGCTCAACGAGCCGCTGGCCGCCGAGCTCGGCCTCGACGTCGACTGGCTGCGCTCGCCCGACGGGCTGCGCTTCCTCGTCGGGGGTCTCGTGCCCGAGGGCGCGCGCCCCGTCGCGCAGGGGTACGCCGGCCACCAGTTCGGCGGCTGGAGCCCGCGCCTCGGCGACGGCCGGGCGCTGCTGCTGGGCGAGCTCACCGACCGCGAGGGCCGGCGCCGCGACCTGCACCTCAAGGGCTCGGGCCGCACGCCGTTCGCCCGGGGCGGCGACGGCCGGGCCGCCGTCGGGCCGATGCTGCGGGAGCACGTCGTCAGCGAGGCGATGCACGCCCTGGGCGTCCCGACGACGCGGTCGCTGGCCGTGGTCGCCACCGGTCGCGAGGTGCAGCGCGAGGTGCCGCTGCCCGGCGCGCTGCTGGTGCGGGTGGCCAGCAGCCACCTCCGGGTCGGCTCGTTCCAGTACGCCCGGGCGCTCGAGGCGCAGCACTCCGGCGACCGGTCGCCCGGCGTGCTGCAGCGGCTGCTCGACCACGCCATCGACCGGCACCACCCCGACGCCGCCAAGGCCGACCGGCCGGCGCTCGCGCTGCTCGAGGCGGTCGCCGCCGCCCAGGCCCGGCTGGTCGCGGCCTGGATGCAGCTGGGGTTCGTGCACGGCGTGATGAACACCGACAACGTGACGATCTCCGGCGAGACCATCGACTACGGGCCCTGCGCCTTCCTCGACGTGTTCGACGTCGCGGCGTCGTTCAGCTCGATCGACGAGGGCGGCCGCTACGCCTACGGCAACCAGCCCGCCATCGCCGAGTGGGACCTCGCGCGCCTCGCCGAGGCCCTGCTCCCCCTGGTCGAGGGCGACGGCGTCGACGAGGCCGCGGCCATCGAGCTCGCGACCGCCTCGCTGGGCACCTTCCGCACGGCGTACGCCGAGGCCTGGGACGACGGCTGGGCCCGCAAGCTCGGGCTCGGGGCCGACGGTGCCGGCGGGTCCGAGGAGGTCAAGGCCGTCGTGGCCGGGCTGACCGACCTCATGCGCGCCGACCGGGTCGACCTCACGTCGTTCCTCGTCGCGCTCGCCGACGGTCGCGCCCGCGACCTCGTGCTCGACTTGGCGGCACACGACGCCTGGCACGCGCGCTGGCAGGCCCTCGGTCCCGACGTGGACCTGATGCGGCGCACCAACCCGGTGCGCATCCCCCGCAACCACCTGGTGCAGGAGGCGCTCGACGCGGCCACGGCCGGCGACCTCGGCCCGCTCGGCCCCCTGCTCGCCGCCGTGACGTCGCCGTACGACGTCGACGGGTCGACCCCGGCCGGGATGGAGCGCTACGCCGAGCCCGCCCCCGACTCGTTCGGCGACTACACGACCTACTGCGGGACCTGACGCCGGGCCGGCTCAGCCGCGCACGAGCCGCACCAGCACCTCGTGGTGAGCGGTGTGCGGGAACATGTCGAGCACCCGGGCGTCGACGGCGCGCCACGACGGCAGCGCGGCCAGGTCGCGGGCCAACGAGCCGCTGTGGCAGCTGGAGTAGAGCAGCGTGCTCGCGGGCGAGGCGTCGAGGGCTGCGCAGAGGTCGGGGCCGAGGCCGCGCCGCGGCGGGTTGACCACGACGAGGTCGACGTCGTCGCGCAGGAGGTCGGGCACGGCGGTGGCGTTGCCGGCGGCGAAGGTGACGGCGTCGTCGACGCCGAGCTCGGCGGCGGTGGTCCGGGCGCTGGCCACGGCCTGCTCGCTCACCTCGACGCCGTGCACGCGGCGGCCCGGGGCGGCGAGGTGGAGCGCGAACCCGCCCACGCCGCAGTAGAGGTCGAGCACCATGCGCGGCGCCGCCTCGTCGGCCCACGCGCGCGCCTGTCGGTAGAGGGCGGCCGCGACCTCGGTGTTGGTCTGGAAGAAGCTGCGGGGGCCCAGGTGCAGGCCGATGCCGTCGACCTCGACCCGCAGCGTCGACCGCTCGGTCAGCACCACCTCCTCCGCGCCCTCGAGCACCGCCTTGTGCTCGGGCTGCAGGTTGGCGCTGACCACCGCGACCTCGGGGCGCGCGGCGAGCCACGCCGGCAGGTGCTTGCGCAGCCGCGGCAGCGCCTCGCTCGTCCGCAGCACCCACCGCACCAGGAAGTCACCCGCGGGCGACTCGGTCACCAGCAGGTGCTTGAGCTCCCCGCGGCGGCTCGGCACGTCGTACGGCGGCACGCGGGCGGTGGTCACCAGCTCGGCCAGGGCGGGGAGCAGGGCGTGCATCGCGGGCGAGTAGAGCGGGCAGGCGCGGAGGTCGACGCCGCGGCCGTCGGTGTCGAGGATGCCGAGCGTCGGCTCCTCGACGGTGCCCGCGACGACCATCTTGGCCTTGTTGCGGAACCCCCCCTCCCGGCTCGCGACGGGCGGGTGCCAGCGCAGGTGGGGGTGGTCGGCCAGGGCGTCGCGGGCCGCGGCGTCCTTGGCGGCCAGCTGGTCGGCGTACGGCAGGAGGAGGTGGGTGCAGGAGGCGCACCGGCCCGCCTCGAAGTACCCGCACCGCACGGCCGCCAGCGTACGGCGGCGCACGGCGCTCACCCCTGTGGGCTCGGCGGGTCTGGCACCGTCGAGGCCATGGCGGCACGGGCGGGACGCGACGCGGTGGTGGTGGGGTCAGGCCCCAACGGGCTCGCGGCAGCCGTGCGCCTGGCGCAGGCCGGGGTGCGGGTCACCGTGCTCGAGGCGGCGCCGACCATCGGTGGCGGCACCCGCACCGAGCAGCTCACGGTGCCGGGCATGCTGCACGACGTGTGCTCGGCGGTGCACCCGTTCGCGCTGGCCTCGCCCTTCTTCTCCCGCCTGCCGCTGGCCGAGCACGGACTCGTCTGGCGGTGGCCGGAGATCGACCTGACCCACCCCCTCGACGACGGCACGGCGGGAGTGCTGGTGCGCGACCTCGACGAGACCTGCCGGCGGCTGGGTCGCGACGGGCGGCGCTGGCGGGCGGTGTTCGGGCCCCTGGTGCGCGACCTCGACGAGCTGACCGGCGACGTGCTCGGCCCGCTGCTGCGCTGGCCCGACCACCCCGTGCGGCTGGCCCGGTTCGGGCTGCGGGCGGCGCTGCCGGCGACGGTGCTCGCGCGGGGCTTCGCCACCCCGCAGGCGGGCGCGCTGTTCGCCGGGTCGGCCGCGCACGCCTTCCAGCCGCTGGGCCGACCGGTGACCTCCGCGGTGGGCGCGATGCTGACCGTCGCGGGCCACCGGCACGGCTGGCCGGTGCCCGAAGGCGGGTCGCGGGCCATCACCGACGCGCTGGCCTCGCTGCTGCGCGAGCTCGGCGGCGAGGTCGTCACCGACAGCCCGGTGCGCACCGCTGCCGACCTTCCGCGGGCCGACCTGACCCTGCTCGACACGGGGCCGCAGGCGGCCGAGGAGATCCTCGGCGACCGGCTGCCGCGACGGGTGCGCCGGGCCTACCGCCGCTGGCGCTACGGTCCCGGGTCGTTCAAGGTCGACCTCGCCGTGCGCGGCGGCGTGCCCTGGACCCACGAGGACTCCCGGCGCGCCGGCACCGTGCACGTCGGCGGCACGGCGGCAGAGGTCGCCGAGGCCGAGGCCGCGGTGTACGCCGGCCGCATGCCCGAGCGCCCCTTCGTGCTCGTCGCCCAGCCGACCGTGGCCGACCCGACGCGCGTCGTCCGCGACCCCGGGGGCGACCCCGAGCGGGACCTGCACCCGGTGTGGGCCTACGCCCACGTGCCCGCCCACTGGGAGGGCGACGGGGAGCGGGTGGTGCTCGACCAGCTCGAGCGGTTCGCCCCCGGCGTGCGGGAGCGGGTGGTGGCGACGGCCTCGCGCACCCCGGCCGACCACGAGCACGAGAACGCCAACTACGTCGGCGGCGACATCGCCGGCGGCGCGACCGACCTCCTGCAGCTCGTCGGCCGGCCGCGGCTCGCGCCCGACCCGTACGCCACGGGCGCGCCCGGGGTCTGGCTGTGCTCCTCCTCCACGCCGCCCGGCGCGGGCGTGCACGGCATGTGCGGCTACCGAGCCGCCGAGCGGGCGCTGGCCTCCCTGGACTCCCCGGCCTGAGCCCGCGACCGTCGCCGCAGCTCGACGAGGAGCGGCGACCAGAGCACGACCCCCGCGGCGACGTACGACGCCGAGGCGAGCGCGAGCCCGGCGTCGGTCGACTCCCAGAACACCTCCGGGGTGACCCACAGCAACCCACCCACGACGAGGGTGCCGGTCGCGGCGGTGCCGACGCCCAGGACCAGCACGCCGGTCGCGCGGTGGTCACGCGTCGCCCGCAGGCTGAGGACCACGGCGACCAGCAGCGGGAGGGCGGCCAGCGCGAGCAGCCCCGCCACGAGGAGGAACGCGTAGACCGGCCACCACCCGCCCTCGCCCTCGGCCGGCGCGGCCGACCCGGCAGCGCCGACGCCGGCCACCGCCAGCGTCCCGCCCACCAGCCAGGCGGCGACCGGCAGCCAGACGTGCCACCGCGACGGCGGGAGGTCGGCGGGACTGGTCGGGGCGGTCACGTACGGCGTCGTGGCGGTCACGTCCGGAACGTTCCCGGCGGACCGCGGCGCACCCTGGGTACGGGTGCTCAACCCCGCGCCGGGGAACCGGCCATGATGGTCTCCGTGCCGACGTCTCCCCACGCCGTCGCCCTGCTGCTCGAGCGGGCGGCCCGCCGCCCCGCGGGCGAGCTCGCGCGCGTGGTGAGCGAGGTCGCCCACGAGGTCTGGGGCGCCGGCGGCGCGGCGGTGTACCTGGTGACGCTCGAGCAGACCGAGCTGGTGCCCCTGGGGCTGTCGCGGCGTGAGGCGTTCACGCTGGAGGACGGGCCGGCCTGCCGCTCGTTCACCCTCGGCCGCACCGTCGTCGAGCCCGGGCAGCCCGTCACGACCTGGACGCCACTCACCCACCGCGGCCACCGCCTCGGGCTGCTCGGGCTGGTGGCGGCCGCCTCACCGCCCGAGGTCGAGCTGCGGCCGTTCGCCGACGCCGTCGCCCTGCTGCTGGTCGCCGACAGCCGCAGCGACGACACCGCCGACGCCGTGCGCCGGACGCAGGAGCTGACCGCCGGCGCCGAGCTGATGGGCTCCCTCGCCCCGCCCGCGTCGTACGTCGACGAGCGGGTGTCGCTGGCCGCGGTCGCCGAGCCGAGCTACGCAGCGGGGGGCGACGCCTTCGACCACGCCCTCGACGGCGACCTGCTGCGCGCGATGGTGGTCGACGCGACGGGCCACGGCAACGGTGCGGCGGTGGTGAGCGCCGTCGCGGTCGCGGCCTACCGCTCCGCCCGCCGGGCCGGGGAGGACCTCCTCGGCACGTGGGCCGCGCTCGAGCGGCACGTCGGCGAGATCGGCACCACCGACCAGGACCTGCGCTTCGCCACCGCAGTGCTCGTCGAGGTGCACCTCGGCACGGGCCGGGTGGCGTGGGTCAGCGCCGGCCACCCCTTCCCGGTCGTCGTCCGCGCGGACGGGGACGCCGCGCAGCTCGAGGGCGACCCCGCCCCGCCGCTCGGCACCGGGCTCGGCGTCGCGCCCGAGGTGCAGGAGGAGTACCTCGAGCCGGGCGACGTGCTCGCCCTGCACACCGACGGCATCACCGAGGCCCGCGACCTCGACGGCACCCAGCTCGGCACCGAGGGGTGGCTGGAGGTGCTGCACACCGAGCTCGCCGTCGGCGGCCTGCTCGCCGAGCGGCTGCGCCGGCTCCGCCTCGACCTGCTGGCCCGCGACGACGCCTGGCTCGCCGACGACGCGACCGCCCTGCTCGTGGAGTGGCACGGCAGCACCTGACGGCGCGACCGGGCCACACGGTGGTCGAGGAAGGCGCCCCGGCGCCTGTCTCTCACGCTGCGGTCGCGTGGTCTCGAGACGGGACTCCGTCCCTCCTCGACCACCGTGGGTCAGGCCGGATCGCACGGCGGTCGAGGAAGGCGCCCCGGCGCCTGTCGCGAGGCCACTCCACCGGCTGCGTGTGCGGGGCCGGCCACACGGTGGTCGAGGAAGGCGCCCTGGCGCCTGTCTCGAGACCACCTCTCCCGCTGCGGCTGCGTGGTCTCGAGACGGGGCTCCGGCCCTCCTCGACACCGTCGCCGCGGGTCAAGGGGCGAGGGCGTAGGCGGTGCCGCGCTCGGCCCGCGCCCACAGCACGCCGTCGCCGGCGGTGGCGCCCTGGGCGACGAGCTCGCGCTTGAGCACCTTGTTGGTGGCCGTCGCGGGCAGGGAGGCGGCGAGGCGGACCCAGCGGGGGCGGGCGACGCGGGGCAGGTCGGGCTGGGCGTCGAGGAAGGCCTCGAGCTCCTCGGGCAGCAGGTCGGCGCCGTCGACGAGCACGAGGGCGGCCATCACCTGGTCGCCCCAGCTCCCCTCCGAGGCGCTGGGGTCGGGGACGGCGTACACCGCGGCCTGGGAGACCGCGGGCAGGCGGAGCAGGACGCGCTCGACGGGGGCGGCGGCGAGGTTCTCGCCGTCGATGCGCATCCAGTCGGCGGTGCGGCCGGCGAGGTAGACCCAGCCGTCGGCGTCCTGGTAGGCCAGGTCGCCCGACCAGTACATGCCGTGCCGCATCCGCGCGTCGGTCGCGGCGTCGTCGCCGTAGTAGCCGGAGAAGAACCCCGCGCCCTGGGTGTTGACCAGCTGCCCGATCGCGCGGTCGGCGTTGAGCAGCCGCCCGTGCTCGTCGAAGCGGGCGGGCTCGCACTCGGTGACCGTCGCCTCGTCGTACACCGCGACCCCCTCCAGCCCCACGCCGATCGAGCCGGGCGGGGTGCCGGGCGCGCGGGTCACCACGATGGCCAGCTCGGTCGAGCCGAACCCGTCGACCACCCGGCACCCGAAGCGACGGGAGAACTCGGCGATGTCGCGGTCGCTCGCCTCGTTGCCGAAGGCGACCCGCAGCTGGTTGTCGGCGTCGTCGGGCCGCTCGGGCGTCGCCAGCACGTAGGCCAGCGGCTTGCCGACGTAGTTGAGGTAGGTCGCGCCGTGGCGGCGTACGTCGTCGATGAGGCCGGAGGCCGAGAACCGGGCCGGCACCAGCGTCGCGCCCGCGACGACCGCGACGGCCCAGCCGGCGACGACGGCGTTGGAGTGGAACAGCGGCATCGAGACGTAGCAGGTGTCGTCGGCGGTGACCTCGCAGCGCGCGACGAGGGTGTGCCCGGAGAGCAGCACCATCGTGTGCGCGACCCGCACCGCCTTGGGGTCGCCGCTGGTGCCGGAGGTGAAGATGAGCATGAACGTGTCGGCGTCGCCCACCTCGCGCGGCGCGAGCGGGCCCGCCGCCGAGACGGCCGCCGCCCAGTCGGCGCGGCCGACGTCGACCACGCGGACGCCGGCGGGCAGGTCGAGCCCGTCGAGCAGGGCGGCGTGCTCGGCGTCGACGAGCAACACCTGGCAGTCGGAGCGGCGTACGTCGGCGGCGAGCGCGTCGGCACGGCGGGTCGTGTTGAGGCCGACGAGCACGTGGCCACCGAGCGCGGCCGCGGCCATCGAGCGCAGCATGGCCGGGCTGTTGCCGAGCAGCACCCCGACGTGGGGCGGGCGGTCGGGGTCGAGGAGGTCGGCGAGGGCAGCCGCCTCGGCCGTCGCCTCGGCGAGGTGCTCGCGCCAGGTCTGCCGGACCTCGTCGCGGCCGGCCTCGTCGACCCGCAGGACGGCGAGGCGGTCGGCGCCGGGCCCGTCGGCGAGCTCCCGCAGGCGCTGCTGGAGGGTCACCCGACCGCAGCGCCCGCGGTGAGCCCGAGCCGCTCGGCCAGCCGGTCGAGGTAGGCCACGACCTCCTCGGCCGGCTTGTCGGGCACGCCCCAGATGAGGTCGGTGGCGCCGGCCTCGGCCCAGCCGGCGAGGTCCTCGGGCGAGGGGCGCCGTGCGATGAGCACCTGCACCTGCGGCTCGCCCGCGCGGCCCGCGGCCGACCACGCCGCCCGCAGCGCGTCGGCCTTCTCGCCGATGCCGGACTCGGTCGGGGTGGTCATCCAGCCGTCGGCGGTGCGGGCGATCCACTCGAAGGTCCTCGGCCCGCCGCCGGCCCCGATGACGAGCGGCACGTGCGCCTGCACCGGCTTGGGGTAGGCCCACGAGGGTCCGAAGGAGACGAACTCGCCGTCGTAGGCCGCCTCGTCCTGCGTCCACAGCGCACGCATCGCCTCGACGTACTCGCGCAGCACGGTGCGCCGCTTGCCCGGCGGGACGTGGTGGTCCTCGAGCTCGTCGGTGTTCCACCCGAAGCCGGCGCCGATGGTGACCCGGCCGCCGGAGAGGAAGTCGAGGGTCGCGACCTGCTTGGCCAGGGTGATCGGGTCGGACTCGACCGGCAGGGCGACCGCGGTGGCCAGCCGGATGCGCGAGGTGACCGAGGCCGCGGTGGCCAGCGAGACCCACGGGTCGAGGGTGCGCAGGTAGCGGTCGTCGGGCAGCGTGTCGCCGCCGGTGGGGTGGGCGGCGTCGCGGCGCACCGGGATGTGGGTGTGCTCCGGCACGTAGATCGTGTCGAACCCACGCTCCTCGGCGGCCACGGCGAGCTCGGCGGGGGTGATGCCGCGGTCGGAGGTGAAGAGGACGAGGCCGTTGCGCATGGCCGAATTGAAACAGGTTCTAGTTTCGCGGGCCAGGGTTGTCGTCGAGGTCGACGGAGAACCCGTGCTGCAGGCACCACACGACCGCCTGAGACCGGGTGGCGACGCCGATGCGCCGGTAGGCGCTGCGGACGTAGGTCTTGACCGAGTTGATCGACAGGTAGCTGCGCTCGGCGATCTCCTGGTTGGACAGGCCCTGGGTGATCAGGGCCAGCACGTCGACCTCGCGCGGCGTCAGCCCGACGTCGTGGCCCAGGCGGTGCTCGACGGCGTCGACGCGCGGGGCGGCGGTCCCGCGCTCGCCGTCCGCACGGGTGGCCCCCAGCACCGCGTCGAGCAGCTCGGCCTCGTGCACGCCGAGGGGCAGCAGCCCGTCGGCCCCGCGGGCCAGGGCGCGCGAGGCGAGGTCGGGACGCAGGTCCTGGGAGACGACCAGCACGGCCGCGGTCGTCTCGCGGACGAGGAAGTCGAGGTCGGCCCCGTCGCCCTGGTGGAGCCCGGCGGCGTCGTACAGGACCACGTCGGGGTCGACCGCGTCGCGCCCGGTCGCCAGCGGCACGACCTCGACCTCGCTCGGGTGGTGGCCGAGCATCGCCGCGAGCCCGGTCGAGACGACCTCGAGCGGGCTGACCACCGCGACGCGTGCCGTCATGGGGCCATTCTTGACCCACCCTGCGGGGATGTGGTCCGACTTTCACCCGTCCGGGTGACGTTCGGCGGGCGGCTCGACTACGCCCACCGGGGTGGTTCTGGCCCCGATCCGGGCCAGTCACCCCGGGAGGTGTCGGGCAGCCCCCCGGGACCGGGACACGATCGAGAGGTGCTTCTCCCCCAGGCCCGCGGTGCGCTGAGCGCCGCCCTCCTCGACCTCCTGCGCCGCGACCCCGACCCCGACCGGACCGCGCCGGCGCCGGTCTGGCCCGTCTCCGCCGACTCCTCCGCCGACGAGGCCCTCAGCCTCTGGGTGCTCCAGGAGCTCCACTACCGCGGGTTCGACGACGTCGACGACCGCTGGGAGTGGGACCCCACCACCATCGCCCTGCGCGGCCGGCTCGAGCGCGCGCTCGAGGGCCGGCTGCGCGAGCGGTACGCCGTGGCCGACGTGCCGCGCAGCGACGACCTCGTCGACGACGTGCAGACCATGATCGAGCAGCACGACGGGCCCTCGCTGGCCAAGCACGTGCAGCAGCACGCTTCGCGCGAGCAGACCGAGACGCTGCTGCGCCAGCGGACCGTCTACCACCTCAAGGAGGCCGACCCGACGACCTGGGTCGTGCCGCGGCTGGGTGCCGGGCCGAAGGCGGCACTGCTCGAGGTGCAGTTCGACGAGTACGGCAACGGCGACCCGGGCCGGCTCCACCACGCCCTGTTCGAGCGCGGCCTGGTCGCTTCCGGGCTCTCGGCGACGTACGGCGACTACGTCGACGAGGCGTTGCCCGAGGTGCTCGAGCAGAACACCACCTTGTCGATGTTCGGCCTGCAACGGCGGCTGCGGGGTGCCGCGCTGGGCCACCTGGCCGCGTTCGAGGCCACCAGCTCGATCCCGTCGCGCCAGCTGGCGCAGGGGCTGCGGCGCCTGGGGTTCCCCGAGGAGATGACGGCCTACTACGACGAGCACGTCGAGGCCGACGCCGTGCACGAGCAGGTCGCGCTGCGTGACGTGTGCCTGGTGCTGGCCAAGGACGAGCCCGACCAGGCCGAGCTGGTGCGCTTCGGCGCCTGGGCCTGCCTCGACCTCGAGTGCCGCACGGCCGAGGCCGTGCTCGGCCTGTGGGCCGCGGCGTGAGCGCCGAGGCGTCCGGCCGGCCCGAGCGGCGGGCCGACATCGTCGTGTGCCCCGGCGGGCCGATGCTGGTGCGCGGCGACGTGGTCATCGAGACCGAGGACGGCGTGCGCCACGAGAGCACCCGCCCCGTCAGCGCCGTCTGCCGCTGTGAGAAGTCGGCCCGCAAGCCCTGGTGCGACGGCACCCACAAGCTGCTCCCCGGCTGGCGCTGACCGGCACCCTCCGAGC
The DNA here is from genome assembly GCF_006346315.1 of Nocardioides litoris. Taxonomy (GTDB): domain Bacteria; phylum Actinomycetota; class Actinomycetes; order Propionibacteriales; family Nocardioidaceae; genus Nocardioides; species Nocardioides litoris. The sequence goes on along the minus strand of NZ_VDMR01000001.1, from coordinate 181,523 downwards.
CCCGACCCGGGGGTAGTCCCTGACGAAGTGGTCGTGGATCGGCGCGATCGACGACCAGATCGTCAGGGACTAGCCCGGCTGGCGGGTCAGGCGCAGGACGAGCCCGCGGGCCGCCGTACGACGGCCGGCAGCCGCCCAGGCGCCGGAGGCCTCCGCGCGCTCGGTGACCAGGTCGGCCTGCTCGGCGTCGCCGAGCTGCAGCAGCAGGTCGCCCCCGGGCTCGAGGCACGGGGCCGCGGCCTCCACGCAGGCGTGGGCGAGGTCGAGCCCGGCCGGTCCGCCGTCGATGGCGGTGAGCGGGTCCTCGGGGAACCGGCCCACGTCGGCCGACGGCACCCACGGCGGGTCGGCGAGCACGAGGGCGAACCGCTCGCCCGGCGCCACCGCGCTCTGCAGCGGTGACTCCCGCACCTCGACGCGGTGCTCGACACCCGCGCCCTCGGCGTTGAGCCGGGCGAAGCCGCACGCCGTCGGGTCGGCATCGACCGCCACCAGGTGGCGCTCGGTGCGGGCGGCGACCAGCAGGCCGATGTGGCCCGCGCCCGTGCACAGCTCGAGCACCGGTCCCGGGGGCGCGTCGTCCAGCAGCTCGACGGCCCAGGCCGCCTGCAGCTCGGTCCAGGGGCGGGGCTCCAGCACCCGGTCGTCGTACTCGACGAGGAGGCCCCCGATGCGGGTCGACCGGCGCTCGTGCGTCACTGCGGCATCACCACCCCAGCCTGTCGCGCCGCAGGCCGCGGGGGATCCCTGCCCAGGGGTGAACGGCGCGGCGACCGCCCGCACGGGTGGGCGCGGGCGCACTACGATGCCTCGCATGTCCACGCCCGTCCGCGTCGCCATCGTCAACGACTACGAGATCGTCGTCGCTGGCATCGCCGCCGTCCTGGCCCGGCACGACGACCGCATCCGGGTCGTCGAGCTCGACAGCCGCGAGCCGGTCGTGAGCGACGTCGACGTGGTGCTCTACGACTCCTACGGCCAGGTCCAGGGCGACGCGATCGAGATCGACGACATCATGGACGGCAGCCGGGCCAAGCTGCTCGTGCTGAGCTGGAACACCGACCCCGAGCTGGTCAAGCGGGCCCTGGCGGCCGGCGCGTCGGGCTACGTGTCCAAGGGCAGCACCGTCGAGGAGCTCGTCGAGGCCATCGAGCGCACCCACGCCGGCGAGCAGGTGACGCCCGGCCCCGAGGGGGACGAGCTCGGCCGCTGGCCCGGTGACCAGCTCGGCCTGAGCGCCCGCGAGTCCGAGGTGCTGGCCCTGATCTGCCAGGGCCTGTCCAACCAGGACATCGCCGAGCGCGCCTTCATCGGCATCAACACCGTCAAGACCTACATCCGCACGCTCTACCGCAAGATCGGCGCCGGCAGCCGCACCCAGGCCGTGCTCTGGGGCATGGAGCACGGCTTCTCCCCCGACCGCACCCGCGTCGTCGTCGACGGCGAGCGCTGAGGGCGCTGAGGGCGCTGAAGCCGCCGGACCCACCCGGCACGCGGCGGCGGCCGGACGGCGGCCTGGTCAGCCCAGGAGGGACCCGGTCGCGCGGAGGTGGGCGGCCAGGTCGGCCGGGGAGGCGTGGACGGCCGCGGCGCCGGCCTCGAGCAGCTCGGCCTCGCCGATGCCGCCGGTCAGCACGGTGACGCACGGGACGCCGGCATCGGCGGCGGCGCGGACGTCCCAGGTGGCGTCGCCGACGACCACGGCCCGGTCGGCGTCGACCGACTCCAGCGCCACCGAGACCAGCTCACCGGACGGCTTGCTGCGCTCTGCGTCGGAGCCGGTGACCAGCTCGTCGAGCAGGTGCCGGTCGGCGCCGAGGAGGTCGAGGAGCCGGTCGGTGAGGTCGCGCTCGCTGGAGCTGGCCAGGGTGACGGTGAGGCCGTGGTCGCGCAGCGCCTGGAGGAGGTCGCCGGCACCCTCGGTGGGCACGATCGACCCGAAGAGCTGGTCCAGCCGCTCCGGGTGGCGACGGCGCAGCTCGTCGCCGAGCGCGTGCTCGGTCGCCTCCCCCGCCGCGGCCGCGACCAGGCGGTCGCCGCCCATGCCGATCAGCCGGTGCAGGCGCGCCGTGGGCACGTGCAGCCCGACGTCGCGGAAGGCGGCGTGCCAGGCCAGCACGTGGGCGTAGACGGAGTCGACGAGGGTGCCGTCGAGGTCGAGGACGACGGCGTCGACGCGGGAGCGCTCAGCCACGACCGCTCCCGCGCAGGTCGTCGAGCTCGGCGACGAACCGGTCGGGGTCGCGCAGCGTCATCGTCGCGCCCGGGTGCCGCAGCCGCCCGGTCGGGTCGAGCACCCGCACCGGCTCGTGGAACTGCACGCACACCGCGTCGTCCCCGTTGGTCGCGAAGCTGACGCCCCGGTCGGCGAAGGACAGGTGCGGCGGCCCGACGGTCTTGAACCAGCTGAACCCACCGGTGCGCTGCACCTCGCCGAGGTTGGCCAGCGGGGTGCGGAGCCGCCACAGGCCGTAGCGGACCAGCAGCCCGTCGGTCCCGAGCTCGACCCAGGCGGTCGACCCGGTGATGCCCAGCGCGAGCGCGGGGACCCGGTAGGACCGGGCGAAGGCGAAGTCGAAGCGGGTCGCGGTCACCGCCCCGACGCTAGGCGCCGGGCGTCGGCCCCGACCCATCCCGCCGGGCGGTCTCCCCGTGCTGCTGCACGATGCCCGCGGCGACGTCGCGCAGCTTGGTCTCCGAGGTCGCCGAGAGCCGGGTCAGGTAGGCGAAGGCCGTGTCCTGGTCGATCTGCAGGCGCTGCATGACCATGCCGAGCGCGAGGCCGATCGTGGTGCGCGTCGACAGCGCGGCGTCGAGGTTCTCCACCCGCCGGTCGTGGCCCAGCACGAGGGCCACGAGCTCGGCCACCAGCTCGGCGATGGCGGGGGTGCGCTCGTCGAGCACGCTGTCGTCGGTCGCGCAGAGCACCAGCGCGGCCGCCACCTGCTCCTCGACCACCACCGGCACCACGAGCTGGGAGCACAGGCCAGCGGCGTCCGCCTGCGCGGCGTACGACGGCCAGCGGGTCGCGCCGCCGAGCTGGTCGAGCCGGGTCGCCGGCTCCCCGCCCAGCACGGCCCGCACGGGCCCCTCGCCGGTCTCGTGCTCGGCGGCGACGAGGCGCTCCAGGAGCGGCCCGGTGCCGGCGCGCACCACGGGCTGGCCGTCCTCGTCGTCGCCGGGTGCGACCAGACCGGCGTGGTCGACGAGGGGGGCGAGGTCACGGGCCGCGGCCACCAGGGCGCGCAGGCGGACATCGACGTCGGTGGGGGACTGCAGGTCGCGCAGGACCCGCGTCAGCGCGCTGACCACGTCGAGGGGTCGGGACAAGGACCGCTCCGTCGGAGGACCGGGGGATCCGTGGGACCGGACCCCCGACAGGCGCGAGTCACTGTTTGGGCTCCGCCGGGAACGCCGCACAAGTTAGCAGCGCCCACCTCACTACCCCGAAGGGTGACTCGCCGTGCCGCCGGCGCCGGGCGGCAGACCCCTCACAGGCCGTGCTCGAGCCCCCACAGGACGGCCTGAGACCGGCTGCTGACGCCCATCTTCCGGTAGGCGCTGCGGACGTAGGTCTTGACGGAGTTGATGGAGACGTAGAGCTCCTCGGCGATCTCGAGGTTGGACTGCCCGCGGCAGATGCCGCGCAGCACGTCGGCCTCCCGCGGCGAGAGCCCGCCCGGCGCCGGGGCGTCGGGGTCGACGAGCGGGTCACGCCGGTGCACCCGCTCGAGGGCCTCGACCAGGGCCTCGGCCCCGGCGCTGACCGGCACCATCGCGACCGCGCCGAGGTCGCGGGCCCGGGCGACGGCGGCCGACCCGCTCTCCCAGACCAGGGCGACCCGCGGCACGGCCGGCAGGTCGTCGGGCCCGGCGCCGGCGGGGTTCCCGTCGACCGTGCGGGCGAGGGCGGGGTCGAGCACCTCGACGTCCGGGACCTCCGGACCGTGCCGCGGCACGATCCGCACGCGGTCGGCGTACGGGCGCAGCAGCACCGTCACGCCGGCGGCGAGCAGGGCGGGCACCTCGAGGGAGACCCGGACCGGTGGGGCGTCGTCGACCGGGGCGTCGACGGTCGCGGTGGGGGCCGCGGCCGCGGGGCCGGTGACGAGCGAGAGGAAGGACGGACGGGGGTGACGCATGGGTCGCCTCTTCGCGTGCACCGAGCCGTCGGGGTCGCGTTTCGGCCCTGGCCCGGTCCAGACATCCTACTCCGCGCGCTCGGGCTCCCGCCGGGCTCGCTCGGCCCGCCGCAGCCGGGCGTTGTCACGGCGCAGCCGGGCCACCTCGCCCTCGAGGGCCAGCACCCGGGCCACCCCGGCCAGGTTGAGGCCCTCGGCCAGCAGCTCGCGCACCCGGTGCAACCGCTCGATGTCGTCGGCGGAGTACAGCCGGGTGCCCCCCGCGGTGCGGTCGGGGCTGACCAGGCCCCGGCGCTCGTAGACGCGCAGGTTCTGGATCTCCATCGCGACCATCTCGGCGGCGACGGAGATGGCGAAGACACCCTGGCTGCTCGCGGTCACCCGCTTGACAATGCCTGATCCCTGGAATACAAACAACCTATAACCGTTGATACAGATACGGAGCACGTCCACCGTGGCGGTGGACCTGCTCCGGCCCCACCGAGACACACGTACAGGAGGACACCGTGCTGCTGCGCACCACCGACCCGTTCCGCGACCTCGACCGCCTCGCCCAGCAGCTGCTGGGCTCCGGCCCGGGCGTGGGCACCTCCAGCCGGCCGGCCGTGATGCCGATGGACGCCTGGCGCGAGGGCGACCGCTTCGTCATCGAGTTCGACCTGCCGGGCGTGGCGCCCGAGACCATCGACCTCGACGTGGAGCGCAACGTGCTCACCGTCCGCGCCGAGCGGCTGGCGCCCAACGGCGACTGGCAGATGCTCGCCTCCGAGCGCACGCGCGGCTCGTTCAGCCGCCAGCTCGTGCTGGGCGACAACCTCGACCTCGAGCGCATCGAGGCGTCGTACGACGCGGGCGTGCTGCGCCTGCTCGTGCCGGTGGCCGAGAAGGCGAAGCCGCGCAAGATCGAGGTCGCCGGCGCCCACGACGGTGGGCGCACCGCCATCGAGGCCTGACCGAACCGTCCGCGAGCCGGCCCCGGGGAGTCTCGGGGCCGGCTCCGTCGTGCTCGCGCTCGGGGTCGGTGTGGCGTCAGGCCGACGCGGCGCGCAGCTTCTCCAGCAGCGGCCCGGCGGCCTCGTCGAGGAACCGCTGCTGGTGCCGGTCGCCGATCTGCACCAGGGCGACGTCGGTGAACCCGGCCTCCCAGAAGGCCGAGACCGCCTCGACGATCGCGTCGAGGTCGGGCCCGCACGGGATCTGGTCGGCGACGTCCTCGGGCCGCACGAACTGGGTCGCGCCGGCGAAGCCGGCCGGCGTCGGGAGGTCGGCGTTGACCTTCCACCCGCCCGCGAACCACCGGAACTGCTCGTGGGCCAGAGCGGTGCTCTCCTCGACATCGGGGCCCCAGCAGATCGGGATCTGCCCGATCGCCCGCGCCCCGTCGCCGATGGTCTGCGTGCCGTCGGCGGCGTTCCAGTCCTGCACCAGGTCGGCGTCGGGCTCGACGGCGACGAGGTGGTCGGCGAGCGGGCCGAACCGCTCGATCGACCGCTCCCCCGAGACCGCCACCCCGATCGGCACGGCGACCTCGGGCAGGTCCCAGACCCGACCGGACTCGACGTCGAAGTGCTCGCCGCGGTAGTCGACGAGCTCGCCGGCGTGCAGGGCCCGGATGATCTCGATCGCCTCGACCAGCATCTCCTGGCGCACGCCGACCGCGGGCCAGCCCTCACCGACGACGTGCTCGTTGAGGTTCTCCCCGCTGCCCAGGCCGAGGGTGAACCGGTTGTCGCTGAGGATCTGCAGCGTCGCGGCCTTCTGGGCCACCACGGCCGGGTGGTAGCGCAGCGTCGGGCAGGTCACGTAGGTCATCAGGTCGACCCGCTCGGTCACCTGGGCCACCGCGCCCAGCACGGTCCAGGCGTACGGCGCGTGGCCCTGCTCGGTCAGCCACGGCGAGTAGTGGTCGCTGGAGACCAGGAGGTCGAAGCCGACGTCCTCGGCCGCCCGCGCGTAGCGGACGAGCTCCTTCGGGCCGCTCTGCTCGGTCATCAACGTGTAGCCGAAGCGCGTCATGGGTTCCCTCCACCGGGGCCCGCACCGGACGCGGGCCGACCCCTCGACGGTCCTCCGGACCCGCCCCCCGGTCACCACCCTCCGGCATGTCTCCCCCGCGCCCGGGCGACGATCACCCCTAGGCGTGAGCCTCGCGGTGCGACCCGGCCGCGGCCGCTCTGGGAGGCTGGTCGGCTGTGAGCAGCGCAGCCCAGGACGGTGCCGGCCCGATCCGGGTCGCCATCGTCAACGACTACGAGATCGTCGTCGCCGGGCTCGCCGCGGTGCTCGCGCCATACGCCGACCGGGTGCGCGTGGTCGAGCTGTCCGCGGGACTGCCGGTGGTCAGCGACGTCGACGTGGTCCTCTTCGACACCTTCGCCCGGCGCAGCGCCGACTCGCTCCTGCCCCCGGACCTCGCGCAGGGCGCGCCGCGGCTGGTCGTCTTCAGCTGGGACGCCGGTGCCGGGGCGGTCGAGCAGGCGCTGGCCGCGGGTGCGCACGGGTTCGTCGGCAAGGGCACGACCGCGCTCGAGCTGGTCGAGGCCCTCGAGCACGTGCACCGCGGGGAGCCGGTGGTGGTCGAGACCGGGCCACCCGACCTGGCCGACCTGGCCGACCTGACCGACCTGACCGACCTGACCGGCCGGGTGGCCGCGGTGGACGCGGTGCTGGCCCAGGCCGGCCGCTGGCCCGGCGACGAGCTGGGCCTGAGCCAGCGCGAGGCGGAGGTGCTGGCGCTGATCTGCCGGGGCCTGAGCAACGAGGAGATCACCGCGCAGGCCTTCATCGGCATCAACACCGTCAAGACCCACATCCGCACGCTCTACCGCAAGATCGGCGTCACCCGGCGTACGCAGGCCGTGCTGTGGGGCCATGCCCACGGCTTCGAGGCCGACCGGTCGCGCGACCTCGACCCCACCTGACCGGCGGGCCCTCAGACCGCCGAGGGCAGGTGCTCGAGCGAGTCGCGCAGGCTCTCGGCCAGGAAGTCGCCCAGGCTCGCCATCGACGGCAGCGTGACCGGGTCGTCCTCGGCCTCCGGCGTGAAGCGGGCCTCGTAGGTCACCACGCTTCCACCGTCGGTGGTGGGCTCGACCGTGATGGTGTCGACCATCCGCAGGCCCATGGCGGCGCCGTGCAGGCACAACCGGCGGCCCTCGACGTAGTCGGTGACCACGTAGTCGACCTCGGTGCGACGCCCGAGGAACTTGGCCACGTTGTGGTAGGTCGTGCCCACGCCGCCGTCGCCCCCGGTGCGCTCCGTGGAGACCGTCGGCGGGTCCCACTCCTCGGTGGTGGTGAAGTCGGCAAGGAACCGGAAGACGACCTCGGGAGGCCGGTCGACGGCGATCGTGCGCTCCACGACGGGCACGTCGTCACCCTTTCCTCGAGTGGCGGGACCAGTGCTTCGAGGGTGCAGCGGAGCGACGGGGTCCGTCCGCACCCCGCGGGGTGGCGGCACCAGGACGAGTCCCTAGGCGAGGCGGTCGACCAGCGCCCGGCCGAGCGCCCGGCCCGAGAGCCACGCCGTCTCGACCTTCGAGGTCGGCCCCCACGCGTCGCCGCACACCCCGACCGCCCGGCCGTCGGACTCGACGAGCAGGAAGGGGTCCTCGCGCTCGCCCGCCGGCTTGGCCAGCGACCAGCGGTGGAGGTGGGTCGACGTCGGCGCCGGCAGGTCGAGCAGCGCGCACAGGGCCTCGGTCATCGGGCCGGCCGCGGCCTGCGGGTCTGCCAGGTGGGGCTCGGCGAAGGCCGGGGTCGAGTGGGCGACCAGCACCGGGGCACCGTCGCCGCGGCGGCGGCCGTCGTCGGCGACCCACTCCAGCACCGGGTCGTCGTGCACGAACGCGCCGTCGAAGGACCACGCCCGCTCGGGCCAGCGGGCGGCCAGCGCGAGCACCGGCTCCCACGGCCGGTCCAGGCGGCGTCGTACGTCGGGGTGGTCGTCGCCCAGCAGGCGCACGGCCTGCGGGTCGGGCATGGCCAGCACGAGCGCGGCGCCGTCGTCGGGCGCCCGGTCGAGCTCGCCGTGGTGGACGTCGAGGTCGCGGGCGAGGTCCTCGACCAGCGAGCGGAGGCCGCCCGGCGCGCCCCAGCGGACCGGGCCGGACTTGGCCTCCGGCTCCGCGCCCGGCGCCAGGACGTGGAAGGTGTCGGTCCAGGGGGTGGCCAGGCCGCGCTCGCGCCAGTCGTCGACCACAGCGGCGAAGTCGTCGTCACCGACGGTGAAGTACGACGCGCCGGTGTCGACCGGGCGGCCGTCGAGACGGCGCGAGGCCATCCGGCCCCCGACCTTGCGGCCGCGGTCGTGCAGCCGCACCGGCACCCCACCCGCCACCAGCTCGCGGGCGCAGGCGACCCCCGAGATGCCCGCGCCGACCACCACGACCTCGTTGCTGCCCCCGTTGCTGGTCACGGGCCCGATCGTGGCCGACCCACGGCGTGGGCGGGACATCCGGAGGGGTCAGGCCGTGCTCAGCCCAGGACGGCCAGCGCGGCAGCCACGGCCCCGACGACCGCCCCGGCGCAGCGCACCCGGTCGACCACGAGCAGCCGCCGCACCAGTCGGTCGTCACCGGCGCCCCGCTGCCCGAGGCGGCCGTGGATCGGCGCGGCCAGGGTCGCGGTCACCCCCAGGGCGACCGCCGTCGCCGCGAGCCCGACCCAGCCCAGGACGCCGGGCCCCTCCAGCACCGCGACCACCCCGGCGACCAGCAGGGCGGCGTACACGAGGCCGACGACGGGCGCGATGCGGCGCGAGTGCCGGTCGTGGGCGCGCGCCCAGCCGTCGGCGGGCACCTCGGCGAGCGCGGGGTAGACCAGCACGGTCACCGTGAGCTGGAAGCCCGCGTGCAGCGCGGCCGCCAGCGCGAAGGCGGTCACGGCCTCAGCCCAGCCGGGCCGCCACCGCGGCGGCGGTGCGGCGGCCGCTGACCAGGGCGCCCTGGATGGAGCCGGTGTCGCGGTGGTCGCCGCAGACGAACCGGCCGTCGCCGAGGTCGACCGGCTTGGTCGCGGTGTACGGCGCCGGCTGGGCCGGGAGGGCGTGCGGGACCTCGTGGCGCACCAGCACCTCCCAGCGCGCGGCCTCGGCGAGCGGGACGCCGAGGAGCTCGGAGGTGTGGCGGCGGACGTCGGCCTCGGTCGGCACCCGGTCGGGCCCGAGCAGCGCCGAGGCCTGCAGCAGGCGGCGCCCGCGCGGGGCGTAGCTCGGGGCGGCGTCGGACACGACGGCGCAGTTGACCACCGGGCCACCGACGCGGGTGCGGCCGTCGACGTGCAGGAGCCCGCCGGTGCGGGGCGCGTCGTCGGCCGCCCACCAGGTGGTGACGACGCCCTTGGTCACCGGTGCCGGCACCCCGACCAGGCCGGCCGCCTCGGGACCGCCGGTGGCGACGACCACCGCGCGGGCGGCGTGGGCCGTGCCGCCGGCGTGCACGGTGGTGCCGTCGACCGCCTCGACCGGGGCGCCGGTGCGCACCCGGCCGGCGAGGCGGGCCGCGAGCTGCTCGGGCAGGGCCTGCATGCCGTCGCGGGGCAGGCCCGGCACGCCCTTGGCGAACATCCAGACCAGGACCTGGGCGTAGTCGTCGGCCGTCGAGCCCCCGTCCTCGAGCAGCACCCCGGCCAGGAACCGGTCGAGCACGCGGCGCAGCAGCCCGTCGACGCCGGCCCGGTCGAGGGCCTCGGCGCGGCTGCGCTGCGTCCGCCCGTCGAGGACCTGCGACAGCGTGCGCCGCGGCCGCGGGGTGAGCAGCGGCCGCAGCCACCGGGCCACCGCGGCCAGCTCGCCCGGTCGTCGTACGCCGGTCGCGAGGGTGGTCGGGACGAGTCGCGGCTCGCGCAGCGGGTGGGCGAGGCGGCGCGGACCGTCGTCGGTCAGCGCGGTGACACCGGCGGCGAAGGACTGCAGGTGCAGCGCGTCGACGTCGACGCAGCCGGCCAGGGCGGGGTAGGCGGGGTTGAGCAGCTGGAACCCGCGGTCGGCCCGGAACCCGTCGACGACGTCGGTGCGGATGCGCCCGCCCACCGCGTCGGCGGCCTCGAGCACGGTGACGTCGTAGCCGCCCTCGTGCAGGGCGAGCGCGCAGCGCAGGCCCGCCAGGCCCGCGCCGACGACCACGACGTCGGTCTCGGTCGAGGTGTCAGGTCCCACGGCGGCACGATGTCACCGCGCGGCGCCGCCCCTGCTCACCCCGGCGGCCGGAGGGGTGCCTCGGCGACACGGGAGTGCCTCCAGACCGCGGCGGCTGGGAGTGGTCTCGAGACAGGCGCCAGGGCGCCTTCCTCGACCACCGTGCGGCCCGGTCGGGCGCGAGCACCGTCACCACCGTGGGGCACGGTCGACCGCGGAGGCGAGCACACGGTGGTCGAGGAAGGACGGAGTCCTGTCTCGGGCCGCAGCGTCAGGAGGAGGTGAGGGCCTTCTGGCACTCCGGGCAGGTGCCGAAGAGCTCGACGGTGTGGGAGACGTCGGCGTACCCGTGCTCGGCGGCCTGCGCCGAGGCCCACCGCTCGACGGCGGGGCCGGCGATCTCGACGGTGCGGCCGCACTGGCGGCACACGAGGTGGTGGTGGTGGGTGGGGCTGCAGCGACGGTAGACCGCCTCGCCGCCGTCGGTCTTGACGACGTCGACCTCGCCGAGGTCGGTGAGGGTCTGCAGGGTGCGGTAGACGGTGGCCAGGCCGACCGACTCGCCGTCGCGGCGCAGGGCGTCGTGGATCTCCTGCGCCGTGCGGAAGTCACCGGAGGAGCTGAGCGCCGCCTCGACGGCGCGCTTCTGCCGGGTCGACCGCGTGCCGGCGGGGCGGGTGGCGGCCTGGTCGTTCACGACGTCCACGTTACTCCCAGGTCACGGCCGGGGGACGGACGGCGACGACGCTCGCGTCGCGTCCGATAATGATGTTCACTAACGCCTCGTGTCCCCTTCCACCTCGTCCGCGTCGTCCGCCCGGGCGGCCGCGCCACCCGAGCGGCCCCGCCGGCGGGCCGTCGGCCAGGTCGAGCTCGTCGCTGTCGCCATCTTGCTGGTGCTCGTCGGCGGCCGCTGGCTGGTGCCGCTGCTCGACCACCCGTCGCTGTCGACCTGGTCGACGATCTTCGTGGCGATCGTCGTGCAGTCGACGCCGTTCCTGCTCGTGGGCGTGCTGCTCTCGGCCGTCATCGCGGCGCTGCTCTCCGACGACCTGCTGAAGAAGGTGCTGCCCACGCGGCCCGTGCTCGGCGTGCCGGTGGCCGGCGCTGCCGGCGTCGCGCTGCCCGGGTGCGAGTGCGCGGCCGTGCCGATCGCCGGCAGCCTCGTACGACGCGGCGTCGCGCCGGCCGTGGCGATGACGTTCCTGCTCGCCGCGCCCGCGATCAACCCGGCGGTGCTGGTCTCCACGGCGGTCGCGTTCCCGGGCCAGCCGGAGATGGTGCTGGCGCGGTTCCTCGCCTCGCTGACCACCGCGGTGCTCGTCGGCTGGTGGGTGCTCTCGCGCGGTGACCGGCTGCCGATCGCCCAGCGCATCGCCGAGTTCGGCGAGGGCATGACCAAGCGCGAGAAGTTCGTCGAGACCGTGCGCCACGACTTCCTGCACGCCTCCGGCTTCCTCGTCATCGGCGCGATGCTGGCCGCGGCGATCAACACCTTCGTGCCCCGCGCGATCGTCGACTCCGTCGCCGGCCAGGCCGTGCTCGGCGTGGTGACGCTGGCGCTGTTCGCCTTCCTGGTCGCACTGTGCTCGGAGTCCGACGCGTTCGTCGCGGCCAGCCTCACGGCGTTCTCCGACACCGCCAAGCTCGTCTTCCTCGTGGTCGGCCCGGCGATGGACGTCAAGTTGGCCAGCATGGAGGCGGGCACCTTCGGCGTGCCGTTCGCCCGGCAGTTCGTGCCGGTCGTGATCCTCACCGCCATGCTCTCCGCCGTCGGGGTGGGCTGGTGGCTGCTGTGAACGGGCTGCGACGGCGCCTGGCCGGCGGCACCCTGACCCGCCCGACGCAGGGCCTGCTGATGGCCTTCCTCGGCGCGGTCCTCGTGCGGCTCGCGCTCAGCGACGCCTACCTGCGCTACGTGACGCCGTGGATGAAGTGGCCGCTGCTGGTCAGCGGCGTGGTGCTCGTGCTCCTGGCGGTCGGGCTGGTCCTGGCCCCCCACGACCCCGGTGACGACCACGGCGACGGGGACGGCCACGGGGACGGCGGCGACGGGCACGGCCACGGCCCGGTGCCGGTCGTGACCTGGCTGCTGGTCCTGCCCGGCCTCGTCACCTTCGTCATCAGCCCGCCGCAGCTGGGGTCCTACCTCGCCGAGCGGCGTTCCGACGAGACGCCCGTCGTGGCCACCCCGGCGTCGTTCTCCGACCTGTCGGGCTCGCCCGACGAGGTCGTGCCGGTCGAGGTCACCGAGTTCATCTGGCGCGCCCAGGAGGGCGGGCAGACCCTCGAGGACCGCCCGGTCGAGCTGAGCGGGTTCGTCTCCTACGACCAGGACGGCGGCTGGTACGTCACCCGGATGGCGATCGGGTGCTGCGCCGCCGACGCGACGTCCTACCGGGTGGAGGTCGAGGGGGCCGACCGGCCCGAGCGTGACCAGTGGGTCGACGTGACCGGTACCTACCGGTCCGGCACGGGCGGCGCCGGCACCGGCGCGCCCGTGATCAGCGCCACGGCGGTCGAGGAGACCGCGGCGCCCACCCAGACCTACGAGTAGGGGCTGGCTAACCTCGACGGCGTGGCTGGTGGGGCAGGTGCGGCGCGACGCGCGGCGACGGCACTGGTCCCCCTGACCCTCGTGGTCGCGGTGGTCCTGGTCCTGCTGGGCATCGGCGGCCGGGGCGACCCGGAGACCGGCCCCGGCACCGGCACGCCCGAGCCGAGCACCTCCGGGGCCTCGCTCGCGACACCGACCTCGGCGGTGCGACCCGACCCGGAGACGTGGTGCCGGTCGTTCCGGACCTTCACCGAGGCCAGCACCCGCTTCGTCGCCACCCCCGAGGACGCCCAGGCCACCGTGCTGGTCGAGGCCGGCCAGGCCCTGCTCGCCGAGGGACAGCCGCTGGGCCTCTCCGACGGCGGCATGGCCAGCCTGCGGCAGCTCGTGGCGGGCTCGCTCGGCGAGGCCGGCGGCCCGACCGAGGGACCCACCGACGTCGAGGCCGACGGCGCGGACCTCGACGCCTACCTGCAGGCGACCTGCCCGGCCTGACGCCCTGCCGACGCCCTGACGACGTACGTCGCCGCGACCGGGTGCACGGTCGCGGCGACGTGTCCTATGTCTACCTTGTCGAGTGACCTTGGTGCCACCGTCCGAGGCTCGGACCGGCCGATCAGGTGACAGGCTCCGCCTTCCAACCGGTGCCGGGCTCGAGGCGGCCACCGGCGGGGACCACCGCGCCCGCAGGCACGTGGCTCCCCCGCCCGACGAGCGTGATGGCGTCGGGGTCGTCGAGGTCGGCCTCCGGGCCGCCGACACGGGCGTCGGGACCGATCTCGCAGCGGGTGTCGACGACGGCCCGGTGCACCGAGGCGCCGGCCCGCACGACGGAGTCGGCGAAGACGACCGCGTCGACCACCTCGGCCCCCGCCTCGACCACCGCGCCAGGACCGAGCACGCTGCGTCGTACGACGCCCGCGACCGTCGCGCCCGGGCTGACCAGGCTGTCGACGACCTCGGCGCCGGCCAGCACCCGCGCCGGGGCCCGCTGGGGCTGGTGGCTGAGGATGGGCCACCCGGGCACGTCGAGGACCCCGGCGCCGTCGAGGAGGACGTCGCGGTGGGCGCGCAGGTACAGGTGGGGCTGGCCGAGGTCGCGCCAGTAGCCGGGCAGGTCGTGCTGGCGGGTGCGGCCACGGGCGACCAGGCGCGGCAGCAGGTGCTCGCCGAAGTCGCCGAGCCCGGTGTCGCCCGGCTCGGCGCCGGCCCCGAGCTCGCGGTGGAGCTCCTCGAGCACCGGGACGAGGACGGCGGGGTCGTGGGCGAAGACCTCGGTCGCGACGAGCCCGCTCGTCGGGTGGTCGGGCTTGTGGGCGAAGCCGGTCACCCGGCCGTCGGCGTCGACCTCGACGACCGCGTGGTCGCCCGCCTCCTCGATCGGCACGGTGGACGTGACGACGGTGCACTCGGCGCCGGAGGCCAGGTGGCCGTCGACCACCTCGGCGAGGTCGAGCCGGTAGACGTGGTCAGCGCTGAGCACCAGCAGCACGTCGGGCGCGAAGGCCTGCACCTGGTCGCGGATGCGGTAGAGCTCGTCGGCGTTGCCGGTGGCGAACCCGTCCTCGTCGAGGCTCCCGGTGCCCTGCTGGGGCATGAGGAGGCGCAGTCCGCCGTCGTTGCGGTCCAGGTTCCACGGCCGCCCGTTGGCGACCTGCTCGGCGAGCGTCGCGGCCTGGAACTGCACCGAGAGCCACACGTCCTGCACGCCGCTGTGCGCGAGGTTGGACAGGGGGAAGTCGACGAGCTGGTAGGTGCCGGCGAACGGCAGCGCCGGCTTGGCGCGCTCGCGGGTCAGCACGTCCATGCGCGAGCCGGCGCCGCCGGCCTGCACGATCGCCAGGACGCGGGGGCGGCGGAGGGTGGGTGGTCCGGGCACGGTGCCTCGTTCGGGGGGTGGGGGTGGCGCACAACGACTGAGACCCCGCCGGCGGGGGAGCAACGGCAGGGCCTCAGACGAGCCGGGCGGACAGCGCCATCACGCCCGGACCTGACGTCTCCGGCATCCGAGCTGCGTGAGTCGTCCGACGGTGACGAATCGAACATAACGTCCATCGCACCCGTGCACCTCCACCCGCACGGGGGGCATCGGTGCAGGTCAGGCGGGGTGGCCGACCCGGGTCAGCGGGGCGGCGGCGGGAGGGCGTCGGTGGCCTCGAGGCTGCCGAGGCCGGTGAGCATGAGCAGGTCGGCGATGACGGAGCGCACCTGCACGAGCACGACCTCGGCGTTCATCTCCTCGGCGCGGCCGACACGCGAGGTGGCGTGGCCGAGATCGACGAGCCGCTCGCGCACGGCGGCCGGCATCCGGTCGGCGTCGAGCTCGGCCACCACCTCGAGGACGGCGTCGGCGAGGTCGTCGACCAGGGCGGCGTACGACGCGGGGAAGGGCCGGCGGCGGTAGGCGCCGACCGCGACCTGGCGGACCAGCACACGGGTGCTGCGCAGGGCGCGGTCGAGCGGCTCGACGAGCTCGTTCATGCGCCGGATGCCGGGGCGGTGGCGCACGCGGAACGGCGAGCTCGCGACGACGGCCATGCCCTCGTCGGCGGCGGCCTGGAGACGACGGACGAGCTGGTCGGTCGCGCGGGCGTCGGCGAGCAGGTCGAGCCCGCGGTCGGCGTCGCCGTCGACCATGACCTGGCCGGCCGAGCGGAGCAGCTCGGCGACCTTCTCCAGCACCGCGCCGGCCTGCTCCCGCGGTCGGCGCAGGGGCGCGGCGGGCACGACGGTCGCCGCGACGAGCGCGACCGCTCCCCCGACGAGCGCGTCGGTCCAGCGCAGGAGGGAGTCGCCGGTCGTGGGCACCAGGGCCGCGACGAACAGGCTCTGGATGGCGGCCTGGTTGACGAAGAGCGTGCCCGCGTCGAGCATCACCGCCGCCGTCATGGCCAGCCCGACGATGAGCGCGATCTGCCAGGCGCCCGACCCGAGCAGCGCGACCAGCAGGTCGCCCAGGAAGACCCCGATGGCCACCCCCGCGGTGACCTCGGCGACCCGCCGCAGGCGCTGGGCGTACGACGTGCCGAGGCTGACCACCGCCGCGATCGGCGCGAAGACCGGCACGTCGTGGCCGAGCAGGTCGCGCGCGATGAACCACGCCACCCCCGCCGCCACCGCGCACTGGGCGATCTGCCACCGCTTGTCGCGGAACCGCTGCAGGCGCTCGCGCAGGCTCCGGCGGCTCCGCTGCTGCACGCGGTCGAGGGGGGCGGCCTGCACGGGGCGATCCTCGCAGGTCGGGCGGCCAGGTCGCGGGGCGAGCGACGTCGTGCGGGTTGGTCGCAGCGGTGACCTGGCGACCGGACCCGCGGCCCAGGACGTCGCCACCTCACCCCCACCCCGAGCCGACCCCCAGCAGCGGTGACCTGGCGACCGGACCCGCGGCCCAGGACGTCGCCACCTCACCCCCACCCCGAGCCGACCCCCAGCCGACCCCCAGCAGCGGTGACCTGGCGACCGGACCCGCGGCCCAGGACGTCGCCACCTCACCCCCACCCCGAGCCGACCCCAGGGTCGGCGGGGCCTGGGGAGCCGGGGTCACCCCAGCCCAAGCAGCCGTACGACGGGCGCGGCGCGCTCGAGGGCGGCGGCGAGCATCTCGGGGCGGGCGGCGTACCACGCGAGGTGGGCGGCCGCGGCCTCGTCGACGGCCACGGTGCGACCCTCGATGGTCCAGGCGGTGGTGGGGGTGGCGGCGAGGCCGTGGGCCGCGACGACCTCGGGCAGGAGCGGGGCGTGGATGCCGGCGAGCAGCGGACGGCGTACGCCGGGTGGGGCGGGCGGGAGGCCGAGGGCGGCCCGCAGCCGGGCGGCGAGCGGCTCGAGGACGGTGTTGCCGGGGTGGTTGATGGTGCGCATCGAGTCGGCCGTGGGCCGGACCAGGAGGTCGTGGACGACCACGGTGCCGTGGCGGACCTCGCGGCGCTGCAGCTCGGCGACCGAGGCCGCGGCGACGGCGCGGACCGCGTCGGGCGACAACCGCCAGGCGGGGTCGACGGGGCGGCCGGCGGCGGCGAGGACGGTGCGGACGTCGTGGTAGGGCACCACGGGCGGGTCGGGCTGCTCGAGCCCGGGCGGGTGGACGAGCAGGTGGAAGGGGTGCAGGCCGGCGTACCGCACGCTCGGCACCAGCGCGACGCGGGCCGAGGCCGGCAGGTGCTCGCGGAGCTGGTCGGTGCCGACGGGCAGGCCGCGGTAGTCGTCGGCGACGGGCTGGGTGAGGAGGAGGTCGGTGCGGCGCAGCAGCGCGCGCAGCGGCTCGACGTCGGCGGGCGTGAGCTCATGCACGGCGGGCAGGCGCTCGGACTCGAGGTCGCCCGCGTCGAGCAGCAGCCGGTGGGACTCGGCCTGGCAGTTGCCGAGCACGACCAGCCGGGGCCGCACCCGGGTCGCGGACGCGGTCACGGCGCCCAGCCGCCCAGCCAGGCCTCGAGCGAGTGCCGGCCGGGGTCCCAGGGGGTCAGCGACCGCTCGGGGTCGGGGTGGGGCGGGCAGAGGTGGGGGTGGGACCACCGCCCGGCGCGCCGGGCGAGCCGGAGGTCGACGAGCTCACCGACACCGAGGTCGCGCCGACCCGCGCCGTCGGTCGCCGAGCCGTCGAGCGAGGACAGCGCGGTCCGCCAGGCCTCGGCCGAGCCCAGCGCGCCCGTGGTGAGCGCCAGGTGCAGCCGAGCGCCGTCGAGCGGTGCGTCGAGGTCGAGGACCCGCGGGTCGTCGCCCACCAACGCGCGGTGGGGCGACGAGAGCCGCACCCGCGCCGTCGGCACCGCGGCGAGCAGGCTGTCGACGGTGGCCAGCACCGCCCCGTCGTCGAGACCGGCCGGCAGCGTGACCACCACGTCGGCGGGACCGCGGAGCAGCCCACGCCACGCCGTGCGCGGCAGGCCGACCCGGTCCGCGACGCCCACCGTCTCCGCGCGCTTGACCGACGGGTCGGCCGCGCGGCCCGCCGCGTCGGGCCCGTCGTGCCAGGCCACCGCGTCGCGGCGGTGGGCGAGCACGCCGCCGGCGAGCCACGAGCGGGCGGCCAGCTCCCAGTCCTCGCCGCCGTAGGAGGTGAAGGTCTCGTCGCAGCCGCCGAGCAGGTCCCACCACCACCGGGTGCAGGCGAGCACGGCGGAGATGACGAACCGGTGGGAGGCGTGGTCGGCGTCGAGCAGGTCGCGCGTCTCGTCGTACGCCGACGCGAGCCAGGCCGGCTCGGGCAGCACGCGGCCGTCGCCGGACAGGTCGGCGTGCCGCCGGCGGCCGACGACGAGGGCCTCGGGCACGCGCGCGGGCAGGTCGACCATGGCCTCGACGAACCCCGGCTCGGGCGTCGTGTCGGCGTCGAGCAGCACCACCACGTCGCCGGTGGAGGCGGCGACGCCGAGGTTGCGGGCGGCGGCCGCGCGGAAGCCGCGGTCCTCCTGCCGCACCAGCCGGACGCCGGCCGGCACGGACGGTGCGACGGCCGACCCGTCGTCGGTCACCACGACCTCGTCGGGCGGCCGGGTCTGCTCCCCCAGCGCGGCCAGGGTGCGGGCGAGCTCGGCGGGCTGCTCGTAGTGGCACACGACCACGGACACCCGCAGGTCGGGCGCCGGCGGTCCGGCGAGGTCCCAGCGGTTGCCGGGGACCGGGAAGCCGAACGGAGGAGCGGAGGGAGTGGTCAGCGGGTCCACCAGGCCAGGTACCCACGGACGGTGTCGTCGAGGAACGGCCGCAGGTCGACGTCGCGGGCCAGCCACGTCGACGCGGGCCGGCGCAGCGCGTCGAGGGCGGCGTCGGCCAGCCGGTCGTCGGTGAACAGGGTGGCCGTGCCGGGCCGCAGCGCGGCCATCTCGCGGGCGTAGACGCCGTCGCGCACGAGCGGGCGGCGGCCGGCGGAGAGCCAGTCGGTGAGGCTGCCGGAGGCGGAGACGTTGCGGTGGGCCAGGACGGGCACCGCGACCGAGCGCAGCACGTCGACGAGCTCGTCGTCGGGCAGCCGCCCGGTCACCTCGAGCGGCACGCCCCGCACCTCGGCCAGCGCACGCAGGTCCTCGACGTCGTCGTCGTGCCCCGCCGCGGGCGCGCCCGCGGCCAGCACCCGTGCGGGCACCCCGGCGCGGCGCAGGGCGGCCGCGGCCCGCACGACCTGCCGGTGGCCCTTGCCCGGGTAGACGAACCCGAAGACCCCGAGCACGGGCTCGAGGTGCAGCGGCACCGTCTCGGCCGGGCCCGCGCGGTCGGGCACGGGCAGGGGCAGCACCTCGCCCGGCGTGCCCGGGGAGCACCAGCGCTCGACCAGCGCCCGCTCGTGGTGGGAGCAGACGGCCCAGGCGTGGGCGGCCGCCACGATCCGGGCGTACGCCGCCGCGCGGGCCTCGAACGAGGGCCCGTCGGTGGGCTGCGGGACGTCGTGGAGGGTGACCGTGAGCCGGTGCCCCTGGGCGAGGAGCTCGACGACCGCGGCCGCGTCGGCGGAGGTGCGGGCCAGCAGCCGGTCGGTCAGGTGCAGGTGGACAGGCTCCCCGGTGGCCAGGGCCTCGGCGCTGCGGACCACGTCGGCCCCGCAGGCCTCGGCCATGTGCGCGCCGAACCGGGCAACCCCGTGCTGGGGGTCGCCCAGGACGAGGTGGCGCGGCGGCGTGGTCACGGGGCCTCCGGGGCGGGGGACGTGGGGGTCAGGCGTAGGACCCGACCATCCCACGGTGCATGACGCGGTCGCCGACGACGCCGGCGTGGTCGGCCCGGTGGAGCACGCAGCCGTTGTCCCAGATGACGAGGTCGCCGGGCGCCCACCGGTGGTCGAGGGTGTTGTCGGGCCGCGTGGAGTGGGCGAGCAGGGCCGCGACGAGCTCGTCGGACTCCTCCTGCGACAGCCCGCTCACCGACGCGCAGCGGGCCGGCGAGGTGAGGAACAACGTCTCGCGCCCGGTCACCGGGTGCGGCCGCAGGATCGGGTGGTCGGCCGAGGACTCGTCGTCGGGACCGAGCTCGACGCCGGTGACGACGTGGGTGATCGTGCGACCCTCGACGCGGCGGCGAAGGTCGTCAGGGAGGGTCTCCGCGGCGCGGTACTGGTTGGTGAACTGGGTCGCCCCGCCCTGCTCGGGCACGGTCACGGCCCGCAGCGCGGTGTAGGCCGGCGGTCGGCGGACGTAGCTGGTGTCGACGTGGAAGTTGCTCTTCGGTGGGGTGCCGGAGTCCCAGCGACCGACGTTGCTGATGACGTTGAGGTCGGGGTGGCCCTCGAGCGGGGTCTCGCCCTGGGTGAACGTCAGGTCGCCGAACCCCTGCAGGAAGGCCAGGAACGCGTCGTCGTCGAGCACCTGCCCGGGCAGCACGGCGACGCCGTGCTCGGCCAGCAGCCCGCGCAGCGCGTCGACCGGCGCGGTCGGGTCGTCGGCGACCTGCAGGCCGGTCACCCGCACGCCGACGGGGTCGAGCACCTCGGTGGTCAGGGTCGGGGTGGTGGTCATCGCGTCACCTCTCGCGGGTCGGGACGGGCATCGGGGGCGGGACGGGCAGGCGCGCTCCACGGACGTGCAGAACAGCTCGGGCAGCGTGGTGCCGGCGGCAGCGGCCATCACCACGACGACCGAGGTCGGCGCGAAGGAGCAGTAGAGCGAGGCCTCGAGGAAGAACGGGACGCCGTCGGGGTCGACCCGGAAGTCGAACAGCCCGTGGTGGCGGCAGCCGAGGGCGTCGTACGCCGCGAGCGCGGCCGCCTGCACCGGCGCGGTCACGGGGTCGGCGGGGTCGACGATCCAGGCGTGCTCGGCGTCCTTGGCGACCAGGCCGAGGTCGCCGCCGTCGTCGCGGCGCAGCTTGTCGTCGTGGTCGCGCACCGGCTTGGTGTCGGGGTCGACGGCGTACTCCTCCAGCGGCAGGGCCACCAGGTCGCCCGGCCCCCGCTCGACGACCGCGCACCGGACCTCGCGGCCCAGCTCGACGTAGGTCTCGACGACGGCGCGGCCGTCGGAGCCGTGCCCGCACGCCTCGCGCACGGCCTCGTCGTACGCCGCCGCGTCGCGCACGAGGGTGACACCGAGGGAGTTGTCGGCGTCGGCGGGCTTGACGACCACGGGCAGCGCGAGCAGCAGCGGGTCGCCCGGCCGCGCGACCTGGCGCTCGGGCGTGCTCACGCCGGCCGCGGCGACCAGGGCGGAGGCGCGAGGCTTGTCGGCCCCGACGGCCATCACCTCGGGCCGGTTGCCGACGTAGGGGATGTCGAGCAGCTCCAGCAGCCCGCGGTAGGCGGTCATGCCGGGACGGCAGAACATCTGCGGCAGCGCGACGTCGGGCCGCAGCGCCTCGAGGTGCGTGACGGCCTCGCCGAAGGTCATCGGCGGCGCGGCCGCGAGGCTCGCGTCGTCGAGGCTGGTGGGGAAGCGCCACGCGCCGCCGGGCGAGACGTGGGCGACCACGTGCTCGAGGTCGTCGAGCGGGGCCAGGGCGTCGAGGCAGCCGCGGGCGTAGAGCCGCGAGACGTCGTCGAGGAGGGGGTCGACCGCCGAGCCGGTCAGGTGGAGCACGCGCACGTCAGTCTCCCGCCGGCTCGACGAGCTTGCCGATGTTGACGTCGATCTTGAGCCAGGGCCGGCCGGCCCGGAGGTTGCCCAGGAGCAGCGACGGCAGGTGCAGGTGGTGCAGGGCGAGGAACGGCAGCGGGTCGTGGCCGCTCAGCACCGCCTCGGTGCCCCGCAGGACGGTCCGCACCCGGCCGGGGGCGGTCGAGGGGTGGCGCAGGGCCTGCCAGAGCTCGTGGTGCAGCCAGTACGTCGGCCGCCCGCCCACCGGCGGCTCGACCGGTCCGTCGGGGGTCGCGTCGTCGTCGAGGTAGGCCGCGGCGACCTCGGGCCGGTGGGCGAGCAGGGTGATCGCGGAGTGCGTGCGCGGGTTGCACTCGATGGCCCGGATCGTGCCGTCGGGGGCCTCCATGAAGTCGAACGACACCTGGCCGGTCAGGCCGTGGTGGGCCACGAAGGTCTCGACCCACTGCCGGATGGCCGGGTGCTCGACCTGCTCGTAGGTCAGCTGCCAGGCCGAGGAGCGGCAGCAGACCCACACCTGCAGCCGTCCGCCGCGGGCCGTGCCGTGGGTGCACCACTCGGTGCCGGCGAGCAGCTCCTGCAGGATCCACGGCTGCTCGGGCGAGATCGGCAGGTCGCACACGAACGCCGCCGTCTCCTCCGGCGTCGGGCGCGGCAGCGGGGTCAGGTCGAGCCGGCGCACCGGGTCGTAGGGGATCGACTTGAGCACCCAGGGTCCCGGGTGGGCGGTGAAGTCGAAGTCGAGCACCTGCTGCGGGTCGGTGATCCGGTGGGTGGCCGGGACGGGCAGCCCGGCCTCGGCCGCCATCTCGGCGAAGGCGTGCTTGTCGTCGACGCGGCGCAGGTCGTCGGTGGGCAGGTGCACCACCTCGCAGTGACCGTCGAGCAGCTCGGCCGCCTGCGCCTCGGGCAGGCTCGAGGCCGGGCTGGACACCGGCACCCAGGCGTCGACGCCCTCCTCCTTGACCACGCGCAGCAGCGCGTCGGCGTACTCCGGGGAGGAGGGGTCGGGCACGACGTGGAAGGCGTCGACCGCGCGGGAGAAGCGGTGGGCGGTGAAGCGGTAGCGCGCGGTCTCGACGAGCACGACCCGGTGCCCGGCCTCGTGGAACAGCCGCGCCAGCACCAGGGCCTTGCTCATCTTGCCGCCGCTGAGCAGCACCGTGCGGCCCGTCGGCTCGGCCCGGCGCAGCGGGCCCCGGCGCAGCACCGCGGCCCCGACCAGCGCCAGGTTGAGCGGCAGCGTCGCCTCGAGCGCCGCGATCGCCGCGACGCTCTTGAGCCGGGGGCCGAGGTTCACGGGACCCGCCGGACCAGGGTGACGCCGTCGCGGACCGGCAGCAGCACCTGCTCGACCCGCGGGTCGGCGGCGAGGCGCTCGTTGAAGTCGGCGATGGCCCGCCCGTTGGTCGACGGCGCCCCGGCCGCCCACGGCTCACCCTGCATCAGGGTGTTGTCGACGCAGACCAGCGCGCCGTCGGCGAGCAGGTCGAGGTCGAGCAGCGCGTCGACGTACGCCGCGTAGCCGGCCTTGTCGGCGTCGAGGAAGACCAGGTCGAAGCGGTCGCCCGCGCCGGCCAGGTCGCGCAGCGTCTGCTGGGCGTCACCCATGCGCACCTCGACCCGCTCCCCCGCCGCCGCGGAGGCGAACGCCTCGCGGGCGACGGCGGCGGCCTGCTCGTCCACCTCGCAGGCGACGACCCGGCCGCCGGCGGGGAGGGCCTCGGCCATCGCGAGCGCGGCGTACCCGGTGAACATGCCGATCTCGAGCACCTGCCGCGCGCCGGTCACCGCGACCAGCATCCGCAGGAAGGCGCCCTCGACGTGCCCCGACAGCATCTCCTGCTCCAGCCCGCCGCCCCACGGGACCTCGCGGGTGCGCTGCTCGAGCGCGTCGAGGTCGGACGAGGCGGGCGAGGTGGTGCGGGCGACGTAGTCGTCGAGGCCGGCGACCAGCGCGTGGGCCCGGGCCACGTCCCGGCGCACGTCGTCGGGCGCGTCGGCGAGCCCGGGATCCCCGAGGCGCTCGACGACCCCGGCCAGCAGCTCGGCGGCGATGCCGACGGGCGTGACGGGCCGGGGTCCGGTGCTCACCGCGTGGGTCACTGCTCCGGCGTCGTGTACTGGTCGACGCCCTCGCCGCCGCGCGGGTAGGTCGCGCACAGCGCCTTGTGCTCGGCCAGCACCTCGACCAGCTCGGCGACGGTCAGGTCGTTGACGAAGTGGCAGGTGCCGATGGGCTTCGGGACCGCCGCGCGCAGCAGGCCGTCGCGGGTCTGCAGGATCGAGCCGGTGGCCTTCTCGAGCAGCTCGGGGGTGAACCACGGGCTGTCGATGGCCAGGCCGAGCTTGCTGAACAGGCCGAGCACCCGGTCGCGGTCGGCCTCGGTGCAGTAGCCGCGGCGGGCGGCCAGGGTGGCCGAGAACGCCATGTCGACGGCGATCGCGTGGCCGTGGAACAGCGGCGGCTCGGGCGCGAGCTCGAGGGTCGGGCTCCAGGTGTGGCCGTAGGCGATGACCCGGTCGAGGTCGAGCTCGTGCAGGTTGGGCACCTCGAGCTCGAGCATGGTCTTGATCGCCTCGTAGGTGATCTCGTCGGCCACCGGGCGCAGGTGGCCCGCGCCGTCGGCGTGGCCGAAGGAGGAGGTGAGCAGCTCCTCGGCGTGCTGCTCCATCAGCTCGAACACGCCGGCGTGGGAGACGGTGGCGATCTTGATGATCTCGGCGATGCCGTTGCGCACCTGGTCGACCGGGAGCGTGCGGAGCATCGAGAAGTCGAGGAAGACCTGCTTGGAGGCGTGGTAGGCGCCCAGCCGGTTCTTGTGCTTGCCGTGGTTGGCGCCGACCTTGATCGAGACGCTGGCGTCGATGAGGCCGATCAGCGTGGTCGGGATGCGCACGTAGTCGGTGCTGCGCTTGTACGCCGCGCAGGCGAACCCGGCGACGTCGGTGGTCAGGCCGCCGCCGACGACGAGCACCTGCTCCTTGCGGTTGAGACCGAAGTCGGCGAACGCGTCGACGATCGACTCCAGCGTGCGCAGCGACTTGGCGGTCTCGGCGATGCGCACCGGGACCACGGTCAGCTCGATGCCGTGGTGGTCGAAGTAGGTACGGGCGGCGTCGCCGTGCAGGCGCAGCACGTTCTCGTCGATGACCATGAGGCAGCGGCCCTGGAGGCGGAACGCGTCGGCGACCTCGGGGTTGGCCACGTCGAAGACGCCTGCGACGTACTGCAGCGTGTAGTCGACCTTCTCGTAGGCCTCGACGCGGAACGTCGTCGCCGTCGAGGTCAGCCGGGCGGTGGGCTCGGCCAGCGGCGCGGGGGCCTCGGGCGTCGTCTCGCGCGGGGTCTCGCGCGGGGCGGTGGGTGCGGTGGTCACTTGCGCAGGTCCTCCAGCTCGAGGGTCTCGACCCGGCGCACGTCGCCGAAGTCCTGGTCGACGGTGTTGCCGTTCGGGAAGGCGACGACGGGGACGCCGGCGGCCTTCGCGGAGGCGACGCCGCCGAGGTTGTCCTCGATCGCCACGCAGTCCTGCGCCTGCTCGCCGAGCTGGGACAGGGCGAAGGTGTAGGCCTCGGCGTCGGGCTTGCGCGCCCCGACCTTGGCCTGGTCGACGACGACGTCGAGCTCGGAGAAGTCGACCTGGCCCTGGAGGGCCTGGCCCAGGGCCGCGATGTTGTCGGCGCTGGTGGTGGTGACGAGCCCGACCTTCCACCCGGCGTCGCGGGCGGCCTTGATCGTCTCGGCGACACCGGCCCGCGGCGCGATGTCGGTGCTGGTGAGCGTGTCCTGGTAGATCTTCGACTTCGTCGCGTGCACGGCGTCGGCGTCGACCTCCTGGCCGCGCTTCGCGGCGTAGTCGGCGACCCGGTCGCGACCGCCGTTGGAGTCGAGCAGCGTCTTGTACTCGTCGCGGTCCCAGGTCCAGTCGAGGCCGTGCTCGGCGAACGCGCGGTTGAAGGCGTCGCGCTGGATCTCGGAGGTGTCGGCGACCGTGCTGATGGAGCCGAGGAGGAGGGCAGGCATGGGTGGTCCGTTCCGCGCGCGGGCGCGCTTGAGGAGACGACGAGCGGCTGGTGACGAGAAGGTCGGCCGGGCGTGCGGACTCGCCCTGGCGCAGGTGTCGGGGTGGCCGGTGGTCGCCCGACTGCGGACCTGACGCTTCCACCGGGCCGGGGGCCTGGCACCACCCCTCCGGAGACACGACGTCGCGCCCCGGCCGTGGTTCACCCGTTCGACTGAGGCGGCTCGGCGGTGGCTAGCCCCGGCTGATCGCGAACGCGACGACGAAGCCCGCGGTGCACAGCGCGCCGTTGAGGGCGTGGGTGCGCTCGAACGCCTCGGGCACCATCGTGTCGGTGACCATGGCCAGGATGGCGCCGGCGGCGACGGCGGTGATGACCGCGACGGTCGCGGGCGAGGCGCCGTCGAGCAGCGTGTAGCCGAGCAGGCCGGCGACGCCGCTGGCCACGGCGATCGCGGTCCACACGCCGAGGACGAATCCGAGGCTGCGGCCCGCGCGCTTCATGCCGGCGGCGCTGGAGAGCCCCTCGGGCAGGTTGGAGATCGCGATGGCCAGCAGGACCGCGACCCCGACGCCCTGGCCGGAGGTGAGCGAGAGCCCGAGCACGGTCGACTCCGGCACGCCGTCGAGGAGCGCGCCGATGGCGATGGCCGCACCGCTGCCGGCCTGCTCGGACTCGCTGGGTTGCTGGTCCTCCGACCGCTTGCGGTGGCGGGCGCCGCGCCGGGCCAGGGCGAGGTCGGCGGCGACGTACACCGCGGCACCGACGACCAGGCCGAGCAGGGTCGGGCCGAGGCCGCCCTCGCGCTCGGCCTCGTCGACCATCTCGAAGGCCAGCGCCGAGATGAGCACGCCGGCCCCGAAGGCCATGACGCCCGCGACGACCAGGCGCGGCACCCGCACCCACCAGGCGATCGCGGCGCCGACGACGAGCATCCCGCCGGACGCCAGCCCCCACAGACCGGCCTGCGCCCACTCCGGCACCACTACCGACTCCCTACGCTGGGACCCACCATGACCGTCACTTCCGAGCACCCCCGCGCCGACCTCGACCCGGAGGACGTCGTCATCCTCCTCGACGACGCCGGTACCCCGATCGGCACCCACCCGCGCGCGACGGTGCACCACACCGACACGCCGCTGCACCTGGCCTTCTCCTGCCACCTGCTCGACCCCGACGGTCGGCTGCTGGTGACCCGGCGGGCGCTGTCGAAGAAGACGTGGCCGGGGGTGTGGACCAACTCGTTCTGCGGCCACCCTCGCCCGGGCGAGACGCCCGAGGACGCCGTGCGCCGGCACGCGCGGCACGAGCTGGGTCTCGCCCCGGAGGCGCTGGAGGGGCTGCGGCCGCTGCTGCCCGACTTCCGCTACCGCGCGGTCGACGCGGCCGGCGTCGTGGAGAACGAGGTGTGCCCGGTGTTCACCGCCGTGCTCACCGCCGTCCCCGAGCCCAACCCCGACGAGGTCGCCGAGCTGCAGTGGACCGAGGTCGCCGACGTGCTCGCCACCGTCGAACGGGCGCCCTGGGCGCTCAGCCCGTGGCTGGTCGAGCAGGAGCCCGCGCTGCGGGCGCTGCTGGCCGAGCGCGCCTGACCCGGAGGCCTACTCCCCCACCAGCACGTCGTCGAAGACCTGCCGCGGGCGGCGTACGGCGGCGAGGGTGTCGGGCTCGGCCTCGGCGTCGGCGAGCACCGCGAGCGTCGCGCGCACCAGGTGGGGCGGGAGCGCGGCGAGGTGGGCGGCGTGCTCGCGGGCCTGGCGCAGGTGGTCGGCACCCGCGCGGTTGACCAGCCGGAGGGCCAGGGCCTCGGCGGCGCCGACGGGCCGGCCGGTGAGGACGAGCTCGGCGGCGACCCGCTGCGGCACGATCCGCGGCAGGCGGACCAGCGCGCCCTCCTCGGGCAGCGTGCCGCCGGCGAGGTGGTCGAAGGACAGCGTCGCGTCGTCGCCCATGGTCACGAAGGTCGCCGCCAGCACCGCCTCGGCACCCCCGCCCGTCGCCGGGCTGCCCAGGGCCAGCACGACCGGCACGGTCAGGCGGCGACGGGTGAGTCCGGCCCAGCCGCTGCGGGGCAGGTGCTCTGGCTTGCCGTCGAGGTCGAACCGCGCCCGGATGAGCACCACCCGGACGTCGGGGTCGGCCTCGGCCGCGTCGAGCAGGCTCGCCAGCTCGTGGTGCCCGGCCGCCGGCAGGTCGGCCGCGGGCTCGACCTCGAGGACGCCGGCCTCGAGTCCGTCGAGGCGCAGGTGCTCCCACGGTCCGCGCCAGTCGGTCCGGGCCCCGGTGGCCGGGGCGAGCTCGTCCATGCGCTCGCGGGTCAGGGCGACCCGCACGGCCGGCCCGGTGTCGCGCACGAAGACCCGCTGCCCGACCGGCTGGTGGTCGGCCTCCAGCCAGTCGACGAGCTCGTCGTCGCCGGGGAGGCTCGCGGCGGTGGTGCGGTGGCCGGTGGCGGTGCGGCCGACCACGACCGCTCGCCGCCCCGAGCGGCCGTGGCGCACGGTCCAGGTCTCGACGCTCAGCCACCCGTCGGCCGGGTGGTCCTCGAGGGGGACGCTCGGGCGGGCGTCGGCCGCTGCCTGCAGGGCCGCGTCGTCACCCTCGCGCCAGGGCGCGGGCGTGGTGGCGTAGACGCCGACCGAGACCTTGGACAGCATGCCGCCGTTGGCGCTGACCAGGCCGACCGAGCCGGGCTCGGCCCGGCAGCGGTCGACGACCTCGGCGATGGCGTGCATCGAGTAGTTGTTGCCGGGGCCCCCGAAGAAGGGCAGGCCGCCGGTGAGCGTCAGCCCGCGCGGGTCGTCGGGCGCGAGGCCGAGGCCGTCGAGGAGCTGGAGGACGGCGTGCGGGAAGCAGGAGTAGAGGTCGAGCCAGCGCACGTCGTCGAGCGTGGTGCCGGCCTGGGCCAGCGCGGCCCGTACGGCGTCGGGCTGGGTCGGCGCGGCGGCGAGATCGGCACGGTCGTACCAGTCCTGCTCGCGCAGGTCGCAGTGCCCGTGCAGGAAGACCCAGCGCGACCGGTCGACGCCCAGCCGCTCGGCGGTGGCCACCGAGGTCAGCAGCAGGGCGGCGCCCTGGTTGACGAGGTCGCGGCTGACCACGAGGCGCGGGTAGGGCGTGGTGATCATCCGGTTGCGCTCGTCCACGGTCACCAGCTCGGCCGCGGTCAGCTCCTCGGGGGCGACGGCGTGCGGGTTGGCCGCCGCGACCTGGGTGAACGGCGCGAACAGCTCGCCCATCGCCGCGGCGTAGGCGTCGCGCGAGAGGCCGAGACGGGCACGACGGGCGTGGTCGCCCATCGCGTAGAACCCGGCGATCTCCTGCGGGCCGTGGGTCAGCGCGCGGCGCACGACCATGCCCTGCAGGCCGTAGCCGCGGTCCTCGAGGCTGCCGCCGGGGTCCTCGGTCCAGTCGGGCTGGGCGTCGGTGCCGCGCAGGTGGCGCACGGTCGACATGGCCTCGGCGCCCGCGAGCAGGGCGACCTCGGCCCGGCCGGCCGCGATCTCGCCCGCCATCTCGGTCACGAGGTGCTGCGGCGACTGCCCGCCGCCGACCTCCAGGACCGCCCGGGCCGGGTCGGCCGCGAGGCGCTGGGCGATCGAGCGCGGCACGTTGGACGACCGGCCGAACGGCACCTCGTTGAGCGGCGTCGCCGACTCGAACTGCCGCGTCGCGGCGACCACGTCGACCTCGCCCACCCAGGTCTCGGGGTCGAGCCCGGTGTCGGCCAGCGCCGCCCGGGCCGCGCGGGCGGCCAGGTCGACGTGCGAGAGCGCCTCGTACGACGCGTCGTCGATGCGCTCGGAGTGCTGGCCGACCCCGACGAGGACCGGCGTGCGCGGGTCGAGCGGGCTCACGCGTCGTCGGCCGGGGCCGGCGTCTCGGGGGCCGGCGCGGGAGCCTCGGGAGCGGGAGCCTCGGGAGCGGGAGCCTCAGGAGCCGGTGCGGGAGCTTCGGGACCCGGTGCCTCGGGGGCCGGAGTCGGTGCGGGCGCCTCGGGGGCCGGAGCCTCCGGCGCGGGCGCCTCGGCACGCGGAGCCTCGGGCGCCGGCGGGGCCTCGGCGGGTGCCGCGGCCGGGCGTTGACCCCGGCCTCCACGACCCTTGCGGCCCTGGCCGGGCTGGCCGGGCTGGCCGCCCGGGCGCGGGCCACGACCGCCGCCACCCCCGCCAGGACGCGGGCCCCGCCCGCCACCTTGCTGCTGCGGGCGCGGCTCGGCGCGGCCGCCGAGGAACAGGTCGGCCGCACCGGTGACGAGCGGACCGGCCAGCGCCTCGGGCGAGAGCCACAGCGAGGCCATCGCGTCGTCCTCGAGCACGGGGACGGCGACGCGGACGTCGGTGGTGGTCACCTGGTGGTCGAACATCTCGAGCACGAGCTCGTCGACCGCGCGCAGCGACTCCAGCACCTCGGCCACCGGTCGCTTGCGGGCCGAGAGCAGCCGGGACACGATCGAGTCGACGACGGCGGACGAGCGGCCCTTGGGCCGGCTGCCGCCGTCGAGCTGGTGCATGGCCACGCTGACCGCGTCGAGCGCGGTCTCGAAGACCTCGGTCCAGCCGTCGGCGCGCAGCGTGACCTCGATCGGGCCGGCGGGCGCGCCCTTGCCGCCGCCGCGGCCGCGGTCGGCCACGGGTCGGTGGGGCTTGGTCAGCGCGACGGGCACCTGCAGCCAGCCGCCGGTGGGCGCCGGCGGGTGGACCAGGGAGACCGGGGTGACCCGGCCGGCGGCGAGCACGACCGCGTCGGCGCGGGCCAGCATCCGCCGGTCGAGGCCGCTCATGTCGGCCGCGCCGGCGTGGTTGGCCGCGATCGCGTCGATGACGGACGTGACCGTGGCCGACCCCTTGACCGACTGCCAGAACGCGTCGCGCTGGCCGTCGGGCACCCGGTCGAGCCCGAGGGCGACCATGACCAGGGGCTCGCGCCCGGTCACGCCGAGGCGCCGCAGCGCGTCGCGCAGCGGGTCGGCGGCGGCGGGCACGCCGGCGTTGACGGCCTCGACGACCCCGAGCCGGAAGGCCTGGTCGGCCAGACGGACGTGGGGCCGGAAGAGCTTGGCCACGTGACCCAGGGTCGCCTGGTCGGCGTACGCCTCACCGGAGCGCTCGACCTGGGAGCGGATGACCGCGGCGATCGCGAGCCGCACCACCTGCCCGGTCAGCCACTCGCGCGGGGTCGCGGTCCAGACGTCGGTGCTGCGGGTGGCGGCAGCGGCGAGCTGCCGGTCGGACGGCTTCTCCGGCACCGACAACCGGCGCGCGGGCAGGATCAGCTCACGCGAGAGGGACTCAGCCATGCCGAGAACCGTAACGGCCCCCTCCCCCTACTCGCGGAGGGGTTTCTCCGGGAGCGGACCGAGGCCGGCGAAGACGTCGAGGTACGGCGTCACGTCACCCTCCACGACCCACGACCGCAGCTCGTCCGCCGTACGCCGGCTGGTCACCGCGCGGAACAGGTCGAAGCCCGACGCCTCGAGCACCACGCCCGGCTCGCCGGGCCCCGAGCGCCAGTGCCAGTCGGGCGAACGGACCTCGAGGGGCGCGAGCCCGTCGAGCGACCCCGCCAGGCGGTCGGCCATCATCTGGCGGACCGCGGCCAGGCCAGCGGTGTCGCGGGCGCCGGGGCGGTCGAGCGCGCCGCGGAGGTCCTGCTCGTGGATGATCGCGTCACCGAGCGGACGGACGTCGACCTCGTCGAGGTAGCGGACCATCGCCTCGCGGTGGCCCTCCCACTCGGCGAGCAGGTCCAGCCCGCTGCGGCCGCGGCGGGCGTCGACCTGCGCCCCGGTCCAGGTCGGGTCGTGGTCGTCGGGCTCGTCGCCGTCCAGCACGTCGGCGACGAGCCCGACCACGTGGGCGAGCAGGTCCCTGACCGTCCAGTCGGGGCACGCCGGCACGGGCAGCGCCAGTGCCTGCTCACCGTCGCGCTCGACCTCGTCGCGCACGATCCCGCTCACCCGGTCGAGCACGCCCTGCCACTCGTCGCTGGCCCTCATGCGCTCATCCTCACCCACGGTGGTCGAGGAGGGACGAAGTCCTGTCTCGAGACCACGTCCAGTGGTCTCGAGACAGGCGCCAGCGCGCCTTCCTCGACCACCGTGCGGTCCGGGCGCCTGGCGCACCTTCCTCGACCACCGTGTGGTCCGGGACCTTCCTCCCCGCGAACCCGGTCAGCCGAGCTCGCCGTCGAGGTTGGTGGCGGCGCTAATCAGCGAGAGGTGGGTGAAGGCCTGGGGGAAGTTGCCGAGCTGCTCGCCGGTGAGGCCGACCTGCTCGGCGTACAGGCCGAGGTGGTTGGCGTAGGTGAACATCTTCTCCAGGGCCAGCCGGGCCTCCTCGAGCCGGCCGACGCGGGTGAGCGCCTCGACGTACCAGAAGGAGCACAGCGAGAAGGTGCCCTCGGTGCCGTCGAGGCCGTCGGAGGACTCCTCGACGTCGTAGCGGAAGACGAGGCTGTCGGAGACCAGCCGCTCCTCGATCGCCTCCAGCGTGGAGACGAAGCGGGGGTCGTTGGGGGCGACGAACTTGACCATCGGCATCAGCAGCACGCCGGCGTCGAGGGAGTCCGAGCCCTCGGACTGCATGTAGGCCCCGACCTCGGGGTCCCAGGACTTCTCCTGGATGCGCTCGTAGATCGCGTCGCGGACCCGGGACCAGGCGGCGATGTCGCCGGGCAGGCCGCGCTGGCGGGCGGTGCGCATCATGCGCTCGACGGCGACCCAGCACATCAGCCGCGACGTGGTGTGGGCGCGCGGCTCGTCGCGGATCTCCCACATGCCGGCGTCGTCGCGGTCCCAGTTGTCCATGACCCAGTCGAGGACGCGCAGCAGGTCGGTCCAGGCGTCGTGGCTGATGCCGGGGCCGTACTTGTTGAACAGGTAGACCGAGTCGATGAGCTCGCCGTAGATGTCGAGCTGCAGCTGGCCCATGGCGGCGTTGCCGACGCGCACGGGCCGGGAGTCGCGGTAGCCGCGGAGGTGGTCGAGCTCGGTCTCCTCGGGCACGCCGCCGTCGATGTCGTAGGCCACGCGCAGCGGGCCGAGGTCGCCGTCGCGCGAGTCCCCCAGCCGCTGGGAGAGCCACTCCATGAAGCGGGCCGCCTCGTCGGTGAACCCCAGGCGCAGCAGGGCGTAGAGGCTGAACGCGGCGTCGCGGATCCACACGAACCGGTAGTCCCAGTTGCGCTCCCCGCCGACCTGCTCGGGCAGGCTCGTCGTCGGCGCGGCGATGATCGCTCCGGTCGGCTCGTGGGTGAGCAGCTTGAGGGTGAGCGCGGAGCGGTTGACCATCTCGCGCCAGCGCCCGGTGTAGGTCGACTGCGAGAGCCAGCCGCGCCAGTACGCCGCCGTGCGGTCCATCAGCTGGTCGGACTGCTCGGGGTCGACGGTCGGCAGCGTCTCGCCGCCGCCGGAGTCCCCGTCGAGCACCTCGAGGACGAAGAGGGCCTCGTCGCCGGTGCCGACCTCGAAGGTCGCCCGCACGTCGTCGCCGTCGACCTCGAGGCCGACCGAGGCCACGAGCCCCAGCCGCACCCCGTCGGCGACGAGCAGCAGCCCGCCGTCGACCTCGGAGATGTCGGGGCTGGTGCGGCCGTAGTCGGGCCGCGCGGCGAGGACGGTCGTCATCGTCGTACGGCCGCGGACCCCGATGACCCGGCGCACCAGCCGCTGGCGGTGGTCCTGGTCGTCGGCGGCCAGCACCGGCATGAAGTCCTGCACCTCGACCACGCCGGCCTCGGTGAGGAAGCGGGTGATGAGGATGTTGGAGTCGGGCAGGTAGAACTGGTGGGTCGTGACGGCCTCGGCCGACTCGTGGGTCTGCATCCGCCACGAGCCGGCGTCGGGGTCGAGCAGCGACCCGAACACGCTGGGCGAGTCGAAGCGGCCCGCGCAGAACCAGTCCATCGTGCCCTCGTTGCCGACCAGGGCGCAGGTGCGCAGGTCGCCGATGAGGCCGTGGCCCGCGATCGGCAACCACTCGCCCGTGTCGGTCACTCCCGCTCCCAGGGCGGGGTCGGCCCCCAGGTGCCCTGCTCGTAGGTCTGCACCGGCGGCGGGTCGTCGAGCAGCGGCCCGTAGACCTCCCACAGCCGGTCGACCTCGTCGGCGCGGGCGAAGAGCAGCTGGTCGCCGTGGAAGACGTCGAGCAGGATCCGCTCGTAGGCGGCCAGCGGCTGGTCGTCGGGGAAGTCCTCGGCGTAGTCGAGGGTGAGGGTCACCGGGGCGACCTCCAGCTCGGGGCCGGGCTTCTTGCCCCGGAGCCGCCAGGCGATCTTCGGCTGGTCGCTCAGGTCGAGCACCAGCTCGTGCGGGTGGTCGCCGTCGCCGGTGTCGCCGAACAGCGCCGGGTCGGGCTCGCGGAAGTGCACCACGACCAGGCGCCGGTCGTCGGCCATCGCCTTGCCGGTGCGCAGGTGGAACGGCACGCCGCGCCAGCGGTCGGTGTCGACGTACGCCGTCAGGGCGACGAGCGTCTCGACCTGGCTGTCGTCGGCGGTGTCGTCGTCGTCGCGGTAGCCCTCGAACTGGCCGAAGACCGCGTCGTCCTGGGCGATCGGGCGCAGGGCCTGGAAGACCGCGGCCTTGGCGTCGCGCACCGACTCCGCCGACAGGTCGGCCGGCGGCTCGAGCGCCACGAAGCCCAGGATCTGGCTCAGGTGGGTGGAGACCATGTCGCGCAGGCAGCCGACGGACTCGTAGAAGCTGCCGCGGCCCTCGAGGCCGAGCGTCTCGGGCACCTCGATGCGGATCGACTCGACGGTCTCGGCGTTCCAGACGGTGGCGAGCAGCCGGTTGGCGAAGCGCAGCGCGAGGACGTTCTGCACCGCCTCCTTGCCCAGGAAGTGGTCGACACGGAAGACCTCGTCCTCGTCGACGACGTCCTTGATGGCCCGGTCGAGCTCGCGGGAGGACTCCAGGTCGAGGCCGAACGGCTTCTCCACCACCAGCCGCGCCCGCTCGGCGATGCGCTCGCGGCCGAGCATGGCCACGATGTCGGGCATCGAGCCCGGCGGCACGGAGAGGTAGACCAGCCGGCGGACGTCCTCGACGTCGCAGCCGGCCTCCTCGGCCAGCTCCTGCTCGGCCTGGCGCACCAGCTCGCCGAGGTCGGTGCCGTCGTCGGCCGAGGAGGTCTGGAAGCGGGCCCGGTCGGCCAGCTCCCCCACCTCGCCGTCGGCCTTCTCGATCGAGGCGCGCACGATGTCGGCGTACTCGTCGTCGGGCTGGTGGCGGCCCGTGCCGATGAGCGCGTACGACGCCGGCAGCCGCCCGGCCGCGCCGAGCGAGGCCAGGGCGGGGTAGATCATCCGCTTGGCCAGGTCGCCGTTGGCCCCGAAGAGGACGACGACGTGCGGGGCCGGCCGCTCGGGCTCGCTCACGCCTGGTCGCCCCCGCCGATGGTGGGCACGTCGATGACGGCGCGGTAGCGCACGTCGCCGCTGACGACCTTGTCGTAGTAGTCGTCGACCTGGTCGGCGGAGATGACCTCGACGGTGGCGGTGATGCCGTGCTCGGCGCAGAAGTCGAGCATCTGCTGGGTCAGCTCGAGCCCGCCGACCATGGAGCCCGCGACCGCGCGCCGCATCGTCAGCAGCGAGAAGGCGCCGAGCTCGAGCTCGTCGCTGGGCGCGCCGAGGTTGACCATGACGCCGCCGCGGCCGAGCGTGCCGAGGAACGCGTCGAGGTCGACGGCGTCGCCCACGGTGTTGAGCAGCACGTCGAAGTGGCCCTGCAGGTCGTCGAAGACCGACGCGTCCTCGGTGGCGTGGTAGGCCGTCGCGCCGAACTCCTTGCCGTCGGCCTCCTTGGCGTCGGTGCGGCTGAGCACGCTGACCTCGGCGCCCAGGGCGGCGGCGATCTTGACGGCCACGTGGCCGAGCCCGCCCATGCCGATCACACCGACCTTGGTGCCCGCGCCGACGTCGTACCGCTTCAGGGGGGCGTAGGTCGTGATGCCGGCGCACAGCAGCGGCGTGACGGCCGCGAGGTCGTCGTCGGCGTAGGCTCCGGGCACCTTGACCACGAAGTGGTCGCGCACGACGACCTGGCTGCTGTAGCCGCCCGCGGTGACGTCGCCGTCGTACCCCTTGCTGGAGTAGGTCTGGACGACGCCCCTCTCGCAGAACATCTCCTCGCCGTCGCGGCAGGCCTCGCACTCCAGGCAGGAGTCGACGAAGCAGCCGACGCCGACGCGGTCGCCGACCTGGTGGGTCGTGACGTCGCTGCCGACCTCGGCCACGGTGCCGACGATCTCGTGGCCCGGCACCATCGGGAAGATGCCCTGGCCCCACTCGTCGCGGGCCTGGTGGATGTCGGAGTGGCAGATGCCGGCCCAGCGGATGTCGATGCGCACGTCGTCGGGGCGCAGGTCGCGCCGCTCGATGTCGACGGTCTCGAAGGAGGCGCCCGCCTCGGGGGCGGACAGGGCGTGGGCGGTGGTGGTCATCAGGAGTCCTCGTCGTTCTTCTGCGGGCGGATGCGGCCGACGAGCTCGGAGGCGTCGGCGGGACGGGTGTGGGCGGCGAGCAGCTGCTCGGCCTCGTCGAGGCCGCCGGCGCAGTCCCAGAGCAGGACGCCCACGACCTCGTCGTCGGAGAGGTAGTACAGGACGGTGCTCTGCCCGCCGTCGCCGTCCTCGAAGTCGTCGACCACGGTCTCGAGGGAGGCGTCGAGGGTGCCCATCGCCTCGTACCCGTGGCCGAAGAGGTCGGAGTAGAACATCGGCGTGTGGTCGTAGGCCTCGTCGGAGCCGGCCATGATGCGACCGACGGTCGCGCCCTGGCTGTCGGCGTTGTCGACGTGCTCGACGCGGCGGCGGCCCAGGATCGGGTCGGGGTACTGCGCGACGTCGCCCGCGGCGTACACGTCGGGCGCGGAGGTGGCCAGCCGCTCGTCCACGACGATGCCGCCGTCGTCAGCCCGGTCGAGGGCGTCGCTGATGGGGTCGCCGCTGGGCTGGATGCCCAGCCCGAGCACGACGACGTCGGCCTCGACGGTCTCGCCGCCGTCGAGCTGCAGCTGGACGCCGTCGCCGGCCTCGAGCCCGCCGGCGACCTTGGACCCGCCGCGGACGTCGATGCCGGCGTCGGTGAACAGCTGCTGGTAGCGCTCGGCGAACTCGCGCGGGTAGACCGACTCCCCCAGGACCTCGTCAGGGTGGAGCAGGGTCACCCGGCAGCCCTCGCCGACCATGGCCGCGGCGATCTCGGAGCCGATGTAGCCCCCGCCGACCACGGCGACGTGCGGCTTGTCGCCCTCGCCCTCGGGCACGAGCCCGCGCAGGCGGTGGTAGTCGCTCAGGGTGCGGTAGTAGAGGACGCGGTCGCCCGCGGGCAGCCCGTCGAGCGTGGTGGGGTGCCCGCCGGTGGCGATGAGCAGGGATCCGTAGCCGAAGCGGTCGCCGGCCTCGGTCGTCACCTCGTGCGCGTCGGGGTCGAGCCCGACGACGCGGGTCTCGAGGTGGATCTCGGCGCCGGTCTCCTCGGCCGTCGACGGCTCGCCGTCGTCGTAGGAGAAGTCGGGGTCGGTCCACAGCTTCTTCGACAGGGCCGGGCGCGGGTACGGCGTGGTCGGCTCGTCGCCGAGGATGCCGATGCTGCCCTGGGCGCCCTGCTCGCGGATCGCCTTGGCGGCGGCGTCGGCGACCATGCCGCCGCCGACGATGAGGAAGTCGTAGGTGGCGCGCGGAGCGCCGGGATCGTCCGTGGACACGTCGGTCTGGTCGGTCTGCGTCACGCCCCGAAGGTAGGCAGCCGTGGGGGTGGGGGCGGTCACCTGTGGGGGTGGCCGGGTTCACCCCCGCCGCTCGTCAAGGTGGAGGACATGGACCTCGGACTCTCCGGCCGCACGGCCGTCATCACCGGCGGCGCCGGCGGCATCGGCCGCCACACCGCCCGC
Organism: Nocardioides litoris; assembly: GCF_006346315.1. Classification (GTDB taxonomy): domain Bacteria; phylum Actinomycetota; class Actinomycetes; order Propionibacteriales; family Nocardioidaceae; genus Nocardioides; species Nocardioides litoris. The sequence continues at coordinate 144,241 of NZ_VDMR01000001.1, read as the reverse complement.
CTCCTGCTCGCCGAGGGCGCCCAGGTGGTGCTCGTCGACCAGGACAAGGACGACCTCAAGCAGGCCCGGGCCTGGCTCGACGAGCAGTCCTCCGGCGGCCCCTCGGCCCTCACCGTCCCCGCCGACCTGTCGACCGACGCCGCGGCCAAGGACCTCGCCTCGACCGTCGCCGACCTGGCCGGCGAGGTCGACGTGCTGGTCAACGGCGCCGGCATCACCGGCGCCACCGGCGCCTTCCACGACATCAGCGACGACGACTGGGTCGAGGCCATCACGGTCAACCTGCTCTCGGCGGTCCGCGTCACCCGCGCCTTCCTCCCCGCGCTGCGCCACGGCGGCTGGGGCCGCATCGTCTACGTCAACAGCGAGGACGCCGTCCAGCCGTACGACGACGAGCTGCCCTACTGCGCCAGCAAGGCCGGCCTGCTCTCCTTCGCCCGCGGCCTGGCCCGCTCCTACGCCCACGAGGGCCTGCTGGTGAACTCCGTCTCCCCCGCGTTCATCGAGACCCCGATGACCGACGCGATGATGGAGATGCGCTCGCAGGAGGAGGGTGTCTCCTTCGACGAGGCCATCGAGTCGTTCCTCGAGGAGGAGCGGCCCTACATGGAGCTCGGCCGCCGCGGGAAGCCCGAGGAGGTCGCCGCCGTCATCGCCTTCCTCTGCTCCGAGCAGGCGTCCTTCGTCAACGGGGCCAACTACCGGGTCGACTCGGGATCCGTCGCGACCCTCTGAGCTGCGGGGCTGCGGGGCTGTGGTCGTGTGGTCTCGAGACCGTTGCCAGCGCAACCTCCTCGACCACCGTGAGGTCCAGCCGGGCCACACGGTGGTCGAGGAAGGCGCGCCAGCGCCTGTCTCGAGACCACACGAGCCGAGGCGCTACCGCCCCGTCCAGCGCGGCGGGCGCTTCTCGGCGAACGCCGCCGCGCCCTCGGTGGCGTCGGCGGAGCCGAACACCGGCAGCGTGAGGTCGGCCTGCTTCTGCCAGCGCTCGGCGTAGGACCAGTCGGGGGCCTCGAGGGCGACCTGCTTGGTGACCGCGAGCGCGAGCGGTCCGTTGGCGGCGACCCGGGCGGCCAGCTCGAGCGCGCCGTCGAGGGCGCCGCCCTCGGGGACGACCCGGTTGACCAGCCCCAGGGACGCCGCGCGGGCGGCGTCGATCGGGTCACCGGTGAGCAGCATCTCCAGCGCGATCGCGGGCGGCACCCGCTGCGGCAGCAGCATCGCCGCGCCGGCGGCCGCGACCAGGCCGCGCTTGACCTCCGGCACGCCGAGGCGGGCCGTCTCGGACGCGACCACCAGGTCGCAGGCCAGCAGCAGCTCGAAGCCGCCCGCGACGGCGTACCCCTCGACGGCGGCGACCAGCGGCTTGCGGGGACCGCGCTCGGTGATGCCGCCGAACCCGCGGCCCTCCACCACCGGCACGTCGCCGGTGAGGAACCCCTTGAGGTCCATGCCGGCGCAGAACGTGCCGCCGGCGCCGGTCAGCACGCCGACCCGCAGGTCGTCGGAGGCGTCGAGCTCGTCGACGGCAGCGGCGAGGCCACGGGCCACGGCGCCGTTGATCGCGTTGCGCGCTCGTGGTCGGTTGATCGTGATGACCTGGACGCCGTCGCGGGCCTCGACCAGGACCGCCTGCTCCTCGGGTGCGTTCTCCTCGCTCATGACGCCCATCACAGCAGAGCGGGGGCCGCGTTATCGTCGAGGACATGCCCGCACGCCGCGTCCTGGACTCCGACGAGCACGCCGACCTGCTGCGCCTGGTGCGCGACATCGCCACCTCCGAGCTGCTGCCGCAGGTCGCCGAGGCCGAGGCCACCGAGACGTTCCCGCGGGAGGCGTTCCGGATGCTCGGCAAGACCGGGATCCTCGGCCTGCCCTACCCCGAGGACGTCGGCGGGGGTGGCGTGTCCTACGAGGTCTACCTGCAGGTGCTGGAGGAGCTCGGCGCGGTCTGGGCCTCGGTCGGGGTCGGGGTCTCGGTGCACGCGTTGTCGTGCTTCGGGCTCCACACCCGTGGCACCGAGGAGCAGCAGCAGCTGTGGCTGCCGGAGATGCTGGCCGGCGACCTGCTGGGCGCCTACTGCCTCTCCGAGGCCCACGCCGGGTCCGACCCGGCCGCGATGCGCACCACCGCCCGCCGCGACGGCGACTCCTACGTCCTGGACGGGGCGAAGGCCTGGACCACCCACGGCGGCCACGCCGACTTCTACAAGGTGATGGCCCGCACCAGCGGCGAGCCCGGCGACGCCCGCGGGATCTCCTGCTTCCTGGTCCCCGCCGACGCCGACGGCCTCTCGGCCGACCCGCCGGAGCGCAAGATGGGCCTCACGGCCTCCCACACCACCACGATGCGGTTCGACGGCGTCCGCGTCGACGGCGACCGGCTGCTCGGCGCCGAGGGCGACGGGCTCAAGATCGCCCTCGCGGGCCTGGACTCCGGCCGGCTCGGGATCGCCGCGGTCGCGGTCGGCCTGGCCCAGGGGGCGCTGGACCACGCGCTGGCCTACGCCCGGGAGCGGACCACGTTCGGCAAGCGGATCCTCGACCACCAGGGCCTGGGCTTCGTGCTGGCCGACATGGAGGCCGCGATCCAGACCGCCCGCGCGACCACGCTGCACGCCGCGCGGCTGCGCGACGCGGGCCTGCCGTTCGGTCGCGAGGCGTCCATCGCGAAGCTCGTCGCGACCGACAACGCCATGAAGGTCACCACCGACGCCGTGCAGGTGCTCGGCGGCGCGGGCTACACCAAGGACTTCCCCGTCGAGCGGTTCATGCGCGAGGCCAAGGTCATGCAGATCTTCGAGGGCACCAACCAGGTCCAGCGCCTGGTCGTCTCCCGCTCCCTGGACCTCAAGGCCGGCGGCGACGGCGAGATCACCGTCGCGGCCCCCTCCTGACCTGGGCCTGGGGGTACTGCGTCACCCCGTCAACGTCGCGGGCCCTCCTCGACGTTGACCGGGTGACGCACTATCCCCGCTCGGGCCGTCAGGACCGGTCGTCGCGGTCGCGGTCGCGGTCCTCGAACTCGACCCGGACCCGCTCGAAGCCCTTGTGCCGCTGGGCCTTGGCGTAGTCGGCGTACGCGCGGCGGTCGGCGTCGGTGAGGGCGACGGCGTCGGTGAACGGCGTGAGCAGGGCCCGGGGCCAGAGGCGCCGGTGCAGCACGACGTTGGTCTCGACCCCGAGGACGAGGGAGACCGAGGCCAGGTAGGTGACGGCGATGAGGCCGAGGACGACGCCGAAGGTCGCGTTCATCTCCGAGGCCTCGCGGACCGAGCGGCCCACGAGGCGGGTGCCGCCGAGCTGGATGAGCTGCCAGAGCAGGGCGATGACGAGCGCGCCGGCGAACGAGCGGCGCAGCGAGTGGCGGCGCCCGGCGCCGAGCCAGAGCAGCAGGGCGACGACGACGGTGACGGCGAGCCCGCTGATGACGGGTCCCGTCCAGCGGAAGACCTCGGGCGGCAGCAGCCCGGTGGGGTCGCGGTCGACGACCTGGGCGAGCGTGGAGACCGACGAGACGGCGAGCACGGCGAGACCGCCGGCGACGAGCAGCAGGAGCGAGCGGACCCGCAGCAGCACCGGGTTGGGGCGGTTGTTGCGCGGGACGGCCCAGGCGGTGAGCAGCGCGTTCTGGACGGCGGTGCCGAGGCCGAGCGAGCCGTACAGCGCGAAGGCACCACCGATGACGATGGCGCCGACCGAGCCCTGCAGGCCCTCGGGCCGGCCGAGCTGGTCACCGACGACGGGGAAGTCGCTGACCGCCGAGTCGAGGACCCGCGTGCGCAGCTCGGGGTCGCCGGAGAGCACGAAGCCCAGCACGGAGGTGGCGAGCAGCAGCAGCGGCACCACCGAGAGCAGGGCGTAGTAGGTGATGATGACGGCCAGGTAGACGCCCTGGTCGTCGAAGAACTTGTAGAGCACGGCAAGAGGGACCGCCAGCAGCGGATGTCTTCGCTGCCAACGGTCCCACCGGCCGAGGGGCAGGTCCGGGGACGGGGCGGGGTCGCCCTCGGGGGGCGACCCCGCGTCCCGGACCGTGCCGGACGACGTCACTTCTTGAACGCGTCCTTGACGTTCTCGCCCGCGTCCTTGACCGAGGACTTGGTCTGGTCCTTCTTGCCCTCGGCCTCGAGCTTCTCGTTGCCGGTCACGTCGCCGATGACCTCCTTGGCCTTGCCCAGCGCGTCCTCGGCGGCGTTCTTGGCCTTGTCAGCGATACCCATGGTGATCCTCCTCGGATGTCGGCGGCCGCCGGGTGCGACCGCTCGGTGCTTTCAAGAGTTGGTCGTGCGGTGCACGCCGATCGTCACGCGATGTGCCGGTGATCCAGCGCACAGTCGTGCACCGGCCTGGCCCGGCCTCAGGCCTCGCCCACGCGCACGGTGTCGCGGCGGCGCGACCGGTTGCGGGGCGTGCGCTCGGCCCGCGGCTCCTCCAGCAGCAGCCGGAACCCGATCGCGTCCTGGGGGAACGCGCGCACGACGTCGGCCGCGGCCTCCTCGGCCGCCGCGGCGACCTCGGCGAGGTCGGCGTCGGGCGCCAGGTGGGCCCGGACCGACAGCACCGGTCCCCGCCGGCTGCGCACGACCGCACCACGGGCGCGGGCGAGGGGAGCGGTGGCCTCGAGGCGGCCGGCGACGGCGGAGGCGACGGAGTCGAGGTCGGCGACCAGTCGACCCCGCGGGTCGCTCGCGGTGAGGCGGGTCGAGCCGTCGCGGCCGGGCCGCAGCCGTCCGAGCAGGGAGCCCAGGGCGAGCAGGCCGAGCACGACGGATGCGACGGCGAAGACCCACGGCCACCAGCCGGTGTCGACCACGTCGCGCACCGGTCCGAGGTCGAGGTCGGAGGGCGTGCCGAGCAGCACGCCCGTCTGCAGGTCGACCAGCGCGAGGCCCCCGGCGACGAGCAGCAGCCCCAGCACCAGCGCGACCACCCGGTCGGTGGTCCGGGCGCGCCTCACGACGCGTCCTTGGCCTGGCGCACCGACAGGCGGGCGCCGGGCACCAGCTCGACCTGGGCCGAGGCGGCGGTGCGGGCAGCGTCGAGGGCGCCCGGGTCGGCCGGTGCCCCCGGCCCGGACCGGGTGCCGACCTCGACCACGACGGAGCGGCGGGTGCTCCTGACCACCGAGGTGTGCAGCACGCCCGGCGCGCGGTCGGCGGCGCGGGCGGCCAGCGCGCCCAGGGCGCGCGGCGAGACCCAGGTCTCGGCGCTGGCCGAGGTGCGCAGGTGCGTCGGCCGGCCCCGGCGTACGGCGAGCAGCAGGACGGCCAGGCCGAGCACGACGAGCACGACGCCGGCGGCCGTGGTGGCCGCGCCGACGGCGAGCCCGTCGACGGCGTCGACGGCCGTGAGCAGCCACGGCTCGCCGGCGGTCCAGCCCTGGGAGGCCAGCAGGTCCTGGACGCCCAGGGCGGCCAGGCCGGCGAGCAGCAGGCAGACGAGCACGGTGACGCCGCCGGCACCGGGGTGGGTGCGGGGCGTGCCGGCGTCGGGGCGGTCGGTGACCGCGAGGTCGGGCCTCGTCACGTCGGTGGTCACTGGACCCTCCTGGTGGGTGCGGTGTCGAGGTCGTCGGGCGTGACCGCCTCGACGGTCACGTCGACGGTGGTGATGTCGATGCCGGTCAGCCGGGCCGCCTCGACGAGGACGCGGTCACGGACCTCCGTCACGACGCGGGTCACGTCGCACGGCCAGGCGCAGCTGACCTGCACCTCCAGCCGGGCGCTGCCGCCGCGCAGGGTCGTCGAGGCCTGCGGGGTGCCGCCGCCGGCGAGGCGGCGCAGGGTGCTGCGGTGGCGCACCGTGCCGGGGACGTCGAGGACGATCCGCTGCACGGCGTGCTCGAGGGCCTTGACCCGGACGTCGAGGGTGCCGCGCTGCTCGGGCTCGGTGGCGGGGGTGGCCGACGCGGGTGCCTCAGTCACGCTGCCGCCCGCGGACCAGGGCGCCCAGGTCGAGCTGGCCGTCGACGTGGCCGCCGACGAGGTAGCCGACGGCCCCGAGCAGCAGGCCGAGGAGGAGGCCGGTGAAGCCCCCGGCGGCGATGGCGATCGCCAGCAGCAGGCCGGCGATGAGGCCGACGGTGGACGTGGTCATGGTGCTCTCCTCGGGATGGGTGTGGGGCGGTCAGTAGCCGCCGTACCGGCGGCGCGGGGTGAGGCGGTCGACGATGGGGCGGGCGCGGCGCCGCAGCAGCCGCGCGAACCGGCCCCGGGTCGTCCGCACGACCTCGACCCGGAGGGGCGCGGTCGGGGGCGGGGCCAGGGGCTGGGGCGGGCGGGGCCGGTCGAGCCGGCGCATGGCCTCGACGAAGTCGTCGGGGTCCCCGCCGAGGTCGGGATGGTGGAGCCGGGCGACGCGCCGGCGCTCGGACCGGGCGGCCCGGGCGGCGGCGTCGTCCGGCTCCGGGGTCACGCGGGCGTCCCGGGGGCGACGACGTCCTCGACGGTCACGTCGACGGGCCCGCCGACCACACCGCGCACGGCCTCGCGCACGAGCCGCACGGTGTCGTGCAGCGGAGCGCCCATCTCGACGGTGAGGTGCACCTCCGCCCGGTCGTCGCGCAGCCGTACGCCGGCCACCCGGCGCCCCGGCAGGTAGGTGCCGACCTCGCCGAGGACGCCCCCGTGCAGGCCGGCGACACCGGGGACGGCGAGGACGGCCGCGGCCACGAGGTCGGCAGGCTCCGCCGGCCCGGCGTCGGGGTCGACGCCGGGCTCGGTGGGCCTGCGCAGCGGGGTCACCGCCGCCCTCGGGTGGTCGTCACTCGACACGGGAGACGGCCGGCTCGTCGTCCTCGTCGTCGCCGTCGATGTGGATGTCGTGGACGGTGATGTTGACCTCGGTGACCTCGAGGCCCGTCATCCGCTCGACCGAGCTGACGACGTTGCGACGGATGCCGGCGGCGAGGTCGGAGATGGCGACGCCGTACTCGGCGACGATGTCGAGGTCGATGGCGGCCTGCCGCTCACCGACCTCCACGGCGACGCCCTGGCTCAGGTTGGTGCGGGAGCCCGGGATCCGGTCACGCAGCGCGCCGACGGCCCGCGCGGCGCCGCCACCGAGGGCGTGCACGCCGTTGATCTCGCGGGTGGCGATGCCCGCGATCTTCGACACGACGGTGTCGGCGATCGAGGTGCGGCCCTGCTCGGTCGCGAGGCCGGTGCCGCCGCTCGTGGCCACCTCGGTGCCCGCGGAGGTCGTCGTGGTCGTGGCGGGGGTCTTGGTCTCCGTCATTCCAGCTCCTTCGATCGGTGTGTACGGGCGTTGGTCGCGCCCGAGGCCCCGGACGTCACGCCTGTCGTTCGGAGACGTGGGTCACACCCCGATGGCCGAGGCCGCCCCTCCGCCCCCAGGCGTGGGCGACCTCACCTGACGGGGTGAGATCCGCCCGGGCCGGCTGCTCAGAATGAGGGGTGTGACCACGTCGCCCCCGTCCACCGTCGCCCTGCCCGGGGCCGACGACGACGCTGACGACGGCCCCGAACGGTCCGACACCGCGCTGGTGCGGGCCGCCCGGCTCGGCGACGAGGCGGCGTTCGCGCAGATCGTGGAGCGCCACGGACCCGCGATGTACCGCTACGCCCTGCGCCTGGTCAACGCCGACGCGACCGACGCCGCCGAGGCGGTGCAGGAGGCGTTCGTCTCGGCCTGGCGCGGCCTCGACGGTTTCGAGGGCCGGTCGAGCCTGCGCACCTGGCTGATCCGCCTCGTGCACCGGCGGGCGGCCGACCTGCGGCGCAAGCGCCGTCCGATCCCGGTCGACGACGACCTGCTCTCGGTCGTCAGCAGGCCCGCGTCCGACAACCCCCTCCAGAGCGCGCTCGACGCCGAGCTGCTCGAGGCCCTGCAGCAGGCGCTCGACGAGCTGCCCTGGCACCAGCGCGCCGCCTGGCTGCTGCGCGAGGTCGAGGGCATGAGCTACGACGAGATCGCCGAGGCGCTCTCCCTGCCCGTCGGCAGCGTGCGGGGGCACCTGCACCGCGGCCGTCGCACCCTGGCCGAGAGGATGGCCCGATGGCGCTAGAGCAGCCCTCCCCCGACCCGCTGGCCCGGGCGGTCGCCGCCGCGCGCGCCGAGGAGCCGCCGGCGACGTGGCCGGCCCTGGCCCAGAACATCCGGTCCAAGGTGCGCACCGTCGTCGGGCCGTCCGACCCCGTGCTGGTGCGCGACGCCTCCGGGGCCACCGTGCTCGACGCCGACGGGTCCCGCACCTGGGTCTCCACGCGGGTGCTGCTGACCCTGGCCCGTGAGGCCCTCACCACCGCCACCCACGCGGCCGAGTCGGTGCGGTTCGACCTCGGCGGGGACGACGGCGACGACGTGGTCGCCGTCGAGGTCGCGGTCGCCGTCGCCTACGGCAGCGACATCGCGACCGTCGCGGCCGACGTGCGCCGGGCCGCGGGCGACCTGCTCGACGAGCAGGTCGGGGGCTCGGCGTCCGGCGCCCGGCCGGTGCACGTCGAGGTCGTCGACGTGGTCGAGGGAGACCCGCGGGTGGTCTGACCGCGCCCGAGCGCGCCCTACGCTCGGGACGTGAGCGAGTCGGGTGTGGAGCGGTCCATGGCGGGGCGCACGGTGCTGGTCACCGGCGCGAGCGACGGCATCGGCGCGGAGGCGGCCCGGGTGCTGGCCGGGCGCGGGGCCACGGTCCTGGTCACCGGCCGGTCGGCCGAGAAGCTGCGGCCGGTCGCGGCCGCCGTCGGCACCGAGCCGCTCGTCGCCGACTACTCCCGGCTCGACGACGTGCGCCGCCTCGCCGCCGAGGTCGCCGAGCGCCTGGGGCCGGACGGCCGCCTCGACGTGCTGCTCAACAACGCCGGCGGCACCTTCGACCCGCGGCGGCGCACCCACGACGGCCACGAGCCCAACTTCCAGGTCAACCACCTGGCGGCGTACCTGCTGACCCGGCTGCTCGAGCCGCAGCTGACCCGCGCGCCCTCGCTCGTGGTCAACACCTCCAGCATCGGCAACCTGATGGGCAAGATCGTGCTCGACGACCTCGACCACGAGCGCCGGCGCGTGCTCGAGCTCCCGGCGTACGGCACGGGCAAGCTGATGAACATCGTCTTCACCCGCGGGCTGGCGCAGCGCTGGGGTCCGGCGGGCGTCGCGTCGGTGGCGGTGCACCCGGGACCGGTCGGCAGCTCCTTCGGGCGCGACTCCCGGCTGTTCGGGCTGCTCTACCGCACGCCGCTGAAGAAGCTGGCCACGATCAGCGTGCCCGACGGGGCCGCGCCGCTGGTGTGGCTGGCCGAGCGCGGCCCCGACCCGGAGGTCGACGGTCGCTACTTCAGCCGGTTCACCGCCGACGGCAAGGAGAACAAGCAGGCCCGCGACCAGCGCATCATCGACGGGCTCTGGGAGCGCTCAGCCGACCTCGTCGGGCTCTCCTGACGCACCCCCGTCGCGCGGGGTCCAGGCCCACCAGGGGTAGTGGTAGTCGCCCTGCTCCACCTGGTATCGGCGGCCGCAGCCGGTGCAGGCGCAGATGCGGTCGTCCTCCCACTGCCGCGGGTTGGGCACCGTGCCGACGACGGTGACGTGGCCTCGGTCGACCTCCTTCACCACGTCGTAGAGCTGGTGGTCGGGGTAGGCCAGGCACAGGCAGGCGCCCTCGCCGTGCAGCCGCACCCGCAGCAGGGCGTGGGCCAGGTGGGTGCGGTTGCTGATGAGCGCCCCACCGAGGTCGGCGTCGTCGGCCACCTCGCGGATCGCCGGGAGGGCCGGCACGAGCGGGCCGAGCACCGCGGGGTCGCGGGTGCGGATGACCTCCCACACCGCCGTCAGCACCCGCGCCCGGTCGCCCGAGACGAGGTCGCGACCCAGTGGCGTCGCGAGGGCAGCCTCCGCCGCCCCGGGCCGGCCCATCCACTCCACCGGGAGCACGAGCAGCGCGGCCCGGTCGCCGCCGTCGACGAGGAGGACCGCGTGGCCGGCACACCGCCACCAGGGGGCGGTGCTCGCGCCCAGCGAGCGGACCATGCCCGCCGGGGCGCTGCGCCGGTCGTACGCCGACGGGTCGGCCATCGTGCGGGCGTCGTCGGTGTGGGCGGTGGCGTCGAAGCGGTGGCGCACGGCCCATCGGCGGTCGGCCAGGGCGACGAGCGGGTCGAGCAGGGCACGGACCTGCGCCGGCTCGGCCCGGGCGGCGAGGGGGAGGACGTGGGCCAGCCAGAGCGACGTGCCCTCGAGCCCGTCGAGGACCCACGGCAGGTCGTCGTCGGAGCCGTCGGCGGGCCAGGGCAGGTCGACCATCTGCTCGGCCACCGCCAGGACCTGCTCGGGCGTCGCGTCGACCACCGTCTCGTCGCCGGTCGGGTCGCTCACGCCGACCACCGTCCCACCCCTAGGGCTGGGGCGGCCCGGCCGGGGCCGCCCTACGTTGTCCCCAGCGCGGTCTCGGAAGCCAACGCGCCTTGTGACGTCAGGACGCGCCATGGGACACGACGACGACCTCTCGGTCGAGGTGAGCGCGCACGCGCGCGGTGTCCTCGTGGTCCTGCGCGGCGACGTCGACGTGCGCGCCGCGGGCACGCTCCGCAGCGCCCTCCACGACGCCCTGGGCCGTCACACCGAGCGCATCGTGCTCGACCTCGGGGGCCTGACCTGGATCGACAGCGTCGGCCTCGGCGTGCTCGTCGCCGCCTGGAAGCGCGCCCGCGCCGCCGGCACCGACCTGGTGCTGTGGCGGCCGTCGTCCAAGGCGCTCGCGGTGCTGCGCCTGGCCCGCCTGGACCGGGTCATGACCGTCGAGCTCGGCGCCGACTCCGACCCGTTCGCCGCCTGACCCTGCTGCCCGCCCGGGTGGTCCGGCCTCCCGGGTGCCGGGGCTAGACAAGTCTCATGGCGAGCACCCGCGAGCGGCTGACCACGTTGTGCGAGGAGCACGGCACGACGTTCGCCGAGGAGTCCGGGCTGCACCTGCGCGACCAGCCGGCCCCGCTGTTCCAGCTCCTCGTGCTGACCTCGCTGCTCTCCGCCAACCTCGACCGCGCCCTCGGCGTCCGCGCCGCCGACGCCGTACGTCGCGCCCACCCGACGTCGGCCCGCCTGCGTGAGGACGGCGAGGACGCCGTGCACGAGACCCTCGTCGAGGCCCGCTACCTGCGCAAGCGGCAGACCGCGCGCCAGCTCGTCGCCCTCGCCGACGAGGTCGAGGACCGCTGGGACGGCGACCTGCGGCGGTTGCGCGACGACGTCGACGGCGACGCCGACGCGCTGGGCGACCGGCTCCAGGACTTCACCGGCATCGGCGCCGTCGGGGCCGACATCTTCCGCCGCGAGGTCCAGGCCGTCTGGCCCGCGATCCGCCCGTACGCCGACCAGCGGGTCCTCGACCTCGCCCGCGCCCACGACCTCCCCCACACCGTCTCCGGCCTCGCCTCCGCCACCGACGGCGCCGGCCTCGGCCTCGAGGTCGTCGGCGCGGCCCTCGTGCGTGCCGAGAAGGCCGAGTCGGACTGACGGAGCGCTGGTCGAGCGGGCGAGCGCCCGCGTCGCGACCGCACCCCACGGTGGTCGAGGAGGGCGCCCTGGCGCCCGTCTCAAGACCATTCCCCAGGGCCATCCACAGCATCGAACACATCGTCGAGAACTGTCGGTGGTCGCGTCTACTCTGACGACATGAACAGCACGCGCATCCTCGACCCGGCCCTCGCCGCCGTGGCCGACGCGCGTGGGCGGATGCTGCGCGAGGAGGTCGCCACGCTGGTCGCGGTGCTGGACTGGTGCGCGGCTCATGAGGTGTCGGAGGCCGAGGCGTCGCTCCACACCATGACGCCCGGTCTGCAGCTCGGCGGGCCAGGGTGTCCGTGGGTCAGCGAGTTCGACACCCACGACTTGGCCTGCGTCCTCGGCCGCTCGCCCGACCCGTGCGCGGTGTACGTCGGCAACGCCCTCGAGCTGCGCCACCGCCTCCCCCGCCTGTGGGCCAGGGTCGTCGCGCTGCAGGTGCCGGTGTGGAAGGCGTTCCGGATCGCCGAGCAGACCCAGCAGCTCCCGCCCGCGGGTGCAGCGGAGGTCGACCGAGCGCTCACCCCGACCGCGCACTCCTGCACCTTCGCGCAGGTCGACCGCACCGTCGCCTCCGCGCTCGCCACCCACTGCCCCGACGAGGTGGAGCGCCGCAGGTTGGCGGCGTTGGAGCACCGTCGGTTCGACGTCCACCTCGACCACGTCCGATCGCTCGACGGCACCGTCGAGGTCACCGGGACCCTCGACCTGGCCGACGCGGTCGACCTCGACACCGCCGTTGCCGGTGTGGCGGCCCAGCTCGGCGAGCTGGGGTGCCATGAGTCGTGGGACGCCCGCCGCGCCCTCGCCGTCGGCGAGATCGCCCGCGCCCAGCTCGCGCTGGATCTCGAGACCACCACCGGTCGCGGCGTCACGGTCTACGCGCACCTGCGCTCGGACTCCGACGTCGTCGAGACCACCGGCTCCACCATCACCACCGAGCAGCTCGCCGCCTGGTGCCGCCACCCCGGCACGACGGTCACCGTCACACCGGTCGTCGACCTCCCCGGCGGCGACCTCACCGCCGCCCGGGCCCTGGCCCAACAGGTCGCCGCGTGGCTGCACGATGACGCCCACGTCAAGCCCGTCATCGACCTCACCGCGGACCTCACCTCCGCCGGCTACACGCCGTCACCACGGCTGGCCGAGCAGGTCGACCTCCGCGACCAGCGCTGCGCGTTCCCGCACTGCAACCGACGCCGCACCGACCGCGACCACATCCAGCCCCACGACTCCGGCGGCCAGACCCGCTCGTCCAACCTCGCCCGGCTCTGCCGAGCCCACCACCGCGCCAAGACCCACAGCGCTTGGACCTACACCCAACCCAGCCCGGGCGTGTTCGAGTGGCACTCCCCCGCCGGCGCGGAGTACACGGTCGACCGCAGCGCGGAGCCCTGACCACCCCGCCCCGTACCCCGCCCACCACCGGTGCGCGGGGTTGTCGTGCTGCACGAAGTGGCGACCAGGTCTGGAGGGCCCGACCGCGGGTCGGTCATCGACGGTGTGGCGGCCGGCTGACCAGCGACCGGAGCCTGGCCGGCTCCGGCCACGCCGACGAGCTCCCCGACCGGCATGCCGCTCCCCGGCGGTCGACCACTCGTTGCCGAGCAGGTGAGGGCTCTCCTCCCCGAGCTCGACCCCGGCGGCGGTCGCTCACGCCCCCTCCGGCGTTGCACCCTTGCCGGCCTCGGCGTAGGACCGCGCGACGGTGACCCCGAGCGGGAAGTCGACGGCCGGGCCCTCGCGGAACACCAGCCGGCCGGCCGAGGTCGCGGCCGCCACCACCGCCTCCGAGACCTCCTCGGCCAGCGCGGCCGGGGTGTGCACGACGACCTCGTCGTGCAGGAAGAACACCAGGTGCGGGCGGTGGTCGAGGGGCCCGGAGCCGAGCGACCACAGGCGGGCGCGGAGGTCGGCCAGCCAGCACAGCGCCCACTCGGCGCCGGTGCCCTGGACGACGAAGTTGCGGGTGAAGCGACCCCACGCGCGGCGGCGTCGGTCGCGGTCGCCGAGGTCGGTCGGCACGCTGTCCGGCTCGAGCTCCCCGACCTCCGACGGACTTCGGGGCGAGCCGCGACCGAGCAGGGTGCGCACCTGCTCGCCCCGCTCGCCGGCGCGGGCGGCGGCCTCGACGAGGCCGAAGGCGTCGGGGTAGCGGCGGACCAGGGCGGGCAGCAGCTGGCCGCTGCCGCCGGAGGTGGCGCCGTACATCGCGCCGATCAGGGCGAGCTTGGCCTCGTCGCGGGAGGCGACGGCGCCGTCGGCCACCATGCCCTGGTAGAGGTCGACGCCGCGGGCCGAGCGGGCCAGCGCCCGGTCGCCGCTCATGCCGGCCAGCACCCGCGGCTCGAGCTGGGCGACGTCGGCGACGACGAGCACCCAGCCCTCGTCGGCCACGGCCGCGGGGCGCACCTGCTGCGGCAGCGAGAGGGCGCCGCCACCGTTGGTGGTCCAGCGGCCGGTGGCCGAGCCCGCGGGCAGGTACGCCGGCCGGAAGCGCCCGCCCCGCACCCACTGGTCGATCCAGGTCCAGCCGTTGGTGGTCCAGAAGTGGGTGAGCTGCTTGTAGCGCAGCAGCGCCGGCACGGCGGGGTGGTCGACGCGGCGCAGGGTCCAAGCGCGCAGGTCGGGCGCGTCGACACCGGCTCGGCGCAGCGCGGCCAGCACCTCGGCTCGCGAGTCGGGGTTGAGGCCGGGCGCGTCGAGGAGCGCGCGGACCTCCACGGCGAGATCCTCGAGCCGCTGCGGGCGGGCGCCGCGCGGGGGGCGCGGACCGAGCAGCTCGACCAGCAACCGGTCGTGCACGTCGGCGCGCCACGGCAGGCCCGCCCAGGTCATCTCGGCCGCGACCAGCGCCCCCGACGACTCCGCGGCCAGCAGCAGTCCGAGCCGCCCGGGCTCGGCGCAGGCGGCGACCGCGGCCTGCTGCCGCGCGTCCTCGACGTCGGCCCGGAGCCGCTCCGCCGCGTCGTCGGCGGCGAACAGCGTCGGCTCCGTCGGCACCGTCGGGCCCAGCCGGTCCCACAGCGCGTCCTGCGGTCCGGCCAGCAGCCCCGGGTCGACGACCGGCGAGCGACGCAGCAGGTGGTGGCCGAGCCGCAGGTCGTGGCAGCGGGCGACGCGGACGCCGGCGTCGAGCAGGGCCGGGTACCACCGGCCGGTGTCGTCCCAGACCCAGCGCGGCGGGTCGGCCGACCCCTCCCGCTCCGCGACGTACGACGCCAGGTCGGCCGCCGCGACCTCGTGCTCCCCGGCGGGGTCGGTGACCAGCACCCGGTCGCCGTCGAGCCGCGACAGCGCCACCCGCCCGGTCACCGGGTCACCCGGTCACTGGGTGGCGTCGAACGTGGGCGGCGGGACCGGGGTGCCGGCGGCCTCGGGCTCGCGGTCGGGCGCGCCGAGGGAGGGGTCGACGCCCTGGCGGTCGAGGAAGGCGCGGGCGGGTCGGACCGACCAGTGCAGGCCGGCGGCGGCGACGACGATGATCGCGGCGATGACCAGCCACCCCATCTCGCCCCACGACAGCGCGAGGAACGTGTAGAGCGCGGGCGCCCAGACCTTGCCGAGGGTGCCGCTCAGCTCGGCGGCGCCCTGGTACTCACCGCGGCGGCGCGGGTCCATCAGCTCGGCCTCAAAGGACCAGCTGGCGGCCGAGAGGTAGAGCTCGGCGCCGGTGACGGTGATGTGGCCCAGCCAGACCAGCGCGATGGTCACCCAGCCGACGGTGTCGTGGGTGTAGAGCGTGATGACGCACGAGAGGACGAAGAAGCCGGTGGAGAACCGGATCGCCCGCAGCGCCGTGGGCACGTCGCGCACCCCGCGGGCGGCGGCCATCGGCAGCAGGATGCACATGACGGTGTTGGTGCCGAACAGGAACGCCAGCAGGACCCGCGGGGCGTCGGTCTCCTCGACCAGCCAGAGCGGGATGACGATGTTGAGGAGCACCTGGTTGGTCCACAGGACGCCGACGAAGAAGGTCGAGGCCATCCAGCCCACGTTGCGCAGCGGCCCCGGCCCGGCGACCTTGACCTTGCGCTCCTCGGGCGTGCGGTCGTCGTGGGAGGCGTTGGGCAGCCGCAGGATGGCGGCCGCGTTGACCAGGAAGACGGCGCTGGTGAACCAGGGCACGGCCTGGAGCACGGCGTCGGAGTCGAAGGCGAGCGCGACGCCGCCGACGACCGAGCCGAGCGTGAACCCGAGGTTGAGCGCGGAGTACATGTAGGCGCGCGACTGCACCCGCTCCTCCTGCGGCAGCACGTCGATCGTGTAGGCGCCGTGGGCCGCGCCGCCGAGGGCGCCGACGACCTCCATCAGCACGGCCATGCCGACGTAGCCGGCGAAGCTGTCGATGAAGGGCCACAGCGTGAACGCAGCGGCCTGCCCGGCCGCGCTGACCGCCCAGCAGCGCTTGGGGCCGAACCGGTCGACGAGCTTGCCCATCGGGTAGGCCGCCAGGAAGCTGGCGATGCCGGCGATGGTGAGGCCGAGCCCCACCTCGGCGGCGCGCAGGCCGACGATCTGGGTGAAGAAGACCGCCGAGCCCGTCATGAACGTGCCCTCGCCGAGCGCGAAGAGGAGCGACTGCCCCGCCAGCCGCCCGGCCAGGGGCGAGGGCGGCTTGAGGGCGGTGGCGAGGGAGATCATCGGCCAGCACTCTGCCACCGACCACGGACAGTCGTCGCCGGGGTTTCCCTCAGGCGTCGCGCAGCAGCGGCTCGACGATGCGGTCGACGGCCGCGGCCGCGGCCACGGCGTCGCCGGCGACGACGGCCTCGACGAGGTCGTGGTGCTCGCGGGCCGCCGGGTCGGCGTCGCCGGTCTCGTCGTCGCGCATGTGCCGGGCGAACACGTCGAGCACGCTGGCGTACAGGGAGAGGTAGAGCGGGTTGTGGCTCGCCTCGACGACGGCGCGGTGCAGGGCGAGGTCGGCCGGGGCGCGGTCCTCGGGGTCGCCGTCGGGCGCCCAGGCGGCGGCTCGCCGGTCGCGCAGCGCGCGCAGGCGGTCCGCGTCCTCCGCCGTGCGCCGCGTGGCGGCGAGCGCGGCCGCGGTGCGGTCGAGCGCGAGACGGAGCTCGAGGTAGTCGCGCCGGGAGCCGCCGGCCAGCTGCCGGCCGAGCGGGCCGGCGAGCTCGGAGTCGGAGATGACGAAGGTGCCGCGGCCCTGCTCGCGGCGCAGCAGCCCGGCGTGTACGAGCGACTGCACGGCCTCGCGGACGGTGTTGCGCCCGACGCCGGCCAGGTCGACGAGCTCGGGCTCGGTCGGGATGCGGCCGCCGACGGACCAGCGGCCCGAGACGACCTCGGCGCGGAAGCGGGCCGCGGCCTGGTCGACGAGGCTGTCGCGGCGCAGGCCCCCTCGACCGAGGGGTGGCGTTCCACTATCGTCCCAATTCATCCCATGATCCGATCTATGCCCGGATCCAGCCCGACGGAGCCCACGTGACCACCCTGGCACCCCCCGCCGCCCCACCCGCCCGCCGCCTCGCCGTGTGGGCGGGCCTCGCCATCGCCGTCACCGCGGTCAACCTGCGCACCGCGGTCACCGGCTTCAGCCCGCTGCTGGAGACCATCGGCGACCGGCTCGGGTTCGGCGTGGCCCTCATCGGCGTGCTCGGCACGGTGCCCGCGGCGTCGTTCGCGATCTTCGGCCTGCTCGCGCCGGTGGTCACCCGCCGGTTCGGGCTGGAGCGCACCGCCACGGCCGCCCTCGCGCTCACCGCGGCCAGCCTGCTGCTCCGGGCCCTGGCCCCCGGACCGGTCGTCCTCGTCGTCTCCACCGTGCTCGCGCTCGCCGGCATCGGGGCGGCCAACGTGGTGGTCGTCCCGCTGGTCAAGACGTGGTTCCCCGACCGGATCGCGCTGTGGACCTCGACCTACCTGCTCCTGCTGCAGACCGGCCAGTTCATCGCCCCGCTGCTCGCCGTGCCCGTGGCCGACGCCGCCGGGTGGCGGGTCTCGGTCGGCGTCTGGGCCGTGCCCGCCGCGCTGGCCGCGGTGCTCTGGCTGGTGCTCGCGCTCGCCACCCGCTCCGCCGACCACCGCGCGTCCGCCCCGGCCGGGACGCGCCCGCGCGTGGCCCGCTCGGCCACGGCGTGGGGCCTCGTCGTCCTGTTCGCCCTGACCGCGCTGACCAACTACGCCGTCATCACCTGGCTGCCCGCCGTGCTCACCGACGCCGGCGGCAGCCGGGCGCTCGGGGGGTCGATGGTCGCCCTCTACTCCGCGTGGGGCGTGCTCGCCGCGCTCGCGGTGCCGCAGCTCGCGACCCGGGTGGCCAACCCGTTCCCGGTGGTCGTGGTCTGCTCGGCCCTGCTCGTGGTCGGGTTCGTCGGCCTCGACCTCGCCCCGCGCGAGGGCACCCTGCTCTGGGTCTGCGCCCTCGGCGTCGGCGTCAGCAGCTTCCCGCTGTGCCTGACCCTGGTCAACCAGCGCACCCGGACGCCGGCCGCCGCGGCCAGCGTCTCCGGGTTCGTCCAGGGCACCGGCTACGCCCTCGCCGCCACCGGGCCGCTCGGCCTCGGCCTGCTCCGCGAGGCCACCGGCTCGTGGTCGGCGCCGCTGTGGCTGCTCACCGCGAGCGTGGTGCCCGGGCTCGTGGCGGGCTGGTTCGCCTGCCGCCCCCGCTACGTCGAGGACTGAGCAGCCGCCAGCGAGTCGAGCTCGGCGTCGAGGAACGCGTTGCCGAAGGCCCGCCCCGGGTCGAGCCGGTCGCGCAGCACCGCGAACCGCGCCGCCCCCGCCGGGTCGCAGCGCGGCACGGTGCCGCCGGCGACCTTGCCCCAGTGGGCCCGCGGGTCGTACGGCGCCAGCACCCGCTCCAGCAGGCGCACCGCCTCGCCGACCGGCCCCGGCTCGGGCCGCCAGGTGAAGTGGATCGCCACGGTGTCGCGGCCGTGGGCGCCGCTGAGCCACAGCTCGTCGGCGGCGACGGTGCGCAGCTCGTGCACCATCAGCACGGGCGCCACCTGGTCGGCGACCTCGGCCAGCGCCGCACGCGCCTCGCGGATCGCCGCCCGCGGCACGAAGTACTCGGTCTGCAGCTCCTCCCCCACGCTCGGCACGAACTCGGCGCGGAAGTGCGGCAGCCGCTCGTGCCAGGGCCCGGACACGCCGCCCTGCTCGGTGGCCGGCGCGGGGTCGATGCCGGGCACCGGGTGCACCGGGCCGGCGGCCGACGGCCGTCCGGCCAGCACGGGCGCGAGGTCGGCGCGACCGTCGACGCGCTGCTTGACGAACACCGCGCTCACCACCGACGGGTCGCGCAGGTCGTCGAAGACGCTGACGCTGTGGCCGGAGCCCATGACCGCCTCGATCTCGTCGGCCAGCGCGTCGGCGGGCACGTCGGTCCAGACCGTCTGCGCGACGTCGTACGCCGGCTCGGTGGCCAGCCAGAGCCGGGTGACGACCCCGAGCGCGCCGAGCGAGACCGCGGCGCCGGGCAGGTCGGGGTGGTCGGCGTCGAGCCGCACGACCTCGCCGCTGGCCGTCACCAGCTCGAGGCCGCGGACCGCGGTGGCCAGCGCCCCGTTGCCGTCGCCGGAGCCGTGGGTGCCGGTGGCGCAGGCGCCGGCGACGCTGATGTGCGGCAGCGAGCCCATGTTGTGCAGCGCCCGGCCGGCGGCGTGCAGCTGGGCCGCGACCTCGGCGTACGTCGCCCCCGACGGCACCGCGGCGAGGCCGTCGGCGTCGACCTCGACGCGGGTGCCGAGCCCGCGGGTCGACAGGTGCAGCCCGTCGGTGTCGGCGACGGTGGAGAAGGAGTGGCGCGAGCCCAGCGCGCGGACACGGGTGCCGGCCGCCGCGGCGCCCGCGACGGCCTCCTGCACCCCGGCGAGGTCGGGCGGCTGCACCACGCCGGTCGAGGCGTAGCGGACGTTGCCCGACCAGTTCAGGCCGGTGGGGCTCGCCTCGAGCGGCGCGGGGGAGGTCACCACGCCAGTCTCACAGGTGGGGTCACAGGCGCTCGGCGAGCCGGTGGTAGGCGGCGTTCCAGCGCAGCTCGCGCTGGAACGTGCGCGGCGTCGTGTCGGCGTCGATGGTCACCATCTCGACCCGCACCATCTCGGCGAAGTCCGAGAACGTCTCGACGTCGACCGCGGTCGAGAGCACCGTGTGGTGAGGGGCGCCGGCCATCAGCCACGCCTCGGCCGAGGTCGACAGCGACGGGCGGGGCTCCCAGACCGCGCAGGCCACCGGCAGCTGCGGCAGGTCCTCGTCGGGCTCGACCAGGTCGACCTCGTTGACGGTCAGCCGGAAGCGGTCGCCGAGGTCGGACAGGCCCGCGACGAGGCCGGCGCCGGGGTCGGCGGTGAACCGCAGCCGCACCGGGTCCTCGCGACCGCCGATGCCGAGCGGGTGGCACTCCAGCGACGGGGTCTGGGAGGTGATGGTCGGGCAGACCTCGAGCATGTGGGCGCCGAGGATCTTCTCGGCCCCCGGAGCCAGGTGGTAGGTGTAGTCCTCCATGAACGACGTGCCGCCGGGCAGGCCCTGGGCCATCACCTTGGTCGTGCGCAGCAGCACCGAGGTCTTCCAGTCGCCCTCGCCGCCGAAGCCGTAGCCGTCGGCCATCAGCCGCTGCACGGCCAGGCCCGGCAGCTGGCGCAGCCCGCCGAGGTCCTCGAAGTTGGTGGTGAACGCGCCGAACCCGCCCTCGCCGAGGAACGTGCGCAGCCCGAGCTCGATCCGGGCGCCGTAGCGCAGCGACTCGTGGCGCTCGCCGCCGGGGAGCAGCGAGGCGTCGACGCGGTAGGTGTCGGCGTACTCGACGCAGAGCTTGTCGACGTGCTCGTCGGCCACGGCGTCGACCACGGCCACCAGGTCGTTGACGCCGTAGGTGTTGACCGAGACCCCGAAGCGCAGCTGGGCCTCGACCTTGTCGCCCTCGGTGACCGCGACGTCGCGCATGTTGTCGCCGAAGCGGGCCAGCTTGAGGCTGCGGACCTCGTGGCGGCCGAGCGCGGCGCGCACCCACCCGGCGATGCGGCGGGCCACGACCGGGTTGGACACGTGGCCCGCGACCGTCTTGCGCGGCACGCCGAGGCGGGACTGGATGAACCCGAACTCCCGGTCGCCGTGGGCGGCCTGGTTGAGGTTCATGAAGTCCATGTCGATGGTCGACCAGGGCAGGTCGACGCCGTGCTGGGTGTGCAGGTGCAGCAGCGGCTTGGCCAGGGCGTCCAGGCCGGCGATCCACATCTTGGCCGGGCTGAAGGTGTGCATCCAGGCCACGACGCCCACGCACTGCGCGGCGCTGTTGGCCTCGAGCATCTGGCGGTGGATGGACCCCGCGTCGAGGAGCACCGGCTTCCAGACCAGCTCGGCCGGCAGGCCCGCCTCGGCCATCGAGGCGGTCAGCTGGGCGGCGATGTCCTGCGACTGCGCGGCCACCTGGTCGAGGGTCTCGGGGCCGTAGAGCGACTGGCTCCCGGTCAGGAACCACACCTCCGGGGCGGGGCGGGACTGCGCCGGCGTCGACGTGGTGGTCATCAGGGTTCCTCTCGGTGGCGAGCGTGGGGAGCGTGTCGGGACGGCCGGGCGCGGTCAGCGCTGGCCGTAGACGTTCTGGTAGCGGTCGAACAGCGAGTCGACGTACCGCTGCTCGATGGGCAGCGGGGTGCCGAGCTGGCGGGAGACGTGCACGGTCCGTGCCACGTCCTCGCACATGACGGCGGCCTTGACGGCGGCCTTGGCCGTGGGGCCGACGGTGAAGACGCCGTGGTTGCGCATCAGCACCGCCGGCGAGCGGCTCCCGCGCAGCGTCTCGACGATGCCGCGGCCGATGGAGTCGTCGCCGATGACCGCGAACGGCCCGACCGGGATCTCCCCGCCGAACTCGTCGGCGCACATCGTCAGCACGCACGGCACGGCCTCGCCGCGCGCGGCCCACGCCGTGGCGTACGTCGAGTGGGTGTGCACCACGCCGCCGACGTGCGGCATCTCGCGATAGACGTAGGCCTGGGCCTCGGTGTCGGAGCTCGGCGCGTGCTCGCCCTCGACGACGCGGCCGTGGAGGTCGCAGACCACCATGTTCTCGGGCGCCAGGTCGTCGTAGGAGACGCCGCTGGGCTTGATGACCAGCAGCTCGCGACCGGGCACGCGCGCGGAGACGTTGCCGGCCGTCCAGACGACCAGCTGGTAGCGGGTGAGCTGCTCGTGCAGCGCGCACACCTCGCGGCGCAGCCGCAGCACGGTGTCCTGCACGTCGTCGACGACGGTCATGCCGAGACCTCCTGGCCCTGGACGCCGGCCCCGCGGGCCCGTCGGCGGGCGACGGCGTCACGGCGCAGCGCCTTGAGCCGGCGCATGGTCGCCTGGTTGCGGCCGAAGTGGTCGTGCAGCGCGACGTACTCGGCGTAGAGGTCGTCGTACTGCTGGGCGCGGGCCTCGTCGGGCAGGAACACCCCGCGGCGCACCTTGCCCATGCTCTTGGCCGCGCTCGGCACGTCGTCGTAGCAGCCGGCCGCGACGGCGGCGTGGATCGCGGAGCCGAGCGCCGGGCCCTGCTCGGAGTCGATGACCGACAGCGGCAGCCGGGTGACGTCGGCGTAGACCTGCATGAGCAGGTGGTTCTTGGCCAGGCCGCCGGCGACCACGAACTCCTCGACCGGCACGCCGCTGTCGCGGAAGGTCTCGACGATGACGCGGGTGCCGAAGGCCGTGGCCTCGAGCAGCGCGCGGTAGACGTCCTCCGGCCTCGTGGCCAGGGTCTGGCCGACGACCAGCCCCGAGAGCTCGTGGTCGACCAGGACCGAGCGGTTGCCGGAGTGCCAGTCGAGCGCGACCAGGCCGTGCTCGCCGACCTCCTGGGCCGCGGCCAGGCGGGTCAGGTGCTCGTGCACCGACTCCCCCGCGGCCTGGGCCGCGGCGACGTACGACGGCGGGACGCTGGTGCGGGTGAACCAGCCGAAGATGTCGCCGACACCGGACTGGCCGGCCTCGTAGCCCCAGCTGCCGGCCACGATGCCGCCGTCGACGACGCCGCACATGCCGGGCACCTCGCGCAGCACGTCGGCCGACATCACGTGACAGGTGGAGGTGCCCATGATGGCGACCATCTGGCCGGCGCCGACGGCCTGCGCGGCCGGGGCGGTGACGTGGGCGTCGACGTTGCCGACGGCGACCGCGATGCCCTCGGGCAGCCCGGTCCAGGCGGCGGCCTGGGCCGACAGGGTGCCGGCGCGCTCCCCGAGCTGGCCGATGGGGTGCTCCAGCTTGTCGGGCACGAAGGCGGAGAAGCCGGGGGCGAGGGCGTCGAGGTAGGCCGCGGACGGGTAGGCGCCGTCCTGGCCCTCGTAGGACTGATACAGCCCCTTGTAGCCGGCGGTGCAGGCGTTGCGCACGTAGGTGCCGCACAGCTGCCACACGATCCAGTCGGCCGCCTCGACCCAGCGCTCCATGCGGTCGTAGAGCTCGCGGTCCTCCTCGAACAGCTGCAGGCCCTTGGCGAACTCCCACTCCGAGGAGATCAGGCCGCCGTAGCGCGGCAGCCACGGCTCGGCGCGCTCCTCGGCCAGCCGGTTGATGCGGTCGGCCTGGGGCTGGGCGGCGTGGTGCTTCCACAGCTTCACGTAGGCGTGCGGACGGCCCGCGAGACCGGGCAGCTCGTTGAGCGGCGTGCCGTCGGCCAGCGTCGGCACCATCGTGCAGGCGGTGAAGTCGGTGGCGATGCCGACCACGTCGGCCGGGTCGACGCCCGCGGCGCGGACGGCGGCCGGCACGGCCTGGCGCAGCACCTCGCGGTAGTCGTCGGGCACCTGCAGCGCCCACTCAGGCGCCAGCTCGGTCGCGGCGGGGTCGAGGTCGGCGGGCAGCCGGTCCTCGACGACGGCGTGCGGGTAGTCGAGCACGGCCGAGCCGAGCTCGGCGCCGTCGGAGACGCGGACGACGAGCGCGCGGCCGGACAGCGTGCCGTAGTCGACGCCGACGACGTAGGTCTCGCGCGGCTGACCGGGCGGGTCGGGCTGGGCGGTCACGGGTGGGTCCTCTCGGGGCGGGGGGCGGAGCTCGCGCGGACGACGAGCTCGGGGGCGATGAGGCGGGCCGGGGCGTCGACCGAGCCGTCGATCGCGGCGCGCAGGATCTCGATGGCGCGGCGGCCGACGGCGCCGAAGTCCTGGCGCACGGTGGTCAGCGGCGGGATGAGGTAGGCCGCCTCGGGGATGTCGTCGAAGCCGACGACGCTGACGTCGTCGGGCACCCGGCGGCCGGCCTCGTGCAGCGCGCGCAGCAGGCCGATCGCCATCTGGTCGTTGGCGCAGAACACCGCGGTCACGTCGCGTCGTGAGGCGATCTCGAGACCCGCCTCGAAGCCGCTGCGGGCCGACCAGTCACCGACCAGGTGCGGCCCGGGGCGCAGGCCCGCGGCGTACATCGCGGTCTGCCAGCCGAGCATGCGGCCGCGGGCCTCGGTCCACGACAGCGGGCCGGTGAGGTGCACGACCTCGGTGTGGCCGAGGTCGAGCAGGTGCCGGGTGGCCAGCTCGGCGCCGGCGGCCTGGTCGACGCCGACCGTCCACGGCGCGCGGCCCTCGTCGCCCTCGACGACGACGACAGGGACGCCGAGCGCGCCCTGGTGCCGGGCGACCTCGAGCGCCTCGTCGGTGGCGGCGATGAGCACGATGCCCTCGACGCCGTGGTCGCGCAGGTGGTTGACCGCGTCGACCATGGCGCCGCGGGTGAGGCTCTGCAGGTTGGCCGAGCTGACGAAGTAGCCGGCCTCGCGGCCGGCGGCCTGGATGGTGCGGTGCACCGTGCTCGGGCCCCAGAACCCGCCCTTGGACCCGATGACGCCGATGGTCGCCGAGCGGCGGGTGACCAGCGCGCGGGCGGCGGTGTTGGGGCGGTAGCCGAGCTGCTTGATGGCCCGCTCGACCCGCTCGCGGGTCTCGGGGCGCAGGTTGTCCTGGCCGTTGACGACGCGCGAGACGGTCTGGTGGGACACCCCGGCGAGCCGGGCGACGTCGGCCATGACCGGCGTCCGCCCGGTGGCGGGACGCGGGGGCACCAGCGTCATGGCTGCCGCCGGGTGAGCAGCCGCTGGACGACCACGAAGACCAGGACGAGGACGCCGATGCTGATGCGGGTCCACCAGGAGCTGAGGGTGCCGTCGAAGGAGATGAAGGTCTGGATCAGGCCCAGCACCATGACGCCGAGCAGCGAGCCGACGACGTAGCCGCGGCCGCCGGTGAGCAGGGTGCCGCCGATGACGACGGCGGCGATGGCGTCGAGCTCCATGCCGACGGCGTTGAGGGAGTAGCCCGAGAGCGTGTAGAGGGAGAACAGGATGCCGCCGAAGGCAGCGCAGAACCCGCTGATCGCGTAGACGGCGACCTTGGTGGAGGCGACGCGCAGGCCCATGAGCATCGCGGAGGACTCGTTGCCGCCGATGGCGTAGACGGTGCGGCCGAAGCGGGTGCTGGCGAGCACGAACGCCGCCACCGCGACCGGCACGAGCGCGACCACGGCCGACCAGCTCACGTAGTAGCCGCCGGGCAGGACGAGCGTGCTGAACGCCCAGGTGCTGAAGGTGTCGTCGGTGATCGGGATCGACTCGGCACTGATGAGGTAGCACAGGCCGCGGGCCAGGAACATGCCGGCGAGCGTGGCGATGAACGGCTGGATGTCGAGGTAGTGGATCAGCAGGCCCATGAGGGTGCCGAGCACCGTGCCGACGACCAGGACCGTGACCACGACGAGCAGCGGCGACCAGCCCATCTGCAGCGTCTTCGCCGCGATGACGGTCGACAGCGCGACGTTGGAGCCGACCGACAGGTCGATGCCGCCGGTGAGGATCACGAAGGTCATGCCGACGGCCAGCACCACGAGGAAGCCGTTGTCGGTGAGCAGGCTGAGCACGGTCTGGGGGTCGGCGAACCCGTCGTAGCGGGCGCCGCCGACGCCGAACATGCCGACGAGCAGGGCGAAGGTCACGAAGACGGGGAGGAACCGCGTGGGCGGCTCGAAGTCCTTGACCCGGTGCCACACCGAGCGGGAGCCGTCGGGGCGAGGGGTGCCGGGGGCCGGGGCCTGCTTGGCGGCGGGGGCGGTGGCGGTGCTCATGCGCGAGCACCTCCCTTCGGGGAGCGGGCGGGGGCGAGGTGCGCGCGCAGGGCGCCGCGGGCCTGCGGGCTCTGCAGCAGGCACACGACCACCACGACGATGGCCTTGAAGAGGTAGTTGGCCTCGGGCGGGATGCCGATGCTGGCGATGGTGCGGGCCAGGGTGGCGATGAAGATCGCGCCGACGAGGGTGCCGGTGAGCGAGAACCGGCCGCCGGCCAGTGAGGTGCCGCCGATGACGACGGCGAGGATCGCGTCGAGCTCGATCCACAGGCCCAGGCTGTTGGCGTTGACGGAATTGGTGTTGGCCGCGATGACCAGGCCGGCCACGCCGGCGCAGAGGCCCGCGAAGACGTAGACGGTCCAGATGATCGTGCGCGACCGGACGCCGGCCAGGCGGCTGGCCTCGGGGTTGATGCCGACGGCCTCGATGAGCATGCCCAGCGCCGTGCGCCGGGTGATGAGCGCGGTCAGGGCGTAGACGCCGACCGCGAGCACGAACGCGATGGGCAGGGTGAGCACGAACCCGGAGGCCATGCCGCTGAAGAAGTCGTTGTTGACCGTGGTGATCTGGCCGTCGGTGACGAGCATGGCCAGGCCACGCCCGGCGACCATGAGCACCAGGGTGGCGATGATCGGCTGGATGCCGACGACCGAGACCAGGAAGCCGTTCCACAGGCCGAGCAGGACGCAGACGGCCAGGGCGTAGGTGCAGGCGATGATCGCCGTCGCCGCGGCGCCCTGGCTGGCGCTGTCGACCAGCGTCGTGCACGCGATGGCGCCGGCGATGGCCGCGACCGCGCCGACCGAGAGGTCGATGCCGCGGGTGGCGATGACCAGGGTCATGCCGATCGCGACCACCAGCACCGGGGCGCTGTTGCGCAGGATGTCGACGAGGTTGCCGAACAGGTGGCCGTCCTGGATCCGGATGGCCAGGAAGCCGGGGTCGGCGGCGACGTTGACCGCGAGCAGCACGACCAGCGCGACGACCGGCCACACCAGCTGGTGCGACAGCGCCGCGGCCAGCGGGCCGCGGCGCACGACGAGCTGGGTCGGGTCGTCGCTGGTCTGCGGGACCTCGGTGGGCGGCTTGAGGGTGTCAGCCACGGGTCTCCTCCTTCTCGGTCGTGGTGGCCTGGGGGCCGGCGATGATCTCCAGGACGTCGCTGACGCTGACGCCGTCGTTGGGCCGCTCGGCGATCTTGCGGCGGTCGCGCATCACGACGAGCCGGTCGGAGAGGCGGAGCACCTCCTCCAGCTCGGCGGAGATGAAGACCACCGACATCCCCTGCGCGGCCAGGTCGGCGACGAGGGCCTGGATCTGGGTCTTGGCGCCGATGTCGATGCCGCGGGTGGGCTCGTCGAGGATCAGCAGCTCGGGCTCGGTGATGAGCCAGCGGGCCAGCAGCACCTTCTGCTGGTTGCCGCCGGAGAGGTTGCGCATGAGCGCGTGCGGGTCGGCGGGCCGGATGTCGAGGGCCTTGATGTACTGGTCGACCAGCTGCGTGCGCACCGCCTGCGGGATCGGGCGCAGCCAGCCGCGGGAGGCCTGCAGGGCCAGCAGCATGTTGTCGGCGACGGTGAGGTCGCCGATGACGCCCTCGCCCTTGCGGTCCTCGCTGGAGAAGGCGACCTTGCGGTCGATGGCGTGGCGCGGGCTGCGCAGGCGGCGCCGGCCCGGTCGTCCCGACCGCCTGCCCGTCGCCGAGCCGACCTCGAGGCTGCCGCGGTCGGCGGTGTCGGCGCCGAAGAGGAGGCGGGCGAGCTCGGTGCGGCCCGAGCCCAGCAGGCCGGCGATGCCGATGACCTCGCCGGGGAAGAGCTCGAGGTCGGTGGCCTCGAGCGTGCCCTTGCGGCCCAGGCCGACGGCGGTCAGGACCGGGACGGCGGGCTCCGCGGGCTCCTCGGCCGCGGCGGCCGCGTCGCGGTCGAGGCGCTCGAGCACCTCGAGGTCGCGGCCGATCATCAGCTGGACGAGCTCGAGCTGGCTGGTGTCGGCGACCATCCGCTCCTCCACCAGGCGGCCGTTGCGCAGGATCGTCATCCGGTCGGAGATCTCGTAGACCTGGTCGAGGAAGTGCGAGACGAAGACGATCGCCACGCCCTTCTCGCGCAGGTGGCGCATGACGTCGAAGAGCTTGGCGACCTCGTCGGAGTCCAGGCTCGAGGTGGGCTCGTCGAGGATCAGCACGCGGGCATCGACGTCGACGGCCCGGGCGATGGCGACCAGCTGCTGCACGGCGATCGGGTGCGAGCCGAGGACCGAGCGTGGGTCGACGTCGATGCCGAGGCGCTGCAGGACCGCGGCGGCGCGGCGGTTCATGGCGAAGGTGTTGATGGCACCGGCGATGCGGGGCTCCCGCCCGAGCATCATGTTCTCGGCGACGGTGAGGTTGGGGACCAGGTTGACCTCCTGGTACACCGTGCTGATGCCGGCGTCCTGGGCGGCGGCCGGCGAGCCGAACGAGCGCTGCTCGCCGCCGACGAGCACGGTGCCGCCGTCGATGGAGTAGACGCCGGTGAGCGCCTTGATCAGGGTCGACTTGCCGGCGCCGTTCTCGCCCATGAGCGCGTGGACCTCACCGGGGTACAGGCGCACGCTCACCTCCGAGAGCGCCTTGACCGCCCCGAAGGTGATGGAGATGTCGCGCATCTCCACGACCGGGACGGGGGCGTCGGCCGGACGGCCCGCGCTGGTCGCGGTGGTCGCGTCGGGCAGGACGGGGGCCTCGGTCTGCGTCATCAGGTACCTCCGGTGGTGCGGGCGAGCTGGGGGGTGGGGCGGGGTGTGACAGGTGCTGGCGGTCCGCCGCGGGCCCGGCCTCGGTGGGGCCGGACCCGCGACGGGCACGAGGGGGACGGGCGGTCGGCCCGTCGGGTGCGCTGCGGGCGACCCGGTGGGGTCGGCCCAGCGCCGCTCAGTAGGCGCGGGTCGGGAGGACCTCGGCGGCCTGCTCCTGGGTGAAGGTGGTCTCCTCCGTCACGACGCGGGCGGGGACCTCCTCGCCGTCGAGGACCTTCTTGGCCAGGTCCATCAGCTGGGGCCCGAGGAGCGGGCTGCACTCGACGATGAAGTTGATCTTGCCCTCGGACAGGGCGGTCATCCCGTCCTTGACGGCGTCGATCGTGATGATCTTGACGTCCTTGCCGGGCTCGAGGCCGGCGGCCTCGATGGCCTCGATCGCGCCGAGGCCCATGTCGTCGTTGTGCGCGAAGACGACGTCGATGCCGTCCTCGGACTGCAGGAAGGCCTCCATGACCTGCTTGCCGCCGTCGCGGGTGAAGTCACCGGTCTGCGACTGGCTGATGGCGATCTCGGGGTTGCTCGAGATGACCTCCTCGAAGCCCTCCTTGCGGTCGATGGCCGGGGCGGCACCGGTGGTGCCCTGCAGCTCGACGACGTTGATGTCGCCGTCACCGTCGACGTCGGCGTCGGCGGCGTTGTCGACCAGCCACTGGCCGGCCTTCTTGCCCTCCTCGACGAAGTCGGACCCCAGGAAGGTCTTGTAGAGCGAGGTGTCCTCGGAGTCGACCGCGCGGTCGGTGAGGATGACCGGGATGCCGGCCCGCTTGGCCTCCTGCAGGACACCGTCCCAGCCGGTCTCGACGACCGGGGAGAAGGCGATGACGTCGACCTTCTGCTGGATGTAGGAGCGGATGGCCTTGATCTGGTTCTCCTGCTTCTGCTGGGCGTCGGAGAACTTCAGCTCGATGCCGGCGTCGGCGGCCGACTCCTGGATGTTGGTGCTGTTGGCCGTGCGCCAGCCGGACTCGGCGCCCACCTGGGCGAAGCCCATGGTGATCTTGCCGTCGCTGCCGGCGCCCTTGCCGCCGGTCTCGTTGCCGCCGCCGGCCTCGCTGCTGCTGCCGCAGGCGGTCAGCGTGAGGGCCGTCAGGGCGACCGCGCTGATGGCGGCCAGGTTCTTCTTCACCACGGGATTTTCCTCCAGATCAGGGGCATCGGTGCCCATGTGACCGGTGTCACTGCGGATGAGTGTGAACGCTAACATGAGCGTCGTCAACCGTTTCGAGGAGATTGATGTGAACGTTCACCCGGCGCCGACCGTCGACGCCTCGGTGCCCGGCCGCTCGCTGCGCCCGCTGCGCGTCGCCGCCGGCGTGCCCGTCACCCGGCTGGCCGCCGCGGCCGAGGTCCGCGCCGCGACCGTCTACAACTGGGAGGCCGGACGGGCCCGCATCCCCCGCAGTGCGGTGCCCGCGCTGGCCGGGGCGCTGGGCGTGCCGCCCGAGGCGCTGCGCCGGCTGCTGCGCACCCCGCTGCGCGCGCCCGAGCCCGCCCCCGCCTCCCCGCTGCGCCGGCTGCGGCTGCGCAGCGGGCTGTCGCAGGAGGTCGTCGCGAGCCGGGTGGGCTCGACCCGGCACACGGTCGGCTCCTGGGAGGGCGGCACCCCGCCGCCCCTGGTGATGCTGCGGCGCCTCGCGTCGGCGTACGGCGTCCCGGTGGCGACCGTGGCCGAGGCGGCGGGCGTGGAGCCGCCCCGCGAGCTCGACCCGCGTCGCTGGCGGGTGGGCGACCTGCCAGCGGTGCTGCGCACGTGGCGCTCGTGGGCGGGCCTGACGCAGCGCGAGCTCGGCGACCTGCTGGGGTGCACGACCGACGCCGTGCGCGGGTGGGAGGCCGGTCGGGGCGTCCCCTCGGCACGCAACCGGGCCCGCCTCGAGCGGGTGCACCGGCTCCCGGTCGGCGCCCTGCTGGCGGCCTACCCCTCGAGCAGCTCGAACCTCCAGGCCAACTGCGCGCGGTAGGTCTCGCCGGGCCGCAGCACCGCGCTCGGCCAGCCGGGGCCGCTGCGGCGGGGCGTGTCGGGCGCGAGCTGGGGCTCCAGGGCCAGGCCGTCGCCCTGGCGGTAGGCCACGCCCTCCCGCGAGCGCCGGGTGCCGTCGAGGAAGTTGCCGGTGTAGACCTGCAGGCCGGGCTGGTCGGTCGAGAGCACCATCCGGGTGCGGGTCGTGGGCTCGTCGAGCCAGGCCACCTCGCGCCAGCCCTCACCGTCGAGCACCAGGTTGTGGTCCAGGCCGGGCCCGAGGCGCACCTGCGGGTGGTCGGCGCGCACGACCGGACCGAGCGCCGGGCCCTCGCGCAGGTCGAACGGCGTGCCGTCGACCGGCTCGTGGTCGCCCAGCGGGATGCCGGTCTCGTCGACCGGCGTGAAGCGGGAGGCCGCCACGCGCAGCCGGTGGCCGTCGACCGTGCCGGAGCCGTCGCCGGCCAGGTTGAGGTAGGCGTGGCTGGTCAGGTTGACCACCGTCGGCGCGTCGGTGGTGGCCTCGAAGGTCTGGCGCACGCTGGTCGCGTCGACCTCGAAGGTGACGGTCGCGGTGACCTCGCCGGGGAACCCCTGGTCGCCGTCGGGGCTGGTGATCCGCAGCACCAGGCGACCGTCGCCGTGCTCGACCAGGGTCCAGGGGCGGCGGTCGAAGCCGTCGGGGCCGCCGTGCAGGTGGTTGCCGCGGTCGGACGTGCCGACCTGCACCGCCCGGCCGTCGAGCTCGAAGGCACCGCCCGCGATCCGGTTGGCGTAGCGCCCGATCGTGCCGCCGATGAACAGTCCGGCGTCGAGGTAGTCCTGGGGCGTGGCGTGGCCGAGCACGACGTTGCGTCGGGTGCCGTCGCCCCCGGTGACCTCCAGCCGGTGAACGGTCGCGCCGTGCTCGAGGACGGTGAGCACCGGCCCGGGGGCCGCCCCGATGGTCCAGGCGGGGTGAGCGTGCACGGCGGCGTCGGAGTCGGTCACGCTGTGAACGCTAACAGCGCGCGGGCCGGTCAGGCACCGGAGCGCGGGGCCGCGGTCGAGGCCCGGACCGCGAGCTCGGGCAGCAGCGGGGCCGCCGTGCCGTCCTCGTCGCCACCGAGCACCCGCAGCGTCACCGCGAGGGCCTGGCGCCCCAGCGCCGCGAAGTCCTGGGTGACGGTGGTCAGCGCCGGCCAGTAGAACGCGGCCTCGGGCACGTCGTCGAAGCCGACCACGCTGACGTCGTCGGGCACCCGGCGACCGCGCTCGTGCAGGGCCTGCATGACGCCGAGCGCCATGGCGTCGTTGGCCACGAAGACCGCGGTGACGTCGGGGTCGTCGGCGATCTTCAGCCCGGCGGCGTGACCGCTCGCCGGTGACCAGTCGCCGCTGAGCTCGGGCCCCGGCAGCAGCCCGCGGGCCTCGTGGGCGCGGCGCCAGCCGTCGCGGCGCTGGTCGGCCTCGACCCAGTCGCGGGGGCCGGTCAGGTGGGCGACGTGGCGGTGGCCGAGGTCGAGGAGGTGCTCGGTCGCGGTGACGGCACCGGCGACCTGGTCGATGCCGGCCGCGTGCTGCTCGCCGCCGGCCAGGCCCTGCACGACCACCACCGGGACCGGCGGGGAGAGGGCCTGCACCTGGGCGGCGGCGTCGCGGTGGGTGACCGCCACGACCAGCGCCTCCACGGCCTGGTCGAGCAGCCGGTCGACCGCGGCCGGCAGCGCGCCGTCGTCGTAGTCGGCCAGCGCGACCAGCGCCACCTCGTAGCCCGCGTCGTGGCCGGCCTGCTGCACCGAGCTGGCGACCATGGTCGGCCCGTAGAGCCGCAGCTGGGTGGCCACGACCCCGATGCGCCCGGAGCGGTTGGTGGCCAGCTGCCGGGCCGCGCTGTTGCGGCGGTAGCCCATCTCCCGGATCGCCTCCAGCACCCGGGCCCGGGTGTCGTCGCGCACCAGGGGCGACTGGTTGAGCACCCGGCTCACGGTCTGGTGGGACACGCCGGCCCGGGCCGCCACGTCGGCCATGGAGGGGCTGCGCCCTCGCGTGCGCGGTGTGGCCCGGGTCATGTGCGCATCGTAGGGACGCCTCTTGCGACAGCCGCGCTCCCGGGGGTGCCCGGGCGAGCCGGGAGACCTCACCCCCGCCGCACGCGCACGCGCAGGGTGTCCTGGTCCGGCCGGTGCGTCGCGCTGCCGGCGTACCGGACCACGAGGACGGCGCGGCCGAGCCCGAGACGGCGGGCGGGCACCCGCAGGGACGCCCGGCCCCGGGCGTCGAGGCGGCCGGCGGCGAGCACCCGGCCCCGCTCGACGAGTCGGACCACGCCGGCCGGGCGGCCGGTGGCGGCCAGCACCCGGACCGAGGCGGGTCGGGGGGCGGGACGGCGCAGGGCGCTCCTTCGAGCTGGACGTCGCCCTGGAACGACAGACATGGGATGTCGGAGCTCACGTAGACGGGGTCGACGGATCGCGGATGTGCTCTCCCGGCGGCCTTTCTGGGGCCGGTGAGCGCTCACAGGTCGCCGGGCGGCGCCGGACGATCGGGGTAGGTTCGCCGTCCTGCGCGTCGCTCGGGACGCGCCCTCGGAAGGGACCCCCATGCCCCACCCCGCCCCAGCCCTGCGGACCGCACTGCTCGCGGTCCCCCTCGTCCTCCCGGTGCTGTCGGTGCTCTCGGGCGCCCCGGCCACCGCGGCGCCCCCGGCCCCGGGAGCCGCGGCGGCCGCAGCCACCTGCGAAGGACGGCCGGCCACCGTCATCGGCGAGCCCGGCCAGGGGCTGCTGCGCGGGACACCCGGACCCGACGTGGTCGTCAGCGGCGGGGCACGCTCGGTGCAGACCTACGGCGGCGACGACCTCGTCTGCGTCGACGTCCACCCCGCCGACCTCGCCCCGGTGGTGCGCACCGGGGACGGAGCCGACCGGGTCGTCGTCACCTCGACCGAGGCACGCGGGGTCCGCGCCGTCCTGGGCCGCGGAGCCGACACCTTCGTCGGCGGGCCCGGCGGCGACCAGGTCGGCACCGGCACCGTCGAGGCGGGCGGCACGAGCCCGGACCGTGACGCCGGCCGCGACGTGGTCGAGACCCGCGGCGGTGACGACGCGGTGCAGGTCGGGGGCGCGACGATGCGCGACACCGCACGCCTGGGCGACGGGGACGACCGGGTCTTCGTGGCCGCGCGCCGGGCGGGCACGGGCGCCTGGCTGCAGGGCGGCGCAGGCCGCGACGAGGTGGTGGCGTGGGGTCCGCGCAGCAGCGCGGTGCGGCCGTCGCAGCCGGTCGTCGTCGACAACGGCCGGGGCGTCGCCACCCGAGCCGGCGCCCGCTGGTGGCGGTTCGGCGGGCTCGAGGGGTTCGACCTCTCGGCCGCCTCCGGATCCGTCACCTTCCGCGGGTCCGGGGCGGCCGAGTCGCTGGTCGTCGACCGGCCCGCGTCCCTGGAGGCCGACCTGGGGCCCGGGCGCGACGCCGTGCGGATGCTCGCGCCGGTCCGGGGCGCACGGCTGGCCGCCGGCCCCGGCCGCGACCGGCTCGACCTGCGCGGCGCCGGCGACGCCGACGTCGACCTGGGCCTCGGTCGCGCCCGCGTCGGCTCCGCCTCGGCCGTGACGAGGTCCTTCGCCGACCTCGGCCTGGTCGTGAGCGGGGACGCCCGGTTCCGCGGCACCGACCAGCCGAACTCGCTGCGCGTCGTCGCGTGCTCCATCGACGCCGCCGGGCTCGGTGGTGCCGACGCCCTCGAGATCGTGCCCGCCACCGACGACGAGCTGCTCCCCGACTGCCGCCGCCGCGGCACCCTGCGCGGCGGCCCGGGCGCCGACGTCCTCGTCGGCTCGCTGCGCGACGACGTGCTGCTCGGCGGCCCCGGGCGCGACTCCGCCGCCGGAGGCCGCGGCTCCGACCTCTGCCGCGCCGAGCGCCGGGTGGGCTGCGAGCGTTGAGTGCGTCAGCCGGGTGAGCCGGGTGGGCGGCCGCGCCGGGACCCCGGCACGATGGGAGCGTGGAACCAGAGGAGCTGGTACGCCGGCACCCGCGGGTCTTCCACGTCGCCCCCGCCCTGGCCTGGCCGTCGATCGAGCGGCACGGCCTGCTGCCCGCCGCCGACCTGGTCGCCCTGCACGGCGTGACCGGGGCGCGCCGCCGCGACCTGCTCGAGTCGCCCCGCCGCTCCCCCGCGCTCCTCGAGGCACCCGGCGAGCCGCCGGCCCTGCTGCGTGACCAGCGTCCGATGAAGTACCTGGCCGAGCGCATCGCCCCGCACAGCTCGGTCGCGCAGTTCCTCGCGGCCGTCAACGGCCGGGTCTTCTGCTGGGCCACCCCCGCCCGCCTCGCCCGCCTCCGCGGCGCCCGGGCCTACCGCGACCTCCCCCAGCTCGTGCTCCACCTCGACACCGCCCGGCTGCTGGAGCGGCACGGCGACCGCGTCGGCCTGTGCCGACTCAACTCCGGCGCGATCATGTACCCCACCCACCCGGTCCGCGGCCACGACGTGTGGCAGCCCGTGGCGGACTACCCCTACGACGAGCTGCGCCGCCGCCACGGCGCCGCCGGCGCGCTCGCCGAGGTCACCGTCCTCGGCCCCGTCGCCGACGCCCTCGACCTGGTCGTGGAGGTCGAGGACGTCGGCTGAGGTGCGGGTGGGAGGGGCGGCGGGCACCCGGCCCCGGACTACGCCGGCGGCTCGATCCTCCGGATGTCCGCGGGGGAGAAGCACCCGACGTAGCCGCCGCTCGGACCGGTCCGGTAGCGCACCATGCCGACCCAGCCCGTCGAGGGGTAGCTGATCCACTCCAGGAGCTCGGCGTCGTACCACCCGTCCGGGGCAGCACCGCTGGTGACGTGGACCTCGCACGGGATCGGTGGCCGGGGGGCGATGTGGACGGTGCTGCGATCGCGGGGTGCTGGCATCGGGCTGGGCATGGACCCATCGTGCCCCACATCGAACACATGTTCGACAGCGCGATGTCACCAGGCGAGTGCTCGACCGGCGGTCTGCGAGCGTTCACAGCACCGCCACCGCTCTTGACGCCCCAAGGTGACCGTGGTCACACACCGCTGTTGTCAGCGCTTGCAAGGCAAGGGTCCGCGATGCCCCGATCACTCCGCCTCGTCGCCACCGGGGCCGTCGCGCCCTGGCCGCACCCCTGGGCTCGCTGCGCTCGCACCTCAGCCACCGGAGGGCCAGGGGCCGCCGGGCGGGCGACCGCGTCGAGCCGAGCCGGCCGCCGACCCGGACCCGTCAGCCGACCGCGAGCCGCAGCGCCTCGGCGATCGTGAGCGACCGACCGGCGGCCCGGGCGGCGTCGTCGGCCTCGTCACCGAGCTCGGCCCGGGCCCGCTGGGCCGCACGGTCGCGGGCCTCGTCGTCGGGCTGGTAGTAGCTGATCGCGCGCGCGGCCTCGGTGTCGCGGAAGGCCGCGGCGGCCCCGAGCAGGCGACCGTGCCGCTCGGCCGCGGCGGCGTCGTACGCCGTGGCGCCGACCGACTCGACGACGACGAGCGCGTCGAGGAAGTAGGACAGGTTGGTCAGGTCACCGACGCCCTCGGCGAGGCGCAGGCCCTCCACCAGGTGGGCGCGGGCGGCGGCGGGGTCGGCCTCGCTGTGCGCGAGGTACCAGAGCGTCGTGTAGGCCGCGAGCCGGTCGCCGCTGGCGTGGGCGATCTCGAGACCGCGCCGCAGGTGGTGCAGGGCCTCCTCGTGCCGGCCGGTGCCGAGCAGGGCGGTGCCGAGCCAGCAGTGGCCGAGCGAGAGGATCCACGGGCCGTAGCCGGTGGCGCCCTCCTCGGTCGCGACCAGCTCCTCGGCGACCGCGATGGCCTCGCGCTGGTGGGCCTCGGTGCCGACCAGGTCGCCCCGGGCGATGGCCACGATGCCGAGGCCGGCGACCGAGTTGGCCAGCGGCTCGAGGTCGCCGTCGGCGCGGGCGGCGGCGACCACGGCGACGTACTCGGCCTCGGCGACGTCGAGGTCACCCTGGGAGTAGGCGAGCGCCGCCCCCGCCAGGCGCGCCCGCACCGCGACGGGCCGCGACAGGCGCGGGTCGTCGACCACCGCGGCGACCGCGCGGCGGCCGACGGTGGTGAAGC
Source organism: Nocardioides litoris (assembly GCF_006346315.1). Classification (GTDB taxonomy): domain Bacteria; phylum Actinomycetota; class Actinomycetes; order Propionibacteriales; family Nocardioidaceae; genus Nocardioides; species Nocardioides litoris. The sequence continues at coordinate 107,823 of NZ_VDMR01000001.1, read as the reverse complement.
TGCGCCACCACCAGTAGAGCCACAGCGCCCACACCAGCCGGCCCGCGACCTCGCCGTCGCCGGGTCCGCGTGACCACTCGTGGGCCCGCAGCAGGTTGGCGTGCTCGAAGTCGATGACCTCCAGCCACGCCAGCTGGTCGGCGGCGAGCAGGCCCTGGCCGGCGCGCTCGGCGAGCTCGACGAAGTGGGCGGCGTGCGCGGTGGCGGCCTCGGCCAGCTCGTCCTGGGCGAGGAGCGAGCGGGCGTGCTGGGCGGCCGGCTCGAGCATGCCGTAGCGGGTGTCCCGCCCGCCCCAGCTCGTGGTGACGAGCGAGTGCTCGACCAGCGTCTCCAGCGCCGAGTGGACCTCCGGCCCCTCGAGCACCTGCAGGGTGTCGAGCGTCCAGCCGCCCGAGAAGACCGCGAGGCGGCGGTAGAGGCGCTGGGCGTCGCCGTCGAGCAACCGGTAGCTCCAGTCGAGCGTGGCCCGCATCGTGCGCTGCCGCTCGGGCAGGTCGCGCGGTCCGGACCCGAGCGCGGAGTCGAGCCGCTCGAGCAGGGCCTCGGGCCCGAGGATGCGGAGCCGGGCGCTGGCGAGCTCGACGGCCAGGGGGATGCCCCCGAGGCGACGCACGATCTCGACCACCGTCGCGGCATTGCCGGCGTCGAGGCGGAAGCCGGGCGCGACCGCCCGGGCGCGCTGCACGAACAGCTCGACCGCCGACGACGCCTGCGCCTCGGCCAGCCCCACGGCCCGCCCGGCCGTGCCCGGCACGGCGAGGGGCCGTACCGGCCACTCCTGCTCCCCGCCGACCCGCAGCGGCGCGCGGCTGGTCGCGACGACGGTCAGCCCCGGCAGCGCCGCCACCAGGGCCGCGACGTCGGGCGCGGCGTCGAGCAGGTGCTCCAGGTTGTCGAGCACGAGCAGCAGCCGGCGTCCGGCGAGCTGCTCGGCCAGGACGCGTACGCCGTCCGGCCCGGTGGGCGCGGTCTGGCCGAGGGCGCGCGCGATGGTCGGCACCACCAGCGCCGGGTCGAGGGTCGTGGCGAGCGGCACCAGCACGACGCCGTCGGGGAACGGCGACGCGGGGGCGTCGGGCCCGGCGAGGTGGTCGGCGAGCCGGCTCGCGAGCCGGGTCTTGCCCACGCCGCCGAAGCCGGTGAGCGTGAGGAGCCGTGCCCCCGACCGGACGACGTCGGCCAGCTCGGCCAGGTCGTCCTCGCGGCCGACCAGGCTCGTGGGCGGGACGACCAGGGCCGCGCGACCGATGCCGGCCGAGCCCGACCCGGCGACCTCGGCGGGCAGGCTGGCGGAGGTCGGCGCGGCGGCCACGGGCGGGGCGGCCGGGGCGTCGAGGGTCGGGTCCTGCCGCAGCACCTGGTCCTGCAGCGCGCGCAGCGCGGGTCCGGGGTCGACCCCGAGGTGCTCGGCCAGCTCCGACCGGGCCCGGCCGAGGGCGGCGAGCGCGTCGGCCTGCCGGCCGCTGCGGTAGAGCGCCAGCGCGTACGACGCCCACAGCCCCTCGCGCAGCGGCTCGTCGTGCACCAGCGCGGCCAGTTCGTCGAGGACCGCCAGGTGGCGGCCGAGCGCGAGGTCGAGCTCGATCGCCAGCTCGCGGGCCTGCAGCAGGGTCTCCCCCAGCCGCTCGCCCTCGGCCCGGGCGAAGTCGGCCGGCACGTCGGCGTACGCCGGGCCGCGCCAGAGGTCGAGCGCCTCGCCGACCGTGGCGCGGGCGGCGTGCGGGTCGGGGTCGGTGCGGGCACGGCGCAGCAGCCCGCGGAACCGCTGGGCGTCGAGCGCCCCCGCGTCGAGCACGAGCTGGTAGCCCGGGGCCCGGGTGCGCAGGACCGCGACCCCGAGGTCGTCGTCGCCGCTCGCGGCGGCGAGGCGGGCGCGCACCCGCGAGACGTAGCTGAGGAGGGTCACGCTCGCGCGCGGCTGCTCGTCGTCCCAGATGCGGTCGACGAGCTGGTCGGCCGAGACGACCCGCCCCTCCTCGACGGCCAGGGCGGCGACGACCGTGCGCAGCGAGGGCGACAGCGGCACCGGCCGGCCGTCGACGGTGACCTCCACGGGCCCGAGCACGCCGACCCGGACCGTCCCCTCCACGGCGAGGACTGTAGGGGATCGCGCGATGGCCGGTGGGGCATTTTGCGTCGGCGACGGGACGCGCCCGGAGGCGGCCCGCCGGCTCGGGCGGACGCGCGTCAGCCGCGGGCGAGCTCGGCGAGGCGGGCGTCGACGGCGGCGGGGCTCAGGACGTGGTCGAGGGCCATGGCCGCGCAGCCCACCAGGCCGGCCCGGTCGCCGTACGTCGAGGCGAGCAGGCGCAGGTCGCGGGTGGCGAGGGCGGCGGCGCGGGCGTAGACGCTCTCGCGGACGCCGGCGGCGTAGGCGTCGAAGGCGGCGGCCATGTCGCCACCGAGCACGACGGCCTGCGGGTTGAGCAGGTTGATGGCCACGGCGAGCACCTCGCCGAGGCGGCGGCCGGCCTCGCGCAGGTGGCGCTTGGCGTCGGCGTCGCCGGCCACGGCGAGGGCGGCGAGGTCACGCACGTGCTCGACCCGGTGGCCGGCCTCCTGCAGCTCGGCGACGAGCGCCCAGCCGCCGGCGATGGTCTCCAGGCAGCCGACGTCACCGCAGCGGCACCGCCGCCCGGCGGCCGCGTCGACCTTGGTGTGGCCGATCTCGCCGGCCGCACCGAGGTGGCCGGCGACGACCCGGCCCTCGGCGATGATGCCGAGCCCGAGGCCGGTGGAGGCCTTGACCACGACGAGGTCGCGGTAGGTCGCGGCGTGGCCGAGCCGCTCGGAGCGGGCGAGCACGTCGGCGTCGTTGGCGACGTACACCGGACCCGGCTGGCGCAGGTACGCCGCCAGGTCGACGCCGTCCCAGCCGGGCATGGCCGGGGAGTCGATGCTGACGCCCCGGACGGGGTCGACGGTGCCGGGCAGGCTGACGCCGGTGCCGTGCACCGGGGGCGACCCGAGGTCGGCGAGGTGCTTGGCCAGCCGGTCGGCGACCTGCGGCATGACGTCGTCGGGCGAGGCGCCGACCGCGTGCTCGGCGGAGCTGGCGACCAGCTCCTCGCCGGCGAGGTCGAGCACGCCGACCTGCGAGCGGGAGCGGCCGACGGCGGCGGCGAGCACCACGCCGGCGGCCGGGTTGAAGGCGACGCCGCCTGCGGGCCGGCCGCCGGTCGAGGCCAGCTCGTCGCCGGGCACGACCAGCCCGAGGTCCTCGAGCGCGGAGAGGCGGGCGTTGACCGCGGTGCGCGACAGACCGGTCTCGCGGCTGAGCTCGGAGCGGCTCGGGGACCCCCCGTGGCGCACCAGCTGCAGCAGCTCCCCCGCGGTCGTCATCTGGTCATCCTGACTTATGTTCGGCAAATACGAAAGCCTGCTTGTGCAAGACAGTCATTGGTCCTACCGTCGTCGGGTGACTTCTTCCGACCCCACCGCGATGCCCCCCTGCGACTTCACCGTCGTCGGCGCCACCGGTGACCTGGCGCTGCGCAAGCTGCTCCCGGCCATGTACCACCGCGAGGTCGAGGGCCAGCTCGCCCCCGAGTCCCGCGTGATCGGCGTCTCGCGCTCCGAGCACACCGACGAGTCCTACCGCGCGATCGCCCGCGCCGCCCTCGAGCAGCACGTGGCCGACCGCGACCCGGTGGTCGTCGACCGGCTGCTCGCGCGCCTGCACTACCTCAGCCTCGACGCCTCCACCGGCGACGACTGGCACCTGCTGCACGGCCTGCTCAAGGAGTCCACCGCTCCCGGCACCGTGCGGGTCTTCTACCTCGCCGTCGCCCCGGCCATGTTCGGCCCGATCTGCGAGCGCCTCGACGAGGCCGGCTGCGTCGATGCGACCTCGCGCGTGGTCATGGAGAAGCCGATCGGCACCGACCTCGCCTCCGCCCACGCCGTCAACGACGCCGTCGGTGCGGTCTTCGAGGAGCACCAGATCTACCGGATCGACCACTACCTCGGGAAGGAGAGCGTGCAGAACCTCCTGGTCACCCGCTTCGCCAACACCTTCCTCGAGCCGCTGTGGAACTCCCGCTGGGTCGACCACGTGCAGATCACCGTCTCCGAGACCCTCGGCGTCGGCACCCGCGGCGGCTACTACGACACCTCCGGCGCGCTGCGCGACATGGTGCAGAACCACCTGCTGCAGCTGCTCTGCCTCACGGCCATGGAGCCCCCGACGTACGTCGGCAGCGAGAGCGTGCGCGACGAGAAGCTCAAGGTGCTCCAGGCCCTCAAGCCCATGAGCCCCGAGGACGTCGACCGCGACACCGTGCGCGGCCGCTACGGCCAGGGCCTGGTCGCCGGCGAGGCCGTGCCGTCCTACACCGAGGACCTCGGCCGCCCCGGCAGCGCCACCGAGACCTACGTCGCGATCCGCGCCGAGGTGCAGAACTGGCGCTGGGCCGGCGTCCCGTTCTACCTGCGCACCGGCAAGCGGATGGACCGCAAGCTCTCCGAGATCGTGGTGGTCTTCAAGGAGCCGCCGCACGCGATGTTCCCCCACCACGAGGGCGTGCAGACCCCCAACCGGCTGCACATCCAGGTCCAGCCCGACGAGGGCATGCGCCTGCACATGACGGCCAAGGAGCCGGGTCCGGGCGGGTTCCGCTTCAAGCCGGTCTCGCTCGACCTGTCCTACGCCTCGGCGTTCGACGCCCGGATGCCCGACGCCTACGAGCGGCTGCTCATGGACGTCGTGCGCGGCAACCCGACCCTGTTCATGCGCCGCGACGAGGTCGAGGCCGCCTGGTCGTGGGTCGAGCCCATCCTCCAGCGCTGGGCGGTCACCGCCGAGCGCCCCAAGCGCTACCCGGCCGGCACCAGCGGGCCGTTCGCCGCCGCCGCGCTCCTCGAGCGCGACGGCCGACACTGGCAGGAGTCCGACCTTGACTGAGCGCACCCCCACCCCCGCGATGCACCCCGTCGTCGCCGCGGTCACCCGTCGCATCGTCGAGCGCAGCGCGACCACGCGCACCGCCTACCTCGAGCGCATCCGCGCCGCGGGCGCCCGCCGCGAGCCGGCCCGCACCGACCTCGGCTGCGCCAACCTCGCCCACGGCTTCGCCGCCTCCGAGGCGCTGGACAAGCTGGCCCTGCGCGGTCGGGTCAAGCCCAACCTGGCCATCGTCACCAGCTACAACGACATGCTCTCGGCCCACCAGCCGTACGGCGACTACCCGCCGGTGCTCAAGAAGGCCGCCGCGCGGGCCGGTGGCCTCGCGCAGGTCGCGGGCGGCGTGCCGGCCATGTGCGACGGCATCACCCAGGGCCGCGACGGCATGCAGCTGAGCCTCTACAGCCGCGACGTCATCGCCATGTCGGCCGCGATCGCGCTCAGCCACGACATGTTCGACGGCGCGCTCATGCTCGGCGTGTGCGACAAGATCGTGCCCGGCCTGCTCATCGGGGCCCTGTCCTTCGGCCACCTGCCGACGGTGTTCGTGCCCGCCGGCCCGATGGCCTCCGGGCTGCCCAACGCCGAGAAGGCCCAGGTGCGCCAGCTGCACGCCGAGGGCAAGGTCGGTCGCGCGGAGCTGCTCGAGGCCGAGGCGGCGTCGTACCACTCGAAGGGCACGTGCACCTTCTACGGCACGGCCAACTCCAACCAGCTGCTGATGGAGGTGCTCGGCCTGCACCTGCCGGGCTCGTCCTTCGTCAACCCCGGCACCCCGCTGCGCGAGGCGCTCACCGACGCCGCCGCGGCCCGTGCCGTGGCCATCACGCGGCAGGGCGGCGACCCGACGCCGATCGGTGAGATCGTCGACGAGAGGGCCATCGTCAACGCCTGCGTGGCCCTGCTGGCCAGCGGCGGGTCGACCAACCACACGATGCACCTGGTGGCCATCGCCCGCGCCGCCGGCGTCGACCTCACCTGGGACGACCTGGCCGAGCTGTCGGCGGTCGTGCCGTCGCTGTGCCGCATCTACCCCAACGGCCAGGCCGACGTGAACCACTTCCACGCCGCCGGCGGCATCGCCTTCCTCGTGCACACCCTGCTCCGCGCGGGCCTGGTGCACGGCGACGTGCTCACGATCATGGGCCGCGGCCTCGAGCACTACACGCGCGAGCCCGTGCTCCGGGGCGACGCGCTGTCGTGGGAGGAGGGCCCCAAGGCCAGCCTCGACCGCGACGTCCTGCGTCCGGCCGACGACCCGTTCGCCCCCGACGGCGGCGTCAAGGTCGTCCGCGGCGCCCTCGGCACGGCGGTGGTCAAGACCTCCGCGGTCAAGCCCGAGCACCGTGTCGTCACCGCACCGGCGATGGTCTTCGACGACCAGGCCGACCTGCTGGCGGCGTTCGCCGAGGGCCGCCTCGACGGCCGCGACCTCGTCGCCGTCGTCCGCTACCAGGGCCCGGCCGCCAACGGCATGCCCGAGCTGCACAAGCTCACCCCCTGCCTCGGCGTCCTGCAGGACCGCGGCCAGAAGGTCGCCGTCGTCACCGACGGCCGCATGTCCGGCGCGTCCGGCAAGGTGCCCGCCGCCATCCACGTCACCCCCGAGGCCGCCGTCGGCGGCCTGCTCTCCCGGGTGCGCGACGGCGACGTCATCACCGTCGACGCCGACCGCGGGGTGCTCCACATCGAGGACGCGTACGCCGTCCAGCAGCGTCGACCCACCGGCTCGGCCCCGGAGGGCCCGGCCTGGGCAGGCACCGGGCGCGAGCTGTTCGCGGCCTTCCGCGCCACCGTCGGCGCGGCCGACGCCGGCGCGTCCATCTTCCCCACCCACCCCGCCCCGGCGGCTCCCTCGGAGGTCCCCGTTGTCGTCTGACCACGTCTTCTACGACTCCCTGCTCGACGTCGTCCCGGTCCTGCCGGTCGTCGTGGTCCACCGCGTCGAGGACGCGGTCGACATCGCCCGGGCGCTGGCCGCCGGCGGCCTGCCCGCCATCGAGCTGACCCTGCGCACGCCGGTCGCCCTGGACGCCATCGAGGCCGTCGCCACCGCGGTGCCCGACGTGCTGGTCGGCGCGGGCACGGTCGTCACGCCGGGCCAGGCCAAGCAGGCGCACGACGCCGGCGCGCAGTTCCTGGTCTCCCCCGGCTCGACGCCGACCCTGCTGGGCGCGATGCGCGAGACCGGGCTGCCGTTCCTGCCCGGCGTCGCCACCGTCTCGGAGGTCCTGGCCGTGCTCGAGTCCGGGCAGACCGAGATGAAGCTGTTCCCGGCCGAGGCCTCCGGCGGGCGGGCGTTCCTGTCCTCGGTCGCCTCCCCCGTCCCGGCCGCGCGCTTCTGCCCGACCGGCGGGGTCACCGCCGCCTCGGCGTCCGACTACCTCGCGCTGCCCAACGTCGGCTGCGTCGGCGGCTCCTGGCTCACCCCCGGCGACCTCGTCGCCGCCCGTGCCTGGGACGCCATCACCGACCTGGCCGAGGAGGCCGCGGCGCTCGGCTGACGCGCGGCTGCCAGACTCGACGGATGCACGTCGGCGTCGACAGCTTCGTCTCCCGGGTCACCGACCCGTCCACCGGCCACGTGGTGGGCCCCGCCGAGCGGATGGCCCACCTCCTCGAGGAGATCGAGCTGGCCGACTCCTCGGGCCTGTACTCCTTCGGCATCGGGGAGCACCACCGCGAGGAGTACTACGACTCCGCCCCTCCGGTGATCCTGGCCGCGGCCGCCGCGCGCACCACGCGCATCCGTCTCGGCAGCGCCGTGGCCGTGCTGAGCGCCAACGACCCGGTGCGGGTCTTCCAGCAGTTCGCCACCCTCGACCTCGTCTCGGGCGGACGCATCGACCTGGTCGTGGGGCGCGGGTCGTTCACCGAGGCCTTCCCGCTCTTCGGCCTCGACCTGGCCGACTACGACGACCTCTTCGCCGAGAAGCTCGAGCTGCTCCTGCAGCTGCGGGAGTCACCGCGGGTCACCTGGTCCGGCCGGCACCGCCCCGCCCTGACTGGCCAGGGCGTCTACCCGCGGCCCCTGCAGGACCCGCTGCCGATCTGGGTCGGCGTCGGCGGCACGCCCGAGTCGTTCGTGCGCGCCGGCCTCCTCGGCCTGCCGCTGATGGTCGCGATCATCGGCGGCGAGCCCCGCCGCTTCGCCCCGCTCGTCGACCTCTACCGCCGCGCCGGCGCCGAGGCCGGCCACGACCCGGCGACGCTGCAGGTCGGCCTGCACGTCTTCGGGTACGTCGGCGAGAGCCGTCAGCAGGCGGCCGACACGATCTTCCCGGGGTGGCTGGAGATGTTCACCTCGCACTCCCGCGAGCGCGGGTTCCCCCCGCCCAACCGAGCGCAGTTCGACGCCACCAGCGGCCCCGACGGCGCCTTCTTCCTCGGCAGCCCCGACGAGATCGTCACCAAGCTCGGCCGCGTCGCCGACCAGCTCGGCGGCGTCGACCGCATCGCGATCCAGATGACCAACCCCCGCCTCGCCCACGACGACCTGCTCCGCGGCATCGAGCTGCTCGGCACCGAGGTCGCGCCCCGCGTCGCCGACGTCTGAGCGGGCGAGGCCGAGGACCACCACGTGGGTGGTGGTCCACCTACCAGCGCTCGTGCACCTGCGCCCGGATGCGGGCGTCGTACAGGTCGCGGACGGCGGTGAGGAAGGCGTCGGGCAGCGGGCCGAGCTCGCCGGCGGCGGCGTTGGCGCGGGCCTGGTCGGCGTTGCGGGCGCCGGGGATGACCGTCGTGCACCCGGGCTGCTGCCAGCACCAGGCGATCGCGGCCTGCGCGGGCGTGGCGTCGGGGACGTGCTCGCGCACCAGGTCGACGAACGACTGCGCGGCCTCGACGCCGGTGTCGTAGTCGACGCCGGAGAAGGTCTCGCCGACGTCGAAGGCGCTGCCGTCGCGGTTGTAGCTGCGGTGGTCGTCGGCGGCGAAGGTGGTGCTGCGGTCGTAGCGACCCGACAGCAGGCCGCTGGCCAGCGGCACCCGCGCGAGGATGCCGACGCCGGCCTCGGCCGCGGCGGGCAGCACCTCGTCGAGGGGCTTGAGCCGGAACGCGTTGAGGATGATCTGCACCGACGCGACGTGCGGGCGGGCGATGGCCGACAGGGCCTGGGCAGCGGTCTCGACGCTGACGCCGTAGGCCGCGATCGAGCCGTCGGCGACCATCGCGTCGAGGGCGTCGTAGGTCGCGTCGTCGTCGATGGTCGCGCTGGGCGGGCAGTGCAGCTGGACCAGGTCGAGGGTGTCGACGCCGAGGTTGCGGCGCGAGCGGTCGACCCACTGGCGGAAGTGCTCGGCGCGGTAGTTCTCCGGCACCTGGTCCATGCGTCGGCCCATCTTGGTGGCGACGGTGAAGCCGGCGTCGGGGTGGTCGGCGAGGAAGGCGCCGATCACGGTCTCGCTGCGGCCGTCGCCGTACACGTCGGCGGTGTCGTACAGGGTGACCCCGGCCTCGGCGGAGGCCTCGAGCACGGCCCGGGCGTCGGCCTCGGAGACGTCGCCCCAGTCGGCCCCCAGCTGCCAGGTGCCGAGTCCGACGACCGAGACCTCGCGGCCGGTCCTGCCCAGGGTGCGCTGCTCCATGCTGACCATGCCGTCACGGTATCCACGGCGGCGCGACCGACCGGGTCCGGGGCGATCAGGAGGGGCGGGCGTCCCGGGCCTCGACGGCACCCTCGCCGGGCCCGAACCGGAGCGCCAGCGCCACCCCCCGCCCGGCGGCCACGGCCAGCAGCGCGGTGACCAGCAGCACCGACCCCACCAGCTCCAGGGTCTCCTCGGCGGTCATGGTCGTCAGGTACGGCGCGGTGTAGCCACGCACGTCGACGTCGGTGTCGACCACGAGGCCGCCGAGCATCTCGAGCACGACCGCGCCGGCGACGTACACACCGACGGCGACCAGGAACCGGCGGCGGACGACCGGTTCGAGCGAGCGCACCAGCGGGGCGAGGTAGGCGGCGCTGGCGACGAGCGCCAGCAGCGCCGGGATCACCCACGCGAAGTGGAACAGGCCGAGGTCGGTGCCCAGCGCCCGGCGCAGCGGACCGGTGGCGAGGTCGTGGAGCTGGGCGGTCTCGTCGATCGACATCAGGGCGAGCAGCCCGGCCAGCACCCACCAGCGCCGTGCGGCGGCCGGCCCGTCGGCGCGGGACCCCGCGGCCACCGCGGCCGCGACCCCGGCGGCGAGGAGCAGCAGGAACGAGCCCCACCACGAGGTCAGGTTGCCCTCGGCGTTGAGGTCGACCTGGCGCAGCGGCCCGGTCAGCCGCGTGGCCCCGAGCAGCCGGTCGGCCGCCAGCGCCGCGAGGTGGAGCGCGACGAGGACGGCGGTGACCAGGCCCAGCACGCGCGGGAGCCGGGTCGAGGACATCCGCCGAGGCTAGACCGTGCGGGCCGAGCCCGGGCTCAGCAGGTGAAGGTGGCCTCGACCTGCACCTGCTCGTCGGTGCCGATCTCGGCCGCGGGCGCGTCGACGGTGGCGCCGGACCCGTCCGGGGCGACGTCGACCTCGCCCTCCCCGAAGGCGACCGCGAAGGACCGTCCGTCGACGAGCAGGATGACCGACGGGTCGTCGAACCCGTTGCCGGTCGAGGCCAGCGTCAGCATGGTGTCGCCGTCGATGCCCTGGTACGTCGCGGGCGGCGCCACGTCGCTCTCGCTGGTGTCGACCCTGCCCTCCCCCGACCACGACTGGTCGACGGCCCCGGTCAGGGTCACCTCGGCGTCGCAGGGTTCGCCCTGCATCGCCGGGACCGTGCCGCCCTGGCCGTCGGGGACGCCTCCCTCGGCACCCGAGCCGCCGACGCCGCTGCCGTTGTCGTCACCCCCGCAGCCGGCGAGCGGGAGGCCGAGGAGGGCAGTGGCGACGACGGTGGCGGCGAGGCGGGCGGCGCGGGTGCTGCGGGCGGCGCGGGTGCTGCGGGCGGCGCGGGTGGCGGTCATGGGCCGAGGGTGGCCCGGGGCCCTTCGGGTGCGGTGAGGGAAAGGTTCGGGTCAGGCCTGCGGCGGGGGCAGGAGGAACGTGTCGGTCGCGACCTCGGACGCGGCGTCGAGGATCTCGGGAAACCGGATGCCGGGGAGCAGGGAGACGTCGTAGATCTCCTGGACGGCGTCCTCGAACACAGCCGGTCCACAGGTCTGGACCGGCCGCGGGCGGCCGGGTCGGGGCGGGTCAGGGACGGAAGACGACCTTGACCATCCCGTCCTCCTTGTCGCGGAACTTCCGGTACGCCGTCGGCGCCTCGTCCAGCGGGAGGTGGTGGGTGGCGAAGCCCTCGACACCGAGCACGTCCTCGTCGCGCTGCAGGAGGTCGAGGATGTCGTCGCTCCACCGGTGCACGTTGGCCTGGCCCATGCGCAGCTGGAGCTGCTTGTCGAAGAGCTGGAGCATCGGCATGGGCGACGCGGCGCCGCCGTACACGCCGGAGATGGAGACGGTGCCGCCGCGGCGGACGGCCTCGAAGGTCGTGTAGAGGGCGTCGAGGCGGTCGGAGCCGGCGTTCTGCATGACCATCTCGGCCAGCTTCTTGGGCAGGAAGCGCAACGACTTCTGCGCGGCCTCGGCCACGGGCGACCCGTGTGCCTCCATGCCGACGGCGTCGATGGCGGCGTCGGCGCCGCGGCCGTCGGTGAGCTCGCGGACCCGGTCGGGCACGTCGTCGGCGTCGATCTCGGAGGTGTCGATGACCTCGCCGCCGCGGGCGGTGATGCGGGCCAGCCGCTCGGCGACGCTGTCGACCACGATGACCCGGAGGCCGCGGTGCTTGGCGATCCGGGCGCACATGTCGCCGATGGGACCGGCGCCCATGACGAGCAGGGTGCCGCCGTCCGGCGTGTCGGCGTACTCCACGGCCTGCCAGGAGGTGGGGAGCACGTCGGAGAGGTAGAGGAACCGGTCGTCGGAGGGACCGTCGGGGATCTTGATCGGCAGCGTGTCGCCGAACGGGACCCGCAGCGCCTCGGCCTGGCCGCCCGGCACCTGGCCGTAGAGCTTGGAGTAGCCGAACAGCGAGGCGCCGGTGCCGTGCTCGCGGTTCTGGGTGGTCTCGCACTGGCTGAACAGCCCGCGGCTGCACATCCAGCAGGTGCCGCAGGAGACGTTGAACGGGACGACGACGCGGTCGCCCGGGCGCAGGCTCTGCACGTCGGGACCGACGTCCTCGATGACGCCCATCGGCTCGTGCCCGACGATGTCGCCGGGCGTCATGAACGGGGTGAGCGGGTCGTAGAGGTGCAGGTCGCTGCCGCACAGACCGGTCGAGGTGATCCGGACGACCACGTCGGTCGGCTCCTCGATCCGGGCGTCGGGGACGTCGGTGACCTGCATGTCGGTGCGGCCCTGCCAGGTGACTGCCTTCATGGGGTCCGGTGCCCCCGGGCCCGGGGGCCCGACCCTCACCCCTGGGGGCCCCTGCCCGCGTCGTCGCGCCAGCGCCCGGCGACCTCGGCCGCGGTGGCGACGTCCTGGCGGTACTGCTTCCGCGCGCGCTGCAGCGCCTCGTCGTGCAGGCTCCACTCGATCGAGGCCGTGGCGTCGCTGACGAGCGTGACGGCCAGGTCGTGGGCGAACGCGTCCACCGCCGTCCCGACGATGCACGACTCGGTCGAGACCCCTGCCAGGACGACGTGGTCGACCCCGAGGTCGCGGAGCCGGTCGGCGAGGTCGGTGCCGAAGAACGCGCTGTCCCGGGTCTTGGTCACCACCGGCACGTCCGGTCCCAGGTCGAGGCCGGGCACCGGCTCGACGCCCTCGGTGCCGGCCATCACCGGCCCCCCGCCGTCCTCGTGCATCGAGATCGTCCAGGTCGACCCGCCGGGGTCGTGCTCGGTGCGCACCTCCAGCACCGGTACGCCGCCCGCCCGCGCCGCCGCCGCGAGCCCGTTGGTCGTCGCCACCAGGTCGTCACGGCAGCGCTCGAGCTCCCCGTCGGCGAAGTAGTCGCGCTGCAGGTCGATGACGACGAGGGCCTCGGTCATCCCCCGCGGTTGCCGCCCTCGGGGCCGTGCAGCCTCGCCCGGAGGGGCGAGCGGTCAGGAGACCGGTCGTCGTGCGCGTTGGTCGGGCGGACCCCCGCCGCTCAGACCGAGGCGGCCGCCTCGAGGGCAGCGACCGCGGCGGCCGCGTCGGGCAGCGACCGGACCTCGTCGGCGACGGCGGCGCACCGCCGCGCGACGTCGGGGTCGGCGAGGAGGGCTCCGGCCTGCTCGGCGACCTCGGCGGCGGTCACCGCGACCGCGTCGAGCACGGAGGCGACGCCGAGCTCCCGGGCTCGTCGTGCGTTGTGCGGCTGGTCGGCGCCCAGGGGCACCAGGAGCGAGGGGAGGCCGTGCGCGAGGGCCGCGACCAGGCTGCCCGACCCGCCGTGCGAGACCACGAGGTCGACGGCGGGGAGCACCTCGTCCTGGGGCACGAACCGCTCGACGCGCACGTGCGGCGGCTGCGGGCCGAGGTCGGCGGGGTCGATACCGGTGCCCACCGTGGCGACCACGTCGACGTCGAGCCGGGCCAGCCCGGCCAGCAGCCGCTCGAACAGGTCACCCGACCCGCCGTTGAAGATGGTGCCGAGGGTGACGTAGACCCCCGGGGCGATCCCGGCTCGCGCAGCGGGCGGGGAGCACCGTGGTCCGGTAGGCCAGGGGCTCCCGCGGCAACCGGAGCGGCGCGTCCGGGCTGCGGAACGACGGCGGCGCCTGGGTGAGCTGGAGACCGGTGGTCAACCGGTCGAGGTCGGGGTCGGGCGGCAGCCCGTGGTCGGTGCGCACGGCGTCGAGGACGGGCGCGACGAGGCCGGGCCGCACGAGCAGGCCCGAGGCCAGCACCAGGTGGCAGGCGACCGGGATGCCGAGCAGCTCGGCGGCGATCGTCGTGCCGAGGTCGGTCTCGTCGCGCAGCACGAGGTCGGGCCGGAACGCCTCGATCACGTCAGGCACCGCGGCAGCCATCCGCCGGGCGCCGCGGTCGGCGAAGTTGGCGGCGAGCTCGACCTCGGCCGCGTGCGCGTCCATCACCTCCAGCGGGCTGCGGGCCGGGCTCGCGGGCGGCGCCGCGTGGTGGGCCGGGGCGCTGGTGGCGTACGCCGCGAACCCGGCCTCCTCGATGCGCGGCACGAGCCCGCCGGAACCGGCGATCGCGACCTCGTGCCCGGCGTCGCGCGCGGCGCACGCGAGCGGGAGCAGCGGGGCGAGGTGGCCGAGCCCGCCGACGAAGGTGATGAGCAGCCGCACCCCGCCAGCCAACCACCCGCGTCCGGGTGGTCGCCTCAGTGCTCGGGCAGCGCCCGCGTCTCGACGATGCCGGAGGCGACGTCGCGCAGCTTGGTCTCGGTGGTCGACGACAGGCGTCGCAGCAGCTCGAAGCTCTGCTGCTCGTCGAGGCCGTAGCGCTCCATCACGATGCCCTGGGCCAGGCCGATGGTGTGCCGGGTGCCGAGCGCGGTCTGCAGGTTGGTGACGAGTCGGGCGGAGTTGAGGGCGCTGGCGGCGTGCATCGCGTAGATCACCGCGACGTCGATGGCGTCGGGGTCGGCGAAGCCGCCGGTCTCGCGGCAGTAGAGGTTGAGCGCGCCGACGGGACTGGTGCCGTCGGAGGCCAGCAGCTGGACGCTCAGCAGCGACCGCACGCCGAGCTCGGCGGCGGCGGCGCCCCAGCGCGGCCACCGCGGGTCGCTGCGCACGTCGCCGCTGCGGATCCACGACGCGCCCTCGGCGGCGGCCAGGCACGGCCCCTGCCCCAGCGCGTACTGCGCCGCGTCGGCCTGCTCGGCGACCTCGCCCGTCGCGGCGAGGGTGCGGTGGCCCTCGCGGCCGCGGACGGTGAGGCTGACCTCCTCGGCGTCGACCAGGAGGTCGGCGAGCCGGTGCACCACCGTGCGCGCGGTCGGGCCCTCCGCCGACTCGGCGTGCAGCTCGGCGGCGATGGCCGCGAACGCGGCCGAGCTCTCGGGCAGGTCCATCAGGAACCCCTCGGGTGGTCGGTCCGCCGTGGGGGGACGGCGTACCCCCCAGGGTAGGGCTTCACCGGCGGCGACCTCGCCCCAGGCGCAGCGGCCCACGGGCGAGCGGGGCGAGGCGGTGGGCGGCGATCGCGGCGCGGGCCGCGTTGTGGCCCGGGGCACCGTGCACGCCGCCGCCGGGGTGGGCGGAGGCTGAGCCGAGGTAGAGGCCCGGCACGCCCGTCCCGGGGCGTCCGAGCATCGCGGGCACCGGCCGCAGCACCAGCTCCTGGTGGATCTGCGCGGTGCCGCCGCCCAGCGACCCGCCGACCAGGCTCGCGTTGCGCTCCTCCAGCTGCGCGGGGCCCAGGACCCGACGGGCGAGCACCCGCTCGGAGAACCCGGGCGCGAGCGCCTCGAGCCGCTCCTGCACCCGGTCGCCCATCCGCTCGCAGTCGTCGTGGTCCCAGGTGCCGGTGATCTCGCCGCGCTCGTCGGTGACGGGGGCGTCGTCCTGCGGCACGTGGGTGTAGGCCCAGAACGACTCGGTGCCGGCCGGCGAGCGGGTGGGATCGCTGGTCGTCATCTGCCCGGTCAGCAGGAACGGCCGGGACGGGATGCGGTGCGCGGCGACGGCGGCCAGCGACAGCGCCATGTCGTCGACGGAGTCGGCCACGTGCACCGTGCCCGCGTCGTACGCCGGCGGGCTGGCCCACGGCACCGGTCCCGACAGCGCCCAGTCGACCTTGACCGTGCCCGGGTCGAGCTCGAAGGAGCGCATCCCCCGGCGCACGCCGGGCGGCACCTCGTGGTCGGCCAGCATGCCCTCGAGGCCACCCCCGCCGAACAGGTGCAGGGCGGAGACGTCGGCGACGACGGCCCGGCGGGCGTCGTACCGCTCCCCGTCGGCGGTGAGCACCGCTCTCGCCCGGCCGCGCTCGACGACGACCCGCGTCACGGCCGCGCCGGTGCGCACCGTGCCGCCCGCGGACTCGAACCGACGCCGCAGCACCGCGGCGAGCTCGCCCGCGCCGCCGACCGGCACCGGGAAGCCGACCGTCTGGCCGAGCATGGTCAGCAGCAGGCCGAACAACCCGGAGCCCGGGGAGCCGATGGGGATGTCGGCGTGGCCGGCGTTGCCGTTGAGGAGCAGGCCCGGCGCGTCGCCGCCGAAGCGGCGGCGGCCGAGGGCGGAGGCCGGCGTGAGCAGGGTGCGCACCAGGTCGAGCCCGCCCGCGCGCGCCAGCGCCGGGAGCAGGCGGACCCCGGTCCGGACGGGCGGGAACGGCGCGGTCAGGCCCTCGACGAGCAGCGGACCGACCCGGTCCCACGTGGCGCACAGGTCGAGCCACGCCTCGCCGTCGCCCGGGTGCTGCTCGTCCATGAGCCCGGCGGTGACGTCGCGCTCGCGGTGCAGCACCGCCCAGCGCCCGTCGGGCAGCGGGTGGCCCAGCACCGCCGGGGCGTGCGACCACTCCAGGCCGTGCCGCTCCAGCTCGAGGGGCCGCAGGGCAGCCGAGAGCGGCGCCAGCGGGTAGAACGCGCTGAACGTGTCGTGCACGAAGTCGGGGTGCAGCTCGCGGTCGCTGCGCACCCCGCCCCCGACGGTGTCCTGGGCCTCGAGCAGCAGCACCGACCAGCCGGCGTCGGCGAGGTGGTTGGCGGCCACGAGCCCGTTGGGCCCGCCGCCGACGACCACCGCGTCGTAGGACCGGTCGGGGCCCGTCACGCGCGGTTCTCGGCGAGCAGCCGCAGGCGGCGCAGGGTCTCGCGGTTGCGGGAGGAGATCTGCGGGTCGCGCAGCGGCTTGGGGACGAGCTTGCCGGGGCCGGCGACGACGTCCTCGGCCAGCGTGACCAGGGTGCCCTCGCCGTGCGCCTCGACGCGCAGGTCGACCTCGGCCTCGCCGGCCGGCCAGCCGCGGGCGCGCAGTCGCAGGTGGTGCGGGGCGTCGTTCTCCAGCACCTCGGTGGTGTCGTCGACCAGCGCGGGCCACAGGCCGGCGGAGTGGTGGAGCCGCGCGCCGACGGCCGGCCAGTGGTCGTCGACCTCGCGCATCCGGGAGGCCCCGACGACCCACAGCGGGTAGAGCCAGCCGTCGGCCAGCACGTCCCACACGTGCTGGGGCGTGGCCCGGACGACCTCGTGGCGGGTGCTCATGCGCTGCGCACCCCCTCCAGGCGCGGCCCGGTGGGGGCGGCGTCGAGCCGGGCCCGGCCGAGCGGGGTCACCGGGCGGGCGACGTCGTGGTCGACCGGCGCCTCGGCCCCGACGGCCTGGCGCAGGTCACGCAGCACGCGGGCGAGCAGCCGGGAGACCTGGGTCTGGGTGAGGCCGAGCTCGGTGGCGATCTCGAGCTGGGTGCGCTGCTCGTAGAAGCGCAGGTAGACCAACCGCTGGTCGCGCGCACCGAGCCGGCTCACCGCGGGGGCGAGCAGGCAGCGGGCCTCGGCCGCAGCGCGCTCGTCGCCGGTGTCGGGGAGCAGCTCGCCGAGGGTCGCGGCACCGTCGTCGTCGCCGACGGGCCGGTCGAGGCTGGCCGGGTGGAAGCAGCCGAACGCCGTGACCACCTCGGCGTGCTCCTGGGGGTCCAGGTCGAGGTCGGCGCACACCTCGGCGTCGGTGGGCTCCCGGCCCAGCCGTTCGTGGAGACGGCCGATCGCCGCGTTGACGTGGTGCTGGAGCTCCTGCACCCGCCGCGGCGGGCGGACCATCCACGACCGGTCGCGGAAGTAGCGCTGCACCTCGCCGCGGATGGTCGGCACCGCGAACGTCAGCAGGTCCTCGGCCTGGGCGGTGTCGAACCGGCGCACGGCCTTGACCAGGCCCTCGTACGCCGCCTGCTGGAGGTCTTCCAGCGGCACGCCGCGGTCGCGGTAGCGGGCGGCGACGGCGTCGGCGACGCGACGGTTGATGACCATGACCTGCTCGAGCAGGACGTCCCTCCCGGCCTCGTCACCCGCGGCGTCGCAGGCGCGGGCGGCGTGGACGAGGGCGTCGGTGCGCCGCGACCGCTCGGCCCGGGACAGGCGGGCGGGGTCGGGGACGGGATCGAGCAGGGGGTCGGCCATCAGGGGGTCGGCCGTCAGGGGTGCGATCAGCAGGGTCACGGCAGCGCTCCGAGGGCTCGGAGGAGGGACCGGCCGGTGGTTCCAGCGGTCACGAGAGGGGTGGCTCCGGGCCCCGGGACAGGAGGCGGAGCGGGTGGGACGACGACTCCGAACGTAGCGAGACGGCCGGGTCGCCCCACCCCCTCCACGGGTGGCACGGGTCCACCCCTCGGTCGGCTCAGTCGGCGTCGCGCCGGATCGCCCGCGCCTCGTCGGCGCGCTCGCGCTCCTTGGCCGCCTTCTTGTCCAGCTGCCGGGTGTCGCGGTGCGGCAGCAGGATCTCGTCCTCCGCCGGCTCGCCGCGCTGCAGCTCACGGCCACGCTCGAGCTCGGCGTCGAGCTCCCCACCGAGGAGCAGCGCCACGTTCGTGATCCAGAGCCACAGCAGGAAGACGATGACGCCGGCCAGGGCGCCGTAGGTCTTGTCGTAGGAGGAGAAGTTGGCGACGTAGAAGCCGAAGGCGACGCTGGCCAGCACCCACACCGCGATGGCCAGCACGGCCCCGACGCTGATCCAGCGGAAGCGCGGCGGCCGCACGTTGGGGGTGAAGTAGTAGAGCAGTGCGACGATGAGCACGACGACGGCGAGCAGCACGGGCCACTTGGCGATGTTCCAGACGGTGACCGCGGTGCCGCCGAGACCGATCGCGTCGCCCACGGCGCCGGCGGCCGGTCCGGTGAGCACGAGCGCGGCCAGCACGACCGCGACGAGCACGACGAGCACGGCGGTGAGCAGCAGCATCGCGGGCCGCAGCTTCCAGACCGGGCGGCCCTCGCCCTTCTCGTAGATGCGGTTCATCGCGCGACCGAAGGCGCCGACGTACCCGCTGGCCGACCAGAGCGCGCCGAGCAGACCGATGACGAACGCCGGCCCGGCGGCCTGGGAGGAGCTGAGGTCGCGCAGGGTCGGGCCGATGGACTCGACGACCCCGCCGGCCCCGAGCTGGCGCAGGATGCCGAGCACCTCGTCGACCGCGGCCGTGCCCTGCCCGACCAGGCCCAGCACCGAGGTGAGGGCGATGGCGGCCGGGAAGAGCGCGAGGACCGCGTAGTAGGTCAGCGCGGCGGCGAGGTCGGTGCACTGGTCGTCGCTGAACTCGGCCAGCGTCTGCTTGAGGACGAGCTTCTTGGACCGGCGCGTGAGGTCGGTGGGCGAGTCGGGGTCACGATCGGTGCCCTCGCTGTCCCGGGCACCCGGGGCGCCGCGGCGGTCGACGTCGGTGCTCACGAGAGCCGCTCCGTGTGGTTCTCGGACGGGAACTTGTCGGGGTCGCCGGTGACGGCGGCCCGGACGGCGCCGACGAGCCGCTTGGCGCGGGAACCCGAGGCCTCCCACCACTCGGCGGTCTCGGCGTGCACCTTGACCAGCGTGATGCCGTCGGTGTCGAGGCCGTCGGGGAACCACACCTCGAGCGGGGCGGCCCACAGCTCCTCCATCTTCGCCCGGTCGGTCACGAGCGAGGCGGTGCCGGAGACCGAGGTCCACGCCTGGTGCTTGTCGTCGCTGAAGGCCACGTTGACCTGGGGGTTGGCCTGGACCTGGTGGGCCTTGTCGGAGTCGGCGTAGGCGAAGAACCACAGGTCACCGTCGAACTCGACGTCCTGCAGCGCCATCGGACGGCTCACGTGCCGGCCGTCGGCGGTCATCGTGGTCAGCATGCAGATCCGGGCCGCGTCGACGAGCTCGGCGACCTTGCGCACGCCCTCGGCGGTGTCGTGGCCACCCGGTCCGGACGGGCCGGTGGTGTCGGTGGTGCGGTCGCTCATGGGTCCTCCAGAGGTCGTGGACTGGTCGTGGTGGTACGAGGTGGTGCGAGGTCCCGGTAACCGACGGGCGGGAGCCGATCCCACCCCGGGGAGTGAGGCGCCCGGGCCGCCTCCCTCGCACGGGGGGTGCGGCGGCCCGGGGCCCGGCGGTGCGATGGAGGGGTGCGCCGCATCGGGGTGGAGGAGGAGCTGTGGGTCGTTCACCCCGGCACCCGCCGCGCTGCGCCGCGCGCCCCCGAGGTGCTGGCCGGGACGTCGGCCGACGCCGAGCTGTTCCGCCACCAGGTCGAGGTGCAGAGCCGCCCGGCGACGGACGTGGCCGACGTGGTCGCCGAGCTGCACGGGCACCGGCGCGACGTGCTCGACCGGGCGGCGCAGGTCGGCCTGGCGGTGGCCGCGTCCGGGGTCGTCGTGCTGCCCTCGGCCGACCACGAGGTCAGCGACGACGACCGCTACCGCGACATGCTGCGCCGCTACGGCCCGGTCGCCGAGGGCGGCGGCACCTGCGGCATGCACGTCCACGTCGAGGTGGCCGACGCCGAGGAGGGCGTGCGGGTGCTCGACGCGATCGCCCCGTGGCTGCCGGTGCTGCTCGCCGCGAGCGCCAACTCGCCGTACGCCGGGGGGACCGAGACGGGCTACGCGTCGTGGCGCAGCGAGCTGTGGTCGCGGTGGCCGAGCGCCGGCCCGACCGAGCCGTTCGGCGGCGAGGCGGGCTACCGCGCGGCCGGGGCAGCGCTCGTCGCCTCGGGCGCGGCTCGCGATGCCGGGATGCTCTACTTCGACGCCCGCCTGGCCGAGCAGCAGCCGACGGTCGAGGTGCGGGTCTGCGACGTGGTCACCGACCTCGCCGACGTCGCCGTCCTCGCGGCGCTGGTGCGGGCCCTGGTCGACACCGCCGCCCGCGGCTGCCTGGCCTCCCCGCCCTGGCGCACCGAGCTGCTGCGCGCGGCCCGCTGGCGCGCCGCCCACGACGGGCTGTGCGGCTCGCTGCTGCACCCCGCGTTCCCGGGGTCCAGGCCCTTCGGCGCGGCCGAGGTGCTGCGCGACCTCGTCGACTCCACCAGCCGGGCCCTGGAGGAGGCCGGCGACAGAGCGCTGGTCGAGCGCGGCGTCGAGCGGCTCCTCGCGGCCACCGGCGCGGTGCGCCAGCGGGCGTCGTACGGCAGGCGCGGGTCGCTCGAGGACGTGGTCGACGACCTCGTGCGTCGTACGGCGGCGCCGGCCTGAGGTGGTCCCGCTCGGGAGCGCGGTGTTGACTGGCGAGATGAGTGGCCAGACGAGCAGCGTGGACCGGGTCGGTGTGGTGGGCGGTGGCCTGATGGGGGCCGGCATCGCAGAGGTGAGCGCCCGGGCCGGGCACGACGTGGTCGTCGTCGAGTCGAGCGACGACGCGGCCAAGCGGGCACAGGGTCGGCTCGAGGCCTCCCTCGGCCGCGCCGAGAGCAAGGGCAAGATCGACTCCGCCGCCGCCGTGCTCGACCGGATCCGGGTGCTGACCGACCTCGACTCCCTCGCCGACCGCGAGGTCGTGGTCGAGGCGATCGTGGAGGACGAGGCGGCCAAGGTCGAGCTGTTCCGCCGGCTCGACCAGGTGGTCGAGGCGCCCGAGGCGGTGCTGGCCTCCAACACCTCCTCGATCCCGATCATGAAGCTCGGCGTCGTGACCTCGCGGCCCGCGCAGGTCATCGGCATCCACTTCTTCAACCCGGTGCCGGTGCTGCGGCTCGTCGAGCTCGTGCCGTCGCTGCTGACCTCGAAGGAGACCACCGAGCGCGCCCGGGCGTGGACCCAGGAGCAGCTCGGCAAGAACGCCATCGACTGCCAGGACCGCGCGGGCTTCGTGGTCAACGCCCTGCTGATCCCGTTCATCCTCTCCGCGATCCGGATGGCCGAGTCGGGCTTCGCCTCGGCCGAGGACATCGACCGCGGCCTCGTCCTCGGCGCGGCCCACCCGCAGGGCCCGCTCGCCCTGGCCGACCTGATCGGCCTCGACACGACCAAGGCGGTCGCGGAGTCGCTCTACGAGGAGTTCAAGGAGCCCCTGTACGCCGCCCCGCCGCTCCTGCAGCGGATGGTCGACGCGGGCCTGCTGGGCCGCAAGTCCGGCCGCGGGTTCTACACCTACGACTGACGGTCACCACCGCGCCTCACGGTGGTCGAGGAGGTAGAGGCGCAACCACACGGTGGTCGAGGAAGGCGCGCTGGCGCCTGTCTAGACACACTACCGGCTGCGGTCACGTGGTCTCGAGACGGGACTCCGTCCCTCCTCGACCACCGTGGGTCGAGACCACACGCCCGTTGCGGTCGGGTGGTCTCGAGACGGGACTCCGTCCCTCCTCGACCACCGTGGGTCGGGACCACACCACCCGCCGCGGTCGCGTGGCCTCGAGACGGGACTCCGTCCCCCCTCGACCACCGCGGGGTCGAGGAGGGACGGGGTGCAGCCGAGTCCTCCCGGCCACCGTGGGGTCGGGTCAGCCGGAGGTCTGGTCGCGGACGGTGCCGGCCGAGGAGCGGCCCTCGTCGGCGACCGTGGAGGCGCTGTCCTGGGCGGTCTCCTTGACCTGCTGGACCGACTCGGTGGCGGACTCCTTGACCTGCTCGCCGACCTGGGCGGCGGCGTGCTTGGCGTCCTCGACGAGCGGCTGGGCGCGGTCGGCGACGGTGTCCTTGACCTGGACGGCGGCGCGCTGCTCGGCCCGGCTGGCCGGGACCAGGGCGGCGATCACCATGCCGAGGCCGAACGCGGCGACGCCGGCGGCGATCGGGGCGCCCTGGTACTGGTCGCGCGCGGTGTCGGCGGCCTGCGAGGCGGCGTCGGAAGCCCGGTCGCCCACCCCGCTCGCGCCGTCTCCGGCCGAGCGGGCCGTGCCGAGCGCCTTCTCCCGCACGCCGAGCAGCCGCGACTTCGCGGCCTGCTTGCGCCGGTCGACGACGGCCGACGGGCTCACCTTGGTCTCCAGCTCGTCGAGGTGGGTGCCCAGGCGGGCCCGGGTCTCCTCGATGTCGCCGGTCAGCTCCGCTGTGCTCTCGCCCATTGGGCGTCCTCCTTCAGGGTCTGCTGCGTGGTGGGCAGCTGGGGGTTGGCGTTGCGCAGGTTCTTGCGACCGAGGAGCGCGAGCACCGCGGCCACGACGCCCCAGACGGCGGTGACGACCAGGGCCGCCAGCTCGTCGGGCGTCACGTTGTCGAGCAGGTAGACACCGGTCAGGGACAGGAAGACCAGCAGCAGGACGGCCGCGAGGCCGGCGCCGGCGAGCATGCCGGCACCCTTGCCGGCCTTGGTCGCCTCCTGCTTGAGCTCGACCTTGGCCAGCTGCACCTCCTGCTTGAACAGCTCGCTGAGGTCGCTGGTCACCTCGCCGAGGATCTCGCCGAGGCTGCGGGTCTGCTCCGGCCCGGTGTGCTGGCCGGGCTCGGTGGACCCGGCGGTCACGTGGGCTGCCCGGGCAGCGGGATGCTCGGCGGCGCCTCGGTGCCGGGCGGCACCTGCGAGGTCGTCGCCGGCGTCACCGGCGGCGGGGACGTCGGCAGCGGGGGCGTGGACGGCGGCGGGGCGCCGTACATCGGGGCGGGGGCGGTGCCCGAGCCCTCGGCGGCGTGCTGGCCGCCGGAGGTCGTCGCGGGGCCGGACGAGCCGGCGTCCTTGACGCCCCGTGCGACGCGGCCGGCGACGACGCCGGCGGCGAGCGCCCCGAGCAGGAACACGCCCGGGCGGCGCCGGGCGAGGTCCCGCACGTCGTCGAGCAGCTCGCCGGGCTCGCGGCTCCCGAGGTAGTCGGAGAGGCTGCGGGCGTGGCCGGCGACCTCGCGGGCCACGTCGGCGGCCAGGCCGCCCTCGCTGCTGTCGGCCATGCGGTGCAGGTCGTCGCTGGCCGTGTCGAGCGTGCCGACCAGCTTGTCCTTCTGCTGGCGGCTCTGCTCGCCGACCTGGCCGCTGACCTGCTGGGCGGTCTCGGAGGCGACGGAGCGGACCTGCTCCTTGGCCTCGCCGGCGACGTGTGCCGCCTCGCCCTGGGCGACGCCGGCGACGCGGCGTCCTTGGTCGGCCGCGGTCGAGGCCGCGGTGGAGGGTGTCTGGGTCATGCCCCCCGGTCACCCGCACCCGGGGGGCCGTAGTCCCCCTCCTGCGGGTGAGTCAGCCGACCGGACGGGCGAGGGCGTCGACGGCGGCGGCGAACAGCGGCGGCAGCAGCACCGCGGCCGGCACCACGGCCGCCCGCGCGGGCCGCGGGGTCGTGGCGGCGACGAGGCCGGCGGTCAGCCAGCGGTAGCGGCGGGTGAGCCGCCGCCACTCCCCCTCGTACGACGCCGGCTCGCTCGCGGCGACGGCCCGGGCGGCGGCCGCGGCCTGGCCGAGGGCCAGGGCCACGCCCTCGCCGGTCAGCGCGTCGACGTACCCGCCGGCGTCGCCCACGAGCAGCACCCGCCCCGCCACGCGACGGCGGGCGGACTGGCGCAGCGGCCCGGCGCCCCGGGTGGTCGAGGCGGCCTCGGCGCCGGCGAGCCGCTCCTGCAGCGCGGGGAAGGCCCCCAGCAGCTCCTCGTACGGCGCCCGGCGCGACGACAGCACGGCGACGCCCACCAGGTCGTCGGCGACGGGGGTCACGTAGGCCTCGGCGTCGCGGGCCCAGTGGACCTCGACGCGATCGGTCCAGGGGGCGAGGGCGACGTGGCGGCGCTGGCCCCACCGGGGGCGGCCGCGGGGCCGGACCTCGAGCCCGAGCGAGCGGCGCAGCGGGGAGTGCAGCCCGTCGGCCGCGACGAGGTAGCGGGCCCGGTCGCCGTCGGCGGTGACGCCGTGCCGGTCCTGGCGGACCTCGCGCACCCGCCCGGTCGCGACCTCGACGCCGGCGTCGAGGACGGCCTCGCGCAGGGCGGCGTGGAGCACCGTGCGCCGCACGCCCCGGCCGGGACCGGCGGCGAAGGAGGTCTCGGCGCGGCGTCCCGGCGCGCAGTAGGCGATGCCCGTGATCGGGTGGCCGGCGGGGTCGACGCCGAGGTCGCGCAGCGCGGCCAGCGCCCCGGGCATCAGGCCCTCCCCGCACGCCTTGTCGATGACGGCCTCGCGCGGCTCGACGACGCGCACCGACAGCCCGAGCCGGGAGGCGTGCAGCGCCGTGGCCAGCCCAGCCGGCCCGCCGCCGGCCACGAGCAGGTCGACCGCGCCGCTCACGGGGCCGCACCCGGTGCCGCCGCGGCGCGGGTCAGCGCGGCCTCCTCGCAGCGGATCCGCACGGTGAGCAGGCCCGCGTTGAGCACGGTGAAGACGAGCGCGGTGATCCAGGCGCCACCGACGAGCGGGAGGGCGATGCCCTCGACGACGACGGCGACGTAGTTGGGGTGGGACAGGAAGCGGTAGGGACCGGCGGTGACGGGCGCGAGCCCGGGCACGACGATGACGCGGGTGTTCCAGCGCGGGCCGAGGGTGGTGATGCACCACCAGCGCAGCACCTGGGTCGCGACGGCCAGCGCCAGCATCGGCACCCACAGCGCGGCCGGCGGGTCGGGGCGGCGCACCCACACCTCGACGAGCGCGCCGAGGAGGAACCCGGTGTGCAGCACCACCATGAACGGGAAGTGCCCCTGGCCGTGCTCGGTGCCGCCGCGGGCGAAGCTCCACGCCGCGTTGCGCTTGGACACGACCAGCTCGACGAGCCGCTCGACCCCGAACGCCAGCACCAGGACGGTGAACCACACCTCCATGCCCAGACCCACGCTCAGGCCGCCTTGAGCAGCACGAGCTCGGAGCAGAACCCCGGCCCCATGGCCAGCAGCAGGCCGTAGGACCCGGGCCGCGGCGCCCGGTCGCCGGTGAGCTCGAGGGTGTCGGCGAGCACGTGCAGCACCGAGGCCGACGACAGGTTGCCGACCCGGGAGAGCGAGTCCCAGGTGACCTGGAGCGCCGAGCGGTCGACGCCCAGGGCGGCGGCGAGCGCGTCGAGGACCTTCGGCCCGCCGGGGTGCGCGACGTACCACTCGACGTCGGCGCGGGTGAGCCCCTGCGTGGCCAGGAAGCGGTCGACGTCGCCGCCGACGTAGGCCTGCACGAGGTCGGGCACCTTGCTGTCGAGCACGATCTTGAGGCCGCCGGCGCCGACGTCCCAGCCCATGGTGCGCTCGGAGTCGGGGTAGAGGCGGCTGGTCGAGGCCAGCACCTGCGGGCGTACGGCGCCGCCCGGCTCGGCCGCGCCCCCGGCGGGCAGCGCGGCCGCCCGCTGCTCGCCGACGGCCACCACCGCCGCCGCGCCGTCGCCGAACAGGCTGCTGGCGACCAGGTTGGCCACCGAGACGTCGTCGCGCTGCAGGGTCAGCGAGCACAGCTCGGCCGAGACGAGCACGGCGACCGCGTCGGGGTGGCCGAGGAGGTAGTCGTGGAGCCGGGCGACGCCGGCCGCCCCCGCGACGCAGCCGAGGCCGACGAGCGGCATCCGCACGACGTCCTCGCGCATCCCGATGGTCGCGGCGATGCGGGCCTCCAGCGACGGCACGGCCAGGCCGGTGACGGTGGCCGAGATGACGCAGTCGACGTCGGCGGGGGTGAGGTCGACGGCCTTGAGCGCGTCGACCACGGCCCGCGACCCGAGGGCCACGGCGTGCTCGATGAAGGCGTCGTTGCTGGCCCCGAAGTCGGCCAGGTCGGCGTACGCCTCGAGGGGCAGCGCGGTGTGCCGGGTCTGCACACCGGCGTTGCCGAAGAAGCGGTCGACGACGCGCCGGTCGACCTGGCGGGCCATCATCCGGCTCACGAACGACTCGGCGATCTCCTCCTGCCGGTACTGGTGCTCGGGCAGGGTGCCGCGGACGCTGAGGATCCTCACGGGTGCTCCTTCACGGGGTCGACGTCTCCGACAGTAGGCCGGGACGGGGGACGGACGAGGCCGGCGACGAGCGCGCCGGCCAGTCGGGGCGTGATGCGGCCGCGGGCCAGGCCGATCTCGACGAGGTCGTCGAAGACCCGCTGGTCGCGGGCCGAGGCGGCCAGACCGGCCTCGAGCACGCGGCCGGAGCGGCCGAGCCGGGCGGCGAGCGCGGTGTGCTGGAGGTGGCGCGCGAGCAGCGGCCGGGTGGCCTCGCGGTGGCGCCGGCCCGCGCCCAGCGGGTCGCCGGCGGCGATGGCCTCGGCCGCCGCGCGACCGGCGGCCACGCCGGTGGCGACGGCGTAGAAGATGCCCTCGCCGGTGAGCGGGTTGACCAACCGGGCGGCGTCGCCGACGAGCAGCACCCGGCCGTCGGGCGGGTGCCAGCGGGCGCTCGAGAGCGGCAGGTGGTGGCCGACCCAGTCCTCGCCCGCGCCCGTGCTGCCGGGCAGGAGCTCCTCGAGCCGCCCCATCAGGTGCCGGCGGGTCGGCGCCGGTCGGTCGGGCCGCAGCAGCTCGCCGTACCCCACGTTGGCCAGGCCGTCGCCACGGTCGAAGGACCAGGCGTACGCCGGCTGCTCGGCCGGGGCGAACACGATGCGCTGGGTGCCGGCCTGGTCGACGGGCGTCGGCGCGTAGCCGCGCACGGCGATGGCGTTGGTGCCGGTGCGGCCGGCGACCGGGCCGAGCTCGCGGCGGAGCACCGAGTGGGCGCCGTCGGCGGCGACGACCACCTCGGCGTCGGCCACGTCGGCCAGGCCGCGGACGCGTCGGACGACGAAGCGGGCGCCGGCCGCGACGGCCGCGTCGAGCAGCCGGGCGTCGAGGACCCGTCGGGGCACCACGCGGGCCGGGCGGTGCATGGTGCGCTCGACCAGCTGGGGCCCGCGGCGCAGGTGCAGCACCGGGATCGGCGCCCAGTCGTCGAGCAGGCCCGTGACGCCGACCTCGGCCAGCACGTCGAGCGCGTGCGGCGCGATGCCGTCGCCGCAGGCCTTGTCGCGGGGGAACGCGGCACGGTCGACCAGGGTGACGTCGAGGGTGGGGTCGGCGGCCAGCGCGCCCAGGGCGGTGGCGGTGCCGGCCGGGCCGGCGCCCACGATGGTCAGTCG
The DNA here is from genome assembly GCF_006346315.1 of Nocardioides litoris. Classification (GTDB taxonomy): domain Bacteria; phylum Actinomycetota; class Actinomycetes; order Propionibacteriales; family Nocardioidaceae; genus Nocardioides; species Nocardioides litoris. Next base: position 80,131 of record NZ_VDMR01000001.1, on the reverse strand, counting down.
GCCTCCTCCCCTGCTCACCGGGCGGTCACCAGCAGCACGACGTCGACCAGCGCGACCAGCACGGCCGCGCGGAACGGCCACCGCCCGCGCCCGGTGGTCGCGACGGCCAGCAGCGCGACCACGACGACGAGCGCGGCCCAGGCGGCCCACGAGCGTCCCCCGGGACCGGCGACGGTGGCGACCGAGGCCGCCAGCAGCGCGAGGGCGGCCAGCACCCGCGAGCCGGTCGCCCCGAGCCGGTGCGGCAGCCCGCGGACCCCGGTGGCGAGGTCGTCGGCCAGGTCGGGCAGCGCGTTGAGCAGGTGGGCCCCGACGCCGAGGGTCGCGCCCGCCACGCACTGCCACCACGGCGCCCAGTCGCCCCAGGTCGCGCCGGGGGCGGCGAGGGTGACGACGGCGGGCAGCGAGCCGAAGGCGACGGCGTACGGCACCCAGCTGGCGGCGGTGGCCTTGAGGCCGAGGTTGTAGGCGTGGCCCATGCCGACCAGGAGGAGCAGGTGCACCGACCCGGCCCGCCAGCCGAGCACGAGGGAGAGCGCGACCGCGGCCACCGCCGCCGCGGCCAGGCAGCCCCGCACCAGGCCCGGGTCGAGGCGCCCGGTCGCCAGCGGCTTGTCGGACCGGCCGACCGCGGAGTCGCGGTCGGCGTCGAGCAGGTCGTTGCCCCAGCCGATGGTCAGCTGGCCGGCCAGCACCGCCAGCGTGATCCCGACGACCCGGCCGGGGCCGAGGTCGGCCGCGACGCCCAGCAGGGCCGCGAGCAGCGTGACCGCCACGGCCGGACCGCCGTGGGCGGCGGCCAGCAGCAGCTCGACCCGGCCGCGGACCGGTGACGGCGCGGCGGGGACCGCCGTCACGGCACCTCCCGGCGACTGACGGGGCCCGAGCGCAGCGCGTCGGCCAGCGCCCCGACCGGCGTACGACGCCGCAGCGAGGCCGTGGGACCCGACGCGCCCTCGACCATCGCGGCCACCACCTCGCCGAAGGCGTCGGTGGCCGAGGTGCGCGGCACCCAGCCGAGCTCGGTGCGGGCCCGCCCGCAGTCGAGCAGCGGCACGGCGAAGGCCAGGTCGATCCAGCCGGGGTCGAGCGGCTGCACCCGCGCGTGCCAGGACGCCGACACCGCCGCCCGCAGCGCGCCCGAGGGCACCGGCAGCAGGCGCGCCCCGAAGGCGCGCGCGATGTCGGCCGCGGTCAGGGGCGGCTCGGCGGCCAGGTTGAACGGTCCGCCGGCGGTGCGCTCGACGGCGCGCGCGACCGCGTCGGCCACGTCGTCGGCGTGCACGACCGGGATCGCGAGGTCGCGGTCGAGGGGCAGCACCGGCAGGTGCCCGAGCAGGGAGGAGGGCAGCCAGCCCGGCAGGCCGTAGCGCAGCAGCGCGCTGGCCGCCGACCGCTGCACCACGATGCCGGGCCGCATCCGGGTGACAACGGTGCCCAGGCCGGCGGCCTCGTGCTCGTCGAGCAGGCGCTCAGCGGCGGCCTTGTGGCGGCTGTAGACGGAGGTCGGCACGCCGGTGGCCGGGTGGTCCTCGGTGACCCGGCGGTCGTCGTGCTGCGGGGCGTAGGCGCCGACCGAGGACAGGTGCACGAGGTGGGGCACCCCGGCCGCGGCGACGGCCCGGAGCACCCGGCGGGTGCCACCCACGCCGACCTCCTCGAGCCGCTCGGGCCGGTGGCTCGGCTGGAACCCCCAGACCAGGTGGACCACGGCGTCGGCCCCGGCGAAGGCGTCCGCCAGCGCGCGCTCGGCGTCGGGACCCGTCACGTCGACCGAGCGCCAGGTGACGCCGGTCGAGCCCGCCTCGGGCACCCGCCGGGCCAGGCCCACGACCTGGTGCGTGTCGTCCTCGACCAGGCGCCGGCACACGGCCGAGCCGATGTTGCCGGTGGCTCCGGTGACCACGATCCTCATTGCACGCTCCGTCCGTCGGGTGCGGGCCGACCGTCGGCGCCACGGCAGCCCGGTACCCGGGTGGCCCCTACCGTGCGCCCCCGCAGGGGTGGTCGTCTTCCTCCCTCGGGGACGACACCTCGTCCAAACAGGCTTTGCAAAAAAGCAATTGATAGACCCCCGGGTGGTCCGCACCGGCCGCGGACGTGTCTACCGTCGGGCCTGTGTCTGCTCCCGCCGTCGCTCGTCCCGACACCGCGCAGCCCGCGCCCGCGACCGTGACCGCGCCCGCCGGGCTCGACGAGGTCGACCGGCTGCTGGCCGGCGTGCTGCGCCGCGAGTCCGAGGTGCTCCTCGAGGTCGGGCCCGAGCTGGCGGCCATGGCCCGCACCGCCACCGACCTGGCCGGGGGCGGCAAGCGCATCCGGGCGTCGTTCTGCCTGGTCGGGGCCGAGGGCGCCGAGGGCGCGCCGGCCGCGGCCGCCGCGCTCGAGATGTTCCACCTCGGCGCGCTCGTGCACGACGACGTCATGGACCGCAGCGACCTGCGCCGCGGCCGTCCCACGGCCCACCAGCGCTTCGCCGCCGACCACCGCCGCGAGGGCTTGGTCGGCGACGCCGCGGGCCACGGCGACGCGGTGGCCACCCTGCTCGGCGACCTGTGCTTCTCCTGGGCCGACGACCTGCTCTGCGAGGCCATCTCCTCCGCCGGCGAGCGCGGCCGGGCCGCGCGCGAGGTGTGGCAGCGCATGCGCACCCAGACGATGGCCGGGCAGTACCTCGACCTGCTCGCCCAGGCCCGCGGCGCCGCACCGGCCGAGCTGACCTCCCGGGTCCTGCGCTACAAGAGCGCCTCCTACACCGTCGAGCACCCGCTCGTCCTCGGCGGCAGCCTGGCCGGGGGCCCGGCCGAGCTGCTCGCGGGGTACGCCGAGCTCGGCCGCGGCGTGGGCGAGGCCTTCCAGCTGCGCGACGACGTGCTCGGCGTCTTCGGCGACAGCCGCACCACCGGCAAGCCGTCGCTCGACGACGTCCGCGAGGGCAAGCACACCGTGCTGGTCGCCCACGCCCAGGAGCGGGCGACCGTGTCCCAGCGCCGCGTGCTCGACCGTCACCTCGGCGACCCCGACCTCGACCTGGCCGGCCTCGAGGCCGTCCGCGCGGTGCTCACCGAGACCGGTGCGGTGCGGCGCGTCGAGGAGCGCATCGACGTGCTCACCGCCGACGCCCACGACCTGCTGGCGACCCTGCCGGTCGACCCCACCGTGCGGGCCGCGCTCAGCGGTCTCGTCGACGCGAGCGCGTGGCGAGCCGCGTGACCAGCCCCCTGGTCAGCCCGGTGACCGCCGGCCGCGGCCCGGGTCCGGTCTCGGCCTGCACCCCGCGGCGGCCCCACCACACCCACCAGACCATCGACCACGTCACCAGCGAGAAGCCGAAGAAGAAGTCCTCGACCGGCGCGTGGCCGACGTACCACCCGAGGATGGCGTCATCGTCGTAGTCGAAGACGCCGCGCGACGTAAGCCACTCGTTGGTCAGCAGCTGGAAGAACAGCACGATGGCGTAGGAGACCCAGTAGGCCCGGCGGGTGAGCAGGCGCGTCCGCAGCACCCACAGGTCGAGCACGACGGTGACCGCGATCCCGATGAGGGACGCCTCGGTGTGGGTCACCGACGGTCCCCCGCCTCGTCGCCGACGGTCCAGCCGCGCACGCTGCGCACGGCCTCGAGCGTGAGCACCGAGGCCAGCGGCACGACCACGAAGAACAGCACCTCCTCCAGCGGCAGCGACGCCACCCCGAAGGGCACGTCGAGCCCGAGCACCAGGTCGGGGTCGAAGAACCAGTGGCCGGCCTCGACGGCCACCACGTCCCAGACGAGGAACGGCACCCCGGCGCACAGCATCGTCAGCCCGAGCCGCAGCGGCCGGGCGTACACCCGGGTGCGCAGCAGCACCTCCAGCGGGAGCGTCGCCACGACGACGAAGACCAGCATCGCGACGTACGTCAGGTGCCCCACGCCCGCATCCTCCCGGAGGGCCCCATGACGGGCACCACCCGGTGGTACGTCGGCAACCTGTCCCACCTGGCCTCGGCCGCCGCAACGGCCTCGTTCTTCGCCGGCATCGCGGTCGTGCCGTGGCTGCTGCTCGCCACCTGGTCGACCACCTGGACCCGCGGCGTCGAGGCCGCCGAGGAGCGGCTGCTCGCCCTCGACGTGCTCATCCCGCCCCAGATGGGCGGTCGGCCGGCCTACGACGAGCTCGTCTCGGCCGGCGCCCACCTCGGCGTGGTCGGGGCGCTGGTGGCCCTCCTGCCGGCGTCGTTCTGGGGCGAGGGCCTGCGGCGCGGCTGCCTGGCCCTGCGCGACGAGGACGACACGCTCACCGGGTGGCGGGCGCGCGGGGCGCTGCTGCCGGTGCTGCTGGTGCTGCCGCTGCTGACCGCGTTCGTGCTCGGCATCGGTGACCGCATCGCGCCGCTGACGCCCGACGGCGGCGGGGGCGGCGTGGGCGACATGGTGCTGCGGGTCATCCTCGGCTTCCACGTGGTGTGGCTGGCGCTGGGCGTCGTGCTGACCTGGGTGATGCGCTACGTCGCGACCGGGCACCCGCGGTGGTGGGTCGCGTTCCTGGGCGGCTTCGGCACTTCCGCGTTCGTGACGGGCTTCCTGTCCGGGTTCCAGATCTTCCTGGCCATCCCGGTCGACGTCGGCGTGCCGTTCGGCGGGCTGGGCTTCGTGGGCGGCGTCGTGGCGGTGGGCCTGTGGCTCTACCTGCTGCACGCGGTCCTGCTCGTGGGATGGTCGGTCACGCAGGCCATCGAGCGGCGGGCCCGGGCCGGGGACACGCCCCTGTCGGTCACGCCGCCGGCAGCGGCCGCGGGAGGTGCGTCGTGACCCCGGTGGTGGAGCTGCGGCTGTGGCGCGTCGACCGCGTCGCGCCCGCGGTGCTGCGCATGGGCGCGGGCCGGCGGCCGCTGCGTCGTACGCCGGGGCTGCGGTTCGCCAAGCTCCTCGGCACCGGCTCGGGCCGCACCTTCACCCCGCGCGACGCCGACCCGCACCACTGGGCCCTGCTGACGGTCTGGGACGACGCCGCCGCGGCGGCGGGCGCCGGGCGCCATCGCGTCGTGCGGGCCTGGGACGACGCCGCGGCCGAGCGGCTGCGGGTGCGGATGACGCCGCTGACGTCGCGCGGGCGGTGGTCGGGCGCCGAGCCGTTCGGGCCCGACGCGCCGGGCCGCCACCGCGGCCCCGTCGCCGCGATCACCCGAGCCCGCCTGCGTCCCACCCGCGCGCTGTCGTTCTGGCGCTCCGTGCCGCCCGTGGTCGGCGACCTGCACGGCGCCCCCGGGCTGCGGCTGGCCGTCGGGGTCGGCGAGGCACCGATCGGCCTGCAGGGCACCTTCTCGCTGTGGTCCTCGACCGACGACCTCGTCTCCTTCGCCTACCGCAGCCCCGAGCACCGCTCCGCGGTCGCGCGCACCGAGCCCGAGCGCTGGTACGCCGAGGAGCTCTTCGCCCGTCTCGCCGTCGACGAGCTCGACGGCACCTACCGAGGGGAGACCCCATGACCGCGACCCATCCCGACGCCGGCCCGGTCGTCCCCGCGGCCCGGCTGCACCGGGTCCCGATGGTGCTGCCGGTGGCGCTGCTGGCCGGCGGCGTGCTGGTGCAGATGACCTTCCCCTTCCACGGCGGCGACGGGCTCGCCCCGACGGTGGCCGCGGTGGTGCTCCTGGCCGCGGCCGCGCTGACCCACGCCGCGGCCTCCCGCGGGCCGGCCGCGGCGGGCGTGCTGCTCCTCGTGGCGGGCGGCGGCGGGCTGGTGGCCGAGGCGGTCGGGGTGCGCACCGGCTTCCCCTTCGGCGACTACGCCTACTCCGGCACCCTCGGGCTCGAGGTGGCCTCGGTGCCCGCGCTCGTGCCGCTGGCCTGGGTGATGATGGCCTGGCCGGCCACCGTCGTGGCCCACCGGCTCGTCGGGTCGGGCAGCCGGGCGCGGGCCGCGGCCCGGGTCGCGCTGGGGGCCTTCGCGCTCACCGCGTGGGACGTCTTCCTCGACCCGCAGATGGTCGACGCCGGCCACTGGACCTGGGCCGACCCGACCCCCGCCCTGCCCGGCGTCGAGGGCATCCCCCTGACCAACTTCGCGGGCTGGCTGCTCGTCTCCCTGGCCATCTGCGCCGGCCTCGACCGGGTCGTCGGTCGCACCGCGCCGGGCGAGGCCCGGGACGCGGTCCCGGTGGCGGCGTACCTCTGGACCTACTTCTCCTCCGTGCTCGCCCACGCCGCCTTCTTCGGCCGGCCGTCGGTGGCCCTCGTCGGCGGGCTCGTCATGGCGCTGGTCGCGATCCCGCTCGCCGTCACCGAAGGGCGGGCGACCGGGTGGCCGGCCGTCCGCGCCGTGCGGCACCGGTGAGCCTCGCCCGCTGGACGGTCCGGGCGGGGGCGGCGTTGTCCGTCGCCTCGCTCGGCCTGACCGTCGACAACCTGCGCCGGCTGCGGGTGCCGCCCGCCGTGCCGGGCGCCGCCGGCGACCTCGACCGGGTCGCGGTGCTGCTGCCCGTGCGCGACGAGGCGGAGCACGTCGAGGCCTGCGTCCGCGCCCTGCTCGAGGCGGCGACCCACGCCGTGGACGGCCGCGAGACGCGGGCCCGGGTCGTCGTGCTCGACGACGGCTCCACCGACGGCACCGGCGAGGTGCTGTCGTGGCTGCAGGCCGCCGGCACCCTCGAGGTCGTCCGCGGCGCCGACCTGCCCGCCGGCTGGCTGGGCAAGCCGTGGGCGTGCCAGCAGCTGGCCGACCACGTCCGCCTCACCGGCGGAGCGGGCGGGGCCGAGGTGCTGGTCTTCGTCGACGCCGACGTGCGGGTGCGCCCCGACGCCCTGGCCGCGACGGTGGCGCTGCTGCGCGACGCCGACCTCGACCTGGTCAGCCCCTACCCGCACCAGGAGGCGCGCACGGTCGGGGAGCGGCTGGTGCAGCCGCTGCTGCAGTGGTCGTGGTCGAGCACCCTGCCCCTGGGGCTCGCCGAGACCTCCCCGCGCCCGTCGCTGGCCGCGGCCAACGGCCAGCTGCTCGCGGTCCGCGCGCCGACGTACTGGCGGCTCGGTGGGCACGACGCCGTGCGCGCCGAGGTCGTCGAGGACGTCGCGCTGGTGCGGGCCGTCAAGTCCGTCGGCGGCCGCGGCGGCGTCGCCGACGGCGCGCGCATCGCCTCCTGCCGGATGTACGACGACTGGCCCGCGCTGCGCGAGGGCTACGCCAAGTCGCTGTGGACCGCCTTCGGCTCCCCCGCCGGCGCCGCGGGCGTCGTGGGGCTGATGGTCCTGGCCCACGTCGTGCCCGTGGTGGGCGCGCTGGCGGGGTGGTCGCGGGCCGGCCTCGTCGGGTACGCCGCGTCGGTGCTCTCGCGGGGCCTGGTCGCCCGGCGCACCGGCGCGCGGGTCGGTGACACGTGGGCCCACCCCGTCTCGGTGCTCGTCTTCGCCGGGCTCGCCGCCGACTCGGTGGTGGCCCACCGTCGGGGCCGGCTGACCTGGAAGGGACGATCGGTCGCGTGAGCTCGCACGTGGTGGTGGTCGGCGCCGGCGTGGGCGGGCTCGCCGCGGCCGCCCGGCTCGCCGCGGCCGGGCACCGGGTGACGGTGCTCGAGCAGGCGGCCGAGGTCGGCGGCAAGCTCGGCACGCTCGACGTCGACGGCCACCTCTTCGACACCGGGCCCTCGCTGCTGACGCTGCCGCACCACCTCGAGGACGTCTTCGCCGCCACCGGGGCGCCGCTGGCCGACGTGCTCCCCTTGGAGCGGCTCGCCGTGGCCTGCCGCTACCGCTTCCCCGACGGCACCGTGCTCGACCTGCCCGGCGACGTGGCCGACGTGCCCGACGCCCTCGACGCGGCGCTCGGGCCCGGCCGCGGCGCGCAGTGGACGGCGTTCCTGCGCCGGGCCGAGCGCATCTGGGACATCACCGCCGACCCCTTCCTGCACTCCCCCATCGGCGTGGGCGACATGGTGCGGCTCTCCCGCCGCCTCGACCACGTCGCCGCCGTCGCCCCGTGGCGCAGCCTGCGCTCGCTGGGCCGCGCCCACCTGCGCGACCCGCGGCTGCTCATGCTGCTCGACCGCTACGCCACCTACACCGGCTCCGACCCGCGCCGGGCGCCCGCGGCCCTGGCCACCGTGCCGTACGCCGAGCAGCGCTGGGGCTCCTGGTACGTCCCCGGGGGCCTGCACCGCATCGCCGAGGCCCTGCGCGACCGGGCCCTCGCGCTCGGCGCCGAGGTGCGGCTGGGCACCGAGGTCGTCTCGCTCGTCGTGTCCCCCGCGGGCGCGGTCACCGGGGTCGAGCTCGGCGACGGCTCGGTCGTGGCCGCCGACGCCGTCGTGGCCAACGCCGACGCCACCCAGGTCTACGGCCGGCTCCTGGCCGACACCGCCCCGGGCCGCCGGCGGGCGGTGGCGCAGCTGCGGCGCACGACCCCCTCCCTCTCGGGCCACGTCTCGCTGGTCGCCGTCGACGAGTCGGCCGGTGCGGGCTCCGGGGACCCGCTCGGCGACGTCCCGCACCACCAGGTGCTCTTCGCCGAGGACTACGACGAGGAGTTCGATGCCGTCTTCGGCCGCCGCGGCCCGCACCGGCCCGTCGCCCGCCCCACGGTCTACGTGAGCGCCCCGCGCGACCCGGCCCTCGCGCCGCCCGGCCACGGGGCGTGGTTCGTACTCGTCAACGCCCCGCGCCACGACCCGTCCGGCCGGCAGGGCCTCGACTGGGACCAGGGCGACCTCGTGTCGTCGTACGGCGACGTGGTGCTCGACGTGCTCGCCTCGCGCGGGCTCGACGTCCGGGGGCGGGTGCGGCACCGGGTCGTCCGCTCCCCCGCCGACCTCGAGCGCCTGACCCTCACCCCCGGCGGGTCGATCTACGGCTCGTCGTCCAACGGCGCGACGGCCGCCTTCCTGCGCCCGGCCAACCGCTCGCCCGTGCCGGGGCTGTTCCTCGTCGGCGGGTCCTCGCACCCCGGCGGCGGCCTGCCGCTGGTGCTGCTCTCGGCGCGGATCGTCAGCGACCTGGTGGGCCCAGCGCGAGCGTGAGCAGCAGGTTGGCGCCGTGCTCGTGCCCCTGCCCGTGCTCGGAGCGCGGGTCGCCCGCGGGCTCGCCGGTGTCGACGAACCCGAGCCGGTCGAGCACCCGCAGCGACGGGGTGTTCCACGCCCACACCGACGCCCACAGCCGCTCGTGCCCGACGGCGCGGGCCCAGGTCACCACCGCCCGCGCGGCCTCGGTCGCGTACCCCTCGGCCCACGCCCGCCGCAGCAGCTCGTAGGCCAGCTCGGGGCTGCGGCCCGGCTCGCCCTCGACCAGCCCGCACGCGCCGACGACGTCGCCCTCGACCCGCCGCTCGACGGCGTACAGGCCGGTGCGGTCGGGGGTCGGCATCGCGCGGATGCGGTCGGCGAGGTCGGCCACGGTCGGCCGCCCCTGGGCGTCGATCCGGCGCCGGGCGGGCACCCGCGGGTCGCGCTCGGCCCACAGCGCGCGCAGCACCGGCGCCTCCTCGGCCCGCCACGGACGCAGCAGGAGGCGGTCGGTCTCGAGGACGTCGTGCACCTCGCCGACCCTGCCAGACTCGGGGGATGGCGATCTCCGAGACCGACCTGGCCCACCTCCGCACCTGCATCGACCTGGCCCGCCAGGCCCTCGACGCCGGCGACGAGCCCTTCGGGTCGGTGCTCGTGGGCGGCGACGGCACCGTGCTCCGCACCGACCGCAACCGCGTCGCCGGCGGCGACGCCACCCGCCACCCGGAATTCGACCTCGCCCGCTGGGCCGGCGAGCACGTCGACCCCGCCGACCGGGCCGCCTGCACCGTGTACACCTCCGGCGAGCACTGCCCGATGTGCTCGGCCGCGCACGCCTGGAACGGACTCGGCCGCATCGTGTACGCCGCCTCCACCGCCCAGCTCGGCTCCTGGCTCCGCGAGTGGGGCGTCGCCCCCGGCCCGGTCCGCCCGCTCGCGATCAACGACGTCGCCCCCGACCTCCCCGTCGACGGCCCCGCCCCCGAGCTCGAGGCCGAGGTGCGGGCGTTGCACGCGCGGCTGCACGGTGTCGACGCCTGACTTCCCGCGGGGCGGGTGGGGCGCGCGGTGCTCACCGGCCCCCGGCACCGCCCGGGCGCGCTCCTGTCCCTCCTCGAAGGCCACGGCGCCCGGGTCCCCGCCCCCGCCCGGGCCCGGAAGTCGCTTGCCGGCCGTCGCTCCAGCCTCGATCCTCGGGGCGTGACCTGGGACCTGCCGCCACGTCCGGCCTGGGTGGACCACCTGGTCCGCCGGGTGGACGACGAGTTCGCCTCGACGGGCTCCGCGACGCCCGGCTGGCCGGACCCGCATCCCGACCTGGAGCCGCCGGCGGACGAGGAGTACTCCCGGTGCCTGGACCCCGGCAAGTACCGGATCCTCCCCGCCCGCGTCGACGCGTGGGCGCTGGCCCTCGCGGACCTGGGACTGGCGACCACCCACGACGTCCCTGCACGACCGACCTGGGTGGGCGACCTGCTGCGTCCCGCGGAGGACGACGTCCGGGTCCGGAGGATCACGCCGACGACGCCCGGCGCCCTCGGGGTGCTCCTGGCCGACACGCTCGTCGATGGGGAGCCCCTCGGGATCGACGTGGGAGTGGCCGCGCCGGCCCAGGCGGGGCTCCCGGTGGCCCTGGTCGCCTCGGTCCCGGTGTGCGGCTGCGACGCGTGTGACGACGGCTCCGCCCTCCTGCTGGAGGAGCTCGACGACACCATCCTCACGATCGCGCTCGGCGGCGTCGTCCACGCGCGCCGCGGCAGCGATGCCGTCACCCGCCGGCTCGACGGGTGGGGCGGGAGTCTCGACGGCCGATGGCTCGACCCCGACCTCGTGGCCCCGGACGCGGTCCAGCGGTGGCGGGGACGTCCGTGGCGGTAGTGCGCGTCGAGCGCACCCCCTGCGGCCCTGCTGTCGAACGTGTCGTCGATAACTGTCGGTGGTCGTGTCTAGTCTGACGTCATGACCAGCAGCCGCCTCCTCGACCCGGCCCTGGCCGCCGTGGCCGACGCACAGCACGCCGTGCTGCGTCAAGAGGTCGCGCGGCTGGTGGCGGTGCTGGACTGGTGCGCGGCCCACGAGGTGTCGGAGGCCGAGGCGTCGCTCCACACGATGACGCCGGGGTTGCAGCTCGGCGGGCCGGGGTGTCCGTGGGTCAGCGAGTTCGACACCCACGACCTGGCCTGCGTGCTGGGCCGCTCGCCCGACTCATGCGCGGTGTACGTCGGCAACGCCCTCGAGCTGCGCCACCGCCTCCCCCGCCTGTGGGCCCGGGTCGTCGGGCTGGAGGTGCCGGTGTGGAAGGCGTTCCGCATCGCCGAGCAGACCCAGCAGCTCCCGCCCGCGGGTGCGGCGGAGGTCGACCGGGCGCTGGCGCCGACCGCGCACTCCTGCACGTTTGCGCAGGTCGACCGCACCGTCGCCTCCGCCCTGGCCGCCCACTGCCCCGACGAGGTGGAGCGCCGCAGGTTGGCGGCGTTGGAGCACCGTCGGTTCGACGTGCACCTCGACCACGTCCGATCGCTCGACGGCACCGTCGAGGTCACCGGGACCCTCGACCTGGCTGACGCGGTCGACCTCGACACCGCCGTCGCCGGCGTGGCGGCCCAGCTCGGCGAGCTGGGGTGCCATGAGTCGTGGGACGCCCGCCGCGCCCTCGCCGTCGGCGAGATCGCCCGCGCCCAGCTCGCGCTGGATCTCGAGACCACCACCGGTCGCGGCGTCACGGTCTACGCGCACCTGCGCTCGGACTCCGACGTCGTCGAGACCACCGGCACCACCATCACCACCGAGCAGCTCGCCACCTGGTGCCGCCACCCCGGCACCCAGGTCACCATCACGCCCGTCGTCGACCTCCCCGGCGGCGACCCCACCGCCGCCCAAGCCCTGGCCCAACAGGTCGCCGCGTGGCGGCACGACGACGCGCACATCAAGCCCGTCATCGACCTCTCCGCCGACCTCACCTCCGCCGGCTACACACCCTCACCACGCCTGGCCGAGCAGGTCGACGTCCGCGACCGGCGCTGCGTGTTCCCGTTCTGCAATCGCCGCCGCACCGACCGCGACCACACCCAGCCCCACGACTCAGGCGGCGAGACCAGGTCCAGCAACCTCGCCCGGCTCTGCCGGTCCCACCATCGCGCCAAGACCCACTCCCCCTGGACCTACCAGCAACTCAGACCCGGCGTGTTCGAGTGGCACAGCCCCGCCGGCGCGACGTACACCGTCGACCGCTCCGCCGAACCCTGACCACCCCGCCCCACACCCCGCCCACCACCGGCGCGCGGGGACACCGGCACGTCCAGGCCCCGCCACGGTCGTGTGTGGGAGGGTGCGGCGTGGGCTCGTGGGACGCCGGTGCGTTCGACAACGACGACGCCGCCGACTGGTCGGGAGAGCTGGACGAGGCGCGCAACCCGGCGAGGTTCGCGCGCGAGACGCTCCGCACGGCCGTCCGGACGACCGGCTACCTCGAGGCGCCGGCAGGATCGGCGGCCGTGGCTGCTGCGGCGTGGTTCGCCTCCGCCCACGACGCCGCGCCGCCGAGCGCCTACGCGCCCTCGACCCGGCCACCGCGCCTGACCAGGCGCCACCGCAGGCTGGCGACCGCCGCCCTGCAGCGTGTCCGGGGCACCGACTCCGAGCTGCGCGACCTGTGGGAGGAGAGCGGCGAGCTGGTGGCGTTCGCGGGGATGGTCGACGAGCTGCTGGAGGCCCTGGCGACCTCGTAGGGGCAACAACGTCCACGCCCGAACGCGCTAGAGCACGCGGTCCTCGTCGGCCATGTCGCGGGCCACCCGGGTCCGCGCCTCCGCGAGCTCGGCCTCGGAGGCGCCGAGCCCGAGCGACCATTCCAGGGCCGACAGGAGGTCGCGGAGGGCCTGCTTCTCGGCGGGGTCGGAGAACGGGAGCGAGGCCTCGTCGTGGGTCTGGAGCCAGTCCATCAGCACCAGGGCCGAGCGGTCCCAGAGCCGCACGTCCACGAAGGTCGGGTCGGCGTCAGCCACGCGAGGGAGGGCTTCCCGGAGAGCGGGGAGCCCGCCGCGCCGCGACCAGCTGGCCGAGCCCGACGAGCCCCAGCCCGAGGCCACCCGCGGCGACCGCGGTGGCCAGGGACCGGCGGCGGGCGGGGCGGAAGGCGGCGAGGGCGGCAGCGGTGCAGGCGACGCTGACGCGGGTGGGCCGCTCGGAGACGGTGACCGTGAGCGACCCGCGGCCGACCCGCAACCCCTCCTGCGCGAGCCCGACGACCGCCAGCCCGACCCCCAGCGACCGCGGCGCCCCGAGCGCGACGGGGACGGCGGCCAGGAGCACGTCGGAGACCCGGTCGGTGGCGGCGTCGAGCACCTGGCCGCGGCGGCCCGACGACCCGGCGCGGGAGGCCACGGCCCCGTCGACGCCGTCGAGGACCCCGGCCACGATGGCGGTCGGCACGACCAGCCACGGCCCGGCGCCGGGACGCCGCGCCAGCAGCGGCGCCACCGCGGTCACCGCCAGTCCGGCGACGGTCACGGCGTCGGCGGGCACGCCCCAGCGGGCCAGCGGAGCGGCGACGCCGTCGGTCAGGCCGATCCAGCCGCGCACCCAGCCGGACGCGCGCGGGTCGAGCCCGCCGTGGCGCTCCGACCAGGCGTCGTAGGCGTCGGGACCGTCAGGCACTGCGCAGCGCACCCACCGCGGCCGGCTCGACCGACGGGCCGACCGAGGTGTCGCCACGCAGCTTCTTCAGCACCAGCTCGGCGCTGATGAGGCACATCGGCAGCCCGATGCCCGGCACGGTGCCGTAGCCGGCGTAGTACAGGCCCTCGACCTTGCGGGACACGTTGGTCGCCCGGAAGAACGCCGACTGCTTCAGCACGTGCGCGGGCCCGAGCGCGCCGCCCGACCACGAGTTGAGGTCGGCCACGAAGTCGGCGGGCCCGACGGTGCGGCGTACGACGATCCGCTCGGCCAGGTCGGGCACGCCGGCCCACGCCGCGACCATGGCGATGGCCCGGTCGGCGGCAGCCTCGACCTCGGCGTCGCCGGACCCGTCGACCCCGCCGCGGCCGATGCCGGGGTCGGGCGGGACGGGGACGAGGATGAAGAGGTTCTCGTGGCCCTCGGGCGCGACGGACCCGTCGGTCTGCGACGGCTTGCACACGTAGATCGACGCGGGGTCGGGCACCCGGGTCGGCTCGGCGAAGATCGCGTCGAAGTTGGTCTGCCAGTCCTCGGTGAAGAACAGCGTGTGGTGCTCGAGCTCGGGCAGCGAGCCGCGGACGCCGAGGTTGACCAGCACCGCTCCAGGTCCCGACGTCGCCTTCTCCCAGTACGACGCGGGGAAGGTCTGCAGGTCGCGCGGCAGCAGCGTGGTCTCGACGTGGTGCAGGTCGGCCGCGCCGACGACGACGTCGGCGGGCAGCACGTGCTCGGCGCCCGCGGCGTCGGCGTACCGGACGCCGGTGACCCGGGCCTTGCGACGCCGGCTGCCGCTCGCGGTCGTCTCGACGGCGGTGGCGGGCGACCCGGCGTGGATGCGGACACCGCGCTCGCGGCACAGCCGCTCGAGGGACTCCACGAGCGTGGTGAACCCGCCCTGCGGGTAGCGGACGCCGTCGGCGAGGTCGAGGTGGCTCATCAGGTGGTACATCGCGGGCGCGCGGTCGGGCGAGGAGCCGAGGAACACCGCGGGGTAGCCGAGCACCTGGCGCAGCCGGTTGTCGCGGAAGCGGCTGTGCACCCACGACTGCAGCGACCGGGTCAGCAGCGGCACGAGCCGCGGCGCGTTGCGGAGCAGCTCGCGGCCGGTGAAGGCCCCGACGGAGTCGAAGGAGGTGTAGAGGAAGCGCTGCACGGCCAGGTCGTAGACCTCGCGCGCGGTGTCGAGGTAGCGGGTCAGCGCGGCGCCGGCGCCGGGCTCGATCCGCTCGAAGAGCGCCGTGTTGGTCGCCACGTCCTGGGCGATGTCGAAGGGCTCGTGCCCCTCGCAGAAGACCCGGTAGCCGGGGTCGAGGGTGACCAGGTCGACCTGCTCGGCGGTGGTGGTGCCGAGCATCGCGAAGAAGTGGTCGAAGACCTCGGGCATCAGCCACCAGGACGGGCCGGTGTCGAAGCGGAACCCGTCGCTCTCCCACAGCCCGGCGCGCCCACCGAGGTCGTCGCGCTTCTCCAGCAGGTCGACCTGGTGCCCGTCGGCGGCCAGCAGGGCGGCCGTGCTCAGCCCGGCCACGCCGCCACCGACGACGACGACCCGACGCCCGCGGCTCATCGGGGCATCCCGCTGCGCAGGGCGGCCGCGGTGACGATGCGCGCCTTGACCGGCTGGGGCACCCGCACCCGGCGGCTGCGGAGCACCTCGGCCGGCGTGGCCCGCAGGCGGCGGGCCAGCTCGGCGAACAGGTCGTGGGCCGCGCACACCGCGACCCGGCTCGACCCCGGCAGGTGGGGCACGACGCGCGCCGCGGCGTCGAGGTCGGCCTCGATGTCGTCCAGCAGCACGTCACGCTCGGCATCGGTCAGCCGGGCCACGTCGAGGCCGGGGAAGTAGCTGCGGCCGAGGGTGTCGAGGTCCTCGCGGAGGTCGCGCAGGAAGTTCACCTTCTGGAAGGCGGCGCCGAGGCGGCGGGCCCCGGGCGCGAGGGCGTCGTACCGGTCGTCGGGGCGGGGCTCGTCGTGCAGGAACGCCCGCAGGCACATCAGGCCGACGACCTCGGCGGAGCCGTGGACGTAGGCGTCGAAGGAGGCCTGGTCGTGCGGCTGGGGGTCGAGGTCGGCGTGCATGGAGTCGAAGAACGGCTCGACGAGGTCGGGGGTGACCCCGACGGCGCGGGCGGTGCGGGCGAAGGCGTGGACCACGAGGTTGCTGCTGTGGCCGGTGCCCATCGCCGTCACCGTCTCGGCGCGCAGGGTCGCGAGGACGGCGGCGCGCTGCACCGCGGTGCCGTCGGGGCGCGGCGCGTCGACGATCTCGTCGGCGACGCGGACCAGGGCGTAGACGTTGCGCACGTGGCGGCGCACGGGCGGGGCCAGCAGGCGGGAGGCCAGGCCGAAGGAGCTGGAGTAGGCGTCGATGACCATGGCCGCCGTGGTCTCGGCGACGCGGTCGTACTCGTCGTGGGGGGCGCTGCGCGCAGCCCCGGGTGGCACCAGCATGGGTCTACCTCCGTCGTGACCAGTGGCCCTAGCCTGTCCCATCCCCGGCTGCCCGAAGGGGTGGGGCTACCCGGCGACGGCGTCGAGGGCGCCCCGCACGGTCCGGTCGACCGACCTCGGCGTGGTCCGGGCCCGGACCCACCGACGGTGGCCGGCGGGCGACCGCAGGGCCAGCACCCGACCGCCGGCCCGGCCGCGGACCACGGCCGTGGCCGCCCGCTGCGCGGCCGCGGTGCCGTCGACCAGCACCACCAGTCCCAGGGGCCGACCGCCTGCGATCGCCGCGGCGACGAGGGGCTCGAACGGGTCGGCGGGCTCCGGCCCCGCGAGGACGTGCAGCGGGCGCAGGTGCCGCCGGTCGTGGGCGCCGACCTCGTCGGGCACGAGCCCGGCCGGCAGGTGCACGTCGTACCCGCGGTCCAGCAGCAGGTGCACGACGGCGTCGGTCAGCGGCGTGCGCCGACCGGCGACCACCGCGACCGGGGGGTCGATCCCTGCTGCGTCCACCACCTCCGGTGCCCGCGCGGGGGGTGGGTCACCCTCACCTGAGGGGGCGAGGGGCACCGCCGTCCGCGGCGGGCACCGTGGGGCCATGCGCATCGAGACCTGGGGCACCGGACCGTTCGAGAACGACGAGGCCGCCGCCTGGGGCGACGAGCTGGACGAGGCGACCGACCCCGCGGCGTACGCCGCCGCCACGCTGCAGGGCAGCGCCGACCCGGCCCGCGTCGTGGCCGCCGCGGCCTGGCTGGCCGCGGGCCTGCCCGGCGCCGCCGAGCCCGCCGACGGTCCGAGCACCCCGCCCAGCACGCCCGACCCCGCGCTGGCCGACGACGCGCTCGCCGCCCTGGGCGCGGTGCTGGCCGACGACGGCTGGGCCGAGCGCTGGAGCGACCCCGCCGACCGCGAGACCGCCCGGGCCCAGGTGCGGAGCCTGGTCGAGACCTGGGAGGTCGCGATCGGGTGACGGGGCCCGGCGTCAGGCGTCGAGGTCGTCCTCCAGCGCGAGCAGCGCGTTCTCGACGGTCTCGGTGAGGGCGGGGTGGATCCAGTACTGCCCCCGGGCGAGCCCGCGGGCCGGCTGGTCGAAGCTCATGGCCTGGATCAGCGGCTGCACGAGCGCCGAGGCCTGCGGGCCGATGAGGTGGGCGCCGACGAGCCGGCCGGTGGCGCGGTCGGCGAGCAGCTTGACCCGGTGGTCGGTGCGGTCCTCGAGCAGCGCCCAGCCGTGGGCGGTGTCGCCGATCTCGTTGCGGCCGACGGCGAGGTCGAGGCCCCGGTCGCGGGCCTGGGCCTCGGTGAGGCCGACGGAGGCGACCTGCGGGTGGGTGAAGACCGCGTTGGGCACGAAGCGGTGGTCGCTCTCGACGAGGCGGTCGGGGTGCAGCAGGTTGTGCTGCACGACGCGGGCGTCCTGGTTGGCGACGTGCTTGAGCGGCTCCGGGCTGGAGGCGTCACCGAGCGCCCACACGCCCTCGGCCGTCGTGCGCTGGTGGGCGTCGACGACGACCCGGCCGCGCTCGTCGGTCTCGACGCCGGCGAGGTCGAGGCCGATCCCGTCGGTGTTGGGCACCCGGCCCACGGCCAGCAGCAGCACGTCGACGACCTCGGGCCCGCCCTGCGACAGCCCCAGCTCGATGCGACCACCGTCGACCGGCCGGACCGACGACAGCTCGGTCTCCAGCCGGACGTCCCACCGCTGCGAGACCTCGGCGGTGAAGACCTCGGAGACCTCCTCGTCCTGGTTGCCGAGGAGCTGCTCGCCCGACTCGACCTGGAGGACCTCCGAGCCGAGGCCGTCGAAGATGTGGGCCAGCTCGCAGCCGATGTAGCCGCCGCCGATGATGCCGATGCGCCCGGGCAGCGCGTCGAGGCGCATCACCGTGTCGCTGGTGTGCACCTCGACCTCGTCGAGGCCCGGGACGTCCGGGACGACGGGCCGCGACCCCACTGCCAGCACCACCTGGCCGGCCTCGAGCTCCTCGGTGCCCGCGTCGGTGGTGACCTCCAGGCGCCGCGGACCGGTGAAGCGGGCCGTGCCGTCGAGGACGGTGACGTGGTCGAGACCGACGCGGTAGTCGTGCCCGTCGGAGGCGATGCCGTCGAGGCGGGAGAAGACGCGGTCGCGGATGGCGGGCCAGTCGGCACCGTCGTACGACGTCGAGACGCCGAACGGCGCGCTGGTGGCCGCGTCGTGCGCGCGGTCGGCGGTGGCGACGAGCATCTTCGACGGGATGCACCCGCGGTTGAGGCAGGTGCCGCCGAACGGACCGCGCTCGATGATCGCGACCGACCGGTCGGCGAACCGGTCGTCGACGACCGTGTTGCCGGAGCCCGCGCCGATGACGACCAGGTCGTAGCGCTTCACTCGCCCAGCGACCTCTCGGGTAGCGGGCCCATCCCGGCGAAGGCGTCGAGGTAGGGGTCGAGGTCACCGGCGGCGACGTAGGAGCGCAGCTCGTCCTCGGTGCGCCGGCTGGTGATGGCCCGGAACAGGTCGTACTCCTCGGCCCTCAGCACCAGCCCCGGGTCGCCGTCGTGGCTCTGCCAGGTCCAGCCGTTCGACTCCAGCCGCAGCGGGTCGCGACCCCGGACGGCCTCGGCGAGCTGGCCGGCGGCGACGTCGCGGACCAGGGCCAGGCCGGGGGTGTCGCGGGCCCCGGGCTCGCCGACGGCGCCCCGCAGGTCCTGCTCGTGGATGACCAGGTCGGCCAGGGGGCCCGGGTCGTCGGCCACGGTGGCCTCGATGGAGATCCGGTCCTCGGCCCAGGCGTCGAGCACCTGGTCGACGCTGAGGTCGCGGCGCTGCTCCACGTGGCCCCGGGTCCAGTCGTCGTCGGGCTGCTCGGGCATCTGGCCCGCCTGCGCGTCGTGGCCCACGCCGACCATGTGCGCGAGCAGCTGCCGCGCGGTCCAGTCGGGGGTCGCCGGCACCTTGACGTCGAGGCCGGCCTCGCCCTTCTCGCGGGCGAGGTCGCGCACCCGGTCGTAGGCGGCCTGCCACTCGGTCACGGTCGTCTCGGCTGTCGCGTCGGTGCCACCAGTCATGGGTCCACGCTCGCCCGCGGGGCCGGTCCGGGGGTTCACCCCGACCGGCGCCACCCTCACCCGAGCGGGGGGTCGGCGGTGCCGTGGCCGGGGTGGAGCAGGGCGTCTGTGCCGCCGTCGGCGACCAGCACCGACCCGACCACGAGCGAGGCCGCGGGCGAGAGCAGGAACGCGACCACGGCCGCGACCTCCTCCGGCGTGCCGGGCCTCCCCAGCGCGGAGGGGTAGGCGTCGGCGAAGACCCCGAGCTCGGGGTCTGCCCGCAGCGCGTCGGTCATCGGCGTCGCCACCATGCCCGGGGCCACGCAGGTCACCCGCACGCCCGCGCCGGCGTACGCCGGCGCCGCGGCCGCCCGCCGGGCCCAGGTGGCCACCGCCGCCTTGGTCGCGGGGTAGACGTGCACGGCGTCGAGGGCGGTCGCGACCGACCGGGCGTGCTCCTCGTCCCCGGACAGGCAGGCCGCGGCGACGTCCTGGCTCCACCCCGGCTGGCAGGTCACGGAGTTGGAGGAGACCAGCACCACGGCCGAGCCGGGGCGCAGGTGCGGCCGCAGGCCCTCCACGACCTCGACCGACCCGAAGTGGTTGACCGAGACGACGAGCCGGGGGTCGACGCCGGTCAGCCCCGCGACGCCCGCGCACGGGACCAGCCCGTCGAGCCCCTCGGGCGCCGCCGCCACGACCGCCGCGACCGCGGCCGCGCGACCCGCCGGCGAGGCGAGGTCGGCGACGACGTCGGCGGTCGGGTCGCGGTCGACGGTGACGACCCGGTGGCCGGCGTCGCGCAGGAGCGCCACGAGGGCCGCGCCGATGCCCGAGGCGGCGCCGGTGACGGCGTACGTTCGCATCGCGGAAGCCTAGGGCGTGGCCACCGGGCGCGACGAGGCATCGAGATGACGCCGATTGACAGGCCGGCAGCGGTTCCGCGCGACCCCCGGCGCTCCGTACCGTGGGGGCACTCCGTCCGCCGGTCGGACGGGGGAGCGTGCCCCCGGGGCGCGCGACTCGTCCTGGGGGGGACATGCTCTCGTTGTCGACGCCGCACCGCGCTCGCCGCCGACGCCGCCTGCCGCGGCCCGACCTGCGACCGCTCGTCACGATGCGCACCCTGCTCGCGGTGCTCGACCCGCTGGCCGCGGTCGCGGCCCTGCACGCGATCGGGGTGCGCGAGCCCGAGGTGCTGCTGCTGGCCGCCGGCGTCTCGGTGCTGGCCGCGAGCGGGCTGCACGTGCACCGGTCGCGGCTGGTGCTCAGCATGCTCGACGACCTGCCGCGCGTGGTCGCGCTGACCGGCGTCGTGCTCGGCGTGGTCGTCGTCCTCGGCCCCCACCTGGCCCCGGTCCCCGAGGTCCTCGACGAGCGCATCGCCGCGGTCGCCGCGCTGCACGCCGCGCTGCTGCTCCTCGCCCGCGCCCTGGTGTACGCCGCCACCCACCGCGCCCGCCGCCGGGGCCGGGTCTCGCACGACGTGGTCGTGGTCGGTACCGACGTGGTGGCCCGGCGGGTCACCGAGGCGCTGGTGCGCCACCGCGAGCACGGGCTCCGGCCGGTGGGGGTCCTCTCCCCCGACGGCTCCGTCCCGCTGCGCCCCGCGGCGCCGTACGTCGGCCCGCTCGCCGCCCTGCCCCGGGTGCTGCACGACCTCGAGGTGCGCCACGTGGTCGTCGCGTTCGGCGACGCGCCGTCACCGGAGGTCGTGCGGGCCGTGCGCCGCGCGGTGGCCGAGAACCACCAGGTCTTCGTGGTGCCGCGGTTCTTCGAGGCCATGAGCCGCCGCCACGCCACCCGCACCGAGCTGGTGCACGGGGTCGCGCTGACCCGGCTGCCCCGCCTCTCGGAGTGGTCGGTGGGCCGGGTGGCCAAGCGGGGGCTCGACGTCGTGCTGGCCGGCGCCGCGCTCGTCGCGCTGGCCCCGCTGCTCGCGGTCTGCGGCCTCGCGGCGCGGCGCGAGACCGGCGGGGTGCTGTTCCGCCAGACGCGGGTCGGCCTCCACGGCCGCACCTTCACGCTCTACAAGCTGCAGACCCTCCGCCCCGCTCCGGCCGCCGGCGAGACCTGGAACATCGACAACGACGCCCGCCTCGGCCCGACGGGGCGGTTCCTGCGCCGCACGGGCCTCGACGAGCTGCCCCAGCTGGTCAACGTGCTGCGCGGCGACATGAGCCTGGTCGGCCCGCGACCCGAGCGCCCCCACTACGCCACCGAGTTCGCCCGCCGCCACCACGGGTACGACGACCGCCACCGCGTGCCGGTCGGCATCACCGGCTGGGCCCAGGTGCACCACCTGCGCGGGGACACCTCGATCAGCGAGCGGGTGCGGTTCGACAACGCCTACATCGACAGCTGGTCGCTGTGGCGCGACATCACCATCCTGGCCCGCACCCTGCCCACGATGCGGCGCGCGCAGCCCACGGCCCGCGACGCGGTGGCGGTGGTCCGCACGGCGGGGAGCGCCGGGAGCAGCGGCGAGGTCAGCCGCGTCGGCGCAGGGCCAGGCGACGCAGGTAGGTCCGCGACAGCTCCGCCGCGACGTCGGCGGAGTCGAAGCTCCGCTCCACGTGGTCGCGTCCGACCTCGCCCTCGTCGTCGGCCACGTGCGGGTGCGCGAGACGGTGGATGAGGGCGTCGACCAGGGCACCCTGGTGACCCTGGTCGACCACCGCGCCGGCACCGGCCGGCACGGTCTCGGCCATGCCGATGGCGCGAGTGGCGACCACGCTGCGGGCCGAGGCCATCGCCTCCAGCGGCACCAGGGCCATGCCCTCCCAGCGTGAGGGGACGACCACGACGTTGGCCGCGGCCATCCAGCGGTGCACGTCGGTGCGCGCCCCGACCAGGCGCACGCCGGGCAGGTCGGCCGAGCGGCGGGCGAGCTCGTCGCGGTCGGGGCCGTCGCCGACCAGCACCAGGGAGGCGTCGACGACGCGCTCGCGCACGGCGGGCCACGCGTCGAGCAGGTCGTGCTGGCCCTTCTGCGGGGCCAGGCGGCCCACGCAGACCGCGACCGGCCCGTCACCGAGGCCGAGCTCGCGGCGGGCGACGGAGCGCTCCCGCGAGGCCGCGTCGGACCACTGCGAGAGGTCGATGCCGTTGTGCAGCACGACGCTGTGGGCGTCGATGCCCTTGCGGGCGCCGAGCTCCTGCTCGTCGTCGCTGACGCAGACCAGCGAGTCGGTCCAGCGGGCGGCGAAGCGCTCCCACCGCACGGCGAGGTCGGAGGAGCGGCCCTCGCCGGCCAGGAACGACCAGCCGTGCGGCTGGTAGAAGGTCAGGTGCCGGCCGCGGTCGGCCAGCCGTCCCACGAGCCCGGCCTTGGCCGCGTGCAGGTGCAGCACGTCGACGGGGCGCTCGCGCAGGATCGCGCGCAGGGCCGCCACCTCGGGCAGGACGCCCTTGTGGGCCTCCCGACCCGACTCCCACCAGCGCACGCGCGCGCCGGCCTCGCGGGCGGCGTACCCCAGCCAGCCGTCGGTGGGGCAGGCCACGGTGACCTCCCAGCCGCGGGCCAGCTGCTCGCGGACGTAGCCGAGCGCGACCACGGCGGTGCCCTCGGAGGTCGGGCGGGACACGTGGACGACGTGCATGCGCCCGGTGGTGGGCCGCTCCCAGGGCTGGCGGGTGGCGTCGGTCGGTGACATCGGTCGGCCCTCCTCAGGCCGCGAGGCGCTCGGCGCGCGGGCCCACGAGGACCAGGCCGAGCAGTCGGGCCCCCACCGAGCGCACGCGTTCGCTGTGCACCCGGAGGGCGGCGACGGAGACGGTGCCCTCGGGCACCGCCATGAGCAGGGCGCCCCCGGCGGCCATGACGCGGGCGTCGTCGCTGTCGTCCATCGGCGGGGCGAGGACGACGACGACGTCGGCCCGGTCGCGGGCCTGCTGGAGCACGGCCGGCCAGCGGGTCTCGATGAGCACCTCGGGCGGCTGGACGTGGGCGGAGCCGGCGGGCAGGACCGAGAGGCCGTCGACGGGGCCGGCGACGAGCGCGTCGTCGAGGGACAGGCCCCCGCCGAGCACCTCGAGCAGCCCGACCGCGTGCGGGTCGTCGTCGGGCCCCCCGCCCTGGCCGTCGAGGCGGCCGTCGACGAGCACGACCCGGCGGCCGACGCCGGCCAGCGAGATGGCCAGGTTGGCCCCGAGCCAGACGTTGATCTCTCCTCCGCCGATGCCGGCGACGACGACGACGTCGACGGGCTCGGTGCTGGCCTCGGCCTCCAGGGCCAGGCGGAGGTGCCGGAACACGTCGGCGGCCGCGGTGCCCGGGTAGAGCGCCGGCAGGGTGGTCAGGTCGCGCGGCGGGGCCACGTGGGCCAGCAGCGGGGCGTGGGCGGCCTCCTCGGCCACCCGGCCCCGGTCGACCGTCGAGCGCCGCCGGTCGCGCGTCAGCGCCGCGGCGCACGAGACCACCACGGCCACGAGCAGGCCGGCCCCGCCCGCGAGGAGCAGGTCGGGCGAGGAGTACGTCGCCGGGGGCTGCGCGGGGGTGGTCACGGTGACCACGAACGTGCCGTCGACGGGGCCGCTGAACGGCAGCCTCGCCGCCGCGGCGTCGGCGATCTCGGCGGCCACGACCGGGTCCCGGTCGCGGGCCCGGACCTCGACCAGGACGGTCCCGTCGACCGGACGGCCCTCGATGCTGCGCCGCAGGTCGGTGAGCGAGCGGTCGGCGTCGATCTCGGGCTGGACGGCTCGGACCACCTCGGGGGAGTCGGCCAGCGCGGCGAGCGTGCCTCGCAGGGCCGTCAGCTCGCCCTCGTCGACGGCCGGGGCCTCCGGGTCGACCGTGGCCGACACGACGGTGGTCGCGGTGTAGGTCTTGGGGGCGAGCTGGACGCCGACGACGACGGCGAGGCCGGTGACCACGAAGACGGCAAGGACCAACCAGCGCTGGCGCCAGAGCGCGCCGACCAGGTCCTGCGGCTGCATGTGTGATCCCCCCAGATCAGGGACCGGCCGACAGGGACCGGACCCACTTGCATAGTAGGGCGCCGCCAGGGGTACGTCGCCCCCTCGGCCGGCATCCTCGGGGACCCTTGAGCCGCCCTTGAGGCGATCTTGAGCCCGCCTCCGGCCACCGGCGCGGCGACCGGTCACCGGTCGGGGCGGGTGGCCCTCCCGGGCTGCAGCGCGACCGCGGCGAGGGCCGCGACCAGCCACCAGGGCAGGGCGAGCGCCTGGGCCGTGCCGACCGAGGCCACGACGAGGGCGGTCCCACCCAGCAGGACCCCGCTCGCGAGCGGGTCGCGGTCGCGACGGTGAGCCGCGGCCGCCGACCACAGCGCCGCGGCGAGGAGGGCCAGCCAGGCCACGAGCCCGGCGACACCGAGCTCGGCGGCGACCGCGCGGTAGGTGCTGCCGGCCCCGTCGGTCACGGTGTCGACGACCGCGGCCACCAGCGTGCCCGGCGCCGGCCCGAGGACCGCGGTGGCCACGGCGGCCACGAGCACGGCGCCGCCGAGCAGCACCCGCCAGGGCCACGGGCGCAGCACCGCGGCGAGGACCACGGCGACGGCCAGCCCGAGCACGGCTCCCGTCGACTGCGTGAGGGCCAGGGTGACCACGAGCAGGACCGCGGCCACGTCGTGGACCCAGGCGCGCCGCGCCCCCTCCCGCAGCGCGACGGCCAGCGGGACGGCAGCGAGCAGGACGAGCGCGAGGTCCTCGGGCTCGCCGGCGGGCCCGGCGGCCCGGCCGGCGTCGCCGAGCGCGACGGCGGCCAGCGCCGGCGGGCAGGCCACGACGCACGCGGCGACGTACACGTCGGCGACCCGGCGGGCGGGCAGGTCCTGGCGCATCGCGTCGACGAGCACGACGAGGACGGCGACGAGGCCGAGGGAGCGCACCGGTGCGTCCGACAGCGCGGTCCCGCGCGGGTCGAGGACCGCGGTCATCAGCACCACCAGCACGAGGACGGCGGCAGCGACGAGCACGGGGCTGCGCGAGACCGGCAGGCGCCCGGGGCGACCGCCCCAGCCCCGCCAGCCCCGCCGGACCAGCCAGGACCCGACGAGCACGGCCACGACGGCGGGCACCAGGCGGGGCGAGAGCACCGCCAGGTGCTCGTGCAGGACGAGGGCGGCGACGGCCACCGGGACCGCCCACTCCAGCCGCAGCAGGAGTGCACCGCCGACCACGAGGACCACCAGGAGCAGCCCGGTCGTCGCGGGCGCCCAGCCCGCGGCGAGCCCGGCGAGGGCCGCCGCCAGGACACCGAGGACGACCGGGGCGCGGGCGGGCGGCAGCGTCGGCGGCAGCACCGGGCGGCTCCGCGGCGGCACCGGCAGCTCGCCGTGCAGCAGCGAGGTCGTCGTGGGCGCGGTCGGACCCCTCACGGCCGTCGGCCCGCGGGGTAGCCTGAGCGGGCCGCCCGCGCGTGCGGGCCACGGACCACCAGGGGGACGCGATGCGCCACGGGCGCCGCCCGACGACCGCGCGCACCGCGGTCACCCCGGTCGCCGCCCTCGTCACCGCCCTGGCCACCGTGCTCGCCACCGGCGGCTGCGCCCAGGTGCGCGACCAGCTCGACGGCGCCGTGGACGAGTCGTACGCCGACCAGCGGGCCGAGACCGAGGGGCTGCTCGAGACGGTCGAGTGGGGCCAGGTCGACGGGCTGGTCTCGGTGCTGGTGCGCAACGACGCCGACCGGGTGCTGCGCCGGGCCGATGCCGTGGTCACGCTCAGCACCGCCGACGGGTCCGCCGGCCCGACCACCGTCGCGGGCGGGTGCTGCGCGGTGGTCGGGGTGCCGCCGGGCGCGACCTTCGGCTTCTCGTTCTACGCCGCCGACGCGGCCGAGGCGGCCGTCGTCGACCTGCAGGTCGTCTACCGCGACCAGCGCTGGGGCGACGCCGGCAGCAGCGGGAGCGGCACGGCCACGGCGACCCCGGTCGGGCTCGTGCCCAACGCGTGGGGCTCCGTGGTCCAGACCGACGTCACGACCCACGGCGTGCCCGTCGACGTGGCGGTCGTGCAGGCCGTGGTCGACGGACCCGACGGGCGCCTGGCGACGGTGGTCTCCGGCACCTGGACCTGCTTCGTGCCCGGCCCGCCCCGCCGGGTCGACCTGCAGGCCTGGACGCCCCTGCCGGCCGGCAGCACCGTCCGCAGCACCACCGTCCTCGCGCAGTCGGAGACCGACGTGGGCGGCGACGCCAACGCCGCCGTGGGCTGCGACCGCGAGACCGCGACGGGCTCGACGGGCTCGACGGGCACGCCCTAGGACACCTCGCCCCGGCGCGTCCGCGCGGGTGTGCACCGACGGGCCTAGGAGCTCGAGGAGGACGGCGAGCGGAAGAGCCACCCCAGCGGCCGCGAGCCGTCGTCGGCCGCGTCGCCCACGTCGGGCACGTCGGGCACGTCGGGCACGTCGGCCACGGCACCCGGCCCGTCGTCGTACGACGGCTCGCCGTCGTCGGGGACGACCGGGTCACCCGGGCCGGGCCCGCCGGCCCCACCGGGCCCGTCGGGCCCATCAGGCATGTCGAGCTCGGCGTCGTCGGGCTCGGCATCGGCGACCTCGAGGGGCCCCCCGCCGGCCAGCTCCTCGAGGTCGGCCAGGTCGTCGAGGAAGGAGTAGTCCTCGACCTCGACGACGATGCCCTCGGCCGGCTCGACCTCGCGGTCGAGGTCGTCGGTGCCCGCGTGGTCGTCGGGGTCGTCGGGGTCGTGGTCCGCGGGGGGCGGGACGAGGCTGATGACCGGGCCGCGCGGGGGCCGGCGGTCGGCGGTGTTCTCCGGGGAGCGGAGGAGGTCGGCGAGCGGCCCGGTGGCCGGCCCGCCAGCGGGGACGTCGGCGCCGGGGGTCGCGTCGTCCAGCGCCGCGGCGAGCCGGGCCGACCCCTCGAGCGCGGCCATCGTGCGCTCGGTGGCCTCGCGCAGGGCCTCGAGGCCGGAGCCGACCTCGTGGCGCCGCTCGGCGACCTTCTGGCGGATGTCGGCCAGGTCGCGGTGGATGTCGGCCTGCGCCTCCCGGCGGGCCCAGGCCTCGAACTCGGCGGCGTCGGCGTGGGCGTCGGCGAGGAGCTGCGAGGCCTCCTCGCGGGCCTGGGCGACGATGCCGAGGGCCTGCTCGCGGGCCTGCTCGATGGTCCGGCGGGCCTCCTCCCGCGCTTCCTCCTGCTCACCGGCGGCGGCGAGGCGGGCCTGCTCGAGCAGCTGCGTGGCCTCGGTGAGCGCGGCGGTGCGCACCTCGGCGGCCTCGGCCAGCTCGCGCTCGACCGCCTGGCGCATCTCGAGCGCCTCGTGCAGCACGGACGCTCCGGCGCGCTCCGGAGCAGAGAGCCGATCGGTCGGGTCGGACATGGGGCCTCGAGACGGGTGTGGGACGGTGCTGCGGGTCGTGGACGCGGGGGGAGGCCGACCGGGGTGCTGGGGGGTGGTCGCGCCTCCACGGTAAGGGCCGGATCCAGCGCACGGCGAGCGCTCCCGCCAACTGTCCACAGGGGTCATCGGGATGCCTTTTCCTGCCACCCCGTGGGGGCCCTCTCGATGTCCCCAAGGAACCCTCAAGAAGCCCGCCCACCGGCGCGCCGCCGGTAGTCTCGCCCCTCATGGGGGACAGGCGTGGGTTGGCCGTGGTCGCCGCGGTCGTCGCGGCCGCCGTGGCGCTCGTCTCCGCGCTCGTCCTGGTGCAGGCCCAGCCGGGCATGGGCGCAGCCACCTCGGCCGACTCCGGCCCGATGCTGGCCCCCGCGCTCGAGCAGCAGCCCGACGCGGTGCCCGACCCCGCCGACCTGCCGGCCCTGGGCATCCAGTTCCACGGCACGTGGTCGCACTACGACGACGCCAAGCGCCGGGCGGTGATCGCCAAGATCGTGGAGTCCGGCAGCACCTGGGTCCGCCTCGACATCGGCTGGCCGATGATCCAGCCGCAGCCCGGTCGCTACGGCCAGGCCTGGGGCGTGCCCAAGGTCGACCGGGTGATCGACGAGCTGCGGTCCAACGGCCTCAAGGTCCTCGGCATGTTCTGGTTGTCCCCCACGTGGGCCACCTCGGCGCCGGGGCCGCTGGCCGAGACCGACATCGCGCAGTTCTACCCGCCCACCGACCCCGCCGACTACGCCCAGGCCATCGGCTGGGCTGCCGAGCGCTGGGCCGGCGAGGTCGACGCGTGGGAGGTCTGGAACGAGCCCAACCTCGACCACTTCTACCGCGGCACCGACCCCCAGCAGTACGCCGACATGCTGTGCCAGGCCTACCCGGCCGTGCACCGGGCCGACCCCGAGGCCCAGGTCGTCTTCGGCGGCCTGATGTTCAACGACGTCGAGTGGCTCCGGCAGGCCTACCACGCCGGGGTCGCCGGCTGCTTCGACGTGATGGCCGTGCACTCCTACCAGACCCCGGCCGACGCCCCGCCCGACGCCGAGGACGACGGCTCCGAGTGGAGCCTCGGGCACCTCGACGAGCTCCGCTCCCTGATGCTCTCCCAGGGCGACGACGTCCCGGTCTGGATCACCGAGTTCGGCTGGAGCGTGCACGAGGACCCGCCGGGTGCCGAGCCCTGGGAGCGTGGCGTGAGCGAGGCCGAGCAGGCCCGCTACGCCGCAGAGGCGCTCCGCCTGATGGGCCAGGAGTTCCCCTACGTCGAGGCCGCCTTCTGGTACAAGGACGTGGCCAACTCCGACAGCACCGACCCCCACCAGGAGGGCTACGCCATGCTGCGGCGCGACCTCACGGCCCGGCCCCTGCTGCAGGCCTTCCGCGACCTGTACGGGCGGTTCTGACCCGTGGCCGGCCACCCCAGCAGCACCGGTGAGCGCCCCGCCCGCAGCGCGCTGGCCGTGCTCCGCAACGCCCTGGCCTTCCGGTGGCTCGTCGTCGTGGGGATCTTCGTCCCGGCCGCGCTGGTCGGCGTCGCCGCCGTCGAGACCCGGCCCGTCCCGTCCGACGCGACGAGCGTCGTCGGCGCCGTCCCCGAGTCCGCCGACACCGTGAGCGCCGACGGCGTGCGCCTCGCCCTCGGCCGCTACGCCGTCTCGCTCACCTCGACCGAGACCGTGGCCGCGCTCGCCGAGACCACCGGCCTCACGCGCGACACCGTGCGCGGGGCGACCTCGGTGGCCGTCGACGCCGACGCCGGCACCCTCACCATCCGGGTCTCGCTCCCCAACGGGGAGTCGGCCCTCGCGCTGTGCGCCGCGACCGCGCAGACCGCGGTCCAGCTCGGCGAGGACGACCCGCTCTCCGACACCGAGGTCCTCTCCACCGCCCGTCTCGAGCCCGCCGGCCCGCTGGCCTCGCCCCGCCTCCTCGAGCTCGCGCTCCTGCTCGCCGCGGCGCTCGCGGCCGTGGGTGCCGCCTGCGCCCTCGAGCTGCGCCGCCCGTCGGTCGCCACCGGCGGCGACGCCGCGGCGGTCGCCGGCGCCCCCGTGCTCGGCAACCTGCCGCCTTTCGTGGGCCCCTGGCCACGGCGCCGCCTGGCCGACGACCGCGAGATCCTGCAGGCCGCCCGCACCCTGCGCAGCGGCTGGACGACCTCGGCCGGCTCGGTCCCGCCGGGCCCGGTCGCCGTCGTCGGCACCGAGGTCGGGGCCGGGGCGACCACCGCGACCTTCCTCATGGCCCGCACCATGGGCGACCGGGGCGAGTCGACGCTGGTCCTCGACCTCGACCTCGACGCCGCCCACCTGACCTCGCTCATGGAGGTCGACGCCGACCTCGTGCTCGACGACGTGCTGGCCGAGCGCACCACGCTCGCCGAGGCCGTCGTGCAGGAGGGCCCGGTGAGCGTGCTCGCCGCCCGCCCCGAGGAGACCCCCGACGACGTGGTCGACCGCCGGCTCCCCGAGGTCCTCAAGCAGGCCGAGGACCGCTGGCAGGTCGTGCTGTGCGACACCACCCCGCTCGCCGCCGGCGAGAGCTCCGAGCTGGTGACCGCCCACGCCGCGTCGGCGGTCGTGGTCGTGCGTCGCGGCTCCTCCCTCGAGGCCCTCGAGCGCACCGTCGCCCGGCTCGACCGCCTCGGCGTGCCGGTGCGCGGCCTCGTCCTCAACGCCGCCTCCCGCGACCAGGCCGAGGCCCCGGCCACCGGCGCGGGTCCCCACCGTGCCTGAGCGCGGGCCCGGCCCCGCGCCGGTCCGCGCCGGCCGCCCGCCCCTGGTGCTGATGTACCACGGCTTCACCCGGGAGCGGCGGACCGACGACCCGGAGAACCTGTTCGTGTGCGTCGACGAGCTCGAGCGCCAGCTGTCCTGGCTGCTCTCCCGCGGCTGGCAGCCCCTCGACCTCGACGGCTACCTGCGCGCCGTCCGCCACGGCGCCCCCGGCCGGCCCTCCTTCCTGGTCACCATCGACGACGGCTACACCTCGGTGCTCGACCTCGCGCTGCCCGTGCTCGAGCGACTGCGGGTGCCCGCGGTGCTCTACGTGCCCTCCCACCTGGTCGGCGACAGCGCGCACTGGCTGGCCCGGCCGAAGGACGAGCGCCTGCTCGACGCCGACGCCCTCGTGCACCTGCACACGAGCACCGACGTCGAGCTCGGCGTCCACGGCGCCGACCACACCGACATGCGTGGCCGCTCGGCGCTCGACCTGACCCACCAGGTCGTCGGCGCCCACGACCGGCTGGCCGACCTCGTCGGGTCGCCGCTGCGCTCCTTCGCCTACCCGTTCGGCGCCCACGACCCGGCCGCCCGGTCCGAGGTCGCCCGGGCGGGGTTCGACGTCGCCTTCTCGGTCTTCGACGACCACGGTCGCCTCGCCGTGAGCCGGGTCGACGTCAACGCCACCGACACCCTCACCTCCTTCCGGATCAAGGTCCAGCTGCCCCACTACCGCAAGTGGTGGACCGCCCTGGACCGCATGCCCGCCGTCCGTCGCCACGTCCGTGCCGTGGCGACCCGCTCCTCCGACCGGTCTCGATGACCCGACCCGACCCGGTGACCACCACGGCCCTGCTGCGCGCCCGGACCCCTGCGCCCACGGCCCCGGTCCTCACCGCCCCTCCGCCGCCCGGCGTCCGCGCGCGCCCGCCGCGGCGTCCCAGCGCCGTCGTCACCGCCGCGGTGGCGGTGGTCGTCGGGTGCGGCGTCGGCGTCGTCACCACCACGGCCGGGACGACGGCCGGGCCGGCCGCGGTCGTGGCTCCCGTCGTCCTCGTGGCGCTGGTGCTCGTGGCGCGCCGTGCCCCCCACCTCGTCGTGGCCCTGGGCGCGCTGTCGCTCCCCCTCGGCCAGGTCGAGGCCGGCCCCGTCGAGCTGGTGCAGCTCGTCACGCTGCTGGCCGCGGTCGCGGTGCTCGTGCCGGCCGCCCTGCGGCTCGACCTGCGGCTCCCGCCGTGGCCGGTGGCCGGGCCCCTGGCCGCGTTCGTCGTGCTGGCCCTGGCCGGCACGACCCGGGCCCCCGAGGCCGAGGTCGCGTTCCGGCTCGACGTCCAGCTGGTGCTGCTGGTGCTGCTCACCTGCGCCACCACCACCGCCGTGCGCACGCCCGCCCAGCTGCGCACGGTCACCGTGTCGCTGGTCGCCGCCGGCGGGGTCATCGCCGCCACGGCGCTCCTCGACGCCGGACCCACCGAGACCTACTACGGCGGCTCGGTCGTCACCGGCCGCGCCCTCGGCATCTTCGCCCAGCCCAACGAGCTCGGCATCGTCTCCGCGGTGCTCGCCGTGCTGGCCACCGGCGTCGCCCTCACCGCCGACCGACCCGCCGTACGCCGCGGTGGTGCCGTCGCCGCGCTGCTCCTGCTCGGCGCCCTCGGCCTCTCGCTCTCGCGCGGCGCCTGGGTCGGGGCGGTGGTCGGGCTGGTGGCGCTGGCCGTCCTGGTGCCCCGGGCCCGGCGTCCCCTCGGACGGGCGACAGCCGTGGTGGCCGCGGTCGTCGGCCTGCTCGGCCTGGTCGGGGTCGGTCCCGCGGCCGAGGTCGTCGGCCGCCTGGGCTCGCTGGCCACCACGGGCGACAACCCCTACGACCAGCGCCCGATCATCTGGGGCCAGGCCTTCCGGCTCATCCAGGAGTCCCCGGTGCTCGGCCAGGGGCCGGGCGGCTACACCGCCGCCGCGGCCGAGGGCGCCCTGCCCGACGGCACCTTCCTCGAGGTCGAGCACGCCCACAACCTGCTGCTCAACGTCGCCGTCGAGCACGGCCTGCCCGGCCTGGCCGCGCTGCTGTGCCTGGTGGCCGGCCTCGCGGCGCTGGTGCGCACCCGCACGACCGCGACGTCCGACCCGCTGCCGCGCGTGCTCACCGCCGCCCTCGTCGTCGTGCTCGGCCACGGCTTCTTCGACTACCCGCTGCGCAACCCCACCGCCCTGACCACCACCTGGCTCGTCCTCAGCCTGCTCGCGGCCGCCCTGGCCGGGGCGGCCCGTCACCGACAGGAGGCCGACGCGTGACCGCGCGGCTCGCCCCGCTCCAGCCCCTGAGGGTCGTCGCCGTGTCCGCGTCGGCCACCCTGGGCGGCTCCGAGCGCTGGCTCCTCGACCTGCTCACCACCACCGACCGCCTGGCGCCGGAGGTGTGGCTGCTCGACGACGGCCCGTTCCGCGCCGCGCTCGAGCACGCCGGCGTGCCCGTCCGGGTCCTGCCCACAGGTTCCAGCGGACGGGCCGTCGCGGCCCGGGGCCTCGGCCTGGCGCGCCGCCTGCGGGCGAGCGGGGCCGAGGTCGTCCTGGCCAACGGGGTCAAGGCGGCGGCCGCGGCCGTCCCCGCGGCTCGCCTGGTCGGCGTACCGGTGGTGTGGGCCAAGCACGACTACTCCTTCGACCGCCGGCTGGCGCGGCCGCTGGGTCGCCTGGCCGACCGGGTGCTGGCCCTGTCGGCCGCGGTGGCCGAAGCCACCGGGCGCGACGACGTCGAGCTCGTCGCACCCCCGCGGCCGGCCCACGAGCCGACCGGCCGCGACGCGGCCAGGGCCTTCTGGCGCGAGCACGGCCTGCCCGCCGCCGACGTGCCGACCGTCGCCCTGCTCGGACGGCTGGTCGGCTACAAGGGCATCGACACCGCCGTGCGGGCCCTGGCCGAGGCCGGTGGCCCCGACGTGCCGTGGCGGGTCGTCGTCGTCGGCCCCGACGACCCCACCGAGCCCGAGGAGCGGGCTCGGCTCGCCGCGCTCGCTGCGGAGGCCGGGGTCGCCGACCGGCTCGTCCTGCTCGACCCGGTGCCCGACGCCGGTCGCCACCTTGCCGCCTTCGACGCGGTCGCGGTGCTCACCCGGCGCAGCGGCGATTTCGGGCGCGAGGGCTACTCCCTCGTCGCCCTCGAGGCACTGGCCGCCGGAACCCCCCTCATCGGCTCCGAGGGCAACCCCGAGGTCGAGCGGATGGCGCGCGAGGCGGGCCGGGTCGTCCCGACCGACGACCCCGCCGCCGTGGCCCGCGCCGTCGGCGAGCTCCTCGACCCCCGGGTCGCGGCCGCCTGCGGCACCGCCGGCCGCCGCGTGGTCGCCGGGCACCACGACACCGCGTCCTGGGCCGACCGCGTCGTCGCCGTCCTCGCCCGCGAGGCCGGCCGGCCCGGTGCGGGCCTGGCCGGCCCGCCGATGACCGTGCTGACCTGCCTGCGCAACGAGGAGGGGCACGTCGACGCCGTCGTGTCCCGCGTGCTGCCCCAGCTCGGGCCCGACGACGAGTACCTCCTCCTCGACGACGGCTCGACCGACGGCACCCCCGAGGAGATCGCCGCCTGGGCCGCCCGCGACCACCGGGTCCGTCGCCTGAGCGGCCCCGCGATCAACCTCTCGGCTGCGCGCAACCACGGCTTCGCCCAGGCCCGCCACGCCCACGTCGCCTGCACCGACGCCGGCTGCGAGCCCGCCCCCACCTGGCTGGCCGCGCTGCGCGCCCCCTTCGCCGAGCCCGACCCCGTCGACCTCGTCGTCGGCGTGTACGACGTCGACGCCGGCGACCCGGTCCGCGACGCCGCCCGCGTCGCGCTGTTCCCCTCGGTCGCCGAGGCCCGCCGCCGCAGCCCGGCGGTGCTGCTGGCCCAGAAGCTCACCGGTCGCGCCTTCTCCGCCGACCGCCTCGACGGCCGCTCGATGGCCTGCACGGTCGCGGCCTGGCGCAGCGCCGGCGGCTTCGACGTGGCCCTGCGCAGCTCCGAGGACGCCGTCTTCGGCGAGGCCGTGCGCCGCGTCGGCGGCACCAGCGTCCTCGCCCTCGACGCCGAGGTCGTCTGGGAGCAGACCGGGCGGCTGCGCGACATGGCCCGCATGTACGCCACCTACGGCGAGTGGGGCGGCCGCGCCGGCTCCCCCGCGCTCGTCGGCCGCGACGCCGTGCGCGGGGGCGCCTACCTCGTCGGCCCCGCCCTCGCCCTGGCCGGCGGCCCCCGCACCCGCGCCCTGGTCGCGCTCGCCGCGGCGTCGTACGTCGGGCTGCCGGCGGTGCGCGGACGCCACCTCGACGTGACCCCCGGCGCCTGGCCGCTGGTGCCGGTCGTCGTCGCCCTCAAGGACGTCTCCAAGGCCGTCGGGTGCGCCCGCGGCGTGCTCGCCCGCCTCCGCGAGCGGCAGGCCGACCGTGGCTGAGGTCCAGCACGAGGTCGGCGAGGTCACCCACCGCGCCGCCCGCAACGCCGCGGTCCGGGCGATCTCCGAGATCGCCGGCAAGGTCGCGACCCTGGCCTGGACGATCGCCGCGGCCCGCATCCTGCCCACCGAGGAGTTCGGCACCGTCTCCTACGCCCTCACGGTGATGCTCGTGCTGAGCGCGCTCGCGTCGTGGGGCTTCGACTCGGGCCTGACCCGCAACGGCGCCGCCGACCCCGGCGCGCTCCCCGGCCTGCACCGCGCGACGCAGGCGTGGAAGACCGCGGTCGCGGCCCCGGTCTTCCTGGTCGCGGGCATCGTGATGGCCGGGTCGCCCTCGGTCGGGTCGTGGGTGGTGCTGGGCTGCATGCTGCTGGCCGGGTTCCCCGAGCAGTGGAGCGCGACCATCCGGTCCACGGCCGCGGCGCGCCAGGTCTCCGGCGGCATCTCCGTCGCGCTGGTCCTGCAGCGCCTGGCCACCGCGGTCGCGGTGCTGGTGGCGCTCGTGGTCGACCCGAGCGCGGTGTCGGTGGCCGTCGGCTTCCTGGTCGGCACCTTCGCCGGCTACCTCGCCCACGTGGTCGCGCTGCGCCGCCTCGGGGTCGACGCCCCGATGCGCTCGTTGAGCCGCCGCGACATGGCGGGCGCGATGCACGGCACCTTCGTCCTGGGCCTGAGCGGCCTGGTGCTGATGCTGCTCATGCGCGTCGACGTCCTCATCCTCGGCGCGCTCGAGGGCGCCGAGGCCGTCGCGGTCTACTCCGTCGCCTACCGGGTGCTCGAGACGGTCCTCTTCGTCACCTACGCCATCAACTACGCGGTGCTGCCGGTGATGAGCGCCGACGCCAGCCAGGAGACCCGCCGCGTCGGGTTCGAGCGTGCCCTGGCCGTGGCCGCCTTCGCCTACCTGCCCTTCGTCGTGGTCTGCGTGGTCGAGGGCCGGGCCGTGCTCGAGCTCCTCTTCGGGGCGACGTACGCCGAGGACGGCTCGACCGTGCTGGCCGTGCTGTCCCCGGCGCCGCTGTTCATCGCCGTGGCCACCTTCGCCGGCTCCGCCCTGCTCGCGGTGCGCCGCTCGCGCGAGCTGCTGCTCGCCGCCGCCGTCGCCCTCGGCGGCAACCTGGTCCTCAACCTCGTCCTCATCCCGCCGCACGGCGTGGTCGGGGCGGCCGTGGCCACCACCGTCTCCTACGCCGTGCAGGCGGCGATCCTCGTCGTGGCGATGGTGCTGCGGGGCGAGCGGCCGGCCCTGCTGACACCGCTGGCCTGGGCCGCGATCGCGGCCGTGCTGCTGCTGGGGGCGCTGTGGGCCTCGCCGTTCCCGCTGCTGCTGGAGATCGCCGTCGGTGGCGTCGTCTACCTCGGCGTGTGGCTGGCGCTGGTGCGCAAGGCCGCCCCTGAGCAGTACGCCGTCGTCGTCCGGCTGGCCGCGCGGGCGCGGGCCTGAGCCCTCACTCCCCGGCGCTCGCCGCCGCGGCGGCCCGCTGCCGGCGGCGCACGGCGACCGCGGTGGCCGCGCGGCCCCGCAGCGTGCGCGGGAGCGCGAGGGTGCGCACCGGGTCGTCGCCGTCGGCGAAGCGGGACTTGTAGTCCTCGTCGCCGCGCAGGAACCGGAACTCCACGGCGCCGGTCGCGAACGCGTCGCGCACCAGGTGGACGAGCAGGACGAACCCGACCGACGCGCGCTCCAGCCCCGGGTCGCGGCCGAGCTGGTAGAGGTAGACGTCGTCGCCGAAGCGGTAGGTCAGCGCCGAGGCCGCCGGGCGGCCGTCGACGTCGAGGGTCCACAGCCGCAGCCAGCCCCGGTCGAGCGCCACCCGGGCGAAGGCCTCGGTGAAGCGGCGCTGGCGCGGGTCGAGGAGCACGCTGTCGCGGTCCCAGCGCGCGGCGTGCAGCTCGAAGAGCGCGGCGAGGTCGGCCTCGAGGGTCTCGCCCGTGGCCAGGCGGACGTCGACCTCGTGGTCGCGGCGCAGGCCGTTGGGCTTGCGCGAGACCTGGCTGCGGAAGTTGCGGCTCTTGCCGGCCAGCCACTGCTCCCAGGTCGCGCCGGCGGGCAGCCGCAGCACGGGGCTGGTCTCGGTGCGGACCGTGCGCGGCGCGGCCTCGGCCCACCACGACGCGCGGTCGGCGCAGTCCTCGAGCAGCACCACGTCGGAGCGCAGGCCCCGGTCGGCCAGCGTGCGGGCGAGCAGGTCGGCGGCCAGGGGCTCGTCGGCGGGGTCGCAGACCGGGCCGAGCAGGTCGGCCGGGCCGTGGCCGATCCAGCGGGTCTGGCGCAGCACCCGGCCGCGGGTGCACAGCGGCAGCACCACCCGGGGCCGCGCCGGGTCGTCGACCACGACCTGCGGCCGCGCCCCGTCGCCGTACGACTCCCACCAGGTGGCGGCCCAGGCGTGGGTCGAGAAGAGGTTGCGGGCACGCAGCGCGAGGGCGTCCCAGACGTCGGGCTCCGGGCCGGCGAGGTCGGGCACGACCAACACTCTAGGTGTCCGCAAGATGCCGCCCGCGGGGGCGCCCGGGGCTCACCCGTCACCTACGGTGGTGGGGTGCCCAGCGCCAAGCAGAACCTCCACCAGCTCGCTCGCCGCGTCGGTCGGCAACCCACGGTCCGCCGGGTGGTCCAGCCGGCGGTCGGACGCTTCTACGCCCACCGCAACAAGCGCCGCTCGGCCACCGAGGTCTGGGCCGACGGGGCGACGTGGGAGTCGGCGCACTGGGACCAGCAGTGGCTGCGCGACGCCCACGAGCGCGGCCTCCTCGACCCCGCCCAGCCCCTCGAGGACACCTTCGTCGTCGAGGCCGTCGACCGCCTGCCCGCCGACCGCGAGCCGGTGACCCTGCTCGACGTCGGCGCCGGCCCGCTGACCCCGCTCGGCAAGGTGCACCCCCGCCGGGCCCTGGAGATCACCGCCTGCGACGCGCTGGCCGACGACTACGACGCGATCCTGGCCGACGCCGGCGTCACCCCGCCGGTCCGGACGGTCGCGGCCCACGGCGAGCAGCTGGCTGAGACCTTCGGCGAGGACACCTTCGACCTGGTGCACTGCGGCAACGCCCTCGACCACCACTACGACCCGATCGCCGCGCTCGAGGGCATGCTGCGGGTCGTCAAGCCCGGCGGCGCCGTGCTGCTCAACCACTACGTCAACGAGGGCGTCTTCCAGAACTACCTCGGCATGCACCAGTGGAACATCGAGCAGCGCGACGGCCACACCGTCATCTGGAACCCCTCCGAGGTGCACGACCTCGAGGTGCTGCTCGAGGGCCGCGCCGCCGTCACGACGTCGTTCCGCGACGGCGGCGACGACCGCGGCCGCCTCGAGACCGTGGTCACCAAGGCCGCCTGACCCCGCCGCCGCCACCCCGCGGTGGCGGCCACCCGGTGGCGCCACACGGTGACCACGGGTCGAGCCGGGCCACACGGTGGGTCGACCCGGCCTCACGGTCGTCATCGGGCAAGCCGGGCCACACGGTGGTCGAGGAAGGTGCCCTGGCGCCTGTCTCGAGACCACACGAGCCGCTGCGGTCAGGTGGTCTCGAGACCGGACTCCGTCCCTCCTCGACCACCGTGGGTCGACCCGGGCCGCACGGTGACCGTGGGTCGACCCGGCCTCACGGTCGTCATGGGGCGAGCCGGGCCACACAGTGGTCGAGGAAGGCGCCCTGGCGCCTGTCTCGAGACCACTCCGGCAATCGTGGGTCGAGCCGGGCGCGGCCGTGCTCAGCCCTGCTTGCCGCGCTTGAGGGCAGCCTTGGCCTTCTCGGCAGCGGTCATCGCGCCGGCCTTGGCCTTGTCGACGCCGGTGCGGGTGCCGGGGGCCGACGGCGTGACCCGGGCGCGGCGCAGGTAGGAGTTGGCGCGCAGCACCTTGACCTCGTCGGCCAGCGCGGGGCTGCGCCACGTCACCGACAGCGAGATCGACAGCGCGGGCCCGTTGACGACCTTGTGCTGGGTGTAGGGCGGCACGTAGATGCCGTCGCCGGGCTCGAGGACGTGCTCGACCGGGTCGTCGAGGTCGAAGGACAGGTTGCGGTGGCCGCCGGTGACGAGCCGCTCGGCCTCGACGGCGCGGGCCTCGGGCGAGACCCAGCTGCCGGTGAGCATCGTCTTCTGGCCCTGCACCTGCAGCAGCACGTTGTGCTCGGGGTCGATGTGGGAGGGCGTCATCGAGCCGGGGGCGGAGAGGAAGACGAAGCCCTCGCGGTTGTAGGCCTGACCGGGCCCGGAGACGAGGTCCTCGATGTCGTCGAGGCAGGCGTCGAGGAGCGCGCTGTAGCGCGGGTCCTGCTCGATGTTCTTCAGCACGCACCAGGCGCCGTTGGTCTCGATGCCGGTGATGAGGTCGTGCAGGCCGACCTCGAGCTGGGGCGCCCTGCCGTCGGCGACGACGTCGGGGAGCTTCCCGACGTTGTGCTCGATGCTGTCCGCCGGCAGCGAGACGGCGAGGTCGGCGAGCGCCTCGAGGGTGAGCAGCTCGTGGGAGCGCAGGTCGTGGTGCACCTCCTGCGGCTCGCCGGTGGCGCCGGCGCGGCGCAGGGCCTCGGTCGACTCGGCGTCGAGGTTGAGCAGGCTGGTCATGGCGGGTGTTCCTCTCGGGCGGTGGTGGGGTCAGGGGGTCTCGGTGCGGCGGCGTACGACGTCGCGGGCCCGCTCCTGCGCGCGCAGGAGCGCGGGGGCGGAGCGGACGGCCCGGTCGCCGGCGCCGCGGCGCAGGGCGACGGCGAGGGTGACGAGCGGCCGGGCGTCGCCGTGCAGGCGGCTCGCCATCGGGTGGCCGGGCACGGCGCAGGTGTCGAGCAGCCGGGCACCACTGGCGTGGAAGCGCGGCACCTCCTCCATCCAGAGCAGCAGGCCGGGCGACCAGGCGGCGAGGCTCTCGTCGAAGGCGGTCTTGACGGTGAAGAGCGTGTCGCCGTCGCGCACGTCGAGCGCCACCGCCGCGGGCTCGGGCCGTCGCCCCTGCAGGGCGAGCACCTGGAGCGCGCCGCGGGCGGCGAGGGCACGGCACGCCTCGACGAAGTAGGCCTCCTCCTCGGGGTGCCGGGCGACGGCGCCGCCGTCGGTGCCCTTCCACCCGGCCGCCTCCAGGCGCAGGAAGGTGGCCAGTGCCTCGTCGACGCCACGCTCGGGCACCAGGTCGAGGACCTCGAGACCGCCGCCGAGCGCCTCGTCGAGGCGCCGCCGCACCCGACGGAGCTCCTTGCGGCGGCTGCCGGAGAGCCGCTGCTGCAGGTAGTCGTCGGTGGGGCGCCGCTCGGTCACCGGTCGGTCGCCGACGGCGAGCCGGGCCGTGGCCCGGCCGTCGGCCGCGGCGGCCCGCTCGACGTCGGTCGCGACGGTCTCGTCGAGGTCGCCGAGCAGCAGCCAGGTGTCGTCGAGGTCGCGCTCGAGGCCAGCGAGGGCGGCCCGCCACGGGGACACCCCGAAGCCGGGCGCGAGCAGCGGGGTGCCGAGGAAGTGGTGGGTGTGCTGCCACCCGACGGCGGCCCGGCGCGGGAGGCGCCGGTGGCGCACCCGAGGCAGCACCGGCAGCACGAGGCCGAGCGCACCCGCCTCGTGGGGGTCGGGCACCACCAGGAGCCGGACCCGGTCGCCGTCGGGGAGGTGGCGCAGCGCCGGCCGGAGCAGGTCGGGTCCGTTGAAGGGGTTGGGACGCGGGGCCCGGGCGGCCAGGTCGCGCCACGCCTCGACCACCCCGTCGATCGCCGCCGGGCCCGCGAGGAGCCGGGGGCCGTCACCGACGGCGACGTGGAGGGCGGTGGTCATGCTCGCTCCGGCCGGTCGGTGTGGGGACGCCCGACTGTAGCCCGCGGGCGCGGCCCGGAGCCGTGTCTTGCGGCACCCTTGCGGCACCCTTGCGGTGTCGTTGGGCCCGGCCCGCCGTCCCGCAGTAGCGTTCCGAGGTGTCCGCGGCCGACCTGACGACGTTCGGCCTCGGCCTGGCCGTCGTGGTGGCCACGACCGTCGTGGTGGCCCGGTGGGCGCGGGTCGGGCTGGGGTGGGTGCCGGTCACCTCGATCCTGCGCGCCACGGTGCAGCTCGGCGTGGTCGCGCTGCTCCTGCAGGGCGTGCTGGCCCGCGAGGGCACGGTGGTGCTGTTCCTGCTGCTGATGGCCTCGACGGCGTCGCTGACCGCGGCGGGGCGTCTGCGCGAGCTGTGGCACGGTCGCCGGGCCGCGGTGGCCGGGGTCGTCTCCGGTGCGGCCGTGGCGCTCGGCCTGGTGCTGGCGCTGCGCCTGGTCGAGCTCGACGCGCGGTACGTCGTCGCGGTGGCCGGCATCGTCATCGGCAACGCCATGAGCGCGGCCACGCTGTCGGGCCGCACCTTCCTGCGCTCCGTGCGCCGGCGCCGCGACGAGGTCGAGGGCTGGCTGGCCCTCGGGGCGACGCCGGCGGTGGCCCACCGCGAGATCGGCCGCGAGGCGGTGCGGGAGGCGCTGCTGCCCAACCTCGACCAGGCCCGCTCGACCGGTCTCGTCACGCTGCCCGGGGCGTTCGTGGGTGCCCTGTTCGGGGGCGCGAGCCCGGTCGAGGCGGCGCGGTTCCAGCTGGTGGTGCTGGCCGGGGTGGCCTTGGCCATGGTGGTGTGCGGCGTCGTCGTCACCCGGCTGCTCGGCCGGACGCCGTACGTGGTGGCGGATGAGAGCGGTGACTAGGGACGCCGTCGGGGTGACCTGGGGCTCCCACCGCTCACGCACACTCGAGGCATGCCCCGGGCCGCCGCGCGACGACCTCCCGTCGTACGCCGCCGCGCGGCCGCGCTCGTCCTGGCCGGCCTGACCGGGCTGGCGACCGCCGGGTGCGAGTCGCAGGCGGCGCCGGCGGCAGGCGGCTCCGGGTCCGGCTCCGGGCAGGCGTCGGTTCCCGGGGGCACCGTGCCCCTGCCGACCGACCGCGGCGGGCCGCCGCCCGGGTCGACGGTGGAGCTGGCGTTCGCCGGCGACGTGCACTTCGAGGGTGCCCAGGACCGCGAGCCGCGGCGCTCCGGCTCGACGCTCGGCCCGATGTCGCGCACGCTCCGCGGCGCCGACCTCGCCGTGGTCAACCTCGAGAGCGCCCTGTCGCTGCCCGGACGGCCGACGACCAAGGAGCTGGAGGACCCGGGCAGCCGCTACTGGTTCCGCACCCCGCCCGCGACCCTCAGCCTGCTCGCGCGCTCCGGCGTCGACGTGGTGTCGATGGCCAACAACCACGCCGGCGACATGGGGGTCGACGGCCTCCAGCAGGGGCTCGCGGCCGCCGAGCGGTCCCGGGTCGCAGTCGTGGGCGCCGGCCTCGACGCCGAGCAGGCCTTCGCCCCCCACCGCACGACGATCGACGGCACCGACGTGGCCGTCCTGGCCGCCGACTCCTCCCCCGCCGAGAGCCGCTCGCCGGTGTGGGCCGCGCGCACCGGCACCGGGCCCGGCATCGCGGCCGCACGCGGCCGGTGGACCACGCAGCTCCTCAACGCCGTCCGCGCCTCGGCCGAGGTCGACGACCTCACCGTCGTCTACCTGCACTGGGGCGAGGAGGGCACGTCCCGGGTGACCCAGGGCCAGCGCATCCTCGCCCGCGACCTCGCCGCCGCCGGGGCGGACGTCGTCGTCGGCACGCACTCCCACGTGCTCCAGGGCGCCGGGATGCTCGGCGCCACCTACGTCTCCTACGGCCTGGGCAACTTCTACTGGTACCACGGCCGCCAGGCCGAGACCGGCGTCCTGCGCCTGACCGTCACCGACGGCACGGTCGTGCGCGACTCGTTCGTGCCCGGCCGCATCCCGCCCGACGGCGGTGCGCCTCGTCCGCTCGGCGGCGCCCAGGCCGCCGCCGCCGTGCGCGAGTGGCGCGGCCTGCGCGCCGGCACCGGGCTGGCGGCGCTCGCCCCGGCGGCCTCCCCCGACGGCGGGCCCGCGCCGGCGCCGGCACCGGTCGAGCCCACCCAGCCCGCCCTGCCGCCGTTCCGCTCCCAGGTGCGACGGATCGGTCCCTACCTGCGCGACCTGATGGTGGGCAGCAGCCACGACCCCGCCCGGTGCCCGGTGCCGTTGCGCGACCTGCGGCACCTGACCGTCAGCCACGTCGGGTTCGACGGGCAGGCCCGCACCGGCCGCATCGTGGTCGCCGCCGGCGTCGCGCGGCAGGCCGTGCGGGTCTTCGCCGACCTCTACCGCGCGCGCTTCCCCATCGAGCGGATGGTGCTGGTCGATGCCTACGGCGGCGACGACGACCGCTCGATGGCCGCCAACAACTCCTCCGGCTACAACTGCCGCACGGTCGAGGGCTCCTCGTCGCTCT
Organism: Nocardioides litoris; assembly: GCF_006346315.1. GTDB lineage: Bacteria > Actinomycetota > Actinomycetes > Propionibacteriales > Nocardioidaceae > Nocardioides > Nocardioides litoris. The sequence goes on along the minus strand of NZ_VDMR01000001.1, from coordinate 37,233 downwards.
CCGACCACGCCTACGGCCGGGCCATCGACCTCAACCCGGTGCAGAACCCCTACCTCCTCGGCGACCAGGTGCTCCCGCCGGCCGGCCGGTCCTTCGCCGACGTCGACCGCTCCGCCGGCGCCCGGCCGGGTCGGGGCGTGGTGACGGCCGGACCCGTGGTCCGCGCGTTCGAGCGGGCCGGCTGGTCGTGGGGCGGCGTGTGGACCGACGCGGACTACCAGCACTTCTACGTCGACTGACCCGTGCGGGGGACGCGCCGGACGGGCGCTCCCGTGGTGGGATCGCACGATGGACGGACGCCGGCTCGGGAGCCTCGTCGGTGCGGTCGGGGGCCTGGCCTTCGTGCTGCTGAGCGCGGGCGAGCTGCCCGCCGCGTGGCTGTGGCGCGTGCTCGGCGTCGTCGCCGCCCTGGCGGTCGTGGCCTGCGTGGCGCTGCTGCCGAGCGACCCGCCACCCCCGCCCGACCGGCGCGGCGTCCGGCTGTACGGCTGGAGCGTCGTCCTGATGGTCCTGGCGATCTTCGCCGGCGCGCGCGTGCTCGACGCCTCCGGTCACGCCGGGCTCGTGCGGGCCTGGGTCGTGGTCGCGGTCGGCCTGCACTTCCTGCCCTTCGCCCGCGCCTTCTCCCAACCGCTCTTCACCCGGCTCGGCGTCGTGCTGGCCGTCGTCGGCGTGCTCGGGCTCGCCCTCTCCCCGGCGTACGACGACGCGCCGGGCGCCGCGGCCGTGGCGGCGGGGTTCGTGCTGCTGGCCGCCGGGGCGGCGGGGATGCTGGCGGGGAGGAGCAGCGGGGCGGCGGGACCGGTCAGCGGGTCGCGGTGATGCCACCGTCGACGGGGATGAGCGCGCCGTGCACGTACGCCGCCTCGTCGGAGACGACCCACGCGATCGCCGCGGCGACCTCCTCGGGCGTGCCGGGCCGGCCGGCGGGGGTGCCGGCGGTCATCTGGGCGACCACGGCGTCGGCGTCGGCGTTGATCGGGGTGCGGGTCGCGCCCGGGGCGACGGTGTTGACGCGGACGCCGCGCGGGCCGTACTCGGCCGCCCAGCTGCGGGCCAGCTGCGCCTCGGCGGCCTTGGTGGCGGCGTAGAACCCGACGATGGCGTGGCCGAGGCCGGCCATCCACGACCCGACGACCACGATCGCCCCGCTCCCGCTCTCGGCCATGGCGGGAGCAAGGGCGGCGGTGAGCACGTGCGGCGCGCGGACGTTGACCGCGAAGGTCGACTCGAGGTCGGCGTCGGTGAGCGAGACGGTGTCGACCGCTGGGCACAGGGCGGCGTTGTGGACGAGCACGTCGACCCGGCCGTCGAGGGCGTCGGTCCAGGCGGCGGCCAGGGCGCGGAGGCTGTCGGGCGCGGCGGTCAGGTCACCGGGCACGAACACCGCGGAGCCGCCCGAGGCCGGGGTGCCGACGGACGCGACGACCTCGGCCCCGCGGGCGGCGTCGCGGCCCGTGACGACGACGCGGGCGCCGCGGGCGGCCAGGGCGTGCGCGGTGGCGGCGCCGATGCCGCTGGTGGAGCCGGTGACGACGGCGGTGCGGCCGGCGAGGGAGGAGGACTGGGTGCTCATGTCTCCGAGTCCACCGGCCGGCCGGGCGTCGCACCAGGGCGAGGGCAACCGAGGCACGGCGTGACCAGGTCGGCCGGACGCGGCGTCCGTACGCTGGGCCGGTGCCCGCCGACCGCTCCGCCCTGGGGGCGTTCCTGCGGTCGCGGCGCGACCGGCTGACGCCGGCGCAGGCCGGCATCGACGCCTTCCCCGGTCCACGGCGGGTGCCGGGGTTGCGCAAGGAGGAGCTGGCGTGGTTGGCCGGGCTCAGCGCCGACCACTACAGCCGGCTCGAGCAGGGCCGCCAGCACACGGTCACCGACGAGGTGGTCGAGGCCCTGGCCCGGGCGCTGCGCCTCGACGAGGTCGAGACCCGGCACCTGCGCGACCTCGCGGCGCCCGCCCGTCGTCGTACGACGACCTGGGAGGCGCCGCAGCGGCCCGACCCCGGGCTGCTGCGGGTGCTCGCGACGCTCGACCACGTGCCGGCGCTCGTGCTCGGACGGCGCTCTGAGGTGCTCGCGGTCAACGCCCTGCTGCCGGCCGTGGTGGGGGCGGAGGTCCAGCCGGGCACGGTGTTCGCGCGCTGGCTGCTGCGTGACCCGCGGGCGCGCGAGCGCATCGCGACGTGGGCCGACTTCGCCGCCGCCGCGGTCGGGGCACTGCGCTACGAGGTCGGTCGCCACCCCGACGACCGGCGGCTGGCCGACCTGGTCGCGGAGCTGCGGGCGGCCGACCCCGACGTGGCCCGGTGGTGGGACGACCACGGCGTCACCGACCGGACCTCCGTGGCCAAGCGGGTCGTGCACCCGGTGACAGGCCCGCTGTCCTTCGCCATCGAGGCGCTGGTCGGGCCGCACGACCCGGAGCAGCGGCTGGTCGTCTACACCGTCGAGCCCGACTCCCCCACCGCCCGGGCGATGCCGCTGCTCGCCGCCTGGAGCGCCGAGTGCGCCGTGGAGCTCAGACCTCGGTGAGGTCGGTCCAGCTGCCCTCGGCGGTGCGGACCTGGGGGCGGCTGGGCTCGCCCACCATGCCGGAGTGCACGACGGCCTCGAGCTCGGTGCCGTCGGCCAGCGTCGTGCGCAGCGTCTTGTCGCCGTAGACCATCGAGCCGCGGTCGACCTCCTGGCCGTCGACCCGCAGCCGGGCCTCGTTGACGAAGACCTTGGTCCGGTCGAACTCGAGCTCGACCTGGTGACCGCCGACCGTGCCCTGGTAGCGCGTGCTCATGCTGCTCCCTTCTCGTCGGCGCGTCGAACGCCTCGGTTTCGTTACGTGTAATAACGTAACAGGCGTGGCCCGACCGCGCGACCCCTCGATCGACGACAAGGTCGCGCGCGCCTGCGTCGAGCTGCTCGGCGAGGTCGGCCGGGCCGGCATGACCCGCGCGGCCGTCGCGAGGCGCGCAGGGGTCGGCCTCCCCTCGGTCAACCGCCGGTACGACGACGTCGACGAGGTCATCCTGGCCACCATCAGCCCCCGTCCAGAGGTGGGCGCCCGGCTCGTCGAGGTCGGGCCGGGCTCGCTGCGGGCGTGGATGGTCGCCCGCCTCACGGTGACCGCGCGCGGCATGCAGGCCGAGCCGGCCCTGCGCCGCCAGGCGGCCGAGCTGATGGCCGCGGCCACCGGCCACCCCGGCATCGACGACGCCTTCGCCGCCTCGCTCGCCCAGGACCGCGCCGAGGGACTCGAGCACGCCCGGGCCGCCCAGGACCGGGGCGAGGTGCGGCCCGACGTCGACCTGGAGGCCCTGCTCGACCTGCTGGCGGCTTCCGCCTTCTACCGCCTCGTCTGGCGAGGCTCGGCCCCCCGCGAGGACGAGGTCGAGGGCATCGTCGACCTGCTGCTCGAGGGCGCCCGGCCGCGGTAGGCCCGCGCGGGCGGGCTCGCAGCAGTGGTCGAGGAGGGCGCCCCGGCGCCCGTCTCCAGACCCCCGCAGCCGGGAGGCAGCAGCCGCCTCCTCGACCCGGCCCTCGCTGCCGTGGCCGACGCGCGTGGGCGGATGCTGCGCGAGGAGGTCGCGACCCTGGTCGCGGTGCTGGACTGGTGCGCGGCTCATGAGGTGTCGGAGGCCGAGGCGTCGGTCCACACCATGACGCCCGGTCTGCAGCTCGGCGGGCCGGGGTGTCCGTGGGTCAGCGAGTTCGACACCCACGACTTGGCCTGCGTCCTCGGCCGCTCGCCCGACTCGTGCGCGGTGTACGTCGGCAACGCGCTCGAGCTGCGCCACCGCCTCCCCCGCTTGTGGGCCCGGGTCGTCGCGCTGCAGGTGCCGGTGTGGAAGGCGTTCCGGATCGCCGAGCAGACCCAGCAGCTCCCGCCCGCGGGTGCGGCCGAGGTCGACCGAGCGCTCGCCCCGACCGCGCACACGTGCACCTTCGCCCAGGTCGACCGCACCGTCGCCTCCGCCCTCGCCACCCACGGCCCCGAGGAGGTGGAGCGCCGGCGTCTGGCGGCGTTGGAGCACCGGCGGTTCGACGTCCACCTCGACCACGTCCGATCGATCGACGGCACCGTCGAGGTCACCGGGACCCTCGACCTGGCCGACGCGGTCGACCTCGACACCGCCGTTGCCGGTGTGGCGGCCCAGCTCGGCGAGCTGGGGTGCCATGAGTCGTGGGACGCCCGCCGCGCCCTCGCCGTCGGCGAGATCGCCCGCGCCCAGCTGGCCCTTGACCTCGAGACCACCACCGGTCGCGGGGTGACTGTCTACGCGCACCTGCGCTCGGACTCCGACGTCGTCGAGACCACCGGCTCCACCATCACCACCGAGCAGCTCGCCGCCTGGTGCCGCCACCCCGGCACGACGGTCACCGTCACACCGGTCGTCGACCTCCCCGGCGGCGACCCCACCGCAGCGCAGGCCCTGGCCGAGCAGGTCGCGGCCTGGCTGGCCGCCGACGTCCACATCAAGCGCGTCATCGACCTCACCGCCGACCTCACTTCCTCCGGCTACACGCCCTCACCACGTCTGGCCGAGCAGGTCGACCTCCGCGACCAGCGCTGCGTCTTCCCCCACTGCAACCGACGCCGCACCGACCGCGACCACATCCAGCCCCACGACTCCGGCGGCCAGACCCGCTCATCCAACCTCGCCCGGCTCTGCCGAGCCCACCACCGCGCCAAGACCCACAGCCCCTGGACCTACAGCAACTCAGACCCGGCGTGTTCGAGTGGCACTCCCCCGCCGGCGCGAGGTACACCGTCGACCGCTCCGCCGAACCCTGACCACCGAGCCCCACACCCCGCCCACCACCGGTGCGCGGGGCAGTCGTCACGTCCGATCTGCCGGACGGACCCATCGGTCAAGGACTGACGCCTGCTGTCCTCGACGGACCGCGCACACTGACGCGCCCGTTGCCCCTCGCGCCGCCCATCGGGCTGCCGGTCGCAGACGCGCCGGCCGCGGTCCCACACGACATCGGGTTGCCCGTGCGGGGACCCGGGTCGGGCGGTCGCCAGATCGGCCGGAAGGCCACGAGGTCCCCGGACGGGAAGCGGGGGATGCGACCGCCGACGTCCAGGCCACGAGTCGGTCAGGCGGTCGCGCACCTCGCGGCGATGACGGCGACGTCGTCGCCGTGCCGGGGCGGCAGGAGGTCGGCGAGCACGGCGTCGAGAAGGGCGCCGAGGTCGCGGTGGGCGAGGTCGGCGTGCCGGGCCACGGCGTCGGCGAGCGCGGTCATGCCGTCGTCGAGCACGGCGCCGCGGCGTTCGACCAGGCCGTCGGTGAACAGCAGCAGCGTCGACCCCGGCGGGAGGGTCAAGACGGCGTCGCGCCGGGGCGCGGTGCGGACCATGCCGATGATCGAGTCGTGCTCGTCGACGGGCCAGGAGGTCGTGCCGTCGGCGTGCAGCAGGAGGGGCAGCGGGTGGCCCGCGTTGGACCACCGCACCGTCAGCGCGCCGCCACCACCACCAGCAGCACCAGCAGTACCAGCCACACCGACACCGTCGACACCGTCGACACCGTCGACACCGTCAGCCACGCGGTGTGCCTGGGCGTAGAGCAGGGTGCACATCGCCTCGGGCAGGAGGTCGCCGACCACCGCCTCGAACCGCTCGACGACCTCGGCCGGACGCCCCGGCTCGGTGACGTGGCCCAGGGTGCGCAGGGTGGTCCGCAGCGCGCCCATCGTGGCCGCGGCCGCGATGTCGTGGCCCACGACGTCGCCGATGACGAGCGCCGTGCCGCCGCTGGGCAGCGCGACGGCGTCGTACCAGTCGCCGCCGACGCGCTCGCGCAGCGCCGCGGGCCGGTAGCGGGCGGCCAGGGCGAGGCCGTCGATCCGGGGCAGGGGCGTGAGCATCGCCTCCTGCAGGGTGGTCGCGACGAGGGCCCGCTCGTCGAGGAGCCGCGCCTGCGCGACCGCCTGGGCGGTGTAGAGCGCCATCGCGGCGAGCGTGTCGCGCACGTCGCGGTCGAAGGCCTGCTCGCCCTCCCACGCCAGGACGAGGACGCCGAGCACCTGGCCGCCGTGGCGCAGGGGCACGTAGGCGCGGGCCTGGGCGGTGCCGACGCCGCGGAAGCGTGGGTAGCGGTCGTCGTGGTCGGCGCGGGTGGTGGAGAACAGCGGCTCGCCGCTGGCGTAGACCGCCCCGATCGGGTTGTCCGCGGTGGTGTCGAACCGGGCGTGCTCGCGGGCGAGCTCCCAGCTCACGGCGTCGGCGGCCGCGAGGAGCAGGTACCGCGTCGTCGCTCCCTCCGGGTCGGCCTGCGGGTCGTCGCCCGCTGCCCGCACCCACATGGCCGCCTTGTCGCTGCCCCAGTGGTCCCGCGAGACCGTCTCGACCGCGCGGGCCACGTCGGTGAGCGTGCGCGTCTCGGACAGGGAGTGGCTCAGGGCGAGCAGCACCCGCGCCTGCCGGTCGCTCTCGTCGGCGCGGGACCACGCATCGCGCGCGAGGAGGGACAGACCGCGCTGGGCGATCTCGGCCGAGCACGCCTCGGCCAGGTCGGCGAGCCGGTCGAGCTCCTCGGTGCTCCAGCGCCGCGGCACGGTGTCGATCGCGCACAGCGACCCGATGACGGCACCGGTGTGGTCGGTGAGCGGGTGGCCGGCGTACGCGATGACACCGAGGTCCTGGATCGCCAGGTTGGTCCGCAGCCGCTCGTCGACGCGCGCGTCGGTGATCACCAGCGGTGCCCCGTCGTCGACGACGTACTGGCAGAAGCTGTGGCTGAGCGGGGTCTCGCCGCGGCTCGCCCACGGCTCGGCCAGGCCGACCTGGCCGCAGAACACCTGCCGGTCCGGCTCGACGACCGTGGCCAGGGCGACCGGCACGCCCAGCAGCTGGCACACGAGCCGCGCGTAGCGGTCGAACGACGTGCCGAGCTCGCGGCCGAGGTCGGAGGCCGGCAACGGCGGCAGGTGCTGGTCAGGCATGGCGCGACGATCCTAGGACTCTGCGGCCCGCCTGGCCTCGACGAGCGGCAACCGCGTCGAGCGCCACGCACCGCACGTGTGGAGCCGCTGTGACCGGCGCGTGGCCCGGACGTGGATCGAGGGTGGAGCTGGCGGCGCGCCGTCACCGTGCCGTCGAGCCGCCAGTGGTCCTGGGCGTGACGAAGACCTCGGGTCGGCGACCGCTCAGCGCACCGGTCGCCGGTCGACGATGCGGCGCATCTTGCCGACCGACCGCTCGACGGTGCCGGGGGCGACGACGTCGACGCCGACGCTGACGCCGATGGAGGCCTTGACCAGGCGGCGCAGCTCGGCGCCGGCCGCGTCACCGGCGTCGGCGGCGGCGTGCTCGCGGCGCTCGACGAGCACGGTGAGGGAGTCGAGGTGGCCCTCGCGCTCGAGGATGCACTGGAAGTGCGGCGAGAGCGGTGGCAGGGTCAGCACGAGCTCCTCGACCTGGGTCGGGAACAGGTTGACGCCGCGCAGGATGATCATGTCGTCGGTGCGGCCGGTGACCTTCTCCATCCGCCGCATCGTGCGGGCGGTGCCGGGCTGCAGCCGGGTGAGGTCACGGGTGCGGTAGCGCAGCACCGGCATGGCCTCCTTGGTCAGCGAGGTGAGCACCAGCTCGCCCTCCTCGCCGTCGGGCAGCACCTCGCCGGTGACCGGGTCGACGACCTCGGGGTAGAAGTGGTCCTCCCAGACGTGCAGGCCGTCCTTGGTCTCCACGCACTCGCTGGCGACCCCGGGCCCGATCACCTCCGAGAGGCCGTAGATGTCGACGGCGTGCATGTCGAGCCGCTCCTCCATCTCGCGGCGCATGTCGTTGGTCCACGGCTCGGCCCCGAAGATGCCGACCTCGAGCGAGGTCGAGCGCGGGTCGATGCCCTGCCGCTCCATCTCGTCGACCACCGAGAGCATGTACGACGGCGTCACCATGATGATGTCGGGCCGGAAGTCGCCGATGAGCTGGACCTGGCGCTCGGTCATGCCACCGGAGACCGGGACGACGGTGCAGCCGAGCTTCTCGGCGCCGTAGTGGGCGCCGAGGCCGCCGGTGAAGAGGCCGTAGCCGTAGGCGTTGTGCAGCACGTGACCGGCGCGCCCGCCCGCGGCCCGGATGCTGCGGGCGACCACGGTGGCCCAGGTGTCGAGGTCGGCCCGCGTGTAGCCGACGACGGTCGGCTTGCCGGTCGTGCCCGACGACGCGTGCACCCGCGACACCTGCTCACGCGGGACGGCGAACATCCCGAACGGGTAGTTCTCCCGCAGGTCGGCCTTGGTCGTGAAGGGGAGCTTGGCCAGGTCGGCGAGGTCCTTGACGTCGTCGGGATGCACGCCCGCGGCGTCGAGGGCCTGACGGTAGTGCGGCACGTGGTCGTAGGCGTGGCGCACCGACCACTGCAGCCGGTCGAGCTGGAGGGAGCGGAGCTCGTCGAGCGAGGCGGTCTCGATGGGCTCGAGGTCACCGGGGCGGGGGCTGAGGTCGAGCACGGGTCTCTCCTGTACGACGGGGCGGGGTACGGCGGGGGTGGGTCGGCCGGTCAGGCGCGGTCGACGGCGCGGCTGCGACCGCGCAGCTCGGCGACGACGACGCCGTCGGCCTCGCGGGTGACGGTGACGTCGTACAGGCCGGAGCGGCCGCGCAGCGCGGTCTCGCGAGCCCGGGCGACGAGGCGGTCGCCGGCGCGGCCGGCCTCGAGGAAGGTGACGTCGAACCCGGAGGCCACGGTGGTGCGGCCGCGGGAGTTGCAGGCCATGGCGAAGGCGGTGTCGGCCAGGGTGGCGACCAGACCGCCGTGGGCGATCGCGTAGCCGTTGACCATGTCGTCGCGCACGGTCATGGCCACCGTCGCGGTGCCGGCACCGAGGTCGACCAGCTCCATGCCGAGCGACCGCGAGGCGGGGTCGACGGCCCACATGCGCCGGGAGGTCTCGAGCGGGTCCGGCGCGCTCACCACGCGAAGAACCCCTGCCCGGTCTTGCGGCCGAGGCGGCCCGCGGCGACGTGGTCGCGCAGCACCTGCGGCGGCTCGAACCGCGGTCCGACCTCACGGGCGAGGTGCTCGGCGATGGCCAGGCGCACGTCGAGGCCGACGACGTCGGTGGTGCGCAGCGGCCCGACGGGATGCTTGTAGCCGAGCGTCATGGCGGTGTCGATGTCCTCGGCGGAGGCGACGCCCTCCTCGACCATCCGCATGGCCTCCAGGGCGATGGCGACGCCGAGGCGGCTGGAGGCGAAGCCCGGCGAGTCGCGCACGGTGATCGCGGTCTTGCCGAGGGCGGCGACCCAGGCCTGGGCGCGGGTGACCAGCGCGGGGTCGGTGGCCGAGCCGACGACCACCTCCACCAGGGCGCTGGCCGGGACCGGGTTGAAGAAGTGCAGCCCGACGAGGCGCTCGGGAGCGCGTACGGCGGTGGCCAGGCCGTCGACCGACAGCGAGGAGGTGTTGGTGGCCAGCACCGCGTCGGGCGCCACGGCCTCGACGCGCGCCAGCACCGACGCCTTGAGGGCGGGGTCCTCGGGCACGGCCTCGACCACGAGCTCCGCCCCGGCCAGCGCAGCCGGGTCGTGGGTGACGTCGAGCCGGGCCACGACCTCGTCGAGGTCGCCGTCGAGCTTGCCGCGGTCGCGGGCCACGGTCAGCGTGCCGACGACGCGGTCGCGGGCGGCGGTCGCGGCGGCCCCGTCGACCTCGACGACCGTCGCCGATGACCCCGCGGCCAGGAAGGCGTGGGCGATGCCGGCGCCCATGCGGCCGCCGCCGTACACGCCGACGCGGGTGGGCAGGGTGGGCAGGGTGGGCAGGGTGGGCTCGCTCATCGGGTCCTCCGCTCCAGGAAGGCGGTCATCCGCTCCCGCTTGTCCTCGGTCTCGAACAGCACGGCCTGGGCCAGGTCGTCGACGAACGGGTGCGCCTCGCGGGGGGCGTGGAAGACGGCCTTGGTCAGGCGGGTGGCCAGCGGCGCCTGCCGGGTGATCCGATCGGCCCACCGGTGGCCGGCGGCCAGCAGCGCCTCGGCGAGGTCGGCGTGGTCGGCGCCGCCGTCGACGACCTCGTGCAGCAGCCGCACCGAGCGTGCCTCCTGGGCGTCCAGGACGCGGCCGGTGAGCAGCAGCTCCTTGGCCAGCGGCTCGCCGACCAGCTCGGCCAGCCGCCAGGCGGCGCCGGCCGCGGCGAGGATGCCGAGGCCGGTCTCGGGGTTGCCGAGCCGGGTGGTCGGCGCACCGACCCGGAAGTCGCAGGCGTAGGCCAGCTCGGCGCCGCCGCCGAGGGCGTGGCCCTCGACCAGGGCGATCGTGGGCATGGGCAGGCGGCGGACGCGGTCGAAGAGCCCGGAGTTGATGCCGCGCAGGGCGTCGTCACGGCGGCGCTCGCGCAGCTGGGCGATGTCGGCGCCGGCGGCGAACACCCCGCCGGCACCGCGCAGCAGGGCGACGCGGGGCTCGGCCTCGAGCAGCGCGCAGGCGGCGTGCAGCTCGTCGACCATCTGCTGGTCGATGGCGTTGCGGACCTCGGGCCGGTCGAGGGTGAGCACGACCCGGTCGTCGTGCTCCTCGACCCGCACGGACGGCCGGGCGACCCCGCTCATGCGTCGAAGTCGACGGTCACGCGCTCGCCGAGCGGGAAGGACTGGCAGGTCAGCACGAACCCGGCCTCGACCTCGGCGGACTCGAGCGCGTAGTTGCGGCGCATGTCGACCTCACCCTCGGTGACCTTGGCCCGGCAGGTGCCGCACACGCCGCCCTTGCACGCGAACGGCAGGTCGGAGCGCATCACGGCCGCGCCGTCGAGGACGGTCTGCTCGACCGGCAGCGGGGCGGTGGCGGTGAGGCCGTCGAGCACCACGGTGACCTCGACGGTCTCGCCGCTCGGCTCGGCCTCGACCCGGTGCAGCTCGGGCGGCGGCGCATCGACGAAGAACAGCTCGAAGTGGACCGCCTCGGCGGGCACGCCGAGGTCGGCCAGCACGGTGCGGGCGTCCTCGATCATGGCGTGGGGCCCGCACAGCCACACGTGGTCGTACGACGCCGCGGGGGCGACCGTGGTGAGCAGCCGGTGCAGCCGGTCGGCGTCGAGGCGGCCCGAGAAGAGCTCGACGTCGCGGGGCTCGCGGCTGAGCACGTGGACCAGCTGCAGCTGCGGGCCGAAGCGGTTCTTCAGGTCGGCCAGCTCCTCGGCGAACATCACCGACCCGCTGGTGCGGTTGCCGTAGAGCAGGGTCACGTGGCCGCCGGCGGCCAGCACGCTGGAGGCCACCGAGAGCATCGGCGTGATGCCCGAGCCGGCGGCCACGCACAGGTGGCGGCCCCCCTCGAGCACCGCGGGGTCGGGGCAGAACCGGCCGCCGGGCACCTGCACCTCGACGGTGTCGCCGGGTCGGACGTCGCGGACGAGCCACCGGCTGAACAGGCCGTCGGGGATCTCCCGGACGCCGACGCGGGGCGGGCCGCCGGCGGGGGCGCTGATGGAGTACTGGCGGCGGTGCTCGACGCCGTCGACGACCTTGCGCAGGGTCAGCGACTGACCGGGCACGAACGCGAACTCCGCGGCCAGGTCGTCGGGCACCTCGAAGGTCACCGCGGCCGCGTCGTCGGTCAGGGGCTCGACCTCGCGCACGCGCAGGGCGTGGAAGTCGGCCCGGGCGGAGCTGGACACCTCAGATCTCCTTCACGTGCTCGAACGGCTCGAGGCAGTCGGTGCAGCGGTAGAGCGCCTTGCACGCCGTGGCCCCGAACTCCGAGGTCACCGCGGTGGCGGCCGACCCGCAGTGCGGGCAGGTGATCGCGCGCCGCACGGGCAGCAGGGTCAGCGGCACCGGTCCGGCTCCCCCGACTCCCCCGACTCCCCCGGCGGCCGGGCCGGCGGGCCCGGGGGCCGAGAGGCCGTGGTCGCGCAGCGCCTGCCGGCCGCGCTCGGTGATCCAGTCGCTGGACCAGGCCGGGCTCAGGCTGACCTCGACGGTCGGGTCGTAGCCAGCCTCGCGCAGCCGGCGCACGAGGTCGTCGCGCATGGTGGCCATGGCCGGGCAGCCGGAGTAGGTCGGCGTGATGGTCACCGTGACCCGGCGCGGGTCGTCGGCGTGCTCGCGCACGTCGCGCAGGACGCCGAGGTCCTCGAGCGTCAGCATCGGCATCTCCGGGTCGGTGACCTCGGCGGCCACGTCGCGGGCCGGGGCCAGCGTGGTCACCACAGCCCCTCCGGGTGCGCCCGAGCGACGACCTGCATCTCGGCGAGCATCCGGGACAGGTGCTCGGTGTGCAGGCCGTGGCGGCCGGTGCGGCCGCGGACGCCGGCCAGCGCGCCCTTCTCGGGACGGTCCACGCCGCTGACGGCCAGCACCTGCTCGAGCACCACGTCGACCTCGGCGGCGACCTCGGACGGGTCGACCCCGACCCCGGCGGCCGCGACCGCGGTCTCGGTCGGGTGGGCGCTCACCAGCTCGGCGTGCAGGGGCCAGACCTCGTCGAGCGCGGCCAGCAGCCGGCGGCGGGACTCGTCGGTGCCCTGGGCCAGGGTGAGGAACCAGCGGCCGGCGTGGTCGCGGTGGTAGGTCAGCTCCTTGACGCCCTTGGCCGCGATGGCGGCCAGCACCGGGTCGCGGCTCTCGCGCAGCCGGGCCAGCACGGCCAGGCGGGCGGTGGAGAAGAGGAGCAGCCGCACGACGGTGTGGGCGAAGTCGCCGACCGGCACCTCGGCCAGCCGCACGTTGCGGAAGTCACCCGCCTCGCGGAAGAAGGCCAGCGCGTCCTCGGCCGGCACCGGTGAGCCCTCGGGGAGCGCCGGCACGACCGAGGGGTCGGCGGCGGCGGCGCGGGCCAGCAGCAGCCGGGCCTGGCCGAGCAGGTCGAGCGCGGTGTTGGCCAGCGCGATGTCCTCCTCGAGGTCGGGCGCGTTGCTCGCCCACTCGCTGAGGCGGTGCGACATGACGAGGGCGTCGTCGCCGAGCATCAGGCAGTACGCCGCCAGCTCGGCCGCGTCGACGCCGTCGGGGACGGTGGTGTCGACCCCGGCGAGCGGGTCCTCGAAGTCGGTGCCGAACGCCCACGCCGAGTCGTCGCCGACCACGTCGTGGTGCTCGAGCAGGCCGTCGTACACGCTGCCGGTGGCGGCGTTGGGGTCAGGGGTGCCGTGGCTCATCGAGGCCTCCTCTCACATGTGGGGGACGTCGGCGGGGATGTCGTAGAACGTGGGGTGCCGGTAGACCTTGTCGCCGCTCGGCGCGAACAGCGGGTCCTTCTCGTCGGGGCTGGAGGCGGTGATCGCGTCGGCGCGCACCACCCAGATCGAGACGCCCTCGTTGCGGCGCGTGTAGACGTCGCGCGCGTGCCGCACCGCCATCTCGTCGTCGGCGGCGTGCAGGGAGCCGACGTGCACGTGGTTGAGGCCGCGCTTGCCGCGCACGAACACCTCGTACAGCGGCCACTCGCGCTGCGTCGTCGCGCCGCCCTTGTCGGCGGGCACGTCCTTGAGGGGTACGGCGCCGTGGCCGCCCTCGGCGGTCAGCTCGCTCATCGGCCCTCGCCCACGGCCGCCGCCTGCTTGTCGGCGAAGGCGAGCGCGGCCTCGCGCACCCAGGCGCCGTCGTCGTGGGCCCGGCGGCGGTGCGCGATGCGCTGGGCGTTGCAGGGCCCGTTGCCCTGGACGACCTGCATGAACTCGTCCCAGTCGGGCGTGCCGAAGTCGTAGTGGCCGCGCTCGTCGTTCCAGCGCAGCTCGGGGTCGGGGAACGTCACGCCGAGGGCCTCGGCCTGCGGCACGCTCATGTCGACGAACCGCTGCCGCAGGTCGTCGTTGGTGTTGCGCTTGACGCCCCAGGCCATCGACTGGGCGGTGTTGGGGCTGTCGGCGTCGGGCGGACCGAACATCATCAGCGCCGGCCACCAGAACCGGTCGACCGACTCCTGCACCATGGCTCGCTGCTCGTCGGTGCCGCGCATCATCGTGCTCAACAGCTCGTAGCCCTGGCGCTGGTGGAAGGACTCCTCCTTGCAGATGCGGATCATCGCGCGGCCGTAGGGGCCGTAGGACGTGCGGCACAGCGGCACCTGGTTGCAGATCGCGGCGCCGTCGACCAGCCAGCCGATGGTGCCGACGTCGGCGTAGGACAGGGTCGGGTAGTTGAAGATCGAGGAGTACTTCTGCCGGCCGGCCAGCAGCAGCTCGGTCAGCTCCTGGCGGGAGACGCCGAGGGTCTCGGCGGCGGAGTAGAGGTAGAGGCCGTGCCCGGCCTCGTCCTGCACCTTGGCCAGCAGGATCGCCTTGCGGCGCAGCGACGGCGCGCGGGTGATCCAGCCGCCCTCGGGCTGCATGCCGATGATCTCGGAGTGGGCGTGCTGGGCGATCTGGCGCACCAGCGTCTTGCGGTAGCCCTCCGGCATCCAGTCGCGGGGCTCGATGCGGTCGCCGCGCTCGATGGTGGCGTCGAAGACGGCCTGCGGCTCGTCGTGCGTCTCGTGATGAGTGGCGGTCACGGGTCCTCCAAAGGCTTTACTGACCGAGCGGTCTGTAATACCTTCACACGAGTCGAGCCGACGCGCAAGCACCGATCGACGACGACCGCCGACGACACCCGGGAGAGATCGTGACCCTGCTCGAGAGCTACGCAGCCGGACGCTGGTTCCGCGCCGACGACGAGGGCGCCCCCCTCCTGGACGCCGTGACGGGCGAGGAGGTCGCACGGCTGAGCTCGACCGGCCTCGACCTGGGTGCGATGGTCGCCCACGCCAAGGACGTCGGCGGTCCGGCGCTGCGCGCGCTGACCTTCCACGAGCGCGCCGGCCTGCTCAAGGCGATGGCCAAGGACCTGCTGGCGGTCAAGGACGAGCTCTACGAGCTGTCCTTCCGCACCGGTGCCACCCGGCGCGACTCGGGCGTCGACATCGACGGCGGCATCGGCACGGTGTTCTCGATCGCGAGCAAGGGCACCCGGGAGCTGCCCAACGACACCGTGCACGTCGACGGTGGCCTCGAGCCGCTCGGCAGGGCCGGCACCTTCGTCGCCCAGCACGTCTGGACCTCGCGACCGGGCGTCGCGGTGCAGGTCAACGCGTTCAACTTCCCCGTCTGGGGCTTCCTGGAGAAGCTGGCCCCGGCCTTCCTCGCCGGGTCGCCGAGCATCGTCAAGCCGGCCGAGCAGACGGCGTACCTCACCGAGGCCGTCGTGCGCCGGATCGTCGAGTCGGGCCTGCTGCCCGAGGGCTCGCTGCAGCTGCTGTGCGGGCCTCCCCAGGGCTTGCTCGACGAGCTGACCGTGCAGGACCGGGTCGCGTTCACCGGCTCGGCCCACACCGCCGGGCTGCTGCGCAACCACACCAACGTCCTCCACGGCGGCGTCGAGCTGACCGTCGAGGCCGACTCGCTCAACTGCTCGATCCTCGGCCCCGACGTGACCGCCGACGACCCGGAGCTCGACGTCTTCGTCAAGGGCGTCGTCACCGAGATGACGGTCAAGGCCGGCCAGAAGTGCACCGCCATCCGCCGCGTCATCGTGCCGCGCGCGATGCAGGACACCGTCGCCGACGCCATCGCCGCCCGGCTCGCCTCCGTCACCGTGGGCGACCCGCGCTCGGAGGAGGTGCGGATGGGCGCGCTGGTCTCGCTCGACCAGCGCGAGGAGGTCCGCAAGGCCGTGCAGTCGCTGCGCGCCTCGGCCGACCTCGTCTTCGGCGACCCCGACCACGTGGACGTCGTCGACGCCGACGCCGACCGCGGCGCCTTCATCTCCCCCGTCCTGCTGCGCGCGCACGACGGTGCGGTCGAGCCGCACGACGTGGAGGCCTTCGGCCCGGTCAGCACGCTGGTGGCCTACGACTCCGTGGCCGACGCGGTGCGCCTCGCCGCCCGCGGTCGCGGGTCGCTCGCTGGCTCCGTCGTCACCCACGACCCGGCCGTGGCCCGCGAGGTCGTGCTCGGCCTGGCCCCGTGGCACGGCCGCATCGTGGTCCTCAACCGCGACGACGCCGCCGAGGCGGCCGCGGCCGGCGGCCACGGCTCGCCCCTGCCCGTGCTGGTCCACGGCGGTCCCGGCCGCGCCGGGGGCGGCGAGGAGCTCGGCGGCATCCGGGGCGTCCTGCACCACCTGCAGCGCACAGCGGTCCAGGCCTCCCCCGACATGCTCACCGCGATCACCGGGCGCTGGACGACCGGCTCCCGGCGCACCGAGGACGGGGTGCACCCCTTCCGCAAGTCCCTCGCCGACCTGCGGGTCGGCGACACCATCACCTCCGCGCCGCGGACGGTGAGCCGGGCCGACATCGACCACTTCGCGGAGTTCACCGGCGACACGTTCTACGCCCACACCGACCCCGAGGCCGCTGCGCAGAACCCGCTCTTCGGCGGCATCGTCGCCCACGGCTACCTCGTGGTCTCCCTCGCCGCCGGCCTCTTCGTCGACCCCGACCCGGGTCCGGTGCTGGCCAACTTCGGGGTCGACTCGCTGCGGTTCCTGACGCCCGTCAAGGCCGACGACACCATCGCGGTCACGCTGACGGTCAAGCAGATCACCCCGCGCACGTCCGCCGACTACGGCGAGGTGCGCTGGGACGCCCTCGTCGCCAACGCCGCCGGCGACCCCGTGGCGACGTACGACGTGCTGACGCTGGTCGCCAAGGAGTGGCCCGCCTGAGACCGGGCCGCCGGGTCAGCCGAGGTCGTCGAGCGCGCGGTGGCCGCGCTCGACGGCCGCCCGGACGGCGCCGGGCTCGCCGAGCCCGAGACGCCACTCCAGCCGCAGCACGACCTGCGTGACCACGAGCGTCGTCGCCGCGTCGGGCCCGACGAGGTCGAGGACCCTGGCCGCGAGCCGCCGCCGGACGGCGTCGAGCCCGGGGCCGTCGGCGTGCCAGTGCAGCGTCACGAGGTCGGTCGCCCGGGTGCCCCGGCCCGCGTTGGCGATGTCGACCAGGGCCACCACGACACCGTCGCGGACCAGGACGTTGCCGGGGTTGAGGTCGGCGTGGACCACGTCCGTCGACGGCGGCGCCCCCCTCACGCGGCGCGCTGCCGACCGCAGCCGCGCGACGAGCGGCGCCACCACCGCCGCGTGCGGGCCGGTGTCGAGCGGCCCGCGCTGCCCGACCAGCCGGGCGACCACCTGCTCGGCGTACGCCGCGTGGTCGTGGTCCTCCGTGGCCTGCCCGGCCTGCAGCTCGACCGCGGCGAGCAGCTGCTCGACCAGGGGTGCGGTCAGCGCCGGCGCGGGTGCCGCGTCGACGTGCTCCACCACGTGCCACACCGAGGTGTCCGTCTGGCCGACCGCGAGCCAGGCCGGCGTGGGGTAGCCGCGGGCCCGCACGTGCTCGACGACCCGACGGGCCCGTCGCAGGTCGTCGAGGTGGTCCGCCCGGAGCCGCGGCTCGACCTTGACGACCGCGTCGGGCGCGCCGGCGACCCGCAGCCGCGTGACCCCGGCGTTGGCCCCGCCCGGCAGGCGGCCGACCGGCGAGACCTGCGCCCCGGCCGCCCGAGCGACGGCGTCGAGGACGTCGAGCACGTCGTCGGGCAGGTCGCCCGGTCCACGTCGACCGTCCATCGCTCCCCCTCCCCACGACCCGACGAGGGTGGCACACGGAGTGCCCGCGAACCGGTCCGTCGCGGGGCGGGGGCACCTACGCTCCGGCCATGCCCCGCCGTGCCCTCGCCGCCCTCCTCACGCTCGTCGCCCTCGCGTGGACGCCCGCAGGCGCGGCCCTCGCCGGGGGTGTGGGCGCGCCGACGAGCGACCCGGTGGGCGACGTCCACCGGTACGACGGCCTCGACGACCCCAACCCGACCGAGGTCGCTCGCGCCGACATCGACCTCGTCTCGGCCCGGACCCGGGTCGTCGGGTCCCGGGTGCAGACGCGCCTGTCGTTCCGCGAGCTCCGCCGGGGCGGGCGGCCGGCCGTGGTCGACCTCTACGTCCACTGGGTCGACGAGGAGGCCGGCGAGCTCCGGATGGGCGAGGTCGGCGTCGCGGTCACCCGTGCCCACCCTCGCGGCCGCGACCACACCGACGGCGACCTCCGCTCCTGCGACCCGCGGCACGGGGTCGACCACGCCCGGAGGGTCGTGCGGCTCTCCGTGCCCACGGCCTGCTTCGGCTCGGCCCGCGTCCTCCTCGTGATGCCCGAGGCCCGGCGCCTCGACCGGCTCGTCGAGCCCCGCGCGATGCTCTGGGACTGGGCCGAGCCGCGGCAGCTGCGCCTGGGCTGAGCCCCGCGCGCCAGGGGCCGCTGCGAGCGCGCGGCAATCGGACTGCAAGCGCCCTCCCGCAGTCTGCTCGGCGTGACGACCTCCTCCCGCCTGTCCGTCCTGCTCGGCGCCGGGGCACTGCTGCTCGGCACCCTCGCCACCGGTGTGGCCGACCCGGCCGCCGCGGCCCGCGCCAAGCCCGACCTGGTGGTCAGCAGCGGGACGGTCTCCTCGCGCACGGCGACGGTCGGCGCCCCGCTGCGGATGACCGTCACCGTCCGCAACACCGGCTCGGCCCGCGCGCGCAGCACGGTCACCCACGTCGACCTCGTCGGGGCGAGCCGCACGGTCCGCCTCGGGGCGCCGGCGGCGCCCGCGCTCGGTCGACGGGCCAGCCAGACGGCGTCCCTGGCCGTCAGGGTGCCGGCCGTGCCCGCCGGTGCCTACCGGGTGCGGGCGTGCGCCGACGCGCGTCGTCAGGTCCGGGAGCGCCGCGAGGCCGACAACTGCCGGGTGGTCGGAGCGGTCACCGTCGTCCCCCGGTCGACGCCGCCGGCCCCGCAGCCCGGGCCGACCCCGCCGACCCTGCCGACGATGGACCCCGGCGACACCACGATCGACGGCTTCGCCGCCACCAGCCCCCGCCTGGTCCCGGCGGGCCTGGTGGTGCAGCAGATGAAGGCCGACTGCGCCCAGGTGCACCCGGTGCGGCCGGTCGACCTCGTCGCCGCCGTGGCCGCGATCCGCGCCCGGCTGCAGCGCGACGCGCCCGACGGCGTACGTCGGCTGAGCACCTCCCCGGCGTACGCCGACCCGCTGGCGCTGCAGGAGCTCGCGGCCACCGGGGTCGCCGAGGGCGTGCCCGGGCTGGCGCTCGCGGCGCTGCTGCGGGCCGCGGAGCTGGAACCGACCATCGCGACCCACCTCGTCAACGCCGCCGCCCTCGCCACCACGCTGGGCCTGCCCAACGAGGCCATCGCGCTCCTCGACGCCGCCGTGGGCCGCACCGCCCGCACCCCCGCGCTGGGCGTACCGGTCCCGGTGGTCGCGGCCACCGTGCGCGGCCAGGCGCTCGTGATGACCGGCCGGCTCGAGGAGGCCCGGCGCTGGTTCACCGCCGTCCGCGCCGCGGCGCCGATGCTGACCGAGGCGGACACCGGCCTGGCCACCGTCGAGGCCTGCGCCGGCAGCACCGCCCGGGCCGAGCGGCTGGTCCAGCGCTCCCGCGTGCGCACCCACGAGACGTCCACGCCCGACCAGGTGCCCACCGAGGTCGACCCGGCCGCGCACGTCGACCTGCGCGCCGGGCGGGCCACCGACGTCCGCGTCCTGCCGCTGGCCCAGAGCCCGGCGCAGGCCGTCGCCATGCACGGCACCTACCACGGCGTGACGGCGACCTACACCGAGGAGCTGCGGGCCTCCGAGGCCGCCCTGGACGCCGCGCTGGCCCGCCTCGACGAGGTCGACGCCGACTCTTCCCTGGCCGAGCGCGTCCGGCGCGCGTCGTTGATCGAGCTGGGGCAGACCATCTCCACCCCGGACGCCGCGCGCCTCGAGCAGCGGGTCGAGCACGAGCGGTCGCAGCTGGACGTGATCTGGGACGAGTTCTGGGGCGGCGGCTTCGAGGGCACCTTCGGGACCATCGTCCGGGACTCCCAGGTCGCCTGTGCCGGTGCGCCCGGTGGGTGCGAGATGCAGTACGTCAACGACCACTGCCGGCCGGCGCTCGCCGCCTCCCACCGCCGCTGGGTCGCCCAGATGGTGCGCCTCCAGGCCGCGGCCGACGACCAGCTGCGCGACCTGTCGCTGGTGCGCAGCTCGGTCGCCGCCAACCTCGCCGAGCCCGCGGCCCACGCCGTGGTGGTGCTCCACATCGCCCAGCTCGAGCGCGACCTGCACGTGATGATGGCCGGCGAGGCGCTGCGGTGGTCGACCTCGGCCGCGTCCTTCGAGGCCTACTGCGTCGCCCCGCTGCCCGCGGACCTCCTCCCGATCCCCGCCGCGACCGACCCGGCCTCCGCCGGGCCGTGCCCGCCCGACCTGGCCCGCATCAGCTACAAGGCCGACTTCGAGGGCGTGTACGAGATGAAGGTCAACTGCGAGAAGGTCTCCGGTGAGGCCTCGGTCGAGGTGCTCCCGTTCCTCTACGCCTTCGCCGAGCTGTCGGCCGACTACCGGGCCGGCACCGTCACCTTGATGGGCGGCAGCAAGGCCAAGATCGGGGGCGGACCCCTCGAGGGCTCGTTCAAGTCCGGCGTCTACATCACCGTCGACGGCGCCACCGGTTCGATCAAGGACGTCGGCTGGCAGGTCGGGCCCGAGGTCACCGCGAGCAAGGCCGGGATCGAGCTGTCGGCGTACAAGGACGAGATGGACTTCTCGTTCGTCTCCGGGCTGAAGAGCCTCTGAGGTCGATCGAACACACCGACGAGAACTGTCGGCGGTCGCCTCTGGTCTGACGACGTGACCAGCAGCCGCCTCCTCGACCCGGCCCTCGCCGCGGTCCCTGACGCTTGCCGTGGCAAGCGTCAGATGGAGGTGGCGGAGCTGGTGGCGGTGCTCGACTGGTGCACGGCCCATGAGGTGTCCGAGGCCGAGGCGTCGCTCCACTCCATGACTCGGGGCTGCAGCTCGGCGGGCCGGGGTGTCCGTGGGTCAGCGAGTTCGACACCCACGACCTGGCCTGCGTCCTCGGGCGGTCCCCCGACTCGTGCGCGGTGTACGTCGGCATCTCGCTCGAGCTGCGCTTCGACGTCCACCTCGACCACGTGCGTTCGATCGACGGCACGGTCGAGGTCACCGGGCCCCTGGACCTGGCCGACGCGGTCGACCTCGACACCGCGGGTGCCTCGGTGGCGGCCCAGCTCGGTGCACTGGGGTCGTCCGAGTCCTGGGACGCCCGCCGCGCCCTCGCCGTCGGGGAGATCGCCCGCGCCCAGCTTGCGCTGGACCTCGAGATGCCCTCGGGGCGCGGTGTCACCGTGTACGCGCACCTGCGCTCGGACTCCGACGTCGTCGAGACCACCGGCACCACCATCACCACCGAGCAGCTCGCCACCTGGTGCCGCCACCCCGGCACCCAGGTCACCATCAAGCCCGTCATCGACCTCACCGCCGACCTCACCTCCGCCGGCTACACGCCCTCGCCACGGCTGGCCGAGCAGGTCGACCTCCGCGACCAGCGGTGCGTGTTCCCCCACGGCAACCGCCGCCGCACCGACCGCGACCACGTGGTTCCGTACGACTCCGGTGGCGAGACCAGGGTCCAGCAACCTGGCCCGACTCTGCCGCGCCCACCACCGCGCCAACACCTTCAGCCCCTGGACCTACGAACAGGTCAGACCCGGGGGCTTCGAGTGGCACTCCCCCGCCGGCGCGACGTGCACCGTCGACCGCTCCGCCGAGCCCTGACCACCGAGCCCCACACCCCGCCCCACCGCCGGCGGGGCCATTGGCGTGCTCGGACCACGGCCCGCGCGTCCTCGTGCCGCTCGGCCGGGTCGGAGGAGCCCGCCTCTCCGATGGGGGCGGAGAGGCGGGCGACCGGAGCGCCGCGCGAGCCGTGGGGGGTCACGCGGGTCCCGGGACGAAGGCGTGTCCGGTGGTCACCCTTGTCGACGCAGGACCCTAGGGGCCGCGACCGGCCGCTGTCTCGCCACACCAGCACGATCACCCCCACGAGCGGTACGGCGCTGGGCGGCGCCACTAGCGTCGCCCGCATGAGCGACATCGAGACCACCCGCGCCCGCGCCACCGAGCTGCTGCGCCTCCACCAGGACGAGGCGCTGCTCTCGGTCGTCAACGTCTGGGACGTCGTGACCGCGCGCACCGTGGCGGCGGTCGAGGGCACCCGCGCCCTGGCCACGGCCAGCCACTCGATCGCGGCCCTCTTCGGCTACGAGGACGGCGAGAACATCCCCGTCGACCTCGTGCTCGAGCACGTCGCCCGCATCGTCGCGGCCACCGACCTCCCGGTGACCGCCGACCTCGAGGGCGGGTACGGCGACGCGCCCGGCACGGTGCGCCGCGCCATCGGCGTGGGTGTCGTCGGCGCCAACATCGAGGACCAGCTCAAGCCGGTGGCCGAGGCCGCGCAGCAGGTCGCCGACATCATGGCGGTGGCCGAGGCCGAGGGCGTCGACTTCGTCCTCAACGCCCGTACCGACGCCTTCACCGTGGGCCGCGACCGCGACGAGGCGACCAAGCTCGCCGACGCGATCGAGCGCGGCCGGGCGTTCCTCGACGCCGGCGCGCCGGTCGTCTTCGTGCCTGGCAAGCTCGACGAGGGGCAGGTCGAGGCCCTCGTCGACGCCTTCGGCCCGCGCCGCCTGACCACCATCGGCATCCCCGGCACGCCGTCCTCGGCCTGGCAGCAGGAGCACGGCGTGGCCCGGATCTCCTACGGTCCCCTCTCGCAGAACGTCGCCCTCACCGCGCTGCAGGTCCTCACCGAGGACGTCGTGCAGCGCGGCGGCGGCGTGCCGGAGGGCACCCGCACCCTCAACTGAGCGACGAGTCCGTGGGGCTGCCGGGTCGGTCCCGGCAGCCCACCAACCGTGCCCCGCAGGAGCACCCCATGCCCTTCCAGGCCTACCTCGACGCCGCCGAGAAGAAGACCGGCAAGACCCCGCAGGAGATCGTCGACCTCGCCCACGCGCGCGGCTTCGGCCCCGACACCAAGGCGACCCCGATCCTGGCCTGGCTGGTCGACGACCTCGGCCTCGGGCGCGGGCACGGCATGGCCCTGGTGCACGTCATCGAGAACCCCCGGCACCAGCGACGAGCACGTCGGCACCACCGGCACCCACCGCGACGAGTCCGCCGTGCTGCGGCTCGACGGCCTGGCCCACCGCTGGAGCGGCCCTCAGGCGGCGGCGCCGTGAGAGTGTCGTCCCCGTGGACGACAGCGCCGACGGTTCCCCGGCCCCCGACCTGTCCGACCGGGCCGCGGAGGTGCTGCGCACCGCGCCGCCCGCGGCCATCCCGGTGCCGCTGAACCGGCTCACCATCCACCTCGTCCGCCTCGCCGTGCGCCGGCGCAGCCGGGAGCTCCTCGCGGAGGCGAGGGCGCTGCACCCGGTCCGCACGAGCCGCACCGAGGTCGGCGTTTGCCCCGTGACCGTCGTCGAGCCGGCGGCGCACGACGCGGACGAGGTGCTCGTCTACCTGCACGGCGGCGCGTTCGTGCTGGGCGAGCCGGTCGACCCGGTCGTCGTGCAGCTGGCCGCGCGGACCGGGCTGCGCTGCCTCTCGGTGCACTACCCGCTGGCCCCCGAGCGGCGCGCCCCGGCCGCCCTCGACCGGGTCGAGACGGCGTGGCGGGCCCTCACGGCCGACCGTCCGGGGCGCCCGCTCCTCGTCGGCACGTCGGCGGGCGGCAACCTGGCCCTCGGCCTGGTGCAGCGGCTGCTGGCCGACGGGTCGACCGCGGTGCAGCCGTCGGCCCTCGCGCTGCTGTCCCCGGCCGCCGACCTGCACGACTTCGCCGGCGACCGGCTCGCCAACGAGGGTCTCGACCCGGTCATCCGCTGGACGGGGATGCTCGACAAGGCGCTCCCGGCCTACCTCGGTGACCGTCCCGCCGACGACCCCGAGGTCTCGCCCGTCCTGGGCGACTACACCGGACTCACCTGCCCGGTCCTGCTCACCACCGCCGGCGTCGACCTCCTCCGTCCCGACGTCGTCGCCCTGGCCCGGACCCTCGAGGCGCAGGGCGTCGACGTCCGGCTCGACGACCAGCCGTCCCTGTGGCACCTCTACCAGCAGCAGGCCGTCATGCCCGAGGCGCAGGCCTCGGTCGGGCGCCTGGTCGCGTTCCTCGACGCGGCGCGGGGCTCCGCCCCCCGCTGAGGCCGGGACCCGGACACAGTTAGGGTGACCTAACCGGCGGGTCGGACACGGAGGAGGACGCGGTGGCCGAGCCCGACGAGCCCGGGGTGGCCGACGTCCGCGGCGTCCTGCGCCTCGCCTTCGCCCGCTGCCGTCGGAGCACCGCCGCCACCGCGGCGCTGCTGTGCCTGCACCAGCTCTGCGAGGCCAGCACCCCGGTGGTCGTGGGCCTGGCCATCGACCGGGCCATCGCCCCGGGCTCGGTGTCGCAGGTCTTCGTCTGGGTGGGCGTGCTCGCCGCGGTGTACGTCGTCCTCTCCGCCGCCGGCAACGGCGCCGGGCCCGTGGCGGCCCGGGCCCAGACCCGCGCCGAGCACGACGTGCGCCAGGCCGTGGTCGAGCGCCTGGTCGACCCGCGCGGCACGACGCGCCCGCGGTCGACCGGCGAGGTGCTGAGCATCGTCG
This sequence comes from Nocardioides litoris, assembly GCF_006346315.1. Lineage (GTDB taxonomy): Bacteria > Actinomycetota > Actinomycetes > Propionibacteriales > Nocardioidaceae > Nocardioides > Nocardioides litoris. The sequence continues at coordinate 12,799 of NZ_VDMR01000001.1, read as the reverse complement.
GGTCCGACGCCGAGAAGGTCGGGCGCACCGTCCACTACCTCGGCGTCGGCGTCAGCGGGCTCGTCGCGCTGCTCGTGGCGAGCGCGGTGCTCATGGCGACCTCGGTGGTCCTCGGCCTGGTCGCCCTGGCCTCCGTCGTCGTCTCGGTGCTCGTCGTGCCGCTGCTGGCGAGGCCCCTGCAGACCCGCAGCGCCGCCCAGCAGGAGGCGGCGGCGCAGAGCTCCGGCCTGGCCGTCGACCTCGTCTCCGGCCTGCGGGTGCTGCACGGCCTCGGCGCGCAGCGGCACGCCGCCGACCGGTTCCGCGGGGCCAGCCAGGCCGCGCGGGTCGCCCGCGTGCGCGCCGGCGACGCCCAGTCGGCCATCGACGGCGTCACGCTCGTCATCGGCGGTCTGCTGCTGGTCGCGGTCGCCGGCGTCGGCGCCCACCTGACGGTATCGGGCGACCTCACGCCCGGCGAGCTCGTGGCGGGGGTGGGGCTGGCCCAGTTCCTCGTCGGACCGGTGGCCCGGCTGTCGTGGGCCGCCGCCGGGTCGGCGACCGTGCGCGCCTCGGCGAGCCGGATCGCCGAGGTCCTCGCGGCGCCGTACGTCGTCCACGACGTGCCCCCGGGGACGGGCAGCGGGGCCCTGGGCGGCGGGCTCGACCTGCGCGCCGTGCACGGCTCCCACCTCCGCGGGCTCGACCTCCACGTCGAGCCCGGCAGCACGGTCGGCGTGGTGTGCGACGACCTGACGGCCCGGGCCGAGCTGCTCGACGTGCTCGCCCGGCGGACCGACCCCACCGCCGGCACGCTCCTCCTCGGCGGGGTCGACGCCCGCGACCTCCCCCTCGACACCCTGCACCGCACCGTGGTCGTGGTGCCGCACGAGGCCGCCCTGTTCACCGAGCCGCTGGGCGACGTCGTCGGCGACGACCCGGCGCTGGCCCTGGCCGCCGCCCGCGCCGACGACGTCGCCGCGGCGCTGCGCGAGCACGGCTCGCTCCACCAGGGCACCACGCTCTCCGGCGGCCAGCGCCAGCGCCTGTCCCTGGCCCGTGCGCTCGCCGCCGACCCGCCCGTGCTGGTGCTCGACGACCCCACGACCGCGCTCGACGCGGTCACCGAGGCCGGGGTCGCCGACGGCCTGCGCGGGCTCCGGGCCGGTCGTCGTACGACGGTGGTGGTGACGTCGAGCCCGGCCCTGCTCGCCGCGGCCGACGAGGTGGCGCTCGTCGTCGACGGCGTCGTCGCGGTCCGCGGCCCGCACGCCGACCTGGTCGCCGACGAGCGGTACGCCGCGGCGGTGCTGGCGTGAGCACCCTCACCCCGGGGGCGCTGCCCGTCGCGACGCCGGCGGAGGCCCGGCGCCGGCTGGCCACCGCCGTGCGCCCGCAGCGGCGCGGCGCCGCGGTGGCCGTGGGCCTGCTCGTGGCCTCGACCGTCGCCGGCCTGGTCGTGCCACCCGTGCTCGGTCGGCTCGTCGACATCGGCCAGGCGGGCGGACCGCGCTCGGCGCTGACCGTCCCGCTCGTCGTGCTCGCGGTCGCGGTCCTCGCCCAGGGGGTGCTGGCCGGGCTCGGACGCGCGGCGCTCTCGCGGGTCGGGGAGGGCGCGCTGGCCAGGCTGCGCGAGACGGTGCTCGGCCGGGCGCTCGCGCTGCCGCAGGAGCGGCTCGAGCAGGGCGGCACCGGCGACCTGGCCTCCCGGGTCGGCGACGACGTCGACCGGGTGAGCGAGGCGCTGCGGGAGGGCTTCCCCGAGTTCCTGTTCTCCGGCATCACGGTGGTGCTGACCGTCGTGGGCCTGGCCGTGCTCGACTGGCGGTTCGCGCTGGCCGGGTTGCTGTCGCTGCCCTTCCACGCGCTGGCCGCCCGCCTCTACCTGCGCGCGAGCCCCCCGCTGTACGCCGCCGCCCGCCGCGCCGAGGGCGTCCGCTCCCAGCAGCTGGTCGAGACCGTCGGCGGGCTGCGCACCGTGCAGGCCCTGCTCCTCGGGACCCGGCACCTCGACCGGGTCGCGGCGCGCTCGGAGGAGGCGCGACGGGCGCACCTGCGCGCGGTCGACAAGAGCGCTTGGTTCTTCTGCCGCATCCACCTCGGCGAGCTCGTCGGCACCGGGTCGGTGCTCGTCATGGGCGCGGTCCTGGTCGGCAACGGCACCGCCAGCCTGGGCTCCGCCACCGCTGCCGCGCTCTACTTCCTGCGGCTCTTCGACCCCGTGAGCGCCCTGCTGGTGCTGCTCGACGAGGTGCAGAGCGCGACCGCCTCCCTGGCCCGGCTGGCCGGGGTGGCGTCGATGGAGGTGGCCGAGCCGGTGGGCGCGCCCGAGCCGGAGGCGCCGGTGCTGTCGGTGCGCGACGTCCGGTTCGCCTACGCCGACGGCACCGAGGTGCTGCACGGCGTCGACCTCGCCGTCGCCGCGGGCGAGCACGTGGCCGTCGTCGGCTCCAGCGGCGCCGGCAAGACGACGCTCGCCGCCCTGGTCGCCGGCATCCACTCCCCCGCCGCGGGGGCGATCGAGGTCGGCGGCGCCTCGGTGCCCGACATGGGCCGCGAGGAGCTGGCCCGCCACGTCACCCTGGTCAGCCAGGAGGTGCACGTGTTCGCGGGCACGCTGGCCGAGGACCTCCGCCTGGCCGACCCCACCGCCTCCGACGACGACCTGGTCGCGGCGCTGGGCGTGGCGGGGGCGGGGGCCTGGGTGCGGGCGCTGCCCGAGGGCCTCGACACCCGCGTCGGCTCGGGCGGCCACGCCCTGACGCCGGTGCAGGCGCAGCAGGTCGCGATCGCCCGCCTGGTGCTGCGCGACGCCGACGTGGCCGTGCTCGACGAGGCCACCGCCGAGGCCGGGTCGGCCGGCGCGCGGGTGCTCGAGGACGGCATGCGCCGGGCGCTCGCCGGCCGGACCGCGCTCCTCGTCGCCCACCGCCTGACCACCGCGGCCGAGGCCGACCGGGTCGTCGTGCTCGAGGCCGGCCGGGTCGTCGAGGAGGGTCCGCCCGCCGTGCTCGCCGCCGGTGACGGGCCGTACGCCCGGCTCTGGGCGGCCTGGTCCGCTGCCCGGCGGGACGGGTGAGGGCCGTGGACGCCGAGGGGCTCGCCGGCACGTTCGTGGTCGAGGTCGGGGTGCGGCAGTCCTGGCCCTTCGTCGGGTTCTGCGACGCGCGGCCGACCCCGGTGGTCGAGTCCCGCCTGTACCTCGACGCGCCCTGGTCCGTGGACGGCACGGAGCACCGCGCGACCGACGACGCGGCCTGGTTGGCCGTGGCCGGCGGCCTGGGCGGACTCACCGTCACGGCGGCGACGACCGACCCCGACGGCTCGCTGGTGCTGCGCCTCGACGACGTGGTGCTGCGGGTGTCGGGGACCGCGGACGACGCCACCACCGGACCGCCGTGGTGGCTCAGCCGGGCGGGCGGGTGACCTCGCGCAGGATGCGCAGGTCGATGTCGTGCTCGTCGGGACAGGGCGTGCCGTCGAGGACGCAGCGCGGCGGGTCGGCGTCGGGTGCCCACCCGGGCAGGCCCATCGCGACCTCGACGCACAACGTGCAGACCGTCTCGGCCGCGAGGTTGACGGCATCGATCGGCTCTCCGCACAGCGCGCGCTCCCACGGGTCCTCGCGGCAGCACACGACGTGCGCGATCTCGTCCGGCTCGGCGGCCAGCTCGAGCCGGGCGCGGGTCGTCTCGTCGAGGGCGTCCTGGGATGGGGCCACCGGTCCAGTGTGCCGCGGTGGTCGGCCCGGGCGGCGGTGACCTGGCCCGGGGCTCAGCCGGTGCGCAGCGCCGCCGCCAGTCCCGCCGTACGCCGCCGACCGTCGAGGTCGAGGGCGGTGCCGAGCGCGCGGCGGAGGCCGGCGGTGGCCCAGTCGGCGAGGGCAGGAACGGCCTCGCGGGCGGCGTCGAGCTCGTCGGCGACGAGACCCGCGACCGCCTCGACGGAGCCGTCGAGGAGGGTGACGGCGGTGGGGACGCCGTTGGCGGCGTCGGCCCCGACGGGCTTGCCCATGAGGACGGGGTCGCCGACGGCGTCGAGCAGGTCGTCGACGTGCTGGAAGGCGACACCGAAGTGCAGCCCGAACCGGCCGTGGGCCTCGAGCACGGCGGGGTCGGCCCCGACGGCGGCGGCGCCGACCTCGGCGCAGGTGCGGAACAGCTCGGCGGTCTTGAGGGTGGCGTACTCAGCGTGGGCCTGTACCGAGGGCGCGGCGGCGAGGCCGGCCTCGCGGAGCTGGCCGGCGGCCATCCGCTCGAGGGCCCGGGCGCAGGCGGCGGAGGCGAGCGGCGACGACGCGGCGGCCGCGACCGCGGCCCGGGCGAGGAGCAGGTCGCCGACCACGATCGCGGTCCCGGTGCCGGCGGCGGCGACGACCGACAGGCGGCCGCGGCGGGTCGGGGCGGCGTCGATGATGTCGTCGTGCACGAGCGTGGCGACGTGCAGCAGCTCGACCGCGAGCGCCCCCGCGACGATCCGCTCCGCGGCCTCGGGCGACAGCGCGGCGCCGCCGGTGGCCACGGCCGCGGCGGCGCTGCGCACGACGAGGTCGGGCCGCAGCAGCTTGCCGGGGACCAGCGCGTCGGCGACCAGCCGGTCGGCCGCGGGCACGCCGCAGGACGGGGGCGTGCGCAGCCGGTCGCGGACGCGGTCGAGGAGGGGTCCGGACTCCACTACGACACCTGTGCTCCCACGCCGACCAGCCGCAGCAGCAGGTCGCGCACGTCGGTGGCGGCGATCCGGTCGCCGAGCACGCCGGGCTGGTCGCACAGCACCACCGGGGCGTCCTGGTCGCGGGCCGGCAGCCGGCCGTGGGTGCCGCGCACGGGCGCGGGGTCGAGCGGCACGACCTTCATCGCGTAGCGCAGGCCGGCGAACTTCCTCGCCAGGGTCAGCGCCGCCTTGGCCTTGACCAGCTTGTCCTCGGGGTCGAGGAACAGCTCGGCCGGGTCGTAGCCGGGCTTGCGGTGGATCTCGACGCCGCGGGCGAAGTCGGGCGCACGGTCGTCGTCGTCCCAGTAGTAGTAGGTGAACCACGCGGTCGGGTCGGCCACCAGCACCAGCTCGCCGGCCCGCTCGTGGTCCAGCCCGTACGCCGCCTGGCCGGCGCGGTCGAGCACCTCGGCGACGCCGGGCAGCGCGGCGCACAGGGCCCGGACGCGCTCGAGGTCGGCCGGGTCGTCGACGTACACGTGGGCGACCTGGTGGTCGGCGACGGCGAAGGCACGCGAGGTCCAGGGGTCGAGGTACTCCATGCCGTCCTGGGTGTAGACCTCGAGCAGGCCCTCCGAGCGCAGCATGCGGTTGACGTCGACGGGGGTGTCGGCGGCGGTGATGCCGTACTCCGACAGCACGACCACCCGGGCGCCGAGGCGCTCGGCGTCGTCGAGGAGCGGGGCGAGCGCGGCGTCGACCTCGCGGGCCGCGGCGGCGGCCTCGGGCGCGTCGGGGCCAAAGCGCTGCAGGTCGTAGTCGAGGTGGGGCAGGTAGGCCAGCGTCAGGTCGGCGCGCGGCATCAGCCGTCGTGCGGCGCCGACGATCCACTCCGAGGACTTGATGGAGGCTGTCGGCCCCCAGTACTGGAAGAGCGGGAACTCGCCCAGCTCGTCGACCAGCTCGTCGTGCAGCTCGGGCGGGCGGGTGTAGGCGTCGGGCGCCTTCTTGCCGTCGGCGTAGTAGATGGGGCGGGGGGTGACAGTCCAGTCGGTGGTGGCGCCCATCGCGTACCACCAGCAGACGTTGGCCACGGTGTAGCCGGGCGCCTCGCGGCGCACGGTCTCCCAGACCTTCTCCCCCTGCACCAGCTTGTTGTGCTGGCGCCACAGGAAGACCTCGCCCAGGTCACGGAAGTACCACCCGTTGCCGACGATGCCGTGCTCGGCGGGCGGCAGGCCGGTCAGCAGCGTCGACTGCACGCTGCAGGTCACCGCGGGCAGCACGGTCTCGAGCACCGCCTGCGAGCCCGCCTCGGCGAACCGCTGCAGCCGCGGCATGTGCTGCAGCAGGTCGGGGGTGAGGCCGACGACGTCGACCACGAGCAGCTTGTCCATGGGTTCCTCCGGGTGCGGGCGGACGGGTCAGAGCGGGGTGAGGCCGAGCGCGACGAGCTCGGCGTGCACGAAGGCGAGCTCGGCGGCGAGGCCCGCCGCGAGCTCGTCGACGTCGGACGGGCCGCCGCCGGGCAGCACCGACCAGGTGTAGGTCTCGACCTCCAGGTGCGCGACCCTGGCCGCCGGACCGCCGAGGAGCGCGGCGAGCGAGGCGCGCAGGTCGTCGCGGGCGGTGCGCAGCGGGGCCTGCGGGTCGGCGTGCACGGGCACGTGGAAGTGCACCCGCCACGGCCGTTCGGTGGCCAGCGGTTCGTCGCCGTCGAGGGCCTCGGGCAGGTCGTCGCGCGCGGCGACGCCGGCGCCCTGGGGCGTGCGCACCTGGTGCAGGAAGCGGTCCTCGGCGTACGACGCCAGCACGGCGCGCGTGGCCGGGTCGGCCGGGTCATCGACGACCAGCGCGGCGGCGGGCTGGGCCTTGACGACCCGCAGCCCGGCGTCGTCGAGCAGCGCGACGGCCCGGTCGGCGTCGTCGAACCCGACGGCGAGGTGGCACAGGTCGAGGCAGACGCCGATGCGGTCGCGGTCGACGGCGGCGAGCCGGTCCACGGCCTGCTCGACGGTCTCGACGACGCACCCGGGCTCGGGCTCGACGCCGACCACGATGCGGCGACCGGTGTCGGCCTCGACCTTCGCCAGGCCGTCGGCCAGCTCGGCCAGCATGGCCTCGGCGATGTCCTGGTCGTCGGCGGACCACGGCGCCTGCCACGCGAGCGGCAGGGTGGAGATCGATCCGTGCCCGTCGGCCACCACGTCGTCGGGCAGCAGCCCGGCCAGCACCCCCGCGGCGGCGAGGGTGTAGTCGAGCCGCTCCCGCTGGGCCCAGGTCGGGTGGTAGACGGCGTGCTTGACCACCGCGCCCTGGAAGGCGGCGTACGGGAAGGCGTTGACGGTGACGATCTCGACGCCCTCGTCGGCCAGCCGGGCGCGCACCTCGCGCACGCCGGCGGGGTCGGCGGCGAGGCGGTGGGCCGCGTCGGCGGGCAGCCAGAGGCCCAGCCCGACCGACCCCGTCGTGCCGAGCGAGCGGCGGATGCGGGCGCCGACCTCGACGGACTGCGCGACGAGGCCGTCGACGTCCTCGGCGGGCAGCACGTTGGTGCCGTAGCCGAGGTGGACCACGGTGCCGTCGGGGTGGCGCAGCCGCATCAGGAGGCCTGGACGCGGGCGCCGCGGAGGATCGAGTTGCCCTCGAAGGTCGCGGACTCGTCGACCTCGTCGACCGCGCCGTCGAGGTCGTCGGGGTCGCCCGGGAGCATCAGCCGGCCGCTCTGGCCGTAGAACTCGACCGGGTTGCGCCACAGCACGCGGTCGACGTCGTCGTCGCTGAAGCCGGCGGCGAGCATCGCCTCGCCCGTGCGCAGGGTCAGCAGCGGGTCGCTGCGGCCCCAGTCGGCGGCGGAGTTGACCAGCACCCGGTCCAGGCCGCGCTGCTGCAGGATCGCCACCATCCGGTGCGGGTCCATCTTGGTGTCGGGGTAGATGGAGAAGCCCATCCAGCAGCCGGCCTCGTCGACGGGGCCGACGGTGAGCTCGTTGAGGTGGTCGACCACGACCATGCCGGGCGCGATGCCGGAGGCCTCCACCAGGTCGAGGGTCAGGCGGGTGCCACCCTCCTTGTCGCGGTGCGGGGTGTGCACCATCGCCGGCAGCTCGAACTCCACGGCCAGCTCGAGCTGGCGGCGGAACGCGTCGGTCTCGGCCTCGGTCATCGAGTCGAACCCGATCTCGCCGACCGCGACCACGCCGTCCTTGGCCAGGTAGCGCGGGAGCACGTCGAGCACCGGGGTGCACCGCGGGTCGTTGGCCTCCTTGGGGTTGAGCGCGATCGTGCAGTGGTGGGCGATGCCGAACTGGCCGGCCCGGAACCGCTCCCAGCCGACGAGCCCGTCGAAGTAGTCGGTGAAGGACCCCACGTTGGTGCGCGGCTGCCCCAGCCAGAACGCCGGCTCGACCAGCGCGCGCACCCCCGCCTCGTGCATCCGCTCGTAGTCGTCGGTGGTCCGCGAGGTCATGTGGATGTGCGGGTCGAAGATGCGCATGGGTCAAGCCTTCTCTGGAGCGGTGGTCGTCTCGGCACGGGGGGTCAGCAGGGCGGCCGCGTCGTCGGGCACGGGCCGGCCCGCGGCCTCGCGCTCGTCGGCGAAGCGGCGGACCATGGCGCGCAGCTCGTCGTCGGCGCGGGTGTCGAGGTCGGCGACCTCGGCGAGCGGGACGCCGGTGAAGATGCACTTCAGGACGCCGTGGCGCCAGTCGTGGGCCGAGAGGCGACGGGCGTGCGGACCCATGGCCGCGGCGACGAGGCGCACGTCGTTGGTGCGCAGCGCGTCGAGCAGCAGGTCGCGCGCGTCGACCGCGACGTCGTCGATGCCCCCGAGGGCGAGCAGCACGGCGCGCTTCTCGTCGGCGTCGCCGTAGCGGTAGAGCAGGCGCAGCTCCTCGGCCAGGTCGGCCGGGCCGCGCACCGAGGCGACAGCGCCGACGAGCTCGACCCGCACGGCGTCCTCGATGCGGTGGGCGGTGCCGGCCAGCGGCCCCCGGGCCGTACGCCGCGCCGCGGCCGGGAAGAGCCGGTCGATGCTGGCCGGGGTGGCCCGCAGGGTGGCGGCCATCTCGTCGAGGGTGGCGGCACCCTCGGGGCCGAGCACCGTGCGGAGGTCGGCGGACGGGACGAGCGGGCGGACGGTCGTCACCGGACCGCCTCCTTCGGGTGCTGGTGGGGAGCGGGCGGGGAGGGTGGGGAGGGCTGCTCGACCGACCCGAGACGGTCGAGCGAGGCGCGCAGCGCGGCCATAGTCGAGGCGGCCACGGCGGGCGCGGCGTGGGAGTGGCGGGGCAGCTCGACGCAGGCGAGGCCGGCGTACCCGGTGGCGAGGAGCGCGCCCAGCACGTCGTCGAGGTCGAGCTCGCCGGTGCCGAGCTCGAGGTGCTCGTGCACGTCGCGGACCATGTCGTCGACCTGCACGTTGCCCAGCAGCGGGCCGGCGAGGTGCACGGTCTCGCCCGGGGTGCGGGGCTCGTTGCAGACCAGGTGGCCGAGGTCGAGGGTGACCCGCAGGTGCTCGGGCGAGCCGAGCCGCTCGCGCAGGGCGAGGACGTCGTCGAGGGTAGCCAGGAACATGCCGGGCTCGGGCTCGACGCACACCGTCACGCCGAGCTCGTGGGCGTCGTCGAGCACGGGGCCGAGGCCGTCGACGACCCGGCGCCACAGCACGGCCGCGCCGACGCCCTCGGGGGCGGTGCCCGACCAGCACGACATGGCCTCCGAGCCCAGCTCGTGGGCCACCCGCACCGCGCGCTGGAGCAGGTCGGTGCGGCGCTCGCGGCCCTCGTCGCTGACCAGGGTCGGCTCGTGCTTGCGGAACGGGTCGAGCACGTAGCGCGACCCGGTCTCCACGACCGAGGCGAGGCCGTGGCGGGACAGGCAGCGGCGGGCGTGCTCGATCTCGGCCGGCAGGTGGGCGTACGGGTCGAGGTGGGGCTGGTCGAGGGTCAGCCCGACGCCCTCGTAGCCGAGGTGGGAGACCACGGCGCACGCGTCGGCCAGCCGGTGGCCGGCGAACCCGTTGAGGCCGTAGCCGAGGCGCAGGGCGGAACCGCTCACGTGGGGCTGACCTTCCCCGCCGCGCGCTTGAGCAGGGGCCCGGCGCCCGCGACGACGGCCGCGGTGCCGAGGCGGCCGCGAGCGGCCAGCCAGGCCGCCTGGAGCAGGGTGAGCCCGCCGATGCCGGCACCGGTGGCCTTGCGGACCTCGCCCGCGTCGGGCTGCTGGGCCGCGCGGGCCTGGGCGCCACCGACCTTGGCGGCGTACGCCGCGGCGAACCCGACCGCGGCGACGCGGTGCGCGGTGGGCACCTCGGACCCGTCGCCGCGCAGGGCGCTGGCCACGACGAGGCCGGTGGCGGTGGCGGTGGCCGCGACGGCGGCCCACGCCGCGGCCGGGCGGGCGCCGTGCACCTCGCCGCGGCTGAGCAGGGTGACCCCGACGGTGTGGGTCGCGGTGGCCACCGCCGGGAGCGCGGCGGCGCCCGGCGCCGCGGCGGCGCCGAGCAGCACGTCGAGCCCGCGGGTCGAGGCCATCACGACCGGTCCGGCGACGGAGTCCTTGGCGACCACGTCGTACGCCGCCACGAGCAGCGCGAGCGGGACGCTGACCTTGAGCGCCGACCGTCCCCCGGCGGCCGCGGTGACCGCGACGCCGGCGGCGCCGAGACCGCCCGCCACGGCCAGGGCGGTGCCGGCGCTCATCCGGCCCGAGGGGATGACCCGCTCGGGGCGCTCGACGGCGTCGACCTCGCGGTCGGCCCAGTCGTTGAGGGCCATGCCGGACCAGTAGAGGAGCACCGAGCCCACGGGCATCGCGGGTCCGGCCCCCGCACCGGCGCCGGCCCAGGCCGCGCCGGCCCAGACGTCACCGGGGACGGTGAGGGCGGCGGGCAGCCGGACGAGCTCGGCGACGTTGCGGGCGGTGGTGCGGGCAGTGCTCACGAGTCGAGCCCGGCGCGCCACTCGACGAGCTCGCGCCACTGGTCGGCCAGGCGGTGCTCGGCCGCGACGCCGGCCTCGGTGACCGGGTCCTTGAAGAAGAAGCCCAGCTCGCCCAGCGCGCCGCTGCGGCCGGCGGCGTGCGCCGCGGCGACCAGGCGCACCAGGTCGAGCACCAGGGGCGCGGCCAGGGCGGAGTCGCAGCCCTGCCAGGTCAGCTGGAGGGTCATCCGGGTGCCGAGGAACCCGTCGAAGCGCACGTGGTCCCACGCGGTCTTCCAGTCGCCGAGGTCCTCGACCTGGTCGATGTGCATCGGGCCGGGCACCTCGTAGCCGGCCATCGCGTCCAGCCCGCTGCGCTTGGTGTCGATCTTGCTGCGGGCGGCCTCGGGGTCGGCCAGGGTGGCGCCGTCACCGCCGCCGAGCAGGTTGATCGAGGCCCACGACCGCAGCTGCAGGTTGCGCATCGCGAACATCGGGGCCAGCGCGGACTTCAGCAGCGTCTCGCCGGTCTTGCCGTCGCAGCCGGCGTACGGCAGTCCGGCGGCGCGGGCCGCGGCGGCCACGACGGGCAGGCGCAGGCAGGGGCTGGGGGTGAAGGTGACGTACGGCGCGCCGGCCCGGAAGGCGGCGAGGGCGTAGACCGCGCCCATCGGCAGCCGGTCGTCGACCTCGGTCAGGGTCTCGGGGTCCTCGACCGGGGCCTGGGTGGAGGCCACGTCGACGACGACGACCCGCTCGAGGTCGTGCCGCTCGGCGAAGGCGCGGATGTCGCCGGCCAGCCGCTCGACGGCGGTCGCCACCGGCTCCTCCCCCGCCGACCACCCCGCCCGCACGTCGGCGTCGACGGCGTCGAGCTCGTCGCGCAGGGCGCGGACGAGCATGCTGGGCAGGACGTCGCCGGCCACGAGGGTCTCGGCCTTCTTGGCCAGGGTGTCGTGGCCGACGTCGTGGCCGCCGAAGACCAGACCGGCCAGGTCGGGCAGGCCGGCCGGGTCCAGGTCGGGCAGCTCGGTCACGAGCCCCGTCGTCGGCGCCAGGTCGTGCTGCAGCCCCAGCGCCCCGACCACCGCGGTCGTCGCCACCGAGCCCCGCGCCCCGACGAACCACACCCCCGTCCTGCTGGTCGCGGCGGTCCCGGTCGGCTGGCTGGTCATGTCGTCGTCCTCGCTCGTGGTCGGTCGGTCGTGCGGTCGGGCGTGGGGGGCCGGGTGGTCAGGTCAGCTGGTGGTGGAGAAGGCGGCGTCGAAGGCCGCCGAGGGCGGGTCGAACGCCAGACGACGCACGAACTCCAACGCCTCCGGAGCCCCCACCAACCGATCCATCCCCGCGTCCTCCCACTCCACCGAGATCGGCCCCTCATAACCAATCGTGTTCAACATCCGGAACGACGCCTCCCACGGCACATCACCATGACCCGTCGAGACGAAGTCCCACCCCCGCCGCGGATCCGCCCACGGCAGATGCGACCCCAACCGACCATTCCGACCGTTGCCCACCTGACGCTTCGCGTCCTTGCAGTCCACGTGGTAGATCCGATCCCGGAAGTCCCACATGAACCCCACTGGATCCAGGTCCTGCCACACGAAATGGCTCGGGTCCCAGTTCAACCCGAACGCCGGCCGATGCCCGATCGCCTCCAACGTCGCATGCGTCGTCCAGTAGTCATACGCGATCTCGCTCGGGTGCACCTCATGGGCGAACCGCACCCCACACTCATCGAACACATCCAGGATCGGGTTCCACCGATCCGCGAAATCCCGATACCCCGCCGCCACCATCTCCTCCGTCGCCGGCGGGAACATCGCCACGTACTTCCAGATCGCCGACCCCGTGAACCCCACCACCACGTCGACCCCCAGACGCTGCGCAGTCCGAGCCGTCAGCTTCATCTCCTCCGCCGCCCGCTGCCGCACCCCCTCCGGGTCACCATCACCCCACACCTGCGGCGGCAAGATCGCCTGGTGCCGACCATCGATCGGGTCATCACACACCGCCTGACCCTTCAAGTGGTTCGAGATCGCCCACACCTTCAACCCGTGCTCCTCCAGCACGTCCAGCTTGCCCTGCACATACGCGTCGTCCTCCGCCGCACGCCACGGATCCAGGTGATCCCCCCAGCACGCGATCTCCAGCCCGTCATACCCCCACCCCGACGCCAGACGACACACCTCCTCAAAAGGCAGATCGGCCCACTGGCCCGTGAACAACGTGATCGGACGCGGCAT
>NZ_VDMR01000022.1 GCF_006346315.1 Nocardioides litoris | reverse complement strand
TAGGGTCTGGCCTACGTTGGTCTGTTCGGGCAGACCCCGCACATGGGGGTGCTCGATGCCGATGATGAAGCACAAGAACTCGCTCGGAGTGGAATCGCGGTCGAGGCGGGTGGCGGCGCTGGCCGGGGCCGCGCTCCTGGCCTGCCTGGTGATCCCGTTCACCTCGGCACCGGCAACAGCAGCGCCGGCCTTCCACCTCCCGTTCGACTGTGGGTCGACCTGGAAGGCGACCACCTACGACACCGGCAAGAACGTGCGCTCCGGCAAGACATGGAGCCACCGCAACTACCTCGACTTCGGTCAGGCAGGAGCGAGCGGGAAGCCGGTCCGCGCCTCCGCAGCTGGGTACGCCCGCCTCGTGTCGGCTGCGGAGGGCAAGGTCTCCATCGACCACGGCGGCGGGTGGAGCACCCTCTACCAGCACATGAGCTCGGTCAACGTCACCGCCGGGGGCCGCAACGTCAACGCCGGCGACGTGATCGGCGCCGTGGGCAACGCTGGCGCCAACTCCACCGGCGCCCACCTCCACTACGCCCAGCTGTCGGGCGGCCAGCCCCAGACCCCGTCCTTCACCGGCGGCCAATACACCTGGTCCTCCCCCCGCACCTACACCTCCGGCGGCATCACCTTCACCAACGACCGCTACTCCACCAACTCCCTGACCAGCCAGAACTGCGGCCGCCCACCCGCACCCACCGCACC
>NZ_VDMR01000021.1 GCF_006346315.1 Nocardioides litoris | reverse complement strand
GACGGGAGGTACTGGTCGACGTTCTCGGAGGTCACGACCGGGGCGAACAGCTGCACCGTGCGGGGGACCTCGACCTCGACCAGGTCGTCGATGGCCTTGTCCTGGGCCAGCAGCCGGGCCAGCTTGATCCCGTCAGCACCCTGGGTCGAGGGGTAGACCACGGTCGCCTTCAACACGCTGTCACCAGCCTTGATCGACTCCATGACCTGCTTCGAACCCGCCCCACCGATCATCTGGAACTCATCACGACCGGCCTCGCTGATCGCCGCCATCACACCGACACCCTGGTCGTCGTCGTGGTTCCACAGGTAGTCGATCTTCGGGGCCGCCTGCAGCAGGTTCGCCGCCGCATCGGTGCCCGACTCCGGGGTGAACGCAGCCTCGACCTGGTTGTCCACGTCCAGACCACACTCACCCAGCGCGTCCTCGAACCCCTGCGAACGGTCCTGGGTCAACGGCAGCGAGGCGATCCCCTGGATCTCCGCGACCACCGCCTCGGTGTTCCCACCAGCCTGCTCACAGATGTACTCACCCGCCGAGACACCCATGCCGTAGTTGTCACCCAGCACCGTGACCCGCGCCGCGTTGGGGTCGGAGAACTCCCGGTCCACGTTGACCACCGGGATCCCCGCCTCCATCGCCTGCAGCGCCACCGGGGTCATCGCCTCCCCGTCGAAGGGCAGCAGCACGATCGCGTCGACACCCTCGTTGATGAAGGTCTCCACCTGCTGGATCTGGGCGTTGACGTCGTTGGTGCCCTCGGCCAACCGCAGCTCCACGTCGTCGTAGGAGTCCGCGACCGTCTGCGCGGAATCAGTGATCGAGGCCATCCAGCCGTGGTCAGCCGCCGGCGCGGAGAACCCGATCGTGATCGAGTCACCCGACTCGTCGTTCGACCCCTCCTCGGCGTTGGAGTTCCCCCCACTCAGGTTCGGGTTCGACGCCTCCTCGGTGTCGTTGCTCGTGCAGGCGCTCAGGCCCAGGAC
>NZ_VDMR01000020.1 GCF_006346315.1 Nocardioides litoris | reverse complement strand
CGGCGGAGGCGCCGCGGTCGTCGGTGTTGGCGAGGCGGGCGCGGAGCTGGATGCGGGCGTAGTCGAGCATGGTGTTCTCCTGGGTGCTGGTGGGGGGCGGCCTGCGGGGCTGGTGTCCCTGGCCTGAGGTGGAGAACTCTTCCGGTTCCCGGGCCCCGTCACATCGGGTCGCCGTACGGACCCGAGTAGCCCGTCCGGGTCATTCCCGTGGGGCGACCGTCGTGGCGGTCAGCCGCGGTTCCCGACCTGGTCGTCGACGTCCGAGAAGAGACCTTCGATGGTGTCGCCGAGGGTGAAGACCGCGAGCAGGATGGCGATGGCGATGCCGGCGACGAGCAAGCCGTACTCGACGGCGGAAGCGCCGCGGTCGTCGAGGTGATGCGCGCGGGCACGGAGCTGGATGCTGGTGTAGGAGAGCATGGTGGTGTCCCTGTCGTGCGTTCGTACCTGCGACGGGGTCCGGACGACCCCCCCCACGAGCATTGTCGGCCCGGTCGACGGCGATCGCATCGTTCGACCGCTCCGGGCGTCTAGTCACAACAGGCTAGTTGTCGTGACCACCTGGACTGGCTGGCGAGCGCTGATGGAGGTCGAAAACGTCAGGAGGCGGACCCGGGTGGGGTCCGCCTCCTGGTGAATCTGGTGGATCTGGTGGAGCTGGGTTGATCAGGGGGTGCGCTCGCCGACCTGGCCCTCGACGCCGTCGAACATCCCGGAGAGGGTGTCGCCGAGGGCGAAGACGGCGATGATGATGGCGATGGCGATGCCGGCGACGAGCAGGCCGTACTCGACGGCGGAGGCGCCGCGGTCGTCGGTGTTGGCGAGGCGGGCGCGGAGCTGGATGCGGGCGTAGTCGAGCATGGTGGTTCTCCTGGTCTGTGCTGGTGGGGGGCGGGCCCGGCGCTGGTGTGCCGGTGTGGCCTGACATGGAGAACTCTGCCGGGTCCGGGGGCTCGTCACATCGGGTCGCCGTACGGACCGGGGTAGCCCCTTCGGGCCATGGGGTGCGTGCGCTTGTCGGGTCTGGCCGGCTCGGGCCTGGCCGGTTCGGGTCTGGCTGGCTCGGGTCTGGCCGGTTCGGGTCTGGCCGGTTCGGGTCTGGCCGGTTCGGGTCTGGCCGGTTCGGGTCTGGCCGGTTCGGGTCTGGCCGGTTCGGGTCTGGCCGGTTCGGGTCTGGCCGGTTCGGGTCTGGCCGGTTCGGGCCTGGCCGGTGCGGGCCTGGCCGGTTCGGGCCTGGCCGGTTCGGGCCTGGCCGGCTCGCTGGCTGGGTCAGGTGGTCGTCGGGCGAGGTTGTGTTGCTGATGTCTGGAAAAACGTCAGGAGGCGGGCCCGGGTGGGGTCCGCCTCCTGGTGGAT
>NZ_VDMR01000019.1 GCF_006346315.1 Nocardioides litoris | reverse complement strand
CCCGGCCAGCGCCGCCACCCGCCTCGACCGCGATTCCACTCCGAGCGAGTTCTTGTGCTTCATCATCGGCATCGAGCACCCCCATGTGCGGGGTCTGCCCGAACAGACCAACGTAGGCCAGACCCTACGGCGTGCGTGCTGCCGGTACCGCGAAACCTCCGCCCCTCAGGCAAAGATGTTGAACACGCGGCGGGGGGCCCGACGCGGCTCGCTAGTCGGGCGGCGCAGCCCCGGCTCACGGCTGGGCGTAGCCCACGTCAACGCCCTGCGAAGTCGAGGCCGTCCAGCTAGGAATGTCTCTGGAGCTCGACCAGGTGGTGCCGTCGAAGGTGTCGCATCGGACCTGGTTGCCGGTGCCCACGCGGGCGCAGTAGGACACGGTGCCGTCGTCGTTGGTGATCCAGGCGCGGTCGGTGGCGTAGCCCCAGTCCCCGGCTCGGGGT
>NZ_VDMR01000018.1 GCF_006346315.1 Nocardioides litoris | reverse complement strand
TCGACCAGGTGGTGCCGTCGAAGGTGTCGCATCGGACCTGGTTGCCGGTGCCCACGCGGGCGCAGTAGGACACGGTGCCGTCGTCGTTGGTGATCCAGGCGCGGTCGGTGGCGTAGCCCCAGTCCCCGGCTCGGGGTGTCGTGGTGCTGGTCCATCCGGTGGCGGTCTTGACGTTGCAGACCAGCCGCTGATCGTCCTGGACTCCAGCTCGCCCGCACAGGGCGGGGCCCTGCTTGGTGGACAGGTAGGCCCGGTTCTCGGGGTAGGCGACATCGACCGGCTGGGAGGTCGAGGTCGACCAGGTGGTGCCGTCGAAGGTGTCGCATCGGACCTGGTTGCCGGTGCCCACGCGGGCGCAGTAGGACACGGTGCCGTCGTCGTTGGTGATCCAGGCGCGGTCGGTGGCGTAGCCCCAGTCCCCGGCTCGGGGTGTCGTGGTGCTGGTCCATCCGGTGGCGGTCTTGACGTTGCAGACCAGCCGCTGATCGTCCTGGACTCCAGCTCGCCCGCACAGGGCGGGGCCCTGCTTGGTGGACAGGTAGGCCCGATCGGCCGCCTGCCACGCTGCACGGAGCGTAGCTGTTGCCGCAGGACCAAGCTCGGCACCACGACGTGCGGACACCATGTAGGTCCTTGCCTGCCAGGTCAACGATCTCGAATCCACGAACGACGTTGCCGACACCGTCACTGTCAGCCCGGGGGCGGTCACGAGGTAGTTCTCGGCGCCGGCGACGGGCGCCCACGTAACGACCGTGCGGCTGGTGTGCGGCGCGATCGCAAGACTCGTGGGCGCGGATAGAGGCGGTGCGGTGGGTGCGGGTGGGCGGCCGCAGTTCTGGCTGGTCAGGGAGTTGGTGGAGTAGCGGTCGTTGGTGAAGGTGATGCCGCCGGAGGTGTAGGTGCGGGGGGAGGACCAGGTGTATTGGCCGC
>NZ_VDMR01000017.1 GCF_006346315.1 Nocardioides litoris | reverse complement strand
AGGTGGACGCTCCTATGTCTGGTCAAGGGGTGTTTGGGTGTCGCCGGCTTCGAGGGTTCGGTAGAGGTCTCGGGCGATGTAGCGCTTGAGGCAGCGTCGGATCTCGCGGGGGTTCTTGCCTTGGCTGGTACGTCGTTCGGTGTAGTCGCGGGTGGGTTGGTGGTGGCGTTGGCGGGTGATGACGATGGTGTGTAGGGCGCAGTTCAGGCGCCGGTCGCCGTAGCGGTTGAGGCGGTGGCGGGTCTGGACTTGGCCGCTGTTGGCTTGGACGGGGCTGGTTCCGGCGAGCTTGGCGAACGCGGCTTCGGAGTGGATCCGGCCGGGGTAGGCCCAGGCGCACAGCACGGTCGCGGCCACGATGGGTCCGATCCCGACCTGGTCGAGCAGGTCGGGACGCCAGGACCGGACCAGGGTGGTGATCTCCTTCTCGTGCGCTGCGGCCTCGGCGGTCAGGTCCTGGATCCGGCGGGCCCAGATCTGCAGGCAGGCCACGGTGTGGGCGGTCTCGACATCGACGCTGACCCACCTGGCGCTGCGGCGGGTGGCCAGCACTCGGGTGATGATGGCCTCGCTGGTCAGGCCCCGGAACCGGGTCCGGACCGGTTCGGGGGCGGTCAGGATGGCCGAGAACAGCTGCCGTCGGGCATCTGCGGCGGCCTGGACCGCGGAACGGCGGACCGCGACCCGCACCGCGAGCGCTTGGCGGGTCGCAGCCTGGTCGGGGTCAGGCCCCGCACCGCGGGGCGTGCCGACCCGTTCCCGGGCGATGGCCTCCCGGGCCGCACGGACCGCGTCGAGAGGGTCGGACTTCTCACCACCACGACGACGGGCCCGTTCGGGTCGGTCGAGCTCGACCACCAGTTCCTCGGCCTGGTCCAGGTGGACCGCCAGTCCCCGGCCGTGGGACGCGGTGCCCTCGATGGCCCAGGCCCGCAGCGCCGCGTGCTCGACCGCGACGCGGTCAGCGAAGTCGACCAGCTCGGCATACCCCTCCGCGTCCGCGGTCACGATGATCTGGTCAAGTACCCCACCGGTGCGGGCATCGACCGCGGCCGCGGCATGCGAGGCGACGTGGGTATCGACCCCGATCACGACATCGACAACCTCTGCCAGCTTCATCGGCGGGGGCTTCATACTGCTCATGCGTTCTCCTTGAACCGGGACGTGGTTGCGGTTCCGGTCCACGGGAGGAGCTCAGCAGGACTGTGATGAGACACGAACGGCGCGCCAACGCCCGACGGTCAAGCTCCTGATCAGGCCAGCACTCCACCCAGGACCGGGGCCGGCGACCAACAGCGGACAAGTCCAGCTCCAGGACAACGCCACCACCGCGCGTCAGTCTCGAGATGAGTCACACCACCGGTCACCGACCCACAACCCCACCACCACCAGGGCTGCAAGGAAACACTCACAGTCTCGAGAC
>NZ_VDMR01000016.1 GCF_006346315.1 Nocardioides litoris | reverse complement strand
CGATGCCTTGTTGCAGATGACGGGGATCGTGAAGGAGTTCTCGGGGGTGCGTGCGTTGGGTGGGGTGGACCTGGATGTGCGTCGGGGTGAGGTGCACTGCTTGTTGGGTCAGAACGGTGCGGGGAAGTCGACGATGATCAAGATCCTCTCGGCGTCGTACGTGCCGGATGAGGGGTCGATCTCGTGGAAGGGCGAGGTGGCGAGGTTCGGTCATCCGCAGGCGGCGATCAATGCGGGGATCGCGACGATCTACCAGGAGCTGGACCTGGTGGATGGGTTGTCGGTGGCGGAGAACATCTTCTTGGGTCATGAGATGTCGGCGGGTGGGTTTTCTCGTCGGGGTGCGACGAACAAGCGGGCTGCGGAGATCTTGGCCCGGTTGGGTCACAGCGAGATCAAGCCGTCGCGGTTGGTGGGGGAGCTGTCCCCGGCTGGTCAGCAGGTGGTCTCGATGGCGCGTGCGCTCTCGCACGAGGTGGATCTGTTGATCTTGGACGAGCCGTCGGCGGTGCTGGACCACGGTGAGGTGGAGAACTTGTTCCGGGTGGTCCGGGGTCTGACGGCGCAGGGTGTGGCGGTGGTCTACATCACTCACCGGTTGGAGGAGATCCGCGAGATCGGGGATCGGATCACGGTGTTGAAGGACGGGATCACCGTTGCGACGGGTCTGCCGGCGAAGACCACGGCCACTGCGGAGCTGATCAAGCTGATGACGGGTCGGGCGATCGAGTACGTCTTCCCCCAGCGTGAGGCTGACGTGGCGCCGCCGGCGGCGGGTCAGGACGCGGTGCTGGAGGTGCGTGACCTGGGGTTGGACGGGGTGTTCTCGGGGGTCGACCTGACGGTGCGTGGTGGGGAGATCGTGGGTCTGGCCGGTCTGGTCGGGTCGGGTCGTACGGAGATCTTGGAGACGATCTACGGTGCTCGTCGGGCGTCGTCGGGCACGGTGAGTGTGGACGGGAAGCGTCTGCGGCGTGGTGCGGTGGAGGCTGCGGTGAGGGCCGGGATCGGTCTGGCGCCGGAGGAGCGGAAGTCCCAGGGTCTGCTGCTGGACCAGGCGGTCTACGCCAACATCAGTGTGTCGTCGATGAGCCGGTTCCAGCGGGTCGGGTTCATCCAGCGTGGTCGGGAGCGGGCCAAGGCGCGTGAGCTGGTCGATGCCCTGGACGTGCGTCCGCGTGACATCGCGCGTCATGTGCGGACGATGTCGGGTGGGAACCAGCAGAAGGTGGTGCTCGCGCGGTGGCTGCTGCGGGGGTGTCGGGTGTTGTTGCTCGATGAGCCGACGCGTGGTGTGGACGTGGGTGCCCGGTCGGAGATCTACAAGCTGGTCCGCAGCCTGGCTGATTCGGGTGTGGCTGTGGTGGTCGTGTCCAGCGAGGTCGAGGAGGTGCTCGGCCTGGCGGACCGGGTGCTGGTGGTCCGTGAAGGACGTGTCGTGCATGAAGCCGCCGCTGCCCATCTTGATGAGTCCCGGGTCTTGGACCTGGTGATGGAAGGAACCCCCGCATGAGCGACTCCACGATCCCGACGAGCCGCGCCGGCGAGCGCCCCTCGCTGGGCAAGCACGCCGAGGCACCGGCTGGTGCGCAGGCTGGGTCGGCCGACCCGGTCGACCCGGTCGAGGCGCTGCCGAAGACCGGGCACACCCCGTCCTCGCAGACCACCGACCCGCACCACTCGGGCAAGGGTGAGGACAACCTGGCGGCGCGGTTGGGGGAGGCGGGGTTCTTCCGGATCCTGGGTCTGGTCGCGGTGCTGGTGGTGGTCGCGGTGGTGGGCACGGTGACGGCGGGTGACCGGTTCCTCTCGGGTGACAACTTCCTGACGATCCTGCGTGCCTCTGCTGCGATCGGGGTGGTGGCGATCGGGATGACGTTCGTGATCACCGGTGGTGGCATCGACCTCTCGGTGGGGGCGTTGGTGGCGTTGTCGTCGGTGTGGGCGACCACGGTGGCGAACAAGGAGATCGCGGCTGACACCCATTGGGCGTTCTTGGTGTTGGTGGCGTTGTTGGTCGGTGGTGTCGCGGGGCTGGTGAACGGGGTGTTGATCGCCTACGGCAAGGTCGTGGCGTTCATCGCGACGTTGGCGATGCTGGTCGCGGCGCGTGGTCTGGCTGAGCTGATCAGTGACAACCGGAACCAGTCCGCCTCGGAGCTGCGGGGCCTGTTCGACTTCTTCGGCGCCAAGCCGTTGGGGATCGACATGGTGATCTGGGTGTTCGTGGTGGTCGCGGTCGTGGGCTGGGTGGTGTTGAACCGGACCACGTTCGGTCGTCGGACCTTCGCGGTGGGGGGCAACCCCGAGGCTGCGCGGTTGGCGGGGATCAACGTGCGTCGTCACACGCTGCTGCTGTACGTGCTGACCGGTGTGTGTGCGGGTCTGGCGGCGACGATGATGATCGCCCGGACCACCGTCGGCACCAGCTCGCACGGTGAGCTGTGGGAGCTGGACGCGATCGCTGCGGTCGTGATCGGTGGGACCCTGCTCGCGGGTGGTCGGGGCACGATCACCGGGACCGTGATGGGTGTGTTGATCTTCACCACCTTGACCAACGTGTTCGTCCTGAACAACCGTCCGCCCTCTGAGCAGGACCTGCTCAAGGGCGCTGTCATCGTCGCCGCCGTCCTGCTCCAGCAGTTCGTGGCGTCTCGGAAGCG
>NZ_VDMR01000015.1 GCF_006346315.1 Nocardioides litoris | reverse complement strand
CTTCCCCGCACCGTTCTGACCCAACAAGCAGTGCACCTCACCCCGACGCACATCCAGGTCCACCCCACCCAACGCACGCACCCCCGAGAACTCCTTCACGATCCCCGTCATCTGCAACAAGGCATCGCCGGAGGCGGCGCGGGGCGCCGAGGCGTCGAGGGTGCCGGGCTCGGTCAACGGGGGGCTCCTGGCAGGTCAGGTCGAGGCTGTGACTGCGCTCACAGGATGCGGCGCGTGCACAAAGTACGGCCTCTTCTGCCATCGGCACAAGCAGTTCTGACCAATTGCTAGTCAAATGTTTTCAGGTCACCCCTGGGGGCGTGGCGATGCCCGCGCGGACGCCGAGGTCGGGGGTCAGGCCGAGCGGCTGCGGCGGAGCACCAGCACCGCGGCAGCGCCGGCCAGGACGACGAGCGCGATCGGGACGAGCGCGCCCCGTCGGCGCTCCCAGAAGCCGGGCCGTGCGGCGGCGGGGGCGACGTCGGCCGCCGGGGCGGACGCGCCCACACCGCTCACCGGGCCGACCTCGAACCGCACCTCGCCGGCGACCTCGTGGCCGTCGGAGGACAAGACGTCGTAGGCCAGGACGTACTCGCCGTCGGGGCCCGCCCAGAGGTTCTGGCGGACCTCGGCGCCCACCAGGGTGGCCGCGCCGTTGGTGACGCTGCCCTCCGGGCCGACCAGCGACAGCTCGTGCACCTCGCGCGGCGGTCCGCTGAACGTCAGGACGGCCCGCGACGGCAGCTCCTCGACGACACCGGCCTCGGCCGGGTCGGAGGAGATGAGACCCTCGTGGGCCACAGCGGGCGCGGCGCCCGCGAGGACGGACCCGACCAGCAGCAGGGCCGCCAGCAGCAGGCGGAGGACCCCCCGGCCGCCACCTCGCCCCGGGCCCCGACCGGTCGGGGAGGTCCGGTCGGACGGGGGCGGGGCGGCGGTCGCGGGCACGGCTCGTCTCCGGGTGGGCGGGTCGTCGGTGGTCAGGCGTCGCGCAGGGCGGCGTACGCCGAGCGGACCTCGGCGGCGCGGTCGAGCTCGTCCTGCGCGGGCAGCGGGAGCTCCTCGAGACCCGTGCGGGCCCAGGTGGGCGGGGCGTCGGTGCTGGCCAGCGCCCAGGCGGCCTGCCGGGCCGCGCCGAGGGCGACGTACTCCCCCGGGGCAGGGAAGGCCACGGCGTGCCCCAGCAGGGCCGGGGCCATCGCCCGCAGCGCCGGGCTCTTGGTGGCGCCGCCGACCATGAGCAGCCGCGTGGGCCGGTGCCCGGTCGTGGCGGCCAGCACGTCGAGGGCGTCGGCCAGCGAGCACAGCAGGGCCTCGAACGCGGCCCGGGCCAGGTCGGCGCGGGTGGTGCGCGGGCTCAGGCCGTGCCAGGTGCCGACGGCGTCGGGACGGTTGGGGGTGCGCTCGCCGCCGTAGTAGGGCAGCACGCTCACCCCGCCGGCGCCCCACTCCGACTCGGCGGCCAGTGCCGCCAGGCCCGCGTGGTCGACGCCCAGCCAGCGGGCCTGCAGGTCGAGGATGCCGGCGGCGTTCATGGTGGTCGCCATCGGCAGGAACCCCGACTGGGCGTCGGCGAAGCCGGTCACCGCGCCGGACCCGTCGGCCACCGGGTCGGGCACCACGGAGGAGACCACGCCGCTGGTGCCGATGGAGACGAGCACGTCGCCGGGCTCGAGGGCCATGCCGAGCGCGCCGCCCATGTTGTCGCCGGTGCCGCCGGCCACCACGGCACCGGACCCGGTCGCGCCCGCGGCCGAGCCGCCGGGCACGACCTCGGGGACGGCGGCCTCGTGGCCGAGCGCACCCTTGAGCAGGTCGAGCCGCCACTCCCCGCCACCCGGGGCGGTCGCGTCGAAGTAGCCGGTGCCCGAGGCGTCGCCCCGGTCGGTGAAGGCCCGGGTGCCGGGCGCCGAGGCGTGCACCGAGACGTAGTCGTGGGGCAGCAGCACCCGCGCCACCCGGGCGGCGGCGTCGGGCTCGTGGTCGCGCAGCCAGCGCAGCTTGGCGGCGGTGAACGAGGCCACCAGCACGCTGCCGACCGCGTCGGCGCAGGCCTGCGGGCCGCCCATCTCCTCGACGAGGTCGCGGGCGGCGCCGGCCGAGCGGGTGTCGTTCCACAGCAGGGCGTCGCGCACCGGGACGCCGTCGGCGTCGAGGGCGACCATGCCGTGCTGCTGCCCGGCCACCGACACCGCCTCGGCCCGGTCGAGCAGCGGCCCCGCCGCGTCGTCGTACGCCGAGAGCCAGGCGCGCGGGTCGACCTCGGTCCCGGGCGGGTGGGCCGCGGTGCGGGTCTCGACGACGGTGCCGTCGTCGGCGTCGACGAGGACGGCCTTGGTGGACTGGGTCGAGGAGTCGACCCCGAGGACGAGCGTCATGGGATCAGTGTCCCGTCGAGAAGGCGGCGTCGAAGGCCGCCGACGGCGGGTCGAACGCCAGACGACGCACGAACTCCAGAGCCTCCGGAGCCCCCACCAACCGATCCATCCCCGCGTCCTCCCACTCCACCGAGATCGGCCCCTCATAACCGATCGTGTTCAACATCCGGAACGACGCCTCCCACGGCACATCACCATGACCCGTCGAGACGAAGTCCCACCCCCGCCGCGGATCCGCCCACGGCAGATGCGACCCCAACCGACCATTGCGACCGTTGCCCACCTGACGCTTCGCGTCCTTGCAGTCCACGTGGTAGATCCGATCCCGGAAGTCCCACATGAACCCCACCGGATCCAGGTCCTGCCACACGAAATGGCTCGGGTCCCAGTTCAACCCGAACGCCGACCGGTGCCCGATCGCCTCCAACGTCGCATGCGTCGTCCAGTAGTCATACGCGATCTCGCTCGGGTGCACCTCATGGGCGAACCGCACCCCACACTCATCGAACACATCCAGGATCGGGTTCCACCGATCCGCGAAGTCCCGATACCCCGCAGCCACCATCTCCTCCGTCGCCGGCGGGA
>NZ_VDMR01000014.1 GCF_006346315.1 Nocardioides litoris | reverse complement strand
TGCGCCTGATGTTTGAGAACTCAACAGTGTGTCATAGTCGACGGATTAGTTTGTAGGCTCGTCTGTTTGTTGGATGGGTTGATAGTTTTTTTCGGCAATGATTCTGGCTAGCGATAGTCAGTGATCGTCATTGTTGGGAGCAAGTTTTCTACGGAGAGTTTGATCCTGGCTCAGGACGAACGCTGGCGGCGTGCTTAACACATGCAAGTCGAGCGGTAAGGCACTTCGGTGTACACGAGCGGCGAACGGGTGAGTAACACGTGAGTAATCTGCCCTTCACTCTGGGATAAGCACTCGAAAGGGTGTCTAATACCGGATACGACCAGTCCCTGCATGGGGTGCTGGTGGAAACTTTTGTGGGTGGGGGATGTGCTCGCGGCCTATCAGCTTGTTGGTGGGGTAATGGCCTACCAAGGCTTTGACGGGTAGCCGGCCTGAGAGGGTGACCGGCCACACTGGGACTGAGACACGGCCCAGACTCCTACGGGAGGCAGCAGTGGGGAATATTGGACAATGGGCGGAAGCCTGATCCAGCAACGCCGCGTGAGGGATGACGGCCTTCGGGTTGTAAACCTCTTTCATCATCGACGAAGCTCTGTGTTGATCAGGGTGACGGTAGGTGGAGAAGAAGCACCGGCCAACTACGTGCCAGCAGCCGCGGTAATACGTAGGGTGCGAGCGTTGTCCGGAATTATTGGGCGTAAAGGGCTCGTAGGCGGTTTGTCGCGTCGGGAGTGAAAACACTGGGCTTAACCGAGTGCTTGCTTTCGATACGGGCAGACTTGAGGCATTCAGGGGAGAACGGAATTCCTGGTGTAGCGGTGAAATGCGCAGATATCAGGAGGAACACCGGTGGCGAAGGCGGTTCTCTGGGAATGTTCTGACGCTGAGGAGCGAAAGTGTGGGGAGCGAACAGGATTAGATACCCTGGTAGTCCACACCGTAAACGTTGGGCGCTAGGTGTGGGGCCTATTCCATGGGTTCCGTGCCGTAGCTAACGCATTAAGCGCCCCGCCTGGGGAGTACGGCCGCAAGGCTAAAACTCAAAGGAATTGACGGGGGCCCGCACAAGCGGCGGAGCATGCGGATTAATTCGATGCAACGCGAAGAACCTTACCTGGGTTTGACATACACCCTGCCGCTCCAGAGATGGGGCTTCTTTTGGGGGTGTACAGGTGGTGCATGGCTGTCGTCAGCTCGTGTCGTGAGATGTTGGGTTAAGTCCCGCAACGAGCGCAACCCTCGTCCCATGTTGCCAGCAGGCCCTTCGGGGTGCTGGGGACTCATGGGAGACTGCCGGGGTCAACTCGGAGGAAGGTGGGGATGACGTCAAGTCATCATGCCCCTTATGTCCAGGGCTTCACGCATGCTACAATGGCCGGTACAAAGGGCTGCGATCCCGTGAGGGGGAGCGAATCCCAAAAAGCCGGTCTCAGTTCGGATTGGGGTCTGCAACTCGACCCCATGAAGTCGGAGTCGCTAGTAATCGCAGATCAGCAACGCTGCGGTGAATACGTTCCCGGGCCTTGTACACACCGCCCGTCACGTCACGAAAGTCGGCAACACCCGAAGCCAGTGGCCTAACCCCTTGTGGGGGGGAGCTGTCGAAGGTGGGGCTGGCGATTGGGACGAAGTCGTAACAAGGTAGCCGTACCGGAAGGTGCGGCTGGATCACCTCCTTTCTAAGGAGCACACATCCCGCGTCAGGACCGAGTGTGTCCTGAGCACATGGTGGTGTTCGGATAGTGGAACCGTCGATGAAAGCTGGCCGTGAGGCTGCTGTGACCTCTAGTACGGCCTGCTGGTCCCTTCGGGGGTTGGTGGGTGTGGAACACGGGTCGTGGTGGTGGAGTGGTTTGGTTTGACACACTGTTGGGCCCTGAGGCATCAGGTCCGGAGCCCCTGGAGGGGGGTTTGTCTGGCTGGTTGGTTTCTTGGTGTTTGTCATCTTGATAGTGGACGCGAGCATCAACCCTGGAGCTGCGCATGAACGTGTGTGTGAGCTGGTGGGGTTGATCTTTGTAGTGTGTGTCTTTGTGCAACAGCATCGATGTCTGTAGTGATACGTGTGTTGATACGTGTATCGGTACGTGTGTTGATGTGTGTGTTGTGTTTGTTGAGTGTTTGTTTGGCAAGCAGTAAAGGGCACATGGTGGATGCCTTGGCATCGAGAGCCGATGAAGGACGTTGGAGCCTGCGATAAGCCCTGGGGAGTTGGCAACCGAGCGTTGATCCGGGGGTGTCCGAATGGGGAAACCTAGCACGAGTCATGTCGTGTTACCTGCGCCTGAATGAAATAGGGTGTAGGGGGGAACGCGGGGAAGTGAAACATCTCAGTACCCGTAGGAAGAGAAAACAACAGTGATTCCGAGAGTAGTGGCGAGCGAAATCGGATGAGGCTAAACCGTCTTCGTGTGATACCCGGCAGGGGTTGCGGGGGCGGGGTTGTGGGAGTGTTTGTCATCCGTCTGCCGGCGGGTGGGGCAGTAAGAAAGTGCGTGTGAAGTTGAAGTCCGTTGGAAAGCGGCGCCGTAGAGGGTGATAGCCCCGTAGTCGTAGATGCGTGCCTGCCTATAGCACCTCCCAAGTAACACGCCACCCCTGAAATGGTGTGTGAATCTGGCGGGACCACCCGTTAAGCCTAAATACTTCTCGATGACCGATAGCGGACCAGTACCGTGAGGGAAAGGTGAAAAGTACCCCTGGCGGGGAGTGAAATAGTACCTGAAACCGTGTGCCTACAATCCGTCAGAGCCCGGCCATCCCGCAGCCATGTGGGACGTGGGGGTGATGGCGTGCCTTTTGAAGAATGAGCCTGCGAGTTTGCGGTGTGTTGCGAGGTTAACCCGTGTGGGGTAGCCGTAGCGAAAGCGAGTCCGAACAGGGCGTATGAGTAGCACGCTCAAGACCCGAAGCGGAGTGATCTATCCATGGGCAGGTTGAAGCGCGGGTAAGACCGCGTGGAGGACCGAACCCACTTAGGTTGAAAACTGAGGGGATGACCTGTGGATAGGGGTGAAAGGCCAATCAAACTCCGTGATAGCTGGTTCTCCCCGAAATGCATTTAGGTGCAGCGTTGTGTGTTTCTTGCCGGAGGTAGAGCACTGGATAGCCGATGGGCCCGACCAGGTTACTGACGTTAGCCAAACTCCGAATGCCGGTAAGTGAGAGCGCAGCAGTGAGACTGCGGGGGATAAGCTCCGTAGTCGAGAGGGAAACAGCCCAGACCATCAGCTAAGGCCCCTAAGCGGCGGCTAAGTGGAAAAGGATGTGGAGTCGCAGTGACAACCAGGAGGTTGGCTTGGAAGCAGCCACCCTTGAAAGAGTGCGTAATAGCTCACTGGTCAAGTGATTCCGCGCCGACAATGTAGCGGGGCTCAAGCCGCCCGCCGAAGCTATGGCATTCGCACCCGATTAGGTTCGGGCCCGGCCACTGGGTGGTTGGGTGTGTGGATGGGTAGGGGAGCGTCGTGTCGTGGGTGAAGCTCCACAGTGATGTAGGGGTGGATACGACACGAGTGAGAATGCAGGCATGAGTAGCGAATCACGGGTGAGAAACCCGTGCGCCGATTGATCAAGGGTTCCAGGGTCAAGCTAATCTGCCCTGGGTAAGTCGGGACCTAAGGCGAGGCCGACAGGCGTAGTCGATGGACAACGGGTTGATATTCCCGTACCGGCAACGTAGCGCCCATGACGAGCCCGGTGATGCTAACCATCCGAAGCCACGCTTACTGAACCCTTCGGGGGGATGGGGTGTGGTGGAGCATGGGACCCGATCCGGTAGTAGTCAAGCGATGGGGTGACGCAGGAAGGTAGCCCAGCCCGGGCGATGGTTGTCCCGGGGTAAGCGTGTAGGACGTGGCCTAGGCAAATCCGGGTCGCTGTGTTTGATCACGAGTCTGAGACGTGATGCCGAGACCAGCTGGTTGAAGTGGGTGATCCTATGCTGTCGAGAAAAACCTCTAGCGAGCTATGCGCCGCCCGTACCCCAAACCGACTCAGGTGATCAGGTAGAGAATACCGAGGCGATCGAGTGAACCATGGTTAAGGAACTCGGCAAAATGCCCCCGTAACTTCGGGAGAAGGGGGACCCGAACCGTGAACGGACTTGCTCCGGGAAGCGGGGAGGGTCGCAGAGACCAGGCCCAAGCGACTGTTTACTAAAAACACAGGTCCGTGCGAAGTTGTAAGACGATGTATACGGACTGACTCCTGCCCGGTGCTGGAAGGTTAAGAGGACTCGTTAGCCACTTGTGGTGAAGCGGAGAATTTAAGCCCCAGTAAACGGCGGTGGTAACTATAACCATCCTAAGGTAGCGAAATTCCTTGTCGGGTAAGTTCCGACCTGCACGAATGGAGTAACGACTTGGGCGCTGTCTCAACCATGGACTCGGCGAAATTGCACTACGAGTAAAGATGCTCGTTACGCGCGGCAGGACGGAAAGACCCCGGGACCTTTACTATAGTTTGGTATTGGTGTTTGGTTCGGCTTGTGTAGGATAGGTGGGAGACTGTGAAGTATTCACGCCAGTGGGTGTGGAGTCATCGTTGAAATACCACTCTGGTCGTACTAGATGTCTAACCTAGGTCCATGATCTGGATCAGGGACAGTGCCTGATGGGTAGTTTAACTGGGGCGGTTGCCTCCTAAAATGTAACGGAGGCGCTCAAAGGTTCCCTCAGCCTGGTTGGCAATCAGGTGGCGAGTGTAAGTGCACAAGGGAGCTTGACTGTGAGACAGACATGTCGAGCAGGGACGAAAGTCGGAACTAGTGATCTGGCCACGGCATGTGGAAGCGTGGTCACTCAACGGATAAAAGGTACCCCGGGGATAACAGGCTGATCTTCCCCAAGAGTCCATATCGACGGGATGGTTTGGCACCTCGATGTCGGCTCGTCGCATCCTGGGGCTGGAGTAGGTCCCAAGGGTTGGGCTGTTCGCCCATTAAAGCGGCACGCGAGCTGGGTTTAGAACGTCGTGAGACAGTTCGGTCCCTATCCGCCGCGCGCGTTGGAAACTTGAGAAAGGCTGTCCCTAGTACGAGAGGACCGGGATGGACGAACCTCTGGTGTGCCAGTTGTCCCGCCAGGGGCACGGCTGGTTGGCTACGTTCGGAAGTGATAACCGCTGAATGCATCTAAGCGGGAAGCACGTTTCAAGATGAGGTTTCCCACCCACTCGATGGGTTAAGGCCCCCTACAGACCATGGGGTTGATAGGCCGGAGGTGTACAGCAGCGATGCCTAGCCGACCGGTACTAATAGGCCGAGGGCTTGCCACACAAACCCTCAACCAACACCACACCACCACACCCACGCGCACCTAGCGCATGTCGCGTCCACTACAAGAACCAACCCCACCACCCTGGGGGCGGGCACCCACCACTGGTGCCACCACGGGGCAAGTTGATGGGGTTCATAGAGTTACGGCGGCCATAGCGGCAGGGAAACACCCGGACCCATACCGAACCCGGAAGTTAAGCCTGCCAGCGCCGATGGTACTGCAACCGCGAGGCTGTGGGAGAGTAGGACGCCGCCGGACAAGCATT
>NZ_VDMR01000013.1 GCF_006346315.1 Nocardioides litoris | reverse complement strand
GATCCAGGTGATCCCCCCAGCACGCGATCTCCAGCCCGTCATACCCCCACCCCGACGCCAGACGACACACCTCCTCAAAAGGCAGATCGGCCCACTGGCCCGTGAACAACGTGATCGGACGCGGCATGCGGTTTCTCCTGTGCTGGGGACCCGGAAGATTTCCGGGTCCATCTGGCGGTGGTGGGTGGACGATGGTGCGAACCGGTGCCGGGACGGAGCGCGCTGCCCCGGCACCGGTCGCGGGGAGGGGCGCACGGGATGCGCCCCTCCCCCGCCCGGACGGGGGCCCGGCCACCGCCCGGACCGCAGGGCCGATCCTGCGGTCGGACGGCTCTCGCTCGCCTCACGGCGTCGAGGTGGCCGGGCCCTCATCGGCGGACGTTCTCCCCTCTCCCGCGGCCTAGAGCTGCGCTCGCAGCGCGCGGGTGAGGGACTTCAGGGCAGCCTTGGCCTGCTTGTTGCCGACCCGGTTGGCGAGGGTGTCCAGCTGCGCCAGGGCCTGGCGGGCCTGGCGCACCTCCCCACGTCGGTCGGCCTTCTGCGCGGCGTTGAGCTGCTGCAGCATGCGGCTGGCCGGACCGGCCCCGACCTTGTTCTCGCGGTCGAGGCGCTTGACCAGCTGCTTGCCACCGACGTACGACGCCACGACCCGGAAGGTCACGGTGGTGACCCGCTCGTTGCCGGCGACGTCGGTGGTCGTGACGACCATCCGGTGGGTGCCCACCTTCAGCGCGACGGCGTCGAGGCGGACCGGCACGCCGACCACCTTGCCGTCGAGCCGGACGACGCGCCGGGCGATGCCCGAGGTGGCGTCCGTGGTGGTCACCGAGGCCCGGCGCTGCTGGGCCGGCCTCATCGTCGCGCCGTCCTTGATGCCGTCGAGGACGACCCGGGGGGCGGTGGCGTCGATGCGCACGACCTGGGTGGCGATCTTGGTCGCCCCCGAGCCGTCGGTGACGCGGACCTGCACCCGGTAGGTGCCGTCGCGGGTCAGGCGGACCGGACCCGTCCAGGGCTGCCAGGCGCCGTCACCGGTGCGGTGCTCCAGGGTGCGCTCACCCTCGCCACCGGTGGCGGTCGCGTCCACGGTCACCGGGCCGGTGTACCAGCCACCGCGACCGCTGGGTGCGGCCGGCGTGGTGGTGAGGGCGACCTCGAGGGCCTGCGGCTCCTCGGTCTCCGGCACGACGACCTCGAAGGAGCCCGAGGTCTCGTTGCCGGCGGCGTCGGTGGCGGTGTAGGCCACGGTGTGCGTGCCGGCGTCGGTGATCTCGAACGGGCCCTCGTAGGCGGTCTCGGCACCCTCGTCCACCGTGTAGGTGAGCGAGGTGACCTCGACGTCGTCGGTGGCGTCGAGCACCACGGTGCCCGGGCCGGTCAGGTCGAGGTCGACGCAGCCGATGATGGCGCCCTCGCGGTGGATGGCGAGGATGCCGCCCTCGATCCGCGGGGCCCAGGCCACGGTGGCCTCGGCGTACGACGTGCCGTCGGCGTTCGCCTTGATGCGCGGGTCGCCCGACTCGGGGGTCCACCCCGGGTTGGTCGGCCAGAGCTCGTTCGGCGGGGTGCCGGCGCCGTCCTCGTCGTCACGGTAGTGACCCTCGAACCCGCCACAGGTCGTCCCGACGTGCAGGTGCGACTCGTAGCTGGTGTCGGGGAGCAGACCGGTCAGCTCCAGGGTCGCGGTGGTGGTGTAGCCCTCACCGTCGGCCTCGGAGACGAGGGTGGCCGAGCCGCCCACGCCGCTGCTGGTCTGGTCGAGCACCGTGCCCTCGTAGGAGCCGAGCACCGTGACGCCGACCTCGGGGTCGGTGGTGTCACCGGGCTCCTCGGTCTGCTCCACGACGACGGTCGCGGTGGCGGTGGCCGAGGTGTTGCCGGCCTTGTCCACGGCGCGGTAGCGCACCGTGTAGGTGCCCGCGTCGGAGAACACCAGCGGCTGGCTGTAGGTGCTCCAGCTGGTGGCGTCGCCGACCTGGTACTCGACCTTGTCGATGCCCGACGTGGCATCGGTGCCCGCGAGGGTCAGGGTCTTCGCGCCGTCGCCCGCCTGGGTGGCGGCGACGGTCGGGAGGACCGTGTCGACCTTCACGACCTGCGACTTCGCGGTCTCGACGTTGCCGGCCTTGTCGGTGGAGCGGAACTCCACCGTGCGCTCGCCCTCACCGGTGACCGCGACGGCGGTCCCGGTGTACGGCGTCCACGACCCGCCCGCGATGCGGTACTCGGTCGAGGCGATGCCGGAGCCGGTGCCGTCGGCAGCGGCCAGCGTGAACGACGGACGCGTGGTGTACCAGCCGGTGGCCGAGGCCGCCGCGATGGTGATCGTCGTCGTCGGCGCGGTGGTGTCGGCCGGCTCCTCGGTGCCCGGCTCGCACGAGGCGTCGCCGCCCAGCGTGAACCAGTCGAACGAGGCGGTGATGCCGGCGCCCGCCGTGGTGTTGGCAGCGGCGAGCAGACCGATCTTCGGGTCCGCGATGTCGCTGACGTCGTACCCGGCGCTCATCTGCGTCCAGGTCTCGCCGTCGGTGCTGTAGGACCCGATGACCTCGTCGCCGTCCTCGCTGGCCAGTCGCAGCCAGACCGTCGTCGGGAAGTCGGCACCCAGTCCGTTCGTGTTGGTCTCGACGGCGGCGCCGGCGGTCTCACGAGCGGTCTGGATGATGTTCGACCCGGCGTCGGGCTGCTCGCTGCGGCCCTGGAAGACGTGCTTGAGGTAGTTGTCGTCGTCGCCGTACAGCAGCAGGCCCGCCGACTGGTAGGACCGGTTGATCGGGGCGGTGACCTTGGTGGTGGCCACGAACGGACCGTCGGGCAGGTCGGTGAGGACCAGGTCCCTGGCGGTGTTCGTGGTCTGGTACAGGTCGGTCGCCTCGAGCGGGATCTTCACCGAGCCACCGGAGACCGTGAGGTTCCCGCTGGGTCGGGTCGTGCTCCACCCGGTGCCGAGGGCGTTGCCCGCGAACTGGTCGGTCAGGCAGGTCTCCGGCTCGTCGCAGGAGGCCGACTCCAGCTCGAACGAGTCGAACTGGGCCGAGATGCCGGCAGCGGTCGCGTTGTTGGCGAACGCCGTCAGGCCCAGGCGCGGCTTGGTGATGCCGGTGAGGTCGTAGCCGGCCGACATCTTCGTCCAGGTGGCGCCGTCGTTGCTGTACTCGGCGGTGACGGCGGTGCCGTCGGTGCTGGTGAGTCGCAGCCACACGGTGTTGCCGAAGGTGGCGCCCAGGCCGGAGGTGTTGGTCTCGGCGGCCACGGCGTTCACCTCCTTGGCCAGCTGGATGATGTTGCCGGCGGCGTCGACGCCGGTGGTCCGGCCCTGGAGGACGAACTTCAGGTAGTTGTCGTCGTTGCCGTACAGGACCAGACCGGCCTGCTGGTACTGGCGCACGATCGGCGCCGTCACCTTGGTCGTCACCGTGAACGCGCCTGCGGGCAGGTCGCGCAGCACCAGGTCACCAGCGGTGTTGGTGGTCTGGTACAGGTCGGTGCCGGCCATCGGGATGGTGAGGTTGCCGCCGCCGACGGTGACGTTCCCCGTGGGCTTGACGACCTCCCAGCCGCTGGGCAGGGCGGAGCCGTCGAAGTTCTCCAGGCACCCGTTGCCGCCGCCGCACGGGGTCGCCGTGTCGTCGGGGGTGATGGTGAAGTAGTCGAACTTCGCGGTGATGCCGGCGGTCTGGCCGCTGCCCGCGAGGGCGACCATGCCGACCTTGGCGTTGGCCGGGACCGGACGGGCCGCCGCCGTGGCGGTGACGGGCTGGTACGTCGCCCCGTCAGCGCTGTAGGACGCGGTGACCGTGGTGCCGTCCGTGCTGGCCAGCTTCAGCCAGACCGTGTCGGGGAACGTGGCACCGAGGTTGGCGGAGTTGGTCTCCGTCGCGGTGGCGTTGGTCTCCGAGGCGAACTGGATGACGTTGTTGGCCTTGTTGGGCGTCGACGACCGGCCCGAGTACACGAGCTTGGTGTAGTTGTTGTCGTCGCCGTAGAGGATCAGGCCGGCCTGCTGGTAGCTGCGGACAGCGGGCAGGGTGACCTTGGTGACGACCTCGAAGCGCCCGGCCGGCAGGTCCTGGAGGACGATGTTCGGCGCGGTGTTGGTCGTCTGGTGGATGTCGGTCGCGGTGAGCGGGATGTTGAGCGACCCGTCGGCGACGGTCAGCGTCTGGTCGGCGCGGACGTTGCGGTTCCACCGGTTGGCGTCGAGCTCGGTGCCCAGGAAGTCGTCGGAACGACCGCTGAAGCAGGTGCTCGTCGCCGTGGTGACCCGGACCTCGAGCGTCTTGGTGGTCGCGGCGCCGCGGGCGTCGGTGACCTTCAGGGAGACGCCGTAGGTGCCGGCCTTGGTGTAGGTGTGGCTCGGGTTGGCCTCGGTCGAGGTCGCGCCGTCGCCGAAGTCCCACGCGTAGGTCACGGGCACGTCGTTCTCGGCGTCGGTCACCGTGCTGGTGAACGAGACCGGGAGCGGGGCCTGGCCGCTGGTGGTGCTGGCGGTGATGGTCGCCGCCGGCGGCGTGTTGTCGGTGATGCCCCGACCGTTGAACTTGACCCAGTTGACGTTGGCGCCACCGGTGGTGGCCACGAAGTACAGCGGCTGGCTGGTCTTCGCGTCACCGGTGAAGGCGGCGGTGACGTCCTGGTAGGTCTGCGCCCCACCGGTGTTGGGGACCGTCACGGTGCCGATGGTGGTGCCGGCGGGCGAGCCCTGGCGCACGGCGAAGGTCGCACCGGCGGTGGTGGAGGCGACGCGCATGGTCACGCCGGTGATGCCGGTCGTGTTCATGACGTCCCAGCCGAACCAGTCGCCGGTCTCGATGCCGGTGACGTTCTGGCCGCCGCCGGCGTCGGTCGTGGTCTGCGCGGTGACGCCGGCGGTGCCGGTGCCCCCCGTGCCGACGCGGCCGGTCTCGTCGAAGAACTCGGCCTCCTTCTGCTTGGTGTGCAGCACGACGCCGTCGACACCGGTCAGGGCCTTGGCGGTGCCGGCGCCCTTGTCGGTGTAGGCGGCGGTGATGACGCCGAAGATGTTGGCGCCGACGTGGCCGGTGTCACCGGGCACGGGGACGACGCCGCTGCAGCCGCGGTACTGCTCGTAGCCGTGGGAGTGCTCGTCGTGGCCGAGCGCGGGCTGGACGACGACGTTGTTGCAGTCGATGGTCCCGTCCTCGGGGTCGGTGACCTTGACCTCGTACTTGACGTAGTCGCCGAACTCGAAGAACCCGCCGTTGAGCGGCAGGGTCAGCTCGACCGTCGGGGCGGTGTTGCCGACGACGACCTCGATGTTGGTCGTGCCGGTGCGGCCACCCGCGTCGGTGACGGTCAGTCGGGCGGTGTAGTTGCCCGCGGTGGCGTAGGTGTGGCTCGCCTTGGCGGTGGTGGCGCCGGCCGTGCCGTCGCCGAAGTCCCAGGCGTAGGTCACGCCCGTGGCGTCACCGGTGTCGGGGTCGAAGGAGGCGCTGCCGTCGAAGGCGACCGTGAGCGGGGCCTTGCCGGAGGTCTTGTCAGCGGTGGCACGGGCGACGGGGGCGCGGTTGCCCTCGACGTAGTCGATCCGGTACACGCCGGAGTCGGTGTTGTTGCCGTTGAAGCCGCTGCCCCACTCGATCATGTACAGCGCGCCGTCGGGCCCGAACTGCAGGGCGTGCGGGCGGACCATCTTCAGGTTCGGGAGGAACCGGTTGATGTCGGTGTAGCTGGTCCCGGCCTGGTTCATCTGGACCGTGAAGAGGCGGTTGTTGTTCCAGTCGGCCCAGATCGCCTTGCGGTCGAAGTAGGCCGGCCACTTGCGGTCGGACTCCAGGTCGGGGTCGAAGGAGTAGGTGCCCGAGGTCATCGGGGCGCCCGAGGCGCCGATCTCCGGCGTACCGGTGATCGAGCCGTTGTTGGACTGCCAGATCACGGCCGCCTTGGCGGGCGGCAGGTTGGTCAGACCGGTGTTGTTGGGCGAGTCGTTGACGATCGCGCCGCAGTTGAACGCCGGACCCGGGGTGCTGCTGGCGAAGTTGTAGTCGTTGTACGGCGTGTTGTTGCCCACGCAGTACGGCCAGCCGTAGTTGCCCGGCTCGTCGAGGATGTTCCACTCGACCCGGCCGTTGGGCCCGCGGGTCGCGCTGACCGCGCCGGCGTCAGGGCCGTAGTCGGCGACGAGGATGTTGTTGTTCTGCTCGTCCAGGCCGATGCGGAACGGGTTGCGGAAGCCCATCGCGTAGATCTCGGGACGGGTCTTGCCGGCGGCGTCCTGGGCCTCGTCGAAGAGGTTGCCCGCGGGGATGGTGTAGCCACCCTCGGCCTTGGGCTTGATCTTGAGGACCTTGCCGCTGAGCGAGTTGGTGTTGCCCGAGGTGCGCTGGGCGTCCCAGGCGCTGCGGCCGGACCGCTCGTCGATCGGCGTGTAGCCGTCGGAGGCGAACGGGTTGCTGTTGTCACCGGTGGCCAGGTACAGGTTGCCGTCGTTGTCGAACTCCATCGACCCACCGGCGTGGCAGCACTCGTTGCGCTGCACGTCGACGTCGAGGATCGTCACCGCGGTGTTGAGCGGCATCGTGTCGCCGCTCATCGTGAAGCGCGAGATCCGGTCGATCGACGCGGTGCCCTGCGGGGCGTAGTAGAGGTAGACCCAGTTGTTGGTCGCGAAGTTCGGGTCGAGGGCGATGCCCAGCAGGCCGAACTCCTGACCGGTGTAGACGGGCACGGTCGCCGCGGTGACCACGGAGCCGTCCTCCTTGATGATCTTCACCGCGCCGTTGCGGTCGATGTAGAACACCCGACCGTCCTCGGCGATGGCGAGCTCCATCGGGTTGGAGGTGTTCTCGTCGAGCGCGACCTTCTCGAAGCTGGGCTCGAGGGTGGCGGCGCAGTCGGACGGGACGACGCCCGCCGCGGTGCGGATGCCGCCGAGGATGTGCCCGAGGAACTTCGAGTCCTGGAAGGACGCGTCGGTGTGGCCCATGCCGGTGTACCAGCTGCGGCCGCCGTCGTAGTCCTGGCACCAGGCGATCGGGTGCTCGGCGCCCATGGCGCCACCACCCGGGGCGTAGGTGGTCTCGTCCATCGAGGCGAGCACGTGCACCTTGCCGCGCGGGTTGGTGCGGAAGTTGTACCACTCGTCGGTGCGCTCCCAGCGCGGCTCGATGCCGGCGGTCGACGGGTGCGCGGGGTCCTCGACCTTGACGGTCGCGGTCGGGGTGCCGTTCGGGTGGTTGTTGAAGTAGGAGCCGACCAGGTTGCCGTACCAGGGCCAGGAGTACTCGGTGTCGGAGGCGGCGTGGATGCCGGCGTACCCGCCGCCGGCCTTGATGTAGCGCTCGAAGGCCCCCTGCTGGGTCTCGTTGAGCACGTCACCGGTGGTCGAGAGGAAGATGACGACCTCGTACTGCTCGAGGTTGGCGTCGGTGAAGGCGCCGGCGTCCTCGGTCGTCGTGACGTTGAAGCCGTTGTCGACGCCGAGCTTCTGGATCGCCGTGATGGCCGTGGGGATGTTGGCGTGCCGGAACGCCTGGGTCTTGGAGAAGACCAGGGCGTCGAAGGACTCGACGTCGGCAGCGGCCGCGGCGGCCTCCTCCTTCTCGGCGGTCCACGGGACGGACTCGCTCAGCGGCATCGAGCTGCTGAGGGGGGACTCGAGGTCGGGGTCGGCGGGCTTGGAGGCGTAGGTGTCCTCGTCACCCTTCTTCTCGATGGTGCCGGACATGCCCACGGCGGGCAGGTCCGGGACCGCGGCGCCGGCCGGCGAACCGACCAGGCCGAGGCCGACCGAGGCGCCCAGGGGGGCGACCACGATCGTGGCCACGCCGGCGGCGAGCGCTGTGCGCGAGCCCCTGCGTAGCCGCGTGATGACGTTGTTCATCACGATCTCCTTCGTTGGTGACGGGTGTGCGCTCCGTCGGTCCCGGGGCGGGTCCCCGGATGTTCGGCCCCTGTCGTGCTGGTGGTGCTGGTCGTGCTGGGTGGTGCTGGTCGTGCTGGGTGGTGCTGGTGGTGCGTCTGGGAGGGTCGGCGGACGGTCACGCGGCGGGACCCCGGTCCGGGGCCCCGCCGCGAGAGGTCAGCGGACGCCGAGCAGGTGCTCCATGGCGAGCTGGTCGAGCGCCTCCATGGCGACGCTGCGCTCGGCGAGCGCGGTGACGTCGTACGACGCCTCGCGCAGGTCGGCCAGCGACTCGCCCTCGGCGAGGGTCGGCTGGTCGAGCTCGGTCACGCCGGCGGCCTCGAGGGCCTGCTGGACCTCGGGGTCGGCCCGGAAGGCCTGCACCTTGTCGCGCAGGATGAGGTAGTTGCGCATGCAGGCGGCCGCGGAGGCCCAGACGCCGTCGACGGCCTCGGCCCGCGGGGGCTTGTAGTCGAAGTGGACGTAGCCGTCGTAGGCGTGGTCGGCGTGGCCGGCCCCGAGCATGGTGTCGACGGTCCAGAACGCGCCACGCAGGTTGCCGGCGCCGAAGCGCAGGTCCTGGTCGAACCGCGGGCCGTGCTGGCCGTTGAGGTCGATGTGGAAGAGCTTGCCGTGCCACAGGGCCTGGGCGACGCCCTGGGCGAAGTTGAGCCCGGCCATCTCCTCGTGCCCGACCTCGGGGTTGAGGCCGACCATCTCGGGGTGCTGGAGCTCGTTGATGAAGGCGATCGCGTGGCCGATGGTC
Organism: Nocardioides litoris; assembly: GCF_006346315.1. Lineage (GTDB taxonomy): Bacteria > Actinomycetota > Actinomycetes > Propionibacteriales > Nocardioidaceae > Nocardioides > Nocardioides litoris. Next base: position 2,020 of record NZ_VDMR01000013.1, on the reverse strand, counting down.
GGCAGCAGGATGTCGCCGCGGGGCTCGTTGGGCTTGGGCTCGATGGCGAAGCGCATCGTGTAGCCCTGCTCGCGCACGTAGTCGCAGACCAGGTCGAGGCTGTCGCGCAGCCGGTCGAGCGCGGCGTGGATGTTCTTGCTGGCGCCGTGCTCGGCGCCCTCGCGGCCTCCCCACATCACGAAGGTCTCGGCGCCGAGCTCGGCGGCGAGGTCGATGTTGCGCAGCACCTTGGCGGTGGCGTAGCGGCGGACCTCGCGGTTGTTGGCGGTGAGGCCGCCCTCCTTGAAGACCGGGTGGGAGAAGAGGTTGGTGGTGACCATCTCGGTGCGCAGGCCGGTGTCGGCCAGCGCCTTGGTGTAGCGGTCGAGGGTCTGCTGCCGGGTGGCGTCGTCGGGCAGCAGGTCGTCGTCGTGGAAGGTGATCGCGGCGGCGCCGAGCTCGGCGAGCTTGTGCACGGACTCGACCGGGTCGAGGGGGGCGCGGCTGGCGGGGCCGAAGACGTCGACGCCCTCCCAGCCCACGGTCCACAGGCCGAAGGAGAACTTGTCCTCCGGGGTCGGGGTGTACGTGCTGCTCATGCGGTGGTCTCCTGCCAGGTGCGGGTGTGTGAGCTCGTCTCGACGGCGTCCAGGACGCGCTGGACCTGCAGTCCGTCGGAGAACGAGGGGGTGGGCGGGTCGCCCGCGGCGACAGCCCGGACCAGGTCGACGACCTGGTGGGTGAAGCCGTGCTCGTAGCCGAGGCCGTGGCCGGCCGGCCACCACGCCTCGACGTAGGGGTGGGTCGGCTCGGTGACGAGGATGCGGCGGAAGCCGGCGGTCGCCTCGGGCTCGGTGGCGTCGTGGAAGTGCAGGACGTTCATGTCCTCGAAGTCGAAGGCCAGGCTGCCCCGCGAGCCGTTGACCTCGATGCGGATGGCGTTCTTGCGGCCGGTGGCGAAGCGGGTGGCCTCGAAGACCCCGAGGGCACCGCTCGCGAAGGTGGCGATGAACACCGCGGCGTCGTCGACGGTGACCGGTCCGGTCTCGGTCGTCGTGCCGCCGCCGCCGAGGCTGCCGGCGGTCGAGCTCGCGGCGATCGGCCGCTCGCTGACGAAGGTCTGCAGGTGCCCGGAGACCGACGCGATGGCGTCGCCCGTGACGAACTGGACCATGTCGATGATGTGGGCGCCGATGTCGCCCAGCGCGCCGCTGCCCGCCTTCTCCTTCTGCAGGCGCCAGGAGAGCGGGACGGTGGGGTCGACGATCCAGTCCTGCAGGTACTGCGCGCGGACCTGGTGGACGGTCCCGATGCGGCCCTCGGCGACGAGCTGGCGGGCCAGGGCGATCGCGGGGACGCGGCGGTAGGTGAAGCCGACCATGGTGAGGACGCCGCGGGTCGCGGCCTCCTCGGCCGCGGCGGCGAGCGTCTCGGCGTCGGCGACGGTGTTGGCCAGCGGCTTCTCGCACAGGACGTGCTTGCCGGCGGCCAGGGCGGCCAGGGCGATCTCGGTGTGGGTGTCGCCGGGGGTGCAGATGTCGACCAGGTCGACGTCGTCGCGCTCGACGAGGCGGCGCCAGTCGGTCTCGGTGGACTCCCAGCCCAGCCGCTCGGCGGCCTCGTCGACCCGCTGCTGGTCCCGGCCACCGAGGACGCGCATGACCGGGCGCAGCGGGAGGTCGAAGAACCGGTGGGCGCTGCGCCAGGCCTGGGAGTGGGCGGCGCCCATGAAGGCGTGGCCGACCATGCCGATGCGCAGCTCGGCGTGCGGCGGGCGGGGCTCGGTGCTCATCGGGGCTCCTCGTCTCGGCGTCGGGTCAGGTCGTGGTCGGGCGGGGTTGGATGTCCCTCCCGGGTCGTGCGTGGGCACGACCCGGGAGGGACCGCACGGGGGTGGATCAGGAGGAGAAGGCCGACGGGAGGTACTGGTCGACGTTCTCGGAGGTCACGACCGGGGCGAACAGCTGCACCGTGCGGGGGACCTCGACCTCGACCAGGTCGTCGATGGCCTTGTCCTGGGCCAGCAGCCGGGCCAGCTTGA
>NZ_VDMR01000012.1 GCF_006346315.1 Nocardioides litoris | reverse complement strand
GATCCAGGTGATCCCCCCAGCACGCGATCTCCAGCCCGTCATACCCCCACCCCGACGCCAGACGACACACCTCCTCAAAAGGCAGATCGGCCCACTGGCCCGTGAACAACGTGATCGGACGCGGCATTGGCGGTACTCCTCAGCGGTTTTGTTGTGCTTTCGTACAAATCTACGGGTCCTGTGACCGCGACCACAAGCGGTCGGGCCCCGGGACACCTCCGGCGCGCGCCGTACGGAGTCTCGTACGACGCGCGCCGGGGGCCCTGCTGGGTCAGCGCTTCAGCGTGACCCTGGTGGTGCTCTTGCCGGCCCCGTCGAGGTTGACGACGAGGTTGGCCTTGACCTGCGGGCGCTTGGCGAGCAGGACCCGGGCCTTCTTGCCGAGCGTGACCTTGATCGTCCCGGTCTTGCCGCTCGCCACCGAGAACTTCGCGGTGCCGATCCGCTTGCCGCCCGACATCAGCTTCACCGAGCCGGAGCAGCGGACACCGACGGGCTTGCAGGTCACCTTGACCACGCCGAGGCGCCGGGCCTTGTTGGCGTCGACGACCTTCCCGCGCAGCTGCAGGACCGGCTTGGGCGCCGGCTTGGCGGTGACGACGACCTGGACGGTCGTCGCGCTCGCCGCGACCTGCTCGTCACCGGCGTAGGCGACGCTGAGGGACCGGGTGCCGACGGTGGTCAGCGGGCCGACCTTGACCGTCGCCGTGCCGTTGGCGACCGTGCCGGTGCCGACGACCTTGGTCCCGTCGGAGACCGTCACCTGGCCGGTCGGCGTGGCGCCCTCGGCGCTGACCTTGACGGCCACCGAGGTCGAGCCGCCCTGCTGCACCGACGCCGGGGTCGCCGTCGCGGTGGTCGTGGAGGCCACCGGCTCGGGGTCGACCGGCGCGTCCAGGTTCTTGATCTGGACGTTGCGGAAGTAGACGTCGTCGCCGGCGCCGTGGGTCTGCAGCCCGATGTGCGACGGCAGGTTCATCCGGTTGGGGTCGACGTCGTCGTACTCGTTGATCTTGGTGCCGTTGAGCCACACCTCGATGTGGTCACCGTCGACGATCAGCTCGTAGCTGTTCCACTCCCCGTCGGCCTTGAGGACGGCGTCGCGAGCGGCGGCGTCGGCGGCCTTGAAGTTGTAGATGGCGCCCGTGGTGCTGTCGGCGTCGTCGGTCGAGTCGATCTGGATCTCGTGGCCCGTGGTGATCGGCGCGTTCGCGTCGGTACCGGGGTTCGGGAAGCCCACGAAGATGCCCGAGTTGTCGTCGCCCGGCTTCATCCAGTCGAGCTTCAGCGAGTAGGCGTGGTCGATCGGCGTGGTGTGGTACCAGAGGCCGAACCCGCCCTCGGAGAGGACCGAGCAGTCGGTCTGGCGGACGAACGAACCGCCGCCGGCCATGGTCCAGTCGGCCATCGAGGCCCGCGTGCCGTCGTACAGCATCTCGTAGCCGGCCTCCGGCGTCGCCGGGGTGCAGCGCTCCGGAGCGACCGCGGGCTCGCCGACCACGAAGTCGTCGAAGGTCGCGACCTCGGTGCCGGTGCCGTTGTACGCCGCCAGGCCGAGCATCGGCTTGCTGATGCCGGTCAGGCCGTACGACGTGCCGTCGGGCTGGGCGCCGACGTTGACCCAGGTGGTGCCGCCGTCGACGGAGTACTGACCGCGCAGCACCTCGCCGTCGGAGACCAGCTTGAGGCGGACACCGGTCTTGTTGGCGTCGGCCGGCAGCTGCTGGATCGGGCTGTAGGCCAGGCCACCGCCGGTGATCTTGCCGAGCTCGACGACCCACCCGTTGTCGGGGTGGTTCATCACGACGAGCTTGCCGTAGTTCTGGCCGTCGCCGTAGGCCACGAGACCGGACTGGATGTAGTCGTCGGTGCCGTCGACGGCGACCGTGGTCTCGGCGGTCCAGGTGCTGTCGGCCTGCGGCGTGCGCTGCAGGACGACGTTCTGGGCGGAGGTGGTGCCACCGCTCAGGTCACCGGCGCGGGCGTTGATCTCCAGCTTGCCGCCGGCGAGGCGGTGTCCGGCGCTGACCTCGTTGAGGACGCTCCAGCGGCACCGGTCGAGCGCCGCGCCGTCGAAGGTGTCGTCGGCCGCCACGGGCGTGGTGCCGCAGTCGAGCCCGCCGGGCATGCGCACGGCGAGGTGGTCGATGTTGACGTTGCCCTCGTCGCCGGTGGCGTACTCGACGGTGACGGTGTTGTCGCCCTTGACCAGCGGCAGGGTGATGTCCTTGGTCAGCCAGGTCTTCCAGCTGCCCCCCGGCGGGAAGGCCACGCGCTGGGCGTTGTCGCCGACCCGGACCGTCATGTTCTTGGTCTGGTTGGGCTGCGGGTTGGGGCCGTTGGCGAACCGGACGGTCGTCGGGTGGTCACCGGTCTCGGCGGCGTGGACCGTCATCGTGGAGCTGGCGCCCGGGTTCCAGGTGCCGCCCATGAAGCCGGAGCCGGTGTAGCCCTCGTGCTCGGTGTCGGCCTTGGCGCCGTTGGCCAGCTCGCCCTCCTCGGCCTCGTAGACCGTGCCGGTGACCGGCGCGACCTTGAGGAAGTCGAGGTTGACGTTGCCGTCGTCGTCGGCGTCGTAGCGCATCGTGACGGTGTTCTCGCCCTTGACCAGGTCGAGCTGGAAGCGGTGGGTGCCCCACGTCTTCCAGTCCAGCGTCGAGGGCAGGGTGACCTGCTGCTCGGTGCCGTTGACGACGAGGGACACGTCCTTCGGGCCCTGGAACGGGTTGGGGCCGTTGGCGTAGCCCAGGGCCACGTCGTACCTGCCGGCCTCGTCGATGACGAGGGTGGAGGTCACCGAGGCGCCGACCTTGTCGAACCCGGCCACGAAGCCGTCACCGCTGTAGCCGGCGTGCTCGGTGTCGGTCCGGGCGCTGCCCGAGAACTCGCCGTCCTCGAGCTCGTAGAGGCCCTGGGTCGCCGGCGGGGCCGGCGGGGCGACGTAGCCCGGGAGGGCGTTGAGGGTGTACCAGACCTCGGTGCTGTAGAGCGCGTCACCGTCGGCCGAGGCGAACGGCCGCGGGGAGCGGACGTGCACGACCCGGTCGGGCTTGAGGCCCTCGACGGCGAGGGTGACCGAGGTGCCGTCGGCCGACGGGGTCGCGGAGGTGACGCTCAGCGTCTCCTCGTCGACCTTGGGGCCGCCGTACGCCGCGGTGGGCTTGTAACCCCACTGGTCGACGGAGTACTTCGAGGCCAGGTCGGTCAGGGTCGCCGCGGCGAGGGGCTCGGTGTAGGTGATCTTGAACCCGCCGTCGACGAGCTCCATCGACTTCATCTCGAACGGTGTCACGCCGGTCGGGACGAGCTTCTGCAGGCCGTAGGTGAGCTTGCCGGACTGCTCCCAGTTGCCACCGCCGCCGATGCCGCCGGTGATGATCGAGCCGTCGTCGCCCATGAGGACCTCGTTGACGCCGGCCTCGAGGCCCTGGGTGCCGCGGAACAGGGCGCCCTGGTACTCACCCTCGACCTTCTCGAGGAACGCGCGCTGCAGGCCGCCGTAGGTGACGTCGCCGATCATCATCTGGCCGGCGAAGGGACCCTTGTCGAGCAGCACCGGGGTGCTGGGCGAGTTGGCGATCTCGTTCTGGGGCATCCACAGCACCGGCTTGGTGACCGGGCTGGACTGGAACGGGCCCGCCGGGGACGTCTTGTGGTTGAAGAAGCGGCCCTGCTTGATCTGGACCAGCTTGTTGGCCGGGAGCCAGCCACCCTGGTTGTCGGTGACGAACGTGCCGCCCTCAGGCCCGAAGCCGATGCCGTTGGGGGTCCGCAGACCGCCGGCGACGATGCTCATCGCACCGGTCTTCTCGTCCAGCGTGATGCTGTTGCCGCGGATGACCTTGCCGTCGACCTGGGGCGCGGGCTGCGGGGTCGTCGTGGCGCCGCCGTAGTCGATGGCCACCGAGAGGTTGAGGTGGAACTTGCCGTCCTTGTGCAGGAGGCCGAAGGCGAACTCGTGGAAGTTGCCGCTGGTCGGCACCGTCCAGAACGCGGTCTTGGGGTCGAGGACACCGTTGCCGTCGAGGTCGGTGAACTTGCTGACCTGGCCCTTCTCGGCGACGTAGTACTCGTTCTTGCCGTCCTTGTCGACGTCGACGACGGCGACGCCCTGCGGCTCGCGCAGCTTGGAGGCCATCTCCGTCACGGTGACGCCGGCCGGGCTGGTCGCGGTCTTGACGCCCTTGAGGCGGTAGAGCTTGCCCTCGGAGGTCTGGTTGACCGGGTCGCCGGTGCCGCCCCAGGTGGTGAGGATGAGGTCGCTGCCCTCCCAGGCCATGCCGGTCACCTTGGGCTCGAACCCCGCGGGACGCAGGTCGACGACCTTGTACGCCGGGTTGACGCCGTCGAGCTGGAGGCCGTCACCCGGGCTGTCCTGGGTGCCCTCGCACTCCTTGTTGCCCGGGGAGGTCACCCGGGCGAACCCGGTCGGGGTCGACAGGGCCGACGTCGGGACCAGGGTGAAGGAGGTGTCGCCGGGCTTCTTCCACTTCAGCGTGACCTGCTCGCCACCGCCGGCCTCGAAGTGCTCGATGAACAGCTCGTGGTAGCCGGCGGTCAGCGTGACCGTGCCGGTCTTGGGCTCGGCGCCGTGGAGACCGTCGTGGTCGACGACGACCTTGCCGTCGAGCGAGAGGCGCGAGCCGTCGTCGCTGGTCAGCTCGAACTGGTAGGAGCCGGCGGTCGTCGCCTGCACCCGTCCGAGCGTGTGGCTGATGAACTTGTCGGCGAAGGCACCGGCGCCGAAGTCGCCGGCGTTCTTGAGGTCGACGACCGACTTGACGGTCTCGACGTTGGGCGTCTGGCCGTCCTTGATCGTGCACAGCTTCTGCAGGTTGTAGGGAACCTGGAAGGTGCGCACGGCCACGCCGGGCTCGTAGACGACCTCGGCGCCCGAGGCCGAGGTGGTGGTCGCGGCCATCACTCCGCCGCACAGGGCGGCGGCGAGCCCGCCCGCGAGGAGCCGTCGGGCTCCTCGCCGGGCCGGCGATGTCTGGTGCTGGGACAAAGGGGTGGTCCTCTCGGGTCATGAGACGGCGGTCACAGACCGCACCCGAGGATTATGACGACGACCACACGACTTCTGTCTAGTGCTCAGACCAAACTGGCGGCACTTATCGCAAAATCACCCCTTCGGGCGCGCCTGTCCCGACGCAACCCGGGGACGGCGCCCGCCGGCCGACCGCCCGCTCGAGGGGGCCGTCGGCGGCGCCGGCGGCACGAACGGCCGCCACCAGTTCCAGCGCCCGAGCAGCGACATCGAGGCCGGCAGCAGCAGGCCGCGGACCACGGTGACGTCGAGCAGCACGGCCACGGTCATCCCGACGCCGATCTCCTTGACCGCGACCAGCTCGGCCGTGGCGAACCCGAGGAAGACGATGCCGATGCACACAGCCGCGGCGGTGACGACCGGGCCGGTCGCGGTGATCCCGGCGAGGACCGCGCGGTCGCCGGCCGCCCGGCTGTCGTCGCGGCGACGGTCCCACTCCTCCTTGATGCGCGAGAGCAGGAAGACCTCGTAGTCCATCGACAGCCCCACGACGAAGACGAACAGCAGCAGCGGCGTGGTCAGGTCGATGGCGCCCCACGGCTCGAACCCCAGCAGCCCCGACCCCCAGCCCCACTGGAAGACCGCCACCATCACGCCGTACGTCGCCGCGAGGGTCAGCAGGTTGAGCACCACGGCCTTGGCGGGCACGACGACCGAGCCGGTGAGCAGCAGCAGGAGCACGAACGTCGCCAGCAGGACCAGCGCGACCGCGAGGGGCAGCCGGTCGACGGTGTCGTCCTTGGCGTCGACCAGCTCCGCGGCCGGCCCGCCGACCTGGAGCCGCGGCCCGTCGAGGGCGCGGACGTCGTGCACCAGTCGTTGCGCGGCCGGGCCCGCCTGGGGGCCGTCGGGGACGACGTCGACGACGGTGATCCCGTCGATGTCGTCGCGCAGGAAGACCTCGTCGGCGTCGGGCAGGGCCTTGAGGTCGGCCAGCAGCCGCTGCAGCTCCGGCACCTCCGGGTCGCCGGGGACCACCAAGGTCAGGGGCTGCTCGGCCTCCTCGAACCCGTCCTCGACCGCCTCCGCGGTCAGGCGCTCCTCGCTGCCCGGCGGCAGCGCGGAGGCGTCGGAGTTGGCCAGCTGCACCTGCAGGGCGGGGATCGCGAGCACCAGCAGGGCACCCACGGAGGCGAGGGTGACGACGAGGGGCCGGCGCTGGGCGAGCACCGTGAGCCGGGCGAGCAGGCCGGGACCCCGGCGCCGGGAGGGACGTCGCCAGACCCAGGTGCGCCGGCCGGGCGCGGGCAGGTGGGGATGGGCGACCGCGACCAGGGCCGGGACGAGCGTGAGCCCGGCCAGCGTGGCCAGCGCGACCACGAGCGCTCCGCCCAGGGCCATCGCACCCAGCAGCGGGTCGGCGAAGACCGCCAGGCCGGCCATCGCGGTCGCCACGGCCAGTCCCGACACCAGGACGGCCTTGCCGGCGGCGGCCGTCGTACGCCGCAGGAGGAGCTCGACGTCGGCCTTGCGGTCGGCGGCGCGCTCCTCCCGGAAGCGGTAGACGACCAGCAGGCTGTAGTCGACGGCCAGCCCGATGCCGAGCAGGGTGACCACGTTGACGGTGAACTCGCTGACCGTGGCGACGCCCGCCAGGGCGGTCAGGGCCAGCAGCGTGGTGGCGATGACGGCGAGGGCAGCCGCCAGGGGCAGCGCGGCGGCCCGGGCGCCACCGAGGATGAGCAGCAGCGCGACGCAGAGGAAGGCGAGCGCGACCAGCTCGCCGCGCACCGTGTCGGCGATCGCCCGCTCGGCGAAGGCCCGCTCGGACAGCAGCTCGCCGCCGACGAGCACCTCCGGCATCTCGACGCGGCGGATGTCCTCGGCGACGCGGTCGGCGACCTCGGCGGCCTCGTCCTCGTCGAGCCCGCGGTCGAGCTCGACGACCACGAGGGCGCTCTGCCGGTCGTCGCCGATGACCCCGCCCGAGGTCCAGGCGTCGTCGACCTGCACGACGCCGGGGATCTCGCGGATGTCGTACATGACCCGGCTCGCCTGGTCGACGAGGTCGGTGGCGAAGAACTCGCGACCCGACAAGACGGCCACCACCGTCTCGCCCTCGGGGTCGAGGGCGTCGAGGCGCTCCTGGACCACGCTGGACTCCAGCCCGGGCCGGGTGCCGTCGACCGGGGAGGTGCGGTCGTAGACCGAGCCGCCGAGCACGGCACCGAGGACGGTGAGTGCCGCCCAGGCGCCGAGGACCCAGCGCCGTCGGCGGGCCAGCCAGGCCCCGAGGTTCCCCAGCACGTCGTTCTCCGTCCCACTCCGCGCGGGGTGAGGCATCACCACGCTGCGGCTGGGTACGTTACCGACACCCCCTCCCGCTTTTGGCCGGCGATCGGGCAAAACTTGCACACTCCGGTGCACAAGTCGTTCCACTTTCGTCACATGCGTGGGACGATGACCGGCATGACGCAGATGCTCCCCGCCCCGGGCGTGGAGGTCGCGACCCCCGGGCACTCGGCCGCACCTCCTGGTGCCGGCGACCTGCTCAACCTGATGCTCGACGGCCAGCCGCGCACCCGCGCCGACCTGATCGAGCTCACCGGCCTGGCGCGCTCGACGGTCGCCGGCCGGATCGAGGGCCTGCTCTCGGTCGGGCTGCTGCAGCCCTCGGGCCAGAGCCGTTCCACCGGCGGCCGCCCGCCCACCCGCTTCTCGTTCAACCCGCAGGCCAAGCTGGTGCTCGCCGCCGACTTCGGCGTCACCCACGGCCGAGCCGCCCTCACCGACCTGACGGCCACCGTGCTGGCCGAGGAGGTCGCCGACCTCGACATCGCCGCCGGCCCGGAGGCCACCCTCGGGTGGCTGGTGGAGGTCGCTGACCGGCTCCTGGCCTCCGTCGGGCGCACCCGCGCCGACCTGGCCGGCGTCGGCATCGGCCTGCCCGGGCCCGTCGAGCACCAGACCGGGCGCCCGGTGAAGCCGCCGATCATGCCCGGCTGGGACGGGTTCGAGGTGAGCGCCTGGGTCGCACAGCGGCTCGGCACTCCCGTGCTCGTCGACAACGACGTCAACCTCATGGCCCTCGGCGAGCACTCCGTCGCCTACCCCCACGTCGAGCACCTGGTGTTCGTCAAGGTCGCGACCGGCATCGGCGCGGGCATCATCAGCGGCCGCCACCTCCACCGCGGCGCCCAGGGCTCCGCCGGCGACCTCGGCCACGTGCAGAGCCCCCGCGGCAGCGACGCCCTGTGCGGGTGCGGCAACTACGGCTGCCTCGAGGCCATCGCCAGCGCCCGGGCCATCGCCCTGGAGATCGACCCCGACCACCACGCCGTCGCCGACGCCAGCCGCGTCGTGCTCGAGCGCCTCGCCCGGGGCGACCGCGCCGCCGTCGCCGCCATCCGCCGCGCCGGCCGCGACATCGGCGAGACCCTCGCCTCCTGCGTGAGCCTGCTCAACCCCTCGGTCATCGTCCTCGGCGGCGCGCTCGCCGGCGGCGCCCCCAGCCTCCTGGCCGGCGTCCGCGAGGTCATCTACGCCCGCTCCCTCCCGCTCGCCACCGGCGAGCTGAGCGTCGTGCCCGCCCAGACCGGCGAGCACGCCGGCGTCATCGGCGCGGCCACCATGGCCGTCCAGCAGTTCCTGGCCCCGGCGTCGGTCAACGCGATGCTGGCCAACCCGATGGCCCACGCCGCCCACGCTGCGCACGCCCACGCCTGAGGTCCTCCGGGGCCGCTGTGGGCGGCCGCGCGCGTAGCCGATCGGGTCTCCGCGTCAAGGACGCCTGCGGCGCCGGCTCCGCCGGCCGCTTCGCGGTCCTTGACCCGGAGCCTCGCCCGATCGACTGACGGCGCGCTCAACGGCACGGGCTCCGCCCGCGCCGCCGCATGCGCGGCCGCCCCCGACTCCTGGCGCCGATCTCCCACTCCTGACGGGGAACTACCGACCAGGGGTGGGACATCCGCATCAGGAGTGGTGACGGTGCGTCACATGTGACATGTGGGGCGGGTGGCCGCGCCAGCGGCGGCGCGCCGAGCTTGCGAGGCCGCGCCGACAGCGCGCAGGTCGGCAGGTCGCGCGAGGCTCGGGGTCAAGGACCGCGAAGCGGCCGGCGGAGCCGGCGCGAGCGCAGCGAGCGTCCTTGACGCCGAGACGCGACCTGCCACGCGCGCGGCCACCCGCACCAACCCACGACCGCTGGCCACCGGTGCAGCGCAACATCACGAGGGTGCGGTCTCGAGCCAGGCCGCCCGGCACCCCAGCTCGACCACCGTGCGTTCCCACCAAGCCAACCGGCCGCCCCGAGGGGGTCTCCCCCGGGACGGCCGGTGCTCGGTGGTGCGGCGCGGTGGCGCCGACGATCAGCGACGGATGCGGAAGCTCCAGCGCTTGACGGTGCGGTTGCCGGCCGCGTCGAGGGCGACCAGGCGGACCTGGTGGCGGCCGAACGACATGGCCTTCTTCGCCGTCCAGGTCATCCGGTCCCGGGCGCCGTCGTACGTGACGCCCTTGACCCGCTTGCCGTCGACGTAGAGCACCAGGTCACGGCCCTTGACCCGCGAGGTGGCGTCGTCGACGACCGCCCCGATGGTCGGGGTGCGGTCGCGCAGGGCGCCGGTCGGGGTGACCTTGCGGATGCGCGGGCCGGTGGCGTCGACCGTCCAGGTGCGCACGGCCGGGGTGGCGTCGACGCCGCCCGCGGTGACCGCCCGGACCCGGAAGGTGTGCGACCCGTCGGCCAGGTTGCGCAGGGTCCGCGGCGACATGCACTCCGCCCAGGCCGAGCCGTCGAGCGAGCACTCGAACGTCGCCTGGCCGGCGCCCTGGCCGGTCGCGGTGAACCGGACGTCCGCGGTGCGGCTCCGGTTGACCCCCGACGGGCCCGCGGTGATGCGGGTGTCGGCCACCGGCTGCGGCGGGACGACGACCTTGGTCACCGTGACCGTCACCGTGCCGGTGTCGGTGTCGGTGCCGTCGGAGACGACGTAGTCGAAGGAGTCGGTCCCGGAGAACCCGGCGGCCGGCGTGTAGACGACCTCGCCGTCCTCGACCACGGCGGTGCCGTGGGCCGGGGCGGTCACCGAGTCGACGACCAGCACGGCGTCCTCGTCGGCGTCGGTGTCGTTGGCGAGGACGTCGATCGTGGCGACCGTGTCCTGCGCCGTCGTGGCCGTGTCGTCGACCGCGACCGGGGCGGCGTTGACCGGGTCGACCGGGTCGGGCCCGTCGAGCACGAACTCGTCGAACGAGACCTCGTCACCCTCCTGGTTGACGCCCGCGGCGAAGACGCCGAAGTCGGGCGCCACCATCGCGTTCTCGACCGTGCGCGGCATCGCGGACCAGGTGGTGCCGCCGTCGAACGAGACCGCGCCGGCGTACGACGTGCCGGTCTTGGCCAGGCGGAAGCGGACCTTGGTCAGGTCGGCCCCGGCGGGGACCGCGACCTCCGGCTGCGGGTCGCTGCCGACGATCACGTTGCCGACCTCGGAGCGGAGCTCGAACCGGTTGGGGGTCGGGCGGTCCTGGTCGGAGATGGCCACGATCTTGACGTAGTTGGCGTCGTCGCCGTAGGCCATCAGGCCGGCCTGGCTGTAGCTGCCGTCGAGGCCGGAGACGTCGGCCGTGGCCTCCATCGACCAGTCCTCGCCCGCGCGCCCGGCCGACTGCAGGACGAGGTTCGTCTTGCCGGTGCCGGTCTGGTAGATCTCGCCACGGGTCGTGGTCAGGTACAGGCGGCCGTCGGCCACCCGGTACTTCGTCGCGTCCTCGGCCACGATCGCGTCCCAGCGGCACCGGTCGAGCTCGGCGCCGTCGAAGGCGTCGTCGGCCGAGGTGGGGCCGCACGGAGCACTGGTCCGGACGGTGACCGTCGCGGTGTCGGTCAGCTCGCCGTCGCCCACCGTGTAGGTGAACGTGTCGGTCCCGGTCCAGCCGGCGTCGGGCGTGTAGCGGACGGTGCCGTCGGTGCCGACCGCGGTGGTGCCGTGCGCCGGGTCGGTGGCCGAGTCGACGGTGAGGTCGTCACCGTCGGGGTCGGTGTCGTTGGCCAGCACGTCGACGTCGACCGGGGTGCCGGTCGTGGTCGTCGCGCTGTCGTCCGCGGCGACCGGGGCGCGGTTGGCCGCGCCGGTGCCGGTGACCCGGACGTAGTCGAACGTCGCCGACTGGTCGGCCTGCTGCACGCCGAGCGAGAAGACACCGAAGTCCATGTCGGTCGTCGGGTTCGACACGGTGCCGACGGTCTGCCAGCCGCCACCGAAGTCGACCTCGCCGAGGTAGGACGTGCCGGTCTTGGTCAGCCGCAGCTTGTACGTCGACACGTTGGGCGGCACGACCACCTCGGGCTGCGGGTTGAGGATCGCCGAGCCCGACTCCGAGCGGAGCTCGACCCGGTTGATGCTCTCCGTGGGCCGGTCGACGTCGGCGATCGGGTCGAGCTTGACGTAGTTGTCGTCGTCGCCGTAGATGATCAGCCCCGCCTGGCCGTAGCCGTCGGTGTAGGTCGTGGTCAGCTGGGTCTCGATCGAGTAGTCGCTCGAGGTGTTCGACGCCGACTGCAGGATGATGTTGGTCGCGTTCGGCTCGGAGGCCGAGTCCTGGTAGAGGTCGGCCAGCGCACCCGTGATGGTCAGCCCACCGTCAGCCACCTCGTACGCCGCCGGGTCCTCGCGGACGATCGCGTTCCAGCGGCACTCCTCGAGGGAGGTGCCGTCGAACTCGTCGCTCGGGTCGGTCGAGCCGACGGTGCCGTCGGGGTCGAAGCGCACCCAGTCGAACGTCGCGTTCGGCGAGCCGGTCGCACCGCCGGAGACGGCCGCGGGACCGATCTTCGCGTCGGTGAGGGTGCTCATCGAGGCGGGGCGGCCGACCGGGTTGAAGGTCTCGCCGTCCGCCGAGTACGACGCCCGCAGGTCGGTGCCGTCGGAGGCCAGTCGCACGTAGTACGTGCCGGGGAAGTCCTGCGGGAAGGACCCGCCGACCTTGTCCTCGGCGTCGTTGCGCGCCACGCCGTCGGCCTCGTAGATGAACTCGACGTCGCGGTTGCCGCCGGCCGAGATGAGGTGGACCGAGGCCCAGTTGTCGTCGTCGGAGTAGACGCGCAGGCCGGCCTGCTCGTAGTTCTGCGACACGGCCGCGGAGACCTTGGCCGTGACGGTCCACTCGCCGTCGGGCGCCTGCTGGACGACGATGTCCTTGGCGTTCCCGCCGTTGGGCCCGTAGAGGCTGCCGGAGTCGATCGGCATGACGAGGCTGCCGTTGGTGACGGCGACCTGGCCGCTGGGCCGGATGACCTGCCACTTGCCGTCGAGCGCGGTGCCGTCGAACTCGTCGGACTGCTGGGCGCCGCAGGAGTTGAGCACCCGGATCGGCACGGTGGCCGTGCCGGTGGCGCCCTGCGGGTCCTTCGCCGTCAGGCGGGCGGTGTACGTGCCCGGCTCGGTGTAGGTCCAGCTCGGCTCGAGGTCGGTCGAGGTGTCGGTGTCGGTGCCCGGGACGCCGAAGTCCCAGGCGTAGGTGAGCTCGTCACCGTCGAAGTCCGACGCGGAGCCGGTGAAGTCGACGGTCAGCGGCGAGGTGCCCTGCGTCGGCGTGCCCATGGCCCCGACCTGCGGACGCGAGTTCAGCGAGACGCCCTTGCCGAGCGCGTCGAAGAAGTTCACGTTGAACAGGCCGGTCGCGGCCGGGTTGGTGTTGGTGAAGACCAGGAACAGCTCGTGGGAGCCGGTGCGTGCCGACTCGGCGACGTCCATCTCCGCCCACTGCCAGGTCTGCCAGCCGCCGGTGTTGGGCACCGCGACCGTGCCCGCGAGCGGACCGGTCGGGCTGTCGAGGCGGGCCTCGATGGTGCCGCCGGCGCCGGCCGAGGCGACCCGGAAGCGCAGCTTGGGCACCTGGTAGAGGCTGATCGGGCCGTAGGAGACGTGGTCACCGGCGTCGATGTTGGACACGTTGCGGGCGCCGCCCAGCGGGTCGGTCGTGGCCTCGGTGGCCACGCCCTGCTGGGTCGTCCAGTGCTCGGCCTGCTTGCGCTTGGGCTGCAGGACGATCTCGTCGCTGCCGGTCAGCGCCTGGGTGCCGCTGCCGCCCTTGTCGGTGTAGGTGGCGCTGACGACGCCGAAGATGTTGGCCGAGGCGTCGTGCCCCTCGTCCTTGATCGTCTGCAGGTCGAGCTCGCAGCCGGTGCCACCGCTGAGCGGGTGGCCGTGGGAGTCGTGGCCCAGGACGTAGTCGATCTTGACGCGGCTGCAGTCGATGGTGCCGTCCTCGGGGTCGGTCACCTCGACCTGCACCTTGACGGTGTCGCCGAACTCGAAGAACCCGCCGTCGGGCGGCATCACGATCTCCACGGTCGGCGCGGTGTTGCCGACGGTGATCGTCGCCGAGTCGGTCGCCGTGCGACCGGTGGTGTCGGTGACGGTCAGCCGGGCGTTGTAGACGCCGGTCGCGGTGTAGACGTGGGTGGCCTTGGCGGTGCTGGCGTCGGTGGTCCCGTTGCCGTCGAAGTCCCAGGCGTACGACGCGATCGAGTCACCCTCGTCGGGGTCGGTCGACCCGGTGCCGTCGAACGCGACGGTCAGCGGGGCCGTGCCGGACGTCGGAGTGGCCGCGGCGTCGGCCTGCGGCGACCGGGCGCCCTCGTTGATCGCGTTGATCTTGTAGATCGCGGAGTTCTCGTTGCCGGTGAAGTAGCCGCCGTTGCCGTAGTCGAGGACGTACAGCGAGCCGTCGGGCCCGAACTCCATGTCCATGACGGCGTACAGCGTCGAGGCGTCGAAGAACGGGTCGATGCCGGCCACGTCGCCCGCGGCGTTCATCGAGATGTCGCGGATCCACCCGCGGGTCCACTCGCCCGCGAAGAAGTGGTTGTCGAAGTACTCGGGGAACTTCACGTCCGAGTCGAGCTCGGGGTCGTAGTTGTAGACCGGGCCGGCCATCGGGCCCTCGCCGCCGCCACCGAACTCGTTGGTGGTCTTGCCGTTGTAGGTGACGTTGCCGCCGTCGTACTTGATCCAGGCGGGCTGGGCCGGCGGCAGCTGGGTCAGGCCGGTGTTGTGCGGGCTGGTGTTGACCGGGGCCGCGCAGCTGTACTTCGCGCCGGGGGTGCTGGTGGCGAAGTTGTAGGCGTTGTAGGTCTCGGCCGCGGTGTTGGTGCCCGTGCAGTAGGGCCAGCCGAAGTTGCCGGCCTGGCGGATCTGGTTGAACTCCACGATGCCGCCGGGGCCGCGGTTGGCGCTGGGGCCGCCCGCGTCGGGGCCGTACTCACCGAGGTAGACGTAGCCGGTGCGCTTGTCGACGGTCATCCGGAACGGGTTGCGGAAGCCCATGGCGTAGATCTCGGGGCGGGTCTTGCCGGCGGTGTCGGCGGCCTCTCTGAAGAGGTTGCCCTGCGGGATCGTGTAGGACTTCGCCGTCGGGTCGGGCTTGATCCGCAGCACCTTGCCGCGCAGGTCGTTGGTGTTGGCCGAGCTGCGCTGGGCGTCGTACGCCGGGTTGCGGGTCAGCCGCTCGTCGAGCGGGGCGTAGCCGTCGGAGGCGAACGGGTTGGAGTCGTCGCCGGTGGAGAGGTAGAGGTTGCCGTCGGCGTCGAAGTCGATGGCACCACCGGCGTGGCAGCAGATGCCGCGGTCGGCCTCGACCTGCAGCAGCTCCTGCTCGGTGGAGAAGTCGAGGTCGTCGCCGACCATCTTCACGCGCGTGAGCGAGTTGTGGCCGCGCCAGCGCTCCCACGTGGCGGCGTCGCCCTCGTTGGGCGCGTCGCCGGCCGGGGTGCCGAGCGGCGGCGCGTAGTAGAGGTAGACCCACCCGTCCTCGGCGAAGTTCGGGGAGACCGCGATGGACTGCAGCCCGTCCTCGTCGTGGGAGTAGATCGGCACGTCGTGCAGCAGGGACGTGTTGCCCTCGAGGTCGGTCAGGAAGATCCGGCCGTCACGGGCGTTGTGGAGCACCCGGCCGTCGGGCAGGACCGACAGGGCCATGGGCTCGCCGACCTTGTCGTCGCCCTTGACCAGGGTGATCTGGTCGAACGACGCGTCGGTCGGCGGCAGGGGGTTGCACGCGTCCGGCTCCTCGCCCGCGGCGTACTGGATGCCGCCGAGCAGGTGGTTGCGGAACAGCGGCTCGGAGAACGACGCCGCGGTGTGCCCGCCGCCGGTGTAGAAGCTGCGGCCACCCTGGAACTCCTGGTACCAGGCGATCGGGTGGTCGTCGGCGGCGGTGGTGCCGTCCTCCTCGTCGTAGGTCGACTCGTCGAGGTTGGCCAGGACCTTGATGTTGCTGTTGGACCGCGGGGAGTAGTCCGGCACGGTGGCCGGGCCGTTGCCCCCGACGTACGGCAGCGAGCCGCCGGAGAAGGTGCCCTCGGTGGGCTGGAAGTTGTACCACTCGTCGGTGCGCGTCCACTTCTGCGGCAGGGCGCAGGAGGAGATGTGGTCGCGGGTCTCGACCCGCACGTCGGCGGTGGGCGTGCCGGCGGGGTGGTTGCGGAAGTAGGCGCCGACCAGCTTGCCGTACCAGGGCCAGGTGTACTCCGTGTCGGAGGCCGCGTGCACGCCGACGTAGCCGCCGCCGCCCTTGATGTAGTCCTCGAACGCGGTCTGCTGGCTGGCGTTGAGCACGTCACCCGTGGTGGAGAGCCAGACCACGGCCTCGTACTGGGCCAGGTTGGCGGCCGTGAAGACCGCCGGGTCCTCCGACGCGGTGACCGAGAAGTTCTCCTGCGCGCCGAGGCGCTGGACGGCCTGCACGCCCGCCGGGATGGAGTCGTGGCGGAAGCCCGCGGTCCTGGAGAAGACCAGGACGTCGTAGTCGGGGACGGCGACGGCCTGGGCGACCTTCGGCATCACGTACGGCGCCACGTCGGGCGCCCCCGCCGCCGGCGCACCGGCGGCGGGGTCGGCGGCGGCCATCGTGCCGCCGGTGACGGCGACGGCCGCCAGCCCGGCGACGGCTGCCCGGAGGCGGCGCGCCGCGGGCACACGGAGACTTCTCATGCGTGTCCTGCTCTCTCGTGGAAGAGGGGTGGAGGTGTGGAGGGTGGGGTGGTGCGGTCCGGTCAGCGCCGGACGGTGAACCGCCACTGGGTGACGGTGCGGTGGCCGGCGGCGTCGACGACGACGACGCGGACCGTGTGCCGGCCGGCGGCCATCCGCTTGCCCGGCGTCCAGGTGAGGCGGCCGGTGCTCGCGTTCCAGCGGAACCCGGGCTTGACCTCGCCGTCGACGCGGAGGGTCACCTGGGAGCGACCGATGCGCTGCCCGCTGTCGGCCACGGTGGCCTTGACGGTGGGCGTGCGGTCGCGGGTGGACCCCTTCGGTCCGGTCGTGCGCACCGTGGGCTTGCGGGTGTCGACCCGCCAGGTGCGGACCACCGGGGTGGCGTCCTTGTTGCCGGCCGCGTCGACCGCCCGCACGAGCAGCCGGTAGCTGCCGTCGCGCAGGTCGCGGTAGGTCAGCGTCGCCGCGCAGGGCCGGTACGCCGCCCCGTCGAGGCTGCACTCGAAGGTGCTGCCGGCCTCGGTGGAGCCGAGGCGGAACGTGGCGTTCCGGCTGCGGGTGACCCCGGAGGGGCCGGCCACCACGCGGGTGTCGGGCGCCTGCGTGTCGGGGGTCTCCGGCTCGTCACCCTCGGTGACGACGACGCGGACCGTGGCCGTGGCGCTCGGGTGCTCGCCCTCGTGCTCGCCGTCGTGGCGGGCGTGCCCGGCGTGGCCGTCGTGCCCGTCGTGGCCGCCACCGCCGGCGGCCGGGTGCGGGCCGGCGTGGGTGACCGTGACGACGGCGTCGTAGGTGCCGGCCTCGGTGTAGGTGTGCTCGGGCGCGGCGCCGGTGCCGGTGGTGCCGTCCCCGAAGTCCCACTCGTAGGTGAGCTTGTCGTCCTCGACCGGGGCGAAGTCGGCGCAGGCGATCCGACCGGCGCCCATGTCGGGCTGGTGGACGACGAGCGAGACGGCCTTGTCGCCGGCGCGCTGCGGGTCGGTCACCGCGACCGAGGCCTTGCCCTCGGCGTCGGAGGTGAAGGTCAGCCAGATCTCGTTGGCCTCCTCGAACGGCTTGGTCTCGTCGAAGCGGTAGTGCGCCCCGCCGTTCTGGTCGGCGCACGACTTCTCGTGCACGTGCACCATGTGCGTCGAGCTCGGCTTGACGCCCGACAGCTCCAGGAAGGTGTCGGTCGAGGCACCCCAGCGGGTCATCGTGGTCGTGCCCTCGACGTCGTCCCAGACCCCCGTGCCGTTGGCGAAGACCTCGAGGTCACCGCCGACGGTGGTCGGCTGCGAGACCTCGGTGCCGAAGCTGACGGGCAGCGGGGCCTTGCCGGTGGACGGCGCAGCGCTCGCGGACAGCTCGATCTCGCGGACCGGCTCCTCCGGCTCGGGGTCGACCGGGGGCTCGCCACCGACGACGATCCGGAACGTCCGCTTGCCGGTGTTGCCGGCGGGGTCGGTCGCGCTGAACGTGGCCGAGTAGGTGCCGGGCCGGGTGTAGGTGTGGTTGCCCCGGGTGCCGTCGACGATGTTGGTCGCGGTGCCGGGGTCCCCGAAGTCCCACCGGTACGTCATGTCGTCGCCCTGGGGATCCTCGGCGCTCGCGGTCCCCGTGACGTTCAGCGGGGCGTCGCCGGCCTGGGTGCTGACCCCGGCCCGCACGAGCGGGGCCTGGCCGCCGGTGACGGTGACCTCGAACTCGCGCTTGAGCTCGCCGCCCCTGCCATCCTTGACGGTCAGCGTCGGCCAGTAGCGGCCGGGCTGGGTGTAGGAGTGGTGGGCGTGGTCGGCGGTGCTGCCGGCCGTGCCGTCCCCGAAGTCCCAGGCGTAGGTGAGGGTGTCACCGTCGGCGTCGCTGGCGCGGGCCTCGAAGTGCACGTAGAGGGGCGCGGCACCGGTCTTGGGGTCGACCAGCGGGTCGGCCGTCGGCGGCGTGTTGACCGGCGGCTCGGTGTCGCCCTCCTCGACCACGACCGTGCCGGTCATGGTCGTGCCGTGGATGACGCACACGTACTCGTAGGTGCCGGGCTTGGTGAACGTGTAGCGCACCGGCGTGCCGTTGGGGTCGCGGTACTCCTGCAGCGGCGGGCTCCACGGGGTCGAGCCGGCCTTGTCGACCGAGGTCAGGTCGTGGCTCATCGTCGCGCGGTCGAACTGCCACTCCACGGTGTCGCCGACCTGGATGGTCACCTCGGAGGTCCCGGTGTCCTCGGAGACCCACTTGTTGGAGACCGGGTTGGTCTCGTCGACGGCGTCGACGATCCAGGTGCGGCCCTGCTGGGCCCCGTCGACGACGATCTCGACCGTGTCGGTGCCCGTGGCGCCGGACGGGTCGGTCGCGGTGACCGTGGCGGTGTAGGTGCCGGCCTCGGTGTAGGTGTGGCTGACCGCCTCGCCGGTGGGCGTGCCGCCCTCGACGGGCCCGGCACCGAAGTCCCAGGTGTAGACGAGCTCGTCGCCGTCGGCGTCGGTGCCCGTGGCGGTGAAGTCGACCTCGAGCGGCGCGGTGCCGGTGGTCGGGGTGGCCGTGGCGGTCACCTCGGGGGCGGTGTTGTCGGCGCACTCGCGCTCGGGGGCCGCGGCGTACCAGTCGAAGTGGGCCGTGGCGACGGTGCCGCCGGGGCCGCGCAGGGCGTACGGGCCGACGAAGCTCCCCGGACCGAAGCCGGCGCGGTCGTCGCCGGCGGTCTCCCAGGTCGTGCCGTCGACGGAGTACTCGCCGCGGAAGGTCTCGCCGTCCGCCGTGGAGAACCGCAGGTAGACGGTCTCGGGGAAGTCACCCGGCAGGAACGGGCCGCCGAAGCCGCCGCCCGGGCCGGAGTGCCAGTTGCCCGAGAAGTCGTTGTTCGTCCCGTCGTTGCGCAGGAACTCGACCCAGCGGTTGCCGCCGCCCTTGTTGACGAAGGCGAGCTTGAGGTAGCCGCCGCCGGTCGGGTTGTGCATGACCAGGCCGGCCTGCTGGCCCTCCGCCGTCGAGGCGAGCGTCATCTTGGTGACGGCCGTGTAGCCGCCGCTGGGCAGGCTCTGCAGGACCAGGTTGGGCGAGCCCTCGGTGAGCTCACCGGGACCGGTCTGCAGCGAGAGCCGACCGTCGGCGACCTGGTAGAGGTCCTTGTCCTCGCGCAGGATCCCGTCCCAGCGCTGCGGGTCGAGCGCCGCCGCGAAGTCGTCGCTGCGCGAGCACGACGTCACCGTCGGCTCGACCGCCGGGACCTCGGGGTAGACCTGCACGGGCTCGCCGCCGAAGCGGACGTAGTCGTAGGACGCCACGGGGGCCTCGGTCGCGCCGCCCCGCAGGGCCATGACGCCGACCCGCGGCTTGGTGATGCCCGCGAGGGCGCGCTTGGTGCCGACCTGGGTGAACTCCTCGCCGTCGAGGGAGTAGGCGCCGGTCAGGTCCGTGCCGTCGGAGGACATCCGCAGCCAGAACGTGGTCGGGAAGTCCGCGGGCAGGAACGGTCCGTCGAAGCTCGCGCCGCCAGTGTTCCAGTCACCGTTGAAGTCGAAGCTGTTGTTGGGGTTGCTGGACTTCAGGAACTCGATCCACTCGTTGCCCGCGGTGCTCTTGCGGACGAACATCAGCTTGGCGAACCCGGAGCTGCCCTCGCCGGCCAGCACGAGGCCGGCCTGCTGGCCCTCCTGGGTCGGGTCGAAGGTCACCTTGGTCGTGACCTCCCACTCCCCCTCGGGAGCGGCCTGGGTGATGACGTTGGGGGTGCTGTTGTACTCCCCGGGGCCGGCGGTCAGCTCGAGCGCGCCGCCGGTGACGTCGTACAGGCTGTCGTCGGCGCGGCGCACGCCCCAGTGGCAGTTGTCGAGGAGCTCGGTGCCGTCGAACTCGTCGGAGCGGCGCGGCTGGTCGCACGGGGGCTCCTCGCCCGGCGCGGTCGCGCTGATTGCGAAGACGTGCAGCTTGGCGTCGACCGGCAGCGTGATGCTGGCCAGGTCCTTGTCCTGCACGGGGAGCGACTGCGCCCACAGGTAGACCCGGGGGCTGGTGTCGCCGCCGCTGTTGTGGCGGTGGGGCATGTCGACCGCGGTGGTCTCGCCGAACTTGGGCGAGACGGCCCAGTCGGTGAAGCGCAGCTGCGCGGTCGAGGTGCTGCCGTCGGCGTAGGTGATGGTGACGGGCTGGTCGACGTCGCCGTTGTGGGCGGAGCCGAGGATGCTCAGACCGGTGTAGCGGCCGGTGGGCAGCGGGATGGTCTGGCCGTTGGCCTCGACGTTGTTCCTCCGGCCGTCGGCCGGGCTCGGGAACTCGAAGTCGACGCCGTCGACGACGAGCGAGCCGCCGTTGTCGCGCACGGCCGCCGGCAGGGTCTCCGCGGCGAAGGCCCAGCCGCCGCCGTCGAAGTTGCCGTCACCGGGGTTGGCGTGGGTCGAGATGCCGTCGTTGTTGAAGAACGGCGCCAGGTCGGCGACCGCGCGGCACACGCCGGACTCGAGGGCCCGGACCCGCACGGACGTGGCGCCGGTGTTGCCGTCGGGGTCGGTCACCGTCAGCGTCGCGGTGTAGGTGCCCGGGGTGGCGTAGGTGTACGACGGGCTGGCCTCGCTGGAGGTGTCTGCGGTGTCGCCGTCGACCCCGAAGTCCCAGGCGTAGGTGACGGCCTGGCCCTGCGGGTCGGTGGCGGTGCCGGTGAAGGCGACCTGCAGCGGCGCGAGGCCACAGCTGGGCGACGCCGTGGCGACCGGCACCGGGTCGGCGAGCACGGTCACGGCCTTGGCCGCCACGGACTGGCCGCGGTTGCCCTTGGCGTCGATCGGGATCGCGCCGGCGGTGTAGGCGCCCTTGGCGGTGTAGGTGTGCTTGATCGTCGCGCCACCGATGACGCTCGGCGAGCCGTCGCCGAAGTCCCACTCGTAGGTCAGGGCGTCGCCCTGCCGGTCGATGCCGGCGGCGGTGTAGGTCACCTCGAGCGGCGCGGCGCCGCGCAGCGGGGTGGCGGTGACGGTGTTGACGAAGGGCTCCTCGACCTGGAGCTCCCGGATCTGGACGTTGCGGAAGCTCACGGTGTCGGACGCGCCGTGGTTCTGCAGGCCGACGTAGCCGGTGGTGCCGCGCGAGCCGTCAGAGGTCCAGGTGTTCACGACCTTGCCGTTGAGCGTCATCGTGTAGGTCTGGCCGACGACCTTGATCTCGTAGTCGTTCCACTCACCGGAGGGCTTGGCGTTGCGCGCGTCCTCGCGGTCGAAGTTGTAGACCGAGCCGGTCTTCTGGGGCTCGTCGTTCGGCTGCCCCTCCTTGATCTGGATCTCGTGGCCCCGGTCGACCGCGACGAACGGGTCGTTGCCCGGGTCGGGGAAGCGGGTGAACACGCCCGAGTTGTCGGCGTCCTTGCTCGTCTTGTACTGCAGCTTGAGCGAGTAGTCGGCGAACTGCTTGGTGGTGTTCCACAGCAGGCCGAGACCGCCGACCGAGGTCAGGGTGCAGTCCTCGACGGTGAACCCGCCCGGACCGGACTGCTTCCAGCCGGTGAGGTCGCGGCCGTTGAAGAGCATCGTGTAGCCGGCGTCGGGCACCGGCGCCGTCGTGCAGGCGCGGCGCACGACGACCTGGACGGTCTTGCCGCTGCTCTTGCCGCTGGGGTCCTTGGCCGTGACGGTGGCGGTGTAGGTGCCGGGCGCGGCGTAGGTGTAGGACACCGCCTGGCCGGTGGCGGTGTCGGCGGTGGTGCCGGCGACGCCGAAGTCCCAGGTGTAGGTGATCGCGTCGCCGTCGTTGTCGGTGGCCGCGGCGGCGAAGTCGACCTTGAGCGGCGCGGCGCCGTCGGCCGGGGTGGCGGTCGCGCTGGTGACGAACGGCGCCACGTCGGAGGCGATGCCGTCACCGGTGAAGCGGACCTCGTCGAAGTTCATCTCCCCGTTGCCGGTGTAGACGAAGAACAGCGGCTTGCCGCCGGCGTCGGCCGCGCGGCTGGTGATCTCGCCGCTGACCGTCTTGTAGTAGTAGAGGCCCTGCGTCCCGCCGTCGAGCGGGATGCGGGCGACGACGGTGCCGTTGCTGGCACCGGCGCGGACCTCGATGGCCGCACCCGCGGCGGGCGAGCCGGAGTAGGTCACGGCGATCGAGCGCATGCCGGCCAGGCTCATCGGGTTGTAGGAGATGTGGTTCCCGTTGCCCATCCCGGTGATGATGCCGCCGGCGCCGGGCCGCGTGCCCGACTTGTCGTCGTACCCGGTCTCGTTGACGCCGGAGCGGCCGTTGGCGTGCTCGGCCTGCTTGCGCTTGGGCTGCAGGGTGATGAGGTCGCGGCCGACGAGCGGGCCGTTGGTGCCGGCGTTGCCGCCGCGGTCGGTGTAGGTCGCGGCCAGCTGGCCGTAGATGTTGGCGTCCTCGCCGTGGTCGGTGTCGAGCGACATCGTCATCGTGCCCGCGCAGCCGAACGTGCTCTGGAGCGGGTGGGCGTGGACGTCGTGGCCCAGGCCCTCGGAGACCTCGACCTTGGTGCAGTCGACCTGGCCGTCCTCCTTGTCGGAGACCTTGACGTCGTACTTCACCTTGTTGCCGGGGGCGAAGAAGCCGCCGTCGATCGGTGCGGTGATGTCGACGACGGGCCGGGTGTTGCCGACGTTGACGACGACCGCGCCGGTGGCGGACTTGCCGGTGGAGTCGGTGACCTTGAGCGTGGCGGAGTAGTCGCCGGCCTTGGCGTACTGGTGCGAGGGGTTAGGCTGGGTCGAGGTGCCGCCGTCACCGAAGTCCCAGGCGTAGGTCAGCGTGCCGCCGTCGGGGTCGCTGGTTCCGGCGCTGGAGAAGGCCACGGTGAGCGGGGTGCCGCCCTCGGAGGGGGTGGCAGCGACCTTGACCTGCGGGGCGGAGCCGTTGACGGCGTAGTCGACGCGGACGAGCTTGGTGTCGGGCGAGCCGGAGAAGAAGCCGGAGCCGTACTCGAGGACGTAGAGCGAGCCGTCGGGCCCGAACTCCATGTCGCCGGGGGCGTAGAAACCGGTCATGAAGGGCTTGATCGCGGCGATGGAGCCGTCCGCGTTGGTGCGGACCTCCTTGATCCAGCCGCGGCTCATCTCGGAGATGAAGACCGAGCCCTCGTAGTACGCCGGGAACGCGGTGTCCTTCGCGGCCTTGTTGCGCGACTGACGGTAGACCTGCGCGCCGGTCGGGGTGGAACCCTCGACCTCGGGGTACTTGAACGGGGCCGAGGTGGAGTAGGGGATCCAGGCGTCGGTCATCGGCGGCAGGTCGACGAGGCCGGTGTTGTTGGGCGAGTCGTTGACGCCCTTCATGCCCGTCGGGTCGTTGCACGGGAAGCGCTTGAGCGAGCCGTCGGCGTTGGTCTTGGCCCGGTTGGCGGTGAAGTCCCAGTCGACGTAGGCGCCGCCGAAGTCCTGCTTGGCCAGGTCGTCGCCGACCTCGCCGCCGCAGTAGGGCCAGCCGCCGTTCATGGCCTCGGTGGTGCGGTTGAACTCCTCCTGGTGGCGCGGGCCGCGGCCCGGGTCGTTGCTGCGCGAGTCGGGGCCGACCTCACCCCAGTAGACGGCCTTGGACTCCGGGTCGGTGCCGAGGCGGTAGGGGTTGCGCAGGCCCATGACGTAGATCTCGGGCCGGGTCTTGGCCGCGTCGGCGCTCGGGTACTTCGCGGTGGCGTACTTGCCGCCCTCGCCGAACAGGTTGCCGTCGGGGATGTCGTAGGACATGCCCGGGCTGCTCTCGACGGGGTCCTCGTCGCCGAGGTCGTCGGCGCGGGGGATGATCCGCAGCATCTTGCCGCGCAGGTCGTTGGTGTTGCCGGCGGAGTCCTGGGCGTCGTAGTCGTTGCGGCCGGAGCGCTCGTCGTGCGGCGAGAACCCGCCGTTGTCCGAGGACGAGGTGTTGTCACCGGTGGTCAGGTGCAGGACGCCCTGGCCGTCGAACTGCAGCGAGCCGGCGGAGTGGCAGCAGATGTTGCGCTGGGTGCCGACGTGCAGGAGGACCTTCTCGGAGGACTTGTCGATCGAGACCTGGCCGGTGGTGGCGTCCTCGGTGAGGGTCAGGCGCGAGAGGCGGTTGGCGTTGAGCGCCTTGGGCAGCGGGGCGTAGTAGACGTAGAGGTGCTTGCTGGTGGCGAAGTCGGGGGCCAGCGTGATGCCGAGGCCGCCGTCCTCCAGGCCGCTCCAGACGCTCAGCTGGGTGCCGAGCATGATGATCTCGATTGACCCGTCCGTGGGGTCGTACATCTGGATGTCGCCGGCCCGGGTGATGAAGAAGACCCGCCCGTCGGGGGCCACCGTCAGCTCCATCGCCTCGCCCAGGGTGTTGCCCTGGCCGAGCACGACCTTCTGGAACTTGGTGAGGTCCGGCGGGTCCGCCGCGGCCACGGCGCCGGCGTCGGCGACGGCTGCGACGTCGGCGGCGACGTCGGCGGCCTGGTCGACCTGCACCGCGGGTGCGGCGTCGGCGGGCGCGGCCGGGGCGGCCTGCGCCGGGGCCGTGAGGCCGAACAGGCCCCCGACCAGGGCGACCACCAGCGCGACGGCCAGGCTGCGGCGCTCGGGGCTCGAGGAGGGACGGGGGGAGCGTGTCCGCTCCGAGACCACCGGGTGGTGCGACATGCGCATCGGCCTTTCGGGTGTGCCGGCGGTCGGACGTCCGCCGTGGCGAGCGTCACACTAGGGACGACCTTTTAACGGCGTCAATACACAAGTCCCGGGAGTTTTGGGCACTGGTGCTACCGAGGTCGTGTGACCGAACTGCCGAACTCCGGGCATGCCTCGGACCCGGCACGCGGGTCGCGTACCGGGTCCGGGGTGCCCCGTGGTGGAGGGGTCGGGGAGGAGGCCCTAGTCGGGGATCTCCTGCCAGCTGCGGGTGTCGCTGCTGGTCTCGACCGCGCCGAGGACGCGCTGGACGCGCAGGCCGTCAGCGAAGGTCGGGGTGGGGTCGGTGCCCGCCGCGATGGCGGTCACGAGGTCGACGGCCTGGTGGGTGAAGCCGTGCTCGTAGCCGAGGCCGTGGCCCGGGGGCCACCAGGCGCCGACGTACGGGTGCGTCGCCTCGGTGACGAGGATGCGCCGGAAGCCGGCCGTCTCGGCGGGCTCGGTGGCGTCGTAGAAGTGCAGGACGTTCATGTCCTCGAAGTCGAAGGCCAGGCTGCCGGCCGAGCCGTTGAGCTCGATGCGGATGGCGTTCTTGCGGCCGGTGGCGAAGCGGGTGGCCTCGAAGACCCCGGCCGCTCCCCCGCGGAAGCGGGCCAGGAACATGGCCGCGTCGTCGACGGTGACCTGGCCGCGCTCGGGGCCCCCGGACGACGCACCGGACAGGCCGGCGTGCTCGGCGGCGAGCGGGCGCTCCTTGACGAAGGTCTCGAGCTGGCCGGACACCTCGGTGATGTCGTCGCCGAGGACGTGCTGGGTGAGGTCGATGATGTGGGCGCCGATGTCGCCCAGGGCGCCGCTGCCCGCCTTCTCCTTGTCCAGGCGCCACGACATCGGGGCCTCGGGGTCGGCGATCCAGTCCTGGAGGTACTGCGCGCGGACGTGGCGCACGTCGCCCAGGCGGCCCTCGGCGACCATCTGGCGGGCCAGGGCGATCGCGGGGACGCGGCGGTAGGTGAACCCGACCATCGCGCGGACGCCGCGGGTCGCGGCCTCCTCGGCGGCGCGGGTCATCTCCTCGGCCTCGGCGACGGTGTTGGCCAGCGGCTTCTCGCACAGGACGTGCTTGCCGGCGGCGAGCGCCGCGATGGCGATCTCGGCGTGGGAGTCACCGGGCGTGCAGATGTCGACCAGGTCGACGTCGTCGCGGGTGACCAGGTGGCGCCAGTCGGTGTCGCAGTCGTTCCACCCCATCCGTTCGGCCGCGGCCGACGTGCGGGCGGCGTCACGACCACCGAGGACCTGCATGACCGGGCGGAGCGGGAGGTCGAAGAACCGGCCGGCCGAGCGCCACGCCTGGGAGTGGGCGGCGCCCATGAAGGCGTGACCGACCATGGCGACGTTGAGGCGACCGGACCGGTCGGGGTGGATGGTGGTCATCGAGAGCTCCATTGCGTCGGAACGTACCCCTCCGGGCCGCGCAGGTGCGCGGCCCGGAGCGGCGGTGTCAGGTGGTGCGGGTCAGGACATGAACGCGGACGGGAGGTACTGGTCGACGTTCTCGGAGGTCACGACCGGGGCGAACAGCTGCACCGTGCGGGGGACCTCGACCTCGACCAGGTCGTCGATGGCCTTGTCCTGGGCCAGCAGCCGGGCCAGCTTGA